>NZ_RDQN01000001.1 GCF_003703395.1 Pseudoxanthomonas spadix
GCTTGGAGCGAACCAGTCTCGTCAACTCGGCTCGCTCCTCGTCGCTCAGCACAATCTCAGGGGCAACTCGCACTTGCACTCTCCACTCTTCGTCCTCGTAGAGTGTTGGAACGATGGATTTCATATAGGTTCCATCAAGAATAGAACAGTACACTAGAATGCGAGTGATCCCTGATGAGGTGCCCGCCATGTCCGCCGTCAAACAGCAAGCGCACAAGCTGATCGATACGCTGCCCGAGGCGGCCAGCTGGGACGATGTGGTGCGGGTGGTGGACCGAGCCCGGTTCCAGGAGGCGGTGCGGGAAGGCATCGAGGCAGCCGATCGCGGTGACTTCGCCAGCGCCGAGCGGGTGAAGGCGATGTTCGCCAAATGGGGCGTTGATGCTGAGACTTGAGTGGACCACACCCGCTGCCAACCAACTCGAACACGCACAGGATTATTACCAGGCGCTCAATCCGAGAGCGGCCACACGCATGGCACTGCGCGTCATGGAGGGGCGCAGCGGTTGTGCAGGCAGCCGGCGATCGGCCGTCCCGGTGCAGTGGGGGGGGACCCGGGAATGGAGGGTGGCCAGGACTCCGTACCTGCTGGTGTATCGCCAAGGCGTGGATGCGCTGGAAGTGCTGCACGTGTGGCATGAGGCGCAGGACTGGATGTCGCGCACCGAGTGATTGCGCCCGGATGTCTTGATCCGGGCGGCCAATCACGCAAGGTTGCAGGGTTTACCTGCGCCGTCAGGCCGCCGGCGGCGCGGCCGGCAGCGGCTGACCCGGGCGCCAGCCATCGGCGGCCATCCGGTCCAGCAGCGCCACCACCCGCGTGCGCGCATCGAGTTCATGCACCGGCAGCACCAGCAGGTCGCCGGGGCGCGCCCAGCACAGTGTGGCGCGGGCCGCTTGGACCTCGTCCAGGCACACGGCGATCGTGGCCGCGGCGATGCCGTCGGCCAGCAGCTGGGCGCGCATGATGCCGGCCACCTCGCCACTGGCGCGGCCACGTTCGTAACCGGCGATGTCCTTGAGCACCACCAGCTCGGGCCGATACGCCGCCGCGGTGGCGGCCACCGCGCGCAGGTCGGCGTCCTCGCGGTTGCCGGCATGGCCCAGCACGATGGCCATGCGGCCCGCACGCTCGCCCGCGCCCACCGCATCGAGCAGCCCGCGCAGGCCGTCGGGGTTGTGCGCGTAATCCAGGACCACCTGCACCTGGCCCAGGGCCCAGTGCTGCAGGCGTCCGGGGTTGTCGTGGGGATTGCGGCCAAAGCGCGCCAGCACCGCGGCGATGGTCGGCGCCGGGATGCCCAGCGCGGCGGCCGCCAGCGCGGCGCCGGCCAGGTTCTCCAGGTTGTAGCGGGCGCGATCGTCCAGGCTCAGCGGCATGGCCGCGGTGGCGCCCAGGTCATGGTCGATCCCGGCCAGCGACAGCCACAGGTGGCCTTCGCGCACGCCACAGGCCGGCTGGCCGTCGGCGCGCTGGCTGCGCAGCAGCGGATGGTCGAAGTCCAGCGAGAACCACGCCAGCGGGCACGACAGCGCGCTGGCCTGGGCCCGCAGCAGCGCATCGTCGGCGTTGAGCACCAGCCGTCCGCCCACGCCGATCGCGCGCGCCACGGTCAGCTTGACCGCGGCCAGGTCGTCCAGGCCGTGCACGCCGTATTCGCCGAAATGATCGGCGGCCACGTTCGTCACTACCGCCACCTCGGCGCGGCAGGTGGCCAGGCCGCGGCGCAGCATGCCGCCGCGCGCAGTTTCCAGCACGGCGGCCTGGGCCCGGCCCTGGCGCAGCGCGGTGCGCGCACCGGAGGGGCCGGAGAAATCACCGGTCTCCAGCGCAATGTCCTCGAAGAACACCCCATCGGTGCAGCTGTGCGCGGTGTGCCAGCCGTGCGCCCGGCACAGCGCGGCCAGCAGGCGCACGGTGGTGGTCTTGCCGTTGGAGCCGGTGACCAGCGCGGTGGGAATGCCGTGCAGGCGCGCCCACGGGACCTCGGCGACCTGCGGCAGTTCGTCGAGGAACCAGCTGCGCGCACCGTCACCGCTGCCCAGGGTCAGTTCGTCCTCGTCCAGCAGGAACGGCAGGTCGTGCGCGAGGGCTTCTGCCTGTAGCGTGACCAGCTGTGGAAGCGCCTCGGCGGCGGCCGCCGCGCGCAGCGTGTGCAGGGCCAGGGTTGCATCCCACACCGCCGCATGGCCGGGCGCATGGAAGGCCGGCGCATCGCTGCCCGCAGCCTGCCACCAGGCCCACTCGTTTACTTCGGTGGCGGTGTAGAGCTGATCCAGCGGCGCGGCGAAGGCCAGGGTCACGCCGCTGGCATGCACGCGCTGGTGCACCGCGCCGTCGGCCCAGCCAAGCGCCCGGCGCATCTGCCGCACCAGCCCGCGCCAGCGCCTGGGCGCGATGGCGTCGAAGGCCAGGCCGTGCGCCGACTCCAGCGCCACCCCGGGACCGGCGAAGTAGACGTTGCAGCCGGTCAGCCGGCGCGAATCCTGGAAGGGTTCAGGGCGCATGGGGACGATCGGGGGATTTTCTGCGGGAGACGGCACTAGTCGCCCTGCTCATCCACGCGCTCGAACACCAGCCCGCGCTCGTCGCGGACCATGCCCTCCAGCATCGCGGCCAGGGCCGGGCCGGGCGGCTGGCCGAGGGTGACCGGCGCATCGGGCACCGGCGCCGGCTGTGCGGGCTGCCCGGCCGGCCTGAACTTGGTGATCTGTTTCCAGGTGCGGGCCAGCGCATCGGCGAAGATCACCAGCAGGTCGCCGGGCTGGCCCATGCCCAGCGCCGCGTCCACGGCCTGCTGCTCGTCGGGAATCATGCTGATCGCCTCGCTGCCGATGCCGGCCTGGCGCAGCGCGCCGGCGATGATCCGCGGCACCTCATCGCCATCGCGGCCGCGCAGTGCATCGTCGCGACGCACGATGTAATGATCGAAGCGCCCGGCCACCGCACCGGCGATTTCCACCAGGTCCTGGTCGCGACGATCGCCCGGGCCGGTCAGCACCACGATGCGCCGGCCGGACACATCCATGCGCTGGGCCAGCTCGGCCATCACGCCCACCGCGTGCGCGTTGTGGGCGTAGTCCATCAGTACCTTGAACGGATGCTCGGAAAACAGGTTCATCCGCCCCGGCGCCTGGAAGAAGGTGGTGTCGAAGGTGCGCAGGCCCTGGCGGATCGCTTCCAGCTTCAGGCCCAGCGAAAACGCCATCGCCGCGGCGAACATCGCGTTCTGCACGTTGTGCAGGGCGCGGCCTTCCAGGGTGGCCGGGATCAGGTGCGTCCACAGCAGCGGGATGTGACTGCCCTTGTCGTAGAGGGTGATCATCTGGCCGTTGACGCCAGCCTCCAGCGCGCATGCGCGGCCGCCGGCGCGGATGTGTTCGCGCACCAGCGGATGCGAGGGGTTGGTGGTGACGTAGCAGATGGTGCGCGCATCGGTGTAGGCGGACATCTTGATCACGTTGGGATCGTCGGCATTGAGCACCGCGCAGTCGCGCGCCACCTCGACCACGATGCGCTTGACCTGCGCCAGCTGCTCCAGGGTGTCGATGCCCTTCAGGCCAAGGTGGTCGGAGGCGACGTTGAGCACCGCGCCCACATTGACCTCCGGCACACCCATGCCGGCGCGCAGCAGGCCGCCGCGCGCGGTTTCCAGGATCGCGATGTCGATCTGCGGGTCGCCCAGCACCATCCGCGCCGAGACCGGCCCGGTCATGTCGCCTTCCACGGTGCGCTGGCCGTCGATGTAGACCCCGTCGGTGGTGGTCAGGCCCGGCGTGTGGCCGGCCATCTTGGTGATGTGGGACAGCATGCGCGCGGTGGTGGTCTTGCCGTTGGTGCCGGTGACCGCGGCGATCGGCACGCGCGCCGGCGTGCCCGGCGGGAACAGCATGTCGATCACCGGGCCGGCCGCATCGCGCGCGGTGCCCTCGCTGGGCGCCACGTGCATACGCAAGCCGGGCGCGGCGTTGACCTCGCAGATCGCCCCGCCGATGGCCTTGTAGCTTTCGGCGATGTTGGGGCTGATGAAGTCCACGCCGGCCACGTCCAGGCCGATCGCGCGCACCGCACGCACGGCCATGTCACGGTTGTCCGGATGGATGATGTCGGTGACATCGGTGGCGGTGCCGCCGGTGGACAGGTTGGCGGTGGAGCGCAGGAACACCACCTCGCCTGGCGCCGGCACCGAGAAATGGTCGTAGCCGACGCGGCCGAGCATCAGATCGGCCTGTTCGTCCAGCTCCAGCTGGGTCAGCACCTTCTCGTGGCCGATGCCGCGGCGCGGATCGGCGTTGACCCGGTCGACCAGCTCTGCGATGTCGGCGATGCCGTCGCCGACCACGTGGCCGGGCGTGCGTCGGGTGGCGGCGATCAGCTCGCCATTGACCACCAGCAGGCGATGGTCGTCGCCGGCGATGTAGGTTTCCACGATCACCGAACGCGCATGCTCGCGCGCGGCTTGAAAGCCTGCGCGCACGTCATCGTCGCTGGAGATGTTGATGGTGATGCCGCGGCCGTGGTTGCCGTTGTACGGCTTGGTCACCACCGCCCCGCCCAGCCGCCTGGCCGCGCGCACTGCACCGGCCGCATCGCTGGCCAGCATCTGGCGCGGCACCGGCAGGCCCAGGCCGCCCAGGATGTTGTTGGTTTCTTCCTTGTCGCTGGCCAGCTCCACGGCGATGTGCGAGGTCTTGCCGGTGACCGTGGCCTGGATGCGCTGCTGGTACTTGCCGTGGCCGAACTGGACCAGCGACTGGTTGTTGAGGCGGAACCACGGAATCCGGCGATCCTCGGCCGCCTTGACCAGCGCGGCGGTGGACGGGCCCAGCGCACGCCGCTGCGCGTAGCGGATGAACTCCACCCGCGCGGTGTCCCAGTCCCAGTCCTCGGGAAGTTTTTCACTGCCGCGCAGCTCGGCCGGCAGCAGCGAAGTCAGCAGCCGCAGCGCCAGCTCGCCGGCGGCGATGCCTTCCTCGCGCTGGGCGTATTCGTAGATCACCTCGTAGACCCCGTGGCGCCGGTCGCCCACGCCGCGGGTCTTGCCGAAGGTGACATCCTCGCCGGCGATGTTCTGCAGCTCGATGGCCACATGTTCCAGCACATGGCCCAGCCAGGTGCCTTCGCCCTCGTGCATGCGCCGGAGCAGGCCACCGGGCTGGCGATACGAGCAGCCGTGTTCGGCCAGGCCGGGCAGGGCCGCGACCAGGCCATCGACGAATGCGCTGCCCAGCCTGCCGGTAGGCCAGTCTTCCAGCGCCTCCAGGTCCAGCTCGAGCTTGATGACCGGGAAGTGCGCGTACAGCGAAGGACCGACGTAGACCGAACGCTCAAGGATGCGCATGCACTACCTCATGTCTTGGAAGGGGCCAGGGTGCCGGCCGAGGCCTTGCGGGTGGCCAGGTTGAAGGTCGCCCCGGCCAGCAGGATGTGCACGGTCAGGCCCAGCATGCACACCGGCTGGTCCTCGCTGGCATCGGCCATCGAGGAAAAGTCCAGGTTGCCGGCATCGACCACGCTGACCGAGCCGGAGCCTTCCACTTCCAGCGTGTTGTCCGGGCCGATGAAGGCCGCGGTGTCCTCGTCCAGGCCGATGCCGATGGCAAACGGGTTGTAGGCCAGCGCCGCGAGCAGGCGACCCAGCCGATCGCGCTGGCGGAAATGCTGGTCGATCACGAAGCGGTTGGTCAGGCCCAGCCCGGGCGCCAGGCGCACCGAGTCGGCCCGCGGCGAGGAGCCTTCCTTGCCGAAGGCGATCATGTGTTCGGACAGGATGCTGGCCCCGGCGCTGGTGCCGCCCACGGTCACCCCGGCGGCATTGCAGGCGCGGATCATCTGCGCCGCCGGCGTGCCGCCCAGGATCGTGGACAGGCGCAGCTGGTTGCCGCCGGTGAAGAAGATCGCACTGGCCCGTTCGATCCGGTCCAGGCGGCCGGATTCGGTGCAGTCGCCGCGGCTGTCGAAATCGACCACCTCCACCTTGCGCGCGCCCAGCTCGCCGAACAGGCGCTGGTAGCGCGGCCCGGTATCGCGCAGCTGGCTGGCGGTGGGGATCACCACGATCTCGGCCGTGCTGCCGCCGGCAACGGCCAGGAATCGCTTGAGGATGCGTGGGTTCTCGTCCTTGTTCTCGGCACCGCCGATGGGAACGATCCAGCCTCTTTGGTCACCCTCGGCGACCTTGCTCGGACACATGACGGGGCTCTGGCTCCTGCGGGAAACGGGTTGAATGACGCGGAAAGCCTTCGCCGCGAGGCGGCCATCAGGCAAGCGGCCCGGTGCCGCGATTTCCCCCGATCCACCCCCCAAGGCCGGGCCTGGACCCGACCGCGGCCACGGTAGCACGCGCCGCAGCGGCGGGCCTCTGCCCACGACGGGGACGCCTGCTAACCCGTGGCCGGCGCCCGTCCGGGCCAAGCCCTCATGGCCGCGGCCAGCGCCGGCGGCCGTGGCCACCGGACGGGCCGGCGGTGGCAACTGCGGCTACAATGGCCCCCGCGCTTGGCCCCGTAGCTCAGCTGGATAGAGCGTCCCCCTCCTAAGGGGAAGGTCAGTGGTTCGAATCCACTCGGGGTCACCAGTCCCACGCAAGGCCGCCCCTGAGGCAGCACGGGCCGGCAGGTGGAGGCCGCCGGGCAGGAGCGACGGCACGGTTCAGAACAGCAGCGAGGACATCCGGCGACGGTACTTGCCGACCAGGTCCTGGTCTTCGATCACGCGGAAGGCATCGATCAGCGACTTTCTGGCCAGGCCGTCTTCCCAGGCGCGGTCGCGGCGCAGCAGTTCGATGAACTGCTCCAGCGCGCCCTCGGCGTCGCCGGCGACCAGCTTGTGCACGCCCAGCAGGTGGCGGGCGCGCAGGTCGTTCTCGTCCCTGGCCAGCGCGGCCTCCAGTGCCTGCGGGGCCGGCGCGTCCTTGAGCAGGGCGGCGAAGCCCAGGCGGGCGCGGGCCTTGACCGCGCGCTCGTCGGTGGCCAGGTTGGCGGGCAGGGCGTCGAGCAGGGCTTCGGCTTCGGTCGCATCACCGGTGGCCAGCAGGGCCAGGGCCAGGTCGAGCTTCAGCTCGTCCCTGTCCGGCTCGGCGGCGATGGCCTGGCGCAGCGCGGCGACCTGTTCGGCCGGGCTGAGCGCGGTCAACGCTTCGGGCTCATCATTGGCGGCCGCCTCGGCCGGCTCCACGCCATGCTGCTGCAGGAAGGCGCGCAGCTGGCCCTCCGGCAACGCGCCGGGAAAGCCGTCCACGATCTGCCCGTCGCGGACCAGGAACACGGTCGGCACCGAGCGGATCTGAAAGGCCGCGGCGATCTGCTGCTCGGCATCGACATCGACCTTGGCCAGCTCGAAGGCGCCGTTGTACTCGCCGGCCAGCTTTTCCAGGATCGGGCCCAGGGTCTTGCAGGGGCCGCACCAGGTTGCCCAGAAATCCACCAGCACCGGGGTGGTCATGGATTTTTGCAGCACCTCGGTTTCGAAGGTGTCGGTGGTGGCATTGAAGACGTGGGGCAGCGGGCTCATGGGCGGTCTGGTCCTTGCAACGGCGATGGCAGGCAGATGGTGCCGGGGCGGCGAGGATACAAGCCGGGTGGCGGCGGTCATTGACTCCGGCGGCGGTGCCGGTAGCCTGCCCGCGCATGGAATCCCCCCGCTCGATCCAATGCGCGCGCGGCCACGCGCGCAACGCCACGGCCCGTCGGTGAAGCTGGCGAGCCTGCGCTGGTGGCGCGTGTGCAGTCCGCTGGCCGCCTTGCTCTGCCTGGGTGCGGCGCTGGGGTTCGGCGCGGCGCTGCCGGGGTACTCGCCCTGGGATCATCCGCTGGCGGTGCTGGGCGCGCAGGGCGTTCCGAATGCGCGGTGGTTCAACCTGCTGGGCTTCATCCTGCCCGGCGCGCTGTGCGCGATGGTCGGATTGGGCCTGCGCCTGCGGATCCCGCTCAGGGCGGCCTGGCCGCAGCGGATCGGGGCACAGCTGATGTTCCTCTCGGCGCTGGGGCTGGTGGCGATGGGCCTGTTCCAGCTCCAGCCGCAGCAGCTGCGCGGTACCCAGACCCAGCTGCACGCCACTGCCTGGGGCCTGTGGTGGGCCACCGGCCTGGCCTCGGCGCTGCTGCTGGCACTGGGCCTGCGCAGGCAGGCGCACTGGCGCGGACTGGTCCTGGGCGGGCCGGTCCTGGCCCTGGGCGTGGTCGCGTTCGCCCTGGTGCTTCCAGCGGTGCTGCCGCAGGGCCTGTCACAGCGGATCGCGCTGCTGCTGTGGTTCGGATGGTGTGCGCTGGCGGGCTTGAGCGGTCCTTCGCGGTCCCTGGCGGGCAGCTTGCAAGGCTGAAGCGGGCCTGCGCACCGGCACAGCGCGCGGGTGCAGCCGGTGGTGCGCTGCGGTACGCTTTGCGGCTTTGCAGCCGCCTTCGCAGCCCCTACCCATGTCCGCCGTTCCCGAAACCCACGCCTACGACCCCAAGCAGGTCGAAACCTCCGCGCAGCAGTTCTGGAACGCCAGCAAGGCCTTCGAGGTCAGCGAGACCTCGGACAAGCCCAAGTACTACTGCCTGTCGATGCTGCCCTACCCGTCCGGTGCGCTGCACATGGGCCACGTGCGCAACTACACCATCTCCGACGTCATCGCCCGCTACAAGCGCATGACCGGGCACAACGTGCTGCAGCCGATGGGCTGGGACGCCTTCGGCCTGCCGGCCGAGAACGCCGCGATCAAGAACAGGACCGCGCCGGCCCAGTGGACCTACGCCAACATCGAGCACATGCGCAGCCAGCTCAAGGCGCTGGGTTACGCGATCGACTGGACCCGCGAGTTCGCCACCTGCAGCCCCGAGTACTACGTGCACGAGCAGCGCATGTTCACCCGGCTGCTGCGCAAGGGCATCGCCTACCGCAAGGCCTCGGTGGTGAACTGGGACCCGGTGGACCAGACCGTGCTGGCCAACGAGCAGGTCATCGACGGCCGCGGCTGGCGCTCGGGCGCGCTGGTGGAAAAGCGCGAGATCCCGCAGTGGTTCCTGCGCATCACCGACTACGCCCAGGAGCTGCTGGACGGCCTTGATACGTTGCAAGGCTGGCCCGAGTCGGTCAAGACCATGCAGCGCAACTGGATCGGCCGCTCCGAAGGCCTGGAAATCCAGTTCAACGTCGAAGGCGGCCATGAGCCGTTGATGGTGTTCACCACCCGCCCGGACACGCTGATGGGCGTGACCTTCGTGTCGATCGCCGGCGAGCATCCGCTGGCCCTGAAGGCCGCTGCGTCCAACCCGGAACTGGCCGCCTTCCTGGAGCAACTCAAACTGGGCGGGGTGTCCGAAGCCGAGCTGGAGACCCAGGAAAAACGCGGCATGGACACCGGCCTGAAGGCCGTGCACCCGATCAGCGGCGAGAGCGTGCCGGTGTGGGTGGCCAACTTCGTGCTGATGGGCTATGGCACCGGCGCGGTGATGGCCGTGCCGGGCCACGACCAGCGCGATTTCGAGTTCGCGACCAAGTACGCGCTGCCGATCGTGCAGGTGATCCAGCTCAAGGAGCCGCGCAACGAGGCCGAACGCAACTACGACAGCAGCCAATGGCAGGACTGGTATGCGGACAAGACCCGCGAATTCGAGCTGATCAATTCGGCCGAGTTTGACGGACTGGATTTCCACGAAGCCTTCGAGGCGCTGGCCGAGCGCTTCGAACGCAAGGGCCAGGGCCAGCGCCGGGTGAACTATCGCCTGCGCGACTGGGGCGTGAGCCGCCAGCGCTACTGGGGCTGCCCGATCCCGGTGATCCACTGCCCCAGGTGCGGTGCGGTGCCGGTGCCGGACGACCAGCTGCCGGTGCTGCTGCCGGAGAAGGTGACCCTGGACGGGTTGAAGTCGCCGCTGAAGGCCGATCCGACGTGGCGCGTGACCCCCTGTCCGGAGTGCGGCGGCGCGGCCGAGCGCGAGACCGACACCTTCGACACCTTCATGGAATCGAGCTGGTACGTGGCCCGTTACACCAGCCCGGGCGCGGCGACGATGGTCGACAAGCGCGCCAACTACTGGATGCCGGCGGACATGTATGTCGGCGGGATCGAGCACGCGATCCTGCACCTGATGTATTTCCGCTTCTACCACAAGCTCATGCGCGATGCGCGGATGGTGGACAGCGATGAGCCGGCCACCAACCTGCTGACCCAGGGCATGGTGATCGCCGAGACCTATTACCGCCTCAACGCCGACGGTTCCAGGGACTGGATCAACCCGGCGCAGGTCCAGGTGCAGCGCGACGAGCGCGGCCGCATCGTCGGTGCGGTGCTGGCCAGCGACGGCCAGCCGGTGCAGATCGGTGGCGTGGAGAAGATGTCCAAGTCCAAGAACAACGGCGTGGATCCGCAATCGATGGTGGACAAGTTCGGTGCCGACACGGTGCGGCTGTTTTCCATGTTCGCCGCGCCGCCCGAGCAGTCGCTGGAATGGAACGAAGCCGGGGTGGAAGGCATGTCGCGGTTCCTGCGCCGGCTGTGGACCCAGGCCCAGCGCCATGCCGCCGGCGGCGCCGCCCCGGAACTGGACGTGGCGGCGTTGAATACCGAGCAGAAGGCCCTGCGCCGCAAGACCCACGAAACCATCGCCAAGGTCGGCGACGATTATGGCAAGCGCCACGGCTTCAACACCGCCATCGCCGCGGTGATGGAGCTGTCCAACGCGCTGGCCAGGTTCGATGACCTCAGCGAGCCCGGCCGCGCCGTACGCCAGGAGGCGCTGGAAGCGGCGGTGCTGCTGCTCAACCCGATCACCCCGCACTCCAGTCACGCGCTGTGGCAGCTGCTGGGTCATGCCCAGACGCTGCTGGAGGACCTGCCGTTCCCGCAGGCCGACCCGGCGGCGATGGTGCGCGACTCGGTGACCCTGGCCGTGCAGGTCAACGGCAAGCTGCGCGGCACGATCGAGGTCGCGGCCGATGCACCCAGGGATCTGATCGAATCGCTGGCCAGGGCCGAGCCCAACACGGCCAGGTTCCTGGAAGGCAGCACGATCCGCAAGGTGATCCTGGTGCCGGGCAAGATCGTCAACCTGGTCGCAGCGTGAGCTCTCAAGCCGCGTTCACGCTGGATCAGGCAGGCTCGCCCGTCGCTCAACTGCCGTCCCTGCCACCCTTGCCGCGCCTGCCGGCCTCGTCCAGACTCCCCGCCATGAAACCGACCCCGATGCTGCGGCTGCTGGCCGTCACCCTGCTTGCTGTCTCCCTGTCGGCCTGTGGCTTTCACCTGCGCAGCAAGATCGCGCTGCCGGGGGATCTGGGCCCGGTCAAGGTCTTGGCCACCGATCCGTACAGCCCGTTGGCGCGTGATGTGGCGATGGGCCTGAAAGCCGCCGGCGCCATCCCGGCCGAAGACGCCAACGCCAAGGCCGCCACCCTGGAGATCCTGTCCGAGCAATGGGGCGATCGCCCGATCGCGCTGGACGAGCAGGGCCGCGCGCTGGAATACAGCCTGCGCTATGCGGTGGTGTTCCGCTTCGTGCGCGCCGATGGCAGCGAGCTGGTCCCGCAGCAAGTGGTCGAACTCTCGCGCGATTATGTGGCCGAAGCGACCGACCTGACCGGTACCACCTCCGAGCGCGAAATCCTGTCCGAAGAACTGCGCCGCGACATGTCCGCCTCGATCCTGCGTCGCGTCGACGGTGTGGTGCGTGGCGTGGGCCGGGTGCCGCCACCTCACGCGCAGTAGCGATGGAACTGGCCCCCGACCGGCTGGCCGCGCAGGTCGCCGATGCGGCGCTGGCGCCGGCCTACCTGATCGCCGGGCCGGAACCGCTGCTGGTGCTGGAGGCCGCCGATGCGGTCCGCGCGCGCGGGCGCGCGCTGGGCATCGCCGAGCGCGAAATCTTCGACCTGGAGGGCCGCGACATCGACTGGGCCGGGCTGCAGGCCAGCTTCGATGCGCCCAGCCTGTTCAGTGCCCGCCGCATCGTCGAGGTCCGCCTGCCCACCGGCAAGCCGGGCAAGGAGGGGGCCGAGGTCATCAGTGCCTTCTGCGCGCGCCCGCCGCAGGACGTGGTGCTGCTGGTCACCGCCGGCGAATGGAGCAAGGCCCATCGCGGCAAGTGGGCCGATGCGATCGAGCGCATCGGCGTGCTCTCGGTGGCCTGGGCGATCAAGCCGCACGAACTCTCCGGCTGGGTCCAGGCACGATTGCGTGCGCGCGGCCTGCGCGCCGAGCGCGATGCGATCGCGCTGCTGGTCGAGCGGGTGGAAGGCAACCTGCTGGCCGCCGCCCAGGAAATCGACAAGCTGGTCCTGCTGGCCGATGGCCGGACCCTGGACCTGGCGACGATGCAGTCGCTGGTGGCCGATGCGGCGCGCTTTGACGTGTTCGGTCTGATCGAGACCACCCTGTCGGGCCATGCCGGCCAGGCCGCGCGCATGCTCGCCGGACTGCGCGCCGAAGGCGAGGCGGTCGCCGGGCTGATGCCGATGGTGGTGCGCAACCTGCTCAGCACCGCGCACCTTGCGCGCGTGGCCGGGCAGGGCGGCAACTCCGGATCCGGTCTGGCCGCCGCGATGAAGGGGCAGGGCATCTGGGAAAGCCGGCAGGCGCCGTTCAAGCGCGCGCTGCAGCGCCATGCCAGCCCGGCCCGCTGGGACCGTTTCGTCGCCGAGGCCGGACACATCGATCGCATCGCCAAGGGCCGCGCCGAAGGCGATGCCTGGGTCGCCCTGGAACGGCTGCTGCTGGCGATCGCCGATGCCAAGGCGGTGGAGCTGCTGGTGTGAGGGACGGGGGGCTGGAAGCCGGGACTCGGGACCTAAAAGCCGGGACCCGGGACCCGGGACTCGGGACCCGGGACCTAAAGGCCGGGACCCGGGACTCGGGACCCGGGACCCGGGACCTAAAAGCCGGGACTCGGGACCTAGAAGCCGGGACTCGGGACTCGGGACCCGGGACCCGGGAACAGCAACAACAACAACAACCGGGGGCTGTGCTGGCTTCTGGCGCTTCCGGGTCCCGTGAACAACACCACCCCGGGCCTGGGCTGGCTTCTGGCTCTTCCGGGTCCCGGGTCCCGGGTCCCGGGTCCCGCAAGCAACGGCACCCCGGGCCGGTGCTGGCTTCTGGCGCTTCCGGGTCCCGGGTCCCGGGTCCCGGGTCCCGTAAACAGCGCCAACCCGGGCCGGTGCTGGCTTCTGGCGCTTCCGGGTCCCGGGTCCCGGGTCCCGGGTCCCGTAAACAGCACCACCCGGGGGCTGTGCTGGCTTCTGGCGCTTCCGGGTCCCGGGTCCCGGGTCCCGTGTCCCGTAAACAGCGCCAACCCGGGCCGGTGCTGGCTTCTGGCTCTTTCGGGTCCCGGGTCCCGGGTCCCGGGTCCCGTGGACAGCACCACCCCGGGCCTGTGCTGGCTTCTGGCGCTTCCGGGTCCCGGGTCCCGAGTCCCGAGTCCCGTGAACAGCACCACCCGGGGCCTGTGCTGGCTTCTGGCGCTTCCGGGTCCCGGGTCCCGGGCCCCGGGTCCCGTAAACAGCACCACCCGGGGCCTGTGCTGGCTTCTGGCTCTTCCGGGTCCCGGGTCCCGGGTCCCGAGTCCCGGCTTGCACGCCCCGAGTCCCGGCCCCATCTCATCTACGGCGGGACCTTCGATCCCTTCCACAACGGGCACCTGGCCATTGCCCGCCTGGCAGGGCAGACCCTGCAGGTCCCGGTGACCCTGGTGCCCGCGGCTGATCCGCCGCATCGCCCGCCGCCCGGTGCCAACGCCGGGCAACGGCTGGCGATGCTGGAAGCGGCCGTCGCAGGCGACCCGGGCCTGCGCGTGGACCGGCGCGAGCTGGATCGCCCGGGACCTTCCTACACGGTCGATACCTTGCGCGAATTGCGCGCCGAGCTTGGCCCCCAGGCACCGCTGGCCTTGCTGATCGGCGCCGACAGCTTCTTGGGCCTGCCGGACTGGCACCAATGGCAAGCGCTGTTCGGCCTGGCACATCTGGTCGTGGCCGAGCGCGCTGACACCATGCTCGAGCAGCTGCCGGCAGTGCTGGCCGAGGCGGTGGCGGCACGTTGGACCAGCGCGCCTGCCGACCTGCAGTCTGCCCCCGCGGGCCGGGTCCTGCGCCTGCACCAGCCGCTGCAGGCCGAATCGGCCAGCGACGTGCGTGCGCGCATCGCCGCCGGCCAGTCCTGGCAGGCGCTGGTGCCGCCTGCAGTGGCGGCATTCATCATGGCCCACGGCCTGTACGGAGCGGCGGCGCTATAATCGCGGCTGGTCCGTCCACCAAGTCGCTCTTTTGTCCAGCCAAGCCCACGTCATCAAGACCCGCCTGCCCAGCCCGCCCCCGTCCGTCCCGGACCTGCTTGCCAGCGTGCATGCCGCGGTGGGTGAGCTCAAGGCCAAGGAAGTCATCGAGATCGACGTGCGCGGCAAATCCAGCGTCGCCGATTTCCTGGTGATCGCCTCGGGCACCTCGACCCGCCACGTGAAGTCCATCGCCGACGAAGTGGTGAAGTTCGCCAAGAAGCTGGACGTCATGCCGCTGGGCGTGGAAGGCGAGCGCGAAGCCGAATGGGTGCTGGTCGACCTGGGCGATGTGATCGTCCACGTCATGCTGCCGCGCGTGCGCGAGTTCTACGCACTGGAGCGCCTGTGGACGGTGGGCGACCAGCCGCCGGAAGACGACGGCGAAGCAGACGGCCGTCGCTGACGGTTGCGCCGGGCGATGAAGGCCCGCCTGATCGCCACCGGTGAGCGCGCCCCCGGCTGGGTCGCGCAGGGGTTTGCCGAATACCAGAAGCGGCTCTCGCACTGGCTGCCGCTTGAACTGGTGGAAGTGACGCCGGGCCTGCGTGGCAGGAACCGCGATGCCCAGCGCGCGATCGAGGACGAAGGCCAGCGCGTGCTCGCCGCACTGCCCAGGAACGCACACATCGTCGCCCTGGAAGTCACCGGCAAGCAGCATTCTTCCGAACAGCTGGCCCAGCGCCTGGAACATTGGCGCGGGCAGGGCCGCGACCTGGCATTGCTGATCGGCGGGCCGGAAGGGCACGCGCCAGCGGTCCTGGCCGCCGCGCACGAGACCTGGTCGCTCGGCCCGTTGACCCTGCCGCACATGCTGGCGCGCCTGGTGGTGGCCGAACAGCTCTATCGCGCCGCGGCGATGCTGGCCAATCATCCCTACCATCGCGGCTGATCACCGCCACCGGCCGCGCCACGGACCGCAGCGATGAAACGCAAGACGCCCGAGCTGCCCCGTAAACCGCCCGGCGACCAGGGCGATGCCGATGGCTGGACGGCTCAATCCGGGCGGCGCAACGCCTGGATCAAGGGCGCCAGGTGCTTGGCGTAGGGCGCCCATTTCGGCACGTCCCTGGCCTGGATGCCGCCACGGACCTGGACCGCGCTGGCGGTCACCACCCCCCGCTGCCGGCCTGCGAGCTCCAGCATCGCCGGATCGAAGTCCAGTCCGCAGAAGGCACACACCTGGCGCAGCACGGCTTCGGGCTCGCGCACCAGGCGTGCATATTCCACGTCCAGGATGCGGCCGGGGAAGCGCCGGTGCCAATGGGCCATGAGCGCGCGGTACTGGCGGTAGTACGCCGCCAGCTCCTGCAGGTCATAGCTATAGGGATTGGCCTCGGAAAACAGCTCGCGCAGGTTGGAGAAGCAGGTTTCCACCGGGTCGCGGACCAGGTGCAGGATCCTGGCCTGCGGCAATGCCGCGGCGATGAATCCGATGTTGAGGAAGTTCGAAGGCAGCTTGTCGGTAAAGAACGCCTCGCCCTGCAGGCGCCACGCAATTCCGTCCAGATAGCGCTGCCCGGCAGCAGCCAGGTCCGCGCGTTGCGCACGCTCCACGATCGTGGTGTCGATCACTCCGCGGCAGTGGTGGTCGGTGGCGTGGCGCATGGCGCTGGTGAAGTCATAGAGCTCGCCAATGCCCCTGACATGCGGCGATCCGTCCATCATCTGCTCGAGCAGGGTGGTGCCCGAGCGGTGCATTCCGACGATGAAGATGGGCGTGGCACCGGCATTGCCCGTGGCAGGCGTCGGCGGCGGGGTGAATGCGGCCAGCGCCTGCATCAACCGGTAGGACGCGCCAGTTTCGTATTGCAGGGTCGAACGCTTCGCGCGGCAGCCCAGCATCAGCGCCTGCCAGGCGCCCTGGGTGTCTCCCAGGTCGTCCAGTTCCTTGTGCAGCGCGAAACCCAGCAGGGCGACATCGGCGGCACTGCGGCCCGGCCGCTGCAACTGCGCCTTGATGGCGTCGACGTGGTGCGAGGTCGGCTGCTGCCTGCGCAGCGCGGCCTGCAGCCACCAGCCCTGCGCAATCTCCGGTGCCCGCTTGAGCGCCCGCGCCACGTCCTGCTCGGCTTCCCTGAAACGCCCCAGATAAGTCAGCACCTGGGTCCTTGCCAGCAGGGTCGTTGGATAATCGGGGTCCGCGCGCCGGGCTTCGTCCAGCAGGACGATGGCCTGATCGGGCAGGTTGACGTAGCTCAATTGCGCCGCGGCCCGGATCAGGGCCGGAATGGACATGCGCGAAGCCGGCAGCATGCGCTTGATGCACTCCAGCAAGGCCGGGATCTCGTTGAATGTCCGCAGCCTGGGGAGCAGCTCGTCCAGGACCTTTGGCGAGCTGGTCCCGGTCGCATGGGCCTGCATCGCACAGGCGAGCGCCTTGCGGTATTGCCCGCGCAGGGAATGCATGTAGGACAACTGGACCAGGACGTAGGGGTCTGCCGGCTTCTGCACGAGCGCTGCGCCATACAGGGCGATGGCCTGGTCGATGTCCCGCCGCGCCGCGCAGGCTTCGGCGCGTTCGAGCAGGGCGCCATATCCGGGCGCGGGAACGGCAGGGCTCATGCCGCGGGCGCCTCCAGCAGGATCCGCAGCGGTTCCAGTTCGTCGGCGTACCGTTTCCAGGCGCCGACGCCCCGGCTGTTGATCGGTTCGCGGACCTGGGCGCTGCTGGCGGTGGCAACCGGCGCCGGGTTGCCGGTGATGTCGGCCAGGCCAGGCCAGGCCGGAAGGCCGGCGAAATCCAGCACCTCGGCGATCACCCGCGGCGAATCCTCCACCAGTGCCTCGTAGGACACCACCTTCACCGCCTGCGGCGCCATGCGCTGCCAGCGCGCCATCAGCTTCTCGACGCCGCGAACACGCGTGGCCAGCGACTTGAAGTCGTAGCTGTAGGGGTACGCGCTGCCCTGGAACAGCTCCTTCAGGTTGGAGAACGCCGCATCCATTGGCTGCCGCTGCATCACCAGGATCCTGGCGTGGGGCAGCGCCTGCACGATCAGCGGGATGTTGAAGAAATTCTGCGGGTTCTTGTCGATGGCAAAGGCGGTGGCCGAGGCATGGCGACGCAGGCGCTGCATGTACAGATGCCCCACCGCACGATGGTCCAGGTGCATGAAGTCCGCGGGTCGATGCGCTTCCAGCAGGGTGCTGAAGAACCGGTCGGAGACTTCGCTGACCGCCACCGCGAAGTCGTTGCGCTCGCCCACCGAGCTGACCCATCCGTGGTTGCCCAGGATCCGGTCCAGGAGCGTGGTCCCGGTGCGCGGAAGTCCCACGATGAACAGCGGCGTGGGTTGCTCGGCCTTGGTGTCCGTTCGGGTGCCAGGCGACCAGTCCAGCGCATGCAGTGCCTCGAGCCTGGCCTGGTCCTGCGCCGGGTCGTGGTGCAGCCGCTGCTGCATGATGCCGGCGCCCGATGCCAGTGCCTGCCAGGCGCGCGGATCGCGGCCCCGGTCGTACTCATGGAAGAGCGAGTACAGCAGGTGCGCCTGCTCGATGCCGTCGGCGGGATGCGCCTGGCGCGCGGCTTCCAGTCGGGCCAGGCGGTGGCCCTGCATGCCATCGCGCGCCTGGGTCGCGATCGCCCAGTGTGCGTCGACCAGGGCCGGGTCCAGCGCCAGGCTGCGCTCATGGAGCACGGCGGCCTCCTGGAGGCGGCCGAGATAGCGCAACACGTTGGCGCGCGTGAACACCAGCAGCGCATTGGGAGCCAGCCGAGGCTGGACGCCATCGAGGAAACGCAGGGCATCGTCATAGCGTCCGGCCAGCCAGAGATGCTGGGCCAGTGCCGGCGATTGCCGCAGGACGTCAGGGTCGCTCCAGTCGGCAGAAAGGATGACCGAAGCCACTTCCGCGTCTTCGGCAAAGTCCAGCAGCCGCAGGGTCACATAGCCAAGATGGCGCGCGCTCGCCCCCAGTCGGACCGCATCGGCGGCCTGGAGCGCGTGCTGGCGGGCCTGGCGGTAGCGCCCGTTGAATTGCGCGAACCGCGACAGGCGCAGTCGGGCCGGGATGTGGCGCGCGTCGAGCCGCAGCAGTGCTTCATATTCTTTGCGTGCCGACTGCAGGTCGCGCTGCGCCTCGAATTCCTGCCCTCGGGCCCAGTGGGCGTTCAATGGTGGCTGCATTTGGCGTGGTCTTGGAAGGTCTGTGCGGGTGCAAGGATAGCGGTCGTCCTGCCCCGTCGGGCAGGGCGTGGCAGATAAAGAAAGGGCCGCCTTGCGGCGGCCCCTCTTTGACGATCGTGATGCAGGCTTCGATCAGAAGTCGTACTGCGCCATGAAGCGGAAATAGCGCGGCGTCTGGTACGAGTCCGGCAGCAGGTAGGTCGGCGAAGGCTGACCGGTGGGGTTGATTTCCGCCGTCTCGTTGATGGCGGTCACCTTCTGCCTGTTGAAGACGTTGAACACGTCGACCTTGAACTGCCAGCCTTCCATGGCGGAGGGTTTGTAGGCGACGTTCAGGTCCAGGTTGTTGGTCCATGGCAGGCGTCCTGCCTTGCCACGTGGGACCGCCACGACCGTTGCATCGTCCACGCCACCATCGGTCGTCGTGCCGCAACGCATGAAGGACGAGCCGTACGGGTGGGGCGCGAAGTTGGTCTGGATGATCTTGCCGGTGGGGTCGCGCACCGGCGGCGCGTCGTTCAGATCCAGCATGCCCATGCAGTTCTTCGGACGTCCGGATTGCACGATGAAGTTGCCGCCCACCGACCATTCCTCGTTGAACTGGTAGTTGCCGAACAACTTGATCGTATGGCGCCGGTCATTGGGCAGGTAGCCGTAGGTATCGACCGTCAGTTCCTTGTAGTCGAAGTCCTGGGTGACATTGGTGTCGTCCTGGCCGATGTCGGATTTCACGCCACCTTCGGTGTTGCCCTTGCTGTAGGCCAGCGTGTAGTTGGCCTGGAAGAAGAACTTGTCGTAGTTGCCGTCCAGGGTGAAGTCCAGTGCCCTGTAGGTGCGCTTGGCCTGCGGGCTGAGCAGGTCCGCGTCCACTTCGGTGGTGATGTAGTTGCCGTCGCCCAGCAGATCGGTGATGTAGACCGCGTCCTCGCCCGGGTTGAACATGCGGCAGTACGGGAAGCCACCGTTGGGAAGGATGTAGTCCAGCCCGGCCTCCTCGGCCGCATGGGCGATCGGCGTGTAATCGCAGTTGTCGTCGATGGCGGCCTTGAGCTTGCGATAGGTGCCCTTGACGCCGAAGCTCAGGTGCTCGGTCAATGCCTGCTGGAAGCCCAGGATATATTCGTCCTGGTACATCGGGTCGAGGTTGGTCGAGGCGATCGTCTTGGGATCCTTGGAACCACCGAACTCGCCGTTGATGTACTGGATCGGGCTGATCGGAACGGCACCCAGCGGCGCGCCGGTGACCGGATCGACGCCGGTGTAGCTGTAGAACTGCCGCGAAAACACCGATGCGCTGGCGCCGCGGATGGCCACGCTGGAGGTCAGCGGCAGCGCATAACGGCCGGCGTTACCATAGATCTTCAGCGACGAATCGCCGTTGACATCCCACGAAAAGCCAAGCCGGGGGCCAAACTGGTTCTCGATCTCGACGTAGGCATCGCCGTCGCCGTTGAGGTTCTCGAACGAATCCCAGCGCAGGCCCACATAGGCCAGGAAGTTGTCGGTGATGTTCCAGTTGTCCTCGATGTAGAAGGCCTCCTGGTTCACCTCGACGGTGGCGCCCTGGTTGACGATCTGCTCACGCACGCGATTGACGCCGGCGGCGGTGGTGCTGTACTGCCAAATGCGGCCGCCCTCGTAGGAGGCGCCCGCCACAGACTCGTAGTCGTCGCGGTCGTAGCCAAAGCGGATCAGGTGGTCGCCCAGTGCCCACTCAGCGTCGATGCGGTACTGGTCGCGGGTGTCCTCGCCGTTCTCGGCGTCGATGGTCGTGCCGGTGATGTTGCAGGTGCTGCGGTACTGGCCGGTCAGCTGCCGCTGCGCCAACGGACGCGAATCCTGGATGATGGGGCAACCGGTAGCCGGGTTGTTGAGGTCGCCGCCGTAGGATGCCTTGCTGCCGTCGGGATAGCGCAGATACTGTTCGCGCGAGAACTCGCTGTGGCCATACAGGGCCGAGAGGGTGAATGTATCGGTGAGGTAACCGGTGTAGCGGCCGATATAGTTCTCGCCGCCCTGCTCACTGAAGAAGCTACCGATCTTGTCTCCGCGATCGGTCTCTCCGGGCGTGTTGGCGTAGGCGACCTGCTTGGTCTTCTCCTTGTCGGAGAACGCGGTGAACTCCAAGGTGTGGCGGTCGCTGATGTTCCAGTCCAGCTTGACCAGCCAGGTCGGATCGCGTTGGTCCTCATTGAGGTTCTGGTTGGACAGGACCGAGCCCCATTCGTCACTCTCGGTCTTCCCGTACTGGATCAGGCCGTAGGCAAACAACTTGTCCTGGATCAGCGCGCCGCTGGCCCAGGCCGAGGTGACCCAGCTCTCGCTTTCATCTTCGGAGTTGTCCGAGCGCAGCGTGCCGTATTCGCCGGTCAGCGGATTGGCATAGAGCGTGTCGCGGGTATGGGCCTGCAGTGCCTTGGGCTCGAAGAACACGTTGCCGCCGGCATGGAATTCATTGGTACCGCGCTTGGTGACCTGGCTGACCACGCCACCGAGCGAACGGCCGAATTCGGCGCCATAACCGCCGGTCTTGATCTGCTGCTCGGCGATCGCCTCAAACGGGACCTGGGCAAAGTTGAGGCCGCGGAACGAGTTGGTGATGTTGAAGCCGTTGACGTAATACTGGTTCTCGGCCACCGAGGCGCCACCGAACGAGGCGAGGTTGCCGAACGCGGAGTCGCCGCGCACGGTGCCCGGCGCCAGCAGGGCGACTGAGGTGGTGTCGCGCGCAACCGGGATGCGCGCGATCTGCTCGGCGGTCAGGATGGTGGTGGACTCTACCGAAGACACGTCGATCGGGTTGAGCATGGCGGTTCCGCGGACCTGCACCGTGCCCAGGGTCGAGGCGGCGCCTTCAGCAGTGACGAAATTGACGGTCGAGCCACTGCCGACCAGGACGCGCACGCCCTCGCGGACTTCGGTGGTCCCGTCGGCGCCCTGCTTGGTCAGGGTATAGGTGCCGGTGGGCAGCGTGGAGAAGCGATAGCTTCCGTCTGCGCCCGCCGTCACGGAGCGGGAAAAACCCGTATCCGGGTTGGTGATCTGCAGGGTCGAGCCTGCCGGTGCCTGACCGGAAATGGAGCCGGTCGATTGCTGCGCGAACGCGACGGTGCTGAAACACATGCCAAGGGCAACGCTGAGTGCGGTGCGCTGCATCGCTTGTTTGGTGCGGTTGACTGCCACAGTCTCTCTCCTGACTACGGTATGAATTGAAGGATCCCGTGTGTCATCTCTGGCAAGCCGTGACAACGGTTAACCGGAATTTAGCGGTCTTCGCCGCACAAGTCACGAAAAATTAATGAAGTGCCGGTCCGAAGGCGGATTTCCCGACGTGAGTCAAATTCAGTCATGTGAAGTTGCCTGGTTGCGGTCACCCGCAGAGACGGTCGGCTGCGCGCCTTGGCCGAAGGCTGGCTCGCGTCGCGGTCAACGCCCCAGCTCAAACACCACATCGATGCTCACCGAGAGCGTGGCTTCACCCGGCGAGACCGGGGTGCTGTCGGCCACCTTGGCGCGCGCGGTCATCATCACCGGGCTCGGGCCGCCGCCGCTGGCGCCTTCGGAAATGCTGACGATGCGCCGGACCTTGAGGCCCAGGCCGCTGGCGTAGGTTTCGGCGCGGGCCTGGGCCTGCTTGAGGGCAGACAGGCGGGCCTGGTCGTAGAGCGGTTCGGGCTGCTCGATCTCGAAGGTCGGGCCGTTGATCTGGTTGGCGCCCTGGGCGGCGAGGGCATCGAGCACCTGACCCAGCTCGGCGAGCCTGCGGACCCTGAGGTTGACGGTATTGGTGGCCTGGTAGCCGGTGATCTTCGGGGCCTGGTTGTCGCGGTAGTCGTATTGCGGGCTGAGCATCACCCCGCTGGTCTGGATGTCCTTCTCGGCGATGCCGGCCTTCCTGATCGCCGCCATGAGCTGGGTCATCTGGGCGGCGTTCTGGGCGATGGCGGTGTTGCCGTCCACGGCCTGGGTGACCACGCCGGCGGAGAGGGTGGCGATGTCCGGCGCGCGGCTGGCTTGTGCCTGGGAGGACACTGACAGCAGCGTGCCGTCGGCCGGCAGGGTGTAGCCGGAGGCGGTCTGGGCTGAAGCGGGCATGGCGGCGCCTCCAAGGGCGAGGACGAGGGCGATCAGCAGCGGGCGAAGACGGGGGTTGCGCATGGCGGTGTCCTGTTCCAGGGCGGTGGCGGGAGGGTATCCCACGCCATGAACGGGCGGTCGGCCAAGTCGGGGTTGCGGCGGGCGCGCGCGCGCCGGGTCATCGTTGCGCCAGGCGCCGCGGAGTATCCTGCACCCATGCTGTTTCTTGCCTCCCAATCCCCCCGGCGCGCCGAGCTGCTGGCCCGTCTCGGGGTGCGCTTCGATGTGTTGACCCTGGACATCCCCGAGCAGCGCCAGCCTGGCGAGGCGGCGCTGGACTACGTGCGCCGGGTGGCGCAGGAGAAGGCGCAGGCCGGCCTGGCACGGCTGCCCGAGCAGCCGGGCGCGGTGGTGCTTGGTGCGGACACCGAAGTGATCCTGGACGATGTCGTGTTCGGCAAGCCGGCCGACCAGGCCGATGCGGCGGCCATGCTGCAGCGCCTGTCCGGGCGCACGCACGCGGTGGCCAGCGCGGTGTCGGTGGTCGCGGCCGGGCGCCAGGCGCAGCTGCTCAACGTGTCGGAGGTGACCTTCGCGGAGCTGACCGGGCAGGCCATTGCCCGCTACGTGGCCACCGGCGAATCGATGGGCAAGGCCGGCGCCTACGCCATCCAGGGCCGTGGCGAGGCGCTGATCACCCACCTTTCCGGCAGCTATTCCGGTGTAATGGGTCTTCCGCTGCACGACGCAGCGCGCCTGCTTGCGCAATTCGGAGTGCTTTGATGTCCGAGGAGATCCTGGTCAACGTCACCCCGCGGGAGACCCGGGTGGCGGTGGTGGAAAACGGCATGCTGCAGGAACTGCACATCGAGCGCGGCTGGCGCCGCGGCATCGTCGGCAACATCTACAAGGGTCAGGTGCAGCGGGTGATGCCCGGGATGCAGGCGGCTTTCGTGGAGATCGGCCATGACCGGGCCGCCTTCCTGCACGCCAGCGACATCGTCCGCGCCGGGCCACCGTCGAACGTGGCTGCCGGCGAGGAAGTGCCGCTGCCGCCGGCACCCATCGCGCCGGCGTCCATTTTGGAGCTGGTGCGCGACGGCCAGGACGTGGTGGTGCAGGTGGTCAAGGACCCGATCGGTTCCAAGGGCGCGCGCCTGACCACCCAGATCAGCATTCCCTCGCGCTATCTGGTGCTGCTGCCGCAGTCCAGGGTGATCGGGGTGTCGGCGCGGATCGAGGACGAGGCCGAGCGCGCCCGGCTCAGGCGTCTGATCACCGAGCTGTCTTCGCAGCACGGCAGCATGGGCTACATCGTGCGCACCAATGCCGAAGGCCAGCCGGCCGAGGCGCTGGCCGAGGACGTGGCCTATCTGTCGCGGGTGTGGAACGTGATCAACCGGCGCGCCGGCGAGATGGCCCCGCGCGCGCTGCTCTACGAGGACCTGAGCCTGCCGCTGCGCGCGGTCCGCGACCTGATCCGCAAGGACGTGGAGAAGGTCAAGGTCGATTCGCGCGAAACCTACGAGCGCCTGCAGGCCTTCGTCGCCAAGTACATGCCGCCGCTGGCCGAGCGCATCGAGCTGTATGGCGGCGATCGGCCGATCTTCGACCTGTACGGGGTCGAGGACGAGATCGGCCGCGCCCTGGACAAGCAGGTGCCGCTGAAGTCCGGAGGCTACCTGGTGATCGACCAGACCGAGGCGATGACCACCATCGACGTCAACACCGGTTCGTTCCTGGGCCAGCGCAACCTGGAGGAAACGGTCTACCGAACCAACCTGGAAGCGGCGCAGGCGGTGGCCCGGCAGCTGCGGCTGCGCAACCTGGGCGGGATCATCATCATCGACTTCATCGACATGTCCGATGCCGAGCACAAGCGCCAGGTGCTGCGCACGCTGGAAAAGGGTCTGGCGCGCGACCATGCCCGCACCACGGTCTACGACTTCTCGCCGCTGGGGCTGGTGGAGATGACCCGCAAGCGCACCGTGGAAAGCCTGGAACGCCAGCTGTCCGAGCCCTGCAGCGCCTGCGGCGGGCGGGGCATGGTCAAGACCGCCGAGACGGTGACCTACGAGATCTTCCGCGAGATCACCCGCGCCACCCGCCAGTTCGAAGCCGCGCGCCTGCTGGTGATCGCCTCGCCGCAGGTGGTGGCGCGGATCACCGACGAGGAGTCGCAGGCGGTGGCCGAGCTGGAGGAGTTCCTGGGCAAGTCGATCCGCTTCCAGGCCGATGGGCAGTACCTGCAGGAACAGTTTGATGTCGTGCTGCTTTGAGGCCGGGGCCGGGGCCGGGGACCCGGGACCCGGGACCCGGCAAAGCGGGATTTCGGCGTGTCCGTTGCCGCTTTCGCCGTTTCAGGGGCGAGATCCAACACTCCGGCGACAGCGTGAGGCCGTCGGTCCAACTTTTGCCGTTGCTTCCCCGGGTCCCGGGTCCCGGGAAAGCGGGATTTCGGCGTGTCCGTTGCCGCTTTCGCCGTTTCACGGGCGAGATCCAACACTCCGGCGACAGCGTGAGGCTGTCGGTCCAGCGTTTGCCGTTGCTTCCCCGGGTCCCGGGTCCCGGGCCCCGGGTCCCGGCTCCCCGGCCCCGGCCATCGCTTGATGCCCATTGCCTTCCACCACCGCCTGCGCGTGCTGCGCCGCGTGGCCTGGTATGCGCTGGCCGTGGCGCTGGTCTGCGTGGCCCTGGTGCTGGGCGTGGTCAGCCAGCTGCTGCCGCTGGCCGAGCGCCACCCGGACAGGGTCGCGGCCTGGCTGAGCCAGCGCGCCGGGCGGCCAGTGACCTTCCGCACGCTCAAGACCGAATGGACCCGGCGCGGCCCGCTGCTGCGGCTCGATGGCCTGCAGGTCGGCGGCAGTGGCGCCGGGCAGGGCGTGCAGATCGGCCAGGGCGAAGTGTTGGTGGCGCTGTATTCGGGCCTGCTGCCGGGCCGGGCCTTCACCGAGCTGCGCCTGCGCAACATCGCCCTGGAAGCGGTGCGTGCCGAGGATGGCAGCTGGACGATCCGTGGATTTCCCGGCCAGCACAGGCCCGATCCGCTGCAGTCGCTCGATGGCCTGGGCGAACTGCAGGTGGTCGACGGCCGCCTGCGCGTGCTGGCGCCCTCGCAGGGCTGGGACCTGCAGCTGCCCAGCATCGACCTGCGCCTGCGCGTGCAGGGGCCGCAGGTGCGGGCCGGCGCACGCCTGCGCGGCAGCCGCCAGGGCGGCAAACCGATCGGGATCGCCGCCCGGTTCGACCGCCACAGCGGCGACGGGCGCGCCTACCTGCAGGGCGAGGGCATCACCCTGGCCCACTGGCAGGCCCTGTCCGGACTGGCCGGGATGCAGCTGCGCGGCGGCCGTGGTGATGTGCATGCCTGGGTGCAGCTGAAGGCCCATCGCGTCCAGCAGGTGCAGGCCGAGCTGGCGCTGAAACAGGTGCAGCTGGCCACCCGCGACGGCAGCGGCACGGCGACCTTCGCGGAGATCAGCGGGCGGGGGCGTTTCCAGAAGCAGCCCGACCAGTGGCGCCTGGACGTGCCTCGGCTGCGGCTGGGGCCGAAGGGCGGCAGCGGCGGTGTCGATGGAGTGAGCCTGATCGGCGGCGCGCGCTCGGCGTTGGTGGCGGACCGGATCGAGGTCGCGCCGCTGCTGCAGGCGCTGGCGATGAGCGACCAGCTCAAGCCGGGCCTGCGCACCTGGCTGCAGCAGGCCAGGCCGCAGGCGGTGTTGCGCCAAGTGCAGGTGGCCGGCTCGGTGCGGGGACCGCTGCGGCTGGCGGCGCAGGTCCAGGACGCCGGGTTTGCCCCGGTGGGCCAGGCCCCGGGCCTGAGCGGCCTGGCCGGCCGCCTGACCGGCGACACGCAGGGCGTGGCGCTGGTGCTGGATGAGGCGGCGCCGTTCAGGTTCGACTGGCCGGCCGGCTTCGGCGTGGTCCACGCCGCGTCGCTGCGCGGCACCCTGGCCGGCTGGCGCGAAGGCGCCGGGTGGAAGTTCGGCACGCCGGCGCTGCGGGTGGTCGGCCCGGATTTCGGGCTGGACGTGCGCGGCGATGTGTGGTTCCAGAACGATTCCAGCCGACCCTGGCTCAACCTGGCCGCCGAGGTGCACGACACGCCACTGGCGGCCGCACGCGGGTTCTGGGTGCGCCACCGCATGTCCAGGGCGGCGCTGGGCTGGCTGAACATGGCCCTGCAGGGCGGCACGCTGCGCAACGGCACCGGGCTGGTCGCCGGTGACCTGGACCACTGGCCGTTCCTGCACAACCAGGGGTTGTTTGATGCCAGTGCTGACATCGAAGGCGGACGCATCCGCTTCCAGGCCGACTGGCCGGACATGCAGGGCGTGGATGCGCACGTGCGCTTTGTCAACAACGGCTTCCAGCTCAGCGGCAAGGGCCAGCTGGGGCAGGTGCCGGTCAGTCGCATCGAGGCCGGCATCGCCGATTGGCACCAGACCGTGCTCAAGGTGGACGCGGCCGGCGGCGACGATGCCGGCGGGCTGCTGTCGCTGGTGCGCAGCAGCCCGCTGCAGCAGCGCTACGGCAGCGCGATCAAAGGCCTGAGCGCGTCTGGTCCGGCCAGGGTCGACTACCGGATGCAGCTGCCACTGCGCGCCGGTTCGGGGGTGGAACGGCAGATCGGCGGCCAGGTGGCGCTGGACGGCGCGCGCCTGACCGACCGCACCTGGGACCTGGATTTCAGCCAGGTGCGCGGTGCGGCCAGCTTCAGCGATGGCGGCTTCCAGGCGCCCTTGCTCAGCGTCAACACCGGCGGCCAGCCGGGCCAGCTGGCCCTGCGCGCGGGCACCTCGACGCAGGATCCGGCGCATGTCTTCGAAGCCCAGCTGCAGGCGCCACTGACCAGCGATGAACTGCTGCAGCGGGTGCCGGAAATCGGCTGGCTCAAGGCCTATCTGCACGGGCGTTCACCGTGGACGGTCAAGGTCGGAGTGGGGGCGCCGGCGCAGGCCGGGGCCGATCCGCCGGTCAGGATCAGCGCCGCTTCCAACCTGGTCGGCACCACCCTGAGTCTGCCCGCGCCGCTGGCGAAATCCGCCAGCCAGGCGCTGCCTGCCAGCGTGGACGTGCAGCTGCCGTTGGATAGGGGCCAGGTGGATGTGGGCTTCGGCAAGCTAATGGCACTGCGCATGCAGCAGCGTGGCGGCAACACCGGTGTGCGCGTGGAAATGGGCCGCAGCAGCATCGCCCAGCCGGTGCCGGACAGCGGCCTCAGCGCCGGCGGCACGGCGACCTCGCTGGATGCAGCCGGCTGGATCGCGGTGGCGCGCGCCTCTGGCAGCGCACCGGCCGATACTCCCCTGGTCAAGGCGGCCGCCGCAGCCGCCGCGCTGACCAATCCGCAGGCCGTGGTCGATCCTGTTCCGGCCGCCGCCAGCCAGCCGCTCAAGCTGCGTGGCATCGACATCACCGCGCAGAAGCTGCTGCTGATTGGCGGCGCCTTTCCGGCCACCCGGGTGCAAGTGGTGCTGGCGCCCCAAGCCCTGGAGGTGAAGCTGGACGGCGCGGCGCTCTCAGGCAGCGTGCATGTGCCGGAGGATGAAAACGCGCCGGTGCGCGGCCGGCTGGCGCGGCTGCACTGGGTGTCGGCCGCGCCGCCGCCGACGGCTGATACCGGCTCGACACCGGCCGCAGACGACCTGGACCCGTCCGCGCTGCCCTCGCTGGCGCTGGACGTGGACGACCTGCGCTTCGGCCAGGCCCGGCTGGGCCAGACCACCCTGCGCACGCGCAAGCTGCCCTCCGGCCTGCGCGTGGAAGCCCTCAGGATGCGCTCGCCGCAGCAGAAGCTGGACATCAACGGTGACTGGACCGGGCGCGGCCGCAGCGCGCGTACCCACCTGGTGGCCAAGGTCGACAGCCAGGACCTGGGCGCGTTGATGGACGGCCTGGGCTTCACCGGGCGGGTGCGCGGCGGCACCGGCAAGGTCGAGCTGGACCTGGCCTGGCCGTCGAGTCCGGCGGACTTCTCGCTGGGCGGGCTGGACGGCAGCGCCAGGTTGAGCGCGCACAACGGTGCGCTGCTGGAAGTCGAACCGGGCGCCGGCCGCGTGCTCGGCCTGTTCAGCCTGACCCAGCTGCCGCGCCGGCTGATGCTGGATTTCCGTGACTTCTTCTCCAAGGGCTTTGCCTTCAACCGGATCGAGGGCGATGTGGCCTTCAACGATGGCCGCGCCCGCACCGACAACACCGTGATCGAAGGTCCAGCGGCGCAGATCCTCATTGGTGGCAGCACCGACCTGGGCAAGCAGACCTTCGACCAGACCATCCACGTCCTGCCGCGCTCGGGCAACCTGCTGACCATGGTCGGGGCCTTCACCGGCGGCCCGGTCGGCGCGGCGGTCGGCGCGGCCGCCAACGCGATGCTGGGCAAGCCACTGGGAGAGATCGGCGCCAAGACCTACCACGTGACCGGTCCGTGGAAGGACCCCAAGGTGGATGTGACCGAACACGAAGGCCCGGCCACACCTGCGACCAAGCCAGTCCAGATGCCTGCACCTGTCACGCCCGCACAGCCGCGCTGAGCGCGCGCGGCTTGCATTCCCCCTTCAGGACCCGATCATTACCCCATGAGCACATCCGCACTCGCACTTGCCCAATCCCGCCTGCTGGTTCCCGCTGGCCTTGACCAGACCGGTCTGGAGCGTGCCTTCGGCGCGCTGCTGGGGCCGGGCATCGACTTTGGTGACCTGTATTTCCAGCATGCGCGCCGCGAGAGCTGGACGGTGGAGGACGGCATCGTCAAGGACGGCGCGCATTCGATCGAACAGGGCGTGGGCGTGCGCGCGATCTCCGGCGAGAAGACCGGCTTTGCCTACTCGGACGACATCAACGCGGCTGCGCTGCTGAGCGCGGCCGGTTCGGCCCGGGCGATCGCGCGCGATGGCGCCAGCCACGCTGCGCGCACCCTGGTGCGCGGCCAGGGCCGGGCGCTGTATGCGCCGGAAGATCCGGTCGATGCGATGGACAACGACGACAAGGTCGCCGCACTGCGCGCGGTGGACAAATTCCTGCGCGCGGCCGATCCGCGCGTGCAGCAGGTCACCGTCAGCCTGTCCGGCGGCGTGGACACGGTGCTGGTGGCGCGCAGCGACGGGGTGCTGGCCTCGGACGTGCGCCCGCTGGTGCGTCTGAACATCCAGGTGATCGTCGAACAGAACGGCCGCCGCGAATCCGGCTACGCCGGCTACGGCGGGCGCTATTCCTACGCCGAACTGCTCGGCACCGGCCGCCCCGAGGAATTCGCCCGCGAGGCCCTGCGCCAGGCGCTGGTGAACCTGGAAGCGGTCGACGCGCCGGCCGGGGTGATGCCGGTGGTGCTGGCCTCCGGCTGGCCCGGCGTGCTGCTGCACGAAGCGGTCGGCCACGGCCTGGAAGGCGACTTCAACCGCAAGGGCACCAGCGTCTACGCCGACCGCATCGGCCAGCGCGTGGCCGCCAAGGGCGTGACCATCGTCGATGACGGCACCCTGGAAGGCCGCCGCGGCTCGCTCAACGTCGATGACGAAGGCCAGCGCACCCAATGCACCACGCTGATCGAGGACGGCGTCCTGGTCGGCTACATGCAGGACAGCCTCAACGCGCGCCTGATGGGCATGGCGCCGACCGGCAACGGCCGCCGCGAATCCTTTGCCCACCTGCCGATGCCGCGCATGACCAACACCTACATGCTGGCCGGCCAGCACGATCCGCAGGAGATGATCCGTTCGGTCAAAAAGGGCCTGTACGCGGTCAACTTCGGCGGTGGCCAGGTCGACATCACCAGCGGCAAGTACGTGTTCTCCGCCACCGAGGCCTACCTGATCGAGGACGGCAAGGTCACCGCGCCGGTCAAGGGCGCCACCCTGATCGGCAACGGCCCGGAGACCATGCAGAAGGTGCGCATGATCGGCAACGACCTGGCCCTGGATGCCGGCGTGGGCGTGTGCGGCAAGGACGGGCAGAGCGTGCCGGTTGGCGTGGGCCAGCCGTCGCTGCTGATCGACGGGCTGACCGTGGGCGGCACCAGGGCGTGAGCAGCGCCGGGACTCTGGGCCCGGGACCCGGGGCCCGGGCAAAACGCAGTCGCGCAGGAGCAACGGCCTGCTCGGCATGCCCCTTCTCCCCCGCTTGCGGGGGAGAAGATGACCGCAGGGTAGATGAGGGGGGTTTTCCGCTGCTGGCGCATCACGATGTCGTTGGCTTCGGCACCTGCGCAGACAATCGGCCGGTTCTGGTCTTCGGCAACCCCCTCACCCCCTCAGTCGCTCGCCGCGACTTCGAGCTCTCCCCCACAAGTGGGGGAGAGGGGGCCGATCCGCTGTTACCCGGGGCCCGGTTCTGCCGCCGTCAGCACCTGGCGCAGGACCCGGAACAGCTCGCGGTAGGAGGCCGGCGGCTTGTTGCGCTTGCGTTCTTCGGCCACGTTGCGGATCAGCTGGCGCAGGCGCTGGCGGTCGGCGTGCGGATATTCGTCCAGCAGTTGGGTCAGCGCTTCGGGGTCGTCGAGCAGGCGCTCGCGCCAGCTTTCGGCCTGGTGCATCAGGCCGGTCTCGATGCGCGCCGCATCGCCGCTGGTGTCCAGCGCGTCGCGGATTGCCTCCAGGGTGTCGTCGTCTTCCTTGCGCATCTGCTTGGCCAGGAACTGCAGCTGGCGCTTGTGCGCGATGTGCGAGGTGACCCGGCGCGTTTCATCCACATGTCCGGCCAGTTCCTCGCTCAGCGGCAGGCGCGCCAGCTGCGCCGGGCTCAGCGCCACCAGCTGTTCGGCCAGCGCACGCACTTCCAGCGCGCCCTGGCGCTGCTGGGTCCGGCTGGGGCCGCGAAATTCGCCGGTTTCAGGATCGCGTCCGCGCATTCAGCACACCTTCCTCAAGGGCACGCAGGATCGAGCGCGCGCCAAGTCAATCGAATAGAGCCACTAGGATAAGCCATTGAACGCACTCACTTCCCCCGCCCGCGACGACAGCGCCCAGCGCCTTGATCACCTGGCCGAGCTGTCCGAGCGCCTGCTGGCCATGGCCCGCAGCCGCGGCGCCAGCCAGGCCGAGGTCAGCTGCAGCGAGGATTTCGGCCTGAGCGTCAACGTGCGCATGGGCGAGGTGGAAACGGTCGAATCCACCCAGGACCGCGCGATCGGCGTGACCGTCTACTTCGGCCAGCGCAAGGGCAGCGCCAGCACCGGCGACCTGCGCGAGGAAAGCCTGGCCGCCACGGTCGAACAGGCCTGCGCCATCGCCCGCTATACCGAGGACGACCCAGCGGCCGGCCTGGCCGACCCGCAGCGCATGGCGCGCGACTTTCCGGACCTGGGCGGCTGGCACCCCTGGCAGCTCGATGCCGATGCGGCCGTGGACCTGGCCCTGGCCTGCGAAGCGGCCGGGCGCGACGCCGATGCGCGAGTGCGCAATTCCGACGGCGCCTCGGTCAGCAGCAGCCATGGCCTGTCGGTCTATGCCAACTCGCATGGCTTCGTCGGCCGCGAGCGCGGCACCCACCATTCGATCAGCTGCGCGCTGATCGCCGGTACCGGTGAAGGCATGCAACGCGACGGCTGGTATTCGACCGCGCTGGCGCGCGAGCGGCTGGAAGCGCCCGAGGCCATCGGCCGCCGCGCCGCGCAGCGCACCGTGGCCCGGCTGGCGCCGCGTGAGCTGGCCACCGGCCAGTACCCGGTGCTGTACAGCGCCGAGGTCGCCCGCTCGCTGATCGGCCACCTGCTGGGCGCGGTCAGTGGCGGGGCGCTGTACCGCAAGGCCAGCTTCCTGCTGGACCACGCCGGCAGGCAGATCTTCCCGGACTGGTTCTCCATCGAGGAACGGCCGCTGCTGCGCGAGGGCCTGCGTTCGGGCGCATTCGATGCCGAAGGCGTGGCCACGGCCGATTCGGCGCTGGTGTCCCATGGCGTCCTCCAGCGCTACGTGCTGGGCAGCTATTCGGCGCGCAAGCTGGGCCTGTCCAGCACCGGCAATGCCGGCGGTATCCACAACCTGGAGATCGCCGCCAATGCCGGCGACCTGGCGACGATGCTCAAGGACATGGGCACCGGCCTGCTGGTGACCGAATTGATGGGCCAGGGGGTCAATCCGGTGACCGGCGACTACTCGCGCGGCGCCGGTGGCTTCTGGATCGAAAATGGCCAGATCGCCTATCCGGTGGACAACGTCACCGTGGCCGGCAATCTCAAGGACATCTTCGCCGCGATCGAAGCGGTGGGCAGCGACGTGGATCGGCGCTCGCACATCGGCATCGGCTCGGTCCTGGTCGGGCGCATGACCGTTGCCGGTGGGCAATGACGTCTTGCCTGATGCCTGCCGTGCAGGGGGATTGACGCGCGCCGCGCCGGCCACGACAGTGGCCGCGGCCAGCCCACGGCCGGATGCGTTCCACCACCCCACTTCAGGAACCGCAAGCGCATGAACGAATTCGAGAACGTCACCGCTCCGCCGCCGCCGCCCACAGGCGTGGCCCCGCAGGAAGACCGCACCGTCGCCCTGATCGTGCACCTGACCGGCATCGTGGCCAGTTTTGTCGTGCCACTGATCCTGTGGCTGGTGAACAAGGACAATCCGGCCAAGGCCTGGCTCACTGACCAGTCCAAGGAAGCGCTGAACTTCCAGATCACCGTGTTCATCGCCTATCTCGTCTGCAGCGTGCTGGGTGTGATCGGGATCGGTTTCCTGCTGATGCCGCTGGTCTGGGTCGCCAACCTGGTGCTGTGCATCCTGGCCGGCGTCAAGGCCAACGAAGGCGTCAGCTACCGCTATCCGTTCGCGCTGCGCCTGATCAAGTAGCCGGCGGACTGGCAGCAAACAGGCCCGGCATCGCCGGGCCTTTCGCATGGGCGCCGCGGTGCTTGCCGGCAAGGACCTGCCTGAGCCAGCTTTCCGCCGCACCTGCATCTTACCGGGTCTGACCCAGGCGTTGACGCTGGCCGCATCGCAATGCGCTCGCGCCATGAACCTCACTGAACACGTTCCGGCGCAGGTCAACCCGATGCGCGGTGGGGCGTTTGCATGTGCAGTGTTTCTTCGCAGCAGGTGCCATGCGCATGACCCGCCAGACCGCCGTCAGCGCCACCAATCGCTTTGGCCTGGGCGCGCGCCCGGGCGAACTGGCCGGGCTGGCCGGGCTGGCCGACCCGCAGGGCTGGCTGCTTGCGCAGCTGCATCCCGGCGCGCCGCCCGCGGCGTTGGCGGGCCTGCCGACCAGCCTGGAGGTCCTGCAGCAGGACATCGCCCTGCAGCAGGCACGGCGCGAAGCCAGGCAGAACGGCGGTGACAAGCCCACCGGGCTGGTCAAGGCATTGCGCCAGGGCCAGGTGCGCGAACTGGCCCTGCGCCACCAAGTCGCCGTCGAGAGCCAGGCGAGCTTTGTCGAGCGCATGGTGCGGTTCTGGTCGAACCACTTCGCCGTGTCGCTGGACAAGCCGGTGGCCGCACCTTACGCCGCGCCAATGGAGCGCGAAGCGATCCGCCCACACGTCATCGGCCGCTTTGGCGAGCTGCTGCTGGCGGTGGAAACGCACCCGGCGATGCTGCGCTTCCTGGACAACGCGCGCTCGGTCGGCGCCGACTCGATGGTGGCCATGCGCGCGCGCCGGCGCAATCCGGACAAGGCCCCGGGGCTCAACGAAAACCTCGCCCGCGAGATCCTGGAGCTGCACACCGTCGGCGCCAACGGCGGCTATACCCAGGCCGATGTCACCGAGCTGGCCAAGGCCATCACCGGCTGGGGCGTGCCGATGCCGCAGGACTTCAAGCGTGGCCAGGTCCACAGCGCCTTCGTGTTCCGCGCCAACGCCCATGAAGGCGGCGCGCGCACGGTCATGGGCAAGCGCTACCCGCAGGCCGGCATGGACCAGGGCAAGGCCGTGCTGGCGCAGCTGGCCGTGCATCCGGCCACCGCGCGGCATGTTTCGAGCAAGATCGCCCGGCACCTGATCAGCGATGCGCCGCCGCCGGGCGTGGTCGAGGCCATGACCCGCGCGTGGCTGAAAACCGATGGCGATCTGGCCAGCGTCTACGCCACGCTGATCCGCCACCCGGCCGCGTGGGGCGCGCAGGCGCGCAAGTTCAAGACGCCCGACGATTTCGTGGTGTCCGCGCTGCGCGCCGGCGGCCGGCCCGACGACCGGCGCCCGCAGGCGCTGGCCACGCTGCTCAACCGCATGGGCCAGCCGACCTTGACCCCGCGCTCGCCGGCCGGCTTCGAAGACGACGCCGCGCAGTGGAGCGGGCCCGACGCGCTGTGGAAGCGGGTGCAGAGTGCGCAGGCGCTGGCCGAAGCGGTGCCCGAGGCTCTGCTCGATCCGCTGGGCACCGCGCAGGCGGTGTTCGCCGACACCCTCGACGCCGACACCCTGACCGCGCTCAGGCGTGCCGAATCGCCGCGCGATGGCCTGGCGCTGTTGTTCGCCAGCCCCGCGTTCCAGTGGAGGACCTGAAATGCCATTGACCCGACGCGCCTTCCTCGGCGCCGCTGGCGCGATGACCACCCTGACGCTGTGGCCCTCGCTCGGCCTGGCCGCGCTGCACGGCAACGACACGCGCCTGCTGGTCGTGCTGCTGCGCGGCGGCCTGGATGGCCTGCACACCCTGATCCCGATCGACGACCCCAACTACCGCAGCCTGCGTGGCGAGCTGGCACCGGACGACGCGCTCAAGCTGGACGCCGACTTCGCGCTGCATCCCTCGCTGGCCTTCGCCCATGCGCTGTATGGCAAGAAGCAGCTGCTGCCGGTGGTGGCGATCGCCCCGCCGTACCAGCAGCGCTCGCACTTCGAGGCACAGGACTGCCTGGAAAACGGCAGCGCCCGCCCCGGCGGCGCCAACACCGGCTGGCTCAACCGCTGCGCTGGCGCGATGGCCGGCACCCAGGCGCTGTCGATCACCACGGTGATGCCGCTGATCATGCGCGGCCCCGGCGATGCCTCCACCTGGTCGCCGCCGCTGCCCAGGCAGGTCAACCCGATCCTGCTGCAGCGCCTGCAGGACTTGTACGCGCACGACAGCGCGCTGGCCGAAAACTTCCAGCGGGCGGTGGCCAACCAGGGCATGGCCGCGGTGCAGGGCGCCGGCGGCAAGGGCCGGATGGCGGCGGCAACCGCTGCGGCGGCGACCTTCATGTCCCAACCCGACGGCCCGCGCATCGCCTTCGTCGAGGATTCCGGCTGGGACACGCACGCCGGCCAGGCGGCGATCCTGAAGAACAAACTGACCCAGCTGGACAACGGCCTGCGCGCCTTCCACGACGGCGCGCAAAGCCTCTGGGACAAGACCGTGGTCGTGGTGGTCACCGAGTTCGGCCGCACCGCCAGGGCCAACGGCACCGGCGGCACCGATCACGGCACCGGCGGCCTGGCCCTGCTGGCAGGTGGCGCCGTGCGCGGCGGCCGCATCGCCGGCCACTGGCCCGGCCTGTCGCAGGCCGCCCTCAACGACGGTCGCGATCTGCGCGTGACCACCGACATGCGCGCGCTGTTCAAGGCCGTGCTGGCCGGCCACCTGCGCGTGGACCAGGGCCGGCTGGAAAAGACGGTGTTTCCCGAAAGCGGCAAGGTGCGGGCGATGGATGGCCTGCTGGGGTGACACGGTGATGCCTCGCTGACGCCCAGGAGGGGCCGGCGTGGAGAAGTGCACCTTGCACACCGACTACGGCGACCTGGTGCTCTACAACCGGGAGGCGACGCAGGTGGCGGCGGGTGGTCGAACGGCTGCTGCGGGTGCACTGGCGGCGTCTGCAGCACGCTGAACGCCTGCCCGGGGACGATGGGGACAGCCAGGTCGGCCGGGGCTAAGATGATCAGGACATCCCTTGCGAGAGAACAGCCCATGGCCGCCGCGTTCAAACAGCAGGCCCATCAGCTAGTGGACGACCTGCCCGACGAGGCCAGTTGGGAGGACCTGATCTATCAGGCCGCCTTGCACCGGGCGATCGAAAAGGGCATCGAGCAGGCCGATGCCGGGCAGCTCATTGCCGCCGAGGACGTGCTTCGGCAACTCGAACTGGCCGCATGAGGGTCTGCTGGACGCCAGGCGCCCAGGCCCGGCCGCTGGAGATCCAGACCAGACCTACCTGAAAGCGCACGCCCCGGACGTTGCGGCGTCGGTGACGCTCCAGCTGGCGCGCCGCGCACTGGAACTGGGCGAGTTGCCAGCGATGGGCAAGCGGCTGGAACGCTATCGGCCTGCGGACGTGCGGGAGCTGCTGGAGCGGCCCTATCGCTTGATCTACCGCGTGACGCAGACGCAGGTGGAGATTCTGACGGTGCTGCACTATCGGCAGCTGATGCCGGCCGATCTGGCCGATCTGCACGACTGACTACGGCGCGGCCTAACGGCTGCGCCGTTCAAGCCGACGCCGAATCGCGACACCAAGGGAAACAGGGGGAATGCACTTACCGTAAGTTGAAGGTCCGCACCCACGTCAGGTTGCGAAGATCTTGTGGTCTGATGCGGACTCGATGCCCGCGCCCTGACTGCCAATTCACGTGGCACCGCCGACGCATCCGACAAGGGTGCCAGCAGTTCGTGCATCTGCACTGCCAGAAAAAGAGAGCAGAGTGACCCTGCCTGCCTTTTTTTTTCGGTTTTCTACCCGTCCTCGTTTTGCTCTTCCAGGGTCGGCTCGTTGCACGGTTCTCATCGCGACTGCCTGCGTTGCCATGGCCAGGTGCTGCAGGTGGTGTTTGGGTGGCTCCTAGCCCGCGCCGGGCCAGCAAGGCAGCCCGTGGCCCAGTATCTAAAGATATTCTTCCCTCCTGAAAACCCCCTTTACCTTTCCTCCCGTCATGTAGTGCTTGATGTTTTCCGCAGCCTCTTTTGTTGCTTGCGCCATGGCCTCGGGCACCATGCCGGAATTGTGTGGCGAGCCCAGGACGTTGGGCAGATCGAGGAAAGGATAATGCACCTCAAACCTTCCATGCCTGAAGGGCTCGACCCACCAGGCGTCGATGCCTGCCTTGAAAGCCGGATGCGACTTCAGATGTTCGTAAAAGGCGCCTTCATCGATGATCTCCCCTCTTGCCACGTTCACCAGGATGGCATCGGGCTTCATCCATGTCAGCTCGCGCGCGCCGATGAGCCCTTTTGTCGAGCGCGACAAGGGCATTGAGACGACCACGATGTCGGCGCGGCCCAGGACATCCTCCAGATCTTTTGTCGTGCCGATGAAGTCGACGTCTTCGTCGGTCCTGCCGCTGGTATTGACCGCAAGTATCTTGACCCCAAAGGCCTTCATGAGCTGGGCGGTGGCCTTGCCGATCCCGCCAAAACCAAGGATGGCGCATGTGGAGCCACGAAGAAATCTGTTCATGCCAAACTGATCGAACTGCCCAGCGACAAGCTTCCTGTGACCTTCCCTGAGGTTCTTGGACAGGGCCAGGGTCATGGCCATGACATGCTCAGCCATGGGTCCTGCGTATGCACCCGCGTTCCCGGCGACGACCAGCGTCTCGGGGAATAGCCTGAAGGGAACATGGTCGGCACCGGCAGACAACAGCTGCATGAATCGCGCCTTGTTCATTCGCCGATACTCATCCTCCGAGAACTCCCGGGAAGGGTTCCAGGAAAGAAGCACATCTGCATGCCCAATGGCTTGGTTTCGGCCCTCCTCCGGGCCGAGATACGTGACATTGGCAACATCGCGCAGATGGTCGTCGATGATTGTTTTCAGATTCTCATCGAGCCTGGCGGTCACAAGCACATTCACTGGTTGCATGACAACGCTCCTTTGCCTTGTGTCGGCGGAGGGCTGGTAAATCGGCGTCCTCCACCGACATGCCGTGGTTTCCTGCGTGCGAGACAGGGGTCGCGATTGACTTCGTTCGAAGTTCCGCGCCTGGCACACAATAGCGCAGCGATTTTGCCATTTGATGCGAACTCAACGCTCGCGCTTGACCGCCAGCTCACTCAACGCCGCCAATGCATCTGCGCGTTCCCCAAACGGCGCCAGCAACTCGTGCATCTGCGCCGCCAGCGCGTCGAGCTTCGCCTTCGCACCGTCGATGCCGAGCAGCGCAGGATAGGTGGACTTGGACTGGGCGGCATCCTTGCCGGCGGTCTTGCCGAGGGTTTCGGAGCTGGCTTCGATGTCGAGGATGTCGTCGCGGACCTGGAAGGCCAGGCCCAGGGCCTGAGCGAAGGCATCCAGGCGTTGCAAAGTGGCTTCTTCCACGCCGCCGGCCAGGGCGCCCAGGCGCACGCTGGCGCGGATCAGGGCGCCGGTCTTGAGCGCGTGCATGTGCTGCAGCGCCTGTAGCGATTGCAGTTGTCCGGTGGCATCGATGTCCAGGGCCTGGCCGCCGCACATGCCGGCCACGCCGCTGGCCTGGGCCAGGGTCTGCAGCCAGGCCACGCGCAGCACGGCGCCGGCATCGCTGCCGGCCAGCACCTCGAAGGCCAGGGTCTGCAGCGCGTCTCCGGCGAGGACGGCGGTGGCCTCGTCGAAGGCGATGTGCACGGTGGGCTGGCCACGGCGCAGGGCGTCATCGTCCATTGCCGGCAGGTCGTCGTGGACCAGCGAGTAGGCGTGGATCAGTTCGACCGCGGTGGCCGGCGCATCCAGCACGCCTTCATCGGCGCCGGTCATCGTGCCGGCGGCGTAGACCAGCAGCGGACGCATGCGCTTGCCACCGCCCAAGGCTGCGTGGCGCATGGCCGCGTGCAGGCGCTGCGGGGCGCGGACCGGGTCGGGAAGGGCAGCGTCCAGCGAAGCCTCCACGCGCTGGGCCCAGCGCGTGAATACGGCTTCACTCGCCATCGGGCAGCGGGGCGAAGGGTTCGGCGGTGTCGGGGCGGTCCGGGTCGCTGAGCAGGCGCACGCGCAGTTCGGCCTGCTCCAGCGCGGTGCGGCAGCTGCGGTAGAGGCCGACGCCGCGTTCGTAGGCGGCCAGCGATTCTTCCAGGCTCAGTTCGCCCAGTTCCATGCGCCCGACCAGCCGTTCCAGCTCGTCCAGCGAGGTTTCGAAATGCGCCACCGGCGAAGTCTCTGTTGCGGGTTTCTTGGCCATGGGCAAAGTGTGTGCGCGCATGGGTGATGGGTCAATCACGCGCCCGGCGGTGTCCAGCGCAGGCTGGCTGCACGTGCCTGCAGCCATGCGGCGAAATCGGCGGAGTGGATGCGATCGCCAGCGGCCAGCACCTGGCCGGCCTGGTCGCGCAGCAGCGGCAGGTGCCTGCGCTGCCAGGGCGGCAGGTCGAGCGCCTGCAGCACGTGCTTGAGTGCGTGCGAATGGCTGCGCCCGGGCAGGTGGATGCGTTCGCCACCGTGGCGCGCGGTGACCCGCAGCGCTGGATCGAACACCGCATGACCCACAAGCTGCAGGCCGCCGCCATCGGCAAGCAGCAACGGCGCGCGACCATCCCAGCGCACCTCCCAGTCCGCCGGCAGCGGCGGCGTCAACGGGCCGGCGTGCAGCTGGTCGCGCCAGCGGCGCAGGCAGACGCCATTCCAGTCGAACTGCGCCTGGGCGTCGGCTCGCGCGGTGAGCAGGGTGTCTTCCAGCCGGGCCAGGCCGCGGGCTGGCAAGGGCGGCAGGCCGCGGGCCTGGACCCAGGATCGCACCACACGTGCCCGCAGCGCGGGCGGCAGCGCCTGCAGGGCCGGCACCGACAGCACGGCCGGATCGGCGGTGCGGGCCTGTTCCAGCGCGGCCTGGTCCTGGATTTGCAGCAGTGCGCTGGCCTGCGCGCTCAGCCCGGCGCTGCGTGCCAGGGCGGTGGCCGCGTGCGGCCAGCGCGCCTGCAGCAGCGGCAGCACCTGGTGGCGCAGGAAATTGCGGTCCAGCGTGGTGTCGGCGTTGCTGGCGTCCTCGATCCAGTGCAGGGCGTGTTCGCGCGCGTAGGCGGCGATCGCACTGCGCGGCAGCGCCAGCCACGGCCGCCACAGCCAGCCGCTGGCGAAGGCGCGCCACGGCCGCATCGCCGCCAGTCCGTCCGGCCCGGACGCGCGCAGTGCCCGCAGCAGGAAGGTTTCGGCCTGGTCGTCCTGGTGGTGCGCGGTCACCAGCACCTGGCCGGCCTGCATGACTTGGGCAAACGCCGCATGGCGGGCGTGGCGGGCGGCCGCTTCCAGGCCTGCACCACGGCTGCGGTCCACCTGCACGCGCACGATCTCCAGCGGCACCTGCAGCTGCGCGCAGAGCCTGGCGCAATGTGCGGCCCAGTCATCGGCCTGGGCCTGCAGGCCGTGGTGGACGTGGATCGCGCGCAGCTGCCGTGTGCCCCGCCAGCGCTGGGCCATGGCGTGCAGCAGCGCGGTCGAATCCAGGCCGCCGCTCAACGCCACCCACAGCTGCGCCTGGGCAGGTGCGGCCGGTGGAAGCCAGAGCAGCGCGAGCGGTTGGGACATGCGCAGATGGTGCCACGCACCTGCGCGGCTCCTAAAACTGGATCGCGTTGCCGTCCTCGTCCTGGCTGCGCTGGCGTTGGCGCATGCGCCAGGTCGGTGGCGGCGGCGGGCGATCGACGTTGTGCAGCAGCAGCCAGGCCTGGCAGGCCTGCTGCCAGTCACGCTGGTGCGCGGGCACCTGCGCATAGAAGACGTCCTCGACCACCGGCATGCGGCCTTCGTTGGAGTCTGCGGTATCGGCCAGGCGCGAATCGGGAAGGTCGCGCATGATTCGGGTCGGGTCGCCGCCGTGTTCCAGCAGCCAGTACAGGCGGTCGAAGCGGCCGATCCTGGAATACCAGCTCAGCACCGTGTCGTAGCCGTCCTCGGTGTACAGCGTGGTGTCCAGGTTGGCACCGGACATGACCAGCGCCTTCACGTTGTCCCAATGGCCGTTGATGAAGGCCACGTACAGCAGCGGCTGGCCGGCGGCGTTGCGCCCGTTCGGGTCGCCGCCACGCAGCAGCAGCTCGGTCAGGTAGCGCGAATCGGCCATCGCCGCGGCCTGCACCAGCGCCGTCTCCGCTGCCGCGCCCACGCCGATGCCGGTCGACTGCATGCGGATGTCAGGCGTGGCGCCGACGTTGAGCAGCAGGTGCAGGCCCATCGGGTTGCGCGTGGCCAGTGGCCAGGCCAGCAGCGGCCGGCCGTGCACGTCGAAGATCGTGTCCGGATCGATCCCGCGCTGGTAGACCAGCCTGTCCAGCGCGGGCCAGTCGTTGCGGTCCACCGCGCGGGCCATCTCCAGGCCCGGGCCGGTGAAATAGTCGGCCGGATCCAGTGGCGCCTGTGGCGCAGGCGTCGTGTCCAGCGGCAGGAGCAGGTAGACGCATCCTGCCAGGGTCGCCAGCGCCAGCGTCGCGCGCAGCACGCGCCCCAGCACAGGCTGCAGGTTCCAGGTCGGACGGGTGGCGCGGGGGAGGCTGGCCAAGTGCGCGGGCTTCGATGCGTCGGCCTTTGTTACCACGGCAGAACCTGCCCGCAGCGGTCGCCCCGGTCTCGCGCCGGGAGACGCCGCGCCGCTACAGTGATCCCCGGATTTCCAGTGGGATGCTTCATGGCCAAGGCCACCTCCAAGGCGCGCACCGCGTATGTGTGCAGCGAATGCGGCGCCGAATACAGCAAATGGCAGGGTCAGTGCACCGAGTGCAATGCGTGGAACTCGCTCTCGCAGATCGTGCTGGAGCCGGCGGCCGGGGCGCCGCCCGCTGCGCGCCGCTCCGGCTGGGCCGGCAAGACCGAGTCGCCGAAGATTACCGCGCTCAAGGACGTGCGCAACGGCGAGGAAGTGCGCGTGTCCACCGGCATCGGCGAATTCGACCGGGTGCTGGGCGGCGGCCTGGTCGAAGGCGCGGTGGTGCTGGTCGGCGGCGACCCTGGCATCGGCAAGTCCACCCTGCTGCTGCAGGCCCTGGCCAGCATGGCCGCCACCCTGCCGGTGCTGTACGTCACCGGCGAGGAATCGCTGGCCCAGGTCGCCGGCCGCGCGATCCGCCTGGACCTGCCGCTGGAGGGCCTGAACGCGCTGGCCGAAACCGGCATCGAAAGCATCCTGCAACACGCCTCGTCAGCCAGGCCGAAGCTGATCGTGGCCGATTCGGTCCAGACCCTGTGGACCGAAACCCTGACCGCCGCGCCCGGCTCGGTCAGCCAGGTCCGCGAAAGCGCCGCGCGCCTGGTGCGCTATGCCAAGGAGACCGGCACGGCCGTGTTCCTGGTCGGCCACGTCACCAAGGAAGGCGGCATCGCCGGCCCGCGCGTGCTGGAGCACATGGTCGATGCGGTGCTGTATTTCGAGGGCGAGTCGGGCAGCCGTTTCCGCCTGCTGCGCGCCTTCAAGAACCGCTTCGGCGCGGTCAACGAGCTGGGCGTGTTCGCAATGGGCGAGAAGGGCTTGAAGGAAGTCTCCAACCCCTCGGCGATCTTCCTCTCCGGCGGCAGCACCCGCCAGCCAGGCAGCTGCGTGATGGTCACCCGCGAGGGCACCCGCCCGCTGCTGGTGGAAGTCCAGGCGCTGGTCGATGCCTCGCCGCTGTCCAACCCGCGCCGGGTGGCCGTGGGCCTGGAGCAGAACCGCCTGGCGATGCTGCTGGCGGTGCTGCATCGCCACGGCGGCATCGTGGTGGGCGATCAGGACGTGTTCGTCAATGTGGTGGGCGGCATCCGGGTGCAGGAAACCGCCGCCGACCTGCCGGTGCTGCTGGCGGTGCTCTCAAGCTTGCGCGATGCGCCGCTGGCCGAAAAGACCATCGCCTTCGGCGAGGTCGGCCTGTCCGGCGAGATCCGCCCGGTGCCCAACGGCGAGGACCGCCTGAAAGAGGCTGCGACCCACGGCTTCAAGCGCGCGATCGTGCCCAGGGCCAATGCGCCCAAGACCACCAGCATCAAGGGCATGGAGATCGTGGCGGTGGAGCGCCTGACCGACGCGCTGGAGGCGGCGCTGGGTTGAGGGCGCTGGGTTGAGTGGGATAAGGGTTGAGTGGGATAAGACCGGTGGGAGCCGCCACGGCGGCGATGCCTTCCTTACCGGCGCGTTGGAATCACCTTGGGTACTGGAAGGTCCGCGCCGCTTCCACGCCTGGCAGCTTCAGAGCCAGATCGCATTCCAATAAGGATAGTCGCCGACCCGGCGGACCAGTCCTGCGCGAACGGGGTTGGCCACGATGTAACGCGCCATGTGCAGGACGTCCTCGTCCTTGCGGACTGCGCGGTCGTGGAATCCGCGCCCCCACAGCACGTGTTGGCAATCCAACGCCTTGTGCCACTGGCGGGTTGCCAGCGCTTTGGCGCGGCCGATGCTGCGATCAAGGGATTCGGTGCCCAGCTCAAGCAGGCCATGCCAGTGATCTGGCATCAGGGTCCAGCAAAGCAGTCTTCCATGGGGCCAGGCTTGCGGGCTGTTCAGGCAGCGCGCGACAACAGCTGCATGAGGGTGTTCAGAGAAGTAGGGCGTGCGCCGGTGGGTCGCGAAGGTGATCAGGTAAATCCTTCCGGATTCGGAAAATCGGTGCTTCCGGAGAAGGTGAGATCGGGGGAGCGGCATGCGGTCAGCATGGTCTGGCGATGGAGCTGCTGCAATCAGCATGGGGCGTGATGGTCTGTCGGAAATGTCTGGTTTTGCGGCGGCGGTGTCGGCAGAGGCGCATCGCCGCCATGGCGGCTCCCACGGGCTGGAACAACAAAAAAGCCGCGGTTTCCCGCGGCTTTTTTGTTGCCGACCAGTCGGCGCGGATCAGGCCAGGCCGGCCTGCTTCATCACTTCGGCGGCGTAGTCTTCCACCACCTTCTCGATGCCTTCGCCCACGGCCAGCCGCTTGAAGCCCACGACCTCGGCGCCGGCCGCCTTGAGCACCTGCTCCACGCTCTGGTTGGTGTCCAGCACGTAGGGCTGTCCGTACAGGGTCACTTCGTTGACGATCTTGGCGATCTTGCCGCTGATGATCTTCTCCAGGATGTCGGCCGGCTTGGACTTGTCCTTCTCGGACATCTTGGCCAGCTCGATTTCCTTTTCCTTGGCCACGAACTCGGCCGGCACGTCGCTGGCCTTGTTGTACGGCGGGTTCATCGCGGCCACGTGCATGGCCAGGCCACGGGCCAGCTCGGCGTCACCGCCGGCCACTTCGACCAGCACCCCGATGCGGCCGCCGTGGACGTAGGCGGCCACGTTGTTGGTGCTGTTGATGGCGACCATGCGACGCACCTGCACGTTCTCGCCGACCTTGGCGATGACGGCGGCGCGGGTTTCCTCGATGGTTTGGCCGGAGGGCAGCCTGGCCGACTTCAGCGCCTGGACATCGGTCGCGCCGGAGGCCAGGGCGGCCTGGGCGACGGCGTCGGCGAAGGTCAGGAAGTTGCTGTCCTTGGCGACGAAGTCGGTCTCGGAGTTGATCTCGACCAGCACGGCCTTGCCGCCGTCCTGGGCCGAGGCGATCTTGCCTTCGGCGGCGACCCGATCAGCCTTCTTGTCGGCCTTGGCCAGGCCGGACTTGCGCAGCCACTCGGCGGCGGCGTCGATGTTGCCCGCGTTCTCGGTGAGTGCCTTCTTGCACTCCATCATGCCGGCGCCGGTGCGCTCGCGCAGTTCCTTGACCAGGGAAGCAGTGATTTCCACGGTGGTGACCTCGGTTTTTTGGGTATTGGTTGGGAAGGCGCATGGCGCCATTCCAAGCGACAACGGCCGGACGCATGCCTGCCGCTGGGGCCGACGCGCGACCATGGCGCGCCGGCGTTGCGCGGCGATGACGCCTCAGGCGGAGGCTTCGTCGCTCTTGCGGCCACGACGGGCCGGCTTGGCCTCGGCGCTGCCTTCGCTGAACTCTTCCTCGCGCACGACGGCGTTGTTGGGCGAAGCGGCCTTGCCTTCCAGCACCGCGTCGGCGGCGGCGCGGGCGTACAGCTGCACGGCGCGGATGGCGTCGTCGTTGCCCGGGATCGGGTAGTCGACCAGGGCCGGATCGTAGTTGGAGTCGACCACGGCCACCACCGGGATGCCGAGCTTCTTGGCTTCCTTGATGGCGATGTCCTCGTGGCCGATGTCGATCACGAACAGCGCGTCGGGCAGGCGGTTCATTTCCTTGATGCCGCCCAGCGAGGCCAGCAGCTTGTCGCGCTCGCGGCGCAGGCCCAGCACTTCGTGCTTGACCAGCTTTTCGAAGGTGCCGTCGGTTTCGGCGGCTTCAAGTTCCTTCAGGCGGGCCACGGACTTCTTCACCGTGGCGAAGTTGGTCAGGGTGCCGCCCAGCCAGCGCTGGGTCATGTACGGCATGTTGCAGCGCTCGGCTTCTTCCTTGATGGAATCGCGGGCGCTGCGCTTGGTGCCGATGAACAGGATGGTGCCGCGCTTCTGGGCAATGGCGCTGATGAAGTTCATCGCATCGACGAACAACGGCAGGGTCTTTTCCAGGTTGATGATGTGGATCTTGCCGCGGGCGCCGAAGATGTACGGAGCCATCTTCGGGTTCCAGTAGCGGGTCTGGTGGCCGAAATGGACGCCGGCTTCCAGCATCTGGCGCATGGTGATCTGGGACATTGCAAAAACTCCAGGGCAGTGGAACCGGCCGCTCGGTGGGATGCGGTACTGACGGTTCCGGGGTTGGGCCTCCCTGCGGCATCCGTGTCCGAACCTTCCTCTTGGAAAGGCACCCCGGCACGGGCTGTGGCAGCAGGTGTGTATTCGCCGGTGACGCCCGGCGTGGGCGGTTCATGCGGGCCGGCAGGCCTCGCAGAGCCGGCGGATTATAGCCGCGCGGCGGACGCTGGCGCAAATCGCGCAGGCGTCGGGGTGTTTCAGGCAAACAGCGGCGCGGCGGCCATCAGGATGACGAGCAGCAGCAGGCGGCGCGAGGCGGTCAGACGCATGGCATGGGTTTTCCGGCGGAGTGGCCGCAGCGGGATGCGTCGGCCTTGGGGAGATGGTGTAAGCATGGGCCGTGCCAACCGGCCCTCGTGAGGCTAAAACCCTGTACAGACAATAGGTTGCGTGGTGGCAGATACCGGCACTGCGGCCGCGTTGTCGTGCATCCACGCGTCACATTTGGCCGCCGGCGATCACCTGCTTCGCCCGCTGTTGGTCATCTGGGGACTCCCGCCGGGCTTGGCAAGCGGCAAGCCGCGCGCTGTTTGCCGCTGCGCGGTTTTTCGCCCCCCTTGCCGGGCTGCGCGCCCCGGTTCCGTTCAGGCACGGCCCGAATCGGCGATAATGGTGATCATGAGCATCCAACTGAAATCCGCCGCCGACCTGGAAAAAATGCGCGTGGCCGGCCGCCTGGCCGCCGAGGTGCTGCAGGTCGTCGCCCCGCACGTGAAGCCCGGCGTGACCACCGCCGAGCTGGACCGCATCTGCCACGACCACATCGTCAAGGTGCAGGACGCCATTCCGGCCAACGTCGGCTACCGTGGCTTCCCCGCCGCGGTGTGTACCTCGGTCAACAACGTGATCTGCCACGGCATCCCCAATGAATCCAAGGTGTTGAAGGACGGCGACATCGTCAACATCGATGTCACCGTGATCAAGGATGGCTGGCATGGCGATACCAGCCGCATGTACATCGTCGGCACCCCGTCGGTGATGGCCAGGCGCCTGGTCGAGGTCACCCGCGAGGCGATGTTCCGCGGCATCCGTGCGGTCAAGCCGGGCGCGACGCTGGGCGATGTCGGTCATGCGATCCAGCAGTACGCCGAATCCGAGCGTTTCAGCGTGGTGCGCGAGTACTGCGGCCACGGCATCGGCACGGTGTACCACGACGAGCCGCAGGTGCTGCACTACGGGCGTCCGGGCGAAGGGGTCGTGCTCAAGCCGGGCATGACCTTCACCATCGAACCGATGATCAACGAGGGCACCCGCTACACCAGGACCCTGCCGGACGGCTGGACCGTGGTGACCAAGGACCGCAGGCTCTCGGCGCAGTGGGAACACACCGTGGCGGTGACCGAGGACGGGGTGGAGATCCTGACCCGGCTGCCGGGCGACGACAACGACCTGTGAGGACCCCGGCGGCCGCCAGCGACGCCTTGCCGCGCCCGCTCTTGAGCGCCTTGGCCTGCGACAGCGCCTGGTCGCAGCAGGCGCGTGCGGCCCTGGCCGCCACCGACGAGAAACTCTCGCGCCGGTTTGATGATGTCGAACGCATCGACCATGTGCTGGCGCTGCGCGCGCGCGCGGTCGACCAGCTGCTGCGCGAGGCTTGGCGGCGCTGCATGGCCCAGGACGTGGGCCTGTCGCTGTTTGCGGTGGGCGGGTACGGGCGCGGCGAGCTGTTTCCGCATTCGGACGTGGACGTGCTGGTGCTGGGCGATCCGCAGGCGCAGCAGCGCGGGCACGAAGCCCTGGCGCGCTGTCTGGCGCTGGTCTGGGATGTCGGCCTCAAGCTCAGCCATGCGGTGCGCTCGCCGCAGGAGTGCACCGAGGCGGCCGCCGACCAGACCGTGCTCACCGCGTTGATCGAAGCGCGCCCGCTGATGGCCAGCGAGGTGGCCCGCAAGGCGCTGGCCGCTGCGGTCTCGCCGGACAAGGTGTGGCCGCCGCGCGAGTTTTTCGCGATCAAGCGCGAGGAGATGGCGCTGCGCCACGCGCGCTTCGGCGATACCTCCGACAACCTGGAGCCGGACATCAAGGATGGTCCCGGCGGGCTGCGCGACCTGCATACCCTGGGCTGGATGGCGCTGCGCACATTTGGTGTGCGCGACCTGGAGCCGCTGGTCGGCATCGGCCAGCTGGGCCCGGACGAGGCCATCGCCCTGGCGCGCGAGCGCCGCGCGCTGGGACGGCTGCGCTACGGCCTGCACCTGATGGCGGGCCGGCCGGAAGAGCGCCTGCGTTTCGATTATCAGAAGACCCTGGCCGCGCGCCTGGGCTATGTCGATGCGCCGGGCAGCCTGGCGGTCGAGCAGATGATGCAGGGGTTCTACCGCAGCGCGGCGGTCGTGCGCCAGATCAGTGACCGGCTCCTGCAGCGCTTCGAGGAACAGTTCGAAGGCGAGCCGGTGCCGCGCGCGCTGGACCAGGCCTTCGAGCTGCGCCGCAACTACCTGGCCGCCAGCAGCCCGCAGTGGCCGCGCGACATCGGCGATGTCTTCGCGCTGTTCGCCACCTGGGCCGGGCAGCCGAAGATCAGCGGGCTGCATTCGCAGACCGCGCGGGCATTGGCCGAGGCACTGCCCCGCCTGAAGCCCTACACCGATGCCAGTGCCCAACAGCGCGCGCAGTTCATGGCCTTGATGCGCGCACCGCGCGCGGTGGACACGCTGACGCGGATGGCGCGGCTGGGCGTGCTGGGGCAGTGGCTGCCGGCGTTCGCGCTGGTGTCCGGGCGCATGCAGTTCGACCTGTTCCACGTGTACACGGTCGACCAGCACACCTTGATGGTGCTGCGCAACCTGGCGGTGTTTTCCAGCGGCCGCGCCGACGAGCGGTTTTCCATCGCCCACGAAGTCTGGCCGCGCCTGCGCAAGCCGGAGCTGCTGCTGCTGGCCGGGCTGTTCCATGACATCGCCAAGGGCCGTGGCGGTGACCATTCCGAACTGGGCGCGAGCGATGCGCGCGCGTTCTGTGAAGCGCACGGGCTCAAGGCTTCGGACACCAGTCTGGTGACCTGGCTGGTCGAGCAGCACCTGCGCATGTCGGTCACCGCGCAGAAGCAGGACATCGCCGATCCGGAGGTGATCCATCGCTTCGCCACCGTGATCGGTGACCGCGAACACCTGGATTACCTGTACCTGCTGACCTGTGCCGACATCGCCGGCACCAGCCCCAAGTTGTGGAACGCATGGAAGGACCGGCTGCTGGCCGACCTGTACTTTGCCACGCGCCGGGTGCTGCGCGAGGGTCTGGAGCAGCCGATGGCGGTGGAGCAGCGCGTGGCCGAGGGCCGCGAGGCGACCTGCGCGCTGATGCTGCAGCAGGGTTTCGACGTGGACACCATCGCGCGCCAGTTCGCCGAAATGCCGGACGAGGGCTTCATGCGTTTCCGTCCCGAGCAGCTGGCCTGGCAGGCCGCCGCGCTGGTGGATGTGCGGCACGGGCAGACCCTGGTCAAGGTGCGCCACATCGACGGGGAGGCGCGGGCGATGGAAGTGTTCGTCCATTCGCCGGACCGCGACGGCCTGTTCGCCGCGATCCTGGCCACGCTGGACCGGCTGGGGTTCGGCATCCACCAGGCGCGCGTGCTGATGGGGCCGCATGGCACGGTGTTCGATACCTTCGAGATCCTGCCCGCCGATACCTACGCCAGCGCCGACACCGCCACCGTGGCCGAAACCCTGCGCCGCGCGCTGGCCGGCCCGCTGGACCAGGTGCGCGTTTCCCAGCGCACGGTGCCGCGCCAGCTGCGGCATTTCCGTTTTCCGCCGCGCTTTGAATTCGGCACCACGCTCGATGGCCGCCATACGGTGCTGGAGCTGGTCGCACCCGATCGCCCGGGCCTGCTGGCACAGGTGGCCCAGGTGCTGCGCGGCCAGCGCCTGCGCGTGCACGAGGCGCGCATCGCCACCTTCGGCGAGCGTGCCGAGGATGTGTTCCATCTCAGCGACGAGGCCGACAGGCCGCTGAGCGGCCAGGCGCGCGAGGCCCTGCGCGATGCGCTGCGCGCGCAGCTCGAAACGGCCGCCTGATTCCTTCCCCCCACTTCCAGGAACGCTTCGCGCCATGTCCGCAGTTGCCATCGAGTCCCTCAAGTCCACCCTGGAAAGCGCGTTCGATCGCCGCGCCGAGCTCACCGCCGAGCAGATCAACGACCAGGTGCGCCCGGCCGTGTACGCGGCCATCGACGGGCTGGAAACCGGCGCCCTGCGCGTGGCCGAACCCACGGCCGAGGGCGGCTGGCAGGTCAACCAGTGGCTGAAGAAGGCGGTGCTGCTGTATTTCCGCGTCAACGACATGGCCGTGATCCCGGCGCAGCCGGCACCGTTCTGGGACAAGGTCGAGGCGCGCTTTGCCGGCTACGATGCGGCCAGGTTCCGCGCCGCAGGCGTGCGCGTGGTCCCGGGCGCGGTGGCCCGTCGCGGCACCTATTTCGGCAAGGACGTGGTGCTGATGCCCAGCTTCACCAACATCGGCGCCTACGTGGGCGAGGGCACGATGGTCGATACCTGGGCCACGGTCGGCTCCTGCGCGCAGATCGGCAGGCACTGCCACCTGTCCGGCGGCGCCGGCATCGGCGGGGTGCTGGAGCCGCTGCAGGCCGCGCCGACCATCATCGAGGACCACTGCTTCATCGGCGCGCGTTCGGAAGTGGTCGAAGGCGTGGTCGTTGGCCACCACAGCGTGATCGGCATGGGCGTGTTCCTGGGCCAGTCCACCCGCATCTACAACCGCGCCAGCGGCGAGATTTCCTACGGCTACGTGCCGCCGGGCAGCGTGGTGGTGGCAGGTTCGCTGCCGGCAAGCGACGGCTCGCATTCGCTGTACGCGGCGGTCATCGTCAAGCAGGTCGACGAGAAGACCCGCAGCAAGACCTCGGTGAACGACCTGCTGCGCGGGCTGGCGGACTGAAACACAGGAACGAGGGCAGAGCAGTGAGGAACAAGCAATCGCGCGCAACCGCGGCTCCGTTCGGCCTTTGCCCGCTGTCGTGTTCGTTTCTGGAGCTTCATGGATTCGTTCTCCGCGGCTCCCGCCTTCCCTCGTTTCTCACACCGCTCCCCTCGTCTCTCGCCCCATGACCACGCTTTACGGACTCAACAACTGCGACACCTGCAAGAAGGCCTGCAAGTGGCTGGACCGGTTCGGCCTGGCCTACACCTTCATCGACTATCGCGATCACAAACCCACGCCAGAGATGCTGGTGGACTGGGCGGGCAGGGCCGGTGGGTTCCAGGCGCTGGTCAACAAGTCCTCCACCACCTGGCGCCAGCTGCCAGAAAACCGCAAGACCCCCGGCAGCGAGGCTGAATGGAAGCTGTTGCTGCGCGAGCATCCGCAGCTGATCCGCAGGCCGGTGGTGATCACGCAGGACGGTCGTTTCAGCCAGGGCTTCTCCGACAACGGCTTCAAGCGGTTGTTTGGCATCGGGTGAGTGACACGGCGGTGCGCGCAGCAGGGGGATCATGCGAGGATGCTGCGCGTGCGGTGATGCGTGCACGCTTTCCTCCCACGGAGTCCATGCCATGAACGCAGTGCAAGACCGGGTCATCCGTTGTCTTTTTGTCAGTTGTCTGCTGCTGCTGGCCGCCTGCGCCACCGGCCCCAAGATCAGCAGCGTGGCCGATCCCCAGGCCGACTTCTCGCGCTATCGCAGCTTCGCCTTCTATGCGCCGCTGGCGATCGAGAGCAAGGGTTACGCCACCGCCACCAGCGAGGCGATCAAGGCAGCAGCGCGTCGGGAGATGGAAGCGCGCGGCTATCGCTACGATCCGGTCGCGCCGGACCTGTGGGTCAACCTGGGCGCCTACCTGCAGGAGAAGATACAGGTCTCCTCGATCCCGGACGTGGGCTACGACGCCTATTACAGCTATCGCGCCGGCGGCTATTTCGTCTCGCCCTACTGGCATGAACACACCACGGTGCGCACCTACACCGAGGGCACGCTCAACGTGGACCTGGTCGATGTGGCGCAGCGGCGGCTGGTATGGGAAGGCGTGGCGGTGGGCACCGTGCACAAGCTGACCCCGGCCGAACGTGCGGCCAAGATCGATTCGGCGATGGCGGGGATCTTCGCCCAGTTTCCGTATCGCGCCGGCCAGGGCACGCCATCGCCATGACCGCCGGGGTGTGCCGATGAAGGCCGCCAGCGGCTCCCACGATGGCGGCGCGCGCGCGCCTACCGATACTGCGCACACCGAGCCGGTCCTGGCGCTGGCCTGCGAACTGATCGCCCGGCCTTCGGTCACGCCCGAGGACGCCGGCTGTCAGGCGCTGATCGGCTCGCGCCTGCAGGCGGCCGGTTTCACCTGCGAGCAGCTGCGCTTTGGCCGGGTCGACAACCTGTGGGCCACGCACGGCAGCGGCGCACCGGTGCTGGTGCTGCTGGGCCATACCGACGTGGTGCCGACCGGGCCGGTCGAAGCCTGGGCCAGTGACCCGTTCAAGCCGCAGGTGCGCGAGGGCAACCTCTACGGCCGCGGCAGCGCCGACATGAAGGGCAGCGTGGCTGCGTTCGTGGTCGCCGCCGAGCAATACGTGGCCGCCCATCCGGACCATGCCGGCACGCTGGCGGTGCTGCTCACCAGCGACGAGGAAGGCGATGCCATCGATGGCGTGCGCCGGGTCGCCAGGGTGTTGGCCGAGCGCGGTCAGGGCATCGACTGGTGCATCACCGGCGAGCCGTCCTCAACCCAGACCCTGGGCGATCTGCTGCGTGTGGGCCGTCGCGGCAGCCTGACCGGCACCTTGACGGTCAAAGGCGTGCAGGGCCACGTGGCCTATCCGCACAAGGCCCGCAATCCGATCCACCAGGCCGCCCCCGCCCTGGCCGAGCTGACCTCGCGCCAGTGGGACGACGGCTATGAAAGCTTCCCGCCGACCAGCCTGCAGGTGTCCAACATCCATGCCGGCACCGGCGCCAGCAACGTGATCCCGGGCCAGCTGCAGGTGCTGTTCAACCTGCGCTACAACCCGCACTGGGATGCGCCGAAGCTGGAGGCCGAAGTCGCCGCACTGCTGGAGCGCCACGGCCTGGAATACACGCTGCAATGGCATCGCAGCGGCGAGCCGTTCTACACGCCCGAAGGCACGCTGCGCTGCGTGGCCCGTCAGGTGCTGGGCGAGTTTGCCGGAGCGCCGCCGCAGGAAAGCACCGGCGGCGGCACCTCGGACGCGCGCTTCGTCGCGCCACTGGGCGCGCAGTGCATCGAGGTCGGGCCGGTCAACGCCAGCATCCACCAGATCGACGAGCACGTGCGCGTGGCCGACCTGGAGCGGCTGCCGGACCTGTATCGCACGTTGATCGAACGGTTGCTGGCGTAACAGTTGCGTTGCAGCAAACGCCCGGGTTAAGTTGCGCCCATGCCGTCCAGCCGCGCCACCGTCGTGAACAACACCAACCGCAATGCCCTGCGTGCGAACAATCGCGCGCGGCCGATGCGGGTCTGCGACTAGGCACAGAACGGAACAGCCAGGAAACCAGAAAACCCGCATCGCAAGATGCGGGTTTTTTCTTTTTGGACCGCCCTGAACCCTTTCCCACGTCATGTTTCCCCAGGAGTTTTCCCATGTGTTCGATCTTCGGCATCTTCGGCCTGCAATCCGGCGATGATCTTGGCGCGCTGCGCCGTCAGGCGCTGGAGTGCTCGCAGCGCCAGCGCCATCGCGGCCCGGACTGGAGCGGGGTGTACGTGGACGAGGGCGCGATCCTGGTGCACGAGCGCCTGGCCATCGTCGATCCGGCCGGCGGTTCGCAGCCGCTGCTGAGCCAGGACGGCGCGCTGGCGCTGGCGGTCAACGGCGAGATCTACAACCACGCCGAATTGAAGGCCGAGCTGACCCAGCCCTACGCGTTCCAGACCGGCTCGGACTGCGAGGTGATCAACGCCCTGTATCGCGAGGATGCGCCGGAATCGTTCCTCAACCGCCTCAACGGCATCTTCGCCTTCGCGCTGTGGGACAGGCAGACCGGCCGCGCCCTCATCGCCCGCGACCCCATCGGGGTGTGCCCGCTGTACTGGGGCCACGACCGCGAAGGCCGCCTGCGCGTGGCCTCGGAAATGAAGTCGCTGTGCGAGCATTGCGCCGATGTGGCCCAGTTCCCGCCCGGCCACTGGTACGACACCGCCACCGGCAAGTTGACCCAGTACTACAGGCGCCCATGGCGTGACTACGAGGCGGTCAAGGGGGTCCAGGTGAGCCCGACCGAGTTGCGCGAGGCCTTCGAGGCCGCCGTGCATCGCCAGTTGATGACCGATGTGCCCTACGGGGTGCTGTTGTCCGGCGGCCTGGATTCGTCGCTGGTGGCCGCGGTGGCCGCGCGCTATGCGCGCCATCGCGTCGAGGACGGCGACAGGACCGAGGCCTGGTGGCCGCGCCTGCATTCATTCGCCATCGGCTTGAAGGGCTCGCCCGACCTGGCCGCGGCCAGGATCGCTGCCGACGCGTTGGGCACGGTGCACCACGGCTTCGAATACACCTTCGAGGAAGGCCTGGATGCGCTGCCGGAGGTCATCAGGCACATCGAGACCTACGATGTGACCACCATCCGCGCCTCCACCCCGATGTTCCTGCTGGCGCGCCGGATCAAGGCGATGGGCGTGAAGATGGTGCTCAGCGGCGAAGGCTCCGACGAGATCTTCGGCGGCTACCTGTACTTCCACAAGGCGCCGAACGCGCGCGAATTCCACGAGGAGCTGATCCGCAAGCTGGACGCGCTGCACAACTACGACTGCCTGCGCGCCAACAAGTCGATGATGGCCTGGGGCGTGGAGCCGCGCGTGCCGTTCCTGGACCGCGAGTTCCTGGATGTGGCCATGCGCATGGATGCTTCGCACAAGATGATCACGGTCGGTGCCGATGGCAAGAAGCGGATCGAGAAAGCGGTGCTGCGCGAGGCCTTCGAAGGTTACCTGCCCGATTCGATCCTGTGGCGGCAGAAGGAGCAGTTCAGCGACGGCGTCGGCTACGGCTGGATCGACGGGCTCAAGGCCCACGCCGAGGCCCAGGTCAGCGACCGCGAGCTGGCCGCAGCCGACAAGCGCTTCCCGTTCAACCCGCCGCTGACCAAGGAGGCGTACTTCTATCGCGCGCTGTTCGAGCAGGCGTTCCCGACGCCGGCCGCGGCCGAGACGGTGCCGGGCGGCAAGTCGATCGCCTGCTCCTCGCCGGCGGCGATCGCCTGGGACGCGAGCTTCGCCGCCGCGGCAGATCCGTCCGGCCGTGCCATTGCCGGGGTGCACGCGCAGGCGCTGTAGGGCGGGTCTCGACCCGCCGGCCGTTGTGGGCATTGCGATGGCGGGTCAAGACCCGCCCTACCGGGGTCGCGATGGCGGGTCAAGACCCGCCCTACCGGCATCGCGATGGCGGGTCGAGACCCGCCCTACGGTTCATGGCGCACGCAATAGCCGTAGCGCTGCGGTTCGATGTCCACGCCCGAAGCGCTGGCCCGGTTGCTGGCCTTCCACACGTTGGGCCTGAAGCCGGCGCTCTTGCAGTTGGCCGCCTTGTCCACGCCGATGGTGTAGGTGAACGGGTCCTTGTCGAAGTGGTTGTTCTCGAACACGTTGTCCTGGCTCATGCTGTTGTCCCAGCACTGGGTACTGCCGTCGGCGTTGCGGAAACGGATCGCGCAGGTCAGGAACACCCCGGCGCCGCGGTTGCCGGTGAAGGTGTTGCCGATGAACAGGTTGCGCGCCGAATCGGACAGGTAGACGCCCTGGCTGCCGTTATTGGCCAGCACGTTGTTGCGGATCTGGCTGTCGGTGAGGTGCTCGGCGGTGATTCCGGCGGCGACGTTGTCGTGCACGTGGTTGTCGAACATCACCACGTTGGAGGTGCTGTTGAAGGACACCCCGTCCCAGACCGCGCCGAAGACGTCGTTGTGGTCGATGGTGATCGCATCGCTGTGCTGTTCGGTCAGCAGGCAGGCGCTGCGGCAGCCGCTGGCCTTGAGCCGGGTCAGGCGCACCCGATAGCCCTTGCGCACGACCACGCCGCTGTTGCTCAGGTACGGACGTTCGGGCATGAACTCATTGTCGGCCTGGCCACCGACCAGGGACAGGTCGGAGATGGTGACGTTGGTGATGGTGCGGTCCGGCACCTGGTTGAGGTAATCACCCACCACCAGCAGCGGCTGCTGCACACCATCGCGCATGTGCAGCGCGGTCCTGGGGCCGACCCCGCGCACGGTGGTGTTGTCACGCAGGATCCACAGCAGGCCCTGCAGCTGGTAATCGCCGGCGGCCAGGCACAGCACCGCGTGCGAACCGTCGGCGGGCAGGGCATTGATGACGCCCTGCAGGTTGTCCTTGGGGCCGGCCCTGGCGGTGCAGGCCGCAGGCTGGTCGTCGGCCAGGGCCGCGCGCGCGCTCGGGCTGAAGAAGGGCAGGGCCAGCAGCAGCGGCGCCATCAGGGCGAGGGGGGAAGACCAGCGTCGATGACTCATCCGGAACCTGTGAACCTGTGAAAAAACGGGGAATGGCGCCGCATGAACCTGCTGCGGCGCCGCAGCATTGTCCCGGACCGGCGTAAGGGCGGCGTGCAGTGCCCACCCTGGCGCCACGATCGGGCTCGGGCGCAGCGCGGCGGCGCAAAAAAAACACGCGGTCTTGTCGCAGGCCGCGCCATAGTCCGGGCCGGTCCCGGCCGGGGTCCGCATCATCTGGTGAGGAATCGCATGTCCAAGCGCCTGCGCGTGCTGATGGTCGATGACAACCCTGAACTGCTGCGCGTGCTGCAGGAAGGGCTGTCGATGTATGACGTGGAGGTCGTCACCGCCCTGGATGCGACCGCGGCGCTGGATATCCTGATCCGCGACCAGGGTTTCGACGTGCTGATGAGCGACGTGCTGATGCCGCGCGGCCTGTCCGGGGTGCAGCTGGTGGACATGGTCACGCGCGAATACCCGCAGATCGCCGTGGTCCTGACCTCCGGCTATCCGCGCACGCAACTGCCGGAACTGCCGCGCGGCGTGCGCTTCCTGCCCAAGCCCTACCAGTTCGGCGGGCTGATGTCGGCCCTGACCGAGGAAGCCAGCCTGCTCTGAAGCGCGCCGCCAGCCCAGCTCAGCGCGGCTGCAGGGTCAGCGTGTGCCGGGCCGGTCCGGGCAGGAACGGCGTGGGCCGGCCGTGCACCCAGTCCGCATGGCCCGCGCCCCAGTACGGCGAAAGCGGATGGCCACTCTGGCCACCAGGCATGTGGATGAAGCCATCGGCTTCGTGGCCGGGCGAGACCACCATGCGTTCGGACGCGCCGAAGTCCGGCGCCTGCACGCGTGGCATGTCGGCGGCACCGGGCAATGGATCGGCCGGCATGCACAGCAGGCGCCCGGCGGGCCCGGGCAGCGCGGCGGCCAGCGGATGGCAGATCTTCGCGGTGTTGTGTTCACCCCAGGTGCGGCGCTCCAGCGGTGCATCGGCGGAGAGGTCATCGCGGACTGCGGCGGCGGCCGCTTCGAGCAGGCGCTGCCAGCCCTGTGCATCGTCGCAGTTGGCCGGCGCTGGATGCAGCGCCGCGCAGCTGTGCGCGCGCGGCAGCAGGTGCACCGGTCGCTGCTGCAGCAGGGCCCACAGCGTGCCTTCGAACTGCGGCAGCGCCGGCATGCGCAAGTCGCTGCCCAGCGCGGCGCGCGCCGGTGCGGTCAGGCCGTCTTCGACCCGCCTCAGCACCGCCAGGCGCCACGCACGCACCAGCCGGAAGCTCACCGAGTCCACGCTGGCCGAGCCGTCCCACTGATGCGCCGCGCTTGCCAGCGCGCGCAGCGCCGAGCCGGCCGGCGCCTGCCTGGCCTGGTCCTGCAGCAACGCCCACCAGCGCTGCAGGAACACCGCGCGCGCGTCCAGCTGCACCGCCAGCAGGGCCGATTCGTCGAAGCGGTCGCGGCGGCGCAGGGCGTCACGGATCTGTTGTGCCCGCGCGCCCAGCTGATAGCCACCATCGCCCAGCGTGGCCAGCAGCGGGCCATCGGCGAGGCGGTTGTTGGCGCTCCACAGCCGGCCATCGGCCGGATCGGCCAGCGCGGCAACTTCGGTGGTGGAGATGGACCACGGCACGCAGGCGGTGGCGGCAGGGCGGGCGCCCGAGGCGCCGGGCAGGACGTGATGTTCGGCGCCGCAGCCGGGCGTGCGCCGTGGCAGCGGGCCCAGCACGCGCCAGGCGATGCGGCCGCCGGCATCGGCGATGACCAGGTTCTGCGCCGGCAGCGCGATGGTTTCGGCCATGCCCAGCGCGGCATCCAGATCGCCTGCGCGGGCGAAGTCAGACAGGCCCAGGTTGAGCGCGCCGGGCAGGTGGCCGACCCAGCGCAGCGCCAGCGCCTGGCCGCCGGGCAGGTCGCGCACCAGGGGGCCGGCCTGGGTTTGGCGCACCTCCAGCAGGTCATCGGCTGCGCCCGCCACCGCGATGCGCTCGTGCTGCACGGTCAGCGCCGCGCAGCCTGGCGCGGGCCCGGCGGCACAGGGCGTGACCCGGAACAGGTCGGCGGTGTCGGCATAGCTGTTGGTGAATCCCCAGGCGACATGGGTGTTGCTGCCGACGATCACCGCCGGCAGGCCGGGCAGGCTGAAGCCGGTCACATCGACCTTGCCGCCGGCCGCCCGTGGATCGGCATAGCGCAGGCGCACCCGGAACCACAGGTTGGGCACGCGCAGGGCCAGGTGCATGTCGTCGGCCACGATCGCCCGACCGTCACCGGTCAGGCGGCCGGCCACGGCGAAGTTGTTGCTGCCCAGCGCCTTGGCTTCGTCCCGGGCGGGCGTGCCCTGGCCGGGCGCCGGCAGGCGGCGCAGGTCGACCGTGGCCGCATCGGGCAAGGTCGGGGCCGGCCGCGCGGCCCCCAGCAGCGGCGCGTCCCAGTCGGTGCCATCGGCCGTGAGCAGGGCGAACAGCGCCGGCGGCAGGTGCTGCCCCAGCTGCCACAGTGCCAGCCCGCGCGCGTCGTCGGCGTCCTGCAGGTCGAAGTACATCGCATCGCCGGCCAGGACCACGTCGGCCACGGTCCACGGCTGCGGTTTCTGGCGCAGCAGCAGGTACGGCCAGGGCCGCACCGGGAGCGCGTCCAGGCCGGCATTGACGCCGGCGGTGTAGGCCTGCAGCTCGGCGCGATGGGTCCCGGCGAAATCGGCCAGGCCGGCTTCGGCGCGTGCGCGCATGCGATGCAGGCGACGCTGGCGGTCCAGCGGCAGCGCCCGCGCGCCGAACAGCGCCGCCAGCTCGCCGGCCGAACTGCGCCGCATCAGGTCCATCTCGAAATACCGTTCCTGCGCATGCACGAACCCCAGGGCGCGCGCCGCGTCGGTGGGATTGGCCGCATCGATGGTGACCACGCCGCGGTCATCGCGGGCCATGCCGACCGGTGCGGACAGGCCGGGCAGGCGGACCTGGCCTTCCAGCGTCGGCAGGCTGCCGCGCAGCAGCCACCAGCCCAGGCCGGCAGCGATGATGCCCAGCGTCAGCAGCAGCAAGAGCGAACGTCGGATCCAGCGGGTCATGCGGGAGCTCGCTCCGCGAAGCGACGGGACAGCGTGCACGGCTTCAACCCGGAAGCCAGGGCGGCCATCATCGGTGCGCCAACCGATACACCCTGGTCTGCAATGCTGTCACGCCCTCGGCCACGAACCCCGGCTCATACGGCAGGATGTCCCGATGCTCGAGCTCCTCCAGCCCCCATTGCGGGGCGAACAGCGCGTGCACCTCGGCCGGCTCGACCGAGAACGGCGGCCCTTCCTTTTGCGCCTGCGGGTACTCCAGCGTGATCAGCAGGCCCCGGCACTGCGCCGGCAGCCGTGCATAAAGCTCGGCCAGGTAACGGCGGCGCATGGGCTCGGGCAGGGCGATCAACGCAGCGCGGTCGTAGACGCCAACACAGTCGGCCAGGACTTGGGCATCCAGATCAAAGGCATCGCCGCAGATCAGTTCGATGTCACCGGCCAGGTAATGCACGCCATGAGCGGTTCCACGGATCTGCGGGGTCAGATCATGTTCGGCGAAGAACTGCTGCACGGCCAGCGGTGAGAGCTCCACACCGAGCACGCGATGGCCCTGCGCCGCCAGCCAGGCCATGTCCAGCGACTTGCCGGCCAGCGGCACGAACACCTGGCTGCCGGTGGGCAATCCCAGTGATGGCCAGTGCTTCTGCAGCAGCGGCATCACCTTGTTCTGGTGGAAGCCGATGCGTTGCGACTGCCAGCGTTCGTGCCAGAACTCCGGTTGCATCAATGCGTCTCCCGATCAAGGCGGCCCCGCGCTCGGTGCCGGCAAAAGGCACAGTGCTTCAACGCGCTGCGCTGGATGTGAGCTTACTGGACTTCCAGCCCGTCCACTTTCTGCCAGCCACGTGGCAGCAGCGCGCCGCGCGTGGCGCGGGTGCCGGTGTACAGGTCCAGGTCCTTGAACGAGAGGGTCATCGTGCGCGCGCCGCTGTGCACGTGCAGGGTGCCACCGGGCGAGATCGCGGCGATGGCGACCACCCGTTCGGTGGACAGCTTGGCCTTGGGGATGTCGATGATCTTGTTGCCTTTGCCCTTGTCCAGCTCGGGCAGGTCGCTGGCGGCGATGGCCAGCAGGTTGCCGGCGCTGGTCACGGCCACGATCCGGTCGCTGGCAGTGTCGGCCAGCAGCGCCGGCTGCAGCACCCTGGCGTTGGGCGTCAGGTTGAGCATCGCCTTGCCGGCCTTGTTGCGGCTGGTGAGGTTTTCAAACCGGGTGACAAAGCCGTAGCCGTGACTGGAGGCCAGCACCAGGCGGGTCTCGTTCTCGCCCGAGGCCAGCGCCTGGAACGATGCGCCCGCGGTCGGCGAGAACCGCCCGGTCAGCGGCTCGCCGTTGCCACGCGCCGAGGGCAGGGTGTGCACGGCGGTGGAATAGCTGCGCCCGGTCGAATCCAGGAACGCGACCTGGTGGTTGCTGCGCGTGCGCACGGCAGCCAGCAGGCTGTCGCCATCGCGATAGCCGAGCTTGGCGATGTCGATGTCATGGCCCTTGGCTGCGCGCACCCAGCCCTTTTCGGACATGATCACGGTCATCGGTTCGCTGGCGACCAGCTCGGTCTGGTCCAGGGCCTGGGCGGCCTGGCGCGAGACCAGCGGCGAGCGGCGCGCGTCGCCGAACTTGCTCGCATCGGCCAGCAGTTCATCCTTGACCAGCTTTTTGAGCTTGGCGTTGGAGCCCAGCGTGGCGGTCAGACGCTCGCGTTCGCTGGCCAGCGCGTCCTGCTCGCCGCGGATCTTCATCTCCTCCAGCCGCGCCAGCTGGCGCAGGCGCGTCTCCAGGATGTAATCGGCCTGCTCTTCGCTCAGGGCGAAGCGCGCAATCAAGGCCGGCTTGGGTTCGTCCTGGCTGCGGATGATGCCGATCACTTCATCCAGGTTGAGGAAGGCAGTCAGCAGGCCTTCCAGCAGGTGCAGGCGGCGCTCGACCTTTTCCAGGCGATGCTTCAGGCGACGGGTGACCGTGTCGTAGCGGAAGCCCAGCCATTCGCTCAGGAAGGTGCGCAGGTTCTTGACCTGCGGGCGCCCGTCCAGGCCGATGATGTTGAGGTTGACCCGATAGCTCTTTTCCAGATCGGTGGTGGCGAACAGGTGCCCCATCAGCTGCTCGGCATCGACCCGGTTCGAGCGCGGGATCATGACCACGCGGACCGGGTTCTGGTGGTCCGATTCGTCGCGGATGTCCTCCAGCCAGGGCAGCTTCTTGGCGCGCATCTGCGTGGCGATCTGTTCGATCACCTTGGACGGGGACACCTGGTAGGGCAGCGCGGTCACCACGATGTTGGCGTTTTCCCTGCTGAAGGTCGCCCGTGCGCGCACGCTGCCGTGGCCGGTCTGGTACATCGCCTGCAGGTCGGCAGGCGAGGTGATGATCTCGGCGGCGGTCGGGTAGTCCGGGCCGCGCACGTGTTCGCACAGGTCGGCCACGCTGGCCTCGGGGTCGTCGATCAGGCGGATCAGCGCGCTGACGATCTCGCCCAGGTTGTGCGGCGGCACGTCGGTGGCCATGCCCACCGCGATCCCGGTGGTGCCGTTGAGCAGCAGGTGCGGCAGGCGTGCCGGCAGCCAGCTCGGTTCCTCCAGGGTGCCGTCGAAGTTGGGCACCCAGTCCACCGTGCCCTGGGTCAGCTCGCCCAGCAGCACCTCGGCGATCGGGGTGAGCTTGGATTCGGTGTAGCGCATGGCCGCAAACGACTTGGGATCGTCCGGCGAACCGAAGTTGCCCTGGCCGTCGATCAACGGATAGCGGTAGGAGAACGGCTGGGCCATCAGCACCAGCGCCTCGTAGCAGGCACTGTCACCGTGCGGGTGGAACTTGCCGATCACATCGCCGACGGTGCGCGCGGATTTCTTCGGCTTGGACGCGGCGCCCAGGCCCAGTTCGCTCATCGAGTAGATGATCCGCCGCTGGACCGGCTTGAGCCCATCGCCGATGAAGGGCAGGGCGCGGTCCAGGACCACGTACATCGAATAATCCAGGTAGGCACGCTCGGCGTACTCGCGCAGCGGGATCTGTTCGAAGCCGTGGAAGGTGGGGCGGACGGTCGGGTCGGTCATGCGGGCACTGCGCTGGGAGTGAACCTGAGGAGTTTAGCCGCGCGCCCGTCGCAGCGCCCGCGACCGGTGCAACGCGCCGCGCATCGGCCCCGCGCGCCGGCGCTGCAGAACGTGCAGGGCAGACGCCCTGGTACGTACCTTCCTCGAGCCCGCGCCCACCGGCCGGCCGCGGCGCCGATGCCGCCCTGCCCACGCGCCCATCAAGCGCCGGCGCCGAACGGCAGCAGCGGGCCGCCCATCCACAGCCAGCGCGCCATCCACGCCGTGGCCAGGGCGATCAGCATCGTCAGCGGCACGCCCACGCGCAGGAAGTCGCCGAAGGTGTACTGGCCCGGATTGAGGATCAGCAGGTTGCCGTGGTGGCCGATCGGGGTCAGGAACGAGGCCACCGCACCCACCGCGATGCACATGACGAATGGGGTCGGCGACTGGCCCAGCGTTGTAGCCATGGCCAGGGCGATCGGGGTCAGCAGCACGGTGGTGGCTGCATCTGACAGGATCTGGGTCAGCAGCGCGGCGCTGGCGAACATCACCAGCAGCAGGGTCAGCGCGCTCCAGCCCTGCGCGTGCGCACTCAGGATGTCGGCAAACCAGGCTGCCGTGCCGGTCTTCTCCATCGCCAGTCCCAACGGGATCACCCCGGCGATCATCACGAAGATGCGCACATCGATTTCCTGGTAGGCGCGCTCGATGCCGACGCAGCGGCTGATCACCATCGCCACCGCGCCGGCCAGGAAGGCGATCTGCGGACTCAGCCAGCCGCTGGCGGCGGCGACCACCGAGGCGACCATGATCGCCAAGGCCAGCGGGGCGCGCTTGCGGGTGCGCTTCTGCGCCTGAAACGGCATCAGCATCAGGAAGCCGTGATGCTGGGCGAGCTTGCCGAAGGTCTGCTGGCGGCCCCACAGCACCAGCAGGTCGCCTTCCTCCAGCTTCAGCTCGGACAGCTCGCCATGCAGCCAGCCTTCCTTGCGCCACAGGCCCACGACCACCACGCCCAGGGTGTGCAGGAAGTCGATGCTGGACACGCTGCGGCCGATGAACTCGGAGTTCGGCGCGACCACCGCCTGGACCAGCTGCTCCTCGCCCAGCAGTTCGGTCTGGCGGCCATCGCCTTCCTTGGGCTGCTCGCCGTACTTGACCACTGCGTGCAGCGACAGGCCGGGCTCGTCCTTGATCGAGGCGATCTCGTCGGGCGAGGCACGCACCAGCAGGACATCACCCTGTCGCAGCGGGCTGTCGGCCTGCTGGTTGCGCCGGCGCATGCCGTAGCGCAGCCAGTCCACCACCTGCAGGCGCTCGTCGAAGTGCTCGCGGAACTGGCCGTAGGTCTTGCCGATCCACGGCGAGCCTTCGTCCACCACCAGCTCGGTGTAGTAGCGCTCCAGGCGCATGTAGCTTTCGCTGCCGGCTTCGCCCGAACGCTTGGGCACCAGCCAGCGGCCCAGCAGCATGTAGGCGGTGCCGATCAACACCAGCACCGCGCCGATCGGGGTGATGGTGAAAAACCCCAGGCCTTGGCTGCCGGTGCGCTTGAGCAGGTCGTTGGCCAGCAGGAACGCCGGCGCCCCGATCAGGGTGAGCGTGGTACCCAACGAAGCGGCCAGCGACATCGGCATCAGCAGGCGCGAGGCGGCCAGCTTCTGCTCGCGCGCCAGCCGCATCAGGATCGGCAGCATCATCGCGGTGACCATCAGATGGTGCGAGAACGCGGCCAGCGCCGCGGTCGCCGGCATCACCACCGCGATGGTGCGCCACTCGCTGCCGCCGGCGGCCCTGCCGATGGCCTGACCGATCCGGTCGGTGATGCCGGTGGCGGCCAGGCCCGAGGACAGCACGAACACCGCGGCCACGATGATCGCCGGTTCGCTGGAAAACCCGGACAGCGCTTCGCGCGGATCGAGGATGCCGGTCAGGGCCAGGGCCAGCAAGGCCAGCATCGCCACCAGGTCCACGCGCAGCTTCTCGCTGACGAACAGGAACAGGGTGACGGCCAGGATGGCCAGGAACAGGATCTGTTGGGGTTGCAACTGCGGGCACTCGAGAAGGGACGGCGCGCGTGGTTATCGCACATGAGCGCGCGAACGCATTGTCTTGGCACGCACGCGCGCAAACGATCGGCAATAAAAAAACCCCGCTTGCGACGGGGCTTTTTTATCTGGGTCATGGTGCCCGGGAGAGGACTCGAACCTCCACGGAGTTGCCCCCGCTAGCACCTGAAGCTAGTGCGTCTACCAATTCCGCCACCCGGGCGACTCAGGGCGCGCATTCTGCGGATGTCATCGCAGGGTGTCAAATGTTTTTTCGCACGCGCGCCGGGGCTGCAGGACATCCGGCGTCCCGGTACACAGGGATGTGGGCTGCTGCCGCAGGGCTTCCGGGAATGTTGCATGTAACGCGTGGGCGGTCTATCTTGTTGCATGTAACGAACGTGGAGTGATGAGATGGCCCATGTAAATTCCCGTGTCCAGAAGCATCGCGACGCCCTGCGCGTGGCGGGGTTGCGCCCGGTGCAGATCTGGGTGCCCGATACCCGGCGACCGGACTTCGAGCAGGAGTGCCATCGCCAAGCGCGGTTGGTGGCCCAGGCTGACCAAGCCGATGCCGACCTGCAGCAGTTGCTGGATGAAGCGATGGCCGACGTGGACGGCTGGACTGAATGAAGCGCGGCGATTTTGTGACGATCACCATGCAGGGCGATTTCGGCAAGCCGCGCCCGGCGTTGGTGATCCAGGCCGACCACTTCAGCGAGAGCGTGACCGTGACGGTGTTGCCGGTGACCAGCACGTTGGTGGCTGCGCCACTGCTGCGGATCAAGCTCAAGCCGGGAATGGAGAACGGCTTGCAGAAGCCGTCGCAGGTGATGATCGACAAGATCATGACGGTCAAGCGCGAGAAGGTAGGGCCGACCTTCGGGCGATTGGATGCGAACGTGTTGGTCGAGGTGGAACGGTGCCTGGCGCTGTTCCTCGGTATCGCGAAGTGAGGGCGGGCTAGGAGCCTGTCGGACTTTGGCCGGCCGGGCTGCAAATCCGGCTGTGCGGTCCATATTTCCGTCGCTTCTTGCCCCATAGAACCACTATGGGGCGGCGAATCGCCGAAAATCTGTCCTCGCACAGCCGAATTTTCGCCTCGACCGCCAAAGCCCGACAGACTCCTAGAACGATCTGCGGTAGGCAGTGGCAACGGGCCTTTTCCCTTCTCAGGCGGGCCCGTTGACCCTTGATTCCATTCCCTTGTCCATCCCTTCGCTCCTTCGCAAGCGAGGTGTCTGCGATGAACGACAAGGCGAAAAGGCGCCGCACGGCTCGGCGGTTCGGTCGTTGGGTCGGGACAGCATCGTGTGCTGCGCTGGCAGGAGGCGCGCACGACGGCGGAAACCAGGGCGGGGGTGTACCATTTGGCAATGACAAAAAAGACTGGAACAGGCGGGCGCAGACCCCCATCGGACAAGGCCCCGGCCTCGAAAAAGACGACGACCCAGGGCACAGGGGGAAACAAAGGCGCCGGCAAGTCCAAGCTTCCGCCATGGATGCCTGAATCGATGCCCGCGCCCGCCGCCGGCCCGGGCAAGGGCGGCAAGGCCCACGCTGCCGGTGGCCGACGCAAGGGTCCGCACGGCGGCGGTGACCACGGCAACGCACCGCGTCCCTTTGAACGCCGTGGCCGCCAGGCCCCGCGCGTGGTGGTGCCCGCGCAGGGTGTGGGCCAGGCCGGCTTCACCGATCCGTATGCCGCGCGCGAGGCCGAGCGCTATGCCCAGCCCATCGCCAGCCGCGAGGTGATCCTGGGCACGCTGGCGGCCAGTGAAGGTCCGCTGACCGCCGAGGAACTGGCCGGCAAGCTCGACCTGACCGCCCCGGAGCGTTTCGAAGCCTTGACCAAGCGCCTGACCGCGATGGTCCGCGACGGCCAGCTGCTGCTCAACCGCCGCGGCGGTTACGCGCCGGCCGAGCAGATGGACCTGGTGCCCGGCGTGGTGATCGCCAATCCGGAAGGCTTCGGTTTCCTGCGCGCCGAGGCCGGTGGCGACGATCTGTTCCTGCCGCCGTCGGAGATGCGCAAGGTCATGCATGGCGACCGCGTGCTGGCCTCGGTCACCGGCCTGGATCGTCGTGGCCGCCGCGAGGGCGCCATCGTCGAGGTGCTGGAGCGTCGCGTGCACCGCCTGATCGGGCGCTTTGCGATGGAGTCGGGGGTGAGCTTCGTGATCCCCGACGACAAGCGCATCCAGCGCAACATCCTGATCCCGCCCGATGCCCGCAGCCAGGCGCGCGACGGCCAGCTGGTGGTGCTGGAACTGACCCACGCCCCGGACGGCCGCCGCGATCCGATCGGCCGGATCGTGGCGGTACTCGGTGACAAGCTGACCCCGTCGCTGGTGGTGGAAACGGCCATCCACGGCCACGAGCTGCCCTACGAATTCCCGCCGGAAGTGCTGGCCGAGGCCAGCGCGGTGCCATTGGCGGTGGCGCCGTCGATGATCGCCGGGCGCGTCGACCTGCGCGAGCTGCCACTGGTGACCATCGACGGCGCCGATTCCAAGGACTTCGACGACGCGGTCTATTGCGAATCCAACCGCAAGGGCCTGCGCATCAGCAACCGTTCGGGCTACCGCCTGGTGGTGGCCATCGCCGATGTGTCGCACTACGTGCGTCCTGGCACGCTGCTGGACCAGGAGGCTTCCAGGCGCGCGACCTCGGTGTACTTCCCAGGGTTCGTGGTGCCGATGCTGCCGGAGACCATCTCCAACGGCATCTGCTCGCTGAACCCCAAGGTCGACCGGATGTGCTTTGTCTGCGACATGCAGGTGGACAAGAACGGGGAAGTGACCGCCGCCAGGTTCTACGAGGCCGTGATGCGCTCGCACGCGCGCCTGACCTACGACCAGGTGTGGAAGGCGGTGGGCGAGGACGATGCCCAGGCGCAGTCCGAGATCGGCCCGGACCTGTTGCCGCACGTCAAGCGCCTGCACGAGTTGTACGGTCTGCTGTCCAAGGCGCGCGAGAAGCGCGGCGCGATCGAGTTCGAGACCAGCGAGGTGCGCTTTGTCCTGGACAACCGCGGCGAGGTCACCCAGGCCGGCATGCAGGTGCGCAACGATGCGCACAAGCTGATCGAGGAATGCATGATCGCAGCCAACGTGCAGGCCGCGCGCTACCTGCTGGAAAAGGGCGTTCCCGCGCCATACCGCGTGCACGAGCGGCCGCCGGAGTCCAAGTACGCCGACCTGCTGGAGTTCCTCAAGGAGTTCAAGCTGTCGATGCCGGCCTGGAGCAAGGTCGAGCCGCGCGACTTCACCGCGCTGCTGAAGAAGGTCCGCCAGCGTCCGGACGCGGCGTTGCTGGAATCGGTGTTGCTGCGCAGCCAGAGCCTGGCGGTGTACACGCCGGACAACGCCGGTCACTTCGGCCTGGCGCTGGATGCATACGCGCACTTCACCTCGCCGATCCGTCGCTACCCGGACCTGCTGGTGCACCGTGCGATCAAGCACGCGCTCACCGGTGCCAGGGCCGAAAAGTTCCAGTATTCGCTGCACGAGATGGCCGCGCTGTCGCTGCAGTGTTCCGAGCGTTCGCGCCGTGCCGAGGAGGCCGAGCGCGAGGTCGACGAGCGCTACCGCGCCGCATGGATGGAGCAGCATGTCGGCGGCATCTTCGATGGCGTGATCAGCGGCGTGACCAGCTTCGGGCTGTTCGTGGAACTGAACCAGTCCAAGGTCAACGGCCTGGTCCACGTGACCCAGTTGCCGCACGACTATTACCACTTCGACCCGATCCGCAAGACCCTGTCCGGCGAACGCCGCGGCACCGAGTTCCGGCTGGGCGATGCGGTCACCGTGCAGGTCATGAAGGCGAGCATGGAAGAGCGCAAGATCGACTTCCGCCTGGTCGAGCCGGGTGGGGACCAGGCCGGCGTCGACGCGCCTCGGCCGACCTTGCCCGCTCGTCGCAAGAAGCAGAAATACTGAGCTGGCCCATGGTCGAGTACAGCGGCGGCTGCCAGTGCGGTGCGGTGCGTTTCCACGTCACCGGCACGCTGGACGATGCCTCCATCTGCCATTGCCGGATGTGCCAAAAGGCCTTCGGTGCGTACTACGCGCCGCTGGTCTCCACGCGCGGTGCCGCACTGGTCTGGACGCGCGGCACTCCGGCGCGCTACCTGTCCTCCAACCTGGTTGCGCGCGGCTTCTGCGCGCAGTGCGGCACGCCGCTGACCTACGAGGCGCCCGATGGCGTGGCGCTGGCGGCCGGTGCGTTCGATGATCCGGCGGCGTTGCCCCCGCACATCCAGTACGGCGTCGAAGGCCGACTGCCATTCACAGATTCCCTGCACGCCCTGCCGGCGCGCCGTACCGAGGAGGACATCGCCGCGCAGGCGTTCCTCTCGCGCATCGTGTCCTTCCAGCATCCCGACCACGACACTCCCACCTGGCCGCCCGGGCGCGGCTGACCGCCCGCCCACAAGAGCCTCATGAGCAAACAGAACCAATGGATCGTCGGCGTCAACGCCGTGGCTTCCTCGATCGAGAACGATGCCGACCACGTGCGCGAAGTCCTGATCGACGGCAGCAGCAAGAACGCGCGCCTGACCGAGATCGAGGAGAACGCACGCCGCAAGGGCATCGAGGTGCGCCGCGTCAACACCCAGGCCCTGGATGGGGTGGGCGGCCAGGTGCGCCACCAGGGCGTGGCCGCGCGCTATGCCGCCGCCAAGACCTGGGACGAGTCCGAGCTTGCGGGGCTGATCCAGGCCGCCGCAGGGCGGGCGCTGGTCCTGGTGCTGGACGGGGTGCAGGATCCGCACAACCTCGGCGCCTGCCTGCGCAGCGCCGCGGCTGCGGGCGTGACCGCGGTGGTGATCCCCAAGGACAGGTCGGTTGGCCTGAACGCAACCGTGCGCAAGACCTCGGCCGGCGCGGCCGATCGGGTGCCGGTGGTGGCGGTGACCAACCTGGCCCGTGCGCTGCGCGAGATGCAGAAATCGGGCGTGTGGATCTATGGCCTGGCCGGCGAGGCCGAGACCTCGCTGTATTCGCTCGACCTGAAGGGCAACATCGCCCTGGTCCTGGGCGGCGAAGGCGACGGACTGCGCCGGCTCACGCGCGAGCACTGCGACGGGCTGGTGCGGATCCCGATGCCCGGCGATATCGAAAGCCTCAACGTCTCGGTGGCCACCGGCGTGACCCTGTTCGAGGCGGTCCGCCAGCGCGGCCTGCAAGATCCGGGTCCAGCGGCGGGTGCGGCGAGCACCTGAGCGCCGATCCGCTGCGGCCGGCGACGTGTCGCCGGCCTGGCTCCACGAGCGCGTCGACCGCGCCAGCCCAGCGGCGCGGCCGCGGCGAGCACGGTTGATGGTTCCGGCAGCGGCGCATCGGCCTGGCGGCAGCCTTTGCCGGAAGAGGCCATGCGGTGGTCCGGACAGGATCGCGCGCCGGGCCGCTGACCATGCCGAAGCGGTGCGGTTGCTGCGCTGCGGAACGACAGCCCGGCGCACGCCGCGCTAAGGTGCACGCTCTCCCGCATCGACCCGCGCCGCGGGACTTTCACAAGGGACCCTCGCATGGACCGCAGCGCCGGCTCGTCCACTTCCGCCTCGCACATCGCCGCCGCGCGCGCCGACAACATCGCCGCCGCCTTTGCCCGTTCGGCCGCCCGCCACGGCCCGCGCACGGCGCTGCGTTTCGGCCAGCGCGAATGGACCTACGCGCAGCTGGAGCAGGCCATCACCGGCCTGGCCCACGCGCTGCGTGCGCTGGGCCTGGCCAGCGGCGAGCGGGTGGCCGCCTTTGGCGCCAACTCCGATGCCTACGTGCTGCTGTGGTTGGCCTGCGCGCGCGCCGGACTGGTGCATGTGCCGATCAACCACGGCCTGACCGCAGATGAGGTGGACTACATCCTGCGCCAGTCCGGCAGCCGCGCGCTGTTTCACGACCCGGGCGACCGGGAGCGGCTGGCCCACGCCGCCGACGCGGTCCAGTGGTGCGGCACGTTGCATGGCGGGTCGGGCCACGATGTGCTGGCGATGGCTTCGGCCGAGCCGGGCCAGCCGCGCCAGCCGCTGCCCACCCCCGCCGCCGACGACCTGGCCCAGATCCTCTATACCTCCGGCACCACCGCCGCGCCCAAGGGCGCCATGCTCACCCACGCGGCGCTGCTGGCTGAATACACCAGCGCCATCATCGAACTGGAACTGAGCGCGCATGACCGCGCCCTGGCCGCGTTGCCGCTGTACCACTCGGCGCAGATGCACGTGTTCACCGTGCCGCAGCTGATCATGGGCGGCTACGTGCACATCCTGGCCTCGGCCCAGGCCGAGCTGTGCCTGTCCACGATTGCCCAGCACCGGCTGGATTCGTTCTTCGCGCCACCCACGGTGTGGATCTCGCTGCTGCGCCATCCGGGGTTCGACGGCTTCGACCTGAGCTGCCTCAAGCGCGGTTACTACGGCGCCTCGATCATGCCCGTGCCGGTGCTGGAGGAACTGGCAAGGCGCCTGCCGGTGCGCCTGTTCAACTGCTACGGGCAGAGCGAGATCGGCCCGCTGGCCACGGTGCTCAGGCCCGAAGACCACGCACAGCGTCCGGCGTCGGCCGGGCGGCCGGTCTTCAACGTCCAGACCCGGGTGGTCGATGCCGACGGCCAACCGGTGGCGCCCGGCGAGCAGGGCGAGATCGTGCACCGCTCGCCGCAGCTGCTGCGCGGCTACTGGGACAAGCCGGAAGAAACGGCCGAGGCCTTCGCCGGCGGCTGGTTCCATACCGGCGACCTGGGGGTGATGGACGCCGAGGGCTACCTGACCATCGTCGACCGGGTGAAGGACGTCATCAACAGTGGCGGCATCGTGGTGTCCAGCCGTGAGGTCGAGGAATGCCTGTACCGGCATCCGGCCGTGGCCGAAGTGGCGGTGTTCGCGCTGCCCGATCCGCGCCTGGTCGAAGCCGTGGCCGCGGTGGTGGCGCTCAAGGACGGGATGCACGCCGACGAGGCCGAGCTGATCGCCCATGCGCGCGCGCACCTGGCCCATTTCAAGGCGCCGCGGCGGGTGTTCTTCCGTGACGGGCTGCCGCGCAACGGCTCGGGCAAGCTGCTCAAGCGCGAGTTGCGCCAGGAGTACGGCCAGCGCTGAGCAGACGCAGGGCGGGTCTCGACCCGCCATGCACCGGCGAAGGAGCCCCTCGTTCGCCGGTCCTCGCAACGCCCCGCCTCGGCTTGCTCGTTTCCGCAAGCCGTATCCATCGTGCGGCTGGCCGTGTTTCGCGGTGGCGGGTCAAGACCCGCCCTACCAACCTGGGTTGCACGCGGGCAGGTGCAGTGGCGGCAGCCGCCGTGCGCGCGGAGTGTGGATGATGGCGAAAGCACACGGCACCGCAGCCGGGTTGTCGGGCGGCAATGAGCGGCGGGACGGGCTCGGTGGCGGTCCGCTTCAGGCGCCGCTCGCACCCGGCTGCGGCCACTGGTTGGCGATGGTGCAGAACAGCCGCGCGGTCTGCTCGACGTCGTAGACGGCCGAGTGCGCTTGTTCCGGGTTCCATTCCATGCCTGCGGCCTGCACCGCGCGTGCCAGCACCGTCTGGCCGTAGGCCAGGCCGGCCATGGTCACCGTGTCGAACACGCTGAAGGGATGGAACGGATTGCGCTTGTGCTGGGTGCGTGCGACCGCGGCGTTGAGGAAGTTCAGGTCGAAGTGCGCGTTGTGGCCCACCAGGATCGCGCGCTGGCAGCCGTGCTTCTTCATGGCTGCGCGGACCGGGGCGAACACGTGGTCCAGCGCCTCTTTCTCCGGCTTGGCCAGGCGGAACGGATGGTCCAGTACGATGCCGGTGATCTCCAGCGACTTGGGATCGATCTCCAGGCCCGGGGCCGGCTCCAGGTGCGCGCACGCGGTGTCGCCCAGGATGAAGCGGCCGGCCTGGTCCAGGTCGATCGGCACCACGGCGATTTCCAGCAACGCATGGCGGTTCCAGTCGAAGCCGCCGGTTTCCACGTCCACCACCACGGGCAGGAAACCGCGGAAGCGGCGGGTCATCGGCGAAACGCAGGGGCTGGCAGCAGCAGGTGTGGCGGGGGTGTCTTGCATCCGGAAAGCCTAGCAGAGCCGGCCAGGTGCACGCCCAGGCATCGGCCGGAAAAAAGGGCGCACCCGGAAGGGTGCGCCCCGTGCAGCGGACAACCGGCACGCCGTAAACCACGCGCGCCGGATTACTGGCTTGCGGCGATCACGCTGACGATGATTCCGGTGGCCACGGCCACCAGCACGTAGTCCTCGTCCACACGGCGCCATTCATGGCCGGGCGGCGGTGGCTTCAGGTGGTGGTGGTGGTAATCGACAGGGACGCCCCGACGGCCGTTGTCCAGGTGGTCGCCGCGGCCATAGCGGCGCCGACCGTTGTCATGGTGCGCCGGCGGGCGATGATCGTCGCGGCCCTTGTCATGGCGCTGGTCGTGACTGTCCTTGCCGCGACCACGGTCATCGGGGTCCTTCGCGGTGGCCATTGCGGCGCCGCTTGCGGTCAGGGACAGGGCCAGCATCAGAATGGACATGCGCCTCATGGTGTGCTCCATCGTGGATGGCCGTGATGGCCTTCAGACGGGCCAAGCGTGCACCCGCCAGGATGAACAGGACGTCCATGGCCGCTGCTCGTCCGGCGCTGGACCCCGATGGAGCCTCAGAGGCGGGCCGTCGGGGCACCGGCGAACGGGCTTTCGTCGCGCTTGTCGCGTGGTGGCAACGGATGGTCACCACGGACCAGGAACCACACGTTCTCGGCGATGTTGGTGGCGTGGTCGCCGATGCGTTCCAGGTTCTTGGCCATGAACAGTAGGTGCGTGCACGGGGTGATGGCGCGGGCGTCCTCCATCATGTAGGTCAGCAGTTCGCGAAACAGCCCGGTGTAGAGCGCATCGAGTTCTGCATCGCGCTCACGTACCTGCAGGGCCAGTTCAGCATCGCTGTCGCGGTAGGCGGCCATGGCATCGCGCACCAGTTGCGCGGCGACCTGGGCCAGCCCGCGCAGGCCGGTGGCGTGCGGGACCGGCGGTAGCGTGTTGAGCGCCATCGAGCGCTTGGCCACGTTGGCTGCGTAGTCGCCGATGCGCTCCAGGTCGGTGGGGATGCGCAGGGCTGCCAGGATCTCGCGCAGGTCGCGCGCCATCGGTCCGCGCAGCGCCAACTGCATCACGTCGTGGCTGACCTGGGCTTCCAGCAGGTCGATGGCCTCATCGTTGGCGATGATGCGCTGGGCGGCGCGGTCATCGCGCCGGTCGACCACGTCCATGGCCGCTTCCAGCTGGGCCACGGCGATCTCGCCCATGTGCAGGATCTCGCCGGTCAGACGGCGCTGCTCTTCGTCGTAGCTCTTGACGATGTGTTCGTGCGGGGGGGTGGTGGTGGGCATGACGGATCCTGGGAAGCGGGAATGCTTGCTGGGTGTGGCTGCTGCTGTCGTGCCGTGCTGGCCGTGGGTGCTGCTGCCGTCGGCGGCGTGCTCCCGTGGCTTCTTCGACCTCTGGCCCAAGCAGCCATGGTCGGGCGTCTTGCGCATCTCAGACCGGTTGGCGTCAGACGAGCGCGTTCCTCACCCAAACCGGCCGGTGATGTAGTCCTCGGTCTGCTGCTTTGACGGATGCGAGAAGATGGTCGAGGTGACGTCGTGTTCAATTAGGTCGCCCAGGTACATGAAGGCGGTGTAATCGCTTACCCGCGCGGCCTGCTGCATGTTGTGGGTGACGATGCAGATGGTGTAATCGCGCTTGAGTTCCTCCACCAACTGCTCGATGCGGCTGGTGGAAATGGGGTCCAGCGCGGAGGTGGGTTCATCCAGCAGCAGCACGTCGGGCTTGAGCGCCACCGCGCGGGCGATGCACAGGCGCTGCTGCTGGCCACCGGACAGGCCCAGCGCGCTCTGGCCCAGCTTGTCCTTGACCTCGTCCCACAGCGCGCCCTGGTGCAGGGCATGCTCGACGCGGGCATTCATCTCGGCCTTGGACAGCCTCTCGTGGTGGCGGATACCGTAGGCGACGTTCTCGAAGATGGTCATCGGAAACGGCACCGGCTTCTGGAACACCATGCCGACCTTGCTGCGCAGCCGGTTCATCGGATACTTGGGCGAGAGGATGTCCTCATTGTCCAGCAGCACCTGGCCGGTGGCCCTGAGCTTGGGGTAGAGCGCATAGATGCGGTTGAACACGCGCAGCAGCGTGGACTTGCCGCAGCCGGACGGCCCGATCAGCGCGGTCACGCGCTTCTCCGGAATCTGCAGGTTGATGTTCTTCAGCGCGTGGAACTTGTCGTAGTAGAAGTCCAGCCCGCGCGCTTCCAGCTTTACCGCCGCTGGCGGCAGGATGCCGCGGTCGGTGGTGACCTGGCTCAGGCGCGGGCTCGGGGCGGTGTGCTGCACATCGTTCATGGTCGGGTCCGTCGATAAGTCAGTCATTGGAGATCCTGTTGCGCAGCAGGAAGAAGCGCGCACCCAGGCCGACCAGCAGCACGAACACGGTCAACACCAGCGCACCGGCCCAGGCCAGGGTCTGCCAGGATTCGTAGGGGCTGCCGGCGAACTGGTTCATCACCACCGGCACCGAGGCCATGGGGCGGAAGAGACTGCTGCTCCAGAACTGGTTGCCGAAGGCGGTGAACAGCAGCGGCGCGGTCTCGCCGGAAATGCGGGCCAGGGCCAGCAGGATGCCGGTGACGATGCCGGCCGAGGCGCTGCGATAGAGCACCTGCAGGGTCACCTTCCATTGCGGCACGCCCAGCGACAGCGCGGCCTCGCGCATCTGCGCCGGCACCAGGCGCAGCATCTCGTCGGTGGTGCGCACCACCACCGGCAGGACGATGAAGGCCAGCGAGATCGCGCCGGCCAGCGCCGAGAAGCCGATCACCGAGACCACCATCGCATACACGAACAGGCCCAGCACGATCGATGGTGCCGACAGCAGGATGTCGTTGACGAAGCGCACCACCGTGCCGGCCTTGCGCGTGTGGCCGAATTCAGACAACCAGGTGCCGGCCAGGACCCCCAGCGGGGCGCCGATGAGGATGGCCAGCGTGCACATCAACGCGCTGCCGAAGAACGCGTTGAGCAGGCCGCCGTCCTGCATCGGCGGCGGGGTGTTCATGGTGAACAGGTTGAGGTTGATCCCGGCAATGCCCTTGGCCAGCAGCGTCCACAGGATCCAGACCAGGAACAGCAGGCCGAACGCCGCCGTGGCGCAGGACAGCGCGATGGCCGCCACGTTGACCACGCGGCGCCGCCAGTACAGGCCCGGCGCGTCCATCAGTAGCCCTCCCGGCGCGAGAGCTGCATGAGCATGTAGCGCGCCACCGCCAGCACCGCGAAGGTGACCACGAACAGCACGAAGCCCAGCAGCAGCAGCGCCGAGCGATAGGTCTCGGTCGCCTCGCCGAAGTCATTGGCGATCAGCGCGGCGATGGTGGTGCCTGGCATCAGCAGCGAGGCCGACAGCGTCACGCTGTTGCCGACCACGAAGGCCACGGCCATGGTCTCACCGAGCGCACGGCCCAGACCCAGGAAGATGCCGCCGATCACTGCCGAGCGGGTGTAGGGCAGGACGATGTCCCAGTTGACTTCCCACTTGGTCGAACCCAGCGCGTAGGCCGATTCCTTCAGCGGCGTGGGTACGGTCAGAAACACTTCGCGTATCACCGAGGAGATGAACGGGATCACCATGATCGCCAGCACCAGCCCGGCGGTGAGAATGCCGATGCCCAGCGGCGGGCCCTGGAACAGCGGGCCGACCAGCGGCAGCGTGCCCAGGTGGTCATTGAGCCAGGGGGTGACGTGATTGGTCATCACCGGCACCAGCACGAACAGGCCCCACATGCCGTAGATGATCGAAGGGATGCCGGCCAGCAGCTCGATCGCAGTCCCAACTGGCCCGCGCAACCAGCGCGGCGCCACCTCGGTCAGGAAGAAAGCGATGCCGAAGCTCACCGGCACGGCGATCACCATGGCAATCAGCGACGTCACCAGGGTGCCGTAGATCGGCGCCAGGGCACCGTACTTGTTCTCGACCGGATTCCATTCCGATGAGGTGATGAAGCCAAACCCCTGGGTCAACAGCGCATCACGGCCGCCCCAGAGCATGGACAAGGCGGCACTGGCCAGGGCGACCAGCACGAAGATGACCGTGCCGACCAGGATCCAGCGGAAGATGCGGTCGCCCTGTGCATTGTCGCGAGCGCTGCCGGCGGCGGGGAGTGTCGTTGCGTTCATGCGGGGGCGATGCGCTCGCGTGAGGACTTCGGAGGGATGCAGTGATACGTCAGGGATGTTTCAGCGGTTCGTGCGTGAAGGTGCGCGCAGAAGCAATAGCAACGTCCCTGGATCCCCGCCTGCGCGGGGGTGACGCAACGGCAAAGGCGCCCGCGAAGTCGCGGGCGCGCCGTTGCGTCACTTGAACTCGGCTGCCCAGTAGGCTTCGATCTGCTGCACCAGTGGCGCCGGCAGCGGGACGTAGTGCAGTTCCTGCGCCTGCCGCTGGCCGTTTTCGAAGGCCCACCTGAAGAACGCCAGGGTGGCGGCGCTGCGCTGCGCATTGGCTGGCTGCTTGTGCATCAGAATGAAGTTGGTGGCGGTGATCGGCCAGGCCTTCTCGCCCGGCGCGTTGGTAATGACCAGGTTGAAGTCCTTGGCGCTGGCCCAGTCGGCGCTTTCGGCCGCGGCGGCGAAGGATTCGGCGTTCGGCTCGACCCACTGGCCGGCCGCGTTCTGCATCGAGGTGTAGGGCATCGCGCTCTGCAGGGCGTAGGCCAGTTCGACGTAGCCGATCGAGTTCTTGATCTGCTTCACGTACGAGGCCACCCCTTCGTTGCCCTTGCCGCCGACACCGCCGGGCCATTGCACCGAGGTGCCTTCGCCAACCTTGTCCTTCCACTCCGGGCTGACCTTGGACAGGTAGTTGGTGAAGTTGAAGCTGGTGCCCGAACCGTCGGAGCGGTGGACCAGATTGATCCTGGCATCGGGCAGCTTCAGGCCCGGGTTGGCCGCGGCGATGGCCGGGTCGTTCCAGTTCTCGATCTTGGCCAGGAAGATGTTGGCCAGCAGCTCGCCGGTCAGGCGCAGCTTGCCGGCTTCAACCCCGTCCAGGTTGACCACCGGGACCACGCCGCCGATCGCCGACGGGAACTGGCCCAGGCCGGCCTGGGCTAGCTCTTCGGAGGACAGCGGCTTGTCTGATGAGCCAAAGTCCACCGTCCCGGCCTTGATCTGGGCGATGCCGCCGCCCGAGCCGATCGACTGGTAATTCACCCGGACCCCGGTGACCTGGTTGTAGTCGGCCGACCAGCGCGACAGCAGCGGATAGATGAAAGTCGCGCCGGCGCCGGTGATCTGCACGGAGCTGCGTGCATCGCCGTCAGTGGCGGGGGCGCCATCAGTGGGAGCGCCATCGGCGGCGGGCGGGGGCGGGTTGCTACCGCCACCACCGCAGGCGGCCAGCGTGAGGGCAGCAGCCAGGGCATACAGGCTGGCGCGCAGGGGCTTGACGGTCATGTGGTCGATCTCCATGGAAGCGTGGCCGGGTCGCGGGCCGAGAGGGGCCATGAAATGATTCTTTTGTTGCAGGGTCGTGACATGGCCTGTCACATATTGTACAAACTCGGCATCTCCTGGCTGGTCAAGCCCGGTCTTGCACAACGACGCGGGGGCAAAGCCGGCCTGCCGGCCCGGATGAGCAGGGGCTTGTCCGATGCGGTCGGCGCGCGCCGACGGCATTGAATCGCGCCAAGGTTTACAGCATCACGACGACGGCTCTCCGGGCCGTTGCTCGCCGCCAGCGGCGGGGAAGGCGCCTGCGGTGCGCGGAACCAGCGCCGGCGCCTGGAGGTCAGCCGCTGGCTCCGCGCTCATGGCGCGGGCGGCTGTCCGGCGCGGCCCGAATCCAGGCGCACCAGCCCCTCCGGACCCGGATCGAAGCCCGCCAGTTGCAGGGCCAGGCGGGCGGCCGGGTCCTCGCTGCGGACCCGGGTGCTGACCGAGTAGTGGCCGTCCTGCCCGATCGAGGCGTGCACCTGCACGTCGAACGCGGCCCCGGGGTCGCTCGCCAGCACCAGTTGGCCTTCGGCGCCCTTGCAGGCGGGAGTGCCGGCGAGCTGCAGTTGCGGCACGTCGGGTCCGGCCATTTGCACCAGCACGCGGACCTGGCCGCCCGCACGCAGGCATTGGCCGTTGGCAAACAGCAGTCCCGCCTCGCGCAATTCGAGCCAGGCCTGCGCACCGGGCAGCAGTGGCAGGGGATAGGCCAACCGGCCGTTGGCCGCTTCGAACCCTTGGCGGGTGCCACGCTCGGCCACGCCGGCGAAGGTGGGCGTGGACAGCTGCAGCCGGATCCGGCCCAGCAGCATGGGGAGCGGCTGCAGGCCCACCCGGACATCACCCAGCGGCTGTCCATTCCAGCGGGCATTGCGCAGGACACCGTGCCAGGGCGTGCCCACGGCGTCGTCCGCGGTCAGCCCGATGGGAACCCACGCCGGGACTCGGAAGGCCAGGCCCAGCGGTAGGGTGCCGGCGATCACCCCTGCCATGGCGGCGACGATCAGGCTGGCACGCAGCGGACGGTTCATGGCCGACCGCGCGGCGAGGCCGGGACGAAGGTGGCCTGCGCCCGCAGGCGGGCTCCGTCGCGCTCGGCGACCAGGGCCACTGGCTGCACGCCCTGGGCTTGCAGTCGATCCAGCCATGCCAGCAGTGCGGGCGCATCCACCGCGTCCATCTCCACCACCCACTGGTCCTGGCTGTCGCGCCGTTGGCGCGAGAGGGCGACCCCGGCCTGGGCAGCGCTTTGCTCGATCAGCCCGGCCAGCGCGTCGCGGTCGGCGGGGCGCTGGTCGGCCAGCGCCTGCAGCTGGCTTGCGTCGGCCTGCACCCGGTGCAGCTGGCGCACTGCAGCGCTGTAATCCCGGCGCGCGGCCTCGCGCAGGGCGCGCGCCGGTGACAGCATTCCATACCAGAAGGCGAACGCAGCGACGGCCGCGAACATGACGGCGAGCATCGCCTGCTCGCGCCGGTTGCGTTGGGTCCACCAGTGGTGGAGGCGCTGGAAGCTGCTCACCGGGCCGGCTCCGCTTGCAGGCGGCTGCGTTGCCCGTCGCCGCCAGGTTCCAGTGGTGCGAAGGTGGTGGCATGGCCGTGTGCCAGCAGCGCTGCCCGGAGCTGTTCGAGCTGTTCCGGGGTGCGATGGACGATGGTGGCCTGCAGCCCGGCGGCGACACTGGAATCAAGCGATTCCAGCCGGGTCCCCGGCGTGGCGGCCAGGGCATCGAACAGTGCCTGGCGCAGGGCCGCGGCGCTGGCCGGACCCTTGCGCAAGGCCAGCTCGGCGGCCAGGCCAGCGGCCGGATCGCCGCTGGCGCCAGGGCGGAGGTGGGGGGCGGCCAGCGCTGCGGCGCGTGCCTCCAGCGACCGTGCCACCAGTCGATAGCGCGCCGCATCGACCAGCAGCAGCAGCACCGGTGAAACCAGCACCAGCCCGGCGAGCAGTGCCAGCCTGCGCCAGGAGGGGACCTGTGCACGGCCGCCGCGGCGTGGCTGGAATTGGTATTGCAGCAGGTTGATGGGTGCCTGGCCCGCGCCGGCGGCAAGGCAGCTCTCCACCTGGTCCTGGGCAATCCATTGGACCGGGCGCTCTCCAATCACCTGGCGGGCAAGGTCGGGTTCGGCGCTGAAGGCCAGCGTCTGCCCGCGTGCCAGCCAACGACCCTGATAAATGGCCAGGATCATGCCGTCAGCAGGTGCCGGCAGTGCCAGGTAATCCGGGACCACCGAGTCGACCTGCACGCCCAGGGCCTGGACCCGCTCCAGCCATTGGCGCAGGCGCGCCGGCTTAACCCAGCACAGCAGGCGCGGCTGGCCTGGTTGCAGCGGGCCGATGGCGATGTGCAGGGCATCGGCCGGTTCGGCCACGCGGTCGGCCAGGGCCAGCCTGGCCGCCGCCAGCGCCTGCGCGGCATCGCGTGTCGGCAGTTCCGTGTGCCAGGTTCCGATTTCCTCGCCCGGGACCACCAGCACCGTGCGCGGCGCCGCGCCGGCGAACCCGGCCGGCACGGGTTCGCCGACCGGCACCTCCAGCGCCTCCACGATGCGGCCCTCGCCGTCCACGGCCAGGCAGCGCACCGGATCGGCCGCATCCGGCGGCAGCAACAGCACCCGCGTGTTCATTCGTCGCGCCCCCAGCGCCTGGCGACCGTGCGCACCTGGCCGTCGTTGCCTACCTGCAGCAGTGCGCTCAACACCGCCTGCGCGTGGCCGTGCTCCACCTCGGCATGCAGGTCGAAGTAGCGGGTGCGCAGCTGGACCTGCTGCAATACCGGATTGGGCAGCGCGGCCTCGGCCAGGACCGGATGCGACCAGAATTCGGCCACGCTGTGCCAGCCGTCGGTCGGGCGCCGGGCCAGCAGGCTGGTCGCCGCCCGTAGGTCGAGCGCATTGTCGGACAGCATGGACAGGATCACCGCATCCTGCGCCTGCAGGGTGTTGACATTGACCGGGGCCAGGGCGGCCTCGGGCAGGGCGCACACATGCGGGCGCAGGCGTGCATAGGCGTCGGGGTCGTAGCCGGCGATGGCGCGCAGCTCGCTGGGTTCGGCCAGCAGGGTCGAGGCGGTACGCCGGCGCGGCGTGACCGTGGCATAGGCCCGGTCCTCGGCACCGGCCGGGCGCTGCTGCTGGTCCGAATCGATCCAGTCCACCAGCGCATCGGCCAGGGCCGCGCCGCGCGTCGAGGTGAATCCCAGCGCGGTCAGCAGCGCTCGGTACTGGGCCAGGCCGATTTCGTTGAGCTGCCACTGCCCGACCGCGCCCTGGACCACGCTGTTGAGGTTGAAGCAGGCGGTTGCATCGGACAGGCGCGCGCGCACCATGCCGGGCCCACCACCGTCGGCATCCAGCGGGAACACCACGGTGCGTCCGTTCCAGCCACCGGCCAGGGTGGTGCGGCCATCGCCCGAGCGAGCCATGCGCTGGATGCGCGCGCGCGCCAGGGTCTCGGCGCCCAGCGCCTGCCATTGCGCCTGGCCGACCGATTCGGCGTTGCCGACCCGGCGCAGGCCGAACCGGATCTCGTCCAGCATGGCCATCAGCAGCACGCCCATCACCGCCACCAGCAGCAGCACGGTGAGCAGCGCGGCGCCTCGCTGCGGCTTGCGCGGGTGCATCAGCCTCCACTCCCGGGCAAGAGAAACAGCTGCTCCAGGGCGCCGATGCGCTCCAGGTCCAGTTGCAGTGCGATCGCCTCGGGGACCGCCTCGCTGCTGCCGGACCAGCCGTCGCTCCACTGGCCGTGGTCGCGATAGCGGATGTGGGCCGCGCGCACGCCGGTCAGCAGCACCTGAGGGGTGCCGGACATGCCACCGTCCAGCACCGGGCGGGTCGAGCGCTCCAGCTGGCCATCGGCGATGCGGTATTCGACGTATTGCAGGGACGGGCGCCGTTGTTGGCCCGGATTGGCCCAGCCGCGGCGTACGAACCCGAGCAGGGCACCCGGATCGCCGTCGCGAGCCCCATGGAACACGCTGCGCGCGGGGCTGCCGTCGGCCTGGCGGATGCGCCGCGCGGCCACCTGGGCCAGGTCGGCGCGCAGCACGCCCCGCGACCGCTGCAGTTCGGCCAGCCGGTCCATGCGTTCGCCGACCGCGCCCTGGTTGTCGGTCGCGTAGGCCATCACGCCGACGCCGGCGGCCGCGAGCAGGCCGAAGATCGCCAGCGCCACCATCACCTCCAGCAGGGTGAAGCCGCCGGATCGTGCCGTGCGCGGCGCAGGGCTGGCGCTGGCCGCTGCCGTGGTGCTCATCGGCCGGTCTCGCGCAACACCGACAACACCGCCAACGCCTGATCGCGGCCCTGCGCCTGCACCCGGATGTCGATGCGCACGATGCCCGGCTCTTCGGTTGCCTGCACGGTGCGGCTCCACTGCCATTGCAGGTCGCCAGCGCTTTCGGTGCCGGCGGGCTCGGCGGCAATGCGTTCCAGGGGTTCGATCATCGACTCCACCGCGCGGTTCTCGGCGACCACGCCGGCCAGCACCCGTTCTTCCAGCAGCACCGCGGTGCGGGTGCTTTCGCCGGCCAGGTTGAGCAGGGCCAGCACCGCCAGCGCGAACACCGCCAGCGCCACCAGCAACTCGATCAGGGAGAAGCCGCGCATGGCGAACCTGGCATGGTGGGGTTCAGTCGCGCAGCGCATCGAGGCGTACCTGTCCGGCAGCATCCACCGCAACGCGCACGCTGGCGTCGCCGCGCTGCAGGACCAGCTCGGCCGGCTCGGCGATGCCGGTGGGGTCGAAGTCGAAGCGCACCTGCGGCAGCTCGCGCGACAGGCGCGGCGTGGTGCCTTGCTCCCAGGCGATGTCGCCGAATGGCCGTTCGCGCAGCGGTTCCCAGTCGGCAAAGTGCTGGCGGTTGAAGCGGTAGCCCTCCGCTGCGGCGACCACTTCGATCGCCCGCGTGCCCAGGATCGCTTCCTCCTGCGCGTGCTGCAGCCGCGCGGCGAAGCGCTCGCCCTCGCGCACCAGTTGCTGTCCATCGCCAGGCTGGGTCAGCAGCACGGCGCTGCCGGCAAGCGCGACCACGGCGAGCACGGCCAGCAGCTCGACCAGGGTGAAGCCCTGCGCGCCGGTGCGGCGGCCGTGCATGGTCGGCTCAGCTCCAATTGCCGATGTCGGCGCCGTCACCTTCGCCACCTTCCACGCCGTCGGCGCCGAACGAGTACACATCGAAGGCACCATGACTGCCGGGGTAGCGGTACTGGTAGGCATTGCCCCACGGGTCGGTGGGCAGGCGGCGGATGTAGCCGCCCTGGCGGTAGCGTTCCGGCCGCGGCAGGCCGCGTGGCGCGACCATGAGCGCGTTCAGCCCGTCCTCGGTGCGCGGATAGGTCATGTTCTCCAGGCGGTAGGTCTCGATGGCCTGTTCGAGCACGGCGACATCGGCACGGGCCTTTTCCACCATGGCGCGGTCCTGGCTGGGCAGCACGTTGATCGCCACCACCGTGGCCAGCAGGCCGATGATCACGATCACCACCATCAGTTCGACCAAGGTGAAGCCGCGCTGGGGGTGCATCCCGGACGCGGGCGCGACCCGGGGCAGGTGCAGGGGGCTGGGGGCAAGGGCGCGGGATCGCAGGCGCATGGGGGTTTCTCCGTGGACGGTGGCAGTCACGCCATCGCCAGCGTGTTGAACTGCAGGATGGGCAGCAGGATGGCCAGCACGATTACCGCCACCACCCCGCCCAGCAGGACGATGATGACCGGCTCCAGCAGGCTCATGACCACATTGGTGAACGTGTTAAACTCGCGTTCCAGGTAGTCCGCCGCGCGGTCCAGCATCGGCGCCAGGCGCCCGCTGTTCTCGCCGCTGGAGGTCATGTACAGCAGGGTGGGCGGGAACACGGCCGCGCGCCGCATTGCGTTGGACAGGCTGCCGCCTTCGCGGATCACCGCCACCATGCGCTCGGTGGCCGCGCGCAGGACCCGGTTGTGCACGGTGCGCGCGGTTATCGACAGGCCTTCCATCAACGGTAGGCCATTGGTGAGCATGATCGCCAGGGTGCGGGCCAGGCGCGCGGCATGGACATCACGCAGGATGCGGCCAAGCACGGGCAGGGCGAGGATGCGGGCATCGACGGCCAGACGGACCCTGTCGCGGCGCAGCAGCCGGGCAAAGACCACGGCCGCCACTGCCATGACCAGCAGAGCCGGCAGACCCCAGGCTGCCATGCCATCGGAGACGCCGATCACCGCCCGGGTCAGCAGCGGCAGTTCCCGGCCCATCGACTCGAACTGCTCGACCACCCGCGGCACCACAAAGGCCATCAGCGCGATCACCACCAGCACCGCGGTCAGCGACAGCGCGGCCGGATAGGCCAACGCGGCCAGCAGCTTGCCACGTACCTGCTGTTCGCGCTCCAGCAGGTCGGCCAGGCGCTCGAGGATCTGCGGCAGGGCGCCAGACCCTTCACCGGCGGCCACCATGGCCCGGTACAGCGCCGGGAAGCGATTGCCCTGCCGGGTCATCGCATCGGACAGGCGGAAGCCCTCCAGCACCAGTGCGTGGGTGGCCATCACCACTTCGCGGGTCGGCCTGTGCTCGGACTGCGAGCCGATCGTGCGCAGCGCCTCTTCCAGTGGCACTGCCACGATCAGGGTCGCCAGCTGGCGGGTGAACAGGGTCAGCGCCTTGGTGCTGAAGCGGCCGCGTCCGGGACGGGTGTTGCCGCTGGCCTCACCGGCGCCGGTGCCGGCGACCGGCTGAAGGCGCACCGGCACCAGCCGGCGCTGCTCCAGCTGCCGCCGCGCGTCGCGCGCGCTGGGCGCGTCGAGCACGCCACTGCTGACGCGCCCGTCCAGGTCCAGGGCGGCGTAGTCAAACGTCGGCATCGGCGTGCAGCTCCTGCCGGGTGACGCGCAGGGCCTCCTCCAGCGTGGTCAAGCCCTGGGCGACGCAGCTGCGCGCGGCATCGGCCAGCCGGGGTCCGCCGGCGAACGCGGCCGCGGCGATGGCGTCCTCGTCGGCATTGGCGCCCACAAGCCGTCGGATCTGGTCATCGACGGTGATCGCTTCGTAGATGCCGACCCGTCCTGCATAGCCGGTGTGGTTGCAGCGGGGGCAGCCGACCGCTTCGTACATGATTCCGGCGAAGTCCTCGCCCAGCAGCCGCAGCGATGCCGGATCGGACGCACGCTCGCGCCGGCAGTGCACGCACAGCCGCCGCACCAGGCGTTGGGCCAGGATCAGGCGCACGGTGGACGCCAGCAGGAAAGGTTCGACCCCCATGTCGCGCAGGCGGGTGATGGCACCGGCGGCGTCGTTGGTATGCACGGTGGACAGCACCAGGTGGCCGGTGAGCGCGGCCTGCACCGCGATCTGCGCGGTCTCCGGGTCACGCACTTCGCCCACCATGACCACGTCCGGGTCCTGGCGCAGGATTGCCCGCAGCCCGGTGGCGAATCCCATGCCGACCTTGGTATTGACCTGGGTCTGGCCCACGCCATCCATCGCGTATTCGACCGGATCCTCCACGGTGAGGATGTTGCGCAGCCCGTCGTTGAGCGTGGCCAGGCCCGCGTACAGCGTGGTGGTCTTGCCCGAGCCCGTCGGGCCGGTGACCAGGATGATGCCATTGGGCTGGCACAACGCGGCGCGCAACGCGCGCAGCACGGTCGGCTGCATGCCCAGGTCCTCGAGCGAAAGGGTGCCCTGGTCCTTGTCCAGGATGCGCAGCACCACGCGCTCGCCGCCACGCGCGGGCAGGGTGGACACGCGCACGTCCAGCGCCTTGACGCCCATCGACAGCGAGATGCGGCCATCCTGCGGGATGCGCTTCTCGGCGATGTCCAGCCGCGCCATCACCTTGATCCGCGAGACCAGCAGCGGCGCCACGCGGGCAGGCAGGCGCAGCGCCTCGCGCATCACCCCGTCCACCCTGAAGCGCACCACCAGGGCGGCCTCGAACGGCTCGATGTGCACGTCCGAGGCGCCGATGCGCGCGGCTTCGGCGATCAGCCCGTTGATCAGGCGGATGATCGGCGCATCGTCCTGGCTCTCCAGCAGATCGGCGGTGGCCGGGATGTCCTCGACCAGCAGGTCGAGGTTTGCGTGCAGGTCCAGCGATTCGACCGAAGCGCCGTGGCCGGCGTCGGCATAGGTCTCGGCAAGTTGCCGATCAAAGGCGACCCGTTGCAGCACTTCCACCTGCAGCGGTGCACCCAGGCAGCGGCGCGCCTCCAGCAGGCCGCGCGGATCGGCGCCCTCGCGCAGGCCGACGCGAACGTGCTGGCCGAGCGTGTCATCGCTTGCCGCGGCCATCGGCACGACGCCGTGCTCGCGCGCAAAGCCATAGTCGAAGGCCGGGCGTGCGCTCATCGGACCGGCTTCGGCGCGCGGGCAGGCTCGGCTGCGGGCGTGGCGGGCGATGTCGCGGCGGGGGGCGTTGCCGGCGCGGTCGGCCCGGGCACGGTCGTCCCCGGTGGCGGCGCCACCGGCGGCACCGTGCGCAGGTAGTCGCGCACCAGTGCATCGAGCATGGCCTGCTCGCCCGGATCGCGCACCTGGCTGTCACGCATGTAGTCATAGCGCGGCCCGGCGATGCGCTGGGCATCCTGCGTGCCGCGCACGATCGTGGGCCGGATGAACACCATCAGGTTGGTCTTGGCGCGTGCGCGCGCGGTGTTGCGGAACAGTCCACCGACCACCGGGATATCGCCCAGCAGCGGAATCTTGTCGACGGTCTGGCGGTCGTTCTGGTCCAGCAATCCGCCCAGCGCCACGATCGCGCCATCGTCCACCAGGACCTTGGTCTCCAGCTCGCGCTTGTTGAGGATCAGGTCGGAAGATCCGGTGGTCACCGGCCCGGCGATCGAGGAGACTTCCTGGCGCAGGAACAGGGTAATGCCGCCACCGGTGTTGATCTGCGGCTTGACCTCCAGCTGGATGCCAACGTCCTGGCGCGCGGTGGTACGGAACGGGTTGGTATTGGCGTCGCCGAGCACCTCGCCGGTGGTGATTGGCACCTCCTGGCCGACCAGGATCCGCGCCTCCTCGTTGTCCAGGGTCATGATCGAGGGCGTGGACAGCAGGTTGGAGCTGGTATCGCTCTTGACCGCGTTGATGATCAACCCGAACAGGGCATCGCCGCGGCTGCCGCCGAAGCCGGCCAGGCCGCCATTGAGGCCGAGCAGCGACTGCAATGCGGTGCGACCGGCCAGGTCCAGCGCGTCATTGTCCGCATCGCTGCTGCCGCGCCCGCGCTGGGCGGCGATGACGCCGGCCGCCAGCGGCAGGATGCCCGGGCTCGCGCTCGGATACTGGGTGGCCATGAACGGCACGTCGCTGCCTTCGCGGCCTGCGATCAGCAACTGCACCCCCAGTTCGCGCGCCGCATCGTCGGAGATCTCCACCACGATCGCCTCGACCAGGACCTGCTCGCGGCGCGTGTCCAACCGGGTGATCACGTCGGTGAGCAGGCGCTGGGTTTCCGGGTCGGCATTGATGATCAACGCGTTGGCGCCCGGGTAGCGCGCGATCACCGGGCGCTTGCCGCCGGGCGGGCCGATCACCTGGGTGTCCTTGCTGGCCGGGCTGGCGGATGCGGCTGCTTGCGATGCATCGCCGTTGGCCGCGCCCGGCGCCTGTCCGATCAGTTCCTGCAGCACCGGCAGCAGCTGCTCGGCGTTGGCATGCTGCAGCTTGACCACGCGCACGTCGCCGCTGCGCTCGGCCCGTCGGTCCAGCTCCAGCACGGTCTGGACCACGCGTTGCACCAGGGTGGGGTCACCGCGCACGACCACCGAGTTGCTGCTCTCCACCGGCAGCACCGACAGCACCGCGCTGGCGGTGTCCGCCCCGCGGGCGCCGAACAGGCTGTTGATGGTGGTCGCCATCTCCCGTGCCGAACTGTTGCGCAGGGTCACCGTGTCGATGCTGGCCCGGTCCTGGTCGATCTGCGCCACCAGTCCGCGCAGGCGCCGCAGGTTGTCGGCGTAGTCGGCCACCAGCACGCTGTTGCCCTGGGGCGTGGCCAGGACCACGCCGCCGCGGCCCACCAGCGGGCGCAGGGTTTCGGCGGCGATGCGCGCATCGATGCGGCGCAGGGCGAACACCTCGGTGGCAAAACCCGTGGCCGAGCCGCCATAGGTGCCCGGTTGCTGGGCGGCAGTATCGTCTGGCACCACCCGGTAGGCACCGGCGCCGGTGGGCACGGCCACCAGGCCGTTGGCGCGCAACACCGCCAGCAGCACGCCCAGCATCTCCGATTCGGACATGGCCCGATCGCGTGACACGGTCACGGTGCCCTGCACGCGTGGGTCGACGATGAAGGTGGTGCCGGTGGCGCGCGAGACGTCCTGGATGAAGGCGCGCAGGTCGGCTTCCTGTAGGTTCAGGCCCTGCGCTTCCTGGGCCGGCGCGGGCTTTCCGGGCATGACCAGCAGCACTGCGGCCAGCGTCAGCATGGACAACTTGTGGACCCTCATTGCAGCGGCACCGTCACCGAGCGGGTGGCGCCGTCGCGCTGGACGGTCAGTTCCACGCTGTCCCGTCCGGCCAGCTCCGCGGCCAGTTCGTGGTAACGCTCGGGGGTCAGTGCCTGGCCGTTGACCGACAGCAGCACATCGCCTGCCTGCAGGCCGGCCTTGCGCAACGCCGCGCCGTCGCCGCGCGGTATCAGGGTGTAACTGGACACCTGGCCGTTGACCTCGCGCGGGACCAGGCCGGCCTGCTCCAGCAGGCGCGCCGGGTCCACGGGCGCCGACGCGGCGCCCGTGACGGGCGCAACCGGGGCTGCCGAGGGCAGGGTTCCCGCTGCCGAGCGGGACACCGGCGCGGCGGCGAAGTCGAGCCGCTGGCGGCCCTGGCTTGATTCGATCCACACATGGTCCGGGCCGATGCCGGCCAGACGAACGCCGGATGGCATCGATTCGCCCACCCGCAGGGATCGCTGCGGACCCTGTGAATCGCCCAGGATCGCCGAGGCGCCCCCTGGCCCGGTGCTGATACCGTGCAGGGTCACGCCGCTGGCGGTGGCCTGGCTGGCGGCCGAGTCGGGCGGGAAGAACGGGTCGAGCGTGGGTCCGGTCGGTGTGACCGGGGCCTGCGGCACCGCATCGGGCCGAAAGGCGCCGACCGGAGCGGGCGGAACCGCGACCAGCCAGGCCAGGCGGACCGCCTGCAGCGCCAACAGGCCAAGCAACAGCCATTGCAGCGCACGCCTGATGGCCGAACCAGACGGCCGGAGCCAGGCCTGGCGATGAGCAGCGAGTTGCACGTTCGAGATCCAGTGGACTGCAGGAAGATCTGCGGTCGGGCAAGCATGGGACAGTTTTGTGACGGTAATGCTTCAAACGGCAATGTTTGTGACATGAAAGTCCGACCGGTCGCCCGGCCGGACCCGCGTCTGTCACAGTTTGGTCAGAATGAAGCGCTGACGTTGAGCGAGAAGCTTGTCCCGATGTCGTATCGGTTGATGTCGACCCGTCCGCCGCCCATTTCCTGGTACTCCTGATATTCGGTGTCCAGCAGGTTGCGGGCCTCCAGGCTCACGGTGACCTCGGTCTGGCCGATGTCCACGCCCTTGCGCAGGATCAGGTCCAGCATGGTGCCCGGCTCCTGCATGATGTCGGGCTGGCCGGCGCGGCCACGGGCGGCGATCCGCTCGCCCACGTAGGTCGCCGCCAGCGTGGCCTGGGTGCGGCTGTTGGGGTCCTCGATGCCGATCTGCAGGTTGGCGATATGCTCTGACTGGCCCTGCATCTGGCTGCCGTCGCGCACGAACAGGGTGGCATCCTGGGGCACGCCGTTGAACCCCAGCGGCACCACGGTGTCACCATCTTCCACCTTCACCTCGGACTTGGAATAGGTGTAGTTGCCGGCCAGGTACAGGCGCTTTTCGCCCCACCAGGCTGCCTCGATCGGCAGGTCCAGGTACTTCTTGGCGTCGATTTCCGCGCCGTAGAGCGTGGCGCGTGGCGCGTTGATGTAGGTCTGCTGGATCCCGCCACCGGTCTCGTTGACCAGGGACTCCACTGGTCGGTCGATATCCTTGTAGAAACCGCCCAGGGTGAACGACTCGCCCGCACCGAAGAACCACTCATAGCGGACGTCGAAGTTCTGCAGTTCGCTGTCGACCAGGTAGGGGTTGCCGATGAACAACCGATCGTTCTCGGTATCGAAGTACTGCTGCGGGGCCAGTTCGCGGAACTGCGGGCGACCGATGGTCTTGGAAGCACCAAAGCGGATCTGCTGGTTGTCGGCAAAGTTCCAGGTGACCGTGAGCGCGGGCAGCAGGTAATCGTTCTCCAGCGGCGCGACCCCGCCGACCCGCGCGCCAGTGAAGATGTCGTAGGGATGCACCGCCTGGGTGGCATCCTCGTAGCGCGCGCCCAGCGTGGCCCGCACCATCGGCACGATTTCGGCCTCGGCCTGCAGGTAGGCCGCGCCGACCTTGAGGGTGGCGTCATAGGCCGCGGCGCCATCGCCACCGGTGGTCTCGCGCAGGGTAATCAGGCCCTGGTCGATGTTGTAGTCAGACAGCAGGAAGTCCACTCGCTCGCGACGCACGTTTTCGGGCAGTGGCCCGTTGAGCGCCAGGAAGCGGAATTCGCGCGAGGTGGCGTTGCGGTCGTTGTCCGAGTACGCCAGGCCGCCGGACAGGGTCACTTCCCGGTCGGTCGGCAGGCGCCAGCTGACGTCCACGCCACCGCTGGCCACCTTGTCCTCCACATCGCTGAAGCGGGTGTAGTTCTGCTCCTGCGCCGCGTCGTGCACGAAACGACCATCGACGCGCCGATAGCGGATGCCTTTCTCGTAGGGCGCGTCGCGGCGCGCGCGCGAGTAGGCACCGCGCCATTCGATCTTCAGGTCCTGGTACTCGCCGAAGGCGTGCTCGCCGTTGATCTGGTGACTGAGCAGGTCACGCTCGAACCACTCGGTGTAGTCATCGCGCACGTACGCACCGGCCAGTTCGTCGTTGCCCTCGCGGCTGCGCGCTTCCTTGGTCGTGTCATGCACGTAGATGGAGGTCAGGCCGACCCTGTGGTCGCCCCACTCGGCGCCGGTGCCGAGCAGCGCGTTGACCTTGGCGTCGTTCTGGGTGGACACGTAGTCGTAGTCGGTGCGGACCTCGATCGCATCGCCCTGCACCAGGCCTTCCTGCTGGGTACCGACGCGGGTGCGCCACTTGTTCTCGAAGCCGGCCACGGCCACAAAGCCGAGTTTGCCCCAATTCGTTTCGACCGAAGTGCCGGCGCTGCCGCCCATGCTGAAATCCGGATCAACGTTCTCGGTGACCTGCAGCAGGTTGAGCGGGGCGTTGACGAAGCTGCGGCCGATGCGCTTGAGTTCGGCGTCGCTGAAGGTGCCGCTGTCGATGCGCCGTCCGGTGGCGATCGCGCGGCTCAGGTCCGACTGCTTCTTGCGGGTTCCATCGTCGTAACCCCAGAAATCATCCTCCGAGCCGTAATAGGTGAGGCCGTCACGGCTGGTGGTCTCGGAGTTGCCGCCAGTGCCGATGGAAAGGGTCAGGAAAGGTTCGTCCGGGGTCACGATCGAGCGCAGGTCGATCACGCCGCCGCCGAACTCGCCCGGATACTTGGCCGAGTAGGTTTTCTGCACGGTGATGCTTTCAAGCACACTGCTTGGAAACAGGTCCAGCGGGACCACGCGCTGCAGGGGTTCGGGACTGGGCAAGGGCGAGCCGTTGAGCAGTGCCGAGGAATAGCGCTCGCCCAGGCCGCGCACGTACACGAACTTGCCCTGGGCCACGCTCAGTCCCGTGACCCGGGACAGGGCTTCGGCGGCGTCGTCGTCGCCGGTGCGCTGGAAGTCCGCGCGGGTCACGAACGAGGCGACTTCGGAAGTCATCTGCATCGGCTCGGGAATGAATGCCCCGCGCACCGTCACCGCATCCAGCTGGGTTGCCTGATCAGCGGGGGGGGTGGGTGTCTCGGGCGTGACGGTCTGGGCCGCAGCGCCATGGCTGGCCAGCAGGCCGCCGATGGCAAGGAACAGTCCGCTGCGTAGCGGAGCCCTGGGGGTGGTGCGTTTCATGGAGGTGGCCTTGTCTGGATTCGGCAGTGGGCGCGCGCGCGCCCGGTTGGCGGGCAGCGGGGCCGCGGCGGGTGCCGCGGCCCCGGAGGGGCGTCATCCAGCGATCAGCACGGGTTGGCCGCGGTCAGGCCACAGGTCCAGCCCTGCCACCAGGTGTCGGACGCATTGCGCACCGCGCCGATGTAGTTCACCTGCGTGAAGGTGGGACTGATGGTGGTGATGGTGGGGAACGCGGTCACCGCCGTCTCGTTGGCGCCGTTGATGAACCCGTCGGTGAGGGTGGACGTGCCATTGGCGGTGTTGTTGGTGCCGGCACTGAACAGGGCGGCCGCCTGGCCGTTGGCATCGTCATCGAAGGCCACCGGGCAGGAGAAGAACACCGACTCGAAGCGACCGGTGGTGGTGCTGTCATCCACGTCCAGGCAGGCCGCAGCCGCGCCGGTGCCGCCGGCCGCGCGGGTCACCACGGTGTTGATGAAGGTGCTGTTGGTGCCGCTGTTCATGACGATGCCCGCGCCGCCGCCGGCGCGGCCGACATAGGTGATGTTGGCGAACTTGGGACGCGAGGGCAGGACGGTCTGCTGGCCGGCCGAGCTCATCTCGCTCATGCGATCGCCGCCACCGGCGCGTTGCATGACGATGCCGAACTGCACGGCGCCCTGCCAGCCGGTGTCGGTATCGAAGCTGTCGTCATCGTTGCCGGTGGCCACCAGGTACTTGGCATTGAGCGTGCCGCCGAACCATTCGAAGCCGTCATCGGAGCTGTTGTGCACCTGGACGTACTCGAACACCGTGCCGCTGCCGAGTCCGGCCAAGCTGATGCCATTGAGCTCGACGTTGGGCAGGATCTGGAAGCCGGAATGCATCACCCGCATGTAGCGGTAACGGCCGCTGCTGTCGGTGGCCGAGTTGCCGCCGTAGAACGCGTTGGTGCCTTCCACCTGCGCCTGACACTGCGGAGTGCCCGGGGCGATGGTGGCGGACGGACAGGCGCTGATCGGCGCGCGGCCCAGCAACACCACGCCGCCCCACTGGCCGACCGAGTCGACGTTGGTCTGGCCACGGATGCTGGCGGCGCTGGTGAACACGATGGGCTGGGTCGGGGTGCCGTCGGCGATCATCTGCGAACCACGGTTGACCACGACGTAGTCCAGGCCGGAGGAACCGAACAGGCGCACGCCGGGTTCGATGGTCAGGATGCCGGCCGAGGCCCCGGCGATCGGGTTCTGCGCATCACCGCCGCGGTCCTGGCCGACGTTGACCCGGCCGGAAATGGCATACACGGTGGAAGCGCGGTTGGGCACCAGCAGGTTGCCGATGATCTCCGACGGGAGGCGGCACACGCGCAGTGTGTCGTTGACGTCCAGGCCGCCATTGACGAAGCCGGTCGGGCAGTCGCTGGGCGGGCCGGCCACTGGCGGCGGCGGTGGTGGCGCGGCCGGCGGCGGCGGTGGCGGCGCGGCCGGCGGCGGCGGCGGTGCGAATCCACCCTCGCCTGGCGAAGCCACGCGGTCTGCACCGCCGCCGCAGCCGCTCAGCGCCAATACGGCGCCGAAGGTCATCAACAGGGTCTTGGAACTGTTGCTCATGGACATCGGGTTCTCCAAACGGAAATGGACTGGCGGGCGGTACGGGTCGGCGCCAGGGCGGTGCGCGTGGCAACGTCCGCGGCGGTCCCACGTGAATGCGGGGCAAACGTTAGGTCGCCGATGTGACCGATGCATTACGAAATGAAGGCGATCGTGACGAGATGGTCGTCTACACCCGCCACACAGTCGTGGCCGGGGCAGGGCCGCTGGCGCTGTCATCGTCATGTCACAGTGTTCCGATGCCGTGGGATGGCCCACCCGCTACAGGATTTCCCATGACCAGCCCGCTTCCCACTCCGGACCTGCGTGCCTGGATCCTCACCCAGGCCGAAGCCGGCACCGATCCGCGCGAGGTCACCGCCGCGATGCTGGCGCAGGGTTGGACCGAACAGGCGGCGATCGACGCGGTGGAGCGGACCATGCGCGAGCACCTGGAGAGCCACGCCCGCCGCCACGGGCTGCCGGTGCCGGTGCCGGTGCCAGCACCGATCGAGCGCAACGGACCTGCGCTGTTGCAGGCTGGGGACCGCCAGGTCCAGGTGCTGGCCAGCCTGTTGCACCCGCGCGTGATCGTGTTCGGCAACCTGCTTGCGGCCGAGGAATGCGACGCGTTGATCGCCCTTGCGCGGCGGCAGATCAAGCGTTCGCCCGTGTTCGATCCGGACACCGGCCAGGACCAGCAGCACCAGGCCCGCACCAGTGAGGGCATGTTTTTCGGCCGAGGTGCCAACCCGCTGTGCGCACGGGTGGAGGCGCGCATCGCCGCCCTGTTGAATTGGCCGCTGGAGAATGGTGAAGGCCTGCAGGTCCTGCGCTATGGCCCCGGCGCGCAGTACGAGCCGCACTACGATTATTTCGATCCAGCCCGCCCTGGCGCCGAGGTGGCCCTGCGCCGTGGGGGCCAGCGCGTGGCTTCTCTTGTCATCTACCTGAACACGCCGACCCAGGGCGGAGCCACCACCTTCCCCGACGCGCATTTGGAAGTGGCGCCGATCAAGGGCAACGCCGTGTATTTCAGTTACGACCGTCCCCACCCGATGACCGGCACCCTGCACGGCGGAGCGCCCGTGGTCGAGGGTGAGAAATGGGTGGCCACCAAGTGGCTGCGGGAACGAAGGCACGACTGAGGCGGCGGGGTGCGAGGTCGGCTTGATCAATTTGATAGATCCATTATCATGGAAATATGGAAATCAAAACGGCCGTGACCCGTCTCGCCGCCTTGGCCCAGGACTCGCGCCTGGCGGTGTTCCGCCATCTGGTCCAGCTCGGCCCGGTCGGTGCGCGACCGGGTGCGATCGCCGAGTCCCTGGCCGTCAGCCCCTCCACGCTTTCATTTCACCTCAAGGCGCTGGCCCACGCCGGCCTGGTCCAGGCCTGGCCTGATGGCCGCAGCATCGTGTACCGCGCCGACTTCGCGGCCATGCAGGAGCTGCTGGACTTCCTGACCGAGAACTGCTGCGGCGGGGTCCCGGCCGCCTGCGCAATCACTGCTCCGGAAGCCCGGCGCCCGCTGCGGCGCACCGCGCCGCCGTCTTCTTCCCGGCGCAGGCAACGGGAATGAGCTGACCGTGCAAGGAACCGTCGGCGGCCTCGGTGCGGTCCCGCCTGGTGGTGGGCAAGCGGCGGGCGGTGGGTGCCGATACCGCGATCGCCGTCACAGCATTCATTCCAGGAGACCCACATGACCCCGCATCCTGTTGACATCGTCATCTACCACAATCCCGACTGCGGCACCTCGCGCAACGCGCTGGCCATGATCCGCAACGCCGGCATCGAGCCACATGTGGTCGAGTACCTGAAGACGCCACCCAGCCGCGCCATGCTGGAATGGCTCATCACGCGCATGGGCATCCCGGTGCGCGGATTGCTGCGCGAAAAGGGCACGCCCTACGCGCAACTCGGACTGGACGACCCGGCCTTGCCTGACCAGGCCCTGCTCGACGCGATGCTGGCCCATCCGCTGTTGATCAACCGGCCGATCGTCGTATCCCCGCTGGGGGTAGCCCTGTGCCGGCCCTCCGAGCGCGTGCTGGAGCTTCTGCCCCAGCCGCAACTGGGCGCCTTCGCCAAGGAGGATGGAGAAGTGGTGGTCGACGCCGATGGCCGGCGCGTGGGTGACCGCGCATGAGTGGATCGGTGTCCGCCGCCAGGCCAGGCCTGTCGTTCCTGGACCGCTACCTGACCCTGTGGATTTTTGCCGCCATGGCACTGGGCGCGGCGCTGGGGGCGCTGGTCGATGGCCTGCCGCAGGCGCTGGAGGCGATGACGGTGGGCGGCACCAACCTGCCCATCGCGATCGGCCTGATCGTCATGATGTACCCGCCGCTGGCCCGGGTCCGCTACGGTGAACTGCATCGCGTGTTTGCCGACAGCCGCGTGCTGCTGCTGTCACTGGTGCAGAACTGGCTGATCGGCCCGGTGCTGATGTTCACGCTGGCCGTCGTGTTCCTGCACGACTCCCCGGAGTACATGACCGGGGTGATCCTGATCGGCCTGGCGCGCTGCATCGCAATGGTGCTGATCTGGAACCAGCTGGCCTGTGGCGACAACCAGTACGCGGCAGGCCTGGTGGCGTTCAACTCCCTGTTCCAGATCCTGTTTTTCAGCACCTACGCCTGGTTGTTCCTCAGTGTTCTGCCGCCCTTGTTCGGGCTGGAGGGCAGCGTGGTCGATGTCGGCTTCTGGACCATCACCCGGGCGGTGCTGGTGTACCTGGGCATCCCGTTCGCCGCGGGCTACCTGACCCGGCGCGGGCTCACCCGCGCGCGTGGCCAGCAGTGGTACGAGACCGTGTTCCTGCCGCGGATCGGGCCGCTGGCGCTGCTGGCGCTGCTGTTCACCATCGCCGCGATGTTCGTGATGAAGGGCGGCGACGTGATCCGGCTGCCGCTGGATGCCTTGCGCATCGCCATCCCCCTCACCCTCTATTTTCTGGTGATGTTCGTGGTCAGTTTCTTCATGGGCCGGTTGATCCGCGCCGACTATCCGCGCACCACGGCACTGGCCTTCACCGCGGCCAGCAACAATTTCGAGCTGGCGATCGCCGTGGCCATCGCCAGCTTCGGCCTGGCCTCGCCGGTCGCCTTTGCCGCGGTGATCGGGCCGCTGGTGGAGGTGCCGGTGATGATTGCGCTGGTGCACGTGGCCTTGCGCCTGGGCCGGCGCTATTTCCGCGGCAGCGCGCCGCGCGCGGCCCCCGTCGGGCAGGGGCGCGCATGAGTGCCACCACGCCCCCCTGCCTGCCCGCTGCCAGGCCCGACCGGCTGCGGCCACTGGGCGAGGCGGACCGGTTGCCTGCGCTGCAGGCGGACCTGTTGCCCGCGCCCCTGTGGCGGGAAGCAGACCCCGGCCATGCGCCGCGCATCCTGCTGCTGTATGGATCCCTGCGCGAACGCTCGTACTCGCGCCTGGCGACCGAGGAAGCTGCGCGCATCCTGCAATGGTTGGGCGCAGACACCCGCATTTTCGATCCACTGGACCTGCCACTGCCGGACCAGGTGGCGGGCGACGCACACCCGGCCGTCGAACGCCTGCGCGAATTGTCGCTGTGGTCCGAAGGGCAGGTGTGGTGTAGCCCGGAGCGTCACGGCCAGATCACCGGGCTGATGAAGGCGCAGATCGACCACCTGCCGCTGAACATCGGCGCGGTGCGGCCAACCCAGGGCCGCACCCTGGCGGTCATGCAGGTTTCGGGCGGCTCGCAATCCTTCAACGCGGTCAATACCCTGCGGCTGCTGGGCCGCTGGATGCGGATGTTCACCATCCCCAACCAGTCCAGCGTGGCGCGTGCCTGGGAACAGTTCGACGAGCGGGGACGGATGCTGCCGTCGGCTTACTACGACCGCATCGTCGATGTGATGGAGGAACTGGTGCGCTTCACCCTGCTGCTGCGCCCGCACCTCGCCCAGCTCACCGACCGGTATTCGGAGCGCAAGGCCGATGCGGCGCAGGCGGCCGCCTTCGCTGCCTCGGCCAGCAGTGCCTAGCAGGCAGTTGCCCCTGGCGCACCCGGGCATGGCGCCGCGCACCGCCTGACCGGTGGGCCGGGCCGCCACACCCGGCGCCTGAGCAGCAGGACCGTGCTGCTGCTGGACCGGCCGTCAGGCGGGTGTCAGCGATCGCGCTGCACGCGCCACAGGCCCGCCATCCCCGGGTTGGCCGGCGGTTTTGTCTCGATACCGGCACAGATCGCGGATCACGCAGTTGGGACAGTCCGGACGCCGCGCCTTGCACACGTAGCGCCCGTGCAGGATCAGCCAATGGTGCGCGTTGTGCAGGTAACGGGCCGGGATCACCTTGACCAGCTTGTCCTCGACCGCGCGCACGTCCTTGCCGGGCGCCAGCCCGGTGCGGTTGGCGACGCGGAACAGATGCGTGTCCACCGCGATGGTCGGCTCGCCGAAGGCGGTGTTGAGCACCACGTTGGCGGTCTTGCGGCCGACCCCGGGCAGGGCTTCCAATGCCTCGCGCTGGCGCGGCACGTGCCCGCCATGCTGGTCGACCAGGATCTGGCAGGTGGCGATGATGTTCCTGGCCTTGGCGTTGAACAGGCCGATGGTGGACAGGTAGCGCTTCAACCCTTCCTCGCCCAGCTCCAGGATCGCCTGCGGCGTGTTGGCGACCGGATACAGCCTGCCGGTGGCCTTGTTGACGCCCGCGTCGGTGGCCTGGGCCGACAGGATCACCGCGATCAGCAGTTCGAATGGCGAGCTGTATTCCAGCTCGGTGGTCGGCTGTGGATTGAGCTCGGCCAGGCGCGAAAACATCTCTTCGATCTGCGCGCGCGTGAGCGTGCGGGCGCGGCGTGCGGCCTTGGTGCTCACCCGTTTGGTGTTCCGGCCGCGCGCGCCCTGGCACGTGCCAGCGCCGCGGCCACGGCCGGCGGCAGGGCGGGTGCAACCGGGGTGTTCGAAGGCGCAGGCGGCGGCGCACGGCGGGCCTGGCGTTCGGCCGCGCGCCGGGTCAGGCGTGCGCCGCGTGCGCGGTAACGTTCGCGTGCGGCCCAGGCCTTGCGCAGGCGTTGCTGTGCGGCCTGGACCTGCCGGCTGGCGCTGGCGCATTGGGCGCACTGCGGCCGGGGGGGCGCCTCCATCAGGCCGGCCTCGATCGCCGCATCGACCTGGCCGTCGGCCAGCAACACGGCCAGCTGCTGCAGCGGCCTGCAGTCGTGGTCGATGCCGCTCATCAACGGCCCGAGAAGCTCGGCTTGCGCTTGCCGACGAAGGCGGCGGTGCCTTCGCGCATGTCCTGCGTGGCAAACATCAGGCCAAACTGCGCGCCTTCGAACTGCAGGCCTTCGCTCAGCGCGCATTCGCCGCCGTGGATCACCGATTCCAGGATCGCGCGCAGCGCCAGCGGGGCGGCGTTGGCCAGCTGCACGGCCAGCGCTTGCACGCGCGCATCCAGCGCATCGGCGGTGACCACTTCATTGACGATGCCCAGCTCGAGCGCGCGCGCGGCGCTGATCGGCGCGCCCAGCAGGCACAGTTCCAGGGTCGCGGCGCGGCCGGCCAGGCGCAGCAGGCGCTGGGTGCCGCCGAAGCCGGGGATCAGCCCCAGGTTGATTTCCGGCTGGCCGACCTTGGCGGTGTCGGCGGCGATGCGCAGGTGGCAGGCCATCGCCAGTTCCAGTCCGCCACCGAGCGCAAAGCCGTTGACCCGGGCGATCACCGGCTTGGTCAGGGTCTCGATGGTGCGCATCAGCAGCTGGCCGCGCAGACCGAAGTCGCGTCCGGCCATGGCGCCCATGTCGGCCATCTCGCCGATGTCCGCGCCGGCGACGAAGGCCTTGGCACCGGCCCCGGTCAGCACCACCACGCGCACGGCCGGATCGGCCTCGGCCGCCTGGAAGGCCTGGGTGAGGGCGGCGATGGTGGCCGCGTTGAGCGCGTTGAGCTTGTCGGGGCGGTTGACGGTGATCTGGCGGATTGCGCCCGAATCGGTGGTCAAGACAGGTGTTTGGTCCATATGGGGAGCCTTGTTTTTTCGTAAATAAAAGGTAAAGCCGGAACTTTGCGTCCCAGGACCGAGTCAATGCCGGCAATGCCTCACTGGCTGTTAAGTTCGGGCAGGGCTATCCTAGCGCGTCAATCTGGGCCGCCGGTCGCGAGCCCATTCCCATAAACCCCGGAGGTTTGTAAGACATGAAGTTGCGTTTGCTTTCTGCCAGCGTGCTGGCCATGACCCTGGCCGCAGGCACCGCTGCCGCACAGACCTCACCCGCCGCACCGGCGTCCACTGCGGGCTCGGAGCGCAACGCGCTCAGCTACGCGCTGGGTTACGACCTGGGTCGCAACCTGATCGAGAGCGGTGAGTCCATCGATCTGGCCACCGTGCAGAAGGCCCTGAGCGAAGGCTATGCGAAAAAGGAGCCTTCCGTGCCGGTCGACCAGCTGCGCAACGCGGTCCAGCAGATGGAAGCGCGCCAGCAGGCCAAGGCCAAGGCCGCCTTCGAACAGGCCGCTGCCGCCAACAAGGTCAAGTCCGACGCCTTCCTTGCGCAGAACAAGGCCAAGGCCGGGGTGCAGACCCTGCCCGGCGGCGTCCAGTACCGTGTGGTGGAGGCCGGCAGCGGCGCCAAGCCGACCCAGGCCAGCACCGTGACCATCCAGTACAAGGGCTCGCTGTCCGATGGCCGCACCTTCGTCGACACCTTCAGCCCGCGGGAGGGCCAGACCACCCCGCCGCCGCCGGCCAGCCTGAAGGTCAGCGAGATCCCCCTGGCAGGCCTGCGCGATGCACTGCTGCAGATGCCGGCCGGTTCGCGCTGGGAAGTGACCATGCCGCCGGAAAAGGCCTACGGCAATACCCCGCAGTCGCCGATCGGCCCGAACCAGGCGGTTGTCTTCGACGTCAAGCTGGTCAGCGTCGCCAAGTAAGTTGACGCCGACTGCATGACCAAGACGATGCGCCGGCCTGTCCGGCGCATCGTCGTTTTGGACATGGCCATGCCCGTACCCACAGCAAGGTAGATCCGATGTTCCCCGCCACCGGCCCCACGTTGTCGCCCTGCATCGGCCTGTGCACGCTGCGTGGCGATGGCCTGTGCCGTGGCTGCCTGCGCGCGCTGGAAGAGATCGCCGCCTGGCCGCAGATGGGCGATGATGCACGCAAGGCGCTGACGGAACGCCTGCCCGAACGCGCACGCATGCCCCACGATCTGCACATCCTGTTGCCGGAATACGACGCCCTGCAACGCGCGTTGCATCCGCTGGATGCGCGCCCTGCGCCGCGCGGCTGGAACGCCGATCAATTGGAAGGGCTCCTGCCGCCAGGTCCGCCGGCCGCGGCGGCGGTGCTGGCCGGCCTGGTGCCGCGCAGCACGGGGACCACCGTGCTGCTGACCCGTCGCCACGACGGGCTGCGCCAGCACGGCGGCCAGGTGAGTTTCCCCGGTGGCCGCGTCGATGCCGGCGATGCCGATGCCGTGGCCGCCGCGCTGCGCGAGAGCGATGAGGAAATCGCGCTCAAGCGCGCCCAGGTGCAACCGATCGGCCTGCTCGACACCTTTGCCACGATCACTGGCTTCCTGGTCACCCCGGTGGTGGCGGTGATCCATCCCGGGTTCGTGCCGCTGCCCAATCCAGGCGAGGTGGCCGAGGTGTTCGAAGTGCCGCTGGACTACCTGATGGCGCCACACAACCTGCGCAGCGTGGCCCTGGAATTGAAGGGCCGCCCGCGCACCGTGCTGGAATACGACTGGGCCGAGCAGCGCATCTGGGGCGCGACCGCGGCCATCCTCTACAACCTGCGGCGTCGCCTGGAGGCGGTTGCATGAACTGGACCACGCTGGTCGATCCGGCCGTGCTGGCATTGCATCTGGATGATCCGGACCTGCGCATCGTCGATGCGCGCTTCGTGCTGACCGATCCTGGTGCCGGGCGCGCGGCGTATGCGCAGTCGCACCTGCCCCATGCGGTCTACGCCGATCTCAACGAGGACCTGGCCGATCTGTCCAGGGTCGCGTCGGGGCAGGGCCGGCATCCGTTGCCGGAAGTGGACGCATTCACCGGGACGCTCGGGCGCTGGGGCATCGCGCCCCGGCATCAGGTGGTGGTCTACGACGCCGGCGACGGCAGCATGGCCGCCGCGCGCCTGTGGTGGCTGCTGCGGCTGCTGGGACATGCGCAGGTGGCGGTGCTCGATGGCGGTCTGGCAGCCTGGCAGGCGGGCGGCCTGGCGCTGACCGATGAGCTCCAGTGGCCGCCTCGGCAACCGCCGTATCCGGGCGGCTACGACAGCGCCCGCATTGCCGGCACCGGGGAAGTGGCCGCGCGCCTGCACCAGGCGCCGGGCTGGCTCATCGATGCGCGCTCGGCCGAACGCTTCAGCGGTGGCCAGGAACCGGTGGACCGCATCGCCGGCCACGTGCCGGGTGCGGTCAACCGCCCGTACCTGGACAACGTCCACGCGGGCCGCCTGCGCGACCCGGATGCCTTGCGCGGTGAGCTGCAACCATTGCTGGGCGCGCACGCGCCGGACCAGGTCGTGCTGATGTGCGGTTCCGGCGTCACCGCCTGCCATCTGCTGCTGGCGTTCGAACATGCCGGCCTGGCGGGCCCGCGTGTCTATCCCGGCTCGTGGAGTGGCTGGATTTCCGATCCGGCGCGTCCGATCGCGACTACTTCCTGAGTCGGGCCACCATCGCCTGCAGCGCGGCCTGCGCATCGGGCTGGTACCAGTCGTTGATGAACTCGTCCAGGTCCACGCGGTTCAGCGCCGCGCGCACGTCGGCACGGGCGATCTGGCGGGTCTTGCGCTGCGGTGCCCGCGGCAGCCGGGCCATCTCCTGCAGCCAGCGCAGGGCCTGAGCCACGGTGGCAGCGGCATCGTCGGCCAGGGCGTCGACCAGTCCGATGGCCTCGGCCTGTTCGGCCGGGATCATCGCCCCTGTCACCAGCAGGCGTTCGGCGCGATGCACCCCGACCACGCGCCGCATCAGGTGCTGGATGCCGTCCGGCACGGCCAGGCCGACCTGGGTTTCGTTCAGGCCGATCTGCAGCGGCCGCGCCGGATCGGCGCTGCGCGTCATCACCCGGTAATCGCAGCACAGCGCCAGCGCGCAGCCACCTGCGGGCGCGTGGCCGGTCAGTGCAGCGGCGACCGGCATCGGCGCGCCGGCCAGGGTCCTGGCAACGTTGAAGAACGCGCTCCAGCTGGCATGCAGCGCAGCGCGGTCGTCGCCATGCGAGAGCAGGGACGGCACGTCCAGGCCGGCCGAGAAGACGCGCTCGTTGCCCGACAGCAGGACGCCGGCAACGCCGTCGTCGAATGCGCCCTGCAGCGCCTCCAGCAGGGCCGCACAGAGCGCATCGTCGAGCGCGTTGACCGGTGCGCGGGCCATGCGCAGTTCGCGCACATCGTCGTGCTGCACCACCTGGATCAGTTCGGACATTGCGGGCCCCTCCCGGAAGCGGTCAACTTGGGATGATAGCCCGCCGTGCGCCGCGGTATGGAGGTGGCGGCAGGCGGAGCGGCAGGGCCGATCCGCTCCCCGGGATGCTGCCGCCTCAGGCGACCGTGCTCGCCGCGCGCACCGCATCGGGCAGGGGCGCGCTCTTGCCGGTGGCCGTGTCGATCCACACCAGCACGACGTGGCCATCGGCGTACACGACCGTATCGTCGTTGTCGGCCACGATCCGATGGCCGATGGTCATGCTCGAGTTGCCCAGGCGCTCGATGAACAGCTCGACCACGATATCGTTGGGCCACACGATCGGCAGGCGGTAGTTGACGTGGGTATTGGCCACCACCGGCGAGACGCCGCTGCCCATCTTTGAAATGTCGGTGACCCCGTGCAGCCAGCGCACGCGCGCTTCCTCCAGATAGGAAACGTACTTGGCGTTGTTGACGTGGCCGTAGGCATCCATGTCGCGCCAGCGCACGCTGATCGGAATGCGCGCCAGCACCGGGCGCGGGACGTGGACGGTGTCGTTGTGATCGCTCATGAGGAAGCCTTCTTCTTGATCTTGTTTTTCACCGCCGCCTGCTTGGCCGCGACCTTGGCGGCCATGCGCGGCGGCAGTACCTCGGCCTTGGCCATTGCCGCTGGCCTGGTCGCCTTGGCCGCGGTCTGCGGCAGCAGCCTGGCCAGGAACCGGCCGGTGTGCGATGCCGGGTTGGCCGCGATCTCCTCCGGCGTGCCGGTGGCGATGATGGTACCGCCACGGTGGCCGCCGTCCGGGCCCAGGTCCACCACCTGGTCGGCGGTCTTGATCACGTCCAGGTTGTGTTCGATCACCACGATGGTGTTGCCGTCGTCGCGCAGCTTGTGCAGCACCGCCAGCAGGTGCTCGATGTCGTGGAAGTGCAGGCCGGTGGTCGGCTCGTCCAGGATGTAGAGCGTGCGCCCGGTGTCGCGGCGCGAGAGTTCCTTGGAAAGCTTGACCCGCTGGGCCTCGCCGCCGGACAGCGTGGTCGCGCTCTGGCCCAGCTTGACGTAACTCAGGCCCACGTCCATCAGCGTTTCCAGCTTGCGCGCGATCGAGGGGACCGGCTCGAACAGCTTCAGCGCATCCTCGACGGTCATTTCCAGCACGTCGTTGATGTTGAAGCCCTTGTAGAGGATCTCCAGGGTTTCGCGGTTGTAGCGCTTGCCGTGGCACACATCGCACGGCACATAGACATCGGGCAGGAAGTGCATCTCCACCTTGATCAGGCCATCGCCCTGGCAGGCCTCGCAGCGGCCGCCACGGACATTGAAGCTGAAACGCCCCGGCGAGTAGCCGCGCGCGCGCGCCTCGGGCACCTGTGCGTACAGCTCGCGCAGCGGCGTGAACAGGCCGGTGTAGGTGGCCGGATTGGAGCGTGGCGTGCGCCCGATCGGCGACTGGTCGATGTCCACGACCTTGTCGAACAGGTCCAGGCCATGGATCTCGCCGAACGGCGCCACCGGATGCGAAGCACCGTTGATCGCGTTGGCGCTGAGCGCGTACAGGGTGTCGTTGATCAGGGTCGACTTGCCCGAGCCGGACACGCCGGTGATGCAGGTGAACAGACCCGCGGCGATCTCCAGGTCCACGCCCTTGAGGTTGTTGCCCCTGGCGCCGGTGAGCCGCAGGGTCATGTCCGGGTTGGGCCTGTGCCGGGTCCTGGGCACCTCGATCCGGCGCTTGCCCGACAGGTACTGGCCGGTCAGCGAACGCGGCGCCTTGAGCAGGTCGGCGACCGTGCCCTGGCCGACGATCTCGCCGCCATGCACGCCGGCGCCGGGGCCGATGTCCAGCACGTGGTCGGCCGCGCGGATCGCATCCTCGTCGTGTTCGACCACGATCACCGTGTTGCCCAGGTCGCGCAGGCGGGTGAGGGTGCCGAGCAGGCGCTCGTTGTCGCGCTGGTGCAGGCCGATCGACGGTTCGTCCAGCACGTACATCACCCCGACCAGGCCGGCGCCGATCTGGCTGGCCAGACGGATGCGCTGGGCTTCGCCACCGGACAGCGTATCGGCCTTGCGTTCAAGGGTGAGGTAATCCAGGCCCACGTCGATCAGAAAGCCCAGTCGCTCGCCGATCTCCTTGACGATCTTGGTCGCGACTTCACCACGCCAGCCGGCCAGCTTCAGGCCGGTGAAGAACGCCAGCGCCTGGTCGACCGGCAGCACCGCGATTTCCGGCAGCGCACGGTCGGCGACGAACACGTTGCGTGCGGCGCGGTTCAGGCGCGCGCCACCGCATTCGGGGCAGGCCTGCTCGCTGATGTACCGGGCCAGTTCCTCGCGCACGGCCGCCGACTCGGTCTCGCGGTAGCGGCGCTCCAGGTTGGGCAGGATGCCTTCGAACTTGTGCTTGCGCTGGCTGCGTCCGCCCGATTCGGTGAGGTAGGTGAAGGACACCAGCTCGTTGCCGCTGCCGTACAGCACCGCCTGCCGGACCTTCTCCGGCAGGATCATCCACGGCGCATCGACGTCGAACTTGTAGTGCCTGGCCAGCGAGGCGATCAGCTGGAAGTAGTACGCGTTGCGCCGGTCCCAGCCGCGCACCGCGCCGGCCGACAGCGACAGCTCCGGATGCACGACCACGCGGGCCGGATCAAAGAACTGCGCCACCCCCAGGCCGTCGCACTTGGGGCAGGCGCCCACCGGCGAATTGAAGGAAAACAGGCGCGGCTCCAGTTCGGGCAGCGAGTAGTCGCAGACCGGGCAGGAATACTTGGAGGAGAACAGGTGCGGCGCGGCAGCCGGATCATCCAGCGACCTCACCGCGGCCATGCCCTCGCCCAGCTTCAGCGCAGTCTCGAAACTTTCGGTCAGGCGTTGCTTGATGTCCTGGCGCGGCTTGAAGCGGTCGATCACCGCCTCGATGGTGTGCTTGACCCGCAGCGCCAGCGGCGGCACCGCATCGATTTCATGCAGTGCCCCGTCCACGCGCACGCGCACGAAGCCCTGTGCACGCAGCTGTTCGAACACCTGGGCGTGCTCGCCCTTGCGTTCGCGGATCACCGGCGCCAGCAGCATCCAGCGCTGCTCGCCGTCCAGCGCCAGCACCTGGTCGACCATCTGGCTGACCGTCTGCGCTTCCAGCGGATAGCCGTGATCCGGGCAGCGCGGGATGCCCACGCGGGCGTAGAGCAGGCGCAGGTAGTCGTAGATCTCGGTGATCGTGCCCACCGTCGAGCGCGGATTGTGCGAGGTGGACTTCTGCTCGATCGAGATGGCCGGCGACAGGCCTTCGATGTGGTCCACGTCGGGCTTTTCCATCACGCTCAGGAACTGGCGGGCGTAGGCCGACAGCGATTCGACATAGCGGCGCTGGCCTTCGGCATAGATCGTGTCGAAGGCCAGCGAGGACTTGCCCGACCCGGACAGGCCGGTGATCACGATCAGCTTGTCGCGCGGCAGGTCCAGGTCGATGTTCTTCAGGTTGTGGGTGCGTGCGCCGCGGATGCGGATGCTGTCCATGCCTTTGGGGGTCTGGCCTGTGCAGGGAAGGGGAGCGCTGGCGCGTGTGGATCCAGTGCGAATCGGTCAGCCTAGCGAGTCCCCTGTATGGGGGCAATCGAGGTGTTTGGAAGAGCCGGTGCAGGCATTGCCGGCGTCGGGGCCGGGGCGCGCGGGCCAAGGCCTGGCCTGCACGTCCGGTTCATGCGGTGACTTGCTCCAAGTCACTGATCCAGCTATCATTGCCAGCTCTGTGCGCCCCTCGATGGGCGGCAGGCATGAGAATAACTACGAAAAGCCAACACCTAGAGGAAACACCCATGTACGCAGTTATGGTCACGGGCGGCAAGCAGTATCGCGTCATGCAGGGTGAAACCCTGCGCGTTGAGAAGCTCGACGCCGAAGTCGGCAAGGACATCACCTTCGACACCCTGCTGATGCTGGGCGACGAAAACGGCATCACCCTGGGCGAGGCGCTCAAGGGCGCCAGCGTCACCGCGACCGTCAAGTCGCAGGGCCGTGCCGACAAGGTCCGCATCATCAAGTTCCGCCGCCGCAAGCACCACATGAAGCAGCAGGGGCACCGGCAGTACTACACCGAAATCGAGATCACCGGCATCGCCGGTGGCAGCAGGCAGTAAGGAGAAGCACTCATGGCACATAAAAAGGGCGTAGGTTCCTCGCGCAACGGCCGCGATTCCAACCCGAAGATGCTGGGCGTGAAGGTCTACGGTGGCCAGGCCATCGAAGCCGGCAACATCATCATCCGCCAGCGCGGCACCCAGTTCCATCCGGGCCAGGGCGTCGGCCTGGGCCGCGACCACACGCTGTTCGCGCTGGTCGACGGAAAGGTCGACTTCTCGGTGAAGGGCGCCAAAAAGCGCCGCACCGTCAGTGTGTTGGCCCAGGCGTAAGCCTTCGCGACAGCGCCGCGAAAGCCCCGCTTCGGCGGGGTTTTTCGTTTCATGCGCTGGCGCATCCGCGCGGCGGCCTGGCGCGGCAAGGCCCGGTGGGGTCGCAGCCGCTAGAATTTTCCGCCGGCGCCTGGTGCGCTGGCCAATCCTCTTTCCTTTTTGCGGTCCCGATCCCATGAAACTCGTCGATGAAGCCGAAATCCAGGTCGTTGCCGGCAACGGCGGCAATGGTTGCGTCGGCTTCCGCCGCGAGAAGTTCATTCCGCTGGGCGGGCCGGACGGCGGCGACGGCGGCGACGGCGGCAGCGTCTGGCTGCAGGCCGACGAGAACCTCAACACCCTGGTCGACTTCCGTCACCAGCGTCACTTCAAGGCCCAGCGCGGCGAGAACGGCATGGGCCGGCAGATGTATGGCAAGGCGGGCCAGGACCTGGTGATCACCGTGCCGGTCGGCACGATGGTGGTCAATGTCGGCACCGACGAAGTCATCGGCGACCTGGTCGCCCATGGCGATCGGCTGCTGGTGGCCCGCGGCGGCAAGGGCGGCCTGGGCAACATGCATTTCAAGTCCTCGATCACCCGTGCGCCGCGCAAGGCCACCCCGGGCGAGGAAGGCGAGCAGCGCCTGCTCAAGCTGGAACTGAAGCTGCTGGCCGACGTGGGCCTGCTGGGCTTCCCCAATGCCGGCAAGAGCACGCTGATCCGGGCGGTCTCGGCGGCCACCCCAAAGGTGGCCGACTATCCGTTCACCACGCTTTATCCCAACCTGGGCGTGGTCAGTGTCGAGGCGCACCGCAGCTTCGTGATCGCCGACATTCCCGGCCTGATCGAGGGCGCGGCCGAAGGCGCGGGGCTGGGCGCGCAGTTCCTGCGCCACCTGCAGCGCACCCGCCTGCTGCTGCACCTGGTGGACATGGCGCCGGTGGCCGAGGAATTCGCCGGGACCGGCGTGACCGTCTCTCCGGCCGAGCAGGTCCGGGCGATCGAACGCGAGCTGCGCAAGCACGACCCGCAGTTGCTGGACAAGCCGCGCTGGCTGGTGCTGAACAAGGCCGACCTGATGTTCGCCGACGAGGCGGCCGCGCGGGCCAAGGCCATCGTCGAGGAACTGGGCTGGACCGGGCCGTGGTATGTGACCTCGGCGATCTCGCGCGAGGGCACCTTCCCGATCATGAAGGATGTGATGGCCTTCTTCGATCGCCAGCGCGAGGACGCGCTCGAGGCTGCGCGCAACGCCGGCTGAGCACTGGCTGTGCTTTCCCGTTTCCTGGGTTGGGCCCTCGCGGCGCCGAGCGGGCCTGGCCGTCTGGCACCCCTGGAACTGCAGGCGGCAGGCGTGCAGGCCACAAAAAATCGCCTGGAGCGATTTTTGACGTTGCGCAGCAACGGCCCGAAGGGTGGCCGCCAGGGATGGTGGGCCACAAAAAATCGCCTGGAGCGATTTTTGACGTTGCGCAGCAACGGCCCGAAGGGTGGCCGCCAGGGAGGGTGGGCCACAAAAAACCCGGCCGAAGCCGGGTTTCCTGTTGCCCTGCCGTCAGTCAGATGTCACGCGGCCTTGAGGGCCTTGATGCGCGCGACCAGGCGGCTCTTGTGACGGGCGGCCTTGTTCTTGTGGATCAGGCCGCGGGCGCTGAAGCGATCGAGGATCGGCTGGGCGGTGGCGAAGGCGGCTTCGGCGCCGGCGGCGTCGTTGGCGTCCAGCGCCTTGATGACTTTCTTGACGGCGGTGCGCAGCATGGAGCGCTGGGCGACGTTGCGCGCGTTGCGCACGACGGTCTGCTTGGCGCGCTTCTTGGCGGACTTGATATTGGCCACGTTGGGATCCTGAGAATTCTTGGGGTTGACGGCGGACGGAAAAACGAACGGGAAATTATGGGCTATTCAATGGGTTGGGTCAAGGCAACGGGCGTGAGCCGGCCACGGCATGGTGTCCGGCTGGCGGGGCAGGGCGGGTGAGCCCGCCGAGGATGCTGCGCGGGGTGCTGTCCTTCAGCAGCATGACCATGGTCTCACGGGTGCTGGGGCTGGTCCGCGACCAGGCCATCACCTACAGCTTCGGTGCCAATGCGGTGACCGATGCGTTCTGGGTGGCCTTCCGGATCCCGAACTTTCTGCGCCGGCTGTTTGCCGAAGGCGCGTTCTCCACCGCCTTCGTGCCGGTGTTCACGCAGGTCAAGGAAACCCGTCCACACGCGGACCTGCGTGAGCTGATGGCGCGGGTATCCGGCACCCTGGGCGGCATCGTGCTGCTGGTGACGGCGCTGGGGCTGATCTTCACCCCGCAGGTGGCGATGATCTTCAATCCGGGCTCGGTCGATGACCCGGCCAAGTTCCGGACCATCGTCGACCTGCTGCGGCTGACCTTTCCTTTTTTGCTGTTCGTCTCGCTGACCGCGCTGTCGGGCGGGGCGCTGAACAGCTTCAATCGCTTCGCCATTCCGGCGCTCACCCCGGTGATCCTCAACCTGTGCATGATTGCCGGCGCGCTGTGGCTGGCCCCGGCCATGGGCATGTCGATCCTGGCGCTGGGCTGGGCCGTGCTGGCGGCCGGCGCGCTGCAGCTGCTGTTCCAGGTTCCGGCGCTGCGCGGCATCAACCTGCTGGCCATGCCGCGCTGGGGTTGGAACCATCCGGACGTGCGCCGGGTGCTGACCCTGATGGTGCCGACCCTGTTCGGCTCGTCGGTGGCCCAGATCAACCTGCTGCTGGATACGGTGATCGCTTCGTACCTGTTTGCCGGTTCGCAGAGCTGGCTGTCGCAGGCCGACCGGTTTCTGGAGCTGCCGCTGGGCGTGTTCGGGGTGGCGTTGGGCACGGTGATCCTGCCGGCGCTGTCGCGCCATCACGTACGCACCGATGCAAGCGGCTTTTCGAACGCGCTCGATTGGGGGCTGCGGACCACGCTGTTGATCGCGGTGCCGGCGATGGTCGGGCTGATGCTGCTGAGCACGCCGCTGGTGGCCACGCTGTTCCAGTACGGCAAGTTCACCGCGTTCGACACGCGCATGGCGGCGATGTCGGTGTTCGGCCTGAGCTTTGGCCTGCCGGCCTTTGCCCTGCTGAAAATCGTGCTGCCGGCGTTCTATGCGCGTCAGGACACGCGCACCCCGGTGCGTGCAGGCGTGGCAGCACTGATCGCCAACATGGTGCTGAACCTGATCTTCCTGGCCGTGCTGTACCAGGTCATGGTCAAGCCGGAAGTGCGCGCGCTGGGTGTGACCGCTGCCCTGGCGCAAACGCCCGGCCTGCACCTGGCCCTGGGCCTGGCCAGTGCCGTGGCCAGTTTCATCAACCTGGGCTTGCTCTGGCGCTGGCTGGGGCGCAGTGGCGTCTACCAGCGCAAGCCGGGCTGGGGCCGGTTCCTGCTGCGCCTGGTGGTGTCGTGCGTGGCGATGGCGGCGGTGGTCGGCGCCGGGCTGCACTGGCTGCCTGACTTCACCGGCATGGACAAGTGGCATCGCATCGGCCTGCTGCTGGCGCTGGTGGCGGCCGGCGCGGCGACCTACGCCACGGTGCAGGTGCTGCTGGGATTCCGTCCACGCGATCTGCGCGAGCACTGACCCAGGCGCGGGCTTGTGCCGGCGCGTGGCGGCTATACTTCATGGGTTTCCCAAGAGATCTCACGGGTCGGCCGGTGCGCGCGCCGCGCGGCCCGATGTCCCAGCGATGAGCAGGCTGTTTCGTGACGTCGAAGGCGGGGTGCTGACCCCGGGTGGCAGCGTGGTGTGCATCGGTGCGTTCGACGGCCTGCACCTGGGCCATCGGGCGTTGCTGCGCCACGCCCAGCAGCGTGCCCGGGCCCTGGGCGTGCCATTGGTCGCGCTGACCTTCGAGCCGCTGCCGCGCGAGTTCTTCCTGCCGCACGATCCACCGCCGCGCCTTAGCCTGCCGCGGGCCAAGGTCGAAGGCCTGTTCGAGGCCGGCGCCGACCAGGTCGGGTTGCTGCGCTTCAACCAGCGCATGACCGCGATGTCGGCGCAGGATTTCGTCCACACCTTGCTGGTCGGCCGGCTGCAGGCGCGCGAGGTGTGGATCGGGCCGGAGTTCCGCTTCGGCCACAGGCGTGGTGGCGACCTGGCGCTGCTGCAGGCGATGGGTGCCGCGCTGGGCTTTGCCGCCGGGCAGATCGAGCCGGTGCGGTGCGACGATGGCGAGCGGGTCTCCTCCACGCGCATCCGCGCGGCGCTGCGCCAGGGCGACTTTGCCCACGCGCAGCGCCTGTTGGGCCGTCCGTACGCGATCAGCGGGCGGGTCGTGCGCGGCAGGCAGCTGGGCCGCACGCTGGGCTTTCCCACCGCCAACCTGCGCTTTCCCAAGACGCCGGTGCTGTCGGGCATCTACGCGACCTGGGTGCATGGGCTGACCGAGCGGCCGTGGCCATCGGTCTCCAGTTTCGGGACCCGGCCGACGGTGCAGGGTGTCGAACCGCTGCTGGAAGCGCACCTGTTCGACTTCAACGCCGACCTGTACGGACGCCACCTGCGGATCGAGTTCGTCGCCAAGCTGCGCGATGAAGAGAAGTTCGACGGGCTCGATGCCCTGACCGCGCAGATGCAGCGCGACGCCGCCCAGGCGCGCCAGCTGCTGTCCACCGAACGCTTCAGGGCCACTGCGTGAATCGCGCCCCGGTCCGCCCCCATGTCCGCGCCGCCAGGCGTGGACGCCCCCAAGCACAGCCGCCGAGAAAGCCAGTTCCGTGAGCATCGACTACAAAGCCACCCTGCACCTGCCGGCCACGGATTTCCCGATGCGCGGCGACCTGCCCAGGCGCGAGCCGGACATGCTCAAGCGCTGGTACGAGCAGGACCTGTACGCCCGGCTGCGCGCCCACGCCAGCGGCCGGCCGTTGTTCGTGCTGCACGATGGTCCGCCGTACGCCAATGGCACCATCCACCTGGGTCACGCGGTCAACAAGATCCTCAAGGACATCATCGTCAGGTCGCGCCATCTGGCCGGCTTCGATGCGCCGTACGTGCCGGGCTGGGATTGCCATGGCCTGCCGATCGAGGTGGCGATCGAGAAGAAGTACGGCAAGGTCGGCAGCAAGCTCGACGCCCGCCAGTTCCGCGCCAAGTGCCGCGAATATGCCGAGCAGCAGATCGACCTCCAGCGCAAGGACTTCAAGCGCCTGGGCGTGATCGGCGACTGGGACAACCCGTACAAGACGCTGAATTTCCGTTTCGAGGCCGACGAGATCCGCGCCCTGGCCAAGATCATCGCCAACGGCCACCTGCTGCGCGGGGCCAAGCCGGTGCACTGGTGCTTCGACTGCGGCTCGGCCCTGGCCGAGGCCGAGATCGAATACCAGGACAAGCTGTCCCCGGCGATCGACGTGGCCTACACCGCGCGCGATCCACAGGCGCTGGGCGCCGCCTTCGGCGTCGAGGTTCCGGCGGGGGTGGAAGTGGCCGTGCCGATCTGGACCACCACGCCGTGGACCCTGCCGGCCTCGCTGGCCGTGAGCGTCGGTCCGCAGCTGGATTACGTGCTGGTCGAAGGGCCGGCACGTGACGGCGCGCCGCGCTGGCTGGTGGTGGCCCAGGCGCTGGCGCAGCGCGCACTGGCCCGTTATGGGGTGACCGGCGTGGTGGTGAAGGGCCACGCCAAGGGCGCAGCGCTGGAACACCTGGTGCTGGCCCATCCGTTCTACGCCCAGCGCGACATTCCGCTGATCCTGGGCGGGCACGTGTCGGCCGAGGACGGCACCGGCGCGGTCCACACCGCGCCCGGCCACGGCCAGGAGGACTACGCGGTCGGTCTGGAATACGGGCTGGTCGAGCAGTACACCGCCGCCCAGATCAACCCGGTCGACGGCCGCGGGGTGTACCTGCCGTCCACGCCCGCGTTCGATGGCACCGAGCTGGCCGGCATGCACATCTGGAAGGCCAACGAGGTCATCGGCGAACTGGCCCGGGCCAACGCTTCGCTGCTGGCCTTCCACCCGTTGACCCACAGCTACCCGCACTGCTGGCGCCACAAGACCCCGGTGGTGTTCCGCGCCACCCCGCAGTGGTTCATCTCGATGGACCAGGCCAACCTGCGCGCCGACGCGCTGGCCGCGATCAAGGAGGTGCGCTGGTTCCCGGCCTGGGGCCAGGCGCGCATCGCCGGCATGGTCGAGGGCCGTCCGGACTGGTGCATCAGCCGCCAGCGCACCTGGGGCGTGCCGATCGCGCTGTTCGTCCATCGTCAGACCCAGGAGCCGCATCCGCGTTCGGTCGAATTGATGGAACAGGTGGCACTGAAGGTCGAGCAGGGCGGCGTCGATGCCTGGTACGACCTGGACGCGGCAGAACTGCTCGGCGAGCAGGCCGCGGACTATGACAAGGTCACCGACATCCTGGATGTGTGGTTCGACTCGGGCGTCACCCACGAAGGGGTGCTGCTGGAACGCGGCTTCGGCAAGCCGGCCGACCTGTACCTGGAAGGCTCGGACCAGCATCGCGGCTGGTTCCAGTCCTCGCTGCTGACCGGGGTGGCCATCGACAGGGCGGCCCCGTACAGGCAGTGCCTGACCCATGGTTTCACCGTGGACGAGCATGGCCGCAAGATGTCCAAGTCGCTGGGCAACGGGATCGAGCCGCAGGACATCATGAAGACCCTGGGCGCGGACATCCTGCGCCTGTGGATCGCCAGCGCCGACTACAGCAACGAGATGGCGCTGTCGCAGGAGATCCTCAAGCGCAACGCCGATGCCTATCGCCGCCTGCGCAATACCGCGCGCTTCCTGCTGGGCAACCTGCATGGCTTCGACCCGGCCGTGCACCTGCGCCCGCTGCAAGACATGGTCGCGCTGGACCGCTGGATCGTGCATCGCGCCTGGGAGCTGCAGGAGAAGATCAAGGCGGCCTACCAGCGCTACGACTTTGCCGCCATCGTCCAGGCGCTGCTGAACTTCTGCAGCGTGGACCTGGGCTCGCTGTACCTGGATGTGACCAAGGACCGCCTGTACACGATGCCGGAGGACTCGCGCGGGCGCCGCTCGGCGCAGAGCGCGATGTACCGCATTGCCGAAGGCCTGGTGCGCTGGATCGCGCCGATCCTGAGCTTCACCGCCGATGAAATGTGGGGCTACCTGCCGGGCAAGCGCCTGGACAATGTGCTGTTCGCCACCTTCTACGACGGTCTGGCGCCGCTGCCGGCCGATGCCGCGCTGTCGGCGGACGATGTCGATGCACTGCTGGCGCTGCGCGAGCAGGTGGCCAAGGTGCTCGAACCGATGCGCGCCAGCGGCGCGATCGGCGCGGCGCTGGAAGCAGAAATCGCCATCTCCGCCGAGCCGGCCACTGCCGCGCGCTGGCAGGCACTGGGCGATGAGCTGCGCTTCCTGTTCATCAGCGGCGACGTGACGGTGAGTGCGGTGCAGGCCGACGGGGTGTTGGTGCGGGCCGCGCGGACCAGCAAGCCCAAGTGCGTGCGCTGCTGGCAGCACCGGGCCGATGTCGGCGCCAACGCGGCCCATCCGGAGCTGTGCGGGCGCTGCGTGGACAACATCGAAGGCGCAGGCGAGAACCGGCAGTGGTTCTGAACGCAGCCAAGACGCCGGGCAATGCGCCGGCAGGGTCGGGCGGGTCGCCGCAGGCCGGGAGCCCTGGTGCCGATCTTCCGCGAGCTCGCGGAGCGGATCTTCCCGGGTCCCCGGCCCAGGGTCCCCGGTCCCGGCCTTCGGCGCTGGTCTGGCTGCTGCTCTCTGCGCTGGTGATCGGCCTGGACCAGTGGTCCAAGGCCTGGGTCCTGGCGCGCCTGCCCGAGTTCGAGGCGGTCCAGGTGATCGACGGTTTCTGGAACTGGTACCGGACCTACAACACCGGCGCGGCGTTCAGCTTCCTGAGCAATGCCGGCGGCTGGCAGATCTGGTTCTTCACCGCGCTGGCGGTGATCGTCTGCGGCCTGCTTGGCTGGTGGCTGTCGCGGACCCCGCGTGGCGACTGGCGCACCGCGCTGCCGTATGCGCTGGTGATCGGCGGTGCGCTGGGCAACGTGATCGACCGGCTGCTGCATGGCCACGTGATCGATTTCATCCAGTGGTACGTGGGCGACCACTACTGGCCTTCGTTCAACATCGCCGATTCGGCCATCGTCTGCGGGGCCGTCGGCATTGCCCTGTCCGGACTGTTGAAGCGCGAAACGAGGGAAGAGGAGTGAGAAAAAAGGGGCGTGAGTCGTGGCGGGTCAGATTCACGGCCTGTGGCGTTGCTTGCAGGGCTGTCCTTCGTTTCTCACTCCCCTTCCCGCGTCCCTCGCTCTAAACTGCGTCCATGGATGTCCTGCTCGCCAATCCCCGTGGCTTTTGCGCCGGTGTCGACCGTGCGATCGAGATCGTCAAGCGCGCGATCGAGGCGCTGGGCGCGCCGATCTACGTGCGCCACGAGGTCGTGCACAACCGTTTCGTGGTCGATGACCTCAAGGCCCGCGGCGCGGTCTTCGTCGAGGAACTGGATGAGGTGCCCGACAACAGCACGGTCATCTTCAGCGCCCATGGCGTGTCCCAGGCGGTGCGCCAGGAGGCCGAGCGCCGCGGCCTGAAGGTCTTCGATGCCACCTGTCCGCTGGTGACCAAGGTCCACCTGGAAGTGGCCCGCCACTGCCGGGCCGGTCGCGATGTGGTCCTGATCGGCCACGCCGGCCACCCGGAAGTGGAGGGCACGATGGGCCAGTGGGACCGCGAATGCGGCACCGGGCGCATCTACCTGGTCGAGGACATCGCCGGGGTGGCCACGCTTCAGATCGAGCAGCCGGACAATTTTGCCTATACCACCCAGACCACGCTGTCGGTGGACGACACGGTCGGCATCATCGCCGCGCTGCGGGCCAGATTCCCCGCCATGCAGGGACCGAAAAACGACGATATCTGCTACGCCACCCAGAACCGCCAGGACGCCGTGCGCGACCTGGCGCGCCAATGCGATCTGGTGCTGGTGGTCGGCTCGCCCAACAGCTCCAATTCCAACCGCCTGCGCGAGCTGGCCGAGCGCGATGGTGTGGAGGCCTACCTGATCGACGGTGCGCAGGAGATCGACCCGGCCTGGATCGACGGCAAGCGCAAGGTCGGCGTCACCGCCGGCGCCTCGGCCCCGGACGTGCTGATCGACGGGGTGATCCAGCGCCTGCGCGAGCTGGGCGCCGGCGGGGTCAGCGAGCTGGCCGGCGAACCGGAAAGCATGGTCTTCGCCCTGCCCAAGGAGCTGCGCCTGCAGCTGGTCAATTGACCAGGCCAGGCCCGGTCCCTAGAATCGCGCTCCTCGCCGGAATAGCTCAGTTGGTAGAGCGGCGCATTCGTAATGACATGCGCAGGGTAATTGTGTTTCACGGAAAGGTTTAAACCACCGGCTTTAGCCGGTCAGCTTTAGCTACGACAATGGCTGCAACCGAGGAGGGGTAGCCATGGAGTACAGATACGGTAGTCATACGGTGTACGCGATCGAGTAGCACTTCGTGTGGGTGACGAAGTGCCTCTACAAGGTGTTGATAGTGACCTTGCGGAGCGGGTGCGGGACTTAGTTCGGGAGACTTGTGAGGCGTTCGAGATCAGGATTGTGAAGGGAGTGGTGAGCAAGGATCACATCTGGTTGTTGAGTTCTTACACGGAAAAGCCAAGAGACAAATCCGAAAATTCTTCCAAGGTAAGCCCTTGCTCCGGGGCCAACATATCGTTCGATAGCACACGCTTTGTCGCAAGGCGCTTGGCAACGCGTTCCTCAAAGCTCTCAAAGCCATCGCCCAACACGGTTGGGTAATAGACGAAAACTTCCTTTTCTTGCCCAATCCGATAAGCGCGATCCGTCGCCTGATCTTCCTTAGCCGGATTCCATGGGCGGGTGAAGTGGATGACGTGATTTGCGGCCTGGATGTTCACACCAAAGCCCACCGCAGTTGTGGAGAGCACGATCGCTCCAAAGCCCGGCTTGGCCTGGAACGCATCAATGATCGCTTGGCGCGAGTCATTTGCCCCGGCCTCTACGCTCGTGCTGCCATTGACGATTGAAGCTTGATAGTTCAATCGGCTGGCAATGGCGCGTTGGATCAAACGCTGGATGTCACGGAATTCTGTGAAAACGATGACTTTCTCGCCCGCGGCCCGAATCTCTTGCAGCCTGTCGACCAGCCATGCCAGCTTCGGTGAGTGACGAAGGTGTTCATCTAGCGGCAGGAACTCCGATCGATCATCCGCAGCCGCAAGAGGATTGGCGCAAATCTGCCTGAGTTGATGGAGCAGGCTCAATGCAGCAGTACTGCCACCCTTTCCGGAGTCAACTGTTTCGCGAAACTGCCTAGCAGCCGCGGCATAGAGACCGCGCTGTTTGGCTGACATCGCGAGTTCGCAGGGTATCTCAGTCTTCGGCTTGAGATCTGCAACCTCGGCCTTCATTCGCCGTAGCGCCCACGGCGAAATCTGCTCGCGCAATACCTCAACCTTCTGCTCGTGACCCTCAGACCTGAGCTCGATCTGTTGCCTGAACACTTTAGTGAACTTGGTCAGGGAGTCGAGCAGACCTGGTTGGAAGAAGTCGAAGAGACACCAGAGATCCGCAAGTGAGTTCTCCACTGGCGTGCCCGTACAAGCGATCTTGAAATCGGCTTGCATCGCCTTGGCGGCCCGAGTCACCATGGCAGACGGCGTTTTGATCTTTTGGGCCTCGTCGCAAACGAGTACACCCCACTTCTCCCGCGCCATGGAGAGCTGGTAATCGCGCAAGGTCTCGTATGTGGTCAGCACAAACGCAGCGCCATGTGCAAAGCCGGGATTGAGTGCCTTTTTGACGCCCAACTCCCGAAGTTCAGGTCCGATCTCGCGCGCACTCAGCCGGTGAAGGGCCAAGTCATCACCATAGAGTGTGATTGTCGCGCCCTGCCTGCCATCGAGAAATTTGTTGATCTCTGCTTTCCAATTCTCCAATAGGGATACAGGGGCCACGATCAGGCACGGCTTAGGCGCTGGCGCAGTCTGCCGATACCAGGCCATCAGCGTCAGCGCCTGCAGCGTCTTGCCTAGGCCCATATCGTCGGCGAGCAACACCCCTCGCACACCGTCACCCCGCTGTCGCATACGCCCTTGCATCCAGGCGACGCCTTCGACCTGGTGATCTTTCAGCGCAATTTCCGGACGAAGCGCAGCAGGCGCTTCATAGACGTCCTTCACTCGCGCTTGCTGAGTTTCCTCACTTGGGTACTCAAGACCTTCAATGTTGTGAAGGATTCTGAGCGAAAGCTTTTCCGCAGGCGCGGGGTTCTTGGGGCTCTCAATTCTCTTTTCGCCGGCTGGCTTGGCCAGTTCTTTCATCCAGGCTCGTGCTTCGGGCGTTGGGATTTCCTTTTCGATCCCAGGTACAGACACAGTGGTGTGGCCTTCACGTTCCGCCACGTCCACGCGCCGGCCGAGCTCGTGGACATCATCGGGGCCAAGGCGCCCCTCTGTCGCCGCTCCCGTAGCAGGGTCTACTGCAACATACTGGCCGGCACCCTCGATCCAGCCCTCAGCAGGCGAACGGTTCTGTATTTTTGGCACGATGATGGGCTTGCCATCGAAACCGACGACGCGATCGCTGTAGTGGGCCAGGTCAAAAAGCGTCTCGACACCGATCACGCTGCCAACCGCTTCCTTGAAGTGGGCTTGCCGTAGACGTGCAAGGCTTTCAAGTGTCAGGCCAGAGAGCAGAACCCGATGTTTCTTCCAGCGGGCAACGCCAAAGCCCTCAGAGCCACTTGCCTCTCCCAGCAGCGAATCGAATTCGGAAGCGTGAAAACTGCCGGCGAATACGCTCTCACTCCCGCCAACCGGATCAACCAGCACTGCATCCCAACTACCGTCAGCGTCTGCAGGCTGGAGCTCTAGTTCCCACTCCTCGATACCAGCCGCACGTTTGGCTTCAGCGAAACGCTCCGGAGAGATGACCTGCGCTGCAACTTCGCCGAGGACGACATATGGGTCATGCATAAAGGCGTCGGCTTGCTTCCCAGCCAAGCGCCGACCTGGCATAGATTTGATCTGCCGACTGACCTCACGCACTTGTTTGGAAAGCACAACGTGACTCATGCCGCCTTCCGCATCCGTAACGTCATAGCGACCGCGGACCGATTGATACCGATCAAATTGCGGAAGCCACCCCTCCGGCGCGCCAACGGGATGCGGCTCCACCTCTACGACCTGGGTTTCAGCAGTCTTATCCTGCTTCAAATGGATCTGAAGTTTGTCGGCGACAATTACCGGTGAGTGCTCCAAATAGCGATCCATTGTCGCACCTGCCCATCTGGCGGCCTCTTGGACCTTGCCCATTTGCAACATACGGCGGTCCGCATCCCAGTCTTCGCCGCATTGCGCGAGCTCAGCCATCGTCTCTAGGAGCGCAAAAGCTGATTGCGGCAGTAAGATATCCTGGCCGGGCGTGGTCAACACCGCGCCAAGACGTTCAGCCACAAGCGCCTGGCCATCTTCCGCGATCCACCCTTCAAGCGTGACCCGAAATGTTGTGTCGGTTGGGGTCCCGTGCGAGAGAATTACGGGGCTTAGCCTGGCGGTCTGCGGCAACTTCAGCAGATGCAAGCTTGATACGTGGTCGCTCTCGGAAAGAAGCGCATAGACCTTTTCCCATGGGATCAGGTAGCCAGCTCCATCTTCGAGCGCGAAGCCCTCGTCGGCGAGCTGCAACAGATAGATCGAGCCCGGATGAGTACTCCCTTCCTCTGGCGCTCCTTTCCAACCGTCAGATGCAGCAGAGAACTCAGGAGCATTCATGGGAATGATCTCGGGGCTCTCCCCCTTCCAAAAGCGAAGCTTCATCGATAGAACCCTCGGCTGGATGCAAATCTGAATCCGGCCACATTCATTGCCTCAATCAGCTCATTGGAAGGTTTAGAGCTAAGTTCAACCCAATAGCTGCCGCCTTTGTTGCGGTTATCGACAATCGCCTTTCGTGTCAATGACAGCTCCCGTGCAAGGTGCGCCGGCAACGAAGGAAGAAGCTGATCAACGTCAGCTATCGCAGACGGCGCGTTGGCCGCTCTCTTTGTCGGCGATCGCCCACCTTGTTGAACTCCGTTTGGCCGGATGCCGACGCGAGCGAGCGTCCGGTCAAACTCAGACTCCCATGGCCCATGGTGCGAGAGCCTGTACTTTGCTAATCGCTGATTCTTCAGCTGATATAGCGAAAGACTTTTGTCGTTGACTTTGAATGGCCGCGTGCTTTCTTCGTAGCCATAGCACGCATTGCCGGTTTCTGCGAATTCAACAAACCAATGATCCCCGAGCTTCATTAACATTGCGATGTTGGTCGGGGTCGAGCTCGTAAGCCATCCCAATCGTCCCTGCCTTTTTTTTATGAAACGGCCAATATCCGTATTGCTCGTGGAATTAAAAAACGAGCCAAGGACCAACTTTGTAAACTGCATCCTTCCCGTGAATCTCTTCCAGTACTCGAAGCGGCGCTGATCCATTGCACTGAGCACCCTGGATGAGCTCTTGATCAACTCGAAGAAATCAGCCAAATCTTCCTCTGCCAAACAGCGGCAGATCCATTGCCTCGCCTCATCGGATACCTGTGACCAACGATGAGATCGATCGCTCAGATCCAGCTGGGGATTGCCCCACGCATCGATCACACGCTCCAGGATCTTCTGATTCAGCAAGTTGTCTGGGGACTTGGCTGCACGTTCGACCAATGCGGTAAGAACAGCGTCCTGCTGGTTAGGAAATCGAGATAAAAGACTCAGAAATCGCGGGGAACTCCGCTCGAACTCAACGTCGTTCATGTCTTCCAACTTCGCGAGCGCGTTGCCCACAAATTCGGCCCAGAACCAACTGCTACCAGGTATTTCCACATGATCTGACAGCGCGTCCAGCGCACGCTCATCGCCAGCCGTCCACTCAATCACGTAGCGCTTGGAGGGGGTTAAGCCGAACACATCCTTATGTTCTTCAACTGTTGGCAGCCAACCGGGCGGAACCCTCTGGGCCTTCAACTTCGGCAACGTCCTTTGCAGGAAACCTCTGTAGACTTCCCTCTCCACGCTTTCACCGAGAAGAAAATATGCGACGAAGACAGTGCGCCAGAGAAGAGGACCAAGCAGAGAGTCCCCAATCCTTTTTTGCCAACGCTGCATTAGCGGGACGCTAAGGTCTTGCCTGGCAGCAATAGACTGTCCGTTGAGAAGTTCCGAGCTCGCAACAAATTGAGACGCGAGGATCATATCATCCCGCTCACTCAAAGCATTAGCGCCCTCATTGAGGAGTCGCCTCAGGGATTTGTTGAACCACTGAGGTGAGTCGAAGCCTGCCGGGGTAGTGCCTAGCTCTTCGCGCATGACACTGACCGCTTCTCTGAGCCGCTTCAGCGGAACAGGCGTCACCTGTAACTCGTGCACGGGTGCCATCATCCTCTGGAGAGCGTGGGTGAACATCAGAGCTGGCACCGATCCGCGCTGGCCATGACATCTGTACCGGCATCAACAGGAGCGGAATGGGGCTCGTCAATGCCGTAGAACTGAATTCTCAGCTCGACTCGACGGCTTTCATCAGCTGTTGTTCTCTGATTATTAAACGATACGCCGCCAGCCAGGAAAAGCTTTCGCACACGAGCCAACTGCTCATCACTCAGAGCAAGGCTCTTATTCTTTGCCGGATCCATCAAGAGGCAAAGAACCCACTCGGATCGCTGCAGACTTAGATGAAGGTTGTAAAGATACCCACCCTTGGTGTCGGTGTATCCTTCCACGACGACCTGCTTCAACCATTTCTTGCCCAGCTCTCCGTCTGCAGCATTCAGAACAGCGGGGACTAACTGTGCGAGCGCCCCATCTGCCTCTGCTGGGAGCCGGTAGCTGTTGAAACCAAACGTTCCAACGGTTGGGAAGGAGATGCGCTGATCTGCGCAGTTGATCTGAATTTCAGGTACGCCCGATAGATCACGGCCCAATTGTTCACAGACCGATTGAATTTCCCGTGCCCTGATCTCCGCGGGCCCCTCCACTACTCGCGTTACAGCAGCGATCGTGACCGCCATGGCACTCAGGAACAACACCATCATCGCCGTCATCAAATCTGCATAGCTAATCCAGAACGGCCTCTCGCCATCATCTTTGTTCCGGCGCCGTCCTCGGGCCATGCTCCCAAACATGTGCCTATCCCCTACGCTCGTCCGATGCGGCAATCAGGGACATACGTTCAACGATATCGCGCAGCATGAGGACTGCGCTCCCGAGCTCTTTATCAAAGTCAGTCATGAGATGGTTCAGCACAGCAGCGGTCTTAAAGCCAAATTGCTCCATAGCGTCACCAAGCTTGTCAGTGACCATCTCCGAATACTCGCCAAAATCGCGCGCAGCTTCTTGCCCCTTACTCAGCGCAAGCTGAATATCTTTCAACGTTGCCTCGCGCGCACTCGCTTCAGTCGCCATCAAGCCAGAAATACCTTCGACACGACTGCTAGCTTGAGACAAGGCTTGAGATGCAATGGTCAGCGTGTCTGTGCTGGTCCGGAGGCTGGCTGCACTCTGATCCAACCTGGAACCTAGCTGTCCAGATTGCTCATGCAGGCCGGCCAGCGATCCACTGGTCCTCTCCAATCGATCGACCACTTCGTTCAACGCCGCCATCATCGATGCAACCTGCGCAGCACCGCTCTCAAGTTTCCTAATGGACTCAAGCGTCACATCGTAAATGCCTTCTGCGAGCTCTGCTGCTCGGCGAGAAGACTCTTCCCCGGCCTTCTGCACCTCAGCGGAAGCTTCAACAATTCGACGCGTCGCGTCCGCAGCAGCCTCGCCCACTTGGTTTGCCCCAGCGGCCTGGGCAGATGCCATCCTTTCTACTGCATTCTGAACGTGTGTCAGCATTTGCACCTGAGCACCGCCCAGCGCCTCTGATTGCTGGCGCTCATGTGATGCGAGAGATGACAGAAGTTCCCCCATTGCACGCTGGATGCCCTCAGAAGACGCGTTAGTAGCGCTCTGCATGTCGTCGACAAGTTCTCGGAGGCTCTCCTCGACGCGCATGATTGATGCAGCAGTCTGCTGCATCATGACGCTCAGATGTCCCATCTGAGCTCCCATCGTGTCGCGCATCTGGGCCATGAAGGTCCCCATCAAGCTCTCGATCATCTTGCCAGCCGAAGCGGACTGTTCTTGGCTTGCGAGCTGAACCGTATCGGCAATCTTTTGGAGCGGCGCCTGCAGGCTCGTCTCCAGACTTGCACCAATATCGTTCGAAAGCTGATGCGTTGCTTCAATTTGACGTTCGGTCAAATTGGTCAAAAGAGCCTTCAGGTCTTCAACCAGGCTTTCCTTGAGCTGCTTTGTCTGTACTGCACCATCTTCAGACGACCTCACCAACTTGGAAAGGTACTCCTCGCCGACACCAGACTTGAAAAGGCCGTCCAGTGCCAATGCAATCGACGTGATCGCGTGCACGTTCGCTGCATACAGTAGCTTCTCTAAGATCGTGCAGATCATCGCCAGGCCAATCGCAACCGCAGACAGAAGGAACGCACTACCGACGTGGCCGAAAAGACCGCCGAGACTCGCTTTCAGTGCGTCTGGTTCCACTGCTTTTACATCAAAGCTCTGTAAGCCCGCGATAAGCCCGCTGAAGGTCGCGATGATTCCGAGTCCGGTAAAAATCCCCGGGAGATGCTTGAAGAACTCTGTGTGCAGAGTGCTGTCGACCACCAACTCCGCATTGAAGAACGACTCTGCGGGGACGGTTGCACGAACGGCTACGATTTCTCGATCAATACCTTGATTGGCAGTCTGCTCATGCAGCGTGTCCTCGTACTCCGCCCAGTTTGGTCGGAGCCGACTCTTGGCGAAGAGCTTGCTGAGTTCGCGCTTGACGAGGGGGGGCGACTTCCCCGCGTGTAGGCGAACCGCATTCCCCAGTCGCTTCAGTGACACAAGAAGCGCAGTCGCCCGGAACAAGAAAAAGAAGAGAAAACAGAGAAAGAGGACTGTGATGATCGAAGCAATCAGAGTATGTAGCCAATCGCTGGTTGCTGCGACCCAAAGCATGTTCATTTCTTCTCAATCCCCTTTATTAGCTCTTCAACTTGCTGGCGTTTTCCCACTGCATCCCAGCCATGATTCCCAGTTCCCACTGGCATTCGGTCTCCGCCAGCGCTACTTAGGCATCAGCCGAAGTTGCGAGAGAGCTTCTAAGTAGCTCTCCACCACAACCTTCTCACCCTTGGTGCCGGTAGTGTAACCGCGTCCTCTCATCAAATCAGGCGAGAACCAAGTGCCATCGCTGGCTATCGGTACTAACCTGCAGTCAGCACCGCAACTGTACTCTCCAGTCCGGATCGCCGTTTCTGGAGCGCGAGCTGCGCCAGGCCAATGAGATCGTGCGCAAGGCCAGCGCGTATTTTGCCCAGGCGGGGCTCGACCGCCGGTTCAAGCCATGACGGCGTTCATCCACGAACACCGCCACGTCTACCGGGTCGAGCCGATCTGCAAAGCGCTGCCGATCGCCCCGTCGGCGTACTACCGGCAGATGGCCCGGTGGTCTGATCCGGCCACCGCGCCCTCGCGTGTCCGTCGGGCCGAACGGCTGTGCAGAGATATCCGGCGCGTGTGGGATGAGAACTGCCAGGTCTACGGCGTGCGCAAGGTCTGGCGGCAGTTGCGGCGTGAGTCTGTCGGTGTGGCCCGCTACACGGTGGCGCGGTTGATGGGTCGACTCGGGCTGCACGGAGTGGTGCGCGGCAGGGGTGTGAGGACCACGATCAGCGATAATGCGGCATCGTGTCCGCTAGACAAAGTAAATCGGCAGTTCCGGGCCGTGCGGCCGAATGCGCTGTGAGTCAGCGACTTCAACCTGCATGTCGACCTGGCAAGGGTTTAGGTGGCCTTCGTGATCCACGTGTTCGCCCGCCGCATCGTCGGCTGCAAGGTCTCCAGCTCGGCTCGCACAGACGTCGTGCTCGACGCGCTGGAGCAGGCACTGCATGCCCGACGCGGTGATGGCGATGGCGCGCTCACCCGTCACAGCGATCGCGGCGTGCAATGTGTCGAACCGCTACACCGAGCGGCTGGCTGAAGCGGGCATCGAGCCCCTCCGTCGGTCGGTAGCGCCGGTGACAGCTACGACAACGCACTGGCTGAGGCGATCAACGAGCTGTACAAAGCAGAGGTCATCCACCGACAGTCCTGGCGCAAACGCGAGGCGGTGGAATTGGCCACGCTCGACCGGGTTGACTGGTTCAATCACCAACGACTGCTGGAGCCGATCGGGAACATCCCGCCAGCGGAGGCCGAAGCGGCCTACTCTTGGCAACTGGACAGTACAGTTGCGACCTGGCTCAAACCCACCAGCTTCCGGGAAACCCGGACGGTTCAGAGCGACGCATCAGCAATGCGTAGTTCATGCCTGACGGATCAATGACTTAGCCGGGATCCGTGGCAGATCTGTGGCGTTGGCGGGCTATGTGCGGCATCGGCTTGGATCGTCAAAATTTACCCAAGTCATTGAATTTTACGGAAAGTATGTTTCCTTCTTGCTTGGAATTCCGGGCCGTTGCTATGATGAATGGCCTCGCCGGAATAGCTCAGTTGGTAGAGCGGCGCATTCGTAATGCGTAGGTCGCAGGTTCGACTCCTGTTTCCGGCACCAGGTTCAAGCCGATAAAAACGCTCCATCAGATCAAGGGTTGGCCGGTTTCCGTCCGACCCTTTCGTCTGTATGCCCTTCTGAAAATCAGGCACGCAGCAGCCGCGATCTGGTGGTCGGCGAACGGGGTGCCTGTTGCCGGGACGTGCTATGCGTCGGTGAAGGCGATTTTTGGCAGGTCTCATGTCGATTTACTGAGGCCGTCCTATGGTCTGGGCCCGAGGGGGATCACACACCATAGGAGCCTGCCATGTACATGCACAACAAACGCCTCCAGTACACCGTCCATGTAGCTGAACCCAATCCTCAACTGGCGGTCCTGCTTTTGGAGCAGTTCGGCGGGCCGCAGGGCGAGCTGGCCGCGGCCATGAGGTACTTCACCCAGGCCCTGGCAGAAGATGATCCTGGCCGCAAGGACATGCTTTACGACATCTCCACCGAGGAGCTCAGCCACCTTGAGATCATCGGCTCGATCATTACCCTGCTCAACAAGGGCACCAAGGGCGAGCTGGCCGAAGGCATGATCGAGGCCGCTGGAATGCGGCTTCTCACCGGCAACAGCACCAGTCAGACAGAAGCCATTCTGTACGGCAGTGGCGCGGCTCTGGTGAACTCATCGGGCGTGCCGTGGACGGCGGCCTACATCGATACCATCGGTGAGCCGACTGCAGACCTGAGATCGAACATTGCCGCAGAAGCGCGCGCCAAGATGGTCTACGAACGCCTGATCAACGTGACCGACGATCCGGGAATCAAGGATGCGCTCACGTTCCTGATGACGCGCGAAATCGCGCACCAGAAGTCCTTCGAAAAGGCCCTGTACGCCATCACGCCAAACTTCCCGCCAGGGAAACTGCCCGGCGATCCCGCATACACCGACCTGTACTTCGATATTTCCCAGGGCGCCGGCAATGCCAGCGGCCCCTGGAATCAGGGCGCGCAATGGGAAGTCGTGGACGATCGCGACGCCCAGTCGGCGGTCGATGGTGGGGACGGCAGCGCAAGCGTGGAGCTTTCGAAAACGCAGAAGGCCGCGTTGCAGGCCTTTGCCGCTCGCACGGCCTCCAATCCGGAAGGCGACCCGCTGACCGGTGCCGATCTGGGCGCCGGGCCCGGGGCGGGGGCGACCAAGAATCCGGCAGCCGAGCCCTGATCTGCCGTCTGATACGCCCCGATCAGGACCGCGCCGTTTGCGAGCGGCGCTGGAAGTCAGCAGGTCATTTTTGGCCTGGATCTCGTTTGGCCGCTGCATGCGGTATTGCGCCTCCCCTCATTCGTTAAATCGGTTTGATGCTCATCGCCGGCAAGCGCATCGCGGCGATAACGAGGCATGGGGGAGGGTAGGCATCCCACCCTGTAGGAGATCGGAGATGGCAACGGCAACCCCAAAACGCGACATCCTCAAGACCCTGCGCAGTGAGCACGACGAACTGCGCGCCCTGTTCGAGCAGATCAATGCCACGACCGACCGCGCGGTCAAAACGCGCGCCGAGCTGCTCGGCAAGGTGGAGGCGGGGCTGCTGCCGCACGCCAAATGGGAAGAAGAGGTGTTCTATCCGGCGATCCGCGAGCGCGCGGATCGAGACGGCAAGAAGGCCATCGCCGAAGCCTATCTGGAGCACCACGCCATCGAATCGGTGGTGATACCGGAAGTGAAGGCCTCGGACACGGCAAGCCCGGAGTTTGCCGGCGCGGCGAAGGTATTTGGCGAGCAACTCGATCACCACGCCACCGAAGAAGAAGGCACGGTTTTCAAGCTAGCCCGGGCATTGTTCAGCGTCGAGGAACTGGCTCAGTTCGACCAGCAATACCAGGACTGGAAGGCATCGGCTGCAGGCCTTGCGCAGATCGGTGCCGAGAAGGTCAAGGGGGCGGTCAAGTCCACTGCGCGGACCCTGGCTCAATGACAAACACAGGCGGGCCGCCACGGCCCGCCACGGCCCGCCATTATGAGGGAAGCCACCATGAGCAATCACCCCCGGAAGTCTGTCTTGCCCAGGTCCGGTGCGCAGGGCGCTTCAGAAAAACCGAATCAGGACGCGCAGCATGATGAGGCGCTGGAAGAAACCTTTCCGGCCAGCGATCCGATCTCGCCCTTCGTACCGGCGGTCCGGGACCCGGGGAATGGGAAGGAAGAATTCGCCACCAATGAGCACAGCGATCAGGCCAAGGGACATACCGCCGAGACCTGGCTCAACGATGAGAAGGCGCTGCGCAAGCACCACGACATGCCCGACGATCCAAAGGAATCGCACGTGGATCCAGAGCACGATTACTCGGATCCAAGTGGGCAGCGGGATTGAGCGCGGCATGGCGGGATGGGCCGATGCCGGATTCGCGCGATGGCCAGGCCCAGTGGTTTCAGACATCCATCCACGGAGAAAGCAATGCAGGCATTGACCTATCACGGTTCCAGGGACGTTCGGGTTGAGACAGTCCCCGATCCCACGCTGATCGAGTCCGACGACATCGTGCTGCGGGTCACCGCGACCGCCATCTGCGGGTCAGACCTTCATCTGTTCCACGGGAAGATTCCCGAAACCAGGCACGGGGACATCTTCGGGCACGAGTTCATGGGCATCGTGGAGGAAGCAGGGCCGGCAGTCACCGAGCTCAAGGCGGGCGATCGGGTCGTGATCCCCTTCGTCATCGCGTGCGGCCAGTGTTTTTTCTGCGAAAACGACCTGTTTGCAGCGTGCGAGGCGACCAACCCCGACCAGGGCGCGAGTCTGCGCAAACGCGCGAGCATGACCCCGCCCGCGGCCTTGTTTGGCTACTCGCATCTCTACGGGGGCGTGCCCGGAGGCCAGGCCGAGTTTGTGCGGGTGCCAAAGGCGAACGTGGGCCCGTTTGCGGTGCCGGGCAGCCTGGCCGATGAGAAGGTGCTGTTCATGTCCGACATCCTCCCCACCGGCTATCAGGCCGTGCTCAACGCCAAGATCCAGGCTGGCTCCAGCGTGGCGATCTTCGGCGCCGGGCCGGTTGGCCTGATGGCGGCGGCGTGCGCGCGCATGCTGGGCGCAGAGCAAATCTTCATGGTCGATTCGGAACAGTACCGCCTCGACTTCGGCGTGACCGCCTATGGCGTCATTCCGGTGAACCTCAGTGACGGCGATCCCTCCGAACGCATCCTGGAGAAGACCAACGGGCGGGGCGTGTCTGCTTCCATCGATGCGGTGGGGTTCGAAGCCAAGGGCAGCACGACAGAAACCGTGTTGAGTACGCTCAAGCTCGAAACCAGCTCTGGCGAAGTGATCCGCCAATGCATCACGGCAACGCGGCGCGGCGGCGTTGTCAGCGTCCCTGGCGTCTATGCAGGATTCATCCATGGGTTCCTGATTGGCGATGCCTTCGACAAGGGCTTGACCTTTGCCATGGGACAGACCCATGTGCACAAGTACCTGCCTGAACTGTTGCGCTACATCGAGGAAGGGACCCTGGACCCTGAGATCATCATCTCCCATCGCATGAAGCTGGCCGATGCTGCGCAGGGCTACAGGATCTTCGATGAGAAGAAGGACGCCTGCCGCAAGGTCGTGCTTACCCCTTGACGGGAATTGCCAGGACGCGGGGGCGAACTCCTGGATTGATGGTGACATGGCGGCGCGGGCGATCCCCCGCGCCGCCGCTCGCACGATGGCCACGGTGGCCCTGGCCGATCACGTGGCCCCGGGTGGTCGGCAGCAACGCCGCTGCCCGCATGCTGGCTGGGCAGGGGTCAGCCCGCGCGCTGTTTGGGAGTCGCGCGCGGGCGGTGGCCAGTTCCGCTTGTCCGGGGATGGGAAGGCTGTGCATCCGGCGCCTGCCCGGGCGAGATTGCGGCAAGGCCGAGGAAGGGGATCTGCCAGGGGATTTCCCAGATGCTGCGGGACAGCATAAAATGGAGCGGTTCTAGCACTTGCCCGCCTGCGACACGGCCTGCCTGAAGGCGACCGCCACGCGCGACAGTGTTACGGGCGACCAGAGGCACGGCCGTCCGCTAGGAGTCGATTTCTTCTCGCAACTGGATTGACCATGTCCCTGCTGAAGCTTCCTGGACGAGCGCGTCCATGGATTTTGCTGGCCAGTGTGTTTCTCGGCGGATGCCAGTCCGCCATTCTCAACCCCAAGGGTCAGATCGGCATCGACGAGCGCAACCTGCTGGTGACCTGCACGGTACTGATGCTGCTGGTGGTGGTCCCGGTCATCGTGATGACCCTGGTATTCGCCTACCGCTACCGCGCCACCAGGCAGCACCGCTACGAGCCGGAGTGGCACCATTCCACGCCGATCGAGATCGTCGTGTGGGCCATCCCCTGCGTGATCATCACGGTGTTGGGTGTGCTGGTGTGGCGCTCCTCGCACGCACTGGATCCATACCGCCCGCTCGATTCGGAGGTCGCACCGGTCACCATCGAGGCGGTATCGCTGGACTGGAAGTGGCTGTTCATCTATCCCGACCAGGGCATCGCGGTGGTCAACGAGATGGTGTTCCCGGAGCAAACGCCGCTGAACTTCCGCATCACCTCCGATTCGGTGATGAACTCGTTCTTCATTCCGCAGTTGGGCACGATGATCTACTCGATGGCCGGCATGGAGACCAAGCTCCATCTGATCGCCAACGAGCAGGGCAGCTTCCGTGGCCTGTCCTCGCACTACAGCGGCAAGGGCTTCTCGGGCATGCATTTCAAGGCCCTGGCCACCGACCAGGCTGGCTTCGACGCCTGGATCGCCAAGGTCAGGGCCTCGGGCCGTGCCCTGGATGCGGCGGCCTACGCAGAACTGGCCAAGCCCAGCGAAGACGTGCCTCCGACCTACTACGCTTCGGTACAGCCCGAGCTGTTCGACGCCATCATCGCCAAGTACATGATGGGTTCGCACGGCACCGGTGAGCACAGGATGCCAGGCAGGGACAACCCGGCCGAGCCGGGCACCGAAGCGGCCGCGCAGGCCAACGCACACGCCGGCGATTACGCCACCCCGGATGCCGCTTCCGGGGCGGCCGACAACGGCGATTCGGACGCACACGACACCCATTCGATGGATTCCATGCCCGGCATGGGGGACACGCACCACGACGACGCCCCGGCGCCGGCGGGTGGCACGCAGACTTTGCAGGAGAAGCACTAATGTTGCTGGGCAAGCTGACGCTCGAGTCGATTCCGTACCACGAGCCCATCCTGATCGCGACCGCCGCAGGTGTCGGCCTGGCCGGTGTCCTCGTCGTGGCGTTGATGACCTACTACAAGAAGTGGGGCTGGCTGTGGCGTGAGTGGCTGACCACGGTGGACCACAAGAAGATCGGCGTGATGTACATCTTCGTGGCGTTGGTGATGCTGCTGCGCGGCTTCGCCGACGCGATCATGATGCGCATGCAGCTGGCGATGGGACATGGCGGCAACGAGGGTTTCCTGCCGCCGCATCACTACGACCAGATCTTCACCGCGCACGGCGTGATCATGATCTTCTTCATGGCCATGCCGTTCATCACCGGCCTGATGAACCTGATCGTGCCGCTGCAGATCGGCGCACGCGATGTGGCGTTTCCATTCCTGAACTCGCTCAGCTTCTGGCTGTTCGTGGCCGGGGTGGTGCTGATGATGCTGTCGCTGTTCGTCGGCGAATTCGCCCAGACCGGCTGGCTGGCGTTCCCGCCGCTGTCCGAGCTCCAGTACAGTCCGGGGGTCGGCGTCGACTACTACATCTGGGCCCTGCAGATCTCCGGCCTGGGCACCACGCTCACCGGCGTCAATTTCGTGGCGACCATCTTCAAGATGCGCGCTCCGGGCATGACCCTGATGCGCATGCCGATCTTCACCTGGACCGCGCTGATCACCAACATCCTGATGATCGCCGCCTTCCCGTTCCTGACCATCAGCCTGGCGCTGCTGACCGCGGACCGTTACCTGGGCACGCACTTCTTCACCAACGACGGCGGCGGCAACGCCATGATGTACATCAACATGATCTGGATCTGGGGTCACCCGGAAGTCTACATCCTGATCCTGCCGTGCTTTGGCGTGTTCTCCGAGGTGGTCTCCACGTTCTCGCGCAAGCCGCTGTTCGGCTACACCTCCATGGTGTGGGCGACCAGCGCCATCGGCGTGCTGTCCTTCATCGTGTGGCTGCACCACTTCTTCACGATGGGTTCGGGCGCCAACGTCAACGCGTTCTTCGGCATCACCACGATGATCATCGCGGTGCCCACCGGGGTGAAGATCTTCAACTGGCTGTTCACCATGTTCCGCGGCCGCATCGAGATGACCTCGATGATGTACTGGACGGTGGGCTTCATCGTCACCTTCACCATCGGCGGCATGACCGGCGTGATGATGGCGATCCCGGCGGTGTCCTTCGTGCTGCACAACAGCCTGTTCCTGATCGCGCACTTCCATAACGTGATCATCGGCGGGGTGGTGTTCGGCTGCCTGTGCGGCCTGACCTACTGGTGGCCCAAGGCCTTCGGCTTCAAGCTGGTGGACAAGCTGGGCAAGGCCTCGTTCTGGTGCTGGATCGTGGGGTTCTTCATCGCCTTCATGCCGCTGTACGTGCTGGGCTTCCTGGGCATGACCCGTCGCCTGAACACCTACAACAATCCCGAATGGGTGCCGTGGCTTTACGTGGCCGCCTGTGGCGCGGTGATCATCGCCTGCGGCATTGCGCTGAACATCATCCAGATCGGCTGGAGCATCTGGAAGCGCAACGACAACCGGGATCTCACCGGGGATCCATGGGATGGCCGCACACTGGAGTGGGCGACCTCTTCGCCGGCACCGTTCTACAATTTCGCGCACCTGCCCAAGGTCACCGGGCGTGATCAACACTGGGCCGACAAGCAGGCAGGGACCGCCTACCAGCGTCCGACCCACTACGAAGACATCCACATGCCGCGCAATACGTCCATCGGTGTGTTCATGGGAGCCTTCGGGGTGTTGCTGGGCTTTGGGATGGTCTGGCACATCTGGTGGATGGCCATTGTTGGCCTGGTCGGCATGATCGGCAGCTACATCGTGCGCACCTTCGATGAAGACACCGATTACTACGTGCCGGCCGCCGAGGTCGCTCGCATCGAGAACGCGCGCTACGACCAGCTCGATCGGCTGCGTGCCGCCAAGCCGCAGGAGGCTGTCTGACCATGTCCGCCACGACCACGATCAACCACGCGCGCCCCGACGGGCATGACCATGATCAGGATCACGGGCACCACGATGCCGGCGGCACCACGGTGTTCGGGTTCTGGATCTATCTGATGAGCGACTGCCTGCTGTTCTCGGGGCTGTTCGCTGCCTATGCGGTGTTGTCCGGTTCCACCGTGGATGGACCGACCGGCAAGGAACTGTTCGACCTGAAGTTCGTGCTGGGCGAGACGTTCCTGCTGCTTTGCTCCAGCCTGACCTTTGGCCTGGCCATGATCGGGGCGCACAAGGGCAGCAAGGCCACGCTGCTGGGCTGGTTGTTGGTGACCTTCCTGCTGGGTGCCGGCTTCCTGGGCATGGAGCTGTACGAGTTCAACCACCTGATCGCCGAGGGCGCCGGCCCGGGCCGCAGCGCGTTCCTGTCCGCCTTCTTCACCCTGGTGGCCACCCACGGCCTGCACGTCACCGCTGGCATCCTGTGGATGATCGTGCTGGTCATCCAGGTGCTGATGCGTGGCCTGACGCCGAAGATGATGACGCGCCTGTCGTGCCTGAGCCTGTTCTGGCACTTCCTGGACATCATCTGGATCGGCGTGTTCACCGTTGTCTATCTGCTGGGAGTCCTGTGATGAGCGGTCCTGTCCACCCCTCCGATGATCACGCGCACGGCGCGCTGCACGACGCCGGTGCCAGCCATGGCAGCGTGAAGTCCTACCTGGTCGGGTTCTTCTGGGCGGTGCTGCTGACGGTGATCCCGTTCGCGCTGGCCATGACCGGCTTCTTCCCGGCGGGCGTCACCGCGGTGGTCGCGGCGGTCCTGGCCGCGGTGCAGATCGTGGTGCACCTGGTGTATTTCCTGCACATGGACCGCTCGGCCACACAGCGCTGGAACGTGCTGGTATTCGTGTTCACCGTGCTGGTGATCGGCATCGTGATCGTGGGGTCGCTGTGGGTGATGCACAACATGAACGCAAACATGATGCATTGAGGCTGCTACCAGGATTTGCCCGCGCACAAGGCCACCCGCAGCGGTGGCCTTGTGCGTTGGGTGCACGGTGCACTGGTGCGGACCCGGACCATGACCAATGGCAGGAACGCCAGTGCCATGTCAGGCGATAGGATCGACAGGTGCGCTACCTCTCCCTCTCGAATCCGTCTGGAGTCGCCATGAAGATCATCTTCCCGCCCGTCGCACTGGCCGTATTGTGCGCGCTGGCCGGGACTGTCCACGCCCAGCAGTCGTCCACGCCTGCCCCGCAGGACATCCCGTATCCGGGCACGCTGCGCGTGGAGGTGGACGCCACCGACCTGAATCGCCGCATCTTCAAGGTGCGCCAGACCCTGCCGGTCAAGCCTGGCGAGCTGACCCTGTTGTACCCGCAGTGGATTCCCGGCAATCACAGCCCGAGCGGCCAGATCAACAAGGTCGCCGGCCTGACCTTCACCGCCAATGGCAGCAAGCTGGAGTGGAAGCGCGATCAGTACGATGTGTACGCGTTCAAGGTGCAGGTGCCGGAAGGTGCGAGCGAGCTGCAGGTCGCGTTCGAATACCTCTCGCCGCTGGCGCCGGGCCAGGGCCGGGTGGTGATGACGCCCAGCATGCTCAACCTGCAGTGGAACCTGACCACGCTGTATCCGGCCGGCTACTTCGCGCGTCAGATCCCGGTCCAGGCCAGCGTCAAGTTGCCGGCCGGCTGGTCGTACGCCACTGCCGCCGAGACCGCCTCCAGGGCCGGCGATACAGTGCAGTTCAAGACCCTGGGCTGGGACATGCTGCAGGATTCGCCGCTGTTCGCCGGCCAGTACTACAGGCAGTTCGACCTGAGCGTGGGCGATACGCCCGTCAAGCTCAACGTGTTTGCCGACACGCCCAAGTCGCTGGAGGCCAAGCCCGAGCAGGTTGCCAGGCACAGGGCGCTGGTCGAGCAGGCCTACAAGCTCTACGGCGCGCACCACTACGATCACTACGATTTCCTGCTGGCCCTGACCAGCCAGCTGGGCGGCATCGGCCTAGAGCACCACCGCTCCAGCGAGAACAGCGGCAGCCCGGATTACTTCAGCAAGTGGGACGAGACCTGGGCCGGCCGCGACTTGCTGCCGCATGAGTTCAACCACTCCTGGAACGGCAAGTTCCGTCGCGGCGCCGACCTGGCCACGCCCAACTTCAACGTGCCCATGGGCGACAGCCTGCTGTGGGTGTACGAGGGTCAGACCCAGTTCTTCGGCTACGTGCTGGCCGCGCGCTCGGGCCTGTGGTCCAGGGACCAGGCGATGGATTCGCTGGCCAATGTCGCAGCCACCTACGCCAGGGGCCGTCCGGGCCTGGAATGGCGCGCGCTGCAGGACACCACCAACGACCCGACCATCAACCGTCGCCAGCCGCAGGCGTATCGCAACTACCAGCTGAGCGAGGATTACTACGCCGGCGGCCAGATGATCTGGCTGGAAGCCGACGCCAGGCTGCGGGCGCTGAGCAAGGGCAAAAAGTCCATCGACGATTTCGCCAGGGCGTTCTTCGGCATGGACAACGGCAGCTACGTGGTCAGACCGTATGACTTCGAGGAAGTGGTGGCCACGCTCAACGGCGTTGCGCCTGACGACTGGGCCAGCTTCCTGCGCGATCGTCTGGATGGCAAGACGGGGCTGACCGGCGGCATCGAGGCCAGCGGCTGGAAGCTGGTGTTCAGCGACAAGCCCAGTGTGTCGGTGAAGGCGGGCGAGACCCGCGGCAAGAACGTCAATCTGACCTACTCGCTGGGCATGGTGGTGGGCAACGACGGCAACGTGGGCGACGTGCTGTGGGACGGCCCGGCGTTTCAGGCCGGCATCGCCCCGGAGATGACCGTGGTGGCGGTCAACGGCCTGGCCTTCACCGGTGATGCGATCAAGGACGCGGTGACCGCGGCCAGGACCGACAAGGCGCCGATCGAACTGCTGGTCAAGCGCCTGGACCGCTACGAGACCTTCAAGGTCGACTACCACGGCGGCCTGCAGTATCCGTCGCTGGAACGCATTGCCGGCACCACCGACACGCTGACCAAACTGCTGACCGCCAGGTAGTCGCACGCCGCGCAGGCAATCGCGGAAGTTGAAGGGCCGCACCCGGTGCGGCCCTTTCTCGTCGCAGTCACCGCCTGCAGCGGGCGTGGTTCACCGCTCAGGCGCCGGCGCTCGCACTGCGATCTGCTTCGTTTTTTTTGGGGACAAGCGATGGCCGTGGCGGGCCATCGCCGGCGATCAGGCCACCTCGTAGGCGCCGTAGCTGCGCAGGCGTTCGTAGCGGCGCTGCAGCAGCAGGTCGATCGGCAGGTTGTCCATCGATGCCAGTTCGCCGACCAGCACGGCCTTGAGCCGGGTGGCCATCGCGCGCGGATTGCGGTGGGCGCCGCCGCTGGGCTCGCGCACCACCTTGTCCACCAGCCCCAGGCCCTGCAGGCGCCTGGCGGTCAGGCCCAGCTGTTCGGCCGCATCCTTGGCCTTGCCGGCGTCCTTCCACAGGATCGAGGCGCAGCCCTCGGGGGTGATGACCGAGTAGGTGCTGTATTCGAGCATGATCGTGCGGTCGCCCACGCCGATGGCCAGCGCGCCGCCGGAGCCGCCCTCGCCGATCACGGTGCAGATGATCGGCACCTTCAGCTCGGCCATTTCGATCAGGTTGCGGGCGATGGCTTCGGACTGGCCGCGTTCCTCGGCATCGATGCCCGGCCAGGCGCCGGCGGTGTCGATCAGGGTGAGGATCGGCAGGCCGAAGCGCTCGGCCATCTTCATCAGGCGCAGTGCCTTGCGGTAGCCCTCCGGCTTGGGCATGCCGAAGTTGCGCATGATCTTTTCCTTGGTGGCGCGGCCTTTCTGGTGGCCGATGATCATCACCGCGCGGCCGTTGATCCGGCCCAGGCCGCCGATGATGGCCTTGTCGTCGGCGAAGGCGCGGTCGCCGGCCAGTTCCTGGAACTGTTCGCAGAACACCTTGATGTAATCGGCGGTGTGGGGACGGGCCGGATGGCGCGAAAGCTGCGAGACCTGCCAGGGCGTGAGATCGCGGAAGATCTGGGCGGTGCGCACGCGCAGCTTGTCCTGCAGGGCGCGCACTTCGGTATCGACATTGACCGCCGTGCCGGCGCTGGCGTTGCGCAGTTCCTGGATCTTGGCTTCCAGGTCGGCGATGGGTTGTTCGAAATCGAGGTAATTGGGAGTCATCGACAAGCGCGTGGCCGTAAAGCGGGCAGTTTAGCCCAAGCCGGCGCCAGGCCCCGGCAGCGGGCAGTGCGGCGGCGCAACGGCTGGCACGGCTTCAATGCGTCCAGGGGCGCTGGCCCATGGCCATCTTCACCGCGCGCACGCCGGGCAGCTCGCGCAGGGTGCCGACCAGCTCGGCATCCACGCGCACCGACTGGCTGCCGTTGATCTCCAGCGTGCCGGCCACGCCCTCGGGCAGCAGCAGGTCCAGACGCAGCGAGGTGCTGCCGGGGCGACGCTCGGCCAGCAGCGACTCGATCCGCGCCAGCACGCCGGGCACGCGCAGGTCCAGGCGCATGGACAGCTTCTGCGCCTGTTGCACCAGCTGCGCGTAGTCCCAGCACTGGCGCAGGCGCAGGGCGTAGCCACCGTTGAATTCGTCCTCGCGCAGTTCGCCCTTGACCACCAGGATGCGGTCGCGGGTGAGCAGGTGGCCGAAATCGCCCATCGCATCGGAGAAGGCGCTGCATTCGACCCGGCCGCGGCCGTCTTCGAGGGTGACAAAGCTCTGGCTGTCGCCCTTCTGGCGCACCGCCACGACCTTGCCGGCCAGCACCGCGGTCACGCCCGGGCGCCAGCCCTTCTTCTCGCCGCCGCTGAACTGGGCGTTGACGATGGTCTCCAGGCTGCCCAGGTCATTGCCGACCAGCGCCTTGAGGTCATCGCGATAGGGATCCATCGGATGGCCGGACAGGTAATGGCCCAGCGTCTCGCGTTCGCCATTGAGCTTGTGCGCCAGCGGCCATTCGTCCACTTCCGGCAGCTCGACCTCCAGCGCCGGGCCGCTGTCGCCGCCGCCGAACAGCGAGTTCTGGCCCGAGGCGCGTTCGCGCGCGAGCTGCTCGGTCACCTTGATCACTTCGGGCAGCTGCAGCATCAACGAGGCGCGGTTGCGGCCCAGCTCATCCAGCGCACCGGCATTGACCATCGCTTCGAGCGTGCGCCGGTTGAGTCTGGCCGAACCGACCCGCTTGCAGAAATCCAGCAGGTCGGTGAATGCCCCGCCACGGGCGCGCTCGGCCACGATCGCCTCGCACGCGCCCTGGCCGACGCCCTTGATCGCGCCCAGGCCGTAGCGCACGGTCCTGGCGTCGGTGGCCACGAACATGTAGTCGGAGTGATTCACCTTGGGCGGCAGGATTTCCAGTTCCATCACGCGCGCCTCGCCCAGGAAGCCGACCACCTTGTCGGTGTTGTCCATGTCCGAGGACAGCGTGGCGGCGAGGAACTCGGCCGGGTAGTGGCGCTTGAGCCAGGCGGTCTGGTAGCTGACCAGCGCGTAGGCGGCCGCGTGCGACTTGTTGAAGCCGTAGCCGGCGAACTTCTCCATCAGGTCGAAGATCTCGTCGGCCTTGGCCGCGCTGACCCCGCCCGCGGCCGCGCCGGTGCGGAAGATCTCGCGGTGTTTGGCCATTTCCGCCGGCACCTTCTTGCCCATCGCCCGGCGCAGCAGGTCGGCGCCGCCCAGCGAGTAGCCGCCGACGATCTGGGCCATCTGCATGACCTGCTCCTGGTACACCATGATGCCGTAGGTGTCCTTGAGGATCGCTTCGGTGCGCGGATCGGGATAGATGATCTGCTGCTGGCCGTGCTTGCGCGCGTTGAAGTCCGGGATCAGGTCCATCGGGCCGGGGCGGTACAGCGAGACCAGCGCGATCAGGTCCTCGAAGCGGTCCGGCCGGGCATCCTTGAGCAACCGGCGCATGCCCGCCGATTCGAACTGGAACACCGCGCCGGTGTTGCCGGCGGCAAAGATGTCGCGGTAGGTGGCCTGGTCGTCGAGCGGGATGGCGGCGATGTCGAGCAGAGGCCGGGACTCGGGACTCGGGACTCGGGACCCGGGAGAAGCGATGGCAAGGTCGTGGCATTCCGCCAACGCTGCCGCTGTTTCTACTCGCGAGGTGTTCTCCCTTGGCACCGGGGCAGGATTGCCGCCGGTTGGCTCTTCCGGGTCCCGGGTCCCGGGTCCCGGGTCCCGAGCGTTTCGCGAGGTGTTCTGCGTTGGCACCGGGGCAGGATTGCCGCCGGATGGCTCTTCCGGGTCCCGGGTCCCGAGTCCCGGGTCCCGAGCGTTTCGCCAGGTGTTCGCCGTCGGCACCGCGGCAGGATTGCCGCCGGATGGCTTTTCCGGGTCCCGGGTCCCGGGTCCCGGGTCCCGAGCGTTTCGCGAGGTGTTCTCCCTTGGCACCGGGGCAGGATTGCCGCCGGATGGCTCTTCCGGGTCCCGGGTCCCGAGTCCCGGGTCCCGAGCGTTTCGCCAGGTGTTCTGCGTTGGCACCGGGGCAGGATTGCCGCCGGATGGCTCTTCCGGGTCCCGGGTCCCGAGTCCCGGGTCCCGAGCGTTTCGCGAGGTGTTCTCCCTTGGCACCGCGGCAGGATTGCCGCCGGATGGCTCTTCCGGGTCCCGGGTCCCGGGTCCCGAGTCCCGGCCGTTGATGGCCTTCACCGCCCAGTCGATGATCGTCAGCGTGCGCAGGCCGAGGAAGTCGAACTTCACCAGGCCCACTGCCTCCACGTCGTCCTTGTCGAACTGGGTGACCGGGTTCCTGCCCCGGGTGCCTTCGTCGTGTTCGGCAAACAGGGGACAGAAATCGGACAGTGGCGAGGGCGCGATCACCACGCCGCCGGCATGCTTGCCGGCGTTGCGGGTCAGGTCCTCGAGCTGGCGCGCCAGCTCGATCAGGTCGCGCACATCGTCCTGCTCGCGATAGCGCTGGCTCAGCTCGGACGAATGCATGGATTCGTCCTTGCCTTCGCCCAGCGCGTCCTTGAGCGTGATGCCCAGGATGTTGGGGATCAGCTTGGCCACGCCGTCGACAAACCCGTACGGAAAGCCCAGCACGCGGCCGACATCACGGACCACGGCCTTGGCCGCCATGGTGCCGTAGGTGATGATCTGGCTGACCCGGTCGCGCCCGTACTTGCGCGCCACGTAGTCGATGACCTCATCGCGCCGGTCCATGCAGAAGTCGATGTCGAAGTCGGGCATCGACACCCGCTCCGGGTTGAGGAAGCGCTCGAACAGCAGGTTGTACGGCAGCGGATCCAGGTCGGTGATCTGCAGCGCCCAGGCCACCAGCGAACCGGCGCCCGAACCGCGACCCGGGCCGATCGGGATGCCCTGTTGCTTTCCCCACTGGATGAAGTCGGCCACGATCAGGAAGTAGCCGGGAAAGCCCATCTTGATGATGGTGTCCAGCTCGAACTCGAGCCGGTCCAGGTAGTCCTGGCGGGTCTTGCCCGGCGCCAGCGGGTTCTTCTCCAGGCGCGCCTCCAGGCCGTGGCGGGCCTGGCTGCGGATCCAGCTGTCCAGGGTCTGATCAGCGGGCACCGGATAGGCCGGCAGGAAATAGGTGCCCAGTTTCAGTTCGAGATTGCAGCGCTGGGCCAGGGCCCAGGTGTTGTCGATCGCATCGGGCACATCGGCAAACAGGGCCGACATCTGCGCGGCGGACTTGAGGAACTGCTCGGGGCTGTACTCGCGCGGACGCTTGGGATCGTCCAGCACACGGCCCGAGGAGATGCACACCCGTGCCTCGTGCGCGTCGAAGCCGGAGGCCTCCAGGAAGCGCACATCGTTACTGGCCACCACCGGCAGGCCGCGCGCGGCGGCCGCGTGCAGGGCAAAGGCGTTGAAGGCGTCCTCACCCTCGCGGCCGGTGCGGGTCAGTTCCAGGTGCAGGTTCTCGCCGAATGCGCGCTGCCAGCCGGCCAGGTGCTGTTCGGCCAGGTCGTGGCGGCCGCCGCCGGCCAACCGCCCGGCCTGGCTGTTGCGGCCGATGAGCCCGAACAGGCCGGTGGTGTCGCCGCGCAGCCAGGCCGGATCGATCGCCACGCCATCGCTGCGGTGGCCTTCCAGCCATGCGCGCGTGAGCAGCCGCGAGAGGGTGAGATAACCGCTGTGGTCGCGACACAGCAGGGTGATCGACCACGGCGTGCCGTCTTCCTCGACGATGCTCACATCGGCACCGGCGATCGGCTTGATCCCGACCGCCTCGCAGGCCTTGTAGTACTTCACCAGCGCGAACAGGTTGTTGCGGTCGGTGACCGCCAGCGCCGGCAGTTGCAGCTGCACCGCCGCGCTGACCAGGTTGGGCCGCTTGGCCTTGGCCGGGAAGCCTTCGTCCGGCTTCTCGGGCACGCGAATGGTCGAATCCGCCAGCGAGAATTCGGTGTGCAGGTGCAGGTGGATGAAGCGCGAGGACATCCGGGGCAGTGTACGCAAGGCAGGGAGGGCCGGGCAGGCTTGACAGCGCCGGGCCGGGCCCCGGGAAGGACGCGCGATCGGCAGGCGCGTGGCCTGTTCAGGCCATCCAGGCCGCGTGCTGCGTCAGGTTGGAACGGCGGCGCGGCGGGCGGCGGCTTTCAGAACAGGCTCGCCTGGCCCAGCCCGGCGCGGGCATCGGCGGCCTCGCGCACGGGCGCGAAGCTGTGGCGATGGTGGATGCAGGGGCCATGCAGGCGCAGCGCAGCCAGATGGGTCGGCGTGCAGTAGCCCTTGTGCGCGGCGAAGTCGTACTCGGGGTGCTGCGCGTGCAGGCCCAGCATCAGCCGGTCCCGGGTGACCTTGGCCAGGATCGAGGCGGCCATGATCGCGCGGTCGCGTCCGTCGCCGCCGATCAGCGCATGCCCGCTGCAGGGCAGGCCAGGCGGCACGCAGTTGCCATCGATGTGGGCCACCTCGGCCACGTGCGCCACCGCCTCCACCGCCAGGCGCATGCCCAGCAGCGTGGCCTGGTAGATGTTGAGCCGGTCGATGTCGGCCACCGGCACCACCACCACGTGCCAGGCGAGCGCGCGTTCGGTGATGCGACCGTAGAGCAACGCGCGCTTGTCGGCGCTGAGCTGTTTGGAATCGTCCAGCCCGTTGATGCGCGGGCGCGCCGGATCGAACACCACCGCGGCCACGGTCAGGGGACCGGCCAGCGGACCGCGGCCGGCTTCGTCCACCCCGGCCACCCGCAGCGCGGGCGCAGCCATCTTCATGGCAGGTCCCTGGGCGCGGCGGCCAGCAGTTGGTCCACGGCCTCGGCTGCGCGCGCCGAGGCGTCCTGGCGCAGGAGTGCGTGCAGCTGCTGATAGCGCGGCTGCAGCGCTGCGACCGCCTCGGGCGTACGCAGCCAGTGCAGCACGGCGGCCGCCAGCGCCTGCGGCGTGCAGTCTTCCTGCATCAGTTCCGGGGCGAGGTCTTCGCCGGCCAGCACGTTGGGCAGGGCGAAGCGCTTGACCTTGAGCAGGCCCAGCGTGCGGGCGATCCAGGCCGACAGCGGGGCGACCCTGTAGCCCACCACCATCGGCCGCTTGGCCAGCATCGCCTCCAGCGCCGCGGTGCCCGAGGCCAGCAGGACCACATCGCTGGCGACCATCGCCTCGCGCGCCCGGCCAGAGAGCAACTGCGGCCGCGGCGAGGGAAACGGCGTGGCCGCCAGCAGCGGCTCCAGCGCCGCGCGGCACGCGGCGTTGGCGGCGGGGATGACCACCTGCAGGTGCGGCACCTGTTCGGCGACCAGGCGCGCGGCTTCGATGAAATCCGCGGCCAGCCGATGGATCTCGCCCAGCCGGCTGCCGGGCAGCACGGCCAGCACCGGCGTGTTGGGGTTCAGCCCCAGGGTGGCGCGCGCGGCGTCGCGGTCGGGCAAGAGCGGCAACGCATCGGCCATCGGGTGGCCGACATAGCGCGCGTCGACGCCGTGGCGGGCGTAGATCGCCGGTTCCATCGGGAACAGGCACAACACCAGGTCCGCGCTGCGGCCGATCTTGCCGGCGCGCTGCTCGCGCCAGGCCCATACCGACGGGCTGACGTAATGCACGGTGCGCACGCCGCGCCGCTTGAGCCAGGCCTCCACGGCCAGGTTGAAGTCGGGCGCATCGATGCCGATGAACACATCCGGCTGCCAGTCCAGCAGCCGCTGGCGCAACACCTGGCGCAGCCTGAGCAGGCGGGGCAGGTGGCGCAGCACCTCGGCCAGGCCCATCACCGCCAGCTCGCTGGCATCGCACCACGCCTCCAGCCCGGCCGCGCGCATGCCATCGCCGCCGATCCCGGCAAACTGCGCATCGGGATGGCGCTGCTTCAGTTGGGCGATCAGCTCGGCGCCAAGCTGATCCCCGGACGCTTCGCCGGCCACCAGGGCGATGTGGAGCCGGGACCCGGGGCCCGGGACCCCGGACCCGGGGGCGTCCCCGGCAGTTCCCTGCTTCTCCCGGGTCCCCGGTCCCGGGTCCCGGGTCCCGGACATGTTCATCGCAGCAGCCGGCGCTCGCCGTGGCTGATGAAGTCCAGCATCGCCTTGACGTCCTCGCTGTCGCGTGCCTGCTCGGCCAACTGCTGCTGGGCTTGCGCCAGCGGCAGGCCGGCCACGTACAGGGTGCGGTAGGCGCGCTTGATCGCGGCGATGCGCTCGGGATCGAAGCCGCGGCGCCTGAGGCCCTCGCTGTTGATGCCGCGCGGACGGCCATGTTCGTCGGCCGCGACCATGGTGAAGGGGGTGACGTCGCCGCCGACCAGTGCGCCCATGCCGATGAAGGCATGCGCACCGATCCGGCAGAACTGATGGGCGCCGGAAAACCCGCTCATGATCACCCAGTCGCCGATGGTCACGTGGCCGGCCAGGGTGGTGTTGTTGGAGAACACGCAGTGGTTGCCGACCTGGCAGTCATGGGCGATATGGGTGTAGGCCAGCAGCCAGTTGTCGTCGCCGATGCGGGTCACGCCCTGGCCGGTCACCGTGCCGCGGTTGAGCGTGACGAACTCGCGCACCACGTTGCGCTCGCCGATCACCAGTTCGGTGCGTTCGCCGTTGAATTTCTTGTCCTGCGGCGGGCCGCCGATGGCGGCATGGCCGACGAAATGGTTGTCGCGGCCGATGCGGGTCGGCCCGCTCACCGTGCAGTGCGGGCCGATGATGGTGCCATCGCCAATCTCCACCTCGGTCCCGATCAGGGCAAAGGCACCCACCTGTACGCCGACGCCGAGCTTGGCGCCCGGTTCGATGACCGCGGAAGGATGGATCAGGGTGCCGGTCGTCATGCTCAGTCCCTGGAAGTTTCTGCGCACAGGATCTCCGAGCAGGCGGCCTGCTGGCCGTCGACCCGGGCGATGCCGTGGTAGAGCGCCATGTTGCGGATCCGGCGCTTGATGACCACCTCCATGTCCAGGCGGTCGCCCGGGACCACGGTGCGGCTGAACTTGGTGTTCTCGACCTTGACCATGTAGAACAGCTTGCTGCCCGCTTCGGGACCATAGCCGAGCTGGGTGATCAGGCCCCCGGCCTGGGCCATGGCCTCGATGATCAGCACCCCCGGCATCACCGAGCGGCCCGGGAAGTGCCCGTTGAAGAACGGCTCGTTGAAGGTCACGTTCTTGTAGGCCACGATGCGCTTTTCCGGCTCGAACTCGGTCACCCGGTCCACCAGCAGGAACGGATAGCGATGCGGCAGCAGGTGCTGGATGGCCTGGATGTCCAGGGGCAGTTTGATTGTCATGTTCATCGAGTCTCAGGAGTCCTTTTTCTCGGCGGGAATGCGCCGGGCGAGTGCGTCCAGCTGGCGGAAACGCGCCGCGTTCCGGCGCCAGGTGCGCACATCGGTGATGGGAAGGGAAGAGGCATAGGTGCCGGGCGCGGTGATCGGCCCGGCGACCATCGACATGGCCAGCACGGTGACCTTGTCGCAGATTTCCAGATGGCCGGAGACGCCGACCTTGCCGGCCAGCATGCAGTAGCGGCCGATCCTGGCGCTGCCTGCAATGCCGACCTGCGCGGCCATGGCCGTATGCGCGCCGACGTGGACGTTGTGGCCGATCTGGATCTGGTTGTCCAGGCGCACATCCTCTTCCAGCACGGTGTCTTCCAGCGCGCCGCGATCGATGGTGGTGTTGGCGCCGATCTCGCAGTCGTCGCCGACCACCACCCCGCCCAGCTGCGGCACGTTGAGCCAGCGGCCGTGTTCCATGGCCATGCCGAAACCCTGCGCGCCCAGCACCGCGCCGGGATGGATGCGGACATTGCGGCCCAGGCGCACGCGTAGCACCAGGGTGACCCGGGCGACCAGCTCGCAGTCCTCGCCCACGCTGCAGTGCTCGCCGATCACGCAGCCCGGGCCGATGATGCTGCGCTCGCCCACGCGGCTGCCTTCGCCGATGTACACGTGCGCGCCGATGCTGGCGCTGGCGGCCACCTGCGCGCTGGCGTGGATCACCGCGGTGGGATGGATGCCAGGCGGGCGCTCGAACCTGGACTCGAACAGTTCGGACACCTTGGCAAAGGCCACGTGCGGGTCCCTGGCCACCAGGGCGGTGCCACGCACGCCCTGGACATGGTCGGGGTCCACGATCACGATCGAGGCCTGGGTGGTCGCCAGCAGATCGGCATAACGCGGGTTGCCCAGGAAGGACAGCTGGCCGGGCCTGGCCGTGGCCAGGGGCGCAGCGCCGGTCACGGCCGCGTCGGCGTCGCCATGCAGGACCAAGCCGAAGCGCTCGGCCAGTGCGCCGGCAGTGTGGATCGAAGGGCTCATGCGCAGGATTTTAACCGAGCCCGCAGCGCACAAACGAAAGCCCGGACAAGCCGGGCCCCCGCCACGCCAGCGCCGGCGCGTTGGCTCAGAACGAACCGCCGAAGGTGAACTGCAGGCGCTCGACCTTGTCCTGGTCCTCGCTCTTGAGCGGGAACGCGTAGCTGATCGAGATCGGTCCGACCGGTGCCCGCCACAGCAGCGACACGCCGGTGGAGGCGCGCAGCTCGTTGGCCTTGAAATTGTCGTAACCGTCGTAGACGTTGCCGACATCGATGAACGCCGAGACGCGCGCGGCGTTGGAGTCGAACAGCTTCGGGAAGATCAGCTCCAGCTGGCCGATGGTCTTGAGCGAGCCGCCCAGCGGCTGGCCGTCGCTGTAGTAGGGCGTTGGCTCCGAACGCGGGCCCAGGGTGTTGTCCTCGAAGCCGCGCACCGAACGCACGCCACCGGCGTAGAAATTCTCGTAGAACGGCAGGCCCGAGGCGGTGAGCGTGCGCGATGCGGCGCCGCTGGTGTCGCACGACACCGCCAGCCCGGTGGTGGGGTCATAGCAGACCGTGCGGGTGACGTCGTCGCCATAGCTGTCGCCATAGCCGACTTCGCCGCCGGTGCGCAGCACGAAGGCCGGGCTGAGCATCCAGTACTTGGAGAACTCGTAGTTGAGCTTGTAGTACTCCACCGTCGACCCGGGCAGGGAGATTTCTGCCGAGACCCGCTGGAAAATGCCACGGGTGGGCATGAAATAGTCGTTGCGGGTATCGCGCGCCCAGCCGATCTGGCTGCGCCAGGCGTGGAAGGTCCGACTGCCCAGGGCGTTGATATAGTCGACGATCGCCTGCGGGGTGGTGCCTTCATAGACACTGACCTGGGTGGAGTCGACCCCGAACATCAGCGACACGCTGTCGCTTTCGCTCAGCGGAATGCCCAGGATCGCCTGCGCGGCGGTGTTCTTTGACGAATACGCGGCGGTGTTGTAGTCCGAATAGTCCAGGTCGCTGTAGGACAGGTTGTAGCCCAGCGACACGCCGTCGTCGGTAAAGTACGGGTTGGTGAACGAAAACGAATAGCGGCTCAGGTAGTCGCTGCGCGAGGCTTCGATCGCGACCCGGTTGCCGCCGCCCAGGAAGTTGTTCTGCGACAGCTGGATCGAGGTGGTCACCCCCGAGAGTTGCGAGTAGCCCAGGCCGAACACGAAGCTGCCCGACGTGGTCTCCTTCACCGTGTAGACCACGTCGACCTGGTCGCGCGTGCCCGGCACCGGCTGGTTGGCTACGTCCACGGTTTCGAAGTAACCCAGCCGCTGCAGGCGCACCTTGGACCGGTCGATCGCAGCCTGCGAGTACCAGGCGCCTTCGAACTGGCGCATCTCCCGGCGCAGCACTTCGTCGGCGGTGCGCGAGTTGCCCTTGAACTCGATCCGGCGCACGTTGACGCGCGGACCGGGCACGACCTGCATGTTGATGGCCACGGTGCGCTTTTCGCGGTCCACCGTCGGGATCGGGTTGACTTGGGCGAAGGCGTAGCCGACGTTGGCCAGGGTCGCGGTGATGCCGTCGGAGCTGACCTCCAGCAGCCGGCGCGAGAAGATCTGGTCCTTGCGCACCAGTACCATCTTCTCCACGCGCTCCTGCGGCAGCACGGTGTCGCCGCTGACCTTGACGTCGGACACGGTGTACTGCTCGCCCTCGGTGACGCCGGCGGTGAGGAACATGTCCTTCTTGTCCGGGCTGATCGCCACCTGGGTCGAGTCCAGGCTGAAATCGACATAGCCGCGGTCCAGATAATAGGAGTTGAGCTTCTCGATGTCGCCGGAGAGCTTTTCCTTGGAGTACTGGTCGTCGCGGCGATACCAGGACAACCAGTTGTGTTCCTGCGATTCCCAGCCGGCGCGGATTTCTTCCTGGTCGAACTTGTCGGTGCCGATCAGGTTGATGTGGCGGATCTTGGCGGCCTTGCCTTCCTTGACCGCAATGGTGATGTCCACACGGTTGCGGTCCAGCGGGCTCACGGTCGGGGTGATCTGGACGTTGTACTTGCCGCGGTTGTTGTACTGGCGCACCAGCTCCTGGGTCACCCGGTCCAGCGCCAGACGGTCGAAGGTGCCGCCTTCGGACAGGCCGATGTCGTTCAGGCCCTTGGTCAGGTCCTCGGTCTTGATGTCCTTGTTGCCGGTCAGGGTCAGCTTGTTGATGGCCGGCCGTTCCTGCAGCGTGACCACCAGGATCGAACCCTGCCGGCTGAGCTTGACGTTCTCGAAGAAGCCGGTGCGGTACAGCGCGCGGATCGCATCGCCGATCTTGGCCTGGGTGACGGTGTCACCGCGCTCGATCGGCAAGTAGGTCAGCACCGTGCCACTGGAAATGCGCTGGACGCCATCGATGCGGATGTCGGTGGCGACGAAGTCCGACGGCGAAGCGGCCGGCGCAGGCTGCATGCCGAAGGCCGGTGCCTGGGACTGCTGCTGCTCGGACCCGAAGGCCGGCACCATGCCGCTGGACTGAGCCATCGCCGGGGCCGCGATGGCGGACGCCAGGGCAAGGGCGAGCAGGCGGCGGGTCGGGAGTCGCGTCATCGTCACATCCGTCGGGGAACTGGTTTCGGAAAGGCCCCCGCAGGGGGCAGGCCGCCGCTGGGCGGCCGCAGGAAAAACAGGCAAAGGCATTCAGATCACCGGGCGCAGGATGTCGTTGTAGAGCGCCAGCCCCATCAGGCCGGCCAGGATGGCCAGGCCAATAAACTGGCCAGCGGCCATGGCCCGCTCGCTCAGCGGGCTGCCCTTGACCAACTCGATAAGGTAATACAGCAGGTGTCCGCCGTCCAAGACCGGGATCGGCAGCAGGTTCACAATCGCCAGGCTCAGCGACAGCAGGGCCAGGAACTGCAGGAACCAGGTAAGCCCGCGATCGGCCGAGGCATTGGCCACCTTGGCGATGGTCACCGGGCCGGACACGTTCTGCAGCGAGGCGTGGCCGGTGACCATGCGCCGGATCATGCCCAGCGAATCGGCCGCCAGCTGCCCGGTCTGGCGCACCGCCACCGGGATCGCCGCCAGCGGACCGTAGCGCTGCAGGGCGTCGTAGGCCGGCGCATGGCCGCGGCCCAGGGCGATGCCCAGGGCCCAGAACTCGGCGCCGGTGTCCGGATCGGTCATGCGCTGCGGCTGCATTGGCAGGGCCAGGCGGCTGCCTTCGCGCTCGACTTCCACCATCACCTCGCCGCCGCGTGCGCCGAACTTCTGCAGCAGCGGACGCAAGGTGTCGGCAGTGTCCACCGCTTGGCCATCGATGGCGGTGATCAGGTCGCCGACCTGCAGCGTGCCGGCGGCCGGCGAACCGGGCCTGACCTGGCGGACCTCGGCTGGTTCGACGGTGAACTGCCAGCGCAGGCCAAGCGCGCCGGTGACGTCCTGTTCGTCGAAGCCGGCCGGCAGGCGTGAGGTGTAGACCCGACGGCTGATGTCGTTGCCCGAGGCGTCCTCGACGCGCAGCTGGACATCGCGCCGGTCCATTGCCGCGCCGGTCAGGCCCATCACCGCCTCGGTGGCCGTGGCGATGGCGCGCCCGTCGACGGCCACGATCCGGTCGCCCGGACGCAGGCCGGACTGCTGGGCGATGCCGTCCACGCGGCCGACCACCGGTGCGTAATCCTCCTTGCCGATCACGAACATGGCCCACAGCAGGGCCACGCACAGCAGCAGGTTGGCGATCGGGCCGGCGGCCACCACGGCGATGCGCTGCAGGACCGGCTTGCGGTTGAAGGCCTCGCCCAGGCGCTCGGCCGGAACCTCGCCTTCGCGCTCGTCGACCATCTTGACGTAGCCGCCCAGCGGGATCGGGGCGATGGCGAACTCGGTGCCGTGCCGGTCACGGCGCGACCAGATCGGCTTGCCGAAGCCCACCGAAAACCGCAGCACGCCCACCCCGCAACGGCGCGCGACCCAGTAGTGGCCGAACTCGTGGAACGTGACCAGCACGCCGAGGGCGACGATCATCCACCAGATGGAGCCTGCGATTTCACTCATGCGGAACGGGCTTGGCCTGTGGTGGTGCGGTGGATCCAGCCCTGGCTGAAATGCCGCGCGAGACCATCGGCCGCCAGCAGCGCCTCCAGGCTTCCGGCCGGGGCATGCGCGTGGGCGGCGAGGGCGTCCTCGACCAATGCAGGGATCGCTAGGAAACCGATTTTGCCCTGAAGAAACGCTGAAACAGCAGTTTCGTTGGCGGCGTTCAGCACCGCCGGGGCCGCACCGCCAGTCTCAAGTGCGCTCCAGGCCAGGCGCAGGCAGGGAAAGGCGTCCAGGTCCGGCGCTTCGAATTCCAGGGTGCCGTGGCGCAGCAGATCCAGCCCGGCCACCCCCGAATCGATGCGCTGCGGCCAGCCCAGGCCCACCGACAGGGCGGTGCGCATGTCCGGCAGGCCCAGCTGGGCCAGGGTCGAGCCGTCGATGAACTCCACCAGCGAGTGGACCAGGCTCTGCGGATGGACCAGCACGTCCAGGCGCTCGCGGCCGACGTTGAACAGGTGCGCGGCCTCGATCAGCTCCAGGCCCTTGTTCATCAGGGTGGCCGAGTCGACCGAGATCTTCGGGCCCATCGACCACTTTGGATGGGCCACGGCCTGGGCGACGGTGACCGTTTCCAGCGAGGCACGGCTGCGGCCGCGGAACGGGCCACCGGAGGCGGTCAGCACGATCCGGCGCACCTGCGCGCCGGCCTGGCGCGAGCCCAGGCACTGGAAGACGGCGTTGTGTTCGCTGTCGATCGGCACGATCTGCGCGCCGGAGGCCTCGGCGATGGCGATCACCAGCGCGCCGGCCAGGACCAGCGATTCCTTGTTGGCCAGCAGCAGCCGCTTGCCGGCGCCGGCCGCGGCCAGGGTCGAGGACAGGCCGGCGGCACCGACGATGGCCGCCACCACGGTGTCGCAGGCGTCGCCGGCCACCAGCGCATCCAGCGCCGCACTGCCGGCGTGCGCCTGGGTCGCCAGGCCCGCCTCGGCCAGGGCGTCGCGCAGCTGGGTGAAGCAGGCCTGGTCGGCGATCACGGCGTGCTCGGGGCGATGGCTGCGGCACAGCGCGACCAGCGCGGCGACATTGCTGCCGGCGGCCAGCACGGTGGCGCGCAGCCTGCCAGGGTGGCGCGCGATCAGATCCAGGGCCGAGCTGCCGATCGAGCCGGTCGCGCCCAGGACCGCGACGTTGCGTGAGGGGAGCGTGGTGGTGTCCATCGCGATCAGAAGCCCAGCAGTTCGCGGCCGATCAGGAACACCGGCAGCGCGGCGATCACACTGTCGATGCGGTCCAGGATCCCGCCATGGCCCGGGATGAGGTTGCCGGAGTCCTTGGCACCCACATGCCGCTTGAGCAGGCTCTCGAACAGGTCGCCGACCACCGAGACCAGCACCGTGGTGACGCTGACCAGCGCCAGCGCCCCGAGCTGGGAGGCTTGCACCCCGGCCAGCCAGCCACCCAGCAGGCCGACGACCAGGCCGCTGACCAGGCCGCCGAGGAGGCCTTCGACCGTCTTGTTGGGGCTGATGCGCGGGGCCAGCTTGTGCCTGCCGAACGCACGCCCGGCGAAATACGCGCCGCTGTCGGCGGCCCAGACGATGGCCAGCGCGGTCAGCAGCCACAGGTGTTGCCGCCACAGATTTTCCTGGAAACCGCCCTGGGCAGTGAAATTGTCCGAATGGATCAGGCACAGCGCGCACCAGGCCGGCACGATCGCCAGGGTGCCGGCGGCCAGCTTGAACAGCCGCGCCCAGGTCTGGTGGTCCGAGGCGAAACTGTAGAAACGCAGCCACAGCAGCGCCACCAGCCACCAGGCCGCGCCCACCAGCGACACGATCTGGAACAGCGCCGGCGAAAACCCGCTGGTCGAACGGCTGGCCCAGGTCAGCACCACCATCAGCGCCAGGTTCAACAGCAGCAGCACGGTGCGCGACAGCGTGTCCTCGATCTCGGCCAGCTTCAGCCACTCCCACAGGCCGACCAGGAACATCAGCGCCGCGATGGCCGCCATCCACCGCGTGGGCAGGAACAGGATGGCGAGGATCGCCGACGGGCCCATGACCAGGGCGGCAAGCACGCGGGTCCGGGTCATGGGCAGGTTCCTTGCGTGGCCACCTGGGCGGCAGTCAGGCCGAAGCGGCGTTCACGCACGGCGAAGTCGTCCAGCGCGGCCTGCAGGACCGTGGCATCCAGGTCGGGCCACAGCGTCTCGGTGAACCATAGTTCGGTGTAGGCCAGCTGCCACAGCAGGAAATTGCTGATGCGGTGGTCGCCACCGGTGCGGATGAACAGGTCCGGCGGCGGCAGGTCGGCCAGCGCCACCTGGGCGGCCAGGCGGGCCTCGTCGATGTCTGCCGGCTGCAGGCGGCCGGCGGCCACCTCCTCGGCCAGCGCCCGGGCGGCCTGGGCCAGGTCCTGGCGGCCGCCGTAGCTGGCGGCGATGACCAGGGTCAGGCGGGCGTTGCCGGCCGTCAGCGCTTCGGCCGCGTGCATGCGCTGGACGATGGCCGGCTGGAACTTCTCGCGCTGGCCGATGAAGCGCACGCGCACCCCGCGGCGGTGCAGTTCGTCCACCTCGCGCTCCAGCGCACCCATGAACAGCTTCATCAGCGCGCTGACCTCCTCGGCCGGGCGACCCCAGTTTTCGCTGGAGAAGGCGAACAGGGTCAGCACCTGGACCCCGCGGTCCAGGCAGAAGTCGATGCACAGGTTGACCGCGCGCGCGCCGGCGCGGTGGCCGATCATGCGCGGGCGGCGGCGGCGCTCGGCCCAGCGCCCGTTGCCATCCATGATGATGGCCAGGTGGCGCGGGATCCGGGGCAGGGGAGGCGACATGGCGGTCACGGAGGTGGTGTGACCCGCTCAGACGGCCATCAGTTCCTGTTCTTTCGCCTTGACCACTTCGTCCACATCCTTGATTGCCTTGTCGGTGATCTTCTGGATCTCTTCCTCGGCGCGGCGCACCTCGTCCTCGGTGACTTCCTTTTCCTTCAGCAGGTCCTTGATCTGCTGGTTGGCGTCGCGGCGGATGTTGCGGATGGCCACCTTGGCATCCTCGCCGTTGGCATGCACGACCTTGGACAGGTCGCGGCGGCGTTCCTCGGTCAGGGCCGGGATGTTGATGCGGATGACGGTGCCGGCGGTGTTGGGGGTCAGGCCCAGGTCCGAGCCCAGGATCGCCTTCTCCACCGCCGAGACCATCTGCTTTTCCCACGGGGTGATGGTCAGCGAGCGGGCGTCGCTGACCACCACCGAGGCGACCTGGGTCAGGGGCATGTCCGAACCGTAGTAGTTGACCTTCAGGTGGTCGACCAGCGCGGTGGTGGCCCGGCCGGTGCGCAGCTTGGTCAGGTCATGACGCAGCGATTCGATGCTCTTGTTCATGCGCGCCTGCGCGTCTTTCTTGATGTCGTTCAGCATCGCCGGGTCCCGGGTTTCGTCAAACCGGGGATTATAGGCGAAAGCCCGCACCGGCCGGACTTGGGCTGCGTGCAGGAAGGCTCAGTGGTGGTGTGCGGGCCCGGCCGTGGGGGCGCCATGGCAGGGCTGGGTGCAGGCCTGGCCGCGTTCCAGCTGCAAGGTCGCGTGGCTGATGCCGAACTGCTCTGACAGCGCCAGCGCGGTGGCATCGATGAAGGCATCGTCGTCGCCCGGCTCGGGCCGCACCAGGTGCGCGGTCAGGGCCACTTCGCCGGCGCCCAGCGGCCAGATATGCAGATGGTGGATGGCGCTTACGCCCGGCTGGCCGGACAGGAACGCGGCCACTGCGCCCTGGTCGATATGGCGGGGAACGGCATCCATCGCCGCCGAAAAGCTTTCGCGCAGCAGGCCATAGGTGCCCGCGGCGATCATCACCCCCACCAACAGCGCGGTGGCCGGGTCCAGCCAGGCCCAGCCCAGCCACCACATCCCGGCGCCGGCCATCACTGCGGCCAGCGACACGGCCGCATCGGCCATCAGGTGCAGGATTGCGCCGCGGCGGTTGAGGTCCTGCCCTTCGTGCGCATGCCTGCCGCCGCCGTGCAGCAGCCAGCCCGCGCCCAGGTTCACCACGATGCCGATCGCAGCCACCACCATCACCGGCACTGCAGGGATCGATGGTGGCGCGCTGAAGCGGCCGATCGCCTCCCAGGCCAGGCCGCCGGAGAACGCCATCAGCACGAGCGCGTTGGCCAGCGGCGCCAGCAGGGTGGATTTGCGCCAGCCGTAGGTGTGGTGGGCCGTGGGCCGGCGTCGGGCCATGGCCGCAGCGGCCCAGGCCAGGCCCAGGCCAAGCACGTCGCCCAGGTTGTGCAGGGCGTCGGACAGCAGTGTCAGGGAGTTGATGTGCAGGCCGTAGCCGGCCTCCAGCGCGGTATAGCCCAGGTTGACCAGCATCGCCATGGCATAGCCGCCGGTGCCGGTGCCGTGTGCGCGACCGCCGGTGGCGGGGTGGGCGTGGCCGTGGCCTGCGTGATCGTCGGAAGGTGCGTGTGCCATGGCCGCCAGGGTGCCGCGCGGTGGCCGCGGACACAATGACAGGCGCGCGGCGCCTGCGTGCCGGCTCAGCTGCGGCCCTGGACCAGGGTGCCGATGTTCTGGCCGCGCAGGATGTTCATCAGGTTGCCGGGCACCGACAGGTCGTAGATGCGCAGCGGCACCTCGCTGTCGCGGCACAGGGCAAACGCGGCGGTGTCCATCACTTCCAGGCCGCGGTTGAGGACTTCGTCGTAGGTCAGGGTGTCAAAGCGCCTGGCATCGGGGAACTTGCGCGGATCCTTGTCGTACACGCCGTCGACCTTGGTGGCCTTGAGCAGCAGGTCGGCTTCGATCTCGATCGCGCGCAGCGCCGCGCCCGAGTCGGTGGTGAAAAACGGGTTGCCGGTGCCGGCGGCGAAGATCGCGATCCGGCCTTTTTCCAGGTGGCGCACGGCCCGGCGGCGGATGTAGCCCTCGCACACGTCGTTGATCTTCAGGGCGCTCATCACCCGGACCTTGGCGCCGAGCTTTTCCAGCGCATCCTGCATGGCCAGCGCGTTGATGACCGTGGCCAGCATGCCCATCTGGTCGCCGGTGACCCGGTCCATGCCGTTGGCGGCCAGGCCGGCGCCGCGGAAGATATTGCCGCCGCCGATCACCAGCGCGACCTCGGCCCCGGCGTCGCGGGCCTCGATGATTTCACGGGCGATGCGGCCGATGACCTTGGGGTCGATGCCGTAATCCTCTGATCCCATCAGCGCCTCCCCGGAAAGTTTCAACAGGATGCGGCGATAGGCGAGGGGCGCGGTCATCGGGGGTGGCCTCTTTGGGGGGTGGGGGCAAACGCCGGCAAGTCTAGCCGAAACGGCCAGAAACGAGGGCGCAGGAGCGAGGGGCGAGGGGGGTGGAGCGAGGGGCGAGGGGGGAGGAGTGAGAAACGAGGGTCAGGCACTGCGACCCGGCTTTCTCTCGTTTCTCACTCATCTCCCTTCGTTTCTGGCCTTCAGACTTCCAGCGAGGCCAGGTCGCCCTTGGTCTCCAGCCAGGTCTTGCGGTCGCCGGCGCGCTTCTTGGCCAGCAGCATGTCCATCAGGCCGTGGGTCTGGTCGCCGTCCTCCACGGTCAGCTGGACCAGGCGGCGGGTGTCGGGATGGATGGCCGATTCACGCAGCTGCGAGGGGTTCATTTCGCCCAGGCCCTTGAAGCGGGTCACGTTGACCTGGCCCTTGAGCTTTTCGCGGGCGATCTTTTCCAGCAGCAGGCGCTTTTCTTCCTCATCCAGCGCGTAGAACACCTGCTTGCCCACGTCCACCCGGAACAGCGGCGGCATCGCCACGAACACGTGCCCGGCGTTGACCAGCGCCGGGAAGTGCTTCAGGAACAGCGCGCTCAGCAGGGTGGCGATGTGCAGTCCGTCCGAGTCGGCGTCGGCCAGCACCACCACCTTGCCGTAGCGCAGGCCGCTGATGTCGTCCTTGCCCGGATCGCAGCCGATGGCGATGGCCAGGTTGTGCACTTCCTCCGAGGCCAGGACGCTGCCCGAAGCCACTTCCCAGGTGTTGAGGATCTTGCCGCGCAGCGGAAGGATCGCCTGGAAATCCTTGTCGCGGGCCTGCTTGGCGCTGCCGCCGGCCGAGTCGCCTTCCACCAGAAACAGCTCGGTGCGCGACAGGTCCTGGCTGATGCAGTCGGCCAGCTTGCCGGGCAGGGCCGGGCCGGAGGTGACCTTCTTGCGCACGATCTGCTTTTCGGTCTTCAGCCGCGCGCTGGCCCGGTCGATGGCCAGCTGGGCGATCTGCAGGCCGGTCTCCACGTGCTGGTTCAGCCACAGGCTGAAAGCGTCGTGCGCGGCGCCTTCGATGAAGCCGGCGGCCTGGCGCGAGGACAGCCGTTCCTTGGTCTGCCCGGAGAACTGCGGGTCGGTCATCTTCAGGGACAGCACGAAGGCGACCCGGTCCCACACATCTTCCGGGGCCAGCTTGACCCCGCGCGGCAGCAGGTTGCGGAAATCGCAGAACTCGCGCAGCGCATCGGTCAGGCCCGAACGCAGGCCGTTGACGTGGGTGCCGTGCTGGGGGGTGGGGATCAGGTTGACGTAGCTTTCCTGGACCAGCTCGCCCTCCGCCACCCAGGCCACCGCCCAGTCGACGATCTCGGTCTGCTTCTTCAGGCCGCCCACGAACAGCTGCGCGGGCAACAGCTCGCGCTCATCCATCTGGCCCTTGAGCAGTTCCTGCTGCAGATACGCGCGCAGGCCGTCCTCGTAGAGCCAGGTCTCGCGCTCGCCGCTGGCTTCGTCATACAGCTTGACCGTCAGGCCCGGGCACAGCACGGCCTTGGCCCGCAGCAGGTGGCGCAGGGCGCGCACGTTGATCCTGGGCGTGTCGAAGTACTTGGGATCGGGCCAGAAGCGCAGGCGGGTGCCGGTGTTCTTCCTGCCGACGCTGCCGACCACCTCCAGCGGGCTGGCGCGCTCGCCGTTGCGGAAGGTGATGCGGTGCTCGCTGCCGTCGCGCTTGATGTGCAGCTCCACCAGGGTGGACAGCGCGTTGACCACGCTCACGCCCACCCCGTGCAGGCCGCCAGAGAAGGTGTAGTTGTTGTTGTTGAACTTGCCGCCGGCGTGCAGCCGGGTGAGGATCAGTTCGACGCCGGAGATCCTTTCCTCCGGGTGGATGTCCACCGGCATGCCGCGGCCGTCGTCGCAGACCTCGACGCTGCCGTCCCTGAACAGGGTCACTTCCACCACCTTGGCGTGCCCGCCCAATGCCTCGTCGACCGAGTTGTCGATCACTTCCTGCGCCAGATGGTTGGGGCGGGTGGTGTCGGTGTACATGCCGGGACGGCGCTTGACCGGGTCAAGGCCGGAGAGGACTTCGATATCGGCGGCGTTGTAGCGGGTGTTCATGCGGTCATTCAGGTCGTGTGGCAGCCACCAAGGGCGGGCAAGTGTGGGGGCTGGGGCGCGGTTTTGCACGCCTGCGCGCAGGTGGGCTGCAGGCGCAATGGCTCAGGCCAGGAGGTGCTTTGCCATGCGCACTGCCGTCGCGGCGGCGTCGGCCGATACAATCACCCAACGACGGCGCGTGCGGCCCGTTGCGCGTGGCGGCGTGGCGACCCGCGCGGGCGCTGGATGCCAGGAGAGGGAACCGGTGGTGGAGACAACCGCGCCGCTGCGAGCGGGTGATGTGGAGGATGGCCAGAGCGGTTTCATCGCCGCCGACGTGGGCGGCACGTTCGCCCGGCTGGGGCTGGCCCATGGCGGCCCGGGCGCGCCCGAGGTCATTGCCCAGCGGCGCTATGCCTGCGCCGAGTTCCCCAGCCTGGCGGCCGTGCTGCGCCAGTTTGGCCAGGAGCTGCAGGCCGCAGGACAGGGCCAGGCGCCGAGCGCGGCGGTGGTGGCCATCGCCGGCGTGCTGCAGGGCGACAGGCTGCTCAACAGCAACCTGCCGTGGCCGGTGTCGCTGGCCGCCACCCGCAGCCAGGCCGGCTTGGAGCAGCTACAGCTGATCAACGACTTCCAGGCCCTGGCCTGGGCCCTGCCGCAGCTATCGCCCGGGCAGATGCTGCCGCTGCACGCCGATGCGGCGCTGGTCCCCAGGCTGCCGGCGCTGCTGCTCGGCCCCGGCACCGGCCTGGGCGCGGCCCTGGTGGTGCCCGAGGGCGGCGGTTACCGGGTGCTGCCCAGCGAGGCCGGCCACGCCGCGCTGGGCGCCGGCAACCCGCTGGAGCTGGAGATCCTGCGCCGGCTGCAGGACCAGTTCGACCACGTGGACAACGAGCGCATCCTGTCCGGTACTGGCCTGGTGCGGCTGTACGCCGCGCTGTGCACGCAGCAGGGCCAGGCGCCGCGCTGGCACACCCCGGCCGAGGTGATCGCCGCGGCCGATGCCGGTGACGATCGGCTGGCCACGCAGTGCCTGGAGGTGTTTTGCGCCTGGCTGGGCAGCCTGGCCGGCGATTTGGCGATCACCTTCTGCGCCGGCACGGTCTACCTGGCCGGCGGCATCACCGGCCATATCGGTCAACACCTGAGCCGTGGCGGCTTCCTGCGCCGGTTCCTGGACAAGGGCGTGCTCGCGCCGGCCCTGCAGCAGGTGCCGGTGTTCCGTATCGAACATGGCTGGCTGGGGATCGTCGGGGCGGCCGCGTGGTACCGCGCACGGCATACGGGCACGACATTCAGGGCGCGCTAAAGCGACAGGCGTAGCCTTTGTCGCGTTGCTGCGCGCTCCTGCGCGCGGCGACACCCCAAGGTTCGTCACCAGGAGTCATCCATGAAATCCCGAACCGTATTGCTGCTGGCCGGTGCCGTGGCCGCGCTGCTGTCCACTGCCGCCCTGGCCCTGGCCAATGCGGGCGCGCCGCAGGCCGAGCGCAAGGACGCCAGCTCCGGTCCGGTCAAGACCGAGGACACCCGCAGCGAGGCTGAAAAGCGCGCCGCGCGCCGTGCCGCCAACGAGAAACGCCTCAAGGGCCAGGACCCCGCTGCGAGCCAGCCGGCGCCGATCGAGGAGGAGGAAGAAGAGCTGAAACAGGCGCGCAAGCCGTAACGCGAACGATTCCTGCCTCGCTCGATCGCCCACGCCCCGCTTGTCGGGGCGTGCGTGTTTTCGCCGTTTGCGCAGCGTTGGGCACAGGCTGGCCGGTTGTTTGGCCGCCGGTGCCGCAGCCGGTAGACTATGGCTTTCCAGGAGCCTTCACTTTATGACTCCCCTGATTTTCGTGACCGGCGGGGTCGTGTCCTCACTGGGCAAGGGCATTGCCGCCGCGTCGCTGGCGTCCATCCTCGAGTCGCGCGGCCTGAAGGTCACGATGATGAAGCTGGACCCCTACATCAACGTCGATCCGGGCACCATGAGCCCGTTCCAGCATGGCGAGGTCTACGTCACCGACGATGGCGCCGAGACCGACCTGGACCTGGGCCACTACGAGCGCTTCGTGCGCACCCGCCTGAGCCGCAAGAACTCGGTCACCACCGGCCGCATCTACGAGAACGTGATCCGCAAGGAGCGCCGCGGTGACTACCTGGGTGCGACCGTGCAGGTCATCCCGCACATCACCGACGAGATCAAGCGCAGCATCGACGAAGCCACCGCCGGCTTCGACGTGGGCCTGATCGAGATCGGCGGCACCGTGGGCGACATCGAATCGCTGCCGTTCCTGGAGGCGATCCGCCAGATCCGCAGCGAGCGCGGCCAGGAAAAGGCGGTCTTCGTGCACCTGACCCTGGTGCCGTACATCGCCGCCGCCGGTGAGCTGAAGACCAAGCCGACCCAGCATTCGGTCAAGGAACTGCGTTCGATCGGCATCCAGCCCGACGTGCTGCTGTGCCGCTCCGAGCAGGAAATCCCGGATGGCGAACGCCGCAAGATCGCCTTGTTCACCAACGTCTCCGAGCGCGCGGTGATCACCCTGCGCGACGTGGATGTGCTCTACAAGATCCCGCTGAACCTGCACGAGCAGGGCCTGGACCAGTTCGTGGTCGACCGCTTGCATCTGCCGGTGCGCAACCAGGCCGACCTGCACGAGTGGGAAGCGGCCGTGGACGCCACGGTCAATCCGCTGGACGAGGTCACCATCGCGGTGGTCGGCAAGTACGTGGACCACAAGGACGCCTACAAGTCGGTCGGCGAGGCGCTCAAGCACGGCGGTCTGCGCCAGCGTACCCGGGTCAACCTCAAATGGCTCGAATCGCAGGACATCGAGGCCAGCACCAGTGCCCTGGAAGGCGTCGACGGCATCCTGGTGCCGGGTGGCTTTGGTGACCGCGGTTTCGAAGGCAAGGTGCTCACCGCCCGGTACGCACGCGAACATGGCGTGCCGTACTTCGGCATCTGTTACGGCATGCAGGCGGCAGTGGTCGATTACGCGCGCCACGTCTGTGGCCTGGAAGGTGCCAACAGCACCGAGAACGACAAGCAGACCCCGCATCCGGTGATCGGCCTGATCACCGAATGGCGCACCGCCGCCGGCGAGGTGGAAAAGCGCGACGAGCGTTCCGACCTGGGCGGCACCATGCGCCTGGGGCTGCAGGAACAGCGCCTCAAGCCGGGCACCCTGGCACGCGAGATGTATGGTGCGGACGTGGTGTCCGAGCGTCATCGTCATCGCTACGAGTTCAACAACCGCTACCGCGCCCAGCTGGAAGACGCCGGCCTGGTGATCTGCGCCAAGTCGATGGACGACACCCTGGTGGAAATGGTCGAACTGCCGCGCGACAGGCACCCGTGGTACCTGGCCTGCCAGGCGCATCCGGAATTCCTGTCCACCCCGCGCGACGGACATCCGCTGTTCGTCGGCTTCATCCGCGCCGCGCGCGAGCGCAAGGCCGGCGGCAAGCTGCTCAAGGAAGCGCGGGCGTGAATGGCCTGGCGCCCGCCCCGCGCGTGTGGGTCGGACGGGCCGCCGTGTCCGCTGCGATCATCATGGAACGCGCTCACGCATCCGCAGGCGCCTGTGCCTGATGTCCGACGGGCAACCTCCATCGCGCGGCTTTGCCGGGCTGGGCCATCGCCAGGTGGTGGCCTGGGTCCTGCTCACCCTTGCCGCTGAATTGAATGCCTGGCACCTGCTGGTGCCGCGTCTGCAGCAACGGGTCGCCAGCGGCACGCTGGCTGCAGCCGATGCCACCGACTCGGCTGCCGCATCGACCGGCGGCCCGATGCTGGCCGTGCTGGGCGGCGCGTTGCTGGCCTGCACCCTCTACAATCGCTTCGCGCGCGTACGTGCACGACGGCCGCGAGGCCGAAGCGCGTCACATCGCGTTCTTGACCTCACTCGGCCATCGCCAGACTGGCCGCCGACCTTCATCCGATCGAAAGAGCCAAGACTGACCTCATGACCAACATCGCCAAGATCCACGCCCGCGAAATCCTCGACTCCCGTGGCAACCCCACGCTGGAGGCGGAAGTCACGCTCACCGATGGTTCCCTTGGCCGTGCGGCGGTGCCCTCCGGCGCCTCCACCGGCGCCAGGGAAGCGGTGGAACTGCGCGATGGCGACAAGACCCGCTACCTGGGCAAGGGCGTGCGCAAGGCGGTGGACAACGTCAACACCGCCATCGCCCATGCGCTCAAGGGCTTCGATGCGCTGGACCAGGAAGGCCTGGACCGCCGCCTGATCGACCTGGACGGCACCGAGAACAAGGGCCGCCTGGGCGCCAACGCGCTGCTCGGCGTGTCGCTGGCCAACGCGCATGCGCTGGCCGCCTCGAAGCGCAAACCATTGTGGCAGCACCTGGCCGACACCAGCGAATCGGACATCAGCCTGCCGGTGCCGATGATGAACATCATCAACGGCGGTGCCCACGCCGACAACAACGTGGACTTCCAGGAGTTCATGGTGCTGCCGGTGGGCTTTGATTCGTTCTCCGAATCGCTGCGCGCCGGCGCCGAGATCTTCCACGCACTCAAGAGCGTGCTCAAGGGCCACGGCCTGAGCACGGCGGTCGGTGACGAGGGCGGCTTCGCCCCGGACTTCCGCAGCAACGTCGAAGCGCTGGACACCATCCTGGAAGCGATCGGCAAGGCCGGCTACACCGCCGGCGAAGACATCCTGCTGGGCCTGGACGTGGCCTCCAGCGAGTTCCACGACAATGGCAAGTACAACCTGGTCGGCGAGAACAAGCGCCTGACCTCCGAGCAGTTCATCGACTTCCTGGCCGACTGGGTCGTGCAGTACCCGATCATCACCATCGAGGACGGCATGGCCGAGGACGACTGGGCCGGCTGGAAGCAGCTGACCGAGCGCCTGGGCAAGAAGGTGCAGCTGGTGGGCGACGACCTGTTCGTCACCAACCCGAAGATCTTCAAGGAAGGCATCGAGACCGGCACGGCCAACGCCATCCTGATCAAGGTCAACCAGATCGGCACCCTGACCGAGACCCTGGAAGCCATCGCCATGGCCCACCATGCCAACTACGCGGCGATCGTCTCGCACCGCTCGGGCGAAACCGAGGACACCACCATCGCCGACATCGCCGTGGCCACCACCGCCACCCAGATCAAGACCGGCTCGCTGTGCCGCTCCGACCGCGTGGCCAAGTACAACCAGCTGCTGCGCATCGAGGAAGCACTGGGCAAGGGCGCACGCTACGCCGGCCGCGACGCGTTCGTCTCGCTCAGGCGCTGAGGCAGCGCCATGGGCCTGGGCGGTTTCACCTTCACCCTGGGAAACTGAGATGGCCAAGCCGCGCTGGCTGCTGCTGGTGCTGGTGTTGCTGCTGGTGTTCCTGCAGTACCACCTGTGGTTCGGGCGCGGCAGCTCGGGCGAGGTGATCGCCATGCGTGCGCAGGTGGCCAGCCAGGTGCGCGAGAATCAGGGCCTGCAGCAGCGCAACGCGGCGCTGGCGGCGGAAGTGGAAGACCTCAAGTCCGGCGAGGCGGCGGTGGAAGAGCGTGCCCGCAGCGAGCTGGGCATGATCAAGCCGGGCGAGAAGTTCTATCGCGTGGTCGACACGCCCGCAGGCCAGGCCGGCATGTCCGGTGACCAGCTGCCTGCCGTCCCGCAGGCCGCGCAGGATCCGGCCCCGGCGCAGGCCGAGGGCCACTGATGCGCGGTATCTGGGTGATCGTGCCCGCGGCCGGCCGTGGGCTGCGCTTCGGTGGCCAGGTCCCCAAGCAATACCTGCAGGTCGGTGGCCAACCGGTCCTGGCCTGGACGCTGTCCACGCTGCTCTCGCACCCGCTGGTCGAGGGCGTGGTGGTGGCCATTTCGGCCGACGATCCGTGGTGGCCGGGCTGGACCGAATTCGGCGGAAAGCCGGTGCTGGCCTGCCTCGGTGGCGGCACCCGGGCGGCCTCGGTGCTGGCCGCGCTGCAGGCGCTGCCCGAGCAGGTGCGCGGCGATGACTTCGTGCTGGTACACGATGCGGCGCGGCCGAACCTGGCCGGGGCCGACCTGGAGCAGTTGATCGAACGCGGCCGCCAGGATCCGGTCGGCGCGCTGCTGGCCGCGCCGCTGCGCGACACGCTCAAGCGGGCCGGCGATGACGGCGGCGTGGACGGCACCGAGCCGCGCGAGCGGCTGTGGCGCGCGCTGACCCCGCAGATGTTCCGGCGCCTGCAGCTGACCCGGGCGCTGGACCAGGCCGCCGGCGCCGGCATCGATGTGACCGACGAGTCGATGGCCATGGAGCGGCTGGGCCTGCGCCCGCTGCTGGTCGAGGGCAGCGAAACCAACTTCAAGATCACCACCTGGGCCGATCTGGAGCGCTTTGCCTATATCGTCGGGACCCGGGGCAGGGGAGCCGGGACTCGGGGAGAGCAAGAGCAGGTGCAACAACAGCAACAGCAACAAGCCTCCAGCGCCGATTCGGCCGTCTCGGCTCTTCCGGGTCCCGGGTCCCGAGTCCCGAGTCCCGGCACCCCGTTGCGCATCGGCCAAGGCCTGGACGTACACGCCTTCGCCGCCGACGGCGACCACCTGATGCTCGGCGGTGTGCGCGTGCCGCACCGCTGTGGCGTACTGGCGCACAGCGATGGCGATGTGGTCATCCACGCGCTGTGCGATGCGATGCTGGGCGCGCTGGCGCTGGGTGATATCGGCCGGCATTTCCCGCCCGGCGACCCGCGCTGGAAGGATGCCGACAGCACCGATTTCCTGCGGCACTGCGACGGTCTGCTGCGTGCGCGTGGCTGGCAGGTGGGCAATGCCGATGTCACGGTGATCTGCGAGCGGCCCAGGGTCGGCCCCCATGCCCGGGCGATGTGCACGCACCTGGCCCAGGTGCTGGGCATCGAGGTCGATGCGATGAGCGTCAAGGCCACCACCACCGAGCAGCTGGGCTTCACCGGTCGCGGTGAAGGCATCGCCGCGCAGGCCGTGGTGCTGCTGGTGCGGGCGTGAGCTCTTCCTTCTCCCATCGGGAGAAGGTGGCGCGAAGTGAACCTGCAATTGCAGGTTCGGGATGAGGGTACGGGCGAAGCCACGCATACCGGATTCGGCATAGGCGTTGCCCGTGTATCCTCACCCCGGCATCCTCTCCGTGGTGAAGGAGAGGGGCTTTGAACTGCAAGGTCCATGACCGAGACATCTCTTCTTCCCCGCGCCTATGGTCCATCCGTGCTGAGTGCGGCATTCCGCAGCCAGCCCGAAGATTTCCAGGTCGTGGAGATCGACAGCTTCGCCGCCCATGGCGAGGGCGAACACCTGCTGCTGACCCTGCGCAAGCGCGGCCTGAACACCTCAGAGGTCGCGCGCCGGCTGGCGCAATGGGCCGGAATCGGCGAGGTCGGCATCGGCTACGCCGGGCTGAAGGACCGCCATGCGGTCACCACCCAGCGCTTCAGCGTGCACCTGCCCAGGCGCGTGGCGCCGGCGCTGGCGGCCCTGGCCGGCGGCCCGCTGGAGATCGTCGATTCGGCCTGGCACAACCGCAAGCTGCCGCGCGGGGCGCTGGCCGGCAATCGCTTCACGCTGGTGCTGCGCCAGGTCCAGGGCGAGCGTTCGGCCATCGAAGCTCGGCTGCAGGCGATCGCCGATCGCGGCCTGCCCAACTGGTTCGGCGAGCAGCGTTTCGGCCGTGGCGGCGGCAACGTCAACCAGGCCCTGGCCATGTTTGAAGGACGCCGGGTCAGGCGCGAGCAGCGCTCGATCCTGCTTTCGGCCGCACGCTCGGAACTGTTCAACCGGGTGCTGGCCGCGCGCGTGGCCGACGGCAGCTGGGAGCGCGGCCTGGATGGCGAGGTCTGGATGCTCGCCGGCAGCCGCAGTGTGTTCGGCCCGGAACCCTGCAGCGACACCCTGGCCCGGCGCCTGGCCACGTTCGACATCCATCCCACTGGCCCGCAAGGGGGGCAGGGCGAGCTGCGTGCGCAGGGCGTGTGCGCAGCCCTGGAGTTGCGCGTGCTGTCAGAAGCTGACGGCCCGGCCCTGCGCGCGGGCCTGGAGGCGGCGGGCCTGAAGCAGGAGCGCCGCGCCCTGCGCCAGCAGGCGGTCGATCTGCGCTGGACCTGGCTTGATGGGCAAACGCTGGAGCTTGGGTTCGCCCTGGCGCCGGGCAGCTATGCCACCGCGCTGCTGCACGAACTGGGGCCGGTGCGCGAGGCCAACCGCAGCGCATGAAGGGCAACGGCTTTGGTCTTTCGTATCGGCCGCGCGCAACGATTCCTGATCGAAAAGCGAATGAACGGCTAACATTTGGCTAATTGCGACTTAATCTGGCCACGCCAGTCTGGCGCCATGTCCTGGATCCCCACCGCCTCCCTTGTCCCGCTGGAGGGACGTTTCGCGCGCGCCGAGCTGGTTCAGGCGCACCATCCGCAGCGGTCCGTGGTGGAGGCGTTCATCGCCCAGGTCTACCGCGACCGCCATGGCGCGCAACTGCACAGTTTCCTGCCTCATCTGCTGGCCTATCGCGACAGCGAAGGGCAGCTGCTGGCGGCGGTGGGCCTGCGGCTGGGCCAGGAGGGCCCGATGTTCGTCGAGCAATACCTGGATGTCCCCGCCGAGACACTGCTGGCCTCGCGGCAGCTGGCCGAGGGCGTGCAGCGCCGCGACCTGGCCGAGGTCGGCAGCTTTGCTGCATCGACCCCGGGCGCGGCGCGCGAACTGATCCTGCAGCTGACCTGCACACTGCATGCCGCACACGTGCGTTGGGTTCTGTTTGCCGCCACCCGCCAGCTGCGCAATGCGTTCGACCGTCTGCATCTGTCGCTGACCGAGCTGGCCGAGGCGCGCGCGGACCGGCTGCAGGGCGATGCAAGCGAGTGGGGCCGCTATTACCAGGCCCAGCCCAGGGTGATGTGCGGCAACGTGACCTCCGGCTACGGCTACGTCATGCGCCAGGCCGAACAGGCCCGTGCCGAGCCGGTGGCGGACGCCTCGGGATTTTGCCTGGCCGTGTCGCTGTGAGTGCGCCGGTCTCACAGGCCTTGTTCGATGCGCTGCGCGGGGTCCCGGAGCGGGTCATCGTCGCCGATGGCGGTATCGGCGATGCGGCCTTGGCCGGGCGCGTGCGCAGCCTGGCCGAGCGCCTGCAGCGCGCCGGCACGACCTGCATCGCCAGTCGCCTCGACAACGGGGTGGCCTGGCTCGAACTGGACCTGGCCCTGCACCTGATCGACGGGGTGCACGTGCCGCTGCCGACGTTCTTCTCGGCCGAACAGGTGGACCATGCGCTGGCGTCCAGCGGTGCGCAGGCGGTGATCGTGGCCGAAGCCACGCCGCTGCCGGGCGGTGCCCCGGCGCTCGGGCCGCTGCTGGCCGGCACCGGGCTGGCCGGCTGGCGGCTGGCTGCCGATCGCCCGGTCGCGCTGCCAGCCGGGACCGCCTGCGTCACCTACACCTCCGGCACCACCGGCCGGCCCAAGGGCGTGTGCCTGGATGGTGCCAGCCTGCTGACCGTGGCTGGCTCGCTGGTGCAGGCCTCCAGCGCCATCGCCCCGCGCCGCCACCTGTGCCTGATGCCGCTGTCCACGCTGCTGGAGAACGTCGCCGGGCTCTACGCCGCGCTGCTGGCCGATGCCCAGATCGCGCTGCCGTCGTTGAGCGAGATCGGCTACACCGGTGCCTCCGGCCTGGACGTGCCCACCCTGCTCGGTTGCCTGCACCGCTACCAGCCCGAGAGCGTGATCCTGGTGCCGCAGCTGCTGCTGGCGCTGGTGATGGCAGCCGAACAGGGCGCGCCGTTGCCGGCCTCGTTGCGCTACATCGCGGTGGGCGGGGGCCGGGTCGGCCCGGCGTTGCTGGCACGCGCCCAGGCGCTGGGCCTGCCGGTGTTCGAAGGCTATGGCCTGACCGAATGCGCCTCGGTGGTGTGCCTGAACCGGCCCGGGGCGCAGCGCGCCGGCAGCGTCGGCCAACCGCTGCCACATGCCCGGGTGTCCTTCGATGGCGGCGAGATCCTGGTCGATGGCGTGCGCGCGCTGGGCTACCTCGGCGGTGAAGCGCTTGCGCCCGGGCCGGTGCGGACCGGCGACCTGGGCCACCTGGACGGCGAGGGTTTCGTGCACATCACCGGCCGCCGCAAGAATGTGTTCATCACCTCCTTCGGGCGCAATGTCTCGCCCGAGTGGGTCGAAAGCGAGCTGCTGCAGCACCCGGTGCTGGCCCAGGCGGTGGTCTGGGGCGAGGCCCAGGCCGACAACATCGCCGTGCTCTGGCCGCGCCGGCCCGACGCCGATGACGCGCTCATCGCCCAGGCCCTGGCCGAGGTCAACGCCGGACTGCCCGACTACGCGCGGGTGGCGCGATTCGTCCGGGCCCGGGCGCCGTTCACCGCCGCCGACGGCCTGCTCACCGCCAACGGCCGCCCGCGCCGCGAGGCGATCCTGTCCCGCTACCAGTCCGAGGTGGATGCCTGCTATCGCCGCCCGGCTACCATCCCCGCTTCCGGAGTTGCCGCATGACCTTTCACGACACATTGCTCGAGCAGACCCAGGCCGAACGCGCCGGCCTGCTGTCCGTGCCCATCCTCAAGGCCGCGCTGGCCGGCCAGATCGCCCGCGAGGACTATGTGGCCTTCCTCGGCCAGGCCTACCACCACGTGCGCCACACCGTGCCGCTGCTGATGGCCTGCGGCGCGCGCCTGCCGGCCCGGCTGGAATGGCTGCGGGCCGCGATCGGCGAATACATCGGCGAGGAAATGGGCCACCACGAGTGGGTCCTGGACGACCTGGTCGCCTGCGGCGCAGACCGCGCCACCTGCGCCGCTTCGCAGCCGTCGCTGGCCACCGAGCTGATGGTCAGCTATGCCTACGACACCATCGCCCGCGGCAATCCGGTGGGCTTCTTCGGCATGGTGCTGGTCCTGGAAGGGGCCAGCGTGGCCCTGGCCACCCGCGCGGCCAACACCATCCAGACCGCCCTGGGCCTGCCGCGCAATGCCTTCAGCTACCTGCTCTCGCATGGCGAGCTGGACGTGGAGCACACCGGATTCTTCGAAGGACTGATGAACCGCCTGGACGACGAAGCCGATCGGCAGGCCGTGATCCACGCCGCGCGGCGCTTCTACGTGCTCTACGGCGACATCTTCCGCACCCTGCGCCGCGACGGCATGCGCCTGGCCCAGGCCGCCTGATGGACCTGCGCGGCAAGAACGTGATCGTGACCGGCGCAACCGGTGGCATCGGCGCGGCGCTGTGCGCGGCGCTGGTGCAATCGGGCGCACAGGTGCTGGCGGTGGGACGCAATCCGGCGCGCCTGGCGGCGCTGGCCGCGGCCCAGCCGCAGGGTCGGGTGGTGACCGTGGTCGCCGACCTGTCCGGGCCCGAAGGACGGGCGCGGCTGGTCCAGGCCGCACGGGAACAGCCCACGACCCCGGCGCTGCTGGTGCTGGGCCATGCACAGAGCGCGTTCGGCCTGTTCGGCCAGCACAGCGCAGCGGAGCTGGAGAACGTGCTGCACACCAACCTGGTGGCCCCCGCGCTGCTGGTCCATGCGCTGCTGCCGGTGCTGACCCAGCATCCGCAGGCGGCGGTGGTCGCGATCGGCTCCACCTTCGGCAGCATCGGTTTTCCGGCCTTTGCCGGTTACAGCGCCAGCAAGTTTGGTTTGCGCGGCCTGTTCGAGGCCCTGGCCCGGGAGTACGCCGAGAGCCCGGTGCGTTTCCAGTACCTGTCGCCGCGCGCCACCCGCACCGCATTCAATTCGGCCCGCGTCGATGCGCTCAATGCCGAGCTGAAGACCCGCTCGGATACGCCCGAGGAGGTTGCCCGCCAGCTGGTCCGGGCCATCGAGCGCGGTGATCTGCGGCGCCAGCTGGGCTGGCCGGAGAAACTGTTCGCGCGCCTCAATGGCGCCTTGCCCGCGCTGGTCGACCGCAGCCTGCGCGCCCAGCTTCCCATCATCCGGCGCCACGCCAGCCGTCAGGCGCCGGTCACCCTGGAGGAACCGATCCATGAACCGTCTTCGCGCTGACGCGCTGCGCGTGCTCGGGCTGGGCGCGCTGTTGCTGCTCGCCGGCCTGGCCCAGGCCGCCGCCCAGGCCGTGTCGCCGGCCGTGGCCCAGATCCGCGACCGCTGGGCGCAGATCAACTACCAGGTGCCCAAGTCCGAGCGCCAGGCGGCTTTCGAGGCCCTGGCCGGGCAGGCCGCGCAGGCGCGCCAGGCCCAGCCCAGGGATGCGGCGACGCTGATCTGGGAGGGCATCGTGTTGTCCAGCTGGGCCGGCGAGAAAGGCGGCATGGGCGCGCTGAGCCTGGTCAAGCAGGCAAGGGCGGACTTCGAAGCGGCGCTGAAGCTCGATCCCGACGCACTGGATGGTTCGGCCTATACCAGCCTGGGCGCCTTGTATTACCAGGTCCCAGGCTGGCCGCTGGGCTTTGGCAACGATGACACCGCGCGCCAGATGCTGCGCAAGGGCCTGGAGATCAACCCCGACGGCATCGATGCGAATTATTTCTATGGCGACTTCCTGCGTGACCAGAAGGACTGGGCGGGCGCGGCGGCGGCCCTGCAGAAGGCCCTGGCCGCGCCGGCGCGCCCCGGGCGGGCGCTGGCCGACAGCGGCCGGCGCCAGGAGGCCGAGGCGAAACTGAAACAAGTCAACGCCCACCTTGCCGGCCGCTGAGCCGACCCGACAGAGACTGGGCCCATGCGCATCCTGCTGGTTGAAGACGACGTTTCGCTGGGCCAGGGCATCTGCATCGCGCTGCGGCGCGAGGCCTTCGCGGTGGACTGGGTACGTGACGGGGCCAGTGCCCTGGCCGCGATCAACGATGGCGGGGTGGACCTGGTCCTGCTCGACCTGGGCCTGCCGCGGGTGGACGGCATCGAGGTGATCCGCCAGGTCCGGGCCCAGGACAGCGATGTTCCCATCCTGGTCCTGAGCGCGCGTGAGCGCGCCGCCGATCGCACCCTGGGCCTGGATGTCGGCGCCGACGACTACCTGGGCAAGCCGTTCGATACCGCCGAGCTGCACGCCCGCATCCGGGCCCTGCTGCGGCGCAGCGCCGGCCGTGCCAAGCCGGCCCTTGACTCGGGCCCCCTGCACCTAGATCCGGCCCGCCTGACGGTGACCTGGCAGGGCCGGGGCGTGGATCTGACCCGTCGCGAATTCGCCCTGCTGCGCCTGCTCATGGAGCAACGCGGCCGCCCGCTGGGCCGCGAGACGATCCAGCAGCACCTGTATGGGTGGAACGAGGACGTGGCCAGCAACGCGGTCGACGTGCATGTCCACCAGCTCCGCCGCAAGCTCCATCCTTCAGTGGTGCGCACCGTGCACGGGATCGGCTACGCCTTCGACCAGGACGCGGTGGCGCGTGCCGGCGAGACGCCTGCTTGAATTCGATCCGGCGCGTACTGCTGGTTGCGCTGATCGGCCTGCTCTCGATCCTGATGGCATTGGCGGCGGCATTCAGTTACCGAGCCGGTCTGCAGGAAGCCGGCGAAATGTTCGATGCGCGCCTGGTGCAGTCGGCCCGGGTCCTGGTCGGTCTGGTCGACGAGTCGCTGGCAGATCTTGCCGAGCATCCCGGCGAACCCATCGTGCTGCATGGTTGGCACGGTCGGGTGGAAGGGGTCGGCGAGGCGTTGGCGTTTGCGGACGGGCATGCCTACGAAACCAAGCTGGCCTTCCAGATCCGGGACGCCCAGGGGCGGCTGCTGCTGCGTTCGGACAGTGCGCCGGTGCAGGCCTTCGCCCCGCTGCGGCCCGGCTTCACCGACCAGCGGATCGATCAGGCGACCTGGCGGGTGTTCACGCTGCGCTCGCCGCAAGGGTGGTGGTTCCAGTCGGCCGAGCATGCCGACATCCGCCAGGAGCTGGCCGCGGACATCGCCATGGCCACCCTGGTTCCGCTGCTGGTGGCATTGCCGCTGATGGCCGCGCTGATCTGGATCGTGGTCCGGTGGGCGACCCGGTCGCTGGTCCGCGTCTCTGACCAGATCGGCGAGCGCGATCCCGAACGGATGTCGCCCCTGGAATTTTCCAACCTGCCCGCTGAAGTCCACGGCCTGGTGCGTGCGGTGAACGGACTGTTGCAGCGGCTGGATTCGGCACTGGCGCGGGAGCGTCGCTTCATCGCCGATGCGGCGCACGAATTGCGCACGCCGATCAGTGCGCTCAAGGTGCATGTGGCCAACCTGCTCCAGGCCAGCAATGACGATGAGCGGGCTGAGTCGCAGCAGCATGTGGAGGCCAGCGCCAGCCGGCTCGAAAAACTGGTCGCGCAGCTGCTGGCGCTCAGTCGCGCCGAGCAGGGCCCGCAAGCGCACAGGCCGGCCTTGCTGGACCTGGACACCGTGGTCAGCATGGAGGTGGAGGACGTGCGGGCGCTGGCGCGGGCCAAGGGCCAGGTCCTGGCCCTGTCGCTGGCAGGGGTGCAGTTGCGCGGCGATGAGTTCACGCTGGCGCTGCTGGTGCGCAGCCTGGTGGAAAACGCGGTGCGCTATACGCCCGAAGGCGGTTGCATCGCAGTCTCGACCCAGCTGATGGCCAACGTTGCGATGATCTGCGTCGAGGACTCCGGGCCGGGCATTGCCGAGGAAGCCCGTGAGCGGGTGTTCCTGAGGTTTCATCGCGAACTGGGAACCGGCGTGGAGGGCAGTGGCCTTGGCCTGTCCATCGCCAACGAGGTGGTGATCGCGCACGGCGGGCGCATCGAGCTCGGCGTGTCCAACACGCTCGGCGGGCTGGAGGCAAAAGTCCTGCTCCCGCTGACCTGCGGCACCTGCCCTGGCTAGTACCGTAGCCCGGAGATAACGGAACATGGTGAAAGTGATGGATTCAAGCCCTGGGCTTGAAGACGCGCTTTCACGTTTCGATATCTTCGGGTTGCGGTACCAGGCATCGCCCTGACGAACCAGGCGCCTGCGCAGGGGCACGAACACCGCTCACCGGCCTGAACCAGGCGCCATGGCCATGCAGGCCCGCTCGGGCCCCTCAGCGCGCGCCCAGCAGCACCACCACCGCGCCGGTGCCGCCCTGGGCCGGGGTGGCCGAATGGAACGCCAGCACATCGCTGCGGTGGCGCAGCACGCGGTCCACCACGTTCTTCAGCACCGGAATCTCGGCCTGCGAGCCGAGTCCCTTGCCGTGGATGATGCGCACGCAGGCGCTGCCGCTGCGCTGGGCATCGCGCAGGAACTGGCACAGCGCGGCTTCTGCCTGGGCGGCGGTGGCCCCGTGCAGATCCAGTTCGTCCTGGACCGAGAACTGGCCGCGCCTGAGCCGGTTGAACACGCCCACCGGCAGCGCCTGGACCCGGTGCGAAAGCACATCGCCGGCACCAATCGGCATGGCCTGCAGCGCCCGGCGGAATTCGCTGGCCGCGGCCCGTTCATCGGCCTGGGCCATGCGTGCCAGCGGGCGCGGCCGCGGCTTGCGCGGCGGCGTGGGCGCGGGCGCGATGCGCCGCACCTGGCCAATCGCCTCGCGGAACAGGCGGGCCTGGTCGTCTTCGTCGCCTGCATCGCTCATGGCTTGCAGGTTACGTCGGATGTGGCCGGGTGCAAGGGCGAAGCGTCCGGGTCGATCCGGTATCATCGACGCGCACCATCGAAGGAAGCCAAGTGCGCGTACTTGTATCGAACGACGACGGCGTCGACGCCCCCGGAATCCGGATCCTCGCCGAAGGCCTGCGCGGCGCCGGGCACCAGGTGTGGGTGGTGGCCCCGGACCGCGACCGCTCCGGCGCCAGCAATTCGCTCACCCTGGACCTGCCCATCCGCATCCGCCAGCTGGACGAACGCACCATCCGCGTCAACGGCACGCCCACCGACTGCGTGCACCTGGCCCTGACCGGCATGCTGGACTTCGATCCGGACATCGTGGTGTCCGGGATCAACAACGCGGCCAACCTGGGCGATGACGTGATCTATTCGGGGACCGTCTCGGCGGCGATGGAAGGGCGTTTCCTGGGCCTGCCGGCGGTGGCCGTCTCCCTGGTGACCCGCGACCACATCGCCCAGCATTACCAGACCGCCGCGCGCGCCGCGGTGGAGATCGTGGCCCGGCTCAAGTCCGATCCGCTGCCGGCCAACACCATCCTCAACGTCAACGTGCCGGACCTGCCGTGGGAACAGGTGCAGGGCTTCGAGGTCACCCGCCTGGGCAACCGCCACCGTTCCGAGGCCTGCATGCCGCAGAACGATCCGCGCGGCGGCACCGTCTACTGGATCGGCCCGGCCGGCCCGGAGCAGGACGCCGGCATCGGTACCGATTTCCACGCCGTGCGCAGCGGCTGCATCTCCATCACCCCGATCCACGTCGATTTGACCCGCTACCAGGCGCTGGAAACGGTGGCCAGCTGGGTCGGCGGGCTGAGCGCAAGCCTGGAGTCGTCGGCATGACCCTGCGGCTGCGGGTGCACCTTGGGCAGGCCAGCGGCTCGGGCATGACCTCCCAGCGCGTGCGCGACCGCCTGGTCCAGCGCCTGCGCGCGGCGGGCATCGCCGACGAGAATGTCTTGGACGCCATCGGTACCGTGCCCCGGCATCTTTTCGTCGACGAAGCCCTGGCCACGCGTGCCTATGAGGACACCGCCCTGCCGATCGGCCACAGCCAGACCATTTCCCAGCCGTGGGTGGTGGCGCGCATGACCGAAGTGCTGCTGGCCGGCCGCAATCCGAAGACCGTGCTGGAAGTGGGCACCGGCTCGGGCTACCAGGCCGCGGTGCTGGCCGCGCTGGGGCTCGAGGTCTACACGGTCGAGCGCATCGGCGACCTGCTGCGCCTGGCCCGCAAGCGCCTGCGCCAGCTGGGCATGAACGTGCGCAGCAAGCATGACGACGGCCGCGTCGGCTGGCCCGAGCATGCGCCCTATGACGCCATCATCGTCACCGCGGCCGGGCCGGCGCTGGTGTCGGCCCTGGTCGAACAGCTCGCGCCCGGCGGCTGCCTGGTGGCGCCGGTCGGCGGCGCCGCGGCGCAGGAACTGGTGCAGGTCACCCGCGATGCCGACGGGCAGCTGCAGCAGGCCACGCTGGCCCCGGTGATGTTCGTGCCCCTGCTGTCGGGAACCCTGGACTGATGCAGGTGTTCGCACCGCTGTATGCGCGCACCATTGCCTGGTCGCGCCATCGTCATGCCCCGCGCCTGTTGTTCGGGTTGAGCCTGATCGAAGCGATCTTCTTCCCGGTGCCGCCGGAAGTGATGCTGGCGCCGATGTCGCTGGCCCACCCCCGGCGCGCGTTCTCCTTTGCCGCCACCAGCCTGGCCGGCTCGCTGCTGGGGGCGCTGGCCGGCTATGGCCTGGGCCATTTTGCCTATCACGCGGTGCAGCCGTTGATCGACGCAATGGGCTGGCGGGCGGCGGTCGATGGGCAGGTCGCGCAGCTGCGCGAGCTGGTGGCCCATTCCCCCCGGCGCGCCTTCTGGCTGCTGGTGCTGGCCGGATTCACCCCGATCCCGCTGAAGATATTTACATGGGCCTCAGGCATCGTCGGAGTGCCGCTGCTACCGTTCATCGCCGCGATGGTGGTGGGGCGCGGCAAGCGGGTGTTCTTGGTCGCCCTGGCGCTGCGCCTGGGCGGGGTGCGCGCCGAGGCGGCGCTGCGGCGCTGGATCGAACCGGTCGGCTGGATCGCCAGCGTGTTGCTGCTGGCGGTGGTGGGTTACCTGGTGTGGAGAGCTGAGTACGGATGAACAAGCGCATGGACCTGGCCGTTTCCTTTAAAGCGCGTGCCGCGCAACTGGGGCTGGTCGCCGGCGCAGCGTTGCTTGTGGCTGCGTGCAGCAGCACGGTCACCCGCACCGGCAGCGCGTCTCCCGGTCGTGGGACGAGTGCTTCGGCCAGCGCGCCACGGGCGGTGTCCAGGCCCAAATATGGCCAGAGCGCCACCGTCCAGCGCGGCCAGACCCTGTACCGCATCGCCACCGACAACGGCATCGTGCCGAGCGACCTGGCCGCCTGGAACGGCCTGGCGCCGCCGTACACGATCTATCCGGGCCAGTCCCTGAAGCTGTATCCACCCGGTGGCGCCGCTGCGCGCGGTTCCGCCGGCACGAGCGTGGCCAGCGGCCGTGCGGCCAGCGCATCCGCCAGCGGCACGGCCGCGGCCGCCGCGCCGATCAAGAGCGACATCAAATGGCGCTGGCCGGCCGACGGCCAGCTGGTGGGTCGGTTCGTTGCCGGCGATGCCACCAACCAGGGCGTGGACATCGCCGGCCATGGTGGCGATGCAGTGCGGGCCGCGGCCGACGGCGTGGTGGTGTATTCCGGCGCCGGCCTGGTGGGTTACGGCGAACTGATCATCGTCAAGCACAGCGAAGCCTGGCTCTCGGCCTACGGTCATAACCGCAAGCGCCTGGTCAATGAAGGCCAGAATGTCAAGGCCGGCCAGCAGATCGCCGAGATGGGCCGCAGCGGTGCCTCGCGCGACATGCTGCACTTCGAGATCCGCTACAACGGCAAGCCGGTCGATCCGCTGGGTTACCTGCCGGCGCGGTAAGTATCCGCTGCGGCGACGCGGCCCGGCGGCGCGCGGCTCAGGCCTGCAGGATGAACCCGGCCACCACCCGCCGACCCTCACCGGCCAGGATATGGAAGGTGCGCGCGGCGGCGGCATTGGCCATCACTTCGATCCCCACCCCCCGGGTCAGGCAGGCGGCCATGGCCTCGGCCGGCGGGAACACCTGGCGCGCGCCGGTGCCCAGCAGGACGATTTCCGGCTCCAGCGCCAGCAGCGGCTGCAGGGCGGCCGGATCCAAGGCCTCGGCGGCCACGGCCGGCCAATCGGTCTGCAGGACCGATGGGGTCAGGATGAAGCTGCGCTGCAGGACCTGGTCGTTGACCGTGGCGCTGTGCCCGTTGGCCGTGCGCAGGCTGTAAGGGTAGTCGGGGCGTTCGTGGCTGAGCTGCATGGAGGGGCTCCGCAAGAATCGGACGGCCGACCCTGGCGAGGCCGGCAGGCCGGAAGGCGCCGGCGGCTCGGTCAGGCGCGCGGCAGGACGATGGTGCGCTTGTCGCGGCTGGGCCGGTACAGGATGACCACGTGGCCGATGCGCTGGACCACGGCCGCGCCGGTGCGCTGGGCGATCTGCCCGATCATCGCCTCCCGGGCCTGGCGGTCCTCGGCGGCCAGCTTCACCTTGATCAGCTCATGGCGTTCCAGCACTTCTTCCAGCCCGGCAAGGAAAGCCTCGCTCAGGCCCTTGTCCCCGGTCTGCAGCACGGCCTTGAGCCCGTGGGCCTGCCCACGCAGGAAACGGTTCTGGGCGGCGGTCAGGGCAACGGACATGCAGACGGGGCTTTCAGGTGACGAGGGGCGTTCAGCGTATCATGGGCGCCATCCCCACCTTGAATCGCGCGGCCTGGCAGGTCGCCGTTTTCGCAACCATGGCCAAACGCAGTCAAAGCAGCCAGCGCTGGCTCAAGGAACACTTCGCCGACCCCTATGTCAAACGGGCGCAGGCCGAGGGTCTGCGCTCGCGTGCGGCGTACAAGCTGGAAGAGCTGATCGAACGTGACCGCCTGCTCAAACCAGGCATGGTCGTGGTCGATCTGGGCGCGGCCCCGGGCGGCTGGTCGCAGTACGTGCGTCAGGCCATGGGCGGGCAGGGCCGGGTCGTGGCAATGGACATCCTGGAGATGCCCTCGCTGGCCGGGGTCGACTTCCTTCACGGGGACTTCAGGGAGCAGGTCGTGTTATCCCGGCTGGAGGCCATGCTCGAAGGCCGGCAGGCGGACCTTGTGCTTTCCGACATGGCCCCCAATAAAAGTGGTGTGGATGCGGTGGACCAGCCGAGAATGATGCATCTGGCCGAACTGGCGATCGATTTCGCCGATGGCCATCTCAAGCCCGGTGGTGCGTTCCTGATCAAGCTGTTCCAGGGCGTGGGGTTCGATGATTACATCCGTGACATGCGCCGGCGCTACGAGCGCGTGGTGATCCGCAAGCCGGACGCCTCGCGCAAGCGGTCGCCGGAGGTTTACGCACTGGGGCAGGGAAAGCGCAGCCTGCCCCAGTGAAGCCGGCCTCGAGCCGGCACGAATATCCGCGTTAACGTAGTGACACAGCCAGGGGAATACCGAGGCCCATGAGGATGAACGACTTGACCAAGAATCTGCTGCTGTGGGTCGTAGTGGCGGTAGTGCTCATGGTGGTGTTCCAGAGTTTCTCGCCGCGCATGGGCGCCGGCCAGGGCAGCGGCCAGACCACCTACACCCAGTTCCTGCAGGAAGTGAACAACGGCCAGATCAGTTCGGTCGACTTCACCAACAAGGGCGATCTGAAGACCAACGCGATCAGCTACAAGCGCAGCGATGGGACCCAGGGCATGGTCTACGGGCCCAAGGACGACAGCCTGATCAACCAGCTGATCAACAAGGGCGTCAACGTCACCCAGCAGGAGCCGGACAGCGGCATCTCGCTGGGCGTGATCCTGCTCAACTTCCTGCCCGTGCTGCTGATCATCGGCTTCTGGATCTTCATCATGCGCCAGATGCAGGGCGGTGGCGGCGGGGCCAAGGGCGCGATGTCCTTTGGCAAGTCGCGGGCCAAGCTGCAGGGCGAAGATCAGGTCAAGGTGACCTTCGCCGATGTCGCCGGCTGCGATGAGGCCAAGGAAGAGGTCAGCGAACTGGTCGAATTCCTGCGCGAGCCGACCAAGTTCCAGAAGGTCGGGGGCAAGATCCCGCGCGGCGTGCTGATGGTCGGCCAGCCCGGGACCGGCAAGACCCTGCTGGCCAAGGCCATCGCCGGCGAAGCCAAGGTGCCGTTCTTCTCCATCTCCGGTTCGGACTTCGTCGAGATGTTCGTCGGCGTCGGCGCCAGCCGCGTGCGCGACATGTTCGAGCAGGCCAAGAAGCACGCCCCGTGCATCATCTTCATCGACGAAATCGACGCGGTCGGCCGCCATCGTGGCGCTGGCCTGGGCGGCGGCCATGACGAGCGCGAGCAGACCCTGAACCAGCTGCTGGTGGAGATGGACGGCTTCGAGGGCGGTGAGGGCGTGATCATCATCGCCGCGACCAACCGTCCGGACGTGCTGGATCCGGCGCTGCTGCGTCCGGGCCGCTTCGACCGCCAGGTGGTGGTCGGCCTGCCGGACGTGAAGGGCCGCGAGCAGATCCTCAAGGTCCACATGCGCAAGCTGCCGCTGGCCGATGACGTGGTGCCGATGACCATCGCGCGCGGCACGCCGGGCTTCTCCGGCGCGGACCTTGCCAACCTGTGCAACGAGGCGGCGCTGTTTGCCGCGCGCCACAACGAGAAGGAGGTCCGCATGGATCACTTCGACCGGGCGCGCGACAAGATCCTGATGGGCGCCGAGCGTCGCTCGATGGCCATGAGCGAGGACGAGAAGACCCTGACCGCCTACCACGAGGCCGGCCACGCCATCGTCGGCCGCCTGATGCCCGAGCACGACCCGGTCTACAAGGTCACCATCATTCCGCGTGGCCGCGCGCTGGGCGTGACCATGTATCTGCCTGAAGGCGACAAGTACAGCTACAACCGTACCGCGATCGAGTCGCAGCTGTGCTCGCTGTACGGCGGCCGCGTGGCCGAGGAGTTGGTGTTCGGCGCGGACAAGGTCACCACCGGCGCCTCCAACGACATCGAGCGGGCGACCAAGATGGCCCGCAACATGGTCACCAAGTGGGGCCTGAGCGACCAGATGGGGCCCATCGCCTATGGCGAGGAGGACGACGAGGTGTTCCTGGGCCGTTCGGTGACCCAGCACAAGAGCGTCTCGGACGACACCGCACGCAAGATCGACGAGGTGGTCCGCGCGATCCTGGACAATGCCTATCAGCGCACCACCAAGATCCTGAGCGACAACCTGGACAAGCTGCACACGATGGCCAGGCTGTTGCTGGAATACGAAACCATCGACGTGCCGCAGATCGACGCGATCATGGAAGGTCGTGATCCGCCGCCGCCGATGGGCTGGGCCAAGGCCCCGACCAAGGGCGACAACGACGGCGGTGGCACGCCCAAGCGTCCGCTGCCACCCATTGCCGGACCGGCTGCGCAGACCTGAGCCAGCGGCAAGGTGGAGCGCAAAGGCCGGGCAGCGTCCCGGCCTTCTCGTTTCCGGGCGCGGACGCTGGGTCGGCGGTCGACGCTGTAGCCGCGCGTTGCGCTTGTGCGCCGGGCGGCCACGATACCGACGCGGCGTGGCGCGCATGGGATGGGCGCCGCGCCGTTGCTCCTGAATGGCTGCAGGTTGCGCGGCAAGCCCGGTCTCTTTATGATGCGCTGCTGCGGCACGGTGTGATGCCGGTGGTCCTTTTGTGGACGACCTTTCCCCTGTGTGCCGCGACCAACGTTTCAGGTATGCCGGACGCTTCGAGGTGAAGCCTTCCGCTGGCCAGAAGCCTGGGCTCGTAGAGGTGCGATGGCGCCTCCACATCCAGCGTCATCGGACAAGGGCCCGTTCGGGCCCTTTTCGGTTTCTGGAACAAACACAGGACGAGATCTTCAGCGACGTGAGCGACAAGGCAACCGAGATTGCAGAGCTGCTGCAGCCCACCGTCCAGGCCCTGGGCCTGGAGCTGCTGGGCGTGGAATACCTGCCGGCCGCCGGCAATGCGACCCTGCGTCTGTACATCGACGTGAGCCAGGCCGAGCGCCAGACCCGCGTGGTCAACATCGAGGACTGCGAGGCGGTCAGCCGCGAAGTTTCCGCCCAGCTCGATGTCCAGGACCCGATCAACGACCACTACACCCTGGAAGTGTCCTCGCCCGGGGTCGATCGCCCGCTGTTCAACGCAGCGCATTTCGCCCGTTTCATCGGCGAAGAGGTCAAGGTGGTGCTGAAGCTGCCGCAGGAAGGGCGCCGCCGCGTGCAAGGCCACATCGTCTCGGTCGAAGGTGACCGCATCACCCTGGCCTTCGACAACCGCCAGCTGACCTTTGCCGCCGACAACCTGGACAAGGCGCGGCTGATGCCTGACTGGGTGGCGCTGGGCATGGCGCCACAACCAAAGAAGAACATCGGTGCAGGCAAGCCCAGGAAAAAGCCTGCCGCGCCGAGGAAGCTGCATTGATGACAACCCAACCCAACGACGGCCTCAAGGGTCGCGCGCGGAGTGAAAGATGAGTAAGGAATTGTTGCTGGTGGTGGACGCGGTCGCCAACGAAAAAGGCGTCCCGCGTGAAGTGATCTTCGACGCCATCGAAGCTGCCCTGGCCTCGGCCGCCAAAAAGCGCTATCCCGAGCAGGATGTGCTGATCCGGGTGACCATCAACCACAAGGACGGCACCTACGAGACGTTCCGGCGCTGGGAAGTGGTGGCCGACGATGTGGTCATGGAGTCGCCGGACCGGCAGATCCGCCTGATGGATGCGGTGGAGGAGGCCGAGGGCGTGGCGGTAGGCCAGTACATCGAAGAAAAGATCGAAAACCCCGATTTCGGCCGGATCGCCGCCCAGGCCGCCAAGCAGGTCATCGTCCAGCGCGTGCGCGAGGCCGAGCGTGCCCAGGTCGTGGACGCCTGGAAGGATCGGGTGGGCGAGCTGGTCACCGGCATCGTCAAGCGTGCCGAGCGCGGCAACATCTACGTGGACCTGGGCGGCAACGCCGAGGCCTTCATCTCCAAGGACAAGGGCATTCCGCGCGACGTTCTGCGCGCCGGCGACCGCGTCCGCGGCTATCTGTACGACGTGCGTTCCGAGCCGCGCGGCCCGCAGCTGTTCATCAGCCGCGCCGCGCCGGAATTCATGATGGAGCTGTTCAAGCTGGAAGTGCCGGAAGTGGGCCAGGGCCTGGTCGAGATCAAGGCCTGCGCACGCGACCCGGGCGACCGCGCCAAGATCGCCGTGCTGGCCCACGACACCCGGACCGATCCGATCGGCGCGTGCATCGGCATGCGCGGTTCGCGCGTGCAGGCGGTGAGCAACGAGCTCAACGGCGAGCGCGTGGACATCGTGCTGTGGAACGAGAACCCGGCCAACTTCGTCATCAATGCCATGGCGCCGGCTGAAGTCCAGTCGATCATCGTCGACGAGGAACGTCATTCGATGGACCTGGCAGTGGCCGAGGATCGCCTGGCCCAGGCGATCGGCAAGGGCGGCCAGAACGTGCGTCTGGCCAGCCGGCTGACCGGTTGGCAGCTCAACGTGATGACCCAGGACCAGGTCTCGGCCAAGTCCGAGGCCGAGCAGGCCGTGGCCCGCCAGCTGTTCATCGACAAGCTGGAAGTGGATGAGGAAATCGCCGCGATCCTGGTGTCGGAGGGCTTCAACACCGTCGAGGAAATCGCCTACGTGCCGGTCGGCGAACTGCTGGCGGTGGAAGGCTTCGACGAGGACATCGTCGAGGAGCTGCGCGCCCGTGCCCGCGATGCCTTGCTCAACGCGGCCCTGGCCGAGGAAGAAGGTGCCGAGGACGAAGGTCCGGCCGCCGACCTGCTGGCCCTGGAAGGCATGGACGAGGACACCGCCCACGCGTTGGCCAGCCATGGCGTGAAGACCAGCGAGGACCTGTCCGACCTGGCCGCCGACGAGGTCGTCGAGTTCGGCATCGAAGGGCTGGACGAGGCGCGCGCGGCCACGTTGATCCTGGCCGCACGCGCCGAGGAGATCGCCCGACTGGAGCGCGGCCAATGAGCCAGCCATGACCATCGCCCTGATGGCGTCAGGGCTTAGAATTCGCGCTTCCCTTGCTCTGGGCGAGGGGGCGCCAACCAGATCATAGGATCCGAATGTCGCAGCAAACCACCATCCGCAAGCTCGCCGAACTGGTCAATACCCCAGTCGATAAACTGATCGAACAGCTGGCCGAGGCCGGCATGAAGTTCAGTGGCCCCGACCAGGAAGTGTCCAGTACCGAGAAAATGAAGCTGCTCGGCTTCCTGCGTCGCACCCACGGCAAGACCGAGGGTGGCGGCGAAGAGAGCGAGGCTTCCAAGAAGATCACCCTGGCCCGCCGCAAGGTGCAGGAAGTGACCGTCAAGACCGGCCGCAGCAATGCGACCGTGGCCGTGGAAGTGCGCCAGAAGCGCACCTACGTCAAGCCGACCGAAGCCCAGGCCAACGAGGCCCGTCGTGCCGGCGCCGCCGCCGGTGGCGACGAGCGCGCCGAGATCCTGCGCAAGCTGGAAGAATCGCGCCAGCGCAACCTGGCCGAGCAGGCGCGCCTGGCCGAGATGGACCGCGCCCGCAACGAGGAAAACGAGCGCAAGCGCCAGGCCGAGGCCGCCGTGCGCGCCCAGGCCGAGGCCGAAGCCCGCGCCGCCGTCGAGGACGCCGAACAAGCCGCTGCCCCCGTGCGCACGCCGATCGACGAGAGCGTCGGGCCTGCGCCGGGCACCTCGATCCGGGTCCCGGCCAAGGCCGGTGCCGCCCATCCGCCGCGCACCGCGCCGGCGCCGGCGCGCAAGGAACCCGACCGCGCCACCACTGCGGCCAAGCACAAGACCCGTGGTTCGCACGCGATGGTCGCCGGGGTCGAGGACGACGAGAGCACCCAGCGCTTTGCCGGCCAGCTGCACCTGTCGGCCGCCGATCGCGCCCGTCGCGGGGCCGCCCGCGGCAAGCCCAAGCCGCGTCGCCAGCTGGAACAGAGCCGCGGCGGCTCGGGCAGCCACCAGTTCGAACGTCCGACCGCACCGGTGGTGCGGGAAGTGGCGATCGGCGAAGCCATCACCGTCGGCGACCTGGCCCAGAAGCTGGCGCTCAAGGGTGGCGATGTGGTCAAGGCGCTGTTCAAGATGGGCGTGATGGCCACCATCACCCAGACCATCGACCATGACACCGCAGCGCTGATCACCGAAGAGCTCGGCCACAAGGTCGTGCGCGCGGACAGCGAGGACGCCGAGGACGCGCTGCTGGCCCATGTCGAGGACGTCCAGGGCAAGACCGCGCCGCGTCCGCCGGTGGTCACCATCATGGGTCATGTCGACCACGGCAAGACCTCGCTGCTGGACTACATCCGGCGCACCAAGGTCGCCAGCGGCGAAGCCGGCGGCATCACCCAGCACATCGGTGCCTACCACGTCCAAACCGACAAGGGCGTCATCAGCTTCCTGGATACCCCGGGCCACGCGGCGTTCACCGCCATGCGCGCCCGTGGCGCCAAGCTGACCGACATCGTGGTGCTGGTGGTGGCGGCCGATGACGGGGTCATGCCGCAGACCATCGAGTCGGTGCAGCAGGCCAAGGCCGCCGGCGTACCGCTGATCGTGGCGATCAACAAGATCGACAAGTCCGGCGCCGATCCGCTGCGGGTAAAAAACGAGCTGTTGGCCCATGACGTGGTCGCCGAAGAGTTCGGTGGCGACACCCAGTTCATCGAAGTCTCGGCCAAGACCGGCCAGGGCATCGACACCCTGCTCGATGCCATCAGCCTGCAGGCCGAGGTGCTCGAGCTCAAGGCCGCACCGGAAGGCCGCGCCAGCGGGACGGTCATCGAGTCCTCGCTGGACAAGGGCCGCGGCCCGGTGGCCACGGTGCTGGTCCAGCAGGGTTTGCTCAAGCGCGGCGACTACCTGGTGTGCGGCGTGCAGTACGGCCGCGTGCGCGCGCTGTTCGACGAAACCGGTGGCCAGCCGGCCTCGGCCGGTCCCTCCATCCCGGTGCAGGTCCTGGGCCTGTCCGGCGTGCCCGATGCCGGTGATGACTTCGTGGTGGTCGAGGACGAGCGCCTGGCCAAGGACGTGGCCCAGCAGCGCGATGCCAAGCGTCGCGAGTCGCGCCTGGTCGCCTCGGCCGGCAGCCGCATGGAAGACATCATGGCCCAGCTGGGCAAGGGCGAGGGCCAGCTCAGCCTGAACCTGATCATCAAGGCCGATGTCCAGGGTTCGGTCGAAGCACTGCGCCACGCGCTGGTTGCGCTGTCCAACGAGGACATCCGGATCAACATCATCAGCTCCGGCGTGGGCGGCATCACCGAGTCGGACGCCAATTCGGCGGTCGCCTCCAAGGCCACCATCATCGGCTTCAACGTGCGTGCCGACGCCTCGGCCCGCCGCATCGTCGAGGCCAATGGCGTGGACATGCGCTACTTCTCGATCATCTATGACGTGATCGACCAGGTGAAGCAGGTCGCTTCGGGCCTGCTGGGCGTGGAAATCCGCGAGGAGATCATCGGTGTCGCCCAGGTCCGCGACGTGTTCCGCAGCTCCAAGTTCGGCGCGGTGGCCGGCTGCATGGTCATCGAAGGCACAGTCAAGCGGTCCAAGCCGATCCGCGTGCTGCGCGACAATACGGTCGTGTTCGAGGGCGAGCTGGAATCGCTGCGCCGCTTCAAGGAAAACGTCGACGAGGTGCGCAACGGCATGGAGTGCGGCATCGGCGTGAAGGCCTACAACGACGTCAAGGTCGGCGACCAGATCGAGTGCTTCGAGCGCATCGAGGTCCAGCGCACGCTGTAAGAGCCGGGACTCGGGTTTCGGAACCCGGGACTCGGGAAAAGCAAGGCGCCAACCCTGCTCTCCCGGCTCCCCGGTCCCGAGCCCACGGCCCCGGCATTGCTGCAGCTGCTTCTGACTTCCCGAGTCCAGGAACCCGAGTCCCGAGTCCGCAAGTCCCGCGAATCAGAGAGGTTCCCGACCATGCCCACCAAATCCTTCCACCGCAGCGATCGCGTCTCGGCCCAGCTCCGCCGCGAGCTGGGCACGATCGTGCATGACACCGTGCGCGAGCACGGCCTGCCGTCGGTCAGCGTGTCCGACGTTGAAGTGACCCGCGACCTGGCCCACGCCAAGGTGTTCGTCACCGCGCTGATGCCCGAACGCTCGCGCGAGGCGCTCAAGGCACTGAAGGAACTGGCGCCGCAGATCCGCTACGCCCTGGGCCGCGCGGTGAAGATGCGCCACGTGCCCGAACTGCATTTCCACTACGACGATTCGGTGGACAAGGGCGAGCGCATCGAAACGCTGCTGCGCGAAAACCCGCTGCCGCCGCTGCAACCCGAGCCTGACCAGGACTGATGGTGTCGATCGACCCCGCCGCGACCCCGGACGACGGTGCCGGACGTGGCGGTCCGGCGCCGGCCAGCAGCCGCCGGCGTCCGCAGCGTGCGCGCACCAGGTTCGGTCGCGTCGACGGCATCCTGCTGCTCGACAAGCCTGCCGGCATGAGTTCCAACCAGGCCCTGCAGCGGGTGCGGCACCTGTTCTGCGCCGAGAAGGGCGGCCACACCGGCGCACTGGATCCGCTGGCCACCGGGCTGCTGCCGATCTGCTTCGGCGAAGCGACCAAGATCGCCGGCAACCTGCTCGGCGCCAGCAAGGCCTACGACACCGTGGCCCGCCTGGGCCAGGTCACCGATACCGATGATGCCCAGGGCCAGGTGCTGTGCGAACGCAACGTCCAGGCCTATCCGATCGACCGGATCGACGCGGCCCTGCGTTCGCTGACCGGCCGTATCCAGCAGCGCCCGCCGATCTATTCGGCACTCAAGCGCGGGGGCGAGCCGCTGTATGCCAAGGCCCGTCGCGGTGAAGTGGTGGAGGTCCAGGCACGCGAGGTGTTCGTGCGCACCTTCGAGCTGCAGGCCGCCGACGACCTGCTCGACGACGGCCGTCCGCTGCTGCGCCTGCACGTGGAATGCGGCTCGGGCACCTACGTGCGCAGCCTGGTCCGCGACCTGGGTGAGGCGCTGGGGTGTGGCGCGCACGTGGCGCAGCTGCGCCGGCTGTGGGTCGATCCGTTCCGCGAGCCGCGCATGTGGACCATCGAGCAGCTCCAGGCCCTGGCCGAACGCGACCCACGCGCCCTGCAGGCCTGTCTGCTGCCGGTGGAGGCGGGCCTGGTCGGCCTGCCGCGGATCGACCTGACCGTCGAGGCCGCCGCCCGCTTCGGTCAGGGCCAGCGCCTGAACAAGGTGCCCGGGCCGGCCGGCCTAGTGGCGGTGTTTTCCGAAACCGGCGCGGTGGTGGGACTGGCCCAGCTGTCCAGGGACGGGGTGCTTTCGCCCCAGCGGCTGTTCAACTGGCCGACCGGCGGCGGCCTGTCGCCGGACTGAAACCTTGTGCCGCAAGGTGGCCCCGCCTACAATGCTGCGGCCTTTTCAGGCGCCTGGCCCACGGGCCATTTCCTCAATCGCAAGCGGCGGACCAGGCGGTGCGCGCGGTGGACAGTCCGCGTTCCTGCAGGTCGCGCATCACAAGAGAGCCACCACCATGTCCATCGACACCCAGAAGATCATCGAAGAGAACAAGCGCGCCGCCAACGATACCGGTTCGCCGGAAGTCCAGGTCGCGCTGCTGACCGCCCGCATCGAGCAGCTCTCCGGCCACTTCAAGACCCACAAGAAGGACCACCACAGCCGCCGCGGCCTGCTGCAGCTGGTCAACCAGCGCCGCAGCCTGCTGGATTACCTGCACCGCAAGGACGCCCCGCGCTACAAGGCCCTGATCGAGAAACTGGGTCTGCGCCGCTAAAACCAGAATGACCGACCGCGGCGCAGTGATGCGCCGCGGTTCATTTTTTCCGGCGATCGGAAAAAATCGCACTGCAACAACGGCCGCATACGCCGGCCACCCGCGCGCGACAAGGGTCGCAACCGGGTCAACCAGTTCGAGACACTTAGGAAAACCCACGTGGCAAAAATCACAAAGACCTTCCAGTACGGCAAGCACCAGGTCACCCTGGAAACCGGCGAAATCGCACGCCAGGCCGGCGGCGCGGTCATCGTCAAGTTCGATGACACCGTACTGCTGGTTTCGGCCGTGGCCGCAAAGAAGGCCCGCGAAGGCCAGGACTTCTTCCCGCTGACGGTCGATTACCAGGAAAGGTTCTATGCCGGTGGCCGCATTCCCGGTGGTTTCTTCAAGCGCGAAGGCCGCGCCACGGAGAAGGAGACGCTGATCTCGCGCCTGATCGACCGACCGCTGCGTCCGCTGTTCCCGGAAGAATTCCGCAACGAGGTCCAGGTCATCGCCACGGTGATGTCGCTGAACCCGGACATCGACGGCGACATCCCGGCCCTGATCGGGGCCTCGGCCGCCGTGGCCCTGACCGGCGCGCCGTTCAGCGGACCGATCGGCGCGGCCAAGGTCGGCTACATCAACGGTCAGTACGTGCTCAACCCGACCGTGTCCGAGCTGAAGGAGTCCAGGCTCGAGCTGGTCGTGGCCGGCACGTCCGGCGCCGTGCTGATGGTCGAATCCGAAGCGGCCGAGCTGTCCGAAGAGGTGATGCTGGGCGCGGTGATGTTTGGCCATCGCGAGATGCAGAAGGTCATCCACGTCATCAACGAGCTGGTCGTCGAAGCCGGCACCCAGTCCTGGAACTGGACCGCCCCGGCCAGGAACCAGGCCCTGGTCTCGGCGCTGAAGGAAGCCGTCGGCGACCAGCTGGCCGAAGCCTTCCAGGTGCGCGACAAGCTGCAGCGCCGCGACGCCATCGCCGCGATCAAGTCCGACGTGCTGGAGTCGCTGGCCGGCCGCGTGCAGGCCGATGGCTGGAGCACCGCCGAGCTGTCCAAGGAATTTTCCGAGCTGGAATACCAGACCCTGCGCGGCGCGGTGCTGAGCACCAAGGTCCGCATCGACGGGCGCGCGCTGGACACGGTCCGTCCGATCAGCGCCAAGGTCAGCGTGCTGCCGCGCACCCACGGCTCGGCCCTGTTCACCCGCGGCGAGACCCAGGCCATCGTGGTCACCACCCTGGGCACTGCGCGCGACGGCCAGGTGATTGATGCGGTCTCGGGCGAGTACAAGGACAACTTCCTGTTCCATTACAACTTCCCCCCGTACTCGGTGGGCGAGGCCGGCCGCATGATGGGCCCCAAGCGTCGCGAGATCGGCCACGGCCGTCTGGCCAAGCGTGGCGTGCTGGCGGTCATGCCGACGATGGAGGAGTTCCCCTACACCATCCGGGTGGTCTCGGAAATCACCGAGTCCAATGGCTCCTCCTCGATGGCCTCGGTGTGCGGCAGCTCGTTGTCGCTGATGGACGCCGGCGTGCCGATCAAGGCGCCGGTGGCCGGCATCGCCATGGGCCTGGTCAAGGAAGGCGACGACTTCGTGGTGCTCTCGGACATCCTCGGTGACGAGGATCACCTGGGCGACATGGACTTCAAGGTCGCCGGCACTTCCAACGGCGTGTCGGCGCTGCAGATGGACATCAAGATCGAAGGCATCACCGAGGAAATCATGAAGCAGGCCCTGGCCCAGGCCAAGGCCGGTCGACTGCATATCCTGGGCGAGATGGCCCACGCGCTGACCACGCCGCGCCAGGAGCTGAGCGAGTTCGCGCCACGCCTGATCACCATCAGGATCCACCCCGACAAGATCCGCGAGGTGATCGGCAAGGGCGGCGCGGTGATCCAGGCCATCACCAAGGAAACCGGCACCCAGATCGATATCCAGGACGATGGCACCATCACCATCGCATCGGTGAACGGCGCCGCCGGCCAGGCCGCCAAGGCCCGCATCGAGCAGATCACCTCGGACATCGAGCCGGGCCGCATCTACGAGGGCAAGGTCGCCAAGCTGATGGACTTCGGTGCGTTCGTCACCATCGCGCCGGGCAAGGATGGTCTGGTCCATGTCTCGCAGATTTCCGTCGAGCGCGTGGAAAAGGTCTCCGACAAGCTCAAGGAAGGCGACCTGATCCGGGTCAAGGTGCTGGAAGTGGACAAGCAGGGCCGCATCCGCCTGTCCATGAAGGCGGTGGAAGACGGTGAGGGCATGCCGGTCGAGTAACGGTCCGCGCAATGGCTGCAATCGAAAAAGGCGGGCCAGTGGCCCGCCTTTCGCGTCTGCGCAAGTAAAAAACAGCGCCTTCAGGCAGGCGGACGCGCTGCGGCGTGGGCCTCCTACAATGGTCGATCCTTCACTGCCGTGGCGCTCTCCATGCCTTATACTCCCATCGTTGCCACGCTCGGCTACGTGCTGTCAGCCGACGGCAAGCAGGTGCTGATGATCCATCGCAACGCGCGGCCCAATGACATCCACCTGGGCAAGTACAACGGGCTGGGTGGCAAGCTCGAGCCGGACGAGGACGTGCTGGCCTGCATGCGCCGCGAGATCGGCGAGGAAGCCGGCATCGAATGTCAGGCACTGAGCCTGCGCGGCACGATCAGCTGGCCGGGCTTCGGCAAGCACGGCGAGGACTGGCTGGCGTTCGTGTTCGTGGTCAGCGCCTGGACCGGCACCCCGCTGGCCGAAAATCCGGAAGGCACGCTGGAGTGGGTGGACCTGGACCGGCTGCTGGAGCTGCCGCTGTGGGAGGGCGACCAGCATTTCCTGCCGCTGGTGTTCGATGGTGACCCGCGCAGCTTCCACGCGGTGATGCCGTACAAGGATGGCCGCATGGTCTCGTGGAACGTCTCGCGCGCCTGAGCCTGCGTGGGGCGGCTTCATCCACAGATGATGTGGATCACCTTCGGGACAAGGATGTGGATAACTTCGGTGTGCGCCTGCAGCGCGACGTCCCGGCCGGGATGGCGAAAAAATGACCCGTGCGTAGCGGTGTATCCACAGGGGCTGTGGATGACTTCCGGGCAAGGATGTGGACAACCGCCGGAGCGCGTTGCGCGGCAGGCGTGTCAAGTGGTTTGGCGAAAAAATGACCAGCCCTGTTGAAGGATTTCGACGCGCCTTGCTGAAAACCGGTGGCGGGGTGACTGCCGGCCAGGGGCGCTTGCCCGGATGGACCGCGCCGGCCGCGTCCGGTGCCGGTGCTGGCCGCAGGATCCGCACCGCGTGGCCTTGATTGCCAGGCGACACCGGCCTTGTCAGGCTGTGGCTTCTCTTCTCTTCGCTTACCGGTCAGGCCCATGCCACGACAACGCCATTTTTCGATGCTGCGCGATTTCCAGCTGGCCGACTGGTTCACCCTGGGCAACGCGTTCTGCGGCAGTGGTGCGGTGTTCGCCTCGCTGCACTACATGCAGCAGGGTCGGGTCGGCGTGCTGCTGATGGGCATGGCGCTGATCCCGCTGGCCTTCATCTTCGATGCGCTCGATGGCCGGGTGGCGCGCTGGCGCAATTCGGCTTCCACCCTGGGGCGCGAGCTGGATTCGCTGGCCGACGTGATCTCCTTCGGCGTCGCACCGGCCGCGCTGGCCTATGCCTGCGGCCTGCAGGGCGGCTGGGACTGGCTGGTGCTGAGCTACTTCATCTGCTGCGGGGTGAGCCGCCTGGCGCGCTACAACGTCACCGCCGAGGCGCTGTCCGCTGACCAGGGCAAGGTGAAATATTTCGAGGGCACCCCCATCCCGACCAGTCTGACGCTGGTGGTGGTCCTGGCCGTCGCCGCGGCCATGGGCGACATCGGGGCGGACATCTGGTGGGGTCAGTGGCAGCTGGGGCCGTGGCAGTTCCATCCGCTGGTGCTGCTGTTTGCGCTGTCCGGCTCGCTGATGATCAGCAAGACGCTGCATGTTCCCAAGCCCTGACGCTTGGCCGAACGCGCAGGTTGCTATGATCTGGACTGGCGTCGGGAGTGCGGTGATGGCGGGTGCGCAGTCGGGGTGGGATGAGCGGGCCGAGGCCCTGGGTCGCACGGCCTGGGAGGCCTGGGGCCAAGCACTGCGCAAGGCCGCGGCGGTGCCGCTTGAGATCGCCGCGCCGGCTTGGCAGCAGGTGCCGGGCGGCTGGCCGGGCTGGACCCCGCCGCAGGGCGTGAACGATGGCGATGTGATGGAGCGATCCGAAGGCATCGCCCGTCACTGGTTTGGCCGCATGCAGCACGTTGCCGCGCAGTTCGCCGACCGCGACAATACCCCCGAGGAAATCGTGGCCGCCTGGCGCAAGGCCCTGGGGGCGACCGAGGCCAGGCCGTATCCGGACCTGTTCAGCAGCCTGTTCGGACCCGGCGCGTTCGGCCTGGAAGGGCTGGGCGAACAGTGGATGCCGTGGCTGGAGGCGCTGCGCGGTCCGCTGGACGAATGGGCCGCGATGCCCGCCTTCGGCCCCGCGCGCGAACATCAGCAGCGCTGGAAGGCGCTGGTGCAGACCCAGCAGGCGCTGCGCGAGGCCGCCGAAAGCTGCCAGCGCCTGCTGGAAGAGGCCTCGCGTCAGGCGTATGTCCTGTTCGAACAGAAGCTGGGCAAGCGCGCCGAATCAGCCGCGCCGCTGGACAGCGCCCGCGCGTTGTTCGACGAGTGGATCGACGCGGCCGAGGACGCCTACGAGAAGATGGCCCTGTCCCCCGAATTCAGCCAGGTCTACGCGGCCCTGGCCAACGCCCAGATGCGCATGCGCGCAGGCATGCAGCGCGAGGTCGAACAGGTCGGCGACATGCTGGGCCTGCCCTCGCGTTCCGAAGTCGATGCCGCGCACCGCAAGATCCAGGAGCTCGAACGTGCGCTGCGTGGGCTGATGCGCGCCTCCGGGCTGGCTGCGGCGCCGACCGAGCCAGCCACGCCAGGCGCATCCGCTGGGTCATCTGCAGCGCGGCCGAAGTCCAGGCGGTCGGCCGATGCCGGGCCCCTGTCCGCTGCACGCAAGTCCAGTTCCAAGGCGGCAGGGCGCAAGACCCAGGCCAAGGCCGCGCCTGACCCGGCGCCCAAGCGCCCGGCACGCAAGGCCAGCGCCGGCAAGGCTGCCAAGTCCACTGCCAAGGCGGTCGCCGCCGCCAGCAGGCGCGGCACGGGCAAGGCGCCGGCCACCACGCGCACTCGCACCAAGTCGCGCCCATGAGCAGCCCGCTGAAGGTCACCGCCGAGGCCCTGGCGGCCGAAGCCGCTTCGCTGCGGCACAAGCTGGGCGCCGGCCTGCGTACCCTGCCGGAAGTGGGCGACGTGCATTACGGGGTGACTGCGCGCCAGGAAGTCTGGCGCGATGGCAAGGTGGTGCTGTATCGCTTCATCGGCCAGCAGGCGCCCACCGCCAGGGTGCCGCTGCTGATCACCTACGCGCTGGTCAACCGGCCCTACATGGTGGACCTGCAGGAGGACCGCTCGCTGGTGAAGGGCCTGCTGGCCCAGGGCCAGGACGTGTACCTGATCGACTGGGGCTACCCGGATCGTTCGGACCGGTTCCTGCTGCTGGACGACTACATCAATCGGTTCATCGACGGCGCGATCGACTACCTGCGCCAGGCCAGCGGCCAGCGCGCGATCAACGTAGTGGGCATCTGCCAGGGCGGCGCGCTGTCGCTGTGCCATGCCGCGCTGCACCCGCACAAGCTGCGCAACCTGATCACCATGGTTACCCCGGTGGACTTCCACACCCCCGACAACATGCTCTCCAACTGGGCGCGGCTGGTCGATGTGGACCTGCTGGTGGACACCCTGGGCAACATCCCGGCCGACCTGATGAACCTGAGCTACCTGATGCTCAAGCCATTCCGCCTGAACGTGCAGAAGTACGTGGGCCTGCTGGACATCCTGGATGACCGCCGTGCGGTGCAGGACTTTTTGCGCATGGAGAAGTGGATCTTCGATTCGCCCGATCAGGTCGGCGAATCCTTCCGCCAGTTCGTCAAGCAGTTCTACCAGGGCAACGGGTTTGTCCACGGCGGCATCGTCATCGGTGATCACACCATCGATCTGAAGCGGCTCACGATGCCGATCCTGAACATCTACGCCGAGCAGGACCATCTGGTGCCACCGGATGCCTCCAGGGCGCTGCGTGGCTTGGCCGCCAGTGACGACTACAGCGAGCTCGGTTTCCGCGGCGGCCATATCGGCATCTACGTTTCCAGCCGCGCCCAGCGCGAAGTCCCCGCCGCCATCGCCGGCTGGCTGGCCGAACGTTGAAGCGCACCCACTGCCACTGTCGGACGCGTGCCGAGGGTGGTGTTGATCGTGTCATGGCCTGGGCCCTGCACCCGGGCATCGGGCTCTGCCTGCCGCCGTGGTTGCTGATTCCCGACCCGGCTTGAAGCGGCCGCGCATGCCGGCCTGGTTGCGCGCGCTGGCCTGGGGTGCCGGCGCGCTGTGGACTGCACCGAATACGGCGATCGGCTTGTTGATCGGCTCGCTCGGGATGCTGCGCGGCGCACGCGTGCACCTCAGTCGAAGCGAACATGCGCTGGTGTTTTCGCGCTGGCCGTGGGGGCCGGGCGGGGCGATCACCTTCGGCAACAGCATCGTCCATACCGGCGATTCGCTCGACCAGCGTTGCCCCACCTATGCGCACCGGGCCGGGCGCTGCGTGGAGCCGGCCGTGCGCCTGGGCGATCACGAACGTGCCCACGTGCTGCAATACATGGCACTGGGGCCGCTGTTCCTGCCGTTGTACTTGCTGTGCGGCGGGATCAGCGTGCGCAACCGGTTCGAACGCGCCGCCGACCGCTATGCGCTGACCGGGCGCGGCTGGTGGCCGGCGCAGTTGCGCGACTGACGTCGCCTGGCTGCAGGTCAGGCGCTGGAACCAGACGCGCGTGCAATGGGTGTGGTGGGTTCTGGATCAGGGCGCACGCCGGGCGGCCCTGGCCGAATATGCGCAGATCTGGCAACGCCGCCGGCCAATCTCTTGGGATATCGGCTGGGTCCACCGTCCGTTGCATGTCGGCCCATGCAGGCCGCGTGCAGGCGCTCAGCGCGGCAGCGCGCCGTGCAGGAACTGTTCGACCGCACCGTCGATGAAGGCCAGCACCTGGTCGGTTTCGGGGTTGGGCATGTAGCCGCACGCGGTGCGGATGGTCAGGTCGCCGAACAGCATCATGAAGAACTGGCTTGCCGCCAGCTCCGGTGTGCTGTGCAGGACCAGCGCGCCGCTGGCGACCTGTTGCTGGAAATAGCCGGCCAGGCGGTTGCGGATGGTGGTGACCGCGTTGTCGAAGTACCAGTCGCGCAGCGCCGGGAAATCGCGGCCTTCGCCGATCACGATGCGGTTGACCAGGTAGGCATCAGGTGTGGTCAGGCTTTCGGTGATCGAGCGGGCGGCCTTGCGCAGCGCCTGCGGCGGCGGCAGGCCTTTCAGCTCCATGGCGTCCAGCTGCCGGGTCATGTCCTGCAGGCGGCGCTCGACGATGGCGAAGGCCAGGCCTTCCTTGTCGCCGAAGGCGCGATACAGCGTGGCCAGCGAACCCCCGGCGCGCGCCACGATCTCGCTCAGGCGCGCGTGCTGGTAGCCCTTTTCGGCGAACACCTCAGTGGCCGCATCCAGAAATTTCTCCACGCGCCGCTCGCCGCGGCGGCATAGCCCGACCTTGCGCGCGGCGCGCGCCAGCGGGACCGGGGTTGGGGTTGCGGAGGCAGACATGGGCAGGCGATCCGGGGAGCGGCGACGCTGGCCAATCTAGCAAGAACGGTGCGCCCACGATGTTGCGCCGCAATAGCCGGGACGGCGGACCGCGCGGGCAAGGCCGGCCGGGGCGTGGGCGCCCTGCTTGTGCGTGACGCGAGGCGCCGCCGGCAAGCGCACCAGCGCCATCGCGGAAGGGGGCGGCGCCAGCGGCCGCGCCGATCACCGGGCGCGGGTTGCCGCCCGGCGCGGTGGCGGCCCTCAGAGGCTGAGAAAAATTCGACCGCCGTAGCGAGAGCGCCGCCGGCACGGGCGTTTGGCGACGGTCGCAGTAGGCGGGCGATTTTTCTCAGCCTCTCAGTCCGGGGTCGTTTCCACCCGCACGCCGAGCTGGCCGTCGGCCAGGCGCGCGTTCAGACGGTCACCGACCTTCACCTGGGTGGTCGAACGCACCAGTGTGCCGTCGGCCGTGGTGATCAGCGCATAGCCGCGGGCGACGGTCGCCAGCGGGCTGATCGCTTCCAGCGAACGCACCAGGCCGCGCAGGCGCAGGCTGTCGCGTTGCAGCTGGCGGGCGATGGCCGCCTGCGGACGCGGCTGCAGGGCGGCCAGGCGTTCGGCCAGGGCCGCCAGGCGGCGCTGTGGCGAATGCGCGCGCAGTGCGCTCAGCGCGTGGCGCAGGCGCGCGCGGCGGCGATCCAGCTGCGCCTGCCACTGCGCCTGCAGGTGGCGCAGTGCATCGGCATGGCGGCGACGCATCAGCTGCAGCCGCGCCTGCGGGCTTTGTGCCTGCAGGCGCAGACAGGCGCGGTCCACGCGCTGCTGCACCCGGTCCATGCGGTGCGCGTGCAGGCTGTGCAGGCGCCGGCCCAGCCCGCGCACGCGCATGTCCAGATCGGGCTGGGACGGCACCAGCAGCTCGGCCGCGGCCGAGGGCGTCGGCGCGCGCAGGTCGGCGGCGAAATCGCACAGGGTGAAGTCGGTTTCGTGGCCCACCGCGCACACCACCGGCACCGCGCAGGCGGCCACTGCGCGGACCAGCGCCTCGTCGTTGAAGGCCCACAGGTCCTCGATGGAGCCACCGCCGCGGGTCACCAGCACCACCTCGTAACGGCCGCTGTCACCGGCAGCGCGCACCAGTGCAGCGATCTGCGCCGCGGCGGTGGCGCCCTGCACCTGGGTCGGCAGCACCTCGACTTCCAGCAGCGGAAAGCGCCGGCCCAGCACGCTGATCACATCGCGCACCGCCGCCCCGCTGGGCGAGGTGATCAGCGCCAGCCGCCGCGGGTATGCGGGCAAGGGCCGCTTGCGTTCGCTGGCGAACAGGCCTTCGCCCGCCAGCCGCGCCCGGAGCTGCTCGAATGCGCGACGCAGCGCGCCTTCGCCGGCCTCTTCCATGTGGTCCAGCACCAGCTGGTACTCGCCGCGCGCCTCGTACAGGGTCACCCGGCCGCGGGCGAGCACGCGCAGGCCCTCGCGCGGGACGAACTTCAGCCAGCTGCTCTTGGGCTTGAACATCGCGCAGCGCACCTGGGCGCGGGCGTCCTTGAGGGTGAAATACAGGTGCCCGGACGCAGGGCGGGTGACGTTGCCCAGTTCGGCCTCGATCCAGATCGCCGGGAAGCTGCCTTCCAGCAGGTCGCGGGCCAGGATGTTGAGCTGGGAGGGGGTGAGGATGTCGCGGGCGGGCAGGTCGTTCATCTGCGCACCAGTGTACCGAGGCCGGTCAGCTCGCCAGTGGCCTGCCGGCTGCCGGTCGCCTCGCGGTCACCGGCGCTCCGCTAAAATGGCAGGCATGAACGCCATTCCCGCCCCGCTTGCGACCCCAGAACCCACGCCCGTGGCCGCCGCCGGCCAGCCCCGGCGCATCACCCATCCGGTGCAGGTGGGCAAGGTGCAGCTCGGCGGTGGCGCCCCGGTGGTGGTGCAGTCGATGACCAACACCGACACCGCCGACGTTGCCGGCACGGTCAGGCAGGTTGCCGAGCTGTGGCGCGCCGGTTCGGAGCTGGTCCGGGTCACGGTCAACAACCCCGAGTCGGCTGCCGCGGTGCCGCGCATCGTCGACAAGCTGGCGATGATGGGCATCGAGGTGCCGATCATCGGCGACTTCCACTACAACGGGCACCAGCTGCTGGCCAATGAGCCGGCCTGTGCCCAGGCGCTGGCCAAGTACCGCATCAATCCGGGCAACGTCGGTTTCGGCAAGAAGCGCGACACCCAGTTCGCCCAGCTGATCGAGCTGGCCATCCAGTACGACAAGCCGGTGCGCATCGGCGCCAACTGGGGCTCGCTGGACCAGTCGCTGGCCGCGCAGCTGATGGACGAGAACGCCCGGCGCGCCACCCCGTGGGACGCCACCGCGGTGCTGCGCGAGGCGCTGATCCGTTCGGCCCTGGATTCGGCCCATCGCGCGGTGGAGATCGGCCTGCCGGCCGAGCGCATCGTGCTGTCGGCCAAGGTCTCCGGCGTGCAGGAGCTGATCGCGGTGTACCGCGACCTGGCCCGCCGCAGCCCCTTCGCCCTGCACCTGGGCCTGACCGAAGCCGGCATCGGCTCCAAGGGCATCGTCGCCTCGTGCGCGGCGCTGGCGGTGCTGCTGCAGGAGGGCATCGGCGACACCATCCGCATCTCGCTCACCCCCGAGCCGGGCGCCTCGCGCACCCAGGAAGTCATCGTCGCCCAGGAGCTGCTGCAGACCACCGGCCTGCGCGCGTTCACGCCGATGGTCACCGCCTGCCCGGGCTGCGGGCGCACGACCAGCGAGTTCTTCCAGGAACTGGCCAAGGTCGTGCAGGAACACGTGCGCGGCAAGATGCCCGAGTGGAAGATCACCCGTCCCGGCGCCGAGCACATGACCCTGGCGGTGATGGGCTGCGTGGTCAATGGCCCGGGCGAATCGCGCCACGCCAACATCGGCATTTCGCTGCCGGGCACCGGCGAAGCGCCTTCGGCGCCGGTGTTCGTCGATGGCGAAAAAACCGTCACCCTGCGCGGCGAGAACATCGCCCAGGCATTCGTCGCACTGATCGACGAATACGTCGACGCGCATTATTCGCGCAGTGCCGCCTGAGCCGGGGGTCGGCGGCGCCGGTGTCGTCGGCCGCGTGCTGCGGCGGATCGGCTGGCGCACGGGCCTGTTGTTCGTGGCGATCCTGCTGCCCCTGTGGGGCTTTGCCGAACTGGGCGAGGAGGTCCATGAAGCGGAAAGCTTTGTCTTCGACCAGCCGCTGCTGTTGCGCGCCAGGGCTGCCTCGGGTCCGTGGCTGGACCAGGCCTTCCTGGCCATCAGCTGGGCCGGCTACCAGGGCGTGATCATCGCCGATGTGCTGTTGATCGTGGCCCTGCTGGCGCTGCGACGCTGGCGCGAGGCAACCTTTGCCGGCGTGGCGGTGATCGGCTCGGCGCTGTTGAACGTGGGCACCAAGCAGCTGTTCGGACGTGCCCGTCCGAGCCTGTGGCCGTCGATCTCGCCGCAGGACAGCTTCAGTTTTCCCAGTGCCCATGCGATGGGCTCGATGACCCTGGTGATGGTGCTGGTGCTGCTGGCCTGGGGCACGCGCTGGCGCTGGCCGGTGCTGGTGCCGGCGGTGCTGTTCGGCCTGTCGGTGGGCGTCTCGCGCATCTACCTGGGCGTGCACTATCCCTCGGACGTGCTGGGCGGCTGGGCCGCGGCGATGGCCTGGACGATGGGGGTCTATGCGGCGGTGTTCTCCGGCCTGCGCCGGCCGTGGAGGACGCCGCAAGCGGGCGCGCCGCGCTGACCCGGCCGGGACGGGCTGCTCCCTTGGGTGGTGGCCTTACGCGCCCGGCTGCGCAGCCTGGCGCCCGGATTTTCGCAACGGTGCGCGTGGCGGGTTGTCGCGTCGCGCTGCAAGTGCGGCTGCACGCGTCCTTCACAGGATCGAGGGGGTGGGCGCGCATGATCGTTCACACGAGCGGCGCTGACGCTGCACAGGCGCATCACCATGCCTCCAGTTGGGAGGATGTCCCGTTTTTCTGCATGGCGCCGGGTCTTTCAGCCACGCGCAGCAGCGCTGCTCGAGCCGCAGCTCGATCGGCGCGTGGAAGCGCCGCCACTGCGTGCAGCCCTGTTGGGTGACGAGCAGATGGAAGTGCTGGGGCGTGCGCTGGCGCAGGAGCACGTCCTGCTTGCTGGCTCTTCGCGCGAACTGCTGCTGGCGCGGCTGAAGTCGAACGAACATGCCCTGGCCGAGGCCGCCTCGAAGCTGGCCCAGCTGACCGGCGATGGCCTGCGCCTGCATCCGGCCGGCGAATGGTTGCTGGACAACTACTACCTGGTCGAGGAACAGATGCGGGTGGCCCGGCTGCACCTGCCGCCAGGCTACAGCCGGCAGTTGCCGCGCCTGCAGAGCGGCACCGCGCCGGGATTGCCGCGCGTGTATGCGCTGGCTCAGCAGGTCATCGCCCATGGCGATGGCCGGGTCGATGCGCTCACGCTGAGCCGTTTCATCGCCGCTTACCAAGGCGTATCGCCGCTGAAACTGGGCGAGCTGTGGGCGATCCCGATCATGCTGCGGCTGGCGTTGATCGATAACCTGCGCCGGATCGCCGACGCCATCATGCGTGACGGCGAGGACCATCGCCTGGCCAACGCCTGGTCCGAGCGCCTGAACGCGACCGCCGCGCGTGCACCGGCGGACCTGGTGCTGGTGGTGGCCGACCTGGCCCGCTCGCGCCCACCGGCCACCGGTGCGTTCGTGGCCGAACTGACCCGTGGTCTGCACGGGCGCGGGCCGGTGCTGTCGATGGCCAGCGGTTGGGTCGAACAGTGGCTGGCAACCGAAGGGCACAGCGTGGGTGGGCTGGTCCATGCCGAAAGCCAGCGCCAGGCCGCCGACCAGGTGTCGGTGAGCAACAGCATCGGCAGCCTGCGGTTTCTGGATGGCATGGACTGGCGCGAGTTCGTCGAGGCCATGAGCGTGGTGGAACAGGCGCTGCGCGAGGATCCGGCCGGGGTGTACGCGCGCATGGATTTCCAGACCCGCGACGCCTATCGCCACGTGGTCGAAAACCTGGCGCGTCGCAGTGGCCGCGACGAGCCGGATGTGGCGCGCGAAGTGGTGACGCTGGCCCGGCGCGCGCCATCGCCGGCCGCCCTCCAGGCCCACGTCGGCTATTTCCTGATCGACGCCGGATTGCCGCTGCTGCGCGCGGTGTTGCGCGGCCAGGCGCAGGCATCGCCAGCGCGTCTGCCGCGGCATCGGGCGCGGCGCGTGCCGCTGGCCGCCTACCTGGCACCGATCGCGGCGGTCATGCTGCTGTGGAGCGCGGTGCTGCTGCGCGCGATGCCGGCGCATGTGGCGGCAGGCTGGTGGTGGCTGGCCGGCGCGCTTGCGCTGCTGGCGGCCAGCGAGCTGGGCATCGTCCTGGTCAACTGGGTCGCCACGCTGCAGGTGCCGCCGCGACCGCTGCCGCGCATGGACCTGCGCCTGGGCATTGCGGAGGATTGCCGCACGCTGGTGGTGATCCCCAGCATGCTGGCCGGGCGCGAGGCGATCGACGAACTGGTCGCCGGGATGGAAGTGCATTACCTGGCCAATCGCGACGGGCAGCTGCATTTCGCCCTGCTCACCGATTTCCTCGATGCCGACCAGGCGCTGCTGGCCGAAGACCTGGCGCTGCTGGATCACGCGGCCACCCAGATCGACCGGCTCAACAGCCGCTATGCGCCCGAACACGGCAGCCGGTTCTTCCTGCTGCACCGGCCGCGCCTTTGGAATGCGGCCGAGGGCTGCTGGATGGGCGCCGAGCGCAAGCGCGGCAAGCTGGAGGCGCTCAACCGCCTGCTGAGTGCGCCGGACATGCCGGCCCAGGCGGCCAGGGATTTCCTGCAGACCCGCGGCGAGCTGGCCGGGTTGCGCCAGGTGCGCTACGTGATCACCCTGGACAGCGACACCCAGCTGCCACGCGATGCGGCGCGGGCGCTGGTCGGGGCGATGTCGCATCCGCTGAACGTGCCGCGCCTGGATCCGACCGGGCAGGTCGTCCAGGCCGGTTACGGGATCCTGCAGCCCGGGCTGGGCACGGGCATGGGCCGCGGCGAGGACTCGCGCTTCGCGCGCATGTTCGGGATCGAGCCGGGCATCGACCCGTACACGCGGGTGGTGTCGGACGTCTACCAGGACCTGTTCGGCGAAGGCTCGTTCATCGGCAAGGGCATCTACGCGGTGGCCACGTTCGAACACGTGTTGGCCGGTCGCTTCCCGGATAACCGCGTGCTCAGCCACGACCTGCTGGAAGGCTGCTACGCGCGTGCCGGGCTGGTCAGCGACGTGCGCCTGTACGAACAGCATCCGCAGCGTTATGCCGCCGACGCCAAGCGCCGAGCGCGCTGGGTGCGCGGCGACTGGCAGCTGCTGCCGTGGTTGCTGCCGTGGGTGCCCACCGCGACGGGCGGGCGCGTGCGCAATCGGCTGTCCTGGCTCTCGCGCGGCAAGCTGCTGGACAACCTGCGGCGCAGCCTGGTCGCGCCGGCCGCGCTGGTGCTGCTGGTGGCTGGCTGGCTGTATTCGCCCGCACCGCTGCGCTGGACGCTGTGGCTGTTGGTGTTGTGGCTGCTGCCCGGCCTGGCCTCGGCGGTGCACGCCCTGGTGCACGTGCCCGAAGGCATGACCATGCGCCATCACGCGCGCCAGGTGGCGCGGGACCTGGGCCAGCAGCTGCGGCGGGTGGGCGTGACCCTGGCCTGCCTGCCGTTCGAGGCCGGCCTGCAGGTCTCGGCGATCGTGCGCACGCTCTACCGCATGGGCGTGAGCCGGCGCCACCTGCTGCAGTGGAGCCCATCCAGCGAAGTCGAGCGCAGCCTGCGCGGTGGCCAGCCCGAACACCGGTTGATGGCGCCGGCCGCAGGCCTGGCGGTGGCCATCGCGGTCGTGGTGGCGTGGCGGTCGCCGTCGGCACTGTGGGCCGCACTGCCGTTGCTGGCCGCGTGGGTGGCCGCGCCCTGGCTGATGGCCTGGCTGGGCGCGCCGCCACCGGCGCCGGGCACCCAGCTCGATGCCGGTCAGCGCGCCTTCCTGGGGCGCCTGTCGCGGCGCACCTGGGCGTTCTTCGAAACCCACTGCACCGCACTGCACCACTGGCTGCCGCCGGACAACATCCAGGAGCATCCCGTGGCCGTGGTCGCCAGCCGGACCTCGCCGACCAACATCGGCCTGGCGCTGCTGGCCAACCTGGCCGCCTATGACCTGGGATACCTGGCCGTGTCCGGCGTGATCACGCGCGTGGCCGACACCCTGGCCACGCTGGAGACCCTGCCGCGCCACCGTGGCCACTTCTTCAACTGGTACGACACCCAGACCCTGGTGCCACTGCCGCCGCGCTATGTCTCCAGCGTGGACAGCGGCAACCTGGGCGGCCATCTGCTGACCCTGCGCCAGGGGCTGCTGGCACTGGTCGATGCGCCGGCCATGTCGATGGCGACCTTCGACGGGCTGGCCGACACCCTGGGCCTGCTGCGCCTGCCGCAGGCTCGCCAGAGCGAAGCGGCCGAGCGGGCCACCGCCGTGTTCGGCCATACGCTCAACGAGATGCGGGCGCTGCCCGACCCCAGCCTGCGCCAGGTGTCCGATGCCCTGGGCACGCTGATCGAGCAGGGCGAGTTGATCGTGATGGCGGGCCAGGCGGCAGGCAGCGACGGCGACGAACCCTGGGCGCAGCGCCTGGTCAGCGCGTGCCAGGCGGCGCGCGCCGATCTGCATCACTGCGCGCCGTGGCTGGTCAGCGCGGCCCTGGACGGCGAGCAGCATGGCCTGCGCGCGGTGCCGAGCCTGCGCCAGCTGCGCCAATCCAGTCAGATCGCCAGCGTGCAGCGCTGGGCCGGCGAGCGCATCCAGCAGCTGGAGCGCCTGGCGCACGTGGCCGGGCAGCTGTCGCTGATGGACTACGGCTTCCTCTACGACCGCACCCAGCACCTGCTCTCGATCGGCTACAACGTCGAGGAGCGGCGCCTGGACGAAAGCCGCTACGACCTGCTGGCCTCCGAGGCGCGGCTGGGCAACTTCGTGGCCATCGCCCAGGGGCAGCTGCCGCAGGAAAGCTGGTTCGCGCTGGGCCGCACGCTCACCGAGACCGGCGGCGAACCGACGCTGCTGTCCTGGAGCGGCTCGATGTTCGAGTACCTGATGCCGCAGCTGGTGATGCCCAGCTATCCGCATACCCTGCTGGACCGGACCGCGCATGGCGCGGTGCAGGCGCAGATCCGCTACGGCGCGCAGCACCAGGTGCCCTGGGGTGTGTCCGAGTCCGGCTACAACAGCGTCGACACCCGCCGCAACTACCAGTACCGCGCCTTCGGCGTGCCCGGCCTTGGGCTCAAGCGCGGGCTGGGCCAGGACCTGGTGATCGCCCCCTATGCCAGCGCGATGGCCTTGATGGTCGAACCCGACGCGGCCTGCCGTAACCTGCAGCGGCTGGACGGACTGGGCTTCGGCGGGCGCTTCGGCTTGTACGAAGCGATCGACTACACGCCTTCGCGGGTGCCGCGCGGCGAAACCCATGTGCTGGTGCGCTCGTTCATGTCGCACCACCAGGGCATGGCGCTGCTGGCGCTGGACCACGTGCTGCGCGATGGGCCGATGCAGAAGCGCTTCGTGGCCGATCCGGAGTTCCAGGCCACCTTGCTGCTGCTGCAGGAGCGCGCGCCACGCACCGGCGGGGTGTATGCCAAGGGCCTGGCCGAGGTGGCCGCACGCGCCGCACCGCTGGACACCGGCATGCCGCTGCGCATCTTCCGCGATCCCGACCAGGCCCAGCCAGCGCTGCAGTTGCTGTCCAACGGCCGCTACCACGGCATGCTCACCAGCGCCGGCGGCGGCTACAGCCGGGTCCGCGACATGGCCGTCACCCGCTGGCGCGAGGACGGCACGCGCGATCCGTGGGGCACGTTCTGCTACCTGCGGGCGGTGGAGGGCGGCGCGTTCTGGTCGGCCACCCACCAGCCCACCTGCGTGCCGGTGGACCGCTACGAGGCGATCTTTTCCGACGCCAAGGCCGAGTTCAAGGGCAGCCACCTTGGCTACGACAGCCACCTGGAGATCGCCATTTCCGCCGAGGACGACGTGGAGCTGCGCCGCCTGCGCATCCGCAACCGTTCGCGCCACGCGCGGGTGATCGAGATCACCACCTACGCCGAAGTGGTGTTGGCCCCGGCGCTGTCCGACGAGATGCACCCGGCCTTCAGCAACCTGTTCGTGCAGACCGAGCTACTGGCCGACAGGCAGGCGCTGCTGTGCACCCGGCGTCCGCGCGCCGATGACGAGGCGCAGCCATGGATGCTGCACCTGGTGGCCGTGCATGACGCGGACATCGCCACGATTTCCTACCAGACCGACCGCGCGGCCTTCATCGGTCGCGGCCGCAGCACGCGCGATCCGATTGCGCTGGTGGAGACCGCAGCCCTGTCCGGCACCGCCGGCTCGGTGCTCGACCCGATCGTGGCGATCCGCTGCCGGATCACCCTGGCACCGGACCAGCAGGCGCAGGTGGACATGGTCTATGGCCTCGGCGGGGACCGCGCGGCCTGCGTGGCGCTGATCGACAAGTATCGCGACCGGCGCCTGGCCGACCGGGTGTTCGACCTGGCCCTGACCCAGAGCCAGGTGACGCGTCGGCAGATCAACGCCTCGCTGAACGATGCGCTGCTGTACGAGCGCCTGGCTGCGCGCGTGCTGTTCGCCGATCCGCAGCTGCGGGCCGAGGCCGAGGTGCTGCTGCAGAACCGGCGCGGGCAGTCGGCACTGTGGGCGCATGGCATTTCCGGCGACCTGCCGATCGTGCTGCTGCGCCTGGCCGACCCGGACACCATGGCCCTGGTCAGGCAGATGGTGCAGGCGCACGCGTACTGGCGCCTCAAGGGCCTGCGCGTGGACCTGGTGATCTGGAACGAAAGCCAGGCCGGCTATCGCCAGCAGCTGCAGGACACCATCGTCGGCCTGCTTGCCGCCGACCCGGAAGCCAACGTGCTCGACCGTCCCGGCGGCATCTTCGTGCGCGCGATCGAACACATCCCGCACGAAGACCGGGTGCTGCTGCAGACCGTGGCGCGCGCCATCCTCAGCGATGCCAACGGCAGCCTGGCCGCGCAGCTGGAACGCCATCCCACCCTGCGCATGCAGCCACCGCTGCTGGAGCCGATCGCGTTGGCGCCTGCAGGCGATGCAATGGCCGCCGGCACGCTCGAGCCGGCGCCTGCGACAACGCCGCCGCCGGATGAGGCGGCGCTGCTGTTCGACAATGGAATCGGTGCCTTCGCCGCCGACGGCCGCGAATACCGGATCGTGCTGGAAGAGGGCGCACCCACCCCCGCGCCCTGGGCCAACGTGCTGGCCAACGCCGGCTTCGGCACCGTGCTCAGCGACAGCGGCGCCGGTTACACCTGGGCCGAGAACGCGCACGAATTCCGGCTCACGCCTTGGCACAACGATCCGGTGGCCGATGCCAGCGGCGAGGCCTTCTACCTGCGCGACGAGGACAGCGGCCAGGTGTGGTCGCCGATGGCGCTGCCGCGCCGCGGCCACGGCCGCTACCAGGTGCGCCACGGCTTCGGCTACAGCGTGTACAGCCACCTCGAGCACGGCATCGACAGCGAGCTGTGGGTGTTCGTGGATGTCGAGCAACCGGTCAAGTACAGCCTGCTGCGCCTGAAGAACCTGAGCGGTCGTGCGCGCCGGCTCAGCGCCACCGGCTATGTCGAATGGGTGCTGGGCGACATCCGCGCGCGCTCGCACTTGCACGTGGTGAGCGAGGTGGACCTGGCCAGTGGCGTGCTGACCGCGCGCAATCCCTACAACACCGAGTTCGACGGACGGGTGGCGTTCTTCGATGTGGATGCGCAGGTGCGCAGCGTCAGCGCCGACCGGGTGGAATTCATCGGCCGCAACGGCAGCCTGGCCGCGCCGGAAGCCTTGCGCCGGCAGCGGCTGTCCGGGCGCGTGGGCGCCGGGCTGGACCCGTGCGCGGCATTGCAGGTCCCGATCGAACTGGGCATCGACCAGCAGTTCCAGACCGTGTTCCGCCTCGGCGCAAGCCAGGGCCGCGATGCAGCGCTGGCCCTGGCCACCCAGGTGCGCGGCGTGGCGGCCGCGCAGGCGGCGCTGCAGGCGGTGCGCCGCTACTGGGACCACACCCTGGGCGCGGTGCAGGTGCGCACGCCGGAGCCTTCGGTGGACCTGCTGGCCAACGGCTGGCTGCTGTACCAGACCATCGCCTGCCGGTTCCTGGCGCGCAGCGGCTATTACCAGTCGGGCGGGGCATTCGGCTTTCGCGACCAGCTGCAGGACAGCATGGCCATGGTCCACGCGCAGCCGGCGCTGAGTCGCGCCCATCTGCTGCGCAGTGCGGCCCACCAGTTCCTGCAGGGCGACGTGCTGCACTGGTGGCATCCGCCGCACGATCGCGGCGTGCGCACGCATTGTTCGGATGATTTCCTGTGGCTGCCGCAGGCGCTGTGTCGTTATCTGGAGGTCACCGGCGATGCGGCGGTGCTGGGCGAACCGGTGGGGTTCATCGACGGCCGTGCGTTGAATGCCGACGAGGAGTCCTACTACGACCAGCCGCAGCCAGCCGGCCCGGCGCAGTCGCTGTATGCGCATGCGCGGCTGGCGTTGCAGCGCGGATTGGCGCAGCGCGGTGCGCGCGGGCTGCCGTTGATCGGCAGCGGCGACTGGAACGATGGCCTCAACCGGGTCGGCAAGGACGGCAGGGGCGAGAGCGTGTGGCTGGGCTTCTTCCTGCACGATGCGCTGCTGCGGTTTGCGCCGCTGGCCACCCGGCAGGGCGATGCCGGGTTTGCCGCCGAGTGCATCGCCCAGGCGCAGGCCCTGCGCGATGCACTGGAAACCCACGCCTGGGACGGCGCCTGGTATCGACGGGCCTGGTTCGACGACGGCACGCCGCTGGGCTCGAGTGCGTCGGCCGAATGCCGGATCGATTCGCTCTCGCAGAGCTGGTCGGTGCTGTCCGGCGCGGCCAGCCCGGCGCGGCGCCAGCAGGCGATGGAGGCGATGTACGCGCAGCTGGTCGATGCCGATGCGCAGGTGGTCAAGCTGCTGGCACCGCCGTTCGACCTGAGCGGACACGACCCCGGTTACATCCGCGGCTATGTCCCTGGCGTGCGCGAGAACGGTGGCCAGTACACCCATGCTGCGGTGTGGGCGGCGATGGCTTTCGCCGAGCTCGGTGACCACCAGCGCGCGTGGGAACTGGCCGGCATCATCAATCCCATCGGCCATGCCCGCGACGCGGCGGCGGTGCAACGTTACAAGGTCGAACCCTACGTGCTGTCGGCCGATGTCTACGCGGTGCCCCCGCACCAGGGCCGCGGTGGCTGGAGCTGGTACACCGGCGCGGCCGGCTGGATGTATCGGCTGCTGACCGAATCGCTGCTGGGCCTGCAGCGTGACGGCACCCGCATGCGGATCGTGCCGTGCATGCCCGCGGCCTGGCCGGGCTATCAGCTGCGCTATCGTCACGGCGGCAGCGGCTATGTGATCGATGTGGTCCAGCGCGCAGACGCGGCGCCAAGCCTGCAGCTGGATGGCATCGTCCAGGACGGACTGGACTTTCCCTTGATCGATGACGGGGCCGACCACGCGGTGACGCTGGTCTGGCCGGGAGGCGGGCGATGAGTACGCGCATGCAGCTGGACCGCGAACTGGACCAGCTGGAGCAGATGCTGCCGATCTGGATCGAGAAGCTGCGCCACCCGAGCGAGTTCTGGCCGCAGTTCGATGCTCTGGCCCAGGCCATCGTCGACGACGCCCCGCCGCAGGATGTCCAGTACGTGCAGCACCGCCTGGCGCTGATGCAACAGCAACATGGCCTGCACCGGGGCCATGGGCCCGGTGGCTACGATGATCGCTGAAGCCCTGCAGCGACAGGGCCTGCACCGTCTGTCCGAATCCCGCATGCGCTGCAGTGAATCAGCGTAGCGTGCCGAAGGTGGCAGCTACGCCCGCTCGAGAAGGATTGGCATGGACGGCATCAAGCTGCATCGGATCGTGTGTCGATCCTTTGCGCCGGGCACGGTGATCGCCGGCGGCGGCGTGCCCGAGCGCGCCAGCAACGATGGTCAGCCGCCGGCTTTCCCGCTGGACCCGGCGACGCTGCTGCCCTCGTTTGTTGCGCCCGAACCGCGCCTGCGGTGAGGCCAGCCGGAAATCACATGTTCATCCTGCGCCTGGGCCGCAGCCAGTCGATCGGCCCGGCGCGCCTGCAGCAGATGTGGAAAATGGCCTGCGCCTGCCCTGATATCAGCGTCTCACGTCAGCCAGGACAGCAGGACGATCGCACCTATCTTCTGGCCGCGCATATGGACGTGCTCGAACACGACGCCGAGCAGCGCATGCGCCAGATGCTGGAAGGCGAGGGCTTCCTGTTCCGGCTGATGCGCGCCCGCTGAGCAGCGCCCAGGCCGGCGGCGTTGCCTCAGCTGTTGCCACGCGCCAGCAATGCTTCCATCACCACCTGTCCATCCTCGTTGCGTGCGACCAGGGTGCCGCGGTGGGCCTGTACGAACTGCTGCGCGATATACAAGCCCAGCCCGAGCCCATCGCTGGCCCGGAAGCGGCCCTTGAACGGCTCGAACAACCGCGGCAGCAGTTCATCGGCAATGGCCCCGGCGTTGCGCACCCGCAGCCGGATCTTGTCCGCGTCCAGGCCTTCCAGTTCCACCTGCACCGGCGCGCCGCCGCCGTGGACCACCGCATTGCCGATCAGGTTGGACATCACCTGGGCGAAGCGGTCCGCATCGACGCTGGCCTGCAGGTTGCCAGTGCAGGTCAGCTGGATGTCCGCGCCGGGGTGAGCCTGGGCTGATTCCTCCACCGCTGCGCGGGCCAGCTCGGCCAGGTCGCCAGGCCTGAACTTCATGCGCAGCCCGCCGCTGCGGATGCGCGAGAAATCCAGCAGCTGCTCGACCATGCGCGCCATGCGCCGGCCGCTGCTCTCCAGAAAGCGCAGGGTGCGCCGGGTGCCCTGGTCCTGTGGAAGCTCGTGGCTGAGCTTCTCGGCGCAGAGCAGCACCACCGACAGCGGCGTGCGCAAGTCGTGGGTGAGCACGGCCATCATGGTCTCGTTCAGTTCCAGCGCACGCTCCAGCGCCGCGTTGCGCTTGGCCAGCAGCTGGCGCTGCTGGTAGAGCTCGATGAACACCTTGATCTTGCCCAGGATCACATGCGGCTCGATCGGCTTGTGCAGGAAATCCACCGCGCCGCTTTCATAGCCCTTGAATGCACGCGTGGGATCGTTGGGCGAGGCAGTGAGGAAGATGATCGGCACCTGCCGGGTGCGCTGCGAGCCACGCATCAGCTCGGCCAGGGTGAAGCCGTCCATGTCCGGCATGTGCACATCCAGCAGGGCCAGGGCGACCTCGTGCTGCAGCAGCAGTTCCAGCGCCTGCGCGCCGGAACTGGCGCACAGGATGTTCAGGCCGTCGCGGCGCAGCAGCGCCTCCATCGCCACCAGGTTCTCCGGAACGTCATCGACGATGAGCAGGTTGACCGGCTCGCTGGGCGGTGGGGTGGCGTCGGACTGGGTGAGCTTCATGGATAAAGCTGCCTCAAATGGGTGCAAAGATCTTGCAGGGTCAGCACGGCATCGGCGCCGGCGTGGGCCAGGGCCGAAGCGGGCATCAGCGGCGAGCTGGCTTCCTGCGGCGACTGGATCCAGGCGGTGCCGCCGGCCGCGCGCACCGCGGCGATGCCGGCCGTGCCATCGCTGCTGGCGCCGGTCAGCAGGATCGCCAGCAATCGCGTGCCGAACACCTCGGCGGCCGATTCGAACAGCGGATCGATCGCCGGGCGCGAGAACAGCACCGGCGCATCCACCGACAGCGCCAGCGTGTTGCGATCTTCCACCAGCAGGTGGTAGTCCGGCGGCGCAAACACCACCGTGCCGGGCTGTAGCGGCTGCTTGTCCTGCGCCTCGCTGACCGGCAGGCGGCAATGGGTGGCGAGCAGTTCGGCGATGCGGCTGGTGCGGTCGCGTGGCAGGTGCAACACGATCAGCACCGGCACCGGCAGCTGCGCGGACAGGCAAGCCAGCAGCTGCTGCAGCGCCAGCACGCCGCCAGCCGATGCGCCGATGACGATGGCGTCGAAGCGCGAGCTGGGCGCCGGCATGCTCATGCGACCTTGCGGTACAGGCGCTGCTCGCGCGCACAGGCTTCAAAGGCACGGGCATGGGCGCCGAACTGCAGCGACTCCTTGCTGCCCAGGCCCAGGAAGCCGCGATGCACAAGGGCCTCGTGGAACAGGCCGATCGCCCGGTCCTGCAAGGCCCGGTTGAAGTAGATCAGCACGTTGCGGCACGACACCAGGTGCACCTCGGAGAACACCGTGTCGGTGGCCAGGCTGTGGTCGGCGAACACGATGTTGCGCCGGAGCGTGCGGTCGAACACCGCGCCGTTGTAGGCGCCGGTGTAGTAGTCCGACAGCGATCCCTTGCCGCCGGCCTTGAGGTAGTTGCGGCTGAACAAGGCCATCCGCTCCAGGTCGAAGATGCCGGCCTCGGCCGTGCTCAGCGCCTCGGGATTGATGTCGGTGGCATAGAGGATGCTGCGCTCCAGCAGGCCTTCCTCGCGCAGCAGGATCGCCAGCGACCACACTTCCTCGCCGGTGCTGCAGCCGGCCACCCACAGCTTGATCGACGGATAGGTGCGCAGCACCGGGACAGCCTGCTCGCGCAATGCGCCGAAATAATCCGGATCGCGGAACATTTCCGAGACCTGCACGGTGAAAAACTGCATGGCCTGGGCAAACAGCTCCGGCTCGTGCAGCAGCCGGTGCTGCAGCTGCGCCACCTGCGTGCAGTCGTAGCGCGCCATCGCCTGGCGCACGCGCCGGCGCAGCGAGGACATCGCATACTGGCGGAAATCGTAGTGGTAGCGCTGGTAGATCGCCTCCAGCAGCAGCTTCAGCTCCAGGTCGAAGAGCTCGGCCTCCTTCACTGGCGCGAGCACCACACCCGGCACAGCGAGACCAGCTTGTCCACGTCGATCGGCTTGGCGATGTAGTCGTTGGCGCCGGCTTCCAGGCAGCGCTCGCGATCGTCGGCCATGGCCTTGGCGGTGAGCGCGATGATCGGCAGATGCTGCAGGTGGCGGATCTTGCGGATCTCGCGCATCGCGGTCAGGCCGTCCATCTCCGGCATCATGATGTCCATCAGCACCAGGTCGACCTGGCGCACCTTCAGCCGCTCCAGCGCCTCCAGCCCGTTGCGGGCGATTTCCAGCTTGACGCCCAGCGGCTCGAGCACGCTGGACAGGGCGAAGATGTTGCGCACGTCGTCTTCGGCCAGCAGCACGGTGCGTCCGTCGAGCACCGCATCGCGGCGGCGCGCCTCGCGCAGCAGGCGCTGCTGGTCGCTGGGCAGCGAGGCCTCCACGCTGTGCAGGAACAGGGTGACCTCGTCCAGCAACCGTTCCGGCGAGCGCGCGCCCTTGATGATGATGCTCTTGGAGTAACGGCGCAGGCGCTGTTCCTCGTCGCGGGTCAGCGCGCGGCCGGTGTAGACGATCACCGGCGGGAAAGCGACCGCCTCGTTGTCGGCCATGCGTTCGAGCAGGTCGTAGCCGCTGCCGTCGGGCAGGGCCAGGTCGGTGACCATGCAGTCGAAGGTGGCCGCGGCCAGCTGCTCCATCGCCTCGGCGATGCTGCCCACGGTGGTGATTTCCAGCTGCTCGTGGGCCAGCAGGCGGCGCAGGCTTTCACGCAGCTCGCGGTCATCCTCGACGATCAGCAGCCGGCGCAGGTCGCGCGCGCTGGTTTCCTCCAGCTGGCGGATCGCGCTGACCAGGCGCTCGCGCGTGGCCGGCTTGAGCAGGTACCCCACCGCGCCCAGTTCCATCGCCACCTGGCTGTGCTCCTGCGCCGAGACCACGTGCACCGGGATGTGGCGCGTGGACGGATCGCGCTTGAGCCGCTCGAGCACGCTCAGGCCCGACACGTCAGGCAGGCCCAGATCCAGCAGCACGCCGCTGGGTCGCAGCTCGGCCGCCAGGGCCATGGCTTCCTCGGCCGTTGACGCCACCACGCAGTCGAAGTCCATGTCGTGCGCCAGCTCGACCAGTGCATGGGCGAAGGCCGGATCGTCCTCCACCGCCAGGATCATCCGGCCCGGACGGTGGCCACGATCGCGGTCGTCCTGCGCCCTGGGCACCGGCGCGGACTGCGCGGCTGCAGTGGCGGGGCGTTGGGTGCGCGCCACCGCCGCCGGTGCAGGCATTGCGACCGGCGCCGACGTGGCCTGGCTGCTGGCCGGCACGGCGGGTGCCAGCGCGGCGGCGGGCGCGCCGTCCACCGGCAGTTCCAGGGTGAAGCTGCTGCCCTGGCCGGGCGTGCTGGCCACGCTGATCGCACCGCCCATGCGCACGGCCAGATCGCGCGAGATCGACAGACCCAGGCCGGTGCCGCCGAAGCGGCGCTGGGTGCTGCCGTCGGCCTGGCGGAAGGCCTGGAAGATCACCTCGGTCTGTTCCGGGGCGATGCCGATGCCGGTGTCGCGGACCACGAAGCGCACCCGCTGCGGGCCGTGGGCCTGTACGTCCAGGGTGACGCTGCCGCGTTCGGTGAACTTGACCGCGTTGGCCAGCAGGTTGTTGAGGATCTGTTGCAGGCGATGGCTGTCCACCTGCAGCTGTGCCGGCGCGTCGGCGCTGGCGGCGATCTGCAGCTGCAGGCCCTTCTGTGCGGCCAGCGGCTCGAAGGTCTCGCGCAGGCGCAGCAGGATCGCTTCGGTGGCGACGGTCTCCTCGGCCAGTTCGACGTGGCCGGCCTCGATCCTGGACAGGTCCAGGATGTCGTTGATCAATGCCAACAGGTCGGTGTTGGACGAATGGATCGCCTGCGCATATTTGACCTGCTCGGCGTTGAGGTTGCCCTCGCGGTTGTCCGCAAGCAGCCTGGCCAGGATCAGCGAGCTGTTGAGCGGGGTGCGCAACTCATGGGACATGTTGGCCAGGAACTCGGATTTGTAGCGCGAGGAGGCCGCCAGCTCGCGGCTGCTGCGCACCAGTTCGGCCTGCGCACCCAGCAGCAGGTGGCGCTGGGATTCCAGCTCGTGGGTGCGTTCTTCCAGGTGCACGTTGATCTGTTCCAGCTCGGCCTGCTGCTGCTCCAGGTTGGCCTGGGATTGCTGCAGGCTGCGGCTCTGCTCCTCCAGTTCCTCGTTGGTCACCCGCAGTTCTTCCTGCTGGGTCTGCAGTTCCTCGCTCTGGCGCTGGGTTTCTTCCAGCAGTTCGACCAGTTCCGAACGCAGCTGCGCGGTGCGCAGGGCCACACCGATGGTTTCCATGCAGCGCTCCAGCAGCGCCAGCGCACGGCGGCCATCGTCGCTGACCGCAAGTCGGCCCAGTTCCAGGACGCCGACCACGCGCCCGTCGGCGGTGACCGGCGCGATGAACAGCTCGGCCGGCGCACTGCGCCCCAGTGCCGATTCGATCGGCAAGTGTGCGCCCTGCGGGCCGCGCAGATGGCGCGGGCGTGCCTGCTGCACCACTTCGCCCAACTGGCCGTTGTCCAGCGGCAGCTCGTGCACGGCTGATAGGGGCAGGGCAATGCCGCCGGTCAGCAGCAGGCGCTGGCCCTGCACCCGATACAGGGCGCCGACCTGCGCATCGAGCTGCTCGCACAGGATGCGCAGTGCCAGTTCGGCCATCTGCGCAGGTTCCAGATCGCCCTGCAGGCTGACCGCCACCGCGTTTTCGCTCTCCTGCAGCCACAGCATGTATTCGGCGTGCAGGCGTGCGCGGATGGCCTGCATCGCGATCAACCCGGTGGCGATGAAGCAGATCCCGCCCATGCTGCGGTTGACGATGGAGAACGATGCGCTGTTGCTGGCCGGTGCCAGGTGGTAGCCCACCACCAGCAGTACGCAGGCGAGCAGGGCCAGGATCAGCGGCACCTGAGGACGACGCTGGAACAGGCACACGGACACGGCCAGGAAGTAGCCCAGCCATACCGCATAACCCAGCGGTGTGACCAGTTCCGCAAACAGCGTTGCGATCGACAGGGCGGCTGCGGCCGCCCAGATCCAGGGGTCACGCGATACGGGCGCAGCGCTCATGCTTGATCGTGGAAGTCGAAAAAGACGGAGGATTTTATCCGATCACCAGCGCGCGCAGCCGCCTTTGACGCATGCACGAATCCTTCACGCCGCAGCTTGCCAGACTCCGGGGCGTGGGCTGCGTGCGGCGCGCCGCGCCGCCGTTTTTGATCGTCAGGACAGGTTTTCCATGAGCCAACCCTTGCGCGTCCTCCTTGTCGAGGATCAGGCCGACCTTCGCGAATTGATGGCCGATGCCTTGACCGGCCTTGGCATGCAGGTCGCCACCGCCGCCGATGCCAACAGTGCCTTGTCGCTGCTCGATGCGGACCCGGTCGTCGACGTGCTCCTGAGCGACGTTTACATGCCCGGCCAGATGAGCGGCGCCGAGCTGGCCGTGCGCGTTTGCAGCAAGTTTCCCGAGGTGCGCGTGATCCTGGCCTCGGGCCAGGGCCGCCACCAACTGCCGGAGCTGCCGGCCAGTGTGGAGTTCGTGCAGAAGCCCTACAGCCTGGCCCAGCTCATCGGCCTGCTGCGCAATCGTGCCTCGGCCTGAGGGGTTCGCGCGCGGCGCCTCCAGCCAATTGTCGGGTGACATCACCTGCGGGTGGGAGGGTCAGCGTGATCGTGGGTCGATCGTGGCGTGTCCGGCAGGCAAGGTGGAGCCCCGTGGTCCTGCTCGGGTGTTTCCCGGAAAAGTCACTGCCGGGCGCGCGGCCCGTCAATGCCGTTGCCCGCCATCAGGGTCGGTCCGGCTGTCCTGCAAGGACCGGAGCGCTGACGCGACAGCGCGCACTGTTCACACCTTGAACGTCGGCGCGTGCGCAAGCTGCGCGCCATGATCGGGCCGCCGGTGCGCCCGGGGAAGGAGCGCGGGAATGGAACACAGCCTGTTTGATCTGGCGATGCCGTGGTGGCAGTTCGTCCTGCGCGCGGTCGCGGTGTACGTGGTGGTGCTGTTGATGGTGCGCGTGACCGGCAAGCGCGCCCTGGGGCAGACAGCGCCGTTCGACATGCTGGTGATCGTGCTGCTGGGCGAGGCGGTGCAGAACTCCCTGATCGGCGAGGATACCTCGCTGCTGGGCGGGCTGATCCTGGCGGCGGTGCTGCTGCTGCTGAACTGGCTGGTGGGCTTCGCCACCGCGCGCAGCAGGCGTCTGGACCTGCTGGTCCAGGGCAGGCCGGTGGTGTTGGCCCGCGACGGCCAGATCGCCTGGGAAGAACTGGTCAAGCGCAATGTCAGCTACGCCGATTTCGAAACCTCCAAGCGTGAGGCCGATTGCCGCGACGACAGCGAGATCGACCTGGCCATCCTGGAGACCTCCGGCAGGATCACCGTGCTGCGCAAGAGGGACTAGCCTGGCAGGCAGGCTCAGGCTTGCCCCTCGCAGACGCCGGGGGTAGGCTCCGGGGCGGGGAATTGCCGCGTTTGACAAGGGGGACAGGGATGACGATCCGGGTCTTTCTGGTGGACGACCACGCGCTGGTCCGCACCGGGCTGAAGATGATTCTGGCCGATCAGGTCGATATCGAGGTGGTCGGGGAAGCCGAAAGCGGCGAGCAGGCACTGCCGCAGATCCGCAGGCTCAAGCCGCACGTGGTGCTGTGCGACATGCACCTGCCGGGCCTGAGCGGGTTCGATGTGACCGAGCGCATCGTGCGCGGCGACTCCGGCAGCCGGGTGATCATCGTCTCGGTGCTGGAGGACGGGCCATTGCCCAAGCGCGTGCTCGAAGCCGGTGCTTCGGGCTACGTGGGCAAGGGTGGCGATGCCAACGAACTGCTGCGCGCGGTGCGCGATGTCTCGCGTGGCAAGCGCTACCTGGGCAGCAACGTGGCCCAGAATCTGGCGCTGTCGTCGATGAGCCAGGACGCCTCGCCGTTTGACGGGCTGACCGCACGCGAGCTGGAAGTGGTGATGCTGCTGGTGCAGGGCCTGCGCCAGAACGAAATCGCTGCCCGGCTCAGCCTGAGTCCCAAGACGGTGAGCACGCACAAGACCCGCGTGTTCCAGAAGGCCCGGGTGCAGGACACGGTGGCGCTGGCCCGGTTGGCCGCGCAATATGGATTGGTCGACACGGCCCGGGTCGTCTAGACGCGGGCCTGTCGAGCAGCGCCCGGAATCAGGCGCTGCGTTCGCTCCCGGGCCTGTCCGGCGCGCGCTGGTCGTCGTTGTGGGCTTCGGTTTCCCCCTGGGTCGGACGCGGGGCCGACACCGGCTCGAACAGGTGGCCGGTCATCGACTCCGGCAGGTCGGGGTCGGCGCTGAAGAACGGCGAGCCTGCTGCCGGGCCGCTGGCCGGCATGGCCGGTGCTGCAGCCGGCGGCGCCGGGCCGACCGACGCGTCCTCAATGGGCCGGGCGGCCTCGGCCTGGCGCACGGACGGCGCGGACTGGGCTTCGACCGGCAGGTCCGGCTGCGGCTGCGCGATCGGGGCGTGCCGGGCTGGCGTGTCCTGGGCCGGGGCCACGGCGATCGGTTCCGGGGCTCCAGCCGAAGGCGTGTCGATGCTCGGTGCGGCCTCGCTGGCCACCACCTGGACCTGCGCCTGTGCCGGTTCGGCGACGACGGCCTCGGGTCCGGCGGGCCGGTGGCTGGCGATCCTCGGTTCGTCCTCGATCTCGGTCGCCGATGCGACTTCGGCCGAGGCTGCAGCGGCGGCCGGGCTCGGCGGGTTCACCTGCTCGGCGACCGGGGCAGGCGAGGCGATCACGGCCGGTCCGGCGGGCTGCGCTGCTTCAGTGCCCGATGCGGGCGCGATCGGCGCTTGCTTGCCGGTGCTCGCCTCGACCACCACGGCGGTCGCGCTGGCGGCGGCCACCGCCGCGGTGCTGGCGGCATTGGCCTGGGCCCGTGGCGGAGTCGGCCTGGCGGTCGCCGGTTCGGCGTCGTCGAAGTCGAACTCCGGCTGCGAGGAGGAAGGCACCACCACCGGTTCCTCCTCGCCCCCCAGCTCGGATTCGCCCAGTTCGCCGGCGGCATTGGCAGTGTCGCCACTGCCGCGACGACGGCGACGACCGCCGCGACGGCCGCGACGACGACGCGGCGTGCCGGTTTCATCGACACCCTCGGTCTGGTTGTCGTCACCCGCCTCATCGCTGCCATCCTCGGCATCGGCCAGGGTCTGGTCTTCCTCCGGGGCGACCGGCGGCCTGGGCTTGCGCGGTTCTGCCTGCGGCTCGGCCCTGGCTTCGGTCACCGCTGCGGGCGCTTCGGCCTGCGGCGCGGGCGCGGCCTGGACCGGTGTGGCACCTTCGGGCTGAAGGGCGGTCGCGACCGCCGCTGCAGTCACCGCATCACTGCTCTCAAGCGGCTTGCGCGGCTCGCGTGGCTCGCGCGGCGGTCTGGGCGGACGGTTGCCGTTGGCCGGCTGCTCCTGGGCGCCGTCGTGCTGCGGCCGGGGCGGCCTGGGCGGCTGCTGTGGCTTGGCCTGCTGTTGCGGCTGCTGCGACCGGGCCGGCGGTTCTGCGCGGGTGCGCGGCGAGCCATTGCCCGGGGCCTGCACGGCATCCTTGTCCTTGTTGCGGCCATCGCGGTCACGGCGCTGAGCGTTCTGCTGGCCGCCGCGGGCATGGCTGCCGCCCTGGCCGCGGCCACCCTCGCGACGCTGCGGGCCGGTGTTGCCAGCGTGATCGTTGCGGGCCGGAGCGGTCTGGCTGCGCTGCGGCTGGGCTGGCGCGGTGGCCGGGCTGCTGGCGGCGCCGAACACGCGCTTGAACCAGCCGACCACGCCGCCGGCTGCGGGCTGGGCGACCGGCGCTGCGACGACGGGTGCCGGCGTGGCTTCGACCGGGGCCGGGGCCTCGCGTTCCTGACGCACCGGCGCCGGCTGGGCGTGCTTGACCGTGGTCACCGCCGGTGCGGCCGGGATGTTGAGCTGGGCCTTGGTCAGTGCATGCACCGGCAGCTTGCGCGGGGTGCCGCGCTGGTAGCTGGGCTTGGCGGACTCTTCGCCCAGCTCGTTCTCGCGCAGGCGGGTGACCTCGTAGTGCGGGGTCTGCAGTTGCTCGTCGGCGACGATGATGATCGGCGCATCGTGGCGCTGCTCGATCTCGCGCAGGGCGTTGCGTTTCTCGTTGAGCAGGTAGTTGGCGATTTCCAGCGGCGCCTGCACCAGCACCTGGCCGGTGTTGTCCTTCATCGCGTGCTCTTCGGCCACCCGGATGATGGACAGCGACAGCGACTCGACGCTGCGCATGCGGCCGTGGCCTTCGCAGCGCGGGCAGACGATCTGGCTGGACTCGCCCAGGCTGGGGCGCAGCCGCTGGCGGCTCATTTCCATCAGGCCAAAGCGCGAGATCCGGCCCAGCTGGACCCGGGCGCGATCGTACTTGAGCGCGTTCTGCAGGCGGTTCTCGACTTCACGCTGGTGCTTGGCCGAGGACATGTCGATGAAGTCGATCACCACCAGGCCGCCCAGGTCGCGCAGGCGCAGCTGGCGGGCCACTTCCTCGGCTGCCTCGCAGTTGGTCTGGAACGCGGTTTCCTCGATGTCGCCGCCCTTGGTGGCGCGGGACGAATTGACGTCGATGGCGGTCAGCGCTTCGGTCTGGTCGACCACGATCGAGCCGCCCGAGGGCAGGCGCACGTTGCGCTCGTAGGCCGCCTCGATCTGCGATTCGATCTGGAAGCGGTTGAACAGCGGAATGTCGTCGGTGTAAAGCTTGAGCTTGCGCAGGTTGTGCGGCATGACCTGCTGCATGAATTCCTGGGCGGTGGCGTAGAGCTCCTCGGTATCGACCAGGATCTCGCCCACGTCCGCGCGCAGGTAGTCGCGCAGGGCACGCACGATCAGGCGCGACTCCTGGTAGATCAGAAACGGCGCCGGCCTGGACAGGGCGGCTTCGGCCACGGCCTTCCATACGCTCAACAGGTAATCCAGGTCCCACTGCAGCTCTTCGGCATCGCGGCCGACGCCGGCGGTGCGGATGATCACGCCCATGTCCTCGGGAATGGTCAGCGCATCCATGGCGGCTTTCAGCGCGGCCCGGTCGTCACCCTCGATCCGGCGCGAGACGCCGCCGGCGGTGGGCGAATTGGGCATCAGCACCATGTAGCGGCCGGCCAGGGAGATGAACGTGGTCAGGGCCGCGCCCTTGTTGCCGCGCTCGTCCTTGTCGACCTGGACCACCACTTCCTGGCCCTCGCGCAGCAGTTCGCGCAGGCCGGCCTTGTTGTGGTCGACCCCGGACTGGAAGTAGTCGCGGGAGATTTCCTTGAGCGGCAGGAAGCCATGGCGCTCGGCGCCATAGTCGACGAAAGCCGCTTCCAGCGACGGCTCGAGCCGGGTGATGCGGCCCTTGTAGATGTTGGACTTCTTCTGTTCCTTGGACGGCTGCTCGATATCGATGTCGTAGAGCGTCTGCCCGTCGACGATGGCCACGCGCAGTTCTTCTGCCTGCGTGGCATTGATCAACATACGTTTCATTGTCGCGTTCCTCGCGCTCTACCGCGCGACAAACGCCATGGCGTTCTTGCTTCTGGAACGTTCGGCCGCTTCCCGCGCAGGCGCGGGTGGGCGGGTTGGAGCTTCCAGCGCTTCGACACCACGGCGAGCCGCGGGAGCGCTTGTTGTTGTTGTCGGTGTTGCGGGACCGTCGGCCATCCGGCCATCAGGCCGGTTGTGCCGCGCGGGACGTGTTCAGCTCGGATGTCTGACGCACCCGGCGGTGTCAGGGATTGCCGGCGAGCCGCTAACATGGCCGCCCCGGGGACGGTGGTCGCGTACTGTGCCGGGCTTCGCCAGGAAAGCTGGGCTTCTGGCCCATGAAGCAACTTCCCTGCGAAATCAAACCCTTATCTCGCACGCCGAGTGTAACAGACAAGATGGACGAATGACTGCCCCCGCACGCCCCGAACATCCCGCCGCGCGCAGCGCCGTGCGGACCGTGGTGGTGCCCGAGGATCGGGAGGGCCAGCGGCTGGACAATTTCCTGCTGGGCCAGCTCAAGGGGGCCCCGCGCAGCCTGGTCTACAAGCTGGTCCGCAGCGGCCAGGTCCGGGTGAACGGGGGCCGGGCCAAGGCCGAGCGCAAGCTGCTGGCCGGTGACCAGGTGCGGGTGCCGCCGGTGAACCTGGAGGACACCGCGCCCGGTTCAGCCCCGCCGGCCGGGTTTCTGGCCCGGATGGAGGCGGCGATCGTGTTCGAGGATGCGCGCCTGCTGGTGATCAACAAGCCGACCGGGGTGGCCAGCCACGGCGGCAGCGGGATCAGCCATGGCGCGATCGAGACCATGCGCGCGCTGCGCCCCAAGCAGGCGCTGGAACTGGTCCACCGCCTGGACCGGGACACCTCCGGCCTGCTGGTCCTGGCCAAGAAGCGCGCGGCCCTGACCGAGTTGCAGGCGCTGCTGCGCGAGGACGCCGGCCCGAACAAGGGCATTCGCAAGCGCTACCTGACCCTGCTGACCGGGCGCCTGCCCGACGGCACCATGACCGTGGACGCACCACTGCTGGTCGGCCTGCGCCAGGGCGGCGAGCGCCATGTCCAGGTCAACGACGCCGGCAAGCCCAGCGTCAGTCACTTCAAGGTACTGGAACGCCGCGGCGGCCAGTCCTATTGCGAGGTGCTGATCGAAAGCGGCCGCACCCACCAGATCCGCGTGCACGCCCAGCACCTGGGCCATCCGGTGGCCGGGGACGACAAGTACGGCGATCCGCAGGCCAACAGGCGCCTGCGCGAACAGGCCGGGCTGAAGCGGCTGTTCCTGCACGCCGCCTCGCTGGAGTTCTCGCTGGATGCCGGACGCACGCCCTATGTCCTGAATGCGCCGCTGGCCGACGACCTGGCCGCGGCGCTGGACGCGCTGGCGTAGGAGCGCACCGCAGGGGCGCGATGGGGCGTTCCCGGTAAAGCCTCTCGCGGCCCTGCCCGAGCCGGCCGCACAATCAGGTCTAGGGTTGTGCGGATTTGTTCTCGTCCAGCGTGAGGCAGGCGTCCGGCCGGACCTGTGGGGTGGGGAAGTTCACCGGCACGTTGATGGTCTGCGGAACCGGCTGGCCGGCGCGGGTGGCGGGCTTGAACTTCCAGGTCTTGACCGCGGCCACGGCGGCCTCGTCCAGCGCAGGCGTGCCACTGCCGCGCAGGACGGTGACCTCGGTCGGGGTGCCGGCCGTGCCCACGGTGACCTTGAGCGTGGAGGTGCCGCCGTTGCCGTTGCAGGCTGCTTCCAGCGGGTACTGTGGCGGCGGGGTTTCCAGGGCGGCCAGTTCGGTCGGTGGCGGGGTGGCCGGGGCGGCGGCCTCGGGCTGCCGGCCGCAGGCGGCGATCAGCGCAACCAGCGAGCAGGACGCCGCGACACGCAGCGGGGTACGGACAAAAGAAAGGTTCATGCGTCGGGCTCCAGTGCCTGCACCTTGGCGGCGCAGATGAAGTCATTCTCGCTCAGTCCGCCGACGTCATGGGTGGAGAAACGCACCACCACCCGGTCGTAGTGCACGCCCAGGTCGGGATGGTGGTCCTCGGTGTGGGCGATGTAGGCCATGGCGTTGACGAAGGCCAGGGTGCGGTAGTAGTCGGGGAAACGAAACGTGCGGGTCAGGGCCTTGCCCTGTTCGGCCAGTTCCCAGCCGGGAATCTGCGGCAGCAACTCGGCCACGCGCGCCTGTCCCAGGCGGTGTTCGACACCGCTGCGCCGCAGGCAGTGCGCCTGCGCCAGGGGAATCAGATCGGACATGGACAATCTCCTGCGTGGGTGCAATGTGCGTATGGGGTTCAACCAGCTGAACGTACCACTGCCCGGCGTGACCGCTGTGTTCTGACCGCTCGGCCGTGGGCTCGGTAGAATACGGCCATGATCCAGATCACCGACACTGCCCAAGCCCATTTCCGCAAGCTGATCGAACGCGAGGCCACGCCCGGCCTGGGCGTGCGCCTGAGCGCGGTCGACCCCGGTACGCCGCGCGCCGATGCGCGGTTGGAGTTCGCCGAACCGCGCGAGCTGGCCGGCGACGAATGGGCCGTGGATTGCGAGGGATTCACCGTCTACATCGATGCGGCCAGCGTGCCGTGGCTGGGCGATGCCGAGATCGATTTCGTCACCCGGGGCGCCGGCAGTCAGCTGACCATCAAGGCGCCGCACATCAAGGGCAAGGCGCCGGCCGAGGGCGCCTCGCTGGTCGAGCGCGTGCGCTGGGTGGTCGAGCATGAGGTCAATCCGCAGCTGGCCTCGCATGGCGGCCGGGTGGCGGTGGAGGAGGTGACCGGCGAAGGCGTGGTGCTGCTGCGCTTTGGTGGCGGCTGCCACGGCTGCGGCATGGCCGATGTGACAATGAAGCAGGGCATCGAGAAGACCTTGCTCACGCGCGTGCCGGGGGTCACCGCGGTACGCGACGCGACCGACCATGACACCGGCCAAGCACCGTACATGCCGCGCGACGCTGCCTGATTCCGCGGCCCGGTGACGACAGCCACCGAGATCATCGCCTTCCTGCTGTCACGCAGGACCGCGCCCATTATCCAGAGGACCACCGGCCTGCCACATGGCTGGGAAATCTGGCTGCGCAACGCGCCGCGCCATGGCCGGCTGACCTATGAGCCGATCGATGCGCTGATCGCGCAGCTGGGCGCGCGTGCGGCCAGGCCGACGCCGCCGGTGGTGCCGATGGGCCGCTGGCGCGCGCTGCGTTCGCTGCTGTGGCAGCACTGGGATCCGCCGCCGCGCGAGGAACGCGGCACGCGCTGGGCCGGCGGCCTGGGCAGCCTGCTGCTGCACCTGGGGTTCTTCGCGTTACTGATCCTGGCCAGCCTGATCAACATGCCCGCGCCGCAACAGGACACTGACGGCACGCGCGTGCAGTTGACCCTGATCGGACGCGGCAGCCAGGGCGAGGGCGGTGGCGCCGGTCCGCAGACCCCGGACACCGGTGCACAGGCCGCGGCGGCGCCAGCGGCGCGTGCGCCCAGTCCGCCGCGTCGGGCCAGCGCGGCGGCGGCACCCGTGGCGGCGCCGCCGGCGCCTGCCGAGCCCGCGCCACCGCCACCCGCGGCCCAGCCGCCGCTCGCCGCGCCGCCCGCGGCGGCGCAAGCCGAACCGCAGCCCGAACCGCCGCAACCGGCGCCGGCCGAACAGCCGCTGCAGGTCACCCAAACCCCGCAGCCGACCCAGGACTTCGTCCTGCCGCCGGTGACACTGCCGCAGGTCCAGCTGCAGGCGCCGGCGGTCCAGCTGCCGCAAGCCGCCGCGCGCGTGCGCGAGATCGAAACCGTGCAGAACCAGCGCCCGGTGGCGGTCCAGCAGGTGGCGCCGCGGCCGCTCGACGTGCCCGGCCCGCGTGAGCCCGAAACCCCGGTGCGCCAGCGCGAGATTCCGATGCCGGCCGAGGTGCCCACGGTGCAGGCGCCGACCCTGCAGGGCGTGCGCCCGGCCGCGACCACGGCCGCCGAGGTCCCGCTGCGCGCCGCCCAGCCGGCGCAGGCCCGCGTGCGCGAGATTCCGATGCCGCCCGCGCCCGCCGTGTCAGCGGACACCACCGCCCCGGCCACGGCCAGTGCAGCCTCCAGCGCCGCCGCCACGCAGGCTGCAGAAGCGGAGGAGGCGACCGCCGCCGCTTCTGCAAGCGCCAGCCGCCCCTCCACGGCCAGTGCCCAGGCCGAGCAGGGCCAAGCCGCGCAGGCGTCCAGCAGCACCGCCGACAGCGGCGCGCCTCCTTCACCGACGCCGGGCGGGCAGACCGCCGGCAGCCTGGCCAACGCCCCTGGTGCCGGCGCCAAAGCCAGCGACGGCCTGGGCACGCCGGGTCCAAAGGCCGCCGACGACTGGGGTCGGTCCAGCAAGGCCGCGCCAGGAACCGAGGCCGGCGCCGGCCAGGGGCTGAAGGGCCTGTTCAATGCCGACGGCAGCGCCAGGCTGCCCGACGGGCTGGCCGGCGGCAGTACGGTCAAGCCGGGTGTGCCCGGCTCGCGCCAGCAGGCCAGGATCGATGCCGACCACGCCGGCACCTGGCTCGACCGCCCGTCCTTCGGTTACGAGCCGACCATGTTCGACAAGTACTGGATCCCCGGCGGCTCGCTGCTGCAGGACTGGGTGCGTGCCGGCGTGCGCGAGATGGAGATCCCGATCCCCGGCACCGGCAAGCGGATCCGCTGCGTGATCTCGGTGCTGCAGGCAGGCGGCGCGTGCGGTCTGTTCGATCCGGACAAGAATGCGCAACCTGCAGGCGCGCGACCGCCGCCGGACATCCCGGTCAAGCGCAAGCCGATCCCGGTGGGCAGCTGACGCAGCGGCTGCACCGGCCTGAGGTCGCAGCTGGTCGCGGCTGTATCAGGGGAAAAGGGCCTTGCAGCCCCGTTATTCGTTCGGCGGAGCCGGACTCAGTCCAACCCATGCAGGTCGCGCAGCTGGCCCTTGCGCGAGGCGAAGTACGCGGCAAGGTTGGCGATGTCCGCATCGCTGAGGTCCTTGGCCTGCGGCGTCATCAGGGCCTGATCGCGATCGCCGGCACGGTAGGCCTGCAGCGCTTGGGCGAGGTAGTCGGCGTACTGACCGGCCAGGCGCGGGTAGCTGGCGGCGATGGGTTGGTTGCCTTCCGGGCCGTGGCAGTCCACGCAGCTCTGGCCGGTGGCCTTGCCCTTTTCCTGGGCGCGCTTTTCGCCGGCGGCGATGTTGCCGGGCGGGAGGCCTGCGGACGAACCGCTGCCGTATTCGCCGCTGGCGTGGCCGGGGTTGGCCGCGGCGGTGTCGGAGGTCTCGGTCTTGGAACAGGCACCAAGCGCAAGGGCGGCCAGCAGGGCCACGATCAGGGGCAGGCGTGGCGGGCGTGGAACGAGGACGGCTGTGCGCATGGTCGGCTTACTTCAGGCTGGACAGGTAGGCGGCCAGGTCGGTGATGTCCTGGTCGGAGAAGCTCTGGGCCTGGGCCTGCATCGTTGGATGCTTGCGCTTGCCGGCCTTGTACTCGGTCAGCGCCTGGACCAGGTATTGGCTCGTCTGCCCGCCGATCCGCGGCACATGGTAGTTGGGGTAGGCGTTCTTGTAGCCGGTGACGCCATGGCAGCCCTGGCAGGTGTAGGCAAGCTGCTTGCCGGCTTCCAGGTTGGGCTTGGGGGCCGTCGGCGCGGGCGGAGCCGGTTCGGCAGCCGGCGCGGCAGGTGCCGGCGTTGCGGGTGGGGAAACGGGATCCTTGGCATCCTGGCGAGCCTGGCTGGCGGGGATCACCCCAGCGAGCAGCAAGCCGAAACAGGCGGCGAACAACAGCGGTCGCGTCATGTCGTGTTCCGAAATTTGCGCGCGCCGCGTTCGATCCGCAGCGCTTGGCCATGCCGAGTATAGCCTGCCGTTCAGCGTCTCCGGCAAGGCACATGCCGGGGAAAAAATTGATGCATCGCAACAACTTGCACGTTCCGGGTGCGGACCTGGCCTTGCGAGAACCAGGCCATGTGCTGCGGCGGGCGCGCAGCTGGCCGTGCCCTTGCGCGCATGGGCAGGTTGCGGTGGTCAGCCCAGCAGCTTGCCGGCGATCAGCGCACCGGTCATCCAGAAGCCGAGCATGCTGCCCAGGTTGGTCAGCAGGAAGGTCAGCACCACCCGGCACACCCGGTTGCGGTACCAACCCCTGAGGGTCTGCGCATCGTCGCGCAGGGCCAGGAAATCGCCGTAGGCCGGCTTGCGCAGGTGCACTTCGGCCAGGGCGCTGAAGGCGCCGGCCGGCAGGCCGGGACGGAATGGCTTGAGCGGGGCGGCGATGACCGCCGCCAGGATGCTCAGCGGGTGGCCGGCCGCGGCCAGGCAACCCAGGCCGGCCAGGCCGCCGGTCAGCACCAGCCACTGCAGCAGCAGGGTGCTGCCGAGCTTGAACCCGCCGCTGTAGAAGCCCCAGCCGATGCCGCCCAGCACCAGCACGCTCAGCAGGATCATGATCCACGGCAGCCTGCGCCGGGCCTGCACGTGTTCAAGTTCGGCACGCACGGTGGCCGGGTCGTCGTGGTCCTCGGCCAGGTGCCGGGCCAGGCCCTGAAGGTGGCCGGCCCCGACCACCGCCAGCACTTCGCGCGCGGTGCCGGCGTGTTGGCGCAGGCTGGCGGCCATGTAGCGGTCGCGCTCGGCGATCACCGCCTCGAACAGGGCCGGGCTTTCCCTGGCGAACTCGCCGAAGCTGGCTTCCAGCATGTCGCCCCGTTTGAGCTGCTCGATCTCCGCTTCGCCCACGTGTTCGGAGGCGAACAGGCCACCGAGCAGGCTGGTGCCCAGCTTGAGCTTGCCGAAGAAGCCCAGCTTGGCCGAGGCCCGCTTGAAGGTCAGGCCGACCTCGCGGTCGATCAGGTGCACGGCCATGCCGCGTTCGTGTGCGGCGGCCACCGCGCGCTTGAGTTCGGCGCCGGGCTCGATGCCCAGCTGCTCGGCCAGGCGACGCTGGTAGGCAGCCAGGGCCAGGTTGGCGGCGAACAGCGCCACCCGGCCCTTGCGGATCACCTGTACCAGGTCCAGCTTGGCCAGCGCATCCGGATCGCTCAGGGCCTGCAGCCGCTGGGTGTCCAGTTCCACCGCCACCGCATCGTAGGGATGCGAATCGATGGCGTGCTGCACCGCATCGACGCTGGCCCTGGACACGTGTGCGGTGCCCAGCAGGGTGTAGCGCACGCCATCGCGCTCGACCACGCGCATGGGTTGTTCGACCGCATCGTCGAGCACCAGCGGCGCGGGCAGGGCGGGGGAGTCGGGATCGGTCATGGATTACTCATCAAGGGGATCGCATGCGGTGCCGTCGCCGGCGCCCGCTGCCTGTGTACCGTGTCGAGCCAGCGGCCGTGCTTGCGGCCGATGCCCGCGGGGATCGCCATCAGTCGATGTAGCGCTTGGTCAGCTCGCCGTAGGCGTCGATGCGGCGATCGCGCAGGAACGGCCAGATCCGGCGCACGTGCTCGCTGCGCTGCAGGTCCACTTCCACGCTCAGGATTTCCGGTCCGCCGCCGGCTTGCGCCAGGAATTCGCCCTGCGGTCCCAGCACGTGGCTGTTGCCCCAGAAGTCGATGCCCGCCGCGCCCAGCGGCGAGGGTTCATGGCCAACCCGGTTGCAGCTGAGCACCGGCAGGCCGTTGGCCACGGCATGGCCACGATGGCTCAGCACCCAGGCATCGCACTGGCGATTCCTTTCGTCCTGTGCATCATCCGGGTCCCAGCCGATCGCGGTCGGATACAGCAGCAGGTCCGCACCGGCCAGCGCCATCAGGCGCGCGCCTTCCGGATACCACTGGTCCCAGCACACCAGCACGCCCAGCCGGCCGACCGAGGTGTCGATGGGGGTAAAGCCCAGGTCGCCCGGGGTGAAGTAGAACTTCTCGTAGAAGCCCGGATCATCCGGGATGTGCATCTTGCGGTACTTGCCGGCGGTGCTGCCGTCGGCGTCGAACACCACCGCGGTGTTGTGATACAGCCCGGCGGCGCGGCGCTCGAACAGCGAGCTGACCAGCACGACCTTGTGCCGCCTGGCCAGTGCGGCCAGGCGCTGGGTGCTGGGGCCGGGAATCGGTTCGGCCAGGTCGAACTCCTGGACCGATTCGTGCTGGCAGAAGTACGCGCCGTTGTGCAGTTCCTGCAGCAGCACCAGCCTGGCGCCGCGGCGGGCCGCTTCGGCCACGCGCTGCTCGATTACCGCCAGGTTGGCATCGGCGTCCCCATGGTTGTTTTCCTGGATCAGCGCGACGGGCAAGCGATTACGGGTCATGGCGTTGTGGCGGGACGGCGGGGAGAAGCCATGGTAACGCGGATGGCGAAAACACCTGGCGCGCGCTGCATCATGCTCCACGGGTCGCATCACCCGTCCTGGAGTGAAGCGACGCGGCGAACGTTCACAGCGCCAGCAGCCCCTCGGGCAGCTGCATGGTCACGCAATGCAGGCTGCCGTTCTGCCAGATCAGCGCACGGCAGGGGATCTGCACGATCTGGCGGCCTGGATACGCCTTGGCCAGCACCTTGGCCGTCAGGTCATCGGCCGGATCGCCATAGGCCGGCATCAGCACTGCGCCATTGACGATCAGGTAGTTGGCATAGCTGGCAGCCAGACGGCGGCCGCCGTCCAGGATCGGCTGCGCCCACGGCAGCGGATACAGCGTGTAGGGCGCACCGTCGAGCGTGCGCAAGGCCGCCAGTTCGCCGGCCATCGCGGTGAGTTCGGCGTGGTGCGCGTCGGTAGGGTCATCGCAGGCCTGGTAGACGATCGCGTTGTCCGGGGCGAAGCGGGCCAGGGTGTCGATGTGCGCGTCGGTGTCGTCGCCTTCCAGATAGCCATGGTCCAGCCACAGCACGCGCTGCTGGTGCAGGGTGGACTGCAGGGTCTGGGTGATCTGCTCGCGCGAGGCATCCGGATGGCGCTCGTGCAGGCAGCGCCAGGTGGTCAGCAGCGTGCCGCGGCCATCGGTTTCGATGGCGCCGCCTTCCAGGGCGAAATCCACGCTTTGCACATAGTCATCGCGGAACACACCCGCGCCGGTCAGGGTGCCGACCAGCTGGTCGTCCAGTGAGGCTTCGTACTTGCCGCCCCAGCCGGTGAAACGGAAATCCATCAGTTTGAAGCCGTCCTGGCCACGCAGGCAGATCGGGCCGGAATCGCGCAGCCAGGTGTCGTTGTACGGTGCCTCGATGAAGCGCACCTGGCCCATGTCCACGCACGCCGAGCGCAGCCGTGCTTCGGCGTAGATCTGCAGGTCGGCGTCGGCCACGCAGATCACCACCGGCTCGAAGCCGGTGATGCCGGCCACCAGGGCGATATAGGTCTCTTCGACGGACTCCAGGCGCGGCGCCCAGTCGGTTCCTGCGTGCGGCCAGGCGATCAGGATCGCGGACTGGGGTTCCCACTCCGCGGGCAAACGGACATTGGTCATCGGATTTTCCATCGGCTGGGCCGGGATGGGTCACCGGCGATTTTCAAGGATGCGCTGGGCCGCCTCGCTGGCCGGGCAGGCAAGCGGCACGGCGCAACGCGGCACGCGCGCCACGTCGTGTCAGCGGATCGGCGGCTTGGGGCCAATCTCGTTGGGGCTGGCCTTGTTGGCCACCACGTCGATCACCTTGTTCTTCTCGAAGTACACGGTGAAGTCCGGGTAGACCCAGCGGTTGATCGTCGGCCACTGGCGCTTCTGGCCGCCGCGCGGCTCCAGGCGCTGGGCGGGCGCACCGAACCTGGCCTCCACCTGCGCGGTGGTCAGGCCACGCACGGGCAGGTTCGACGCCGGGTCGCGGGTACGGTCCACCAGCAGGGTTTCCGACCATGCCGGCGTGCCCAGACTGGTCAGGACGAGCAGGGACAGCGCGCGCAGGTGAGCTTTCATGGCAAGGGACCCCCGGGTGAGGCGGTCTTTATAACAGCAGTGCCGGCCACAAAAAATCGCCTGGAGCGATTTTTGACGTTGCGCAGCAACGGCCCGAAGGGTGGCCGCCAGGGATGGTGGGCCACCAAAAATCGCCTGGAGCGATTTTTGACGTTGCGCAGCAACGGCCCGAAGGGTGGCCGCCAGGGATGGTGGGCAACAAAAAACCGCCCGGGCGGGCGGCTTCTGCTGGACCGGCCGGCGCTGCAACTCAGCGCTGGCGGGCCTTGAAGCGCGGGTTGGACTTGCAGATCACGAAGACCTTGCCACGACGGCGAACCACCTTGCAGTCGCGGTGACGGGCCTTCGCCGACTTCAGGGAGGACAGGACCTTCATGATGTAAAACCTCGGCGTAGAATGGATTGAAGCGGACTCAAGCCGCCCATTCTAGCCTTCCTTTCCCAGCCGATTCAAGCAGTTGAACGGACATGTGTTCCGGCGCCTGGAAATGGGGCCGGGCGCGCGGCCGCTTCGGCCATAATTTCACGCTTGCCCCCCACGCAGGTCCTGCAATGACTTCACCGATCCCCGTGCTCACCATCGATGGCCCGTCCGGCGCTGGCAAGGGCACGGTCAGCCGCATGGTCGCCTCGCGGCTGGGCTGGCACTACCTGGATTCGGGCGCGTTGTACCGCGCCGTCGGCGTGGCGGCCAGCTGGGCCAACCTGGACCTGTCCGATTCGGCCGCCCTGGTGCGCTGCGCGTTCGACACGACCGTGACCTTTCGTGAACAGGCCGGCGCGGAGATGCGGGTCATCGTGAACGGGGTCGATGCCACCGACGAGTTGCGCCTGGAAACCACCGGCGCGGTCGCTTCGGCCATCGCCGCCATCCCGGAGGTGCGCTCGGCGCTGAAGGAGCGCCAGCGGGCGTTTCGGGTCGCACCTGGCCTGGTCGCCGACGGCCGCGACATGGGCACGGTGATCTTCCCGGACGCTCCTTACAAGGTGTTCCTGACCGCCAGCGCCGAGGAGCGCGCGGAGCGTCGCTATAAGCAGTTGAAAGACAAGGGGGTTTCGGTGACAATTGACGGTCTGCTGCGCGAGATCCTCGCGCGCGACGCCCGCGATGCCCAACGCACGGTGGCGCCGCTGCGGCCGGCCGAAGACGCCGTCCTCATCGACACCACCGGATTGGCCATCGATGCCGTCGTCCAGCGGGTGTTGGCCCTGGTGCCAACACCGGTGGCCTGAAAGGTCCTTCGCAGCAGAACAGCGCCACGCCGGCATGTCGCCGTCGCGGTTTACCTTAAACCAACTACACACGGCAGCCGTCTTGGTGCCTTGAAGGGTGGACAGGGGCGATGGCCGAAAGGCCGCCACCTGTCCGTGTGTCCAACCGAGTATTCAACAATGACCGAATCATTTGCAGAACTGTTTGAGCAGAGCCAGACCCATCTGGCCAAGCTGAAGCCTGGCTCCATCGTGGTCGGCACCGTGGTCGAGGTGCGCAACGACGTGGTGGTGATCAATGCCGGCCTCAAGTCCGAAGGCATCGTGCCGATCGAACAGTTCCGTAACGACGCCGGCGAGATCGATGTGGGTGTGGGCGACCAGGTCAAGGTCGCGCTGGACTCCCTCGAGAACGGCTTTGGCGAAACCGTCCTGTCGCGCGAGAAGGCCAAGCGCGCCATGGTGTGGGACGAGCTGGAAGAAGCGCTGGAAAAGAACGAAACCATCACCGGCCGCATCAGCGGCAAGGTCAAGGGTGGTTTCACCGTCGACATCAAGGACGTGCGTGCTTTCCTGCCAGGTTCGCTGGTCGATGTGCGCCCGGTGCGCGATCCCGGCTACCTGGAAGGCAAGGAGCTGGAGTTCAAGCTCATCAAGCTTGACCGCAAGCGCAACAACGTCGTGGTCTCGCGCCGCGCCGTGGTCGAGTCCGAGCACTCCGAGGAGCGCGAGGCGCTGATGGACCGGTTGCAGGAAGGCGTGGTGCTGAAGGGTGTGGTCAAGAACCTCACCGACTACGGCGCCTTCGTCGACCTGGGCGGCATCGATGGCCTGCTGCACATCACCGACATGGCCTGGAAGCGCGTGCGCCATCCATCCGAAGTGGTCGAAGTGGGCCAGGAGCTGGAAGTGCGCGTGCTCAAGTACGACCGCGAGCGCAACCGCGTCAGCCTGGGCCTGAAGCAGCTGGGCGAGGATCCGTGGGACAACATCGCCCGCCGCTACCCGTCCAACAGCCGGGTGTTCGGCAAGGTCTCCAACGTCACCGATTACGGCGCGTTCGTCGAGATCGAGCCGGGCGTGGAAGGCCTGGTGCACGTTTCGGAGATGGACTGGACCAACAAGAACGTCAACCCGTCCAAGGTGGTGCAGGTCGGTGACGAAGTGGAAGTCATGGTCCTGGACGTGGACGAGGAGCGTCGCCGCATCTCGCTGGGCATGAAGCAGGTTGCCGCCAATCCGTGGGAAACCTTTGCTGCGATCCACAAGAAGAACGACAAGGTGTCCGGCCAGATCAAGTCGATCACCGACTTCGGCATCTTCATTGGCCTGGACGGCGGCATCGACGGCCTGATCCACCTGTCGGACATCAGCTGGAACTCCACCGGCGAAGATGTCGCGCGCAACTTCAAGAAGGGCGACACCCTGGAAGCGGTGGTCCTGGCCGTCGACCCGGAGCGCGAGCGCATCAGCCTGGGTGTCAAGCAGCTGGAGCAGGATCCGTTCGGCCAGTACATGGCCGCCCATCCGAAGGGCTCCAAGGTCCAAGGGACGGTCAAGGAAGTGGATGCCAAGGGTGCCACGATCGAACTGGCCGACGGCGTCGAAGGCTACGTGATGGCCCGTGACATCTCCCACGACCGGGTGGACGATGCCAGCCAGCACCTGAAGGTCGGCCAGAAGATCGAAACCAAGTTCATGGGCATGGACCGCAAGGGCCGCACCCTGCAGCTGTCGATCAAGGCCAAGGACGAGGCAGACACCGCCGAAGCCCTTGCCGAGTACAACAAGACCACGGCCGAAGCCTCCACCGGGACCACCAGCCTGGGCGCCCTGCTGCGCGCGCAGCTGGACGGCGGCAAGTCCGAGTAAGTCAGTCGTACGCGTGAAGCCACGCCGGCCCGGTTCGTCCGGGCCGGCTGTGGTCATGCCCCATGTTCCACATCGCAGACGATGACGAAATCCGAACTGATCGAAATCCTGATCCGCAAGCAGCCACACCTGAAGCCGGACGACGTCGACCTCGCGGTCAAGTCGTTGCTGGAAATGATGGGCGGGGCGCTGACGCGTGGCGAGCGGATCGAGATCCGCGGTTTCGGCAGTTTCTCGCTGCACTATCGTCCGCCACGCATGGGCCGCAATCCCAAGACCGGCGATCCGGTCGCGTTGCCGGCCAAGCATGTGCCGCATTTCAAGCCCGGCAAGGAGCTGCGCGAACGCGTCAGCACCGTGGCGCCCATCGAGGAGATCGGCAGCGACTGAAGGTCGCGTGCGGTCCCCAGCGTCTTTCAGGTCCGCCTTCGGCGGCCTGCGTTTGACCTGTCCCTCGGTCCCGCCTCGGCTAAGCTAGGCGCCAACGTTCCCGGAAGGGGCTGCATGAATATCATCCGCCTGGTCATTGCCCTGACATTCCTGGCCATCGGGCTGGTCATCGGCATTCTCAATACCCAGCCGATCACGCTCAACCTGCTGTTTACCCAGATCTCCACCGGCTCGGGCGCGGCGATCATCGTCTCGCTGCTGGCCGGCGTCTGCATCGGTGCGCTGATCGTCCTGGCCACCGTCGCCTGGCCGCTGTATGCGCGCCTGCGCAAGGCTGGCAAGCTTCCCGTTGCCGCCGCGCCCGTGCCCCCGCCCACCACCGACGCCCCCCCGGGCAGCGGAGTCTGATTCGATGGAGTTCCTCGACCAGTGGTTCTGGTTTGTCCTGTTCGTGCCGCTGGCTGCGCTGATCGGCTGGGTGATTGGCCGCCGCGGTGGCCAGCGCCACAACGTCAGCCAGGTCAGCCATCTGTCCAGTACCTACTTCCGCGGCCTGAACTACCTGCTCAACGAACAGCCGGACAAGGCCATCGAGCTGTTCCTGCATGTGGCCGAGCTGGACAAGGAAACCTTCGAGACCCAGGTCGCCCTGGGACACCTGTTTCGTCGTCGTGGCGAAGTCGATCGCGCGATCCGCCTGCACCAGGGGCTGGTCCAGCGCAACGACCTGAGCGATCAGCAGCGGGTCCAGGCGCTGCTGGCCCTGGGCGAGGACTACATGAAGTCCGGGCTGCTGGACCGCGCCGAAACCGTATTCACCGACCTGGCCCGGATCGACCAGCGCGCGCCGCAGGCGCTGCGCCATCTGATCGGCATCTACCAGGCCGAGCGCGACTGGGAAAAGGCGATCGACAACGCGACCCGTTTCGAGGAAGCCACGGGCGAGCCGATGGGCAAGCTGGTGGCCCAGTTCGAATGCGAGCTGGCCGAGCGCTATCGCACGGCCAATGCCATTGATTCGGCCCGCGCCGCCATCGCCCGTGCCTACCAGGCCGATGCCAAGTCGGTGCGGGCCGGCATCCTGGAAGGGCGGCTGGAAGTGGAGGCAGGCAACCCCGAGGCGGCCATTCGCGCCTTCGAGCGTGCCGCACGGCACGATCCAGACTACCTGCCCGAAGTCCTGCCCGGACTGCTGGACAGTTACGAGAAGGTGGGGGATGTGCCGGGTGCACGGGCGTTCCTGTCGGAGATGTGCGAGCACTATCGCGGCATCGCACCAGTGCTGGCGTTGGCCAAGCTGGTGGAAAAGCACGACGGCCTGCACCAGGCGCGCGTGTACCTGGCCCGCCAGCTCAAGGATCGCCCCTCGGTGCGTGGCGAGGCGGCCCTGATCGATCTGACCCTGCAGGAAGGCACCGATCCGGACGCCACGCTGCATGACCTCAAGCACATCACCGACCAGTTGCTGGTGCGCAACCCCAGCTATCGCTGCACCCGTTGTGGCTTCGGCGCACGGACCCACCACTGGCAATGTCCCAGCTGCAAGGAGTGGGGCACGGTCAAGCCCTTGCTGAACTACGCCGTCGTCTGATGCCGGGCCTGCTGCCGTGGCTGTTGTTGCACGCAGGCGCCGCTGCTGCGCTGACCTGGGGAACCCGTCGTTACGCGTTGTGGCGTGGCCTGCTGGACGCGCCGGGCCAACGCCGAAGCCATCGGGTGCCCACCCCGCGCGGTGGCGGCATCGCGATCGCGGCCGTGGTCCTGCTTGCCTGTGCATGGCTGGCCTGGCGCGCGCCGACGCATGCGCGGTCGATCGGCCTGTTTGCAGGTGGACTGCTGATGGTGGCGGCGATCGGCTGGATGGACGATCATCGCCCGTTGCCTGCTGCGCGACGCTTCGTGGTGCACCTGCTGGCCGCCTCGCTGCTGGCCGGCGCACTGGCCATGCAGGCGTTGCCATGGTGGCAGGTCGTGCTGGGCTGGCTGTTTGCCGTGTGCCTGGTGAACATCTGGAACTTCATGGACGGCATCAACGGCCTGGCCGCGAGCCAGGCGGCCATTGCCGCCGCCGGCTATGCCCTGGTGCTGCCCGCACCGTGGGCCTGGATTGCCTGGGCGCTGTGTGCCGGATGCCTGGGCTTTCTGCCGATGAACTTCCCGCGCGCCAGGATCTTCATGGGCGACGTCGGCAGCGGGGCGCTGGGCTATGTGCTCGCCGGGCTGATCGCACTGTCGATCACGGGTGTGGAAGCGCTGCCATTGACGCTGTTGCCGATCTGCGCGTTCAGCATTGACGCAGGCTTCACTCTGCTCCGTCGTGTACTTTGCCAAGAAGCCTGGTGGCAGCCGCACACCACGCATGCCTACCAGCGCGCTGCGCGTCGCCATGGGCACACACCGGTGACCGTCCTCTGTGCTTTGTTCTCAATCGCCGCTACCATTTCCATGGTGACCCTTTGGCAGACCACTTTCATGGTCGCGCTGATGGTCGCACTGGGTGTGTGTGTGCTCGCGTCCTGGATCTGGTCGCGGCAGCAAAGGCTCGAAACTCCAGGGATAAGGAACGCTGAATGAAGCAATGGCGCACACGCCTGTCCATTTCGCTGCCACGCGTGGCCATCATTTGCCACGACCTGGTCATGGTCTGGCTGTGCTGGCATGGACTGCACTGGCTGCGCTACGCGATGGTGCCCGGGGCCCCTGCGCTCCCCTGGTGGTCGACCGAATCGTGGATCGTATTGGGCGCCCAGGGATTGGTGTTCTGGCGGGTCGGCCTGTATCGCGGGCTGTGGCGTTTTGCCAGCGTCCCGGACCTGGGCAACATCTTCAAGGCCGGTCTGGTCGGCCTGCTCGCCATTGCCATCGGGCTGGTGATCTACAACCGCATTGATGCGGTGTCGCGTGCTGCGCTGGTCTTGTATCCGTTCGCATTGGTAGGCCTGCTGGGCCTGCCCCGGCTGCTGTACCGCGCATGGAAGGACAACCAGACCAGCGATGTCATGGAGCTGGGGGCCAAGCGGGTGCTCGTGCTGGGCGCCGGGCGCGCCGCCGAGGCCTTGCTGCGTGACCTGCGCCGCAGCGGCGCCTGGGAGCCGGTGGGCATCCTCGACGATGCCAAACGCCTGCACGGCACCAAGCTGCGCGGGGTGCCGGTCCTGGGCGAACTGGCCGACGCCGGCACGATCGCGCGCGAGACCGCCGCGCGCCTGATCGTCATCGCCATGCCTTCCCTGGATGCCACCGCGATGCAGCGCGTGGTCGGCATCTGCGAAGGCACCGGCCTGCCGTTCCGGACCGTGCCGCGGCTGGTCGACATCCTCGAGGGGCGCTCGCTGCCGGGCGAGCTCAAGGAAGTGGCGATCGACGACCTGCTGGGCCGCAAGCCGGTCACCCCTGACTGGAAGCTGATCCGCGGCTGGCTGGGTGGGCGCACGGTGCTGGTGACCGGTGCAGGCGGCTCGATCGGTTCGGAACTGTGCCGGCAGTGCGCGCGCCACGGTGCGCAGCGCATCGCGCTGATGGAAATCAGCGAGCTGGCCCTGATCAAGTCGCACGAGGCATTGACCCGGGCGTTTCCCGACTTGGAAATCCTGCCATTTCTCGGCAACTGCGGCGATCCGGCCGCGATCAGGCGTGCACTGGACATGGCCCGGCCCGACGCGGTCTTCCACGCCGCGGCCTACAAGCACGTGCCCTTGCTGGAAGGCCAGTTGCGCGAGGCCATCTGCAACAACGTGCTGGTGACCGAAACCATGGCGCGCGCCTGCCGCCAGGCCGAGGTCGGGACCTTTGTCTTCATCTCCACCGACAAGGCGGTCGACCCGGCCAACGTGCTGGGGGCGAGCAAGCGCCTGGCCGAAATGGCCTGCCAGAGCCTGGACGAACGTGGCCGGACCCGCTTCACCACGGTGCGCTTTGGCAACGTGCTCGATTCGGCCGGCTCGGTGGTGCCGCTGTTTCGCGAACAGATCCGCAATGGCGGCCCGGTGACGGTGACCCATCCCGAGGTGACCCGATACTTCATGACCATCCCGGAAGCCTGCCAGTTGATCGTGCAGGCCGCCGCCAGCGCGGCCCATGCGTCGATCTACACCCTGGACATGGGCGAGCCGATCCCGATCCGCGTGCTGGCCGAACAGATGATCCGCCTTGCAGGCAAGCAGCCCGGACGCGACGTGGCCATCACCTACACCGGCCTGCGTCCGGGCGAGAAGCTGCACGAGACCCTGTTCCATGCCGATGAGCTGTATCAACCCACGGCCCATTCCAAGATCCTGGAAGCGCGCGCGCGCGAGGTTTCCGGCGAATCCATCACGCGTGCATTGCAACAGCTGCGGCAAGCTGTCGCCGATTACGACACCGATGCGATCACCCGCATCCTGCACGCGGCGATCCCAGAGTTCAGCCCCGCGCCGGAGCACAAGGCGAGCAGCACCGTGGTTCCCTTCCCAACCCGAGAGGCCAGGACTTACCGATGACCCAGCGTATCCACAAGGCAGTGTTTCCCGTTGCCGGGCTTGGCACGCGCTTTCTGCCGGCAACCAAGACGGTGCCCAAGGAAATGCTGCCCATCATTGACAGGCCATTGATCCAGTACGCGGTCGATGAGGCCGTCGAAGCCGGCTGCGATACGCTGATCTTCGTGACCAACCGCTACAAGCATGCGATCGGCGACTACTTCGACAAGGCCTACGAGCTGGAAGACAAGCTCGAGGCCGCGGGCAAGCTGGAGCTGCTGGACAAGGTCCGCAATCCGCTGCCCAAGGGCGTGCGTGCCATTTTCGTGACCCAGACCGAAGCCCTGGGCCTGGGCCATGCGGTCCTGTGCGCCAAGACCATTGTCGGCGACGAGCCATTTGCGGTGATGTTGCCTGACGATCTGATCGTCAATCGCAACGGTGACGGCGCGCTCAAGCAGATGGCCGACGCCCATGCATCCACCGGCGCCAGCCAGATCGCGGTGCAGGATGTCGAGCCTGAACAGACCGCCAGCTACGGCATCGTCGCCACCGATGCCTTTGACGGTCGCAGTGGCAGGATCAATGCGATAGTCGAAAAGCCCAAGCCAGAGGACGCGCCGAGCAACCTTGGCGTGGTCGGACGCTACGTGCTCGATGGCAGCATCTTCAAACTGCTGGAAGACACCAGGCCCGGTGCCGGCGGCGAGATCCAGCTGACCGATGCCATCGCCGCGCTGCTCAAGCGCAAGCCCGTGAATGCGTATCGCTTCAAGGGCACGCGCTTTGACTGCGGGGCGCACATTGGCCTGGTCGAGGCCACCATCCATTACGCGCTGCATAGCGAAAAAATCGGCGAAGCCGCGGCCGAAGCCATGCGCAATGCGCTGAAGGAACTGGGCGTTCGCGAGTCCGAATGATCTTGCCGGTTTCAGTGTGCTGACGAAGAAGGCGGCCAATGGCCGCCTTCTTCATGCCGGTTCGCCAGGTTCGATTCCAGGGCGCTGCCAGGATCCGATCAAAGTGCTTCAAAGATGCCGGCTGCGCCCATGCCGGTGCCGATGCACATGGTCACCATGCCGTACTTGTGCTGGCGACGGCGCATGCCGTGGACGATGGTGGCGGTGCGGACCGCGCCGGTCGCGCCCAGCGGATGGCCCAGGGCGATCGCGCCGCCGAGCGGGTTGACCTTGGATGGATCCAGCTCGCTGTCGCGGATCACCGCCAGCGCCTGCGCGGCGAAGGCTTCGTTGAGTTCGATCCAGTCCAGCTGGCCCTTGTTCAGGCCGGCCTGCTTGAGCGCCTTGGGAATCGCGGCGATCGGGCCGATGCCCATCACCTCCGGTCGCACGCCGGCGACCGAGAAGCTGACAAAGCGCGCCAGCGGGGTCAGACCGTAGTCCTTGATCGCCTGCTCGGAGGCCAGCAGCACCGCGCCGGCGCCGTCGCTCATCTGCGAGGAGTTGCCGGCGGTCACGCTGCCACCGAACTGGCCGTTGCGGAATACCGGGCGCAGTTTGGCCAGGCTTTCGATCGACGAATCCGGGCGCGGACCCTCGTCGTTTTCCACCAGCAGCTTGCGCAAACGGATGGTGCCGCCAGCGGCCAGGTCCGGCTGGTGCGAGACGACCTGGTAAGGCGAGATTTCCGACTTGAACTCGCCGGCCTGGATTGCGGCGGTGGCCTTCTGGTGCGAGGCCACGGCGAAGGCGTCCTGGTCTTCGCGCGAGACCTTCCATTCCTCGGCGACCTTCTCGGCGGTGATGCCCATGCCGTAGGCGATGGCCACGTGGTCGTCGTGGAACACTGACGGCGACAGCGCGATCCTGTTGCCCATCATCGGCACCATCGACATCGATTCGGTGCCGCCGGCCAGCATCAGGTCGGCGTTGCCCAGGCGGATCTGGTCGGCGGCCAGGGCCACGGCCTGCAACCCGGAGGAGCAGAAGCGGTTGATGGTCTGGGCGGCAATGGTGTTTGGCAGGCCGGCCAGCAGCACGCCGATGCGCGCCACGTTCATGCCTTGCTCGCCCTCGGGCATGGCGCAGCCGATGATGGCGTCGTCGATGCGCGTCACGTCGATGCCCGGTGCCTGGGCGATCACCGACTTCAGCACGTGCGCCAGCATGTCATCGGGCCGGGTGTTGCGGAACACGCCCTTGGGCGCCTTGCCCACCGGAGTACGGGTGGCGGCGACGATGTAGGCATCCTGGATTTGTCTGGTCATGGGCTTCTCGAAAATTTTGGGCGATGGGCGATCGGGACTCGGGACTGGGGTTTCGGGACTCGAAAAAGCCAGGGCGGCCGGCGTTTTCCGAGTCCCGAGTCCCGCAACCCGAGTCCCGGCTTCAATCAGTTCCTCAGCGGCTTGCCGGTTTTGAGCATGTGGCTGATGCGCGCCTGGGTCTTGTCCTGCTGGGCCAGTTCGACGAAATGGCGGCGCTCCAGCTGGAGCAGCCATTGCTCGTCCACCAGCGCGCCGCGGTCGACTTCGCCGCCGCACAGCACGGTGGCGATACGGCTGGCGATCTCGTAGTCGTACTCGCTGATGAAGCGGCCTTCGAGCATGTTGACCAGCAGCATCTTGAAGGTGGCGATGCCGACGTCGCCGGCCACCTGGATGCGGCGCGCGGGCAGGGGCGGGCGATAGCCGGACTCGGCCAGTGCGCAGGCTTCGTTCCGGGCGATGTACAGCGACTCGTACGGGTTGAAGGCCACCTTGTCGGTGGTGCGCAGCAGGCCCAGCTCCTTGGCGTTGATCGCAGAGGTGGAAACCTTGGCCATGGCAATGGTCTCGAAGATCTTCTTCAGCTCGGCGAACACGTCGCCGCCCGGGCCGGCGGCCTCGGAGGCGCGCACCGCCAGCTCCTTCAGGCCGCCGCCGGCCGGCAGCAGGCCCACCCCGGCCTCGACCAGACCGATGTAGCTTTCCAGCCCGGCCACCGTCCTGGCGCCGTGCATCTGGAACTCGCAGCCACCGCCCAGGGCCAGGCCGCGCACTGCGGCCACCACCGGGACCAGCGAATACTTGATCCGCTGGCTGGTGGCCTGGAAGTTGGTGACCATCGCCTCGAACGCATCGATCTTGCCGGCCTGCAGCAGGCCCAGCACGCCGGCCAGGTCGGCACCGGCGGAGAAGGGCTCGGCGTGCTGCCAGATCACCAGGCCCTTGAAGTCACGCTCGGCGCGGCCGACCACTTCCTGCAGGCCATCGAGCACCTGGTCCGAGACGGTGTTCATCTTGGTCTTGAAGCTGACCACGGCCACTTCGTCACCGTCGTGCCACATGCGCACGCCCTGGTTCTCGAACACCGTTTCACCCTGCGCGAACTGCTCGCCCAGCAGCGGGTCGGGGAAACGCTGGCGCCTGTAGACCGGCAGCGCCGAGCGCGGCAGCTTGGCGTTCTGCACCGGGCTGTACGAGCCCTCGGCCGCATGCACGCCGTCGCGGCCATCGAACACCCAGTCCGGCAGCGGTGCGCTGGACATGCTCTTGCCGGTGACGATGTCATCGGCGATCCACTGCGCCACCTGCTTCCAGCCTGCGGCCTGCCAGGTCTCGAACGGGCCCAGCGACCAGCCGTAGCCCCAGCGGATGGCCAGGTCCACGTCGCGCGCGGTTTCGGCGATGTCGGCCAGGTGGTAGGCGCTGTAATGGAACAGGTCGCGGAAGGTCGCCCACAGGAACCGGGCCTGCGGGTGCTGGCTTTCGCGCAGCCTGGCGAACTTCTCGGCCGGATCCCTGATCTTCAGGATCTCGACCACTTCCGGTGCCGCGGCGCGGTCGGCCGGGCGGTAGGGATTGGCCGATCCCAATTTTTCCAGGTCCAGCACCACGATGTCCTTGCCGGCCTTGCGGAAGATGCCGGCGCCGGTCTTCTGGCCCAGTGCGCCCTTTGAAACCAGCGCTTCCAGCCACTGGGGCGACTTGAAGTACTGGTGCCACGGGTCGTCGGGCAGGGTCTGGGCCATGTTCGCGATCACGTGAGCCATGGTGTCCAGGCCGACCACATCCGAGGTGCGGTAGGTGGCCGACTTGGGCCGCCCGACCAGGGGGCCGGTCAGCGCGTCGACTTCATCAAAGCCCAGGCCGAATGCTTCGGTGTGGTGGATCGTGGACAGGATCGAAAACACCCCGATCCGGTTGCCGATGAAGTTCGGGGTGTCCTTGGCGTAGACCACGCCCTTGCCCAGGGTGGTGACCAGGAAGGCCTCCAGGCCTTCCAGCACGGCCTTGTCGGTGGTCCGGGCCGGGATCAGCTCGGCCAGGTGCATGTAGCGCGGCGGGTTGAAGAAATGCACGCCGCAGAAGCGGTGGCGCAGCTGTTCGGGCAGGACATCGGCCAGCGCGTTGATCCCCAGGCCCGAGGTGTTGGAGGCCAGCACCGCGGTAGGCGAGACGAACGGGGCGATCTTCCGGTACAGCTCCTGCTTCCAGTCCATCCGCTCGGCGATCGCCTCGATGATCAGGTCGCACTCGCGCAGCTGCTCCAGGCCGCTGCTGTCATCAGGCGTACCGTAGTTGGCCGCGGTGATCGCCTCGGCCAGGGCCTTGCTGGCCAGCGGCGCGGGCGAGAGCTTGCCCAGGTTGGCGATGGCCTTGAGCACGATGCCGTCGGCAGGGCCTTGCTTGGCCGGCAGGTCGAACAGGACCGTGTCCACGCCAGCGTTGGTCAGGTGCGCGGCGATCTGGGCGCCCATGACGCCGGCGCCCAGCACCGCGGCACGACGGACAAGCAGTTTCTCAGACATAGTCAACAAGCCTTTGTTTTGGTTGAAATTACGATTCGACGCTGCCGGCGCGAAGCCCGGCCTCGGCAAAGCGGATGAGTTCGCGTGCGGCGCGCTGGCGATGCGCAGCTTCGGCGACGTGGGCCGGGCGCTTGATCAGCCCGAAATCGGCCATGGCATAGGTCAGGGCGCCGGCCAGGAAGTCCAGGCGCCAGTACAGCGCTTCCTTGCTCAGTTCAGGCAGGCATTCGGCAATGGCCTTGCCGAACTCGCGCAGCACATGCCCATAGTGTTCGGACAGGAACTTGCGCAGATTGTCGTTCTTCTCCGCATAGGCCCGGGCGATGACCCGGACGAAGGCGCCGCCGCCCTGGCCGTCCTGGGCCATGGCCAGCGCCGGCTCCACGAACGCGGCCAGGATCGGCTCGAGCTTGCCCGGTGCCTGTTGCAGCGCGGTTTCCAGCTGGCTCAGGCGGGCCGCGGTCATCACGTCCATGCGCCGGCGGAAGACCTCGTTGACCAGATTTTCCTTGGACCCGAAGTGGTAGTTGACCGCGGCGATGTTGACATCGGCGCGGGTGGTGACCTGACGCAGCGAGGTGCTGGCGAATCCGTGCACCGCGAACAGCTCCTCGGCCGCGCCCAGGATGCGGTCCTTGGTGGAAAATGGAGTGCCTGCGGCCATGGGTTCCGATTGGGTGAATCAAACGCTTGTTTGAGTCTGCGCCTGCAGTGTGTCCAAGTCATGCTGCATCGCCGCAAAATCAGTGCGCGGCCAAGCGCTGCATGATGCCCGGTGATACGTTAGAATTTGTACAACAATCAAACCTAAGCCCGCGTTCCCACGCGGGTTTTTTCATGTAACCTTGGGCTCAAGTGGCCCGCCCTTCGGAGAAGACCCCATGGCGCTGGAGCGCACCCTGTCCATCATCAAGCCCGACGCCGTCTCCAAGAACGTCATCGGTCAGATCTATACCCGCTTCGAGCAGGCCGGCCTGAAGGTTGTCGCGGCCAGGTACAGGCAACTCTCGCGTCGCGAGGCCGAAGGCTTCTACGCGGTGCACAAGGACCGCCCCTTCTTCAATGCGCTGGTCGAGTTCATGATCTCCGGGCCGGTGATGATCCAGGTCCTGGAAGGTGAGAACGCCGTGCTGGCCCACCGCGACCTGCTGGGCGCGACCAACCCGAAGGACGCCGCGCCGGGCACCATCCGCGCCGACTTTGCCGATTCGATCCAGGCCAATGCCGCCCACGGCTCGGACTCGGTCGAGAATGCGGCCATTGAAGTGGCCTACTGGTTCGCTTCCACCGATGTGGTTTCGCGCTGAGGTCGCGCCATCGTGAACGAGATCGTGTCGCTTCCCAGCGTGACCACGCCCGGTGACTCCGTCGCCGTGGCAGCGGTGCGCAAGCAGAACCTGCTCGATCTCGATCGCCTCGGGTTGGAGCGCTTCTTCGAGGACACCCTCGGCGAGAAGCGCTACCGCGCCCACCAGGTCATGAAGTGGATCCATCACCGCTACGTCACCGATTTCGACGAAATGACCGACCTGGGCAAGGCCCTGCGTGCCAAGCTGCAGCAGCATGCCGAGGTGATCGTCCCGAACATCGTGTTCGACAAGCCCTCCACCGACGGCACCCACAAGTGGTTGCTGTCGATGGGCGCCGATGGCAAGAACGCCATCGAAACGGTCTACATCCCCGACAGGACCCGCGGCACGCTGTGCGTGTCCTCGCAGGTCGGCTGCGCGCTGAACTGCCAGTTCTGCTCGACCGCCACCCAGGGCTTCAACCGCAACCTGTCCACGGCCGAGATCATCGGCCAGGTCTGGGTGGCTGCACGCCATCTGGGCAACGTCCCGGCGCAGATCCGCCGGCTCACCAATGTGGTGATGATGGGCATGGGCGAGCCGCTGGCCAATTTCGACAACGTCGTGCGCGCCATGAGCGTGATGCGCGACGACCTGGGCTACGGCCTGGCCAGCAAGCGGGTGACGCTCTCCACCGCCGGCATGGTGCCGATGATCGATCGCCTGTCCAGCGAAAGCGACGTGTCGCTGGCCGTCTCCCTGCATGCGGCCGACAATGCGCTGCGCAGCGAGCTGGTGCCGCTCAACAGGAAGTACCCGATCGAGCAGCTCATGGCCGCCTGCGCGCGCTATCTGAAAGCCAGCCCCAGGCGCGATTCGATCACCTTCGAGTACACCTTGATGAAGGGCGTCAACGACCAGCCCGAGCATGCGCGCGCACTGGCCCGGTTGATGCGCCAGTTCGGCAACCAGATGCAGTCGCGCGAGGCGGGCAAGGTCAACCTGATCCCGTTCAATCCGTTCCCCGGCACGCGCTACCAGCGCTCGGAGGAGAGCGACATCCGCGCCTTCCAGAAAATCCTGCTGGACCAGCAGGTACTGACGATGGTCCGCCGCACGCGCGGCGACGACATCGATGCGGCCTGTGGCCAGCTCAAGGGACAGGTGATGGATCGCACCCGCCGCCAGGCCGCGTTCAACCGCCAGTTGCGCGAACAAGGCCTGGGTGATGCGGCTGCGTAACCTGCTGCTGGTTGCCACGCTCATCGCGGTGGCCGCCAGCGGCTGCTCGCGGCTGACCTTCGTCCGTCCCAAGGGCGGCATCAGGGAGTTCGATGCGCCCAAGAGCGAATACAGGGTCAGCGACAGCAAGGCCACCCGGCAACGCCTGGAAGAACAGGACAGCCTGGGGCTGGCCGAACAGCGCCTGCGGGTCGGCGACCTGAAGACCGCCGAGCAGGAAGCGTCGAAGGTGCTCGGGCGCAATCCCGGTTCGGTCGGCGCACTGACCCTGCTGGCAATCGTGGCCGATCGCCGCGGCCAGTCCAAGGCGGCTGGCGAGTATTACCGCAAGGCTGCCGAACTGGCGCCCAACGATGGCGGCATGCTCAACAACTATGGCGCCTGGCTTTGCGGCAACGGCTTCCCGGCCGAGGCGCTGGTGTGGTTCGACCGCGCCATCGCCGCGCCCAACTACAACCCGGCCGGCGCCCTGGCCAATGCCGGCGGCTGCGCACTGCAGACCGGCCAGTACGAGCGGGTGGAAACCGACCTGCGCAAGGCGCTGGCGCTGGACCCGACCAACGCGTACGCCCTGGTGTCGATGGCCCGCAACAAATACAGGTTGGGCCAGTTCATGGATGCGCGTGCCTTCATCGAACGCAGGATGACAGCTGCACCTGTCGACCCGGGCGTGTTACAACTTGCAGCCGACATTGAAACCAAGCTCGGCGACAGGGCAGCCGCCGAGAAATATCGGCAGCGGCTGCGGGCGGAGTTCCCCGATGCCGCTGCGGCAAGCTCCGGGGAAAGTGCACGGCCATGACCGATCCGAACAGGACCCATTCGGCGCCCGAGAACGGGCAGCAGAAGGAGACTGGCGCAAGCCTGCGCCGCGCCCGTGAGCAGCAGGGCATGACGCTTGAGCAGGCCGCTGCGGCGCTGAAGCTGCCTGCGCGGATCGTCGAGGCGATCGAAGCCGGGCGCTGGCAGCAGCTGGGTGCGGCGGTGTTCGTGCGCGGCCACCTGCGCAGCTACGCCCGGCTGGTCGGGGTGAACCTGGACGATGACCTGGAGCACTCCACCCTGCAGGCCATCAGGCCGGTGGAACTGGTCAGCCACACCCACACCCCGCGCTACCAGCGCATGTTCGAGAGCGCTTCGCGGCGCGCGGTGTACGTGGTGATCACCCTGTGCTTCTTCGCCGTGCCGGTGTGGCTGCTGCTGTCCGACGGCGCCGGCCAGCAGGTGCTCAGGACCGCCTCGCTGGACGTGCTGCCCAAGCCGCCGACCGAGGCGCAGGCCAGGCCAGGTGCTGCCGTGCCCGCGCCCTCGTCCGCGCCGGTGGTGGTGCCGGCCGTGGTGGCCGACGCCCCGATTACCGCGTCGATGGCGCCGCGCCTGAATCGAGAGCCGCCAGCGGCGGCCAATGCCACGCCTGCGCTGAAGCTGCAATTCAGCGGCGACAGTTGGGTCGAGATCGACGGCCCGAACGGCCAGATCATCGAGCGCGGGCTGCTCAGGGCAGGTCAGCAGCGCCACTTCCAGCCCGGTCAAGTCGCACGGGTCAAGCTCGGCAATGCGAGCGCGGTTCAGGTTCAGCAAGGCGGGAGTACGGTGGATCTGGCGCCGTACCAGCGGGCCAACGTGGCGCGCTTTGCGGTATCCTCTGATGGATCACTGGCGCCGGTTCAGGACTGACCCGCGAAGGGTCCAGACAGTCGCAATCAGATGACCCCGCATCGGCGCGGGGCGAGAGTACGCATGGCAATCGATGACCTGCTGGACGAGCACGAACAGAGTGAGCGCGTCCGCACCTGGCTCAAGAACAACGGCGCCGGCCTGCTCGGCGGTATCGCACTCGGACTGGCGCTGATCTTCGGTTGGAAGTGGTGGGGCCAGCACCGGGAGCAGCAGGCCCAGGCCGGCCATGGGGATTACGCCGCGGCGGTCAAGGCCATCGCCGGCACCGACCTGAAGGCTGCCCAGGACAAGGTCGTCGCACTGCGCAAGCAGGGCGATTCGGTCTATGCCCAGCTGGCCGTGCTGCAGCTGGCCCAGGCGCAGGTGAAGGCCGGGCAGGCCGATGCCGCCCTGGCCACGCTCAAGTCCATGCCGGCCGAGGCGGCGATGAAGCCTTACGCCGACCTGCATGCCGCGCGCCTGCTCAACGACGCCGGCAAGCCCGAGGATGCGATCAAGTTGCTGTCCGCCTACGACAGCGCCTTGGCCCTTGAAGTGCGCGGCGATGCGATGGTCCTGGCCGGCAAGCGCGAACAGGCGCGTGATTCCTATCTCAAGGCGCTGACCAGCCTGGACGTTGCCTCGCCGCAGCGCCGCCTGGTGGAAGTCAAACTCACCAACGCCGGCGGAACCCCGCCCGGGCCCGCGGAGTCGATCTGATGAATGTGGTTGTCAACATGAAGCGCGCCGCCGTGGTGGTCGCGCTGGTCGCAGTGTTGTCCGGTTGCAGCACGATCAAGGGCTGGTTCGGCGATGACCAGAAGGCCGCCGAAAAGGCCGCCACCGAGCCGCTGCCGCTGGACAAGCTGGAGAACGCGATCAAGGTCGACAAGCTGTGGTCGGCCAGCGCCGGCAAGGGCGAGCAGTTGCTCGGCACGCGCCAGGGGCCGGCCGTGCTCGAGGGCCGTGTCTATGCAGCGGCCATCGAAGGTGGCGTGCGCGCCCTGGACCTACAGACCGGCAAGGAGCTATGGCAGCACAAGATGAAGGAAGAGCGGGTCTCGGCCGTCGGCGCAGGCCAGGGTCTGGTGGTGGTCGGCACGCTGTCGGGCAAGGTGATCGCGCTGGATCCGGCCACCGGCGATGAGAAGTGGTCGGCCCAGGCCAACAACGAGATCATCGCCCCGCCGGTGATCGGCCAGGGCAACGTGGTCGTGCACGCCAACGATGGCCAGGTGCTGTGTTATCAGCTCACCGACGGCACCCGCCGCTGGTTCTGGAACCGGGACCAGCCGGCGCTGATCGTGCGCGGCAATGGTCCGGTCACCCTGGGCCCTGGCCTGGTCTTCGTCGGCGACGACGACGGCACCCTGAGCGCACTGGCGCTCAACGATGGCCACCCGATCTGGGACCAGACCGTCGGCCGGCCCGAGGGCCGCACCGAGCTGGAGCGCATGGCCGATGTGGATGGCGCGCCGGCCCTGGATGGCACCACCATCTACGCCACCAGCTACAAGAACTCGACCATCGCCATCGACGGCCCCAGCGGTCGCCCGCTGTGGAACCGCGACAACGGCGGTCCGGGCGGCCTGGGCATGGGGCCGACCAGCCTGGTCCTGTCCGACAACGGCGGCGCGGTGTGGTCGCTGGACAAGAACAGTGGCGGTTCGCTGTGGTCCAACCGGAAGCTGCTGCGCCGCTCGCTGACCGCGCCGGTGGTGCACGGCGACTACGCGGTGGTCGCCGATTACGAGGGCTATGTGCACTGGCTGCGCCTGGACGATGGCCAGATCGTGGCCCGCGAGCGCGCCGGTGGCGACCCGGTCCGGGCCCAGCCGGTGGTCGCCGACGGCGTGCTGCTGGTGCAGAACACCGATGGCAAGCTGACCGCATTCCGCATCAACTGAACCAGGCCTGCGAGCCTGTCGGGGGGAGCCGGAACATGCGTCCGGCTCCCCGTTTTCGTATCCTGTGTCGCTTCGTCGCGCCTGTCATGGCCTCAGCTCCGGTTCCCGGATGGCTCTGGAGCTGAGGTGCCCTGCGTTTTTGTCTTTCCGGCCCTGCTCACATGCTGCCTCTCGTCGCCCTGGTGGGCCGTCCCAACGTGGGCAAGTCCACGCTGTTCAATGCGCTCACGCGCACCCGCGATGCGCTGGTGCACGACCAGCCCGGGGTGACCCGCGATCGCAACTACGGCATCTGCCGGCTCGATCCGGAGCATCCATTCGTGCTGGTCGATACCGGCGGCATCGCCGGTGACGAGCAGGGCCTGTCCGGGGCCACCGCGCGCCAGGCCCGCAGCGCGGCGGCCGAGGCCGACCTGGTGCTGTTCATCGTCGATGCGCGCGAAGGCGCCTCGGCGCTGGACGATGAGATCCTGGCCTGGTTGCGCAAGACCGCCCGGCCGACCCTGCTGGTGCTGAACAAGATCGACGGGGTGGACGAGGACAACGCGCGTTCGGACTTCGCCCGCTACGGCTTCACCGACGTGCTGACCCTGTCGGCCTCGCATCGCCAGGGCCTGGACGAGCTGCTGGAAGTGATCCACGAGCGCCTGCCGGAAGAAGGCGCCGGCGCGACCCTGGACGAGGATCCGGCGCGCATGCGCATCGCCTTCGTCGGCCGGCCCAACGTGGGCAAGTCGACCCTGGTCAACCGCCTGCTGGGCGCTGAACGCATGATCGCCTCGGAAGTGCCGGGCACCACCCGCGATTCGATCGCCGTGGACCTGGAACGCGACGGCAAGCTGTACCGGCTGGTGGACACCGCTGGCATCCGCCGCAAGGGCAAGGTGGAGGAGGCAGTGGAGAAGTTCTCCATCGTCAAGACCCTGCAGGCCATCGAGCAGTGCCAGGTCGCGGTGCTGCTGCTGGATGCCACCGAAGGGGTGACCGACCAGGACGCCAGCGTGCTTGGTGCGATCCTGGATGCCGGGCGGGCGCTGGTGGTGGCGGTCAACAAGTGGGATGGGCTGACCGAATACCAGCGCCAGCAGGCCGAGTCGCTGCTGGCGCGCAAGCTCAACTTCGTCGAATGGGCCGAGGCGGTGCGCATCTCGGCCAAGCATGGTTCGGGCCTGCGCGAACTGTTCCAGGCCGTGCACCGGGCCCATGCCTCGGCGACCAAGGTGTTCAGTACCAGCGAGGTCAATACCGCGCTGGAGATCGCCTATGAAGCCAATCCGCCGCCCAGCATCCGCGGCCATGTCTCCAAGCTGCGCTACGTGCATCCGGGCGGCGAGAATCCGCCGACCTTCATCGTCCACGGCACCCGCCTGAAAGTGCTGCCCGAGTCGTACAAGCGCTATCTGGAAAACTTCTTCCGCAAGCGCTTCAAGCTGGTCGGCACGCCGGTGCGGTTCCTGTTCCGCGAAGGCAGCAACCCGTACGAAGGCAAGAAGAACGTGCTGACCGAGCGCCAGATCGCCAAGAAGAAGCGCCTGATCCGTCACGTCAAGGGACGCAAGTAGCGCGGTGGCCGATGTCCCGACCCGGATCGATTACGCCCGCGCGCTGGAAATCGTCCAGCGCGTGGCCGGCGCGCGCCGGCCGGGCAGCGAACGGGTCGCGATCCAGCGGGTCGACGGGCGGGTGCTGGCGCAGGCGGTCACCGCGCAGTTCCCGCTGCCGCGGTTCGACAACAGCCGCATGGATGGGTTTGCCGTGCGCAGCGCCGACCTGGCGGCCGATGTGCCGACCACGCTGACCCTGGCCGGCGAGCAGTTCGCCGGGCCGGATGCCGGCCTGGTCCTGCAGGCCGGCCAGTGCGCGCGCATCACCACCGGCGCGCCGCTGCCGGGCGGGGCCGATGCGGTGGTGATGAAGGAACTGGTGCAGCTGCACGGCGACCAGGTCACCGTGCCGCCCGGAATCTTGGCCGGTAATGACATCCGCCGCGCCGGCGAGGACGTGCAGGCCGGCCAGCAGGTGCTGCACGCCGGCCAGGTGCTGACCCCGGCGCGGGTGTCGCTGGCCGCCGCGCTGGGCCATGCGGAGCTGGCGATCCAGCCGCGCCCGACCGTGGCGGTATTCTCCACCGGCGACGAGCTGGCCGAGCCGGGCACCGCGCTCAAGCCGGGCCAGATCTACGACAGCAACCGCGCGCTGCTGATGGGCCTGCTGCGCCAGCTCGGCCTGGAGCCGGTGGCCTGGCCGCGCCTGCCGGACGATCCGCAGCGGGTGGAAACGGCGCTGCGCGATGCCGCCGGCGCGTTCGACGTGGTGATCACCGCCGGCGGCGTATCTGCCGGCGAGAAGGACCTGCTGCCGGGCCTGCTGCAGGCGCATGGCCAGGTGCATTTCTGGAAGGTGAAGATCAAGCCTGGCATGCCGGTGCTGTTCGGCACGCTGGAACAGGCACTGCTGCTGGGCCTGCCGGGCAATCCGGTCTCGGTGCTGGCCACCTTCCTGGCGCTGGGCCGGCCGCTGCTGGACGCGCTGCAGGGCCGGGCCGAGCCACGTCCGCGCTTGACCGCGCGCCTGGCCTGTGCCTGGAACAAATCGCACGAGCGGCTGGAGTTCCTGCGCGGCCGCCTGCGCTGCAGCGAGGACGGCGTGCTGCTGGTCGAACCCAACCCGGCCCAAGCCTCGCACCAGCTGCGCGGCGCGGCCGACAGCGATGCCCTGATCGTGCTGGAAGCCGGCGCGCGCGCTTACCCGGCCGGCGCGCCGGTGCCGGTGTTGCCGTACTGATACCGCGGCGCGGGCGATAATCGGCGCATGCAGATCCACCGCCTCACCCCCGCCCAGGCCCGCGCCCGCCAGTCCGCCGGCGCCGTGCTGATCGACGTGCGCGAAGAACACGAGCGCGCCGGCGGCCAGGCCGAAGGCGCGCTGGGCATCGCCCGCGCCACGCTGGAAGCCGACCCGGCCGCGCACCTGCCCGATCGCGCCGGCGAAGTGGTGCTGATCTGCCAGATCGGTGGACGTTCGCTGGCCGCCGCCCAGGCGCTGGTGGCGGCCGGTTACCTACAGGTGGCCTCGGTCGAAGGTGGCACCACGCGCTGGGTCGAAGACGGCCTGCCGCTGGTCAAGCCGGTGCTGGACGCCGAGCGTGTCGATTTCCTCGAGCGCTATTCGCGCCACCTGCGCCTGCCCCAGGTCGGCGAGGCCGGCCAGCAACGCCTGCGCGCGGCGCGCGTGCTGGTGGTCGGCGCCGGCGGGCTGGGATCGCCGGCTGCGTTCTACCTGGCCGCGGCCGGCGTGGGCACGCTGCGCATCGTCGATGACGATCATGTCGAGCTGAGCAACCTGCAGCGCCAGATCCTGCACACCCAGGCGCGCATCGGCGAGCCCAAGGTGGCCTCGGCCGAGCGCGCCCTCGGTGCGCTCAACCCGCAGGTGCGCGTGGAGGCCATCGCCGAACGGGTCACCACCGGCAATGCCCGGCGCCTGCTCGAAGGCGTGGACGTGGTGATCGACGGCGCCGACAACTTCGCCACCCGCTATGTGCTCAACGATGCCTGCGTGGAGCTCGGCAAGCCGCTGGTCTATGGCGCGGTGCTGCAGTTCCAGGGCCAGGTCAGCGTGTTCGATGCCGGCCGCCGGCGCGGGCAGGCGCCGTGCTATCGCTGCCTGTTCCCGGCACCGCCGCCGCCGGAACTGGCGCCCAACTGCGCCGACGCCGGCGTGCTGGGCGTGCTGCCCGGCGTGATCGGGCTGCTGCAGGCCACCGAGGCGATCAAGCTGCTGCTGGACATCGGCCAGTCGCTGGCCGGGCGGCTGCTCAACTTCGATGCGCTGGCGATGCGCTTCCACCAGATGCGGCTCGACCCCGATCCGTCGTGCCCGGTGTGTGCGCCGGCCAGCGGCTGACGAGACCCGCGACGGCCGCGGATGCGGTGGCGCCATGCGCGCTCGGGCGCAGGCCGGCAAACCAGCGACGGCCCTTGCGCACCGGTCTTGCAAGCCTGTGCCAGATGATGAAAATGCAGCGCCCGCCATGCCCGCCATGCCCGCTGTGCCCGCTCCAGCTGGCCCCGGCCTGTGCAGGCCCATGGCCTGGCTGGACTTTCCGCCATGAGCGCACTGCCCCCGTCCAATGAACTGATCAAGCTCGTCGTCCTGCTGGCGGCGGCCGTGGTGGCCGTGCCGGTGTTTCGCCGGCTTGGATTCAGTTCGGTGCTGGGTTATCTGGCTGGCGGCCTGGCGATCGGCCCGTTCGGGCTGAAGTGGTTCCACGATCCGCAGGCCATCCTGCACGTGGCCGAGCTGGGCGTGGTGCTGTTCCTGTTCGTGGTCGGGCTGGAGATGCGGCCCCTGCATCTGTGGAGCCTGCGCCGGCAGATCTTCGGCCTGGGGACGCTGCAGATCACGGTGTGCACGCTGGCGCTGACCGGGGTCGGCCTGGCCTTTGGCCTGCACGGCCCGGCGGCGTTCATCGCCGCGGCCGGGTTCGTGCTGACTTCCACGGCCACGGTGATGCAGCTGCTGGGCGAACGCGGCGACATCACGCTGCCGCACGGGCAGAAGATCGTCTCGGTGCTGCTGCTGGAGGACCTGCTGATCGTGCCGCTGCTGGCGCTGGTGGCCTTGCTCTCGCCACGGCCGCCGGCCGAAGGCGGGCTCTGGGATTGGCGCGCGATCGGCCTGGGCATCGCCTGCCTGGCCGCCCTGATCGCGGCCGGGATGTGGCTGCTCAATCCGCTGTTCCGGGTGTTGGCCAAGGCCAAGGCGCGCGAGGTCATGACCTCGGCTGCGTTGCTGGTGGTGCTGGGCGCGGCGCTGTTGATGCAGCTGGGCGGGCTGCCGATGGCAATGGGTGCCTTTGTGGCCGGCGTGCTGCTGTCCGAGTCCACCTTTCGCCACCAGATCCAGGCGGACATCGAGCCTTTCCGTGGCGTGCTGCTGGGTCTGTTCTTCCTGGCCGTGGGCATGGCGCTGGACCTGGCCGCGGTGGCGCAGAACTGGCTGCTGGTCTCGGCGCTGGTGGTTGCGATGATGATCACCAAGGCGTTGTGCATCTATCTCATCGCGCGGCTGACCCGCAGCTCCCATGGCGAGGCGCTCGACCGCGCGGTGCTGATGGCCCAGGGCGGCGAATTTGCCTTCATGCTGTACGCGGCCGCCGCGGCCGCCGGGCTGATCGATGCCGGGGTCGGCGCCACCATGACCGCGGTGGTGGTGCTGTCGATGGCGCTGACTCCACTGGTGGTGGTCGGCGCGCGCCGGTTCATGCCCGGGGTGGCCGCCTCGATGGACGTGGTGCAAGCGCTCCACGACCGCAGCGGCAGCGTGCTGATCATCGGCTTTGGCCGCTTCGGCCAGGTCATGAGCCAGTTGCTGCTGGCGCGCGACATCGCGGTGACCATCATCGACAACGACATCGACATGGTCCGCAGCGCCGAGGAATTCGGCTTCAGGATCTTCTTCGGCGATGGCACCCGCCTGGACGTGCTGCACGCCTCGGGCGCGGCCACCGCGCGGGCCATCGCGGTCTGCACCGATGACCGCGCGGTGACCAGCCGGATCGTGGCGCTGGTGCGCGAGGCATTTCCGCAGGCCAAGGTGCTGGCGCGTTCGTTCGACCGCGAGCACGCGCTGCAGCTGGTCAAGGCCGGGGTGGATTACCAGATCCGCGAAACCTTCGAGTCGGCGCTGCGCTTTGGCCAGGCGGCGCTGGTGGAGATGGGCGTGGACGCCGACGAGGCCGCGCGCACGGCCGAACAGGTCCGGCGCCTGGATGGCGAACGCTTCGACCTTGAACTGGCCGCCGGCGATATCCGCGCCGGATTTCCGTTGCTGATCGGCAACACCGCGCCCGGGACGCCGACCCCGTTGACCGCCCCGCGCCGTGAGAGCCAGGTCCTCAATCCCTCCAGTCCGGTGAACCTGGAAGACCCCTGAGCCCCGCGCAGCGCGCCATCGCGCCGGCCGGCTGGCCGGCGGCGATGATGACGGTGCGGCATGAGTTCATGCACTCGGATGCAGGCCGGCGGCGCTCATCCTAACCAGACCTTTACGCGTGGCCGGCGCCGCTGGGTTCCACTCGCCCTTCCCCTGGAGAGAGGAGAACGTTTCCATGCAGATCACCCTGATCGGCGCCGGTTTCTGCGGCAGCACCCTGGCCGTGGAGCTGTTGCGCCAGGGCGGCCCGGACACGCGCGTGACCCTGGTCGGCCAGCCGGAGACCTTCGGCCGCGGCGTGGCCTACGGCGCGGCGCGGCCCGAACACCTGCTCAACGTGCGCGCCAAGGACCTGGGCGCCGATGCGGCGGTGCCCAGCGGCTTTGCCGACACCCTGGCGCTGGGCGAGCGCGGCCGTCTGGACTTCCTGCCGCGCCTTGCCTACGGGGAATACCTGCAGTCGCGCCTGCAGCAGGCCGCCGAAGCGGCCAGCGGCCTTGCCCGGATCGAGGAGGAAGCCGTCGCGGTGGACCGGGTGCCCGGTGGGTTCCAGGTGCTGCTGGCCAATGGCGAGGATTTCTTCAGCGAGGTGGTGGTGCTGGCGGTGGGCGCGCTGCCGCCGCAGCGCCTGGCCGGGGTCGGTCCGCGCCTGGCGGTGGACCGGCGCTACATCGGCTGGCCGTGGCAGGACGGGGCGATCGACACGATCGCGCCGGAGGCGCGGCTGCTGATCGTCGGCGCCGGGCTGACCATGGCCGATGTCGCCGTGACCCTGCGCCAGCGCGGCCACCGCGGGCCGATCACCGCGCTTTCGCGCCACGGCCTGGTGCCGCAGGCGCACCTGGAGGTGCCCGGCGCGCCGCTGGAGCTGCCGCCGGGCGTGCACCAGGCGCTGCGCGATCACGACCTGCGCGGCCTGGTGCGCACCCTGCGCCAGCTGTCCACGGTGGTCGACGACTGGCGCCGGGTGGTCGATGCGCTGCGGCCACACCTGCAGCCGTTCTGGCGCGGCCTGGACCTGGCCACGCGCGCGCGCTTCCTGCGCCACCTGCGTTCGCACTGGGAAACCCTGCGCCATCGCCTCGCCCCGTCCGTGGCCGGGCAGCTGCAGGCCATGCAGGCGGCCGGTCAGCTGCGGGTGGTGGCCGGGCGCCTGCTGCGCGCGCGGGTGGGGGTGGGCGATGTGGAAGCGCTGATCCGCCCACGTGGCGCCGACAGTGCCTGGCTGGGCCATTTCGACGTGATGATCCGCGCCACCGGGCTGGATACCGACATCGAGCGCAGCAGCCACCCGCTGGTGGCCACGCTGCGCGATGCGGGCCTGATCGGCGCCGATCCGCTGGGCCTGGGTGTGGATGCCGATGCACACCTGCGGTTGCGCGATCGGTTCGGCAGCCCGGTCACCGGCCTGTACTGCCTGGGCCCCTTGCTGCGCGGCCAGCTGTGGGAAATCACCGCCGTGCCCGAGTTGCGCGCCGCCGCCCGCGACCTGGCCAGGCGCCTGTTGTCGCAGCAGGCCGGTGCTGGGCGGGGCGCCGCCGACGCCGACGGCGATCTGCGCGAAGCCGGCTGAGGCGGGTCGGCGCGGGGGGTTTTCGTGCCCCCGCGCCGGCTGGCACCGGCACTTCATCGGCAAGGCGGGCGCCGGCACCAGAGCCGCCCACCGCGAGCGCCCGGGCTCAACCGTGGCGCTGCTGCGCCGCCTGGAACGCCGCCAGCTGCTCGGGGCTGGCATCGGCCTGATATCTGGCCTTCCATTGCGCGAAGGGCATGCCGTAGATCGCCTCGCGGGCCTGGTCCTTGCTCATCGGCGTGCCGGCGGCCTGGGCCGCTTCGCGATACCAGTCCGCCAGGCAGTTGCGGCAGAACCCGGCCAGGGTCATCAGGTCGATGTTCTGCACGTCGTGCCGGTCCTGGTTGAGGTGCTGGAGCAGGCGGCGGAAGGCGGCCGCTTCGAACTGCGTGGTGTCGGTCATGGTGGCAATCAGGGACAATGCGGAGCCACGCACTTTACAACGCGACTCGATGACCGCTTCCGCCCCCGCCCGCATCCTCGACGGCCGCCGCATCGCGGAGGACCTGCTGGACCAGCTCAAGCAGCGGGTCGATGCGCGGGTGGCCGCCGGCAAGGCCGCGCCGGGCCTGGCGGTGGTGCTGGTGGGCGGCGACCCGGCCAGCACCGTCTACGTGCGCAACAAGCGCCGGGCGGCGGAGAAGGTCGGCATCGTCGCCTACGACCATGACCTGCCGGCCGGCACGAGCGAGGCCCAGCTGCTGGCGCTGATCGACCAGCTCAATGCCGACCCCAAGGTCCACGGCATCCTGGTCCAGCTGCCGCTGCCGGGCATCGCCGATGCGCGCCGCCTGATCCACCGCATCGACCCGCGCAAGGACGTGGACGGCTTCCATCCGGAAAACGTCGGCCACCTGGCCCTGCGCGAGTTCGGCCTGCGTCCGTGCACCCCGCGCGGCATCGTCACGCTGCTGGGCCACACCGACCAGCCGGTGCGCGGCCGCAACGCCACCGTGGTCGGCGTGTCCAACCACGTCGGCCGGCCGATGGCGCTGGAACTGCTGATCGCCGGCTGCACGGTGACCAGCTGCCACAAGTTCACCCCGCCGGCCGTGCTGGAAGCGCGGGTGCGCGATGCCGACATCCTGGTGGTGGCCGTAGGCCGTCCCGGCCTGATCCCCGGCGAATGGGTCAAGCCGGGCGCGGTGGTGATCGATGTGGGCATCAACCGGCTGCAAGACGGCCGCCTGACCGGTGACATCGGCTATGAAGCCGCCGCCCGGCGCGCCAGCTGGATCACCCCGGTGCCCGGTGGCGTGGGGCCCATGACCGTGGCCACCCTGATGCAGAACACCCTGGAAGCGGCCGAGGCCAGCGACGCTGGCTGAACGGGCAGGCCGGCGGGCGGTTTCCCGCCTCGCGCCAGCGTGGCAGCCCGCCCGAGCGGCGGGGGAAAAGGCTGCCGCGCTGCGCTAGAATGTCGCGCTTCCCCAGAACCTGGTTAGGTGGCCGATGCTGCGCATCCTGGCTGAAGCACTGACGTACGACGACGTTTCCCTGGTCCCGGCCCATTCCACCGTGCTGCCCAATGCGGTGAACCTGGAGACCCGGCTGACCCGCGAGCTGCGGCTGAAACTGCCGATCCTCTCGGCCGCGATGGACACCGTCACCGAGCACCGCCTGGCGGTGACCATGGCCCAGCTGGGCGGCATCGGCATCATCCACAAGAACCTGAGCATCGACGACCAGGCCACCGAGGTGGCCCGGGTCAAGAAGTTCGAATCCGGCGTCATCACCGAACCGTTCACCGTCGGCCCCACGACCACCATCGGCGAGGTCCTCAAGCTGACCCGCGCGCGCAACATCTCCGGCGTGCCGGTGGTCGACGGCGGCCAGCTGGTCGGCATCGTCACCAGCCGCGACATGCGCTTCGAGAAGAAGCTCGACGATCCGGTCAGCCACATCATGACCAAGAAGGATCGCCTGATCACCGTGCGCGAAGGGGCCAGCGACGAGGAAGTACTGGAGCTGCTGCACAAGCACCGCATCGAGAAGGTGCTGGTGGTCAACGACGGCTTCCACCTGCGTGGCCTGATCACGGTCAAGGACATCCAGAAGAAATCCGACAGCCCCAACGCCGCCAAGGACGCTTCCAGCCGCCTGCTGGTCGGGGCCGCGGTGGGCGTGGGTGGCGACACCGAGCAGCGCGTGGAGGCGCTGGCCGCCGCCGGCGTGGATGTGGTGATCGTCGATACCGCGCACGGCCATTCGCAGGGCGTCATCGACCGCGTGGCCTGGGTCAAGAAGACCTATCCGCAGGTCCAGGTGATCGGCGGCAACATCGTCACCGGCGATGCGGCGCTGGCGCTGATGGATGCCGGTGCCGATGCGGTCAAGGTCGGGGTCGGCCCGGGCTCGATCTGCACCACCCGGGTGGTGGCAGGGGTGGGCGTGCCGCAGGTCACCGCGGTCAACATGGTGGCCGAGGCGCTGCAGGACCGCATCCCGCTGATCGCCGATGGCGGCATCCGTTACTCCGGCGACATAGGCAAGGCGCTGGTGGCCGGTGCCTCCACGGTGATGATCGGCGGCCTGTTCGCCGGCACCGAGGAAGCGCCGGGCGAGATCGAACTGTTCCAGGGCCGCAGCTACAAGAGCTACCGCGGCATGGGCTCGCTGGGGGCGATGGAGAAGGGCTCCAAGGACCGCTATTTCCAGGACGCCTCCGATGCCGACAAGCTGGTGCCCGAGGGCATCGAAGGCCGGGTGCCCTATCGCGGGCCGCTGAGCTCGATCATCCATCAGCTCACCGGCGGCCTGCGCGCCACCATGGGCTATGTGGGCTGCGCCACCATCGAAGACATGCGCACCAAGCCCACGTTCGTGAAGATCACCGGCGCCGGCCAGCGCGAGAGCCACGTCCACGACGTGCAGATCACCAAGGAACCGCCGAACTACCGGATGGGGTAAGAGCCGGGACTCGGGACTCGGGACTCGAGACTCGGCAAAGCAGTTCATCGGCGGCGGAGGATGCGCATCCTTGGTCGCCGTTTCTACATCGCCAGCGGACATGGGAGCCCGAGTCCCGCGTCCCGAGTCCCGAGTCCCGATGTCAAACACCCGCAGCGACGACCTACATTCCGACAAGATCCTGATCCTCGACTTCGGCGCCCAATACACCCAGCTGATTGCCCGGCGCATCCGCGAGATCGGGGTGTACTGCGAAATCTGGGCCTGGGACCATGATCCGAGCCAGATCGCCGACTTCGGCGCCAAGGGCATCATCCTGTCCGGCGGCCCCGAATCGACCACCTTGCCCGATGCGCCGAGGGCGCCGCAGGAAGTGTTCGACAGCGGCCTGCCGGTGCTGGGCATCTGCTACGGCATGCAGACCATGGCCGTGCAGCTGGGCGGGGCCACCGAAGCGGCCGACCAGCGCGAGTTCGGCCATGCCGAAGTGGACGTGGTCAATGCCGATGCGCTGTTCGCCGGCCTGTCCGACCATGCCGGCGCGCCCAGGCTGAATGTGTGGATGAGCCATGGCGACCATGTCTCCAGGGTGCCGCCGGGCTTCACCATCACCGCCACCACCGACCGCATCCCGGTCGCGGCGATGGCCAACCAGGCCAGGCGCTGGTACGGCGTGCAGTTCCACCCGGAAGTCACCCACACCCTGCAGGGCCAGACCCTGCTGCGCCGCTTCGTGGTGGACATCTGCGGCTGCGCCACGCTGTGGACCGCGGCCAACATCATCGACGACCAGATCGCCCGGGTGCGCGCGCAGGTCGGCGATGACGAGGTGATTCTGGGCCTGTCCGGCGGGGTGGATTCGTCGGTGGTGGCCGCGCTGCTGCACAAGGCCATCGGCGACAGGCTGACCTGCGTATTCGTCGACACCGGCCTGCTGCGCTGGCAGGAGGGCGACCAGGTGATGGCCATGTTCGCCGAGCACATGGGCGTCAAGGTGATCCGGGTCGATGCGGCCGATCGCTACTTCAACGCGCTCAAGGGTGTCAGCGACCCCGAAGCCAAGCGCAAGATCATCGGCAACCTGTTCGTGGAGATCTTCGACGAGCAATCCAGCAAGCTGGCCAACGCCAAGTGGCTGGCCCAGGGCACCATCTATCCGGACGTGATCGAGTCGGCCGGCAGCAGGACCGGCAAGGCCCACGTGATCAAGAGCCACCACAACGTCGGCGGCCTGCCCGAGCGCATGAAGCTGGGCCTGGTCGAACCGCTGCGCGAGCTGTTCAAGGACGAGGTGCGCCGCCTGGGCGTGGAACTGGGCCTGCCGCGCACCATGGTCTACCGCCATCCGTTCCCCGGACCGGGCCTGGGCGTGCGCATCCTGGGCGAAGTCAAGCGCGAGTACGCCGAGCTGCTGGCCAAGGCCGACGCGATCTTCATCGACGAACTGCGCAAGGCCGATCTCTACGATAGGACCAGCCAGGCCTTCGCCGTGTTCCTGCCGGTCAAGTCGGTCGGCGTGGTCGGCGACGCACGCGCCTACGAATGGGTGATCGCCCTGCGTGCGGTGGAGACCATCGACTTCATGACCGCGCACTGGGCGCAGCTGCCCTACGAGTTCCTCGGCACGGTGTCCAACCGCATCATCAACGAACTGCGCGGCGTCTCGCGCGTGGTCTACGACATCTCCGGCAAGCCCCCGGCGACGATCGAGTGGGAGTGAAATCGAGTCCTTCGGGGACTATCGTAAGTTATCGAAGAAATCCGGCCGAGATCCGGCTGGCGCTGCGCATGGTCCTGCTGCCCCTGGTGCGCAAGAGCGAACTGATCGAGGCCACCTGGAGCGAGATCGACTTCGAGAACGCGACCTGGACGTCCCGAAGCAGCGCATGAAGGGGCGCAACCCTCACGTGGCCTATTTGTCACGTAAGGCCCTGGACATCCTGGTGGCGTTGCACACCTGCGCGGCTGGCTCGATGTTCGTACTGCCCTCGCACTACGGGCCGACCCGTTGCATGTCGCATGCGACCCTGAACCGGGTCGCCCAACTCATCGTGGAGCGGGCCAAGGCGGCCGGACTGCCGCTGGAGCCCTTTACCGTACATGACCTGCGCCGTACCGGCTCGACGCTGCTCAACGAGGGGCTTCAACGGCGACTGGATCGAAAAGTGCCTCGCGCACGAAGAGGGGCGCTCCTCGCGCTCGGTCTACAACAAGGCCGAGTATGCAGAGCAACGGCGCCACATGCTGCAGGAGTGGGCGGACATGGTCGATGCCTGGATCGACGGGCGAACCCTTATGCCGAAGCTGCTGCCGGAGAACGTATCGGTCCCGGTGCTCAGCGCGGCTTTGTGAAGAAAGGCCGCATGATGACTCCCTCGGGAATTGCTGTTGGCGGGCAGGGCAGCGTTTGCATCCGCGACGTCGCGACCAAGCCGTCTGTGCTGGAACTGTCGCGGTCCCGGATTGTCGCGCAGGTGTAATGCACCCGGCACACCCTTGAACGCCCGGGCCTTGCCAACGCCGGTTTGATCCAGATCAAGGCGCCGGGGTTGCACGGCGCCTAGCGTGAAGAACATGCCGATATCCCGGCATCGCAACATCCAGCGCGAGGTAGTGCGATGGAAAGTCATTTCGAAGACCGGCATGCAGCTGGCCGACTTCTGGCTGGAGCGCTTCGTGCCTATGCTGGTCGAAGCGACCTCGTTGTCCTGGCGCTTGCTCGCGGTGGAGTTCCCGTGGGCTACGAGGTGGCCAAGGCCCTTGGCGCCGAGTTCGACGTGCTCATCGTGCGCAAACTCGGTCTGCCACATCACCCGGAACTGGCGATGGGCGCCATCGCGTCCGGTGGCGCAATCGATCTCAACCGCAATGTGATTGCAATGTCCGGCGTCACCCAGCGCGACATCGAAGGCGTGCTGGCGCAGGAATATCGCGAACTTACACGGCGGGAAGCGCTTTACCGTGGCGCCCGTCCTGCGGCGCGGATCGAAGGGCGCACGGTCATCGTCGTCGACGACGGCATTGCCACCGGAGCGTCGATGCGCGCCGCACTCAAGGCGCTTCGCACGCGCAAGCCGGCAAAAATCATCGTCGCCGTTCCCGTTGCACCCATCGACACGCGAGAACGCCTGCAGGATGTGGCCGACGAATTCGTCTGCGTGCTCAGTCCGGCCGATTTCCAGGCGGTCGGTCAGTTTTACCGGAACTTCGATCAGACCAGCGACGACGAGGTGCGCACCCTGCTGGCGAAATTCGACTCCACCGGAGCACTGAAATGACCACACCGATGACGCCCTTTCTGGCGACACGCGCACTGGCGCAGCGGCTGCAAGAGCGCGCCACGGACTATGACGCCCTGCTGGAGATGGCTGCCGACCGGCGTTTCGTGCTGCTCGGCGAGGCGACCCACGGCACGCAGGAGTTCTATCGCATGCGCGCGGAGATCACCCGCAGGTTGATTGCCGAGCACGGCTTCGATGCCGTTGCCGTCGAGGCCGACTGGCCCGATGCGTGGCGGGTCAACCGCTACGTTCAGGGCGACGGTGATGACGATGCCGCATCGGCGCTCGACGACTTCGAGCGTTTTCCCCAGTGGATGTGGCGCAACCGCGAAGTCCTGAATTTCATCTCATGGCTGCGCACTTGCAACGCCGATCTCGGTCCGCAAGCCCGCGTCGGTTTCTACGGGCTGGATCTCTACAGCCTCTACCGCTCAACCGACGCCGTGATCCGCTACCTGCAGCAAGTCGATCCCGAGCAGGCGGAAATCGCCCGCGGTCGTTATGCAGCGCTCGATCATGTGCGCGAGCCCCAGGTGTACGGCTATCAGGCGGCCTTCGGCCAGCGTCCGGCCGCCCGCGAGGCGACAGTGGCGCAGTTGCTGCAGCTGCGCGAGGACGCGCAGGCCTATCTCGAACGCAACGGCCTGGCGGCGATCGATGCGCATTTCTTTGCCGAGCGCAACGCGGCCGTGGTGGTCAATGCCGAGACCTATTACCGCGCCATGTTCGGTCGACGCATCAACACCTGGAATCTGCGCGACGCCCATATGCGCGATACCCTGCTGGCGCTGGCGGATTACCGGATTCGCCGTGGCGGGACCGGCAAGGTGGTCGTCTGGGCGCACAACTCGCATCTGGGCGACGCGCGAGCGACCGAGGCGCATCTGCGCGGCGAATGGAACCTGGGCCAGCTCATGCGGCAGGAGGTCGGGGACAAGGCGCTGCTGGTGGGTTTCACCACCTACACAGGCCACGTTTCGGCGGCCTCGCAGTGGGATGGCGAGGTCGAACACAAATGGGTCCGGCCCGCGCTGCATGACAGTTACGAATACCTGTTTCACAGTACGGGCATCGACCGCTTCTTCCTGAAGCTGAACGACCCCGCGGCCGAACCCCTGCGAGAAACCATGCTGGAGCGCGCCATTGGGGTGATCTATGTGCCGCAGACCGAGCGCGCGAGCCATTATTTCGTCACCTCGCTGGCCCAGCAATTCGATGCAGTGTTCCATCTCGACGAAACCGCTGCGCTCGAACCCCTGGATGCGCCGCGCCATTGGCACTGGCCCGAAGCCGTGGAAGCTGCGGCCTGAAGACCCATGCCCATGTCCCCCGTCCAGATCCTCGACGTGGCCATCCCTTCCGGAAGAGCCCTGCTGCAGGGCAGTCTGGTCATGCCACCGAACGCGCTCGGCATCGTGGCCTTCGCACACGGCAGCGGCAGCAGCCGTTTCAGCCGTCGCAACCAGCGTGTGGCGCAATTCCTGAATCAGGCGAAGCTTGCCACCCTGTTGTTCGACCTGCTCACTGCCGAGGAAAACACGCGCGATCTGGCCACCGCCGAATATCGATTCGACATTCCACTGCTTGCAAGGCGCCTGACATCTGCCGTCGACTGGCTGGGCAATGAAACCGTGTCGCGATCACTGGCGGTTGGGCTGTTTGGTGCCAGCACCGGCGCTGCGGCCGCGTTGATCACCGCTGCAGACCGTCCGCATTCGGTCGCCGCGGTGGTGTCGCGCGGTGGCCGGCCCGACCTGGCTGGCGAGGCGCTCGGCCGGGTTCGCGCGCCGACCCTGCTCATCGTCGGCGGCTGGGACACAGACGTCATCGCACTGAACGAACGGGCAGCGCAGCGGCTCTCCTGCGAGCATCGCATCACCATCGTCCCGGAGGCGACCCATCTTTTCGAGGAGCCGGGCAAGCTGGACGAGGTGTCCAGGCTGGCCAGCGCGTGGTTCGTGAGGTGCCTGAGCGCCGCCGGTGCCTGATGTGTATCGGCCAAGTGGCCTGGTCTCGCTGCAGTGCGTGGGAACAGTTCAAGTGAACACCGTATCGATCACCCCATCGAGAGCGGGAATCAACATGCAAGTCGAAGAGGTCCTTACGCATCCCGGTCGCGCAATCCCCGCCGCGGCCAATCGGAATCATTCCCTTCACCGGCCGCCGTTCAAAGCATGCGGGTCATTTGACGGCAGCATCTTCATTCACGGCCCGCTGACGAGAGGTGCATCATGGCTTTAGTGAAATGGGATCCTTGGCATGAAATCGAAGACATGTTCGACCGGTATACCCGCGCCATGGGAATGCGTCGTACAGGGGGCGGAAGCGAGATCGCCGCCGTGGCGGATTGGTCCCCGCAGGTGGACATCACGGAGGGACCGGACGAGTTCACGATCAAGGCCGAGATTCCCGAGGTGAACAAGGACGATGTCAAGATCACGATCGACAACGGAGTGGTCACCATCCAGGGCGAGCGCAAGCAGGAGAAAGAAGAAAAGGACAAGAAATTCCATCGCATCGAACGGTTCTATGGCAGTTTCAGCCGCAGTTTCTCGCTACCCGATAATGTCAGCGCAAGTGCGGCCAAGGCGACCTTCAAGGATGGCGTGCTGACCCTGCAAATCCCCAAGACAGCCGAAACCAAGCCCAAAGGCATCGAAGTCAAGGTGGAGTGACCGGATTTTCCGGTCTGTCTGTCGCATCTGGCGGGCTGCCTGTTGGTGTCCTGCCAGATGCGGTGGCCGATCCTCCCCCATGGCCACTCCATTTGTGCACCCGCGTTGTCCCCCAGACGGGGAGGATGCAAGGCGGAGGGCCTGCGGCCACCGTGGGCACAGACCGGGGACAAGCCGATGGACGGCTGACGCCGCCCACACCTTGGCCCCCGCCTGCACCCACTTCGCCCCAGAAGGGCCAAAAGCAAAAGGCACCACCACCGAGCAGGCGAGCCGCAGAAGGCTCGCCTACGCGAACAACAACGGTGCGTAGTCCATCGCGCCGTGCAACACATGGACGATCAGCACTCGATCCGCCGCGACACGATAGAAGATCAAATAGGGGCCATGCACGCAGCGGCGGATGCCGTGCCGCTCATAGCGGGACACGAGCGGGAAAGCCTCCGGTGTCAGCGCCAAATCCATGCACTTTTCACGCAGTTCGCGCACAAAGGTCAGCGCTCGGCGCGGGTTATCTTTGGCGATGTAATCGCCGATGCGTTCAAGGTCGCCCTCGGCCTCCGCCGACAGCTGCACGATCATGCGGTGCTAGCCCGCCTGCGCTCGATACTTCGCTTCAAGCCGATCAAACACGGCTTCGGCAGGCTTCGTCCGCCCGGCGTCGGCGTCGGCCATGCCACGGGCGATGGAAGCGTCCAACGCTGCGAGACGGGTTTCCCGATCTTGAACCAGGCGCACCCCTTCGCGCAGCACTTCGCTCTTCGAGCCGTAACGGCCAGAGGCGACTAGCTGCGCCACATAGTGCTCAAGTAGTTGGCCGAGGTCGGCGCTGATCATGGTGTTCACCTTCACTAGGAAGCTGGCCAAGGATAGCTCGCTTGATAACTGTTATCAAGACGCCTTTCGGTCGCCAACTGCCCGCTGGCTTCTGCCGTGGCTGCTGTCGCCGATAGGGGCCGTGTCGAAAATGATGTGCGCGTAATCCTGTGTCAGCGCCGCATCGGGCAGCACGCCTCGCACCGGGCCGACAATCTATGATTGACATGTCAGGGCGGTCAACGCCCATTGGCATCGGTGGCTCCTGACTCCGGCGGTTCGCCGCGCCATGCTGGTGCTTTCACAGGCAGACGCGGTATTCCATGGCAATCAACGGGCCCGGCGTGACACAAGTGCGTCAGCTCGCAGAGGATTTGGGCAACACGATGGGTGATCTGGACGATTTGAAGAAACCGCAGTTCGCCCTGGATGCTCCCGGCCGTCCCGGCATCGCGCCGACCTGGAGCAGCAGTGCGAAAGATGCCGTGGGCTGTTCGCTCGGGCTTTCGCGGCTGTGGTTCACCACCGGCTTCGGGATCCTCAACGAGGTCTATTACCCGCGTGTCGACCTTCCCCAGATCCGCGATCTGGGCTTCATCGTGGCCGATGGCCGCGGCTTCTGGTCCGAAGTCAAGCGACTGGAAAACTACACGGTAAATTTCGTGGCGCCGGGGGTTGCGGCCCTGGAAATCAGCCACCACCACCCGCGGTACACCCTGCGGTTGCGGATCTCGCCAGATCCGCGACGCGACGTGCTGGCGATCGAGGTTCGGCTGGACGGCGACGCGCAGCTGCGGCCCTACGTGCTGCTCGCCCCCCGCCTGGGGGCAACCGGCCATGGCAACCGCGCCACGGTCGGGCGCCATCGTGGCCGCTGCGTGCTGCTGGCCGGGCAAGGGCCTTTCGCGCTGGCCCTCGCCGCCGTGGATGAGGACCAGCGCGACGCGTTCAGCGCGGCCAGCGCCGGTTACGTGGGTCACAGCGACGGCTGGCAGGATTTTGCCCGCAACGGTGCCTTGACCTGGCGTTATCCCAGTGCCGGTCCGGGCAATGTCGCCCTGACCGGCGAACTGCCGCGCCGGGCAGTGCTGGCCCTGGGCTTCGGCAGCAGCATGAGCGCGGCGGCGACTCTGGCCATCTCCAGCCTGCTGCAACCGTTCGACATGCTCCTGCAACATCAGGTCGCCGATTGGGAGGCCTGGCAGGCGCGCCGCAGTGAGCGCTTTGCGGTGCCGCTGGATCTTCCCGATTCCCTGCGCCGGCAGTTGCAGGTCTCGGCCATGGTCCTGCGCACCCATCTGGACAAGACCTATCCGGGGGCGATGGTGGCCAGCCTCAGCGTTCCCTGGGGCGACACGGGGGAAGAGCGGGGCGGTTACCACCTGGTTTGGCCGCGCGACCTGGTGGAATGTGCAGGCGCGCTGCTGGCCCTGGGCGCCGAGGAGGAAGCCCGCGACACCCTGCGCTACCTGATCGCCAGCCAGCACGAGGGCGGCCACTGGAGCCAGAACCAATGGCTGGGCGGCAAACCCTTCTGGTCGGGGGTCCAGCTGGACGAAACGGCCTTCCCGGTGCTGTTGGCTGCAGCAATCGATGAACGGGGCGGCCTGGGTGGAATCGAAGTGGGCGCCATGGTCGGCCAGGCGCTGGGCTTCATTGCCCTGCAGGGGCCGGTCACCCAGCAGGATCGCTGGGAAGAAAACAGCGGCATCAACAGCTTCACGCTTGCCGCCTGTATCGCTGCCCTGGTGGCGGGCAGTGACTTCGTGGCCGAGGACGCCCGCCAATGGGTGCTGGCGCTGGCCGACTACTGGAATGATCGCCTCGAATCCTGGGCCGTGGCCCGCAACACCGAACTGGCGGACCGTCTGGGCGTGCCGGCCTACCATGTGCGCACCGCTCCCGCGGAAGTGCTGCAGCAGGGAGCGGCCGCCCTGCGCCGGCCGCTGCCGGTCCGCAACCGCGAAGATGGTCTGATCCTGCCGGCCGATGAGCACGTTTCCACCGACTTTCTCCAGCTGGTGCGCTTCGGTCTGCGGCTTGCCGATGATCCCTTGATCCTCGACAGCCTGGCGGTGGTGGATCATCTGCTCAAGGTCGACACGCCGGCCGGACCGGTGTGGCGGCGCTACAACGGCGACGGCTATGGCGAACACGACGATGGCCGCGCCTACGACGGCACCGGTCGCGGACGGCCCTGGCCCCTGCTGACCGGCGAGCGCGGGCACTATGCGCTGGCCGCAGGTCAGGACCCCTTGCCCTGGCTGGAGACCATGGCGGGGCTGGCAAATGCCACTGGCCTCATCCCCGAGCAGGTCTGGGATGGCCCGGACGTGCCGGCGCGGCGCCTGGTCTTCGGGCGTCCGACGGGGGCGGCCATGCCCCTGGTCTGGGCCCATGCGGAGTTCACCAAGCTGATGGTGTCGCGCCATCTGGGCGCTCCGTTCGACCGGCCCCGAGCGGTCTGGGCGCGCTACAAGGGACAGCGTCCGCGCATCCAGCGCGCGTTCTGGTCGCAGATGGCGCCCATCGGCACCCTCCAGCCCGGGCTTGGGCTGGTGATCCTGTTGCCTGCGCCAGCCCTGATCCACTGGGGCGTCGACGGCTGGCAGGACACCCAGGACCTGATCAGCGTCGACAGCGGCCTGGGTTTTCAGGTGGCGGAGCTGGACGTCCGGTCCCTGCGGCCCGGCCAGCGCCTGGATTTCACGTTCCGATGGCAGGTGTCCAGCACCTGGGTGGGCTGCGACTATCATGTGAGGGTGGAAACCGACTGACTGGGGTCGGTTGCGGTCCGCACTGCGGCCGGAGGCGTCCGATGAGACTTGTGATCCGGGATAGCTGGTTCCCCGCGGGAACCCGAATCGACATCGAGGCAGGCCAGGATGAACTGGCCTTTGTCCGCTGCACCTTCGAGGGCGGTGAAGTCGTGGTGGATGCGGCGGTCGACCGTCCGATCTTCCTGGCCTGCCTGTTCCAGGGGACCCGATTCAGTGGCCAGCCCCTGTCGGCGCGCATTTCCCATGAATGCCATTGGTGTGCCCCGGCAACCGAGGCCTCTGCTTCCGCCCCCGTCGGAACGGCTGGCCACGACGTGCATCCCGGATAACCATCTGCCGCCAATCCGGGGCGGGGCGCGGCGGCCCACGAACATGCGGGCAAGCTCGGGATCCTTGCAGGCGTCTTCGGCTGACTCAATCCACGGATGCGAGCCGCATGGCCGCAAGCGGGGGGCGCAGCTCGGGGACGTTCCATCGGTTGTCCGGGCGCACGGATTGTGTTAACGTGATAGCGCGTTAATACATTGAGACATCCATGAAGCGTCGCACCGACATCGACGAGAAGACCGCCAGCCTGGCCCTGCAGGCGCTGGCCCGGGCCCTGGCCGGCCTGTCCCGGCCGGAGGACGTGCGCGCGTTTCTGCAGGACCTGTGCACCCCCGCCGAACTGGAGGCCATGGCCGACCGCTGGCGGGTGGTGCCGCTGATCCTCAAGGGTGTGCCGTATCGCGAAATCCACGAACTGACCGAAGTCAGCGTCACCACCATCGGGCGCGTCGCGCGCACGCTGGAGACCGGCGCCGGCGGCTATGCCGCTGCGCTGCGTCGCCAGCAGTCGCGCACCAGCGCCGCACAGTGAAGTCCACCCTCATGCCTGCCATCGTCGCCAACGCGACGCGCGACCGTCTGCGCATCGCCATCCAGAAATCCGGCCGCCTGGCCGAACCCGCGCGCAGCCTGCTGGCCGCCTGCGGCCTGAGCTGGCGCGAGAGCCGCGACAGGCTGTTCTGCTACGGCGAATCGTTACCCGTGGACCTGCTGCTGGTCCGCGATGACGACATTCCCGGCCTGATCGCCGATGGCGTGTGCGACTACGGCATCGTCGGCCGCAACGAGCTGGATGAGCAGGCCAACGCGCGCCTGGAACTTGGCCTGGCACCGGCCTATCGCGAAGTGCGCGCGCTTGGCTTCGGCGGCTGCCGGCTGATGCTCGCCATCCCCGAGACCTGGGAATGGGAAGGCGCGCAGCAGCTGCAGGGCCTGCGCATCGCCACCAGCTATCCGGCGATCCTGCGCCAGTGGCTCGGCGCGCGCGGTGTGGATGCGGCGGTGGTCGAGCTGTCCGGTTCGGTCGAGATTGCGCCCAAGCTGGGCACCGCCGACCTGATCTGCGACCTGGTCTCCAGCGGCGCCACGCTGCGCGCCAACCAGCTCAAGCCGGTCGAAACCCTGCTGGAAAGCCAGGCCGTGCTGGCAGGCCCGGTGCATGGCTTCAACGATGCGCGCGCTGACCTTTCGGCGATGTTGCTGCGGCGCATGGATGGGGTGCTCAAGCTCAAGGACAGCAAGCTGTTGATGTTCCGCGCCGCGCCCGATACGGTGCCGGCATTGACGCGCCTGCTGGTCGATGCCGAGCCGCTGGTGCAGCTGCCGGGCGAACACGCCGAAGGCATTTCGCTGCAGACCATGTGCCACACCGCGATCAGCTGGCAGCAGCTGGAGGAACTGGAGCGGGCGGGCGCGCGCGGGCTGATGGTGCTGTCGGTGGAGCGCTCGCTGGCATGAACGCATCGCTTCGCACGCAATCGCTGGCCGTGCAGCGCAGCCTCTGGCGCGCGCTGGATGCCGATGCGCAGGCACGCACCCTGCAACGCCCGGCGCAGACGGTGGCTGCGCAGACACGGCGCACGGTCGCCGCATTGATCGACGAGGTGCGCAGTGGCGGGCTTGAAGCCCTGCGTGCCATTACCGCGCGTCTGGATGGGGCGGCGCCGGCGTCCTTTGAAGTCGGCCAAGCCGAGTTCGCCGCGGCCGAGGCGGCCATCGGCCCGGCGCTGAAGCAGGCCATGGTCGAAGCCGCCGCGCGCATCGAAGCCTTCCACAGGGCCGGCATCGCCCAGCCCTACGCGGTGGAAACCGCCCCGGGCGTGGTCTGCGAACGCATCATCCGGCCGATCGCTCGGGTCGGCCTGTATGTGCCGGCCGGCAGCGCGCCGCTGCCTTCCACCGCGCTGATGCTGGGCGTGCCGGCGCGCCTGGCCGGCTGCCGCCAGGTGGTGCTGTGCACGCCGCCGCGCAAGGACGGCAGCGCCGATCCTGCGGTGCTGGTGGCTGCGCGCCTGACCGGGGTAAGCCGGGTGTTCGTGCTGGGCGGAGCCCAGGCAATCGCGGCGATGGCCTACGGCGCTGGCCCGGTGCCGGCCTGCGACAAGCTGTTCGGGCCCGGCAACGCGTATGTGACCGAAGCCAAGCAGCAGGTGGCGCAGAACGGCGCGGCGGCGATCGACATGCCGGCCGGTCCTTCGGAAGTGCTGGTGATCGCCGATGCCGGCGCCAATGCCGCCTTCGTCGCCGCCGACCTGCTCTCCCAGGCCGAGCACGGCCCGGATTCGCAGGTGCTGCTGCTGTCCGACGATGCCGGCCTGCTGGATCGGGTGGAAGCCGAGCTCGCAGCGCAGCTGGCCGCGCTGCCGCGTGCGGACATCGCGCGCCAGGCGCTGTCGGCCTCGCGGCTGGTGCAGGTCGACTCGCTGGATGAAGCCTTCGCCATCAGCAATGCCTACGCCCCGGAACACCTGATCCTGGCGCTGCGCGATGCGCGCATGTGGCTGGCCAAGGTCGAGGCCGCCGGCTCGGTGTTCCTGGGCGACTACACGCCCGAGGCGCTGGGCGATTACTGCAGCGGCACCAACCACGTGCTGCCCACCAGCGGCGCGGCACGCGCCTACAGCGGCGTGTCGGTGGCCAGTTTCCAGAATTTCGTCAGCGTGCAGGCAGCCAGTGCGGCCGGCATCCTGGCCATCGGGCCGTCGGCGGTGACCCTGGCGACGGCCGAAAGCCTGGAGGCCCACGCCAACGCCGTGCGCCTGCGCCTGCAGGAGGCCGGGCGATGAGCAAGCCTGATCTGCTCGAGCTGGTGCGCCCGGACCTACGCGGCTTTGGCGGCTACAAGTCCGCGCGCAGCGAGGATCTGCGTGGCGATGTGTGGCTCAACGCCAACGAAAGCGCATGGAACAATCCGGCCGATGCCAATGCGAGCTTGCGCCGCTATCCCGATCCGCAGCCGGCTGCGCTGAAGACCGCGCTGGCGGGCCTGTATGGCTGCGCGCCGGAGGAGCTGCTGATCGGCCGCGGCAGCGACGAGGCCATCGACCTGCTGGTGCGCGCGCTGTGCGTGGCCGGGCAGGACGCGGTGGTGGCCACCCCGCCGGTGTTCGGCATGTATGCGGTGAGTGCGCGCTTGCAGGATGCCCGGCTGATCACGGTGCCGCTGATCGACGGCGCCGAAGGCTTCGCCCCGGATTTCGATGGCATTGCCGCGGCAGTGCTGGAGCAGGGCGCGAAGATCGTGTTCCTGTGCTCGCCAGCCAACCCGACCGGGGCCTCGATTGCGCTGGCCCGGATCGAAGCGCTGCTGCAGACCCTGCAGGGCAGGGCGCTGGTGGTGGTCGACGAAGCCTATGGCGAATTCTCGCAGGTGCCTTCGGCGTTGACGCTGCGTGCGCGCCATCCGGAAGTGGCGGTGCTGCGCACGCTGTCCAAGGCGCATGCGCTGGCTGCGGCGCGAGTGGGCGTGGTGATCGCCGACCCGCGCCTGATCGCGGTGCTGCGCGCCTGCCAGGCGCCGTATCCGGTGCCCACGCCGTGCGCCGAACTGGCCGTGGCCGGCCTCTCGCCGGGCGCGCTGGCATCCACCGGGGCGCGCATCGCGCTGGTGATCGAGGAACGCGCGCGGCTGGCCTGCGCGCTGTCGGCGCTGCCCGGCGTGCGCCGGGTATACGCCTCCGATGCGAACTTCCTGCTGGTGCGCTTCGCCGATGCCGAGGGTGCGTTCCGCGCATTGCTGGCCGCCGGCGTGGTGGTGCGCGACCAGCGCGCCGCCCCGCAACTGCAGGACGCGCTGCGCATCACCATCGGCACGCCGGAGCAGAACGCCCGGGTGCTGGCCGCGCTGAGCGCGCAGGCGGTGGCCGCATGAGCCAGAAAATTCTGTTCATCGACCGCGACGGCACCCTGATCGAGGAGCCGGCCGACTTCCAGATCGACTCTTACGACAAGCTGCGCCTGGTCAAGGGCGTGATCCCGGCGCTGCTCAAGTTGCGTGATGCGGGCTTTCAGTTCGTGATCGTCACCAACCAGGACGGGCTGGGCAGCGACGCCTATCCGCGCGAAAGCTTCGACGGCCCCAACAACCTGATGCTGCAGATCTTCGAGAGCCAGGGCATCACCTTTCGCGAAATCCTGGTGGACGGCAGCTGGCCGGCCGACAACGCGCCCACGCGCAAGCCGGGCCTGGCCCTGGTGATGCACTACCTGCGCGATCGCGGCATCGACCTGGACGGCTCGGCGGTGGTCGGTGACCGCGACAGCGACATGCAGTTCGCGCAGAACCTGGGCATCGGCGGCTTCCAGCTCAGGACCGAGCAGTTCGGCGGGCAGTGGGACTGGGCCGGCATCGCCCACGTCCTGGCCGATGCGCCGCGCACGGCCCGCGTGCACCGCAAGACCAGGGAAACCGACATCCTGGTCGAACTGGACCTGGACCAGGCGGCCGAGCCGAAGGTCCACACCGGCCTGCCGTTCTTCGACCACATGCTGGAGCAGATCGGCAAGCACGGTGGCTTCGCCCTGACGGTCCAGGCCAGCGGCGACCTGCACATCGACGAGCACCACACCATCGAGGACACCGCCCTGGCCCTGGGCCAGGCGCTGAAGCAGGCGCTGGGCGACAAGCGCGGCATCGGCCGTTACGGCTTCACCCTGCCGATGGACGAGTGCCTGGCCAGCGCGGCGCTGGATTTTTCCGGACGGCCGTACCTGGTGTTCGACGGCACTTTCAAGCGCGAGCGCGTGGGCGACATGCCGACCGAGCTGGTGCCGCATTTCTTCCGCTCGCTGTGCGATGCGGCCGGGCTCAACCTCAACCTGCAGGTGCGCGGCGACAACGACCACCACCAGGTCGAAGGCTGCTTCAAGGCGCTGGCGCGCGCGTTGCGCCAGGCGATCAGGCGCGAAGGCTCCGAGCTGCCTTCGACCAAAGGGGCGCTGTGATGCGGCTGGCCCTGATCGATGCCGGCGGCGCCAACATCGGCTCGGTGCGCTACGCACTGGGCCGGCTGGGGGTGGAAGCCGAACTGACCACCGATGCGCAGGTGATCCGCAGCGCCGACCGGGTGATCCTGCCGGGTGTCGGCGCGGCGGCGCAGGTCATGGGCCGGCTGCGCGAGCTGCAGCTGGTGGATACGATCAAGACCCTGCAGGCGCCGCTTTTGGGGGTGTGTGTCGGGATGCAGGTGTTGTTCGAGCATTCCGAGGAAGACGACACGCCCTGCCTGGGCCTGCTGGCCGGCAAGGTCGCCAAGCTGCCGCTCAGTGAGGGTATCCGGGTGCCGCACATGGGCTGGAATACGCTCACGCCCAGGCGCGAGGCTTCGCTGACCCGCGGCATCGGCGCCCAGGACCAGGCCTACTTTGTGCACAGCTACGCCGCGCCGGTCAGCGAGGACTGCCTCAGTGCGACCACGCACGGCCAGACCTTCGCCGCCATCGTCCAGCGCGGAGCGGTGGCCGGTGCGCAGTTCCATCCCGAACGCTCCGCTGCGGTAGGCGCGCGCCTGCTGCAGAACTTCATCGAAGGAGGCCTGGCGTGAGTGCCGTGCCCGACACCAGCGCCGCCACGGCGTTCCAGCTGTATCCGGCCATCGACGTGCGCGGTGGCCGGGTGGTGCGCCTGGCCCAGGGCGACTACGACCGCGAAACGACCTATGGCGATGATCCGCTCGCCGCGGCACAGGCCTATGCCGCGCAGGGTGCGCGCTGGCTGCATCTGGTCGATCTGGACGCAGCCCGCGCCGGTGGCTACACGCTGTTGCCGCTGCTGCAGCAGATCCGCGCCAGCACCGGGCTGCAGGTCCAGACTGGCGGCGGCGTGCGCAGCCATGGCGACGTGGCCGCGCTGCTGCAGGCGGGCGCCTCGCGGGTGGTGATCGGCTCGCTGTCGGTGCGTGCGCCGCTGCAGGTGCTGGGCTGGCTGGACGAGTTCGGCCCCGAGCGCATCACCGTGGCCCTGGATGCACGCCAGGACGCGGCCGGCGTGTGGCAGTTGCCGATCCACGGCTGGACCGAAGGCTCGGGCGTGCTGCTGGACGCGCTGGCGGTGCGCTATGCCCGGGCCGGCCTGGCGCACCTGCTGTGCACCGACATCGCCCGCGACGGCATGCTGACCGGGCCCAACTTCGCCCTGTATCGGCACCTGGTCGCGCTGCTGCCGCAGGTGCAGGTGCAGGCCTCCGGCGGCGTCCACGCGGTGACCGATGTCAGCCAGGCCAAGGCCGCCGGTTGCGGCGGCATCGTGCTGGGGCGCGCGCTGCTGGAAGGCCGCTTCACCCTGGCGCAGGCCTTTGCGCAGGCGGGCGCATGTTGAGCCGTCGCATCGTGCCGTGCCTGGACGTGCGCGGCGGGCGCGTGGTCAAGGGCGTGAGGTTCCGCGACCACATCGACATGGGCGACATCGCCGAGCTGGCGCTGCGCTACCGCGATGCCGGGGCCGACGAGCTGGTGTTCTACGACATCGGCGCCAGCCCGGAAGGCCGTTCGGTCGACTATGCCTGGGTGGAAAAGGTCTCGCGCCTGCTCGACATCCCGTTCTGCGTGGCCGGTGGCATCCGCAGCGTGGCCACCGCGCGGGCGGTGCTGCATGCCGGCGCGGACAAGGTCTCGATCAACACCCCGGCGCTGGAGCGGCCGGCGTTGATTGGCGAGCTGGCCACCGCCTTCGGCGTGCAGTGCGTGGTGGTGGGCATCGACTCGGTGCGCGAGGCCGACGGCCAGTGGCGCGTGCGCAGCCATACCGGTGATCCGAGCAAGACCCGTGCGCAACCGCTGCGCACGCTGGACTGGATCGTGCAGGCGCAGGAGCTGGGCGCCGGCGAGATCGTGCTCAACTGCATGGACAGCGACGGCGTGCGTCGCGGCTACGACATCGAGCAGCTCAAGGCCGCGCGTGCGGTGTGCCACGTGCCGCTGGTGGCCTCCGGCGGGGCCGGCGCGCCGGAGCATTTCATCGCCGCCTTCCAGCAGGCCGACGTGGACGCCGCGCTGGCGGCCAGCGTCTTCCACAGTGGCGCCATCGCCATCCCCGACCTCAAGCGCACGCTGGCCGCGGCCGGCATCCCGATGCGCCTGGCCGCCTGAGCGGCCGTGACTGGATCGCAATCATGAGCACGACCGATACGCTGGACTGGGCCAAGGGCGATGGATTGTTGCCGGCCGTGGTCCAGGACGCCGACACGCTGCGCGTGCTGATGCTGGGCTACATGAACGCCGAGGCGCTGCAGGTCACCCGCAGCACCGGCCATGTCACCTTCTTCAGCCGCAGCAAGCAGCGGCTGTGGACCAAGGGCGAGAGCTCCGGGCATTTCCTGGATTTGGTCGACGTGCAGATCGACTGCGATGCCGACACGCTGCTGGTGTTGGCGCGTCCGCACGGCGATACCTGCCACCTGCAGCGGCCCAGCTGTTTCGCTGCCGCGCCGGGCGTGCAAGCACCTGCCTCCGGCGGTATCGCGTTCCTGGCCGAGCTGGACACGCTGATCGCCCAGCGCCATGCACAACAGCCCGCCGGCAGCTACACGACCAGGTTGTTCGAAGGCGGCATCCGCCGCATCGCCCAGAAAGTGGGCGAGGAGGGCGTGGAAACCGCGCTGGCCGCCGTGGCGCAGGAGGATGCCGACCTGCTCGGCGAAAGCGCCGACCTGCTGTATCACTTGACCGTGCTGCTGCGCGCGCGCGGCCTGTCGTTGGCCGATGCGGTGGCCGTGCTGCAGCAGCGGCATGATCCGCGCTGAGGCGCTTGGCGCTTGGCCGCCGCCGCTGAAGCGGCCTTGCACGACTCATTCCCGGACCAGGTCGGCCAGCCGCAGCGCGGCGATCTGCTCGATCTGGCGCAGACATTCGGCGATCTCGGTCGCCGTGTCGCGCGCCAGCCGCTCGCGCAGGGACGCGATGATGCTGGTTCGGGTGTGGCCGCGCACGGCCAGGATGAAGGGGAAGCCGTGGCGCTGGTGGTAGCGGTGGTTCAAGTCCACCAGCTCGGCGTATTCGTCGGCGCTGCATTGATCCAGGCCGGCGCCGCGCTGTTCGCTGGCCGATGCGGCGGTGAGCTCACCGGCGATGGCGGCCTTGCCGGCCAGTTCGGGATGGGCGCGGATCAGGCCCAGCTGCGCCTCCAGGCCGGCCTCGCGCACCACCGCGCACATGGCCGCGTGCAGGGCTTCGCGCGAGGGGTAGGGCCGCCTGTCCGCCGCGCCGGCCGGCACCCACGGCGAATGCTCGAAGATGCCCTGCAGCGCGCCGATGAAGGCATCGGCGGGCAGCGCGTTGAGCTCGGCCAGGGCGATCATGCCGCAGCTTCCACGAACGGATGCCGCTGCCGCCAGTGGTTGGCGATGTCGATCCGTCGGCACACCCACACCCGGTCGTGTCTTGCGATGTGGTCCAGGAACTTCTGCAGGCCCACGATGCGCCCGGGCCGACCGAGCAGCCGGCAATGCATGCCGATGGAGAGCATCTTCGGCGCCTCCTCGCCTTCGGCATAGAGCGCATCGAAGCTGTCGCGCAGGTACTCGAACAAGTGCGTGGCCGTGTTGAAGCCCTGCGGCGTGGCAAAGCGCATGTCGTTGGCGTCCAGCGTGTAGGGCACCACCAGGTGCGGCTTGCGCTCGCCGCTGGAGGTTTCGACCCGGGTCCAGAACGGCAGGTCGTCGCCGTAGTAATCGGCGTCATAGGCAAAGCCGCCGTGTTCGACCACCAGCCGGCGGGTGTTGGGACTGTCGCGGCCGGTGTACCAGCCCAGCGGCGCGCTGCCGGTCAGGCGCGCATGCAGTTGCACCGCGCGCTCCAGGTGCGCCCGTTCCAGCGCCGGGTCCATGTCCTGGTAGTGGATCCAGCGCCAGCCGTGGCTGGCGATCTCGTGGCCCAGTTCGACGAACGCCGCGGTGGCTTCCGGATTGCGCTGCAGCGCCATGGCCACGCCGAACACGGTCAACGGCAGGCCGCGTCGCTCGAACTCGCGCAGGATCCGCCATACGCCCACCCGCGAGCCGTATTCGTAGATCGACTCCATGCTCATGTGCCGCGCCGGATAGCTGGCCGCGCCGACGATCTCGGACAGGAACTGCTCCGAACCGGCATCGCCATGCAGCACGTTGTTCTCGCCGCCCTCCTCGTAATTGAGTACGAACTGCACCGCGATCCTGGCCTTGCCCGGCCAGTCGGCGAACGGCGGGTGGCGGCCATGGCCGATCAGGTCGCGGGGATAGGCATCATCGGGCATCGGGACGGGTCACGCAGGCGGTGGAAAACGCACTTTAGGAACAACCGCCCGCAAATGGAAAGGCGCGCGGCTTGCGCGCAGTCTGGCGCGATCTGGGTCTGGTTGCACCGGCGTGGCCAGTCTGCAGCGGAACAGGTTTTCATCCTTGTTCACAAAGACAGGGTCGTACGATGCAGGACGCCCTGTCGGCGCTCGCCCGTCGCCGGCAGTGCTCCCGGATGCCGCCTCCGCAGCAGGCTACTCAGCAGTTGCAATCGACGCCCCGCTACGCCGGGGGCGCGAATTGCTCCGGCATCCGTACGAACTCTGCTGACGGCACGCCGTGGAGCGCAATGCCAAGTGTCGAATAGGCACCTGGCGTATCGGCCAGCCCGAAGTTCGGATTCCGCTGACGCTCCCCACGTGGAAGCTGCCCGCATCGACCCGCCGGCGGGAGGCGTGTTATAAAACCTCGGCTGATAGTGGTTTCGGCCAAGGTTTTGTAACAGTGCCCATCCCCCCAACCAGTACCCAACGCGAACACGCCCTCTCGCTGCTGCAACGCCGCGGGATGATGCGCCTGCGCGAGTTCGGCGAAGCTGGGGTGACGGCCACGACCGTCTCCCGGCTCGAGCGGGATGGTGCCATCGTGCGACTGGCACGAGGCCTGTACCAGCTTGCCGACGCGGACCTCGACCAGCAGCACACGCTGGCGGAAGTGGCCAAGCTGATCCCGAAGGGAGTCGTCTGCCTGACCTCGGCGCTGGCCTTCCACGGCCTGACCGACCAGCTGCCCGCTCGGGTGTGGGTGGCACTGGACAGGAAGGACTGGCGCCCTCGCATCGCCTATCCCCCGGTCCGGATCGTCCGCTTCCCTGCCGAACAGCTGGCGGCCGGCGTCGAGCGCCACCTCATCGAAGACATCCCGGTGTCGATCTTCGGCGTCGCCAAGACAATTGCCGACCTGTTCCGCTATCGCCGCACGGTCGGCGAGGCAGTGGTGATCGAAGCACTCCGGGAAACGCTTCGCCAGCGCAAGGCCAACCCGGCCGACATCGCCAGGTTTGCCAAGCAGGCGGGCGTCTGGAAGACCATGCAGCCCTACCTGACCACGCTGACCTCCGATGGCTAAGCCCCCGACCAACATCGCGGCATCGGTACGCGCGCGATTGCTGAATCTCGCCCGCGAAACGCAGCGTCCGCTGGACCAGCTGCTGACCCGCTACGCATTGGAACGCCTGCTGTATCGCCTCAGCCTTTCGGCTTACCGCGACCGCTACGTGCTCAAGGGTGCGCTTCTGGTCACGACCTGGTTCAAAAGCCCACACCGTCCGACCCGCGACGTCGACTTCCTCGCTTTCGGCGACCCATCGATGGACGTCCTGCTGGCGCGATTCCGCGAGATCGCGGCGATCCCGGTCGACGACGGCCTGGTCTACGACATCGATGCATTGAAAGCGGAGCTGATCCGCGACGATCAGCACTACGGCGGCGTGCGCTTGCGGACGACCGCGAGGCTGGCCGGCGCACGTATCCCCATCGTCATCGACGTCGGGTTCGGCGACGCGACCGAGCCTGGCCTGCAGGAGATCGACCTGCCCGTGCTGCTGGACATGCCGGCACCGCACCTGCTGGCCTATCCACCTGAAACGGTGATCGCCGAGAAGTTCGAGGCCATGGTCAAGCTCGGACTGGCCAACTCCCGGATCAAGGATTACTACGACGTGTGGGCGCTGTTGATGACGCGGGAACCTGACCTCGAACGACTCGCCAGCGCGATTCGCGCCACGTTCGAACGCCGAGGCACTGCCCTGCCTGGCGGGACGCCGGACGCGCTGAGCGCGACCTTTGCAGAGGACGACACGCACAAGAGTCAATGGCGTGCCTTCACGCGAAACGTCGAACAAGAGGCACCGGCGCTGGAGGTGGTAGTCGCCGAGCTGAAGGCGCGGCTGATGCCGGTTGTACTGCGGCTTTTCGCCCAGCAGCACTCCTAAACCAGATTGAGCTGCAGTGATCGGATCGCCGACGCACGAACATGGCTCGACCTCATGGGCAGCCAAGCTCCTGACAGGATCTCTGGCAAGTGCACCATGATGAATACTTCTCGCAACGCACAGACATCCTCCGCGCCATGGCCGACGCCGCCACCTTCCGCTTCCCTGACATGAACTACCGATCTCCGCCGGCACTGGCATACCAGGTATGGTTTGGCGGCGGCCAAGTCGCGCTCTACAGCGCGAGCAAGTGCCAGCTCGACCACACGCACGGACTAAACGAGCTGGTGTTCGCTTCGCTGCAATCGCTGCAGTTGGACAAGCTGTTCTCCTGCCTATCTACATGCGGCCTGCCGATCCTGGGGCATCACTGCCTACCAGCTCAGGGACGAATTTACTGGTCGACGTGTTCCGCTTTTCATGGCGTGGCAGGACGCAGAGTACTGGTGGGGAGCCAAGCAGGCTCACGACCGCTGGAACATGGTGAGCCACGGCGCTGAAGTCGCAAGCCAGACGCGCTTGGCCGATCTTGCAGACCGCCTCGCCTGCGCTGTCGATGAATGTCAGACCCACCTGCAAAACCTTTGCGAGGCTTATGCCGTCCAATTGGGTGCGCAGGACGCGGAAACCTGGGAGCTTCCATCCCGATGCTTCTCCGACAGCCATTCGCAAGCAGTGTATCCGGCCATCCACAGTTTCTTCTGGCAACTGGCCGTGCTACGCGACTTGCTCGCCGAGTTCGCCGCAGGGCACATTTTTGGACATGACGGCATCGCAACCTACAAGGGATTGCTGGACAAGCTCAAACGCGACTCCACGCCTGATCCCGATCTCGCGGTCAAGCTTCGCGCCGCGGGCGACGCCGGAGGCTGGATTTCTGTTTTCACGAGCTATCGCAACCTGTTCACCCACGCCGCTTCACTTCGAAGCGTCCAAGGCTTTCACCACACGTACCAGGACACGCGCACTCTCTATACGCGTTCGGTGCCGCAACTCTACTACCCGCTCCGGCGTGATCCGCAGCTGTTGGTTCAACAGCGATCTTCAGGTTCCGCCACGCGTACACCGACCATCCCCATTGAGCCGACAGAACCGAACCGCTCTCATGAACCTGATGCGCTGGAGTACCTAGCCTCCACGTTCGACCGATTTGTTCAGCTCGCGATCGCTCTATCGCTCCGTTCACCGGTGGAGCCGCAGATGCCGACGCTCACGGATGAAGACATTATCGAGTTCAAGGGGATCTGAACGACCATGTCAGCCATCGGATGAGAACAGGTCGGCGCTGAGCGGGAAGGCGGTATCGGCGCCCGCCACGACCAATGGCACCGCCACCGCCCGGCACACATCAGCACGACGTGCTGGATGGCGAGCAGGAACCAGGACCGGCCGGCGGCACCGCATCGATCGGAGAAGGCGAGGGCAGTGCGCGGGACATCGGGCATGCTCAACGGGGGCAAGCCAAGAACTGAGCCGGGGCTGGTGCGATGCACAATGTTGATGGCGAACGCCAAATTGGCTATCGCCAGGCACTGGCTAGGTGGGGGCCTGCGTGCATGTTGCACTCTGACCCTGAGGCTTCGACCCTGAGGTTTCATCCGCATTTCCTTCTAACCCCTCTTTCCAGTAAACTGAAACTTGATAGGATGGCGGAACATTCCATCGGGCCAGCGACGGCATATTCCTGTTGTCGTAGGGTGAGTTAGGGCCGAAGCAAGATTTACTACTTCGTCCATGGGTGATGTTCCAATATAGAAAGCTAGGTCTCGGGGCTTTACGCTAATGCCAACAACTAGTTCAAGAAAAACCGCTTCGCGGGCCGGCCTAATTCGTTTGCATGGGAAAGGCCTCGGCATGTCTCGATTATTAACCCTGGCGCTGGCGTTAGTTGTCCCTGCTTATGCAGCTGAGCCAATGCAGTTCAAGATCGCTCCTAACACCCCTAAGAACAATCTCTTTCGGGCTGCGCTACGTGGCGGCCAGTACGAGATCTTCGCTTTTGGTGAGATCGACAGAGGAGCTTCTGAGAGATTTCAAAAGTTCGTCACCGCAAATGCGATCAATGACGCAATCGTGTTATTTGATTCCCCGGGCGGATCGCTATCCGAAGGGTTGAGACTGGGGAAGGCGATTCGATCTATGCGCTTTGATACAGGCGTAGGTTCGTATGGCCAGAACGGCGGGCGCCTATATCAGGGCATGTGTGCAAGCTCTTGTGCCTATGCATTCGCAGGGGGTGAATACCGTTTCTATTACGGTGGCAAAGAGAGGCTCGGGATACATCAGTTTTATTCATCTGGCACCAACCAAGTCGACATTGGAGAAACTCAAATTGTCAGCTCGGTTATCGTCGATTATTTACAGTCCATGGGAGTTGATCCGCAGGCATTTGTCGTTGCAAGCACTGCCCGCGGCGATTCGATGTTCTGGCTGACCGAAGGTCAGGCCATTTCATTGGGGCTTTCAAACAATGGCGCCAATCCGACTGTGGCTGAGATCAAGATGGTTGGTGCAACTCCATACTTAAAACTAGAGCAGAGGAGTAGCAATGGGACAGCAAGGCTCTTATTTGGGTGCGAGGATAATAGCATCATCCTGCTGGCGGGAATTGTCACGACTCAAGATCTGTCAAGAGAGAAGCAATTTGGCCTGGCTAGAAACTATCTTGAAACGGACTCGGGCGAATTGCTGGTTGCAAAAGCACGATCGGGAACCAGTGCAGTTGACAGCGTGCTTTGGCTGCAGCGATTGCCCTCTAACTCCGACCTATTAAATTTGCTCAAGACTAACACAATTGGCATTTGGACTGAGAACGGCGGGCCAACCAGATGGGGGATAACTATAGATGTCCGCCCCGCGAGGCAGAAGATGGCTTACTTCATAAAAAACTGTTTGCAAGGTCGCTAGGCTTTTGCCTAACAAGTAATTCAAGCCGAACAGGCTTCGCGGGTTGGACTAATTCAGGCGTTATGCGGAAAACGGAGGTCCGTTGTGAATCGAAAAGACGCGATTGAAATTTTGAGCCGATCGATAGCGAGGTTGAGAGAGTTTACCAACGATGATGATCTGGCTCAGCTGGATTTGCCGTTGGCTGATTGGTTTCTTTGGGGATCATCTTGGTACGACTATCGGCTTTCTCTAATCGAGGATCGCCTCGATAAGTTACTAGAGCAGGAACATTTCCGGTGCAGACTGCAAGAGCCCGCCGCTCAAGATTTCATGCATCTTATGACAAGTGTTGGCCCTGCCGAACGAAGGAGCGGAATCAATTATCTCCGGGAAGGCCTTGGAAATCCATATCAAGTAACCATCTGCGATCCGTACCTTCTAAGGGGTCGTCGTGATATGACCGCAGCTGACTTGATCAATGGACTTGACGAGCTGATCCCACAATCGACAAGAAAACTTGAAATATTCATCAAGCCACGTGCTCGTGACGTAGATATAGCTGGACAAGTTAATGAGCTTTGTAGGCGCAGACGGCTAAAAATTACCTGCAGAAGAACTGAGCAATTCCATGACCGTGTCTGGCTCGCTGATGATCAAGTAGCCTGGTCTGTTGGGGCCTCATTCAACGGACTAGGTCATAAGCCAGCTTTCATTCTACGCATCCCTGATGAAGATTGCCTTGCATTTGTTCGTGTAGTTCGGGAGCTCAGAGAGTCTCTACCGGTATCCAGGTCTGCCTAAAAACCGAAAACCTCAGGGTCGAAAACCTCAGCGAAAACCTCAGCGAAAACCTCAGCGAAAACCTCAGCGAAAACCTCAGGGTCAAAGTACACTTTCCCTCTTCCCATCTCGGATACCTCAGGGTCAGAGTGCACTTTCCCTTTTCTCATCTCTGGGAGCCAATCGAAGTCCCCGGATTCCCGCCTTCGCGGGAATGACGAATAAAGAGGGCGCTTTTGCTTTCAGCCGCTGTGAGTCTTTCGGGCCTCGACCTTCTTCCCCGACTTCCCCACGTTCGCGGGAAAGCCCCGTCGCGGCGAGGCCCGCCGGCCGCGGCGGGGGCAGCGCCTACGGGCGCGCCGGGCACCGGTTGTAGGAGGCCCGCCCTCGGGCCGATGGCTTGGTTCGCCGGGAAAGCCCGATCGCGGCGGGAACGCCGCTCCTACAGGCGTATTGGGTTGGATAGGTTCTTGAACGGGTGCTATTGTTGGTCCTGTCTACAGAGCCTTGAGGATACCGGTATGGGCACCAAGTTCTCCGAGGACGTGATTCCGCTGACCGACCTGAAGGTCAACCCCGGCCGCGTCGTCAAGCATGCGGCGGACGCGCACCGCCCTGTGCTGCTCACCAGCCGCGGGCGCGGCGTGGCCGTGGTGCAGTCGATGCGCGACTACGAGACGGCCGAAGAGGAACGCGCATTCATGCGGGCGGTCGTTGCCGGTCTCGCCGACCTCGAGGCGGGCCGGGAGCTGTCATTGGCGCAGGCCAAGGCGCGGCTCGGTTTGAAGTAGCGGCGTGGCCAAGGTTGCCGTCCGGCTCGCCGAATCCGCGCTGGTCGATCCAGAGTCGATACGGGCGTGGTACGCCGAACGGGGTGTGCCTGAAGTGGGCGAGCGCTTGCTCGGCGAAACCGTCACGCGCATCGAGGCACTCGCCGATCATCCGGACCTTGGGCGTATCGTCCCCGAGTTCGACCAGCCTTTTCTGCGCGAGCTGATCCGGCCACCGTTTCGCATCGTCTATCGGCGTGACCTGAAGCAGGTGCGCGTGGTTCGGGTCTGGCGCAATGAGCGCCTGCTCGACGTGCCAGACGAAGACGCACCATGAGCGATGAGCGTGGGCGATGCGATACCTCAGGGTCAGAGTGCACTTTCCCTCTTCTCATCTCTGGGAGCCAATCGAAGTCCCTGGATTCCCGCCTTCGCGGGAATGACGAACAAATCGAAGTCCCTGGATTCCCGCCTTCGCGGGAATGACGAACAAGTCGAAGTCCCTGGATTCCCGCCTTCGCGGGAATGACGAAGAAATCGAAGTCCCTGGATTCCCGCCTTCGCGGGAATGACGAACAAAGCGGGCGCTTTTGCCTTCAGCCGCTGTGAGTCTTTCTGGTGCCTTCAGCCGCTGCGAGTCTTTCTGGTGCCTTCAGCCGCTGGGAGACTTTTTGGACACGAGCTTCTGCCCCGATTTGCGCACCAGCCGCTCCGGCAATTCCTGCAGCGCAGCCACCATCCTCGCCAGCACCAGGTGGGCGGCGCGGCTGGGCTGGCGGCGCGGGGCGGTGCACACGGCCAGCTGCAGGGGGCGCGCCTGCCAGCCGTGCAGGGGGACGAAGGCCAGGGTGTCCTGTTCGACATCGTGGGCCACGTCCACCAGGCTCAGCACGCCCACGCCGCCGCCGGCGCGGATCAGCGAGCGGATCAGGCGGGTGTCGTTGCAGGTGGTGACCCGGCGCGGGTCCACGCCGTGGCGCAGGTACAGGCTGCGGGTGCGCTCCTCGATCACCAGCGGCGCGGCCGGCACCAGCAGGCGTTGGTCCAGCAGCCGGCTCATGGCCAGGGTCTTCTCGCCGGCCAGGGCGTGAGCGGGCGGCAGGACTGCGCCCACCGGCACCTCGATGGCCGCGCGCACTTCCAGGTTGCCGTGCTCGACCGGGTCCAGCAGCAGGCCGAAGTCGACTTCGGCCGCGGCCACCAGCTCGCTGGCGATGCGGTTCTTGACCACGCGCAGGTCGAAGGAGAAGCCGGGATATTCGCAGGTCAGCTCGGCCAGCAGCTGCGGCACGAAGCCTTCGCTCAGGGCGTCGATCAGGGCGATGCTGACGTGGCCGCGGCGCAGCCCGCGCAGGTCGCCCACGCGCTCCAGCGTGCGGGTGTGTTCCTTGCGCCAGCGGGTGAGATCGTCCAGCAGCAGCTCGCTAGCGAACAGGGGTCAGAGTGCACTTTCCCTCTTCTCATCTCTGGGAGCCAATCGAGGTCCCTGGATTCCCGCCTTCGCGGGAATGACGAACAAAGCGGGCGCTTTTGCTTTCAGCCGCTGTGAGTCTTTCTGGTGCCTTCAGCCGCTGGGAGACTTTCTGGACCCGAGCTTCTGCCCCGATTTGCGCACCAGCCGCTCCGGCAATTCCTGCAGCGCAGCCACCATCCTCGCCAGCACCAGCTGGGCGGCGCGGCTGGGCTGGCGGCGCGGGGCGGTGCACACGGCCAGCTGCAGGGGGCGCGCCTGCCAGCCGTGCAGGGGGACGAAGGCCAGGGTGCCCTGTTCGACATCGTGGGCCACGTCCACCAGGCTCAGTACGCCCACGCCGCCGCCGGCGCGGATCAGCGAGCGGATCAGGCGGGTGTCGTTGCAGGTGGTGACCCGGCGCGCGAACAGGGGTCAGAGTGCACTTTCCCTCTTCTCATCTCTGGGAGCCAATCGAAGTCCCTGGATTCCCGCCTTCGCGGGAATGACGAACAAAGAGGGCGCTTTTGCTTTCAGCCGCTGTGAGTCTTTCTGGCCGCGACCTTCTTCCCCGACTTCCCCACCAGCCGCTCCGGCAATTCCTGCAGCGCAGCCACCATCCTCGCCAGCACCAGCTGGGCGGCACGGCTGGGCTGGCGGCGCGGGGCGGTGCACACGGCCAGCTGCAGGGGGCGCGCCTGCCAGCCGTGCAGGGGGACGAAGGCCAGGGTGCCCTGTTCGACATCGTGGGCCACGTCCACCAGGCTCAGCACGCCCACGCCGCCGCCGGCGCGGATCAGCGAGCGGATCAGGCGGGTGTCGTTGCAGGTGGTGACCCGGCGCGGGTCCACGCCGTGGCGCAGGTACAGGCTGCGGGTGCGCTCCTCGATCACCAGCGGCGCGGCCGGCACCAGCAGGCGTTGGTCCAGCAGCCGGCTCATGGCCAGGGTCTTCTCGCCGGCCAGGGCGTGAGCGGGCGGCAGGACCGCGCCCACCGGCACCTCGATGGCCGCGCGCACTTCCAGGTTGCCATGCTCGACCGGGTCCAGCAGCAGGCCGAAGTCGACTTCGGCCGCGGCCACCAGTTCGCTGGCGATGCGGTTCTTGACCACGCGCAGGTCGAAGGAGAAGCCGGGATATTCGCAGGTCAGCTCGGCCAGCAGCTGCGGCACGAAGCCTTCGCTCAGGGCGTCGATCAGGGCGATGCTGACGTGGCCGCGGCGCAGCCCGCGCAGGTCGCCCACGCGCTCCAGCGTGCGGGCGTGTTCCTTGCGCCAGCGGGTGAGATCGTCCAGCAGCAGCTCGCCGGCGGTGGTGAGCTTCATGCCGGTGGGCAGGCGTTCGAACAACTCGGTTTCCAGCTGCTGCTCGGCGCCCTGGATCTGCCGATGGATCGCCGAAGCCGAGACATGCAGCACCTCGGCGGCCTTGCGCAGGTTGCCCTGGGCGGCGACCTCGATGAAGTAGCTGGCGAAACGGGAGAAGGGCAGCATGGCCTGGCCTGTTCTGTTTTTTGCAACGGGGAGCTGCAAAATCTCTTATAGACTGCAACACGGGCGGGCAGCAAGGTAGATGCGTTCCTCCGGTTCGCCATGGCCACGCTCCCGTGGGTCCATGGTCCCGGCGCCATCAGGTCGCCTGCCCCGCATGTCCGCCACTGCCGCCGCTCACCCCGCAAATCCGCACAGCGCGCTGCCGCCCAACTGCACCTTCACCGAGTCGGACTGGCAGCTGCTGGCGCGCCAGTGGTTCCCGGTGGCCAATGCCGCCGAGGTCACCGGCGCCCCGCACCAGGCCATGCTGCTGGACGAGCCCCTGGTGCTGTATCGGGTGGCGGGCGAAGTGGTGGTGGCGCGCGATGTCTGCCCGCACCGCGGCGTGCCGTTGAGCATGGGCCGCCACGATGACCAGGGCGTGGTGTGTCCATACCACGGCCTGCGCTTTGGCAGTGGCGGGCGCTGCAACCGGGTGCCGTCCAGCCCGGACAGGCCGATCCCGGCCAAGCTGCACCTGACAACCTATCCGGCGGTGGAGCGCTACGGCCTGGTCTGGACCTGCCTGGCGCCCGATCCGCAGTCGCCGGCGCCGCTGCCGGTGATGCCGCACTGGGACGATGCCGGCTTCCAGCAGATCAACTGCCCGGCCTTCGACATCAACGGCTTTGCCGGGCGCCAGATGGAAGGCTTCCTGGACGTGGCGCATTTTGCCTGGATCCACACCGGCACCTTCGCCGACCCGGACAACCAGCGGGTGCCGGACTACACGACGGTGGAAACCGAACACGGCTTCCGCGCCGACTACATCAGCAGCGTCAGCAACTACGGCGAGGGTTTGCGCCACCTGGCGCCGGCAGACTTTGCCTGGCTGCGCAGGTTCGAGACCCACCTGCCGTTCACCGCCTCGCTGACCATCCATTTCCCGGGCCAGGACCGGCTGGTGATCTTCAATTGCGCCAGCCCGATGTCGGCGCGCAAGACCCGGCTGTTCGTGCCGATTGCACGCAACTTCAACCTGGCCCAGCCGGTGGAGGAGGTGCACGCCTTCAACCTGCGGGTGTTCGAGGAGGACCGGGCCATGGTCGAGATGCAGAAGCCCGAGCGCCTGCCGCTGGACATGGCGCTGGAGGCGCACATTCCCGCCGACCGCAGTTCCATCGCCTATCGCCGCGGCCTGAAGAAAATGGGCTTTGGCGCGTTCTTCCTGGCCTGATCGCCATGGCCCTGCTGCCGGTGATCGTGGATGCGATGAGCCGCCAGGGCGCGGGCAACATGGCCCTGGAGCTGGTCTCGGCCGATGGCGCGCCGTTACCGGCGTTCGAGGCCGGGGCACATGTGGACCTGCACCTGCCCGGCGGGCTGGTGCGCCAGTATTCGATCGCCAGCACCCCGGCCGACCTGACGCGCTACGTGCTGTGCGTGCGGCGCCAAGCGGCCTCGCGCGGCGGCTCGGCCTGCGTGCACGAACGCCTGCGCGTGGGCGATACGCTGACCATCTCCGCGCCGCGCAACCTGTTCGCGCTGCAACCGGGCGCGCACCACGTGCTGGTCGCCGGCGGCATCGGGGTCACCCCGCTGCTGGCCATGGCCCAGCAGCTGTACGCACGCCGCGCGTCCTTCGAGCTGCATTACTACACCCGCAGCCGCAGCGAAGTGGCCTTCGAACGCCTGCTGCAGGAACGGCTCGGCCCGCAGCATGTGCAGGTGCATTGTGGCGATGAGGGCCGCCACGCGCGCCAGCACCTGCCCGCGGCGTTGCAGGCCGGCGAGGCGGACCATCAGCTCTACCTGTGCGGCCCGGCCGCCTTCATGGAACACATCGCCGCCGCGGCGCGCGTGCACGGCTGGGCGGCCGAGCGCATCCACAGCGAGGCCTTTGCGCCGCCGGCGGCCATCGTGCAGGGCGACGGTGACGACGCCGGCTTCGAGGTCGAATTGGCCTCGTCCGGCCAGGTCTTCGCCATCCCCCCGGGCCGGACCATCGCCGCGGTGCTGCAGGAAGCCGGCGTGGCCCTGAGCCTGTCGTGCGAGATGGGCATGTGCGGCGCCTGCCTGACCGATGTGGTCGATGGCATCCCCGACCACCGCGACAGCGTGCAGAGCGCGCAGGAAAAGCGCAGCAACCGGCAGATGACCCTGTGCTGCTCGCGCAGCCACAGCGCGCGGCTGGTCCTGGCGCTGTGAGCGTGGCCGGCGCACATTGGGGTCTGCGCCGCGCGCCGGCTGCGGGCATGATGCAGCTCACGGCATCCAAGCGGCGCACTTTTTGCCCCCTGCCTTTTGCGCAGCAAAGGGGAGGGCCGGGGTGGGGTCGCTCTTGCTCTGGCTGCACGGCGCAAGCAAAAGCAACCCCTCCCCAGCCCTCCCCTGCTGCGCAGGGGAGGGGGCCAGAATGTTCCCCAGCCCTTCCCGTGCAGGGGAGGGGGCCAGAATGCTCCCCAGCCCTTCCCGTGCAGGGGAGGGGCCAGAATGCTCTTCAGCCCTCCTCTGCTGCACAGGGGAGGGGGCGAGAATGCGCTTCCCCGGCCCTGTCCTGCTGCGCAGGGCAGGGACCAAGCCTGCACTGACCCGACCGGATCTTGTTTTCGCATGAGCCTTGCATCAGCCACCGCCGCCGACCTCGATCCGCGCCACCGTCCGGGCGTGGTCCAGAACCTGGCGCTGCTGGCCGAATACACCAGCGCGCTGGCAGGTTTCGCGCCCGAGCTGCCCTCGACCCATGAAACCGACGCCGCCACGCCCGCCAATACGGTCGGCGGCGAGCACGCGGCGCTGATCGAGCAGCTGCACGCGCGCAATCCCGCGCTGATGGCCTTCACCCGCATCTTCGCGGTGGACCCCAGCGGGCAGGGTGTTCGCACGCCGGCCGAAGGCGCGCTGGCCGGGGTGCCGTTCGCGGTCAAGGATCTGTTCGACGTGCAGGGCCTGCCGACCACGGCCGGCGCGGCCATGCGCGTGGACGCTGCCCCTGCCGCGCGCGATGCCGAAGTGGTGCGCCGGCTCAAGGCCGCCGGCGCGGTGCTGGTGGGCACGACCAACATGGACGAATTCGCCTACGGCTTTGCCACGGTCAACGCGCACTTCGGCACCACCCGCAACCCGCACGATCCGGCGCGCCTGGCCGGCGGCTCGTCGGGCGGCTCGGCGGCGGCGGTCGCCGCAGGCCTGGTGCCGTTCGCGCTGGGCTCGGACACCAACGGTTCGATCCGCGTGCCGGCGGCGCTGTGCGGGATCTATGGCCTGCGCAGCACGCATGGGCAGGTGCCGCTGCAAGGGGTGTTTCCGTTCGTCCAGGCCCTGGATGTGGCCGGCCCGTTTGCGCGGTCGCTGGACCTGCTGCAGACCGTGCATGAAGTGATGGCGGACACCGCCCTGGCGAAGATCGATGTGGCCGGCCTGCGGATCGCGCGCCTGGGCGGCTGGTTCGCGCGCAATCTCGATCCGGACCTGCGCGCCGGGCTGGATGGCATCAGCGCCGCGCTGGAGATTTCCGGCCCGGTGGAGCTGCCGCAGGCCGAGCAGTCGCGCCGGGCCGCGTTCGTGATGACCGCGATGGAAGGTGGTTTCTTGCACCGCCAGGCGCTGCGCACCAACCCCGATGGCTTCGATCCCGCGGTGCGCGACCGCCTGCTGGCCGGGCTGTTGCAGCCGGCCGAACACTGGCTGCAGGTGCAGCGCTTCGCCGAATGGTTCGGCCAGGCGATGGCGCGGCTGTGGCAGCACTTGGATGTGCTGATCGCACCGGCGGTGCCGTGCGTGGCCCCGCGCATCGACCAGGCGAGCATCGAGGTCGATGGCCAGCAGGTCTCCGCGCGCGCCAACCTGGGCATGTTCACCCAGCCGCTGGGCCTGGCCGGCTGCCCGGTGCTGGCGGTGCCGCTGCATCGCCCGGGACGGCTGCCGCTGGGCGTGCAGCTGGTGGCTGCGCCGGGGCGCGAGGATCGCCTGTTTGCGCTGGCCCGGCAGCTGGAGGCCATCGGCCTGACCGGGGTCAGCGCACCGCCGGTCGAGGGCCAGGCCTGATGCTGCACACCTTGCGCGCGCGCCGCGGCATGACGGTGGCCCCGCACCACCTGGCAGCGCACGCCGGGCGCGATGTGCTGCGCGAGGGCGGCAGCGCGGTCGAAGCCTGCGTGGCCATGGCCGCGACCCTGGCGGTGGTGTATCCGCACATGACCGGGATCGGTGGCGACGGCTTCTGGCTGGTGCGCGAAGCCGACGGCCGGGTGCATGCCATCGATGCCTGCGGGCGCAGCGCCCAGGCGGCGACGCTGGCCTTCTACGCGGGCCAGACCCGGATCCCCTGGCGCGGTCCGGGCGCGGCCAACACGGTGGCCGGTACGGTCTCCGGCTGGGCGCTGGCGCTGGCGCTGGCCGGCGAAGGCAACCGCCTGCCGCTGGCGCGGCTGCTGGAGGAGGCGATCGCGCACGCCCGCGCCGGGGTGCCGGTGACCGCTGGCGGCGCCCAGGTCGCCGCGGCCAAGGGCGCCGAGCTGCGCGCGCAGCCCGGTGCCTACGCGGCCACGTTCGAACCGGATGGCCGTGCGCTGCGCGAGGGCGAGCTGCTGCGCCAGCCGCGGCTGGCCGACACGCTGGCGCAGCTGGCCCGCGCCGGCCTGGACGATTTCTACCGCGGCGCGCTGGCCCGGACCATCGCCGCCGACCTGGCCGCGCTGGGCAGTCCGCTGGCGCTGGCCGACCTGCAGGCCCACCGCGCGCAGGCCAGCACCCCGCTGCACGTGCGCCTGGAGCAGGCCACGCTGTACAACCACGCGCCGCCGACCCAGGGCCTGGCCTCGCTGCTGATCCTGGCGCTGTTCGAGCGCCTGCAGGTGCAGCAGGGTGAGGGCTTCGCGCACGTGCATGGCCTGGTCGAGGCGACCAAGCAGGCGTTCCTGATCCGCGATGCGCATGTCGGCGACCCGGCCTGGATGTCGCTCGATCCGCAGGCGCTGCTGGACGATGCCGCCGCCCTGGACGGCCTGGCCGCGCGCATCGACCCGGCCCGCGCCCTGCCGTGGCCCCAGCCCGCGCAGGCCGGCGACACCACCTGGTTCGGCGCGATCGATGGGCGCGGCCAGGCGGTGAGCTGCATCCAGTCCACGTATTTCGAATTCGGCTCCGGGCTGGTGCTGCCGGCGACCGGGATCACCTGGCAGAACCGCGGCTGCAGCTTCGGCCTGGCCGCCGATGGCTGGAATGCGCTCAAGCCTGGGCGCAAGCCGTTCCACACGCTCAACCCGGCGCTGGCGGTGTTCGACGATGGCCGGGTGATGAGCTACGGCACCATGGGCGGCGAAGGCCAGCCGCAGACCCAGGCGGCGATCTTCAGCCGCTATGCGCGCTTCGGCATGCCGCTGCAGCAGGCGGTGAGCGCGCCGCGCTGGCTGCTGGGCCGCACCTGGGGCGAGGACAGCACCTCGCTGAAGCTGGAGGACCGCTTCGCGCCCGAGCTCATCCAGGCGCTGCGCGCTGCCGGCCATGTGGTCGAACTGCTGCCGGCCCATACCTCGGTGATGGGCCACGCCGGCGCCCTGGTGCGCGAAGCCGATGGCACCCTCAGCGGCGCCAGCGATCCACGCAGCGACGGGGTGGTGGCCGGATGGTAGATCTGCAGGCCGCAGGGCAACGCGCCATCGCCCGCTGCGATGCGCTGGGCGTGGCGCCGTACAGCGACTCGCAGACCGGCCTGTATCGCGCCTGGCTCACGCCCGCCCATCGGGCCGCGCAGGACAAGGTGGCCCAGTGGATGGGCCAGGCCGGCATGGCCACGCGCATCGATGCGGCCAGCAACCTGGTCGGTCGTTACCAGGGCAACATGCCGCACGCCCCGGCGCTGCTGATCGGCAGCCACCTGGACAGCGTGCGCGACGCCGGCCGCTACGACGGCCCGCTCGGGATCATGCTGGGCATCGAATGCGTGGCCGCGCTGCAGGCGTCCGGGGCGCGGCTGCCGTTTGCCATCGAGGTGATCGCCTTCGGCGACGAGGAGGGCTCGCGCTTTCCCGCTTCGATGTTCACCAGTCGCGCGGTGGCCGGCACGCTGTCGGCCGATGCGCTGGACGGGATCGTCGATGCGGCCGGCGTGTCGGTGGCCGAGGCCTTGCGTGGCTGGCAGCTCGACCCGGCCCGGATCACCGAGGCTGCGCGCAGGCCCGAACAGGTCATCGGCTATCTCGAAGCCCATATCGAACAGGGCCCGGTGCTGGAAGCCGAGGGCCTGGCGCTGGGCGTGGTCACCGGCATCGCCGCGCAGCTGCGCTTTGAGGTCACCGTGACCGGACGCGCCGGCCATGCCGGCACCTCGCCGATGCCGCTGCGCGCCGATGCGCTGGCGGCGGCGGCCGAATGCGTGCTGGCGGTCGAAGCCATCGCGCGTGCAGACGACAGCGACCTGGTCGCCACCGTCGGCCGGCTGCAGGTGCTGCCCGGCGCGACCAATGTCGTGCCCGGGCAGGTGCCGTTCTCGCTGGACGTGCGCGCCGGCGACGACGCCACCCGCGATGCCGGGGCGGCGCAGATCCTGGGCCGGTTCCAGGCCATCGCCGCCGCGCGCGGGGTGCAGGTCCAGGCCATCCAGGTGCAGGACCTGGCCGCAAGCCCGTGCGATGTGCACTTCATCGCGCTGCTGGAACAGGCCGTGGCCGCGCAGGACATCGCCCCGTACCGGCTGGTGTCCGGGGCCGGGCACGATGCGATGGTGATGCGTGCGCTGTGCCCGACCGCCATGCTGTTCGTCCGCTGCGACGGCGGCATCTCGCACAACCCGGCCGAGCGCGCGCACGCGGCCGACGCCGGCGTGGCCGTGGCGGCGATGCTGGATTTCATCGAACGATTGGGAGCAACCCGTGGCACCTGAAGTCTTTGCCGAGATCGATCCGCCGCAGCGCCTGCTGATGGGCCCGGGCCCGGTCAATGCCCATCCGCGCGTGCTGCGCGCCATGTCCGCCGACCTGCTGGGCCAGTTCGATCCGGAGATGACCGCGTACATGAACGAGGTCATGGCGCTGTATCGGCCGATCTTCGGCACACGCAACACCTGGACCTTCCTGGTCGATGGCACCGCCCGGGCCGGGATCGAGGCGGCGCTGGTGTCGCTGGTGGCGCCGGGACAGACGGTGCTGGTGGTGGACTTCGGCCGCTTCGGCCTGCTGCTGGGCGAGATCCTGGCGCGGATCGGGGCCAGGATCGAAACCGTCAGCGCGCCCTGGGGCCAGGTCGTCGAACTGGATGCCATCGAGGACGCCCTCAAGCGCGTGCGGCCCTCGCTGGTGGCCACCATCCACGGCGACACCTCCACCACCATGGCCCAGCCGCTGGAAGGCTTCGGCGCGCTGTGCCGAAAGTACGGCGCGCTGTCCTACGTGGACGCCACCGCGACCATCGGCGGCATGGAACTGGCCGCCGACCGCTGGGCCGTGGACGTGGTCAGCGGCGGCCTGCAGAAATGCCTGGGCGGGCCGTCCGGTTCGGCGCCGATCACCCTGTCCGAGGCGGCGGCCGAACGCATCTTCGCGCGCCGGCACGTGGAGCGCGGCATCGTGCGCGATGACCTGGACGATGGTGAAGGCCCGCGCATCGGCTCCAACTATTTCGACCTGGCCATGGTCATGGACTACTGGTCGGACAAGCGCCTGAACCACCACACCGAGGCCACCACGATGCTCTACGGCGCCCGCGAATGCGCGCGCATCGTGTTGCAGGAAGGCCTGGAAAACCGCTGTGCGCGCCATCGCGCCGCTGGCCGCGCGGTCACCGCCGGCGCGCGTGCGCTGGGGCTGGAGGTGTTCGGCGAGGATCGCCATCGCATGAGCAACGTCACCGGCCTCGTGATCCCGCCCGGCGTCGATGGCGAAGCGGTGCGCCGGCGCATGCGCGAGGATTTCCAGATCGAGATCGGCAGCGCGTTCGGCCCGCTGCAGGGCCGGCTCTGGCGGATTGGCGCGATGGGCTACAACGCGGCCAAGCACAAGGTCCTGATCACCCTGGGCGCGCTGGAAACGGTCCTGCGCGCCGAAGGCTTCGCTGCGCCGGCCGGCGTGGCGGTGGAAGCGGCGCTGGCGGCATGGAACGCGGAACTGTCCGCATGAGCGCAGGCCAGGGCATGGCGCTCAACGACCCGGCGGTGGTGGCCCAGGTGCGCGCGGCGTTCGACGCCTACGAACGGGCGCTGATGGCCGATGATCTCGCCGCGCTGGATGCGCTGTTCCATGCCGCGCCGAGCACCGTGCGCTACGGCGTGGGCGAGGTGCTGTACGGGATCGAGGCGATCCGCGCGTTCCGCATCGGCCGTGGTGGCTCGCCGCAGCGCACCCTGGCGCGGGTGGAGATCGCCACCTTCGGACGCGATTTCGCCACCGCCAACGCCGAATTCTTCCGCGAAGGCAGCACCGGCCGCGGCCGCCAGAGCCAGAGCTGGGTGCGCTTTGCCGATGGCTGGAAGGTGGTTGCCGCGCACATCTCGCTGGAGGGCCGCCACGCATGAGCCTGGCCGATCTGCAGGCGCGGCTGGCCCACGACCTGGCCTGCCTGGACCATGGCAGGCCGGACTGGACCCGGCCGCGCACGCACGGCGACGGTCACGTCTTTGATGTGGTGATCGTCGGCGGCGGCCAGAGCGGGCTCGGCGCGGCCTTCGCCCTGATGCGCGAGCGGGTGTCCAACCTGCTGGTGATCGACGAGAACCCGCAAGGGCGCGAAGGCCCGTGGCTCAGCTACGCGCGCATGCTCACCCTGCGCACGCCCAAGCACCTGACCTCGATCGATCTGGGGCTGCCATCGCTGACCTTCCGCGCCTGGTGGGAAGCCCAGCACGGCGTGCAGGGCTGGCAGGCGCTGGACAAGATCCCGCGCCAGGACTGGATGGCCTACCTGTGCTGGTACCGGCGCGTGCTGGCCCTGCCGGTGCGCAACGACACCAGCCTGGAACGGCTCGAACCGCTGCCCGAGATTGGCCTGCACCGCCTGCACCTGCAGGACGGCCAGACGCTGCTGGCGCGCAAGGTGGTCCTGGCCACCGGCATCCAGGGCGGCGGCCAATGGGTGGTGCCGAAGCTGGTCGCCGAGCGGCTGCCGCCATCGCTGTACGCGCACACCTCCGGGCCGCTGGACTACGACGCCCTGGCCGGCAAGCGCATCGGCATCCTCGGCGCCGGTGCCTCCGCGTTCGACAACGCCCAGTACGCGCTGCAGCGCGGGGTGGCCCAGGCGCATGTGTTCGTGCGCCGTGCACAGCTGCCGCGGGTCAACCCGATCCGGCACATGGAGCAGGCCGGGATCATCGCGCGCTTTGCCGCGCTGCCCGACGCGGACAAGTACGCGCTGATGGCGAGTTTCTTCGCCCGCAACCAACCGCCGACCAACGACACCTTCGCCCGCGCCGCGGCCATGCCCGGCTTTCACCTGCACCTGGGCGCGCCGTGGCTGGACCTGGGGCAGCGCGATGGCCGCGCGGTGGTGACCACGCCGCAGGGCGAGCATGAGTTCGACTTCCTGGCCATCGCCACCGGCCTTGTGACCGATCCGGACCTGCGCCCGGAGCTGGCCGCCATCGCGCCGGCCATCGCCCGCTGGCGCGACCGCTACAGCGCACCGGCGGAGATCGCCAACCCGCTGCTGGACGCGCATCCCTACCTGGGCCCGGGCTTCGAACTGCAGCCGCGCACGCCGGCAGATGCCGCCGCGCTGCACGGGCTGTTTGCCTTCAACTACTCGGCCCTGATCAACCTGGGGCTGTCGGCCGCGGCGTTGTCCGGCCTCAAATACGCGCTGCCGCGCCTGGCCCAGGCGGTGGCCAACCAGCTGTTCGTCGATGACCGCCAGGCGGTGCTGGATGATTTTCTGGCCTTCGACGAAGAAGAATTCACCGGCCAGTGGCCGCTGCAGGAGTCGGCGGCATGACCACGCTTTCCACCCACGTGCTCGACACCAGCCACGGCCGCCCGGCCGCGGGCGTGGCGGTGCGCCTGTGTGATGCGGCCGGCACCGTCCTGTGGCAGGGGCAGACCGATGCCGACGGGCGCTGTCCGGGGCTGAAGACCCTGGCCCTGCAGGCAGGCCGCTACCGGCTGGTGTTCGCGATGGCCGACTATTTCCGCGCAACCGGCGTGGAACTGCCCGAGCCGCCGTTCCTGGACCAGATCCCGCTGGAGTTCGGGCTCACCGCCCAGGGCCATTACCACGTGCCCTTGCTGGTGTCGCCGTTCGGCTATTCGACCTATCGCGGCAGCTGAGGCTCGCGCAGGTTCAGAGGCTGAGAAAAATTCGACCGCCGTAGCGAGAGCGCCGCCAAGCGTTCGTGACAAGGTGCGTTGGGGGCAAATCCGGGGAGTTTGGTGAGCCAAATGACCCGGATTTGCCCGCAGCGCGCCGCCGGCACGGGCGTTTGGCGACGGTCGCAGTAGGCGGGCGATTTTTTCTCAGCCTCTCAGGCGGCCGGCACGATCTGGTCGAAGCTGGTCACCCGCCGATGGCCGTTGGTTTCCTGCGCGCTGCGCGGCTGCGGGTAGTCCTCGACCCGATCCACCAGCACGGTCTGCAGCCCGGCCTGGCGCGCGGCGTCCAGCTCGGCCACCACGTCGGACAGGAACAGGATCTCGCCCGCCGCCACGCCGATCCGCTCGACGATCCGTGCATAGCTGGCGCGCTCGCGCTTGCCGCCCACTTCGGTATCGAACCAGCCGGAAAACAGCGGGGTCAGGTCGCCAGCCTCGCAGTGGCCGAACAGCAGCTTCTGCGCGGCCACCGAGCCGGAGGAGTACACGTACAGCGCCAGGCCTTCGGCGTACCAGCGCTGCAGCGCCTGGACCGCGTCGGGATACATGTGCGCGGTGAACTCGCCCTCGCGGTAGCCCGCTTCCCAGATCAGGCCCTGCAATGCCTTGAGCGCGGTGTGCTTGCGGTCCTGGTCGATCCAGTCCTGCAGCGCCGCCACGATCGCCTGGTCGTCGGCCGCCCCGGTTTCGGCCGCGACCGCATCCAGCAGCGCGCGCACCTGCGGCTGGCCGCCGTGCGCGGCGACGAATGCCGGCAGCGCGCGCCGGGCGTAGGGAAACAGCACGTCCTTGACGAAGGAAATGCTGCTGGTGGTGCCCTCGATGTCGGTGAGGATCGCCAGGACGACGGTGCCCATCAGCCCGGCTGGCCCGGGGTGTAGCGCGGGAAGCGCGCGGCAATGCTCTCGCCGGTGAAATGCCCGACCCAGCCATCGGGCTCGGTGAAGAAGCGGATCGCCACGAAGCTGGGCTCGGGGCCCATGTCGAACCAGTGCCTGGTGCCGTCGGGCACCGCGATCAGGTCGTTGCGCACGCACTCGATCTCGTAGACCTTGTCGTCCACGTGCAGGGTGAACAGGCCCGAGCCGGCGACGAAGAAGCGCACTTCGTCCTCCTTGTGGTAGTGCTCGTCCAGGAACTTGGTCCGCAGCTCGGCGCGCTTGGGGTTGTCCGGGGCGATGCTCATCACGTCCACCGACTTGAAGCCGCGCGCGTTCACCAGGCGGTCGATGTCGGCGCGGTAGGCCTCCATCACTTCCTCGGGCGTGGCGCCGGGAGCGACTTCCTTGGAGGCCTGCCAGCGCTCGAACAGCACCCCGATTTTCTTCAGTTCGGCGGCGATCAGGTCCGGGTCGTTGCTGGCCAGCAGCGGCGTGGCCGGGTCGGCGTGGTCGAAGATGCGAAGACGGCTCATGGCAGGTTCCTGGCGAAGGCGAAAACCGGTGCAGAGGGTAGCAAGTGCAACCGGCCGCCGGCGTTGCCACGGTGCAACGCTGCGGCCGGACCTCAGCTGCGACAGCCGAGCTTGCGCAGTTCCAGCTCGCAGTGGAGCAGGAACTCGAAGGCTTCCAGGTGGCGGCGGGCCTGGGCCATGTCCCGGCCCCACGCATACAGGCCGTGGCCATCGATCAGGTAGCCCCACAGGGGTTGCTGGTCCAGCAGCGCATCGACCTGGGCGGCCAGCACCTTCATGTTCTGGGTGTTGGGGAACACCGGCACATCCACTGCCGCCTCGTGGGTGCTGTTGCCGTGGAAGGCCTTGAGCAGCTCGTAGCCTTCCAGGCGGACCTGGCCGGCGCCGGCGTACAGGCGTGAGGCGATGGTCTGCACCGGCGAATGGGTGTGCAGCACGCAGCCGACCTGCGGCAGGCGCTGGTACAGCCGGGTGTGCAGCAGGGTCTCGGCCGAGGGGCGCTGGTCGCTGGCCACCGGCGCCCCTTCCAGATCCACCACCATGATGTGCTCGCGGCCCATGCGGCCCTTGTCCGCGCCGGAGACGGTGATTGCCACATGGGCATCGTCCAGGCGTCGGGAAAAGTTGCTGCTGGTGGCCGGGGTCCAGCCAAGGGCGGCCAGTTCGGCCACGTTGGTGGTGATCTCCTCGGCCAGCACAGCCAGGCGCGCGGCATCGTAGGGCAGGGCGTTCATGGCTCGATTTTACCCGGATACAGAAACGGCGCGGGTGAGCGCGCCGTTTCGTGTCGATGCCGGGTGGCATGTCCCTATGGTGCGTCTTCCTTGAATTCCGGCAGGTCCGGGCCCTCCAACGGCTCCTGGCCCTTGTAGAGGCGGGAATTGTGCATGCCGTAAACGAAGTAGAGCACGATCGCGGCGATGGTGTACCAGCCGAAGAACACCAGCACGCGGGTTTCGACCGTGAAGATCAGGGCGAAGCAGGACACGATTCCCAGCAGCGGCAGGACCGGATAAAGCGGAACCTTGAACCCACGGGGGATCTCCGGATGGGTGCGTCGCAGCCAGATCACAGACAGGCAGACGATGCCGAACGCGGCCAGGGTACCGACCGAGGTCATGTCGCCCAGGGTGTTGATGTCGAAGAAGGCGGCGGCGACCCCGGTGATCAGCCCGACCAGCACCGTGTTGATCCACGGTGTCTTGAACTTGCTGTGGACCGTTGCGAATACGCGCGGGAGCAGTCCGTCGCGCGCCATGGTGTAGAAAATGCGGGTCTGCCCGTACATCAGCACCAGCACCACTGAGGTCAGGCCGATGATCGCGCCGGCCTTGACCAGTTTGGCGAACCAGCTCCACTGCGGGCCAAGGGCATCGACCGCGACGGCCACCGGATCGGGCACGTTGAGGGTCTTGTAGTTGACGATCAGGGTCATCACGATCGACACGAGGATGTAGATGGCCGTGCAGGCGACCAGCGAGCCGATGATGCCGATGGGCATGTCGCGCTTGGGATTCTTGGCCTCCTGGCCAGCGGTGGAGACCGCTTCGAAGCCGATGTAGGCGAAGAACACGATCGAGGCCGCGCGAAGGATGCCGCCCCAGCCGAATTCCCCCTTGTCGCCGCTGGCGGGCGGGATGAAGGGCTCCCAATTGGCCTTGAGCGTGTCGAAATGCTCGATGACATACCAGCCGCAGATGGCGATGAACGCCACGATCACGGTGACCTTGATCGCGACGATGACGTTGTTGACCTTGGCGCTTTCGGACACACCGATGACCAGCAGGGCGGCCAGCAACATGCAGATCACGAACGCCGGCAGGTTGAACAGGTAGGTGACCGGTGCGCCGTTGACCAGGACATCAACTCCCGCCTCCTGCACGTGATGCCCGGTGGGGCCGGTCAACGCCACGGGAATGTGGATGTTGTAGTCACCCAGCAGGCTGACGACATATCCGCCCCAGCCGACCGCCACGACCGAGGCTGCCAGGCCGTATTCCAGCAGCAGCAGCGCGCCCATGATCCAGGCGGCGAATTCGCCGATCGTGGTGTAGCTGTAGGTGTAGGCCGAACCCGAAACCGGAAGCGTGGAAGACAGTTCCGCGTAGCACAGCCCGGCCAGCGCGCAGACCGCGCCGGCCACCAGGAACGACAGCAGGACCGCCGGGCCCGCGTGCAGGGCCGCGGCATTGCCGGTACGCACGAAGATGCCGGCACCGATGATGCATCCGATGCCCAGAAACACGAGGTTCCACGGTCCAAGGGTGCGCTTGAGCTGGCTCGTTTCGGTTTCCCGCTGCACTTGCTCGACGCTTTTGCGCAACAGCAGACGCGAGAAGAAGCCTTTGGGAGTACTGCTCATCAATCTAGGTCCCCTTGGTTTGTCATGGCGGCAAGTCCCGGGATGATCGGGGGCCAAGGGGATGAACCATATCCGTGACACTTGTGCTGCACAAGCGCCGGAGGTCCCCGACGGGCAATAATGGAAATTCCAGGCGCTGCGGGGCCTGGGTCATGAGGAGAGCTGATGGGAAATCGACCGTTGCTGGCTGCGCAGCTGGAGCGCTATCGCCACCTGTGTCCGCAAGAAGCCGGGGTCATCGACGCGTTCGCCGACCTGTTGGACGCCCCGGCCGATCCCTTCGTGCGCGAGCGCCTGGAGGGACATTTCACCGGCTCGGCCTGGCTGGTCTCGGCCGACGGCCAGCGCACCCTGCTGACCCACCACCGCAAGCTGGACCGCTGGCTGCAGCCGGGCGGCCATGCCGACGGCGATCCGGACCTGGCCCGGGTCGCCTTGACCGAGGCGCTGGAAGAGTCGGGCATCGTTGGGTTGCGGGTGGACGGGCAGGCGATCTTCGACCTGGACCGGCACTGGATCCCCGCACGCGGGGACGTGCCGGGCCACTGGCACTTCGATGTGCGCTACGTGGTCCATGCCATGGACCGCGAGGACTACGTGGTCGGCGAGGAATCGCACGACCTGGCCTGGCGGCCGGTGGGCGAGGTGGCCCGGGCGCAGGACCGGTCGCTGCGGCGCATGGCGCGCAAGTGGCTCAAGCGCCAGGCGATTACGGCTGTCGATTGACGTGGGAGCGGCCATGGCGGCGATGCAGCTGTACCGGTGAAGCGCCATCGCCGCTGTAGCGGCTCCCACGGGCAGGAGATGTCGCGATACATCGCGAGATTGCCCGGCCGCCGCGGCCGTCGGGCAAGCGCAGGACTCAATACAGGGTGCGCACCCGCAAGGTGCCATCGATCGCGGCCAGCGCATCCTTCAACACGGTGGTCTGCGCCTCGGTGGCGGTGACGTCGATCACCACGTAACCCACCTGCGCATCGGTGCGCAGGAACTGGCCGTCGATGTTGATGCCCTGGTCGCGGAACACGTCGTTGATCTGCGACAGCACGCCGGGCACGTTGCGGTGGATGTGCAGGATGCGGCGGCTGCCTTCGTGGCCGGGCAGGGTGACTTCGGGGAAGTTCACCGCCGACAGGGTGCTGCCGTTGTCGCTGTAGCGCACCAGCTTGGCAGCGACCTCGATGCCGATGTTGTCCTGCGCTTCCAGGGTGCTGCCGCCCACGTGCGGGGTCAGGATCACCTGGTCCAGGCCGGCCAGCGGCGACACGAATACATCGCCGTTGCCCTTGGGCTCGACCGGGAACACGTCCACCGCCGCGCCGCCGAGATGGCCGGACCTGAGCGCTTCGGCCAGGGCATCGATGTCCACCACCGTGCCGCGCGAGGCGTTGATCAGGTGCGCGCCCTTCTTCATCGCGGCAATCTGGGCGGCGCCGAACAGGTCCCTGGTCGCCGCGGTTTCCGGCACGTGCAGGGTGATCACGTCCGCGCGCTGCAGCAGGTCTTCCAGGCTCAGCGCCGGGCTGGCGTTGCCCAGCGAGAGCTTGGTTTCGATGTCGTGGAAGATCACCTTCATGCCCAGCGACTCGGCCAGCACCCCGACCTGGGTGCCGATGTGGCCATAGCCGATGATGCCCAGGGTCTTGCCGCGCACTTCATGGCTGCCGGCGGCCGACTTGGACCAGCCGCCGCGATGGCACTGCGCGTTTTTCTGCGGGATGCCGCGCATGAGCATGATCGACTCGGCGATGACCAGTTCGGCCACGCTGCGGGTATTGGAATAGGGCGCGTTGAACACCGGGATGCCGGCCAGCTCGGCCGCCTCGGTGTCCACCTGGTTGGTGCCGATGCAGAAGCAGCCCACCGCGATCAGCCGGCGCGCGTGCGAGAGCACCTCGGCGGTCAGCTGGGTGCGCGAGCGGATGCCGACGATGTGCGCCTCGGCGATGCGCGCCTTGAGTTCCTCTTCGGGCAGCGACTTGGTGTGGAATTCGATCTGGCTGTAGCCGGCCGCGGTGAAGGTGTCCACCGCGGTCTGGCTGACGCCTTCCAGCAGCAGCACGCGGATGTCTTGCTTCGGGAACGAGGTCTTCTTCGTCATGGACGTTGCAGTGGGGGTGCCAAGCGGGGCGCCACTATGCCAGATGCCCGGCGCGCAGGCGTGCTGGGTCGGCTGGACGTGGCGTTGCGCTGCTGGCACGCTGGCACACCTTCGATCTGCCGCGGTTTCACGCGCAACTTTCATGAGCCATTCCCTGCTGGATTCCCTGCATGCGGCGGTGCCGGCGCTGCGCCTGAAGACCGACCCTGGCGACCTGGAGCACTACGGCCGCGACTGGACCCGGCGCTGGACGCCCAATCCGCTGGCCATTGCGCTGCCGGGCAGCGTCGAGGAAGTCCAGGCGGTGATGCGCTGGGCCAGCGAACAGGCCGTCAAGGTCGTGCCCTCCGGCGGCCGCACCGGGCTCTCCGGTGGCGCGGTGGCCGCCAACGGCGAGCTGGTGCTCAGCCTGGAACGCCTGAACAAGCCGCTGTCCTTCGACCGCGTGGATCGCACGCTCACCGTGCAGGCCGGCATGCCGCTGCAAGCCGTGCACGAGGCGGCGCGCGAGCAAGGCCTGGTGTATCCGGTCGACTTCGCCGCGCGCGGCTCCTGCTCGATCGGCGGCAACATCGCCACCAATGCCGGCGGCATCCACGTGATCCGCTACGGCAACACGCGCGAGTGGATTGCCGGGCTCAAGGTCGTCACCGCCAGTGGCGAACTGCTCGACCTCAACCGCGCGCTGGTCAAGAACTCCAGCGGCTACGACCTGCGCCAGCTGATGATCGGCTCGGAAGGCACCCTGGGCATCGTGGTCGAGGCCACGCTGCGGCTGACCGATCCACCGCCGCCGAGCAACGTGATGCTGCTGGCGCTGCCGAGCTTCGAGGTGTTGATGGAAGTGTTCGCCGCCTTCCGCCAGCGCCTGCAGCTGGAGGCATTCGAGTTCTTTACCGACATCGCGCTCAGGCATGTGCTGGCGCACGGCGCGGCCAAGCCGTTCGAAGAGGTCCATCCGTATTACGTGGTCACCGAGTTCGCGATCGGCGATGAGGCCGGGGAGGCCGCGGTGATGGCCGCGTTCGAGGACTGCATGGCGCACGGCTGGGTCAGCGACGGGGTGATCAGCCAGTCCGATGCCCAGGCCCGGCAGCTGTGGCGCCTGCGCGAAGACATCACCGAGGCGCTGGCGCCGCACGTGCCGTACAAGAACGACGTGTCGGTGCGGATCTCGCAGATGCCGGTATTCCTGGCCCAGACCATGCAGCTGCTCGGTGAGGCCTATCCGCATTTCGAGGTGGTGTGGTTTGGCCACATCGGCGACGGCAACCTGCACATCAACGTGCTCAAACCGGCCGGCATGGCGCAGGCCGATTTCGTGCGCGACTGCGAGCAGGTCACCAGGTTGCTGGCCCAGGTGCTCAAGCGCCATGGCGGCAGCATCTCGGCCGAACACGGCATCGGCCTGGTCAAGAAGGCCTACCTGGACAGCACCCGCAGCCCGGCCGAGATCGCGCTGATGCGCGGCATCCGCCAGGCGATGGACCCGGCCGGCCTGCTCAACCCCGGCAAGCTGTTCGACCCCTGAGCGTGCGCCGCGCAGGGGCGGTGGCAGCGGGCTGACCAGCCGCGCCGTGGCACGGCGCTGTGCCGGGGCTGCGCCAGAAACCGGGTCCGGATCAGTCCGCGCGCCCGCCGAACTCGCCGGTGGTGGTGTTGATCAGGATGCGCTCGCCGGTGGTGATGTACTCGGGCACCATGATCTCGATGCCGGTGCTGAGCCTGGCCGGCTTGGGACGCTTGGTGGCGGTGCCGCCCTTGAGCTCGGGCGGGGTTTCGACCACTTCCAGGGTCACGTGCTGGGGCAGCTGCAGGGCCACGGGCTGATCGTCGATGACCTGCACGTAGCTGCCGGCCAGGCCTTGGCTGATGTAGCCGGCGGCGTCGCCGATCACCTCGGCATCCAGCGTGTACGGGGTGTAGTCCTCGTCATCCAGGAACACGAACGCCTCGCCATCCATGTACGAGAAGGTGGCCTGGCGACGCAGCAGTTCCACCTCCGGCAGGTTGTCATCGGCGTCGAAGCTGGCATCGAGCTTGGTGCCGCCCGGCACGCTGTACATGATGAAACGGAAGCGCACATTGCCGCCGCGGCCCTGCGGGGACGAGCGTTCGATGTCGCGGATCTGGTAGACGCCGTTGTTGTACTCGACGACGTTGCCTTTCTTGATGTCGGCAGCCTTCATGGGTTGATCGCTTGTGTGGTTGTCAAAGGAATCCGGGGTGGGAGCGGCCTTTATCCCCTTTTTCGGGAACATGTTCGGGGACATGGCCGCCAGAGGCTTTACCGGGCAAGCCCCATCGCGGCCCTGCGGTCCGCTCCTACCGGGGCGCCAGCCGCACCGCGCCGTCCAGGCGGATGGTTTCGCCATTGAGGTAACGGGAGGCCAGGATGAAGGCCACTGTATCGGCGTATTCGTCCGGCCGGCCCAGGCGCGAAGGGAAGGGGATCGAGGCGGCCAGCGACTGCTGCACGGCTCCGGGCATGCCATCGACCATCGGTGTCCAGAAGATGCCCGGGGCGATGGTCATCACCCGCACGCCAAAGCGCGCCAGCTCGCGCGCCATCGGCAGGGTCATGCTGACCACGCCACCTTTTGAGGCGGCATAGGCGGCCTGGCCGATCTGGCCCTCGAAGGCGGCCACCGAGGCGGTGTTGATGATCACCCCGCGCTCGCCATCTTCGCCCGGGTCATTGTGCTGCATCAGGTTGGCTGCGGCCTTGGCCACGTTGAAGCTGCCGACCAGGTTGACCAGCACCGTGTTACGGAAGGCGCTCAGTGGCATCGGGCCGTCCTTGCCCAGCATGCGGCCGGAGCCGAGGATGCCGGCGCAGTTCACCGCCACGTTGACCGTGCCCATGAACTCGTGCGCGGCGCTCAAGGCGGCCGCGACCACGGTCTCGTCGGTGACATCGGTGCAGATGTAGCGCGCATGGGCGCTGCCCAGTGCGGCCACGGCTGCATCGCCTCTGTCATCGTTGACGTCCAGCAGCGCGACCTGGCCGCCGCCGGCCACGATGCGCTGCGCGGTGGCCAGGCCCAGGCCGGAAACGCCGCCGGTGATCACGGCACGGGTGTCGGACAGGTGCATGGCAACTCCTTGGGCAGGAAGGGAGGCGGACATTTTACGGGAAGCAAGTGCAGCGCCTGGCCCGCTGCGGGTGCCGGCAGCCGTGACGGGGTGGTCAGAGCGTCAGCAGGTACCAGCGGTCGCAGCCGCCGTGACCGGTGGCACCCAGCGGTGCCTCCAGGCGCCTGAAGCCGGTCTTCCGGTACAGGCGCATGGCCGCGTCCATGCCGTCCAGGGTTTCCAGATAGCACTGGGCGAAGCCAAGGCCGCGCGCGGCCTGCAGGCAGGTCTGGATCATCGCCGTGCCGGCGCCCAGGCCGCGGGCCTGGGGCAGGAAGTACATCTTGCGCAGCTCGCAGATGTCCTGGCTGCCGCCTTCCAGCGGTGCCACGCCAGCGCCGCCCAGGACCACGCCCCCCGCCTGCGCGGGGGCAGGCTTGCGTTCGACCACGAAATAGGCGCAGCGCGGCCGCGCGTAGGCGCGGCTGAGCCAGTCCACTTCCGGGTCGTGGATCGCAAAGCCGGCGCCGCATGCGCCGAACTCGGGCATCACGGTGCGGATGATCGCGGCCATGGCGGCATCGTCGCCGGGGCCGATGGGACGGATCTGCAGGGCGTTGGACATTGTTGGCAAGGGCGCAAAACGGTGGCGCGCGCATGGTATGACAGCGCCGGGGCCACGCCAGCCTGGACAGGGGTTGGGAAGGGCGCGGGCGCGTGAAGAATGCTACTATTGAGAACTGTTTTCATTTGAGCCCGTCTGCGTGATGCTGTCCGAACTGCCCAGGCGCACCCAGGCCATCGTCGACACCGTCGAAGACCGCGGCCCCAACGACACCATTGCCCGCCGCCTGCGCGAGCTGGGGTTCGTTTCCGGCGAACCGGTGGAAGTGGTCGCGCGCGGGCCGATCGGCGCCGATCCGATCCTGGTCCAGATCGGCTTCACCCGCTTCGCCCTGCGCCGCAGCGAGGCCGCGCGGGTGCGCCTGCGCGATGGAGAACCGGCATGAACGCCGCCGCTGCCGCGCCGCGCCTGGCCCTGATCGGCAATCCCAACTGTGGCAAGACCGCGCTGTTCAATCTGCTCACCGGCAGCCGGCAGAAGGTGGCCAACTACGCCGGCGTCACCGTCGAGCGCAAGGAAGGCCGCTTCGAGGGCGCCAGCGGCCAGAGCTATCTGTTGCTGGACCTTCCGGGCGCCTACAGCCTCAATGCGGCCAGTCTGGATGAGGCCATCACCCGCGACCTGTGCCGGGGTTTCCTGCCCGGCGAGCCGGCGCCGGATGCACTGGTGTGCGTGGTCGATGCCACCAACCTGCGCCTGAACCTGCGCTTCGTGCTGGAAGTGCTGCGCCTGGGCCGGCCGGTGATCCTGGCGATCAACATGGCCGATGCGGCCCGGCGTCGCGGCATCGGCATCGATCTGGCGGTGCTGCAGCGCGAGCTGGGCATCCCGGTGGTGGAAACCGTCGCGGTGCGCGCCAACGGCGCCCGCGCGCTGCTGGAACGAATCGACCGGGTGGTGGCCAACCCGCAGCCGCCGGCCAAGGTGTTGCCCGACGATGCCGACCTGCACGCCGAAACCCGCCGCCTGCTGGCGCTGGCGGTGACCATGCCGACCCGCACCGCGCGCGTGGACGACGCCCTGGATCGCTGGCTGCTGCATCCGGTGTTCGGCCTGGTGGCGCTGGCGCTGGTGATGTTCCTGATCTTTCAGGCCGTCTACGCCTGGGCCACCCCGCTGATGGACGCCATCGACGCGGCCACCGGCTGGCTGGGCGCGTGGGTCGGTGGGGTGCTGCCCGAAGGTCCGCTCAACAGCCTGCTCACCGACGGCATCATCGCTGGCCTGGGCGGGGTGATCGTGTTCCTGCCGCAGATCCTGATCCTGTTCGCCTTCATCCTGGCGCTGGAGGAATCGGGCTACCTGCCGCGCGCGGCGTTCCTGCTGGACCGGACGATGGCCGCCGCCGGCCTGTCCGGGCGCTCGTTCATCCCGCTGCTGTCCAGCTTTGCCTGCGCGGTGCCGGGGATCATGTCGACCCGCTCGATCCAGGATCCGCGCGACCGCCTGGCCACGATCCTGGTGGCGCCGCTGATGACCTGTTCGGCGCGGCTGCCGGTGTACGCGCTGCTGATCGGGGCGTTCATCCCGCAGCAGAAGGTCTGGGGCGTGTTCAACCTGCAGGGGCTGGTGCTGTTCGCGCTGTACTTTGCCGCGATCATCAGCGCGCTCATGGTGTCGTGGGTGATGAAGCGCTGGCGCCGCGACAAGGGCGAACACGCGCTGCTGCTGGAGCTGCCGTCCTACCGCATCCCGCACCTGCGTGACCTGGGCATCGGCCTGTACGAGCGGGCGATGATCTTCCTCAAGCGCGTGGGCGGCATCATCCTGGCCCTGACCGTGCTGCTGTGGGTGCTGCTGTCCTTCCCCAGCGCACCGGCCGACGCCACCCTGCCAGCGATCGACTACAGCTTCGCCGGTCGCATCGGCCACGCCATGACCAGCGTGTTCGCGCCGCTGGGCTTCAACTGGCAGATCTGCATCGCGCTAATCCCTGGGCTGGCCGCGCGCGAAGTGGCGGTGTCCTCGCTGGCCACCGTCTATGCGCTGTCCGGCGACGATGACGCGGCCGCACAGGCGCTGTTGCCGCTGATCCATGACGGCTGGTCGCTGGCCACCGGGCTGTCGCTGCTGGTCTGGTACATCTACGCACCAATGTGCCTGTCCACGCTGGCCACGATCAAGCGCGAGACCAATTCCTGGAAGCGCATGGCGGCCGCGGCCGGCTATCTGTTCGCGCTGGCCTACATCGCCTCGCTGGTGACCTACCAGGTGGCTGTGGCCCTGGGAGCTGGCTGATGCAACTGAGCCTGCTGCTGCAGTACGGGGTGATCGCCCTGGCCGCGCTGGTCAGTGCCTGGGTGGTGGCCAACAAGCAGTTCCCCACGGCGATGCGCAGGCTGCGCCTCTGGCTGGCGTTGCCGTTGGTGCGCGAAGGCCGCCCCGCCTGGATACGCAAGCTGGGCTCGCGCATCGCCCCGGCAGCGACCGGTGGTGCCGGGGCCTGTGGTGGCTGCAGTAGCTGCGGGCCCTCGAGCCGGGTCAGCGGCAAGCGCTGATCGAACACGAAAAGGGCCGTACCGCGGCCCGTCTGGGTTCGTTTCGTGTTCGCTCGTCGGCTGTCGGATCCCAGTCAGGACAGCCGCCGCTTGCCGCGCGGCGCGGTCGCGCCGGTATGCGGGAACATCTCCACCGCCAGCGAAAACGTGCGCTGCTCGCCCGCGCGCAGGGCGCCAACGCCCACCACGTGGCGATCCAGTTCCTGCCCGCGCTGGTCGCGGATGACCACCACGGCGGTGTATTCGTAGGCATCGGCGTCGTGCGGATGACGCACGGTGCCTTCCACCTTCAGCGGGACCAGGCGCTCGGCTTGGCGCTTTTTCACGGTGACAGAATCGTCGAAGCGCAGGTGGTGCCTGCACGACGGACACACCGCCGCGGTCTCCAGGACCGTGGCCTTGCAGTGTGGACAGGCGCGGGTGGCGCCTGCCGTGCCGGGACGGGCGTTGCTCACGCCGCGTCGCTGTCCTTCTTCCTGTCGTTGCCTTCACCGCCGACATCGGCCTGGCCGCGGAAGCGCGCACCGGAAGCCACGGTCAGCGTGTTGGCCTTGACGTCCCCGATCAGCGCGCCCGAGGCGAGCAGTTCCACCTGCTTGGCGGCCTCGATATTGCCTTCCAGCTCGCCGGCGATGATGACCTTGTCGGCCTTGACCCCGCCACTGAGCCTGGCGCCCTGTTCGATGGTCAGATCGCCCTGCACGTTGACGTCGCCCTTGAACTTGCCGGCGATGCGCACATGGCCGGTACCCTCGATCTTGCCCTCGATGGTCAGGTCCGAGGCGATCAGCGATTCCTTGATCGCAGCCGCGGCCGGGCGTGCCGTTGCCAGGGCTGGCGTCGGCACGGGCGTGGCGGCGATCGGTTCGGGCGCAAAGGGCGCTGGAGCTGGCCCATCGCGCAGCGGAGCAGGGTCGGCGGGCGGCGGTGTGGCGTCCTTCTTGCCGGACAACTGGTCTTTCCACATGGACATGTCGCAGGTTCTCCAGGGCGGGGAAAACGGGAAATATCACGGTAAACGCCGCATCAGCGCTGTGACCGACTGCACGATCAGCCATTCGCATCATGCCATCGCATCCAGATCCTGGCGCGCCGGGGCGGCACGTGCATGGCAATGCGCGGCAATGCCCCGCCTGGCGGCGTGTCTTCAGCGCGCCAGAAAGAAAAAGGGTCCGTTCGATGCGGACCCTTTCCCTTCCAGATAACGGTGGCCCGCGCGCTTATTGCTTGGCGGCGTCGTCGGCTTCCGCGGACACCTCGGCGGCCTTGTCGGCGGTGGCGTCGGCGCCTTCGGACACGGCCGCAGCGGCATCGGCAGTGGCCGACTGGGCGGCGTTCTCGGTGTTCTCGGCGGCGGTGCTGGCAGCGTCGGCGGCTTCGCTGGCGGCAGCCGAGGCCTTGTTGGCGGCTTCGTCGGTGGCAGCGGCGGCCTGGTCGGCAGCGGCGGCGGCATCGTCGGCAGCGCTGGAGGCGGTGGCCGAAGCGGCGTCCTGGGTTTTCTGCGAGCAGGCGCCAAGGGCCAGCACGGCGGCGATCAGCACGAGGTTGAGCTTGTTGGTCATGAGGTTTCCCTTCAAAAATATGGAATGGGTGGGTCGTTGATGCCGCACTGGCCGCAAGAACGGCGCCAGACACGGCAGCGCGCGGATTCTACAGAGCGCCAGGTCAATTGAAAGTCGCCCGTGAAGCGGCGCATCAGGCGCCGCGCATGAAAAAAGGACCGCCGGTTGCCCGGCGATCCTTTCGATCCATCCCAGTGGAAGCGTGGACGCTCCCGCGCGAGGGGTTACTTCTGGTCAGCCTCAGAGGCAGCCTTCTCAGCCGTGTCAGCGGCATCCTGGGCGGTGTCCTTGGCGGTTTCGGCGGTCTCGGCAGCGGTGTCGGCAGCGTCATCCGTGGTCGCAGCGCCGGCGTCGGCAGCAGCGCTGGCAGCGGTGTCGGCAGCGGTGGCGGCGGTGTCGGCAGCGGCCTGGGCCGAGTCGGCGGTCGGGGTGCTGGCAGCGGTGTCGGCAGCAGCCTGCGCCTCGGTGGCCGCCTGCTGTGCGTCAGTCGATGCGTCGGCAGCCTGTTCCGGCTTCGAGCAAGCGGCCAGGGCCAGGCCCATTGCCAGCGCGATCAGCGTCTTGTTGATGCTCATTTGGTAAATCCTCGTCGATAAGTTTGGCAACGCGCAGTCTGCGCGCCGGGCGACATCATGACTATCCGGTTTCCACTGTCAAGCATTGACTGGCATGCGGCTCATGTTCGTCAACTTTGCGTTAAAGACCGGAAACCTCGTCAGATCAGTTCCAGCGCAATGGCCGTGGCTTCGCCCCCGCCGATGCAAAGCGACGCGATGCCACGGCGCTTACCCTGCACGCGCAGGGCGTTGATCAGCGTGACGACCAGGCGCGCGCCCGATGCACCGATCGGATGACCCAGCGCGCAGGCACCGCCATGGACGTTGACCTTCTCGCGCGCAATGCCAAGCTCCCTGATCGGGACCATGGCGACCACCGCAAAGGCCTCGTTGATCTCGAACAGGTCCACCTGCTCCACCGACCAGCCGGCCTTTTCCAGCACGCGCTGGATGGCGCCGACCGGGGCAGTGGTGAACCACTGCGGATCCTGCGAGAAGGTCGCGTGCGCCACGATCCGCGCCAGCGGGGTGATCCCGCGCCTGGCTGCCTCGTCCGCACTGAGCAGCAGCGTGGCCGCCGCGCCGTCGGAAATGCTGGAGGAACTGGCCGCGGTCACCGTGCCGTCCTGCTTGAAGGCCGGCTTGAGCGAGGGGATCCTGGCGATGTCCGCCTTGCCGGGCTGCTCGTCGCTGCCGACGCTGACCTCACCCTTGCGGGTGGTCACGGTGAAGGGAACGATCTCGCCTTCAAATGCGCCCGAAGCCTGCGCGGCCCGTGCGCGCTCGACCGAGCCGATCGCGTAGGCGTCCTGGTCCTGGCGACTGAAGCCGTATTTTTCCGCGGTGGCTTCGCCGAACACGCCCATGGCCTGGCCGTCGTACGGGTTGACCAGCCCATCCCAGGACATGTGGTCGATCGCCTTGAAATCGCCGAAGCGGTTGCCCGTGCGCGAATTGGGGATCATGTGCGGCGCGTTGGTCATCGATTCCATGCCACCGGCCACCACGATCTGCGCCGAGCCGGCCTTGATCAGGTCATGCCCCAGCATGATGGTCTTCATGCCCGATCCGCAGACCTTGTTGACCGTGGTGCAGCCGGTCGAGGAGGGAATGCCGGCCGCCAGCGCTGCCTGGCGGGCGGGCGCCTGGCCCAGGTTGGCCGGCAGCACGCAACCCATCAGCACCTCGCTGACGTCGGCCGCCGGCACGCCGGATTGGGCAAGCACCGCGCGGATGGCTGCCGCGCCCAGCTGCGGGGCGGGTACGCCGGTGAACTGGCCAAGGAAGGAGCCAATGGCGGTGCGCTTGGCGGCGGCGATGACGATGTCGCTCATGGGAGATCCTGTTGTCCAGAAGAGGCAACCATTATCCGCCCGCCGCGGAAACGGCGGCAATACGGCCTTCGGCGCGTGGGGGCCTGGTGTGGATCACCAGGTGCTGATCGGCTGGGACCTCAAGTCCTGGGGCAGGGGCCGGGCTGGTGTCTGACGCGGTGAGTACGGCTGAAGCCGCAAGAAGAATGCCGGTTTCAAGGCGCGTTCTTTTGCCAATGCGCGATCAGTGGTCGCCGCGCAGGTGACCCATGTAGCGCGGGGCGGTGCGGCCCAGCGGTAGCTTGAGCTTGCCGATGGCGCCGATGCGTGCCTCGGCGATACGGTCGGCGGCGTACTGCGGAGCGATCTTTTCCTTCTCCGCCAGGTCGAAGATGCGGCCGACGTTGTGGTAGATGTTGCGCATCAGGCGCATGGCGCGCTCGCGGTTGTAACCGTCGATCTCAAGCGACACGTTCATGACGCCACCGGCGTTGACCGCGTAGTCCGGCGCATAGAGGATGCCGCGCCGCATGGCTTCCTCGCCGACCACGTGCGACATCTGGTTGTTGGCGGTGCCGCAGATGATCTTGCTGCGCAGGCGCGGCAGGGTCTCCTGGTTGATCGAGCCTTCCAGCGCGCACGGCGAGAACACGTCGGCCTGGACCTCGTAGATCTCGTCCGGCGACACCGCCTCGGCGCCGCATTCCTCGACCGCGCGCTCGACCAGCGCCGGATTGAGGTCAGTGACGAACAGCTTGGCGCCGCGCTCCCTGAGCAGTTTCACGAACTCCATGCCGATGTGGCCCAGGCCCTGGACCGCATAGCTATACTTGCCGATTTCCTCATTGCCGAAGCGGCGCTGCAGGGTGGCCATCAGGCCTTGCAGGGCGCCGTAGGCGGTGAACGGCGCCGGGTCGCCCGAGCCGCGGTGCACCTGGTGTACGCCGACCACGTATTCGGTTTCGCGGTAGACGTATTCCATGTCGTTGACGTCGGTGCCGACGTCCTCGGCGGTGATGTAGCGACCGCCCAGCGAATCGACATAGCGTCCGAGCATGCGGAACAGCGCTTCGGTCTTGTCCCGGCTCGGGTCGCCGATGACCACCGCCTTGCCGCCGCCGACGTTGAGGCCGGCCAGGGCGTTCTTGTAGGTCATCGTGCGACTCAGCCGCAGCGCGTCGTGCAAGGCCGCATCGGTGCTGGCGTAGGGGCGCATGCGCATACCGCCCAGGGCCGGTCCGAGCACCGTGCTGTGGATGGCGATGATCGCCTTCAGGCCCGCGTCGGGATTGTGGCAGAACACCACCTGCTCGTGGCCTGAGCTATCGAGTGTTTCAAAGAGCATGTGGGGTGGGCTCCAGATTCCGCGCGAGGCCGCAGTTGCGGACCATCGTTTGGAGCGTTTCATAAGTTACTGAAACGCAAAACAAAAAAGAAACCGCCCGGGTGCAGGCGGCGACCTCGCACAGGAACAGTCTAACGATACGCGCCGTGTGCGTTGGCAGGGCGGCGTGAGGCCTGAATCGGGAGCGCGATTCAGGCTCCTGGGCGATGGTCATATCGCGCGCTGGTGCGCGCGAGGGCTGGAGCGCGGATCAGCGGTTGACCGCGGCCTGCTGCTGGGTCACCAACGATGGATCGCGCGTGGGGACTGGGTCGGCCAGCGGGCGCCGGGCCGTTGCCGCGCGGTGTGGTTCGGTACCGGGCCGGGTCGGATCGACGGTGCGGGTGATGGTGTGTTCGTCCCCGTTCTTGATGGCGCGGGAAAGCGGAATTCCGATGGCGAGCAGGACAACGGCAATGACCAAGGTAATCACGACTTTCATGCGGGTCCTCCGGGATGACTGACGGATTCTGCGGTGGGTGGCGCGTGGTGGAATGGCTACCGCGTCCGACTATCCGCCTGCATGGCCGGCTGGTCACGATGCATCGCAGCATCCTGTTTGCAGAAGCACGGGCGGTTCGGAAGTCGGGCCCGCCGCTACGTCATAGGGCCTCGGCAAGGGCGACAGACCGCCCCCGCTGAACAGGGTTCTCAGCCCAGCGGCGGACGCTCCAGGCGGCGCAGCCGCGGGGTCGCCATCGGGGTGGTCAGCATGGTGCTCATCACCGCCATCAGCAGCAGCGCGGTAAAGGTGGCGCTGGTGATGATCGCCTTGTCCAGCAGGATGTTGGCGAAGATGATCATGATCAGCGCCTTGGTCTGCAGCAGCCAGCCGATCAGGCTGGCTTCGCCCGGCTTCCACTTCAGGAGTCTGCCGGCAAGGTGTACGCCGGCCAGCTTGCCGGCGACCGCGGCCACCAGCAGGGCCAGCGCCGCCAGGAACACCGCCGCGCCACCGACATTCCATTCGGTGCGCAGGCCGGTGCTGAGGAAGAACACCGGCATCATCACCAGCAGCACGTTGTGGCGCAGGCGGTCCATGTCGGCCTGGTCGAACCAGTGCGCATCGATCACCACTCCGGCCAGGAACGCACCGACCATGAAGTGCAGCCCGGACCAGTCCGCGCCGAACGCGCACAGCGCCAGCCAGATCAGCATCACGTACCAGCGATCGCGCTCGCCGATGGCGCCCATCAGCTTGCGCAACAGCAGGCAGGCCGCGGCAAAGGCGACCAGGAACCCGACCTGGCGGCCGATCCGCTGCCAGTCCACCAGTACCAGCGCCAGCACGCCCCAGATCGCGATGTCGTCCAGGCTGGCGTAGCGCAGGATGCGCTGGCCGATCGGGCGGCGCAGGATGTCCAGCTTCTCCATCAGCAGGATCAGGATGGGCAGGGCGGTGACCGCGCAGGCCATGCCCACGCCGGTGACGAACTGCCACGGCCGGCCCTGCAGACCGATCCAGCCGGGGAAGCGCAGCATGCCCAGCGCAGCCAGGCCGCCGAACACCAGCGGCACGCCCAGCGCCAGGCTGGCGGTGATCCCGCTTTCGCGGCGGTTGGCCCAGGCCTGACTCAGGTCCAGCTCGATCCCGGCGATCAACACGAACAGCATCACCGCCCAGCCGCCCAGGCCGGTGAGGATCTGCACCACCTGCGGGCTGAACACGAAGTGGTAGTAGCCAGGCAGCACCGCGCCCAGCACGCCTGGACCCAGCACGATGCCGGTGAGGATCTGCACCACCACCAGCGGCGCGAAGTAGTCGGTGCGGCCCAGCCGCCAGATCAGGAACGGAATGCAGAAGATGATCGTCATGGCGATCAGGAATACTTCCATGGTGCTGACGGGATGCATCCGGTGGCAGCCTTCGGTCGGGACCGCTTGGCGCGGCGGGCGCCCATGGTGCCGCATGCCATCGCCGTTGGGCACCGCTTGTGCTGGGCGCGCCCGCCCGCTGCGGCAGGAGTCCGGCGAGGCTGGCGCCGCCGGCAGCGCGCGACCCCGGCCGGCCCGGCGGCCACCGAAGGATGCGACACTATCGGCTCATGCAGCACGGTGTTCCGGCCGGCTGTTTCTTGCACAGGATTCCATGAAGACCCCCAACGGATTGCAGGCGCTGATCGACGATGGCGTCATCGATGAAGTGTTGCGGCCTTTGAAGAGCGGCAAGGAAGCGGCCGTGTACGTGGTGCGCAGCGGCGACCAGGTGCGCTGCGCCAAGGTCTACAAGGACATGGCCCAGCGCAGCTTCCAGCAGCGGGTGCAGTACCAGGAAGGGCGCAAGGTCCGCGGCAGCCGCGAGGCGCGCGCGATGGGCAAGGCCACCCGGTACGGCCGCAAGCAGGCCGAAGTGGCCTGGAAGAACACCGAGGTCGACGCGCTCTACCAGCTGCGCGATGCCGGCGTGCGCGTGCCCGAGCCGTTCGGCTATTTCCATGGCGTGCTGGTGATGGAGCTGGTCACCGATGCCGAAGGGTTTTCCGCGCCGCGTCTGGCCGAGGTGGAGCTGGAGCCGGCACAGGCGCGAGAATTTCATCGGATCCTGGTGCGCCAGGTGGTGCTGATGCTGTGCAGCGGCCTGATCCACGGCGACCTGTCGCCGTACAACGTGCTGGTCAACGCCGATGGACCGGTGGTGATCGATTTCCCGCAGGTGGTCAGCGCCGCTGGCAACAATGCCGCGCGCACCATGCTGCTGCGCGACGTCAACAACCTCACCGCCTATCTCGGCCGCTGGGCGCCGGAACTGCTGGAGACCTGGTACGGCGAGGAGATGTGGGCGTTGTTCCAGGCCGGCGCGCTGCGGCCGGACAGCGAACTGACCGGCCAGTTCACCGCCGATGAGTCCAGTGCCGACCTGGACAGCGTGCGCGAGGCGATCAACGAGGCGCGCTTTGAGGCATTGATCCGCCAGCAGGGCCGCCAGGCCGCGGCCGAAGAAGACTGACCACGCCTGCGCGGTGGATCAGTAGCCGCCGAAGCTGCCGGCCGCGCCGGGAAAGACCACAGCGCTTTCGCTGCCGTCCCTGGCCACGGCCGCGACACCGAAATAGTGGTTGTCGATCACCATGTTCTTCAGCGTGTGGCTGGTGACATCGCCCACGTACCGGCTATGGGTCCACTGCGGTTCGGTGGTCAGGCGCCAGTACAGCCTGTAGCCGGCCAGTTCCGGCGCCTGGGTCGCAGGCGGACGGGTCCAGCTGAGCGTGGTGTCGGCGCTGACCGCGCCGTCGATCCTGACCTGCGCGGGCGGGGGCGGGGCCCAGGCCAGGCCGGCCAGGGTGACCGCGTTGAGCGCGGTGAGCCTGGCGGCATAGGCAAAGTCCACCCCGTCCAGGGTATCGCCGTAGACCCGGCCGTTTTCGGTCCGCAGGTCCTGGTGCTGGCGGTCATAGTGCTCGTGGGTTTCCATGATCCGCACGGCCGGGAAGCCGGCATCGTTGAACGGACTGTGGTGGCCGCCGCGGCCAAAGCGGTCCAGCCGGTAGACCATCATCACCTCCAGGTTCGGCACGTGCTCGGCCATGCGCGCGATGTAGCGGGCCAGGTTGCGCGAGGGCGAATCCAGCTCGCCGCCGGTGAAGCGGCGCGCGCGGGCCTCAGCTTCGGTCTCGGTGGCGCGGGTGCCTTCGGAGAACACCCGGGCGGTGTGGTTGTCGCTCACCCCATCGATCCCGGAGGTATTGCCGATCATGTCGTTGTTGAGCAGCGCCTCGATCCGCCAGCCTTGTTTTTTTGCCTGCTCGGCCACGATCCTGCCACCGAACAGGCCCTGTTCCTCGGCCGAGAGCGCGACATAGGCAATCGAGGCCGGGAATTTGTACTTGCTCAGCACCCGCGCGGCCTCCAGGGTGCCGGCCAGGCCCGAAGCGTTGTCGTTGGCGCCGGGCGCATCGGCGGTGGCATTCATGACATCGGACACACGCGAGTCGATATCGCCACTCATCATCACGTAGCGATCCGGGTCATTGCTGCCGCGCTGGATGGCGACCACGTTGACCACTTCGGTGGCGTTGGGGATGCGCTTCTCGCCGGCGATCGTGTCGCTGACATAGCGCACCTCCAGGCAGCCGCCGCAATCGCGCGAAATCTGCTGGAACTGCGCATGGACCCAGCGCCGGGCCGCGCCGATGCCGCGGGTTTCGGAGGCGGTCTCGGACAGCGTGTGGCGGGTGCCGAAGGACACCAGCGTGCGCACGTCGGCTTGGATGCGCGCCGCCGAAGGCGCGGTGCCGATCGCATCCAGGCGCGGATCGGAGGCCGGTGGAGCAGCGGCCTGGGCCAGGCAGGTCAACGGAAGCAGCAGGCAGGCGGCAATCAGGCGGCGGGACATGGCGGGATGGTTCGCGTCGGGTGCGGGCCCTGGATGTTCGCACAGTCGGCACATGACCTCTGACGCGTGCAGCCTGGCCGCATTGCTGGCAGCCTGTGCGCTGTCCTGTCAGACGTCGGTCGTCCTTCGATGCGCCATGCCCGTTGCGTGCTTGCCGGTGTTGCCGTTGGCCTGGCGAGCCTGGTCCCGGCCGCGCCGGCTGCGCAGCCCGAGCTGAGCGCCACGACCAGGCAGACCGGTCTGCCACGCACGCCCGAGCAGCGGGCGGTGGTCTTCGAGCATGCGACGCTGCACTTCAAGGTGTTGCCGCAGGACCGGCGCATCGAAGGCGATGCCACCTTGCGCTTCAGAGCCGGCCAGGAGCTGGCGACGATGGTGCTGGACCTGGACCGCGCCTACCAGGTCAGTGCGGTCCAGGTCGATGGCGTGGCGCTGGCGCGCAAGGACTGGGCCAATCCGGAAGGGCGCATGCGCATCACCCTGCCCGGGGCCGTGGCCGCGCAGCAGGGATTCGATGTGCGCGTGGTCTACGCCGGCGCGCCGCACGTGGCCACGCGTGCACCGTGGGATGGCGGATTGGTCTGGTCGAGCGCGCCCGGCGGCGAGCCGTGGGTGGCCTCGGCCATCCAGGGCGAGGGCTGCGACCTGTTGTGGCCATGCATCGACCATCCCCAGGGCGAGCCGCTGCTGGTGGACGAATACATCACCGTGCCGGCGCCGCTGGTGGCGCCGGGCAACGGCGTGTTGGTCGACATGCAGGAACACGACGGCTGGCGCACCTGGCACTGGCGTGCGCGCAGCCCGGATACCTACGCGGTGGCGATCAATGTCGGCCCGTACGAGCAGCTCAAGGGTGACTACCACAGCCGCTTCGGCAACACGATTGCGCTGGCGTACTGGCACCTCAAGGGCCAGGACGCAAAGGCCCAGGACCTGTTCGACGAGCTGCCCAGGATGCTGGACTTCTTCGAGCGCCAGATCGGACCGTACCCGTTCGGCGATGAGAAGGTGGGCATCGTCCAGACCCCGTACCTGGGCATGGAACACCAGACCATCAACGCCTACGGCAACGACTACAGGAAGGACAAGTACGGCTACGACTGGCTGATGCAGCACGAGTTCTCGCACGAGTGGTTCGGCAACCAGCTGACCAATGCCGACTGGGACGACATGTGGCTGCACGAGGGCCTGGGCAGTTACATGCAGCCGCTGTACCTGCAGTACCTGCGCGGCGAGATGGAATACCACGCCGCGCTGCTGGACCAGCGCGCCAAGCTGTCCAACAAGGTTCCGATCGTCAGCGGCAGACCGCAGACCGAGCAATCGGTCTACGACAGCGAACACGGCCCGGGCCTGGACATCTACTACAAGGGCTCGCTGATGCTGCACATGCTGCGCGGGCTGATCGGCGACCAGGCGTTCTTCAAGACCATCCGCCTGGCCGTCTACGGCACCGATGATCCACGTCCGGGTCAGTTCCAGCCGCGCCATCTGTCGACTCCGGACTACATCGCCATCGTCAATGAGGTGACCGGCAGGGACTATGGCTGGTTCTTCCAGGTGTATCTGTATCGCGCCGCGCTGCCGGAGCTGCTGGCCGAGCGCGATGCCAGCGGTCTTGCGCTGCGCTGGAAGACGCCGGATGAGGTGCCGTTCCCGGTGCCGGTGGAGGTGCGCATCGGCGCCAACAGCGGCAGGATCGTGACCGTGCCGATGCCCGGCGGCCGCGGCCACGTGGACCTGCCGCCCGGCGAGCTCTATACGCTGGACCCGCAGTCCAGACTGTTGCGCGAGGAGCCGCGTTTTGCCGTCGCGGTCAGGGACGCCGCCGAACGCAAGGCGGCGGCCGACCGGGCCGCCGCGGAGAAGGGCCGGGCTGAGAAAGGCCAGGCCGAAAGAGGGCAGACGGAAAAGGCAAAAGCGGCAGCCAAGCCTTGAGCTTCCGGTTCGGCCGGGGCAGGCAACGCGGGCGATGGGCAGTGACCGGGCCGTGGCGCTGCTGCGCGGCCGCGCACGCCACCAGCTGCCAAAAGGGTGGCCGACCGGTTGCGCGGGATTCACCTGGCCCGGCCTATGGTCAGGGCGTGCGCAACGGGGCGCATGTGAGCAACCGGAGGCAGCCATGGCGACCGGATGGGCCAATGATGGCGCAGTGCAGGACCAGATCGATGCGACGGTGGACGACGCGATCCAGCGCGCCCGCCGCCAGTTGCCGAGCGGCCCGAGCCTGCTGCGCTGCGAGGAATGCGACGCACCGATCCCCGAGGCGCGGCGCAAGGCGGTGCCTGGCGTGCGCCTGTGCGTGAACTGCCAGGCGGCGTTCGACGAAACCCGGGTTGCCGCGGCCGGCATCAATCGCCGCGGCAGCAAGGACAGCCAGCTGCGCTGAAGGATCCCTTCACGCCCAGCCTCTCAGCCCGGTGGCATCGGGGAGGTGCCGCGCCAGCGGCGGATGCTGCGCTGGAAGAACCAGTTGTTGGGCACCTGGATCGAGGTGGTCGGTGCGCCATCGAAGGCTTCTGGCTCCTGCAGCGTGGTGTAGAGCAGGTTGATGTCCATCACCTTGCCCTTCAGGCCTGGTTTGTCGCCGTTTTCCAGCAGCTCGATCATCTCGTGCAGGCGGAACGGACGGGTGATGAAGATCAGGAACGTGCAGAAGATGTTGGACAGCACGCTCCATGCGGCGAAGAACGCCACCGCACCCACCGTCGCAAAGCCGGTGAAGGCGCCCCACAGTACGCCGGCGGACACGCCCAGCACATTCAGCGCGGCCAGCATGGCTGCCAGCATGACGACAAGGTTGATCGCCCTGCGCAGGCCCATGGCCAGATCCGGTGGCAGGTCGTAGCGTCCAGCCACGCGGCCGATCAGGCGTCGCGCCAGCAACTGCACCAGGCGCATCGTCAGCAGGATCAGCAGCACCTGCGCGCCGGGCACGAGCACGCCCAGCCATTGGTGCATCCACAGGGGGAGTCGTTCTTTCATCGTGGTGTCTTTTGGGAGTCAAGCCGCACATGATGCCGCCGCGTCCCGGTCCGGGCAAAAGCGATCGAGGTCATCGAGTTGCTCGCCGTCGCAGGCACAATCGCAGACGATGAAAGGCCTGCTCCCTTTGTTCTTCAACGCGCTGGCCTTGCTGCTGTTTGGTATCGGCCTGTCGGGGCCGCTGGTGCCGGAGGCTGGGACACCTGCCAGCTGGCCGCTGCTGGCCTTCGGCGCAGCACCCATCGCGATGCTGGGGGTCTGCGGCTACACCGCCACGCGCTGGCCGGCGCGGCTGGCCTTCGTGTTGCAGGCCGTGGCCCTGCTGGCGGTGCTGCTGGTGATCCTGGCGTTGCAAGCCGGCGTCCTCGGGGCAGGTCGCGCTGACGCGAAAGCGGCAGCGATTCATGGCCCGGCCGCGGGTTTGCCCTAAAATGGCGTGATTTCCTTCTCCCGCCAGCGTCGAGCCCGCCGTGAACCTGCACACCTCCGCCGCCGTTCCTGCGTCCACCGCGCCTGTGTCCATCAAACAGGAAGACCTGATCCAGTCCGTCGCCGACGCGCTGCAGTACATCAGCTACTACCATCCGGTCGACTACATCAGGAACCTCTCCGCCGCCTACGAGCGCGAGCAGTCGCCGGCGGCCAAGGACGCCATCGCCCAGATCCTGATCAACTCGCGCATGTGCGCCGAGGGCCATCGCCCCATCTGCCAGGACACCGGCATCGTCACCGTGTTCCTGCAAGTGGGCATGAACGTGCGCTGGGACGATGCCACCATGGGCGTGGAGGACATGGTCAACGAAGGCATTCGCCGCGCCTACAACCATCCGGACAACAAGCTGCGCGCCAGCGTGCTGGCCGATCCGGCCGGCAAGCGCAGCAACACGCGCGACAACACCCCGGGGGTGGTCAATGTCAGGATCGTGCCGGGCAACACGGTCGATGTGATCGTCGCGGCCAAGGGCGGCGGCTCTGAGGCCAAGTCCAAGTTCGCCATGCTCAACCCATCCGACTCGATCGTGGAGTGGGTGCTCAGGACCGTGCCGACCATGGGCGCCGGCTGGTGCCCGCCGGGCATGCTCGGCATCGGCATCGGTGGCACCGCCGAGAAGGCGATGCTGCTGGCCAAGGAAGCGCTGATGGAGCCGATCGACATCGTCGACCTGCAGGCCCGCGGCGCCTGCAACCGCGCCGAGGAGCTGCGTCTTGAACTGTACGAAAAGGTCAACGCGCTGGGCATCGGTGCCCAGGGCCTGGGCGGGCTGACCACGGTGCTGGACGTCAAGGTCAAGGATTTCCCGACCCACGCCGCCAACCTGCCGGTGGCGCTGATCCCCAATTGCGCCGCCACCCGCCACGCCCATTTCACCCTGGACGGCAGCGGCCCGGTGATGCTCGATCCGCCCTCGCTGGAAGACTGGCCCAGGCTGACCTACAACCCGCGCGGCGCGCGTCGCGTCGACCTGGACACCATCACCCCGGAAGAGGTGGCCAGCTTCAGGCCCGGCGAAGTGCTGCTGCTCAACGGCAAGCTGCTGACCGGGCGCGATGCCGCGCACAAGCGCATGGTCGAGATGCTCAACCGAGGCGAGCCGCTGCCGGTGGACCTGAAGGGTCGTTTCATCTACTACGTCGGCCCGGTCGACCCGGTGCGCGATGAGGTGGTCGGCCCGGCCGGTCCGACCACCGCCACGCGCATGGACAAGTTCACCGAGCAGATCCTGGCGCAGACCGGGCTGCTGGGCATGGTCGGCAAGGCCGAGCGCGGTCCGGCGGCGATCGAGGCGATCAGGCAGCACAAGTCGGTATACCTGATGGCCGTTGGTGGGGCTGCGTACCTGGTGTCCAAGGCGATCAAGGCCGCCCGTGTACTGGCGTTCGAAGACCTGGGCATGGAGGCGATCTACGAATTCACCGTGCAGGACATGCCGGTGACCGTGGCGGTCGATTCGACCGGTGAGTCGGTGCACAGGACCGGCCCGCGCCAGTGGCAGGCCAAGATCGGCAAGATTCCGGTGGTGGTCGAGCCGGCGTAGGCCGGGGTGCATCCTCCGGCGCTGTCTTCGGATTGAGAAGGCATGGAGCGCTGGATGAGGCTATGGTGATGCCGCCGTGGGCACTGCGCTGCAGGCTGGCTGCGTACGTCAGGCGGGAAAACCGCTTCCTGCGCCCCTGTTGCGCCCTGTTGCGCCCTGCCAGCCCGAAGGCGGCTAGGTTGTCGCGCGCCGGTGCCACACCCTACACGCGGTCCACGATGGTGCTATCGATGCGGTCAGCGCCAGCCACGACGGGACCGCGCGGATTCGCGTCCAGGCCGCATGCTGCAGCACCTGGCAGGGGCTACCGGGCCGCGGTGGCCATCTGGTGGAGGACTGGACCTGCTTCCATCACACGCACGAGTCGCCTCAATGACCGAAGCCATCCTGTACTACAGCCCCAGCACCGCCAGCCTCGTCGTGCACTGGCTGCTGATCGAACTGGACATTGCCCATCGCCTGGAGCTTGTCGACTTCGATACTCGCGCGCAGAAGTCGCCCGAGTATCTCAAGCTCAACCCGCAGGGCCGCGTGCCCACGCTGGTGCTGGACGGACAGGTGCTGACCGAATCGGCGGCCATCGCCATGCACCTGGCCGACCTGTATCCGCAGGCAAATCTGGCGCCGGCGCCTGGGACTCAGGCGCGGGCGGCGTACTACCGCTGGATGTGCTTGTGCGCCTACACGCTGATGCCGGCCTACCGCGGCTGGTTCTATCCGGACGAACCGGCCGGCCCGGCCCATGTCGAGCTGATCCAAGCCTCCTCGCGGGCCACCCTGGAACAGGCTTGGCAGCAGGTTGACGCGCACCTGGCCGCCAGCGGGCCATACCTGCTGGGCGAGCAGCCCTCGGCAGCCGATTTCGTGCTGACCATGCTGATGCGCTGGTCGCGCAACATGCCGCGCCCCACCGACAGCTGGCCCGCGCTGCAGGCCCATGCCGCGCTCATGAAGGCGCGCCCGGCCTTCCAGGAAACCTACCGCCGCGAAGGCATCACCGACTGGCAATGACCTGCAAGTGCGGGCACAAGGAACGTGGCCATGAAGGAAAGAATCTCGATACGTGCGGCACCGGCATTCCTTTCGACGCTGGTCCTGACAGGCTGCCGGGGGCCGGTGGTACATCGGCCAACCACCCCGGCGGGCGCGATCTGCGCCGAGCAGTGCGACCAGCAGCGCTACAACTGCAACAACGCGGCCGAGGCCATCGCGCAAGGTTCGCAAGGCAGCTGCCAGGCGCGGCGGGACCACGTCGAACAGCGGTGCTCACCTTGGGTCAAGGATTCGGACAAACAGCGCTGCCAGATCGTCAATAATCCCGGTGGTGGCGCCTGCGTCGACCCCAGCCCCGATTACGGGTCCTGCACTAGAACCTGGCATGGCTGCATCGTGTCCTGCGGCGGCTATCTCGAATAGGCTGCCTGGCGCCGCGGCTCAGACCGGCAGGATCTCCAGCACCCGCTCCGGCGGGCGACACAGCAGCGTGCCGCGTTCGGTGATGACCACCGGCCGGTTGATCAGCGCCGGGTTGCGCAGCATGGCCTCGACCAGCGCGGCGTCGTCGATGGCCGGATCGTCCAGGCCCAGCTGCGCGTAGGCCGGCTCCTTGTCGCGCAGCAGCGCGCGCGGCGACAGGCCGGCGGCTGCAAGCACCCCGTTCAACATTTCCCGGTCCGGAGGATCGCGCAGGTAATCGACGATCTGCGGTTCGAAGCCGGCATCACGGATCAGCTCCAGCGCGCGCCGCGAAGCACTGCAGCGCGCGTTGTGCCAGATGGTGATGCCCTGCATCAGTACCACTCCAGCAGCGAGATGCCCAGGCCGATGTAGGTGGCCTTGTGGTTGTAGTCGATCATGCTTTCGCCGTAGCCGTGGAAGATCTCGATGTGACCGCGCAGGTTGCGCTCGATCGGAAAGCCCCAGGAGGCCTGCAGGGCGCCATGGGAGTCATCGCCGCTGCGTAGCGAATGCCGGCCCATCAGCGAGAATTCGTGACCTTCGCGAACGTAGGTCAGGGTCGCGTCGCCACGTCCCATGTAGTCCTCGATGTTGGGGTTCTCATCGTCGTCGCCATCGGAGATGCGGTACCACGGCCGCACCACCAGCGCCCAGTTCTCGCGGTCGAAGCCGACCTGGCCGATCACCCGGTTCCAGCTGCGCGAGAGCGGCTCGCCGCGGCCATTGGACTGGTGGTTGAGGGACAGTCCGGCCAACCTGCCGTGCCAACCGCCGAGCTCGTAGTTGGTACGGAACACCATCATGATCTCGGGCTCGTAGCTGGTCTCGCGGAACGGGCGCGAGGCGTCGCTGTTGTAGACCTGCCAGCGCGAGCTCTGGGTATAGCCGCCCCAGATGTCACCGTTGGTGCCGAACAGGTTCTCCACGAACTTGGTCTTGAAGCTCAGCTGGAACTTGGCTTCCAGGTTCTGCAGGTCCTGGGCCACGGTGACGGTATTGTCCGGATTGGGTGAGGAGGGCTTCTCGTTCGTCTTCGAGGTCCAGAACGCGGGCAACAGGTAAACCGGCTTGTAGGCGCGCATCTGGAAGACGCCCAGCTTCGAATCGGCCGCCAGTTCCCAGCGCGAATCCAGCAGCGAACCCTTGCCGGCGTTGGCACGGCGTGCATCGTAGTCATCGTTGGCGAACAGTGCCCCGGCGCGGTGCCTGAGCCGCTCGGTGACCGGGGCATCAGGCGGTGGTGCGTCCAGTGCGCGCTGCTGCTTGGTCACTTCACTGGAGTGTGCGGCGGCGGCATCGGCCTGCTGGGTGGTCGGCCCGGTGCGCTTGATCGCCGTGTCATAGCAGATCAGGCGCTGGGCATCCATTTCGATCGGCGCACAGGCTTCGACCGAGGACGGTGTGATGGTTGGCAGGCCGCCCTGGGTCTGGGCATGGGCCAGGCCCGGCAGCGATGCCGCGCACAGCAGGGAAACGAGGCGGGGCAGGGGACGGCGTGGGCGCATGGCGTTGACCTGGATGAAAGAGGGAACGATGCCAGCAGTGTGCCGTGCGCCGACAGGACCTGTCAGCTTGTGCATGCACTACGTGGTCGCGGTGCCCGTGGCCTTCCCCAATGTCGGGACCGTCGGGCGGTCGGGATTGTGGCAATCCGATGAAATGGAGCGTGTGAAGGCCGGTAGGCCGGTCAGTGGAACCAGGCCACGAAGAACACCGCCAGCATGGCGAAGGCCAGGCCGACCTTGAGGACCACGCCGAGCATCAGCCCCATCCACGTGGCCAACCCGACCTTGGTGGCCTGGCCCAGTTCGCGCCCGTGCAGCATTTCGCCGATCAGCGCACCGGCGAATGGGCCGACCAAGATCCCGATGGGCAGGAACAACAAGCCGGCCAAGGTGCCGATGATCGAGCCGATGATCGCCAGACGGCTGGCACCCACACGCTGCGCACCCAGGGCGGTGGACAAAAGGTCCACGACCACCGACAGCGCCGTCAGCACGCCGAGCACGGTCAGGGTGATCCAACCGACCTGCTGGAAACCGCCGACCCATGCCGCCAGCAGCATGCCGGCGAAGGTCAAGGGAAGGCCCGGAAGTACTGGGAGGACGACCCCGACTGTGCCAACCAGCATCATCAGCGCCGCCAGGACGTACAAAATGGTCTGTAATTCCACTTATTTTCCTTTTTCAAACAGCAGCTTAGAAGAAACATGAATGTCGGTTGAAGGTCGTTGCATTTTGATTTTCGGCGGGTTACTGTCAAGCCGCTGCGCTTGCCAGGGTCACCGTGAATCGTGGCCTGATGCGGTAGATCCAGTGATCCGCTACATCGTCCTACCTCGCTTCCTCCTTGCAACCAGCCGCCCGACCAGGCGTAAACGACCCCCCTGTTCCAAGGAGATACGACAATGGCAGAGCGCGAGACCGGAACCGTGAAGTGGTTCAACGATGCGAAGGGCTTTGGCTTCATCAGCCGCGAGAATGGTGAGGACGTGTTTGTGCACTTCCGCGCCATCCAGACCCAGGGCTTCAAGAGCCTGAAGGAAGGCCAGAAAGTAAGCTTCACCGTCGTCCAGGGCCAGAAGGGCCTGCAGGCCGACGCGGTGACACCGGAATGAGATTACCCGAGCGCCGCATCGTCGGTGCGCGGCGTTGCCACGCCATGGCCAAGAAAAAACCCGGCCGAGGCCGGGTTTTCCATCGTCTGCCTGACCTCAGCAGGTTCAGCGGATCACGACCCGTCCGTTGACCACGCGGACGTAGGTGTTCTCGCGCACACCGCCCAGATCACGCTGGGTGATCACGACGGTGCGCCCGTCATCCATGCGCACAGTGATGTTGTAGGTGTCGGAGGTAACGCGGTTCTGGATGGCGTTGCCCGCCAGCGCGCCGGCCGCGGCGCCGCCGACCGTAGCGACGTTCTTGTTGCCCTTGCTGCCACCGGTTTCCTCGGAAATCTGGCGGCCGGCCACCGCACCGACGATGCCGCCCAGTACCGCGCCGGTGCCGGTCGGCGCGCTGCGGGTGGCCGAAACCGGGTCAATCCGCGTGACGATGCCGCAGTCGGCGCACGAGCGCGAGGAAGTCGCGGAGGAATAACCGCCCCCACTGCCGCCGTAGCCGTTGTACGGCGAGGTGGTGGCGCAGCCTGCCAGCGTCAGCGCGCCGGCGGCCATCAGGGTCAAGGTTCGAAGGGACATGCCAGACTCCTTCGCCGTTACGGCGAATCGGGGAACGAAAGATAAATGCGCAGCACTCGATATGGCGCGCATCGTGTTGTCCCCATCATGAATGCGAGGCCAACCTGCGGCGCTGTTCGTTCAATCCCCCCGGAATCGAGCAACAGCCAATGCGTTCGCCGGCCATGGCCTCAGCGGGCGAAGTCGTCGTGGCAGGCCTTGCAGGCCTCACCCACCTTGGCCAGTGTGGCCTTGGCATCCGGGCAACCCACCGGCGGGGCCGACAGTGCGCCGTCCAGGGTGGCGCGCAGCTGGCCGGCGTGGCTGACAAAGCGCTGGTCTTCGGCCAGGTCCGGGAACGCGGTCTCCAGGTCGTTGGCCACCGCGCGCAGCGTCTGCAGGCGCGGCATCGCATCGCTGGCGGTGCAGCGGTTGGCGGTGAGGTTCTGCTTGAGTACATCGGTCTGCTTGGACATCACGTGCATCACGCTGTGCGGAAACGGATCCTGCCGTTCCTGCAGCCAGCGCATCGCGATGACCGTGGCCACCGCGCCGACCAGCAGGCCAAGGATGAAGATGAACAGGAATCGGGATGTCTGGCTGGCCATGGGGCGTGCTCTGGGTGGGTCCGGGGGCCGATGTTACGACGCGCCGCGTCAAGACCGACTTTAGACTACGCGCATGAAGGCCATCGCCATACCCGCGCCCGCTGTCTCCACGGTCTGGAAGGAACGCTTCGCCGGCATCGACCGCCTGTATGGCCTCGGCGCTGTCGAGCGCTTCTCGCACCGCACCGTGGCGGTGATCGGCATGGGCGGGGTGGGGTCGTGGGTGGTCGAGGCGCTGGCGCGTTCGGGCGTGGGCCGGCTGCTGCTGATCGATGCCGACGACATCTGCCTGTCCAACACCAACCGCCAGTTGCCGGCGCTGGATGGCCAGTACGGCCGCAACAAGGTGGTGGTGATGGCCGAGCGCTGCCGCGCAATCAATCCGGAAATCCAGGTCGAGGCGGTGGAGGCTTTCCTGACCCCCTCGAACATGGACGCGCTGCTGGGCCGCGGCCTGGACCTGGTGATCGACGCCTGCGACAGTTTCCGGACCAAGGTCGAGGCCATCGTCTGGTGCCGTCGGCGCAAGCTGCCGATGATCACGGTCGGCTCGGCCGGCGGGCGCACCGATGCGACCCAGGTGCGGGTGCGCGACCTGTCGCGGACCGAGCACGACGCCATGCTGGCGCTGGTGCGCAGGAAGCTGCGCGGCGAGTTCAATTTCCCCAGGGGCGCCAAGCGCTATTTCGGCATCTCGGCGGTCTATTCGCTGGAAAACGTGCGCTACCCGCAGCCGGACGGCAGCGTGTGCGGTCTGCGGCCGGTGCTGGGGGCCGATGCCGCCCTCAAGCTGGACTGCGGCGCCGGCCTGGGCGCGGCCACCCACATCACCGGCACCTTTGCCTTCGCCGCCGCCGGGCGCGCGCTGGAACTGCTGTTGAAGCCGGCGCGCGCGCCGACGGCCGCAGGCTCAGGCGGGTAGGCCGAACAGCCGGGTGGCGTTGGCCGAGGTGGCCGCGGCGATGTGCTCGGGGTCCTGTCCGCGCAGCGCGGCGATGGTCCGGCACACCAGCGGCAACCGTGCCGGTTCGTTGCGCTGTCCGCGATGGTCGGCATCGGGCTGGTCGGGCGCATCGGTTTCCAGCAGCAGGTGTTCCAGCGGCATCGAGGCGACCAGCCGGCGCAGGCGCTGCGCGCGTGCGTAGGTCACCGGGCCGCCCAGGCCGATCATGAACCCGCTGTCCCACAGCTGGCGGGCCTGTTGCTCGCTGCCGGCATAGCTGTGGACCACGCCGCGCAGGCCGCCGACCTTGCGCACGGCCATGATCACCGCTTCGACCGCCTTGCGTGCGTGCACGATCAGCGGCAGGTCGAACTCGCGCGCCAGCCGCAGCTGGCCCCGGAAATAGCCCTGCTGGTCCTCGACGTCCAGACCCTGGACATGGAAGTCCAGTCCGCACTCGCCGATCGCCACCGGGCGCTCGCGTTCGATCCAGTCGCGCAGTTCATTCAGATGCTGCGGGCGGTGCGCCTGCAGGAACAGCGGATGCAGCCCGTAGGCGGCAAACAGGCCTGCATCATGCGCACAGACCTCACCCAGCCTGGGCCAGGCGGCCGCTTCGGTGGCCGGCACCACCTGGCGCAGCACCCCGGCCTGGCGCGCGCGGGCGAGCACCGCCTCGCGGTCGGGATCGAACAGCGCGGCATCCAGGTGGCAGTGACTGTCGGTCAGCATCGACTCAGCGGCCGGGGCGGCCGGATGCGGCGTCCAGCGGCCGGGCCCTGCGGTCCTTCCAGCCGGCCAGCAACAGCGTGCCCAGCCCCAGCAGGATTTCATCGGCGAAGGGCACCACGTCGGGCACCACCAGGTCGACCGCGAACAGCAGCGCGGCGAGCTTGAACAGGGTGGGATGGCGCAGGCGGCGCGCCCAGCTCAGCAGGGGCAATGTCACGGGGTGGGGCATGGCGGGATCAGCCTTGGGTCCGAAAAAAAGACGCTAACACGCGCCTCGGAGCGATGCGCCATTCATGCAACAGGCGGTTTAGGGGACTGTCAGTGGATACCTTGTTCAGCTTCGAAGGACAACAATCCGCGCCAGACATCAATACGGGCTCATCCGCCCGGAGGCCTCCATGAAAAACACCACCACCATGATTCTGGTCGGCGCAGGTGCGCTGCTGTTTGGCGGCGTGGCCACGGCGGCCTACATGAACAACCGCACGTCCGCGCAGACCTTCGCCACGGCCGACGGCGAGGCGCCGGCGACCTCGGCGCTGGACAGCGGTGAAGTCCTGCCGGCCAGCGACGTACCCACTGGCGCGCAACTGGAGTACGCCGATGTGGTCAGCGTCGAACCGGTCATGGACAAGGGCACCCTGTACGCCACCGTGATTGCGACCGAGCCCGTTCGCGAAACCACCATTACCAATACCCCGCGCGAGGTCTGCCGGGACGTGGTGGTCAACGAGCGCCTGCCCGAACGCGACGGCAACGTGGGCGGCACGGTCGCCGGTACGGTGATCGGTGGCCTGGTCGGCAACCAGCTCGGCGGCGGAAGCGGCCGCGATGTCGCCACCGCCGCGGGCGCCGTGGCCGGCGGTTTCGTTGGCAACCGCGTGGACCGCAACCATGTCGGCGGTCGGGTGGTACAGCGTACCGAACGCCAGTGCCACACCGAGACCGCCACCTCCGAGTCCTCGACGGTCACCGGCTACAACGTCACCTATCGCAATCCCGATGGCACCACCGGGACCATGCGCATGGACCACCAGCCTGGCAGCCGCATCGCGATGGGCAGCACCAAGAACATCGCCGGCTACAACGTGACCTACCGTTACGAAGGCCAGGAAATGACCATCCGCCTGGACCGCAAGCCCGATTCGGATCGGCTGCCGGTGATCGACGGCAAGGTCGTCACCCAGACCGCGGCACTGGACGACACGCGTGGCTGATCGGTCCGCGCGCATGCAGCGAGAGGAAGCCGGCGAAAGCCGGCTTCTTTATGTTTTGGCGCGATACCAAAGCGGCTTGACACGCGCGACCGGTATGCTGACCCCGCGCAGGCACCGCCTGCACCAGTCCGCCCCAGCCGATGCACACCTGCATGAGCGTCTTTGAACTTCAACTGGACACCGATCGGCTGATCCTGCGGCCGCCGTGTGCCGGTGATCTGGATGACTGGGCCGCATTTGCGGCCGACCAGCAGGCCATGCGCCACCTGGGTGGCACGATGCCGCGCACGGTGGCCTGGCGCAGCCTGGCCACCGTGGTCGGCGCCTGGCAGCTGCAGGGATTCGGGTTCTTCTTCGTGTTCGAGAAGGCCACTGGCGCCTGGGTCGGTCGGGTCGGGCCTTGGCAGCCTGAAGGCTGGCCCGGGACGGAAGTGGGCTGGGGCATCAAGCGCGATCGCTGGGGCCAGGGTTACGCACCAGAAGCGGCGCGTGCGGCGATGGACTGGGTGCTGGGACAGCATCCCTGGCAGCAGGTGATCCACTCGATCGATCCGGACAACCTGCCTTCCAAGGCGGTGGCTGCCAAGCTTGGCTCGCGGCTACTGCGGATGGACACGCTGCCTGCGCCGTACGCCGGCAAGCCGGTGGAAATCTGGGGCCAGTCGCGCGCGCAGTGGGACGCCAGCAACGCAACGCGATGATCACCGCCTACGGGATGTTCACCTCCGGCAACTGCCACAAGGTCAAGCTTGTGCTGGAACGCCTGGGCCGCCCGTACCGCTGGGTGGAAGTGGACAGCACCAGCGGCCAGACCCGCACGCCGGAGTTTTTGGCCATGCCAATGGCAGGGTGCCGATCATCGAGCGCGAGGACGGGTGCATACCCGATGCTCAGCGCGCCAGGCCGTCGAGCAGGACATGGCTGCGCAACATGGTCGAGCCGCTGCGCAGCGTGTCGGCCGGCGGATGATCCAGCGGCAGCACCGCCAGGGCTGGCCCGGGGGCGTGGCTGCTGGTGCTGACGACCTGGCCCAGGTGGCGTTCGCCGTCTTCCACCGGGGCACCTGGCGTCAGCAGTGCATCGCCTTCCAGCAGGGCCAGGCCGCGCTTGGCCTTGCCCAGGAAATGGGTGCGGGCCACGATTTCCTGGCCCGGGTAGCAGCCCTTCTTGACGCTGAAGGCATGCAGGCGTTCCAGCGATAGCTGCTGCGGGGTCCACTGCTCGCGCTGGGAGGCATCCAGCCGCGGCAGGCCGTGGCGCAGGTCGATGTCGCGCCAGCGGGCGAGGGCGGCGACATCCTCGGGCGCCTGCTGGCTGCTGACGCGCAGCAGGCGCGGCTGGTGCGAAGAGCCGATGTCCAGTTCGATCGCCCCGTCCTGCACGTCCAGCAGCGCACCCTGCGCACGCAGCGGGGCGGTCAACGCGCCCTGGACTTCCAGGGCGGCCGGCGCCTCGATCACCACCTGCTTGCGGAACACGAAGCGCTTGAGCGCCGCGGCCATTTCCACGGCCGGGACATCGGGCAGCACCAGCATCAGCTGGTCGGCGGCCGGGCGCAGCACGGCGAACACGGCAATGACCCGTCCCTTGGGCGTCAGCCAGGTACTCCACTGCCAGCGGCCCGCTTCCAGGGCATTGAGATCGTTGGCGAACTGCGCCTGCGCGAACGCCACCGCATCGGGCCCCTGCAGCGTGACCAGGCCGTGGTCGGTCAGGGCAAAGGCCCGTTCACCGGGATTTTGGCGGTTGTCAGTCAAGATCGTGAGGATTAAAATTTTGTGCGTTGCGAGAATGACATGATAGGCCAAACCCCTCCCATCCCCGAACCCGATCCTGAAACGCTGAAGCCCCAACCGGCGCCAGCGCAGAAGGAAATCGGGGGGCGCGACGGCCCCGAGCCGACCCGCTACGGAGATTGGGAAAAGAACGGGCGCTGCGTCGACTTCTGAAGTCGACACCGGCAGCGCCTTCCAGCCAACGCGGCCTTTGCCGACCGCCCAGCCGAGATAACGAGCCACGCAATGGCGACACGTCAACGACCGCTTTCCCCGCATCTCCAGGTGTATCGCTGGCAGATCCAGATGGTCACCTCCATCGTGCATCGCGCCACCGGCATCATCCTGGCCCTCGGCGCGTTGCTGATCGCCGCCGCCCTGGTCGCCCTGGCCACCGGCCCCGACGCCTGGACCTTCATGTCCACCCAGGCCGGCACCTGGTACGGACTGGTCTTCCTGTTCCTGTGGACCTGGGCCTTCAGCTATCACCTGCTCAACGGCATCCGCCACCTGGCGCAGGATGGCGGACTTGGCTATGCCATCGCCGCCTTCACCCGCAACGGCTGGCTGGTCAGTGCGGGCAGCCTGGTCCTGGCGCTGCTGATCTGGGCCGGCGTATTCGCAAAGGGGGCCCTGGCATGAGCAGCACCAAGCGTTTCCGCACCCCACTGAAGAACGCCCGCGGCCTGGGCTCGGCCAAGGAAGGCCTGCAGCACTGGCTGCTGCAGCGCTACACGGCCTTGGCCCTGATCGTGTTGGGGAGCTGGTTCGTGTATTTCGTCATCAGCCTGGTCCACGCCGACTACCTGGCTGCGACCGACGCGATCTCCAGGCCGTGGAACGCCATCGCGCTGGTGGCCTTCCTGCTGGCCATGTTCTGGCACGCGCAACTGGGCGTGCAGGTGGTCCTGGAGGACTACGTGCATGCGCCGCTGACGGCGATGGTGTCGCAGCTGCTGGTCCGTTTCATCTGTCTCCTCGGTGCGCTGGCCAGCGTCTTCGCCGTGGTCCGCATCGCACTGGGAAACTGAAGCCATCATGTCTTCCGCATACAAGATCACCGAACACAAGTACGACATGGTCGTGGTCGGCGCCGGCGGCGCTGGCCTGCGCGCCACCTTCGGCCTGGCCGCCAAGGGCCTGCAGACGGTCTGCATCACCAAGGTCTTCCCGACCCGTTCGCACACCGTGGCCGCGCAGGGCGGCATCTCCGCGGCGCTGGGCAACATGGGCGAGGACGACTGGCGCTACCACTTCTACGACACCATCAAGGGCTCGGACTGGCTGGGCGACCAGGACGCGATCGAATACATGTGCCGTGAGGCCATCCCCTCGATCATCGAGCTGGAACACCAGGGCGTGCCGTTCTCGCGCACCGAGGACGGCAAGATCTACCAGCGCCCGTTCGGCGGCATGACCACCAAGTTCGGTGAGGGCCCGGCGGCGCAGCGCACCTGCGCGGCCGCCGACCGCACCGGCCACGCCATGCTGCACACGCTGTACCAGCAGTCGCTGGCGCACAACGCGCGCTTCATGATCGAGTACTTCGCGCTGGACCTGATCTTCGACGAGGAAGGTGTCTGCCGCGGCGTGCTGGCGCTGGACATGGCCGAGGGCACGCTGCACCTGTTCCGCGCCCACGGCGTGGTGCTGGCCACCGGCGGCTATGGCCGTGCCTACTTCAGCGCCACCTCGGCCCACACCTGCACCGGTGACGGCGGCGGCCTGGCCATGCGCGCCGGCCTGCCGATGCAGGACATGGAGTTCGTGCAGTTCCATCCCACCGGCATCTACGGCGCCGGCTGCCTGATCACCGAAGGCGTGCGCGGCGAAGGCGGCATCCTGCGCAACGCCAACGGCGAGCGCTTCATGGAACGCTACGCCCCGCACTACAAGGACCTGGCATCGCGCGACGTGGTCGCCCGTTCCATGACCATCGAGATCCGCGAAGGCCGCGGCGTGGGCGAGCACAAGGACCACATCCTGCTCGACCTGACCCACCTGGGCCCGGAAGTGATCAACGAAAAGCTCCCCGGCATCGCCGAAAGCGCACGCATCTTCGCTGGCGTGGACGTGGCCAAGGAGCCGATCCCGGTGCTGCCGACGGTGCACTACAACATGGGTGGCATCCCGACCAACTACCACGGCGAAGTCGTGCGCAAGCTCGGCGACGATCCGGATTCGGTCGTGCCGGGGCTGTACGCCATCGGCGAGGCGGCCTGCGTCTCGGTCCACGGCGCAAACCGCCTGGGCTCCAACTCGCTGCTGGACCTGGTGGTGTTCGGCCGCGCGGTGGCCAACCGCTGTGCCGAGACGATCACTTCCGGCGCGCCGCACAAGACCCTGGCGCCGGACAGCTGCGACAAGGCGCTGGGCCTGCTGGACAGGCTGCGCAATGCCAACGGCGATACGCCGACCTCGGTGATCCGCGACAACATGCAGCGCACCATGCAGTCCGATGCAGCCGTGTTCCGCACCAGCAAGACGCTCAAGGAGGGCTGCGAGAAGATGGCCCAGGTGTTTGCCAGTTTCCAGGACGTCAAGGTCTCCGACCGTTCGCTGGTCTGGAACTCGGACCTGATCGAAACCTACGAGCTGAGCAACCTGCTGCTCAACGCGGTGGCGACGATCAACTCGGCCGAACAGCGCCACGAAAGCCGCGGCGCCCACGCGCACGAGGATTTTCCCGATCGCGACGACGTCAACTGGCACAAGCACACACTGGTCAGCGTCGACGACAAGGGCCAGTGCAGCTTCGACTACCGTCCGGTGCACATGTACACGCTCAGCAAGGACGTGGACGTGGTCCCGCCGAAGCCGCGCGTTTACTGATCAATGCCGTGAATCGGCGTGTCGCCCGCATGCGGGGCGCGCCGACTCCCCCAATCCTCTACCCGGACCCAGGCCATGGCTGAGTTTGCACTCCCCAAGAATTCCAAGATCGGCAAGGGCAAGCATTTTCCTGCGCCCGGCGCCAGGAACACGCGCACCTTCAAGATCTATCGCTGGAACCCGGACCAGGACAGCAACCCGCGCACCGACACCTACGAGGTGGATCTGGACAAGTGCGGCCCGATGGTCCTGGACGCGCTGATCAAGATCAAGAACGAGATCGATCCGACCCTGACCTTCCGTCGCTCGTGCCGCGAGGGCATCTGCGGTTCGTGCGCGATGAACATCAGCGGCACCAACACGCTGGCCTGCACCAAGGCCATCGAGGAATGTGGCAAGGGCGAAGTGCCGGTCTATCCGCTGCCGCACATGGACGTGATCAAGGACCTGGTCCCGGACCTGACCCACTTCTACGCCCAGTACGCCTCGATCAAGCCGTGGCTGCGCACCCAGACCCCGGCGCCGGACCGCGAGCGGCTGCAGTCGCCGCAGGACCGCAAGCAGATCGACGGCCTGTACGAGTGCATCCTGTGTGCGTGCTGCTCGACCAGCTGCCCGAGCTACTGGTGGAACGGCGAGCGTTACCTGGGTCCGGCGATCCTGCTGCAGGCCTACCGCTGGATCGTCGACTCGCGCGACGAGGACACCGGTGCGCGACTGGACGACCTGGAAGACCCGTTCAAGCTGTATCGCTGCCACACCATCATGAACTGCACCCGGACCTGCCCGAAGGGCCTGAACCCGGCCAAGGCGATCGCCGAGATCAAGAAGCTGATGCTGGCCCGGGTGGCCTGATCGAACCGAGGCTGCACACAACGCGCCCTCCGCCGGAGGGCGTTTTGCTTTCTGCAAAACCTTTGGACACCTGCGATGAGCGACGTACCCGAGCCCGCCCTGGATCCGGACATCAAGCGCCTGCGCTGGCGTTGCCGGCGCGGCATGCGCGAGCTTGACCAGCTGTTCGGGCGCTACCTGGACAAGGCCTGGGCGAACGATTCCCAGGCCCAGCGGGCGGTTTTCCTACAACTGCTCGAATGCGAGGACGATAGGCTCTGGCGCTGGTTCATGGGTTATGAGGACTGCCCCGATGCCGCGCTCGCACAGCTCATGGAAAGGATCCGCCAGCTGCCGGCTTGAATGGCGGCCCTCGCGCCTGGCCAGCGTCATGCTGGGGGTGCTCGGGGGATTGGCGGTGGTGGCGTTGTTTGGCAGCGCGCTGACGCGCGCCGGTGCCGGTGCGGCATCGGTACTGGCCATCGGCTATGACCTTCATCTCTTGCGCCGCTACCTGCGCAGTCCCGTGCGGCGGCTGGTGATTCCCGGCGGGACATCGGCCTGCACGCTCGACGGCGTGGCGTTGGCGCGGTTGGTGGTGCAATGGCGCGGGCCGCTGGCGTTCCTGGCCTGGTGCGACGTTGCCGGCCAGCGGGGCCATCTGGTCTGGTGGCCGGATACGCTGGATGCGCGCCAGCGGCGTGAACTGCGTCTGGCCGCCGACGAGGCCGCGGTATCGCCCACGGTGGCGGCGGTGGCACCATAGCCGGCCAACAGGCCGCAGCCGGCCTGCCTTTCGTCAATCGCAGGACGCAATGTTCAAACCCATTCCTGTCGCCATCGGCCTGCGCTATCTGCGCGCCAAGCGGCGCAACGGCTTCATCTCCTTCATCTCGCTGGCCTCGATCCTCGGCATTGGCCTGGGCGTGACCGTGCTGATCACCACCTTGTCGGTGATGAGCGGGTTCCAGCGCGAGATCCGCGACCGCCTGCTGGAGATGACCGCCCATGCCACGGTCAGCGCCGCCGGTCAGCCCATGCAGCATTGGCCGGATGCGGTGAAGCTGGCGATGGAGGACCCGCGCGTGGCCGGCGCCGCGCCGTACGTGGACAGCGAAGCGCTGCTGACCGGCACCGCTGACCAGGGCCAGGGTGCGCTGGTCCGCGGCATCGTGCCCGAGCAGGAACGGCAGGTCTCGGTGCTGGCCGAGAAGATGGATGCCGGCTCGATCGATGCATTGCAGCCCGGTGCGTTCAACATCCTGCTCGGCAGCGAGCTGGCGATATGGCTTGGCGTGCGCGTGGGGGACACCGTCAACGTGGCCACCACCACGACGGACAGCACGCCGATGGGCTCGATCCCGCGGGCCAAGCGGTTCAAGGTCGCGGGCATCTTCACCGTCGGCTACAACGACGTGGACAAGGGCATGGCCTTCGTCAACATGCAGGACATGCAGCGCCTCAAGCGCATGGGCCAGGGCGTCACCGGCGTGCGCCTGATGCTGCATGACCTGAACCAGGCCCAGCAGGTGGCCCGCGACCTGGCCGGGCGGCTCTATCAACTGGGCCAGAACGTCTACCGCATCAGCGACTGGACCAGCGAAAACGCCAACCTCTACCAGTCGCTGAAGATGGAAAAGACCGTCATGGGCGTCCTGCTGTCGCTGATCATCGCGATGGGCGCCTTCAACCTGGTGTCCTCGCAGGTGATGCTGGTCACCGACAAGCAGGCCGACATCGCGATCCTGCGCACGCTGGGCCTGACCCCGCGCGGGGTGATGCAGGTATTCATGGTCCAGGGCACGCTGATCGGGGTGATCGGCACGGTGGCCGGCGTGCTCGGCGGACTGGTGCTGACCACCAACCTGGAGCGGATCCTGGAACTGATCGAACACCTGTTCAAGGTGACCCTGCTGCCCTCGGACGTGTACTACATCACCGGCCTGCCGTATGACCTCGACCCGCACGAGATCGTGCTGATCGCGCTCATCGCGCTGGGCATGAGTTTCCTGGCCACGCTGTATCCGGCCTGGCGCGCGGCGCGCACCGATCCGGCCGAGGCCCTGCGCTATGAATGAGACGACGATGCAGGGCGATGGCACCGTGATCCGGGCCGAGGCGCTGGCCAAGACCTACGCCGAAGGCAAGATGCGCACGCCGGTGTTCGACGGCCTGGACCTGGCCGTGCAGGCAGGCGAGACCGTGGCCATCGTCGGTGCCTCCGGCGCCGGCAAGAGCACCCTGCTGCACCTGCTGGGCGGGCTGGATACGCCAACCTCGGGCGAGGTCTACGTGGCCGGACAGCAAATGTCCAGGCTGTCCAATGCGGCGCGCGGCCAGCTGCGCAACCGGGCGCTGGGTTTTGTCTACCAGTTCCACCACCTGCTGCCCGAGTTCACCGCGCTGGAGAACGTGATGATGCCGGTTGCCCTGGCCGGCCAGGACATGGCGGTGGCCCGGCAACGGGCCAGCGTGCTGCTGGAACAGGTCGGCCTGGGCCATCGCCTGGAGCACAAGCCGGGCGAACTGTCCGGCGGCGAGCGCCAGCGCGCGGCCGTGGCGCGGGCGCTGGTCAACCGCCCGGCCTGCGTGCTCGGCGACGAACCCACCGGCAACCTGGACGAGAAGACCGCCCAGACCGTGTTCAACCTGATGCTGGAGCTCAACCGCGCGCAGAAGACCAGCCTGGTGCTGGTCACCCACGACCGCCGCCTGGCCGCGCGCCTGGACCGCACCCTGGAACTGCACCAGGGCAGGCTGCGTGCGGTTGCACTATGACCGCAACGCAGCCAGGCAAGTTGGCAAGCACAGGGACAGGCCAGTAGAATCCCCGCCCACGGGGCCATAGCTCAGCTGGGAGAGCGCGTCGTTCGCAATGACGAGGTCGGGAGTTCGATCCTCCCTGGCTCCACCACCTACACGACAAGCCGCCTTCGGGCGGTTTTGTTGTTTCTCAGGGCGGCATGCGCCGGCTTCGAGGCGAGCGCGATTGCCGGCCAACCAGGTTCCGGCGTGGATGTGCGTGGCGTGGCGTGCCGATCGCAAGTGGTGCTGCCTGGAACGGGTTTCCCGGCTGGCTCATGGCTGCACCTCGCTCATGCCCCACGCGCGGCCGCTCCGGGACTAGTCTGACATTGCTCCCTTCATGGGCCTGCAGCGCTTTGCCAAGGCCGGTTCCCCCTCACGCCAACGACCTGAGTCGGCCCTGCGGCACCGCGCGGGCGCGCCACTGCACCGGCGCCCGGTTGGTCAGCACGCGGAGTTGGCCGGCAGCTTCGGCCTGGTCGGGATGGTCCAGGGCCGAGACCGCTGCCGTGTGGATCCCCGCATTGCCCCATAGCCCGGTCCAGGCATCGCGTCCGCCGTGCTTGGAGGCGTACAGGGCGCGATCGGCCAGGCTCAGCGCATGGTGGAAATCGCCGCGCTGCTGACCCTGCAGGTCGGGATGGAACGGCCAGCAGGCGAACCCGATCGAGACCGTCATCGGCTGGGTGCCGCCGTCAGGCAGCGCCACCGGATGGTCGGCGATGCTCGCGCGCATGTCCTCGGCGAGCTGGACCACGCGAGCAAGATCCACGTTGGCCCGCGCCACCAGGAACTCCTCGCCGCCCCAGCGCGCCACGATGCCGTCCGGCTCGCCCTGGGTGCGCAGGCGCTGGGCGATTTCCACCAGCAGCGCATCGCCGGTCTGGTGGCCGTGCCGGTCGTTGACGTCCTTGAAGTGGTCGATGTCCACCAGGAAGGCCACATGCCGCTGCGCGCCGTCGCTCTGGGTGGGCAGCGCGGCCATGCGCGCGTTGGCCGCGCGCCGGTTGAGCATGCCGGTCATCGCGTCGGTGCTGCTGAGCAGCTCCAGCCGCGCGCGCACCCTGCGCTGGTAGATGTAGAACCCGGCGCTGAGCAGGGCCAGGGCGCAGAAACCCAGGATCGCCAGGTTGCGCAGGGTACGCGCGCTGTCCAGTTGCAGCGCCTGCACGCGCTGGTCGGCACGCACGGCGGCCAGTTCGCGGACGCGCTCGGTATCGCTCAGGCGTTCCTGCAGGGTGGCCAGTCCCGCCAGGTTGTGCGAACGCAGCTCCTGGACCTGACGACGGTTCAAGGACTCGCTGGTGGCCAGCGCCTGGCGATACTGGCCCAGCGCACGCTGCGCGGCCAGCAGTGCCTGCATGGCATCGCGTTGCTCGGTGCGGAACCCGCCGCTGCGGGCCAGGGCCAGCGCGGCGCTCGCCTGGTGCAGGGCCGCGGCCGGGTCGCGATCGGCCAGCGCCAGTGCCGACACCCGCACCAGCGTGGTCGAGGCGCCCGATGGGTCCTGGGCCTGCTGTTGCTGCCGGGCGATCTCCAGCAGGCGCGGGCGCGGGTTTTCTGCCAGGCCGCGGCGGGCCTGCAGCGCGATCCATTCGGCCTGGCTGCGGGCGATGATGATCTGGGTATCGCTGGCGCGGGCGATGCGCTCGGCCTGGTCCAGCAGCGAGGGGACGGCCTGGTCGCGGCCGGCGCGGATGGCGTTCATCGCGCGGTTGTAGGCCAGCAGGGGGCTGGGTTTTCCGCTGCGGTCGGCGATCACCTGGGCCCGGGCAAAATAGTCCTCGGCCTGGTCGTAGGCGGCCAGTTCCTCGCTGTAGATGATCGCCACGTTGATCAGCGTGCTGACCTGGGCTGCGGCTGAATCGGCGGCCAGCGCCGCATCGTAGGCCAGTTTGTAGTAGTCCAGCGCCCGATGCAGTTGCCCGGCCACATGCAAGGCCACGGCGAGGTTGGAATAGGCGCGCAGCATGAACGGCGGCGGCTGCGGATGGGCCTTCAGCTCGGCCACGGTCCGGTCGACGGTGGCGATGGCAGCGGTGCCGTCGCCGGCCAACGCCTGCGCCTGGCCCATGCAGCTGAGCAGCTTGATGCGTTGGGCGGGATCGCGCTGCGCCTGGGGCAGGGCGCGCTGGGCGATCTGTGCCGCCTCGCTGGGCTGGCTGCGGCGCAGCTGGAAACAGCGGCCGATCTGGGCCTCCAGCGGGTCCTCGCCCGCCACCTGCGCGGGCGCGGACAGACCCACCGACAGCAACAGCGGCGCGATCCCCCAAAGGATATTGCGGACGATCCAAGGCAAGGTGCCGGTCCCCTGTTACCGGAGTGGCCATTGTAGCCAGATGCCGGTCCGGGCGGCGGCCGGGTGGGGCAGACTTGCTAGAATTGCGGTCTTGCCTCAAGACCCGTGCGCTTTCATGATCGAACTCAATCCCGTCCGTCACCGCATCGCCGAACTCACTGCGCGGCTGGATTCACTCCGGGGGTTTCTTTGACTACGACGCCAAGCGCGAGCGTCTGGAAGAGGTCGAGCGCGAGCTCGAGAACCCCGAGGTCTGGAACGACGCCGAACGCGCCCAGGCCCTGGGTCGGGAGCGCTCGCAGCTGGACAAGACCGTCAACGGCATCCGCGACCTGACCGAAGGCCTGGCCAGCGCCGGCGAACTGCTGGAACTGGCGCAGATGGAGTCCGACCAGGACACCGCGCTGGCCGTGGTCGCCGACGTGGACCGGATCGCGGCGGCCGTGGACAAGCTCGAATTCCGGCGCATGTTCTCCGGCGAGATGGACAGCGCCAATGCCTTCCTGGACATCCAGGCCGGCGCCGGCGGCACCGAGGCCCAGGACTGGGCCGAAATGCTGCTGCGCATGTACCTGCGCTGGTGCGAGTCGCGTGGCTGGAAGACCGAACTGATGGAAGTCTCCGGCGGCGAGGTGGCGGGGATCAAATCGGCCACGGTGCGGGTGGAAGGCGAGTACGCCTACGGCTGGCTCAAGACCGAGATCGGCGTGCACCGGCTGGTGCGCAAGTCGCCGTTCGATTCGGACAACCGCCGCCATACCAGCTTCACCTCGGTGTTCGTCTCGCCCGAGATCGACGACAACATCCAGATCGACATCAACCCGGCCGACCTGCGCACCGACGTGTACCGTTCCTCCGGGGCCGGCGGCCAGCACGTCAACAAGACCGAGTCGGCGGTACGCATCACCCACATCCCGACCAACACCGTGGTGGCCTGCCAGACCGGCCGCAGCCAGCACCAGAACCGCGAAAATGCGATGAAGATGCTGGCCGCCAAGCTTTACGAGCTGGAAGTGCAGAAGCGCAACGTCGAGAAGAACGCGCTGGAAGCGACCAAGGCCGACATCGGCTGGGGCAGCCAGATCCGCAACTACGTGCTGGACCAGTCGCGGATCAAGGACCTGCGCACTGGCGTGGAGCGCACCGACACCCAGAAGGTGCTGGACGGCGATCTGGACCAATTCATCGAAGCCAGCCTCAAATCCGGCCTGGACGCCGGCGCTCGGCGCATCGACGCCTGATCGACCTGCGCGGCCTGCCCATCAGGCGCTTGTTTTGTTTCATCCCCTTTCAGACCCTCATCGCCATGAATGAACCGCCGCCCATCGACGAAAACAGCCTCATCGCCGAGCGCCGCGGCAAACTTCACGCCCTGCGCGGGCAGGGCATCGCCTATCCAAACGACTTCCGTCGCCATGCGCTGGCCGGCGACCTGCAGGCCGAATTCGCCGATGCGGACACCTTCACTGCCGAGGTGCTCGAAGGGCTGGACCGCCAGGTCAGGCTCGCCGGCCGGCTGATGGCCAAGCGGGTGATGGGCAAGGCCAGCTTCGCCCAGATCCAGGACCAATCCGGGCGCATCCAGCTGTTCCTGCAGGGCAATGTGCTGGGCGAGCGCTATGAGGCGTTCAAGGGCTGGGACGTGGGCGACATCGTCGGCGTCGAAGGCAGCCTGACCCGCACCCGCACCGGTGAGCTGTCGGTCAAGGCCACCACGTTGCGCCTGCTGACCAAGTCGCTGCGTCCGCTGCCGGACAAGTGGCATGGCCTGAGCGATGTGGAACAGCGCTACCGCCAGCGCTACGTGGACCTGATCGTCACCCCGGAGGCGCGCGAGGTGTTCATCAAGCGCTCCAGGATCATCCGCGCGATCCGTGCCTGGCTGGACGCGCGCGGCTTCCTGGAAGTGGAAACGCCGATGATGCATTACATCCCTGGCGGGGCCACGGCCAAGCCATTCACCACCCATCACAACGCGCTGGACCTGGACCTGTACCTGCGCGTGGCACCGGAGCTGTACCTCAAGCGCCTGGTCGTGGGCGGCCTGGAGCGCGTCTACGAGATCAACCGCAACTTCCGCAATGAAGGGGTCAGCACCCGCCACAACCCCGAATTCACCATGCTCGAACTGTACGAGGCCTACGCCACCTACCACGAGATCATGGACCTGACCGAGAACCTGATCCGCGACGTCGCCCAGTCCGTGCTGGGCACCACCCAGGTGCGCTGGGAGGGCGCCGACATCGACCTGGGCCAGCCGTTCCGCCGCTGGCGCATGGACCAAGCCGTACGCCATCACAATCCGGGCATCACCGTGGCCGACTGCACCGACCGCCAGGCGCTGCTGGGCCACTGCGAACGGTTGCAGATCAAGGTCAAACCGTCCTATGGCTGGGGCAGGCTGTTGCTGGAGATCTTCGAGGCCACGGTCGAACACACCCTGGTCGAGCCGACCTTCATCACCGGCCACCCGCTGGAAGTCTCGCCGCTGGCCCGCGCCAGCGATACCGAGGCCGGCTACACCGACCGCTTCGAGCTGTTCATCAACGGCAAGGAGATCGCCAATGGCTTCTCCGAGCTCAACGACCCGGAAGACCAGGCCGCGCGCTTCCGCGCCCAGGTCGAGGCCAAGGAAGGTGGCGACGACGAAGCCATGCACTTCGACGCCGATTACATCCGCGCCCTGGAGTACGGCATGCCACCGACCGGCGGCCTGGGGATCGGCATCGACCGGCTGGTGATGCTGCTGACCGGGGCCGATTCAATCCGGGATGTGCTGCTGTTCCCCTACATGCGCCCCGAAGCGCAGGGTTGAAAAGTGACGCACCGGGGCAGTAGTGGCGCCTGTGCGCGATCGGACGCGCGTCCGGTCCGGGGCGCTGCGTTGGGCGCCTGGCCGAATGCATCTTTCGCAGGAACGCGTGCCTGGGCGCCCGGCGGCGGCAACGCCCCGGCACCAGATCCGATCGCGCGCCCCCGGTGGCGCCGGTGAGCATGAGTGGCATGTTTTGTGCATCATCTTCCCCCGTTCGGCGCACTCGGTTGCGTTCAGGGTGAAAAATCCGGTGTTCCAGCGTTTCCCCTATAGTTCCCTGCAGCCTCGCCATCCCCCGAGAGGTGGCCATACATGCTCACCCCAAACCGAGTCTTCACCGCGGTCTCATCGCCCACCGACCAGCAGCGCTGGCCCAACGGCGCGGGCAGTGAGTTGAACATCGTCATCGTCGACGATCAGGCGTCCGCGCGGACCATGCTGCGCCACGTGATCGAGGACATCGCCAGCGAACTGTCCGTGCACGACTTCGGCGATCCCCAGGTGGCCCTGAACTGGTGCAGCAGCAACCGCACCGACCTGCTGCTGCTCGATTACCGCATGCCGGGCATGGACGGGCTGGAGTTCGCCCGCCGCTTCCGCCGCCTGCCGATGCACCGCGACATCCCGGTGATCCTGATCACCGTGGTTGGCGACGAGCCGATCCGCCAGGCCGCGCTGGAAGCGGGCATCATCGATTTCCTGGTCAAGCCGGTGCGCCCGCGCGAGCTGCGCGCCCGCTGCCGCAACCTGCTGCAGCTGCGCCAGCAGTCCGAGAACGTCAAGCAGCGCGCCCTGTCACTGGAGCAGCGCCTGCTGGCGAGCATGCACGAGGTCGAGGAGCGCGAGCGCGAGACGCTCTCGCGCCTGGCCCGCGCCATCGAATACCGCGACCGCGGCACCAGTGCCTTCCTCGAACGCATGTCGCGCGTGGCCGCGCTGGTCGCCGAGCAGCTGGGCATGGGCGAGGAAGACGTGCGCTCGATCGAACTGTCCGCACCACTGCACGACATGGGCAAGATCGCCATTCCCGATGCGGTGCTGATGAAGCCCGGACCGCTGGACGAGGACGAACTGGTGATCATGCGCCGCCATCCCAGGATCGGCCACGAACTGCTGATTGGCAGCCAGAACCGGCTGATCCAGGCCGGCGCCCTGATCGCATTGCGCCATCACGAGCGCTACGACGGCAGCGGTTACCCCGATGGCCTGCGCGGCGAGCAGATCCCGATCGAGGCCCGCATCGTGGCGGTGGCCGACGTGTTCGACGCCCTGATCTCCGCGCGTCCCTACAAGCCGGCCTGGACCCGCGACGCGGCGCTGGCCTACCTGTACGCCCAGCGTGGCCGCCTGTTCGACCCGGCCTGCGTGGACGCGCTGTTCCGCGGTCGCGAGCGGCTGGACCAGATCTGCGAACGCTATTCCACCCTGCCGGTTCGGCCCGGAATGGAGTGATGACCATGGCTGCACTGCTGACAACGCTGAAGCAACGGCTGGCCGTGCGCCGCGACAATGAGCAGGGTCAGGCCGCGGTGCGCATCGCATTGATCAGCCTGATCCTGTTGTACGTGCTGCTGCCGCCGGTCCGCGCTGACTTGCCGGAAGGCCAGTACGCCAGGGCGCTGACCATCGTGCTGACTGGCCTGACCCTGGCCTGGGGGCTGTTGGCGTGGATGCTGGCCAGGCCCGGGCGTTCGGATGCGCGCCGCATCGTCGGCATGCTGGCCGACTATGGCCTGATGGCCGCCGGCATGATCCACATGGGCGAGCCGCTGAGCTGGGTCTACGTGGTGGTGATGTGGGTCACCGTGGGCAACGGCCTGCGCTACGGCAACAACTACCTCTACCTGGCGGTGGTCATGGCGATGTCAAGCTTCGCCACTACGGTGCTGTTGACCGACTACTGGCTGGCCAACCTGAAACTGGCCATCGGCCTGCTCGTGGGCCTGGCCGCGGTGCCACTGTATTTCTCCGGCTTGCTGCGCAAGCTGACCGGCGCCAGCGCCGAGGCGCGCCGGGCCAGTGAGGCCAAGAGCCGCTTCCTGGCCAACATGAGCCATGAATTCCGCACCCCGCTCAACGGCCTGTCCGGCATGACCGAGGTGCTGGCCACCACGCGCCTGGACGGCGAGCAGCGCGAGTGCCTCAACACCATCCAGGCATCGGCCCGCAGCCTGCTGGCGCTGGTGGAAGAGGTGCTGGACATCTCGGCCATCGAGGCTGGCAAGCTGCGCCTGGACGAATCGGAATTCTCTCCGCGTGAGCTGGTTCAGCACGTGGGCTTCATCATGCTGCCGCAGGCCAAGGCCAAGGGTCTGGACTACGCGGTCAGTTTCGCCGACGACGTGCCGCCGGTACTGCGCGGCGATGCCCGTCACCTGCGCCAGATCCTGATCAACCTGGTCGGCAATGCGGTCAAGTTCACCGAGCGCGGTGGCGTGCGCATCCAGGTGTCGCGGTTGGCCGCCAGCGATGCCGATCGCGGCCCGCGCCTGCGCTTTACGGTCATCGATACCGGCATCGGCATCCCGCTGCGCCTGCAGGGTCGCCTGTTCGAAGCCTTCGAACAGGCCGACGTCAGCATGAGTCGTCGCTACGGTGGCACCGGCCTGGGCACGGCGATCGCCAAGGGCCTGGCCGAAGCCATGGGCGGCACGATCGGGTTCGAGAGTGAAGTCGGCCTGGGCAGTACGTTCTGGGTGGAAATGCCGTTCCGCGCGGTCGATCCACACGCCGCGCCAGCGCCGATGGTGCCGGCCCTGGCGCTGGAGGAGCAGACCCAGGCCGAAGTCCAGCCTCAGCACCTCGGCACGGCCGAGAACGTCATCGCCTTCTCCGATCCGTTCCTGCGTCACCGCGCGCGCGTGCGCTGCATGCACATCCTGGTGGCCGACGATCACCAGGCCAACCGCATGGTGCTGCAGCGCTTGCTGCAGAAGGCCGGCCATCGCGTCAGTTGCGTCAACGGCGGCGAGGACGTGCTCGATGCCATGGCCATGTCCGACTACGACGCGGTGATCATCGACCTGCACATGCCTGGCATGAGCGGCCTGGACCTGCTCAAGGAACTGCGGGTGATGCAGGCTGGCGGTGGGCCGATCACACCGGTGATGGTCCTCAGCGCCGACGTGACGCCCGAATCGATCAGCCGCTGCGAGCAGGCTGGCGCCTACGCCTTCCTGGCCAAGCCGGTGGCCGCGTCCAAATTGCTGGATTACCTCGGCGAAATCGCCGTCAACGCCAGCCTGCGCACGCCGTCCAAGCTGACTCCGGTACGCGGGGCCGACGTCACGCAGGCCGGCCAGCAGCACCAGGTGCTGGACCCGCGCGTGCTGGACGAGCTGGCGCAGCTGGGGATGGGCGAGGCGTTCGAGCAGGAATTCATTCAGCAGTGCCTGGCCGATGCCGATGCCTGTTTCGCCGGGCTGACCCGCGCCGGCGAACAGCACGAATGGGAGCGCGTGCGCGAACACGCACATGCCTTGAAAGGGGTGGCCGGTAATCTGGGCCTGACGCGGCTGGCCGAGGAGGGCGGCCAGTTCATGCGCATGGCCGACTGGCAGGTCAAATCCGAATGGCGCCAGCGCATGCACCAATTGCACACGCACCTGGACATGGGCCGTGAAGCGCTGATCGCACGTGCACAGCGACACAGGGCCCGCGACGGCGGAGCCGAGCGCTAGCAGTCTGTCGGACTTTGGTCGGCCGGGCTGCGAATCCGCCTGTGCGGTCCATCTTTCCGCCGCTTCTTGGCCCATAGCACCACTATGGGCCGGCGAACCGTCGAAAATCTGACCTCGCACAGCCGAATTCTCGCCTCGACCACCAAAGCCCGACAGGCTGCTAGCCGCCTCGGCCATCGGCAGACGCGGTGGCCGCAGCGATCGGCGAAGCGTGGTCACGGGCCCGGCAAGGGCCGGGCCGGAATCCCTTCCTCAGACCGGTACCGCGCTCAGGCGACGACCTCGAGCGTGGCGCGACGGGTCTGCGCCTTGACCAGTCGGTCCATGGTGCGCAGCGACTTGTCGCCCAGGGCCAGTGCGGTTTCCACCCAGACCTTGGTGATCTCCAGCAGTTCGTCGTAGCTAACCGCCTGGGCCAGGTTGCGCGCCTGGTTCATTGCCAGATACGAATGGGGAATGCGCCGCTGCTGGCGGATCAGGTCCTCGACCGCGGCCACGCCCTGGCCCTTGGGCACGAGAATGTCGACGACACCCAGTCTGTACATTTCCTCGGCGCTATGAACGCGGCCTTCCAGGATGATTTTCTCGGCCACCTGCGGCGCCACGCGACGGCACAGGAACGAATAGGCGCCCATGCCCGGGAACAGGCCGAACAGCACTTCCGGCAGGCCCATGCCGGAACCTTCCTCGGCCACGATGGTGTGGCAGGCCAGCGCCATCTCCAGGCCACCACCCAGCGCATCGCCCTGGATCAGCGCGATGCTGCGCACGTCGCCGCCAAAGCCGACATGCAGGTGGTGCACGCCTTCCACGCAGCGCTGCGCGTAGGCCAGCAGGCGATCGCGATTGCCTTCGCGGATGAGCCTGGTGAACAGGTTCAGGTCGCCACCGAGGTTGTAGGCATTGGCATCGGAGGCCAGCACGAAATGACGCAACTCGCCGCTGCGACGCTGCGCAGGCGCGCGCGTGATCGAACTCATGAATGCCCACATCTCGTCGAGCATTTCCGGGCGGCAGCATGGACGGATGCCTTCGGCGGCATCGGCATGCATGAACAGCCAATGGCTGCTGTCCTCGTGGGTCAGTTCGGTGCGGATGGTGGAGAAGGGGCGAGTGCGCTGGAGCTTTTCGATCTGGTTCATGGCGATATCCTGGAGGCTGTGGGAAGGCAAGCGCCACGTTGGCCGCGGCGCAAACGATGCTACACCTGAACGGACTGTTAAATAATTCGGAAAAATGAATTAACTCAACGGCTTATGCCGTTCAGCAGGATCGCCATTGTTTATGGGATGTTCGTCACAAAAGCACCGGCGCGCGCCCGCAGGCCACGCGTCGCCCGGGCACCCTGCCAGAGGGGCGACGCAGGCTCCAAATTCGCGCCCGCAGGGCGCGCAGCCGCACGCTCAGCGTGCCGCTTCTTCCTGCCTGCGTAGTTCCTTGCGCAGGATCTTGCCGACATTGGTCTTGGGCAGCTCGGTGCGGAATTCGACCTGGCGCGGCTGCTTGTAGCCGGCAAGGTTCTCGCGGCAGAACGCCTTGACCTGCTCAACGGTGAGGCCGGGGTCCTTGGGCACGATGAAGACCTTGACCACCTCGCCAGAATGTGGGTCGGGCACGCCGACCGCCGCCACTTCCAGCACGCCGGGCATCCCGGCCAGCACGTCCTCGACTTCGTTCGGGTACACGTTGAAGCCGGACACCAGGATCATGTCCTTCTTGCGATCGACGATATAGAAGAAGCCCTGCCGGTCCATGCGTGCCATGTCGCCGGTGTGCAGCCAGCCATCGGCATCGATGACCTTGGCAGTCTCATCGGGGCGGTTCCAGTAGCCTTTCATGACCTGCGGACCCTTGACGCACAGCTCACCCACCGCGTTCTCGTCGCCTTCGACAAGGTTGCCGTCGTCGTCCTTCAGGCAACAGTCGGTGGAAGGCACCGGCAGGCCGATGGAGCCGTTGTAGTCGGCCAGGTTCATCGGGTTGATGCACACGGCCGGCGAGGTTTCGGTCAGGCCGTAGGCTTCCACGAGGGTCGCGCCGGTGACCTGTTTCCAGCGCTCGGCCACGGCGCGCTGCACGGCCATCCCGCCGCCCAGGGTCAGGCGCAGCCTGCTGAAATCGACCTTGTCGAAGCCGGGCGTGTTGAGCAGCCCGTTGAACAGCGTATTGACGCCGGTGATGGCGGTGAATGGGGCCTTGGACAGCTCCTTGACGAAGCCCTTCATGTCCCGCGGATTGGTGATCAGGTGGTTGAGGGCGCCAAACTTCATGAAGACCAGGCAGTTGGCCGTCAAGGCGAAGATATGGTAGAGCGGCAGCGCGGTGATGATATATTCCTCGCCCGGCCGGGCCTTGCTGCCCACCCAGATGGAAGCCTGCTGCATGTTGGCCACCAGGTTGCGGTGGGTCAGCATCGCGCCCTTGGCCACGCCGGTGGTGCCGCCGGTGTACTGCAGAAAGGCGATGTCGTCGGGCTGGATGTCCAGCTTGGGCAGCGACTTGCCCTTGCCCAGGGCGAGCGCATCGCGGAAACGCACCGCGCCGTCGATTTCATAGTCCGGCACCATTTTCTTCAGGTAGCGCAGGACGAAGTTCACCAGCGGTCCCTTCGGCAAGCCGAGCATGTCGCCGAGCGCCGTGCTGACCACGTGCTTGACCTGGGTGCCGGGCAGCGCCTGCGCCGCGGTGTCGCCGAAGTTGTCGATCACGATCAGCGCCGCGGCGCCGGAATCCTGCAGCTGGTGGTGCAGTTCGCGCGAAGTGTAGAGCGGATTGACGTTTACCACGGTCAGACCCGCGCGCAGGATGCCGAAGATCGAGATCGGGAACTGCAGGCAGTTGGGCATCATCACCGCGACGCGGGCACCGCGCTTGAGCTTGAGTTCGTGCAGCAGATAGCTGGCCATCTGCCCGCTCAGGCGATCCAGGTCAGCGTAGGTCAGGATCTTGCCGAAGTTGAGGTAGGCCGGCCGGTCGCGGTACTTGTCGATGGTTGACTCGAGGGCAGAGACGATGGAGCGGTATTGTTCAACGTCGATCTCGTGCGGCATGCCATCGGGATAGCTGGCAAACCAGGGTCGGTCCTGCATCATCGTCTGCCCCTCCCAGGGGTGCTCGGTTCGGGTGCAGCCGGGCGATCCGGTGCCCCCTGCAAAAATCGTGGCGATGAGCATACCGGCAGGCGGCCCAAACCGGAATCTTTCAGTACCCGGGCGCATGGTCTGGTTGACCTGGCTGGCCCTGATCCTGGTTCATCCCGACTCCTATGCCCGCGCCGAGGCGGTGGTGTGGCGTTGGCTTGATCGCGGAAGGCCCTGCATCGCGGGCCTTTCGCGTTGTTGCGATGTCAATCAGGTCAGCTGCGCCGATCGCGGTCCCACTTTCGCCCCGCCATGCGGCTTTCTTCGCAGCCAACTGGTGCGACGCGTCATGCGGCAAGCCGGCCCTCGCGCACCGCGAGGGCCGGCTTGCGCCGGTTCCGGTTTCAGGCGGGCTTTTTCGCAGCCAACTGGCGCAGCACGTAATGCAGCAGGCCGCCGTGGTGGGTGAGAGGGCGCGTTTTGCGAACCATTGGTTCGCGCGCCCTCGAACGCCCTCGCGCACCGCGAGGGCCGGCTTGCGCCGGTTCCGGCGTCAGGCGGCCTTTTTTGCAGCCAACTGGCGCAGCACGTAATGCAGCAGGCCGCCGTGGCGGAAGTACTCCACTTCCTTCGGCGTCAGCAGCAGGACGCGGGCCTCGAACTTCACCTCGGAGCCATCGGCCTTCTTCGCCACGACCTGGGCGGTCCTGGAATCACCGTCGTTGAGCCCTGTGACATCGATGACCTCCGAGCCATCCAGGCCCAGCGACTGCGCATTTTCGCCCTCCTTGAACTGCAGCGGCAGCACGCCCATGCCCACCAGGTTGGAGCGGTGGATGCGCTCGAAGCTCTCGGCGATCACCGCCTTGATGCCCAGCAGGTTGGTCCCCTTGGCCGCCCAGTCGCGCGAGGAGCCAGTGCCGTACTCCTTGCCGGCCAGCACCACCAGCGGCACGCCGTCGGCCTTGTACTTCATCGCCGCGTCGTAGATCGCCAGCTTTTCCGGGCTGCCGCCGGCCTTGGGGTAGTACAGCGCGTTGCCGCCTTCCTCGCCGCCGAACACCAGGTTCTTGATCCGAATGTTGGCAAAGGTGCCGCGCACCATCACATCATCGTTGCCGCGCCGGCTGCCATAGCTGTTGAAGTCCGCCGGCTGGACGCCGCGGGCCAGCAGGAAGCGCCCTGCCGGCGAATCCTTCTTGATGTTGCCGGCCGGGGAAATGTGGTCGGTGGTGATCGAGTCGCCGAACACGCCGATGATCCGCGCGCCGTGCACGTCGTCGACCGTGCCCGGATGGGCCGACATGCCCTCGAAATAGGGCGGGTTCTTGATGTAGGTCGAGTCGGCGTCCCACACATACAGGCTGCCGTCGGGCGACTGGATGCTGTTCCAGCGGCTGTCGCCCTTGAACACGTCGGCATAGTTCTTCTTGAACATCTCCGGGCCGATGGTCCTGGCGATGAAGTCGCCGATTTCCTTGTTGGTCGGCCAGATGTCCTTGAGGTAGACGTCCTTGCCGTCGCTGCCCTTGCCCAGTGGCTCGCAGGTCAGGTCGATGTCGGTGGTTCCGGCGATCGCGTAGGCCACCACCAGCGGAGGTGAGGCCAGGTAGTTCATCTTCACTTCCGGATGCACGCGACCTTCGAAGTTGCGGTTGCCCGACAGCACCGAGGTCACCGCCAGGTCGCCCTCGGCGATCGCAGCCGATACATCGTCCGGCAGCGGACCGGAGTTGCCGATGCAGGTGGTGCAGCCGTAGCCGACCAGGTAGAAGCCCAGCTTCTCCAGATCATCCATCACCCCGGCTTTCTTCAGGTAATCGGTGACCACCAGCGAGCCCGGGCCAAGCGAGGTCTTGACCCACGGCGCGGCCTTGAGGCCCTTGGCCACCGCGTTGCGCGCCAGCAGGCCGGCGCCGAGCATCACCGCCGGGTTGGAGGTGTTGGTGCACGAGGTGATCGCGGCAATCACCACCGCGCCATCCTTGAGTTGCCAGCCCGAGCCGGTGTCGCCGGCCGGTTCGCGGTGCGCCGCTTCGGCGCCCACCGCGGTGCCGCCGCCCTCGTTGGCCAGGCGCTCTTCCTGCTTGAGGTCGCTGTTGCGCTTGTTCTCGCGCGCCTGGACGAGGGGCGCCACGCTTTGCCGATAGTTGGCCTTCATGTCGCTGAGCAGCACACGGTCCTGCGGGCGCTTGGGGCCGGCCAGCGAGGGCTTCACTTCGCCCATGTCCAGGCGCAGGGTGGCGCTGTATCTGGCAGGGGCGCTGCCAGCGTCGTGCCACAGGCCCTGGGCCTTGGCGTAGGCCTCGACCAGGGCGATGTGGTTCTCTTCGCGGCCGGACAGGCGCAGGTAGTTCAGCGATTCCTGGTCGATCGGGAAGATGCCGCAGGTGGCGCCGTATTCGGGCGCCATGTTGCCGATGGTGGCGCGGTCGGCCAGTGGCAGGTGCTGCAGCCCCGGGCCGAAGAATTCGACGAACTTGCCCACCACGCCATGCTTGCGCAGCATCTGGGTGATGGTGAGCACCAGGTCGGTGGCGGTGGCGCCTTCGGGCAGCTTGCCGGTCAGCTCGAAGCCGACGACCTGCGGAATCAGCATGGACGAGGGCTGGCCCAGCATCGCCGCCTCGGCCTCGATGCCGCCCACGCCCCAGCCCAGCACGCCCAGGCCATTGATCATGGTGGTGTGCGAGTCGGTGCCGAACACCGTGTCCGGATAGGCGAATACCGTGCCGTCCTGCTCGCGGGTCATCACCACCCGGGCCAGATTCTCAAGGTTGACCTGGTGGACGATGCCGGTGCTGGGCGGGACGACCTTGAAGTTGTCGAACGCCTTCTGGCCCCAGCGCAGGAAGCTGTAGCGTTCCTTGTTGCGCTGGAACTCGATCTTGCCGTTGAGGTCAAGCGCGTCGGGGCTGCCGAACACGTCCACCTGGACCGAATGGTCGATCACCAGTTCGGAAGGAATCTGCGGATTGATCTGGTCGGCATTGCCGCCCAGCTTGACCACCGCATCGCGCATGGCGGCCAGATCGACCACGCATGGCACGCCGGTGAAATCCTGCAGGACCACGCGCGCGGGCATGAAGGCGATCTCGGTGTCCGGCTCGGCCTCCGGGTCCCAGGTGGCAACGGCCTGGATGTGCTCGGGAGTGACGCTGACGCCATCCTCGCAGCGCAGCAGGTTCTCCAGCAGGATCTTCATGGAGTAGGGCAGGCCGGTGATATCGAAGCGCTGGCCCAGGGTGGGCAGGCTGAAGTAGGTGTAAGAGGTCCCGGCCACGTCCAGCTGGCTGCGGGTCTTGAAGGAATCGCTCATGTCAGGCTCCTGTTCGATGTGACGTGCGCGGTGGGCATGACCGTCCGGCGCTGGCGGTCCGATGACCTAGGAGCCTGTCGGACTTTGGCCGGCCGGGCTGCAAATCCGGCTGTGCGGTCCATATTTCCGTCGCTTCTTGCCCCATAGAACCACTATGGGGCGGCGAATCGCCGAAAATCTGTCCTCGCGCAGCCGAATTTTCGCCTCGACCGCCAAAGCCCGACAGACTCCTTGCCTGTTCAGTATCCACGCCGCGGCGTGACAAACGGGTATCGGCCGCAGGGCACGGGCAGGACAATGTGGTCAGCGCCCAGTATGGAACGAGAAGTATGTATAATCCATGCATACTTCAAGAGGGGTTCCCATGGAAGCGACCGTCGCCGAGAGAGGTCAGATCACCCTGCCCAAGGCCGTGCGCGATGCGCTGGGCCTGACCAAGGGGACGCTGCTGAAAGTCGAGCTGGACGGCAGCCGGATCGTGTTGCGCAAGAGCGTGGACGATGCCATTTCCAGGGCGCGCGGGCGATTTGCGCTGGACGGGTTCGAATCGCCCGAGGCCGTCGTGCGCGCCACCGGCGAGCCGTCCAAGTCCTGAAGACGAACGCGACGTGATTGCCATCGATTCTGCCGTGCTGGTGGACCTGCTGGCCAACGGTCCGCAGGCCGACGCCGCCGAAGCCTGCCTGCGCCAGTGCCTGGCCAGCGGCCGCGTGGTGGTCTGCGATGTCACCCTGGCCCAAGTCTGCGGCGCGCTGCGCAATGGCGCCGAGGCGCTGGGCGTGCTGGAGGAAATGGGCATCCACTTCAGTGCGCTGGAGGCCAAGTCCGCGCTGCGCGCCGGGGAGATGCAGCGGCGCTATCGCCAGCGCGGCGGTGGCCCGCAGACGCTGCCCGATTTCCTGGTGGGCGCCCATGCCTTGCTCCAGTGCGACGCGCTGATCACCCACAGCCAGCCGTTCTACCGAGACTACTTCAAGGGCCTGCGGCTGATCGTGCCGCAGGCCTGACACTTCACCATTTCCATATTCGCACCTTCGTACCGGGAGTTTGATCATGTTGGAAGCCTATCGTCACCACGTTGCCGAGCGCGCCGCGCTGGGCATCCCGCCGCTGCCGCTGACCGCGCAGCAGACCGCGCAGGTCATCGAACTGCTCAAGGCCCCGCCGGCGGGCGAAGCCGCGTCTTTTGAACAGGATTTCCTGCTGGATCTGATCACCCAGCGCGTGCCGGCCGGGGTGGACGATGCTGCCAAGGTCAAGGCGTCTTACCTGGCCGCCCTGGCCTTTGGCACCGAGAAGAACGCCCTGATCAGCCGCGAGCGCGCCACCGAGCTGCTGGGCACCATGCTGGGTGGCTACAACGTGCACCCGCTGGTCGAACTGCTGGATGACGCCGCCGTCGGCGCGATCGCAGCCGATGCGCTCAAGCACACGCTGCTGGTGTTCGACGCCTTCCATGACGTCAAGGACAAGGCCGACACCGGTAACGCCAACGCCAGGGCCGTGCTGCAGAGCTGGGCCGATGCCGAGTGGTTCACCAGCAAGCCGGAAGTGCCGGCCTCGATGACCCTGACCGTGTTCAAGGTGCCGGGCGAGACCAACACCGACGACCTGTCGCCGGCGCCGGACGCGACCACGCGCCCGGACATCCCGCTGCACGCCCTGGCGATGCTGAAGAACAAGCGCGATGGCGCGCCGTTCACTCCGGAGGAAGACGGCAAGCGTGGCCCGATCCAGCAGATCCTGGAGCTCAAGAAAAAGGGCCACCTGGTGGCCTACGTCGGCGACGTGGTCGGCACCGGTTCCTCGCGCAAGTCGGCGACCAACTCGGTGCTGTGGTGGACCGGACAGGACATCCCGTTCATTCCGAACAAGCGTTTCGGCGGCGTCTGCCTGGGCTCCAAGATCGCGCCGATCTTCTACAACACCATGGAGGACGCAGGCGCCTTGCCGATCGAGCTGGACGTGTCGCAGATGGAGCAGGGCGATGTGATCGAGCTGCATCCGTATGCGGGCAAGGCGCTCAAGGATGGCAAGGTCATTGCCGAGTTCCAGGTCAAGTCCGAGGTGCTGTTCGACGAGGTGCGCGCTGGTGGCCGCATTCCACTGATCATCGGCCGTGGCCTGACCGCCAAGGCGCGCGAGGCACTGGGCCTGCCGGTGACCGACCTGTTCCGCCTGCCGCAGCAGCCGGCCGATACCGGCAAGGGCTACACGCTGGCGCAGAAGATGGTCGGCCGCGCCATCGGCCTGCCGGAAGGCCAGGGCGTGCGCCCGGGCACCTACTGCGAGCCGAAGATGACTTCGGTCGGTTCCCAGGACACCACCGGCCCGATGACCCGCGACGAGCTCAAGGATCTGGCATGCCTGGGCTTTTCGGCCGACCTGGTGATGCAGTCCTTCTGCCATACCGCCGCCTACCCCAAGCCGGTGGACGTCAGGACCCACCACACCCTGCCGGAGTTCATCTCCACCCGTGGCGGCATCTCGCTGCGTCCGGGCGATGGGGTGATCCACAGCTGGCTCAACCGCATGCTGCTGCCCGACACCGTCGGCACCGGCGGCGATTCGCACACCCGCTTCCCGGTCGGCATCTCGTTCCCGGCCGGTTCGGGCCTGGTGGCCTTCGCCGCGGCCACTGGGGTGATGCCGCTGGACATGCCCGAGAGCGTGCTGGTGCGCTTCAAGGGCAAGCTGCAGCCGGGCGTGACCCTGCGTGACCTGGTCAACGCGATCCCGCTGTATGCGATCAGGGCCGGTCTGCTGACCGTGGCCAAGCAGGGCAAGAAGAACATCTTCTCCGGCCGCATCCTGGAGATCGAAGGCCTGCCGGAGCTGAAGGTCGAACAGGCCTTCGAGCTGTCCGACGCCTCGGCCGAGCGTTCGGCGGCCGGTTGCACGGTGCATCTGAACAAGGCGCCGATCATCGAGTACATCAACAGCAACATCACGCTGTTGAAGTGGATGATCGCCGAGGGCTACAAGGACCCGCGCAGCCTGCAGCGCCGGATCGAGAAGATGGAAGCCTGGCTGGCCGATCCGCAGTTGCTGGAACGCGACGCCGATGCCGAATACGCCGCGGTCATCGAGATCGACCTGGCCGACGTGCACGAGCCAATCCTGGCCTGCCCGAACGATCCGGACGACGTCAAGACCCTGTCCGAAGTGGCCGGCGCGACCATCGACGAAGTGTTCATCGGTTCGTGCATGACCAACATCGGCCACTTCCGCGCCGCCTCCAGGCTGCTGGAAGGCAAGCGCGACCTGCCGACCAAGCTGTGGGTGGCCCCGCCGACCAGGATGGACGCGGCCGAGCTGACCAAGGAAGGCCACTACGGCACCTTCGGCAGCGCCGGCGCGCGCATGGAAATGCCGGGCTGCTCGCTGTGCATGGGCAACCAGGCGCAGGTCAAGGAAGGCGCGACGGTGTTCTCCACCTCCACCCGCAACTTCCCCAACCGCCTGGGCCGCAACTCCAACGTCTACCTGGGTTCGGCCGAGCTGGCCGCGATCTGCTCGCGCCTGGGCCGCATCCCGACCAAGGCCGAGTACATGGAAGGCGTGGGCGTGCTGGATGCCAGCAGCAGCGAGATCTACCGCTACATGAATTTCGACCAGATCGAGGACTACCAGCGCAGCGAGGCAACCGCCGCCTGATCGGTCGACCGAGTCGCTAAGGAAAAAGCCCGGCAGCAATGCCGGGCTTTTTCGTGGGCGTTTGCCTGAAGGCGTGGTCGTTGCGGTCACGCGCCCAGCCATCCGCGGGCCGCCTGGACCATCGCCTTGCGTGAGAACACAAAGTCCCACAGGCTGCCGCCCAGCTGCCGCCACAGCACCGCCGCGCGTACCGCGGCCAGCAGGATCGCACGGATTTCCGAGACCACGCCCGGCTGGGCCAGGTAATGCGGATTGCCCTGGACCATCACCCGCGGGCGCAGGCGGCTGATGGTGTCGGCGTAGAGCGTGCCCAGCGCCATCAGCACATCCGGATGGGTGCTGCCGCGTTCGCTGGCCTGCGGTGCGATCGCCTCCAGTCCGCCGCTGACAGCCTTGACGGTATCGGTTTCGCGGATGAAGCGGCGCTCGACCTGCAGCACGGCCATCGCCAGGCGCGGCAGGGACGGGTCCTTGTTCTCGCCGCCGAAGTAGTCGCGGACCAGGCGAAGCCCGGGCCCCAGGTTGGCGGCGCGGCCGTAGACCGCCTCGGTGGTCGCTGCGTCCATGCGGAACACGCTGTCCAGCACCGTGCCGGCTGCGCTGTTGTCCGACTGGCCGGTTTCGGCGATGCGCCGCACCTGGGCCAGGGCCTGGGCCAGCGCGGCCAGCGCCAGCACGCGTTCGGGCAGGGGCGCGCTCACGCCGCGCGCTCCTGCAGCCGCACTTCCAGCGGTGCATTGGTGCTGGCGATGACCGCCCCCCCGAGGCAGTCGTCGCCGTCATAGAGCACCACGGACTGTCCGGGGGTGACGGCGCGTTGCGGGCGTGCGAATTGGATATCCAGTGTTCCGTCCTCTTGTACGTGGACCGCGCAGGCCTCGGCGGCCTGGCGGTAGCGGGTCTGTGCGCTGCATTGCAGGCGCGCCGCCGGTGGGCTGCCGCCAATCCAGTGCATGGGCTCGCTGCGCAGCCGGGTGGACTGCAGGTAGGGGCTGGCCGTGTCCTGGTCGACGTAAAGCACGTTGCCCGCCACGTCCTTGCCGACCACGTACCACGGCGCGGCCGCGCGGCCACGCACGCCGCCGATGTTCAGGCCCTCGCGCTGGCCAAGGGTAAAGAAGAACACTCCCGGATGCTGACCGATGACCACACCGTCAGGGTCGCGCATCTCGCCGGTTCTTGCCGGCAGGTACTGGCCCAGGAACTGGCGGAAATCGCGCTCGCCGATGAAACAGATCCCGGTCGAATCCTTCTTGTCGTGGACCGGCAGCCCGGCCTGCCGGGCAATGCCGCGCAGGTCCGGCTTGTGCAGGTGGCCGATCGGAAACAGCGTGGCCGCCAGCTGCTCCTGGCCCAGCTGATGCAGGAAATAGCTCTGGTCCTTGCCGGGGTCGGCGCCGCGCAGCAGGTGCCAGCGCGCCCGGCGCTGCTCGACCCGCGCATAGTGGCCGGTGGCGATCTTCTCCGCGCCCAGCGCGCGCGCGGCATCGATGAAGTGCTTGAACTTCACCTCGCGGTTGCACAGCACGTCCGGATTGGGCGTGCGGCCAGCGGCATACTCGGCCAGGAAGTGGGCGAACACCCCATCCCAGTATTCCCTGGAGAAATCACGGAAGTGGAAGGGGATGCCCAGCCGCCCGCAGACCGCGACCGCGTCGCGGCGATCGTCCTCGGCCCGGCAGTTGCTGGCCGCTCTCGGGGCCCGACCGCCAGAGGCGGCGGGAGTGCCGGAAACGCCAGGTGCATCTTCCGGCCTGCCTTCAGCGCCACTCGCGCTGTCCTGCGCATCGCCACCGTCCGCCCAGTTCTGCATGAACAACCCGGCCACCGGCTCGCCAGCGCGCACCAGCTGCAGGGCGGCCACCGACGAATCCACGCCGCCGGACACGCCCACCACGATCCGCGGCGTGCTCATGCCAGCTGGCTCAGGGCCGAAAGCGGATAGCGCCGCCCGGCCAGGTAGTCGGCCACCACTCGCCACACCAGCGGGCTGCGATGGCGGGCGTGGGCCTTGTGCAGCTCGTCGGGCGTCATCCAGAGCGCGCGCACGATGCCTTGGTCCAGCGCCAGCGCCGGATCGTGCGATACCGGCTCGGCGGCAAAGGCAAAACGCAGGTAATGCCGGCCGGTCTGCGCCTTCCACTGGTAGGCGCCGACGAAATGGCGCAGGCGCACCGTCCAGGCGCTCTCCTCCCGGGTCTCGCGCAAGGCGGCGTCGAGCAGGCTTTCGTCCGGTTCCAGATGGCCGGCCGGCTGGTTGAGCACCAGCCGGCCTTCGGCGTGTTCCTCGACCATCAGCAGCTTGCCGCCGTGCGCCACGATGGTGGCCACGGTCGTGTCAGGTTGCCAGAGACGCGCGTTTTCGAACGTCATCGCGGACGTGCCATCAGGAAGATCGGTCCGATATTGGGACAGTTGCACATAAATCCCTTGCGCGTGCAGTGGCGGTGGGCGTTCTCATCGTGCAAATTGTGCGTGCGCAGACCCGGCCCGTCCAATCCGTATAATTGTTCCATGCCCCGTACCCCCCAACATGAGCACGAGCACGGCGTTCTGGTCGAAGCCGGCAAGCCGGAAGTCGTACCGCCGCCGCTCTATCAGGTCCTGTTGCTCAATGACGACTACACGCCGATGGATTTCGTCATCTCCGTGCTGCAGCAGTTTTTCAACATGGACCTGGAGAAAGCCACCCAGGTGATGCTGCACGTGCACACCCGCGGCCGCGGCGTGTGCGGCGTCTACACGCGCGAAGTGGCAGAGTCCAAGGTGGCCCAGGTGAACGAGTTTTCCCGGATGAGCCAGCACCCGTTACTGTGTACGATGGAACAAACCTGATCCCTTACCTCGCCCGGCCCACCGCCGGCTGAACACAGCAATCCAGACCCGCTGTGGAAATTCCCGCTACAGGCCGCATATCGTTGGCAACAGCAGTTGGGAGCCATTCCATGTTTAGCAAAGACCTCGAGCAGACCATCGGCCAGTGCTACAAGCGTGCCCGCGAGGCGCGCCACGAGTTCATGACCGTCGAACACCTCCTGCTCGCATTACTCGACAGCCCCTCCGCCCAGGCGGTCCTCAAGGCCACTGGTGCCGATACCGCCCGCCTGCGCGCGGACCTGGACCAGGCAGTGGAGGCCTCCGTGTCCCGTCTGGCCGAGGACGACGGCCGCGATACCCAGCCCACCCTGGGCTTCCAGCGGGTCCTGCAGCGGGCGGTCTACCACGTCCAGTCCTCGGGCAAGAAGGAGGTCACCGGCGCCAACGTGCTGGTGGCGATCTTCGGCGAAAAGGACTCCCACGCGGTCTATTTCCTCAACCAGCAGGATGTGACCCGGCTGGACGTGGTCAACTACCTGTCCCACGGCATTGCCAAGCAGGGCGACGGCGAGCCGCAGGGCTCGGGCGAGCCGGGCGAGGGCAAGGCCGAGGCGGGTGAGGGCGAAGCCAAGAGCGACGCCCTGACCGAATACGCCAGCAACCTCAACGAGGCCGCGCGCAACGGCAAGATCGACCCCCTGGTCGGCCGCGCCGAGGAGATCGAACGCACCATCCAGGTCCTGTGCCGCCGGCGCAAGAACAATCCGCTGTACGTGGGCGAGGCCGGCGTGGGTAAGACCGCCCTGGCCGAAGGCTTGGCCAAACGCATCGTCGACGGCGAGGTGCCCGAAGTCCTGGAGGACGCGGTCATCTACTCGCTGGACCTGGGTGCGCTGGTGGCCGGCACCAAGTACCGGGGCGATTTCGAAAAGCGCCTCAAGGCGGTCCTGTCGGCGCTGAAGAAGGTGCCCCACGCGGTGCTGTTCATCGATGAGATCCACACCATCATCGGTGCCGGTTCGGCCTCGGGGGGCACCATGGACGCCTCCAACCTGATCAAGCCGGCCCTGGCCTCGGGCGAGCTGCGCTGCATCGGCTCGACCACCTTCCAGGAGTACCGCGGCATCTTCGAGAAGGATCGCGCCCTGGCCCGTCGCTTCCAGAAGATCGATGTGGTCGAGCCGACCATCGCCGAGACCTACGAGATCCTGCTGGGCCTCAAGCCCAAGTATGAAGCGCACCACAACGTCAGCTACGCCGACGACGCGTTGCAGGCAGCGGTTGACCTGTCGGTCAAGCACATCGGTGACCGCCTGCTGCCGGACAAGGCCATCGACGTGATCGACGAGGCCGGCGCCCGTCAGCGGCTGCTGCCGGAGGAACGGCGCAAGAGCCTGATCGACATCGAGGAGATCGAGACGATCGTGGCCAAGATGGCGCGCATCCCGGCCAAGCAGGTCAGCGCGACCGACAAGGACGTGCTGCAGCACCTGGAGCGCAACCTGAAGATGGTGATCTTCGGCCAGGATCCGGCGATCCAGTCACTGGCCTCGGCGATCAAGCTGGCGCGCAGCGGCCTGGGCAACCCGGACAAGCCGATCGGCAATTTCCTGTTCGCAGGTCCCACTGGCGTGGGCAAGACCGAGGTGACCAAGCAGCTGGCCATGCAGCTGGGGATCGAGCTGGTCCGTTTTGACATGTCCGAATACATGGAGCCGCATTCGATCAGTCGCCTGATCGGCGCGCCTCCGGGCTATGTCGGGTTCGACCAGGGCGGCCTGCTGACCGAGAAGATCGTCAAGACCCCGCACTGCGTGTTGCTGCTGGACGAGGTGGAAAAAGCCCACCCGGACATCTTCAACATCCTGTTGCAGGTCATGGACCGGGGGGTGCTGACCGACACCAATGGCCGCGAAGCCAACTTCAAGAACGTGATCCTGGTGATGACCACCAATGCCGGTGCCGCGCAGGCCTCGCGCCGGTCGATCGGCTTCACCAAGCAGGACCACTCCACCGATGCGATGGAAGTGATCCGGCGCGGCTTCACCCCGGAGTTCCGCAACCGCCTGGATGCGATCGTGCAGTTCCAGGCGCTGGGCTTCGATCACATCCTGCGGGTGGTGGACAAGTTCCTGATCGAGCTGGAAATGCTGCTGCACGACAAGCACGTCACGCTCTCGGCCACGCCGGAAGCACGCGACTGGCTGGCCCAGCATGGTTTCGACCCGCAGATGGGCGCCAGGCCGATGGCGCGCGTGATCCAGGACAAGATCAAGCGCCCGGTGGCCGACGAGTTGCTGTTCGGCAAGCTCATCAACGGCGGCAAGGTCAGCATCGATGTCAAGGACGACGAGCTGGTGGTGACCACGCAGTCCGAGCCGGAGCGGCTGCTGCCGGCGACGGTCGAGTGATCCGGCCTCGCCTGAGGTAAGTGCGTGAAAGGCGGCGCAAGCCGCCTTTCACGTGTGTGGGCATCGGGCTGGAACAGGCGAGGGCGCGACATCGCCCAACGCAAAAAGGCAGCCAGGGCTGCCTCTCGTGAACGAGCCGCGCGGGCGGCTTATTTCATGCGGTAGGTGATGCGGCCCTTGGTCAGGTCGTAGGGCGTCATCTCGACCTTGACCTTGTCGCCGGTGAGGATGCGGATGTAGTTCTTGCGCATGCGGCCGGAGATGTGGGCGATGATTTCATGACCATTTTCCAGCTTCACCCGGAACATGGTGTTGGGCAGCGTCTCGGTGACGGCGCCTTCGAATTCAATTGAATCGTCTTTCGACATGGAAGCCTGCTGGGAGTGCGGCAACGGAAAGCGCTGCCGGCGAAGCCGCGCATTATACCCCGCTGCGCTCGGTATCGCCAAATTTGCGTTAAACGCCTGCCAGCGTGGAGGCGGCAAGGTCGCCGATCCGGGCGGTCCAGGCCTGGGCAGGTGCGTCCAGCGCCACCTGCCGGTCAACCAGCGCCAGGAATCGCTCGCGCGGCCATTGCTCGGCGCCCATGCGGCGCAGGTGGTCGCTGTCGACCTGGGCATCGATCAGCGGCCAGCCCCATCCGGCCAGGATCCGCGCAAGCCCGGCGAGGGCTGCCTTGGAGCCGCCGGAAACCGCGCTGAACATGCTTTCGCCGAAAAACATCTGGCCGATGGCCACGCCGTAGATGCCGCCGACCAGCGCCTGGCCGTCCCAGACCTCCAGCGAATGGGCATGGCCGAGGCGATGCAGGGCGGTATAGGCATCCAGCATCCGAGGCGTGATCCAGGTGCCGTCCTGGCCGGGTCGCGGCGCGTGGGCGCAGGCGCTCATCACCTGCGCAAAGGCGGTGTCGGCGCGCAACACCCAGTTGCTGGTGCGCAGCTGGCGCCGGAAGCGCGCACTCAGGTGCACGCGGTCGGTGCCGAACACGGTGCGCGGATCCGGCGACCACCACAGCAACGGCTGGCCCTGCGAGTACCAGGGAAACACGCCGGCGCGATAGGCGTTGAGCAGGCGCTGCGGCTCCAGGTCACCGCCGATCGCCAGCAACCCGTCCGGCTCACGCAGCGCCAGGCGTGGATCGGGGAAGGGCGCATCGGCCGAAGGATCCAGCAGGAACGGCAGCCGCCGGCGCATGCGCGCGGCTCAGTCCTGCGCGGCGCGGAACGGCGAGCGCCCGGCCAGCAGCTGCGCGTGTTCGCGCACCTCGGCGGTTTCTTGCGCGCACCAGCGGCGCAGGGCTTCGCGGAAACGCGCATCGGCGATCCAGTGCCGGCTGCGCACGAAGGTCGGCAGGAATCCGCGCGCGATCTTGTGCACGCCCTGGGCGCCGGGTTCGAAGCGGGCCAGGCCTTCGCGCAGGCAGTAGTCGATGCCCTGGTAGTAGCAAGTCTCGAAATGCAGACCGGGCAGGGTGGCATCGGCGCCCCAGTAGCGCCCGTAGAGGGCGTCGCCACCGCGCAGGCACAACGCACCGGCGACCGGCCGGCCTTCGAACTCGGCCAGGAACATCACCAGCGCGCGCGGCATGGACCGCGCCAGGTGGCGGATGAAATCCAGGGTCAGGGCCGGCGAATTGCCGTATTCGTGGAAGGTCTGCAGGTAGAAGCCATACATCGCATCCAGGTCGTCGTCGCTGGCCTGATCGCCATGCAGCACCCGGAAGCACACCCCCGAGCGGGCCACCTTGGCCCGCTCCTGGCGGATGTTCTTGCGGTGCTTGTGGTCCATCGCACCCAGGAACGCGTCGAAGTCGTCCCAGCCGGCGGTGTTGTGCCATTGGTACTGCACGTCGGTGCGGGCCAGCCAGTCGGAACCGAAGTCGGCATCCTCGGCTTCAGTGTGGAAATTGACGTGGGCCGAGGACAGGCCGTGCCGGCGCACGTGGTCGGTCATCGCCGCCAGCAGCCCCTGGCGGCCCTCGGCCGTGGCGGCCAGCAGGCGCGGACCGGTCACCGGCGAATACGGCACCGCGCACAGCCACTTGGGGAAATAATCCTCGCCGTAGCGTGCGTAGGCGTGCGCCCATGCATGGTCGAACACGAACTCGCCATGGGAATTGGCCTTGAGGTAACCCGCCGCCGCCGCGACCAGGCGTTCGCCCTCCCAGACGCTCAGGTGCTGCGGGGTCCAGCCCCAGTCGCTGCGCAGGCAGCCGGTGCGCTCCAGGCCGGACAGGAAGGCGTGACGAATGAACGGGTTGCGCCCGTCATGCAGGGCGTCCCAGGCTTCGGGCGCAATCGAGGACAACGAGGACAGGAGACGGATCTGGCACATCGAACGGTGATGCTACGGGCTCGGCTCGCGCAGGTCGATGGTGATCGGCTTGAAACAGGCGAATCTGCAGCCGGCTCTGGCTCACGCGGGCAAGCCCTGCCAGGCCGAGCGTGTTGGAGCACGCGGCGTGCCTGGACGCCAAGCTTCGTCGGGCGGCCTCGACCCGCCAATGCCCGCCAGCATATTTCACCGCCCAACGCCAAGCTTTGTAGGGCGGGTCTTGACCCGCCACCCACTACTCCGGCCGCTCCGTAAGCGAAAGCGGCGGGTCGAGACCCGCCTTACGGCGATGCCGAGCCTTGTAGGGGCGGGCCTTCTGGCCCGCCACCGCAAAACCCCGCTGCGCATGCGTGCACATTCCATACATGACCACGGCCGAAAGCGGCGGGTCGAGACCCGCCCTACGCACCGCGCAGCCCGGTGCCTCCATTGCCGCTCAGGTGCCCTTGTCGAGGAAGCGTTCGGCGTCCAGCGCGGCCATGCAGCCGAAGCCGGCCGAGGTGATGGCCTGGCGGTAGTGCTGGTCAGCCACGTCGCCGGCAGCGAAAACCCCCGGCACCGTGGTCTGGGTGGCGTTGCCGTCCAGGCCCGACTTGATGATCAGGTAGCCGTTGTTCATGGCCAGCTGGCCGTCGAACAGGCTGGTGTTGGGCGTATGGCCGATGGCCACGAAGAACCCGTGCACCACCAGGTCGCGGGTACTGCCGTCGAGCACCGACCTGACCCGCAGGCCGATGACGCCGGCTTCGTCGCCCAGCACCTCCTCCACGGTGTGGTGCCAGACCGGCACGATCTTGCCGGTGTCAATCTTGGCCTGCAGCTTGTCCTGCATGATCTTCTCGGCGCGCAGGGTGTCGCGGCGGTGGATCAGGTAGACCCTGTTGGCGATGTTGGACAGGTACAGCGCCTCTTCCACGGCGGTGTTGCCGCCGCCGACCACGGCCACGTCCTGGTCGCGGTAGAAGAACCCATCGCAGGTGGCGCAGGCCGACACGCCGCGGCCCTTGAAGGCCTCTTCCGATTCCAGCCCCAGGTACCGGGCGGTGGCGCCGGTGGCGATGATCAGCGCGTCGCAGGTGTACTCGGCGCTGTCGCCGATCAGCCTGAACGGGCGCTGGGACAGGTCTGCGGTGTGGATGTGGTCGAAGATGACCTCGGTCTCGAAGCGTTCGGCATGGGCCTGCATGCGCGCCATCAGGTCCGGACCCATCAGGCCGTGGGCGTCGCCCGGCCAGTTGTCCACTTCGGTGGTGGTCATCAGCTGGCCGCCCTGCTGCAGGCCGGTGATCACCACCGGCTTGAGATTGGCGCGCGCGGCATAGACCGCAGCGGTCCAGCCGGCCGGGCCGGAGCCCAGGATCAACAGGCGGCTGTGCTTGGAAGTGCTCATGTATACTCAAAAAGTGGGGGTAAAAAGCGCGCAAGCCGATGCGTTCGGCCCGCTGCGGACGGTCCATAGAGTGGCTGCGCAGCCACGCCGAATCAAGGCGCGCCGATGGAATGCACCGGCCGCCGCCTGCTGGCCAGGGCGATTGCCGGCGGGACGGTCCACCGGCCGGCACGGCAGCTGACCTCGCTGAATTCCGCAGGCGATTCGTTTATTATCAAGTACTAACGAAATATTCCTGAGGTCTGATCCCAAGGTGGCAAAAGCGCTCCCGGAACGCGGCAAAGCCAAAGGCGCCCCTGCCGCGCGCCGCACCAGGCCGTCCTCCCCGCCCAATCCACGCCGCCAGCGGCTGTGGCGCGACCTGGCGCTGATCGTGATCGCGCCGGTGCTGCTGTACCTGCTGGCCTGCCTGTTCACCTATTCCCCGCAGGATCCCAGCTGGACCCAGGCCAGCAACCTGACCGCGCCGATCCACAACATGGGCGGCAAGGTCGGCGCGATCGTGGCCGACCTGCTGCTGGGCTTCTGTGGCTACATCGCCTTCCTGCTGCCGCTGATCCTGGGTGCAATCGCCTGGATCGCCCTGTTCGGCATGGACAAGGATGGCGATGGCGAATCCGATCTCGGTCCGGCACTGCGCCTGATCGGCATGGTGGGCTTCCTGATCTCCTCGACGGGGCTGCTCTACGTCCGCCATGTCTCGGCGACGGATTTCTCCGCGGGACCTGGCGGCATCCTGGGTCGCCTGGTCGGTCGTTCGCTGACCATGCTGTTCGGCGAGCTGGGCGGGAACCTGTTCCTGCTGGTCCTGTTTCTGGTGTCGGTGACCCTGGGCACGGGGCTGTCCTGGTTCGCGCTGATGGAGCGGATCGGGCAGGGCGTGAGTGCCTTGCCGGGCCTGCTGCGCCGCAGCGGCAAGCAGGCCGAGGACTGGCAGAAAACCCGCGCCATGCGCGAGCAGCGCGAGGAAGTGCGCAAGGTCGATGCAGTCAAGCAGGCCAAACGCGAGCCGGTCAGGATCGAGCCGCCAGTCGCGCCGGTGGTGGAAAAGAGCGAGCGCGCCAAGCGCGAGACCCAGATCCCGCTGTTCCATGGCACCGGCGCCACCGCCGACGGCCTGCCGCCGCTGGCGTTGCTGGATGATCCCAAGCCGCAGGCCATGGGCTATTCCGAGGAAACCCTGGAAACCCTGTCGCGGCAGATCGAGTTCAAGCTCAAGGATTTCCGCATCGAGGTGCAGGTGGTCGGCGCCTATCCGGGCCCGGTGATCACCCGCTTCGAGCTGGAACCGGCACCGGGGGTGAAGGTCAGCCAGATCAGCTCGCTGGACAAGGACATCGCCCGTGGCCTGTCGGTCAAGGCGGTGCGCGTGGTCGATGTGATTCCGGGCAAGTCGGTGATCGGCCTGGAGATTCCCAACACCAGCCGCGAGATGATCTATCTGTCCGAGCTGCTGCGTTCCAAGGAATACGACAAGTCGGCCAGTCCGCTGACCCTGGCGCTGGGCAAGGGCATCGCCGGCCAGCCGACCGTGGCCGACCTGGCGCGCATGCCGCATCTGCTGGTGGCCGGCACCACCGGTTCGGGCAAGTCGGTGGCGGTCAACGCCATGGTCCTGAGCCTGCTGTACAAGGCCAGCCCGAAAGAGCTGCGGATGCTGATGATCGACCCGAAGATGCTGGAACTGAGCGTCTACGAGGGCATCCCGCACCTGCTGGCGCCGGTGGTCACCGACATGAAGGAGGCCGCCAACGGCCTGCGCTGGTGCGTGGCCGAGATGGAGCGCCGCTACAAGCTGATGAGCGCGGTGGGCGTGCGCAACCTGGCCGGCTTCAACAAGAAGGTCACCGACGCGCTCAACGCCGGCCAGCCGCTGATGGACCCGTTGTTCAAGCCCAACCCGGACCTGGACGAGATGCCGCGCCAGCTGGAGACGCTGCCGTTCATCGTGATCTTCATCGACGAATTCGCCGACATGATGATGATCGTCGGCAAGAAGGTCGAAGAACTCATCGCCCGCCTGGCGCAGAAGGCGCGCGCGGCCGGCATCCACCTGATCCTGGCCACCCAGCGCCCGTCGGTGGACGTGATCACCGGCCTGATCAAGGCCAACATCCCCACCCGGATCGCCTTCCAGGTCAGCTCCAAGATCGACTCGCGCACCATCCTGGACCAGTCCGGTGCCGAGACCCTGCTGGGCCATGGCGACATGCTGTACCTGCCGCCGGGCACCGCAATGCCCGACCGCGTGCATGGTGCATTCGTGTCCGACGAGGAAGTGCATCGGGTGGTCGAGCACCTCAAGGCCAGCGGACCGGTCGACTACCTCGAAGGGGTGCTGGAAGAAATGCAGTCGATGGGCGAGGGGGTCATGGTCGGCCCGACCGGCTTGCCCGAATCCAACGGCGGTGGCGGTGACGAATCCGACCCGCTGTACGACGAGGCGGTGAAGATCGTCACCGAGACCCGCCGGGCGTCGATCTCCGGCGTCCAGCGCCGGCTCAAGATCGGCTACAACCGCGCCGCGCGCCTGGTCGAGGCGATGGAAGCGGCCGGCGTGGTCAGCCCGCCCGAGCACAATGGCGACCGCAGCGTGCTGGCACCGCCGCCGCCGCGCTGATGGGCAAGCAAGATGGCTGCGCGCCGTATCAGGACCTGCAGGGTGGCTCCTGCGGCCAGAAGCTTCATGGCGAGCCATCCACGGTGCAGGCCAGCGCTGACCTTTCGCGGGCTGGGCGACGGCTGAATCCGCGCGCGGAGGCCCGCTGCCGGTCGCAGGCGGATTCAGACTGGACCGGTCACACTTGCCACATCGAAACATCAGGGGTTGCTGCATGATCCGCACGTTCAAACTGGCCGTCCTGGGCACCGCGCTGCTGGCCGGCACCGCGCTGGCCGGCGCCCGCGACGAACTGGCCACCTTCACCAACGGCCTGAGGGGCCTGGAGGGGCAGTTCACCCAGAAGGTCTTCAATCCCAACGGTGGCTTGAAGGAAAGCTCCAGCGGTCGGGTGGCGCTGTCGGTGCCGGATCTGTTCCGCTGGGAGTACGCCAAGCCCTATGAGCAGCTGATCGTGGCCGATGGCAAGAAGGTGTGGATCTACGACACCGACCTGGAGCAGGTCACCGTGCGTGAGCAGGGCAACGAGGCGCAGAACAGCCCGCTGGCCGCCTTGCTCAAGCCCAACGAGCTGGATGGCAGGTTCGATGTGTCCGAAGGCCCGGCCGAGCAGGGCCTGGACTGGATGACGCTCACCCCCAAGCGCAATGACTCGGCCAGCGGCTTCGAAGTGGCCAGGTTGGGCTTCGCCGACGGGCAGCTGGTGCAGATGGACGTGATCGATGCCACCGGCCAGCGCATCCAGGTGCATTTCGCCGGTTGGAAGCGCAACCCGGCCTTCGCCGCTGGCACCTTCACCTACAAGCCCGCCCCGGGCGTGGACGTGGTCGGCGGCGGCTGATCGCCGCAGCCGTGGTGCCTGGCGTCGGGCCCGATAGAATGATGCCGTGGCCAGAGCAAAGACCCTTCCCGGCGACGCGCCGGACCTGCTGAGCGTGGACCGCAGCGCGATGCAGCCGCTGGCCGAGCGCATGCGCCCGCGCACGCTCGACCAGATGGTCGGCCAGCGCCGCCTGCTGGCACCGGGCAGCGCGCTGCGCCGCGCGGTCGAGTCGGGCCACGTGCATTCGATGATCCTGTGGGGGCCGCCGGGCTGCGGCAAGACCACCCTGGCGCTGCTGCTGGCGCGCTATGCCGATGCGCAGTTCAAGGCCATCTCCGCGGTGCTGTCCGGCCTGCCGGAGGTGCGCCAGGTGCTGGCCGAGGCCGCGCATCGGTTTGCCGAAGGCCGGCGCACGGTGCTGTTCGTCGACGAGGTGCACCGCTTCAACAAGGGCCAGCAGGATGCATTTTTGCCGCACATCGAGCGCGGCACGATCCTGTTCGTTGGCGCCACCACCGAAAACCCTTCCTTCGAACTGAACTCGGCGCTGCTCTCGCGATGCCGCGTGCACGTGATGGAAGCGGTGGCCGCAACCGACATCGCCCAGGCGCTGCGCCACGCGCTGGAGGATGAAACGCGCGGGCTCGGTGGGCAGGGCCTGAAGGTGTCGGAACAGGCCCTGCTGCAGATCGCCGGCGCCGCCGACGGCGATGTGCGCCGCGCGCTGACCCTGCTGGAAATCGCCGCCGAACTGGCCCTTGATGAAGGCGGCCAGATCACCGAAGCCACCCTGGTGCAGGTACTGGCCGACCGTACGCGCCGCTTCGACAAGGGTGGCGAGCAGTTCTACGACCAGATCTCGGCGCTGCACAAGTCGGTGCGCAGCTCCAATCCCGATTCGGCGCTGTACTGGCTCACGCGCATGCTCGACGGCGGCTGCGACCGCGCCTACCTGGCCCGGCGGCTGACACGCATGGCGATCGAGGACATCGGCCTGGCCGATCCACGCGCCCAGCAGATGGCGCTGGAAGCCTGGGACATCTACGAGCGCCTGGGCAGCCCGGAAGGCGAACTGGCCCTGGCCCAACTGGTGCTGTACCTGGCTTCCACCGCCAAGTCCAACGCCGGCTACGCCGCCTTCAACCTGGCCAAGGCCGACGTGCGTGAGAACGGCACCCAGGAAGTGCCGATGCATCTGCGCAACGCACCGACCAGATTGATGAAAGGCCTCGGCTACGGCGCCGGCTACCAGTACGACCACGACGCCGAAGGCGGGATCGCGCTGGACCAGACCGGCTTCCCTGATGCACTGGGCGAGCGCGTGTACTACGCGCCGGTCGAGCGTGGCCTTGAGATCAAGCTCAAGCAGAAGCTCGATGCCTTGCGCGCCGCACGTGCGCAGGCGCGGGCCGAGAAAGGCAAGCCATGATCCCTGCCATCTGGTGGCAGCAGCTGGCGCTGGTGATGACCGGCGGCGCATTCGGCGCAGGCCTGCGGTTCTGGATCGGCGGGCAGATGCTGCGTCACTTCGGCAACGGCCTGCCTTACGGCACGCTGGCGGTGAACTTCATTGGCTCGCTGGCCGGCGGCTTCCTGGTGGTGTGGCTGGAAGACCGCGGCCAGGCGGCGCTGTACCTGCGCGCATTCTTGATCGTGGGCATCCTGGGCGGACTGACCACGTTCTCCTCGTTGATGATCGAAAGCCTGATCTTGGCGCGTGCAGGCCGAAGCATGGCGATGCTGACCAACCTGGGGACCAGCCTGATGGGCGGGCTGGTGCTGGTATTTGTGGGCGCCTGGCTGGCAGGGTTGATGCGGCCGCAAGGTTGATCGCTGAGTACAGCGCGTGGTCTGCCGGCCGCGCCGGCTCCTAGGAGTCTGTCGGGCTTTGGCGGTCGAGGCGAAAATTCGGCTGTGCGAGGACAGATTTTCGGCGATTCGCCGCCCCATAGTGGTTCTATGGGGCAAGAAGCGACGGAAATATGGACCGCACAGCCGGATTTGCAGCCCGGCCGGCCAAAGTCCGACAGGCTCCTAGCCCCTGCACCCCAGCGGACCCTGCGACAGCGGGTTGGTATCACACGATTGCGCCGGCACCGCGCGAAGCTCCAACGCGCTGTGCCGACGCCCGTTCTTCCCTCGTGACACGAATGTCGCAGGCTCCCATGTCGTCCCGCGATGGCAGGCCATGCTCCGCAGCGCGCGGGCAGGGAACAGAAAGCCCCGCGCGCTACGGATCACACGAGATCGGACAGGTCAGGTGTGCGCAGGGCACTTGGCCGGGCCACCTAAACAATCTTTCCGGAAGATCTAGTGTAGTGTTCCATTCTGTTTGGAACTTAAGCGCTGATTGGCGCGGATCACCTTCTGCAGGATGTCGCGGGCGCTTCTGGTCCAGATGAACGGCTTGGGTTTGGTGTTGTGATGCGCGAGGTACTCGTCAATGGCGGCGATCAGTTCGGGCACGCTGGTGAACACCCCGCGGCGCAGCCGCTCGGTGGTGATGTCGCGGAAGAAGCGCTCAACCATGTTCAGCCACGACGCGGAGGTGGGCGTGAAGTGCATGGTGAAGCGCGGGTGCTTGGCTAGCCACTTCTGGACATTGGGATGCTTGTGGGTGGCGTAGTTGTCGGCGATCAGATGCAGCGTCTTGTCCTTGGGCGTCTGGCGGTCGATCTGGCGCAGGAACTTCAGCCATTCGACGTGGGTGTGGCGCGGCTGGCACTGGCCAATGACCTGCCCGTCGAGCACGTTGAGCGCAGCAAACAGCGTGGTCGTGCCATTGCGCTTGTAGTCGTGCGTCATCGTCTGCGCGCGGCCCTTCTTCAGCGGCAGCCCGGGCTGGGTGCGGTCCAACGCCTGCACCTGGCTCTTCTCGTCGCAGCACAGCACCAGCGCATGCTCGGGCGGCGACAGGTACAGGCCGACGATGTCTTCGAGCTTCTCGACGAACTGCGGGTCGCGCGAGACCTTGAAGCTACGCACGAGGTGCGGCTTCAAACCGTGGGCGTGCCAATGCCGCATCACGGTGCTGGGGCTCACGCCCAGCTCGGCGGCCATCTTGCGCGTACTCCAGTGCGTGGCCGCCGCCGGCTGGCTCTGCGTGGTCAACTCCACCAGCCGCGCCGCGTCGACCTTGGCCGGCGGCGCCCCGCGCGGCAAGTCGCGCTCGATCCCGGCCATCCGCGACTGCGCATATCGCGCGCGCCAGCGCGAGACCTGTACGCGCCCCACCCCTACTTGCTCGGCGATCTCCTTGTTCTGCATGCCGTCCGCAGCCAGCAGCACCATGCGGGCGCGCTGCGCCAGCCTCACGCTCGTGCGCTTGGAGCGAACCAGTCTCGTCAACTCGGCTCGCTCCTCGTCGCTCAGCACAATCTCAGGGGCAACTCGCACTTGCACTCTCCACTCTTCGTCCTCGTAGAGTGTTGGAACGATGGATTTCATATAAGTTCCATCAAGAATAGAACAGTACACTAGAACATGTAGTTGTAGGCGAGGCCAATGCTGTCCTGGCCATGCTCGGCGCTGATTGGTGCGGAAGTATTTGGCAACCTGTCATTACCCATCTTTTTCTTGAAGGAACGGGTCCAGGCAAGATCCACCTTGCTCTTCGGCGAGAACTGGTAAGAAAAGCCCGCTGATCCAAACCGGGTCGTGATGCCAGGCGTGACCGCCAACATAGTGTTGGATGGCAATGCCTGGGTCGTGAAACGGGCTCCCCCACGCAATGTCCACCTGCCGGTTTGGTAAGCGGCCCCGAGCGACAGAGCAGTCTGATCCTTGAAGTTCAAAGGCAATAAAATGTCGATATCGGCCCCATTATCCGCCACAAATCCAACATCGATGTTCTCCATGGCGTCCTTCCAGAAGATCCGGGAGATATCAGCGGCAATCATCCATTGCGCATTGATCTGGTGGCTGATGCCAAGGTTCAATTGTGCCGGTGTCTGGAAGTCTCGGATACTGACTTTCCCCTTGAGTGGAACCTGGCCAACCAAGGCGTCGACCGCCGTCAGGGTTGCGTCACCTTCCATGTCATCAATATGACTTTTGAAGGAGTACGCGCCACCCAGCGTCGTGTCTTGCGAGACCTTGTAGGTCAGTCCGATGCGACCGCCGATTCCCCATGCATCAGCACCACTGGCCACTGGCTGGTTCTTGATAAAGCCCAGATGCGCACCGCGCAGGTCAGGCAAGCCCCCGAGCACGGGTACCAGGCTACCGTCCGCCCGGCCCGACCCGATCAGCGAGCCGACCTGATCGGCGCCAAGCAGCAAGCCGAGGTTCAAGCCCTGCCAAATCGCATCGAGACTTGCCCCAACAGCCAGCTTGTCATTGACTTCGTAGCTGGCCGCAAAAGGAATATTCAGGGTCAGCAGGCGGCTGGCGTTGTCGAGCCCGGTATCAAGCCCGCCTGTGGCGCGGGAAAGAAAACTGTTGTTTCCATATTCTGTTCCCACCCCGCCCTGCGGAAAGAGACCAACACCAAACGTCCAAGGCCCACCGTGATAGGTATATGCCAACTGAGGCGCGGCATAGGGGCCGCGATTCTTTGAGTGAGTCTTGGAACGGGCGACCTCTCCTGTCTCGGTGTTCTTGATCAACAGGTCTGCAAAAATGACGTCTGCACCGAAATGAAAATCCGATCCTTCGGGCGTCATCGACAGTGTCGCCGGATTGATCAACATACCGGCGGCCCCCACATCGAACGCGGTGCCGGCACCGCCCATGGCCGCCGATATCGGTCCATGCCCCACGAACCGAAAGACGTCGCTGACCGCCCAAGCCGACTGTGATGCGATTGCCAGCAGCACCCCGGTGGTAATCGGGGTGATTAATTTATTCTTCATCTATGTTCCCTCCCAGAAACGAAAATTTTAATTAACAGGAATATTCAGTTTGGCTGCCATGGCGATTCAGGGTAGCAGCCAGGCCTTGCTCTTTAATCATGCTTCAGGAAATCAATCACCAGGCGGTTGAACTCGTCGGCGTGCTCCCATTGCGCCCAGTGGCCGCACTTGGAGAACACATGCAAACGTGCGTCGCCAAGGGTCCACAGCAGCTTCAAGCCGTGGTCGAGGGGGACGAAGCGGTCATCGCGTCCCCAGGTCACGAATGTCTTGGCCTTGATTTCTCCGAGCCTGGCAGACACGTCCCAGCTCGAGAGCGGCGCCTTTTGCGCGCTGATGAGGAAGTTCTTCAGGTGCTCCGGGTGACGCTGAATCGCTTCCCAGCGACCCTGCAGCAACTCCTCGGTGATGAGTGACTGGTCATACAAAAACACCTGGATCATCTGTTTCAGGGTTTCATAGGATGGCTCGGCGTACAGCTTGAACAGCAGCTTGATGCCTTCCATCGGCATCGGCGCGAACATGCTCGGACCCAGTCCGCCGGGTCCCATGAGGATCATTTTGCCGATACGCTCGGGGTATTCGAGAGCGAAGTTCAGGGCTGTGGCGCCCCCCATCGAGTTGCCGACCAAGTGCGCCCGGTCGATACCCAGCGCGTCCATCAGCCCCTTGACTGCACGGGCGTTGGCCAAGCCCCGCTGCTCCTCCACCACCACCGCGTCGGACTTGTTGAAGCCGGGCGAATCCTTCAGGATCACCCGGTAGCCAGCTTCGACGAAGGGGCCAATGTTGCGGTAATAATTGCTCCAGCCACCGGCGCCGGCGCCCCCGCCGTGCAGCATGATGACGGTTTCACCCTGACCGGCATCGTTGTAATGGATATTGAAATCCGAAAATCCTGCCTCATTGATTTTCACGGATTTACTGGTCGAACTTTCGGTAAGTGCTGTCATTTCTTGTCCTTCAGTGAATGGGATGGAGCCCATGGGGCAGGGCGCTAATATGCAGCGCGAAGTAAAAAATCATGCGGCGGGTAGGGGGGGATAGCAACGTCCAGGGCGCCCCAACGGCCGATAGGCTTTCAAGCAAGTTCGATGCGCCAAGGCAGCTGCACTGCGCCACCGGACAGCCAGCTTCTCAGCTCTGCCTTCTTGAGTTTTCCGTTCGTGGTCTTGGGTAGTTGATCCACAAACACCACGTGCTTCGGTGTTTCAGGGCGACTGAGCTTGCCTTGGCAGAAGTCGATGACTTCCTGCACCGTCACATCGGGCTGCGAAGGTTTTCGGACAACCACGGCAACGACAGCCTCGCCCCATTCCGGATGCGGCACGCCTACCACGGCGACCTCCTCCACCGCAGGGTGCTCGACGAGAATCGCCTCAACCGTGGTTGGAAATACTTTTACGGCGCCGGTGCTGATCAGGAATTTCTGACGATCCAGCAAATAGAGATAACCGCGCTCGTCAAGGCGCCCGATGTCGTTGGTGCGTAACCAGCCATCTGGCATGGCTTCCGCCGTCGCCTCGGGCAGGTTTTTGTAGCCTTTCATCATCGTATTGCCGCGCAGCCAGATCTCGCCGGATTGACCGATCGGCACCGGTTGCCCCGACTCGTCACGAATCGTGCAGTCGTAGCTGGTTCCGATGCGACCCACCGACTTCAGCAAATCGATTTCATCGCGCAATGCGTGCTCGTGGTCGGCATCTGTCAAGTAACTGACCCAGCCCGCCGCGGTTTCGGTCATGCCATAGATCTGCAGCAGCTTGATGCCCTTGAAGGTCTCCCGGGCATCACGGATCAGTTTGGGTGTTGCCGGCGAAGAGCCGTACACCATCATGCGCAATGAGGACAGGTCATAGACGGGATTGCTTTGGATTTCAGCTATCGCGCGCTGGAGCATGGTCGGGACGTGGAACCCGGCCGTAATGCGAAAACGCTCGACATCACGCAGGTAGGCCTGCAATTGGTATCCGCCATCCGGAATGACGGTCGTCATTCCGTTGCCTAGTCCCAACAAGTAGCACATGACGACGACCCAGGCCGAAGATCCTACCGCTCCCCAAACATCGTCTGGACAGAAGCCAAAATGACCCAATGACTGAATGATGCAATTGGCACCGCTCAGTTGCGGCAACATCACGCCCTTGGGCACACCGGTGGTGCCGGAGGTATAGCTGAAAAACAGGATGTCGTCGGGGGCCAACGTTGGCCAGTGGGGCTCACCCTCGGCCTTTGCCAGCAGGCTCTCGTAGTCGTGCTCCAGGCCATGGCCTGCGCCGTAACCAATCAACGTGATGCCCAGTGTCTCCAGCTCGTCCATCCGACTGGCGACCAAGTCCCGGCAACGGGCATCCAACAACAGGAACTTGACCTCGCTGTCTTTCAGCACGTGCAGCATCTCGGGCCAGACGTATCCCGTATTGACCGCCACGCGTGGGGCCGCGATCTTCATGCAGGCAAAGAAGTGTTCATAGACCTCGATGCTCTCGGGCGCGAGGATGGCCACCGTTTGGCCCGGTCGGTGGCCAAGTTGCTGCAGCGTCACTCCAAACTGGTCTGATCGCTGGTCCATTTCGCGCCAGGTACGCGATCGTTCGCCGCAGTAGTAGGCGATCTTGGTCGGGAAGTTGTTCCCACAGCGCTTGACCAAATCTCTCGCAAACATAGATCATCACTCGCAAGTTTCAGTGTGTCTGGCTTGTTACCGTTGTCAGGTCGGTCGGAACACCAGACCTCGTCGGTCGAGATGCGCCTGGGTCGCCTGAGCCATGGCGACCCCTCAGGCATGAAGCCGTCAAGGTCGCCACCCCCTATGCCAGCTCGATCGTTGATGCTCTTGGCCGTCTCCTGCGTCTACGGTCCGCGGGCTTTTCGGCGTTTGGTCAAAGCGGTGATGTATCTGTTGCTGCCGAGCTTCATGCGGCTTCCTTCTTCGCAATCGCACGCTCACGCGCCATGGTCATGGCGGTGTCTTCGATCATGTCTTCCTGGCCGCCGACCATGCCGCGCCGTCCCAGCTCGACCAGGATGTCGCGCGCCGGCACGCCATACTTCTCACTGGCGCGTTTGGCAAACAGCAGGAAGCTGGAGTAGACCCCGGCATAGCCCAGCGTGAGCGAGTCGCGGTCGATGCGGATGACGTGGTCCATGATCGGCACCACCAGGTCTTCGGCCACGTCCTGGATCTTGAACACGTCCACTCCGGTTTCGATCCCCATACGCGCACAGACGGCGATGAACACCTCCATCGGCGTGTTGCCGGCGCCAGCGCCCAGGCCAGCGGCGGCGGCATCGATGCGGTTGGCGCCGGCCTCGATCGCAGCGATCGAGTTGGCCACCCCCATGGCCAGGTTGTGATGGCCATGAAAGCCCAATTCCGTCTCGGGCTTGAGCGCGGCGCGCACGGCGCTCAAACGCACTTTCACATCATCAGGCAGCATGTAGCCAGCCGAGTCGGTGACATAGATGCAGTTGGCGCCGTAGCCTTGCATCAACAGTGCCTGGCTCACCAGCTTTTCCGGGCTGGCCATGTGCGCCATCATCAGAAAGCCAACGGTATCCAGCCCCAGCTTGCGCGATTGGGTGATGTGCTGCTCGGACACATCGGCTTCGGTGCAGTGGGTGGCCACGCGGATGGTATTCACGCCCAGGTCCTTGGCCATCAACAGGTGTTCGACGGTGCCGATGCCGGGGAGCAGCAGGGCACTGACCTTGGCCTGCTTCATCAACGGAATCACGGCGCCCAGGTATTCCTCGTCGCTGTGCGCCGGGAAACCATAGTTGACCGAGGAGCCGCCCAGGCCGTCGCCGTGGGTGACTTCGATCAACGGCACGCCCGCGGCGTCCAGGCCGCAGGCAATGCTCTTCATCTGGTCCAGCGTCATCAGGTGGCGCTTGGGATGCATGCCGTCGCGCAGCGTCATGTCGTGAACGGTGATTTTCTTGCCTTTGAGGTTCATGGTGGTTCTCCTGCGTGATTCAGGCGTGGACGGGCTGGAGTGTCAGCTGCCCGGCGAGCATTTCTTCGGCAAACATCTCGGCGGTGCGGGCAGCGGCGGCGGTCATGATGTCGAGGTTGCCGGCGTACTTGGGCAGGTAGTCACCCAGGCCCTCGACCTCCAGGAAGACCGAGACACGCTTGCCGTCGAACACCGGACCGTTGACCAGTTTGTAGCCGGGCACGTACTTCTGCACCTCCTTGATCATGGCGTGGATCGACTCGGTGATCTTCTGCTGGTCCGGTTCGCTCTCCAGCAGGCAGTGCACGGTGTCGCGCATGATCAGCGGCGGCTCGGCCGGGTTGAGGATGATGATGGCCTTGCCCTTTTTCGCGCCACCAACTTTTTCCACGCCGCCGGCCGTGGTGCGGGTGAATTCGTCGATGTTCTTGCGCGTACCGGGCCCGGCAGACTTGCTCGACACGGTCGCGACGATTTCACCGTAGGCCACCGGCTGCACGCGGTTGACGGCAGCCACCATGGGGATGGTGGCCTGGCCCCCGCAGGTGACCATGTTGACGTTCATCTCGCCTTTGCCGACATGCTCCTTGAGGTTGACCGGCGGCACGCAGAAGGGGCCGATGGCCGCGGGCGTGAGATCGATCATGAGCGCCCCTTCGGCGTTCACCTTGCGGCTGTTCTCTGCATGGGCGTAAGCGCTGGTGGCGTCAAAGACGATCTGTACACCGTCGGCCTGCATGTGCGGCACCAGGCCGTCCACACCGTCAGAAGTGGTCTTGAGCCCCATCTCGCGGGCGCGCTTGAGACCGTCGGACTCGGGGTCGATGCCGACCATCCAGACCGGCTCCAGTACGGGGCTGCGCTGCAGCTTGGCCAGCAGGTCGGTGCCGATGTTGCCGGGTCCGATCACGGCGCATTTGATTTTATTGGTCATGTTCTCAGTTTCCGGAAGAGTCATTGGAATTGTACCGAGCAGTCGCCGATGCCGCCGACGCTGACGCGGAAGTGGTCTCCGGCCTGAGCCGGAAACATGGCAGCCAACGCGCCGGAGAGAATCACCTCGCCGGCTTTCAGGCCGATACCCAGGCGGCCCAGGGTGTTGGCCAGCCAGGCCACGGCATTGACCGGGGAGCCCAGGGCGGCCGCGCCGGCACCGGTCGCGATGATCTCCCCGTTTTTCTCGAGCACCATGCCACAGGTCTTCAGGTCGATCTTGCGTGGATCGGCGGCGGTGCTACCGAGTACGAACATGCCGCAGGAGGCGTTGTCGGCGACGGTGTCCTGGATCTTGATTTTCCAGTCGCGGATGCGCGAGTCGACGATCTCGAAGCAGGGCATGACAAAGTCGGTGGCCGCCAGCACGTCGGCGTTGGTAATGCCCGGGCCCATCAGGTCCTTTTTCAGGACAAAGGCGATCTCGCCTTCGGCTTTTGGCTGGATCAGGGAGGACATCGAGATGCTGCCGCCGTCGCTGACGATCATGCCGTCGAGCATATAGCCGAAGTCGGGCTGGTAGACGCCCAGCATGTTCATCACGGCCGCGCTGGTGACGCCGATTTTCTTGCCGACGACGCGCTCGCCGGCCTGCAGGCGGCGCGAGATCATGCGTTGCTGGATGTGGTAGGCGTCCTCGATGATGATGTCTGGATGGCGGCTGGTCAATGGCTCGACCACGGTGCGTGTGCACAGCGCGCTGTACAGCTCGTCACCCAGCGTTCCGATCAGTTCAGGGGTCATGGCGTTTCGGATCATTCCAGGACGGGGCGTTCATTGCTTTGAGGCAGCTCTCCCAGGCCCGCTTCCGCGCCCCGGGAAGGGCATCTTCACTCCTTGGTCAAGCCTTCGGCGCGAAGCGCAGACTGTACCGCTTCGCGGCCTCCGACACGGCCTTGGAAGGCCTGCAGCGCCGGCCAGGGCGAGAGATCAAGCTTGACATAGGCGCTCCAACCGAGCACGACAAACAGATAGATGTCGGCCACGCTCAATTGGTCACCCAGCAGATAGGGCGCATGCTCGAGCTGTCGCGCGACCTGCCCCAGGCGGGTGTTCAGGCTCTGCCGCACGGCGTTTTTCCAGTCGTCGCTGGACGCAGGGTTGAACAAGGGGCTGAAGCTCTTGTGCAGTTCGCTCGAGATGAAGTTCAGCCATTGCTGCAAGCGGTAGCGCTCGAAGCTGCCGTTGGCCGGCGCCAGCTGCTTGCCGGGCACCTGATCGGCCACGTATTGCACGATGGCGGGACCCTCGGTCAGGGTACGGCCGTCGTCAAGCTGCAGGCAAGGCACGTACCCGGCCGGGTTGATCTCTAGGTAGTCCTGCCCGGAGGCGGTCTTCTTGCTTGCCAGGTCGACCTTTACCAGCTCGAAATCCAGGCCGGCCTCGCGCAATGCAATGTGCGGGGACAGCGAGCAGGCACCAGGACTGTAGTAAAGCTTCATGCAAGGACTCCAGGGGGGTAGAGGTTATTGTTCATGCTTTTTTGCGCGCCGGCTTGTGGCCCCACATGCTCGTGCTGTCATGCCGCACCACGGACCAGGAGCGGTCAACGGTCCGGGCACTCCATCCGTACTCGACCTCCAGTCCGGACGGAGTCGCTGCATAGAACGACACCATGTGGTCATTGGTGTGGCGTCCAAGCGTGGAGGTGATCAAGCCGTCCGCGTCAACGCGATCATATGCAAAACCGACGTCATCGAGCGAGGCGACTTCGAGCATGAAGTGATGAATGCGTTTTGGCAGCGGGAATGCCGCGATCGCCAGGGTATGGTGGCGTTCGTTGCAGTGCAGGAAATACGCAGGAACCGTCACGTCCGGCCCCAATTTCATGTGGATGACGTCAGACAACCGGAAGCCGAGCACGTCGGTATAAAACGCCAGCGCCTTGTCCGAATCCGGAACGCAGCGCACGAAGTGCCCCAGCCCTTGCTCGGCGGTCAGGAAACCCGACACGGCCGCACCAGGCAGGAACGGTTTTTCGAACAGCTCACTGGCGCCGTAATAAATTTCCAACGGCAGGCCAAACGGGTCGGCAAAAGTGATCAATCCCGTCACCCCGCGGCGCCTGGCAAGTGAGGCATCGCCGGTAGTGACTGCGATACCGGCCTGTTTGAGCTTGTCAGCCATCTGCGCCAGCCCTGCCGCATCGGCCACCTCGTAGCCTGCATAGGCCAGATCGTCAACCTCGCCCTGCTGCACGGCAATCCGCCAGGCTCTCGAATCGACGCGGAACAGGTCGCCGTTGTCGGTCGTGCCTGCATCCATCAAGCCCAGTTTCTGCGTCAGAAACGAACGCCAAGCAGCTACGTCGCTGACCGCAAACCCCATGTATCCCAAAGTTTTGATGCTCATTACTGTCTCCTTCGTCGATGCTCAGGGGTTGATATTCAGCTTTTCGAGCAGGTCATTACCCCCGGCACCCGAGAAGAATCCACGAACGCCCAAGCCACCGTCGTAGTTCAGCAAGGCCCCGGTCGCAGGCGCCGCATCGCCTCGCGTGGCAAAAAACACATAGGCCCCGGTGTACTCCTCGGCCTCAGGCATGCGGCCGATCGGAAGCACCGACTTGAGCATGTCGGCAAGCGGCACGGTCGAAATCGCCTTGCCGCCCATCCCCAGCGAGGAGGGGCCTCTCAGATCGCTATTGATGCCGCCCGGCCCCACCCCGTTGACGCGCACGTATGGCGCCAGCTCGAACGCCAGTTCACGCACCAGGCCCACAATGGCGTGCTTGGCTGCGGTGTAGAGAGGGCCTCCGCCATTGGGATAGAAGCCCGCATTGGAGATCGTGAAGATCACGTTGCCACGGCTGGCGACCAAGGCCGGCAGGCAGGCCTTCACTGCATGGATATAACCCTTGACATTGATGTGAAAGACCTCATCGAACGCGGCATCGAGGCTCTCTTCGGGCAGGTCGACCAAGGCCGTCGAGTAATCCCAAATGCCTGCATTGGGGATCAGGGTGTCGATTTTTCCGAACTTGGCCACGCAGCGGCTGGCCGCCTGCTTCTGATCTTCCAGTGAACGGACATCGCCGGTGACGCCAAGCACGTTGTCGCCATGATCGGTTTCCAGCTGTGCGAGGCGCTCGGCCGACTTGTCCAGCACTGCCACTTTTGCGCCTTCGGCCACGAATCGGTCCACGAGCGCTCGCCCCAACCCGGAGGCGCCTCCCGTGATCAACACCACTTCGCCTGTCAATTTCATTCTCAAACTCCTGATTGTTAGACCGATTCGCCAGCCACGCGCATCAACTTGATTTGGCCTTGAGCAAATCCCGCAAATTTGAGCCGACATCCTGCAACTGCTCGGCTGAGACAGGAACCCGGGCGCCGACCAGTCGGGTCGCCACAGAAAATTCCCTGGTGGCATTGATCGCCGTCGCCGCTTCGACACAGCCGTCAAGCAACCTGAACAACACCAGTGGCTGGCCGGCCTGCGCATCGCCGCGCAGGATGATTTCTCCGGGCCCCTCGGCATCGCCAATCATCTGGATGCGGTGACCCGCAATCTCGGTCCAGGAGCTCGGCACCTGCAGCGTCGGCACGGGCGTGCCCAACATGGCGCTGGCCGCGACTTCGGCCTCCATCTGGCTATTCAGGTAGGTCTCCAGCGAGCGTTGGCCACCTTGACGCAGCGGCCAGGCGGCGACGTCACCGGCGGCGAACACCTCCGGGCAGGAGCTCGCGCCGGTGGCGTCGACCAGCACGCCGCGTGCGCAGGCGATGCCCGCCGCCCGCGCCAGCTCGTCCGCCGGCTCGGCGCCAATGCTGACCAGCACCACGTCGGCTGCCACCTGGCGCCCATCGGCGCACACGACGGTGCGCACCTGGCCCTCACCTTCGAAGCGCGAGGCCTGTGCATTGCGCTCCACCCGGACACCCATGCGTTCCAGTTCGGTTCGGCACCACGCCCCGGTTCTGTGACCCAATACACGCAGCAGCAACTCATCTCCTGCTTCCAGGATCGTGACATCGACACCGACCTTGCGCGCGGTGGTCGCCACCTCGCAGCCGATCAGGCCTCCGCCGACGATGACCAGCGACTGGCCAGGGCGCAGCGCCTGCCGCAGCGCCTCGCTGTCGGCGAGGTCTCGCAGGGTATGGATGCCGGCCAGGTCGCAGCCCGGAATCGCCACGCGTCGCGGGCGCGCGCCGGTCGCCAGCAGCAGCCGATCGTAGGCCAGCGAGGCACCGGTTTCGAACCGAATCTCGCGGTTGGCCACATCCAGGCCACTCACCCGTCGCCCGAGTTGCAGGTCCACGTCGGCCGATGCGTACCAGGAGGCGTCCAGGATTGCAGGCGGCTCGGGCTGCTCGCCCTTCAACACCGCCTTGGACAGTGTGGTTCGGTCATAAGCGTGCCGCGGTTCGTCCCCGACCAGGTGAAGGCGTCCGGTATACCCCTGGGCACGCAACGCGCGCGCAGCCGTCGCCCCGGCCAGGCCGGCGCCGATGATGGAGATGGCTTCGATCATGGCGTCAGATACCCCGCTTCGAAGTCGATCAGCACGTCATTTCCCTCGATGCGGATTGGAAATATCTTCAATGCCTCACAGGGCGGCGGCGATTTGACCTTGCCCGTGCGAACGCAAAACTTCCCCATGTGCAGTGAGCATTCCACCACGTCACCATCAAGGTAGCCGCCCTCGGACAGGGACCAGTCACCGTGGGTGCAGTGGTCCTGGGTCGCAAACAGTTCGCCATCCACATTGAAGATCGCGACGGGGGTGTCTCCACTTTCGACCTTCAGGGCTTCGCCTTCGGGCACATCGCTTCGCTCACAGACTTTGGTAAATTTCATATCGCTTTCATGTAGGGGTTCAAAGGAGTCAAATCGTCCGGGCGAACAGCCACGGGCCTGTCTGGGTGTGGCCGGATGTGATTGGTGGCGCAAGAGTCAATCAAGGTGCCATGGGCGATTTTAACGCAATGGCTCGCCAGGCATGCAGGCCCCAGCCAATCCACAGCACATGAATCACCAGCGTGACAAGCCCGAACCACAGGGCTTCGTGGCTCCACACGATGCTGTAAAAATCCCAGAGGCCATCGACAACTTCCGTTGCAATGACCACTGGAATGACGGCCTGATAGCGGCCCGGATCGCGGGCGCCCCACAAAGCGACCGCCCCGATGGCACCCAACTGGAGACCGATCACCGCCCAGGCATCCTGCAACAAGGTGAAGATCGGCGCGCCCACATGCAGTTCAACGCCTGGATACATGGTGCCGAACAAGCCCAGGGTGCTGAAGGGAAGCGTGCCAATGAGGTTGATGATGTAGAACACACCGATGGCGATCAAAAACAGCCTTGCTCTTCTCATGGCAGCGTCCTCCGTTCCGGCTGAGATGTGGCTTCTCGCTAGAAGAACTCGCTAGAAGAACATGCTCAGGTTGTTCGACAGCAAGGTGCTGGCGTCGAGCAGGATGGTGCGCCTGGCGATGCTGAAGCCAAGGTTGTTGTCGGCGCGGCGCAGCACGTCCCGGCGTTCGCCGGCGAAGATGTCGACCTGGCGCTCAAGCCGATTACGGTACAGGATGAATGCGGAATTGACCTCGAAGGTATCCGGCTTGTCCGTCTCCTTGACGATGACATTGGAGATCAGGTGGCGGGTGCGGGAAGGCGGGTTTTCCGCCCAGCCCAGATCCGAGGTCACCTTGCGGATGCGCCCGTACATGGTTTCGTAGGTTTCGTCGAAATGGGCAAAATCCTGGTCGCCGGAATATTCCAGCTCGCCCTCCCGGATCATGCGGTTGGTGCGCAGCGGCATGAAGTAGCGGATGTCTTTGTCCAGCAGGGCAAACCAGGCCTCGTAGGCCCGGTGGTCAAGCAACTGCGCTTCGCGGTAGTAGAACTGTTCGATCTCGTTCTGCAGCTCAAGGCCCACGGTCTTGCTGGGCCATTCAAAGACCTTGTAGGAATGCGCGGATAGGTTGGTCATGAGGGTTGTTCTCTGAGTCGATACCAGGGGGCGGAGCCTTGGTGCGCTGTGTATGCGCGCGCGTCCGGCTCCGCGATGAATGTCATCCGATTGAAACTCTGGCAATTGCCCCGCTCAGGGCTTGAGCGTGGCCCAGCTGGGCTCGGACATCATGCGCATCCAGTGGTGGTACATGCCCCGTGCCGCTTCTTCGGCGTAGACGTAGCCGACGTTGCCAGGAAAATCAGGGTGACCGGTCTGCGACCGCCCCAGGCCCATCTGGGCATTGAGCGGCCGGCTCTTGGCCTTGTGCCCACGCAATACTTTCTGGATCTCGACCCAGTTCTCACCGTCGTCCTGCTCGAACACGCCCCCTGCAGAGAAGGTGCGGATGTTGTGCCGACGAAATTCTTCCTTGATCTCGGCCGGGGCATCGGCATCGACCAGGGTGAAGGCCCACACCTCGATTTCATTGGGACCACGCGGGTGCCAGGTCCGGATGGTGTTGATGCCGGGCAAGAAAGAGCAGGTTGGAAAGACCGTCATGTGCTGGCCGAACATGCGCAGGACCGGCATGGTGTGGCCCAGACGCTCTTGGGCGAGCTCGGCCGCCGGACCTTCGGTCCAGTACTGGGTGATCTTGGGACCCATTACCGCCATGAGCAGGCCCGGCTCATCGACAAACCAGCCCGAGCCGTGTCCGCCCCAGCTGGCGCGGAACTGGTTGCCCTTGCTGGGCACCTGTGCATGCGACAGGTCCATTTCCGGCGGCATGCCCGCCAGGATGCCGGACAGGTGGGACATGGTGCCGGCGTGGTACATGTCACTGCAGAACTGCTCGGCGGCAAACTTCCAGTTGCACGGAATGACCCACTTCTGCATGCCGCCGACCGCCTCGGTCCCGGCCGGCGTGCGATCCAGCATGATGTCCATGTACGGACGGGCGTCACCGAGGTAGGTCTCCAGGTCAGGCGCCTGCGCATCCCAGTTGGCGAAGACCAGGCCCTTGTAGGTGGCCACGCGTGCCTGCAGCGGACCCCATTCGGCCTTGTCAAAGCCGCAGTCGCCTTCTTTCTTGTCGCAAAAGGCTTCCTTCTCGTACGGCACGTTCACCAGCTTGCCGGCGATGTCGTAGGCCCAGCCGTGATAGCTGCAGGTGAAGGCCTTGGCGTTGCCGGCGTCGGTGCGACAGATGCGCATGCCGCGGTGCCGGCACTGGTTCAGGAACACCTTGATGCTCTTGTCTGGCTGGCGCACCATGACCACCGGATCTTCACCCATGTAAGTCGTCATGAAGTCGCCGGTCTTGCGGATGTGACTCTCATGTCCGAGCAACAGCCAGGAGCGGGCAAAGACCCGCTCCTGCTCCAGTTCGTACAGACCTTGGTCGGCGTAAATGCGCGGGTCCAGCAGGCCTTTTTCCTGATCGACCAGTGCCCGGATCGTCTCCGGCGTCCACTCAGGGATTCCCTTCACAGGGGATTCGTGTACTTCTTTCCTTTGATGGATATTCACAGGGGATTCCTGTAGTTCTTTGATCAAAGTATTCATGATTTAAATTCTCCGTTGAAGGCCCTTGGCAGGGCGGAAAAACACCAACATCTTCCATCACCCCGAAAAAAAGCTGCGGCGTCTGCATTCACCGCAACAAACCGAACTGCCGAACCACCGAAATTGATGATTCGATGTGCCCGCGCAACAACGCCGTGCAGCGCTCGGCATCACGTGCCAGCGCGCTGTCGCGAAGCGCCTGATGCTCTTCATGCACGTTTCTGGCAGGCTGGTTGTGTCTTGAGGTCAACCGGCGATAGCGCTCCATCTGCACATACAGGACCGACAGGAACCGCCGGGTCCAGACGGACGGACAGGCGGAAATCAGAGCCTCGTGAAAGTCACGGTTGACTGGCTCCCATTGGTTGAACAAGTGCACCGGATCGCGCATGGTGCGCTCCTCGATCAAGGACAGCCGGTGAAATGCACTGACCACCCGCGCCTCCCATTCAGCGTCGCCGTTGAGCACGCTTTGGCGCAGTGCCTCGCACTCCAGCGCGACCCGCGTGGCGGCCAGATCACGCATGTCGTCCAGGGACATCGGAGTCACATGGAATCCGCGCTGGGCCTGTGCCTGCACCAGATTGTCGGCCACCAGCAGGGAAAGTGCCTCGCGCACGGTCCCGCCGCTGACCTCGTAGCGCGACTTGAGATCCTCGATGGCCAGTCTGGATCCGGCCGCCAGTCGCCCCTCCACGATGTCTGCCCGCAGCCGCTGAAACGTCGCCTCAATCAGGCTTCGCCCACTCGCATTGGGCATCGGCGACACATCGGCAAACGCCGGGTCGCCTCCCATGGTGACGCCGTTGGACGTTCTCGCATTCACCGCATTTCACGCCTGGTCATTACAGAACACTCCTGCGCCCGCACATCCTGCATCAGAGTCGGCAGCAGGTAGCCCGTTACAATTTCGATATTATTGTCGATATTCGACATCTGTCCGGGGAGCCTATACGGACCGTTCCGGGACAACAAGTTGCAGTGCAGCAAACCGTGTCGATTGAGGACAAGCGAGTTTGCCAGCCGAGCTCCCGTTGATGGCCGGACCGATCGCCGGCAACACCGGGGGCTCGCCGGGATCCTGCGCAAGGAGCGCGCCGGATCGAGCGTGACCGAAGGTTGCGTCCGGGTCCCACCACGGACACGCGGAGGCAGACGAGAACTGGGCAGGCCAACCCAGCGCCCGGGGCAGAATCGATCAATGCCGGCCTCCAGGCGGCCAACGCCGCTGACCGCGCCTCCTGCGCCTTCGCCGGTCCTGCGCACCATGGTCTACCTACTCAAGGGCGGGCTGGACTTGCCCAGGGCATCTGCGCGCCCGCATGGCGCGGAGCGCATCTTCTGTCATCCACACGGAAACGGATAGTCCCCGAAAAAAGTGAGTGCCGTTGTTCGATGTGAGCGCCGCCGTCACAGCCGGGCCAGGAAGCCACGCACTGCAGGGTCGAAGCGCTCGATATCCACCAGGAAGGCGTCATGGCCCTGCGGCGAGGGCAGCGGGACGAAGCTGCTGTCGGCGCCGCCGGCCTGCAGGCCCAGGGCGATCTGCTCCTGCTGCTGCAGCGGGAACAGGATGTCGGTGGTCGCGCCGATGGCCATCGCCTTTTCCAGCCTGATGCTGGCCAGGGCAGCCATCACATCATCTCCTTGCGTCCGGTCGTCGACATGCTTTTGGCCGGCATGCTCGGCCAGGTCGAACCAGTCCATCGACCGGCTCAGGTACAGATAGCAGTTGGGATCGAACTGGCGCACGAAGCGGCGCGCGTGGCCCTCCAGGTAGCTTTCGACCTGGAATTCCAGGCCGAAGGGGTCCTCGCCCGGGCGGTCGGACTCCAGGCGCACGCGACCGAAGCGGCCATCCCATTCCAGTGCCGAGCGATAGGTGATCACCCCCAGCTTGCGCGCAATGCGCATGCCGCTCTCCGGATATGCCGCGTCGCTGTAGTGGCCGCCGTTCCACATCGGGTCCAGGCGGATCGCTTCACGCTGCAGCGAGCGGATCGCAATCGAGAACGGCAACGCCTGAGCGCTGCCGGAGATGTTGATGTGGCCGCGCGCAATGCCCGGATGGGCGTGCAGCAGCGCCAGCGCGGTCATGCCGCCCATCGAGTTGCCGATCACGCACGCCAGCTGCCCGATGCCAAGCGCACGGACCACCTCGACCGCCGCTGCCGCGCCATCCTCTACCGACAATTCGGGAAACGACAGGCGGTAGAGATCGCCGGTGGCTGGATCGATCGAAGCCGGCCCGGTCGAGCCCTTGCAGCTGCCCAGCGAGTTCACGCAGACCACGAACCAGCGGTTGGTATCGATGGCCTTGCCCGGGCCGAGCATCGGCTCCCACCAGCCGGCGGCCGGGTTGTCGGCGTTGGCGGCGGCGTGTGCGTCGGGAGAGAGGCCGGTGACGATCAGGATGGCGTTGTCGCGCTGCGCGGCGAGCGTGCCCCAGGTCTCGTAGGCGATCCGCGCGCCATGCAGCGCGCCGCCGCGTTTCATGGGGAAGGGCGAGGACAGGGCGTGCCAGCGGGTGCCTGGCGGGATGAATTCGGTCATCCGGCCAGTTTAGCTTGCGGCCAGATCCAGGCGGTCACACCAGGTCGTGCGCGACCGGCAACGCAGCGTGCCGCGCAGGGCCGGGCCCGGCGGCGCTATCTGCCGCCGATCACCAGCTTGACCGGATCCTTGGCCGGCAACTTCACCCGCACCGGCGCCGATTCCAGGTCGCCCTCACCGCGCTGGGCGTTGCCGCTGGCCGACAGGCGCGCGATCAGTTCGACCTCCTTCAACGCGGAGAGCTTCATGGTCGGCATCGGGCTGTCGGTGTCGCCGAGGGTGATGCGCAGCGGCAGGTCCTGCAGGGTGTGCTTCTGTACGGCCACCGGCATCGGCGGGCCGCCGGCCTGGCGGGCGATGACAAACACGGTGGCGTCGCCGGACAGGTGCACGCGTGTGGCCAGGTCCGGGTCCAGCGATACCTCGACGTTCACGCCGGCACTGGCCGGTGCGGCGGCGGGCGCGTCGGCTTGCAGCGGCGGCTGTCCGGCTTCGGTGCGGGCGGCATTGATCTGCGCGCGCAGGCTGTTGGCGGTACTGGCATCGACCTGCGTCAGCAGCGGCTCCCAGGTCGCGGCGGCCTGCGCGGGCTGGCCGCGCTGGCGCTGGGCCACCCCCAGGAACCAGCGCGCGCGCTGATGGCTGGGCTGCAGCGCAAGTGCGCGTTCGAGCATGGTCACGGCTTCCTGGTCCAGGCGCCGCTGCGGATCGGCCAGACTGCGCGACTGCGCGGCTTCGACCAGTGCGTCGGGGTCATCGGGCAGCAACCGGGCGGCGCGGGCGAAGGCATCGCGCGCTTGCTCGGGCTTGCCTTGCGCTGCCAGCGCGCGGCCCAGCAACTGCCAGCCTTCGGCCGCCTGCGGGTTGCGCTGCAGTTCGTCCTGCAGGCGGGCGATGGCGGCATCCATCGTGGCCGGCGCCTGGGTGGCGTGCGGCTGCAGTGCCTGCGGCGTCCCCACCAGCCGGTACAGCGCAAGGCTGCACACCCCCAGCGCGACCAGCAGCCCGCCAGCGGCGCGCGGCGCGCGGCGCCACAATGGCCACAGCGCGCCGCCCAGCACCAGCAGGCCGAGCAATACCGCCGCCACGACGAAACTGGCCATCACCATTCCTGTCCGTCATCGGCGCCCGGCAGCGCGCGTGCGCTGCGCCGGCGCACCACCCGCCACACCACCAGCGCGCCGCCTGCCAGCAGCAGGAGCGGGCCGAACCACAGCAGCCAGGTGTTGCGTTGGACCTGCGGACGGTAGAGCACGAACTCGCCGTAGCGCTCCACCAGGTAGCTCTTGATCTGCGCGTCGCTGCGGCCCGACTGCATCAGCTGCAGGACCTCGCGGCGCAGGTCTTGAGCGATCTGCGCGTTGGAGTCGGCCAGCGACTGGTTCTGGCACATCACGCAGCGCAGTTCGTGGGTGAGCGCATTGAACCGGGCTTCCTCGGCGGCATCCCGGAAGTTCAGCGGCGTGGGGTCGCTGACCTGGGCCAGGACGTGGCCGGCGATGAGCAGGGTAAAGATGCACAACAGGCCGCGCAGCCAGGCCACGCGCCTGTGCCTGCCGGGCGCGGCGCTTGCTCTGCTGTTTCCCGCGGCCGACCTCCCGATCACCGCGCGCCCCCGGCCTTGGCCAGCGCCGGCAGCAGTTCGGCTTCGACCACGGCCTGATCCAGCGGGCCGACATGCTTCCAGCGCACGATGCCGGCTGCGTCGATCAGGAAGGTCTCCGGCGCCCCGTAGATGCCCCAGTCCAGCGAGGCCCTGCCTTCCACATCGCTGACGATGGTGTCGTAGGGATCGCCGAACTGGTCCAGCCAGCGCAGCGCATCGGCCGGCTCGTCCTTGAGGTCGTAGCCGATCACGCGCACCTTGCCGGTCCTGGCCAAGGCGCTGACGACGGGGTGTTCGACCTGGCATTCCGGGCACCAGCTGCCCCACACGTTGAGCAGGTATGGCCTGCCGCGCAGGGTGGCAAAATCGAGCGTCCTGTCGGGCTGGTGCAGCAACGGCAGCACCGTGGCCGGCGCCGGCCTGCCGATCAGCGTCGAGGGCAGGGCCTGGCGGTCGGGACGGTCCGAGCGCTGGACCGACACCAGCAGCAGCGCGAACACCGCCAGCAGGCATAGCATCCCGATCACCATTGCGGTACGCGAGATGCCGCGTCGTTGCGATGCGGCGCTCATGCCGGCTGCGGCTCCCTGCTGCGGCGGCGGAAGCGGCGGTCGGTGGCGGTGACCAGGCCGCCGAGCGCCATCAGCACCGCGCCGGCCCAGATCCAGCGCACCATCGGCTTGACCTGGATGCGCACCGCCCAGGCACCGTCGCCCAGCGATTCGCCCAGCGCCACGTACACATCGCCCAGCACGCCCGCACGCACCGCCGATTCGGTCATCACCTGGCCGCCGCCGGCATAGGCGCGCTTTTCCGGATGCAGGGTCTGCAGCGGCTCGCCACCACGGCTGAGCTGCACGGTGGCGCGGTCGGCGATGTAGTTGGGGCCCTGGGTTTGGGCCACGCCGTCGAAGCTGAAGCCGTAATCGGCCACCTCGACGTGCTGTCCGGGCTTGAGCGCCACCTCGCGCTGCACGTTGAGCGCCTCGACCATCAGCGCGCCGATCAGGAACACCGCCAGGCCGAAGTGCGCCAGGCTCATGCCCAGCATCTCGGCGGTCATCCGGCCCTGCGCGCGCAGCCGGCTCCAGACAAAGCGCACGGTGCCGCCGGCCACCCACAGCGCAGCGACAATCGCCGCGGCAGCCTTCCACTTGCCCTGCGGCGCCAGGAAGAACGCCGCCGCGCCGCCAGCCAGCGCCAGCGCTGCCCATGGCAGCAGCATTGCCATCACCCGCGAGGCTTGTTCGCGCTGCCATTTGAACAGCGGGCCGAACGGCAGCAGCAGCACCAGCGGCGTCATCAGCAGGGTGAACAGCAGGCTGAAATAGGGCGGGCCGACCGAGATCTTGCCCAGCTCCAGCGCATCGGCCAGCAGCGGATACAGCGTGCCCAGCGCGACCATTGCGCAGGCCGCGCCCAGCAGCACGTTGTTGGCCAGCAGCAGGGTCTCGCGCGAGCCGGCGGCGAACGGCGCACCGTCATCGAACTGCGGTGCACGCAGCGCGTAGAGCAGCAGCGAACCGCCGACCACCAGCCCCAGGAAGACCAGCACGAACAGGCCGCGCGTTGGATCGGCGGCGAACGCATGCACGCTGGTCAGCACGCCCGAGCGCACCAGGAAGGTGCCCAGCAGCGACAGCGAGAACGTGGCGATGGCCAGCAGCAGGGTCCAGCCGCGGAAACTGCCGCGCTTCTCGGTCACCGCCTGCGAGTGGATCAGCGCCGCACCGGCCAGCCACGGCATGAAGCTGGCGTTTTCCACCGGGTCCCAGAACCACCAGCCGCCCCAGCCCAGTTCCGAATAGGCCCACCAGCTGCCCAGCGCAATGCCGCCGGTCAAGAACGCCCAGGCCACGTTGGTCCATGGCCGGGTCCAGCGCAGCCAGCGCGCGTCCACTTCGCCCTCCAGCAGCGCGGCAATGGCGAAGGCGAACGGCACCGCGAAGCCCACGTAGCCCAGGTACAGCAGCGGCGGGTGGATGATCATCCCCGGGTCCTGCAGCAGCGGGTTGAGGTCGCGGCCTTCGGCAACGGCCGGCAGCAGCCGCGCGAACGGATTGGAGGTGAAGATCAGGAACGACAGAAAGCCCACGCTGATGATGCCCATGACCCCCAGCACCCGCGCGACCACCCGCTCCGGCAGCGCCCGCGAGAACTCGGCCACCGCCGCGGTCCACAGCGCCAGCACCAGCGCCCACAGCAGCAGCGAGCCTTCGTGCGAACCCCACACCGCGGTGTAGCGGTACACGATGGGCAGCAGGGAGTTGGAGTTCTCGGCCACGTACTTCACCGAGAAATCCTGGCCGACGAAGGCCGCGGTCAGCACCACGAAGGCCAGCAGCACGCTGGCCAGCTGCGCATAGGCGGCCGGCCGGGCCACCGCCATCCATGCCTGCGTGCCGCGCTGCGCGCCGGCCAGCGGCAGCACGGCCTGTACGCATGACACCAGCAGCGCCAGGATCAGCGCGACCTGGCCAAGCTCAGGAAGCATGGGGAAGCCGGGACCCGGGACCCGGGGCCCGGGACCCGGAAGAGCAAGAACAGGAGCGCGAGCCCGGCCACCGCCGCCCTTGATTTTTTCGGGTCCCGGGTCCCGGGTCCCGGGTCCCGGCTTCATGGGTCCCGGCTCCATCAAGCCTCACTGCGCCGTCTCCACTCGATGCTTCACATGCGCCTTGCCCATCTTGTCGGCCACTTCCTTGGGCATGTAGCGCTCGTCGTGCTTGGCCAGCACCTCGGTGGCGACGAACCGGCCACCGCGCATCGTGCCGGTGGCGATCACCGCCTGGTCCTCGCGGAACAGGTCCGGCAGGATTCCGGTGTAGACCACTGGCAGCTGCGCATCGCCGTCGGTCACCCGGAAGTGCGCATCCAGCGAGCCTTCGCCGCGCTGGAACGAGCCGCGCTCGACCATGCCGCCCAGGCGGAACCGCGCCTGGCCGCCGGCCTGGCCCTTGAGTACCTCCGAAGGCGTGTACAGGTAGGCCACGTTGCGCTGCAGGGCCATGGCCACCAGCGCGGTCGCAAGGCCCGCGGCGGCCACGACCACCAGCACCAGCAGCAGCCGGCGGCGACGGACCGGGTTCATCGCACCAGCTCGGTATCGGCGGCCGGCGCCGGGGCGGGACGCCGGCGGCTGCCGCGCAGGCGCGCATCGCGCAGCAGCCGGCGCACCTGCAGGCGCGGGACCAAGAAGTCCCACAGCAGCACCAGGGCGAAGACCGCGTAGGCGGCGATGACGTAGGGCAGGTAGCTCATGGGCTGCTTCCGGCCAGCCTGGTCAGCCAGTCCTTGCCGGCTTCGCGGCGCAGGTTGTCGGCACGGGCGCGCGCCAGCAGCGAGCCGGCGAACCAGAACTTGGTCGCCAGAACCATGATCCACAGCGGCATGATCATGCTGGCGTCCATGCTGGACTGGCCCAGCAGGCGGATGGTCTGGCCCTGGTGCAGCGAATTCCACCACACCACCGAATAGCGGATCACCGGCAGCAGCGCCACCCCGACGATGGCCAGCAGTCCGGCGGCGCGCGCGGCGGCGCGGCGGTCTTCGATGGCGGCATACAGGCCCATCACGCCAAGGTACAGGAACAGCAGGATCAGCTCGGTGGTCAGGCGCGGATCCCAGTCCCACCACGTGCCCCACATCGGCTTGCCCCAGATCGAACCGGTGGCCAGGGTGATGACGGTGAAGGCGGCGCCGATCGGCGCGCAGGCCATCGCCAGGACCTCGCACAGCTTGATCCGCCAGACCAGGGCGATGGCTGCGTATAGCGCCATCAGCCCGAACACGAACAGGCTCATCCAGGCGCTGGGCACGTGGATGTAGAGGATCCGGAAGCTGTCGCCCTGCTGGTAGTCGGCCGGCACCACGAACAACGCCTGCCACAGCCCGATCCCCAGCAGGACCAGGCCCGCCAGATGGCACCAGGGCGACCAGCGCGCGGCAAACCGGTCGAAATAGGGTGGCGAACCCAGTTGATGGAACCAGCGGACCAGCGGATTCATGTCGGACATCGCATCGCTCGCTGAAAGGGGCCCTGGCGCACGCGGGCACCCGGTGGCACGCACCCTGACGCTGCCGGAGCCGCTATTTTCACCGACTCTCCCGGCCAAGCCAAGCACGCGACACGCTGCCTGCCGCCACCGGCATCAGGGTTTCACGGTCAGGGTGCCCTTCATCAGCGCCGAGTGGCCGGGAAAGCTGCAGAAGAATGAGTACGGGCCTTCGCTCAGCTTGGCCACCGGAATGCTGATCGAGGTGCTCTCACCACCGCCGATCACCTTGCTGTGCGCGATCACCCGGTTGTCGCCCGGTTTGACGTAGTCGGCAGCCAGCCCGGCCTTGACGCCGTCGGCGTTGACCCCCGCCATGTCGCTGCTCTTGGCCACCACCACGTTGTGGCCCATTACATTCTTTGGCAGCTTGCCGACATGCTTGAGATTGATGGTGAAGGTGGTGCAGCTCTTGGGCACCTCGATGGTGGCCATGCTGAATTTCATGGCGTCGTTGCCCTCAAGATCGGCCGAGCAGGTGGCCGCTCCGGCGACAAGCGGGAACGAGGCGAACAGGACGGCGGCGACAAGCGTTTTGCACAACATGCGGGATAACTCCTTGTGGGTCAGCCTGGCAGGAAACGAAGAAAGCCGGACGCGGCCTGCCGAGGGGCAATGGTCCGATCAGGGTGGCAGGCTCGATAGCCATGCCGCAAGCGATTCGATGGTTTGCGCATCCAACCGCTGGGCGACGCCATGCATGATCATATCGTTGGTCGAGTCGAGCAGGGTGCCTTGTTGGAAGGCATTCAGGCGCGACTGCAGGTAGGTGGACTGCTGCCCACGCAGCGCCGGGTACAGGGCGTAGGGCGACAGGTGTGCGCCATCGGCCTGTGCGGCCAGCGGGTATCCCAGGGCCTCGGGTCCGTGGCAGCCCTGACAGGGCGGAATGCCCTTGTCCGGATCGCCGTTCAGGAACAGTCGGCGGCCGGCTTCGGCCAGGGTCGGGTCGACGGTGGCCTGTGGGTCCTGTGCAGCCGGCTGTCGCTGCTGGCTGGCGTAGTACGCCGCCAGGTCGCGCATGTCCTGTTCGCTCAGGCCCGCGGCCAGCGGGGTCATGGGCGATTCGGGCTGGGCGCCGCGTTTGTACTCGACCAGTTCCCAGTACAGGTACTCGGCGCGCTGCCCGGCCAGGTTCGGAAAGATCGCTGTGGTCGCGGTCCCGGTGACCCCATGGCAGGCCGCGCACACCTCCGACTTGGCCTTGCCCGCTGCGGCGTCGCCGTGGATCGGCTCGGGTCGGCGCAGGTCCAGGTAGCGCACCGCCACCGGAGCGGCGGCTGGCTCGGCCTGCGCCTGCGCGGCGGTGGCCGGTACGCCCTGCGCCATCGCCATGGCCGCCACGCAGGCGCAGGCCGCCGCCGTCGCCACGGCCGCGATCCACCGCCGCGGACGCGAGGGCTTCATAGCTGAATCTCCAGCAGCACGCCGACCATGTTGACGCTGTAGTTCTCCGGGCCGCCGTCGGTGTAGACGCGATGGTCCATGACCTGTCCATCCTCGAACCCAAGGTAGTGCCAGTCGAAGACGTTGCCGCGCTGGTAGGAATCGAACAGGCGCAGGCTGAAGTCCCGGGCGATCGGGATGGTCAGGCCGAGGGTCAGCGCATGGGTGCGATAGACCATGGCCGGGAACCGGCCGGTCAGCAGCGGGGCGGCCGTCGGATTGGCCAGGGCGGTCGGCGAGGCATAGCGGTAGCTGGTCAACCCGCGCGAATAGGTCCAGTTCCAGTCGGCGTTGAGCGTGGCCCGGCCGATGCGCCGGCTCAGGTTGGCCCCGGCGTAGTGGTTGCGCTGGCGATCGTGCATCCACCAGCGGTTGGCCTCCGGATAGGTCGCGCCACCCAGGCTGGGATCCGGCAGCAGGACGGCGTCGTTGACGTTGGCGAAATCCAGGGTCGAGCGATCGTAGCCGTACCAGGCGCTGGCCATGGTGGCCGGGTTCGGCTGCCATTCCCATTGCAGGCTGCCGCCGATGGTGTCGTAGCCCTGGCGTCCGAGGACGGCGTCGTAGTCGTTCCAGTCGCCGCGCACCGAGGCATAGAAGGTCATGTCGCGCGGCGCGGTGAAGGTCGCCATCAGGTCGATCTTGTCCTGGGTCCGTCCGCCGACGTCGTACTTGCGCAGCGCATCGACGGTATGGGCAAAGTCGCCGGTGACCGGCGGCACGTAACCGGGCAAGGATCTGGACATGGTGAATTCGTAGGGGTCGTAATCGTATTCGCTGCCCGTGCGGCGCAGGTGGGTGTAGTTGGCGCGCAAGCTCAGCCAGTCCAGTGCGCGGTTGCTCCAGTTGAGCTTCAGCGAATGATCGCGCGTGGTGGCGACCTCGCGGTGAGTGCGTTCGGTGCGGTCGAAGGTATAGGTGGCGCCGAGCGTGTTCCTTTCGTCGACGCGCCAGTCGCCGCCGAAGGAAATCTCGTTGAGTTCGCGGTCCAGCGGCAGGTTGCGGATCCTGGTCAGCGAAGCGGGACTGGACAGGCGGTCCCAGATGCCGGCCTCGCCGGGAACCACGCTGCCCTGCGAACCATTTTCCGACGGATAGCCCCACTGGCCGGTCAGGGGGTTGTAGGCCCGGTAGGTGCCGTCGTAGTCCTGGCGGTCATACTTGACGTTCGCCCGCCAGGTGAGCGCATCGCTGGGTGCCAGGACCACGCGCGCATCCACCATCTGGGTATTGATGCTCAGGTCCGAGCGCTGCCGCGACAGCGACTGCGTCGTGTTCCAGTTCGCGCAGTCGAACAGCGTGCCCGGGATGCCGGCGATGCCGAACTGGCCCTGGCAGGCCATGGACGGAACCAGCTGGTCGTTCTGGCGCATGGTTCCCAGTGAGGCGGTCAGCGAGGCGGTGCCGTTCCAGGCGACCTTGCGGCTGAAGCTGGTGCGCAGGTGGTGGTAGTCGTTGTCCGGCTCGTACGAGAACGAGCCATCGGTCAGCACCGGTGAGGTCAGGCCCGGCACCACCGGGGTCAGCCCGAACGGCACCTGGTAGTCGAAGCTGCGCTTGGCGTTGCGGAAGAACGAACCGGAGTAGGCGAACTCCATCCGCCACAGGTTACCGACGAAGCGCGCGCCGCCGTTGAAATTGACCGTGCTGTCGTCGATGGGTCGCGGGGTCTCGTAGGCGCCGCCGTTGTCGGCGAAGGCGAAGTTGAAGAAGAACGGACCGCCGAACGGCCGCGCGCCCTCTCGGGATTCGTGGCTGGCATTGGCGAATACCGCCCAGCGCGTGTTGATGAGGTAGTTGATGCCCACGCCCTGTTTTTCGCGCACCACCGTCAGCAGCCGTTCCGGCTGCGCGGCCGAGACCGCGGCGACCTGCGCCGGGGTGCTGGCGCCGGGGGTCAGGCCGTCCTTGAGGGTCAGGTGGTTGCTGCCCACCCCATCCCAGATCGAGCGCGCGTTGCCGCTGGTGATGTTCGGCTGGCTGCGTGCAAAGGCCTGCACGCGGTACTTGCCGGCGCGGCCGAAAACGGCGCGCACGTACTGGCTGTCATCGGCCAGGCGGCTGGCGCGCAGGTCGAAGTAGCTGCCGTCGGAGGGCTTCTCGAAGCGCAGGTCCGCACCCAGGTAGGCGCCATCGTCCCAGTTCGAGAATCGCCGCCAGATCATGTTGTTTGCGTCGCCGGAGACGCCCAGGTAACCCAGCGTGAGCGTGCCGCGATACTGCCAGGGGCCCTGGCCCTTGAATTCCGGCCAGGCGATCGGGCAGGCATAGAGGAAGCCGGTCGGCGTACGCTTGCGCTCGCCGTTCAGCCAGCTGGCGCCATCGGGATCGCAGCCGTAGACGGCGGGCCCGCTGCTGGGATCCAGGGCGTTGCCGAACTGGAGGTCGGTGCCCAGCCCGGTGTCCTGGGCCAACGCGCTGGACGCGAGCAACGCCGAGGTCAAGGTGGCCAGTTGCAGGGCGGTATTGCGTTGGCGCTTGCGCATCGCCGCACTCCCCTTACTTGTGGAACCGTGGACCTGCAGGATTGTTGGAGCCGTGGACCTGCGCGTGGCAGGTCACGCACCCGCGCCCCATCAGGCGCTCGTCCGGCGCCATGCCGGTGGCGAGCTGCTGTTCGCTGAACATGTCGTTCGGATGGCGGGTATGCGAATGGCACTGCTGGCACAGCATCGGCACCGGCGCCACCAGCAGCGCGTGTTGATTGGAGCCATGCGGGGTGTGGCAGTTGAGGCAGTTCTCGCGCACCGGCGCGTGCTCGAACAGGAACGGCCCGCGCTTTTCGGCATGGCACTGGTAGCAGGTTTCGTTGACCGTATCGGTCTTCAGCAGCGAGGCGCTGATGGTGCCGTGCGGGTTGTGGCAATCCACGCAGGCCATCTGGCCTTCCGGCAACGGCATGTGCGAGCGCCGGTTGAATTGCTGGCGGATGTCCTTGTGGCAGGTGGCGCAGGTCTCGTTGATCGACTGTTTTGCTTCCAGTCCTTCGGCGGACAACTGCGCCATCGGGTTGTGGCAGTCGCTGCAGGACAGCTGGTTGCGCTGGTGGATCGAGCCCAGCCATTGGTCACGCGGCCCGCCTGCGTGGCAGCCCAGGCAGCTTTCGGTCTGGGTCTTGATCGGCGTGCCGCGGTCCTTGGTGAAGGCGATGATCGCGCCCTTCAGCGACGGGTTCTGCGCATGCTGCGAACCGGGCCCGTGGCAGGCCTCGCAAGTGGCGGTATTTGGATTGGCGGCCAGGGCCGCGTTCATGCCCAGGGCATGGGTGGTGTGGGTGAAGTTCTGGTTTTCCTTGGCGTGGCAGGCGGTGCAGGTGGCCTGGCCCACGGGCGTGGCGTCGGGGGCCTGCGGATTGACCGCCACCTTGGCCTGGTCGAACCCGGTCACCTGCGAGAATCCATGAACGGCCGCTGGGTTTTCGGCGCCGAAGTGGGTCGAGGGAAGCTTGACCCTGGCCTGGTCCATGCCGGAGGCGGAGGACGGTGCCACCCACGCCGCGATCGCCAGCGCGCCAGCGGCTGCCACGCACATCATCACCAGCATGAATCGGCGCATCCGTTCCATCCCCGCGCACCTGGCGATGCCGCAACGAGCGGCGGCTGGGCTACGCCGTAAGTGATGTTGGGATGAGGGTCACGCGCGAGCGCCTACAACGTCAAGCTGCAACGCAGCATGAACGACAGGTTCCGGGCCGGACCAGCAGCGGCCACCGGTCTCAGTTCAATGCGATCCGGATCGCCGCAGCCGCCGCCAGCGGCGCCAGCACCAGCGCTGCCACCAGGCCGGCGGCCAGCAACAGCAGCGCGCCCACCGGATCGAGCCCCTGCGCGCTGGCCGCCACGCTGCCGGCGCCGAACACCAGGACCGGCACGTACAGCGGAAGGGCCAGCAGTGACAACAGAATGCCGGAGCGAGGCATGCCCACGGTCAGTGCGGCGACCACCGCGCCGAGCAGGCTCAGCAGCGGCGTGCCCAGCAGCAGCGAGGCCATCAGCACCGGCAGTTGCGCATGCGGCAGCTGCAGCAGTTCGCCCAGCAGCGGGGTCGCCACCACCAGCGGCAGGGCAGTGGTCAGCCAGTGGCTGAGCACGCGCACGGCCACCAGCCAGGCCAGCGGCACCGGTGCCAGGATCCATTGTTCGAGCGAGCCGTCCTCGGCATCGCCGCGGAACAGTGTGTCCAGTGCCAGCAGCCCGGCCAGCAGCACCGCCAGCCACAGCACGCCGGCGGCGACCTTTGACAGCAGCTGCGGCGCGCCGCCCAGCGACAGGGCAAACAGCACCACCACCAGCAGCGCGAACAGGGCCGGCTGGAAGGCATCGCCACGGCGGCGCCACATCAGGCGCAGGTCGCGCTTCAACAGCGCCGCGGCCACGCCGGGAAGCGTCACGATGCCGTCCATGACGCTACGTTCCCGCCTCTGGATGGCCCGGCCCCGCCGCCCTTGGCGGGGCGTTCACCGTCGCAGAGGCCGACAGGGTATCTGCCAGGCACGACGGGGCACCCAACTCCAGCATCCGCGTGCGCACCGGTGGCGCCGCATAGGCGCCGTGGGTGGTGACCAATGCCGCGCCGCCACTGCGCAGGTGCGCGGCGACCAGGCGATTGACCAGGGTGATGCCTTCCAGGTCCAGGTTGGCGTAGGGCTCGTCCAGCAGCCACAGCGGTGCCGGCGCCAGCCACATGCGCGCCAGCGACAGGCGTTTTTTCTGGCCGGCCGAGAGCTGGCGGGCCGGGGTGTCCTCGTAGCCGGCCAGGCCGGTCAGGGCCATGGCCTGGATCGGCTGCTGGTTCGGGCGGCGGCCATGCAGGCCGCACAGGAATTCCAGGTTCTCCAGCGCGCCCAGGTCGGCCTTCAGTGCCGGCAGATGGCCCAGGTAGGCCATCGCCCGGGCGCGTGCGGCGCTGGTGGCGGGCACGCCATCGAGCACGATATGGCCCTGGTCGGCCCGCAGCAGGCCGGCCAGGACCCGCAGCAGGGTGGTCTTGCCGGCGCCATTGCCACCCTGGACCAGCAGTGCCTCGCCGGCGTCGACCTGGAAATCGAGCGGGCCGAACACCGGTTCCTCGTTGCGGCTGAACGCCAGTGCCTGGACGGACAGCAGGGGCGGGCGCGAGGTGTCGGAACTCATCGCGCGCATTGTAGGACGCGATCATCCAGCGCGGCTTGGCGCTGGCTCAGGCGATCCAATCGGTGAACGCGTCGTCGGCGCAGTCGTGTGGCTGGGGGTGCTGCATCCGCAGCCGCACCGGCTCGCCTGCGTGCCAGTACACGGTGCCGGCTTGGCCGAAGTCGCGGGCCAGCGCATCGGCCTGCTCGGGTGCGAGGTCCAGGACCAGCCAGCCGTGCTCGATCGCGCCGCCCTGGGCGTTGCAGCCCAGCGCGCGGTGGAAGGTCAGGCCCGATTCCAGCAGCCTGGCCTCCAGCGCCTGGCCGGCTTCCAGGTTGCGGTGCTCGCCGGCGGGCCTGGAATGCGGGTTCCATGCAGTCACGAACTGGAAACTGCGCGCCTCCAGTTGGCGCTCCACGTCGCCGGCTGGCTGGCCGACCTGGAACAGCCATTCCTGCCGGCCTACCGCCACGAAGTAATGCGCGGCCGCATACAGCCTGGCCAGTTCGCCCAGCGTTGGCGGTGTCCGCTCGATGTCCCCTGTCATGGCGCGCATCATGGTCAGTTCGGGACAGGCACGCCATCAGCCGAAGGTCGAGTCGCCGCGCGCGCCGAGGTGCGGTGCATTGGCCGGCGGGCGCGGTGCATTGCGTACACTGGCCGGCCCCTCATGAACAGGCCGGACGCCGCCTCCATGCTGCCGCAGACCAAGTTGCCCCGCGTGGGCACCACCATCTTCACCGTGATGTCGCAGCTGGCCAGCGAACACGGCGCGGTCAACCTGGGCCAGGGCTTCCCGGATTTCCCGGTGCCCCAGCGGCTGGTGGACGAGCTGGACAAGGCCATGCGCGCCGGTCACAACCAGTACCCGCCGATGGCCGGCGTGGCGCCACTGCGCCAGGCGATCGCCAACAAGGTCCTGCGCTGCTACGGCGCCCGGGTGAATCCCGAGACCGAGATCACCGTGACCAGCGGCGCCACCGAGGCGCTGTTCGATGCCATCCACGCGGTGGTGCGTCCGGGCGAGGAGGTGATCGTGCTGGACCCGGCCTACGACAGCTACGAGCCGGCGATCGAGCTGGCCGGTGCCAGGGCGGTGCACGTGGCGCTGGACCGGCAGACCTTTGCGGTGGACTGGGACAAGGTGCGCGCGGCGATCACGCCGAAGACCCGGCTGATCATGGTCAACAGCCCGCACAACCCGACCGGGGCGATGTTGGGCAAGGCCGACCTGGAAGCGCTGAGCAGGATCCTGCAGGGCACCGAGATCTTCCTGGTCTCCGACGAGGTCTACGAACACATCGTGTTCGACGGCCGCGCCCACGAATCGGTGCTGCGCTGGCCGGAACTGGCCGCGCGCGCCTTTGTGGTGTCCAGCTTCGGCAAGACCTACCACTGCACCGGCTGGAAGATCGGATACGCGATCGCGCCGCCAGCGCTGACCGCCGAATTCCGCAAGGTTCACCAGTACAACACCTTCACCAGTTTCGCCCCGGCCCAGTACGCCTTTGCCGCGATGCTGGACGCCGAGCCGGAGCATGACGAGCAACTCGGCGCGTTCTACCAGGCCAAGCGCGACCGTTTCCGCGCGCAGCTGCTGGGCACCCGGCTCAAGCCCTTGCCGGTGCCGGGCGGTTATTTCCAGCTGGTGGACTATTCGGCGGTCAGCGACCTGGAGGACATCGCCTTCGTCAAGTGGCTGACCGTCGAGCATGGCGTCACCGCGGTTCCGCTGTCGCCGTTCTACCAGACCCCGCCGCCCGGCCAGCGTCTGGCGCGGCTGTGCTTTGCCAAGAACGCGGCCACGCTGGATGCGGCAATCGAACGACTGGCCAAGCTTTAGATGGAGGCACCCATGCAGGATCTACGCATCGCCCTGGTCCAGGGCGCGACCCGCTGGCACGATCCGGCCGGCAACCGCAGCTATTACGGCGAGCTGATCGCGCCGACGGCGGGCAACGCCGACCTGGTGATCCTGCCGGAGACCTTCACCAGCGGCTTCTCCAACGAGGCCATCGACAAGGCCGAAGGCATGGACGGGCCGACCGTGGCCTGGATCGGCGAGCAGGCCGTGCAGTTGAACGCGGCGGTCACCGGCAGCGTGCAGCTGCGCACCGAGCAGGGTGTGTTCAACCGGCTGCTGTGGGCCACCCCGGACGGCCAGCTGGCCTACTACGACAAGCGCCATCTGTTCCGCTATGCCGGCGAGCACAAGCGCTACGCACCTGGCCGCGAGCGGCTGAGCGTGGAATGGAAGGGCTGGCGGATCAATCCGCAGGTCTGCTACGACCTGCGCTTCCCGGTGTTCTGCCGCAACCGCTTCGATGTGGAGCGTCCGGGCCAGTTGGATTTCGACCTGCAGCTGTTCGTGGCCAACTGGCCTTCGCCGCGCCGTTATGCCTGGCAGACGCTGTTGCGCGCGCGGGCGATCGAGAACCTGTGCGTGGTGGCGGCGGTCAACCGGGTCGGCACCGACGGCAACGGCCATCGCTATTGCGGCGACAGCGTGGTGCTCGATGCGCTGGGCCAGCCGCTGGCCGAGGCCGATGGGTCCGAAGGCATCACCTACGCGGCGGTCTCGGCCGAGGCACTGCGTGCGCATCGCGAGCACTTCCCGGCGATGCTGGATGCCGACCGCTTCGAACTGCGCTAAGACGCGTCCGGTTCTCCCCCCGCGTGTGGGGGAGAAGATGCCCGCAGGGCAGATGAGGGGGGCGTAGGCAGCGCTCAGCGATAGCCGGCGGCCTGCAGTTCGAACAGTTCGGCGTAGCGGCCACCTGCGGCCAGCAGGCTTTCATGGGTGCCCACCGCCTCGATCCGGCCCAGGTGCAGGACCAGGATGCGGTCGGCCATGCGCACCGACGAAAACCGATGCGAGATCAGCACCGCGGTGCGCTGCGCGGACAGCTCGCGAAAGCGCTGGAACACCTCGAACTCGCTGCGCGCGTCCAGCGCGGCGGTGGGTTCGTCCAGGATCATCACCTGCGCCCGGCGCATGTAGGCGCGGGCGATGGCGACCTTCTGCCACTGGCCGCCGGACAGGTCCACGCCGGTCTTGAAGCGGCGCCCGATCAACTGGTCGTAACCGGCCGGAAGGGCCTGGATCACCTGGTCGGCCAGCGCGCTGTGGGCGGCCTGGCGGATGCGCGCGGTGTCGTCCATCGCCTCGATCCGGCCCACGCCGATGTTCTCGCCGGCGGTCAGGTAATAGCGCACGAAGTCCTGGAAGATCACGCCGATGTTGGCGCGCAGTTCGTCCAGGTCGTAATCGCGCAGGTCGCGCCCGTCCAGCAGGATCCGGCCCTCGTCCGGCTCGTACAGGCGCGCCAGCAGCTTGACCAGGGTGGTCTTGCCGGCGCCGTTCTCGCCGACCAGGGCCAGCACTTCGCCGGCCTTGAGTTCGAAATCCAGATGGCGCACGGCCCAGTGCTGGGCATCGGGGTAACGGAAACCGACGTTCTCGAACACGAAGCCCTGCCGGATCGGCATGGGAAACGGCGCAGGCGAAGCCGGCGAGACGATTTCCGGCTGGATGGCGAAGAACGAGAACAGATCGTCCAGGTACAGCGCCTGGCCGGCCACCTGCGAGAACCCGACCAGCAGGCCTTCCAGCAGTTGGCGCAGGCGCAGGAAGCTGCCGGCCAGGAAGGTCAGGTCGCCGATCGAGAAATCGCCCTTGACCGTGCGCCAGGCGATGTAGGCATAGGCCACGTAGTAGCCCAGCGAGCCCAGCCCGGCCAGGGCCGTGCCCCAGATCGCGCGGCGCTTGGCCAGTACCCGGTTGGCGTCGAACAGCTTCAGCGACAACATGCGGTAGCGGTCGATCAGGAAGCGGTGCAGGTTGAAGATCTTCACCTCCTTGGCCGTTTCCACGCTGGCCCCGGTCTGGCGCACGTATTCCAGCTGGCGGCGCTCGGGCGTCCACTGGAAATTGAGCGAATAGCCCAGCGCGTTGAAGTGCGCCTCGCCGATGAAGGCGGGCACCAGCGCCACCATCAGCAGCACGATCAGCCATGGCGCGTAGGCCAGCAGGCCGATGCCGAAGCTGACCACGGTGATCGCATCCTGGACCTGGCCGAACAGCTGGCTGAGCAGGTTCATCCGACCCATGGTCTGGCGCCGCGCACGGTCCAGCTTGTCCTGCAGGTCCGGGTCTTCGAAATCCTCCAGGTCCAGGGTGGCGGCATGTTCCATCAAGCGGATGCTGGTGGCGTTGGTGAACAGCTCCGACAGCAGCGTGTCGGCATAGCTGATCAGCCGGCCGAGCAGGTCCGAGCCGATCGCCAGGGCGAACTCCAGCAGCAGCAGCTCGGCCAGCCTGGAGAGCTGGCCACTGGCCAGCGCCTGGCTCAGTGAGTCGAAACCCGGGCCGGCGCCGACCAGACGCACGGCCTCATCGATGATCAGCTTGCCCACATACAGCGTGGCCACCGGCAGCAGCGCCTTGACCAGGCGCAGGCCCAGGCTGCCCACGGTCAGCCACGGGCTGGTGGACCAGACCATGCGCAGGAACGGCGGCAGGTTGCGCATCGCCTCGAAGCGCTCGCGCAGGCTGGGACTCTTGCCGGTTCGCGCGGCCGCAGAAGGGGATGCCATGGCCCTCATTGTGCCTGGTGTCCCGTTCTGCCGGTCTCAGCGGTGAACGCCGGCGCACCCGCGCGATGTCGTCCACGCCTGTTGCAGCCACGGACCGGGTCCTTCGCACCCAAGCGCTCCGGCCGTGTAGGGCGGGTCTCGACCCGCCATTGCGGTACATCACCCCGCACGCATCCGTGCCGAAGCCGACAAGGCCGTAGGCGGGGGTCTCGACTCGCCACCGCCCTTGTCACCATCCGCTCCACCTCCACGCGAACCGGCCGAGCGGCAACGGGCGCACGGCATTGGCCGTGGATGGCGGGTCAAGACCCGCCATAAAAAAGCCGGCGCGATGGCCGGCTTCATCGTCTCGCACGCAAGCAAGCGCGCAGAGGTCAATGGTCAGTCGTGCGCGCCGCCCGGGCCGTGCACGTGGCCGTGGCTGAGCTCGTCAGCGGTCGGTTCGCGCACCCCGGCCACTTCCACGGCAAAGTGCAGGGTGCGGCCGGCCAGCGGATGGTTGCCGTCGATGGTGACCTCGGCCTCGCCGACCTCGGTGACCATGACCACCAGCGGGCCGCGGTCGCCATGGGCTTCGAACTGCATGCCGGGGCTGATGTCGGCGCCTTCGGGGAACGCGGCGCGCGCGACCTGCTGGACCAGCTGTTCGTGGCGCGGGCCGTAGGCCAGCTCCGGCGGCACCTCGGCGGTCAGGGTGTCACCGGGCTGCTTGCCGGTCAGCGCCTGCTCCAGGCCGGGCACGATGTTGCCGGCGCCATGCAGGTAGCTCAGCGGCGCCTCCGGCGCGGACTTGTCGATGACGATGCCGTCGTCGTCGGTCAGGGTGTAATGAATGGTGGCGACGCGGCCGTCCATGATCTCCATGGGAAACCTCCGTTGAAAGTTGACAGTGAGGGATACGCCGGCAGCTTCACGACGCGGATTGCAATTGCCGCACTACCTTAGGCAAAGGCCCGGTGCGATACAACCGCGCGAGGCGTCCGCGTCGTACCTCGTTCAGTTGACCTTGCTGGTCGGATACACCGCCCCGATGTTGCAGGTCGCGGCGCCCAGGCCACCGTTCGCGAAGCCTTCCGGGCGCGCGGTGGGCACGACCACATCGCCGGGATTGCCGCAGATCATCCCCAGGTCCATGCGCGAGCGGAAATTGATTTGCGGGCTGCGCGCCAGTTCGGGGCAGCTGCCAGACAGCTCCACCCGGTACCAGCCATGGCCACCGGGGTGGCGACGGGAGACTTCCACCAGCAGGCCGCCGGGATCTGCCGACCACGAGCGCACGAAGCGCGGGGCGAAGCAGTAGCTGGGTGAGCCGCGAAAACCCTGGCCGCGCTGCGGTCCCTGCACCTTGACCGTATCGAGTGTGGCCACGCCGTCTGCCTGGTCGGCCTGGCGCGCCATCGCCGCGAAGGTCCTGCCGTCGATCGGCGCAACGCTGGCGACCGCGCAGCGCTGGTCGTCGGCCTGGACGAATTCGTTGGGATCGCCGCAGACCCAGCCGTCGTGGGCCAGCAGCTGCGCCGAATGGGCGGTGTCCACGCCGGGGCAATCCGTGGCCAGGGTCACCCGATGGAACTGGCTGATGCCGCTGGCGATGGCCAGCGTGCGTGGGTCTGCCTGGCGGGCGTCGCTGACGTGGCGTGCGTCCAGGCATTGCGGCCCGGGCGGCACGCGCTGCGGCTGCGCCGAGGTGGCCTGCGCCTGCGGCGAGGGTCCGCTGCAGGCGAGCAGGGCGGCGAGGGCAAGCGGCTTGTTCATCTCATCGCTCCTTGATGATGAAGATCATCCATCATAAAGCATGCGTGGCGGCAGCCGGATTTCAGCCGGTGGGCGGCCTGGCCATCGCCGCGCGGCGGGCCCTGAAGACTTCCGGCGCCTGCGGCTTGACGAACAGGGCGGTCAGTTCGGGGAATTGCTGCTTGACCGCCGTTTCGATGCGGGTGATGCAGGCTTCGATCTGCGGGGTGGCGCGGTCGTCCTCGAACTCGGCGCTGAGCGTGGCCACCACCTGGTTGGGGCCCATCTGCATGGTGTTCACGCCGTTGGCATTGCGCAGGTCGTGGTCGCCGTTGGCCACGTCCAGGATGGCCTGGGCCAACTCGGGGTGGGCCGATTCGCCGATCAGCAGGCCCTTGGTCTCGCGGGCCAGCAGGAAGGCCGCCGTGGCCAGGAGCGCGGCGATGCCCAGCGAGGCCACGCCATCGAACACCGGCATCTGCAGCAGCTGGGCCGAGGCCACGCCGAGCAAGGCGATCCCCAGGCCCAGCAGCGCCGCAGTGTCTTCCAGCAACACGGTGAAGATCGACGGGTCCTTGCTGCGGCGGAAGGCTTCGAAATAGCCCAACTTGCCCTTGGTGCTGCGGAACTCGCGCAGCGCGACCAGCCACGAGCCTGCTTCGAACACGATCGACACACCCAGCACGAGGTAGCTGACCAGATGGTTGGTGGCCGGTTCGGGATGCAGGATGTGGTGGATGCCCTCGTAGGCTGACACCCCGGCGCCGGCGGCAAACACCAGCAGGGCCACGATGAAGCTCCAGAAGTACAGCTCACGCCCGTAGCCGAACGGATGGGTCGGGTCGGGCTGCTTTTCCGAACGGTGCAGGCCGTAGAGCAGCAGCAGTTCGTTGACGGTGTCCACCAGCGAGTGCACGCCTTCGCTGAGCATCGCCGAGCTTCCGGAAAAACCGGCCGCGACGAACTTGGCGATGGCGATGGCCAGGTTGCCGGCCAGTGCGGCGTAAACGACAAGGCGTGGGCCGGAGGGTCTGGCCATGGATCAAGGCGGAGAGGCGAGGGCAGCTGTCATCTTGGTCAGGCTGGCGTCCGCACCACGTGAGATATGCAGGTGCTCTCGTCACGCCCGCGACCTGGCGACCCCGATCGCTACGGCGGCGGCTACAATCGCATGCCCTGTCCCGACCGATACCCATGTCCGATCCAATCGCCTGCCCGCAATGCACGCTGCACAACACCTATGCCGATGGCGCGCTGATGGTCTGCGCGGACTGTGGCTTCGAGTGGGCGGCGCAGACGCCGGCCGAGCCCTCGGTGGTCGTGCGCGACAGCAACGGCAACGTGCTGGTCCAGGGCGATACGGTCGTGGTGATCAAGGACCTCAAGGTCAAGGGGTCATCGATTCCGCTCAAGCAGGGGACCGTGATCCGCGGCATCCGCCTGGTCATAGGCGACGCCGAGCACATCGAAGGCCACTCGGACAAGATCAAGGGCCTGGTACTCAAGACCTGCTTCCTGCGCAGGGCCTGAGCGCTGCGCTTCAACCCGGCGACGGCAGCGGATCGAGCAGCGGCACATGCCTCCACCGGTCGAGTTCACGAACGCGCACGCATGCGCCGTGGCAGGTGATGGCGCCGGGCCACGCCGCCCGGTGCCGAGCGTGCTCCAGACCCGATTTTCGCATCACCGACGCCGCAAGCCCGTTAGCCGGACTGAGCGACCACTACCGGCGGGCGGCGCGCAACGCACACAACAAAGGCCGCTCGTGCGGCCTTTGTTGTGTCTGCCACGGCAGGCGCGATCAAGCGCCTTCCTGGCTGTCGACCTTTTTCAGCACGCGGGTATTGCCGAGCACTTCGACCCGGCCACCTGCCTTGCGGAAGGCTTCCAGGTCGGCCTTGATGCGCTCGTGGGTCAGCGCGCCACCTTTCTCATTGCCGCTCTTGCCTTTGCTGGCCATGGTCATCTTGGAACTGGTACGGGGCATTGGAATCTCCTGGGTCAGTACATCGTCAAGGGAATACCGCGGCGCAGCTGGTCGTGGTGGACCTGCCGGATGTCGCGGCAGTACGGGGCGCCCATCACGAAGCGGCGGCACACTTCCGGCCGGCTTGCGTAGATGGTGCAGCCCATGTCGGGGCCGACCGCCACGCACCAGCCTTCTTCGTCGCGAGCCATCACGCGCAGTCCTTCGTGCGTGTGGGTGGTCAGGTGGGCCGGCACCCGGTCGTCGACATCCAGCACGACGGTCAGGCGGCAGCAGATCGCGTCGCAGGCATCGCACTGCACCGACGGATCGCGGCCGCTGTCGGCATCGAAGCTCACGCCTGGCCGCCGACGCCGCGCTGGTAGTGCAACAGCTGCGCCTGGCGCTTGCGGCCCGGTGCCGACGGCAGCCGCGGCGTGCTCAGGACAAACCCATGCGCGGCCAGATCACGGGCGAATACCCCGGCATGGCCGCGCGCCGGGTCGCTGATGACGATCTCGCACGCCGGCCGCGCCAGCGAAGGCAGCAGTGCCGCCAGGGCCAGCGTCGGCCCGCGCTCGTACAGCACGTCGCTGCCGATGATCAGGTCGAAGCGGCCCATGCCTGCGCGGCCCGTGGCCCAGTCCATGCGCCGGTACGGCACCGCGGCCAGATCATTCAGGGCAGCGTTGTAGGCCAGGAACACTTCGGCCAACGGATGGTGGTCGCTGGCCACCACCTGCGCACCGCGCCGGCTCAGCACCAGGCTGGCCAGGCCCAGGCCGCAACCCAGTTCCAGCACGCGCTTGCCAGCCACTTCGTGGATCTGCATGGCGTCTGCGAGCACCAGCCCAGCCGGCCAGACGTGGCCGAACAGGCTCCACTGGGCCGATGAAATGCCGGCCTCGGCGGCCGACGCGTCAGGGTCTGCGTACTGCTGCAGGTCGCTCAGGGCACGGATACGGAAATGCTGGTCGCCAAAGGCGTAATCGCTGATCTGGGTCTGATAGCCCGACACGGGCACTCCCGCTGGGATCCATCAGCATGCACTGACTGACGGACCGGATGAAACCGGATAAAAAGAGAGCGAGAGACGGGCGCCTGAGTGGCCGGACGAAACGCGCGTGTAGCTGCGTGGAACGTGTGCATGATAGCACAAGTGTTCCACAGACCCTTCACCGCAGATGAAGGGCGTGCAGGGCGTGCTCGGCCGTGCCCGGCTCGGTCAGCCGGCAGTGGACAGTTCCAGCGGCGGATAGTCGATGTAGCCCTCGGCGCCGCCGCCATACAGCGTGTCCGGGTTGAAACTGGCCAGCGGCGCGTCCAGGCGCAGGCGCTCGACCAGATCCGGGTTGGCGATGAAGGGGCGGCCGAAGGCGACCGCATCGGCCCTTCCTTCGCTCAATGCGGCCACCGCCATGGCCTTGTCATAGCCGTTGTTGACCACCCACGGGCCGCTGAACCTGGACTTGAGCGCGACGTAGTCGAAAGGGATGTCGTCGCGGGGACCGCCGGTCGCGCCCTCGATCACGTGGACGAAAGCCAGGCCGCCGATCGCCTCCAGGCGCTCGACCGCGCGTTCGAACAAGGGCTGCGGGTTGGAATCGTGCGCATCGTTGGCCGGGGTCACTGGCGAGAGGCGCACGCCGGTGCGGCCGGCGCCGATTTCCTCGGCGACTGCGCCGACCACTTCGGCCAGCAGGCGGGTGCGGTTTTCGATGCTGCCACCGTATTCATCGGTGCGGTGGTTGCTGCCGTCGCGCAGGAACTGGTCGATCAGATAGCCGTTGGCTGCATGCACTTCCACGCCGTCAAAGCCGGCGCCGATGGCGTTGCGCGCGGCGGTGCGGTAGTCGGCGATCAGCTGCGGGATTTCCTCCAATCTCAGGGCGCGCGGCTCGGAGACCTGTTCCATGCCGTTGGCAGTAAAGGTCTGTGCGTTGGCGCCGATGGCGCTGGGAGCGACCGGAACTTCGCCTGCGGGCAGCAGGCTCACATGCGAGATCCGGCCCACGTGCCACAGCTGCAGCGCGATCTTGCCGCCGGCAGCGTGGACTGCGTCGGTGACAGCCTTCCAGCCTGCGACCTGGGCCTGGCTGTAGATGCCCGGCGTGTTCAGGTAGCCCTGGCCGAGTGGATTGATCTGGGTGGCCTCGGCAATGATCAGGCCAGCGCTGGCCCGCTGGCGGTAGTACTCGATGGCCAGCGGCGTGGGCACGCAGCCTTCGATGGCCCGATTGCGGGTGAGCGGTGCCATCACCACGCGGTTGGCCAGAGCGATGTCGCCCAGCGTGGTGGGGGAGAACAGGATGCTGGCGTCAGTCATGGAGTATCTCGAAGGTGGGGATCCGAAGGCCGCGATGATGCCTGCCGCAGCGTTGCCGTCGGGTGCAAGGCCGGCCCACCATTGGAACGCTGCGTCCAGCAGGGTGCGTTGGCGCGCGTGCGCATGCGCATGCTGACGCTAACTGGGGCAGCGCGCGGGTGTCGTGCGCGGCCACCGACTCGATCGCTTTAATCCCGCCGGCCTGAAGCGGTGCCGACGATGGAGCTTGCGTCGGTCATCGCCGGCTCCCTGCCGGTCACCCCCCAGTCGGCAAGCGCTTGTTCGGTGTGTTCGCCGGCATATGGCGCGGGACCTCCCGGTTCAGTGGCGGTGCGGCTGAAGCGCGGCGCCGGCGCCGGGTGCGTGATGCCATCACGCTCGATGAAGGTGTTGCGTGCGGCGTTGTGCGGATGGTGGGGAGCTTCGTCCAGATCGAGTACCGGTGCAAAGCACACGTCGCTGCCTTCCATCAGCGCGCACCACTGATCACGGGTCTTTCCACGAAACGCCTGGGCCAGCTTCTGTTTGAGTGCCGGCCAGGCGGCGGTGTCGAACTGCGGCGCGAATGCCGGGTCGTTGATCTCGAGCTTGTCGAGCAACAGCTTGTAGAACTGCGGTTCAACCGAGCCGATCGAGATCCATTTGCCGTCCGCACACTGATAGGTGTCGTAGAAATGCGCGCCGCCGTCAAGCAGGTTGGATTGCCGCGCGTTGTTCCACATCCTCATCGCCTTGAACTCGTACACGATCGATGCCATCAGCGCGGCACCGTCGGTAATGGCGGCATCGACCACCTGGCCCTGCCCGGAGCGCTGGGTCTCCAGCAGGGCGCTGACAATGCCCAGCGCCAGCATCATCCCGCCGCCGCCGATATCGCCGATCATTGCCGGCGGCGCCACCGGCCCACTGTCGGCACGTCCAATGGCATGCAAGGCGCCGCTGATGGCGATGTAATTGATGTCATGGCCGGCGGCCTGGCTGAGCGGACCATCCTGCCCCCAGCCTGTGACGCGCCCGTAGACCAGACGCGGGTTGCGCGCATGGCACGGTTCGGGACCGATGCCGAGACGTTCCATCACCCCGGGCCTGAACCCTTCGATCAAGGCATCGGCCGATTCGACCAGTTGCAGGAAAGTTGCGACACCTTGCGCAGACTTGAGGTCAAGCGCCAACGAGCGCCGCCCGCGGTTGAGAACGCTGCTGCGGCCCGGTTTCAAGAATTCGCCGTCGCGGTCCTTGCCGACCTCATCCAGCCTGTCGATACGCAGGATCTGGGCGCCCATGTCCGCCAGCATCATTGCGCAGAAGGGCCCTGGGCCAATGCCGGCGACTTCCAGAATTTTCAAGCCTTGCAACGGCCCTGCCATCAAGCAATCCTCTGTTGCAGGCAAGTCGGCCGGTGCGCCGGCGGACAGGCCCATCGGCGTCAACGGGCGGGTTCGGCGCCACCCATGGCTGGTCCCGCCACGACGGCGTCGTCCGGTCTGGCTTCATTCAAAAGCGCATAAACGAAGTCGTCGGCCAGGCGCCGCAACTGTTCCGGTGTCGGATTGCGAACCCAGTGAATGGTCCAGTTGAGCGCGCCGACCGCATTCCTGCGGAAGAGCGCGGTGTCGGTGGCGATCAATCCCTCGCTCTTGACTTCCTGGAGCACACTCAGCCAGACATTGCGATAAGTCTGGCTAAGCGCTTCCAGCGGCAGCCGTTTTTCAGGCGAGATCTGGCGCCATTCGCGCAGCCAGACCTTGTGCGCATAGCTGTACTCGGAATGCAGCGCTTCCAGATGGCCGGATATCAGCGCATGCAGGCGCTCGCGCGGGGTGCGCGCGCCGTCCAGCTTCCTTGCGACCACTTGCAGGCCTTCGGTCATGCCGCCTTCCAGCACCGCGAACAGCACATCTTCCTTGGTCGCGAAGTGATAGAAGAAGCTGCCTGAAGTAATCCCGACCGCATGGGTGATGTCGCGCACGCTGGCGCCCTGATAACCCTTCTCCTCGAACAACTTTCCGGCCGCACGAATCAACTGGTGATACCGGGTCAGCGGCTGGCGCTCCTGCACCTCGCCGGATGCCGGCGCTCTACGCTCCTGTCGCTTCGCACTTATCGTTTTAGCCAATTGATTGCCTCTTTCCTGTTGTGGCAAGCGTCCACGACCAAACACAAACAAGCCAAGTGCCCCAGTACCCATCAGGGACTCACGGCCACCATTGCTGCACCTTCCCTTAAGTTTCTGGACACATTGCAGGTTGCACCGCAATCTTCCGCTTCAGGAAATCCACATCCAATCGGGTGCGTACATGGAACAGGTGATACGAACGCGCATCCCTCACGCTTCTCCATCGAGAACGCGTGACGTACGCAGGAACTGGTCCTTTGTACGCCACTCGGAGGTCAGCCCGATCGCAAGATGCGCGCTGTCAAGATCAAGCTTCGTCTTCGGCAAAGAAATCGCTGACCAGACGGTTGAATCGGGCCGTATGCTCGATCTGTGTCCAGTGTCCGCACTGACCAAACACGTGCAGTTGGGATTTCTGGATCAGCTCAAATAACCTGTAGGAACTCGACAGCGGGATGACCCTGTCCTCGCGTCCATGGATGATCAACGCCTGCTGCGGCAATGCACTGATGCTGGATTCCGGACTGGCCAACAAATCGACGCTGCGCTGGCGCGGCGCCGGAAACATCTGCGAGTACGCTTCCTGGCAGCCGGGCCGGATGCTGGCTTCGTAGCGCATGCGAGCCAGCTCATCGTTGACCAGCGAGCGGTCGTAGGCAAAGATATCGAGCATCTGGCGCATGGCGTCCTGCGAAGGCGTGTAGCCCCAGACGCGGTCCAGCCCCTCGGTGATCGGAAAGGAGAGGCCGGCGCTTCCCATCAGCACCAGCCGGCCCACGCGCTGCGGCGCACGAATCGCAAGCGCCAACGCCAGCGCGCCGCCGAAGGAATTGCCGATCACATGCGCCTTGTCGATCTCGAGGGCATCCAGGAAGCCGAGCACATGGCTGACCCAGGTGTCCATGTTGTAGTGCACGCCCTGCGGCCGCTCGGTGTAGCCGAATCCGACCATGTCCGGCGCCAGCACGCGAAAGCGCGAAGCCAGCGCCGGGATCGTCAAGCGCCAATTGGCCCAGGCCGTGACGCCGGGCCCCGAGCCGTGAATCAGCACCACCGGCGTACCGCTGCCCTGGTCGTGATAGTTGGTCTGGATGCCGTTGGCAGAAATCGATTTGCCGACTTCCGGATTGGTGCTCATGCTTTGTCTCCTCAGTCTCAGGTCGCTTGAACCGGTTGTGCTCGCACGCCGGCGTCATCCGCCCCGGCGCGGGATCATTTCGTTCGATGTTGCAATGAAGCCCGGCGCGAGCCTGCGCCAGGCCGAGGGCGCTGTGTCAGCGGCCCAAATCCTTTGCGCTGACGCCGGCGATTCCCCAGTTTTCCTTGGGTACGTCGTGAATCCAGACGCGCACGTTTTCCTTTGGCGCGCCCAGCGCTTCTGTCAGCGCGAGTGTGACCTTTTCAATCACGGCCCGCTTTTGTTGCTCGGTGCGGCCTTCCAGCAAATACACTTGCGCGAACGGCATGATCAATTCCTTCCCAATGAAAGCTAGACAAAGCGCATGCCGACACTGCCCATGCCTTGCACGCGCAGGGTGACGGCGTCGCCCGGTTGGACCGCAACCGCTTCGGTGATGCCGCCGGACAGGATCAGCGTTCCGGCGGGGAGTTCCTCACCGCGCGCACCTAGATGGTTGGCCAGCATCGCGATCGCCGCTGCGGGGTGGCCGAGCACCGCAGCGCCGGCCCCGAATGCCACTTGCTTGCCGTTCTTCTCGAGCACGATGCCCACGGTGCGCAGATCGACTTCACTGGCTGGCACGGCCTGGCCACCGACCACGAAGCGTGCGGCCGAGGTGTTGTCTGCGATCACGCTTTTCAGGTCGAAATTGAAATCCCGGTAACGCGAATCGATGACTTCGATGCCCGGCAAGACAAAGTCGGTGGCCGCCAGGACGGCGCCGATGTGGCACCCAGGCCCCTTCAAGGCGCGCTTGGTGACGAAGGCGATCTCAGGCTCGATTTTGGGATGAATCAGGTCGGACACCTTGCACTCGCCGCCTTCCGGCACGGCATAGTAGTCGGCCATGAAGCCGAACACCGGGGTTTCCACGCCCATCTGTTTCATCTTGGCGTGCGAGGTCAACCCCGCTTTGAGCCCGACAATCCTGTTGCCGCGCGCGATCTTGCGGCGGCGGATCTCATCCTGGATCGCATAGGCATCTTCCCAATCCATCTCGGGATGATCGTTGGTGATCTTCAGCGTATCCTTCGCCTTCAGCTCGCAGTCTTCGAGATGGGCAGCGAGCTTTGCGATGGTGTCCTGGTCAAGCATCATGGTGCATTCTCCTGAGCGCGTTTGTCAGCTGAACCGGACCGAGCAACTGCCCAGGCCACCGATTGTGACGCGAAAGTTGTCGCCGGCCTTTGCCGGGAACATCGCGGCAAGCGCGCCGGACAGGATCACCTCACCGGCTTTCAATGGAATCCCCAGGCGGCCCATGGTATTGGCCAGCCATGCCACGGCGTTGAGCGGGGAGCCCAGGGCAGCGGCGCCAGCGCCGGTTGCGATGATCTCGCCGTTCCTTTCAAGCACCATGCCGCACAGCGACAGGTCGAGCTTGCGCGGATCGACCGCCTTGTCACCGAGCACGAACACCCCGCAGGATGCGTTGTCGGCCACCGTGTCCTGGATCTTGATTTTCCAGTCGCGGATGCGCGAGTCGACAATTTCGAAGCATGGCATCACGCATTCGGTGGCAGCCAGCACGTCGGCGTTTGAGATGCCGGGACCCATCAGATCCTTTTTCAGGATGAAGGCGATTTCGCCCTCGGCCTTGGGCTGGATCAGGGTGCCGATATCGATCGCCTCGCCCTCGTTGTAGATCATGCCGTCAAGCATGTAGCCGAAGTCCGGCTGGAACACGCCCAGCATGTTCATCACCGCATGTGAGGTGACCCCGATCTTCTTGCCGACGATGCTCTCGCCCGCCTGCAGTCGGCGTTCAATCATCCGCTGCTGGATCTGATAGGCGTCCTCGATGGTGATTTCCGGATGGCGGGTGGTCAGCGGCTCGCACATGCTGCGGGTCATCAGCGCCTGGTAAAGCTCATCGCCGAGCGATGTAATCAGTGTCTTGTCCATGGTCACAGTTTGATGCACACGTTTTTCAGTTCGGTATAAAACTCGAGCGAATGCACTCCGCCTTCGCGGCCGATACCGGATTGCTTGGCGCCGCCGAAGGGCGTGCGCAGATCGCGCAGGAACCAGGAATTGACCCAGACGATACCGGCCTCGATCGCCGCTGCCATTCGGTGCGTGCGCTGCAGGTTGGTGGTCCAAATTGCGGAGGCCAACCCGTACGGATTGTCATTGGCGCGCCGGATCACTTCCTCCTCGCTGTCAAAGGGAGCGATGTGGCAGCATGGGCCAAAGATTTCTTCGCGCACCACCGCTGCCGTATCCGACAAGCCGGTCCAGATCGTCGGCTCTACCCACGAGCCGCCCTTGAGCGCATCGGGCATGTCCGGAATGCCACCGCCGGTCACCAACGTGGCACCTTCCTCCAGCGCCTTCGCGTAATACGACAGCACCTTGTTGCGATGCTCCTGGGAGATCAGCGGCCCGAGGCCACTCGATGGATCGGTAGGCGCGCCCGGTTTCATTTTCTCCACCGCTTCTTTCAAGCGGTTGACGAAGGTCTCGAAGATCGGTCGTTCCACGTAGATGCGTTCGGTGCCCAGACAAACCTGTCCGCAATTGGCGAACGTGGAGCGGATCGTGCCGGCAATGGCCTCATCCATGTCGCAATCGGCAAACACGATCGCCGCGTTCTTGCCGCCCATTTCCAGCGAGACTGGTCTTGCTCCGTCGGCCGCAGCCTTCATGATCGCCGCGCCGGTGCGGGTTTCGCCGGTGAAGGTGATGGCGCCGACCTGCGGATGGGTGGTTAGGAATTCGCCGGCCGCATCCGGGCCGAAGCCATTGACCACATTGAAGACACCCTTCGGCACGCCGACCTTGTTCATCACGTCGCCGAGCAGGGCGGCCGCCTGCGGCGTTTCTTCCGATGGCTTGACAACGACCGTATTGCCGCATGCCATGGCCGGGCCGAGTTTCCAGGTCATCAACAGAAACGGCAGGTTCCACGGACAAATCACCGCGACCACCCCGACCGGGCGACGCAGCGAGTAATTCAATGCCCCGCGTCCGTCGGGCGTGGCCATCTCGAAGAACTCGCTGGGTACATTCTTCACCACGTCGGCGAACACCTTGAAATTGGCCGCGCCGCGTGGCACGTCAACATGCCGCACGAAGTGCTCGGGCTGCCCCATGTCGGTGATTTCTGCCTCGACGAAATCCTCGAAGCGACGCGTGATTTCATCGGCCACCGCGTACAGCATTTCCGAGCGCTCCGCGACTGCCAGTTTGCTCCATGGGCCATGCAGCGCTTCACGCGCCACGCGCACGGCAGCATCGACTTCACCACGCCCGGCCTCGCTGACGCGTGCAATGATCTGGCCGTCGTAGGGTGCTGTCTTGTTGAACCACTTGCCGGTGCTGACGTACTCACCGTTGATGAAATTCAAGACTTCTTTCACTTGATGCTCCTTACCTGTCCGGCCGCAAGCCAGACCGCCGCAGGCAAGCCTGCCTGTGCGCATAGTTCAAAGGCCGCTCGGACCCGCCCGAAACGCCGTTCCCAGCGCCTCGCTGGCGGTTCGACATCCCGCCTGACGCCGCTTCCCGCGCCAAGCTTGCTGGGAGCGGAAAGCGCAATCGCACCGCCGCGATCAGGTGTAGACGTTGGTAAAGCTCTCCTCCAGCACCCCGGTATGGTAGAAGATGCCACGTGCCGCCTGGTCTTCGGTCCAAGTAATGACGGGCTTGTCGGGTTGCGCCTGGTATCCGAGGCCGGCGAAGGTTTCATTGCGGTTGCCGGAAGGGTCAAAGAAATAAATGGTTTCACCGCGCGTGAGGCCGTGCCTGGTTGGCGGCACGTCGATGCGGGTGCGGTTCTTGGCCATGATGTCGCCAGCCTTGAGGATGTCGTGCCACGAATCGAGGAAGAACGACACGTGATGCAGGCCTGGACGATCGCCACCGACGAAGGCGATGTCATGTGGCTTGCTGGAGCACGACAGGAATGAGGACAGCTGGATCGATCCGCCTGGGCCGACCAGGATTTGTTCGGTCTGAAAAAACCCGAGCGCTTCCTTGAAGAATCTGGTGTTCTCCTCGACCTTGTTGATGCCTTTTTCCGGGTTCAATTCGCACATCAGCAACACATGGTCGAGCCAATGCGAGCCGGCGCCGCGCAAATCGTCCGGCCAGGGATCAGGATTGGTGGAGCCGACATCGGTATCGACACATTCTTTCTGCGCATACAAGCGCATGTCGTGTCCGCTCGGCAGGTTGAACTTCAGCATACGGCCGACGAAAGGCAGCGAATTCTCCTTCAGAAACTCGGTCTTGACGCCTTTGGCTTCGATGGCGGTCCTAAAGACATCCAGGTCCTGGTCGCTTTCGACCTTGTAGGCAACATGGTTCATGCCGGCGTGGTCGGCAAGGCTCAGGATCACCGAGTACTTGTCCCACTCGTCCCAGCACTTCAGATAGACATTGCCTTGGTCATCCTTGTGCGTGACCTTCATGCCCACGACATTTTCATAATGTTTGAGCGCCGCCTCCATGTCCATCACGCGGAGGGCAACATGACCTATTCTCATCACACCCATTTTCTATCTCCTCAGGCTCTATTGGTTACGCGAGTTACGACCCAAACCCCGGCCCGCCCAGCGCAGCTGAAATCGGCGGGTGCAATTTGCTCATGTCACGATCGCCCCCCAGGGGCTGCGTGTGATCGCTTTCTTCAATTTTCCAACCACTTCGACTTCGATGGCGCTGGCTGGCGCGACCCGGCAAGCTAGCACGATTCCCTGCGCCTCTTCCTGCTCGTTGACGTGAACGCGGCTCATCGGGCCGGTCTTGTTTACCTTGCCGCTGCGGATCGCGACCTTGCACACGCCGCAGCCGCCATTCAGGCAGCCCGCCGGAATGCCCTTCCTACCCAGACGCGCCATGCCTTGCAAAAGCGTTTCATCGGCCGAGCAACGATAGACCGCATCGTTGTCCACGATATGAATCTGGTAAGTTGCGGGAACGGCTTGGCTCGGCGCCGGCATGCAACCCTCCACTGCCCGTGAATGTGACTCGTTCATGCTAGCACCCATCGCTTCAATGTGATCCCCATATCGGTGAGACGCACCATTTCCACCGCACCGCCGCTCCTGATCAGGCCCCCGGACGGGGCGCCGATCGCGGTTCGGCGTTATCCAATCCGAGGCGGCCAGGCGGTCATGCACGACCGCGTACCTGCTTCGGCCAACCTGAGCAGGGGAAGTCGGCCAGACTGATCGGCTGCATGCGCTCCAGGCTAATCGATGGGCGTGCTGCGCTCCGGACAGGACGGATCGACCAGCGCAACACGGCTGGCCACGGCCGGTTCAGCATGTCCAGGAACCCGTCCCTCGGGCACGACTGTAATTCAGTTCCAGGCCGACACCCCGACCGACGGCCATCGCCAGTCTGAGGCTTCAGCGGCACCTTCCTGTGTGTGGGCCACCAGTCTCTCGGTTGACCCACCGCACCGCCGACCTTCAAATCGTTCAGGGTTGCCTCAAAAATTTTCGGCCTCACCCGTGTGATGTCATGGACGCCTGCTCGATCTCTCAGCTTCCATCTTCGCTGTCCAGGCGTGCATAGATTCGGCCGTTTTCAACCACGACTGGATAGACAGCCAGTGGCTTGGTACAGGGAAATGTGGTTGCGGCGCCGGTGCGGATATCAAACGTGCCGCCGTGAAAAGGACATTCAACCTGGCCGTCGAAAATCTCGCCGTCACAAAGCGACGCTGCACCATGCGTACAAGTATCGTCCGTTGCAAAGAACTCGTCGCCCAGGCGAAAGACGGCGATCGGCGCTCGTCCAGCCAGTTCCACCAGGGTGCCGCAATCCGGCTGGACATCCGCAGTCTGCGCAAGAAAAGTCAATTCGCGCTGCTTGTTTGCTTGATCAGGCACTCGTGTCTCCGAAGCTTGCCTCGTCATCCAGAACGGCCTGTCCGACGTTGAAATAACGGCCATGCAGTTCCGCGATCTGGCGGTTGTTTTGATCAACGACCTTCACCAAGGTGGTGCCAGTGGTGCGGCCGACGTAGGTCACTTCCGAATGTGCGTACAAGTGATCGCCCTTTTTCGCTGGACGCATGAAATCAATATGACAGTTTAAGCCGACGGCGGCATTGTTGCGGGTGCTCGACGCATAAGCAAAAGCCGCATCCGCCAAGGTAAAAATGTAACCACCATGGCAAGTGTCATAGGCATTCAACATTTCCTCGGTTACCGCCATCGACAGCGCGATACGTCCTGGACCACCCGACTCGATTGTAATGCCGAGACCCTCCGATACGCGATCTTTGGAACGCAGCTTGGCGATGCATCGCTTGGCCAGTGCGTCGGCATGCGACTGGCCCGCAGTGGCGGCCGTGGCCGCAGGTTCGTTGGTGTTCTGTTTCATTCAATCTCCGTGTTCCAGGGCACCAGACCTTTTTCGGAACTCAGCCACTTTTTTATTTCCGCTTTCTTGACCTTGGCGTTCGAAGTCTTTGGCAACTCATCGACAAATACTACATGTTTTGGCGTTTCCTGCTTGCTCAGCTTGCCATTGCAGAACGCGATGATGTCTGCGGCCGTCGCGTCCTGGTGCGTGGACCGCCGATTGACCACTGCCACGACAGCCTCGCCCCATTCAGGGTGGGGCACGCCAACCACTGCCACTTCCAGAATCGCCGGATGGTCGACCAGCACCGCTTCGACGGTGGTTGGGAACACATTGACTGCGCCTGTGATGATCATGAATTTCTGCCGGTCAAGCAGGTACAGATAACCGCGTTCATCAAGTTGGCCGATATCGTTGGTGCGCAGCCAGCCGTCTTTCAATACCTCGGCGGTCTCCGCTGGCATGCCCATATAACCTTTCATCATGGTCGTGCCGCGCAGCCAGATCTCACCCTTGGTACCGGGGGGCACTGGCCTGCCTTCCTCGTCGCGGATCGAACAGTCGAAATGGAGGCCCAGGCGGCCGACTGACTTCAGCAGCTCCGGCTCCGATTCAAGCGCGAGTTTGTGGTCCTGCTCGGTGAGAAACGTGACCCAGCCGCCGCTTGACTCGGTCAGCGCATAGGTCTGGATCATCTGGACCTTGAAGCTTTCGCGTGCGTCGCGGATAAGCTTCGGCGTGGCAGGTGACGAGCCGTAAACCAACACCCGCATCGACGACATGTCGTATTGGCCGGTTTGGTACTCGGTGATCGCGCGATGGATCATCGTCGGCACCAGCAGACCCACCGTCACGCGGAAGCGCCCGACATCGCGCAGGTAGGTATCAATCTTGAAGGAACCGTCAGGAATCACCGTGGTCATGGCGTTGCCGAGGCCATAGCAATTCATGAGGACCACCACCCAGGCGGATGCGGCGGGCATATACCAGACATCATCCGGGTTAAAGCCGAACGAAATCACCGAGTGAATGACGCAGTCGGAGCCGCCTCGCTGCGTCAGCATCACGCCTTTGGGAACGCCGGTGGTTCCGGAGGTATAGCTGATGAGCAGCAGGTCGTCTGGTGCGAGTTCCGGCCATTCGGGCTCGCCCGTCGCTTCGCTCAGCAGCTTTTCATAATCGAATGAAAAGTCGTGCTCACCATTATATCCGATCAGTGTGATGCCGAGATCTTCGATCTCCTCGCGATGTTCTACAACCATGCTCTTAACGCGTGCATCGACCAGCAAAACTCGCGTCTTGCTGTTCTTGAGAACATGCTTCATTTCTGGCCATGCGTATTGTGTATTGACGCCGACCCTTGCTGCACCCATCTTCATGCAGGCATAAAAGTGCTCATACACCTCGATGGATTCAAGCGTCATGATGGAGACGGTCGAACCTTTGCCGAACCCCATGTTTTGCAAGGCGACTGCAAAGCGGTCAGACCGCTCATTCATCTGCTTCCAGGTGGCTTTATGGTCCCCACAGTAATACGCCACTTTGGTTGGGTAGTTGTTGGCGCAGCGCTTGATCATCTGGCGTAGATAAAGCATGAAGGTCTCGTCTCCTGTTCTTTGTTGTCTCGGCGAATATTTATGGGATCACTGAAAATCAAGCCACTGGTCTCCAGCCGCACTGCTGCCAACTTTCCCATTGGCTCCTTTTGCCCGGTCTCTGCCAGGCTCACCAGCAACCAAGGCGCTTCAGCGACTTCCATCGAACCCGCGAAATACGGGATCTGGACACCCTCTTCGTGCTGGGAGTTCAAAATCGGTGGACGCTATATTTTTATTATTTCTACTGTACCTTCGTATCTGTGGCGCGCCTCCAGCTGATGGTTACGGGCCCGGCGCCTCTCCAGAGTTAATCGTCGCGTCAAGGAAGAGCCCTCACCCAAATGATCGCCGAGGAGACCTAGCCGGTCATCAGGGCGGCAAGCATGAATCATTGACAGGTTCCTGGGAGGCCTCGATGCCGAGCGGATCAAGCAGGTCTCGGTCCAGTCCGTGCACCCAACCCCGCTGCGCGCGAATCAGAAACTTCATTTTCACGCTTCTGCCGCTGCGCATCATGCTGCCGCAGCGCGCACAGCGGCTGGACAGGATAGCGGTCGATTCGTCGCTCTTGAGCACCACGCAGGCTTCCTCCCGGCCAGTCGTGCGGTGCTGGTACTTGCTCCCTCCGAACTTCGGTGGAAAAGTGAAAAATGTCCAGCCGCCAATGAGAGCCTGCCACCTTTCTTTAGGTCTTTAGGACAACCCATTGTACTTTTCAAGCCCGGCGTGCGCTCCTCGTGCGGATCAGGCAATCCAGACCCCTCGCTGGGCTAGCAGGGGAGGGACACCACCTTCCAATGCCCAATGCACTTCTCGTCTTGCCCGGTTTTGTCGATAGCGAAACAACCGGCGCCGAGTGCGCAAACATACCAATTGATTGGTATTAATGGTACTAACAATTTTCCGGCGGTGTCAAGCGGTCTCCCGGAATCCCTTAAACGTACAATTTTTAAATGAAATCAAAAGCTTACGGTATAAAACGCTTCTCGCCGGCGTGGCCGACGCGTCATGATGCGGGTCGGCGCCTAAAGATCTGCATCTGGCGCTCCACCGGGGCCGGGGGCGGGGTGCCCAGATTCGGGCTGGCGAGGACGTAATTTTGCTCCGGGCGCCCTGGGTCGCGCGTCCAAGCACGCGATAGCGGGCGGCCGCCTCATTTTTGCTGCAGTGCAATATAGCTCAGCCGAGTGAGGAATGATAAGGTTCCTCTAGAGACGACTGCACGCGAGCCCCCCGTCCCGTTAAGGCCTGTACGTGGCGGGATGGTGCGGTACCTAACTTGTAAGCATTGCCATGCTGTCGCCGGCGTAAATGGCTGATGGGACTGAGATTCATGGGACACATTGAACAAGAGAACCTGGTAGAACTGATCGCGTGTGACGAGGTGGAGGAGGATTTTGGCGCAAAGGTCGAGCGAGAGGGGGCTCCCCCGTTGGCAGTGTTTCGATTGGGCGACGAGTTCTTTGTCATCGACGATACGTGCACGCATGGTGATGCATCTCTATCGGACGGAGAGTTATTTTCGAATGGAGAGGTGAGTTGTCCGTTCCATGGCGGGACATTTGACGTCAGAAGTGGCGCCGCATGCAAATATCCTTGTGTGGTGCCGATCAAAACCTACAGGACCAGGATTATAAATAATTCGGTCTGGATTGATTTAAGTTGATTTTTTTGCGGTTTTTGTGTTGCAGGTGGCGGGGGTTTTGCACTTGAACGCGCTTCAACTCATTGATAATGGAGTAGACAAATGAACATGTTGGAAAAGACGATCCCTTTCCTGGATCAAGCTGAATCCGGGCCACGACGGGTCAGTCGTGAGATATTCACGAGCCCCGAGCTTTTCGAGCTTGAGTTTCCCAGGATCTGGGAAAAGGTCTGGGTCTATGGCGCCCATGAGAGCGAGATCGCCAAGCCTCGCTCGTTCGTTACCCGGTGGGTCGGCCGCGTGCCGGTCATTATCAACCGCAACAAGGCCGGCGAAATCAATGCGTTCGTAAATGTATGTACGCACAGAGGCGCAACGCTGTGCCGCGTTTCCAAGGGAACGCGTGCAAATTTTGTCTGCCCGTTTCACGGCTGGGCATTTGACGATAACGGTTCCTTGATCGCCCCGATGAATGAGCAAGACGCCGGCTACCCCGATGGCTTCGAAAAGAAGGCCCTCGGCCTCAGGCGTTTGGCGGTTGCGAACTACAAGGGTTTTATTTTCGTAACCCTGAATGAAGAGGCGGAGCCGCTGGAAGATTACCTTGCGGATGCGAAGGTATTCATAGATATTCTGGTGGAGCAGTCGCCCAGCGGGTTGGAGGTCCTCAAGGGGAGCTCAACCTACACCTTCAACGGCAACTGGAAACTTCAGGCCGAGAACGGGGTTGACGGTTATCATGTTGCGGCCACTCATGCAAACTATGTTCAGACCCTAAAAAACCGGGCGAGTTCCACCACCAAGGGTCAGAAGACGAAGGCCATGAATGTGGGAGACCTCCCGAATGCCCGGGGTGGTTATTATGACTTGAAGAACGGTCATACCCTTATCTGGTCGGACTGGACAAATCCTCAGGATAGGCCTCTGTTTCCTGTGAAGGACGAGCTCAAGTCGCGCATGGGCGAGGCAAAGGCGGAGTGGGCTGTCGGCAGGTTGAGAAATCTGCTCATTTATCCCAACGTGTTTTTCATGGACCAGACCAGCAGTCAGATCAGGGTATTTCGTCCCTTGGCGGTGGATAAGACGGAAGTGACGATCTACTGTTTTGCCCCCAAGGGGGAGGCGCCAGCGGCTCGTGCGCATCGGATCAGGCAGTATGAGGATTTCTTCAATGCCAGTGGCATGGCAACTCCCGATGACCTGACGGAGTTTTCCGAGGTCCAGAAGGGTTCGCGGGCGCATGATGTGGTTCGCTGGAGCGACATGTCCAGAGGCATGAGTCATGAAATCTTGGGCCCCGACGATCTCGCAAAAGAATTGGGCATCAGTCCGGCGAGTAGTGGTGCAAAAATCGAAGATGAAGGGATCTTCCTGGCGCAGCACGCCAGGTGGCTGGAACTCATGGGGCTTGAAGGAGAGCAGTAATGGCTGTTGCGTTGGAAGCGCGGATGCGCGTGCAGGATTTTATTTCTGCAGAGATACGTTATCTGGATGACCGGGACTGGGATAAGTGGCTGTCGCTGTTTGATGAGGGGGTGGAGTTTTGGGTGCCTGCGTGGGATTCGGAGCACGAAACGACAACCGATCCTCAGAGTGAAATGTCGCTGATATTTTATAGTGGTCGCAGCGGGCTGGAGGATCGTGTATTCAGGATCCGTACGGGCCTCTCCTCGGCGTCGACACCGCTTCCCAGAACCTGTCATATTGTGAGCAATATCCAGGTCACTGAAGCATCGGGAGGGTATGGAGTGACTGCGAACTGGGTCAGCCACGCTTTCAAGAATGGAGAAACCACGACGTTTTACGGAGCCTACCATTACCATCTTATCGAAGATGGAAGCGAGTTCCGTATCGGGGCCAAGAAAGTCATTGTGATGAATGATTTGATTCCCACTGTGCTCGATATCTATAACATTTGACCTTTGGGCGGGTGGCGTGATGTTGGCGATAAGAAAAATTACCGCCGGGCATGGGGGTCTGTCTGTAGACGATGTGCCTGCGCCAAAGGAGGCCCGCGGCAGCGACGTATTGGTGAAGGTCGAGGCAGCTGGAATCTGCGGTACTGACCTGCTGATCTACAAGTGGGGCGACTTTGCGAAGCGGATGAAACTGCCGACCATCATCGGTCACGAGATCAGTGGGGTGGTTGAACAGGTCGGTTCGGACGTCAAGGGCCTGCGACCCGGAATGCGAGTCAGTCTGGAGAGCCATCTTCCTTGTGGAGTCTGCTACACCTGTCGACGTGGTTGGGCCCAATGTGTGTCCTCATACGCGCTATCCAGGCGTCGACTTTGACGGGGGGTTTGCCCCGTTCGTCATGGTTCCGGAAAGTGTGTGTTGGCCGGTGCCGCCTGAAATCTCTCCACTGCAGGCGGCCATGATGGAGCCTTTTGGACTGGCGGTACACGCCAGCATGGAGGGTTCCGGGGTCTCGGGATTGAATGTCCTTGTCTCTGGTTACGGGCCGATCGGACTGATGAACATTGCAGCTGCCCGGGCATTGGGCGCAAGCAAGGTGATTGCTACGGATGTCCATCCGCTCCGCCTGGCCGCGGCAGCCAGGATGGGGGCCGACGAATGTGTCAATGCAGCTGATGACAGTGTTTACGAGACGGTGCGCTCATTGCTCGGTGAGAGAGGGGTCGATGTCGCGATTGACTACTCTGGGCAGGCGTCGGCACTGAAAGCGCTTATTCAATCCATCACTCAGGGGGGTGAGCTGCGGCTGATGGGCGTTCCCTCGCAGGAGATTTCACTCAACCTGGAAGAGTGGCTCTTCAAGGGACTTGTGGTCCGTGGGCTTCATGGAAGACGCCTTTTCGAAACCTGGGAACGTTCAACAACTCTCCTCGCCAACGGGCGTGTCGACTTGTCTTCGCTTGTTTCGCATCGCGTGGCCCTTTCCGATGCACAGGATGCGTTTGAAATGGCCTTGAATGGAAAGTCGTTAAAAATCCTGTTTGAGCCCAATGGCGCATGTGCCTGAGTTATGGTGCTGAAGCTGGCGCACGAGCGTGAGCGTCCCTTCCAGCCAGTCGCGCAGGAGTCTCTTGGCAGGAGCATGACGGGCCGGTAGCGTTGCGCGCTTCCCTCCTCACGAGCGTGTCCTCGCATGATCCAGCGTTTCGATTCCGGTCCCCGCATGTCCGAGATGACCGTGCATAACGGCGTGGCCTACCTTGCCGGTCAGATTGCCGAATCCGGTGGAGACATCGGCACCCAGACCCGCCAGGTGCTTGCCGAGATCGATGCGCTGCTTGCCAGGGCCGGCAGTGACAAGTCCAGGATCCTGCGCGCGGAGATCTTCATGGCCGACCTGGCTGAGTTTTCCGGCATGAACGCCGAGTGGGAAGCCTGGGTCGCCCCGGGCCACACCCCGGCCCGCGCCACCGTGCAGGCGCAGTTGGCAAGGCCGGAATGGAAGGTCGAGATCATCATTACCGCTGCGGTCTGATGCGGTCCCGAGCTGGATGCGGCTGAGCACCCCGCCAGCGGGTCGCAGCGCCTCTTGGGGAGTCTTCGAAGGTGATGCACGACGACCTCTTCGCCCGGCCCGATGCGCAACTGCTGAGCCTGTTCTTCGCCCTGATGCCGTCCGCGAGCGACCAGGCGGCGCTTGACGAAGCCGCGCGCCTGCATGCCACGCGCTTTGGCCGGATGAAACCCATCTTGGCAGCCAAGCGCCATGTGACCTTGCTCTACCTGGGCCAGCCGATGGACGAGCAGATTCCCTCGCTGGTCGCCGGTGCGGGGCGGGCGATGGCGACGATCCAGGGCGAGTCCTTCGTGCTGACACTGGACCAGGTGGCGGTGTTCGGCCGTAATTCGCTGGTGCTGGCAGCCTCGCAGACCCCACGCGCGCTGGCCGAGCTGGAGCAGCGCGTGCGCCGTGCGGCCCTGCTCAACCGGCTGCTGCTGGCCAGGGCGCCGGCGTTCCATCCGCACCTGACCCTTGGCCACAACGACGGTCGCCGCGTCGCGCCGGTGAATTGCCCACCGGTGCGTCTGGCCTTGGATACCGTCGTCCTGCTGCGCGGGGCGGGCGACGCGCCTTACCAGGAACTGGGGCGCTGGTCGCTGGCGTGATCCGGCAGCGACCGGCGTCCGCCGACCTGGGCCATGACCGCCGCCGCGGCCAGCACGACGGCGGCGATCAGGAACGCGGTGGCAATGCAAGGCAGACTGGCTGCGGTCCGACCGGGGTCGAGGTCACCGCGCCGAAGAGCACCGGCGACAGCAACCAGGCGTAGCGCTAACGCTGTTGTTGGTGCCCCGTAGCGGGCCATGCTCGAAGTCGGACATTCGCCGGGGGCATCGGCGATTGCGGGGTTGGCATCGCCAGGCCCCATGGCGCCTTGGGCAGCATCGCTGCCAAGAACAGCCGGCGGGTCGGTCCCAGCCCCATGCAGGCGATGGCGGTGCTGCAGGCGGTGCTGGCGCTGCAACGCGATGGCCCGCGTGATCCGGGGCGGGCGATTCGGATTTTCCCCACGCGCCGGCGCGGCCTGCGCCGATCGCACGGTCTGCCGTGCCTGCGCATGCTGTGGCATCGATATGGCAGGAGGCCTTCGATGGCGATCACCCAGGCGCGGGCACGCGGTGCCGGACGGATGTGGCAGCGGATCCGCACGTTGTGCCGGGCCGCGTCCGCGGTGCATCTGGCGCCGTTCGGGGCCTGGGCCGCACTGTGGCTGCTGGTCGGCGTGTGCGGATGCCTGCTGTTGCCGGCGCTGCCATCGCTGCGATGGCTGCTGCCGATGCTGGGCCTCGGCGCCGTGCTGTGGTGGCGCTGCGGGGCGATGCCCGGGCGCGGCCTGGGCGTGGTGCTGACCGGCTTGGCGCTGGCCGGCGTCCAGTCCAGTTGGGCGCTGTCGGCGCAGCTGCCGGAGCGCTGGGAACGGCGCGACCTGGTCATCGAAGGGCGCATCGCCGGCCTGCCACAGGCCGAAGCCCGGCGCACGCGGTTCGACTTTGTCACCGATGCCTGCCCCGGCGCGCAGACGCCAGGCTGCGGCAGGCGCCTGCAGCTGGCCTGGTACGACGATTTCGGCGCGACCGCGCCAGGCCCGCGCACCCAATTGCAGGCCGGCGCGCGCTGGCACTTGGTGGTCCGGCTGCGCGCACCGCGGGGGCTGGCCAATCCGGGCGGCTTCGACAGCGAGCGCCATGCGCTGTCGCGGCGGGTGAGCGCGACCGGCTATGTGCGCCAGGTCGAGCAGGCGCGAGCCCTGTCCACCGCGGCCGGGGTCGATGGCTGGCGCGCGCGCATGTCGGCACGGATTGCTGCGCAGGCGCCGGCCGGTTCACAGCGGTTCGTGCGCGCGCTGGCGCTGGGCGATACCGGCGGCCTGGATGATGCCGACTGGAGCACGCTGCGGGCCGCGGGCCTGACTCATCTGATCGCGATCTCCGGCTTCCACGTCGGCCTGGTGGCCGGCTTCGGCGCCTTGCTGGCGGCTGGGCTCTGGCGTCTGTTTCCGCGCCTGGGCCGGCGCTTTCCGCGGGCGATGGCGGCGGGCGTGGCGGCCATGGCATTGGCCGCCGGCTATGCGGTGCTGTCCGGGTTCTCGCTGCCGACCGTGCGCACGCTGCTGATGATCGCGGTGGTGGCGCTGGCTCGGTGCGGGCGAAGGCGTGCCAGCGCTGCCCAATCTCTGGCGCTGGCCACCATCGCGGTCCTGCTGGCCGATCCGCTGTCGCCGCTGACGGCCGGCTTCTGGCTCAGCTTTGCCGGCGTCGGCTGGCTGCTGTGGTGCCTGCCGCGCAGCGACGCGCCGCTGCTGCGGCAGTTCCTGTCCGCGCAGGGCGTGGCCACGCTGGGGCTGCTGCCGCTGACGGTGGTGCTGTTCGGCCAGGCCTCGCTGGCCGGGCCATTGGCCAATCTGGTCGCGATCCCCTGGTGGAGTCTGGTGGTGGTGCCGCTGGCGTTGCTGGGGACCGCGCTGGAGGCGCTGCACGCCGGCTGGGGCGGCTGGGCGTGGTCGCTGGCCGGGCATGCGTTTGCACCGAGCTGGGAGCTGTTCGGGTGGATGGCGCGCAGCCGCTTCGCGCTGTGGTGGCTGGCCGAAGGGGCGTGGTACGCGTTGCCGCTGGCCCTGATCGGCGCGTTCTGGCTGCTGCTGCCGCGTGGTGTACCCGGCAAGGCGTTGGCGGCCCTGCTGTGGCTTCCGTTGCTGTGGCCGGACACCGACCGGCCGGCAGTGGGCGAGGCGACCCTGACCGTGCTCGACGTCGGCCAGGGCCTGTCGGTGCTGGTCCGTACTCGCGCGCACGCGCTGCTGTTCGATACCGGCCCGGCCGTGGCCGACGGCTTCGACGCCGGCGAGCGGGTCGTGGTGCCGGCCTTGCACGCCCTGGGGGTGGCGCGGCTGGACCGGGTGATGGTCAGCCACGGCGATGCCGACCATGCCGGCGGCCTGGGCGCAGTGCGGCTGGGCCTGCCGGTGCTGGAAGTACTGAGCCCGGCGGGCGCGCCGGTGCCGCTGCAGAGCGCCTGTCGCGCCGGCCAGGCCTGGTACTGGGACGGCGTGCGTTTCGAGGTGCTGCATCCGGCGCGCGGCTTTCCCTACCTGGGCAACGAGGCCAGTTGCGTGCTGCGGGTGGACACCGCGCACGGCGCGGCGCTGCTGGCCGGCGACATCGGCCAGGTGATCGAACGCGACCTGCTCGCGCGCAAGCCCGGCAAGCTGCACGCGCAAGTGGTGCTGGTCGCGCACCACGGCAGCGAGAAATCGTCCGATCCGGGCTTCGTCCAGGCCACCGGTGCGCGCCTGGCGCTGGTCTCGGCCGGCTACGGCAATCGCTTTGGCCATCCGCGCCCGCAGATCGTGCGGCGCTGGCAACACGCCGGGGCCGAAGTGCTCAATACCGCCGACAGCGGCGCACTGGGCGTGTGGCTGCGCGCCGACGGCCTGGCCGTGCGCGAGCGCCGGCGCTGGAAGCCGCGGCTGTGGGACGCGGTCCAGGCAAAACGGGCGGCTGGGCTATCCTATCGGCCTGCAACTACACGGCCCGGCGTGCCGTAAGGATTGAACGTGCTGGAACTGGTGAAGGCGGGTGGCTGGCCCATGATCCCGCTGCTGCTGCTGGCTGTGCTGGCCCTGGCCATCGTGGTGGAACGGTTCTGGAGCCTGCGTCGCAAGGAAATCCTGCCGCCGGGCCTGGGCGAGGAAGTCCGCCGCTGGGCACTGTCGGCCAACCTGGAGCCCTCGCACATCGAATCGCTGCGCCAGACCTCGCCGCTGGGCGCGCTGCTGGCCGCCGCGCTGGACGTGCGCCACCGCTCGCGCGATGTCGTGCGCGAGCGCATCGAGGATACCGGTCGCCATCTGGTCCATCGCATGGAGCGCTTTCTCAACACCCTGGGCACCATCGCCGCGGCCGGGCCGTTGCTGGGCCTGCTGGGTACGGTGATCGGCATGATCCAGATGTTCCTGGGGATTCTCGACCACGGGGTGGGCGATGTGACCCAGCTCGCCGGCGGCATCGGCAAGGCGCTGGTGTGCACCGCGACCGGCATGCTGGTGGCGATCCCGGCGCTGATCTTCCATCGCTATTTCCGCGGCAAGGTCACCGGTTATGTGATCGAGATGGAGCAGCAGGCCATGGCCCTGTCCGATGCGCTGGAAGCGCGCAACGCCGCCGCCGCGCGGCCCCAAGCCTGAGCTGCGCCGCATGCGCATCCGCGACGACCGCGCCCACGACGAGCCGGAGATCAACCTGATCCCGCTGATCGACGTGATCCTGGTGCTGGTCATCTTCTTTGTGATCACCACCACCTTCGACGCGCGCTCGACCCTGCAGCTGCAGCTGCCCTCGGCCTCGCAGCAGGCGTCCGAGGCGCCGGCCAGGGCGCTGAGCGTGCTGGTCAATGCCGAAGGCCGTTATTTCGTCGGCGACAGCGAGGTACTGCGCACCGATGTCGATGCGCTCAAGCAGGCCATCGCCCAGGCCGCCGGCAACGACCGCGATCGCCCGGTGATGCTGCGTGCCGATGCCCGCACCCCGCATCAGGCCGTGGTGACCGCGCTGGACGCGCTGGCCCAGCTGAACTTCAAGCGCGTGTCCATCGCCACCGCGCCGGAGCCGGCCAAGTGAATGCAGCCTTCAACGGCTCGGCCTGGAAGACCTACCGCCGGCTGCTGACCTTTGCCAAGCCGTATCGTGGCCTGCTGGTGCTGGCGGCGCTGGCCGCGCTGGTCGAAGCCGCCGGTAGCAGCCTGTTCCTGTGGCTGATGAAGCCGATCACCGATGAGACCTTCGTCTCCAAGAACATGGAGTTTGCCGCCTGGCTGCCGGCGGCCATCATCGCGGTGTTCCTGGTGCGCGGCATCGCCGGCTACCTGACCGACATGTCGATGGGCCGCGCGGCGCGCAGCGTGGCGCGCGACCTGCGCGTGCGGGTGCTGGGCAAGTACCTGCGCCTGCCCGGTTCGCGCTTCGATGCCGAGCCGGTGCCGTCGATGCTGGTGCGCCTGGGTTCGGATTCGGACCAGGTCGCCCAGGCCGCAGTCGATGCGCTCAAGACCATGGTCCAGCAGTCGCTGCAGGTCATCGGCGCGCTGTGCATCATGCTCTACATCAGCTGGCAGGTGACCATTTCGGTCCTGGTGCTGGCCCCCCCGCTGGCCTTCGTGATGAACAAGGTCGCCAAGCGCTACCGCCGGGTCAGCCACCGCATCCAGGAAAGCGGCGCGCAGCTGCTGCAGGCGGCCGACCAGACCCTGTCCAACCAGCAGGAAGTGAAGGTCTACGGCGCCCAGCCCGAGGAACTGCGGCGCTACGCCACCCTGGCCGACAACAATCTGCGCCTGGCGATGAAGGTCGAAGCCACCCGCGGCCTGTCTTCGGCCCTGGTCCAGATGATGGGCGCGATCGGCCTGGCTGGACTGCTGCTGCTGGCCGGGCACGAAGCGGCCGCTGGCCGCCTGACCGCCGGCGGCTTCGTCAGCCTGATGGTGTCGATGATCGGCATCATTCCCGCGTTGAAGAGTCTCACCAGCGTGCAGAACGTCCTGCAGCGCGGGGTGGCCTCGGCCGAGCGCCTGTTTTCGGTCCTGGACGCGCCGGACGAGATGGACACCGGGTTGCGCCCGCTGGCACGCGCCAGGGGGATGATCGAGTTCCGCGACGTCAGCGCGCGCTACCCCGGCCAGGCCAAACCGGCACTGGAGCACATCAGCTTTGTCGCCCGGCCCGGCACCGTCACCGCGATCGTCGGGCGTTCGGGCAGCGGCAAATCCACCCTGATCAAGCTGATCCCGCGTTTCTATGAGCCGGAAGGCGGCCAGATCCTGGTCGATGGCGTGCCCCTGCAGGAGTACGCGCTGGCGGACCTGCGCCGGCAGATCGCGCTGGTCGGCCAGCAGGTGATGCTGTTCGATGGCAGCGTCACGGCCAATGTGGCCTATGGCGAGATGCGCTCGGCCGATCCGCAGGCGCTGGACAAGGCGCTGCGCGATGCGCACGCGATGGAGTTCATCGAACAATTGCCGGAGCGCAAGGACACCCCGATCGGGGTCAAGGGCAGCAGGCTCTCCGGCGGCCAGCGTCAGCGCCTGGCCCTGGCCCGGGCGATGCTCAAGGACGCGCCGATCCTGATCCTGGACGAAGCCACCGCTGCGCTGGACAACGAATCCGAGCGCCTGGTCCAGGATGCGCTGACCCAGCTGATGCCCGACCGCACCACCCTGGTCATCGCCCACCGGCTGTCCACCATCGAACACGCCGACCAGGTGCTGGTGCTGGATCACGGCAAGCTGGTCGAGCAGGGCACCCACGCCGAGCTGCTGGCCAGGGGTGGGCTGTACGCGCAGCTGCATGGTGCGCAGTTCCGCGAAGCGCAATGAGCAAGGCCCCGCGGACCCCGCGCCACTGGTTCGACGGCGCCCCGGTGCCGCCGGTCGCACGCCTGCTCGAACCGGTCTACGCCGGCGCCCTGAAGCTGCGCGCCGGCCTGTTCGGTCTGCACCTGCTGCGCCGCAAGCGCGCGCCGGTGCCGGTGATCGTGGTCGGCAACCTCACCGTCGGCGGCACCGGCAAGACCCCGCTGACCATCGCCCTGGTCAAGCGCCTGCGCGCTGCCGGCTGGAATCCGGGCGTGGCCAGCCGTGGCTACGGCCGCCACGATCAAGCCACCCCGCGCTGGGTGGAGCTGCAGACCACGCCGGCAGAAGGCGGCGATGAGCCGGTGCTGATCGCACGTCGTACCGGCGTGCCCGTGCGCGTGGACCGCGATCGGGTGGCCGCCGCGCGGGCGCTGGCGACAGCTGGCTGCGACATCGTGGTCTGCGACGACGGCCTGCAGCATTACCGCTTGCGTCGCGACCTGGAGATCGAGGTCATCGACGGCCGTCGTCGCTATGGCAATGGCCGCCTGCTGCCGGCCGGGCCGCTGCGTGAACCGGCCGTGCGGGCAGCGCGCTGCGATTTCCGGGTGGTCAACGGTGGCAGCGCGGGCTTCGGCGAATGGCCGATGACCTTGCGTCCGGAGGGTGCGGTCCCGCTGGCGGGCGGCAAGCCCCTGCCGCTCACCGCCTTCGGCGGGCATCGCGTGCATGCGGTGGCCGGCATCGGCAATCCGGCACGGTTCTTCGACATGCTGCGCGACTACGGGATCGGCGTGGTGCCGCATGCTTTTGACGACCACCACGCCTACACGGCGCAGGATCTGCAGTTCGGCAGTCAGCTGCCGGTGCTGATGACCGAAAAGGACGCAGTCAAGTGCGCGCCGTTCGCCAGCGCGTGGAGCTACAGCGTGCCGATCGATGCTGAACTGCCCGAGGCGTTCTGGGTCGCGCTCGAAGCGCGTTTGCAGCTGCTGCGCGAACCGGCCGCCGGCCGCGGCAGCAGGCGCTGAGCGGCCGCGCCGGCGTTGCCTGTGGCCCTCATGGCGTGCGACGCACTGCCCGGAGCCTACAGACGTGGCCCTTTAAACTGGTCCGCGCTGCCACTACGCCATCCATCTGGATGGTGTGTCCTGCAACCCGCGCGGAGGCGCCTGCATGCCTGAGCTGAACGAACCCTTCGTCGTCGCCATTCCCGCGCGGCACGATGCCTCGCGCCTGCCGGGCAAGCCGCTGCGCCTGCTGGGCGGCCGGCCGCTGGTGCTGCACGTGGCCGAGCGCGCCCTGGCCGCGGGCGCGCACCAGGTGTGGGTGGCCACCGACGACGAACGCGTGGCGCGGGTACTGGACGGGCAGGGCGTGCAGGTGGCGATGACCGCGACCGGCCACGCCTCCGGCAGCGACCGTCTGGCCGAATGCGCCCGGATCGCCGGCTGGGGCGATGGCGCCCTGGTGGTGAACCTGCAGGGCGATGAGCCGTTCGCCCCACCCGAAGGCATCCGCGCGGTGGCCGCGGCACTGTCGTCCAGCGGCCATCCCATGGCCACGCTGGCCACCCCGATCGAGCAGGCCGCGCAGCTCTTCGACCCCAACACGGTCAAGCTGGTCACCGACGCGCGCGGCGATGCGCTGTATTTCAGCCGGGCGCCGCTGCCGTGGCATCGCGACGGGTTCGCCCGCAGCCGCCAGGTGTTGCCGGAATCGGCGGCGCCGTTCCTGCGCCACATCGGCATCTATGCCTACCGCGCCGGGTTCCTGCGCCAGTTTGCTGCATTGCCGCCGGGGCGGCTGGAGCGGACCGAGTCGCTCGAACAACTGCGCGCGCTGGAAGCGGGCTTCAGGATTGCCGTGGCGCTGACCCCGGTCGCGTTTCCGCCCGGCGTGGATACACTCGAGGACCTGGAACGCGCCCAGCGCCATCTGGATGGTCTGGCGTGATCGAGGCGGCAGGGTGCGCAGGTGATGTCGATGTCTGGCGATGGGTCGATCCGGCCGTCCAGGCGGTCGGCGCGCGCCGATCGGGTGGACCGGGCTCCGGCATAATCTCATGCACATGACGCCCCTCCACGCACCGGACTTTCCCCACGGCCTGCACTGGCTCAATGCCGCCCCCACCGAACTGCGATCACTGCAGGGCAGCGTGGTGGCGTTGGCCTTCGTCGATCCTGCCTCGGCCTGGTGCATGCAGCGCCTGGCCGACCTGGCCGTGCTGGAACGGCGCTACCGCGGTCGCCTGCAGGTGCGGATCCTGGCCCAGCCGCGCTTCGATGCGCACCGCGATCCGCTGGCCACGCTCAAGCGCCTGCGCCGGCATGGGGTGAGCCTGCCGGTCGCGCACGACCGGGACTGGCATGCCTGGCAGCGCTTCAACATCGAGTCCTGGCCCACGGTGGTGCTGATCGACGCGCACGGCATGCTGGCCGATCGCATCGTCGGCACGCCCGGCGTGGGAGCACTGGAAGCGGCGGTGAGCGCATTGTGCGAGCAGGTCCTCGAGCCGCCGGGCACCACGCGCGCCGTCGAAACCAACCCCGAGCCACGCGCGCCGCTGCGCTTTCCCACTGGCCTGGTCGTCACCGCCGAGCGCCTGTACGTGGCCGACACCGGCCACCATCAGATCCTGGAATGCACCCACGCCGGCCGGGTGCTACGCCGGTTCGGCAATGGCACCGCCGACGCGCTGGACGGCGAGCCGGAAATCGCCAGCTTCTGCCGGCCCAATGGCCTGTCGCTGCTGCGCGAGGAACTCTACGTGGCCGATACCGGCAACCACCTGCTGCGCCGGATCAACCTGCGCAGCGGCGCGGTCCAGACCGTGCTGGGCAATCGTCTCACCCGCACCCCGGCCGAAGGCCCGATCCAGTCGCTGCAGGATGTCTCGCTGCCCTCGCCAACCGCGCTGGTGGCCGGCAACAGCTACCTGCACCTGACCCTGGCCGGTGACAACCGCATCTGGACCTGGAACCAGAGCGCCGGCCTGGGGATACTGGAATGCCGGGCCGGCTCGGGCCAGCTGGGCCAGCGCGACGGCGCCGGGATCCTGGCCAGCTTCGCCCAGCCCTCTGGCCTGGCCCAGGTCCAGCAGGCGCTGTATGTGGCCGATACCCTGGGCTCCTCGATTCGCGGCGTGCAGCTGCGCGGCGACCTGACCCAGACCCTGGTCGGGCAGGGCATGTGGGAATTCGGCGATGCCGACGGCCAGCGCCAGCAGGCGCGGCTGCAGGCGCCGGAGGCCCTGGCGCTGGATCCGGATGCGCCGCTGCTGTGGATCGCCGACACCGGCAACGGCTGCATCCGCAGCCTGCGCCTGGGTGGCGGGGTGGTCACCCGGCTGGACCTGCGCAAGCTGGCCGGCCCGGCCGGCGTGGCTGCCTTCGGTGGCAAGCTGTGGATCTGCGAAACCGATGCCCATGCGGTGCTGTGCCTGGACCTGGCAAGCAACACGCTGACCCAGGTCCCGATCGACGAATGAGCCGTCACGCTGTGCAAAACCCGGAACACCCCTTCGACGGCAAGGCCTTCGCCGCTGGCCTGAGCACCGCGCCTGGCGTCTATCGCATGTACGCAGCCGACGACACGCTGCTGTACGTGGGCAAGGCGCGCGCGCTGCGCAACCGGGTTGGCAGCTATTTCAACAACGCCCCGCGCAACCCGCGCACGCTGGCGATGATCGCCCAGATCGCGCGCATGGACGTGACCGTCACCGGCACCGAATCCGAAGCCTTGCTGCTGGAAAACCAGCTGATCAAGTCGCTGGCGCCGCGCTACAACGTGTCCCTGCGCGATGACAAGAGCTATCCCTACGTGCTGCTGACCGGCGAGGAGTTCCCGCGGATTGCCCTGCATCGCGGCCCGCGCGCGATCCAGGGGCGTTACTTCGGCCCGTATGCCAGTGCCGGCGCGGTGCGCGACACGCTCAACCTGATGCAGAAGCTGTTCAAGTTGCGCAACTGCGAGGACAGCGTGTTCCGCAACCGCACCCGGCCGTGCCTGCAGTTCCAGATCGGCCGCTGCACCGCGCCGTGCGTGGGCCTGGTGAGCCAGGCCGACTATGACCAGTCGGTGCATCGCGCTTCGCTCTTTCTGGGCGGGCGCAGCGACGAACTCAGCGATGAGCTGACTGCCGAAATGGAGCGCGCCGCCGCCAGACTGGACTTCGAGGAAGCCGCGCGCCTGCGCGACCTGCTCCAGCGGCTGCGCGGCATGCAGTCGCGCCAGTACGTGGACGGCCACGCGGCCGACCTGGACGCGCTGGCCTGCGCGATGCACGGCAGCACCGCCTGCGTGCTGCTGCTGGCCTTTCGCGACGGCCGCAACCTGGGCACGCGCGCCTTTTATCCACGCACCAACGGCGAGGAGAGCGCCGAGGAAGTGCTGGCCGCCTTCGTTTCCCAGTACTACGCCGAGCAGCTGGCCCCGCGCGAGATCCTGCTGGACCGCGAGATTCCCGAGGCCGAGCTGATCGAGGCCGCGCTCAGCACCGCCGCCAACCGCAAGGTGCAGCTGAAGTGGAACGTGCGCGGCGAACGCGCCGGCTACCTGGACCTGGCCAGGCGCAATGCCGAGATCACCCTGGCCACCGAGATGACCAGCCGCAACGCCCAGAGCGCACGCAGTGCCGCGTTGCAGGAGCTGCTGGGCCTGTCCGAGCCGGCCCAGCGGATCGAGTGCTTCGACATCAGCCACACCATGGGCGAGGCGACCGTGGCCTCGTGTGTGGTGTTCGACCAAAACGGCCCGGTGCGCTCGCAGTACCGGCGCTTCAACATCACCGGGATCGCGCCCGGGGACGACTATGCGGCCATGCGCCAGGCGATCGAGCGTCGCTTCCGCCGGGCGATGGAGGAGGGTGAGCAGGCGCGCTTGCGAAGCACGGGTTCGCGCGCCGACCAAGGCCCGGGCGCGGCCGGCGAGGGCCAGTCGGGCAGGATGTTGCCGGACGTGCTGCTGATCGACGGTGGCACCGGCCAGCTCAACCAGGCCCGCGCCGCGCTGGCCGACCTGGGTGTGGATGGCGTGACCCTGGTCGGTGTGGCCAAGGGCGTGGAGCGCCGCGCCGGCCATGAGACCCTGATCCTGGCCGATGGTCGCCAGGTCAATCCCGGCGCGGCCTCGCCGGCGCTGCAGCTGGTCCAGCAGGTGCGCGACGAGGCGCACCGCTTTGCCATCACCGGCCACCGCGGCAAGCGGCAGAAGGCGCGCATGACCTCCAAACTGGAGGACATCGCCGGCATCGGCCCGCGCCGCCGGGCCAACTTGCTCAAGCATTTCGGCGGATTGTCCGGGCTCAAGGCCGCCGGCGTGGAGCAGATCGCGCGCGTGGAAGGAATCAATCACGCGCTGGCCGAGCGCATCTACGCTAACCTGCACGGGCTGTCTGCACCGGCCAATCCCACCGTGCCCGGGCCCGATCGAACATGAAGTTGACCATCCCCACCTGGCTGACCCTGCTCCGGATCGTGCTGATCCCGGTGCTGGTGGTGGTCTTCTACCTGCCGTTCTGGTGGACCAGCATCGCCTCGGTCACGGTGTTCACCGTGGCGGCGGTGACCGACTGGCTCGACGGCTGGATCGCGCGCCGCTGGCACCAGTCCTCGGCCTTCGGCGCGTTCCTGGACCCGGTGGCCGACAAGCTGATGGTGGCCGTGGCGCTGTTCCTGATCGTGCAGGGCCATCCCACCCCGTGGATGGCGTTCTGGGCGGCGGTGATCGTCGGTCGCGAGATCGCCGTGTCCGCACTGCGCGAATGGATGGCCGAGATCGGCCAGCGCGGCAAGGTCAAGGTGGCCTGGATCGGCAAGGTCAAGACCACCGTGCAGATGATCGCGCTGGCCTGCCTGCTGTATTCGGTGCGCCCGGCCAGCCATGGCCTGAGCGACATCTGGATGAGCGTGCCGGTGTTCCACCTCGGCGACTGGCTGCTGGCGGTGGCCGCGCTGCTGACCCTGTTCTCCGGCTACCAATACCTGCGGGCCGCCTGGCCGAGCTTGCGCCAGGACGAGCAGGCGGCCGTTGACAGCGGCAGGAAAGACACTACAATTTCGCCTCTCGAAACGCGGGATTAGCTCAGTTGGTAGAGCGCAACCTTGCCAAGGTTGAGGTCGAGAGTTCGAGTCTCTTATCCCGCTCCATGTTTCAAGACGCGCCTGAAGGCTGGCTTGCTTCAAGGGCGTCAATGGAACCCCTCACCGGGGTTTTGTTTTGTCGGAAGGTCGAAAGGCCAACCGCGCGTCACCGGCCTGGTGGCAGAGTGGTCATGTAGCGGACTGCAAATCCGCGTACGCCGGTTCGATTCCGACCCAGGCCTCCACAACTTGCAATGAAGCCCGGTTCGCCGGACTTGCGTGTCATCCGCGGGATTAGCTCAGTTGGTAGAGCGCGACCTTGCCAAGGTCGAGGTCGAGAGTTCGAGTCTCTTATCCCGCTCCAGATGCATGATCCACAGGCTTCACCGACGCCCGTGGACGATGGAGAAAAGGAGCTTCGGCTCCTTTTTTCGTTGCAGCGATGGCGCGCTCACGGGCGCGCCGGCGGAGCGAGTTCCTGCTCCTGTTCCTGCACTTGAAAGCCGTGAAAGGTGGCGAAGCCGGCGACCGGTTCGCGCGGGGTTCTGAACGTGTTCTCCGCCGCGTTCGGATCTTCGTGGCCCAGGGCGATGCCGCAGACCAGGAGCTGCTCGTCGGGCATCGGGACATGCTGGCGGACGATCCGGTGGTACCAGGCGAACGCGGCCTGGGCGCAGGTATGCAGCCCCTGGCCACGGGCTGCGAGCAGGATGTTCTGGATGAACATGCCCAGATCCATGTAGCTGCCGGTGTTCAGGCGGCGGTCGAGGCTGACCAGCAGACCCACCGGGGCATCGAAGAACTGGTAATTGCGAAGCATCTGGCGCTTGCGTGCCTGCAGGTCGTCGCGGGCGATGCCGAGCGTTTCGTAAAGACCGAAGCCGTTCGCGCGGCGCCGGCCCTGATAGGGCTCGAACCAGCTGTCCGGGTAGTAGCGGTACTCGGCTTGGTGCGTCTGCCCGGATTCGGCGGCCGCCCGGATATCCGCGCACAGGGCCTGCTTGGCATCGCCGGCCAGCACATGCACGTGCCAGGGTTGCACGTTGTTGCCGCTCGGAGCACGGGCAGCCACCTGCAGGATGTGCTCGACCACGGAACGGGGAACCTCGAGGGGCAGGAAACGGCGAACGGATTTGCGCGAGCCAATGGCGTCATCGACATGCATGGTGCAGTCCTGTGTGAAGCAGGCGCCCGGCCAGGGCGCGCTTGCGGGTCTATGGGTGGTTAGTCCTTACGAGTTCAGTCTTGACGATTTTGGAGAAGAGTTGGGTGTTCTGCGAGAGCCGGGACAAGGATGCACTCGGTGATGCGGCAGCAGGCTGCGGTGGCGGCGCGGCCGAGGCGGGTGAGGTAGTAGCGGAAGGTGCCGGTGGCGCGTTTGATGATTCCGCGCAGGCGCAAGCGGTGCAATTGGCGGGAGAGGGCCGAGAGCGAGAGTTGCGGGACATGGAGTTTCAAGTCTGTCCGGCGCACGCCGCGGATGTTGAATTCAGGTCGTTGCAAGGCGCGCAGCAAGGCCTGCTCTTTGCGAGTGGATGGCAATGCGAGCAGGTCCGCCCCCGCGAAGGCGTCATTTCCCTTTTTTGCATGAGCTTACACGCTGAACGTCGCCGCGAGCGGTGTGTGTGGAGGCGACGTGACGCGGTGCAGCGTGACTCACGGGCGCGCCCGGGGCGAATATTGATTATCGACCAATAACGCGGATGTTTTTCCAAATGTCGACAATCGGCGCCGGCAGATCATCTGTCGAGAGTTGCTAAACGCGCGCTCTCGCTGGCTCGCGTCGGGCGTATCAAGGCAGACGGACGACGGACACGCTTTATGAGGCGGCGTCGGCGAGCGCGCACGGCCTGCTGCAAGACCGCGGATGCCACCTGGCTCGCATCTTAACTATGACGGAGTAGCGCATGAATTCATCGATTTGGACCGATCTGCTTGGCGTTCCGTTCCAGCAGACGTTTTATACCGCGGGCGGCTACCGCACACGCGTGCTGGAGGCGGGCGAGGGCGCGCCGCTGGTGTTCCTGCACGGCACCGGCGGGCATGCCGAGGCCTACATGCGCAACATCGCCGAGCATGCCAAGCATTTCCACGTCTATTCGATCGACATGTTGGGCCACGGCTTGACCGACAAGCCGGCCGATGCCGATTACACGATGGCGCTGTGGTCCGACCATGTGATCGCCTTCCTGGACGCGATCGGTGCCGAGCGCGCCAGCCTGTCCGGCGAATCGCTCGGCGCAATGGTCTCGGCCTGGACGGCGATCCGCCATCCGCAGCGGGTCGCCAGCCTGGTGATGAACACCGGCATTCTCGCGCCGCCCAACGACAAGGGTCGCGCCGAGCTGCTGGACGTGCTGGAACGTTCGAAGAAGGCCGCCGGGCAGCTCACCCGTGACACGGTGAAGGCACGCATGCAGTGGCTCATGTTCGAGCCGGAAAAGACCCTCACCGACGAGATCATCGACATCCGCTTCAAGATTTACAGCCAGCCGGGCATGGCCCAGGTCATGGGCAAGATCGCCGCCACCGTGCTCGGCGGCGTCACCGACGAGGCCTTCTGCCGGCGCTGGATGAACTCCGAGGTCATGCGCGACATCCAGTGCCCGACGCTGGTGCTGTGGACGCGCCACAACCCCGGCCAGCCAGTCGAGCTGGCCCGCGAGGCGATGAAGCATATTCCGCGCGCCGAACTGGTCGTGCTCGAGAACAGCGCGCACTGGCCGCAGTGGGAGGAACCGGAAAATTTCAATGCGGCGCATCTGGCCTTCCTGCGCAAGTCGGCAGGCTGAAAAGGCCGTCGCCTACGTGAGGAACGCAAGCAGTCAAGGGGCGCTGGGTACAGGAAAAGAAAGAGAGTCGCTAAACCACTAAATGATCATTGGGAGGGGGGAGTGCAATGCAACAGCATACATATTGTATGGATCGTGGTATCGGTCGAAAGGGTTGTCCGACGCTCGGGCATGCGCTTGGTGTTCGCCTGGGCGCAAGGGCCTTTGGCTATGGCAGCGCGCTGCTGCTTGGCTTGGTGCCGACCCTGCGTGCCCATGCCGTCGACTTCACCTTGGCCGATGGGGAGATCGAGGGCAAGGTGACCACGCGCGTGGTCGCGGGGGCCGGCTGGCGCCTCAACAAGCCGTCGCGGTTCATGACCGGCAAGGGCTTTACATCTGATGGAAAGCCAAAGGGAGGTGTGGGGTCGGACGAGTCGGACGACGGCAACCTCAACTTTGGCCAGGGCGATATGTATTCCAACCTGTACAAGGCCACGACCGGAGTCGACCTCAAACACAAGAACTACGGCCTCAACGTCAGCGCCCGCGTGTGGTACGACAATGTGCTCGAGAATCATGATGTGCCGCAGGGCAACTGGCCGAACAACTTCCGTCCGGATAGTCCGCTGAGTGATCGGGGCCTGGACCGGAGCAACAAGTTTTCCGGGTTCATGTGGCTCAACGCCTATGCCTACGGGCATTTCGATCTAGGCCCACAGGCCGCCTTCGATCTGCGCGTCGGCAAGCAGAGCATCAAGTGGGGCGAGGATCTCTTCGTCAACAACATCAACCAGATTAACCCAATCGATTTCACCACCCTGCGCCGGGTCGGTACCGATCCTCGGACCGAGGGCCAGCTACCGGTGGAGATGGTCTTTGGCAATCTCACCTTCGGCAAGGCATGGCGGGTGGAGGCCTTCTGGCAGTGGAAGTGGCGGCCCAACGAATACGACCCGTGCGGAACCTTCTTCAGCGGTATCGACCTCGGGTTCGACATGGGCTGCGGCGGCGCCACCGCCAACCTGGCCTATCCCTTCAATGCCGATACCGCGGCCAACCTGCCCGGGTCTCAGGCGTGGCTGAGCGACGGCTTCAACGTCTCGGTGGGTGCGGTCACGCCCAGGGCGCAGGATGACTACGGCGCCGATGGCGGCCAATACGGCCTTTCGGTCCATTATACCGCCGAGAGCATCAAGACCGATTTCGGCGCGTACTACATGAGCATCAATTCGCGCTCGCCGTACTACGCGGTCACGCTGCACGACCTGCCGGGTACTGTCTACCCCGAAGTCGACAACGCGCTGCTCGCAGCCGGGCTGCCGAAAGGGCTGTTGCTGCCGGTCAACATCTTGCGCTCCTACCGCATGTTCTGGAACTACCCGGACGGGATCAAGATCACCGGTCTGTCCGCAGCGACCAATCTGGGGCAGTGGAAGGTGGCGGCCGAGGTCTCCTATTCGAAGGACCTGCCGGTCCAGTACAACATAGCCGACATGCTGTTTGCTTTCCTGCGAAACACCGGCCCGTTGGCGGCAGGATGGACGAGCACGCCTGGCACGAGCTTCCTGGGCTACAAGCGCTTCGACAAGACTCAGGCGCAGGTCAACGCGATGCGCATGTTCAAGGGCGTGCTCGGTGCTTCCTCGGCCATGGTGGCCGGCGAGGCGGTGTGGGAACATGTCAACCTGCCTTCGGTCAACGAGCTTCGCTTCGGTCGCAGCTTCCATAGCGGCTATGCACCGTTCTTTCCAGAAGAAACATGTTCGCCGATCGGCGACCCCTATGGCTGCTTCAACGAGGGGTTCTATACCCGCAATTCCTGGGGTTACCGTCTGCGCGGGCAACTCAGTTACCCGGCGCCGCGTGGCTGGGTGATCTCGCCTTCACTGACATGGAGCCACGACGTGCGTGGCTTCTCGGTGGACAATCAGCTCAACAAGGGACGCAAGCAATACGTGCTCGGCCTGACCGGCGAGTACGCGAAGAAATACTTCGTTTCCGTCAACTACGGAAACTGGATCGACGGCGCGCGCTACAACACCTTGCGTGATCGGGATTTCATCAATCTGGCCGTCGGCGCGACCTTCTGACGGCGCTCCCCGTGGTAGGGCAAACAGGAGACATAGCTATGCATGATCTTTCAAATCTCACCGTGCTGCGGGTGGATACCCGCAGCAACACGTTCAAGGTGCCGCGCGCCGCTTTCGTCAATCCGAAAGTGCTCGAGGCAGAGCGCGAGCACATCTTCAACCGCTGCTGGCTCTATCTGGGACATGGTTCGGAGATCGCCAAGCCCGGCCAGTACGTCACTCGCACGGTGGCGGGACGGACGCTGATCTTCAACCGTAATCAAAAGGGCCAGGTGCGCGCCTTCCTTAATACCTGCCCGCACCGTGGCGCGACTGTGTGTCGGGAGAAATCCGGCAGCGCCAAGCACTTCCAGTGCATCTACCACGGCTGGGTTTTCGACGACAACGGCAAGATCGCCGATCAGCCGGGGCACGATTCTTATGCGCCGGACTTCAACGAAGGCGGCCAGGCCAACCTCAAGCCCCCCCCGCGGCTGGAGGAGTACCGCGGCCTGTACTTCGTCTGCTTCGACAAGGATGCGGTCGATCTTGCGACCTATCTCGGCGCGGCGCGCGAATACATCGACCTCATCGTGGACCAGAGCGAATCGGGCATGGTGATACTCGGCGGAACGCAGGAGTACAGCATCAATGCCAATTGGAAGCTGCTGGTCGAGAACAGCATCGATGGCTACCACGCCGCGACCACCCACGCCACCTATATGGACTACCTCAAGGGCACCGCCGGTGCCTTGGCCGCGACCGGGGTAGCCGGCGAAGGGCGTGACCTCGGCAACGGACATGCGGTGATCGAGTATTCGGCGCCCTGGGGCCGGCCGATCGGGCAGTGGATTCCGGCGTGGGGCGAGAGCGGCAAGGCCGAGATTGCCCGCATCGTCGCCAGGCTGACCGAACGGTATGGCGAGGAGCGGGCCAAGCGAATCGCGCTCAAGAACCGTAACCTGCTCATTTTTCCCAACCTCATCATCAATGACATCATGGCGATCACGGTGCGCACGTTCTACCCGCTGAGGCCGGACCTGCTGCACGTCAACGCATGGGCAATGGCCCCCGCGGAGGAAACCGAGGCGGCGCGCAAGGCGCGGTTGGAAAACTTCCTCGAATTCATCGGCCCCGGCGGCTTTGCCACGCCCGACGACGTGGAGGCGCTGCAGAACTGCCAGACGGGTTTCAGCAATGCCGACCAGGTGCCCTGGAACGACATCTCCAAGGGCATGGGCAAGTCCGTGCCGTCTGCTGACGATGAGGAGCAGATGCGCGGCTTCTGGCGTGGCTGGGAGGCTTGCATGAACCACGTCAACAACGTTCGCTGAGGAGTGGCCATGCAAACCTTCACCCGCCCTGAACTCGAAGACTTCTTCTACGCAGAAGCCGAGCTGCTGGATAACTGGAAACTTACGGAGTGGCTGGCCCTGTTCACCGAGGACGCGCGCTACGAAGTCCCCTCGACCGACCTGCCGCGCGACGCCCAGGCGAGCACCAACCTGTTCTATATCGCCGACGACGCCTTCCGGCTTTCCGAGCGCGTCAAACGCCTACTCAAGAAAACAGCGCACGCCGAATACCCGCGGCCCAAGACCCGGCACGTGGTCAGCAACGTGCGCATCCTGGCGAGCGACGGCGATCACTGCCAGGCTAGCGCCGTGTTCGTCACCTATCGCTCCAAATCCGGCCACACCGACACCTACATCGGCATCAGCGACTACCAGCTAGTGCGCACCGCCTCCGGGCTGCGCATCCGCAGCAAGCGTTGCACGCTGGATCTGGACTCGCTGCGTCCGCACGGGCGCGTCAGCATCATCCTTTAAGGACATTTGTCATGAGTATTCCCTTCCGTTACCGCAAGCTTGGCTACGTCGCGTTGAACGTCACCGACATCAACCGGTCGGTCGCCTTCTATACCGACATCGTCGGGCTCGAAGTTTCCGGCTCCATCCCCGGCGACGGCCCGGCCTTCCTGCGCTGCAGCTCAGACCACCACAACATCGTGCTCTATCCCAATGACCAGCCCGGCCTCAAGCGCATCGGCTTCGAGCTTGAGAGCCAGCACGAGATTGACCGTGCGCGCCGGCATCTGGAAGGACTCGGCCTTACCGTTGAGGACATCAGCAAGGAGGAGCGCGCGCTGCTGCGCCAGGAGGACGGCCTACGCTTCGTTGAGCCGCATTCGGGCGTGACCATGGAGCTGTACACGCGCATGCTGCAGATGGCGCAGCCGTTCGTTCCGCACCTGGCCAAGATCGCGCGGCTTGGTCACGTGGTGCTGGCAGTCGAGCGTTTCGAGGAGATGGCGAGGTTCCTGCACGAGAACCTCGGCTTTGCCATCTCCGACTTCGTCCAGGGTGCAGTGGTGTTTATGCGCTGCCAGCCCAATCCCTACCATCACACCTTCGCGGTCGGCCGTTCTGCCGGCGGCAACCACCTCAACCACGTCAACTTCATGGTCAGCGATGTCGACGACATCGGCGTGGCGGTGAACCGGCTCAACAAGGCACAGGTGCCGATCGTGTTCGGGCCAGGCCGGCACAAGCCCTCGGGCAGCATCTTCCTCTATTTCCTAGATCCGGATGGCATGACCGTCGAATACAGCTTCGGTATGGAGGAGTTCCCCGAGCACGACTACCGCGAGCCGCGCGTGCTCGAGCCACATCCGCTCTCGCTCGACCTGTGGGGCGGCCTGCCCAAGCCCGAGTTCGGCAAGGTCGGGCCGATCGAGCACGAGCGAGCGCAGGAGGAGGCCTGAGCACATGAGCACGCCAGTGGGGAGTCCAGCCTGGGCCAGCCGCGCGCGGCCGCACGAGGGGCGGGTGGCCATCGTCACCGGCGCGGCTGGTGGCATCGGCCTTGAGATCGCCCTGCGGCTGGGACGCGATGGCGCCGCGCTGGTGGTCGCCGACGCCGATGCTGCGCGGCTGGAAGAGGCCACCGGCACGCTGCGCGGCATAGGCGCCGAGGCCGTGGCCTTGGCCGGCGATCTGGCGCTGGAGGAAACCGCCACGGCATTGGCGGCGCGGGCGATGGACGCATTCGGCCGCATCGACATCCTGGTCAACAACGCCGGCGGCGGGGTCATCCTGCCATTCCTCTCGCACACGCCGCAGACGCTCAGGCAAACCATCGACCGCAACCTGTGGACGGCGCTGTGGTGCTGTCGCGCGGTGATCCCGCTGATGAAGGAGCGCCGCTACGGGCGCATCGTCAACATCGGCGCCGACTCGGTGCGCAACGGCCTGTGGGACCACGCCGCCTACAACGCCGCCAAGGGTGGCGTGCATGGCCTGACCACAGGGCTCGCCCGCGAATTCGCCGACGTCGGCATCACCATCAATACGGTGGCCCCGTGCGCGGTCAACACGCCGCAACTAGCCGGCATCGCCAAGCAGTATCCGGCGATGGTGGAGCGCTTCGTCAGCGTCATACCGATGGGACGGGCAGGCGAGATGGCCGAGGTGGCCTCGATGGTGACCTATCTCGCCGGTGCCGAGGCCTCGTTCGTCACCGGCCAGGTCATCAGCGTCAACGGTGGCAGCACGATGCTGTGAATGCCATGCACGGTCAGCGCGATTGCCTTTTTCCGGTCCCAAGGCCTACCGCCCAATATATCAAGGCGGGCATGGCCGCACGTGCGTCTGACCTTGAGACAAAGCCATGAGTACGTACGACGCCATCGATGTACATACCCACGTCGTGCCGCGCGATTTCCCGCCCTATCGCGGCCTGCGCGCAGGCGTGCGCTGGCCGTCGATGGTCGAGGGGCAGCCTTGTCATCGCCACGTGATGCTGGACGGTGCGGTCTATCGCACGGTGTCGCACCAGTGCTGGGATACCGAGGTGCGCAGCGCCGACATGGAACGCATGGGGCTTGGCATGCAGGTGCTCTCGCCGATGCCCGAGCTGCTCTCCTATTGGCTGGAGGGCGACGACGGCCAGGCGCTCGCGCGTTACATCAACGAATCCATCGCCACGCTGGTGCAGGCCGCGCCCAGACGCTTCGCCGGCTTGGGCACCGTGCCGTTGCAGGACGTCGAATGTGCAATCGAGGAACTGGACATCCTGCTGCACCAGTTCGGCCTGGCCGGCGTGGAACTGGGTAGCAATGTCCAGGGCGTGCCGATCGGCGATGCGCGCTTTCTGCCCTTCTTCCAGGCTGCCGAACGCTGGGGTGCGGCGGTGTTCGTGCATGCGCTGCGGCCGTGCGGGATGGAGCGCCTGGTCGGGCCGCCGGTACTCGAGCAGGCGCTGGCCTTTCCCGGGGAAGTAGGCCTTGCCGCGGCCTCGATGATCACCGGCGGCACGCTCGCGGCCTGCCCGGATTTGCGCATCGCCTTCAGCCATGGCGGCGGCACGCTCGGCCTGCTGGTGCCGCGCCTGCGACATGCATGGAAGAGCTTTCCGATGCTCACGCAGGCGATCGCGCTCGATCCGCTCGATGCCGTCCGGCGCATGTACTACGACACACTGGTCTACGATGAGGCCACGCTCGGCTATCTGCTTGCGACCTTCGGCGCCGAACGCCTGCTGCTCGGCAGCGACTATCCCTTCGCGATCATGGACGCCGATCCGGTCGCGCGCCTGACCGCGCTGCCCGAGCCAGTGCGCGAGGCGGTCCGCCACCACAACGCGCGGCGCTGGTTGTACGGCACTTCCATGCCGGCGGCGGCGACACATTCTTTGCAAAACCCACAAGATGGAGACGCCCCATGAATGCCCAGATCCACGAACCGCTGGTCATCGAGCCTGCCCGCCGCGCGCCGGTCGGCATCGTGATCGGCGATGCCAACGGCATCGGTCCTGAGGTGGTCGCCAAGTCCTGGGCCAGCGGGCGTCTACATCAGGTGTGCCGGCCGATTCTGATCGGCAGCGCCGCGGCGATGGAGCGCGCCGTGGCCGCGCTCGGCCTCGACCTGCGCGTGCGCGCCATCGCTGCCCCGGACATGGCGCAGGCCGATCCGCAGGTGATGGACATCATCGACAGCGGCGCGCTCGATCCGGCTGCGATCACGCCTGGCCGCGACACCGCTGCCAGCGGCCGCGCCGTGGGTACGTGGCTTGCGCAGGCCGACCAACTGGCCCGCGCGGGCGCGCTCGGGGCGACGGTAATGGCGCCGGTGAGCGCAGTCGCGCTGGAGATGGCCGGCATGCTCGACCGCATCGTCACCGCCAAGCCGGGCGAAACCTACCTGGTGTTGTTCTCCGGAGCGCTGCGCATCACCCATCTCACCGACCACATGCCGCTGCGCGAGGTGTCCGCGATGATCGACAAGGATCTCATCGCGCTCACCCTGCGCAAGATGGATGCCGCGCTGAGGCAGTGGGGCATCGCCGCGCCGCGCATCGTCGTGGCCGGTTTCAATCCGCACGCCAAGGGCACCGAGGACAGCGAGGAGATCGCGCCCGGTGTCGCCGCCGCGCGGCGCGAGGGCATCGACGTGACCGGGCCGGTGAGTCCTGATTCGGTGTTCCGCCATTGCCTGGAAGGGCATTACGACATGGTGCTCGCCATGTACCACGACCAGGGCCACATCGCGATCAAGACCGCGTGCTTCTCCGGCAACGTCGCGCTCTTTCTGGGGCCGCCCTATCCGCAGGTCACGGTGGCGCACGGGACCGCGTACGACATCGTCGGCCGCGGCGTGGCAGACCACAGCATGGTCCTGAACGCCATTCTCGCCGCCGGCTCCCTGGCCGCCGGCAACGCCTTCGCCAACCTGCATTGATCTGCCGCCATCATCGAAACGAGGAATCCCGAGGTGAACCAGCAAGCCCCCTACCGCTTCATCGCCCACACCGCCGAGGTGCCCGAGGATCGGGCGCTGGCGGTCGTGCTGCCCGACCACCCACCGCTCGCGGTGGCGCGCCTGGGCGATGAGTTCTTCGTCCTGGACGACACCTGCACCCATGGCGCGGCGTTGCTCTCGGACGGCGAGATCATCGGCGGGGAAATCGAGTGCCCGTTTCACGCCGGACGCTTCGACATCCGTACCGGCCAGGCCACGGCATTTCCCTGCATCAAGGCATTGCGGGTCTATCCCACCTGCGTGGAGAACGGCGCCGTGCTGGCCGACCTCGACGCATCCGGCGCGGCGCCACTTTGCGGCCAGACCTGCACCCAAGCGGCCACCGCCTGAAAGCAAACGGCGGCGGCCATTTATCCGTCGGCCAGGCGGCGCCTGGCCGACCCACTGGCAGTGGCCCCCAAGGCCACGCTATACATACAGGAGCAGTCAAAGCATGAACACCACAGTAGTTCCCGTCACTAACGCCGATGCGGAGCAGGGCGTTCCCAATGCGCGTTCCACCATCAGCGGCGAATTGTTGAGACTCGATAGCGAGATGCGTGGGGTCGATCGGCGCATCTTCTTTGACCCGGACATCTACGAGCTCGAGTTCGACCGCATCTGGAGCAAGGTGTGGGTGTATGTGGCCCACGAAAGCCAGATACCCAAACCCAAGGATTTCCTGACCACCTGGATCGGCCGCGTGCCGGTGATCGTCTCGCGCGATCGCAAAGGAACGGTGCATGCGTTCGTCAACGTATGCACGCATCGCGGTGCCACACTGTGCCGCACCGAGAAGGGCAATGCCGGCACCTTCGTCTGTCCGTTCCACGGCTGGGCGTTCAGCGACCAGGGCGAGCTCCTGGCGATGAACGAGGAGGAGAGCGGCGGCTATCCGGCTGGCTTTGACAAAAGCAAGCGCGGGCTGACCCGGGTGCGCTGCGAAAGCTACAAGGGTTTCCTGTTCGCCACGCTCAATCCCGAAGCCGAGCCGCTGGAGGATTACCTGGCAGAGGCCAAGCCCTTCATCGACACCTTCGCCGAGCAGTCGCCGCAGGGCATTGAGGTGCTCAAGGGCCGCTTCATCTACAACTACGAGGGCAACTGGAAGCTGCAGGGCGAGAATGGCGTGGACGGCTACCACGTGCCGATGGTGCATGCCAATTACGTGCAGATGGTCGCCCACCGCATGCAGGCCAACGCGGGCGAGAAGACGGTCAAGACGATCGACGCCGGCAAGTTCGGCAAGCTCGGCGGCGGTTATTACGATCTGCGCAACGGCCACACCCTACTGTGGACCAACATTCCCAACCCGCAGGACCGGCCGCTGTACGTCGCCCACGAAGAGCTCGCCGCCCGGCTGGGCAAGCTCAAGGCCGAATGGGCGATGGACCGTTCGCGCAACTTGCTGATCTACCCGAACCTGCTGCTGATGGATCAGGCCAGCAGCCAGATCCGCGTGTTCCGGCCGCTTGCGGTGAACCGCACCGAGGTGACGGCCTACTGCTTCGCGCCGGTCGGCGAACCGGCCGCCGAACGCAACAAGCGCATCCGCCAGTACGAGGACTTCTTCAACGCCTCGGGCATGGCCACGCCCGACGACCTCAACGAGTTCAACGAGACGCAGAAGGGCTTCGGCGCCTACGGACTACAGCGCTGGAGCGACATCTCGCGTGGCGAGGCGCACGAGATACCCGGGCCCGACGCCGCCGCCAGCGAGCTCGGTATCCAGCCGGGCAGCAGCGGTCCGGACGCCGCCGACGAAGGCATCTTCGTCGCCCAGCACGAACGCTGGCTGCAGCTGATGCAGGCCGGCACGGAGGCATCCTTATGAACGATTTCGAGTTGACCCGCTCGGTGCATGACTTCCTGTACCGGGAAGGCGAATACCTGGATCAACAGCGCTGGGACGAATGGCTCGCGCTGTTCGACCCGGAGGCCGAGTACTGGATACCGGCCTGGGACGGCGAGCACGAGCTCACCGCCGATCCGATGCGCGAGATGTCGCTGATGTACTACCGCAACCGCTCGGGGCTGGAGGACCGCATCTTCCGCCTGCGCACCGGGCGTTCGTCGGCGTCGGTTCCGTTGCCGCGCACCACCCATCTGGTCAGCAACATCCGCATTGGCGGCTTCGACGGCAGCCAGTGCCAGGTGACCGCCAGCTGGGTGGTGTTCTCGTTCAAGGACAAGCAGTCGCATCAGTTCAATGGCCGCTACGAATACGTGCTGGCCGCGCAGGGCGGTGACTGGGTGATCAAGCGCAAGAAGATCATCGTCAACAACGAGGTCATTCCCTCGTTGATGGACATCTACAGCATCTAGTGTAGTGCTGCATTCTGTTTGGAATTTAATCGGTTGTTGGCGCGAATGACTTTCTGGATGAGGAAACGAACTGTGAAAAAAGACAGCAGTGTTGTGATCGTGGGTGCCGGGCCGGTGGGCATGATCAATGCCCTGGGGCTGGCTCGTGCCGGTGTGGATGTGATCGTGCTCGAAGCGCATCCGGGCATCGTCCCCGAGCCGCGGGCGATGACCTACCACTGGACTGTGCACGAAGGCATGCAGAGCCTGGGGCTGCTTCAGGACATGCTCACCGAGGGCTTCAAGGTGCCGGAGATGTGCTACCGCATCTTCGCCACCGGCGAGGTGATCCGCTTCAACATCGGCGCGATCGCCGGCTACACGCCCTATCCGTATGTCATCTCGCTGGGCCAGGACCAGCTCGAAGGCATCGTGCTCAAGCATCTGGCCGATTACCCCAACGTGCAGATCCACTGGAACACCACCATGAGCGATCTCGTCCAGGACGAGCACGGCGTCACCGTGACCGCCGAGCGCGACGGTCGGCCGTTGACCTATCGCGCCGATTGGGTGATCGGCACCGACGGCGGGCGCAGCCGGGTGCGCAAGGCGATCGGCGTTGAGTTCTTGGGCATGACCTGGCCGCAGCGTTTCGTCGCCACCAACGTAGTGTACGACTTCGAGAAATACGGCTGGGGACTGGCCAACTACCTGGTCGATCCGGAGTACGGCGCGGTGATCGCCAAGGTGACGCGCTCGGGCATCTGGCGGGTCACCTTCAGCGAGGACGCGAGCGGTACCCTGGAAGGCATCGAGGACCGCATCCGGGCCTTCTACGCCAAGGTCTTTCCCGGTCCCGAGCCTTATGAGATCAAGCTCTACTCGGTCTACAACATGCACCAGCGCTGGGCGGAGAAGTTCCGCGTCGGCCGCGTGCTCTTGGCCGGCGACGCGGCGCACCTGACCAATCCCACCAACGGCTTTGGCTTGGTCTCGGGTATGCTCGATTCGCAGGTGCTCTACGAGGCGCTCGCCGCCGTGGTCAAGGGCGAGATCGATGATGGCGTGCTCGATCAGTACTCGCGCGACCGCCGCCGGGCATTCGAGGAAATCGCTTCGCCCTCGTCGGTGGAGACCAAGCGCTTCGTCTTCCATTCCGACGATCCGGAACGCTTCCAGGCCGATCTCGTCCGCATGCGCCGCATCGCCAGCGATCCGGAGCTGCTGCGCCAGCAACTTATGATCGGCCACCGCATGCAGACGCCCTCGTTGGTGCGTCCTACCGGCATGGCCGCGTGACGACCGATACCGGACCGAAAGGAACGAGACATGCATGAGCAACACCACATTGCACAGCAGGGCCGGTGGGCATGATCAACGCGCTCGGGCTGGCCCAGGCGGGCGTGGGACGTAACCCCTGCACCGCCACCGGCAAAGCTGCTAAAGCCAAGTTGCGTGAGCTCTACAAGACGACCCCGGCCTGAGCCTGTCGTGCCGCCGTCTCGTGTTTTCTGCATCCAGTTTGCCAGGAGCCGACCATGAGTGACCAACCCATCCGCTTTGACTACGCCGAGCTTGCCAAGCCCGATCGCACCCATGCACGCCTGTATACCGATCCGGACATTTTTGCCGAGGAGATAGAAAAGATCTTCCGCCATTCCTGGGTGTACGTCGCCCATGAGAGCGAGATTCCCAAACCCGGCGACTATCTCACCACCTACATCGGCCTGATCCCGGTCATCGTCACCCGCGACGAGGCGGGCAAGGTGCACGTGCTGGTCAACCGCTGCATGCATCGCGGCGCCACCGTGTGTCCGTATGAGAAGGGCGCGGCCAAGGCGTTTACCTGTCCCTATCACGGCTGGGAATATGCACTGGACGGCCGGCTCAACGCAGTGGGCCTGCCCAAGGGTTACAACCCGGGCGAGATCGACAAGGGCAAGCTCGGCCTGCGCGAGGCGGCCAAGGTCGGCAGCTACCGCGGTATCATCTGCGCGGTATTAGACGAGGTGCCCGACATCAGCCTGGAGGAAAAGCTCGGGCCTGCGCTGCCGATCCTCGACGCCTACATGGACCTTTCCCCCACCGGCGAGATCGAGGTCGGCAGGAGCGGCGTCTACAAGCACGCCTACCATGGCAATTGGAAGATCCAGGTGGAAGGCTCGGTGGAGGGCTACCACCCGGTCTTCACCCATCAAAGCGCGTTCGAAACCATCGGCCGCACGATGGGCATCAATCCAAAGAGCAGCTTTACCGGTTCGGGCAAGACCGGCCTCCTGGGCCGCGACCTGGGACACGGAAACAACATCCTCGAGGTTTACAAATACACCGACGAGCAGGTCAGCCAACGCTATCCGCAGGCCTACATCGACCTGCTCAAGGACGCCCACGGCGAGAAGCGCGCGATGGCCGCCCTGCGCACGCGCTTCAACCTGGTCATCTTCCCCAATCTCGCCATCCTGGAATATCAGTTCCGCGTCACACGACCGGTGCAGGTGGATCTGAGCGAGGTGCGCATCTACCACACCATGCTCAAGGGCCTGCCGGAGGAATTCTCCGCACTCAACCTGCGCCGCGTGCGCGAGCACGAGTTCTTCTACGGCCCCGCCGCTTTCGGCGGTCCGGACGACTACGTCGCCTTCGAGCGCATCCAGCAGGGCCTCGTCGCAGACGAAGAGGCGCCGTGGGTGCTGCTCAATCGAGGCTATACGACCGAGCAGGTCGATGCGGAAGGCTGCCGCTACGGCGATCTCACCCAGGAAACCCAGCAGCGTGCGCCCTACTACGAATACCGTCGCCTGATGGCGCGCTCCCTGGAGGCCGTATGAACCGCAGCGATGCCGAGAGCTTCCTTTATCGCGAGGCCGCGCTGCTCGACCACAAGCGCCTGGACGCGTGGCTCGACCTGTTCAGCGACGATGCCCTGTACTGGATCCCCGTCAACAAGGGCGACTACGATCCGCGCGAGCATGTCTCGTTCATCTACGACAACATGACCCTGCTCAAGGAGCGCATCGGGCGGCTGACCGGCGAGCACTGCCATGCGCAGCAGCCGCCTTCCTCGACGCTGCATACTGTTTCCAACGTCGAAGTCGAACCGATCGGTCCCGGACGCGTGTGCGTGCGCTCCAACGCAGTGATCTACGAATTCCGCAACAACGCCCAGCGCCGGCTCTATCCACTGCAGAGCTTTCCGACGTTCTGCACGCACGAGTTGCGCGAGGAGCAAGGTCGCTGGCGCATCACCTCGAAGAAGGTCGTGCTGCTCAATGCGGACGGCGAGATCTTCGACCTGAGTTTCCTGCTGTGAGGGCAGATCGATGAACACATCCGACAAGCCGGCCGAACATGGCCTGCTCGATTTTTCCCGCGATAGCAGGGAGTTCAAGGACGCGCTGATGCTGATGCGGCAGGTGCTCGGACCTGCCGAGTGCGAAAAGATTGCCGGCATGACCGGGCATCCGCTGTTCGGCGATGCGATCGGCTATCTCGTTTCCAGCACCTGGGGGGCGGCCTTCCACCGCCCGGGACTGCCCTTGCGCGATCGCGCCATGCTGATGATCGGCACCGATCTCGCGCTCGGCCGCGAGGGGCCGCTCAAGGACCACATCCGCATCGCCCTGCATGCGGGCGTGACCCAGCAGGAGATCGTCGAAGCGCTGTTCCAGTCGATCTTCTACGTCGGCGCCCCGGGCTTCGTGCTCGGGCTCAAGGTGGCCGGCGAGGTATTCGGCGACGGCGCCGGCGACGCCGCGCAACCGGCCACGGTGGCCCTGGCCAATGCCGGCGCGCTCAAGGAGCTTGGCGTGCGGCTCGGGCCGATCAACCACGTCGCCATGGCGGTGGCGGACTGGAAGCGCACCGCGCGCGGCTTCGCTGCCTTGCTCGGCCTGAAGACCTGGCGCGAGCTGCCGATCAGCTCGCAGATGCTCGACGAGGCGCGCTACTACGGCGAGCCGGCCGAATACTGCTGGATCTCGGCCTTCGCCAGGCTCGGCGACACGCTGCTCGAGCTGTGCCAGCCGGTTTCCGGCAAGACCATGTTCGCCGACTTCGTGCAGCGGCACGGCGACGGCATCCAGCACGTTGGCGACCTGTCTCATCCCGACCCGCTCGGGCTGGTGCAGGCCTATACCAGCCAGGGCATTGCGGTCGGCACCTACGGCAAGATCGGCGGCGTGGCCGAGCTGTTCTTTCTAGATACCCGCACGCAGCTCGGCGGCTTGGTGCTGGAAGTGGTCGCTCCGCCCACCTACGCGCAGATCGCCGATCTGGGCAACGACGTCACCTTCAACTGAGGCGAACGGAGAACCACAAGATGTCGACTCCTTTTCCGGCCGAGCGCTGGGACACCTTGCAGGTCGTGGTGCGCGATTACCGCCAGGTGGTGCTCAACTTCGCGCGCTTCTTCGGCATCGCTCGCTGGGAGGTGCGGCGCGTCGATGGCTGCCGTCTGCGCGACCATCGCGTGGCGGGGCAGCCGGCGGCCTGTCGCTGGATCAGCGTGACGGGCCGCAATGCGGCCTTCGGCATCGAGCTGGTGCAGCCGATAGATGGCCCCACGCCGTACCAGCGTATGCTGGATACGGTGGGCGAGGGCATGCACGGGCTCGCCTTCATGGTCGCCGACCGCGCCGGCGCGCAGCGCTGGTTAGACGGCCTTGCCGGGGAAGGAGGCGGCGCATGCCAGCATGGCAGCCTCGCGCAGGACTGGGACTATTACATGCTGGACACCCGTGCGCTGCTCGCGGGCATCAGCCTGGAACTGCGCGTGCCGCACTCCACGGCCGTTTCGGCGCCGGACGAGGTGCTGCAGGTGGACCTTTGCCGCTTCGGCCCGGCCTTGTTGCCGGTGCAGAAGCTTTATCACCTTGGCGTGGTGTGCGCCGACCGGCATCGCACCAAGGCGACGCTGCAGCGTCTGTTCGGCATCGAAAGCTGGATCGAGCTCGAGATCGAGAGCGGTCGCACCATCAGCGACACTACCTACTACGGGCGCGAGGTCTACCACGCCTACGACAACCACGTCGGCCGGCGCGGCGGGATTTCCTTCGAGCTCATCACGCCACGCACCGCCGACAACGTCTACGATGACTTCCTGAAGCAGCGCGGCGAGGGCATGCAGCACGTCTTCCCGACCATCTGCACGCGCGAGGAGTCTGACCGCGCGCTCGCGCAGCTGCGTCCGCTCGGCATCGACATCATTCAGAGCGGCAACATCGGCGGGCTGCTCGAGTACTACTATCTGGACACCCGGCGCTACCTGCCGGGCATCACCACCGAAGTGGTCGTGCCGCTGCGCGAGGATTGGCGCGAGATGTTGTTTCCCGACCCTGCCGCGGTTTGGACATTGATGGGCGATTGATTTTCCACACCAAGGTTTAAACTACCGGCTTTAGCCGGTCAGCTTTAGCTATGACAATGGCTGCAACCGAGGAGGGGGTAGCCATGGAGTACAGATACGGTAGTCATACGGTGTATGAAATCGAGTATCACTTTGTGTGGGTGACGGAAGTATCGCTACAAGGTGCTGGTGGGTGCCATCGCGGAGTAAGCGGTAACTCCACGGCGTTCGGCTACTTCGTATCGACGGTGGGTCGGGATGAGGCGGTGATCCGGAGTACATTCGCAATCAGGAAAAGGAGGATGATCGACTGGATCAGCTGCAGTTGCTGCGATAAGCCTGCCACCTTCAGGTGGCATCACCAAGGGAAGCGCGTTAGCGCCCTGCCAGCCGCTTTGAGCGGCTCACACTACGAATGCCCCCCGCTTTGCCGGGGATTGTTACCTTGACACGCGCCGCCCTGCTTTAGCGGCATTTTTGAAATAAATAGGAAATAATATTAGACACTTGCGTCTGTAGCTGCCGAACCCGGGGGCGAGCGTCCGGGACGACCGGCGCAAGGATCAGCCGGCCCTCATCTGAAGGAGGTCAGATCCGGTTCCGCCTGCCACTGCGGCAACACCGGCCCCAGCAGCTCCGCCAGGGCCTCGCCATCCGCGGCGCTCAGGCGCCATTGGCCGGCATTGACGTTGGCTTCGATCTGCGCCGGGTTCATGGTGCCGGCGATCACGCTGCTGACGGCCGGCTGCGACAACAGCCAGGCGAAAGCCAGTTCCAGGAGGCTGTGTCCGCGGATGGCGGCGAACTCGGCCAGCGCAGCCAACAGGCGTTCGTTTTGCGGGGTGCGCAGACGCGTGACGGTCGGACTGCCGGCGGCCCCGCGGGTGCCGGCCGGGGCAGCCGCGCCGGGGCGGTATTTACCGCTGAGTAGCCCGGCGGCGAGCGGGAAGTACGGCAGGAAGCCAATGCCTTTTTCCATGCAAAACGGCAGTAATTCCAGCTGCGCCCCGCGCACCAGGAGACTGTACTGGTGCTGAGCGGTGGCAAACGCCGGCACGCCCAGGCGCGCTGCCTCGCCGAGCGCCTCGGCATGGCGCCAGGCAGCGTAGTTGCATTGCCCGATGTGGCGCACCTTTCCCTCGCGCACCAGTGGGGCGAAGGCTTCCAGGATCTCCTGCGCTGCGACGTGAGGAAATGGGAAGTGCAGCTGCAACAGGTCCAGGTAATCGGTATCCAGACGTCGCAAACTGATTTCGCATTGGCTGCGGATGACCGCGCTGACCGACTCGCCCGGGGCCATGTTCCACAGATGGCACTTGCTCGCCAGAACCACTTCACCGCGCCGGCCGGCAAGGGCCTTGCCCAGGAATTCCTCGCTGCGGCCGTCGTTGTAGATATGGGCGGTGTCGATGAAGTTCACACCCAGCGCCAAGGCGTGATGCACAGTTGTGATGCTCGATGGCAGGTCCTGACGGGGTGGGCCGAACACGTTGCCGCCCAGTCCGACGGCCGAGACCTCAAGGCCCGTGTTGCCAAGTTGCCGATATTCCATGTTGCGGTCTCCTCAATAAACAAGGGCCGGGTGCCGCATGGGTGCCGAAAGTCGCGCCCTGTACTCGCGGTTCCGCACCGAAACGGCAGGCAAAAGGCGTGTGCTGGACCATGCCTCAATTGAAGGCGGCGGCTCGGCAGCAATGCCATCAGGCGCCCGCTGCTGCCTAATAATGGCATGCGCAGACTGGCGGCAGCAACTAATAAAAGGGACGTGGCTAAGAATCGTCTGATTAACCTGAAGTTTCCAATCCTACCGAGCAAGGTTCTCATGTGATTCAAGCGGTCGGCTTGAAATCATGGTTCGGCTGACTGGCTACAGGTGCAGGTGTTGGATCAGTTCAAGCGCGCTGTTGTTTGGAATTTGGCAAGGTGGTGACCTGGAAGGCCGCCGGATTCTGATTCACCACGGGCGCCCGGCAGGTGTTGCGCACGATGGCCGAGAGTTCGGCGAGCAAGGTGGCAAAGCTGTGCGCGGGGGAGCCGTCGTTGAGCGTGTGCACGGCCGCTTTTTGGCCTTGGCGGCGTCGGAGCGGGTGGCGCGTGCCACCGGATCGCGGATCTGCTTGGCCGCTTGATCTTCATCGGCAAGCAGCAGCTCCCGCCAGGTTTCGCGCAGATGCCACTCGACGTAATAGGCGAGCATGCACAGGAAGATATGGGCGCGCACGAGATCGGCCAGACGATGATGGATGGGGCCCACTTTCAGATCGATGGTTTTCATCGTGCGAAAGACGCGCTCGACATTCGCCAGGGACTTGTAGTGACGCACACAATCGGCGCTGTCGATCTCCGTCGTCGGCACGGACGTGCGAACGATGTAGATGCCGTCCAGCACCGCTTCGCTGGCGATGCTGTCGAAAGCAGCAAGCATCATCGCCGATGTCGAGCGTGAAGTGCTTGGCGACCTTGTACTGGTTGACGACTTTGCCAACGCGCACGCCGATCTTGTCTTCGCCCACAAGCCGTCCGGCTTCCACCATCGCCTGGACCTTCGCCAGGTTCTTCTCGGTGGCTTGCAGCAGCGCTTCGCGCTTGTGCGCACGCATTTTGGCCAGCTGTGAATTGCGGCAGGCGATCAGGCGCTCGCCCGGATAGTCGGGATGGGCAAACTCAAACAGGTTGCGCTCGTCGAACAGCCCCAGCTGCAACTGGCCCTGTTCGATCAGCGAGCAGATCGCGTTACTCTTGAGGGCCGTGGCCACAGCCGAGCGCCGCTGCCCATGACCTCGTACAGCGCGGCCAAGCACGACTATGAGTACACGCGAAACGGTACGACCAACCTGTTCGTCGCTGTCGAGCCCAAGGCGGGAAAGCGAATCGTCAGCGTCACCGACCATCGCGGCAAGGCCGACTTCGTCGCCTTCATCCAAGAGCTGCTTGTCGGCGCGTATTCCAAGGCGCGTCGGGTGCATCTGGTCCTGGACAACCTGAACACCCACTTCAAGAAATGCTTCGACGATGTGCTGGGTGAACCTGCCGCTGCCAAACTCCTGCGCCGGGTGGAGTTCCACCACACGCCCAAGCACGCGAGTTGGCTGAACATGGCCGAGATCGAGATCGGCATCCTCAGCCGTCAATGCCTGGATCGACGCGTGGCCAGCCAACAGGTACTGCGCCGAGAAGTCGATGCTTGGCAACAGGTGCGCAACGCCCAGCAGCGAACCATCGAATGGAAGTTCACTCGGCAGGATGCAGATCAGAAGCTCGGTCGGCATTACGTTTCGAAACTTTCGTGTTGATGTACTAGTCCTCCGGCTGATCCGGCGACCGGCGGCCGAGAGAAACCTTGGCCAGGTCCAGGTGCAACTTGTTGAGGAAATGCAGCAGGGCAACGCTGTCATCGAAACTGAAGCCTCGCAACGCCTGCTGGTAGAACTGGTAGATCCGCTCCTGCAGCGACTCCCAGAACGCCTTGCCACTGGCCGTCAGTTGCACCAGGCGCGCGCGCCCATCATCCGGGTGCGGCACGCGCAGGACATGGTTGTCGCGCTCCATGCGCTTGAGCACCCCGTCCAGGCTCTGCCGGCTGACCACCAGATACTCGGTCAACTGGTTGAACGAGATTCCGTCCTCGTAACCCTCGCGCGACAACGCGCCGAGCACCGCCCACTGCACGGTGCTGATGCCCATCTCGTTCTGAACCTGTCGTTGCAGGATATTGCCCGTCTGGAACAGCCTGAAGAACAGGCGGTTGGATACGCCCTTGCTTTCGTCGCCGGTCATTGTGGTTCCTGTCGATCCGGTGGGCGCTTGAGGTGGCGACGCCCTGCTTTTCCGGAGCAGGCGAGGCGTCAGCTGGGAACGAACTCCCTGGCGATGATATTTTTCATGATCTGTGCGGTGCCGTCACCGATTTGCAGGCCAAGGACATCGCGCAGGCGCTGTGCGAATGGCAGGTCCTCGCCGTAGCCGGTATGTCCATGGGCAAGCAGGCATTGGGTGACGACGTCGAAGGCCAGCTTGGGTCCCCACCACTTGTTCATCGCCGCTTCGGCATTGTGGGGCAACTTGTTGTCCTTCAGCCACAGCGCGTGGTAGCACTGCAGGCGGGCGGCGTGCACGTAGGTCTGCAGTTCGGCCAACGGATGGGTCAGGCCCTGGAAGGCTGAGAGGTTCTGGCCGAAGGCCTGGCGCTCGGTCAGCCATTTCCAGGTTTCGTCCAGGGACTGCTGGGCCAGTGCCAGGCACTGCAGGCCAATCAGCGCGCGACTATAGTCGAACCCCTGCATGACCTGCTTGAACCCCTTGCCTTCCTCGCCGAGGCGGTGGCCGAGTGGCACTTCAACGTTGTCGAAAAAGATCGAGCCGCGGCCGATGGCGCGTTCGCCGGCATCCTCGAAGCGGCTGGTGCTGATGCCCGCCGAGTCCATCGGCACAAGAAAGGCGCTGATGCCGCCGGCGCGCTGCTCCTGGGTGCCGGTACGGGCAAAGACCACCGCCACGTCGGCCTGGTCGGCCATGGAGATCGAAGTCTTCTCGCCGTTGAGCAGGTAGGCCTGGCCCTTGCGTTCGGCCTTCAGGCGCAGGCTGGCGGCGTCTGAACCACCGCCGGGTTCGGTCAGGGCGATGCAGATGATCTTCTGCCCGGCGGTGATCGCGCCCAGCCACTGCCTGGCCAGTTCCGGGGCGGCGTGCTGGGCGATGATCTGGCCGTTGAGCGAGGCCAGCAGGGGGATATAGCCGACGTTGAAGTCACCCCTGGAAATTTCCTCGACGATGATGCCGGCGGTCACGCAGTCCAGGCCGCTGCCGCCGAACGCTTCCGGCAGCTCGCCGCCGAGCAGGCCCATCTGGCCCATTTGCCGGATCACCGAGCGCTCGATGCGGCCGTCGCGGTCGCGCTGGCGATAGCCGGGGGCGAGTACGTCGGCGCTGAAGCGGGCGACGCTGTCGCGGATCGCCCGCTGTTGTTCGTTGAATGCGAAATCCATGTGTGTCTGGACGCCTCGTATGGGGATCGAGCCGACGCCCTACCGGGTCGCCGGCAACGCGATCACTTGTAGAACTTGCGGAACTGCGGCTTGCGCTTTTCCCTGAACGCGGCCACGCCTTCCCTGGATTCCTCCGTGTCGTAGTACAGGCTCAGCGCCTGCATGCCGAGCCCGCCGATACCGGCGATGTTCTCGCTGTCGGCGTTGAACGAGCGCTTGGCGATGGACAATGCGGTCGGGCTCTTTTCCAGGATCTCCTCGCACCACTTGTGCACTTCGGCATCCAGTTCCTCGTGCGCCACCACGGCATTGACCAGGCCCCATTCCAGTGCCTGCTGGGCCGTGTATTTGCGGCACAGGTACCAGATCTCCCGGGCACGTTTCTCGCCGATCACGCGCGACAGGTAGGCAGTGCCGAAGCCCGGATCGACCGAGCCGACTTTCGGCCCGACCTGGCCGAAGATGGCCTTGTCCGAAGCGATGGACAGGTCGCACACCACATGCAGCACGTGGCCGCCGCCGATGGCAAACCCGTTGACCCGGGCGATCACCGGCTTGGGTACTTCGCGGATCAGGCGCTGCAGCTCTTCCACCGGCAGGCCGATCAGGCCGCGGCCGTCGTACTGGCCCTCGTGGGTGCTTTGGTCACCGCCGGTGCAGAACGCCTTGTCGCCGGCACCGGTGAGCACGATGACGCCGATCTCCCTGTTCCAGCCGGCGCGGTTGAAGGCGTCCAGCAGCTCCGTGCAGGTCTTTCCGCGGAAGGCGTTGTAGCGCTCGGGGCGATTGATGGTGATGGTGGCGACGCCGTCTTTTTCCGCGTAGAGGATGTCTTCGTAATGCATGTGGGTCTCTCCTGAAATTCTGGCAAGCACGGACTGTCAGCCGGCCATGGTCAGCCCGCCGGACACGCTGATGACCTGTCCGGTGATGTAGTTGGCGTCGTCGCTGGCGAGCAGGGTGATGATCCCGGGGAAGTCCTCCGGCTGGCCGAGGCGGCGCATCGGCACCGCGTTCCTGAAGGCCTCCAACAGCTTTTCCGGGTTACTGGAGGTGTCCACCACGTTCTTCAGCAGGGCGGTGTGGGTCGGGCCGGGGCAGACCACGTTGACGTTGACGCCCTTGGTCGCCAGTTCGCGCGCCAGGGTCTTCGACAGGCCGACCAGGCCGGCCTTGCAGGCTGCGTACACGGCTTCGCCGGACGAGCCGACGCGGGCCGCGTCGGAGGCGACGTTGACCACCTTGCCGCCACCGGTGGCGAGCATCTTCGGCAAGACCACGTGGTGCATGTTGAGCGCGCCGGTGAGGTTGATGGCGATCAGCGGTTGCCAGGTCTGCGGCTCGGTCTTGAGGAACGGCATGAACTGGTCGAAGCCGGCATTGTTGACCAGGACGGTGGGCACGCCGAGCTGGCTTTCGATGGCCTCCACGGTGGCGACGATGGCGTCGTAGTCGGTGATGTCAGTGGCATAGGCCCTGGCCGTGCCGCCGGCCTGGGTGATCAGCTCGGCCGTGCTCTGCGCCGCCGTTGCGTCGCGGTCGAGCACGGCCACCAGGCTGCCTTCTTCGGCAAAGCGCAGGCAGACCGCGCGGCCAATGCCGCCGCCGCCGCCGGTGATGATCACGGTTTTTCCGCTTAGACCTTTCATGCAGCAATCCTTTTGTCTTTGGTGCGGTAACGGGTGCAGGACGCGCTCAGCGCCTGTTTCCATCGATGCGCACGCCCTTGGCCTGTTCCCGAAGCTTGAATTTCTGGATCTTTCCCGACGGCGTGCGCGGCAGGTCGGGCAGCACTTCCAGGTATTCGGGGAGATAGGCCTTGGTCAGGCGTTGTTCCAGCAGGAAGGCCACTGCGTCCTCCAGGCTCAGCTGCGAGTAGCCATCCTGCAGGGTGACGTAGGCGCAGACGCGCTCGCCCAGGCGTTCGTCCGGGCAGCCAACCAGGGCCACCGAGGAGATTGCCGGATGCTTGTAGAGCAGATTCTCGATCTCCACCACCGGCACGTTCTCGCCGCCCCGGATCACCACGTCCTTGGTGCGCCCGGTGATGCGGATATAGCCCTCGGCATCCATCCGTGCCAGGTCGCCGGTGGCGAACCAGCCGTGTTCGTCGACGCCATAGAGCTCCGGGCGCTTGAGGTAGCCGACGAACAGGCTGCCGCCGCGCACCATCAGGTTGCCCTCGGCGCCGCTGGGCACCACTTGGCCCTCATCGTCGATCACCTGCACTTCCATGTAAGGCAGGGCCAGGCCGTCGCTGTGGATGGCGCGTTCGGGGTCGTCCTCGGGGCGGGTGGTGGTCACCGCGCCGTTTTCGGTCATGCCCCAGGCGGAAATGATCTGCGCGTTCATCGCTGCGCCGGCGCGCTCCACCAGGGCTCCGGGGATCGGTGCACCGGCCGAGGCGAAGATGCGCAGCGAGGCCAGCTCTTCGCGGTGCTTGGGGGCTACTTCGAGCAGATCGGCGAGAAACGGGGTGGAGGCCTTGGTGAAGGTCGGCTTCTCCGCCGCGGCGATCCTGACCGCGGACAGCGGATCCCAGACATCCTGCAGGACCGCGGTGGTCTGCAGGTAGATCGGCATCATCAGTCCGTAGAGGAAACCGGTCTGGTGGGCCATCGGCGAGGCCATCAAGATGATGTCCTCACCATCCAGATGCAGGCGCTCGGCATAGGCGCGAACGTTACTGAACAAGGTGTTGGAGGTGTGCAGCACGCCCTTCGGCTCGCCGCTGGTGCCGGAGGTATAGAGCAGCTGCACCACCTCGTCACCGTGCGGACGGCGCTCGGCGAACAGTGCGCGTGTGTCCACGCGCGCTTCCCAGGGCTGCTCCAGCAAGACGTTCCCGAAATCGTCGTCGCCTTCGCCGCCGATCACCAGGGTGTGCTGCAGCTCGGGAAGCTCGCCACGCAGCCCTTGAATCATGGCCGCATAGTCGAAGCCGCGGAACACCTTGGGAACGACCAGCACGCGGCTCTGCGCATGACCGAGCATGATGCCCAGCTCGTGCTCGCGGAAGATCGGCATCAGCGGGTTGAGGATCGCGCCGATGCGCACGCAGGCCAGATGCAGGGCGGTCATCTGCCACCAGTTGGGCAACTGGCAGGACACCACGTCGGACTTTTCCACGCCAAGGCCGGCAAGGCCGGCGGCCATGCGGGTGACGATGCGGTCGAGTTCGCGGTAGCTCAGGGCGGTGCAGGTGTCTTGGCCGACGTTGTAGGCGATCAGGGCCTTGCGATCAGGCGTGGAAGCCACCGCCGTGTCCAGATAGTCTGTAATGATCTTGTCGTTCCAGGCGCCAATTTCAAGCATGGCGGACCGACGCGCGGAAGGGATGTTCGTCTTGATCTTCATGTTCAACACCGCTCAATGTTGAGTTTTTTCTGCTGGACAGGCCAAGGCAGGCCCATTCGACGGCGCTGACAATACGCTCCCGGGGCTTTATGTCAACATGTTGTCTTTGTTGCGGGGCATGGATAGACTCGTCCCGGATCTCCGGCGTCGTTGAATCGGTCGGCCACAGCACTTGGCGCCGAGATGAAAACGCCGGATGCCGGATGCGCCGGGTGGCAGTCAGACAAGCAGTGGTGAATGGCATGTCCTACAACAACATCCTCATTGAGCGGCACGAGCACGTGGCGCTGATCAGGCTCAACCGACCCGCCGTGCACAACGCCCTCAATGGCGCGCTGATGCGCGAGCTCGGTGATGCCTTGCGCCAGTTCGAGCGCGATAGCGAAATCCGTGCGCTGGTGATCACCGGCAACGACAAGGCCTTCGCCGCCGGTGCCGACATCGCCGAGTTGCAGTCTAAGAGTTTCTCCGATGTCTACCTGGAGGATTTCGTGACCGCTGACTGGGAAGAGGTCACGCGCTGCCGCAAGCCGGTGATCGCGGCCGTGGCGGGACTGGCACTGGGAGGAGGCTGCGAGCTGGCGATGATGTGCGACATCGTGATCGCCGCCGAGAGCGCCCGTTTCGGCCAGCCGGAAGTCAAGATCGGAACCCTGCCGGGCGCCGGTGGCAGCCAGCGCCTGACCCGGGCGGTGGGCAAGGCCAAGGCCATGGACCTGTGCCTGAGCGGTCGCCTGATGGATGCCAGCGAAGCTGAACGCAGCAGCCTGGTCAGTCGCGTGGTGCCGGCTGCCAGCCTGCTCGACGAGGCGCTGCACCTGGCCAGGCAGATCGCCGCTTGTTCGGCCATGGCGGTGAAGCTGAACAAGGAAGCGGTCAACCGCGCCTTCGAGACCACCCTGGCCGAGGGCGTGCGTTTCGAGCGCCGCCTGCTGCATGCCAGCTTTGCCAGCGAAGACCAGAAGGAAGGCATGCAGGCCTTCATGGAGAAGCGCCAGCCATCCTGGACGCATCGCTGAGCCTGCCGTCAGGCGAACATAGAACGCAGGCTTGAATGCCTGCAGGAGCAGTCGGATGTCATCTCCCGTGCAGTTGTCCCGAGCCGGGGCCATTGCGCTCATTCGCGTCGACAATCCACCGGTCAACGCGCTGGGCCAGGCGGTGCGCGCCGGTCTGCTGGAGGCCTTCAGCGCCGCAGAGGCGGACGCCGAGGTCAAGATCGTGATGCTGCTCTGCGCAGGCAGGACCTTCATCGCCGGGGCCGACATTCGTGAGTTCGGCAAGCCGCCCCAAGCCCCGATCCTGCCCGAGGTGACCCTGGCCATCGAGCGCTTCGACAAGCCCTCACTGGCGGTGATCCACGGCTCGGCGCTGGGGGGTGGACTGGAGGTCGCCCTGGCCTGCCACTACCGCATCGCCCATCGCGACGCCCGGTTGGGCCTGCCCGAAGTCAAGCTCGGGCTGTTGCCGGGGGCCGGTGGCACCCAGCGTCTGCCACGCCTGGCGGGCGTGGCCGTAGCGCTGGACATGATCGTGGGTGGTGAGCCGATCAGCGCCGAGGAGGCCGAGCGCTACGGCATTGTCGACCAGGTGTTCGCCGGCGATGTGCTGGCCGCCGGCCTGGATTTCGCCGAACGGTTGTTGCGTCAAGAGGCTGGCCCGCGCCGTACCGGCCAGGCCCGGATCCCGCCAAGCGTGGGCCATCGCGATGCCCAATTGCTCCAAGCCAAGCGTGAGCAAGTCAAACGCAACCAGCCCGATGCGTTCTCGCCGCCTCGCTGTATCGATGCCGTCCAGGCGGCAACCTTGTTGCCCTTGGCCCAGGGGCTTGAGCGCGAGCGTGCGCTGTTCCTCGAATGCATGGCGTCACCGCAGCGGGCGGCGCTGGTGGAGAAATTCTTCGCCGAACGGCAGGCGGCCAAGGCCGGTCGCCAGGTCGATGGCGCCGTCCGGCCCAAGGCCGGTTCCACGGAGCACTGAAAGTGCCGCTTGCGCCTTTCCGCCTTGATCCAAGGACTTCCCATGGACATCAACTACACCCCCGCCGAGCTCGAATTCCGCGACCAGGTGCGCGCGTTCGTCCGCGTGGCGCTTCCCGATGACATCGCCACCAAGGTGCGACTGGGCAAGCGCCTGAGCAAGGACGACCACCAGCGTTGGCAGCGCATCCTGGCCAAACGTGGCTGGTATGCCGCCAACTGGCCAGTGGAGTACGGTGGAACCGGCTGGAGCGTGGTGCAGCGGCACATCTTCGAGGAGGAGTGCGCCGCTCACGGTGCGCCGCGCCTGGTTCCCTTCGGCGTCAACATGGTCGCCCCGGTGATCATCAAGTTCGGCACCGAGGCGCAGAAAGCGCATTACCTGCCGCGCATCCTCTCCGGTGAGGATTGGTGGTGCCAGGGCTATTCCGAGCCCGGCGCCGGCTCTGACCTGGCCAGCCTGAAAACACGCGCGGTGCGCGAGGGCGAGCACTACATCGTCAACGGCCAGAAGACCTGGACCACCCTTGGCCAGTACGCCAACATGATCTTCTGCCTGGTACGCACCGACCCGCAGGCCCAGCAACAACGCGGCATCTCCTTTCTGCTGATCGACATGGCCAGCCCCGGCATCACGGTGCGGCCGATCATCACCCTGGATGGCGAACACGAAGTCAACGAGGTGTTCTTCGACAACGTGCCGGTGCCGGTGGCCAACCTGGTGGGCGAGGAGAACCGGGGATGGACCTGCGCCAAGTACCTGCTGACCCACGAACGTACCGGTCAGGCCGGCATCGCCCAGTCCAAAGCCGCGCTGGCGCATCTCAAGCAGGTTGCCACCCGTGAGCTGCGTGGGGGTCGCCCGCTGCTGGACGATCCGCTGTTCCGTGCCCAGGTGGCCGAGGCAGAAATCCAGTTGCTGGCCATCGAGATGACCACCCTGCGCATCCTCGCCGCTGCCCAGGCCGGAGGGGCCCCGGGCGCGGAAAGCTCGATCCTGAAGATCAAGGGTTCGCAGATCCGCCAAGCCATCAGTCACCTGTTGCGCAAGGCACTCGGCGTGCATGCGCTGCCCTTGGTCGAGGAGGAGCTGGAGATCGGCCATGCCGGCCAACTGCGGCATGCCGACTACAGCGCTGCGCCCGCTGGCCAGTACTTCAACCTGCGCAAGCTGTCGATCTATGGCGGCTCCAACGAAATCCAGAACAACATCATCGCCAAGACGATTCTCGAACTCTAAGGCAGGCCGCAGCTATGGATTTCACCCTCAGCGAAGAGCAGCAGATGCTGCAGGACACCGTGGCGCGCCTGGCCCGCGACAGCTACAGCTTCGAACAGCGCGAGCAGTTCTACCGCAGCCAGACCGGTTTCAGCCGTGCGTTCTGGCAGCAGCTGGGCGAGCTGGGCCTGTGCTCGGTGCCGATTGCCCAGGCACATGGCGGCTTCGGCGGCAGCGGCGTGGACAACATGCTGATCATGATTGAACTGGGCCGCCATCTGTGCCTGGAGCCTTTCCTGCAGTCGCAGATTCACGGCGCCGGCCTGCTCCAGCAGCTGGGCAGCGCGCAACAGTGTGAGGCGTTGCTGCCGCAGGTGGCCAGTGGCGAGCTGCAACTGGCGGTGGCCCTGGAGGAGAGCCAGAGCCACTACCGGTTGGATGATGTACAGACGCGTGCCGTTGCCGCGGACGGAGGCTGGAAACTGTCCGGCAACAAGGTCGTGGTGATTGGCGGCCACAGTGCCGGGCTGATCCTGGTATCGGCACGCACGGCGGGAGAGCCATTGGATGCGCAGGGCATCAGCCTGTTCCTGCTCGACCCGGACAGCGCCGGTGTCAGCCGCCGCACCTACCCGAATATCGATGGGCCACGTGCCTGCGACCTGGCGCTGGATGAGGTGTTCATCGCTGCCGACGCGCTGCTCGGCGAGCCGGGCCAGGCGCTGTCTGCCCTGTGCTACCAGCAGGGCCGCGCCATCGCCGCCCAGTGCGCCGAGGCCCTGGGCGGCATGCAGGAGGCCTTCCGCCTGACCCTGGATTATCTGAAGACCCGCCGGCAGTTCGGCGTGCCCATCGGCAAGTTCCAGGTGTTGCAGCACCGCATGGCCGATCTGCGCGGTGAACTGGAGCTGGCCAATTCCATGGCGATTCTCGCCGCCTGCGTGGCCGACCAAGCCGACAGCGAGGTGCGCAGCCGCCGCCTGGCCGCGGCCAAGTTCGTCGCGGTGCGCGCGGCGCGCTTGATCGCCGAGCAGGCCATTCAGTTGCACGGCGGCATTGGCATGACCTGGGAATACAGCCTGGCCCACCATGCCAAGCGCCTGGTCATGCTCAGCCACCAACTCGGTGACGATGACCATCATTTGCAGGCCTATGCGCAGCTGCTGGAAAGCGCGTGATGCAACAAGAGGACGGTGAGATGAAGACACGGTTCGCGAGCAGGCGCGTGGTCGACTGCAGCGTCATGATTTTCAACCAGCGCGCAGGCGCCGCTGGGCTGGAGCATGCAGGGTGATGAGTGTCTTCAGACAGATCGGGGTGATCGGCAGCGGGACCATGGGCCGAGGCATTGCCCAGCTGTTCGCCAGTGCCGGCGTCCAGGTGCTGCTGCATGACAGCCGCAGCGAGGCCACTGAACAGGCGCTGGCGCACAACCGCCAGATGCTGGAGCGGGCGGCGGCCAAGGGCACGCTGAGCGCCGAGGCGTTGGCCGACGCCCTGGCGTGCATGCGCCCGGCGCATACCCTGGGCGAACTGGCCGGCTGCGACCTTCTGATCGAGGCCATCGTCGAGAATCTCGACGCCAAACAGGCATTGTTCCGCCAGTTGGAAACCCTGGTCAGCGCCGAGGCGGTGCTGGCCAGCAATACCTCATCGCTGTCGATCAGCCTGATCGCCAGTGCTTGCGAGCGGCCCGAACGGGTCGCCGGCTTTCATTTCTTCAACCCGGTGCCGTTGATGAAGATCGTCGAGGTGGTGCGCGGCGAGCGCACCGACCCGGTGGTGATCGAACGGTTGTCGGCACTGGCCCAGGCTGCCGGGCACAGCGCCGCGGTCACTCCGGACTCGCCCGGTTTCCTGGTCAACCATGCCGGTCGCGCCTATGGCCCGGAGGCGCTGCGCATCCTTGGCGAGGGCATCGCCACGCCCGCGCAGATCGACCGCATCCTCAAGGACAGCCTGGGCTTTCGCATGGGGCCCTTCGAGCTGTTCGACCTGGTGGGTCTGGACGTCTCCCAGGCGGTGATGGAGTCGATCTATGCGCAGTTCTATCAGGAGCCACGCTTTACCCCTTCGGCGCTGGTGCCGCCCCGCGTGGCCAGTGGGCTGCTCGGACGCAAGCGCGGGCAGGGGTTCTATCGCTATGCCGAGGGCAGGGCGCTGCAGGAGGCGCTCGCGGAGCCTGCGCCAGTCACGATCGATCGGCCATTCTGGCTCGACTGTCAGGATGCGAAGGTTCGTCAACGGGTGGCCGATGTGCTGGCCACCGCCGCGGTCGTACTGGAACAAGCCGAACGGCCCTCGGCAGAAGCGATCTGCCTGGTGACCCCGCTGGGCGAGGACGCCAGCAGCGTGATCGCCCGCAAGCAGCTGCCCCCGGCACGCAGCCTGGCCCTGGAAACCTTCGCAGGCCTGGACACACGCCGCGTGCTGATGCGCCAACCGGGCCTGGATGCCACCGTGCTGGCGCAGGCGCGCCAGGCGCTGGGGGCCGATGGCGTGCCGGTGGAAGTGATCAATGATTCGCCCGGTTTCATCGCCCAGCGGGTGCTTGCCGGGATCGTCAACCTGGGCTGCGAGATCGCCCAGCGACGGATCGCCGACCCCGCCAGCCTGGATCGCGCGGTGCGACTGGCGCTGGGCTATCCGCACGGGCCGCTGGGCTTTGGCGACCATTACGGGGCATCCAGGATCATGCAGATCCTGCACCAGTTGCATGACCTGTATCAGGAGCCACGCTATCGGATCAGTCCCTGGCTGCGCCGCCGCGTACAGCTCGGCCTGCCCCTGACCACGCCCGAAGAATGAACATGACCGCCTATCTCTATGATGGTTTGCGCTCACCCTTCGGCCGCCATGCCGGTGCCCTGGCCGCGGTGCGTCCGGATGACCTGCTGGCCGGTGTGGTTGCTGCCCTGGTGGCACGCAACCCGTTCGCCGCGGATGACTACGAAGATGTCATCGCCGGCTGTGCCAGCCAGGCCGGCGAGGATGGGCGCAACCTGGCCCGTCATGTGGCCCTGCTCAGTGGCCTGCCGGTGGCGGTCGGTGGGCTGACGGTCAATCGTCTCTGCGGCTCGGGACTGGCTGCGCTGCTGGATGCCGCCCGCGCGGTGCGCTGTGGCGAGGGCGAGCTGTTCGTCGCCGGCGGTGCCGAGAGCATGAGCCGGGCGCCCTTCGTGGTGGCCAAGGCCGAAAGCGCCTGGTCGCGGGATTTCCGCGTGTTCGACAGCACCATCGGCGCGCGTTTCCCCAATCCGCAGCTGGAGGCGCAGTTTGGCGCCGATACCATGCCCGAGACCGCCGACAACGTCGCCCGCGCGCTGGGGATCAGCCGCGCGCAGGCCGACACTTACGCGGCGCGCAGCCAGGCGCTGTTCGAAGCGGCGCGGCAGGCGGATTTCCTTGCCGGGGAAATCCAGCCCGTCGAGGTGCCGCAGGGACGCAAGCAGCCAGCGAAAGTCGTCGCCTGCGACGAGCATCCACGCCCGGAAAGTACCTTCGAGGCGTTGACGCGGCTCAGGCCCTTGTTCGAAGGCGGGGTGGTCACCGCCGGCAACGCCTCGGGCGTGAACGATGGTGCTGCCGCGCTGCTGGTCGGCTCGCGCGCGATCGGCGAGCGCTACCGGATCAAGCCGCGCGCGCAGATCCTGGCCGGCGCCATCGCCGGAGTCGAGCCCCGCTTGATGGGACTGGGGCCGGTGCCGGCGATTGCCAAGGTGCTCAAGCGCTGTGGCCTGGGCCTGGCCGACATGGACCTGATCGAAATCAACGAAGCCTTCGCCGCCCAGGTGCTCGGCTGCGCCCGCCAACTCGGCCTGGATTTCAACGATCCGCGGCTGAATCCCAACGGCGGTGCCATTGCCGTCGGCCACCCGCTCGGGGCTTCCGGCGCGCGCCTGGCGCTGTCTGCCATGCGCCAGCTGGAACGCACGGGCGGGCGCTACGCGCTGGTCAGCCTGTGCATCGGCCTGGGCCAGGGGATTGCCTGCATCATCGAGCGGCTCGATTAACCACACGCCACAACGCATTCGGAGGCCCCATGGCCAGCAAGGCAAGCTTCAACTGGCAAGACCCGCTGCTGCTCGATCAGCAACTCACCGACGAAGAACGCATGGTGCGTGACAGCGCCCGGCGCTTCGCCGCCGACAGGCTGGCGCCGCGCGTGCTGCAGGCGTTCCGGCACGAGCAGACCGACCCGGCGATCTTCTGTGAAATGGGCGAAGCTGGCTTGCTCGGTCCGACCATTCCCGAGGCCTACGGCGGCAGCGGCCTGAATTACGTGTGCTACGGGTTGATCGCCCGTGAAGTGGAGCGCATCGATTCCGGCTTCCGCTCGATGATGAGCGTGCAGTCCTCCCTGGTGATGGTGCCGATCCACGAATTCGGCAACGAAGTCACCCGGCAGAAATACCTGCCCAGCTTGGCCAGCGGGCAATCCATCGGCTGTTTCGGTTTGACCGAGCCAGACCACGGCTCCGACCCGGGCGCGATGATCAGCCGGGCGAAGAAGGTCGATGGCGGCTATCGCCTCAGCGGCGCCAAGATGTGGATCACCAACAGCCCCATCGCCGATGTGTTCGTGGTCTGGGCCAAGGACGATGCCGGCCAGATCCGCGGTTTCGTCCTGGAAAAGGGCTGGCAAGGCCTGTCCGCACCGGCCATCCACGGCAAGGTCGGGCTGCGCGCCTCGATCACCGGCGAGATCGTGATGGACAACGTGTTCTGCCCGGAGGAGAACGCGTTTCCGGAGGTGCGCGGCCTGCGTGGCCCGTTCACCTGTCTCAACTCCGCCCGCTACGGCATCAGCTGGGGCGCACTGGGGGCGGCCGAGGCGTGCTGGCACACCGCGCGCCAGTACACCCTGGACCGCAAGCAGTTCGGCCGTCCGCTGGCGCAAACCCAATTGATCCAGAAGAAGCTGGCCGACATGCAGACCGAAATCACCCTGGGCCTGCAAGGGTGCCTGCGCCTGGGGCGGATGAAGGACGAAGGCACCGCCGCGGTCGAAATCACCTCGATCATGAAGCGCAACAGCTGCGGCAAGGCGCTGGACATCGCCCGCATGGCGCGCGACATGCTGGGCGGCAATGGCATCAGCGACGAATTCGGCGTGGCCCGCCACCTGGTCAACCTGGAAGTGGTCAACACCTACGAGGGGACGCACGACGTACATGCGCTGATCCTTGGTCGGGCACAGACAGGATTGCAGGCATTCTTTTGAGGGTGACGGCCAAGCGCGAGGTTCCGATGCAGGGCCGCGCGCGCGGCGTCGACTTCAGCCTGGCCGGGCTTCATCGCGTGCCGATCAGGCGGTTGTCGCTTTCGAAAGCTAAAGGGTCAGCCCGATGGCAGCCAGCCCCGCTTGCGCGCAGGCCTCATCCTGCGCCTCCGAGCCCCCGGAGACCCCGATGCCGCCAATGCGCTGGTCGGCCTGCTTGATCGGCAGGCCACCGCCAAAGACCACAAACCGGGGCCGGCGCACGATGCCTTCGCGCACTGCCACCGATTCCTGCTGCAACGCCGCATGCCAGTGGCTGGTCGGCAGGCCAAAACTGGCCGCCGTGTAGGCCTTGTCGATGGCAATATCGATCGAATGCAGGAACGCGCCGGGCATGCGCAGGAACGCCGCCAGATTGCCGCCGGTATCGACCACCGCGATGTTGACGCGGATTCCCAGGCTGTCGGCATGCTGCGCAGCAGCATGCACCGCCGTGGTCGCGGCTTCCCAGCCGATCACCGATTGCGCAACAGCGACCTGCATCAGCGCACCCCACCCGGAAAAACGCCCTCGCGCTGGCGCTCGCGGCCAGGGTACAAACCATCGGTCATTGCCATGCTCAAGGTCTCCAGTTCCGGATTGGGAGAGGGAACGCCTGCCGGTCCAGCGCTGGCTGATTTCGCCGACGCTGATGGTCGCTTGTGGCACCAGAGGATACACACCAGGCAGCGCACCATGCAGTACGTCGTTCACGCTGCGCCTGGAACTGCGCGGTCTTGGCGCCATGCCGGCCGATGCCGTAAATATGGTAATTGCAGTCAGAAAAAATTCTTCATGGCCTGCGAAGCCCAAGACATTCTAGGCAGAATAAAGATCAGCCGCGCCCAAGCTGGGGCGCGGCGTAATGAGCCCCATTCGATGGATCAGGTGTATACCTCAGTGAAGGAAGCTACCATCTCACCCGTGTGATAAAAAATACCGCGGCCCATGTGGGACTCATCCCAGGTGGTGACCGGGCGGTCGCGCTGCGCCAGGTAGCCCAAGCCGGCAAAGGTTTCATTGCGGTTGCCACTCGGATCGAAGAAATAAATGGTCTCACCGCGGGTGATGCCGTGGCGTGTCGGTGGCACGTCGATCTTGGTCTTGGTCTTGGCCATCACGTCGGCCGACTTCAGGATGTCATGCCACGAGTCCAGAAAGAAGGCAATGTGGTGCAGCCCCATGTGCGGACCTGCCACAAAAGCAATGTCGTGTGGCGTGGTGGTGCGCGCCAGCCAGGTTGCGGCCTGCATGTCGCCATTGGGACCTACCAGGACCTGCTCGGTCAGGAAAAAGTCCAGCACCTCAACGACAAACCTGGTGTTTTCCGCCACCTTGTTGACACCCGTTTCCGGGTTCATCTCGCACATCAACAGGCAATGGTCGAGCCAGTGGGCACCCGCGCCCTTGATGTTGTCCGGCCACGGGTCCGGATTGCTGGTGCCGACCTCGGTCCCCACGTACTCCTTCATGGCATACAGGCGCATTTCGTGGCCGCTGGGCAGGTTGAACTGCAGCATGCGACCGGTGGACGGCAAGTTTCCTTCTTCGAGAATGGTGGTCGTGACACCGGAGGCTTCGATTTTCCTTTGCAAGTCGTCAAGGTCGCTGTCTTTTTCGACTTTGTAAGCGACGTGGTTGATGCCGGCCTGATCGGAAGGCGTCAGGATCAGGGAATATTTGTCCCACTCGTCCCAGCATTTGAGGTACACGTTGCCGTGTTTGTCCGCCATCATTTTCTTCATGCCCAGCACGTTTTCATAGTGTTTCAGTGCGGCTGCCATGTCCATCACTTTGATGCTGACGTGACCAATGCGCATAATGCCCATCGCTATCTCCAGGTGATCGAAAATTGGAAAAAAGCAGGTGCTTGCCGTGCGGGGGACGTTCTTATGGGGCCGATTTTAGATCTACCCTTTCATCTCGAGCAAAACGGCGTTGACCTGATCGTACTGCTCCGCGCTATATTTTGGTCTGCAAATGTTGCAAACCAGTGCCTCCTTGGATTTGGCCGATTCCGCGTCAGGTCTCCGCAGGTTACGCTGTGATTTGATAACACGAAGCGAATCCACTTATGGCAAGGAACAGTAAATTCTTGCTGGCCGATGATGCTGCGGCGCTGTGCCATTCGGTGGACTCCTTTTTGTCCAGAGCCAAAGCACCTGGGGTCCTGTGTCGAAAACATACCAAGTGGTTGGTATCTAGGATACAGGATGGAGCGTCAGCGGTGTCAAGCTATTTTTTTGAGTCTCCTAAATTTTTAAGAAAAACTTATAAATCATATGGTTATGAAGGTTCCGCGGACGGGTGTGCACTGCCGCATCGACGTCAGCCAATTGCGGCGACCTTGTAACGACCCCGGGAAGGACGCCGCGGCCGTGCGTGGGCGCGCGGTCCCTGCAGGCGATCATTTGGATGCGCGTACTGGCCGCTGGGCGATCCGCAGGCTTCGGTGCTAGCCTGCGCGCCTGTCTTCCTGCCCGGATGGCGAAACTGGTAGACGCATCGGACTTAAAATCCGCCGGGAGCAATCCCTTGCCGGTTCGATTCCGGCTCCGGGCACCACTGCAAGGCCTCGCCGCCGTCCGCCGATCCACACTGCCTGGCCGGGAATGCGGGGCCTCGTGGCAGATGCAGAAACGGTTTGACCGGATCGGCCAAGGCCATTACCATTTGCGCCCCGATCGGGCCTGAGCGCCGGCATCGCGGGCGGTTAGCTCAGCGGTAGAGCATTGCCTTCACACGGCAAGGGTCGCAGGTTCGATCCCTGCACCGCCCACCATCATATTCTGAGTGTCAGGATCGACAGGGCCATGCCGTGACGCGTGGCCTTTTTCGTTCGCGCCGCACCCGCGCTGAACGGCCTCGGCTCCATGCTGCCAGTTGCGGGCCAGCAGGCGACCTGCGTTGACCGGCACTGTGGCATGCGAGCGCAGGCGCCGGTTGCGCGGTGGCACAATCGAAGGGCCGCCGCTGCGTCGCACGAGGCGATGACGGCGCGGTCTTTTTCCTACCGCACACGAGGCAATCGACATGGCAGTTCCCGAAAAGATCGCACTGGTCACCGGCGCCACCCGCGGCATCGGCACCGAAACCGTGCGCCAGCTGGCCCAGGCCGGCGTGCACACCTACCTGGCCGGTCGCGATGCGGCGCGCACCAAGGCGGTGGCCAAGACGCTGCAGGACCAAGGCCTGAGCGTGGAGCCGATCACGCTGGAGGTGACCGACAGCGCCAGCATCGCCGCAGCCGTGGCCAGGGTGCAGGCCGAACACGGTCGCCTGGACATCCTGGTCAACAACGCCGGCATCCTGGTCGATGATCCAGGCAAGGCGCCGTCCGCCCAGACCCTGGACGCCTGGCGCACGACTTACGACACCAATGTGTTCGCCGTGGTCGAAGTGACTCAGGCGTTCCTGCCGCTGCTCATGGCGTCCAAGGCCGCGCGCATCGTCAACGTCTCCAGCCAGCTGGGTTCGTTCGGCCTGCATGTCGATCCGTCCTCGCCGATCTACAACGTCAAGATCCCGGCCTACGACACTTCCAAGAGCGCGGTCAATGCCTGGACCGTGCACCTGGCCTACGAACTGCGCGACACCCCGCACAAGGTCAACGCGATCCATCCCGGTTACGTCAGGACCGAGATGAATGGTGGCCACGGCGACCTCGACCTGGCCACCGGCGCCAGGAGCAGCGTGCAGATGGCCTTGCTGGAGGCCGACGGCCCCAACGGCAGCTTCACTCACCTGGGCAAAGCGCTGCCCTGGTGAAGCGGGGCGGGGGATGACGGCCGGCCTGGTTCAACGACCGGGTCCTGCCGGCGCACGCCGCGGGTCGACCGGCGCCGGTGCCAGGGTGCGCGCCCACGACTGCCAGCGGCGGCACTGGAGGTCGCCTGCCCTGATCGTGCGCGTACCGATGGACGCCTGCAGCCGGGTCCGCTTGCAGAAGCTGATCGAGAGCCGGGCCATGCCCGGCTTCTTCCTGTGGCCAGCGCAAGGTCAGCCGTGCAGTTTGATGGCGACCTCCGCCACCCGCCTGCCCTGGTAGCGCGCGCCGTCCAGGTCGGTCTTCGAGGGTTGGCGTGAGCCGTCGCCGCCAGCCAGCGTGGTGGCGCCATACGGCGCGCCGCCGACCACTTCGTCCAGCGTCGTCATTGCCTGGAAGCCGTAGTCCAGCCCGACGATCACCAGGCCGAAGTGCATCAGGTTGGTGATGATCGAAAACAGCGTGGTTTCCTGGCCGCCGTGCTGGGTGGCGGTAGAGGTGAACGCGCCGCCGACCTTGCCGTTCAGTGCGCCCTTGGCCCACAGCCCGCCGGCCTGGTCCAGGAAGTTGGCCATCTGCGAGGCCATGCGCCCGAAGCGGGTGCCGACGCCGACGATGATCGCGTCGTAGTCGGCCAGCTCCTCGACCTTGGCGATCGGCGCGGCCTGGTCCAGCTTGTAGTGCGAGGCCTTGGCCACCTCCTGCGGCACCAGTTCCGGCACGCGCTTGATGTCCACGGTGGCACCGGCGGCGCGCGCGCCTTCGGCCACCGCGCCGGCCATGGTTTCGATGTGCCCGTAGGCGGAGTAATACAGGACGAGGACCTTGGCCATGTGCGCAGCTCCGGGATGAGAAGGGACCCTGGAGCTTAGCCCGGCCGCCGCGCACGTCGTGTCACGGCGATGTTGCCGTGCATGGGATGCCAGCTGCCCACTTACTCGAACCGCCAGCGCAAGCCGGCGTACACACCAAAGCCTTCGCCGGGCGTGGAGCGGGCCGCGTCGGCGCCGGCGTCGTCGTAGCCGGGGGTCACGGTGGCGGCATAGTGGCGGTCGGCTAGGTTGCGTGCTTCCAGCCAGCCCTGCCAGCGGCCGCCGGGCGCATCGAAGCCCACGCGCGTGCCGAAGATCACGTGGCCATCGGCCCAGAAGCTGTTGGCGTAGTCCACGGCCATCTTCGAGGCGTATTCGGTGTTGATGGCGGCATACAGGCCGCAGGGATGGTCGTAGCGCAGCTCGCCCTGGTAGAAGTGGCGCGGCAGGCCCGGCAGCAGGTTGTCGCCGAAGCGCGCATCGTGGCGATAGCGGAAATCGCTGAAGGTATAGGCCTGGCGCAGCGACAGGCGGGCGGTGCCGGATTGCCACAGCGTGCTGTCCAGCCCGGCCTCGATCCCGCGATGCACGGTCGGGCTGGCGTTGGATTCGGTCACGATCAGGTTTGGCGCGGGCTGGACCTCGACGGCGAGCAGCTCGTGGCGGACGTGGGCGTAGTAGCCGGTCAGTTCCCAGCGACCGAGCGCCGCTTCGCCGCGCGCACCGAGTTCCAGCGTGTCCGCGCGCTGGTTGTCCAGCTGCACCGGGGTGCGCTGGCGGCCGGTCGAGGCGCCATTGCCGGCGGCAAAGGATTGACTGGAACTCCAGATCATCGACCACGGATGTGCCGGCTCCACCGACCGGCTCAGGTTGCCGAACAGCTGCGCCTGCGGCGTGGCCTGCCAGGTCAGGCCGATCCGCGGCGCGTGGTCCCAGTCGTGTTCGGACAGCCGCCCGCCGCTGCTGGGCCAGGTGACCTGCACCTGGCGGGCGGTGTGGATCAGCGCCAGCCCGGTCACCAGGTGCAGCCGGGGCGTCAGCGCCAGGTCGTTGCCCGTGTGCAGCACCACGTCGGTGCCCAGGTGCTCGAACCTGCGGGTCAGGGTGCCGGCCGGATAGCCGTTGCTGGCAAAGCGCAGCGACTCGCGCACGTTGGCGTCCAGGTCATGGGTGAAGCGCAGGCCCAGCGTGGTGATGCTGTGGCGGCCGAACAGCGTGTGCCGATGCGTGTAATCGAGCGTGCCGTTGAGGTCGGCGTAGTCCAGTTGCTGGCGGTACAGGCTTTCGTTCAGGTCCATCGGGAACCTGTGGTAGACCAGTCCGGCCTGGAGCGTGGAGTCGGCATCGAGCTGCAGCGTGGTCGTGTTGCCGATCCAGGTGCTGCCATGCTGCGGGCGCTGCGCATCGATGGCCAGGTAGCCGGGGTTGGCCTGGCGCGGGTTGTCGCGGATCTGCGCGCGGGTCAGGCGGCCGGGGGTCTGGTGGTCGGTTTGGCGCCAGCGCAGGAAGAAGCGGGTTTCCAGGTCCGGATCGATGCGCCAGCCGATATTGGCCATCGCGCCCCGGCCGTCGCCGGCAGCGTGCTGCTGGTAACCGTCGGTCTGGCTGTCGACCAGGCTGAGGTAGTAATCGACATCGCCGGCAACGCCACCCACGCCCAGGGCGCGCTTGCGGTAGCCGAAACTTCCCGCCTCCAGGCGCAGTTCCGGGCCCGGCGAGTCCAGCCCGCGGCGGCTGATGTAGTCGATCGCCCCGCCCAGGGCCAATGCGCCGCGATCCAGCCCGTTGGCCCCACGCAGCACCTCGACCCGGCTGACCCACAGCGGCTCGAGCAGCTCGTACGGCGTGCCACCGGAGAAGGTCAACGGCAGGCCGTCCAGCGACACCGAGATGCCCGAGGCATGGGCACCGGGCGCACGGTTGATGCCCGACCCGCGGATCGACACCTTGACCCCCTCGTTGCCCGGTGACTGCGCATGGATGCCGGGCTGGTAGGCCAGCACGTCGGCGCTGCCAGCGCTCCGGCCGTCGGCGGCCTGCGACAGGTCGATCACGTTGCCGGCGCCCGCCACCCGCTCCAGCTGGCTGCGCGCCGGTTCGATCTCATCGTCGCGCTTGGCCGCGACCTTGACCGCATCCAGCGTGACCGCCTGATCGGGCGTGGCGGCGTCGGCGGCCTGCATGGCGAGGCCTGCGAACAGGGCCATCGCCAGGCGGGCGATGGGGTGGCGCATGGCGCCATGGGAGAGCAGCAGCGTGGTCATCGAACAGGATCGTCTTTGCGAAGGCGCGGCCGGATGTCCCGGGACCGGGCGCTTGGGGGCAGCGGGCGGGCAATGTCCGGCTCGCAGGCGCTCCTGTCAACTTATATTTTATTTTTTTGGTATACGTAAGGCACTTGAAAGCGGCGGCCCAAGGCGCGTTCAAACAGGGGAAATGGATGGCATGGCTGTCGCCCGGGTACTGCTGCCAAGGCGCGGTCAGCTCAGGATGGTGGGCAGGTTCAGGCCTTTGCCCGCGCAGTGGATCGCGGGCGCCGAAAGCCTCCATGTCTTTCAGGATTTGGCCGGTGGCGCCGCCAGCGGCGGCGCTTCGCACTGGCGCCAGCGGATGCGATCGCTGCTGCCGGGTGCCGGATTGAGCTGGATCCGCGAGAGGGCCAGGTCTGGATGTCTGGCCAGTTCGGCGCAGACCGCGGCCATCACCACCGCTTCGCTGGCCAGCACGTCCACCGCCAGGGTCGACCCGGAGATCCACGTCGGCTGGCGCAGGCCACCGGTCGTGGCCAGCGCCCTGGCGACCTGGGCACGCTGCTGGGCCAGCTCCTGATCGGCCGGCCGCGCCCGCGGCGCGGCCGGCTGGCTGGCCTGCGGCAGGGCGCTGGTGGTTGCCCGCTGTTCGGCAGGAGCCGGCGCCGGTGTGCTGGCGGACTGTGATGCGCTCGGCGGGTCGGCGTCGTTGACCGTCAGCACGGTGCTGAGCAGGACGCCGATCAGCAGGGCCAGGATCCAGCACAGGCCGATGCGTCGGCGCGCCAGCGCGTTGGCCTGACCGACAACGCGCTGGACGGTGGCGCTGTCCAGCATCGGCTTGACCTCGGCCCACAGGGACGCGCCATCGAGCACTTCCACGCTGGAACGCTCGGCCTTCTCGCGGCCGGCGGCATCGACCACCCCTTCGGTGGCCAGGATGCCGTAATGGGCGCCGCGCAAGCGCGCTTCTGAGGCCAGTTCCTCGATGGCGACCGAACCGATGCGGTAAGCGGTGCCATGCTTGCAGCTGAGCAGCACGTGCTTGCCCTGGCCATCGCCCAGCAGATAGCTCGGATGCTGGTTGCGCACATCCTCGGGCTTGAAGGACAGCCGCTGCAGCCCGCGCAACTGCAGCGAGGACAGCACCAGGCGCGAAAAGTCGCGCCAGCGCAGCGCCGCCAGGGCCAGCAGGCCGGCGGCGGTTTCATCCTGCCGACGGCGGATCATCCAGAAATAGAAGGTCGCGGCAAGACCAAGCACCAGGGCGATGAGGACCCCGATCAGCCAGGAAGGCATATTGAATTCGTCCGGTAAAACAGGAGAAGGAGTTTAAGGAGAACGCCTTCGGACGTCAGCGCGCACACGGGGGACGTGGCCGGGCAGACCGGCCAGGGCTGGAATTCGTCAAGGGGAGGGCGCCTTACGGAAGCCGGCACTGGCGGGCCTGGCACGATCCTGTCCAGGCCGGGCGATGTTCTGCGACACGAATCGGGCCGGTCCGCGGCCGTTGCCACCCCGCAGGCGGGTGGCCAGGATGTTCAGCGCAGCGCCTTGCGCGCTGCGGCCTTCTTCGCCGGTGCCTCGCCCGCCGCCGGTCCGGCGACCTTCCTGACGGCGGTGCGTGGTCTGGGTTTGTGCGTGGTCTTCTTCACCGCGGCCTTGCGCGCCGGCGGGCCGCCGGCAGCGGCGGTCTTGCGCGTGGCGGTCTTGCGGGCCGTGGACTTGTGCGCCTTGGCGCCCGGCGTGTCGGCCTGGCCGTTGTAGCGGCGCAGCAGGGCGTTGAGCGAATCGATGCGATCCAGCAGCGCGCCCAGTTCGCGGCGGGTCGGGACCTCCAGCGACTTCAGGGCGCCCTGGACCTTGCCGCGGAAGGCCTGGTCGACCCGGCCCAGGGTTTCTGCGGCGCGCGTACGTGCACCATGCACGCTGCTGTCCAGCGCCTCGCGCACCTTGCCGGCACCGCTACCGGCGCGCTGCTCGACGCGGCTGCCTTCCTTCACCAGCGTCTCGAACAGGCGCGAACCTTCGGTCTGCGCGCGGCCGGAGGCGCCCACGCCGGCCAGCCAGATCTGCTGCGCCGATTCGCCCAGCTTGCGCTGGAGCTGCTCGGCCTGTTCCTGCAGGGATGGTTCGGACGATGCGGTGCTGCGCGTGCGGCTGGTCTTCTTGGCGGCCATGCGGTGCCTCCGGAGCGGATGTTGGGAAGCCCGCGTGCGGGCGTGAGCGCAGTGTCCACGGCCGCAGGTGAGCGCCACGTCACCAACACGGCTTGCGGTGGCGATGGCGGCGCGTGGATCATGCAGGCCATGGCGCGAGGCAATCCCATTCCCGCACGCTTGACCCGGCGCCTGTCCTGGCACCAGGCGCTGCATGATGGACAGCGCGAACCGCGCAATGGCTCGCGCTGGCTTTCGCCGTTGCGGCAATGGCAGGCATGGCGCGTGGAACGCAGCTTCGGGCATTTCCTCAAGGACCCGCAGCGCCGTGATGCGGCGATGTTCTTCCTGTCCGAGGTCTATGGCGACCACGATTTCAGCCGGCGCGATGCCAGCGTGGCCAGGATCGTGCCGATGATGCAGAGGCTGCTGCCGGCCTCGGTGCTGGCCACGCTGTCCGATGCGATCGAGCTGGACGCGCTGACCCATGCGCTGGACCTGCGCATGGCGCAGGCGCTGGAAGCGCTGGCGCCGCGGCGAAAGACCCTGGACACCGAACTCTACGCGCTGGCCTATCGCCAGGTGGGCCATCGGCGACTGCGCCAGCGCCAGATCGACCTGATCGTGCGGGTCGGCCAGGGCCTGGCCCAGGCGGTGCGGCTGCCGGGTATGGCGATGCTGCTGCGGCTCTCGCGTGGTCCGGCACGGGCCACCGGGCTGGCCGACCTGCAGGGCTTTCTCGAACGTGGCTTCGCGGCCTTCGCGCTGCTGGGCGATGCGGCGGCCTTCCTGCAGGAGATCGATCGCCACGAACGCGCCAGTGCGCGGCGGCTGTTCGCCGGCAAGCCCGATCCGTTCGGCTGGGATCAGCCGCGCAAATCCGCTGCGGGCCAGCGCGCGGCCGGGAAGACCGCGGTCAGGCGAAGCGCTCGCTGAGCACGCGCCGGATCTCCGATTCGATCGGGCCCTTCATCGCCGACATCAGGAACCCCAGCTCGGCGGTGACATGCAGCACGCCCGGTTGCATGGCGATGCGGCCATCCACGCCGGGGCCGTCGAAGGCCAGCGTGTCGCCATCCCAGCGATGGCGCACGCCGAATCGGCTGGACAGCTTGCCGGCCACTTCTTCAAGGGCCTGGCGGCTCTGGGCGGGGGTCTTGCCGTGTGGATGCTGGATTTCGATGCGGGACATGGCGCTGGCGGGAAAAGAGGAGGATGCATTGTGCGCAAGCCGGGCGCGCAGCGCCAAGCGCGGCGGCTGCATGCTAGGCTCGCGCCGCGTGCGCAACCTCAGTCTCCATTTCCCGCAGGGCCGGACCGCAGACCGGGCGCTCGGCACCGGCGTCCATCGCATCGTGCGCGAAGCCAGCGGCACCATCGGCGTGGGCGATGCCGTCCCTGGCGCCTTGCTGGTCCAGATGTGCCTGGATCGGCGCGGCCTGTGGCTGCAGGTGCCGCCCGGCATGCGCGGGGTCCACGTCAACGGCCGGCCGGTACGGCGCATGGCGATGCTGCGGCCCGGCGATACGGTCTACGTCGATGGCGTGGAGGTGCTGGTGCGCGGCCAGGCCGTGGCCCAGGCCCCGCATTCGGCCCCGCACAATGGCGAACCCGATCCGCGCATCGTCCTGCGCGGCATCGGTGGGCGCCATCACGGGCGCGCGTTCCCAATCGGCGCCGGCTGCGTGGTCGGCGCTTCGCGCGAGGCCGACATCCGCGTCGAAGGCCCGCACAGCGGCGCACAGCACGCCCGCCTGAGCCTGCACGGCGGGGGCGTGGTGCTGCGCCATCACGACCGCGCGGTGACCAGCGTGGTCAACGGCCTCCCGGTGCATGAGGCCCTGCTGGGCGCAGGCGACCAGGTCGCCTTCGACCCGCAGTCGCGCTTCGTGGTGGAGATTCCCTGGGGCCAGCCCGATCCCGACGCATCGGCTGCAGGCGAAGACCCGGCGCCGGCCGCCGCGCCGACCACGGTCAAGCCTTCGGGGCCGTCGATGAAGCGCTGGCCCTGGCTGCTGCTGGCCGCGGCGGGACTTGCCGGGCTGCTGTCGCTGCTGCTGCTGTTCGGCGTCGGTTGATCGCCACCCAGGCACGCCAGGCCAGGAGCACGGCCAGGATCCCGGCATAGAGCATCGGCTCGCGGATGTCGGATTTCACCAGCCACCAGAAATGCAGCACCGCCAGCACGCCGATGGCGTAAATGGCCTTGTGCAGCCGGCCCCAGTTGCGGCCCAGGCGGCCGATCCAGCCGCTGGTGGAGGTGATCGCCAGCGGCACCAGCAGCAGCCAGGCGATAAAGCCGACGGTGATGTAGGGGCGCTTGAGGATCTCGGTGAAGATCTGGGTCCAGTAACCGCGCAGGTCCAGGCCCAGGTAGGCCGACAGGTGCACGGTGGCATAGGCGAAGGCGTACAGCCCCAGCAACCGGCGGAAGCGGATCAATTCGGCCCGCCCGGTGAGCTGGCGCAGCGGGGTGATGGCCAGGCAGATCAGCACCAACCGCAGCGCCCATAACCCGGTGAAGTGCTCGATGGTGGCGACCGGATCGGCACCCAGGGCGTTGCTACCGGTGCTGAACACCTCCCAGAACCGCCAGCCCAGCAGCGCCAGCGGCGTCAGGCACAGCAGGTGCACGACGACCTTGGCCGCGATCAGCCAGCCCGGCGTCCTGGGCCGGGGTCGTGCCGGGCGCTTGCGCGCCATCGGCGCGGCGCTTTCCCTGCTCAGAACCATCGCCGCAGGTCCATCCCGGCATACATGGACGCCACCTGGTCGGCATAGCCGTTGAACATGCGTGTTTCGATGCGTTCGGCGAACAGCTTGCTGGCGTTGCCGGCGATGCGGCGCTCGGTCTTCTGGCTCCAGCGCGGATGGTCCACCTGCGGATTGACGTTGGAGAAGAACCCGTATTCGTTGGGCTGCAGGTCGTGCCAGGCGGTCTGGGGCATCTTCTCGACGAACCTGATCTCCACGATCGACTTGATGCTCTTGAAGCCGTACTTCCACGGCACCACCAGTCGCAGCGGCGCGCCGTTCTGCTGCGGCAGCGGCTTGCCGTACAGGCCTGTGGCCAGGAAGGTCAGCGGGTGCATCGCCTCGTCCATGCGCAGGCCTTCGCGATACGGCCAGTTGATCGAGCGGTAGCGAATCTGCGGCATCTGCTGCGGATCGGCCAGGGTAGTGAAGGCCACGTACTTGGCCCTGGAGGTCGGCGCGAACGGCCTGAGCACCGCCGCCAGCGGAATGCCGGTCCAGGGAATCACCATCGACCAGCCCTCGACGCAGCGCAGGCGGTAGATCCGCTCCTCGGCCGGGGCGGCCTTGAGGATGTCTTCCAGGTTGACCCGTCCGGGCTTTTCGCACTCGCCGCTGACCTCGACCGTCCACGGAGAGGTCCTGAGCGTCCTGGGTGCCTGGCCCGGATCGGTCTTGCCGGTGCCGAACTCGTAGAAGTTGTTGTAGCTGGTGACGTCCTCGAGCTTGGTCAGCTCCTCGCTGGTGCGCAAGCCGGAGCGGGCCTGTTCGGGCGTGATCACCGCCCCGGGTGCCGCCGGGGGTTGGGCCTGGCTGCAGCCAGACAGCGCCAGCGCGGGCATGGCCACCATCAGGCCCAGCAGCTCGCGCCGCCGGTGGTAGATGGCTTCATCGGTGACCTGGTGGTCCTTGAGCTTCAGAGCGTGGCGGATGGACACGGACATCTCCTGCGAAAGTCACAATGGCAACCAATTGAACGCACGACACGCCGGAAAATTCCCGCCAAGGGCCAGATTTTTCGGGGACCACGTCACTGCGTTTCCCTCGCATTACGCAAATCGCGCCAGCGTGGATGCGTTCGCGGACCTTTGCCGATTCACGCTGCGGCATACTATGCGCCCCCTGAAAGAGGCTGCCATGGCACGCGTCCACAACTTCAGCGCCGGCCCTGCGGCGCTGCCCGAAGCCGTCCTGCGCCAGGCGCAGGCCGAAATGCTGGAATGGAATGGCGTGGGCGCCTCGATCGTCGAGATCAGCCATCGCAGCGCCGAGTTCATGGAGGTGGCGGCCAGGGCCGAGGCCGACCTGCGCACGCTGCTGTCCATTCCGGACGACCATGCGGTGCTGTTCCTGGCCGGGGGCGCGACCACCCAGCAGGCACTGCTGGCGCTGAACTTCGCCGATCCCGGCCAGGCCGTGGACTATGTGGTCACCGGGCACTGGAGCAAGACGGCGATCAAGGAGGTCAAGCCCTACGTGAACGTGCACGTGGCCGCGAGCAGCGAAGCCGGTGGCTTTACCGACATCCCGCCGCGCGATACCTGGCAGCTGCGTGCCGATGCAGCCTACGTGCACATCACCGCCAACGAGACCATCCACGGCGTCGAGTTTCGCGACACCCCGCAGGTGGGCAAGGTGCCGCTGTTCGCCGACTTCTCCTCCTCGATCGCCTCCGAGCCGCTGGATGTTTCCAAATACGGGCTGATCTACGCCGGGGCGCAGAAGAACCTGGGGCCGGTCGGCGTGGCGGTGGTCATCATCCGCCGCGACCTGCTGGAGCGCACCGGGCAGCCGCGGGCGGAGATCTTCGACTACCGCGCCCACGTGGCGCGCGACTCGATGCTCAACACCCCGCCGACCTGGAACTGGTACCTGGCCGGGCTGATGTTCCGCTGGATGCTCGACCAGGGCGGGGTCAGCGAGTTCGCCAGGCGCAGCGCGGCCAAGTCGCAGCTGGTCTATGGCGCGATCGACAGCTCCGGCGGCTTCTACCGCAACCAGGTGGTGCCGGCCGCGCGTTCGCGGATGAACATCCCGTTCTTCCTGCCGGACGAGACGCTGACCGCGCGTTTTGTCAGCCAATCCAAGGCCGCCGGCCTGATAGGGCTGAAGGGTCACAAGGCCGTCGGTGGCCTGCGTGCCTCGCTGTACAACGCGCTGCCGGTGTCCGACGCGCAGGCGCTGGTGGACTTCATGCGCGAGTTCCAGCAGCGCAACGGCTGATCGTCTGCTGTTCTGGTCGGAGCCGCCATGGCGGCGATGAGGCTTTCGCGTAAGGCTCCATCGCCGACTTGGCCGCTCCCGCAACAAGATGCCCGCGCCAACTCGCTCTGCTCTCATCGCTGTCAAAACTTCGCTTCACGGATCACCGCGCATGACCAACAAATCCACCAAGCCCGCAGCCGCCAAGGCCAAGCCCGTCGCGAAACCTGCCAAGGCGCCGGCCGTTGTCGCCGCGCCGGCGCTGTCCGACGTGCGCGCCAAGATCGACAGCATCGATCGCCAGATCCAGGCGCTGATCGCCGAGCGTGCGCGCTTCGCGCACCAGGTCGGCAAGGCCAAGGGCAAGCTCGCCGCGGCAGTGGACTATTACCGGCCCGAACGCGAGGCCCAGGTGCTGCGCATGGTGATAGACCGCAACGAAGGCCCGCTGTCCGACGAGCTGCTGGTGCACGTGTTCCGCGAGATCATGTCGGCCTGCCTGGCCCAGCAGGAGCCGCTGAAGATCGGCTATCTGGGCCCGGAAGGCACCTTCAGCCAGCAGGCCGTGCTCAAGCATTTCGGCCGCTCGGCGCTGGGCCTGCCGATGGCCAGCATCGAGGAAGTCTTCCAGGAAGTGGAAAGCGGCAACGCGGACTTCGGGGTGGTGCCGGTGGAGAATTCGGGGCAGGGCACGATCCAGATCACCCTGGACATGTTCCTGACCTCCAACCTGAAGATCTGCGGTGAAGTCGAACTGCGCGTGCAGCAGTACCTGATGTCGCGCAGCGGTCGCCTCGAGGACATCGAGCGGGTCTACGCCCATCCGCAATCGTTCATGCAGACCTCCGGCTGGCTGCGCGCCAACCTGCCCAAGGCCGAGAAGGTGCCGGTGTCGAGCAATGCCGAGGGCGCGCGCCGTGCCCGCAACAGCGACGATGCGGCGGCCATCGGCGGCGAGAGCGCGGTCCACGCCTATGGCCTGAAGAAAGTCGTGATGAGCCCGATCCAGGACGACAAGGACAACACCACGCGCTTTCTGGTGGTGGGCCGGCAGATCTTCCCGTCCTCGGGCCACGACCGCACCTCGGTGTTGGTGTTCATCCATGACAAGCCGGGCGCGCTGTTCGACGTGCTCAGCCCGTTCGCGCGCCATGGCATCAGCATGAACCGGATCGAATCGCGGCCCAGCCACCATGCCAAGTGGGAATACGGCTTCTTCATCGACCTGGCCGGCCACGTCGAGGACGAGGCCATGAAGCTGGCGCTGGCCGAGCTGAAGGCACATTCGGCGCAGATCAAGGTGCTGGGCAGCTATCCGGTGGCGGTGCCCTGATTTGAGGTTCCTTCCCTTGCTTGCCAGGCAAGGATGGTTGGAGGATGAAGCGAATTCAGCTCCTCGTTGTTCGGTTAAGGCAGGAGTCGGGCTTTCGCGCTCCTTTGGAGCACCCAAAGAAACACCCCCCGTCCTCGCGCCCGGCGCTGCGCGCCTGGTTCGCGCACCAGCGGAAATTTCCGGACGCGGCCTCGTGCCGCGACCGGAAAACGACGCACATCCTTGTGCGTCGCCCCTGCGGGTTTGCGCGGCTGGCGATGCCGCTGCGGATGGGAAGGGAGAAGCCGGTAGCAAGCGCAAAAGCAACCGCAAGCAAATCAACAAGAATTCGAAGCACAACGCGGCGCCGGCCGCTGGACTGGACACCAACGATGACCTCGCAATCCTGGATCGCTCACAAGGGCTCGGCGCTGCACGGCGCGCTGGCCATTCCCGGTGACAAGTCGGTCTCGCACCGGGCGGTGATGCTGGCCGCTCTGGCCGATGGCATCTCGCGCGTCGAAGGTTTTCTGGAAGGCGAGGATACCCGCGCGACCGCCGCGATCCTGGCCAGGCTGGGCGTGCGCATCCAGACACCGTCGCCGTCCACGCGCATCGTGCATGGCGTGGGCATCGATGGACTGCAGGCGCCGGATGGCGTGCTGGACTGCGGCAACGCCGGCACCGGCATGCGTCTGCTGGCCGGGCTGTTGTGCGCGCAAAAGTTCGATAGCGTGCTGGTCGGCGACGAATCGCTGTCCAGGCGCCCGATGCGCCGGGTCACAGGGCCACTGGCGCAGATGGGCGCGAAGATCGAAACCCGCCCGGACGGTACCCCGCCGCTGCGCATCCACGGCGGCCAGACGCTGACCGGTATCGATTTCACCTCGCCAGTGGCCAGCGCACAGGTCAAGTCCAGCGTGCTGCTGGCGGGCCTGTACGCGCAAGGCCAGACCATTGTGCGCGAGCCACATCCCACCCGCGACTACACCGAGCGCATGCTCGCCGCCTTCGGCGTGGAGATCGCCTTTTCACCGGGATTTGCCAGCTTGCCCGGCGGCCAGCGCCTGCGCGCCACTGACATCGCGGTCCCGGCCGATTTTTCCTCGGCCGCGTTCTTCATCGTCGCGGCCAGCATCATTCCGGGGTCGGAGGTGACCTTGAAGGCGGTGGGCCTCAACCCGCGCCGTACCGGCCTGCTCGAGGCACTGCGCCTGATGGGCGCGGACATCGCACTGCTCAATCCTGCCGAGCACGGCGGCGAGCCGGTGGCCGATCTGCGCGTGCGTCATGCCGCCTTGAAGGGCGCACGCATTCCCGAAGAGGTGGTGCCGGACATGATCGACGAGTTCCCGGCGCTGTTCGTCGCTGCCGCCGCCGCGCAAGGCCAGACCATCGTCAGCGGCGCGGCCGAGTTGCGGGTCAAGGAATCCGATCGCCTGGCCGCCATGGCCACCGGCCTGCGCGCGCTGGGCGTGCGGGTGGACGAGACGCCCGACGGCGCCACGATCCACGGCGGGACCATCGGCGGCGGCACGATCGACAGCCACGGCGATCACCGGATCGCGATGGCCTTCAGCATCGCCGGCCAGCTTTCCACCGGCGAAGTGCTCGTGCGCGATATCGCCAACGTGGCGACCTCTTTCCCGGGCTTCGACACGCTGGCAACGGGCGCCGGCTTTGGCTTGCGCGGCGCATGAGGAGGACAGGCGGGGTGTGGTTTCAGGCGGATCGGGCGCTCGACGTCATTCGCTGTGGCGCGCACAGGCTCGGTAAGCTGAACGCAGGACCTCCACGGCGTGATGTGCCGGCGCGGGGTCAAGCGGACTGGCCAGGCTCCTCGACGCACAAAAAAACCGCCAGACGGGCGGTTTTTTTGTTGACCCCTTGCAAAAGCTGGTCGGGGAGACAGGATTCGAACCTGCGACCTCTACGTCCCGAACGTAGCGCTCTACCAGACTGAGCTACACCCCGAAGGAGCCGCGCATTCTAAGGAACGGGCGCGGGCGCGGCAAGCGGAATCTTTGGGGTCCCGCTCTGGCCGGGCTCCGCGGACCTGGCGCGGTCCCGGCCGGCCGGCCGGCGATAGAATATGCGGCCCACATCCCCGGAGTTACCCGCTTGATCAAGCCGCGCACGCCGCCTGGCGTCATGGAGCTGCTGCCCCGTGACCAGATCGCCTTCCAGCGCATGCTGGACACGATCCGCCGCAACTACGAGCGGTTCGGCTTCCTGCCGGTGGAAACGCCGGTGTTCGAGCTGTCCGAGGTACTGCTGACCAAATCCGGCGGCGAAACCGAGCGCCAGGTGTACTTCGCCCAGTCCACCGGCGCCTTGCAGCAGGAAAAGGAGGGCCTGCCGGAGCTGGCGCTGCGCTTCGACCTGACCGTGCCGTTGGCCCGCTACGTGGCCGAACACGAGCACGAACTGGCGTTTCCATTCCGCCGTTACCAGATGCAGCGCGTGTACCGCGGCGAGCGCGCCCAGCGTGGCCGTTTCCGCGAGTTCTACCAGTGCGACATCGACGTGATCGGCAAGGATGCATTGAGCATCCGCTTCGATGCCGAAATCCTGGCGGTGATCTACGCGGTGTTTTCCGAGCTGCAGATCGGGACGTTCACCGTGCAGCTCAACAACCGCAAGCTGATGCGCGGGTTCTTCGAACACCTGGGGCTGGCCGAGGGCGAGCAGCAGCTGCTGGTGCTGCGCGAGGTCGACAAGCTGGACAAGCGCGGCGCCGACGCGGTGCGCCAGACCCTGACCGGCGCCGATTTCGGGCTGTCGGCCGAGGTGGTGGAGCGGATCCTGGACTTTGTCGCGGTGCGCTCGAGCGGCCATGACGACGCGCTGGCGCAGCTGGACAAGCTGGGGCAGGGCAGCGGAGGCTTCAACGAAGGCATCGCCGAGCTGCGCGAAGTGCTGACCCTGGTCAAGGCGCTGGGCGTGCCGGAAAGCGCGTACTGCCTGAACTTCTCCATCGCCCGCGGCCTGGACTACTACACCGGCACGGTCTACGAGACCCAGCTGGACGCATATCCGCAGATCGGTTCGATCTGCTCGGGCGGCCGCTACGAAAACCTGGCCAGCCACTACAGCAGGTCCAGGCTGCCCGGCGTGGGCATCTCGATCGGCCTGACCCGCCTGTTCTGGCAGCTGCGCGAAGCCGGCCTGATCGTCGAGGCCGAGGTCAGCTGCGTGCAGGCGCTGGTCGCGCTGATGGAGGATGCGCATCTGCCCGAATCGCTGGACATCGCCCAGCGCCTGCGCGCCGGTGGCATCAACACCGAAGTGCAGATGGAGCCGAAGAAGATCGGCAGGCAGTTCCAGTACGCCTCGCGCGCCGGCATCCGCTTCGTGGTCCTGGCCGGCGAGGACGAGCTGGCCCGCGGTGTGGTCACGGTCAAGGATCTGGTCCGCGAACTGCAGTTCGAGGTCCCGCGCGAGGAGCTGGCCGCGGCCCTGCGCGTCGAGCTGGCGCAGGTGCGCGCGCTGGCCGGGCGCTGAGCACACACTCAACCAACACAGGCCCATGCACCAGGTCCCGCCATCGCCTACCGGCGCCGTCGCCTTGCCGGCCATCTGCCAGGACGATGCGCGCTGGATGCAAAGGGCCTTGGAGCTGGCCGATCTGGCCCAGCACGCGCACGACGAGATCCCGGTCGGTGCGGTGCTGCTGGATGCGGCCGGGCAGGTCATCGGCGAAGGCGGCAACCGCAACCGCTGCGACCACGATCCGACCGCGCACGCCGAGATCGTGGCCCTGCGCCAGGGCGGGGCGCAGCTGCGCAATCACCGCCTGGTCGGCTGCACCCTGTACGTGACCCTGGAGCCGTGCGCGATGTGTGCGATGGCCATGGTCCATGCGCGCCTGGCGCGCGTGGTCTACGCAGCGGCCGATCCCAAGACCGGCGCGGCCGGCAGCGTGTTCGACCTGCTCGCCGATGCGCGCCACAACCATCGCGTGCAGGTCACCGGCGGGGTGCTGGCCGATGAAGCCGGCCGGCGCCTGACCAACTACTTCCGGTCCAAGCGCGGCCGCCCCCCGCTGGAGTGATCAGCCTGCGATGGCCGGCGCCGCAGCCAGTTGGCGAGGCGCCGCCAGCTTGCGCGAGAGCCAGATCCTGGCCGGGGTTTCGAACAGGCGGTTGACCGCAGATGACACCAGCGCCGACAGCGTCAGGCACAGCGCGGCCGCGACCCAGGGGTTGAGGTCTTCAAAAAAGCCCGTGACACGCATGAGCCCGATCACCGGCTCATGCAGCAGGTAGATGGAAAAGCTGACCCGCCCCAGCTCACGCATGAGCCAGTTGCCGAGCAGCTGGTTGGAAGCCCAGGTGCTGTAGGAGAATGCCAGCACCGCCAGACCTGCCAGCAGTACTCGCGGCAGGTCGGCGTAGTACCAGCGACTGTGCTCGGCGACTGACGCGGCGGGAAACAGCGGCAGGAACATCCGAGTCGAGGGCATCACCAGGGCCAGGATGCCCGCGCAGGCGGCGAGCTGCAGGATCACCTTGCCGGCCCCCGGCAGCGGGTAGCGAGCCGCCAGCCACCAACGCAGCATCGCGGCGGCAATGCCAACCATGAAGATCTGCAGCTTGGAGACGAACAGGATACCCGGCAGCGTGGGCGAGGCCAGGTAACACGCCACTGCAAACACCCCCAGTGCCACCAGCGCATACGTGCGCCAAACCCCAGACAGCGCCGTGATCGCCCAGATCAAGACGAAGAATCCGTAGAACTGGAACTCCGGCCCGACCGACCAGAACACGCTGACCTTGCCGACAAATAGCAGCAGGCGCGCCAGCTGCAGCGTGTCCATGTCGTATTTGCTGAAGGCCTCCAGGCCCAGGACCTGTGTCGACAGATAGCCCAGGATCACCACCGAGTAGTACAGCGGGACGATGCGCGCGATGCGGGCCGCGCAGAAGCGGCGCACCGAGACCGCATTGATCGATTGCCTGAGATGCAGGTGCGCCATCAAGAAGCCGCTGAGCGCGAAGAACAGCAGGACGCCGCCGCGTCCCAGGTTGTCGGTGTCGCCGGTGAACAGGTGCAGGTGCGAGACCAGCACGATGGCCGCCGCCAGGCCGCGCAGGCCATCCAGGGCGGGCATGTGTTCCTTTTCGGTTGTGGTACTGATCCCGGTGTCGTGCGGTGCGCTGGCAGGATCTGCGGGCAGGATCGACCTGCCCGGCTCAACCTGCAGTGGGGGAGGCTGCATGGTGGATTCCTCGTGGGGTTGGCGATGTCGAGGACAGGCGTCGTGCATCCCTTGCGGGCTTCACAATGTCTCCTCAACCCTGAGCACGCGAAAATCGCGCGGCTCCGGCCGGCCCGCCTGATTTTCTTGCGCCGTTCATGCCGTGAGCTGCCCACTCATGAAACCCAGGCCTCGGAAACCGGCCTTGGCCTCGCCTGCAGGTCAACCCAAGTGGGTACCCACGCTCCGCGGCCGGGCAGGCATGAAGCGGCGCGTGATCCAGACCCTGGCGGGCGTCTCCAGAGCGCGGTTGGCCAGCCAGGCCAGCAGCACCGTCGCCACGATGCAACCGATGCCGGCAGACCATGGATCCAGCCGATCAAACAGTCCAAGCGCGGTCATGACATCGATCACCGGCCGATGCAGCAGATAGATGGAGAAGCTTGATCGGCCCAGTTCACTGGCAAGGCCATTGCCCAGCAGCAGATCGGACAGCGCGCTACGGTAGGAGAACGCCAGCACCACCAGCGCGGCCAGCAAGACCCGAGGCAGGTCGGTGTAGTACCAGGCGCTGAGCTGGGCGACGTCGGCTTGCGGAAAGACCGGCAGCAACATGTGCGGGTAGGGCAGTAGCATCACCCAGAGCGCCGCGCAGGCCATCAGCTGGAGCAGAGCGACGACGTGGGCCCGTGTTTGCACGCGCGCCCCCCACCAATGGCGCAGCAGTGCGATGCCAATCCCGCCCAGGAAGATATGCAGCTTGGACACGAACAGGATGCCGGGTAGATAGGGCGAGGCCACATAGCTGGCCACGACGAACACGCCCAGTAACGCCAGGGCGATGGTCCGCGACCGCCCGCGCAGGCTCGGGATCCACCACAGGAGCAAGAAGAACCCGTAAAACTGGAACTCCGGCCCGACCGACCAGAACACATCGACCGAGCCGGCGAAGGCCAGCAGCCGTACCAGATCCGCCAGGTCCATGCGATAGTGAAAGTCGACCTGGGTCAGCATCGACACGGCGAAGGCCATCAGCACGATCGCGTAGTACAGCGGCACGATGCGCGCCACGCGCGCGACGCAGAAGCGCCTCACATTGACGACATTGATCGGTTGCTGCAGGTGCAGGTGCGTCATCAAAAAGCCGCTGAGCACGAAGAACAGGAACACGCCGCATTCGCCGAAGCTCACCTTTTCCCAGAACGCGGTCTTGGTCGGCAGATGCGCGACCACCACCGAGATCGCGGCAAGCCCGCGCAGGCCATCCAGCGCGGGCATGTGCTCTTTTTTCTTGCTTGCCACGGCCGTGGCAACGGTACGGGGAATGACAGGATCTGCCGACAAGCTCAACGTGCCTGATGCAGCCTGCGAAGGTGGGGGATTCTGCATGCCGGGCTCCACGGGGAAGGTCATCGTCCAGCCGCTGCAGGTGGCAGGTGGAGCGATGTCAGGGCGAGCATGCTGCCCTGGGGGAACGTGAGACGGTTACCAGGAAGACCACGTCGACACTAGCAGGCAAGCCCGAGTGAAGGCCTGCGGTATGATGAATATCCACAGCACGAATGCGCCAACCCATGAATTCGGTCCCAAATGAAAGCAATCTGATCTGGATCGATCTTGAGATGACGGGGTTGGATACCGGTCGCGATTCCATCCTGGAGATCGCCACGGTGGTGACCGATTCGCAACTGAACATCCTGGCTGAAGGCCCGGAGTTCGCCATCGCCCATCCGCTGGATGCGCTGGAAGCGATGGACGAGTGGAACCGCAACCAGCATCGCCATTCGGGCCTGTGGGATCGCGTGGTCTCCAGTACCGTCACCCTGGGCCAGGCCGAAGCGGCGACCGTGGATTTCCTTGCGCAATGGGTGCCGGCCAATGCATCGCCGATGAGCGGCAATTCGATCTGCCAGGACCGGCGTTTCCTGCATCGGCTGATGCCGCGGCTGGAGCGTTATTTCCACTATCGCAACCTGGACGTGAGCACCCTGAAGGAACTGGCCCGCCGCTGGGCGCCGCAGGTGCTCGAAAGCGTAAAGAAGCAGTCCTCGCACACCGCGCTGAGCGACGTACACGACTCGATCGCCGAGTTGCGCCACTATCGCAGGCACATGGCGGCGCTGGCCTTGCCAGGCGAGAACTGAGCTGGCGAGACGACAAGGCGAAGGGCGCCATCGGCGCCCCTGCGTGTCCCTGGTCTGCCGGAGGCGCTCAGCTGACGTCGGGGCCTGGGTCCTTGTCCGGCGTCTTCTTTGGCGGTTGCAGGGCATCCAGTGAGACGGTGGTCAGTGCGGCGGCGGGAATCGCTTCGCCGTCGGCGCCAACGTGGTGGTAGACGTGCACGTCGCGCTGCGGGAACGGGATGCTCACCCCGTTGGCGTCGAAGGATTTCTTGATCCTTTCGGTCAGGTCGCACTTCACCCCGAACCAGTCGTCGTTGGCCACGTGAACGCGCACCCCCAGGTTGACGCTGTTGTCGCCCAGGGAATAGACCACCACGTCCGGTGCCGGATCTTCAAGAATGCGCTTGTCGTCGAACAGGGCCGAGATCAGCCCCTTGGCCTTGTCGATGTCGTCGCTGTAGCCGATGCCGATGACCAGTTCAACGCGGCGGCGCACGTCAGGCGTGAGGTTGATGATTTCGCTGTTGGTGATGGTGCTGTTGGGCAGCACGATGGTCTGGTTGTCGGCACCGCGCAGGCGGGTCTGGAAGATGCTCACCGACTCGCATTTTCCGGTCTGGCCGTTGAGGGTGACAATATCGCCCACGCGGAAGGGCTTGAGCGTCACCAGCATCACCCCGGAGGCCACGTTGGACAGTGAATCCTTCAGCGCCAGGCCGATCGCCAGGCCGGCTGCACCGATCACCGCGATGAACGAGGCCGGCGCCACGCCGAAAACCGACTGCAGGATCGCCAGCAGCAGCAGCACCACCAGCACCACGTACAGCACGCGTGCAATGAACTGGATCGCGGTGGGCTCGAGTTCCGCACGGCTCATCCCCCGCGTGGCCAGGCTGGACATCCACCTGGCGACGCGCAGACCGACCCAAAGCGCCAGCAGTGCGATGGCGACCTTGATGCCGATCTGCAGCGCGACTTCGCCCCAATGTTGCTGTCTTGCAGGATTCCACCATTTCTCCATGGTGCATCTCCTCTTGTCGACTCAAATGGAGAGCCCCGCAGATGCGGGGCTCCTTGGACTTCCCGGGCAATGCCGGGGCGGGTTACGCGGCCTTGAGCTTGGCCAGTCGTAGCCAGGTGTCGACCACCGTGTCGGGGTTGAGCGAGACCGACTCGATGCCTTCGTGCATCAGCCACTCGGCCAGGTCCGGATGGTCCGAAGGCCCCTGGCCGCAGATGCCGACGTACTTGCCCTTGGCGCGCGCGGCCTTGATCGCCATCGACAGCAACTTCTTCACTGCCGGATCGCGCTCGTCGAACAGGTGGGCGACGATCGAGGAATCGCGGTCCAGGCCCAGGGTCAGCTGGGTCAGGTCGTTGGAGCCGATCGAATAGCCGTCGAAGATGTCCAGGAACTCGTCGGCCAGCAGCGCGTTGGACGGCACCTCGCACATCATGATGATCTTCAGGCCGTTTTCACCCTGCCTGAGGCCGTTGGCCTCCAGCACCTCGACCACCTTGCGCCCTTCATCCAGCGTGCGCACGAACGGGATCATCACCCAGAGATTGTCCAGGCCCATCTCGTTGCGCACCTTCAGCACCGCCTTGCACTCCAGGGCGAAGGCATCGGAGAAGGACGGATCGACATAGCGGCTGGCGCCACGGAAGCCGATCATCGGGTTCTCTTCTTCAGGCTCGTAGCGGCTGCCACCGATCAGGTTGGCGTACTCGTTGGACTTGAAGTCCGACAGGCGCACGATCACCGGGTGCGGCGCCACCGACGCGGTCAGGGTGGCGATGCCTTCGGCCAGACGGTTGATGTAGAACTCCACCGGCTTGCCGTAGCCGGCGATCTTGGCGTCGATCTTCTTCTTCACCGCCGCGTCCTGCTGGTCGTACTCGAGCAAGGCCTTGGGATGGATGCCGATATGGCTGGCGATGATCATCTCCAGGCGGGCCAGGCCGATGCCGGCGTTGGGCAGCTGGCCGAAGTCGAACGCGCGCTCGGGGTTGGCCACGTTCATCATGATCTTCAGCGGTGCCGGCGGCATGTTGCCCAGGTCGGTGGTGATGCGCTCGAAGGCGAGGATGCCCTCGTAGATGAGGCCGGTATCGCCCTCGGCGCAGCTGACGGTGACTTCCTGGCCATCCTTGACCAGCTCGGTCGCATTGCCCGAGCCGACCACGGCCGGCACGCCCAGCTCGCGGGCGATGATCGCCGCGTGGCAGGTGCGGCCACCGCGGTTGGTGACGATGGCCGAGGCGCGCTTCATCACCGGCTCCCAGTCCGGATCGGTCATGTCGGCGAACAGCACATCGCCTGGCTGCACCCGGTCCATGTCCGCCAGGCTGCGGACCACGCGCGCCACGCCGGCGCCGATCTTGGCGCCGACGGCGCGGCCCTCGGCCAGCACCCTGGCGTTCTTGGAGGTCAGGGTGAAGCGCTCGATCTGGGTGGCGTGGCTGCGCGACTTCACCGTCTCCGGGCGCGCCTGGACGACGAACAGCTTGCCGCTGACACCGTCCTTGGCCCACTCGATATCCATCGGGCGGCCGTAGTGTTGTTCGATGACCAGCGCCTGCCTGGACAGTTCTTCCACGTCCTGGTCGCTGATTGAGAAGGTGTTGCGCAACTCGGCCGGGGTGTCCTCGGTGCGCACCCGCTCGCCCGGCACATCCGAATACACCATGCGCAGCTGCTTGCTGCCCAGAGATCGGCGCAGGATCGCCGGCTTGCCCGCGCGCAGGGTGGGCTTGTAGACGTAGAACTCGTCCGGATTGACCGCCCCCTGCACGACCATTTCGCCCAGGCCGAAGGACGAGGTCAGGAACACCACGTCGCGGAAGCCCGATTCGGTGTCCAGGGTGAACAGCACCCCCGAGGCGCCCACGTCCGAGCGGACCATCAGCTGCACCCCGGCGGACAGGAATACGTCCTCGTGCTTGAACCCGTGATGCACGCGGTAGGCGATGGCGCGGTCGTTGTACAGCGAGGCGAACACTTCCTTGACCTTGAGCACCACATCGTCGGCGCCGGTCACGTTGAGGAAGGTTTCCTGCTGGCCTGCAAAGCTGGCATCGGGCAGGTCCTCGGCGGTGGCCGAAGAGCGCACCGCGACCGCCACGTCCCCACCGCCATTTTCTTCGCACAACCTGGCGTAGGCGGTGCGGATGTCAGCATCCAGCCCGGGCTGCAGCGGCGCATCGATCACCCAGCCGCGGATTTCCTTGCCGGCCACGGCGAGCGCGTTGACATCCTCGATGTCCAGGGTCTCGAGCTTGTCGAAGATGCGCTTGGACAGATCGTTGTAGGCGATGAAGTCCTTGAACGCCTCGGCGGTCGTGGCATAGCCGCCGGGAACCGAGACGCCAAGCTGCGCCAGGTTGCCGATCATTTCGCCAAGGGAGGAATTCTTGCCGCCGACGCGGCCAAGGTCGGACAGGCCAAGCTCATGCAGCCACAGGATGTTCTGGTTCAAGCGCTACGCTCCGATAGCGACCCTGCCACACACCCGGGTGGGCTGCAGCTTGAGGCCGCGTCCTAGGGGGAAAGACGGTTATGATGCAGCGCCGTCGCAAGCTTCACAAGCTTGAACGGCGAATTTTGAGTATCCACAGACAGGATGAACGCGATGTCGAGTGTCCGGCCGGTGTTCTATGTTTCGGATGGAACCGGTATCACAGTCGAAACCATTGGGCACAGCCTGCTGACCCAGTTCTCCGGGTTCTCCTTCATCACTGACCGGATTCCGTTTGTCGACGACATCGACAAGGCCAGTGAAGCGGCCGAACGCATCCGCGAGGCGGGCCTGCGTCACGATGCACGGCCGATCGTGATCCATTCGATCGTCGATCCGGCCATCGCCCACCTGCTCGAATCCAGCGGCGCGCTGATGCTCGACGTATTCGCGCCCTTCATCAATCCGATGGAGGTCGAACTGGGCGCGGTACGCCAGTCGCGCGTGGGCCAGGCACATGGCATCGTCAATTTCGAGGCCTATCATCGCCGCATCAATGCGATGAACTTCGCGCTGAGCCATGACGATGGCATCGCGGTCAACTACGACGAGGCCGATCTGATCCTGGTTGCGGTTTCACGCGCTGGCAAGACACCGACCTGCGTGTACCTGGCGCTGCATTACGGGGTCAAGGCCGCCAATTACCCATTGACCGACGAAGACCTGCACAGCGACCGCCTGCCGCCGCGCCTGCGTGCCTATCGCAAGAAGCTGTTCGGCCTGACCATCGACCCCGAGCGCCTGTGCCAGATCCGCCAGGAACGGCGTCCCAATTCGACCTACGCCAAGCTTGAAACCTGCAGGCGTGAAGTGGCGGCAGCCGAGGCCATGTTCATCCGCGAGCGGCTGCCGACCCTGAGCACCACGCACACTTCCATCGAGGAAATCGCCAGCAAGGTGATGTCCACGCTGGGGCTGCAGCGGGAGATGTTCTGATCCGCAAGGGCCTGCCGGCCGCGTTGGAAAAAGGACAGCCGGACCCTCAAACTAAAGTGAGGACACGTGCGGCGTCAATGCTGCCGCTGGCGCCTGCCAGCGTGTAGGATCGAGCCATGCCCACCACACTTTCCCGCGCTGCGCACCTGCCCAAGCTGGGCCGTTTCGGCTGGCTGATGGGGCTCTACGCGGAGAACTACACGCGGCTGTCGCGCCTGTTCGCCCCGGCCGACCTGGTGCCCGGGCGCTACGTGTCCAGCATCGGCGATGGCCTGGACCTGCAGCTGGACGTCATCCAGACCCACCGCTACACCGTCGAGCTGCGCATCACCTACGGCATCATCGATCCGCAAACCGGTGAGCCGGATCCGTCAGCCTTCGTGCGCGTGTACCGCGATGCGCGCCAGGCCGAGGCCACCCATTGCTACGTGGGGCGCCGCTGGCAGGACGTGATCGGGATGTTCCCACCGCCGGCCGAGCTGATCAGCCACCGCATGCGGATGAATACCTTCCTCGGCAAGTGGGTCCAATACCTGGCCGAATGCGGCCATGGCGTGGCCACGCTGCGGCGCGTGGATGCAGATGCCACCGAGGTGTTGCTGGAAGCCAGCCGCGCAGGCTGATGTCGCAGGGCAGGGCAACGCGTCCTGCCGCCCAAGGTTCACCACTGATCGGGAAGCGGACGCTTGACGATCGCGTCCTGGCAGTCGATCTGCGATTCGATATGCATGCGGGCCAGCGCCAGGTAATTGGCCTTGGGGCCCGAGCCCGAGCCGGTCACTTCGCCCAGATATTGGTCGTCGGCCCATACCCGTCCGATCCACTCGGCCTGGTCCTCGCCGATGGTCAGGGTCACGGTGTAGCGCAATTGCCGGCCGTGCTTGTCCTTGCACAGATACACGGTGGGGAACTGCATGGTGAAGTTGTCTTCGGTACTGCGTCGCTGCAGGTAGGCCCGCGCTTCGCTGATCATCTTTTCGCGCTCGGACGGTTCCAGTGTCTCCAGTTCGCCCAGGAAATAGTCAGACATCTCCAGGAAGCGCTCTACCGCCTCGGCAGGGGGATAGCCATTGCGCCGGATCCAGCTTGCGAAAGCGGTCTCATGGCGTGCTGCGGATTTTGCGGATTTGGACATGAAGTGACGGACCTGGATGGATTGTAGTGGGCTGTGCAGCCCGGTTTAGTTTCATGAATTTCCGGTGTGCACTGCATGAAGAAACCGGCCCTTGGACAACGCAGCGCCGGTGGTCAATGCACGGGCGCTGGAGATTTTCGAGGGCCTCACCGGGGCCGGAACCGGCCCGGTTGGGTCGACGCGGGCGACGCGCACTGGCCTGGATCGCCGCTTCCGTCATCCAGCCTGGCGCCATCGGGGTGCGTGGGACTATGGGCTTAAACCCGGCGTAATTGCGGTAACAATGACGTCAGCTGCCTGGCGACGGCCTGCACCGAGAACGCGTGCTCGACCCGCCGCCGCGCGGCCTGGCCCAGGCGCTGGCGCAGGCCCGGGTCCAGGCGCAGCCGTTCGATGGCGGCCGCCAGCGCCGACGGGTCGTCGCGCGGCACCAGGATCCCGCCGGCCGCCTCGCCGCCTGCCAGGATGTCGGGCAGCCCTTGGGCATCGGTGGCCACCACCGGCAGGCCGCAGGCCATGGCCTCCAGCGGCGCGACCGGCATGCCTTCGATGCGCGAGGCGCTGAGGTAGACATCGGCGGCCGACAGCCAGCAGCGCATCAGCGCGCGGTCGGTGGTGTAGTCGGAGATCCAGCGCACCCGGCCCGGCGCACTGCCCGCGAGCAATCGTGCGAACGCCTCGCGGTCCTGTCCGGAGCCGATGATCACCAGTTGGTCGCCATGCGACTGCGCCCAGGCCTGCAGCAGCACGTCCAGGCCCTTGCGCCAGATGTCGATGCGGCCATGGTTGATGGCGATGAAGGCCTGTGCCGGCAGGCCCAGCTGCGCGCGCGCCTGCTGCCGGTCCAGGGCCTGCCATTGCCCGCAGTCCAGCGGATTGGGAATGGAAGCGATGGGCGGGTGCGCGGGGTAGGTGGCTTCGACCCGTGCGCGTTCGGTCGACGATGCGATCACCAGGCCCGCGCACATCCGCAGCGAACGCCGGCGCACCATGCGTTCCAGCCACGAGAACGTGCGCTCCCCGCCCTGGAAACTGGCATAGGCAGGAATGCGCAGGCGTGCGGCCAGGCGCACCAGTGTGTCGAAGCGTGTGTATTCGTATTCCTGAATTAGCAGCGCCCGGCAGTCCTGGGCACGCAGGACTTCTTCGAACCCAGCCAGCGGGGCCGCACGCCACTGCCGCAGGCTGTGCAGCGCGGCGCTGCGCCCGGCCGGCACGCGCCGACCGGGCACGATCCAGATCGGCGTGCCGGTGGCGGCGTGGGTCAGCGGGGTCGTCGCGCTCACCTGTTCGGACGCGGCGACGATGATCGGCGCCCAGCCGCCCAGCTGCAGCGCGGATGCATAGCCGAACAACCAGCCGCCGCTCATCTGCCCGGCGAAATCCTGCACCGACAGGCCAATGGGATCCAGGAACTCCTCGATCACCTCGCCCCACGGAAACAGGGCGACCGTCGGCGGCGGCAGGGCGGCACTCATCGCTGCCAGGCGAAGGCGGCCTCGGTACCGTGGGTGCCGGGCCGGTGCAGCGCGTAGGCCAGCGCTGTAGGCAGCGCGGCGGCCGCGTACAGCAGCGCGCGATGGGGACGGCGCAGCTTGGAGAACGCGACATCGTGGAAGAACGCGGTGACACCGTTGATGAAGGTCGCCGAGCGCACCGGCCTGCGGCCGAACAGGCGCTCCAGCTCGTCTGCCCGATAGCCGCGGCGGACATGGCCCCATGTGGCCATCAGTTCTGACTCGGGTGGGCACACCCGTCGCATCGGGCCGTAGTACGGATAGCGCCAGGCCGCATCGGGCGTGGACACCAGTACGTGGCCGCCGGGGCGGGTGACGCGCAGCGCCTCGCGCGCGGCCACCGCGTCCTGGTCGATGTGCTCGAGCACGTCGAACAGGGTGACCACGCTGAAATGGCCATCGGGGAAGGGCAGCTCGCGCGCATCGCCGCAGACGAAGCGGGTGCGGGCCGAAACCGGTTGCTGTGCGGCCAGCGCGGGGTCGATGTCCAGCGTGGTGAGGTCCGCGCCCGGATACAGGTAGCCGGCCAGGCCACTGCGCCCGCCGCCGATCTCCAGGATGGGTTCGTCCGCGCCGATCGCGGCCGGCGCGATGCGGTGGATGGCGCGCATCTTCTCGCGGTAGAACAGCCCATCGGTCCAGCCGTGGGCGAAGGGATTGCAGGCCAGGAACCGGCCGAGCGGCGCCTTGCGGAGGCTGCCTTCGGGTCTTGCCTGCTTCGCGTCCATGGTCATGCCTTCGGCAGGTCCGCACGCGCGCGGCGCCAGTTGCGGCGCAGCAGGTAACGCAGGCCGGCGCACCAGCCGAGGATTTCCTGCAGCAGGATCGCGCCACGGGCACGGCGGCCGTGGCGCATGCAGTCCACCGCGGTGCGGGCAAAATACCGCGGCAGCTGCACGCCGATGCGGCGCAGGTTGGCGCTGTCGCCGAAGCGATCGGCCTGCGCCACCAGCGCCGACACGTGGCCGCGCATGTACACGCGCATCTGCCGCTTCAGCGCCGGCCATTGCGCGCGGTGATGGTGGAACACCACCGCGCGCGGCTCGTAGAGGCAGGCGCCGCCCAGTGCCAGCAGCCGGTACCACAATTCCGAATCCTCCGAACACCCTGAGGCGCCCGCGCCCAGGCGCTCGTCGAACAATCCGGCCCGCTGGAACGCCTGGCGGCGGAAGGCCATGTTCGCCCCGGCGCCGATCTTCCACACCTGCGGCCCGTGCACGCGCGTGTCGGCATAGAAGCGGTGGTCGAACAGCACCGGAACGAAGGTCTCGCCGAAGCCGCCCATGTCGAACTGGAAACACTGCTGCGCCGGTGTGTCCAGCTCGGCCGGCAATACCAGCCCGGTCATGGCGTCGGCGCCGGCGTTGGCGAAGGCGCGGGCCATTTCCGCCAGCCAGCCCGGATGCGGCTCCACGTCGTCATCGGTGAAGGCGACGATTTCGCCGCTGGCCGCGCGCACGCCGGTGTTGCGCGCGATGCTCAGGCCGGGGCGTGGTTCGTGCACATGGATGACGTGAGGAAACTGCGCGCACACCGCCCGCGCCGAGGCCGTGGCGGAGTTGTCCACCACCACGATCTCGCCGGCGGGGCTGCGCTGATGCTGCAGGCTGCGCAGGCAGCGGCCCAGCGCCAGCTCGCGATCGCGGGTGCAGATCACCACGCTGATATGACCTGCGGTCAGCGTCGATGGCTCGGCCATGGCCTGCAAGCGTTGCAGCGGCCGGTCGAACGCGTTCGCCAGGCCCAGGGTCAGCGCCGGCACCGGCCGGCCTTCGTGGGTGGCGTGCAGCGGCGCGCCCAGGCCCGGATCGCGCGCCGTCAGCTGTGCGGCCAGCAGCTCCACCGCCGTGGCGTGCAGCTGCCCTGGACCGAAGGGGAGTTCCTCGGCGCAGGCCATGCGTGCGCCCAGCGGCAACTCACCCCACCAGAACACGTTGTAGGCCGCCGCGCAGGGGCCGGGCGCAGGTTCTTCTGACTGGCGCAGGTCGATATGGCGGACCGGGATGGGCGCGCTCATTGATGGGCCTGGCGAATGGTCTGGATGCGTGCACGCGAGCGGTCGTATTCGCCGGCCAGTCCCATCACCCCGCCCCACATCTCGGCCAGGACGAATCGCACCTCGCGTCCCTTCAGGCGCCGCCCGGCGCGCAGCAGCGCGGCCAGCTGGTCCATGAACCACCAGCCCACCATGCCCCGGTGCAACGGCCGCAACGCCGGATCGCTGCGCCAGCACTTGACCAGGAACGCCATCATGCCCAGGCCCCAGGACCAGTACTGCCGGCGCAGCTGGGCGATGGTCTCGCGGTGCTCGTGGTAGACCGCGTAGCGCGGCACGTAGACCATCGGCCGGCCGCTGCGCAGCACCCGGTAGAAGATGTCCAGGTCGCCGCCCCCCGGCAGCGGCGCGCCGGTGTCCAGGGCCTCGTCGAAGCCACCCAGCGCGACCAGCAGCCGCCGGTCGAAGGCCATGTTGCAGCCTGCGCCCAGCATGCCCGCACCCACCGGATGCAGCGGGTTGCCGTGGCGTGCCTGGCGGTATTCCAGGCGGCGCAAGCCGCGTCCGAACCCGCCACGGCTTTCGAACAACACCTGGGCCTCGGTGTCCAGCCGGTAGGGCAGTACCAGCCCGGTGAAGCCCCCGGCCTGCGGCGTGCTGCGCCAGGCCTCGGCCAGGCCGACCAGCCAGTCGCGGTCCACCACCACGTCGTCGTCCAGGTAGGCGAGCAGATCGCCGGTGGCCGCGCCGATGGCAGCGTTGCGCGCGAAGTTCAGCCCGGCCTTGGGTTCGAACACATAGTGCATGGCAGGAAAGCGCGCCACCGCATCGCGGGTGGCGTTGTCCACCGAGGCGTTGTCCACCACCACCACCTCGACCGCCGCGAAGGTCGGTTCGGGCGCCAGGGCCTGCAGCGACGCCAGCAGCCGCGCCAGCCGCGCGGCGCGGTCCTTGGTGCAGATGGCGATGCTCAGGCGCGGGCGCGCCGCCGCCTCGCCCGCCGCATCCGGCGCCGGCAGGACCATGGCCAGTTGCGCGGCCACCACGGCCGGGGCGAAGGCTTCATCGGCGATGGCCTGCAGGCGCGCGGCCGTCAGCGTGGTCCCCGGCGACAGCGCCAGCATGCGAAAGCCCACCAGGCGCCCGCGCCAGCGCGCGATCAGGCCGCAGCCATCTTCCTGCGCCGACAACACGATGTCCGGCAGCGGCTGGGAAAGCTCGAGTTCGACGCGCCTATAGGTCATGGGAGCGGGCCTCGGGCTCCGGTTCGGTGCCGTGCTGGAGATGGTGGAGCCGGGCGAAGCGGCCACCGCGGTCGATCAGCTGCGCCGGCGGCCCGGCTTCCACCACCCGCCCACCCTCCAGCACGACCACCTGGTCGGCGCGTTGCACGGTGGCCAGCCGGTGCGCGATCACCACCACGGTGCGGCGGTGCGCGTACTGCTCCAGGGCCAGCTGGAAGGCGCGCTCGGATTCGGCATCCAGCGCGTTGGTGGCTTCGTCCAGCATCAGGATCTCCGGGTTGCGCACGACGGTACGGGCCAGGGCAATGCGCTGGCGCTGTCCGCCCGAAAGGCGCATGCCGTGGTCGCCGAGCACGGTCTGGTAGCCCAGCGGCAGGGCCTCGATGAAGGTTTCGGCACCGGCGACCCGGGCCGCGTTGCGGATGTCCTCGAAATCGGCATCGAGGTCGCCATAGCCGATGTTGGCCTGCACGGTGTCGTTGAACAGCTGCACCTCCTGCGACATCAACGCAATCTGCCTGCGCCAGCCGGACAGCTGGAACCGGGTCAGGGCGACGCCGTCGGCGCTGACCACCCCCTCGGTGGGGTCCTGGAAGCGGAACAGCAGGGCCATGAGCGTGGACTTGCCCGCACCGGACTGGCCGACGATGGCGGTGGTCTTGCCGGCCGGGATGTGGATGGAGACGTTGCGCAGCGCCCACGCCTCGTTGTCGCCATAGCGGAAGGAGACATCGCGCAGCTGCAAGCCTTCGCGGATGGGCGTGGCCGGGACGCTGCCATCGGCCAGGAAAGGCGCAGCGGTGGCATCGAGGAATCCGGCCACGTCCTCGATCGCCCCGTCCAGGCCTTCCACCGTGACCTTGGCCTGCATCAATTCGCGGGTGGGGCCCTGCAGCCGGTACAGCAGCGACAGGAACGCGGCGATGGAGGCGATGCCGATCCCCGAGCGCTGCGCCGCCACGATCAGCGCGCCGATCAGCAACGTGATCAGGACTTCGGAAATCGGCCCCGGCACCGCCCACAGCACGTCCAGCTTGAGCAGGCGCCTGCGCACCTGTTCGGACACGCGTGCAAAGCGCCCGGTTTCATAATCCTCACGGCCGAATGCGCGGATCAGCTGCAGTGCGTTGATGCTTTCCCACATGCGCAGACCGAAGGCCTTGTTCTCTTCCACGACCGCCCGTCCCGTTTCGCTGGCCTGTTGGGTGGCCCAGCGGATCACCAGCGCGCTGAGCGTCAGGAACACCGCAGCGATCAGCGTCAGCCGCAGCGAGATGACCATCATCAGGGCCATGAACACCGCGAAGGTACTGGCGCTGATGAGCAACCGGTAACACAGGCCCAGTGCGGTGCTCACCTTCCAGCTGTTCTCGGCAATGGTGGTCACGATGTCCGAGCGCCGGTGCCCGGCGCGATAGTCCACGCACGAGCGCAAGGTCTGTTCGAAGATGCGCGTGCGCAGCCGGTGCGCCACCTGTCCATCCACATGGCGCGACACCGCCGTGTTCACCAGCAGCACGGCGTTCTTGGCCAGGATGGTCAGGCACAGCAAGCCCACCAGCGCAGCGGTGGCATGGCCGGAGGGAAGTGCGGCCATGGCGCGGTCAAAAAACGCCTCGAGCCCTGTGCCGCGGCCGTCGCCGGCGCCCATGCTGCGCAGGATGGGAATGAACAACAGCAAGCCGGTGCCTTCCAGCACCGCAACGAGCAGACCCATGCCCACGATCGCCGGCCCGGCCCATCGCGGCGGTGCGGCCAGGCGCAGGATGCGCCTTGCCCGAGACCACAGGGAATCTGGCCCTGAGGTGGGCAGGGGAGCATCGCGCCGGGGCGCATCTGGCTCGCTGGCGTATGAGATCGCGGTATTCCTGGAGGGCGGGGCGGCCGATGTGGTTGACTCGAATCTCGCTGCCGCCACCACCGGGCTTTCTGCGGCACGGGATGACCCAGCTCATTGGGGCGAAGATAACCCCAACAGGTTGAATTACGGAACAACGAGTCGGCACCTTGCCGTCCTGACCCAGACTGAGCGTGCGCCCCGTCGTGGCCTTCGGCCGAGCCAATGGCCGGTCCGGGCCGATGCCCGCGTTGGTTGAGGGACAGCTTTGGATGTGGCTGTTCGGCGTGAGGCAAGGCCGGGAACGGTCTGAAGGGCGCGTTCGCCCGCTATTCCCACTTCCAGCAAAGGCCCAACACTCCCCCGCAGACCGTGCTCAAGCGTGCGTTAAGGGTGGCACCGGTCTGATGGAGCTTGTTGCGCCGCGCTCGACGGACCGCAGGTCTTGGCAACAGCCGCGGGTCGGCGCTGCCCGTGACTGCAGCCGAAACCGGCCTATGCCAGAACAGGGTCTGTCTGTACCGGTTGAATCGCGTTATCCCCCACTTCCACAGGCGATGGAACCGATCTAGATGTCGAACGCTCCCATCGCGACCCAGGCGCTTGATGCACACGACCTGCCTCTGGTGACGGTGGTGATCCCCGCCTTCAACGCAGCGGCCACCATCGATCAGACGCTGCGCAGCGTACGTGCGCAGAGCTACGCCAATCTTGAGATCATCGTGGTCGACGATGGGTCGGCCGACGAGACGGTGGTACGCGTCGAACAGCACATCCGCGCCGATCCACGCCTGCGCCTGGTCCGGCAGGCCAACGCCGGTGTCGCGGCTGCACGCAACAGGGGCATTGTCGAGGCGGCGGGTGATTACGTGGCACCGGTGGATGCGGACGACCTGTGGCACCCCGAGAAGATCGAGCGGCAGATGGCGCTCATGCTTGCCGAACCGGAGGCTGGCCTGGTCTACACCTGGTACTCCATCATCGACGAGCATGGCCAAGTGCTTGTGGAGCAAGTGAACACCTATCCCAAGGCGTGGCAGTTCGCCCAGTTGTGTCATCGCAACGTGATCGGCAATGGCAGTTCGGCGCTGATGCGGCGCGAGGCAGCGCTGCGCATGGGCGGCTATGACAGCGGCCTGCGCAGCCAGCGTGCGCAGGGGTGCGAAGACCTGAAGCTATATCTGCAGATCGCCGAACACTACCCGGTGGCTGTTGCGCCGTGGCCGCTGACCGGCTACCGCCAACTCAGCGGGAACATGTCCAGCGACGGCCAGCAGATGCTGCGCTCGTTCGATCTGGTCGCCCAGGAGTTCGTGTCGCGTCTGCCGCACCTGGCCGGCGCGTTCGCGTCGCACAGGGTGTTCATGCTCCACTGGCTGATCAGCCGCTCGCTCTCGGGCAAGCGTTGGGACATCACCCGGACGCTGGTCGCCGAGCTGTTCAAGGCGCCCAAGCAGCTGTTGCTTACAACCACCGCGTCTACACTCAGACGCTTCGTCAGGCGGCGCTTGCACAAGCTTGGGCGCCGAATTCGCGGCTTGCCGCCACGGCGGTATCTGGAAGAAGCGGGTTCGGACCAGCCCGCACCCGTCCCGTTGCCGGCGACGCGCCTGCAGGGGGAGGGGGAGTGATGGCAGCAGGTCCATACGGCCGCATCGTCAGCCAGCGGCCTGGGTGCTCGCCAGCAACGGCAGGTGGAACAGTGGGAAAACAATCGCCGCGCAGTAAGTGGCATGTGCAGTCCTTTCACCAACAGGGGGTTTCATGCAGAGACGGCGACGGATTCTGATCACCGGTGGCGCAGGATTCCTTGGCTCGCACCTGTGCGAACGCCTGCTGGGCGAGGGCAACGAAGTCATTTGCCTGGACAACTTCTTTACCGGCTCGCGCGGCAACATCCGGCACCTGCTCGATGACCCGTGGTTCGACCTGGTGCGCCACGATGTCACCGAACCGATGAAGATCGAGGCCGACCAGATCTACAACCTGGCGTGCCCGGCCAGCCCGGTGCATTACCAGCGCGATCCGGTGCAGACCACCAAGACCAGCGTGCATGGCGCGATCAACGTGCTGGACCTGGCGCGCCGACTGGGTGTGCGGGTGCTGCAGGCGTCGACCTCGGAGGTGTATGGCGATCCGGAAGTGCATCCGCAGACCGAGAGCTACTGGGGCCGCGTCAACCCGGTCGGCCCGCGCTCGTGCTATGACGAAGGCAAGCGCTGCGCCGAGACGCTGTTCTTCGACTTCAATCGCCAATACGCACTGCCGATCAAGGTGGCGCGCATCTTCAACACCTATGGCCCGCGCATGCAGCCAGACGATGGCCGCGTGGTGTCCAATTTCATCGTCCAGGCGCTTACCGGCCAGCCCATCACCATTTTCGGAGACGGCAGCCAGACCCGTTCGTTCTGCTACGTGGACGACCTGATCGATGGGCTGGTGCGGTTGATGGCCTCGCCGGAAGAGGTCACCGGCCCGGTCAACATCGGCAACCCGTCCGAGTTCAGCATGCTGGAGCTGGCCGACCAGGTGATCGCGTTGACCGGCAGCAAATCCGCCATCCAGTTTCGCCCGCTCCCGCAGGACGATCCACGTCAGCGCCAGCCGGACATCGCCGTGGCGCGAGCGCAGCTGGGGTGGGTACCGCAGGTGCCACTGGCCACGGGCCTGGAGCGCACGATCGACTACTTCCGGCAGTTGCTTGCCGATGCCACACACGACGGGCTGCCGCGATGAGGACCGTCCTGGTGACCGGGGGCGCCGGCTATGTGGGTTCGCACGCATGCAAGGCCTTCGCGCGCGCGGGCTGGCAGGTGGTGGCGCTGGACAATCTCTCGCGCGGTTGGCCAGAAGCGGTGCGCTGGGGGCCACTGGTGGTGGGCGACATCGCCGATGCTGCCTGCGTGCAGGCTGCGCTGGACCAGTACCGGCCTGATGTGGTCGCGCATTTTGCTGCCTACGCCTACGTGGGCGAATCGGTCCAGCAGCCCGACATCTACTACCGCAACAACAGCGTCGGCACGCTGAACCTGCTGGACGTGCTGCGGGGCAGCCCGTGCCGGCGGGTGATCTTCTCCAGCACCTGTGCCTCATATGGCCATCCGGTGCGGCTGCCCATCGACGAGACCCACCCGCAGGCGCCGATCAATCCCTACGGCTGGTCCAAGTTCATCATTGAACGCATGCTCGAGGACTACGCCGTGGCCTATGGCCTGACCTCGACCTCACTGCGCTATTTCAACGCAGCCGGCTGCGATCCGGAAGGTGAAATCGGCGAGCGCCATGAGCCGGAAACGCATGCGATTCCGCTGGCCATTGCCGCGGCGGTGCAGGGCGGGGTGTTCCGGGTGAACGGGACCGATTTCGACACCCGTGACGGCAGCGCGGTGCGCGACTACATCCATGTCAGCGACCTGGCCGACGCGCACGTCCTGGCGGCCGAGCGTCTGCTGTCCACCCAGGGCGCGCAGGTGTTCAACCTGGGCACCGGCACCGGCACCTCGGTGCTGGAACTGGTGGCGGCGGTGGAGCGCGCCACCGGCGAGCGCCTGCACGTGGAATACGGGCCGCGCCGCCCGGGCGACCCGGCCACGCTGGTGGCCGCGGCCGACAAGGCACGCAAGGAGCTGGGATGGAAGCCTTCGCGCTCGGACATCGACACGATCGTGGAAACCGCCCTTGCCTGGCAGCGCGCCAGCCTCTCGGCGCCGGCCTGAGCCCGGACCCACACGGACCCGGCCAGGAACCCCGGGTTTTCCGGGTTGTGTTCATCCTCCCAGCGGGGCCATGGCCCCAATGTCGCCCAAAAAAAAACGCAGCGGATCAACGCTGCGCTTTCTTTTTTCCTTAGTTGTAGCTGGCGTCCCCACGGGGATTCGAACCCCGGTGTCCACCGTGAAAGGGTGGTGTCCTAGGCCTCTAGACGATGGGGACGCGGTTGAACCTGAAGCAATCGCAAGCAGGCCTGTGTCTGCGACTGATGAAACGTGGTGGAGCCAGGCGGGATCGAACCGCCGACCTCCTGCATGCCATGCAGGCGCTCTCCCAGCTGAGCTATGGCCCCGGTGTCTTGGGAGCCCGGCATTCTAATGACCGATCCTGCGTTCCGCAAGCATGAATGCTCACCTTTTTCGAACCGCGCGTGGCAAGCGCTGACCAGGTTTAGCGACGCCGGCGCGCGGCGTTGAACACTGCCACCGAGGCAGGCGCAATCAGGTGCATCGCCAATGCGGCGACCGTGGCTGACAGTCGCCAGGCCAGCCATCGCGTCACCGCGCCAGCGGCCCATGGCACGCTCGGGCCGTTGCAAGACGGGCCAAACCCGGGTCCTGCCATGCGCGCCAGCACCACCGCCGACTGCACGATCTCGCGCCAGGCAGCACAGGCGCGGGTAACGTGATCCCTTGGCCGCGCCAGTCTGCTCGGTCCGACCGGCCGTGCTGACGGGCAACACACCAACCGAGCGGCGCACCGGCTGCGGCGTGCAGAACCGCCAGGCGCCAGCCGGAGCAAGGCGCCGGAAAGGCGAAAGAAGCGCGCGGTGCCCAGGCTGCCGGTTGGTGCCGAAGCTAAGAGTCGGCTATGAATTTTTACATAATATACATTATGCGAAATTCCAGACCCCAAGGTCAGACATCGCAACCGGCAACAATTGCAGTGGATCTGGCCAGATACATGAGGCAAATCTGCCTCGCTTTCAACTGGGTAGCGGGCTTGGCGGAAGTTACACAATTTCGCCGATCGGATCGGGCCAGTGGGTGACTTCGACGGTCACGTGCACCAATTCCTCGTGCACGCGCAAGGCTTGCCGAAAGAACTGGGCATCCGCCCGCGCCGTCGTCACCAGACTCACCACGCAAGCGTACTTGCCACGCCCTACGCGCCAGACGTGCAGATCGGTGAGCCGCATCGCACACTTCACGCATGACCGTGTTCGTCCCCGCACGGCATCAGTTCCACCTGCAGCGTGGCATGGTGAACGTTGAACTGCTCCTCCAATGTCGAGGCCAATGCGCGTCGCATTTGTTCGGCGTCCACGCCGCTGTCCTGCAGCACCACATGGGCGGTGAGGACCGGTTGCTGCGACCCCAGCGCCCACACGTGCAAGTCATGGACTTCGCGCACACCGGGATGGGACAGCAGCATGGTGCGGATCGCCTCCAACTCCATCCCCGCCGGCACACCTTGCATCAAGACGTTGCCTGCCTGACGCAACAGAGTCCAGGTGCGCGGCAGCACCCACAGGCCGATCAGCACGGCGATGATCGGGTCGGCGATCGTCCAACCAGTGAACTGTATGATAAGTGCGCCGATGATCACGCCCACCGAGCCCAACATGTCGCTCCAGACTTCCAGGTAGGCGCCGCGCACGTTCAAGCTGGTGCCGCTGCCGGCCTTGAGCAGGCGCATCGAGATCAAGTTCACCACCAACCCGATGGTGGCGATCACCAGCATGCCGCTGGAGGACACTTCTGGCGGTTGCCGGAAGCGGCCCGCCGCTTCCCACAGGATGTAGCCGGCCACGACGAACAGCAGGCCGCCGTTGATCATCGCGCCGATGGCCTCCATGCGCGCATAGCCATAAGTGCGCTTGGCATCGGCTGGACGCCGGCTGAGCCGCACGGCGAACAGCGAAATGGCCAGCGCGAACACGTCGGTCATCATATGCGCTGCGTCAGACAACAGCGCCAGGCTGTTGGTCAGCAGGCCGCCGACGACTTCGGCGATCAGGAAGGCCGACGTGAGCCCGAATGCCCACCACAGCGGTTTTTCGTGCTTGATCTCGCTGATGCCGTGATCGTGACCTGCGCCCATCACCGTTCTCCTGTAACGGTTTGACTCACACGCCAGGCCTGGTCCACCGGATGGACGAAGATCACCCCGGAGGGAAGAGCGCCGACGTGTCCTTTATCTCGAATCAGCGCGACAACCTGCTCAACACGCGTGTCTTCGCAATAGGCATCCAGGCGCACCTCCGGCTCGCCCTCTCCACCCATGTCCGCTCGAACGATGGGCGTGTCGGGTTGCACGACGCCGTGCACGCGGCTGAGCGAGAGGTGATACAAGCCTGCCTGATCAAGGGCACGCACAACGGGCCCGGCGTGGGAAGGGTGAACGAAGGCGACGATCAGTTTCATGGTGACCTCACTTCATTGCTTGCAGGTTCATGGGGTGTCGTTGATGGGTATCGACTGTTTAAGGGTGCTGACATAGATCCAGCCCGCATCCGTATGACCGGTACGTCCCACTTGGCGAAATATCTCGACGGCCTTGGCGACCTCGCTGTCCTCGCAGAACAGTTCCATCTGCACTTCGTTGATGACTTTGTCGCCCAACTCGACCGAGTACTGCTGCTCACGCGAACTTAGTGCCCGCAACAGATCCTTCACGTCGAACAGGCTCAGTCGCTGGAAGCCTGCGGCTTCCAGCGCGTGGATCAGGTCAGAGACCCGGTTGCGATGCACAAACGCCTTGATCTGTTTCATGGAGTGGTTTCCTGTGCTTTGCGCTCGGCGCGGTTTTCCAACCATTCGTACAAGACGGGCAACAAGATCAGCGTCAGGAACGTCGAACTGATCAGGCCGCCCACGACCACCGTCGCCAACGGGCGCTGGGTCTCGGCGCCGACGCCGCTCGACAGCAACATCGGCACCAGGCCCAGGATCGCCACGCTCGCGGTCATCAGCACCGGCCGCAGACGCAACGCAGTGCCTTGGATCACGGCTTCGCGTACCGATCGTCCCTTGTCGCGCAGCTCGTTGAGGAAGCTCACCAGCACGATGCCGTTGAGCATCGCCACGCCGAACACCGCGATGAAGCCGATCGCCGAGGGCACCGAGAGGTATTGGCCGGTGACGAACAACGCGAGCAAGCCGCCGATGGTGGCGAACGGCACGTTGGCCAGGATCAGTGCCGCGTACTTGATTGAGTTGAATGCGGTGTAGAGCAACACGAAGATGAAGAAGATCGTGATCGGCACGATCAACGCCAGCTTCGCCAAGGCGCGCTGCTGGTTCTCAAACGCGCCGCCCCACTCGATCCAATAGCCCGCCGGCAGCATCACCTGCTGCTTGATCGCGGCGTTGGCTTCCTTCACGAAGCTGTCAACATCGCGGCCGCGTACGTCCATCTGGATCACGGCATAGCGTTGCAACTGCTCGCGGCGGACGAACGAGTAGCCTTCGGCCACGCTCACCTCGGCGACTTCAGACAACGGCACCAACGCGCCGGTGGCGGTGCGTAGCGGAATTTCGCGCAACTTCTCGACCGAATCGCGAGTCGCCTCGCTCAACCGCACCGCGATGTCGAACCGCTTGACCCCGTCCAACAGCACGCTGACCGGCTCACCGCCCAGACCGTTGCGCACGATGGTCAACACCTCTTCGGCATTCATACCGTGGCGGGCCAACTCATCGCGGTTGACCTGGATGCGGATCTGCGGCTTGCCGACGTTGGCCTCCAGCGATAGATCGGCCACCCCTTGCACCTTGCCGAGCACGCCCTTGAGCTGGCCACTGATGCGATCCAGTTCCTCCAGGTCTTCGCCGTAGAGCTTGAGTGCCAAGGTCGCACGAACGCCGGAGATCAGCTCTTCCACACGCATCTGGATCGGCTGGGTGTAGCCGGGCACCACGTTGGGCACCACCTTCTCCAGCATCTCTTGCATCGCCTCTTCGAGCTGCTTGATGTTACGGCCCGAGGTCCATTCGTCCTCGGGCTTGAGGGCGGTGTAGATCTCCATGTAATTGACGTCGGCGGTCTCGCCCTTTTCAGCGCGTCCGATCATCGCCAGCGTGGTCTCGACTTCGGGAAACTGCTTGAAGGCCGCGGCGATGGTGTTGCTGGTCTTGATCGATTCGTTGAGCGAGGTTGACGGGATGCCCGTCACGCGCCACATGATCGAACCTTCCTGCAGCTGCGGCATGAACTCCTTGCCCAGGAACGGGAACAGCGCCAGGCTCGCCACCAAAGCGACGACGGCGCTGATGACGACTACGCGCTTGTTGGCCAGCGCCTTGTCCAGCAACGGCCGGTACCCGCGCTTGATTCGGGCCACCAGCCAGGTATCGCGTTCCGGCTTGGGCTTGAGGATCATCGAGGCCAGCACCGGGATCAGGGTCAGGCTCAGAATCAACGAGCCCGCCATCGCGAAGGCGATGTTGAAGGCCATCGGTTTGAACATCTTGCCTTCTAGGCCCTCCAGCGCGAACAGCGGCAGGAACACCACGATGATGATGCCGATCGCAAACGTAATCGGGTTCGCCACTTCCTTGGCCGCCGCCAGCACCGCCGAGGTCCTGTCGACTTTCTCGCCGTGTTCGAGACGTTCGGCCATGATCCGGAACGCGTTCTCCACCATCACCACCGCGCCATCGACCATCATGCCGATCCCGATCGCCAGACCGGCCAGCGACATCAGATTGGCCGAGAGGCCCGCTTGGCCCATGCCGATGAAGGCGATCAGCATTGCCAGCGGCAAGGTCACGATCACCACCAGCGCGGAGCGAAACTCACCCAGGAACAGGAACAGGATGATCGCGACGAGCAAGGAGCCTTCGATCAACGCCCTCGTTGCCGTCCCCACCGCCTTGTTGACCAGGTCGGTGCGTTCGTAGATCGGCTTGAGCACCATCGTCTTGGGCAGTGCGTCACGCACGACATCGAGCTTGCCCTTGACCGCCTCGACCACGTCCTTGGCGTTCTCGCCGATACGCGCCAGGGCCATGCCCAACACCACTTCCTGACCATCGCGGGTCACCGCGCCAAAGCGCGGCGCCGGGGCCTCCACCACCGTGGCCACATCGCGCAGGTAGACCGGTACGCCGTGCTCGGCTTTCAGCACGATCGCGCCGATGTCCTGCGTCGATTTCAGCAAACCCAAGCCGCGGACCAGGAACTGCTCGCGGCCCACGTCCATGACATTGCCGCCGACTTGACCGTTGTTCGCCGGGATCGCATTGATGACATCGCCAAACCCCATGCCGCGGGCATAGAGGCGCTGCGGATCGATCTGAACCTGGAACTCGCGTTCGCCGCCGCCCCAGGAGGTGACATCATCGACACCGGGTGCAGTGCGCAGGATCAAGCGCACCGTCCACTCCTGCCAGGTACGCAGATCCATGTCGGTGACCTGGTCCTTGCTCACGCCAGGCGCGCGTTCGACCGTGTACCAGAACACCTGACCCAGACCCGAGGTGTTCGGGCCCATGCTGGGCTTGCCGTAGCCTTCGGGCAGGCGGTCGCCGATCTCCTGCAACCGCTCGTTGACCAGCTGACGGGCGAAATAGATGTCCATGTCGTCCTCGAAATAGACGGCGACATAGGACAGCCCGAACAGACTGACCGAGCGAATTTCCTGCACCTTCGGCAGCCCGGCCAGCGCCGATTCGACCGGCGTGGTGAGCAGTTGCTCCACGTCCTCGGCGGCCAGACCCGGCGATTCGGTGTAGATGTTGACCTGTACCGGCGTCACGTCGGGGAAGGCATCGATCGGTACATTGCGCACCGCACTGATGCCCAGAAATGCCACCACGGCGAAGATGATCAGCACCAGGAACTTGTAGCGCAGGGAGAGTTCGACCAGGCGATTCAGCATGGCGCATCTCCCCGCCGCACAAGGAGAAGATCAATGACCATGACCTTCTCCCAGTTGCGCCTTGAGCATCTGCGACTTCACCGCGAAAGCGCCGGCCACCACCACGGTGTCGCCGGCCTTGAGACCCTCGCGGATCACCGTGCTATCACCGATCACTTCACCGGCACGGACTGGCACCGGTTCCAGCGCGCCGGCCGCGTTGCGACGGAACACCACGGTTTCGCCTTCGAGTTGCATCAATGCGTCGGTCGGCACGGCTAATTGCGTTGCCGCTTTGTTGTCGGTGTTGGCCGCGGACGCCGCCTCGAAATACACCTCGACGAAATCACCGCCATGCAGGCGATCGCCCGGGTTGGATACTTCAAGCCGGACCGACGCGGTGCGGGTGGCGTCGGAAGTGCGGTGCGCGCTGCGCATCACCTTGCCGGCGATGCGCTCGCCACTGACTACGACGGTCGCGGGACTGCCGGCCTGGATTCGCGACACCGTGCCGGAGGGCAACGTGGCGTCCACCCACACCGTCGACTCATCGACCAGACGGAACAAGGCCTTGCCCGGCTCGATGCGTTCGCCCACGACAAACTCGTCTTCGGTGATGCGCCCGGCATGGGGCGCGGCCAGGGTGAACTGGCCGTTGACCCCGCCGCTCGCAGTCCCCGGCAAACCATAGGCCTGCGCCCTGGCGCGAGCACGATCAACCGCGACCTTGGCCTCGGTGATGCGGCGACCGGCGACGGCCTCACGGCCCAACGCCGAGACGCGCCGCCATTCCTGTTCGGCGATGCGCAGCTCGGCTTGTGCGTCGGACACCTCGACGCTCGCCAGCGTGACCAGCGGCGCGCCGGCGCGTACTTCATCACCGAGCTTGGCGTGGCGACGGACCACGAGGGCTTCGACGCGGGGCGTGATCAGCGTAGTCCCGTAAGCGCTGTCGACCACTTCGCCTGGGGCGCGCAGTTCCTCGCTAAGCGTGGATGGTTGCAAGGTCTGCAACTGGATGCCGGCTGCCTTGAGCGCGGCCTCATCCATTTTTACAGGCTCGGCGGCTTCGCCTTCCTCACCTTCGGCATGGTCTTCGCCGCCTTCGGCATGGTCGGCTTCCCCCGACTCGGCGTGATCGGCCTCGGCCGATTCGGCCCCGGGTTCCTTCACGGATTCGGCATCAGGTGACTTGGAGCAACCCGCTATCGCCAACAGCAGCGCCGCGGTGAGCGGCAAGGTCATCAATCGGAACACGGTCATCGGAATGGTTCTCATGGGGTGCCCTCCAGACCGGCCCAGCGTTCGAGCTGACCGGTGGCGGCAAGATAGTCGGCGTAATTGCGCCACAGGCGGGCTTCGAGTTCGGCGCCGGCCAGTTGCGTGTCGAGGGTCTGCTTGAGCTGCAACAGGTAATCGGCGGTCGACACTTCGCCTTCGCGCCACAGGCGTTCGAGCAAGTTCGCGCGGCGCTCCACGTCGGTACCGCGGCTGGCCTGCCAGTGCGACCAGGCAGATTGCGACGCGGCGTAGCTGTCGATGGCGCGGCGGCGGTCGGCGTCGAGTTCGATGCGGATGCGTTCGGCTTCAGCCGCAGCGACATCGGCATCGGCTTGCGCCGCCACGACTTCGGCACGGTAAGAATTGCGCACGAACAACGGGATACTCAGCGACACGCCCACGACGTTGTCCTGGACATTGCCGTAGTCGATGCGTCCACCGCGCACGCCGACAGTGGGATCGGCCACCCGGTTGCGGCGGGCTACGGTAACCTCGCGCTCGGCGGCAAGCGCAGCGGCTTGCGCCGCCTGCCAATCTGGCAGCTGCTCGATACCGGTCGTTGGAGCGATGGGCGGCGGTAACGTATTGGTGGGCAGCGTCAAGCTTGTTAGGAGTTCCGGCGATCCGCCCACCGCACGAAACCGGGCTTCGGCTTCGGCGCGTTCGGCGATCAACTGCGATTGTTCGGCCTGCGCTTCATCGCGGGCCAACAGCGCGAGGTCGCGTTCCAGTCCTGAGATGTCATCGGCCTTGAACTGTTTCTCGGCCAAGCCGGCAAAACGCGTCACCAGCGTCATGCGCCGTTCGCCGGTACTCACGCGCTGTTGCGCCGTTTGCAACTCGGCCCAGGCGGCAAACCAGTGCTTGGCGAAATTGCGGCGCCGCAGCCTGGCCTCGGCGGTGGCCTGATCGACCCGTGCGGACGCCGCATCACGGCGCACGCGCCGCTTACCGCTCAAGTCGAGCGTGAGGTTGAGGCCGGCAGTGGCGGTCCGGTCCGGGCCTTCATCCTCGCCGGCCAGTTCAAGTTCGGGGTTATAGAGCGGCTGCCCCGCGGCGCTCAGTCGTGCGCGGGCGGCGGCCAACTGGGCTTCGGTGGCCCGGTAAGACGGGTGTTGCTGCCAGGCGGCTTGCAATGCTTGACGGACGGGCGGCGGGGCAAGGGCCGCGTCAGCAGCCCAAGCGGTCGCCAACCAAGGGCCGACTGCCAGCAAGACAACAGCCACGCGCACGACGAAGCGTCGTCGTGACGAAGGGGACACAGGCATGAACCAATCCTCTGAATCGACAATATCCTCCGGCGCCAAGGGCGTCGCGGAGGGCTGATAAAACGTCGATCAGGTGATGGGGGGGCGGAGTTCCAGAAGCGCAGGCGCGCTATGTCCGGCGTCCGGGGCGTAGCCGAATCGCGCAGGCGCCAGCGCGCTCGTCAGTGCATAGGCCGACACCGGAACGGCGGCTGCATGGTGGCAATCGCAATGGGTGCAGGCACCAGCGTGCGGCAGTTGGCCTTCGAGCGGGTTGTTGCCGTCGTCGGTGTCGGCGAAAGCGCTCACGCTCTGCTGGGACGCTTCGGGAGTCAGCCCCAGATCGGCGAAATCGTGCTTCGCGCAGGCGGCGGCCAGACCAATCTTCATCGCGAACACCAGCAGCACCAAGACCGTCACACGCACCGAAGCGCGCAGACGGCCGAGAATGGTACCGGGCGTGGTCGCAAGCATCGGCGTATGGTACCGGCTAGCCGAGGTGTTATGAAATTGCATCAGGCAACGCCTTCTCCGAAGATGGATTTCGTCGAGTGGCCAAGCCATGGGATAGCCCTATTCGGCTGCATTGCCGCTGTCCCGCGCATCCTGCCGCGCGTCGCCGAGGATTTCCACGGCCTCCTTGATGACGTACAGGCCGATCAGGGTGCCGATGACGAAGTCCGGATAGGGCGAGCCGAGCCACAGCACCAGCACGCCGGCGAGAATCATGCCGAGGTTGGCCACGACATCGGCGCGGGTGAACAGCCAGGTCGCTCGCAAATGCACTTCGCCGGACTTCAGCGGCGCCAGTAGGCGCAGCACGTAGACGTTCACTGCAAGCGACAGCAGCGCGGTACCGATCATCCAACCACTCAGCGGCTCGGCACCGTGCAGCATGCGACGTCCCACTTCGATCAATACCCCCACACCGAGCACCAGCAGCACGCTGCCGCTCAGCCAGGCCGCATTGGCCTTGAAGCGAGCGGTACGCCCGATGGCGATCAATCCGATCGCATAGGCCGTGGCGTCGGAGAGCATGTCCAGCGCATCGGCCAGCAGGCCGGTGGACTGTGCGATCCAGCCAGCCACACCGCCGATGACCGCCATGGCTGCATTCAGTGCTAGGGCAATCCACAACACCCGACGCTCAGCGACATTCTTAGCTTCGTGATGGCAACCGCAATCGCTCATGTCGTATTCCTGTTGACGAAAGGTGGTCGGACACTTCGCGGCAGCGAGTTGCAAGCAGACTCGGCACCGACGGAGTCATCGCCTTGCTGCCAGTCGCGCCAGGCCCCGGCCAACACATGGGTGGCCGTGCGCAGGAACAGCGCCGCCACCAGCGCGCCGATGACCAAATCCGGCCACGCCGTATCGAGCCAGGCAACGAGGCCGGCGGCGGCGATCACGCCGAGGTTGTTGACCAGATCATTGCGCGAGCACAGCCAGACCGAACGCATGTTCATGTCATCGCTGCGGAACCGGGTGAGCAGCGCAAAACAGACCAGGTTGCCGACCAAGGCCACGGCGGCCGCGATGGCCATGACCGAGGCCAGCGGCTCGGCACCGAACCAGGCGCGACGACCGACCTCCACTAGCACCGCAACGCCGAACAAGGCCTGGATGCCGCCCTTGAGGAACACAGCCTTGCTGCGTTGACGCAGCGTGCCGCCGATCACCCACAGACTCAGACCGTAGACCAGCGCATCACCCAGGCTGTCCAGCGAATCGGCCTGCAACGCGCTCGAATTGCCCCACCAGCCAGCGCCGAACTCGCCGGCGAATAGCAGAAGGTTGATCGCCAGCACGATCCATAACACGCGCCGGCGGGCGCGATCGGTGTTCGCGCTCAGCCCAGCCGCCGTGTCATGGCAACCGCATTCGCTCATGGCATCGGCCTCATGATGGGTCCCCCGGCGCCAGGGCGCGTGAAGTACGGGTATTGACCAAGAAACCGATTGCCGCAGCGACTGCGACGGTCAGTTGTGCCAACAGCGACTGCCAGGACGGGTAGACGCCGAGCCACTCGATGCGCGGCGCAGCGATCAGTGCCTGCGGCACCCAGCCGGCTTCCTGCAAGGCGGCAACGCCCTTGCCGACTAGCACCACCGCGAGCACGGCGATCAGGACTGAACTGATCGAGAAGAACTGGCCGATCGGCAGACGCTTGCTCATACGCAGCATCCAGTACGCCACTGCGACCAACACCATGCTGCCGGCGATGAGGCCGGCGAGAATGGCGCCAGAGGACTGTTCGCTCCACATCGCGATGTAGAACAGGATCGTCTCGAACACCTCGCGGTACACCGCGACGAACGCCAGCACGAACAGGAAAATCGCCGAGCGCCGGGTCAGTGCCGCCGACAGCTTCGCGTGCAGGTATTGCTGCCAGCGCCCAGCCAGGCTCTTCTGGTGCATCCAGATGCCCACGCTGAGCAGCACGGCGGCGGCGAACAACGCCGACACGCCTTCGGTGACTTCGCGGTTGGCGCCGCTGATATCGACCAGATAGGTCGCTGCCGCCCAAGTCGCGGCGCCGGCCAACAGCGCACCCGCCCAGCCGGCGTGCACGTAGGGAAGCACGTCGCGGCGCTCGGCCTTGCGCAGGAAGGCGATCATGCCGATGACGATCAGCAGGGCTTCCAATCCCTCGCGTACCAGGATGGTGAAGCTGCCGAGGAACGCCGTGGTCGTGTCCGTGTGCGTGTCCTGCAGCACCGCCTCGGCGCGATCGAACAGTGCGTTGATCTGCGTCGCCTGCGCGGCGATGTCGGCCGCTGCCGCGCGACGGCCTATTTGGGTGCGGTAGCCGGCCATGGCGGTTTCGATCTCGCGCAGCAGCGCCGCGTTGCGCGCAGCCAGCGTCGGCTCGATCGGTTCCACGCCGTCCAAGTAGGCCGACAACGCTAACGTCGTGGCCTGCGCGGCATCGCCGGCGGCGTACACGCGCTCGCTGTCCGCTAGCCGTTGCCGAGCCAATGCGAACCGGCCGGCACCCGCTACCGGTTCGTTGACTGCCTGCGGCCGGGAACGCAGGTAAGCGACGATGGCGTGGGCCTGCGTGGTGGGCAGCGTCGCGGCGAGGTCGGCTTCACGGGTGCGGGTCAGCGCTTCCAGCGTGGGGATGCGCCCATGCACCTCAACGTTCTTGCGCCACAGTGCCTCACCGTCGGCGCGGGTTTGTGGCGAATACGCCAAGCTGCCGACGTAGAACGCCAACGCCCAGCGGTCGGCCTCGGGCAATCCGGCAAAGCTGGCCATGCCGGTGCCCGGCACGCCCTGCGAGATCACCTCGTACAGCGCCAGCGGAGTGCGTTGGGCCGCACGATCGGCATCGGTGAAGGCGATCGGCGGCGGATCCAGCCCAGCAGCGGCCGGACCGTCGCCGTGTCCGGCCGGGCCGTGGCAGGCCGCGCACTGCTGGGCATAGAGCGCCGCGGCCTTGGCCGGTTCCGGCGGCGAACCCGGCACCACGCCGATGGAGTAACTGGCCAGGATGGCATCGGCCAGCCCGCGCGCCAGCGCGGCCACTTCCGTGGGCTCGGCCTTGGCGGCCACCAAGGCCACCAGCCGGTCGGCCTGGATCAACAGGGCCGGCTGCTTCGGCTTGGCGGGCAACGCCGCCAGTTGCCTGCGGACCGTGTCGGCGAACTCCTGCATCTCGGCGTACTCACCCGGCGCGACGATGCGGCCATCTTGGACGGCACCGGCGTAGTCCACCGCGATGTAGTCGAGCATCTGCCAGGTCTGACGCGGATTGGCTGCAGGCAATTCGGCGCGGGCCGACAGCAGCACGGCCCACCCGATCAGCAGGGCGAAGAGGCTGGACCGGATCAGGGCAATCGGCAGGGGCATGGGCATGAACGCAGCAGGTCGCGGCCGGGGTGGCAGCGGACATCTACTCAGGATAAAGTCCGTAGCTACTACAGAGTCAAGCGGAATGCGAAGGAAAATCAGTGAAGCCGCCGCCGCCAGCGGCTGCCACCTGGAAACCATCCGCTACTACGAACGTGTCGGTCTGGTGCCGCGGCATGCTTCTGCCGATCCAGCGATGCCGCACCAACCGCACGTGCCAGGTCATGGGAAGGACGCACTGCGCATCTTCCTGATCCGCCACGGCCAGACCGAGTGGTCACAGTCCGGACGTCATACCGGGCGCAGTGAGATTCCATTGACCGCCGCGGGCGAACAGATGGCGCGTGCGCTGGCGCCGACCCTGGCGCAGGTCGCGTTTTCGCATGTGCTGACCAGCCCGCGCCAACGTGCCCGCGATACCTGCGCCCTGGCCGGGCTGGGGGCATTGGCCCAGGTCGAGCCGGACCTGGCCGAATGGGACTATGGCGATGACGAAGGCCGGCGTTCGGTGGAGATCCTGGCCGAGCGGCCAGGCTGGAATATCTGGACCGATGGCTGCCTTGGTGGCGAATCACCTGCGCAGGTGTCCGCGCGTGCCGACCGCCCGGTGCAGCGCCTGCGTACCCTGTCGGGCAATGTCGCAGTGTTTGGCCACGGCCATTTTGGGCGGGCGCTGGCGGTGCGCTGGGTCGGCCTGCCGCTGACGGCCGGCGCCAGCCTGTTGCTGGACCCGGCGACGGTGAGCATGCTGGGCATCGACTCGGCGCATGGCGCGATCCCGGTCATCGAGCGCTGGAACGCGCCGGTCTGAACAGCGTCAGGGCAGCCACGCCGGCCGCCTTGGTCCGAGCGACGGCGAAGAACACCTCAGGCGGTCAGGCCCATCGCCGGCATCCCGGGCAGCAGCTTGTCCAGCGTGACCGGGTACTGGCGCACGCGCACGCCGGTGGCGTTGTAGACCGCGTTGGCAATGGCCGCGGCCACCCCGCAGATGCCCAGTTCGCCCACGCCCTTGGCCTTCATCGGCGAAGCCGTCGGATCGGTCTCCTCCAGGAAGATCACGTCCTGGTGCGGGATGTCGGCATGCACGGGGACCTCGTAACCGGCCAGGTCGTGGTTGACGAAAAAACCCAGCCGCCTGTCCACCACCAGTTCCTCCATCAGCGCCGCGCCTGCGCCCATCGCCATCGCACCGATCACCTGGCTGCGCGCGGACTTGGGATTGAGGATGCGCCCGGCCGCGCACACGGCGAGCATGCGGCGAATGCGGATCTCGGCAGTGGCACTGTCCACGGCCACCTCGACAAAATGCGCGCCGAAGGTCGATTGCTGGAACTGCTTGGCCAGCTCGCCATATTCCATCGTGTCTTCGGCACTGATCGGGCCCTGGCTGGACGCGCTGGCCAGGGCGATGCGCTTGCCGCCGGCCTGCACCTGGCCATCGATGAATTGCGCGCTGGCTGGATCCAGTCCCAGGCGCTGGGCCACGGCCTCGCGCAGCTTGACGCAGGCCGCGTAGACCCCGGCGGTGGAACTGTTGGCACCCCACTGCCCGCCCGAGCCGGCCGACACCGGGAAGGCCGAGTCGCCCAGCCGCACGCTCACCTGCTCCAGCGCCACGCCCAGCATCTCGGCTGCGGTCTGGGCAATGATGGTGTAGGTGCCGGTGCCGATGTCGGTCATGTCCGTTTCCACCGTGACCGTGCCGTCGCGCTCCAGGCGCACGCGCGCGGCGGACTTCATGTTGAGGTTGTTGCGGAACGCGGCCGCCACGCCGGTGCCGATCAGCCAACGTCCTTCGCGGCGGGTGGCGGGCGTGGCGCTGCGCTGGTCCCAGCCGAAACGTTGCGCGCCGGTGGTCAGGCACCGGATCAGCTGGCGCTGGGAGAACCGGCGTGCGGGCCTGGCCGGATCGACCTGGGTGTCGTTGAGGATGCGGAACTGGATCGGGTCGAGCTTGAGCTTTTCGGCCATCTCGTCCATGGCCACTTCCAGTGCCATCAGGCCAGGTGCTTCGCCGGGGGCGCGCATGGCGTTGCCTTCGGGCAGGTCCAGCACCGCCAGGCGCATGGCGGTCATGCGGTTGGCGCCGGCATAGAGCAGCCTGGTCTGGGCCACGGCCGTTTCCGGACCGCCGCCAGGCAGGTCGCCGGACCAGCTTTCGTGGCCGATGGCGGTGATCCTGCCCTCTGGCGTGGCGCCGATGCGGATGCGCTGGATGGTGGCCGGCCGGTGGGTGGTGTTGTTGAACATCTGCGGCCGGGTCAGGCTGACCTTGACCGGGCGCCCCACCGCCCGCGCGCCCAGCGCGGCCAGGATCGCATCGGCACGCACGAACAGCTTGCCGCCGAATCCGCCCCCGATATACGGCGACACCAGGCGCACGTCCTCCTTGGCCAGGCCCAGGGTGGTGGCCACGTCGCCGGCGCTCCAGGCGATCATCTGGTTGGCGGTCCAGAGGGTCAGCTTGCCGTCCTGCCAGGCGGCGATGGACGCGTGCGGTTCCATCATTGCGTGGGCCTGGTCGGGCGTGGTGTAGGTCGCATCCAGCTGCACCGGCGCGGCGGCGAAAGCACCGGCGAAATCACCCACGGCAGTATCCTTTGAACGTGGGCTGTCGGTGGGCATGGTCGCACGCTCGCGCGCGCTGGCAAGGTCGAAGGTGCCCTGCTGGCGCGCGTAGTCCACCCTGATCAGCTGCGCGGCGGCGCGCGCCTGTTCGAAGGTCTCGGCGACCACCAGCGCGATGGCCTGGTGGTAGTGCTCGATGTCCGGGCCGCCCAGCAGGTGCGCGGTGTTGAACTTGCCCTTCTCCAGCTTGCCGGCGTTGGCGGCGGTGACGATCTCCAGCACCCCGGGCGCGGCCTTGGCGGCGGCCAGGTCCATCGAGCGGATGCGGCCCTTGGCGATGCCGGCGCCGACCACGAAGCCGTACACCTGGCCGGGCACCACGTCATGCCGTTCGTAGGCGTAGGGCGCGGTGCCGGTGGTCTTGAGCGGGCCGTCGATGCGGTCGTGCGGCTTGCCGACGACCCGGAGCTGGTCGATGGGATTGGTGGTGGCGGGCGTGTCGAATTTCATGCTTGAGCCCTCGCTTCAGCCAGGATGGCAGCCAGGGTGCGCTCGATCAGCGGCACCTTGAAGGCGTTGTGTTCGCTCGGCCTGGCGCCGGCCAGCAGCGTGTCGACCACCGCCTTGGCGCCGTTGCGCAACTGGGCATCGGCCTCGGGCTTGCGCCAGGGTTGGTAGGCCACCCCGCCCAGGGCCACGGCGCCCTGCCCGTCAGGCTGCACGATCGCGGCCACCGACACCAGCGCGAAGGCATAGGACGCCCGGTCGCGGACCTTGTGGTAGACCTGCGTGCCGCCCACCGGCCTGGGCAGGGTCACCGCGGTGATGAGCTCGCCGCGCTCCAGGGTGGTCTCCAGGTGCGGTGTGGCGCCGGGCGCCCTGTGCAGCTGTTCGAGGGCGATGGTGCGGCGCTTGCCATCGGCCTGCACGGTTTCCACCTTGGCATCCAGGGCGCGCATGGCCACGGCCATGTCGCTGGGATGGGTGGCGATGCACGAGGTGCTGGCGCCGACGATGGCCAGCGTCCGGTTGAAGCCTTCCAGCGCCGCGCAGCCGCTGCCCGGCAGGCGCTTGTTGCACGGCTGGTCGGTGTCGTAGAAGTACGGGCAGCGCGTGCGCTGCAGCAGGTTGCCGGCGGTGGTGGCCTTGTTGCGAAGCTGACCCGACGCGCCGGCCAGCAGCGCCCGCGACAGCAGCGGGTAATCGCGGCGCACGGTGCCCTCGGCCGCCAGGTCGGTGTTGCGCACCAGCGCGCCGATGCGCAGGCCGCCGTCTTCGGTTTTATCGATGGTGTCCAGGCCCAGGCCGTTGACATCGACCAGGTGAGTGGGCGTTTCGATCTGCAGCTTCATCAGGTCGATCAGGTTGGTGCCGCCGGCGATGAACCTGGCATTGGGCGTGGCGGCCAGCGCCGCGGCGGCGGCCTGGGGCGAGCTGGCGCGCTGGTAGCTGAAGGCCTTCATGCGCCTTCTCCGGCCACCTCGGTGATGGCCTGGATGATGTTGGAGTACGCGCCGCAGCGACAGATGTTGCCGCTCATGCGCTCGCGCAGCTCGGTGTCGGTGACCTGCATCCTGGCATTGAGATCCGCGCTGACGTGGCTGGGGATGCCCTGCCCGATTTCGTCCAGTACCGCCACCGCCGAGCAGATCTGGCCCGGCGTGCAGTAGCCGCACTGGTAGCCGTCGTGCCTGACGAAGGCCGCCTGCATCGGATGCAGCGCACCGGGCTGGCCGAGACCTTCGATGGTGGTGATTCTGGCGCCCTGGTGCATGACCGCAAAGGTCAGGCAGGTGTTGATCCGCCGGCCGTCGACGATGGCCGTGCACGCGCCGCACTGGCCGTGGTCGCAGCCCTTCTTGGTCCCGGTGAGCTTGAGATGTTCGCGCAACGCATCGAGCAGCGTGGTCCGCGTGTCCAGTTCCAGGGCCACCGGCTTGCCGTTGACCTCGAAGGAGACCGCGGCGGTGGAGACATGCTCCGGGCTCGGCGCGCGGCTGGCCATGGCCTGGACCGGTGCGGGGACCAGCCCGCCGGTGGCCGCGCCGGCCGCGGACGCGCCGCCGGCCATGAGCATGTTGCGGCGGGTGAACCTGACGTCGTTCAGGGGATTATTCATGCCTGGCGAGTCCTCTGGCTGGGGAAATTGGCATGCGGTCAGGACCCGCGAAGCGGCGACCCGCGCCCATGTTGTACGCCGGCAGACGTGAGTGCGCAGTGGCCGCACCGCGCCCAATGCCCTGCCCTTGCGAGCGCTTATTGTGCGCGCGGTTCAAAGGCCTGCAATCCCGGCTCCAGGCTGCCAGAGCGCCTCAGCGATGGGCCAGGGCGTAATCCAGGCCCGCGCACACGGCCGCCGCCTGGGCGGCGTTGCACTGCGCCGGGGTGGTGCGTGGGCTGTCCGGGTAGACCTCGGTGGTGGTGGTGTATGACGCATTTGTCATGCCCGCGCACAGGCCCAGGCGTTTGACGTCGTAGTGGATCACCCCCGGCGCGACCATCGGCGAACCGATGATCTGGCCGTTCGCATCGGCCGGCGCGATGTGGGTGACCCGGGCGACCGCGGCGATGATCGCCTGCTGGAACCCGGGCTGCGGATTGGCCGCATCGCCCACCAGGTAGAAGCCGTCTGGGATGCTGCCGGGGACATGGGCCGCGCCGTCGCGCGCGGCCAGCGCCGGGCGGAACTCGGTTTCGTCGCTGTCGGTGGTTTCGTGCAGGTCGATGTGCATCAGCAGCTGGTCGGCCAGGGGCGCGACCAGGGCCATCAGCGCCGCCGATTCCTGCGCCGGGCTGTCGGCGCGGAACGAGCGGTTGGGGTCCAGCGCATCTGCGTTCCAGCGGTGGATGTGCGCGTAGCCCCACGGGCTGACGCACGGCGCGACCAGCAGGTTGACCCGGCCGGCGTAGCGTTCGGCATGCAGGCGCAGGAACTGGAGCGCGCCGTGCACGCCGCTGGTTTCGTAACCATGCACGCCGCCGGAGACCAGCGCGCCGGGCAGAGCCTGGTCCCAGCGCCGGCTGCGCAGCGCCAGCAGCGGGTAGCGCTCCGGCGGATCGTCCAGCTGGCCGTAGTGCACCACCTCGAAATGCGCGCCCAGTTGGTCGATCGCGGTGACCACTTCATCCCGGTAGCTGCGCCTGGGCTGCTGCAGGGCACGCCACTGCGCCCTCTCCGCCTCGCCCCAGGGCTGTCCGGGCGTGCCGATCGGGTAACAAGCGGCCTGGTGCATGCTGTGGCTCGTGCGGGGAAGTTGCGGAAGGGTGGATTCTTGCATGCCCCGCGCCGTGTGCCGGCGAAGGCCGGGGCCCTGGTCCTGTCGGGGTGCACGCCTGACCTGTGCGCCCGCCCGCGAGCGATGATGCGGAGCAGTGGCGGCGCGCGGTTACCGGTTAGCCGGGAATGCGCACCCAGCCTTCCATCAGGACCCGCGCGCTGCGGCTCATGATCGCCTTGCGCACGGTCCATTGGCCGTCGACCTGGCGTGCTTCGGCGCCGACGCGCAGGGTGCCCGAGGGGTGCCCGAAACGCACCGAGGTGCGCTCGCCGCCGCCGGCGGCCAGGTTCACCAGGGTGCCGGGAATCGCTGCGGCGGTGCCGATGGCAACCGCCGCGGTGCCCATCATGGCGTGGTGCAGTTTGCCCATCGACAGCGCGCGCACGTGCAGGTCGATCTCACTGGCCGCAATCTGCCTGCCGCTGGAGGAGACGTAGTCCTGCGCCGGCGCGACGAAGGCCACCTTCGGCGTGTGCTGACGGGTCGCGGCCTGCTCGATGCGGTCGATCAGGCCCATGCGCACCGCGCCGTGCGCGCGGATCGCCTCGAACCGCGCCAGCGCGGCCTTGTCCTCGTTGATCGCCGGCTGCAGTTCGGTGCCGGTGTAGCCCAGGTCGGCGGCATTGAGGAAGATGGTCGGGATCCCGGCGTTGATCATGGTCACCTGGAAGCTGCCGACCCCGGGCACCTCCAGGGTGTCGACCAGATGGCCGGTGGGAAACATCGCCCCGCCCTCGCCGTCCTCGGACGGGTCGAGGAATTCCAGCTGGATCTCGGCCGCCGGAAAGGTCACCCCATCGAGCTCGAAATCGCCGGTCTCCTGCACCGCGCCGTCGGTCATCGGCACGTGCGCAATGATGGTCTTGCCGATGTTGGCCTGCCAGATCCGCACGCTGGCGATGCCATCGCGCGGCACCCGCGCCGGATCGACCAGGCCATTGCTGATCGCGAACGGGCCGACCGCGGTGCTGAGGTTGCCGCAGTTGCCGCTCCAGTCCACGAACGCGGTGTCGATCGAGACCTGGCCGTAGAGATAGTCAACGTCATGTCCGGGCACCGAAGGTGCCGAGATGATCACGCACTTGCTGGTGCTGGAGGTCGCCCCGCCCATGCCATCGGTGTGCTTGCCGTACGGGTCGGGCGAGCCGATCACCCGCATCAGCAAGGCATCACGCGCCGCGCCCGGCACCTGCGCATCGGCCGGCAGGTCCTGCAGGCGGAAGAACACGCCCTTGCTGGTGCCGCCGCGCATGTAGGTGGCGGGAATCCTGATCTGCGGTGGATGGGGCATGGATGATCCTTTGCGCGTGCGCCGGGCACGCAGACATCAAAAGAAAGATGGGCTCAGGCCGCCTTGGACGATGCCAGGAAATCCTGCGCAAAGCGCTGCAGCACGCCGCCTGCCTCGTAGATGGCCACTTCCTCGGCCGTATCCAGGCGACAGGTGACGGCGACCTGCTGCTGGCTGCCGTCCTTGCGGTGGATGACCAGGGTCAGGTCCGCGCGCGGGGTCGGCGTACCGACCACGTCGAAGGTCTCGGTGCCGTCGATGCCCAGGGTCTTGCGGTCGGTGCCGGGTTTGAATTCCAGCGGCAGCACGCCCATGCCGACCAGGTTGGTGCGGTGGATGCGCTCGAAACCCTCGGCGACGATGGCTTCCACGCCGGCCAGGCGCACGCCCTTGGCGGCCCAGTCACGCGAACTGCCCTGCCCGTAATCGGCGCCGGCGATGATGATCAGCGGCTGCTTGCGGGCCATGTAGGTCTCGATCGCCTCCCACATGCGCGTCACCTTGCCTTCCGGTTCGATGCGGGCGAGCGAGCCCTGCTTCACCTGGCCATCGACCACCGCCATTTCGTTGATCAGCTTTGGATTGGCGAAGGTCGCGCGCTGGGCGGTGAGATGGTCGCCGCGGTGGGTGGCGTAGGAATTGAAGTCCTCCTCCGGCACGCCCATTTTCGCCAGGTATTCGCCGGCGGCGCTGTCGGGCAGGATGGCGTTGGACGGGGAGAGGTGGTCGGTGGTGATGTTGTCGCCCAGCACCGCCAGCGGGCGCATGCCGCGCAGCGTGCGCGCACCGGCCAGCGCGCCTTCCCAGTACGGCGGGCGGCGGATGTAGGTGCTGCGCGGACGCCAGGCGTAGAGCGGATCGATCCGCGCGCCGCTGTGGGCGGTGCGGGCGAACATCGGGTCGTAGACCCTGCGGAAGTGCTCGGGCTTGACGCTCTGGGCGACGATCGCATCGATCTGCGCATCGCTGGGCCAGATGTCCTTCAGGGTGACCGGGTTGCCGGCCTGGTCCAGGCCGAGCACGTCCTTTTCGATGTCAAAGCGCACCGTGCCGGCAATGGCATAGGCGACCACCAGCGGCGGCGAAGCCAGGAACGCCTGCTTGGCGTAAGGATGGATGCGCCCGTCGAAGTTGCGGTTGCCCGAAAGCACCGCGGTGGCGTAGAGGTCGCGGTCGATGATTTCCTGCTGGATCGCCGGGTCCAGCGCGCCGCTCATGCCGTTGCAGGTGGTGCAGGCAAAGGCGACGATGCCAAAGCCCAGCTGTTCCAGTTCCGACAGCAGCTTGGCGTCTTCCAGATACAGCTGCACCGCCTTGGACCCGGGTGCCAGCGAAGACTTCACCCACGGCTTGCGGGTCAGCCCGCGCGCGTTGGCGTTGCGTGCCAGCAGGCCGGCGGCGATCACGTTGCGCGGGTTGGAGGTGTTGGTGCAGCTGGTGATGGCGGCGATGATCACCGCGCCATCGGGCATCAGGCCTTTGGCCTGCTCGGCCTTGCCGGCCTCCAGCTTGGCCTCGTCGGCGATGCCGCGCGCGGCCAGTTCGGTGGTGGCCACCCGCCGGTGCGGATTGGACGGACCGGCCATGTTGCGCACCACGCTGGACAGGTCGAAACGCAGCACCCGCTCGTACTGGGCGGTCTTCAGCGCATCGGCCCACAGGCCGGCGGCCTTGGCATAGGTTTGGACCAGCTTGACCTGCGCGTCCTCGCGCCCGGTCAGGCGCAGGTAGTCGATGGTCTGCTGGTCGATGTAGAACATCGCCGCGGTGGCGCCGAATTCCGGGGTCATGTTGGAGATCGTGGCGCGGTCGCCGATGGTCAGCGCATCGGCGCCTTGCCCGAAGAACTCCAGGTACGCGCCGACCACCTTTTCCTTGCGCAGGAATTCGGTCAGCGCCAGCACCACGTCGGTGGCGGTGATGCCCGGCTGCGGCCGGCCAGTGAGTTCCACGCCGATGATGTCCGGCAGGCGCATCCACGAAGCGCGCCCCAGCATCACGCTTTCCGCTTCCAGCCCGCCCACGCCGATGGCGATCACGCCCAGCGCGTCCACGTGCGGGGTATGGCTGTCGGTGCCGACCAGCGTGTCCGGATAGGCCACGCCATCGACCGCGTGCACCACCGGCGACATCCGCTCCAGGTTGATCTGGTGCATGATCCCGTTGCCCGGCGGGATCACGTCCACGTTCTTGAACGCGCGGCTGGTCCAGTCGATGAAGTGGAAGCGGTCCTCGTTGCGCCGGTCCTCGACCGCGCGGTTCTTGGCAAAGGCATTGCGGTCAAAGCCGGCGTATTCCACCGCCAGCGAGTGATCCACGATCAGCTGGGTGGGTACCACCGGATTGACCTGGGCCGGATCGCCGCCTTGGCTTGCGATGGCATCGCGCAGCCCGGCCAGGTCCACCAGCGCGGTCTGGCCGAGGATGTCGTGGCACACCACCCGCGCCGGGAACCACGGGAAATCCAGGTCGCGCCGGCGCTGGATCAGCTGCTGCAGCGCATCGTCCAGCAGCGCCGGATCGCAGCGCCGGACCAGGTTCTCGGCATGCACGCGGCTGGTGTAGGGCAGCGTGTCCCAGGCGCCGGGCTGCAGCGCCTCCACCGCGGCGCGCGCGTCGAAGTAATCCAGGTCGGTCCCCGGCAGGGGCTTGCGGAAAGCGCTGTTCATGGCTTGAGTTCGATCAACGAGGGAGGAAATGCGTCTGGAGCGCGGATTGGCGGCCTTCGGCTGTGGCCCGCATCTGCTGGATCCATATCGCAGGGCGGCAATTTGGCACTGCCCGATCCATTGATCAATCTTGATTGGCCCAATCAACCTGTCTACGTACAGGTATCGCCTTCGCGCTGGACGGCCCGGCCAACGCCGACAGCACGCTGCAGTCCCTGGCCGGCCTTCCGGGTGTGGCGGCATCACCTTCAGCGGCAGACCTTGAACACCCGGGCATCCCAGCGTGACGCATCGTCGAACGACCAGTGCAAGCCCTTGCGCGCGTGCGCCGCGGCCCGCGCGCTGCGCGCACGCTGGCAGGCACTGACGGTGGTGGTGCGCGCCTTGGCCCGGCGAGGCGGCACGGGACGACGCTGCACCTGCTGGGCCAGCATGCGACGGTTGCTGGCCTGCAAAGACTTGCGGTCACGCGCGATGCTGCGTTCGGCTGCGGTCCGCTCGGCGCTGGGTGCGGCGGCCAGACCCGGGTCGGGCGTCCATTGTTTCTCGATCCGGCCACTGCAGGCCTGCGACTGGTACACCACCACACTGGCGCCATCGCGACACTTGTAGACCGACTGCGCGTTGGCGCCTGCCGCCAGCAGGCACAGCGCCATCACCACGATGCGTTTCATCAAGCCTTCCCTGGTCTGCGACAACGAAGGCCAGTCTCGGCACGGCAACGACCGGCCACCATCGGTCTTGTGCGCGGCCCGATGTCAGACAACCTCCCGACGTGCATCCGCGCCGCCGCTGCCTGCGTAACCATGAGATCGCCATCGCCGCAGGGGCCCCATGCCCACCTTGCTCGTCCCTGCCATGCTGGCCATGGATGGGTGCACCATCACCCCTCGCGCCCGGTCTGGGTTGCTGGACAACGCACCGTGCCTTGACCACCGTCCGCTCCGAAAGGCATTGGCACCCAAGCGCGCGGTGCGAGGTGGCGCATGAGCTGTAGCGCACGATGGCGTCCATTGCGCCTGGTTCATTGCTGGGCGATGGGTCCTGGCCCGCTGCCGCCCTTCCATCCGACCTGGAACCTGCTCCATGGCCAATGCCTATCTCTGGTTCAACGCCCTGCTCTACATGGGCCTGGCGATCTGGTGCTCGATCGACCCGGACCGCGCCGCGCAGGCGGTGGGCTTCACCGGACTCACGCCCTCCGGGCAGACCGAGTTCCTGGCCGTCTATGGCGGCATGGAATTCGGCATCGGCCTGGCGTTTGCTTACTTTTCGGTCAGCCGCCAGCCGCGCAATGGGCTGGTGCTGGGGGTGGCCTTCTACGCCCCCATCGTGCTCTGGCGAGCATGGGCGATCAGTCTGCATGGGCCGCTGGAGCCTACCACCTGGGTATTGGCCGGGATGGAATGGGGCCTGTTCCTGCTCGGACTGGTCCTGCTGTTGCAGCGCGGCCAAGAGCGCTGAAGCCGTCCAGGTCGCATTGATGTCGGGTGCTTCTGTAGGATTGCACGTTTTCGCATCCACGACCCCACAAGGCCAGTACCGCATGGCGGACTCCACCGAGCGCAGCACGTCTGCAGAAGAAGCCGATCAGCTGCTGCTGGCCACCGCAGGCGGCGACACCGCCGCCTTCGAACGCCTGTATCGGGCCACCTCGCCCCGCCTGTTCGCGGTCTGCCTGCGCCTGCTGCCCCAGCGCAGCGAGGCCGAAGACGTGCTCCAGGAGGTCTACAGCAACGTCTGGCGCAAGGCCGCGCAGTTCGATCCGGCCAAGGCCAGCGGCCTGACCTGGCTGTCGATGATGGCGCGCAACCGCGCTATCGACCACCTGCGCGCCTCGCGCAACGAGCGCAACTCGGTGCCGATCGAGCTGGGACCGGAACTGGTGGATGGTGCAGAAGCAGCCGATCAGCTCGCCCACGCCGCGATGCAGGCGCATGGGCTTGAAGCCTGCCTGGACGAGCTGGAACTGCAGCGCCGCACGCTGATCCGCAAGGCCTTCTATGAAGGCAGCACCTACGAGGAGCTGGCCACGCGCAGCGGCGCGCCGCTGGGGACGGTGAAAAGCTGGATCCGCCGCAGCCTGGCCAAGCTCAAGGCGTGCCTGGAACGATGAACACCTCGACGCGCCATTTCGAACAGGATCCACCCGAGCGCGATGTGCTGGCCGGAGAGTATGTGCTGGGCGTGCTCGACGCGCAGGCTCGTGCACAGGTGGCCGGGCTGATCGCCAGCGATCCGGTGTTCGCCGCCGAGGTGCAGCGCTGGGAAGTCCATTTCGGCCCATTGGTCGATCAGCTCCTGCCGGTGCCCGTGCCCGACTACCTGTGGGCACGCATCAGCCATGCGCTGGGTCTGGCCCCGCTGACGCGTTCGGTGCCTGCCATCGACACTGCGCCCAGGCGCGGCCTCTGGGACAACCTGGGTCTGTGGCGCGGACTGGGGATTGGCGGCTTTGCCAGCGCGGTGGTGGCGGTGCTGGCACTGGTTTCGGTGCTGCGTGCACCGCCGGTGCGGCCGCTGCCGGCGCCGGCGATCGTGCAGCCACCTCCGGCCCCGGCCATGCCGCAGATGGTGGCCGCGCTGACCCAGGACGATGGCAGCACCGGCTACGTGGCGACCATGGACGGGCGCACCGGCAAGATGATGATCATGCCGATGCACCCCATTGTGCAGCCTGGCCGTGCGCCCGAGCTGTGGATCATTCCCAGGGGTGGAAGACCGGTCTCGATGGGCGTGCTGGATCCCGAGCACGTGGCCGAGCACACCTTGCCGAAGAGGTTGCGCAGCCTGCTGGGCACCGATGCCTTGCTGGCCGTCACCATGGAGGCGCCCGGCGGTTCGCCTTCCGGCGCGCCAACCGGCGCGGCCGTGGCCAAGGGCGCGATCACCGCGCTGCTCTCGCCCTGAGCCGGGCTGCATCCGGATGGATGCAGCCAACGTAACCATTGGACATCCCCCGCGCAAGGACCCTGCGTGCACGAGTCACCGGCTACCGCGGCGCAAGCCTCGTCCCCGATCGAACCGGCGTTGCGCACGCGCTGGTGGCAGGCGCTGTTGCGCTGGTTCGACAGCGGCGTGCAGGCGCCGCTGGAACCGGCCCGTGCCGACCGCATCGACTGGCTGCGCGCACTGCCGTTCGTGGCGATGCATTTGATGTGCATCGCAGTGCTCTGGGTCGGCTGGTCGTGGTTCGCCGTGGGCGTGGCGGCGGCACTTTACGTGCTGCGGATGTTCGCCATCACCGCGTTTTACCATCGTTACTTCTCGCACAAGACCTTCAAGGCCTCGCGCCTGGTGCAGGGCGTGTTTGCCGCGATCGGCGCGACCAGCGTGCAGCGCGGGCCGCTGTGGTGGGCCGCACACCATCGCCACCACCACCGCGTCACCGACACCGCCGAGGACCCGCATTCGCCTGGTCAGCACGGGTTTTGGTGGAGCCACATGGGCTGGTTCCTGACCCCGCGTGGGTTTCGCACGCGCTGGGAGGCGATCCCGGACCTGCGCAAGTTCCCCGAACTGCGCTTCATCGACCGCTTCGACATCCTGCTGCCGGTGCTGCTGGCGGCCGGGTTGTTCGCGCTCGGCGGCTGGCTTGAAGAGGCTGCGCCGCAGCTGGGCACCAGCGCCTGGCAGCTGCTGGTATGGGGGTTCTTCATCTCCACCGTGGTCCTGTTCCATGCCACGGTCACGATCAACTCGCTGTCGCACAAGTTTGGTTCGCGCCGCTTCGACACCCGCGATGACAGCCGCAACAACTGGATGCTGGCGCTGCTGACCTTTGGCGAAGGCTGGCACAACAACCACCATTTCTTCCCGGGATCGGCGCGCCAGGGTTTCCGCTGGTGGGAGGTGGACCTGACCTGGTACGGGCTGAAGGCCATGTCCTGGCTCGGCCTGGTCCGCGACCTGAAACCGGTGCCGGCCGGCCTGATCAGGGCCGCCCGGGGCCGCGCATGAGCCGGATCGCGGTGGTCGGGGGCGGGATCGCCGGCATGGGCGCGGCCTGGGCGTTGTCGCAGCGCCACGCGGTCACCTTGTTCGAGGCCGGGGACCGCCTGGGTGGGCACACGCATACCCACGACATCCAAGTCGGCGGTCGGCACTACCCGGTCGACACCGGCTTCATCGTGTTCAACCCGGACAACTATCCGTTGCTTGCGCGCCTGCTCGAGACCCTGGGCGTGGCATCGCAGCCAACCACGATGAGCTTTTCGGTCAGCCACGCGGGCACCGGGCTGGAATACAACGCCGGCAACCTGGCCGGCCTGTTCTGCCAGAAGCGCAACCTGGTCAGCCCAAGGTTCTGGAAGATGCTCGCCGACCTGCGCCGCTTCTATCGCCAGTCGCCGGCGGTGCTGGAGCTGCCCGCGCCTGGACCGACGCTGGGCCAATACCTTGACGCCCATGGCTATTCGGCCACTTTTCGAGATGCGCATATCGTGCCGATGGCCTCGGCGCTGTGGTCCTCGCCGTCGAAGGCCATCCTCGATTTTCCCATGCAGCACCTGGTGCGCTTCATGCGCAACCACCACATGCTGCAGCTCAGCGGCCGCCCGCAGTGGCGGGTGGTCAGCGGTGGTTCCAGTAGCTACGTGCAGGCGCTGCAGTCGACCTGGAAGGTGCAGGTCAGGCTCGCCGAAGCCGTCCATGCCTTGCGCCGCGTGGAAACCGGGGTGGAAGTGCAGACGGCCGACTGCTGCGCGGTGTTCGACGAGGTGGTGCTGGCCTGCCACGCCGACGACAGCCTGCGCCTGCTCACCGATGCGGCGCCCGACGAGCAGCAGATCCTCGGCGCCATCACCTACCAGGCCAATGAGACGGTGCTGCACACCGATGCTCGCGTGCTGCCGCGCGATCGCCGCGCCTGGGCCGCCTGGAACGCACAGATCGCGGCCAGCGACGAGGGTCAGTGCATGGTCAGCTACTGGATGAACGCACTCCAGTCGCTGGACGCGCCGGTGCCCTTCATCGTCAGCCTCAACCAGGGCGGCCAGATCGATGAAGCCAAGGTGCTGCGGCGGATATCCTACCGGCATCCGCACCAGACCCCGGGCTCGGTGGCGGCGCAGCAAGCCTTGCCGCAGATCCAGGGCCGTGGGCACCTGTGGCATGCCGGGGCGGGCTGGGGCTTCGGCTTCCACGAGGACGGCCTGCGCTCCGGCATCGAGGTGGCGCGCGCACTGGGGATCACATGGCCCTGAGCCAGGCCCGCACCGAGGCGCCGCGCAGCGCCGATCCGGCTGCGCGCACCCACGCGTCGACCCATGCGGGCAACCGCGATGCGGCCCGATACGCACTGGCCAGCGCGCTGTACGTGGGCCACGTGCGCCATCGCCGCCATGCGCCCAGCCCGCACGCGTTCACCTGGCCGCTGTTCATGGCCTACCTGGACCTGGGCGAACTGGACCGCGTATTCGCGCGGCGCTGGCTGTGGTCGGTCGGCAGGCGCAACCTGGTGGAGTTCCGTCGCTCCGATTACCTGGGCGACCCGGCCGTGCCGCTGGATGAAGCCGTGCGCGACTGTGTGCAGGCCGAAATCGACCATCGCCCGCGCGGTCCGGTGCGCATGCTGACCCACCTGCGCAGCTTCGGCCACAGCTTCAATCCGGTGACCTTTTACTACTGCTTCGCCGAAGACGGCCGCACGCTGGACACGCTGGTGGCGCAGATCACCAACACGCCCTGGAAGCAGCGCCATACCTACGTGCTGCCAGCCAAGCAAGCGCTGCACGCCGGCGAATTTTTTCACTGGCGCTTCGACAAACAGTTCCACGTCTCACCCTTCATGGCGATGGAACACGACTATGGCTGGCGCTTCCAGCTGCCCGGCGATGCCTTGCGCGTCCACATGGACGTGCTGTGCCAGCCCGACGCCGATGACCAGATCGCGCCCCGCCGTTTCGATGCCACGCTCAGCCTGCGGCGTCGACCGATGCGCGCCGGCGCGATGGCCTGGGCGCTGCTGCGCTATCCGCTGATGACCCTGCAGGTGGTCACGGCGATCCACTGGCACGCGCTGCGCATCTGGCTGCGCGGCAATCCCGTCCACGACCATCCCGACTACAGGGCTGCCCCATGAGCCGTATCGATGCCTCCAGTTCTCCGTCGGCACCTGTGTCGGCCGCCAGCGGATCGCTGACCGAGCGCATCCTGCGCCGCCGCCTGATCGACACCCTCTCACAGCTGCGCGGGTGCCGCCTGGTGCTGGAGGAAGGCGGCCAGCTGCATGTGCTGGGCACGCCCGATGGCGAGGCGACACTGCTGCAGGCGCGGATGCGCGTGCATGATCCGGCGTTCTGGCGCATGGCCGCGCTCAACGGCAGCGTCGGCGCTGGCGAGGCCTTCATGGAAGGCCTGTGGGAGTGCGACGACGTGGTTGCGCTGATGCGCATGCTGGTGCGCAACCGCGACCTGCTCGACGCGCTCGACAGTGGCACGGCCAGGATCGGCGCTGCGCTGATGAAGCTGATGCACGCCTTCTCGCGCAACACGCGCAGCGGCAGCCGGCGCAACATTGCCGCGCATTACGACCTGGGAAACCCGCTGTTCTCGTTGTTTCTGGATGAAAATCTCATGTACTCCTCGGCCATTTACGAGGACCAGACCGAATCGCTGGAAACCGCGGCCACCCGCAAGCTGGACCGGATCTGTCGCAAATTGCAGCTTGGCCCGCAGCACCGTCTCGTGGAGATCGGCACCGGCTGGGGCGGCTTCGCCCTGCATGCGGCCGGGCAGTACGGTTGCCACGTCACCACCACCACCATCTCGCGCGAACAGCACGAGCTGGCCGCGCAGCGCATCGCCCAGGCCGGCCTGCAGGACCGCATCACCCTGCTGATGCAGGACTACCGAGATCTGGAAGGTACATACGACCGCCTGGTCTCGATCGAGATGATCGAAGCCATCGGCCATCAGTACCTGGAAACCTACTTCGCCAAGGTCGCCAGCCTGCTCAGCCACGATGGCCAGGCCCTGATCCAGGCCATCACCATCGAGGATCATCGCTACGTGCAGGCACGCGGCTCGGTGGACTTCATCAAGCGGCATATCTTTCCCGGCAGCTTCATCCCGTCGGTGGCGGCGATGACCGCGGCCATTGCCAGGGCCAGCGACCTGCGCCTTTTCAACCTGGAAGACATCGGCCCCAGCTACGCACTGACCCTGCGCGCCTGGCGCCAGCGCTTCGTGGCCAGGCTGGAGCAGGTGCACGCGCTGGGCTACGACCTGCGCTTCATCCGCATGTGGGAGTTCTACCTGGCCTATTGCGAAGCCGGCTTCCTGGAGCGCTCCATCGGCGATGTGCACCTGTGGCTGACCAGGCCCGGCGCGCGCGCGGCGCAGTATCCGTACGCACTCGAGGGCGTGTGATGGCGATGTGGCCCAACCTGCGCAATTACCTGGCGCTGCAGCTGGTGTGGCTGGCGGCAGTGGCAGGCGCCGGGCGCGGCTTGTGGTGGGCCGGACCAGCGGCGCTGGCGGTGTTTTCCGCCTTGCATTTTGGCCTGCACTGGCACCTGCGCGGTGACGCGATGCTCATGCTGGCGGCCTTGCTGCTGGGACTGCTGATCGACTCGATCGCTGCCGCCAGCGGACTGGTGGATTACGCAGCCGCATGGCCCGCCGCGTCGCTGGCACCGGTCTGGATCGCCTCGCTGTGGATGGCGCTGGGGCTGACCGTGCAGCATTCGTTCGGCTGGCTGGTACGGCATCCGCGCTGGAGCCTGCCGGTGATGGCGATCGGCGGGCCGCTGTCGTACTGCGGCGCACAGGCGTCATTCGACGCGGTGCGCTTGGCTGCGCCGGCATGGATCGGCATGCTTGCAATCGGCGCGCTGTGGGCGGCCGCCACCGGTGTGCTGGTGGTGCTGGCCAGCCACCTGGATCGCAGCACGGCCACAGCGAAGGCGCAGCCATGAACGCCTGGCCGATCGCGTGGGTGTCCCTGGGGGCGCTGTTGGTGATGTTTGGCGCCTGGCTGTGGCAGCGCCGCACGCGCAATGCTGGCGTGGTCGATGTGGTGTGGGCGGCCGGCATGGCGGCCAGCGCGGTGGTCTATGCCTGCACCCTGCCCGGCGCAGCCCTGCCGCGACTGCTGGTGGCCGTGCTCGGCGGTGTGTGGGGCCTGCGGCTGGCCTGGCACCTGGGCGCACGTGTGTTCGGCGATGCGCACGAGGATGGGCGCTATGCCTACCTGCGCCAGCACTGGCACGATGCCCAGGGCAAGTTCCTGCTGTTCTTCATGGCCCAGGCGGTGATGATCATGCTGCTGTCGCTGCCGTTCTGGGTGGTGGCCCACAACCCGGTCGCGCACTGGTCGCGCTGGACCACGCTGGGCGTGCTGGTGTGGTTGCTGGCGGTGGCCGGGGAAAGCCTGGCCGATCGCCAGCTGGCGGCGTGGAAGCGCGATCCGTCGCACAAGGGCCGTACCTGCGACCAGGGCCTGTGGCGTTACTCGCGCCATCCCAATTATTTCTTCGAATGGCTGCACTGGTTTACCTATGTATTCCTGGCGATCGGCTTGCCCTGGGGCTGGGTGCTGGCCAGCCTGTGCGGACCTGCGCTCATGCTGGCCTTCCTGCACCGTGTCACCGGTATCCCGTACACCGAAGCACAATCGCTGCGCAGCCGCGGTCAGGACTACGCACGCTACCAGCGCACGACCAGCGCGTTTTTCCCGCTGCCGCGCAAACGCTAGAGCCACACTTGGAGAATTGCTGCATGCCCGCTTCAGATTCGCCCGTCTCAGAAGCAAAGGAAGTCCGCGAAAGCCTGGCCACGCGCCTGGCCGAGTCCGGCCGGCTGCCCGACGCGCTGCTGCGCATGGGCATCCGCCGCCAATGCGCCCAGCGCCTGAAGGACGAACGCAAGGGCGGCACCGAGGCAGTGTTCTCGCGCCAGCAGGCCTGGCTGGATGGCCTGCGTCAGGACGCCATCGCAGTGGAGACCCAGGCCGCCAACCGCCAGCACTATGAACTGCCGCCGGAGTTCTTCCGCCTGTGTCTGGGCAAAAACCTCAAGTACAGCGCCTGCTTCTGGGACGACAGCACCCGCGACCTGACCCAGGCCGAGGAAAAAATGCTGCGCCTGTACTGCGAGCGCGCCGAGCTGGTCAACGCCAGCCGCATCCTGGAGCTGGGCTGCGGCTGGGGCTCGCTGACCATGTGGATGGCCGAGCGCTATCCCAAGGCGATGATCACCGCGGTCTCCAACTCCAGGTCGCAGAAGGACTTCATCGAGGCGCGCTGCCGCGAGCGCGCGATCTTCAACGTCGAGGTCATCACCGCCGATGTCAACGCGCTGCAGCTGCCGGAGGAAATGTTCGACCGGGTCATCTCCATCGAGATGTTCGAGCACATGCGCAATTATCAGGCGCTGCTCGCACGCGTGGCGACCTGGCTCAAGCCGGGCGGCAAGCTGTTCGTGCACATCTTCTGCCACCGCGAGCTGCTGTACCTGTTCGAGACCGAAGGCAGTGGCAACTGGATGGGCCGGCATTTCTTCACCGGTGGGCTGATGCCTTCGGCCGACACGCTGCTCAAGTTCCAGGACCGGCTCTCCATCGAGGAACGCTGGCTGCTGCCCGGCACCCATTACGAGAAGACCGCCAATGCCTGGCTGGAAAACCACGACGCCAGCCATGACCAGGTCATGGGCCTGATGCGCCAGACCTACGGCGTGGCCGATGCCGCACGCTGGTACCAGCGCTGGCGCATGTTCTGGATGGCCTGCGCTGAACTGTTTGGCTACGCCAACGGCAACGAGTGGATGGTCGCCCACTACCGGTTCAAGCGCTGATCGCATTGGCGCTCGCCCTGGCCTCTTGTTGAAGCAAGAGGACAGGCTCGCTACAGCTGCCCGCGTGCAGCGCCTGATCCGTGCGTTGAGCATGCCGTCTGTCGGCATCCAGCAACAGACTCCCTGCCCACCAAGCCCGGCGCCTGCATGCCCGGCAGCGCGGTGTGGTGGCCATGGGCCTGCCGCGATCATGCCTGCACCGTGGTCGACAGCTTCGTGTTGCACCGCAGCTTGTCCTCCAGCCGCGAGTCGTCCATATAGGCATCGGTGCGGTTATCGAATGTCGATAACAATGTCGAAATTATAACGAACCGCGTTCCCAGGATCCTGCCGTGGGCGTGGGTGGCGGGAAAGATTTGTAGTCACCTGGTGAGGAAGAGACCTGTCCTTCCGCCTGTCAGAAGCACTCAACGGAGACGTCCAACATGAATACTTTGATCAAAGAACTGCAGGAATCCCCTGTGAATATCCATCAAAGGAAAGAAGCCCGCGAGTCTCCTGTGAAGGGAACCCCGGAGTGGACACCGGAGACGATCCGCGCACTGGTCGATCAGGAAAAAGGCCTGCTGGACCCGCGCATCTACACCGACCAGGGTCTATACGAACTGGAGCTGGAGCGGGTCTTTGCCCGCTCCTGGCTGTTGCTCGGACATGAGAGCCATATTCCCAAGACTGGGGACTTCATGACGACTTACATGGGTGAAGATCCGGTGGTCATGGTGCGCCAGCCAGACAAGAGCATCAAGGTGTTCCTGAACCAGTGCCGGCACCGCGGCATGCGCATCTGTCGCACCGACGCCGGCAACGCCAAGGCCTTCACCTGCAGCTATCACGGCTGGGCCTACGACATCGCCGGCAAGCTGGTGAACGTGCCGTTCGAGAAGGAAGCCTTTTGCGACAAGAAAGAAGGCGACTGCGGCTTTGACAAGGCCGAATGGGGCCCGCTGCAGGCACGCGTGGCCACCTACAAGGGCCTGGTCTTCGCCAACTGGGATGCGCAGGCGCCTGACCTGGAGACCTACCTCGGTGACGCCCGTCCGTACATGGACATCATGCTGGATCGCACGCCGGCCGGGACCGTGGCGATAGGCGGCATGCAGAAGTGGGTCATTCCGTGCAACTGGAAGTTTGCCGCCGAGCAGTTCTGCAGTGACATGTACCACGCCGGCACCATGTCCCACCTGTCCGGCATCCTGGCGGGCATGCCGCCGGAAATGGACCTGTCGCATGCACAGGTGCCCACCAAGGGCAACCAGTTCCGGGCCGGCTGGGGCGGGCACGGCTCGGGCTGGTTCGTCGACGAGCCGGGCATGCTCATGGCGGTGATGGGGCCCAAGGTCACCCAGTACTGGACCGAGGGTCCGGCTGCCGACCTGGCAGAACAGCGCCTGGAACATACCGGCATGCCGGTTCGACGCATGTTCGGCCAGCACATGAGCGTCTTTCCGACCTGTTCGTTCCTCACTGCCGTCAACACCATCCGGACCTGGCACCCGCGCGGCCCCAATGAAATCGAGGTGTGGGCCTTCACCCTGGTCGATGCCGATGCCCCGGCCGAGATCAAGGAAGAATATCGCCGGCACAACATCCGCACCTTCTCCGCAGGCGGCGTGTTCGAGCAGGACGATGGCGAAAACTGGGTCGAGGTCCAGAAAGTGCTGCGCGGGTACAAGGCCAGGAGCCGGCCGCTCAATGCCCAGATGGGTCTGGGCCGGTCGCAGACCGGCCACCCCGAGTTTCCCGGCAAGATCGGCTATGTCTATTCCGAAGAAGCGGCGCGGGGCATGTATCACCACTGGTCGCGCATGATGTCTGAGCCCAGCTGGGCCACGCTCAAGCCCTGAGCGCGGCGCGATCGCCAAACTCTCCAACCCAATGCAAATCCATCAGGGGCAGGCGTGCGCGCAGGCAGCGCGCCGAGGCTCCGCCCCTTGGTATTGACTCAGAGAACAACCATCATGACCAACCTGTCCGCGCATTCCTACAAGGTCTTTGAATGGCCCAGCAAGACCGTGGGCCTTGAGCTGCAGAACGAGATCGAACAGTTCTACTACCGCGAAGCGCAGTTGCTTGACCACCGGGCCTACGAGGCCTGGTTTGCCCTGCTGGACAAAGACATCCGCTACTTCATGCCGCTGCGCACCAACCGCATGATCCGGGAGGGCGAGCTGGAATATTCCGGCGACCAGGATTTTGCCCATTTCGACGAAACCTACGAAACCATGTACGGGCGCATCCGCAAGGTGACCTCGGATCTGGGCTGGGCGGAAAACCCGCCTTCCCGCACCCGCCACCTGATCTCCAATGTCATCGTCAAGGAGACGGCCACGCCGGATACCTTCGAGGTCAATTCCGCATTCATCCTGTACCGTAATCGGCTTGAGCGCCAGGTCGACATCTTCGCCGGCGAACGCCGGGACGTGCTGCGCCGCGCCGACAACAACCTTGGCTTCAGCATCGCCAGGCGCACCATCCTGCTCGACGCCAGCACCTTGCTGTCGAACAACCTGAGCATGTTCTTCTAACAAGACGCCCACATCGGCCCGCCGCGCTTTGCGGGTCCTCATGAGGCCGGCATTCGGGGGTGGTCGCGACATCTCCGGGCTTCGCTCTGCACATCAGCCGGGGCACCGCAATTGCATGGTGCCATCGCATCAGGCGGCCGCTGATCGACGGCCGCCGTACCCCGACGGCGACGCCGGCGCGCAGTGTTCGACGATCAACTGGATCGCCTCGCCGCCACGGTAATCGTCAGGCACCAGGCGATAGGCCAGGTGGACCTGTGCCGGCGGCGGCTCGGCCCCGAGGCCGTTGAAGTGGATCGCATTGAGCGGCGCGGCCCGTTGCGGGCAGCGCAGCACCAGCTTCAGGTGCCGCTCGCCGACGGCGCGCCAGTCGATGACCTCGAACACGCCGTCGAACAGCGGCTCGGCAAAGCCCTGCCCCCATGGACCGCCGTCGCGCAGCGCTTCGGCGTGGGCGCGGTCGAACTCATGCGGCAACAGCTCGCCGTCACTGGGCAGCTCGGCCTGCAACAGCGTGGCATCCAGCGTGGCCGCGGCATGGGCGGCAAACGCTGCTTCGAATGCCGGCAGGTGGGCCAGGTCCAGGCTCAGGCCGGCGGCCATCGCGTGGCCGCCGAATTTCTGCAGCAGGCCCGGATGCCGGGCGTCGATGGCGGCCAGCGCATCGCGGATATGAAAACCGGGAATCGAGCGCGCCGAGCCGCGCAGCGCGCTGCTGCCCGGCTCGGCCGGGGCGAAGGCGATCACCGGGCGATGCACGCGATCCTTCATTTTCGAAGCGACCAGCCCGACCACGCCGGGATGCCAGTCGCGATCGAACAGGCACAGCGCCAGCGGCCTCTGGCCGTCCAGGGCGACCCTGGACAGCGCCCGCTCGGCCTCATCGGTCATCTGCTGCTGCACGCCGCGGCGCTCGGTGTTGATCGCGTGCAGGATCCCGGCCATCTCGCGTGCCGGGCCGTCCTGCTCGCACAGCAGGCAGGCGATGCCCAGGGCCATGTCTTCCAGGCGGCCGGCGGCATTGAGCCGCGGCGCGATGGCAAAGCCGATGTCGGTAGCGCTCAGGGTCTGCGCGCGGCGCCCGCAGACCTCGATCAAGGCGCGCAGGCCGGCGCAGCCCTGCCCCGTGCGCAGACGGCGCAGCCCGGCGGCGACCAGGGCCCGGTTGTTGGCATCCAGCGGCACCAGATCGGCCACCGTGCCGACCGCGACCAAGTCCAGCAATGCATTCAGGTCCGGCCGCTTTTGGCGAGAAGCGCAGCCCTCGATGGCCGCTGCCTGATGCCCACAATCAGCGCCTGCCCCCGACTTGACCGGGGCAGGATCGCCAAACAGATGCCGGCGCAAGGCCAGCAGCACGTAGAACATCACCCCGACGCCGGCCAGTGATTTGCTGGGGAAGTCGTCGCCGGGCAGGTTCGGATTGACGATGGCGTGGGCCGGCGGCAGGGCTGGGCCCGGTAGATGGTGGTCGGTGACCAGCACCTGCCAGCCCAGCGCACGCGCCTGGGCGATGCCAGCGTGGCAGGCAATGCCGTGGTCGACGGTGACCAGCAGGTCGGGTTTGAGTTCGGCCAGCTCCGACACCAGCGAAGGCGAAAGCCCATAGCCGTGGGTCACCCGGTTGGGCACCGCCGGGCTGACATGGCGCGCGCCCAGCATCACCAGCCCGCGCACCGCGACCGCACAGGCAGTGGCGCCATCGCAGTCGAAATCGCCGACCACCACGATATGGCGGTCGTTGGCGATCGCCTCGGCAAGCAGCGCCACGGCCGCGTCCATGCCCGACAGCAATTGCGGCGGGTGCAGCTGGGCCAGGCGCGGGCGCGCCTGGAGATCATCCAGCGCGCCACGGGCGGCGTAGACGCGCTGCAGCAGCGGCGGCATCGAGGCAGGCCACACCCCGCCTTCGGGCACGGCGCGCCGGGTGATGCGCGGCGATCCGTTCATGGATCCAGTCGAGTCCACGCCCGACGCCAGAAGCGCCAGCGCTGCGCGGCGTCCAGCACGAAGCAGGCACCATCCTGGAAATCCAGGACCACCCGCGCCAGTTCGCCGGCGCGCAGCTCGGCCAGCAGCGGCGCCAGCGCCTCATCGGTGAACAGGGCCAGCGAGCGCAGGTGGCGCAGGTCGACCAGTGCCTCCACTTCACCCTGGGCCTGGTCCGGCACGCCGGCAAGCGCCGACAACGCGCGTACGAGCTCCTCGCGGCTGCGCACCTGGCGATACCGCGTGCGCACCGACTGCGGCAGGCGGCCTTCGCCCCAGAACCACAGCGCGTTGACCGCCGGCTTGCCTTCGGACAGGCGCCGGGCATTCCAGGGATGCTGGTGCAGGGTCACCTGCACCTGCGTGAACAACGCGCGCCAGCGGCGGCCTGCATCACCGTGCGGCAGGTGGCCAAACAAATCGTCGCCGAGCACCTCGTCGGGCGAGGCAAATTCGGGCAGGGGCGTATCGCCGGCCAGGCGCAGGTACCAGCGCGATGGCTCGGGCGCGTCCAGGAGCAAACCGGCATCGCCGAACAGCGGCCGCAGCGCCGGCAGCAGCGCGGCGCTGTCCGCTTCGGTCAGGCCCAGCGCCGGGCCGTGCGCCAGCAACCGCGCGCCGGTCATGTCCGGCGCCAGGAACGCTGGATCGGCGCGCAACCAGCGCGCATCGGCCGCGTCGCCGGCGTCGAGCTGGCGGGTCAGCGCCGCGACCGGCCAATGATCTGGCGTCCACTGGAAATGCCGGCGCAGCTGGGCGCGCTCGCCGGGCTGGCCCACAGTGCGGTCGGCGCGGGCCAACGCCCGGCCAGCCTCGAGCGTAAGCGTACCGGCAAGCTGGGCGCGTGCCGGCAGCAGCAGCGTGGCCGATGCCATCGCGGCGTTCGACTCAGGCGCCGTAGGAGACGCTGATGATCTCGTACTCGTGCTCGCCGGCCGGCGCCACGATGACCACACTGTCGCCCTCGTTCTTGCCGATCAAGGCACGGGCGATGGGCGAGGAAATGGCGATAAGCGACTGTTTGATGTCCGCTTCCAGGTCACCGACGATCTGGTAGGTCTTCTCTTCGTCGGTATCGACATGGGCCAGCACCACGGTCGCGCCGAACACCACGCGCGAACCGGCATCGAGCGCGGCCACATCGATCACCTCGGCCGTAGACAGCTCGGCTTCCAGCTGGTTGATCCGGCCTTCGATGAAGCCCTGCTGTTCGCGGGCGGCATGGTATTCGGCGTTTTCCTTCAGGTCGCCGTGCGCACGCGCCTCGGCGATGGCGGCGATCACTTCCGGACGCTTGACCGACTTGAGGTAATCCAGCTCCTCACGCAGGCGCTGGGCGCCCTGCTTGGTGATGGGGGCTCTCATGCTTGCAACTCCTTGTGCAGTTCCTGCAGCGCCAGCACCGGGCCGGTGCCGCGGAACTCCAGCGAATTGACCAGCGCACGTGCGCCGGCGATGGTGGTGGAATAGGTCAGGCGCTGCTGCAGCGCCTCACGACGGATGGAGAACGAATCGGAGATCGCGCGGCGGCCTTCGGTGGTGTTGACGATATACACGATCTCGCCGTTCTTGATCAGGTCGACGATGTGCGGACGGCCGTCGGTCACCTTGTTGACCAGCTCGCATTCGATGCCGTGCTTGCGCAGCCACGCCGCGGTGCCGACCGTGGCCACCAGCGAGAAGCCGCGCTCCAGCAGCGCCCGGGCCACCGGCAGCACGCGCTGCTTGTCCGGATCGCGGACCGAGACGAACGCCTTGCCCGGCTGCGGGGCCTTGATGCCGGCGGCCTCCTGCGCGCGTGCCATCGCCGCGGCGAAGCTGTGGCCCACGCCCATCACTTCGCCGGTCGAACGCATCTCCGGCCCGAGGATGGGATCGACCCCCTGGAACTTGGCGAACGGGAAGATCGCCTCCTTCACCGAGTAGTAGTCCGGCACGATTTCCTTGATTGCGCCCTGCTCGGCCAGGGTCTTGCCGGCCATGCAGCGGGCGGCAATCTTGGCCAGCGCCATGCCGGTGGCCTTGGACACGAACGGCACGGTCCGCGAGGCCCGTGGATTGACTTCCAGCAGGTAGACGATGTCCTGGCCGTCGTCGCCGGCCTGGATCGCGAACTGGGTGTTCATCAGGCCAACCACGTTCAGGGCCTTGGCCAGCTCGACCACCTGGCGGCGCAGCTCGGCCTGGGTTTGGGCCGACAGCGAGTAAGGCGGCAGCGAGCACGAGGAGTCACCCGAATGCACGCCGGCTTCCTCGATGTGCTCCATCACCCCGCCGATCAGGACCTGGCCGTCCTTGTCGGCGATGATGTCCACGTCCACTTCCACCGCGTTGTCCAGGAAGCGGTCCAGCAGCACCGGCGAGTCATTGGAGACCTTGACCGCATCGCGCACGTAGCGGGCCAGGTCCGATTCGCCGTAGACGATTTCCATGGCCCGGCCGCCAAGCACATAGCTGGGGCGCACCACCAGCGGATAGCCGATCTCGCGGGCCAGCAGCAGGGCCTGCTGGTCGTTGCGGGCGATCCGGTTCGGCGGCTGCTTCAGGCCGAGCCTGTCGACCAGACCCTGGAAGCGCTCGCGATCCTCGGCCAGGTCGATGGAGTCGGGCGAAGTCCCGATCACCGGCACGCCGTTGGCTTCCAGCGCGCGGGCCAGCTTGAGCGGGGTCTGCCCGCCGTACTGGACGATCACGCCCTTGGGCTTTTCCAGCTCGACGATGGCCAGCACGTCTTCCAGGGTCAGCGGCTCGAAATACAGGCGATCGGAGGTGTCGTAATCGGTCGAGACGGTCTCCGGGTTGCAGTTGACCATGATCGTTTCATAGCCGTCCGCGCGCAGTGCCAGCGCGGCGTGCACGCAGCAGTAGTCGAACTCGATGCCCTGGCCGATGCGGTTGGGACCGCCGCCCAGGATCATGATCTTGTCGCGGTTGGTCGGGTTGGCTTCGCACTCGTCCTCGTAGGTCGAGTACATGTACGCGGTATCGGTGGCGAACTCGGCCGCGCTGGAATCCACCCGCTTGTAGACCGGCCTGACCCCCAGCGCCTTGCGCAGCACGCGCACGGCGGTCTCGTCGGTGGCGGTCAGCTGGGCCAAGCGCGCGTCGGAGAAACCGGCGCGCTTGAGCTCGCGCATGCGCGTCGCGTCCAGCGAACCCAGGCCTTCGGCGGCCACCCGGGCCTCGTCGGCGATCAGGTCCTCGATCTGGTCCAGGAACCACGGATCGATGAACGACAGCGCATGGACCTCTTCCACGCTCATGCCGGCGCGGAACGCGTCGCCGACGTAGAACAGGCGCTCCGGGCCCGGCGCCTTGAGCTCGCGGCGCAGCGAGGCCATGTCGTCCTCGCTGCCCAGGTCCAGGCCGGTCGGGTCCAGGCCGACCTTGCCGGTTTCCAGGCCCCGCAGCGCCTTCTGCAGCGACTCGGAGAAGGTGCGACCCATGGCCATCACCTCGCCCACCGACTTCATCTGGGTGGTCAGGCGCGCATCGGCCTGCGGGAACTTCTCGAAGGCAAAGCGCGGGATCTTGGTCACCACGTAGTCGATCGAAGGCTCGAACGAGGCCGGGGTCTTGCCGCCGGTGATCTCGTTCTTCAATTCGTCCAGGGTGTAGCCCACCGCCAGCTTGGCGGCGACCTTGGCGATCGGGAAGCCGGTGGCCTTGGAGGCCAGCGCCGAGGAGCGCGAGACGCGCGGGTTCATCTCGATCACCACCACCCGGCCGGTCTGCGCATTGATCCCGAACTGCACGTTGGACCCACCGGTATCCACGCCGATCTTGCGCAGCACCGCGATGGAGGCATCGCGCAGGCGCTGGTATTCCTTGTCGGTCAGGGTCTGGGCCGGGGCCACGGTGATCGAGTCGCCGGTGTGCACGCCCATCGGATCCAGGTTCTCGATCGAACAGACGATGATGCAGTTGTCCGCGGTGTCGCGGACCACTTCCATCTCGAACTCCTTCCAGCCCAGCACCGATTCTTCCACCAGCACTTCGTGGACCGGCGAAAGCTCCAGGCCGCGCTTGATGATGTCCTCGAATTCCTCGCGGTTGTAGGCGATGCCGCCGCCGCTGCCACCCAGGGTGAAACTGGGGCGGATGATGGTCGGATAGCCGACCGTGGCCTGGATCTCCACGGCCTGCTCGAAGCTGCGCGCGACCGCGGCCTTGGGGCATTCCAGGCCGATCTCGCCCATCGCCACGCGGAACAGTTCGCGATCCTCGGCCATCATGATCGCCTCGCGCCTGGCGCCGATCAGCTCGACGTTGTACTTGTCCAGCACGCCATGATCGGCCAGGTCCAGCGCACAGTTCAGCGCGGTCTGGCCGCCCATCGTCGGCAGCAGCGCATCAGGCCGTTCCTTGGCGATGATCTTCTCGACCGTCTGCCAGTTGATCGGCTCGATGTAGACCGCATCGGCCATCTCCGGGTCGGTCATGATCGTGGCCGGATTGGAGTTGACCAGGACCACCCGGTAACCCTCCTCGCGCAGCGCCTTGCACGCCTGGGCGCCGGAGTAGTCGAACTCGCAGGCCTGGCCGATGACGATCGGGCCGGCGCCGATGATCAGGATGGTGTTGATGTCGGTGCGGCGGGGCATTTCAGTAGTCCTCGGCGGTTTCGGAGATTCGGGACCCGGGACCCGGGACCCGGGTCCCGGATTCAAGCCGCCGCTGCAACGACTGCTGCAGCCTGGAAAGCATCTGACTGACACGCTCACAGAGCAGCAGCGTTGCGGCCACTTCCGACCGAACGCCCAGGCCGAGGCGCTCGGCCAGCAGCAACTGCGTCTGCAACTCGGCGCATGAACCTGTCGCCATGGAGACGAAACGCGCGTAATCACGTGTCGAGCCTCGTGCATTGCCTTCAGCGATGTTCGATGGCACCGAAACCGCCGCACGTTGCAACTGGGAAGTCAGCCCATAACGCTCATCGCGAGGAAAGGCCGAGGCCACCCGATACGACTCCTGGGCCAGATCCATCGCCAAATTCCAAACCTCCAGTTCGCGGAAGTGGGATGCCGTCATGTCGCTTCTCCCCGGTCCCGGGTCCCGGGTCCCGGGTCCCGAGACTTTGCTCCCAGCATCGAGACGAACCGATCAAACAGCGGCGAGACATCCTTCGGGCCGGGCGAGGCTTCCGGGTGGCCCTGGAAGGAGAACGCCGGCGCGTCGGTCAATTCGATGCCCTGGTTGGTGCCGTCGAACAGCGAGCGGTGGGTCACGCGCACGTTGGCCGGCACGCTGGCCTGGTCCACCGCAAAGCCGTGGTTCTGCGAGGTGATCATCACCCGGCCGGTGTCCAGGTCGATCACCGGATGGTTGGCGCCGTGGTGGCCATGGCCCATCTTGACCGTCCTGGCCCCGGCGGCCAGGGCCAGCAGCTGGTGGCCCAGGCAGATGCCGAAGATCGGGATCTTCTTCTCGACCAATTCCTTGATTGCGGCGATCGCGTAATCGCACGGCTGCGGATCGCCCGGGCCGTTGGACAGGAACACGCCGTCGGGCTTCAGCGCCAGCACCTCGGCGGCCGGGGTCTGCGCCGGGACCACGGTCACCTCGCAGCCGCGCTCGGCCAGCATCCGCAGGATGTTGCGCTTCACCCCGTAGTCGTAGGCCACGACCTTGTATGTGCGTCCCGCACGAGAACCCGCACATCCATCTGCGGACTTTTCAATGCGCTGCGCGCCCAGACCGACGAACTTGTTCGTATCCAGGTCCAGCTGGCCCTCGGTCCAGGTGTAGGCCTGCCCGGTCGATACGACCTTGGCCAGGTCCATGCCCTTCAGGCCCGGGAACTTGCGCGCAGCTTCCAGCGCCTGCTCGAGGTCGATCTGGCCGGCCATGAGCGCGCCGTTCTGGGCGCCGCGCTCGCGCAGGATGCGGGTGAGCTTGCGAGTGTCGATGCCGGAGATGGCGATCACGCCGCGCGCCTTGAGCCAGTCCTGCAGCGGCACCTGACTGCGCCAGCTGCTGGGACGGCGCGGCACGTCGCGCACGATCAGGCCGGCCGACCAGACCTTGCCGGCTTCGTCGTCCTGGTCGGTGCAGCCGGTGTTGCCGATATGGGGATAGGTCAGGGTCACCAGCTGCCGCGCGTAGGACGGGTCGGTGACGATCTCCTGGTAGCCGGTCATGGCGGTGTTGAACACCACTTCGCCGATGGACAGGCCGTGGGCGCCGACGGATTGACCCTCGAACACGGTACCGTCTTCGAGGATCAGGATTGCGGATTGGGTCACTGCACTCGCCTTGGGATGGAGGAAACCCTGCGTCCACCTCAACTTGCGGCTGCAAGAAACCGCGAACACGGCGTTTCTCCGGTCCGAGGCGATGTGGTCAACAGGCGAGTGCGCATTGTACGGACCGGCCCCTTGCGGCGCCAGCCGTATTTTCAGTGACCGGTGCCTCACGCCGAGGCGATTCTAGTCAAGCAGGTCGCGGACCCGATACAGGCCGGGGCTTTTGCCCGCCAGCCGCTGCGCGGCGTGCAAGGCGCCGCGCGCGAAGATGTCGCGGTTGCTGGCGCGGTGGATCAACTCCAGCCGCTCGCCAGGGCCGGTGAACTGGACCAGGTGCTCGCCGACGATATCGCCGGCGCGCAGGCTGGCGTAGCGCGGCGCCGCGCCGGCCGCTTGCGCGCCCTGCCCCAGGGTCAGCGCAGTGCCCGAAGGGGCGTCCTGCTTGTGCACGTGGTGCGCCTCGACGATGTCGCAGTCCCAGCCCTGCAGGGCTGCCGCGGCGCGTTCGACCAGTTCGGCCAGCACCGCCACGCCCAGGCTGAAGTTGGAGGCCCACACTACCGGGATCGAGTTCGCCGCGGCCTGCAGCGCGCCGCGCTGGGCTTCGGACAGGCCGGTGGTGCCGGACACCAGCGCCACCTTGCGCTCCAGGCACAGCGCCAGGATTGGATCGAACCCTTCGGGCAGGCTGAAATCGATGGCCACGTCGAACGCGGGCACGCCGTGCAATTCGCTGGCGGCGAAATGCGCCACGCCCTGGACCACGCGCGCGACCGGACGCCGGTGCGTGACCGCGGCCACCACGCCCAACGCGGGGTTTTCGGCAGCCAGCCGCAGCAGCGCCTGGCCCATGCGGCCGGACGCGCCGTGGATCAATATGCGCAGGACATCATCCATCGATCGGTCTCTTCAGGCAGCGCCAGCCGATGGCAGGGCCAGGGTGCGCCGGGACAGGGTGATCCGGGTGTTCATCGGGGCCAAGGATACCGTGTCACCAGCGCCGCGCCTGGCGAAAATCTGGCCAGGCCGATCCAACGGCCGCCCGACGCGGCCCGCCGAACTTGTCCACAGGCTTGTACGGAACTTGATCCACACCCGGTGTGGAAAACGCGCCTGCGCTTTGAGTGCAGCGCCAGGCGCATGTGGAATTTTCAGGACCTGTGCGTTCGGCGGTCGGGCGGCGCTACAGGTTGGCCACGGTGCTGGGTGTGGTCGGCAGGTCGCCATCGAGCACCCGGCCGATGCCGCTGGCATCGACTTGCGCCGCGGCACGGGCCAGCGCCTGCAGGTCGGTGCCGCTGTCGAAACCCAACCGGAAATGCACTTCGCCGGCCGGATTGCGCAGCGAATGCAGCGAGGAAATGCTCACCCCGTGGCGCTCGAACACATGCAGCAGCGCGCGCAGCGAGCCGGGCTGGTCCAGCGGCAGGTGCACCGACAGGCTGCGCGGTTCGGCCAGGTCGGCCAGCAGGTAGCCGATGCGTTCGAACCGGTAATTGCCATCGGCCAGCGCCTCGGCGCCGATCGCGGCCTTGTTGGCGGCCAGCACGCTTTGGCGGAAGGTGGCGCGCGCGGCCTCGTCGCCGGCGCTCACCAGGTCGCGCAGCGCCGACAGCTCCTGCACCAGCGTGTCCAGCACCGCCGGCACATGGGGATTGCCGAACTGGATGTCCTCGTAGATGGCCGGGTTGAGCGAAAGGATGCGCGCGATCATCGCCCCGTCCATTTCGAACGAGGCCGAGCGATACGGGAACAGCTCGGCCAGCGAACCGACCCGATCGGCATGGCGGCGCAGCGCCGACGCCTGGGCCAGGTGCCCGGCGTGGACCATCGCCTGGACCAGGGCCATGACCTGGTCGTGGTGCTCGGGCGTGGTGCGCACGCACTGGGCTTCCAGCGCATCGAGCAGGGTCTGCAGCCACGGGCGCCAGGCGTCCAGGCGCGCTTCGCACACCACCATTGGCCGGCCCTTGAGCGTGGGCGACTTGGGCGGCGCACACATCGGGTGCAGGCCGACCACTTCGGCCTGCGACTGCAGCATCGCCGCCACCGGCTCGGTCTTGATCGAGGTCAGGTCCAGCCACAGCTGGCCGCGTTCACGCCCGGCCGCCAGCTGCGCATACTGGCCGATCAGCGCGGCGGTGAGCCGGATCGGCGTGCTGAACACCAGGACCTGCGCCTGGTCGATCAGCGCATCGGGCGAATGCGATCGCGGATCGGCCGGGTCATGGCCGATCACCGCCAGGCCCATCTGGTGCTGCAGGAACCTGGTCAGCCAGCGCCCGTAGCCGCCTGCGCTGCCGACGATGCCGATGACCGGAACAGACGATGTGTGCAAGAAAAAACGCCCGGGGAAACCGGGCGTCATTCTATGCGCAGGCGCGCACCTGGGCGCGAGGAAACGTAGGGCGGGTCTTGACCCGCCATTGCCATGCCGGATGAACCGGTAACGGCGGGTCAAGACCCGCCCTACGAGGTCATCCGGTCCCAGAAGCCCTTGACCCCGTCCAGGAACGTGGCCGACTTGGGCGAGTGCTTGCGCGCCTGGTCGTCGCCGACGAAGGTCGCCTCGAACTTCTGCAGGATCTCGCGCTGCTCGGCGGTCAGGTTGACCGGCGTCTCGACCACGACCTTGCAGAACAGGTCGCCGGTGGAGCGGCTGCGGACCGACCTGACGCCCTTGCCGCGCAGCCGGAACAGCTTGCCGGTCTGGGTTTCGGCCGGGACGCGGATCTCGGCCTCGCCGCCCAGGGTGGGCACGCGCACGGTGTCACCCAGCGCGGCCTGGGAGATGCGGATCGGCACGTCGCAATGCAAATCGTCGCCGTCGCGCTGGAAGATGGGGTGCTCGCGCACGCGCACCTCCACGTACAGGTCGCCGGCGGGGGTCCCGGCCGGACCAGCCTCGCCCTCGCCTGAGAGGCGGATGCGATCGCCGTTGTCCACGCCAGCCGGGATCTTCACCGACAGCACCCGCTCTTCCTCGACGCGACCGGCGCCATGGCAGGTCGTGCACGGGTTGCGGATCACCTGGCCGCGGCCGCCGCAATGCGGACAGGCCTGCTGCATGGTGAAGATGCCGCGCTGCATGCGGACCTGGCCGCGGCCGCCGCAGGCGGCGCAGGTCTCGGTCTTGCCGTCTTCCGAACCGCTGCCCTGGCAGGGCTCGCACGCGGCCATCGTCGGGATCTCGATGCGCTTTTCGACGCCGGCCACGGCTTCTTCCAGGTCCAGCTCCATCACGTAACCGATGTCGGCGCCGCGGCGGGCGGCGCGGCCGCCACTGGCGCCGCCCCCGAAGATGTTGCCGAAGATGTCGCCAAAGATGTCGCCCATGTCGGCGCCACCGAAGCCCGGCCCCGCGCCACCGCCGCCCATGCCATGCTCGAACGCGGCGTGCCCGTGCTGGTCGTAGAGGCGGCGCTTGCCGCCGTCGGACAGGACCTCGTAAGCCTCCTTGCATTCCTTGAACGCAGCCTCGGCGGTGGTATCACCGGGATTGCGGTCAGGATGGAACTTCATCGCGCAGCGGCGATAGGCTTTCCTCAGCTCCTCTTCACTGACCGTGCGGGCCACGCCCAGCACCTCGTAATAGTCGCGTTTGCTCATACGGCAGAACCCGGGGCCCGGGGCCCGGGGCCCGGGATGGTGGAAAGCGTGGTCATGGGATGATTCCTGGCAAGGCCGATGCCCAGTGCGTGGCGACAATCGCACCCGGCAGGTCTCCCCTGCCGGGTTTCCGCGTCACCCGGTTCCGGTTCCGGGCCGTCATTACTTCTTGTCGTCCTTGACCTCGGTGAACTCGGCGTCCACCACGTCGTCGGCAGCGCGGTGGGCCTGCTGGGCGCCGGCTTCCGGACCTGCCCCCTGCGCGCCGGCCGAAGCGGCAGCGTAGAGCGACTGGCCGGCTTCTTCCAGGGCCTTGGAGCGGGCTTCGATCTGGGCCTTGTCGTCGCCCTTCATCGCCGTTTCCAGGTCGGCCAGCGCCGCCTCGACCCTGCCGATCACCTCGCCGCCCACCTTCGAGCCATGCTCGGTGATGGCGGTGCGGGTGGAGTGGATCAGGGCGTCGGCCTGGTTGCGCACGGCCACCAGTTCGTGGAACTTCCTGTCCTCGTCGCGGTGTGCTTCGGCGTCGGCGACCATGCGCTGGATCTCTTCGTCCGACAGGCCCGAACCGGCCTTGATCTCGACCTTCTGCTCCTTGTTGGTCTTCTTGTCCTTGGCCGACACGTGCAGGATGCCGTTGGCGTCGATGTCGAAGGACACCTCGACCTGCGGCAGGCCGCGCGGCGCCGGCTCGATGCCGGACAGGTCGAAACGGGCCAGGGACTTGTTGAAGCGGGCCTGCTCGCGCTCGCCCTGCAGCACGTGCACGGTCACGGCCGACTGGTTGTCCTCGGCGGTGGAGAAGGTCTGCGAGGCCTTGGTCGGGATGGTGGTGTTCTTCTCGATGATCTTGGTGAACACCCCGCCCAGGGTCTCGATGCCCAGCGACAGCGGGGTCACATCCAGCAGCAGCACGTCCTTGACGTCACCGCCCAGCACGCCGCCCTGGATCGCGGCGCCCAGCGCCACGGCCTCGTCGGGGTTGACGTCCTTGCGCGGCTCCTTGCCGAAGAACTCGGTCACCGCTGCCTGTACCTTGGGCATGCGGGTCTGGCCGCCGACCAGGATCACCTCGCCGATGTCGCTGGCGCGCAGGCCGGCGTCGTTGAGCGCGGTGCGGCAGGGCTCGATCGACTTCTTGATCAGGTCATCGACCAGCGCTTCCAGCTTGGCCCGGGTCAGCTTGATGTTCAGGTGCTTGGGGCCGGAGGCGTCAGCGGTGACGTACGGCAGATTGACTTCGGTCTGTTGCGAGGAGGACAGCTCGATCTTGGCGCGCTCGGCGGCATCCTTCAGGCGCTGCAGGGCCAACGGATCCTTGCGCAGGTCGATGCCCTGGTCCTTGTTGAACTCGTCGACCAGGTAGTCGATGACCCGGGCGTCGAAGTCTTCGCCACCCAGGAAGGTGTCGCCGTTGGTGGCCAGCACCTCGAACTGCTTCTCGCCGTCGACGTTGGCGATCTCGATGATCGACACGTCGAAGGTGCCGCCGCCCAGGTCGTACACGGCGATCTTGCGGTCCTGCGCATTGCCCTTGTCCAGGCCATAGGCCAGGGCCGCGGCGGTGGGCTCGTTGATGATGCGCTTGACGTCCAGGCCTGCAATCCTGCCGGCGTCCTTGGTCGCCTGGCGCTGGCTGTCGTTGAAGTAGGCCGGCACGGTAATCACCGCCTCGGTGACGGTCTCGCCCAGGTAGGCCTCGGCGGTCTTCTTCATCTTCTCCAGCACCCGCGCGGAAATTTCCTGCGGAGCCATCTTCTTGCCGTCGGCGGTGGCCACCCAGGCGTCGCCGTTGTCATGGGCCACGATGCTGTAGGGCACCAGGTCCAGGTCCTTCTTGACTTCGGCGTCGGTGAACTTGCGCCCGATCAGGCGCTTGACCGCATAGAAGGTGTTCTTGGGGTTGGTGACCGCCTGGCGCTTGGCCGAGGCGCCCACCAGCACTTCGCCGTCCTTGGTATAGGCGACGATGGAAGGCGTGGTGCGGTCGCCTTCGGAATTTTCGATGACGCGGGCCTTGCCGCCTTCCATGACCGCCACGCACGAGTTGGTCGTGCCGAGGTCGATGCCGATGATCTTGCCCATGATGGTGACTCCGTGAGTGCGAATGTGGGTCGGGTTGGAACCGGCGTTCGGGCCGGATGATGAACCTGATATAGGGATGTGATGACCGGCTTCAAGCGCCGCTGGAACACAAAATTCCGGGCCGTCGTGCGCCGGTCGGCGGCGCGCGCCGACTCAGTCGTGCTGGGCCACCACCACCAGCGCAGGTCGCAGCAGGCGATCGTTGAGCAGATAGCCCTTCTGGAACACCTGCAGCACGCTGCCCGGGGCCGCGCCCTGGGCCGGCGCCTGGCTGATGGCCTGATGGTGGTCCGGGTTGAACGGCTGGCCGGTGGGATCCAGCACGGTCAGGCCGTTGTCGCTGGCGACCTTGAGCAGCTGCTTGAGGGTCAGTTCCAGGCCTTCGCGCAGCGGGCTGGGTTCGGCCCCGGCAGCGGCCAGGCCCGCATCCAGGCTGTCGAACACCGGCATCAGCTGGCCCAGCAACTTCTCGTTGGCGAACTTGCGCGCGTTGTCCACGTCACGGGCCATGCGCTTGCGCTGGTTCTCCAGGTCGGCGCGTTCCAGCAGGACCTGGGCGCGCAGCTGGTCCAGTTCGTTGCGCAGGGTTTCGATCTCGGCCTGGAGCGCGGCCTGGGCATCCTGTGGCGCGTCGGCGGCCGCATCGTGGCTGGCCGGGTGTTCACTTGCAGTCATCGGTCAATGTCCGTCTGGCGGGTCGGTGTCCGCCGCAAGCCCCACCTATGGGGCCGGCGCAGAGGGATTCAAGTCATCGCCGGGACGCAGCATCGCCGCACCAAGCGCGTCGGCGGCGGCCTGGACCACCGGGATCACGGTCTGATAGGCCATGCGGGTCGGTCCAATCACGCCCAGCACGCCCAGCACCTGGCCACTGGCGCGGTATGGCGCGGCCACCAGCGAGACCCCGTCCAGCGGCGCCAGCCCGGTTTCCTCGCCGATGAAGATGCGCACGCCCGGCGCGCTGATCGTGCGTTCAAGCAGCTGCAGGATCTCGCGCTTGCGGGCGAAGGTCTCGAACAGCTCGCGCAGCCGGTCCAGGTCGGACAGGTCCTGCACGGCCATCAGCCGGGTCTGGCCGGCCAGGACCATGTCGTCGTCCGAGGGGGTCAGCGCATGCTCGGCCAGCTCGACGGTGTGGGCCAGCAGCCCTTCCATCTCCGAGCGGGCCGCGCGCAGTTCGCGCAGCAGGGTGGCGCGGATCTCGGCGATCGGCCGACCGGCAAAATGGGCATTGAGGTAGTTGGCCACCCGCTCCAGCTCGGACGGGTCGTAGGTGCGGCGCGGCTCGATCACCCGGTTTTGCACCTCGTTGTCGGCAAACACCAGGATCGCCAGCAACCGGCGCCCGTCCAGCGGCACGAAATCGATGTGGCGGAAGGCGAACTGCTCGCGCCTGGGCGCCCCGACCACCCCGACAAAGTGCGTCATCGCCGACAGCAGTTCCGAGGCATTGCCCAGCAGTGCCTGGGTGCCGGTGCCGGCCGGCAGCTCGGCGCGCAGGCGGGCCAGATCGCGTTCGGCCAGCGGCTGCATCTGGACCAGGCTGTCCACGAACACCCGGTACCCCTGCGCGGTCGGAATGCGCCCGGCCGAGGTGTGCGGCGAACTGAGCAGGCCGGCATCTTCCAGATCGGCCAGGATGTTGCGGATGGTCGCGGCGCTGACGTCCAGGCCCGAGTGCCGGGCCAGGGTGCGCGATCCGACCGGTTCGCCATCCTGGATATAGCGGGCGATCAGCGTGCGCAGCAGCTGCCGCGCGCGTGCATCCAGATCCGGACTTCGACGATTCATGGTCGATAGATAGCGACCGGCGGCCACCTTTGCAACCGGCACGGTGCGTCTTCAGCCCGCGCGCCGCCAAGCCCTACAATGCGCCCGCCATGCTCAGACACCTCACCATCAAGGACTTCGCCGTGGTCCGCGCCACGGACATGGAATTCGGCCCCGGCATGACCGTGATCTCCGGCGAGACCGGCGCCGGCAAATCGCTGCTGGTCGATGCGCTGGGCTTGCTGTCCGGCCTGCGCGCCGATGCCGGCATGGTCCGCCATGGCGCCCAGCGCGCCGAGCTATCGGCCGAGTTCGAGCTGGCGCCCAAGGCCCCTGCCCTGGCCTGGTTGACCGAACACGCGCTGGACGAGGCCGGCGCCTGCCAGCTGCGCCGGGTGCTGCGCGCCGACGGCGGCTCGCGCAGCTGGATCAACGGGCGCAGCGTGACCCTGTCGCAGCTGGCCGAACTGGCCGGACTGCTGGTCGAGATCCATGGCCAGCACGAGCACCAGGCACTGCTGTCCAAGGCCAGCCAGCTGGCGCTGCTGGACGCCTTCGCCGGCGCACAGGCGCAGCTGGCACAGGTGCGCAAGGCCGCTGCGGCCTGGAGCCTGCTGCTGGCCGAGCGCGACCGGCTGACCGCCCAGGGCGATGTCTCGGACCGGCTCAACTATCTGCAGCACCAGCTGGACGAACTGCGCCGCGAGGAGCTGGCCCCGGCCGCGATCCAGGCCCTGGTCGCCACCCATCGCCGCCAGGCCCATGCCACGACCCTGATCCAGGCCTGCGACGATGGCCTGGCGCGGCTGTCGGGCGAGGACGGGCCATCGGCGGGCCGCCTGCTGCTGCAGACCCGCAGCGAACTGGCCCGCGTGGTCGCCCACGAGCCGCGCCTGGGCGAGGTCGAGGCCTTGCTGGAAAATGCCCAGATCCAGCTGGACGAAGCGCTGGCCGTGCTCAGCCAGGTCCGCGACACGCTGGACGTGGACCCGGACCAGTTCGAGCACGCCGAGCGTCGCCTGACCCGCCTGCACGACCTGGCCCGCAAGCACCGGGTCACGCCCGAACAGCTGGACGAGGTCGCCGCCCGGATCGAGCAGGAGCTGGACGGCCTGCGCGGCGCCGGCGAGCGCCTGGCCGGCCTGAACACCGAGATCGAGGCCGCAGGCCACGCGTGGCGCAGCGCCGCCCAGGCGCTGACCAGGGTCAGGACCCGGGCCGCGGCCACCCTGGCCAGCAAGACCAGCGCCCTCATCGCCGAGCTGGGCATGGGCGGTGGCCGGCTCGAGGTCCAGTTCGAACCGCATGTGGTCGACCGCCCCGATCCGCAGGGCGCCGAACGGATCGAACTGCTGGTGGCCGCCAACGCCGGCCAGCCGCCGCGGCCGCTGCGCAAGGTGGCCTCCGGCGGCGAGCTCTCGCGCATCTCGCTGGCCATCGAAGTGGCTGCGCTGGGCGCGGACGCGGTACCGACCATGATCTTCGACGAGGTCGATTCGGGCATCGGTGGCGCGGTGGCCGACATCGTCGGCAGGAAGTTGCGCGACCTGGGCCGCGAGCGCCAGGTGCTGTGCGTGACCCACCTGCCCCAGGTTGCCGCCCAGGGCCACGCGCACTACCGCGTCAGCAAGGCGCCGGTCGAGGGCATGACCCAGTCTTCAGTCGAGGCGCTCGATGCCGGCGCGCGCAAGGAGGAGCTGGCGCGCATGCTGGGCGGGGTGCAAGTCAGCGCCGAGGCCCGCGCCGCGGCCGGCAAGCTGCTCGCATCGGTGGAAGCAGGATCACCGTAGGAGCGGACCGCAGGGCCGCGATGAGGCCTTACCGGCAAAGCCCCATCGCGCCCCTGCGGTGCGCTCCTACGCCCCGGCCGCAGGAACGTCGATCAGCCCGTAGGAGCGGACCGCAGGGCCGCGAGAGGCCTTACCGGGAAAGCCACATCACGCCCCCAGGCCGCAGGAACCTCGATTGTCCGTAGGAGCAACTGTCTTCTCAGGCGCCTGTCATTCTCCATTCAGTTTGGTCTCTGGCCATGGCGTTGAGGCGGGTGAGCAGTACCCGCATGCAGGCGGTGATGGCGACCTTGGCGCACTTGCCCCGTTGGCGCAGGGCTTCGTATCGCGTCT
>NZ_RDQN01000010.1 GCF_003703395.1 Pseudoxanthomonas spadix
TCCACCAGCCGCGCCGCGTCGACCTTGGCCGGCGGCGCCCCGCGCGGCAAGTCGCGCTCGATCCCGGCCATCCGCGACTGCGCATATCGCGCGCGCCAGCGCGAGACCTGTACGCGCCCCACCCCTATTTGCTCGGCGATCTCCTTGTTCTGCATGCCGTCCGCAGCCAGCAGCACCATGCGGGCGCGCTGCGCCAGCCTTACGCTCGTGCGCTTGGAGCGAACCAGTCTCGTCAACTCGGCTCGCTCCTCGTCGCTCAGCACAATCTCAGGGGCAACTCGCACTTGCACTCTCCACACTTCGTCCTCGTAGAGTGTTGGAACGATGGATTTCATATAAGTTCCATCAAGAATAGAACAGTACACTAGCAGTCGCAAAACAGGTCACGCAGATGTACCGCGTCGCCGATGCGGTGGGAGCGGCCACGGCGGCCAAGCGCTCCGGTAAAGCCGCATCGCCGCCCTGGCGGCCCCCACCGAAGCGAAAACCTGAAGGCACCGGTTCGCTATGACGCCTGCCCCAGCACCACCGAGGCGCGGCCTTCGGCCAGCAGGGTGTCGGCGTGGTGGATGCGGAAGGCGTATTGCTGGCTGTCCTGGCCGTGGATCAGCACTTCGGCCTGGCCTTGCAGGGGTCCGTGCAGCTGGTCCAGGGTGTCCACGTGCAGGACCACGTTGCGCAGCGCGACCAGCACGCCCGGGCGCACCGGTGCGCCACTGGCCTGACCGAGCAGGCCGCCGTGCACGGCCATCGCCTGGGCGCCGTACTCGCACAGGTGCACGGCACGCAGGCGGCCGTGTGCGCGCAGCGGATGGGCTGCATCGAGATGCCCGTGGCTGCGCAGCACGATGCGCGCAGCGTCCCAGTGCACGACTTCCTGCCACAGGCACATCAGGCCCTGGTGCGGGACCAGCGCGGCGATCGCTTCACGGCTGTGCATCGGTCACCTGTTTTGCGCGCGGCTGGCGCGAGACCAGCAGCGCCAGGACGAAGTTGAACACCACGCCCATCGCCACGGTCGCACCGATCGCGCGCAGCACCGGGATGCTGGACAGGGCCAGCAGCACGAACACCAGCAGGGTCATCAGGCTGCACACGATCAGCGCATGCAGGGTGCGGCGCTGGTCGGCCGCATCGTCGCCGGCATGGTCGAAGAACAGCGCGTAGTCCAGGCCCAGGCCGGCACCAAGGATCATCGAGATCAGGTGGAACAGGTTCAGTTCCACGCCCAGTGCGCGCAGCACCGCCAGGATCAGCAGCACGCTCAGCCCCATCGGCAGCAGCACCCGCACGATCCGGCGAGGCTCGCGCAGGGCGATGGCCACCACGATGGCCAGCAGCACCGCGGCCACGCCCATCGCCACCAGCACGCGGTGGTAGGTGTCGACCAGGGTGCGCGAGGCTTCGCGCAGGTCGATCCACTGGGCGCCACTGCCCCGGAGCGCGGCGGCCAGCGCCTGCGGATCGCCGATGCCGCTCATCGAGACCAGCGCGGTGAGGTGGTCGCCGCCGTCCAACAGCAGGCCCTGCACGGGCGCGGCCAGCGGCGTGTCGGCCAGCTCGGCTTCGGTCAGCGGCCTGGCGGTGCGGGCCTGTTCCAGATCGGCCAGAAACGGGGCGAACACCTCGCTGCGGAACGGCAAGCCGACCAGCGCCGCGTCCAGCATCGCCCGCGCCGCGGCCGGCTCGGGCAGCTGCTGCTGGCGATGCTGCTGCAGCCCTGCGCTGGGCAGGTAGCGGGCGGCCATGTCGTAGCTGGCCAGCGCGCCCTTGGCCACCTGCGCATCCAGGCGCGGGCGCAGCGCCTCGGAGGCGGCCAGCGCCGCTTCGCGGGTGGGCGCCTGCACGGCCAGCACGTAGGTCACATCGGGCGCGCCCAGTTCCTGGCGCAGGTCCTGATCGTGCCTGAGCGATTCGACCGGCACCGGGGTCAGCCTGGACAGATCGTGCTGCCAGAACGGGGTGGGCACCGCCACGATCACCCCCGCGGCGATCACCGCCAGCAGCGCCAGCGACCAGCGCGGCCGCGGCAGGCGTTCGATGGCATCAGCCAGGCGGCCCATCAGTTTCGAATCGGCAAAATCGCCGGTGGCCGGGTCCAGCAGCTCCGGCATCACCAGGCGGGTGAGCAGCGCGGCCACGGCCAGGCCGGTGATGGTGAACACCGCCAGCTGGCGCAGGCCCTCCACGCCGGAAAAGAAGAACGTGATGTAGGCGATGCAGGTGGAGACCACGCCGGTGGCCAGGGTCGGCCACAGCCGGCGCGCATTGGCGCACGGGTCCAGGCCGGGACGCTGATGGCTGAACAGATGGATCGGATAGTCCTGGACCACGCCGATCAGGGTGAAGCCGAACGCCAGGGTGATGCCGTGGACCTGGTCGAAGCACAGCATCACCGCGGCCATGCCAGCCAGGCCGGCACTGGCCAGCGGCAGCACGCCCAGCAGCGGGATCTTCCAGCTGCGATAGGCCACCAGCAGCAGCACGATCAGGCCGACGGTATCGAACACCCCGATCCACCGGGTCTCGTTCTGGGTGCGGGTACTGATCTCCACCGAAAACGCGCCCGGCCCGGTCAGCAGCAGCGTGCTTCCGGTGCCCCTGGCGATCTCCTCGAAGGCAGCGTTGATCGCGGCCACGGCCTGCTGCTGGCCGCTCGGGTCGAAGCCGCCGGCGATGGTCTGGGCCACCAGCAGCGCGCGCGTGCCGGCCCTGTCGAACCACACCCCTTCGATCTGCTGCGGCGCCCGGGCCGGCTGCAGGCGCTGGGCCACGTACAGAAGTTCCAGGGTCGGGTCGCGCGGCAGCAGCGGCTCGATCATGCCGGCCGCCGGCGAGCCCAGGTCCTGTACGCGCTCGGCCAGTTGCGCGTGCAGGGTCTGCGCATCCAGCCGCTGCTGGTCGTAGCGGTCGGTCAGCAGGAACCGGTACGGCAGCCAGCTGCCCGGGATCGCATCGACGGGCGATTGCCCGCCGTTGCTGATCATGGCGAACAGGTCCCTGTCCGCCTCCAGCCTGGCGCGCAGCGCCTGCGACTGCCTGGCCAGGGTGGCCGGATCGCTGCCGGAGATGGCCATCAGCAACAGGCGCGAACCCGGGCCCTGGCCCAGTTCGTCCAGCAGCAGCTTCTGCGCCGGGGTGCGCGCATCGGGCATGAACTTGCGCAGGTCGCCGGAGAGCTTGAGCGAATGGCCCAGCCACGCCCCCAGGCCCAGCAGTGCCAACAGCCACAGCACCGCCACCCCGGTGCGTGCGCGGGCAGGCAGCCTCACCCGGGTTGGCCGCGGCACAGCGCGGCCAGGGCATCGGCGTCTTCGACCTGGGCCGCCGCCTGCGCGGCGCCGGCCAGCAACGTGCGCTGGTGTTGGCCCTTGTCATCGGTGGTCTCGATGCAGCGCAGTTCGGCGCCGCGGCCGTAGAGCTGGATCTGGCGCGCCGGCGCCTGGGCGGCGGCCGCCTGCCTGGGATCGAGCCTGAGCTGCCAGGCCTGGCGCGTGCCGGCGGCGCTGAGCGTGTAGTGCTGCTGCAGCTGGGCGGCGTCACCGGACAGCAGCGCACCGAAGGCGTGCTGCAGGCCGAGCAGTTCCGGCGCGCGCGCCAGCGCGAAGGTGCGCGGCTGCTTGCCGTCGCGTTCCAGCGTGGCGGTCTGGCCCCTGAGCGTGATCTTCTCGTGGTACGGCGCGGTCACCTCGCGCACCAGGGTGGCATCGGCATCGCGCATGTAGCGGCCCTGCAGACGCAGCGGGGTGCTCAGCAGGGCCGAGCCGCGCAGTTCGACGAACTGGGTGGTGATCGCGCCGGGCCGGGCGATCCTGGACAGGATCCAGGCCGGGTCGACCTGCCCGGCGGCCGGCTCAGGCGATGCGGCGCACAGCGGTCCGGCGCTGCACAGCAGCATCAGCATCAGCACCCGGCTCCAGGTGGAGCTTGCCCTGGTCATGCTTGGCGTTCCAGAAATCATAGAAGTTGAACCAGTTGTAGGGCGCATACCGGGCGTAATGCTCGAGCCGTTCGGCATAACCCCGGATGAGCACACCCAGGCAGGCGGCGCGGTTGCGGCGCGAGACCTCCAGGCCCTCGCTGTAGGTCTCGAACGCCAGCGCGTAGCGGGCGCCGCCGTGGTACAGGCCGAAGGCCAGCACCACCGGCACCTTGAGCACCGCGGCGATCAGCCAGGGCGAGGTCGGAAACTGCGCCTGTGCGCCCAGGAACTGCGCCGGCAGGAACGGGTCTTCCGGGCGGGTGCGATCGACCAGCAGCGCCACCAGGTGGCCGGCGTCGGTGGCCTGCTTGATCGCCATGACGATCGAGGTGCTGTCCATGCCGGCATCGATGATGCGCTCGGCCAGCTGCGGATTGAGCGCGCCCAGCAGCTCGGTCAGTGCCGGCGCCTGGGCCTTGTCCAGCACCACCCGGACCTGCACGTCGGGACGCTCCTGGGCCAGCACCCGCAGCGCATCGAAGCTGCCCAGGTGCGAGCCGAAGATCAGCACCCCGCGGCCCTTGTCCATCTGCGCGTGCAGCTGCTCCAGGCCGCTGACCTGGACATGAAACTGCTCCATGCGTCCGCTGAGCAGGAACACCCGGTCCAGGATCACCGAGGCGAAGGTGTGGAAGTGGCGGGCCACGTCCAGCCAGCGCACCGGCCGGTCGAGCACGCGGCCGAGATAGGCGCGCGAGGCACGGCGCTCCGGGCCGCGCACCAGCATGAAGTAGGCGGTGATCGGGACCAGCAGCGCGCGCGCCAGCGGCCGGCCGCCGTGGCAGGCGATGGCCCGGATCAGGCGCAGGCCAAACCGGGTGCCGCCTTCCGGACGCTGCTTCCAGGCGCTGTTCATGGCGGGCCACCGGCAGCCACGATCTCGCCGCTGGCCAGCAGGGTCTGGCCGCGCAGCACGCGGAACTTCCAGCGCGGCGCGGCGCCTTCCAGGACGATGCGCGCGCGCTGGCCCGGCAGCAGCGGCTGGACGAACTTCACCTGCGGCAGGCGCAGGCCGCCGTGCAGCGGGCCGTGCTGGGCCTGGATCGCATCCAGCACATGGTCCAGGACCACCACGCCGGGCACGATGGGGTGGCCGGGGAAATGTCCGGGCAGGGCGGGATGGTCGTGCGGGACGGCAAATTCCATGCGCTTGTCAAAGGCGCGGTTCGAGCAGGGTGCGCACCGACTCGTGGGCACGCCGGGTGAGCGCTTGCCGGTCCAGCAGCATGCCGGCTTCATCGCGCACCGGGATCGGCGCGCCGATGCGCACCCGGATGGGGCCCGGACGCACCCGGAACAGGCCCTGCGCCGGCAGCACCTTGCCACACCCGTCGATGGCCACCGGCACCACCGGTACCCCGGCGTCGATGGCCGCCTGCAGCAACCCGGCCTTGAACGGCGCCAGCGCGCCGGTGCGGCTGCGGGTGCCTTCCGGGAACAGGCACAGGTTCTGGCCCCGGCCCAGCAGCGCGGCGGCCTGGCGCCGGACCAGGGCCCCGGCGCGGCGGCTGTCGCGGTCCAGGAACAGCATGCCGGTGGCCTTGGCGTACCAGTTCACGAACGGGACCTTGAGCATCTCGGCCTTGAGCAGGAAGCGCAGCGGCGCCGGCACCGCCATGTACAGCACGCAGATGTCGATCACCGACTGGTGGTTGGACACCAGCAGGTGCGGCCTGGACCAGTCGATGTCCCGGCCGCCTTCCACCACCAGCTGCGCGCCGGCGCCGCGGACCAGGCCCGGCGCCCAACAGCGCGCGGCCATGCGCAACACCACCTCCGGGCCGGTGCCCAGGGCGCGCAGCAGCAGCGCCAGGCTGATCCAGCCGGCCGTCCAGGCCAGGGTAAAGGCCAGCTGCAGGGCGTTGAGGACGCTCCAGGCGAGGTTGCCGCAGGCCCGCGACGACTGCACGCCCATGTTGTCGGTCGAAAGGCTCATGCGCGACAGGATACCCGGGCACCGGCCGCTTGGGCGGCGCGGATTTGCGATTTTTTAACAGTGACTGCAGGTGCTGGCGCAAGCGCTGTTGGCCCGCGCCCGGTGCGTGGGCGCAGCTTCAACGCAGCACGTCGCGCCAGAAGGCCGGCCCCAGCCGGACCAGCTGGCGCAGGAAATCGACCAGGTTGCGGTAGGGCCGCACCGGGAACCAGCGCGCGCGCAGGGCGTATTCGCCAAGGAAGAACCCGCCGACCACCCCGTAGCCCAGCAGGTTGGCGAACAACGAGGCCTGCGCATCGGCAATGACCAGCGGCGGCACCCGGCCCAGCTGGGCCAGCACACCGCCCGGTACCGCCCACAGCCCCAGCAACAGGTTGGCCAGCGTCATCATCGCCAGCAGGCCAGCCCAGCAGCCGGTCAGCCGGCGCGTATAGGTCAGCTCCGCCGGGCCGGGCACGTGCCCGGCCTGCGCGTACAGGCCGCAGACGATGCGGGTGATCAGCGGCGTGCGGCCGCCCACCAGGCTGCGGCCGAAGAACCAGGCGACCCAGCCGGTGAACAGCACCGGCGGCGCGGTCAGCAGCAGCAGCGCATGCGGCGAATGCCACAGCGACACCAGCGCGGCCAGCAGCACCACGGCCAGCCCCCAGGCCCAGCCGCGCAGACGGGCCATCGGCTCGATCAGCAGCAGCAGGACCAGTGCCACCCCGGCCAGCACGGCCAGCTGGCTGCTGCCCTTGGCATTGGCCCAGTGGGCAAGTGGTGGATAGGCGATGGCCAGCAGCAGCGCCGCCGCCACTGCCCACCGGGCACCGGCCTGCGGCGCGGGCGCGGACACGCCGGCCTCAGGGGGTCCTGGCGGCCTGGACATGTGTCGACAGCGCCCGCAGCGAGGCGAAGATGCGCTGGTTGTCGTCGTTGTCCGAGCGCAGCTGGACGCCGTAGGTCTTGCCGATGGCCAGGGCCAGCTCCAGCGCGTCGATCGAATCCAGGCCCAGACCGGTGTTGAACAGCGGGGCTTCCGGGTCGATCTGGCCGGGGTCCACGTCTTCCAGGTTCAGGCTCTCGACCAGCAGCTGGGCCAGCTCGTGTTCTTCGGCGGTTTGCGCGGACATGCGAGGGTGCTTCCAGGGGGTGAAGGGGCGACACGATGGTGCATCGGACGCGCCCGTGCAACCGGCGGGCCGCGCGGCGTGCAGGCTATGATGATCGCTGGATCAGGATCGCCGCACGCGCAGGCCTCGCACGCATGACTTCCGCCACCGCAGACGCCATTGCGTTTCCACCCGGTCCGGGCCCCGCGTCCGGCGCAGCACCGCAGGCCACCCCGGATGTGCTGATCATCGGCGGCGGCCCGGCCGGCAGCACCGCGGCGATCCAGCTGGCCCGCGCCGGCTGGAAGGTCACCGTGCTGGAGAAGTCCCGCCACCCGCGCTTCCATATTGGCGAATCGCTGCTGCCCATGACCATGCCGCTGCTGGAAAGACTGGGCGTGATGGAGGACATGCGCGCGATCGGCACGCTCAAGCTGGGGGCCGACTTCTCCAGGGAGGACGGTGGCTACAACACCTTCCGTTTCGACCAGGCGCTGGATGCCAGATGCGGCTTTGCGCTGCAGGTGCCGCGCGACAGGTTTGACCGGATCCTGTTCGAGAAAGCCCGCAGCGAAGGGGTCGACGCGCACGAGCAGACCCAGGTGACCGCGGTGGACTTCGACCGCGACCAGCCTATCGTGTGGGCGCGCCAGGGCGAGCACCGCGTGGAAATCCGCCCGCGATGGCTGCTTGATGCCTCGGGCCGCGATGCGTTCCTGGGCACCCGGCTCAAGCTGCGCCGCAAGAATGCGCAGCACCAGTCGGCGGCGGTGTTCAGCCATTTCACCGGCGTGGCCCGGCGCCCGGGCGCCGATGCCGGCAACATCAGCATCTACCGCCACCGGCACGGCTGGATCTGGCTGATCCCGCTGCCGAACGATGTGACCAGCGTGGGCGCGGTGTGCTTTCCCGATTACCTCAAGGCCCGCAGCGGCGAGCTGGAAGCCTTCCTGCACCAGACCCTGGCGCTGAACCCGGAGGTGGCCGAACGCATGGCCGGCGCGGTGCGCGTGGCGCCGGTCCACGCCACCGGCAACTACGCCTACGACTCGACCCGGATGAGCGGCCCGCGCTGGCTGCTGCTGGGCGATGCCTACGCCTTTGTCGATCCGATGTTTTCCTCCGGGGTGCACCTGGCCATGCACAGCGGCGAGCACGGCGCGGCGATGGTCGATGCCGCCCTGCGCGCGCCCCGCCGCGCCCCGGCCCTGCGCCGGGCACTGCAACGCCGCCAGGACGCAGGGGTGCGCGAGTTCAAATGGTTCATCTATCGCTTCACCTCGCCGACCATGCGCCTGCTGTTCGCCAATCCGCGCGACTTCCTGCAGGTCGAATCGGCGCTGGTGGCAATGCTGGCCGGCGATGTGTTCGATTCGCCGCGGGTCAAGCGGCGCCTGCGCCTCTTTCGCCTGATCTACGGCGCGCACGTGTTGTCGATGGTGCCGCAGGCATTCAAGGCCTGGCGTCGGCGCAGGTGCCAGCCTGCCGAAGGCTTCCGCGGCGAGACCCTGCAGCCGGACCCGGCAGGCCAGGCATGAATCATCCGCAGTCCACCAAGGCGCCGCGACCGGTCGATGCGACCCGACTGCACGTGGATTACCTGCCGGCCGAGCAGCTGCCGGCGCTGCTGGACGATGACCGCCTGCTGGCCGTGTTCGGCTTCGGGCCCGAGGCACCCGGCAGCGACGATCCGCGCTATCTGCGCGTGCCGCTGACCCCGCTGGGCGCCGCGCCGCTGGAAGTCTGGCGCAGCACCCGGCCGGTGGTGCGCGGCCGCGATGGCGCGATCGCCTGGGCCAGCGACGGCACCCTGCAGTTCGGCGCGATCCAGATCGACGAAACCGACGGCGACATCGAGGACGCCACTGCGCAGGCCTATGCACTGCTGACCCGGTTCGTCGCCAGCAGCGCCACCGCGCACCTGTTGCGGATCTGGAACTCCCTGGATGCGATCACCGAGGGCGAGGGCGACCAGGAACGCTATCGCCGCTTCTGCGTGGGCCGCGTGCGCGGGCTGGGCCAGTTCGACACCCGCCACCTGCCGGCCGCCACCGCGATCGGCCGGGTCGATGGGGTGCGCACGCTGCAGGTCTACTGGCTGGCGTGCAACCGGCCCGGCACGCCGGTGGAGAATCCACGCCAGGTCAGCGCCTATCGCTATCCGCGCCAGTACGGCCCGCAACCGCCGAGCTTTGCCCGGGCGATGCTGCCGCCGGCCAGCGTCGATGCGCCGCTGCTGTTGTCGGGCACCGCGGCGGTGGTCGGCCACCGGACCCTGCATCCACAATCCACCCGGGCGCAGCTGGAAGAGACCTTTGCCAATTTCCAGGCGCTGATCGCCAGCGCGCGCCGGCATGCACCGGCGCTGCCGGCCGCGTTCGACGCCGGCAGCCGGCTGAAGGTCTACGTCCGCGAGGCAGCCGAACTGCCGCTGGTCGCCGGCCTGCTTGAGGCATCCCTGCCGGCCGAGGTGCCGCGGGTGCTGCTGCACGCGGCGATCTGCCGCCGCGACCTGCGGGTCGAAATCGACGGCGTGCACGGTTCGTGACTGGCCGCCCTCGCGGCGAAGGCCTTAGGTAAGGCTTCATCGCCGCTGTAGCGGCTCCCACACCTCGCCCAACGGACCCGACCCGTTCGCCTGCCGGCTGCGGCAATGCGACTCGATGACCCGGGTGCCGCCATGGGCAAGAAGTCGCCGCGGGCCGAAGCCGGCGCGGCCTGTCGCGCATCGGCTCGTTGCCGGCGGTCTTTCATGTCGGTTCCCCGAGCAGGCGCAGCAACTGGGCCCGCGACAGCTTGCCGGTGTCGGTGCGCGGCAGGGCGTCGACGAAGCGGATCCGGCGCGGCAGGAACACCGGGTCCATCACCCCGCGCAGGCAGGTCAGCAGCTCGCCTTCGGACAGGTCCCGGGCCACGACCAGGGCGGCGGTACGACGCACCTTGCCGGGCCGATCCAGCTGCACCATCACCGCGTCACGCACGCCGGGCACGGCCAGCAGGCGGCCGGTGAGCTCGCCCAGCGAGGCACGCTTGCCGGCGATCTCCAGCAGGTCGGCCTGGCGCCCGCGCAGGTGGAAGCGGCCATCGGCGTGGACTTGCATCAGGTCGGCCAGCGCCACCGGCCCGGCCAGGTGCGGGGCATGCACCAGGGTGCCGTCCGGCTGTGGCTGCAGCCACACCCCGGGCAGCGGGGTCCAGGCGGTTTCCAGCGCGGTGCGGCGGCAGGCGAAGATGCAGGTCTCGGTGGAACCGAAGATCTCGCGCAGCTGCCCGCCAAAGCGTGCCTCGAAGGCCTGGGCCAGCGCCTGCTCCAGCACCGCGGTGGCCGACACGCAGCCGGCGATCGGCGGCAGCGCCACGCCCGAGTCCACCAGCGCGCGCAGATGCATCGGGGTGCTGATCAGCATGCGCGGCGCCGGCACCTGCTCCAGCGCGCGGGCCACGTCCTGCGGGAAGAACGGGCGGCCAGCGTGCAGGGTGGCATTGCTCAGCAGCGGCACCATCACCGACTGCTCCAGGCCGAACATGTGCTGGGGCGGCACCGTGGCCACGATGCTGGGCGTGCGCCCGTCCCACAGGTCGGCCATTGCCGCCACCAGCTGCGCGGTGCTGGCCCGGAACTGGCCCAGGGTCTTGGCAAAGGCCTTCGGCGCGCCGGTGCTGCCGGAGGTGAAGGCCACGGCGAACACCGCATCGGGGTCCACTTCCGGCGCCGGCCCGTCGGCCTGGCCGAGTGGTTCCGGCAGGCGCCAGTAGGGGGACGGCGCAGTCTCCAGCGCCTGATCGCCCAGGGCATAGCTCCCCGCCTGGCGGGCCAGCAGCTCTGCCACCACCGCCGGGGCACGCGAAGGCGGCAGCAACGTCACCTGTCCGCGCAGGGCCACCGCGCACAGCGCGACCAGGAAGCGATAGCGGTCCTGGCACAGGTTGACCGCATGCTGGCCGGCCGGCAGCTGCGCGGCCAGTGCGCGCACATGGCCGTGGAAGGTGGCCACGGTGATCTCGCCGCCGCCGCTGCGGGCGATGACCCGCTGCAGCGGCCCGATCCCCAGCGCGCAGGGTCGTGGCGGGCGGGAAGAGCGCTCGATGACAGCCGACATGGGTGATGGACTCCTCATTCGGTCAACGCAAGATCCGGCGCGCCGTGCTCAGCACTCCAGCAGGCGCAGCGCCGCATCGCGCGGCAGCTTGCCGGTCTCCCCGCGCGGCAACGCGGCGACCAGGCGGATGCGCCGCGGCAGGAACACCGGGTCCATCGCCTCGCGCAGCTGCGCCAGCACCTGCTGTTCGCTCATGCCGGGGGCAACCACCAGCGCGGCGATGCGGCGCACGCCCATCTGGTCCGGCTCCAGCTGCAGCACCGCCCCGTCGCGCACACCCGGCACGGCCAGCAGGCGCCGGGTGAGATCGGCCAGCGAGGCGCGCTTGCCGGCGATCTCCAGCAGGTCGGCCTGGCGGCCGCGCAGGTGGAAGCGGCCGTCGGCCTGGACCTCCATCAGGTCGGCCAATGCCACCGGCTGCGGCAGGTGCGGGGCATGCACCAGGGTGCCATCGGGCTGTGGCTGCAGCCACACCCCGGGCAACGGCGTCCAGGCGGTTTCCAGCGCGGTGCGGCGGCGGGCGAAGATGCAGGTCTCGGTGGACCCGAAGGTCTCGCGCAGCTGCCCGCCAAAGCGCGCCTCGGCCGCCTGCGCCAGTGTCTGTTCCAGCGGTGCGGTGGCCGAGACGTAGCCGGCCAGCGGCGGCAGGGTCACGTCCGATTCGACCAGCGCGCGCAGGTGTACGGGGGTGGTCACCAGCAGGCGCGGGGCGGGCATCTGCGCAAGCGCGGCGGCCACGTCCTGGGGGAAGAACGGCTTGCCGCCGTGCACGCAGGCATCGCCGAGCAGCGGCATCACCACCGACATCTCCATGCCATACATGTGCTGCGGCGGCACGGTCGCCACGATGCTGGGCGTGGCATCGCCCCACAGGTCGGCCACCGCGCTCAGGTTCTGCGCATTGCTGGTGCGGAAGGCCGCCAGCGTCTTGGGAAACGGCTTGGGGGCGCCGGTGCTGCCGGAAGTGAAGCCGATGCACACCACCGCGTCCTCGGACACTTGCGGCACCGGGCCCTGGACACTGGCCAGCGCGGCCGGCAGGCGCCAGTAGGCGGCCGGTGGCGGGTCGATCGCCGCATCGCCCAACGCATAGGTTTCGGCATGGCGCTCCATCACCTCGGCCACCACCGTCGGTGCGCGCGAGGACGGCAGCAGCGTCACCTGCCCGCGCAGCGCCACTGCGCAGAAGGCGACCAGAAACCGGTAGCGGTCCTGGCAAAGGTTGACCGCGTGGCGAGCGGCCGGCAGCTGCGCGGCCAGGGCACGTACATGGCCGTGGAAGGTGGCCAGGTCGATGGCCTGGCCGCCGCTGCGGGCGATGACGCGCTCCAGCGGGCCCACGCCCAATGGACACAGGCCGCGTCCGGAGGGCGCGCAATGGATGACGGCTGACATGGAGTCCTTCCCCGGCGAAAAGGCGCCGGTCCTGGCCTACTTTGGCCGCTGCACGCCGCCCGGGCAAGCGCGCAGGTTCTGCGCGGGGCGCGGAGCGGGCGTGACCTTGGGCCGATGTGGCCGCGGAGCGGCGGCTGCTACCCTTGGCGGCTGTTTTCCTGCCCAACTAAAGCCTGTCCATGCGCCTGCCCGCCGCCGTGCTGTCCTGCCTGCTGCTCGCCCCTGCCGCGCTGGCCCAGTCGCCGACGCCGCTGACCATCGAGCAGGTGATGGCCGACCTGGACTGGATCGGCCCGCCGGTCGAGGACGCCCGCTGGACCTGGGACAGCCGCGCCGTGGAATACGCCCTCAAGCGCAACGGCTCGCCGATCCGCGACACCTTCCGCCAGGAGCTCTCGGCCAGTGCGGCCACGCGCGTGGCCGACGATGCCCGCGACACCCTGGGCGCGCCCGGCGCGGTGTTTGATGGCAAACGCCAGCACCAGGCCTTCGTGCGCAATGGCGATGTGTTCGTGCGCAATCTGCGCAGCGGCGCACTGACCCAACTGACCCGCACGCTGGAGGAAGAAACCGCGCCGCAGTTCGGCAGCGATGGCGCGCTGGTCTGGCGCGTGGGCAACCAGTGGTGGCGCTGGAACGGCACCTCCGTGGCCCAGGCCGCGCAGGCCAGGGCCGAGGACGATCCGGACAAGCCCAAGTCCGAGGACCTGCTGCGCGAACAGCAGCTGCGCACCCTGTCCACCCTGGCCCACGACCGCGACATGCGCCAGGCGCTGCGCCGCCAGGAAGACCGCTGGCGCAAGGCCGACCCCAGCCGCGCGCCGGCGCCGGTGTACCTGGGCAGCAAGGTCCAGATCGAACAGACTGCGCTGTCGCCCGACGGCCAGTGGCTGCTCATCGTCACCCAGGAAAAAGGCGCCGAGGCCGGCCGCGCGGGCAAGGTGGCGCACTACGTCACCGAGTCCGGATACGCCGAGGACCAGGAAGCGCGCACCCTGGTCGGCCGCAATTCGCCGGTGCCGCAGGCGCTATGGCTGGCCGACATGCGCACCGGCACGGCCAAGCCGCTGTCCTTCGACGCCCTGCCCGGGATCACCAGCGATCCGCTGGCCGGGCTGCGCAAGGCCGCCGGCAAGGAACCGCTCAAGGGCAACCGCGCGGTGCGGGTGGAAAGCGACGGCGATGGCAGCGGCGCGGCGATCCAGTGGAGCGCCGATTCGCGCAATGTCGCGGTGCTGTTGCGCGCCACCGACAACAAGGACCGCTGGATTGCCGGGGTGGACCTGGCCAATGCGCGCCTGCAGGTGCGCGACCGGCTGACCGACCCGGGCTGGATCAACTGGAGCTTCAACGAGTTTGGCTGGCTGGCCGACAACCAGACCCTGTGGCTGCTGTCCGAGGCCAGCGGTTACTCGCAGCTGTACACCCAGCGCGGGACCGAAAGGCCCAGGGCGCTGACTTCGGGCCAGTGGGAGGCCTCGGCGCCGGTGCCGGCCGCCGACGGCGACGGGTTCTACTTCCTGTGCAACCGCACCGCACCCGGCCGCTACGAGGTCTGCCAGGTCGACCTGAAGACCGGCAAGGTGGCCGAAGTCACCGCGCTGGACGGCGGCGTGGAGGGTTTCAGCCAGTCGCCCGACGGGCGGTGGCTGCTGGTCCAGTACTCGGCCAGCTACCTGCCCACGCAGCTGGCGGTGGTGCCGGCCAACGGCGGTGCGGCCAGGGTGTTGACCGACACGCGCACGGCGGCCTACAAGGCCCAGCCGTGGATCCAGCCGCAGCTGGTGCAGGTGCCATCCCGGCACGGCGCCGGCACGGTCTGGGGCAAGTACTACGGACCGGCGCGGACGGTGCCGGGCAAGCGCTACCCGATCGTGATGTTCGTCCACGGTGCCGGCTACCTGCAGAACGCCATCGCCGGCTATCCGCCCTACCCGCGCGAGCAGATGTTCCACAACCTGCTGGTCCAGCAGGGCTACCTGGTGCTGGACCTGGATTATCGCGGCAGCGCCGGCTACGGCCGCGCCTGGCGCACGGCGATCTACCGCAACATGGGCCACCCGGAACTGGACGATTACCTGGACGGCCTGGATTGGCTGATCGCCCATCACCAGGGCGACCGCGACCGCGCCGGCATCTACGGCGGCAGCTACGGCGGTTTCATGACCTACATGGCGCTGTTCCGCGCGCCGGGCGTGTTCAAGGCCGGCGCCGCGCTGCGCCCGGTGGCCGACTGGACCCAGTACAACCACCAGTACACCTCCAACATCCTCAACACCCCGGACCTCGACCCGCAGGCCTACAGGATCTCCTCACCGATCGAATACGCCGACGGGCTCCAGGACCGCCTGCTGATCGCCCACGGCATGATCGACGACAACGTGTTCTTCAAGGATTCGGTGGACATGGCCCAGAAGCTGATCGAGCTGCACAAGGACAACTGGTCGCTCGCACCGTATCCGCTGGAGCGCCACAGCTTCACCCGCGCCGATTCCTGGCTGGACGAGTACAAGCGCGTGCTGGACCTGTTCAACGATGCGCTCAAACCGGCGCCATAGCGGCACCGTACTGCAGGCGCGACGATTGCTGCGCCCATTGAGCCCACACTGATCGCATGAACGCACCGCCCCCGCTGCCCGCACCCCCGATGCCATCGCCGGGGATGCCGCCAGGCGATGGCGCCCGGGGTTTCGTCACCGGGTTGGCCTGGATCAGCATTGCGATGGGCGCCCTGGGCGTGGGCTCGGGCCTGCTGGAGCTGCTTGCGGCCCAAGCCAGCACCGCCGAAGGCGTGCAGCAGCTGCTGGGAGCCCTGGGCGGCGGCGCGCTGGCGCTGCCGCCGATGCTGCGCTGGACCCTGGAGCACAGCGTGGAGATCAGCCTGGCCGGGATCGTCCTGTCCGCGCCGATGCTCTGGCTGGGCTGGGGCCTGCTGCGCCGCCGGGAGTGGGGACGCGTGGGGTTCATCGTCTTCCTCGCCATCGGGACGCTGTTGACCTTCGGCCTGGTCTGGCTGGTGCCGGCGCTGGTCGATTCCACGCTCTCGGCGCAGCTGGGACTGCAGGCGCCAGGCCAGCCGCTGCCGTCGGAACTGGCCGGGGTGGAGGACGCGGCCATGGTGATGAGCTTGGCCGTCGCCTTGGTCCTGGCCGCGCTGCACGGCGCGATCATCTGGACGCTGTGCACGCCGGCGGTGCGCGGACAGTTCGCCGCCGCCGGCGCGGCGCCGCGCGGCGATTGATCGCGATCAATGCCGCCGCAAGGGCGGCCCTTACACTGCGCACATGAACGATCTCGACACTGTCCGCGACTACCTCACCGGACTGCAGGACCGCATCTGCGCGGCCATCGAAACCGCCGACGGCGGCGCCCGCTTCATCGAGGACGCCTGGAGCCGCGCCCAGGGCGGCAGTCCGTCTCCACCGGTTGCCGCAGACCGCGCCGGCCCGAAGCTGGCCGGTGGCGGGCGCACCCGGATCCTGCGCAATGGCGCGGTGTTCGAGCAGGCCGGCATTGGCTTCTCCGACGTGTCCGGCAGCACGCTGCCGCCTTCGGCGACGGCCGCGCGTCCGGAGCTGACCGGCGCCTCCTGGCGCGCGGTCGGGGTCTCGCTGGTGTTCCACCCGCACAATCCGCACCTGCCCACCACCCACGCCAACGTGCGCCACTTCCGCGCCGAGCGCGAGGGCCAGACGGTGGCCTGGTGGTTCGGCGGTGGCTTCGACCTGACCCCGTTCTATCCGGTGGACGAGGACGTGCTGCACTGGCATCGCACCGCCCGTGCGCTGTGCGAGCCCTTCGGCGGACAGGCCCGCTACGAGGCCCACAAGAAGTGGTGCGACAGGTATTTCTTCATCAGGCACCGCAACGAGACCCGCGGCGTGGGCGGGCTGTTCTTCGACGACCTGCAGGACGATTTCGCGCGCGACTTCGGCTACCTGCAGGCGGTGGGCGATGGATTCCTCGACGCCTACCTGCCGATCGTGGCCGCGCGCAAGGACACCCCGTACGGCCAGCGCGAGCGCGATTTCCAGCTGTACCGGCGTGGCCGCTATGTGGAATTCAACCTGGTCTACGACCGCGGCACGCTGTTTGGCCTGCAAAGTGGTGGGCGCGCCGAGTCGATCCTGATGAGCCTGCCGCCGAACGTCCGCTGGGAATACGGCTTCACTCCGCAGGCCGGCAGCGCCGAAGCACGCCTGGCCGACTATCTGGTGCCGCGCGACTGGCTGAGCGAGTTGCAGCCGCAGTAGGCATAAGGGATTGCATCGCGCGGGCAAAGGCTCGCCCGGTCGCGCGCATAAAAAAGCCCCGCAGAGCAGGGGGGGCTCGGCGGGGCCAGGGTACGGAAGCCTGGGGAGGGGCTCCGTACCAGAGACCGGCCCCAGGGGATGGGGGGCGGTCCGCGACAGACCTTGCATCTGTCGAGGGACATCAGAACATTCGCTGCATGGATGAATCGTGAAGATTCCGGTTAAAAACCCGTTGGATTTAAGGCATATTCAGATCATAAACTTGCCAGTTCTGAAATTATTTTCCCGTCAATGCACAAGCGCCTGTAACTGCTTGTTTTCCGGTTGTATGGAGCCTGCTTTTGAGACGCTGCGATGCATGCATTGCACGACGCTCGCGCAACCGGCATGAACCTGTGCGGGTCTCCGGATTTGCGGGGACGCGCGGCCACTTGCTGCGCACGCGTACCCACCTGTCAGTGGGCTTGATCCCAGTTGTCGCCGACCCCGCAGTCCACTTCCAGCGGCACGGCCAGGGTCGCGGCCCCGGCCATCAGCGCGCGCACCTGCCCGATCAGGGGGTCGACGAAATCGGCATCGACCTCGAACACCAGTTCATCGTGGACCTGCAGGATCATCAGCGCCCGGTCGGCGTGGTTGGAGAGCCAGCGGTCCACGCTGACCATCGCGCGCTTGATGATGTCCGCCGCGGTGCCCTGCATCGGCGCGTTGATCGCCGCGCGCTCGGCGCCGGCGCGCTGGCCCTGGCTGCCGGCGTTGATGTAGTCCAGGTACAGGCGGCGGCCGAACACGGTTTCCACGTAGCCCTTGTCGCGGGCCTGGCGGCGGGTGGCCTCCATGTAGTCGCGCACGCCCGGATAGCGGCTGAAGTACAGGGCGATGTAGTCCTGGGCCTCGCCGCGGCCGATCGACAGCTGCCGGGCCAGGCCGAACGCGCTCATGCCGTACATCAGGCCGAAGTTGATCGCCTTGGCGGCGCGACGCTCGTTGCCGGTCACTTCTTCGAGCTTGCGCCCGAAAACTTCCGCGGCGGTGGCGCGGTGCACGTCCACCCCCGACTCGAACGCGCCGACCAGCCCGGGATCGCCGGACAGGTGGGCCATGATCCGCAGCTCGATCTGCGAGTAGTCGCAGGCCACCAGCTTGCGGCCCGGCGGGGCGACGAAGGCGCGGCGGATGCGGCGGCCGTCCTCGGTGCGGATCGGGATGTTCTGCAGGTTCGGATCGGACGAGGACAGCCGCCCGGTCGCCGCGCCGGCCTGGTGGTAGCTGGTGTGGACCCGGCCGGTGTCGGGGTGGATCATGTCCGGCAGCTTGTCGGTGTAGGTGCTGCGCAGCTTGGCCAGGCCGCGGTACTCCAGGATCACCCGCGGCAGCTCGTGCTGCTCGGCGATGGCCTCCAGCGCTTCCTCATTGGTTGAGGGCTGGCCGGTGGGCGTCTTGACCACCGCCGGCAGGCCCAGCTCGTCGAACAGCAGCGCCTGCAGCTGCTTGGGCGAATCCAGGTTGAAGCTGCGCCCGGCCAGCTCGGTGGCCTTGCGCTGGGCGGCGAGCATGCGCCTGGACAGGTCCGCGCTCTGCCGGCGCAGTTCTTCGGCGTCCACGCGCACGCCATTGGCCTCGATCCGCGCCAGCACCGGCACCAGTGGCATCTCGATGTCGCGGTAGACCGATTCCAGGCCCGGCTCGGCGGCCAGCTTCGGCGCCAGGACCCGGTGCAGGCGCAGGGTGATGTCGGCGTCCTCGGCGGCGTAACGCGTGGCATCGTCCAGCGCCACCTGGGCAAATGCGATCTGCTTGGCGCCCTTGCCGCACAGGTCCTCGTACTTGACCGTGTCGTAGCCAAGGTAGCGCCTGGCCAGGCTGTCTAGGTCGTGGCGGGCGCTGCCGGAGTTCAGGACGAAGCTCTCAAGCAGCGTGTCCTGAGCATAGCCGGCCACCTCCACGCCATGGCGGCGCAGCACGTGCAGGTCGTACTTGCCATGCTGGCCGATCTTTTCGATGGCCGGATCGGTCAGCAGCGGGCGCAGCGCCTCCAGTACCGCGGCGCGCTCCAGCTGCACTGGCGCGTCGGGATAGTCGTGGCCGAACGGCACGTAGGCGGCCTTGCCGATCTCGGCGGCCAGGCTCAGGCCGATCAGGTTGGCCCGCATCGGGTCCAGGCTGTCGGTCTCGGTATCGAAGGCAAAGCGCCCGGCGCCCTTGAGCGTGGCGATCCAGGCGTCCAGCTGTTGGCCGGTCAGCACGGTTTCGTAGTGACCGGCGGCGGCCAGCGCCGGATCCAGGTCGGCGGCCGTGGCCGGCAGCGGCGCGGCCACGAAACCGCTGCCGCGGGCGCGGCCGGGTTCCTTCTCGCTGACCGCGCCGGCCGGTGCGCCGCCGTCCAGGTCCTTGAGTGCCTGGTTGAAGCCGTAACGGGTGTACAGCGCGCGCAGGTCGTCCACGTGCTGCTCGCGCAGGACCAGGTCCCGGGCGGATACCTGCAACGGCACATCGGTCCTGATGGTGACCAGCGTGCGGTTGAGCGGCAGCCGCTCGAGCGCCGCGCGCAGGTTCTCGCCGATCTTGCCCTTGATGTTGCCGGCGTTGGCGATGACACCTTCGAGCGAGCCGTATTGGCTCAGCCACTTGGCCGCGGTCTTGGGGCCGCACTTGTCCACGCCGGGCACGTTGTCCACGCTGTCGCCCATCAGCGAGAGCAGGTCGACGATCTGCTCGGGGCGCACGCCGAACTTGTCCATCACCGCCGCATCCGAGTCCATGCGGCTGCCGCTCATGGTGTTGACCAGCTCCACGCCCGGGCGCACCAGCTGGGCGAAATCCTTGTCGCTGGTGGAAATGGTCACCTGCAAGCCCTCGGCGTGGCCCTGCAGCGCCAGCGTGCCGATCACATCGTCCGCCTCCACCCCTTCCACGCGCAGGATGTCGATGCCCAGCGCATGGACGATGGCGCACATCGGCTCGACCTGCGCGCGCAGCTGGTCGGGCATGGCCGCGCGATTGGCCTTGTAGGCGGGGTACAGGTCGTCGCGGAAGGTCTTGCCCGGCGCGTCGATCACGAAGGCGATGTACTCGGGTCTCTCCTTGAGCGTGGCGCGCAGCATGTTGACCACCCCGAACAGCGCACCGGTGGGCTCGCCGGCAGCATTGGTCAGCGGCGGCAAGGCATGGAAGGCGCGGTACAGGTAGCTGGAACCATCGATCAGCACGAGTCTTGTCATGAATCAATTCTACGCCGCAGGCCCTGGCCGGCCGCCCGTCACACCTGCGTGGCCGTGGCGACGGATAATCGGATCCCATCCTTCAAGCGAGCGTCCGCCATGAGAACCCCGACCCTGCTGATCCCGCTGTTGCTGGCCGGCGCGCTGCTGATGACCGGATGCGCTTCGACGCGCGGCCAAAGCGATGCGACCCAGGCGGTCAGCGAGATGGACCTGACCAATGCCGCGGTGGCCGTGCGCACCGAGGCCAACGGCGATGTGATCCAGGAATACCGGATCGCCGGCACCTTGCGCATGGTCAAGATCACCCCGCGCCGGGGCCCGACCTACTACCTGTACGACGATGACGGCGACGGCAGGCTCGATCGCAGCAACGCGCCCAACCGGGGTGACATCTCGCCGGTGTACTGGAAGCTCTATGGCTGGTGAGCCGGCTGCCGACTGTGCAAGCCGGGTTCAGCATCGATTGCGCGGCGCGCTGGCTCAGCTCCCGGCGCACAGGCGCACAGGCGCACAGGCGCAGACGAACACATGAACCTCCTTGCAGATGACCGGAGCCCGAACCTGACCTGTTTGTCATGAAGCCGGCGTTGTCATGGGAACTGAGGCCAGGCATGCCAGGCATCAGCGACCTTCTTTCATTCAGGACTGTCTCCCATGTTCATCGATGCCAAGGCGCTGCCCCGCAACGCGATCGTCCGCTCGGATATCTGCATCGTGGGGGCGGGGCCGGCCGGGATCGCCCTGGCCACCGAGCTCCGCCATTGCGGGCTGCGGGTGACCCTGCTGGAAAGCGGCGGCTTGAACGAGGCCTGCAGCGAGCGCGGCCAGCCCGATAGCGGCTCGGTCTTCGAAGGCCATCGTGGGCTGCATACCACGCGCCGGTTCGGCGGCAACGCCAACCTGTGGCTGGTCGATGCCGGCCTGGGCGCCAACCACCTGCGCCTGGCCACCCTGACCGCGGCCGATTTCGAGCAGCGCGCCTGGATCGCCAACAGCGGCTGGCCGCTGACCCTGGACGAGCTCAAGCCGTACTACGCGCGCGCCCAGTCCTGGTTCGAACTGCCGCAGCGGCACTACGGCCCCGGCGACTGGGAAGGCGCCGATGCACCGCGCCTGCCGCTGCATGGCAGCGGGCTGCGCACCAGCATGTTCCAGTTCGCCGACAAGGACGTGGTGCTGAAGAAAAACCGCGACCTGATCGGCGCCTCCGGCGACATCACCTGCTACTACCACGCCACCGCCGCGCGCCTGGCCATGGACGAGGCCGGCGCGCGCGTGAGCGCGGTCCACGCGTGTGCGCAGCCGGGCCACGCGCTGGTGTTCGAAGCCGACACCATCATCCTGACCCAGGGCGGGCTGGCGACCCCGCAGCTGCTGCTGGCCTCCAACGACCGCCAGCGGGCAGGCATCGGCAACCAGCACGATCTGGTCGGCCGCTACTTCATGGACCATCCGCTGATCTTCGGCGGCACCTTCACCCCGGTCTCGCGCAAGCTGATCGACCGCATGACGCTGTACGACCTGCGCCGCATCGATGGCAGCTCGGGCATGGGCCACCTGCAGCTCACCGATGCCACCCTGCGCGGCGAGCCCTGCGTCAACCTGAGCACCCTGCTGTTCCCCCGCCGCAGCATGTCGCGCCGGCGCGAGATCGGTTTCCGCGCATCACAACGGGTGCGTGATGCGCTGGGCAAGCGCGCGCGGCTGCGCAAGCGCGACCTGCTGGCCATGCTGTACGGGCTGGACGGGGTGGCCCAGCAGTACAACGACCGGCTGCGCAAACCGATCTCGCACCTGGGCGTGGGCGGCTGGTCCAAGGCCGGCACGCCCAGCCATCGGCTGGACTATTTCGAAGTGCTGCACCAGGCCGAACAACCACCACGCCACGACAATCGCGTGCGCCTGGGCCAGGAGCGCGACGACCTGGGCAACCGCCTGATCGACATCCAGTGGCGCTGGCACGACCAGGACATCGCCATGGTCCACAAGGCGCAGGACATCGTGGCGCGCGAACTGGCGCGCAGCGGCGTGGGCACCTTCAACATCCGCCGGCCGTTCGAGATCAAGACCAGCTCCACCACCCATTACCTGGGCACCACGCGCATGCACGACGACCCCCGCCGTGGCGTGGTCGACCGCGATGGGCGCGTGCACGGCGTGGACAACCTGTTCATCGGCGGCTCGGCGGTGTTCCCCAGCAGCGGCTATGCCAATCCGACCCTGACCATCGTGGCGCTGTCGCTGCGCCTGGCCGACCGCATCCGCGCACAGGCGCAGGCGCAGGCGCAGGCCGGCCAGCGTGGCATCGACGTGGCGCCCGGCGCGGCGCATCGTGATGGCGCACGCAGCCGTTAGGACTGCGGTGCGGGTCGCGATTGGCTAAAGTCGTCGGCCCTTGTTGCAACAGGATCTGGACGCATGCACATCGCGGTCATGGGCGCCGGTGCCGTGGGCTGCTATTACGGCGCGCTGCTGGCGCGCGCCGGCCATTCGGTCACCCTGATCGGCCGGCCAGCGCTGGTCGAGGCGGTGCGCGCGCACGGCCTGTGGCTGGAATCGGCCGCCTTCACCGGCCCGGTGCCGTTGCAGGCCAGCACCGATCCAGCCGCAGTGCGCCAGGCGGAGCTGGTGCTGTTCTGCGTCAAGTCCGGTGATACCGAAACCGCCGGCGCGCAGCTGCACCCGCACCTTGCGCCCGATGCGCAGGTGCTGAGCCTGCAGAACGGCGTGGACAATGCCGCGCGCCTGGAGCAGGTGCTGGGGCGTGCGGTGATCCCCGCCGTGGTCTACGTGGCCACCGAAATGGCCGGACCTGGCCAGGTCCGCCACCGCGGGCGCGGCGACCTGGTGATCGGCCCCTCGCCGCGCAGTGCGGCGCTGGCCGTGCAGCTGGGCCAGGCCGGCATTCCGACCACGGTCTCGGACACCGTGCACGAGGCGCTGTGGGCCAAGCTGGTGATCAACTGCGTCTACAACGCGCTGTCGGCGATCGGCCAGCAGCCCTATGGGGCGTTGATCCAGGCCGAGGGCGCGCGCCAGGTGATGGCCGATGTCTTTGCAGAGTGCCTGGCCGTGGCCGGCGCCCAGGGCATCACCCTGCCCGAAACAATGTGTCAGGACACCCTGGCCATCTCGGTCAGCATGGCCGGCCAGCGCTCCTCCACCGCCCAGGACCTGGCCCGCGGCAAGCCCAGCGAGATCGACCACCTCAACGGCAGCATCGTCCGCCTGGGCGCCGCCTGCGGCATCGCCACTCCGGTCAACCGCAGCCTGTGGTGCGTGGTGAAGCTGCTGGAAGCCCGCGCCGGGTGAAGCGGGCTGCATCGCGCCCGCACGCCCGCCCGGGCTTCCCGCCCGCCGCTTGCAAGCGCCATCAGCCGTTGCGTCGATACACCGCCGCATTGATGCACGAGAGCACGCTGACGATGAACCAGCCAAACGGCAACAGCGACAGGGTGATCAGCCAGGTGATCACGAACGCCGCGCAGGCCACCACGAACCACAGCACCGCCGAGATCAACCGCCCCTGGACCAGCTGACCCAGGCCGGGGATGAAGAAGCTGCAGATGGCGGCAAGCACGTTGCCGGTCGAACCCTGGCCTTCACTCATGACGATGATTCCTGTTGCGCAACGGTGGGCGCCGATGCTCGGCGGCGGGCGCGGCGGGGGCCAGTGCCTGAGGTCATGCCGGCCTGCTCAGCCAAGGGACGGGATCTGCAGCCCGCGCTGCACGGCGGGACGGGCCAGGCCGCGTTCGAGCCAGGCCGCGACCCGCTTGAAATCGTCGAAACCCACCAGCCCGCCGGCCTGGTAAAAGTCGATCAGGCCGCGCACCCAGCCCAGGTGGGCGATGTCGGCGATGGTGTAGTCGCTGCCGACGATCCAGTCGCGGCCCTCGAGCTGGGTTTCCAGCACCCCCAGCAGGCGGCGCGATTCGTCCACGTAGCGCTTGAGCGGGCGCTTGTCCTGGTACTGGCTGCCGGCGAATTTGTGGAAGAACCCCAGTTGGCCAAACATCGGGCCGATGCCGGCGGCCTGGAAGAACACCCACTGCAGGGTATGCCAGCGCAGCTGCGGATCTTCGGGGATCAAGCTCCCGGTCTTGTCGGCCAGGTAGGCCAGGATCGCGCCGGATTCGAACAGGCCCAGCGGCCGCCCGCCGGGCCCGGCCGGATCGATGAGCGCCGGGATCTTGCCATTGGGATTGAGCGAGAGGAATTCGGGCGTATGGCTCTGGTCGGCGCCGATGTCCACCAGGTGCGCCTCGTAGGGCAGCCCGGTTTCCTCCAGCATGATCGAGACCTTGACCCCGTTGGGCGTGTTGAGCGAATACAGCTGGATGCGGTTGGGATCCTTCGCCGGCCAGCGGGTGGTGATCGGGAAGGCGGACAGATCGGCTGGATTGGACATCGGCATGGACTCCGCGGCGGCGCAGCGGCGCACCGTAGCGGCCAGCGGCGTAAGGCCCTGTGGTGGCTCAGCCGACAGGTGTGGCGCGGCGCGCAAACCAGCGCGCGCCGAACACGTTGACCGCCAGCCCGGCCATCACCAGCGCCCCGCCGATCCACTGCAGCCGGCCCAGGCGCTCGTCCAGCAGCAATGCAGCCGAGCTCAGCCCCACCACCGGCACCAGCAGCGAGAACGGCGCCACCTTGCCGGCCGGATAGCGCGACAGCAGCCGGCTCCACAGCCCGTAGCCCAGCAGCGTGGCCACGAAGGCCAGGTAGAACAGGGCTCCGACCGCGCTCCAGTGCAGGTGCCGCAGCGAGCGGGCGATCAGCGCCGGGCCTTCCCACCACAGCGACAGGGCCAGGAACGGCAGCGGCGGCACCAGCGCGCCCCAGACCACCAGGCCCAGCTGGTCCACCCCGCCAAAGCGCCGGGTGATGATGTTGCCGGCACCCCACATCGCCCCGCCGCCCAGGGTCAGCAGCACCGCGCTCAAGGGCGTGGCCTGGCCGCTGTCCAGCCCGATCAGCACCAGGCCCGCCGCGGCGATGGCCAGCCCGACCAGGCTGGCCGCGCGCAGCGGCTCGCCCAGGAACGCTGCGGCAAAGAACAGGGTGAACAAGGCCTGCGACTGCAGCACCAGCGAGGCCAGCCCGGCCGGCATGCCATGGGCCATGGCCTGGAACAGGAACACGAACTGCCCCAGCGAGATGGTCAGCCCATAGGCGATCAACCAGCGCCAGGGCAGCGCCGGACGCCGCACCAGCAGCACTGCGGGAAAGGCGGCCAGCACGAACCGCAGCGCGCCCAGCAGCATCGGCGGCAGGCCGTTCAGGCCCACCCGGATCACCACGAAGTTCAGGCCCCACGCCACGATCACCACCAGCGCCAGCAGCAGGTCGCCTGGCGCCATGCCGCGCTCGGCGCGCGCGGTCATTCGACTGCAGCGATCCGCATGCCGTAGGGCGCCAGCATCGCGTTCAAGCGCGGTAGCACGGTGTCGTCGTCGTCGCAGGTGCTGTCCTCGATCGGATCGACGCGACGCATGAAGGCGTTCCAGAATTCGCCGGGCGAGGGATGCGCGGCGACCAGGGCCGGCAGGTCCTGTTCCAGCGCGCCCAACATGGCGTCGAGTTGCTGCGGTGATGCGTATTGGCTGGCCATCGTGTTCAAGGCAGTCATGGGGAGGTCGCAGGCGCCGCACGCCGGACCGACATGATAGACCGCCCCGGTGAAAGGGCCAGCACGGCGGGCTGGCACTGCCGGTTCCAGCGCTGCGACAACGACGCCTCGCTCAGCGCTCCATGCAGCGCTGCCAGCGCGCGTTGACCGGCCTGGCAAGCCACGCGGAGGTCAACGGGCGGGTGATCCTGGGGCTTTCCGGCACGATGCCCGGCAGCAACCGCGCGCGGCCGTGGCCGGACCGATGCCGCATCGGCCAGTGCGAACACGCGCGTACAGCGCGGTGTGCTCGAAGGCCAGCGCGCGCGCCGCCCGTTCGGTCCTGCCCAGCACCCTTCTGGAAAGCCGCGTTGCGGCTGGCGTACCAGCCGGCATTGAAGGCGGCGAAGCGGTACGGCAGCGCCTCGTAATGGGTGCTACCTGCCCTCAGCTGCGGATGCGCCAGGCGATGTGCGAGAGCACCCGTTCGGCCGGCACGTTGGGCAGCAGGTAGACCGCCAGCACCGCGACCATCGCCGTGCCCAGCACCACCGGCATCGAACGCACCGGAATGCCCAGCGCGCCATGCCAGCGACGCAGCATCAGCCAGGCCACCGCCAACCCCACCGCCAGCCCGGTGACGATTTCCACCGGCGTGTGCCGATGGCTCAGCACCCGCGACACCGCGATCGCCACGGCGATGGTGCCACCGAAGGCCACCGCCGCCCGGCGCACCGGCGGTTTCGCCCCGGCCATCAGCGCATAGCACAGCAGCGGATACAGCGCCGCGGCCAGCGCGCTATGGCCGCTGACGGTAAAGAAACCGATCGTCCGCCAGTCCACGCCGAAGGCCTTGTAGGCGATCTTGGAGAGCACCACGACCGACGCCAGCGCCGCCAGCACCGCCGCCCACTCACAGGCCAGGCGCGGATTGCGCTTCCACCACAGCCAACCCAGCGCAGCCATCACCGGCAACACCAGGCGGCTGTCGCCCATCCAGGTCAACAGGGTGTCGAGGGCAGCGGGCATGCAAGGGTCCTTAGGCGAACGGAAGGAAGCGTCCAATCAGTCAACGCAATCCACGCAATGGACAGGTCTTGCGCTTACAGCTGCATGAAGCTGTAGCCCCGCTCGCCGTAGACGGCAAAGTCGGTCAGCGCCGACAGGGTGATGGTGACATCCGGGGAGATGGCGGCATCGGGGATCCCATGTTCGGCCAGCGCCTGGCCACAGATCATCAGCTGCACGCCGGCGGCCTTGAGCGCATGCAGGAGCGGCAGGTTGGGATTGTGGTCCTGCTGCAGGTGCTGCCTGTAGGCCTGGTCGGTCATCGAGTTCAGCATTGCCTCGCGGTCCAGCACCGCCACGATATGCACATGCTCCGGCGGCACCTTGGCATAACCCATTAGGTTGACCAGGCGTGCCAGGCGGACCAGCGCGCCATTGACCTTGGCCGGATCCTTGCCGGCGCTGACCACCTGCACGAAGATCCTGTAGTCCTTGGCCGGGTCGGGCCGCACCGGCAGGTCCTGGCGCGGATGCACGCCGCCGAAACCGGGGATCACCGGATAGATCCACTCGGCCTGGCTTTTGTTCTCCGCCGCCAGCAGCGGCATGGACAAGGCGGACAGCGCGGCCAGGCACAGGGCCAGGCAAGCGCGCAGGGGCTTGCTCATCGTCGGTTTCCTTCTCATCCGGCCGGCCGAACGCGGCCGGGCCAGCATAGGCGCACTGGCCCGGCGTGCACCATCAGCCAATCGGACAGGGTCGACACGTCCCCAGCCGGCAACGGTTTACGTGTTGAGATTCAAAGGCCCACGCTTTGCGTGGCAGTGACGATGCGGCAGGCCGGGGCCGACCCGGCAAGACGAGGACGCTCATGGAGCGCGTGGACTGTGTGGTGATCGGCGCCGGCGTGGTCGGCCTGGCGATCGCGCGGGCGCTGGCCCTGGCCGGGCGCGAGGTACTGATCCTGGAGGCCGAAGCGGCCATCGGCACCGGTACCAGCGCGCGCAACAGCGAGGTGATCCACGCCGGCATCCATTACCCGCAAGGTTCGCTGAAGGCGCGACTGTGCGTAGCAGGGCGTGCGGCGCTGTACGCCTTCTGCGCGCGCGCCGGGGTGGAACACCGCCGCTGCGGCAAGCTGATCGTGGCCAGCGACGAGGGCCAGCGCGACGGCCTGGACCGGATCTGCCAGCACGCGCTGGCCAATGGCGTCAACGACCTGGCCTTGCTCGACCAGGCGCAACTGCACGCACTCGAGCCGGACCTGCACGCGGTGGCCGGGCTGCTTTCGCCCAGCACCGGCATCATCGACAGCCACGGCCTGATGCTGGCCCTGCAGGGCGATGCCCAGGCCCATGGGGCGCTGCTGGCGCTGCGCGCGCCGGTGACCGCCATCGCCTGCGAGGACGCCGGCTTGGTGATCGAAGTCGGCGGCGATGCGCCGATGCGCCTGCATGCCAGCACCCTGGTCAACAGCGCCGGCCACGGCGCGCCGGCGCTGGCCGCGCGCATGCACGGCCTGGCGCCGCAGCACGTGCCGCAGGCCTGGTACGCCAAGGGCAGCTACTTCAGCCTGTCGACGCGCACGCCGTTCAGGCACCTGGTCTACCCGCTGCCCGAGCCTGGTGGCCTGGGCGTGCACCTGACCCTGGACCTGGCCGGGCGGGCGCGCTTCGGCCCGGACGTGGAGTGGGTCGATGGCCTGGACTATCGGCTGGATCCAACCCGCGCCGACCGTTTCTATGCCGCGATCCGCCGCTACTGGCCAGCCCTGCCCGACCATGCCCTGCAGCCGGCCTACAGCGGCATCCGCCCCAAGATCAGCGGGCCGGGCCAGCCCAATGCCGACTTCCGCATCGACGGCCCGGCCGAGCACGGCATCGCCGGGCTGGTGAACCTGTTCGGCATCGAATCGCCCGGCCTGACCAGCAGCCTGGCCATCGGCGACCACGTCTGCGCCCTGCTGGAGCTGACCGAACCGCTGGCGGCCTGAGCTGGCGCGCACGGCCTTGCGACGCTGCACACCGGCGCGACCGGCGCGCGCTTAAGATGCCGCTTTCCCATCGGATCCTCGCCCATGCCTACCGAACTGAAAATGCTTGCCTGGTCCATCCTGCTGGGCCTGGTCTACGTGCTGGTGGCCGGCGCGCTGGTCACCGCCAAGCGCGGGATCAAGTGGAACGCAGGCAACCGCGATACCCCGGCCGAACCGCTGACCGGCCCGCCGGCGCGCGCGCAGCGGGCCAGCGCCAATTTCATGGAGACCTTCCCGTTCTTCGCCGCTGCGGTGCTGGCGGTGATCGCACTGGAACGCCAGAGCCCGCAGACCGCCCTGGCCGCGCAGCTGTATTTCTGGGCGCGGCTGGCCTACCTGCCGGTGTACGTGATCGGCATCCCCTATCTGCGCACGCTGGTCTGGCTGGTGTCGCTGTGGGGGATCCTGCAGCTGGTGTGGGCGCTGCTGTAAGGTCCACGCGTTGATCAGGCCGGCGGCGCGCCGAACCGCCGGCCCAGCCAGCGAGCCAGTACCGGGCCGCACACCAGCACCACCACCAGCCGCGCGGTCTGCATGGCCATCACGAACGGCACGTCCACCTGCCGGGACGAAGCGGCGATGATGGCCACCGAATCGGCGCCGCCCGGGCTGGTGGCCAGGTAGGCGGTCAGCGGATCGATCCCGGCCAGCTTCACCAGCGCCACGGCGATCGCCCCGCACAGCGCGATCAGCGCCACGATCGCGCCCAGCATGCGCGGCAGGGCCTTCAGCGCGCTGCGCAGGATCTGCGGGGTGAAGTGTTCGCCGATGCTCCAGCCCAACAACGCGTAGCAGGCGGCCAGCAGCAGCGGCGGCAGGGTGATGTGCAGCAGGCCGCTGTCTTCCAGCACCACGCCGGCCACCAGCGGCAGCAGCAGCGCACCGGCCGGCAGCCTGGTCCTGGCCGCCAGCCACACCGTGGCCAGCACCAGCAGCAGGGTCAGGGCCAGGGCGCGCGGCTCGCCCAGCGCCAGCCAATCGGTGGAGGCCACTGCGACGTGCTTGCCCGGCCCCTGCCATAGCCGGGCCATGACCGAGGCCACCACCGCCACCAGCACCACGCGCAGGTACTGCATGAAGGCCACCAGTCGCATGTCGCCGCCAAACGCGCCGGACATCAGCACCATCGCCGAGGCCGCACCGGGAAAGGTGCCCCACAGCGCCGTGGTCCCCGGCAGCACGCGCCAGCGCATCAGCAGCAGCCCCAGCAGCAGGGCGGCCACGATCACCGACACCACGCAGCCGATGAACAACGGCCCCTGCCGCGCGATCTCGCCGACGATCGAGACCGGGATGTAGCGCGCGATCATCACGCCCAGCACGCCCTGGGCCACCGCGAAGGCCGGACCCGGCACGCGCACCGACGCGCCGCCCACGGCCAGTACGATCGCCGCGACCATCGACCCCAGCAGCAGCGCGGCCGACAGGTGGGCCGCTTCCAGCAGCGCCACGATCAGCAGCGAGGCGGCCAGCAGCACCGTCCAGCGCAACCACGCCGGCCGTGTGGCCAGTGCGCGCAGGAAACCGTCTTCATCCGTCATCGCCGTGGTCACCGGCCCGGCAGGCGCAGATCGCACCGGCGCCGGTGCAGCGGCAGGGCAGCGGGGCCGTGTGGCAGCGCGATGAGCACCAGCGCGGTGGCGGCGGGCAAAAGCCTGGACATGGCGATCCCATGGAAGGAGGGGGGAGGCATGGCTAATATGCGAGGAATGATTCGCATACAGAGAGTGTGAGGATGGCCTCGCAAAAGTCAATTGAAGCCGTCGCGCCCAAGCGCCAGCGGGGACGCGAACGGGTGGCCGCGATCCTGGATGCGGCCGCCCAGCTGTTCATCGAACAGGGCCAAGCCGTGACCATGACCGAGATCGCCGCGCGCTCCGGGACTGCGATCGGCTCGCTGTACCGGTTCTTCCCCACCCGCGAGGCCTTGGCCGACGTGCTGCTGCAGCGCTATGCCGAGCACATGCGCCAGGCGCTGGATGCCTTGGCTGCCCGCGCGCCGGACCTGACGCCCGACGCGCTGGCCGATGCCCTGCTGGCCCTGTCCCTGGACTTGCGCACAGAGCGCGCTGCCGCCGTGGTGCTGGCCGACCTGCACGATGCCAGCCAGCTGCGCCAGCAATTGCGCCAGACCATGCGCACCCGCGTGGCCGGGATCCTGGTGCGTGCTGGCCGCGTCCCGGCCGAACGCGCCGCCGACGCCGCGCTCGCGGTGATCACCGTGATCAGAGGCGCCGGCGCGCTCGCCAACCAGCCCAACAGTGCCGGCGCCATCGCCGAACTGCGCCGGCTGCTGCAGCGCTATCTGGCCGACTGATGCATGCACCCCGCCGTACCACCACTGCGCAGAAGGGCTGCGCCGTCCGCAACCGCCGCCCCGCGCAACATTTTTTTAATGCGGCGACCGTTATCCATGCACGCTTGCGCTGTGCCATCGCCTCGATCCGGAGTCTTCATGAAGCACCTGCTTGTGGTGGCCGCGTTGGGCCTGGCCTGCGCCGCCTGCCAACCCGCCCCCGCGCCCGCGCCGGCCAGCCCTCCACCGGCCCAAAACTCGCCCCCGGGCGCGCCCGGTGCGGCCGCGCCCAGCCCGACCACCGGCGAGGGCGCACAGGCCTCGGCCCCGCCGCCGGGACAGGCCGCGATGGCCGAGGCCGGCGACCTGATACCGGGCATTCCCGGCTGCAAGCCTGGCGACAAGCGCACGCCGATCCCGGTGTGGAAGCCCGCCGTCGATGCGCAGAACAACGTCAACACCGCACCGCCGCAGCAGGAAGGCCAGGTGGTGGTGGTCGCCCTGGAAGCCCACGACGCGCCCAAGTGCAGCGACAGCGAGGTCAACCTGTTCAAGCTGGCCAACCCCGGCGACCCGAGCGGCGGCCTGGAGATCGGCGTGCGCGGCAACACCCAGGAAGTGGAAGGCGTCTGCCATCTCACCGGCCTGTATCGCAACGAACCGCTCAAACCCGGCCCAGGCAGCACGCCGCCGCAGGGCTGGACACGCCTGCAGTTCAACGCCGTCGATGCCACCCAGATCGCCTCGGGCAACACCTACTGCGTGCAACAGCCCTGAGCCTGGCACAGCTGTCGCGTCAGGCCTTGGCCTGGCGGCGGCGGGAACCCCGTCGACCCGACTCCGCAAGCCGGGTCGCAACGCGCTGCCCTGTCCGGATTCGCATGGGAGTGCGCCCGAGCCTTTGCAAAGGTGCCGAGCTCGGCGCTCGCGGATCCGGCACCGGACCCTGATCATCAGAGGAGCGGCTCGGTGTGTCCGTGGCAACGCTGCGCGCTGGCCGGCCGACAGGCTGGCGGTACACTGCGGCCTTCGTGTTCACCCCGCCACTGCCCATGCGCAATCCCCTGCAGGAACAGCTGCTCAAGGCCGGCCTGGTCAAGAAAGGCAAGGCCGACCAGATCGCCCGCGAGCAGGTCAAGGCGCGCCTGGCCAAGGGTGGCAAGGCCGCAGCGGGCGACCAGGAAAAAGTGGACGCAGCCCGCCTGCAGGCCGAGCGCGCCGAGCGCGACCGCGCCCTGGCGGCCGAACGCAATGCCCTGGCCAGGCGCCAGGAGCTGCAGGCGCAGATCCGCCAGATCGTGGACACCCACAAGGTCAAGCGCGGCGGCGAGATCGGCTACCGCTTCAACGACGGCGCGGTCATCGGCACCGTGCTGGTCGATGCCGCCCTGCGCGCGCAGCTGATCAGCGGCGCGTTGGTGATCGCCCGCCATGGCGGGGGCGTGGAACTCATCCCGCGCGCGGCGGCCGAGAAAATCTACGAACGCGACGCCGCATTCATCCTGCTCGACAACGGCCGCACCAGCGCTGCAGCAACCGCGGCGCCGGATGAAGCCGACCACTTCTACGACCAGGATCGGTTCAAGGTGCCTGACGACCTGATCTGGTGAGCGCGCAGGCGCTGCGCCGCGGCCGCCGGCCGGATCACCTGCAGCGCGCTCATGCCGCTGGCTGCGCCGGCAGCGCGTCGTCGAAGCGATAGAGGTCCATGGCCAGGAAGCCCATGTCGATGCCGGCATCGATGCGGGTCGCGCGGAAGTGTTCACCGGCCGCGCCCATGGCCACGTAGATCGGCTGCCAGTGCTCGTCGGTGGGGTGGGCGTGTTCGGCACCGGGCGCCTGGCGGCGGTAGTCCAGCATCGCGGCCACGTCGCCCTCGGCCAGCTTGCGCTCGACCCATTCGATGTAGGGCTGCACGTATGGCGCGATCGGCTTGCCTTCGCTGTAGCGGCGCCAGTCGTGCAGGTTGTGGGTGATGCTGCCCGAGCCGATCACCAGCACGCCCTCCGCGCGCAGCGGCGCCAGCGCCCGGCCGACCGCCAGCTGGTGTTCGGGACCGGCCATGGGCTGGATCGAGAGCGGCACCACCGGGATGTCGGCGTCCGGGTACAGCAGCCGCAGCGGCACCCACACGCCATGATCCAGACCGCGCTGCGGGTCGATGTGCGGGTCCAGGCCGGCCGCATGCAGCAGCTGCGCCGCGCGCAGGGCGACCTCCGGCGCGCCCGGCGCCGGGTACTGGATCTCATACAGCGCCTGCGGAAAGCCGCCGAAGTCGTGGATGGTTTCCGGCCTGGCCGCCCCGCCCACCAGCGGCGCGCGCGCCAGCCAGTGCGCCGAGGCGACCACGATGGCCCGCGGCCGCGGCAGGTCGCGGGCCAGTTCGGCCAGGCGCATGCCGACCCGCCCGGGCTCCAGCGCGGTCATCGGCGAGCCATGGGAGATGTAGAGCGAAGGCAGGCGGGTGGTGGTGGTCATGGGCGGGTGGTTCCGGCAACGGACGAAGACCTGCAGCCTATTACGCCGCGGGCGGTGGATAAACTCCAATGAAGGCCAGAATTCGTTTCATGGCCGCCCCGGCCCTGGTACCGGCGCCGCGCATCATCGTCCTTGAGGTGCACCGGGCAGACGGCGCTCTGGATGGCGACGTGCAGGTCCCAGAAGCTGTACTCGCCGGGGACTTGCAGGCGGCGCCAGATGGGCGGCGCGATGTGCAGCAGCCCGACGCGGAGCTGGAGGATGGGCTCGGGCATTGCCCCGCCTTTGCTCAGTGCGACCGAGCGGCCAGGTAATGCCCTGGCACAGCGGGGGGCCGACTTGTCACAGGGGATCTGGTGCGCCTGGAGGGATTCGAACCCCCGACCAATGGCTTCGGAAGCCACTACTCTATCCGGCTGAGCTACAGGCGCCTTGCTGTTGCACGCTGCCGCGGCAAGGCCGGCGGCAGCGCAGCATTATCACTGAAAGCGCCGCAGGACGCGAACATGCCGACACGCGCCGGAGTTGGACATGGCAACTGCTGGCCCGGCAGCGCGACGATGCCGGATACAGGCCGGGGACTCGGGCGAGCCTTGAAGCCCCCGCCTCAGGCGATGTCCAGCGCCGGCAACCCCTTGACCAGGTCATCGATCGCCTTGATCTGCGCAAGGAAGGCCTCCAGCGCGGCCAGCGGCAAGGCGCTGGGGCCGTCGCAACGGGCGTGGTCCGGGTCCGGATGCGCCTCCAGGAACAGCCCGCCCAGTCCCACCGCCATGCCGGCACGGGCCAGCTCCGGCACCTGGCGGCGGCGCCCGCCGGAGGCTTCGCTGCCCGGATCGCGCCGCTGCAGGCTGTGGGTGACATCGAAGATCACCGGCAGGCCGCCGCTGGACTCGGTCATTTCGCGAAAGCCCAGCATGTCCACCACCAGGTTGTCGTAGCCGAACTGCACCCCACGCTCGCACAGGATGATGCGGTCGTTGCCGGCCTCGCGGATCTTGTTGACGACGTGCCGGATCTGGGTGGGGCTCATGAACTGCGGCTTCTTGATGTTCACCGCGCGCCCGGTGCGGGCGATGGCCACCACCAGGTCGGTCTGCCGTGCCAGGAACGCCGGGATCTGCAGCACGTCCACCACCTCGGCCACCGGCGCGGCCTGGGCGACCTCGTGCACGTCGGTGATCACCGCAATGTCCAGCTGCTGCTTGACCTGCTCGAAGATCCGCAGGCCCTGCTCCAGGCCGACGCCGCGATAGGAGCTGATCGAGGAGCGGTTGGCCTTGTCGAAGGAGGCCTTGAACACGTACGGGATGCCCAGCCTGTCGGTCACCCGCTTGAAGTGCTCGGCGGCAAACAGGGTCGAATCCAGGTCTTCGAGCACGTTGAGCCCGCCAAACAGCACAAACGGCGCATCGTTGGCGATGGACACCCGGTCATCGATCGCGACCGGGACGCAGTGGGCGGACAGGGGCATGGTGGGACTCGCAGGAGGATTGCGGGCCATTCTAGTGAGGGGCACGGCAAGGGTGTCGCACGCCGTGAGACCGGCATCGGTTTCCCTGCACGGCTTTGGGGAAGATCGACCATGGCCTACGCGCTGACCCGCCGCACCGAAGACGCCGAACGCGCCCTGGCCACCACCGATGGCCAGCCCTCCAAGGACGGCGCGCTGCTGGCCCAGCGGCTTGAGCGCCGCTACGCCGACCGCATCACCGGCAGCTTCACCCTGCCCGGGCGCGAAGGCTGCTACGCGCCGATCCCCGACGAGGTGCCGGCGGCCCTGGCCGAGGCGCTGCGTGCGCGCGGCATCCAACGGCTCTACGCGCACCAGGCGCAGGCATGGGAAGCGACCCGGCGCGGCGAGCACGTGGCCATCGTCACCCCCACCGCCAGCGGCAAGTCGCTGTGCTACACGCTGCCGGTGCTGAGCGCGGCGATGACGCGCCAGGCCAAGGCGCTGTACCTGTTCCCGACCAAGGCGCTGGCGCAGGACCAGGTGGCCGAGCTGCTGGAGCTCAATCGCGCCGGCGAACTGGGCGTCAAGGCCTTCACCTTCGATGGCGACACACCGGGCGATGCGCGCCAGGCGATCCGCCTGCATGGCGACATCGTGGTCAGCAACCCGGACATGCTGCACCAGGCGATCCTGCCGCATCACACCAAGTGGGCGCAGTTCTTCGAGAACCTGCAGTACGTGGTGATCGACGAGATCCACACCTACCGCGGCGTATTCGGCAGCCATGTCACCAACGTGCTGCGCCGGCTCAAGCGCATCTGCGCCTTCTACGGCGCCAGTCCGCAGTTCATCCTGTGCTCGGCCACCATCGGCAATCCGCAGGCGCATGCGCAGGCGCTGATCGAAGAGCGCGTGCATGCCATCACCGAATCCGGCGCACCCACCGGCGACAAGCACGTGCTGCTGTGGAATCCACCGGTGGTCAATGCCGACCTGGGCCTGCGCGCCTCGGCCCGTTCGCAGAGCAACCGCATTGCGCGCATCGCCATCAAGTCCGGCCTGAAGACCCTGGTGTTCGCCCAGAACCGGCTGATGGTGGAAGTGCTGACCAAGTACCTGAAGGACATCTTCGACCACGACCCGCGCAAGCCCGCGCGCATCCGCGCCTATCGCGGCGGTTATCTGCCCACCGAACGGCGTCAGGCCGAACGGGCGATGCGCGAAGGCCGCATCGACGGCATCGTCAGTACTTCGGCGCTGGAGCTGGGCGTGGATATCGGCAGCCTGGACGTGGTGATCCTCAACGGTTATCCGGGCAGCGTGGCGGCGACCTGGCAGCGCTTTGGCCGCGCCGGCCGGCGCCAGCGCCCCTGCCTGGGGATGCTGGTGGCCAGCTCGCAGCCGCTGGACCAGTACGTGGTGCGGCATCCGGATTTCTTCGCCGATGCGCCGCCCGAACACGCGCGCACCGCGCCGGACCAGCCGCTGATCCTGTTCGACCATATCCGCTGCGCCGCCTTCGAGCTGCCGTTCAACGCCGGTGAGCCGTTCGGCCCGGTCGATCCGCTGGTGTACCTGGAAGCACTGGCCGAAAGCGAAGTCGTGCACCGGGAAGGCGATCGCTGGGAATGGATCGCCGACAGCTATCCGGCCAACGCGGTGAGCCTGCGCTCGGTGGCCGACGGCAACTTCGTGGTGGTCGACAGGACCGACGGCAAGCAGACCATCATTGCCGAGGTCGATTATTCGGCCGCGGCGCTGACCCTGTACGAAGGCGCGATCCACATGGTGCAGTCCACGCCGTACCAGGTCGAGCGGCTGGACTGGGAGGGCCGCAAGGCCTACGTCAGCCGCACCCAGGTGGACTACTACACCGACAGCATCGACTACACCCGGCTCAAGGTGCTGGAACGCTTCGACGGCGGCCCGGCCGGGCGCGGCGATGCGCACCACGGCGAGGTCCACGTGGTCCGGCGCGTGAGCGGCTACAAGAAGATCCGCTACTACACCCACGAGAACATCGGCTACGGCCCGGTCAACCTGCCCGACCAGGAGCTGCACACCACCGCGGTGTGGTGGCAGTTGCCACAGGCCGCCCTGGGCAAGGCGTTCGCCTCCAGGCAGGACGCGCTGGATGGCTTCCTGGCTGCCTCGCATGCACTGCACGTGGTGGCCACGGTGGCGGTGATGGCCGATGCACGCGACCTGCAAAAAGCCGTGGGCAACGGCGACGGCGCCTGGTTCGCGCTGGCCGACCAGAGCGGCCGCGGCCAGCTGCGCGGCGTGGAAGGCGCAGAGGGTGCGGCGAGCCTGGCGCAGGCGTTCGTGCCGACGGTGTACCTGTACGACAACTTCCCCGGCGGTGTGGGCCTGAGCGAACCGCTGTGGCAGCGCCAGGGCGAACTGGTGCAGCGCGCCGGCGAGCTGGTCCAGCGCTGCGACTGCAAGGCCGGCTGCCCCGCATGCGTGGGCCCGGTGCTGGCCGCACACGAAGAGGGCAACGGCACCTGGCCCAAGACCTTGGCGCTGAAGGTGCTGGCGCTGCTGTGCGAGCCTGGGACTGCGCTGCACGAGGACGCAGGTTTTGATGCGAGCGCGGTGTTCGCACCGGTCGATGGCGCGTTGACCGCCGATCATCGTCCGCTGGATGACGAGCGCGCGGCCCGGGACACGTCGGCGTGACGACGATGCAGCGCCGATCCTGTGGGAGCCGCCACGGCGGCGATGTCGGTCAGCGCGCGCGTGGCGTGTTGATCGCAGGACGTGAGCGCAGTGGGAGGGCCCCTTCGCCGCCGTGGCGGCTCCCACGCCATGCGGAGCGCGCTCCTGTGAAGGGTTCAGCGGATGGCCGCCCATGAGCATCAGCGCTGATCGACTGCGCGCCTTGCGCAAGCAGGCCGGCGATCCCACGGTGCGCGAGGCGGCGCCATCGGGCGATGGCGCCCAGCTTTCGCCAACTGTCGCAGCGCGGGACAGCGCACGCACGCGTGAACGCTCGGTCCTGGACTGGATGGATCCCACCGCCACGCCTGCCGCCAACGACCGCCATCGGCGCGGCCTGCAGCCGCAGAACGTGGACGCGCTGCGTCGTCTGATCGCCACCCGCGAGCGCAAGCCGGCCGTGCCGGCAGGCGCGGCCGTCGCGCGGGGTGCCGCAGTGGCCGAGCGCAGCCTGCCCGGGCAAGAGATCTCGCCCGGCCTGCACCTGATCGAGGCATTCCTGCCGCAGCCGATCCCGCGCATGGCGCTGTCGCTGGCCTTCGCCAGGCGCTGCGAGGATGCGGTGGCGCCGTGCGACCTGCTGTTCTTCGATACCGAGACCACCGGCCTGGCCGGCGGCAGCGGCACACGCGCCTTCATGATCGGCGCGGCCGACTGGCAGGTGCATGCGAGCGGGATCGAAGGCCTGCGCGTGCGCCAGCTGCTGACCTCCACGATGGCCGCCGAAGGCGCGATGCTGCGTGCATTCGCCGGGTGGCTGTCGCCGGGCACGGTGCTGTCCAGCTACAACGGCCGCAGCTACGACGCGCCGCTGCTGAAGACCCGCTATCGCCTGGCGCGCCTGGCCGAACCGCTGAGCGCACTGGACCACATCGACCTGCTGCATCCCACCCGCCGGCGCTATCGCGGCACCTGGGAAAACTGCAGGCTGGCCACCATCGAGCGCCAGCTGCTGCGCATCGTGCGCGAGGACGACCTGCCCGGCTGCCAAGCTCCCGCCGCCTGGCTGTCCTTCCTGCGCGGCGGCAGCGCCGGCAACCTGCGTCGCGTGGTCCAGCACAACCACCAGGACGTGGTCACCCTGGCCCAGCTGTTCCAGCGCCTGGTCCAGGCCGAGGACGACGAGCGCGCCGTGCTGGCCTTCGAGCAAGCGCGGTAGCCGGCGCAGACCGGTCAGCGCCCGGGCGCACCCATCGCTTCGGGCTGCAGGAACGGCTGCCGGGCCGCCTCGTCAGTGGCTGTCCCCTCGCCTGGATGTGCCGGCAGCAAGCCCCCGCTGGAGGCCACCGCCGGAATCGTGCTGGTCAGGAGAAGCGCCACTCACCCAACGATCCGGTCCCACACCTCGCGCACCGCCAGTCCCCCGCCACCAATCAACATCCCGAAGTACACGATGCTTGCGCCATTGAGCAGGTGCCCCAGCAGCACCGCCACACCGTCGCGCTGCATCAGGCCGATCGCCAGCAGCAGCAACGCCAGGCCCGGGATGGTGTTGCTGAAAGGCACGAACCCGAACGGCGCCATCAGCAGCACCGCGCCCAGCACCAGGGCGGCATCGTTGAGCGTTTCGGCGATGCGGCTGTCGACCAGCACCGGCAGCCGATGGGGACGGCTGACCTTCTGCAGGCGCGCCACCCACACCATGCCGCGGCCCAGCGCGTTGCGCAGCTTGTCGGCGGGCAGCTGGCGCTGGCGCAGCCGGGTCGGCAGCCACAATGGTCGGCGCAGCAGCCGGCTGACACCGACCAGCAGGATGCCGGCGCCGAACACGGTGCTGACGCCGGGGATGGACACCGGGATCAGAAACACCAGGGTCAGCAGCGCGGTGAGCAGCAGCAGGCCCTGCGGGCCGACCTGATCGAGCAGCGCATCCAGGCTGATCTGGTCCGGCGGCAGGCCATCGATGGCCTGTTGCAACTGGTCGCCCAGCGAGGCGGGCGCGGCGGTGGTCATCATATGGGGGCGGCGGTGGCGGCGGGCGTTGCAGGCTAGCAGCCTGTCGGGCTTTGGTGGTCGAGGCGAGAATTCGGCTGTGCGAGGTCAGATTTTCGACGGTTCGCCGGCCCATAGTGGTGCTATGGGCCAAGAAGCGGCGGAAAGATGGGCCGCACAGGCGGATTCGCAGCCCGGCCGACCAAAGTCCGACAGACTGCTAGCCCGGCGGCCGTGGCGGCGCTGTCGGATTGGCGCGGCGCCATTCAGCTCCCGGGCGGGCTGCGGTCGCTGTGCGCGGCCAGGAACGAACGCAGCGACGCCGGCTTGACCGGCTTGGTCAACAGCCGGTAGCCGCGCGCGCGCGCCTCGACCTTCAGCTCGTCGCGCCCGTCGGCGGTGAGCAGCGCGCCGGCGATCGGGCCGGGGCTGGCGTCACGCAACGCATCGAGCGTATCCAGCCCTTCCAGGCGGTCATGCAGGTGGTAGTCGACCAGCATCACCGCCGGACCTTCGGCCACCTGCTCCAGGGCGGCATCGACGGTGCTGGCGGTGATCACCTCCACGCCCCAGCGGCTGAGCAGCATGCGCATGCCATCCAGGATTTCCTGGTCGTTGTCCACGCACAGTACCTTCAGTCCCCCAAGCGAGTCGCTCACCGGTGCACGCCGCCGGCGCACCACCGGCTCGCTGATCTGGGCCGCGCGTGGCACGGTGATGGAGAACATGCTGCCCTTGCCGACGTTGCTGCGCGCATCCAGCGGCGCGTCGAGCACGCGCGAGATGCGCTGGCAGATCGACAGGCCCAGGCCCAGGCCCTGCTCACCCCAGTCGAAGGGCTGCTGGTAGCGCTGGAATTCCTCGAAGATCTGGCGCATGTGCTGCGGCGGGATGCCTGGTCCGGTGTCCCACACCTGCAGTTCCAGCAGCCGCCCGCGCCCGCGCATGCCCAGCACGATCCGGCCCGAGCGGGTGTAGCGCAGCGCGTTGGCGACGAAGTTCTGCAACACCCGGCGCAGCAGCCGGCGATCGCTGCGCACCGGCGCGCTGGCAGGCGCGTGCACGCGCAGCTGCAGGCCGCGGCTGGCCGCCACCGGCGCGTACTGGGCGGCCAGCTCGCGCAGCACCTCGGCCGCGTCGAAGTCGCTCAGCTCGGCGCGCAGGCGGTTGGCGTCCATGCGCGAGACATCCAGCAGCCCGTCCAGCAGCTCCTCGGCCGCGCGCAGCGAGGCATCCACGCGCTCGGCCAGGCGCACCTGCTCGGCCGCATCGCCGCCGCTTTCGCGCAGCGCCGAGGTGAACAGCCTTGCCGCATTGAGCGGCTGCAGCACGTCATGGCTGATCGCGGCCAAGAAGCGTGTCTTGGACTGCTGCGCGGCCTCGGCCTCGCGCGAGCGCTCGGCCACCCGCTGCTCCAGGGTCTCGTTGGATTCCAGCAGCGCCATCTCCACGCGCTTGAATTCGGTCACATCGTTGTAGCTGGTCACGTAGCCGCCGCCGGGCAGCGCCTGGCCGCGCAGCTCGATCACCTGGCCGTCGCTGCGCACCCGTTCGAACACGTGCGGCGTGCCGGCGCGCATGTAGCCGATGCGCTTGTCGATCTGTTCCTCCACCTCGCCGGCACCCAGCTCGCCCTTGAGCGCGTTGTAGCGGATCAGGTCGGCCACCGGCCGGCCGACGTAGAGCATGCCCTCCGGGTAGCCGAACATGGTCTGGTAGCGGCGGTTCCAGGCCACCAGGCGCATCTCGTGATCGACCACGCTGACCCCGGAGCTGATGTTCTCCAGGGTGGAGGAAAGGATCTCGCGGTTGAAACGCAGTTCCTGCCCGGCCTCGTCCAGCACCGCCACCACTTCGCCCAGCTCCATGCCCGAGCCGCGCAGCACGCTGGTCAACACCAGCCGCGCCGAGGCCGCGCCAATGGCCGAGGCCAGCAGGCGCTCGGTGAACTGGACCCAGGCGCGGTCGGCGCTGGCATCGGGCTTGAGTTCGCGCCCCAGCTCGTTGGCCTGCTCGGCGAAGGCACGCACCGCGTGGCGCTCGCCGACCACGCGCTGGGCCAGCGAGACCAGGTCGGACACGCGCACGCTCCCGCCCGGCCACGGGCTTGCGATCAGCGCACGCCGCTGCGCGTACGGGTCCAGAAACGGCACGATCCGCAGGCGTTCATCCAGGCTGGGCCGCCAGCGCGCCGAGACGATCATCATCGTGCCGGCATTGAGCAGCAGCGACCAGAACGTGCCGTGGGTCAACGGGTCCCAGCCGGTCAGGTTGAACAGTTGCTGCGGACGCAGCCAGGACACCCCGAACGGCCCGGTGACCAGCCACTGCGGCCCCAACCAGCCCGAGGCCGACAGGGTCGGCAGCAGCAGGGTATAGGCCCAGGTGGCAAAGCCCACTGCCATGCCCAGCTCCACCCCGTGGCGGCTGGCCCCGCGCCAGTACAGCCCGCCGATCAGCCCCGGTGCGAACTGCGCCACCGCGGCGAAGGCGATCAGGCCGTAGCTGGCCAGGGTACTGCCACCGTCGCTGTTGCGGTGGTAGGCGAAGGCGCACAGCGCCAGCGCCACGATGGTCACCCGGCGGATCCACAGGACCCGGGTGGCCATGTCGGCCGCGTCGTGGCGCTCGCCCCAGCCACGGCGCAGCAGCAGCGGCATCACCAGATCGTTGCTGACCATGGTGGCCAGGGCGATGCTGGCCACGATCACCATGCCGGTGGCCGCCGAAAAGCCGCCGATGTAGGCGGCGATGGCCAGGCCCTCGCGGCCAAGCGCCAGCGGCAGCGCCAGCACATAGGTATCACCGGCCTGCGCGCCGGACCCGCCGAACAATTCCGCGCCGGCCGTGGCGATGGGCACCACCATCGCCGAGATCACCACCAGGTAGGCGCCGAACATCCAGCGCGCGCGGCGCACGTCGCCCACCTCGCCGCATTCGACCACCGCCACGTGGAACTGGCGCGGCAGGCAGATGATGGCCAGGAATCCGAGCAGGGTCTGGGTCAGCAATCCCACCGGCGGGGCGTTCTGGAACAGGGTCAGCACCGACTCGCCCAGCGCATGCCCGCCCGTGCCCAGCCACTGCCAGGCGAACACACCCACCGCGGTGATCACCACCAGCTTGACCACCGACTCCATGGCAATGGCCAGCATCATGCCGTGGTGGTGTTCGGTCGCATCGACCTGGCGGGTGCCGAACAGGGCCGCGAACAGCGCCATCAGCAGCGCCACGTACAGCGCCGGGTCGTGCAGGAAGCCGGCGGCCTGCGGGTTGTACCCGGTCAGCACGCCCAGGCTCATCGCCACCGCCTTGTACTGCAGCGCCAGGTAGGGGATCACCCCGACCAGCGCGATCACCGTGACCAGGGCCGCCAGCCGGCGCGAGCGTCCGTAGCGCGAAGAAATGAAATCGGCGATGGAGACCGTGTTCTGGCTGCGCGCCGCCAGCGCCAGGCGTTCGATGATGCGCCAGCCAAACGCCAGCATCAGCAGCGGCCCAAGGTAGATCGGCAGGTAGCCGATGCCGTTGCGCACTGCACTGCCGACCGCGCCATAGAAGGTCCACGACGAGCAGTACACCGCCAGCGCCAGCGAATAGATCGCCGGGCGCAGCCAGCGCCGGTTGGGATACAGCGGATGGCGGTCGCCGAACCATGCGATGCCGAACAGCAGCACCGCATAGCCGACTGAAATGCCCAGCAACAGCCAACCTGAAATCATTGCCTTTCCCGGACCTCGCACGCACGTGACGCGGCGCGCCAGGGGCACCGCATGCAGCCCTGGAGTTTACCCGCGTGCCGCAGGCACGGCTTCCCGCTTTCCCCGGTTTCGGGGGCAGGCCGAACCTGCCCGGCCGGGACATTCCCGGTCATCGGGCGAACGGCAGCGCTGCAGGCTCGGCTACAGGCCTTCGGCCGGTGCCAGGCGCAGCCGGGCAACGGTGCCGCGGCCCGGCTCGGAGTCGATCCGCAGTTGCCAGCCCAGGTGCTCGCACAGGCGCGCGATCAGGTCCAGGCCGATGCCGCCGCCGTCGCGGCCGCCGCCGCCGCGGGCCAGACGCCCGTAGACCTCGCTGATTTCCTCCGGCGACATGCCATGGCCGGGATCGCGGATGATCACGGTGGCATCGGCGGTCAGGCCGACCTCGATCCGGCCCCGGTCGCTGTTCTCCACCGCGTTGCGCAGCAGGTTGCCGATCGCGGCCTGGACCATCGCCACCGGCGCGCGGATCACGCAGGCAGGCAGCGGCGCCAGCACGATCTCCAGGTCGCGACCTTCGGTGAGGTGGCGGTGATCGGCCACCACCGCCGGCAGCAGTTCGTCCAGGGCCACCATGTCGGCGCTGCCGGCCAGGCGCGCCGGATCCTTGGCCAGCGCCAGCAGCAGCGCGATCAGCTGTTCGACGTTGCGCGCGGTGCGGCGCACGCGCAGCAGCGGCTGGCGCGCGGCCACCGGCAGGTCGGGCTGCTCCAGGGCCAGTTCGTTGGCACCGGCGATCACCGCCACCGGCGTGCGCAACTCATGGCTGGCACTGTCGATGAAGGCGCGTTCGCGTTCGACGAAACGGGCGTTGCGCTCCAGGTAGTCGTTGAACGCCGCGCCGATCACCTGCAGTTCCTCGCCGGCGTCCTCGGCCACCTGGATGCGGGCATGGCCCATGTCCGGGCGTAGCCCGGCAATCTGGTCGGCCATCGCGCCCAGCGGCCGCACCGCGCGCCCCAGACCCCAGGCCATGAGCAGGCCGAACACGGCAATGGCCACCGCCGCGGCGCCCACCGTGCCCAGGGTCACCCAGCCTTCCACGCCTTCGAAACGGGTCAGATCCAGGGACAGCGCCAGCCGCCCCAGCGGCGTGTCTTCCACCAGCACCACGTGCTGCACGCCATCGATGGAAAAGTCATCGTGCAGCCCGGGCTTGAGCGCGGCCAGTTTGGTCGGCACGTCCGGATCGGTATTCAGGAAATACAGGCGCTCGGCCGGATCGTCGATCCAGTTGTAGCCCGGGTCGGCCTGCCGCCGTTCGACGAAATGCTGCAGGTCCGAGCGCATCAGCGAGCGCCACACCTGGCGCTCGGCGTGTTCGTTGACCACCTCCCCGCCCAGCACCACCGCGCCGGTGACCACCACCAGATACACCAGCGCCCAGCGCAGCAGGCGCTTGCGCAGCGAGATCCTACGCGCCATCGGCAGCGACATCACCGGTCAGCAGCCGGTAACCGACCCGCGGCAGGGTCTGGATCAGCTTGGTCTGGAACGGGCCATCGACGCTGCGCCGCAGTTCGTAGATGTGCGAACGCAGCATGTCGCCGTCGGGTGGCTCATCGCCCCACAGCGCGTATTCCAGGCGCTGGCGGGTGACCGCGGCCGGGCTGGCCTGCATCAGCACTTCCAGCAGCTTGCGGCAGGCCGGGTACAGGTGCAGCGGCTGGCCGGCGCGGGTGGCTTCCAGGGTGGACAGGTCCAGGGTCAGGTCGGCCACCTGCAGCACGCGCCGGCGGTTGCGGCCGTTGGCGCGGGCCAGCAGTGCCTCCAGCCGCACTTCCAGTTCCTGCATGGCAAAGGGCTTGGTGAGGTAGTCGTCGGCGCCGGTGCGGAAACCGTCGATCTTGTCGGGCAGTTCATCGCGCGCGGTGAGCATGATCACCGGCACGATGCTGCCGTACTCGCCGCGCAGCCGGCGCAGCACTTCGCGCCCGTCCATGCGCGGCAGCATCCAGTCCAGCAGCACCGCGTCGAAGACCTGGGTCGTGGCCAGGTGCAGGCCGGTAACGCCATCGGGGGCGGCATCCAGGGCGTGGCCGCGCGATTCGAAGTAATCGAACAGATTGGCCACCAGGTTGCGGTTGTCCTCGATCACCAGCAGGCGCATGGCCGTGCTTCCTCAATTGCCTCGGATGGCCGCAGCGCAGTCACGATCGCCATGGATGGGCGCGTATGGTTGGGATGCCGTTGTCGGAATGGTGTTGGATGCGCGGCCATGCACATTCTCCCATAGCCACCGGCGGCTGAACGGTTAAATCCAGCCAACCTCGCTCCGACGAAGCTCCGACGGTGCAGGCCCGAGCATCCGCGCCGTTCCCGTGATGCGTGCGCCTTCAATGCAGATGCCTGCCACCAGACTTCTCCGCGTTCGCGGCGCCGCGCGCCTGCGTCCTGACCTGCTGCTGTGGGGCCCGCTGGGTGCGGCCATCGCAGCCATCGCCTTGTTGCAGGGCGCCGGCGCAGACCGGTGGCTGGCCGACCAGCTGTATGCGCTCGAAGGGGGCCGCTGGGCCCTGCAGCACGCCTGGTTCACCGAGGACCTGGTTCACCGTTGGGGCAAGCGGCTGGATATCCTCGCCTGGCTGGCGATGGCGTGCACGCGCGTGGCGCTCTCGCGCGATGCCGGCAAGCGCGCCTGGTGTCGGCCGCTGGACTACCTGCTGGTGGCCACGCTGGCCGGTCCGCTGATGGTGTCCTGGCTGAAGTCCTGGACACATGTCGACTGCCCCTGGGACCTGGTCCGCTACGGCGGCAGCCATCCCTACGTGGAATTGCTGCAGCCTCGTGCGGCTGGCTATGGCCCCGGCCAGTGCTTTCCTGCCGGCCACGCCAGCGCCGGCTATGGCTGGCTGGCGCTGTTCTTCGGCCTGGGCGCGCTGGATCGCCGCTGGGGCTGGATCGGGCTGGGCATCGCGCTCGGGGTGGGCCTGGTGTTCGGCATCAGCCAGCAGCTGCGCGGCGCGCATTTTCTCTCCCACGACGTGGCCTCGGCGGCGGTGTGCTGGCTCATGGCCTGGGTCTGCGCACGGCTGATGCTGCCGCGCCAGCCGGCGGTCAAGGCATGAGCGCCGACCTGCCCATGCCGCGCAAGCGGCCCGGCGCCGACGTGCCACATCTGGCGGCGCGGCTACGGCAGCCGCCGCGCCTGAGCAGCGAAATGCTGGTGCTGCTGGCCAGCCTGTATTTCGCCGTCTTCAGCAATGTCCGTTTCTGGTCGGCCGCCATCACCGCACCCGCCCAGCAATGGCCGATGGCCATCTCCCTGTTGGTCTTGCTGGTCGGCCTGCACGCGCTGTTGCTGGGCCTGCTGGTCAACCGCTGGACCGCCAAGCCGCTGTTGAGCGTGATCGTGCTGGTGACCGCCGCGGCCTCGCACTTCATGCAGGCCTTTGGCCTGTACCTGGACGCGGACATGGTGCGCAACGTGCTGGCCACCGACCCGCGCGAATCGTCCGAACTGATGACCTGGTCGCTGCTGGCACCGCTGCTGCTGGCGGCCATCCCGGTGGCGCTGCTGTGGCGCGTGGAGCTGCTCGGCCGACCTTTGAAGAAGGCTTTGGGCGCGCGCGTCCTGCTGCTGGGCGGTGCCCTGGCCGCCAGCACCGTGGCGGCGGTGGCCGGCTACCAGCCGCTGGCCGCGCTGATGCGCAACCAGCATGACCTGCGCTACCTGGCCACCCCGGGCAACTGGATGCTCTCGCTGGGCAAGGTGGCCTTCGCCAGCCCGCCCGGCCCGGCCAAGCCCAAGCTGGCGATCGGCACCGACGCGGTCCAGGTCGCCGCGCGCCCGGCCGGGGCCAGGCCGCGACTGTTGGTGATCGTGGTCGGCGAAACCGCGCGGGCGCAGAACTGGGGCTTGGGCGGCTACGCCCGCGACACCACCCCGGAGCTGCGCCAAGCCGGCGTGATCAACTTCACCGACACCAGCGCCTGCGGCACCGCCACCGAGGTCTCGTTGCCGTGCATGTTTTCGCCGTGGGGCCGCCACGACTACGACGAGAAGAAGATCCGCGCCCACCAGTCGCTGTTGCATGTGCTGGACCATGCCGGCATCGGCGTGGTCTGGCGCGACAACCAGGCTGGCTGCAAGGGCGTATGCGAGGGGCTGCCGATGCAGTCGGTGACCGACGCGAAGGACCCGCAGCTGTGCAACGACCAGCGCTGCTGGGACCAGATCCTGCTCAAGGACCTGGACGGGGCGCTGGCCATGGCCAAGACCACGGGCCGGGACAAGGTCCTGGTCCTGCACATGTTGGGCAACCACGGACCCAGCTATTACGACCGCTACCCGCCGCAGTTCGCCCGCTTCACGCCTGCCTGCCAGGTGCCTGACCTGGGCCGCTGTTCGCGCCAGGAGATCGTCAACGCCTACGACAATGCCTTGCGCTACACCGATCATGTACTGGCCAGCGCCATCGGCGCGTTGGCCAGGCGCACCGAGGTGGACAGCGCGCTGGTGTACCTGTCCGACCACGGCGAATCACTGGGCGAGAAAGGCCTGTTCCTGCACGGCGTGCCCTACGCCATCGCCCCGCGCGAACAGACCCACGTGCCGATGGTGATGTGGTTCGGCGAGCGCTTCGCCCGCGACGAGGGCCTGGACCTGCAGTGCCTGCGCCAGCGCGCCACCCGGCCCACCAGCCACGACAACCTGTTTCCCTCGGTGCTGGGCCTGCTGGATGTGAAGACCTCGCTGTACGACGCCTCGCGGGATCTGTTCGCACCGTGTCGCGCGGCGGCGGCAACCCACGCCTGAGCTGTTGCCCTGAGCTGTTGCCCTGAGCTGTTGCCCTGAGCTGTTGGCCTGAGCTGTTGCTTGTGCTGTTGCTTGTGCCGTTGCCGTTGCCGTTGCCGTGAGCTTTACCTGACCGAGCCGTAAAGCGAGCCGAGCATCGCAGGAAGGCAGGGCCGAAGAGGCGCCCTTGTCTGAGCGAAGCGAGTTTGGGCGCCGTCCCTGAAAGGGGATAAATGCCCCGCCTTCCGAGAAGCGCAGGGGACCGCCGCGCAGCGGCGGATCGCGTTTTCAATCCCCTTTTTGGGACCGGCGAGAAGCGGTTTTGGCTACTCTTGCCAAGACAAAAGTAGCTCGCGCCGCGAAGCGGCGTGAAAGCCTTTGCTTCTGATCTTGGTGTGCGTTGAGTGTCCCCGCTAAGACCGCGCAAGCCATTCAAGCAGGATCAAAGGATTTCGCACCCTTCGGGCATGGACTTCCTTTTCTCGCGGCAAGAGGAAGCTCAGTCAAATCAACAACAACAGACCGAAGCCTGCGCCGCATCAACCCAGATGCGGCGTCCCCAGATACTGCGCACTTTGCATTTCGATCAATCGCGACGCCGTGCGCTCGAACGCACCGGCCAGGCGGCTGCCGCTGTACAGCGCGGTCGGTGCAGCGGCGGCGGTGCACACCAGCTTGACCTGGCGGTCGTACACCTCGTCGATCAGGTTGACGAAGCGGCGCGCGGCATCCTCGTTGTGGCGATCGAAGGTCGGGATGGCGCCCACCAGCAGCGTGTCGAATTCGCGCGCCAGCTCGATGTAGTCGGTGGTCGAGCGCGGGCCTTCGCACAGGGCCGAAAAATCGAACCAGGCCAGGCCCCGGCAGCGTCCGCGCAGCGCGATCCTGCGACCGTCGATCTCGATCTGCCCGGCCTGCGCCGGTACGCCGGCCAGTTCCAGCCAGCGCTGGCCCAGCCAGGCGTCCGCCTCGCCATCCAGCGGCGCGCGGTACACTGGCGAACGGGTCAGCGTGCGCAGCCGATAGTCCTGCTGGCCCTCGGCGTGCAGCACCACACAGTACTTCTGCAGCGCGGCGATGGCCGGCAGGAAACGCTCGCGCTGCAGGCCGTCCTTGTAGAGGTTTTCCGGCGCGGTGTTGGAGGTGGTCACCAGGGTCACGCCCTGGACGAACAGCCGCTCCAGCAGCCGCCCGAGCAGCATCGCATCGCCGATGTCGGTGACGAAGAATTCGTCGAGCACCAGCACCCGCAGCGAATCCTTCCAGTCCTGGGCAATGCGTGCCAGCGGATCGCTCTGGCCGGCATGCGCGCGCAGCCTGTCGTGGATCTGGCGCATGAACCGGTGGAAATGCGTGCGCCGCTTCTGCCTGACCGGCAGCCCGTCGTAGAACAGGTCGACCAGGAAGGTCTTGCCACGGCCCACACCGCCCCACAGATACAGTCCGGGCACGGCCTGCGGCTTCTTCCAGAAGGCCGAAAGCCGATCCAGGAAGCCGTCCTGCTCGCCCTCGCACAGCGCGATGTGGATGCGGTCCAGCTCGGCCAGGGCTGCGTGCTGGGCGCGGTCATCGCTCCACTTGCCTTCGCGCGCACCTTGCGCATAGCGCTGCGAAGGCAGCAGGTCAGCCTGCGCGCGGCCTGCCTGCGGTGCGCTCACGCGCTGGCTGCCGGCAGCCAGCCCTTGACCGTGTGCTGGATGGCGCCGCGCAGGTCGATCAGCTTGCGGTGGAAGAAGTGGCCGGTGTCGGGCATGCGCACCAGCGTGTGCGGCGCGTCGAGGCCGTCGAGCCAGTCGACCACCGCCTGCGGATCGACGATCTCATCATCGTTGCCCTGCACCACCAGCCAGCGCGACGGCGGCTGCACATCATCGAAGTCCCACTCGCGCCCGACCGGCGGGGCGATGGACACCAGTACCTGCGGCCGCAGCGCGGCGCTGGCCTTCAGGGTCACGTAGGCGCCGAAACTGAAGCCCACCAGCCACAGCGCCGCCTCGGGCCGCTGGGTGCGCACCCAGGCCACCACCGCGGCCAGGTCGTCCTGCTCGCCGACGCCGTTGTCGAACGCGCCGGCCGAGCGGCCGACGCTGCGAAAGTTGAAGCGCACCGTGGCCAGGCCAAGCTCGCGCAGCGCGCGCGCGGCCATGGTCACGACCTTGTTGTGCAGACTGCCGCCTTCGGTGGACAGCGGATGGCAGACCACCGCCACGGCCGGAACCGGCGCCACGTCGGGATCGGGCAGGTCCACCGCCGTTTCCAACGCGCCGGCGGGGCCGTCCAGCAGCAGGGTGGTCGATTCAGTGGGGAAGGCAGGAGTCGGCATGGCGCCATGATAACCCCCGCTTCGCGCGCGGCCCGCCTCTTGCAACCTCGTCAAATCGCATAAACACCGACGCCGGCCCCACGGGACCGGCGTCGGTGTGGGCTGGCGAATCTCGCCCCGGCCCGTGGCGCCCCTCCCAGGGATGGCTTACTTGGTGATGTCCACGCCCCGGGTCTCGCGCAGGAAGATCCCCCCGATCACCACCGTCATCAAGGCAACGCCGATGGGATACCACAGGCCGTAGTACATGTTGCCGGTCGCCGCGACCAGGCTGAAGGAAATCGTCGGCAGGAAGCCGCCGAACCAGCCATTGCCGATGTGGTATGGCAGCGACATCGAGGTGTAACGGATCCGGGTGGGGAACAGTTCCACCAGCCAGGCCGCGATCGGCCCGTAGACCATGGTCACGAAGATCGCCAGCACAAACAGCACCGCGATGACCATCGGCTTGTTCATGCGCGCCGGGTCGGCTTTTTCAGGGTAGCCGGCAGTGGTCAGAGTGGACTTGAGCTGCTTGGTGAAGGCCTCGCTGTTGGCCTTGGTTTCTTCCTTGCTCAAGCCGCCGCCTTCGTACGAACTGATCTGCACGCTGCCCACATTCACCGTGGCTACGGTGCCGGGCGCGGCCTCGTTGATCGTGTACGGAACGCCGGCCCTGGTCAGCGCGGTGGCCGCGACATCGCAGGAGCTGGTGAAGCTCTTCCGGCCGATCGGGTCAAACTGGAAGCTGCAGGTCTGCGGGTCGGCATTGATCACCACCGGCGCACTGACACGGGCCTCTTCGATCGCCGGGTTGGCGTAGTGGGTCAGCGCCTTGAACAGCGGGATGTAGCACAGGGCGGCCAGCAGGCAGCCGCCCAGGACGATGCTTTTGCGGCCGATCCTGTCCGAGAGCCAGCCGAAGAACAGGAAGAACGGCGTGGCCAGTGCCAGGCTCCCGGCAATCATCAGGTTGCCGGTCGTGGGGTCGACCTTCAGCGCCTGGGTCAGGAAGAACAGCGTGTAGAACTGGCCGCCGTACCAGACCACAGCCTGGCCGGCGGTGGCGCCCAGGAGCACCAGCAGCATCAGCTTGAAGTTGCCGCCCTTGAGGCTGTCGCGGAACGGCTGCTTGGACCCCTTGCCCTCGGACTGCATCTGCTGGAACAGTGGCGACTCGCTCAGCTGCAGGCGGATCCACACCGACACGCCCAGCAGCACGATCGAGACCAGGAACGGAATGCGCCAACCCCAGTCCTCGAACGCTTCATTGCCCAGCGCAGTGCGGCAGGCCAGGATGATCAGCAGCGACAGGAACAGGCCAACGGTGGCCGTGCACTGGATGAAGCTGGTGTAGAACCCACGCTTGTTGACCGGCGCGTGTTCGGCCACGTAGGTCGCCGCGCCCCCGTACTCGCCGCCCATCGCCAGACCCTGGGCCAGGCGCAGCACGATCAGGATCACCGGCGCGGCCGCACCAATGGCGGTGTAGGACGGCAGCACGCCCACCAGAAAGGTGGACAGGCCCATGATCAGGATCGTGACCAGGAAGGTGTATTTGCGGCCGATGCGGTCGCCCAGGCTGCCGAAGAAGGCCGCGCCGAAGGGCCGCACGAAAAAGCCTGCCGCAAAGGCCAGCAGGGCGAAGATGAAGCCGGTGGTTTCGTTGACGCCGCTGAAGAACTGCTTGGCGATGATCGCCGCCAGCGAGCCGTACAGGAAGAAGTCGTACCACTCGAAGACCGTGCCGAGGCTGGACGCGATAATGACGCGCTTGTGCCCGGAAGTCAGCGCGCCCGAGACGGGCTGGGAGGAAGCAGTCGTTGACATGAGGTTCTCCGGTTAGAAGCTGTATTTCACGGACGTATGGATGCGCTTGAAGTCGCCGGACCGGTCGTCTTCAAGCTGACGCTGGCCCCAGCTGAGCTCGGCGCCCAGATCGAGCTTGGGATACGGCGAATAGATCACGTTGGCGTGCCAGGACTGGGCGCGTTCGGTCACCCCGTAGCCGGTGTATTCCACATCGTTGTCCAGTAGGGCCTGCGCGTAGTACAGGTTGGTGCGCACCTTGGGCGAGAACAGATGGCGCCAGGCCACCCAGCCGCCGTAGCCGTCCTGTGCATGCAGGTCGTTGTCGGCATCGACCACGGTGTCCGGTCCCAGGCCCAGGGCCATGTAGCGGCCAATGCCCTTGCCGCCGTTGACCTGGTAGCGCAGGTCGTCGGCCTTGCCCATGTTGAATTTGCCGGCCACGCTCAGCGCAGCGCCGTTGTCGGTTTCGTCCTGGTACTTGAACTGGCGCAGCAGCGCGGCCACGCTGAACAGGCCCCAGTCGCCCTTGGTCTGCCACTTGGCGGTCAGGTCCGGCAGGCTGCTGTCGCCGGAGTTGGAGCGCACCCCGGTCCGATACGCACCCATCGTGGTCTGCGGGTTTTCCAGCGCCACCGAGAAGCCACCGTTGGTATAGCGCAACTGCGCCTGGCGCACGAAGATCACCCCGTCAGTCGGCCCCAGGAAGTCCACTGCGTCGGGCAGCACTTCGGCATTCATGAAGTTGGACCAGGTCTGGCCGGCCAGCCAGTGGTTCCAGCTCACGTACGCATGGCGCAGGCTCAGCGCGTAGGTGTTGGTGGAAGTCTCGTTGCCGGCGAACGTGTTGCTGCCGCCGCCGAACATGTCCGCCTCCAGGTACGCCTTGATCTTGTCGCCATTGTCGGTGACGGTGTCCATCGAGAAGTTGAAGCGCGAGAACTGCGCGTGGAAATCGGTGTAGCCATCGCCACCATCGGCGCCAGCACCGGCCACCGGGATCGCCGCTGGCACATAGAACAGGCGTCCGGCCGATCCGTCGACGATGCGGCCGTCGGAGGTGTCGGTGTACATGCCGTCCATCTTGATGAAGCCACCAAAGGTGAAGGTGGTATTGGGCATGGCCCCGGCCATGATCGACTGCGCCTGGATCGGCTGCTTGCCGGCCGGGACCTTGGCCACACGGGTGCGCACCTCGTCCAGCTGGGTCTGGGTCTGACTGATCTGGCCTTGGGTCTGGGCGATCTGCCCTTGGGTCTGGGTGATCTGGCTGGCCTGTTGCTGTTGCGCGTTGAGCAAGGCCTGGACCTGCGCCTCGAGCTGGGCCACGCGGGCTTCGAGCTCTTTCTCCTTCCTTGTCTGAGCCAGGGCCGCTGCGGGCACCAGCAGGGCAACCAACATCGCGACTGCAAGTGGTCGGCGCGACAACGATGCTAGGTTTGTGCTCATTTCCCCTCTCCCAGGAAGTCCACCCATGTGCGTCGGATCTGCCCCCTCAGAGCGCACCATGGCAGAGTGCGGGGTACGTGATGGCGCTCACCATTCCCCTTTGGTCGAAACGCGCACCCTTTAAGACCAAGGTCTAACGGGCCTGTCGGGCAGCGTAAACCGTGGATCGGTCAAACTTCCTGTCCCCGCGTCGCGGCCGGTTTTTCGATGTCCGGCCCGCTCATTGGCAACACGTTCCACCAAGGAGGCTCCATGTCCGATCTGTATCCCGTCGATCCTGCATTCGCCCGCCAGGCCCGGGTCGATGCCGCGACCTATGCCCGCGACTACAAGGCCTCCATCGAGCAGCCCGAGGCGTTCTGGAAGCAGGTGGCGCAGCGGCTGGACTGGATCAAGGCGCCGACCCGGATCAAGGACGTGAGCTTCGATGTGGATGACTTCCACATCCAGTGGTTCGCCGATGGCGAACTCAACGCCAGCGTCAACTGCCTGGACCGCCAGCTGGAGGCGCGCGGCGACAAGATCGCGCTGCTGTTCGAACCGGACAGCCCCGACAGCGAGAGCTACGGCGTCACCTATCGCCAGCTGCATGCGCGCGTGTGCCGGCTGGCCAACGCGCTGCGCAGCCTGGGCGTGGCCAAGGGCGACCGGGTCACCATCTACCTGCCGATGATTCCCGATGCGGCCGTGGCGATGCTGGCCTGCGCCCGGATCGGCGCGGTCCATTCGGTGGTGTTCGGCGGTTTTGCGCCCAATTCCATCGCCGACCGGGTCGCCGACTGCGCCAGCAAGCTGATCATCACCGCCGACGAGGGCCTGCGCGGCTCCAGGAAGATCCCGCTCAAGGCCAACGTCGATGCCGCACTGAAGCTGCCCGGTACCAGCTCGGTGGAAACGGTGCTGGTGGTGCGCCACACCGGTGGCCCGGTCGACATGCAGGCCCCGCGCGACCGCTGGTTCCACGACGTGGTCGACAGCCAGCCGGACACCTGCGCGCCGGAGCGCATGAATGCCGAGGATCCGCTGTTCATCCTCTACACCTCCGGTTCGACCGGCAAGCCCAAGGGCGTGCTGCACACCACCGGCGGCTACCTGCTGTGGGCCGCGTACACGCACGAGCTGGTCTTCGACCTGAAGGAAGACGACATCTACTGGTGCACCGCCGACGTGGGCTGGGTCACCGGCCACAGCTACATCGTCTACGGCCCGCTGGCCAATGGCGCGACCTCGCTGGTCTTCGAAGGGGTGCCCAGCTATCCGGACAATTCGCGCTTCTGGCAGGTGGTGGACAAGCACAGGGTCAGCCTGTTCTACACCGCGCCCACCGCGATCCGCGCGCTGATGCGCGAGGGCGATGGCCCGGTCAGGAAGACCTCGCGCAAGACCCTGCGCGTGCTGGGCACGGTCGGCGAGCCGATCAATCCCGAAGCCTGGCGCTGGTACTACGAGGTGGTGGGTGACAGCCGCTGCCCGATCGTGGACACCTGGTGGCAGACCGAAACCGGCGGCCACATGATCACCCCGCTGCCCGGTGCCACCGCGCTCAAGCCGGGCTCGGCCACCGTACCGTTCTTCGGTGTGCAGCCGGCCGTGGTGGATGCCAACGGGGTCGAGCTGGAAGGCCAGGCCGAGGGCAACCTGGTGATCAAGGACTCCTGGCCGGGTCAGATGCGCACGGTCTACGGCGACCACCAGCGCTTCATCGACACCTACTTTCGCACCTATCCGGGCACCTACTTCACCGGCGACGGCTGCCGCCGCGATGCCGATGGCTACTACTGGATCACCGGCCGGGTGGATGACGTCATCAACGTTTCCGGCCACCGGATCGGCACGGCCGAGGTGGAAAGCGCGCTGGTCTCGCATCCCAAGGTGGCCGAGGCCGCCGTGGTCGGCTTCCCGCACGACCTCAAGGGCCAGGGCATCTATGCCTATGTGACCCTGGTGGCCGGCGAGCAGCCAACCGAGGAGCTGCGCAAGGAGCTGATCGCCCACGTGCGCAAGGAGATCGGGCCGATCGCCTCGCCCGACCACCTGCAGTGGGCGCCGGGCCTGCCCAAGACCCGGTCGGGCAAGATCATGCGCCGGATCCTGCGCAAGATCGCCGAGAACGCGCCGGACCAGCTGGGCGATACCTCGACCCTGGCCGACCCGTCGGTGGTCGATTCGCTGGTGTCCGAGCGCAAGGTCCGGTAGCCGGAGCGAGGGGCCGTGGCCAGTGCATCGTCCAGGGCCGACCGCGTGGTCTGGCACCATGCCAAGCGTTCCCACCCGGAATCGGCATTGCCCGAGCGCGATGCCGACCCGGTGCACGACCCCTCTCCCACGACCTGCGCCTCCATGACCACACTGCTCATCGCCGACGACCATCCCCTGTTCCGGGAGGCCCTGCGCGGAGCCGTGCAACGGGTGCTGCCGGGGGTGAACCTGCACGAGGCCGCCAGTGTCGATGCGCTCTACGCCCTGGTCGAGGCCAACCCGGATGCGGACCTGCTGCTGCTGGACCTCAACATGCCCGGCGCGCATGGCTTCAACGCGCTGGTCCACCTGCGCGCCCTGCATCCGCAGCTGCCGGTGATCGTGGTGTCCGCGCGCGAGGAACCCTCGGTGATGCGACGCGCCCTGGACCACGGCGCGATGGGCTTCATTCCCAAGTCGGTCGATTCGGACACCATCGGCGAGGCCATCGGCGCGGTGCTCGATGGCGAGCGCTGGGCGCCGGAGGAAGCCCACAACGCCCCGGCCATCGGCCGCGACGAGGCCGAAGTGGCCCAGCGCCTGCGCGATCTCACCCCGCAGCAGTTCCGGGTGCTGCAGATGCTCGGCGCCGGCCGCCTGAACAAGCAGATCGCCTACGACCTGGGCGTGTCCGAGGCCACCATCAAGGCCCACGTCACCGCCATCCTGCGCAAGCTGGGCGTGACCAACCGCACCCAGGCGGTGCTGATGGCCGGGCGCCTGTCGGTTGATCCGGACGGCCTGATCCCGCCGCCGGAAGACCAGGAATAACGCCGTGCCCTGTGGCCGCAAAGGCCAGCCTTCGCGGCCACCGGATGCGCGGTACGCTTCGGCTTCACCCACCGCCCGCCGAGCTGCATGCACGACGCCAGCGCCGTCGCCTCGCTGATCGCCGAGGCCTTCGCCGACTACCACGCCCAGTTTGCCGCGATCACCCAGCGCGCGCGGCGACGGTTCGAGCAGCGCCACTGGAGCGCGGCCCGCGCCGATGCGGTCGAACGCATCGCCCTGTACGACGCCTGCATCAACGAGTGCCGGCTGCGGCTGCAGGCAGTGCTGGGCCAGCGCGCGTTCGACCGGACCCTGTGGCAGGCCATCCGCGACCATTACGCGGCCCTGATCGAGGGCCAGATCGACCGCGAGCTGTACAAGACCTTCTACAACACCCTGAGCCGGCGCTTCTTCCAGACCCGGGGCGTGGATGCGCAGGTCGAGTTCGTGGCGCTGGACATCGCGCCCACCGACGCCATCACCCATCCGGTGGCGCGGCACAGCTATGCGGTCTCGCTGAAGCGGCCGACCGACACCTTCCAGCGGGTGCTGGGCGACTACGCCTTCGATGTGCCCTATGCGCATCTGACCCGCTGCGCGGCGGCCGTGGCGGTGCGCCTGCAGGACGAGCTGGCCGACTGGGGCCAGGATCCGGTGCGGGCGATCGAACTGCTGGATACCGTGTTCTACCGCGAACGCCGCGCCTACCTGGTGGGCCGGGTGCTGGGCGAATCGCGCTTCGCCCCGTGCGTGATCGCGCTGGTCAACGACGAGGCCGGCCTGCGCGTGGACGCGGTGCTGACCCGGCGTGCGGAGGTGGCCCAGCTGTTCGGCATCTCGCGCAGCTACTTCCAGGCCGACCTGCCCACGGTCGGCGATGCGGTGGTGTTCCTGCGCACGCTGCTGCCGCACAAGCCGATCGACGAGCTGTACACCGTGCTGGGCCGGGCCAAGCAGGGCAAGACCGAGCGCTTCCGCACCTTCTTCCGTCATTTCAACGAGTGCACCCACGAGCAGCTGGTCCAGGCCGAGGGCACGCCCGGGCTGGTGATGGCGGTGTTCACCCTGCCCTCCTACCCGCTGGTGTTCAAGCTGATCCGCGACCGCTTCGCCGAATCCAAGCAGGTCACCCGCAAGGACGTGCAGGACCGCTACGCGCTGGTGTTCAGCCGCGACCGCGCCGGCCGCCTGCTCGATGCCCAGCCGTACCGTTCGCTGCGCTTCCCGGTCGCGCGCTTCGCCCCGGCGCTGCTGGCCGAGTTGCGCGACACCTGCGCCGGCAGCCTGGAGTTCGAGGGCGAAGATGTGATCATCGCCCTGTGCTACGTGCAGCGCCGGCTGCGCCCGCTCAACCTGTACCTGCGCGAGCAACCGGCCGAAGCCGCGCGCGCGGCGGTGCTGGAGTACGGCCAGGCCATCGTCGACATGGCCCGCAACAACATCTTCCCCGGCGACATGCTGCCGAAGAACTTCGGTGTGTCCCGGCACGGGCGGGTGGTGTTCTACGACTACGACGAGGTCCGGCTGATCACCGACTGCAGTTTCCGCGACTGGCCCAGGGCGCAGGATTTCGAGGAACAGATGGCCGATGAGCCGTGGTTCCAGGTCTGGCCGGGCGATGTGTTCCCCGAGCGCTTCGCCCAGTTCATGGGCTTGCCACCGGCGCTCGCGCAGGCACTGCAGGCGGTCCATGGGCAGCTGTTCGAGCCGGGCTGGTGGCGTGCCCTGCAGGCCGAGCTGGCCCAGGGCCGCTATCCCGATACGCCGCCCTATCCGCCCGGCCTGCGCCTGGCCTGAACCGATGGCCGCGCGCGCGGCCATCGTGGGCAGCGTGCGCAGGCCCCGCATCGCGTCATGCGGTGCGTGCGTGCGGCCGTGTACCGTATGGGCTGTCGCCACGCCGGCCCAACGTGCATGAGTACCTACCGCCTCAAGTCCGTGTTCGCCCCGCAGTCGATCGCCATCATCGGCGGCAGCCCGCGCGAGCGCTCGGCCGGACGCGCGGTGGTGCGCAACCTGAAGGCCTCCGGCTTCCCCGGCCAGATCGCCTGGGTCAACACGCGCTATGACCAGATCGACGGCATGGCCACCGTGCACGAACTGACCGACCTGGCCTATGTGCCCGACCTGGTGATCGTCACCGCCCCGGCGCCGATGGTGCCCAAGGTGGTGGCCACCGCGGCGCAGCGCGGGGTCGCCGCGGCCATCATCCTGACCGCCGGCCTGGGCCAGGGCCCCGGCTCGCTGGCCGAGGCCACCGAACAGGCCGCACGCGCGCACGGCCTGCGCCTGCTCGGCCCGCACTGCCTGGGGGTGATCGCCCCGCATGCCAGGCTCAATGCCAGCATCGCTGCGCACACGCCGCTGCCGGGCGACCTGGCGCTGATCTCCGAATCCTCGGCCATCGCCGCGGCCCTGGTGGAATGGGGCGTGCAGCACGAGGTCGGCTTCTCCGCGGTGGTGTCGCTGGGCGATGCGATCGACGTGGACTTCAGCGACCTGCTGGACCACTTCGCCCTCGACCGGCACACCCGCGCGATCCTGCTCTATGTCGAATCGATCCGCGACGCGCGCAAGTTCATGTCGGCCGCGCGCGCGGCGGCGCGTGGCAAGCCGGTGGTGGTGGTCAAGTCCGGGCGCGCACCCAACAGCGGCGGTGCCACCCACACCCAGACCCTGGCCCGCTCCGATGCGGTCTACGACGCGGCATTCCGGCGCGCCGGGCTGCTGCGGGTGGGCGCGCTGGACGAGCTGTTCGCCGCCGCGCAGACCCTGGGCCGGCTCGGGACCTTCCCCGGGCGGCGCCTGGCGATCCTGTCCAATGGCGGCGGCGTCGGCGCGCTGGCCCGCGATCAGCTGGGCGCGCTCGGCGGCACCCTGGCCACGCTCTCCAGCGCCACCGTGGACAGGCTGGATCGCGCGCTGCCGGACTGGTCGCGCAGCAACCCGGTGGATATCGTGGTCGACGCCGATGGCGAGCGCTATGCGGCGGCCATCGAGGCGCTGCTGGCCGATGCCGAGAACGACGCGGTGCTGGTGGTCAACGTGCCGACGGCCTTCACCTCCTCGGCCGATGCCGCGCGCGCGCTGGTGCGCAGCGCCGGCCAGCGGCCGCGCTACAGCCGGGCCAAGCCGGTGTTTGCGGTGTGGCTGGGCGGTGGCGAAGCGGCGCTGTCCACGCTCAACGCCGCGCGCATCCCCAGCTATGCAACCGAGGCCGACGCGGTCGCCGGTTTCATGCACCTGGTGCGCTACCGCGAGGCGCAGGCGGCGCTGATGGAAACCCCGCCCAGCCTGCCCCAGGACTTCGTGGTCGACAGCGCGGCCGCGCGCGCCATCGTCGAGGCCGCCCTGGCCGAAGGCCGGCAGTGGCTGGATCCGATCGCCGCCAGCAACGTGCTGCGCGCCTACGGCATCCATACCGCGCGCATCTGGGCCGCGGCCGATGCCGACGCGGCGGTCAGGCTGGCCCAGCCACTGCTGGACGAAGGCCTGCCCGTGGCGGTCAAGGTGTTGTCGCCGGACATCGCCCACAAATCCGACGTCGACGGGGTGCGCCTGAACCTGGTCTCGGCCGAGGCCGTGCATGCGGCCACCACCGCGCTGATCGAGCGCGCACGCCGGCTGCGCCCGGATGCGCGCATCGACGGGGTGGTCGTCCAGCCCACCGTGCTGCGGCCCAAGTCGCGCGAGCTGATCGCCGGGATTGCCGATGATCCGGTGTTCGGTCCGGTGATCGTGTTCGGCCGTGGCGGCAGTGCGGTGGAAGTGATCGACGATGTCGCCCTGGCGCTGCCGCCGCTGGATCTGCGCCTGGCCCACGAGCTGATCGGCCGCACCCGCGTCTCGCGCATCCTCAAGGCCTATCGCGACGTACCGGCCGCCGACGAACGCGCCGTGGCCCTGGTGCTGGTCAAGCTGGCACAGCTGGCGGCGGACATCCCCGAGATCCGCGAGCTGGACATCAACCCGTTGCTGGCCGATGCCGGCGGCGTGGCCGCGGTGGACGCGCGCATCGCGGTGGCCCATTCGCGCCAGCTGCACAAGGGCCGTGGCCATCCACGGCTGTCGATCCTGCCCTATCCCAAGGAATGGGAGCGCCAGCTGACCCTGACCGATGGCAGCGCCGTGTTCGTGCGGCCGGTGCGGCCGGAAGACGAAGCACTGTTCCGTGCGTTCTTCGCCAGGGTCAGTGACGAGGACCTGCGGCTGCGCTTCTTCCAGTCGATGAAGCACTTCAGCCACGAGTTCCTCGCCCGCCTGACCCAGCTGGACTACGCCCGCTCGATCGCGCTGGTGGCGCTGGATGGGCGCGGGGAGATGCTCGGCGCGGTGCGCCTGTTGGCCGACGCCAACTACGAGCGCGGCGAATACGCCATCCTGGTCCGCTCGGACCTCAAGGGCGCCGGCCTGGGCTGGCAGCTGATGCAGATCATGATCGAGTACGCGCGCCGGCAGGGCCTGCGCCTGGTCGAGGGCCAGGTGCTGCGCGAGAACCGCACCATGCTGGCCATGTGCCGGGAGCTGGGCTTCAGCTTCAAGCCCGACCCGGACGATCCGTCCATCGTCAACGTGACCCTGCCGGTCGGCGACGCCGCGCGCGCCAGTGCCTGATGCTGCTGGACGTGCTGGTCAGCCAGATCGAGACCCAGGCCTGCTCGGCTGCCGAATGCAACCCCGGTCTGCCGGAGCAGGCCGCCTCCGGCCAGCGTGGGTTAACGCGCCGCTGGTAGCGTGGATGGATGTGCTGTCCGGGCGCCGGTGCCTGGTGGCGCCGCTTGCGCGCCGCGGCTGCGCCTTCTCCCCAAGGTCCTCGCGCCATGAACGCCGCCCCCATCCTGTCCCTGCTGCTGCTGGCCGCGCCGCTGGGCGCGCTGGCCCAGGCCGGTCCGCTGGACCTCAAGCTCAAGGACGACCCGGCCTTTTCCGCAGCCGATCCGCCCGGTGCCTATTACGGCGATCACAGCGGGCCTGTGCCGAGGGACATCGTGCCTGCGCGTTCGGAACTGGACGACGGCAAGGCCCACCTCCATGGCGCCTTTACCACCGGCATGGGCTACTCCACCGGTTACGGCAGCAGCACCTACCACGCGGCCGACCTCAGTATCGGCAAGGCCTTCACCAGCGAACAGGGCCGCACCAGCGTGATGCGCATGGATATCCACGTCAGCAAGGGCGATGGACCCTTCCATGGCCCTTACGGTGACGGCGACTACGGCGGCGGCGACCGGCCCGGCCCGCGTTCGGCAGGCGGCGCGTCCATGCGCTGGTTGCAGGACGCCCCGGAGTGACAATGCCGTCATTCCAGGGCTCTCCCAAGCCTGGGCCCGGCTTTCCGATTGACCGATCACGGCTGCGGCCGCGACAATCCCCGCCAGAAGGGGAGTAGCTCCCACGCGCTGTGATCGTCATGACGGGCCTGGTGCCCCGGTCCAGCGGCAACCGGCCCAGATCATTGGCCGGCTGTGAGCGAGACCTTCGCCGCAACGGCGAAGGCATGTGCCCCGGAGCTCCCAAGACTCCAAACGCGCAGACTGGACCCCGTCGCTCCCGTCCCTCTTACGCGTGGAGAAAACCAGATGCAGACAGTGGCCAACCCCTGGCTATGGGGTGGATTCGTGGTCGTGGTGATCGCCGCGTTGCTGGCCGACCTGGTGCTGATGCGCCACGGCGGCGCGCACAAGGTGAGCTTCAAGGAAGCGCTGTGGTGGTCGATCGCCTGGGTCACCCTGGCCCTGGCGTTCAACGCCGGGCTGTGGTGGTACCTGCACCAGACCCTCGATGCGGCCAACGCCGGCCGCATCGGCCTGGAGTTCCTGACTGGCTACCTGGTCGAGAAGTCGCTGGCGGTGGACAACATCTTCGTGTTCCTGCTGGTGATGAATTCCTTTGCCCTGCCCGAGGAGCAGCGCCAGCGCGTCCTGGTGATCGGCGTGCTGGGCGCAATCGTGCTGCGCGCGGTCATGATCTTTGCCGGCGCTGCGCTGCTGACCAGGTTCCACTGGCTGCTGTACGTGTTCGGCGCGTTCCTGCTGATCACCGGCATCAGGATGTGGCACTCCGCCGGGGCCGAGCCGGATCTGGAAGCCAATCCGGTACTGAAGTACATCCGCAGGCACCTGCGCCTGACCGAGGGCTATGTCGGCCACCAGCTGTCGGTGGTGCGCGAGGGCAAGCGCTGGTACACGCCGCTGTTCGTGGTGCTGATCCTGATCTCGGTCACCGACGTGATCTTCGCGGTCGACTCGATCCCGGCGATTTTCGCCATCACCACCGACCCGTTCATCGTGCTGACCTCCAACGTCTTTGCGGTGCTGGGCCTGCGCGCGATGTTCTTCCTGCTGGCCGGCGTGGCCGACCGCTTCCACCTGCTGCCCTACGGTCTGGCGGTCATTCTGGTGTACATCGGCGCCAAGATGCTGGTGGCCGACTTCATCCAGATCCCGGTGCTGGCCTCGCTGGGCGTGGTGTTCGCCATCCTGGCCGTCACCGTGTGGCTGAGCCTGGCCCGACCGCCAAGGCCTGACGCGCACGGCTAGGCACAGGCGCCTTGCAGGCGGGGGTGATGCGGGCGCTGCAGTGCGGCCGGCACAGCCGGCAACGCTGTCGGCGCTGCCGCAGGCGCATCAGGATTTTCGCCCTGCCGGAATGGCCTGGCCTCACGCGCCAATGAACACAGGCCGGCTACGTTTGCCGGCCCGGTTTTCATCGGAAAAAGCCACGCATGGCCCTGTTCCAGACCCTGGTCGTGCTGCTGCTGGTGGCCGCGCTGCTCTCGCAGCTGGCGCGCCGCACCGGTCTACCCTACCCCAGCCTGGTGGCGGTGGCCGGCACGGCGGCGGCAGCGATGCCGTGGGTGCCGCAGGTCGGGATCGACCCGAAGCTGGCCATGACCCTGTTCATCGCCCCGGCGCTGCTGTCGGCCGCGTTCGAGACTTCGCCCCACGAGCTCCGGCACAACTGGCCGCCATTGCTGGCGCTGGCGGTGTTCGCGGTGCTGCTGACCACTGCGGCGGTGGCCTGGCTGGGCGTGTCGATGGCCGGCCTGCCGCTGGCCGCGGCGATCGCGCTGGGTGCGGTGGTGGCGCCGCCGGACGCGGCCGCCGCCCACGCGGTGCTGGGCCGGCTGGGCCTGCCGCGGCGCACGCTGGTGACCCTGCAGGGCGAAAGCCTGTTCAACGATGCCATCGCCCTGGTGCTGTTTGGCGGCGCGGTGGCCATGGTCCAGGGCACCGACCATCCCTGGCAGTCAGTGGCCGGGCTGCTGCTGGAGGTGCCCGGCGGGGTGCTGCTGGGCGCGGCGGTGGGCTGGGGCTATTCCAGGATCGGGGCAATGTGGTCGGGCAGCCAGAGCGCGACGATCTTCGAATTCGCCGGCACGTTCCTGGTGTGGACGGCGGGCGAGCGCCTGCATGTGTCGCCGGTGCTGGCCGTGGTGACCTACGCGATGCTGCTGGCGCGCTCGGCGCCACATCGCCAGCACGTACGCGGCCGGGTGCATTCGTTCTCGATCTGGGATGCGGCGGTGTTCGTGCTCAACGTGATCGCCTTCCTGCTGATCGGCCTGCAGGCGCGCGAGGTCGTGACCGGCCTGCAGGGCGCCGAACGCTGGCACGCGCTGGGCTTTGCCGCGGCAGTGCTGGGCGCGGTGGTGCTGGTGCGGGTGCTGTGGGTGATGCTCTATCCGCTGCTGCTGCGCGCGCTGCTGCCCGGCCACGAGCCGCAGGTGCACGGCCAGACCCGGGTGCGGCTGGTGGTGTCCTGGTCGGGCATGCGCGGGGTGCTGACCCTGGCCACGGCACTGTCGCTGCCGGGTGATTTCCCGGGGCGCGACCTGATCGTGCTGTGCGCGCTGGCCGTGGTGCTGGGCACCGTGGTGCTGCAGGGTGCCACCCTGGACGCGCTGATCCGCTGGCTGAAGATTCCCGCCGACACCACCACCACGCGCGCCATCGACCAGACCCGCGAGCGCCTCGAGGCGGCCGGGCGCGAGGAGCTGGAGCGGCTGGCCGCCAGCGACACCAATCCCGAGGCCCTGCGCCGGGTGCGCGACTGGTATCACGCAAAACCGGCCCCGGGCGAAGTCGAAGCCAAGCGCCGCCTGGTCCAGGCCGAACGCCGCCAGCTCAACGCACTGCACGCCCGCGGCGAGCTGCCCGAGGACGCCTTCCGGATCCTGCAGGAGGAGCTGGATCTGCGCGAACTGAGCCTGTCCGAGCCGGAGGCGCGCAGGATCGAGGAGGTATGAACCCCGCGATACAGGCGTGTGTGTCATCGGCGGGCGAATGCACGCCTGCTCCACTGCGCTTCGGTCAGAACCGCGCGTAGACCGGGCCGGGCAAGACGCGGCGCGGCAGGGATTTGGTGCGGCCACGCGCCGATGGGGCCTGACCCCGCTCGGCAGCCCAGGCACCGTGCTCAGGGTTTCGGCAACGCCGGCACGGCGGTCGGACGACCCAGGGGATCCAGGGCGATCATCACGAAGCGCCCGCGCGTGCATAGCTTGCGCTCGCCGGACAGCAGGTCCTCGGTGATCACTTCCACATCGACATTCATCGAGCTGCGGCCGACCTTGACGATGCTGGCGACCACCTCGACCAGGTCGCCCTTGCGGATCGGTTGGCGGAAATCGACCTGCTCCGAGCGCGCGGTGACCACGGTGGTGCGCGCATAGCGCGAGGCAACGATGAAGGCGGCCATGTCCATCCACGCCAGCGCCTGCCCCCCGAACAGCGTGCCCAGATGGTTGGTGTGGTCGGGAAAGACCATGTGCAGCAGGCGGGCCTGGAGCGGACGCACTTCACCGGCAGGGACTTCGGACATCGCGGCAACTCCTGAGTTGGACCCTGCGCAGCGCGCGCAGAGGTCCATTGTCGCCGGTGTAGGGCATGGCCGCGCATCGCAGGAATGCGTGCACGGTTGCCAAGCCTTCGGGACATTGGCCGCGCTGGGCGGCGCTTCCATTTCCGCCCCGTCGGCTTCGGCAGCGCCGATCCAGCGCGCAGGACACCGCTCAGAACGCGTGGTCGAAGCCCACTTCACCCTGCACGCCCACCTGGTAGGACGAGACCCGGCGCTCGAAGAAGTTGGTCAGCTCCTGGACGTCCTGCAGCTCCATGAAGGGCAGCGGGTTGCGCACGTTGTACTTGCGCTCCATGCCCAGCCGGGCGAAGTGGTTGTCGGCGCAGTGCTGCAGGTACTGGCGCATGTCGCGGCTGGAGATGCCGGCCACGCCGCCGGACAGCACGTCCTCGGCGAACTGCAGCTCGCATTCGATCGCCTCTTCGAGCATCGCCTGGACCTGTTGCTGCATCTGCTCGTCGAACAGGTCCGGCTCCTCCTCGCGGACCACGCGCACCGACTCGAACGCAAAGGCCATGTGGCAGCTCTCGTCGCGGAACACCCAGTTGGTGCCCGAGGCCAGGCCCGGCAGCAGCCCGCGCGAACGGAAGTAGTACACATAGGCAAAGGCTGCGAAGAAGAACAGCCCTTCGATGCACGTGGCAAAGCAGATCTGGTTGAGCAGGAACTGGCGTCGGTGCGCGCGCGTCTCCAGGCGGCCCAGGTCCTGCAGGCTGTCCATCCACTTGAAGCAGAACCCGGCCTTGTTCCTGATCGAGGCGATGTTGTCCACCGCGGCGAAGGCCTTGCTCCGCTCGCCCGGATCGGGCAGGTAGTTGTCCAGCAGGGTCAGGTAGAACTGCACGTGCAGCGCTTCCTCGTAGAGCTGGCGCGACAGGTACATGCGCGCTTCGGGCGCGTTGAGGTGCTGGTAGAGGTTCAGCACCAGGTTGTTGGACACGATCGAATCGCCGGTGGCGAAGAAGGCGACCAGCCGGTGGATCAGGTGGCGATCGGCCGGGGTCATCTTGTCGTGCAGGTCGGCGATGTCGATCTGGAAGTTGATCTCCTCCACCGTCCAGCTGTTCCTGATGGCATCGCGGTACATGTCATAGAACTGCGGATAGCGCATCGGGCGCAGGGTCAGTTCAAAACCGGGATCGAGCAGCATCTGACGGGGGTGGGCGGACATGGGTTTCTCGCTTGTGATTTCTTTCCTTCTCCCGTCGGGAGAAGGTGCCCGAAGGGCGGATATCGAAGCCGCATCCCTGCGGCTGAGGTAAGGGCCAAGGCGATGATGCCGGAGCCTTCATTGACTCCGCCGCACCCTCACCCCAACCCCTCTCCCGACGGGAGAGGGGCTTGAAGCATTACTGGCAGGCCTCGCAGCCTTCCGGATTTTCCAGCGAGCAGCTCACCGCCTCGTCCGGGGTGAACGCCGGCTTCGGTGCGGGCGCTTGGCTGGCGTCGTGGCTGAGGGTGGCCTTGGCGATGCGGGTGGCCGGGCGCGAGCGCAGGTAGTAGGTGGTCTTGAGGCCCTGCTTCCACGCGTACATGTACATGGAGGACAGCGCGCCGATGTTCGGGCTTTCCATGAACAGGTTGAGCGAGGCGGACTGGTCGATGAAGGCGCCACGGCCGGCGGCCATGTCGATCAGCGAGCGCATCGGGATTTCCCAGGCGGTGCGGTAGATCTGGCGCAGCGTCTGGGGAATCTGGGCGATGCCCTGGATCGAGCCTTCGGCCAGCTTGATCGCATCGCGCATCTGCGCAGTCCACAGGCCGAGCTTCTTCAGCTCGTCCACCAGGTAGCGGTTGACCTGCAGGAAGTCGCCCGACAGGGTCTCGCGCTTGAACAGGTTGGACAGCTGCGGCTCCACGCACTCGTAGCAGCCGGCGATCGAGGCGATGGTCGCGGTCGGGGCGATGGCGATCAGCAGCGAGTTGCGCAGGCCATGCTGGCGGATGCGCGCACGCAGGGCGTCCCAGCGCGCGGTGTCTTCCGGGGTCACGTTCCAGGCATCGAACTGCAACGCGCCACTGGCCGCGCGGGTGTCGGCGAAGGACGGATGCCTGCCGCGTTGCTGGGCCAGTTCGCACGAGGTTTCCAGCGCGTGGAAGTAGATGGTCTCGGCGATCTTGTTCGACAGCGCGCGGGCCTGCGCGCTGTCGAAGGCCAGGCGCTTCTTGAAGAACACATCCTGCAGGCCCATGCAGCCCAGGCCGACCGGACGCCAGCGCAGGTTGCCGCGACGCGCGGTTTGAATCGGGTAGAAGTTCAGGTCGATCACCCGGTCCAGCTGGTGCACGGCCAGGCGCACGGTCTGGGCCAGCTTGTCGAAATCGAAATCGCCGTGGTCGTCGAAATGACGGCCCAGGTTGATCGAGCCCAGGTTGCACACCGCGGTCTCGTCGCTGGAGGTGACCTCCAGGATCTCGGTGCACAGGTTGGACAGGTGGATCACGTTGCCCGGGCGCAACGTCTGGTTGCTGGCCAGGTTGCACTTGTCCTTGAAGGTCATCCAGCCGTTGCCGGTCTCGGCCAGGGTGCGCATCATCCGGGCGTAGAGCTTGCGCGCGGCGATGGTCCTGGTGGCCTTGCCCTGGGCTTCGGCCTGCAGGTAGGCGCGCTCGAAGGCCTCGCCGTACAGGTCGGGCAGTTCCGGGGTGGTCTTGGGATCGAACAGCGCCCACGGCGCGTCGGCTTCCACGCGCTGCATGAACAGGTCCGGCACCCAGTTGGCCAGGTTGAGGTTGTGGGTGCGGCGGGCGTCGTCGCCGGCGTTGTCGCGCAGTTCCAGGAAGTCTTCCAGGTCGGCGTGCCAGGTTTCCAGGTACACGCAGGCCGCGCCCTTGCGCTTGCCACCCTGGTTGACCGCGGCCACCGACGAATCCAGGGTCTTCAGCCACGGCACGATGCCGTTGGAATGGCCGTTGGTCGAGCTGATCAGCGAGCCGCGCGCGCGCACGCGGCTGTAGCTGACGCCGATGCCGCCGGAGAACTTGGACAGCTGGGCGATATCGCCGTACCTGGCGTAGATGGACTCCAGCGAGTCCTGCGGCGAATCCAGCAAAAAACAGCTGGAGAGCTGCTCGTGCGTGGTGCCGGCGTTGAACAGGGTCGGCGAGGACGGCAGGTAATCCAGCCGGGCCATGCGCTGGTACAGCGCCAGCGCTTCGGGCACCTCTTCGCTCAATGCGCTGGCGATGCGCAGGAAGAACTGCTGCGGGGTCTCGATCACCTTGCGGGTGTGCGGATGGCGCAGCAGGTAGCGGTCGTACAGCGTGCGCAGGCCGAAGTACTCGAACTCCCGGTCCAGGTTGAGGTCGATCGCATCGTTGAGCTTGCGCGCGTTGGCCTGCACGAACTCCAGCAGGCGCGCGTTGATCAGGCCGACTTCGTGGCCGCGGCTGATCGACTGCGAGAAGGCGTGGATCTGCTGGCCGGCCACTTCCTTGGCGATGCAGTTGGCCAGCAGGCGCGCGGCCAGGCGGCCGTATTCGGGCTCCTCGCCGATCAGCAAGGCGGCGGTGCGGATCGACAGTTCGTCCAGTTCCTGGGTGCTGGCCCCGTCATACAGGCCGGAGATGGTGCGGGTGGCCACGCGCATCGGATCGACCGCGTGCAGGCCATCGGCGCAGCGCTGGACGGCACGCACGATCTTGTTCAGGTCCACCGCCTCGCTGCCGCCGTTGCGCTTTTTCACGCGCATCACGGTGGCGGTGGGCGGTGGGGTCAGCAGGAATTGTGCGTCGGCCGGGCGCGGCGCCACGGCGGAATCGGTCTGGGTCACGAGTCGGTTCTCCATGCATGATGCACGCCCCGCGCCTGTCCCGAGCAAGGCGAAGGACGGCGTTGGCGTTGGAGTGTGGGACGGCGGCGTCGCAAGGACCGCGACGCCCGGACGGGCCGGCGGCGGCCTTCGCTTCATCCGCCATCTTCCCCTCGGAAGACGCCGCGGCCAGGACCGCGCGATGTGCGTGCGCGCGGCTGTCGGCAGGTCTTCGGACTCATGGGCATGAAGGCCAGACCTTCTCCTCCTCCGCCGCTTCCCGGGCGCTGGCCCAGTGCTGATGTGGCGGATTCGTTCCCAGTTACCGCTGCGGGGCAGCGTCGGAATTGGCCTCGACGGCCGCACCGACTTCCCTTTTGATCCGCGACGAGCAAGTCCGCAGAACCGACAGCCACAAGATAGTGTGGCCGAAGGGCTCCGTCAACGCTAAATGTGGTGTGCGGCTCTTACCCCCAGCGGCGGCGGGTTTTACCGCCTGGAACGTGGCGCCTGGCCGTGGCTCGGCTTGCCGCCAGGTGGGCCGGACAAGGTCTGCCACACCTCCTTCAGCGACCGGGTCCGGCGCAGGTCGGCGAACAACCCGATCCAGCCGTGCAGCGCAATGCGTACCGGGTTGTAGCTGCGGATCGGTTCGACCAGGCCGTAGCGGATCGGCACCCCGGGCTGGACCTGGCCAAATGTGCCGAACAGCCGGTCGAACACGATCAGCACCCCGCCGTAGTTGCAGTCCAGGTACTGCGGATTGCTGGCGTGGTGCACGCGATGGTGGGCCGGGGTGTTGAAGGCCCATTCGAACCAGCGCGGCAGCGTGCCGATCAGCTCGGTATGCAGCCAGAACTGGTAGATCAGGTTGAGCGCCAGCGCGCCGATCACCACCGGCACCGGAAAGCCCAGCCACACCAGCGGCGCAAAGCACACCGCCGCAGCGGTGATCTGTCCGGTCCAGCCCAGCCGGTAGGCCGAGGCCAGCGTGTACTGGTTGGGGGAATGGTGCACCGCGTGGTTCAGCCAGAACCAGCGGATGCGATGGTCGGCCCGGTGCATCCAGTAGTAGCAGAACTCCACGCCGAGCAGCAGCCCGAGCCACTGCCACCACGTGTCCATGTGCAGGGTGGTGATGCGCCACTGCGCCACGGCATACAGGGCCAGGCCGACCAGGCCGCCCTGCAGCACGCGGTTGACCACCCCGCGCACCAGCGCATCGGCCAGCGAGGCCCAGTAGGCCTTCCAGTCGTAGGCCTGCCCGCGACGCAGGCGCAGCCACCCTTCGGCCGCCGCCAGCAACGGCAGGAGCAGCGGAATGATCAGTAGCCAGCGGTAAGGGAGCAGATCATGCATGGGGCGGATTCCACGGCGCCTTCAATGGCTGCCGTTGGCAGCGGGGACCGGCGGGGAGCCGTCGGCGCGAGGCGGAACGGGCGGGAACACGCATGAACCCACCCGTGGCCGCTCAGCGCTGACCCTGGCGCCGGCCGGCAAAGCGCGAAGCAACCTGCTGCACTTCCTCCACCGACAGCTTGCCGTCGGCGTTGAGGTCCAGGCGATCGAAGGCCCTGGCCACGCGCGGCAGGCTGGCATCGGCCTCGGCGCGGTCGATGTCGCCATTCTGGTTGGTGTCTGCCGCGCGCAAACGGTCCAGCACGGAATTCTTCATTTCGGCCTGGGACAGCCTGCCGTCACGGTCTGCATCCAGTACGTCGAAATTCTTGGAAATGGGATTCAACGCATCGGCCTCGGCACGATCGATGTAACCGTCCTGGTTGGTATCGGCCTTGGCCCAGCGCTGCTGCAGCGCCTGCTTCTGGGCTTGGGTCGGTTCGGGCAGGGTCATCTGGGCGAAGGCGGCCGGGGCAAGGAACACCAGCAGCAGCGGCAGCAGGCGGATTTCATGTGGAAGTTTCATGTCGATACCTGGTTCGGATCCGGGTGGGAGAAAAGGTGTGATCGTCGACCACCGCTGCCACAACCCAGCCGGCGGTGCGGCGGCCGAGCGGACGGATGACGATGCAATCCTGAGGCTAGGATTGGCGCTGCCTGAGTTTCTGCCCGACCACCTGCAGCTCGGCCCTGGACAGGCGGCCGTCACGGTCGGTGTCGAGCTTGTCGAAACCGCGCTCGAGGCGCGGCATGTCCGCCACCTCGGCACGGTCCAGGAAACCATCGCCATTGGCGTCGGCCTGCGCCAGGCGTTCGGCCAGCTGTTGCCCACTGGGCATCTGCGCCTGGGCGGCAGCGGCAACGGCGCCGGTGGCCGTGAGCATGAAGACGAGAATGCGAAGACCCAACGGCAAAGGTTTCATGGAATTCATCCGGGAGGGCGGGATGGAGCGGCGGTGCCGTCGCGACGGCGGACCGGGGGGTGACGCCCCGCGACGGCACCAGGACGGAACATCAGCGGCAGGCGATCACTTCGCCGGCGGCATTGGTGCAGGTGCTGGTATGGCTCACCTGGCCGTTGCTGTAGTCGGTTGAGCCGCTATAGGTGTTGCCCTGCGGTCCGGTCGCCGTGGTGTCGCGCCCGCCCGAGTAAGTGCCGTCGGCATTCTTGGTAAACCCGCCTTCGGTGCTGACGCTGCCGCCGTTGGCCCCCTGGGCCGAGGCGCTTGCCGAACGGCTGGCATTGCCCGTGCCGTCGCGGCTGGAGGTGGCGCTGCGGCTGGCACTGCCACCGTTGGCAGAGTCGACGTAGGCGCTGGTGCTGCGTCCGGCGCTGCCATCGGCATTGCGGTAGGCTTGCGCCTGATAGCTGGCATCGCCGCCATTGGCGCCAGTGGCGCTGCCGGAGCGGGTGATGCTGCCGTTGCCCTGGCCATCGGTGCTGAGGGTGCGGGCACGGGCATAGCTGCCGTGGACCCCGCTGCCGGAGGCACTGGTATGGGCCTGACGCGCACCATCGATATTGCTGACCGAACGGGCGCGAGTACGCTGGCGCGCATCGGCATCATCAATGCTCGCGGCCAAGCCCGTGGTCATGACCAGCGCGGCCACCAGGACGTTGAACTTCTGAAGGTGCATGGCGAACTCCTGAGTTTGGAAGGGGCGCGGCGCAGGCAGCGTCGCGGTGCAGCCACGTTAGGCCGCCGCAGCGGCACAGGTGTTTCGGCTCTGCCAGCGGATGTTGCTGTAGCCGCCCTGCGAAACATCTGCTTACAAAGTCCACCGGCCGGGCATTTACGCGGCCTGCGCGGGACGCGATATTGCCCCGCATGAACCAGACCACCGCCAGCCTTCTGCTGGTCGACGACGACCTGCGCCTGCGCGAACTGCTGCTGCGCTACCTGGAAGGCCAGGGCTTCACGGTCAAGGGCGTGGGCGACGGTGCACAGATGCGCCAGGCGCTGGATCGGGGCCACTTCGACCTGATCGTGCTGGACCTGATGCTGCCGGGCGAGAGCGGGCTGGAACTGTGCCGGCGCCTGCGCGGCCAGGGCGACAGCACGCCGGTGGTGATGCTCACCGCCAAGGGTGACGAGATCGACCGCATCGTCGGCCTGGAAATCGGCGCCGACGACTACCTGCCCAAGCCGGTCAATCCGCGCGAGCTGCTGGCCCGGATCCGCTCGGTCCTGCGCCGCACCCAGGCCATGCCAGGCGCGCCGCAGGCCGACGGCGGCACGGTCAACTTCGGTCCCTGGACGCTGGACCTGGGTACCCGCCAGCTGACCCGCGCGGGCGTGCCGGTGAAGCTGACCTCGGGCGAATTCGCGGTGCTGGCGGTGCTGGTGCGCCATCCGCGCCAGCCGCTCTCGCGCGACCGCTTGATGAGCCTGGCGCGCGGGCGCGGGCACGAGGCGTTCGAGCGCAGCATGGATGTGACCATCGCGCGCCTGCGCAAGCTGCTGGAGGACGATCCGCGCAACCCGGCGATCGTGCAGACCGTGTGGGGGGTGGGCTATGTGTTCGTGCCGCCGGAGGGCCGCGCATGAGCCGCACGCGCAGCATGTTCTCCCAGCTGGTGCTGGTGATCGCACTGGTGCTGGCCGGCGCCGGTGCGCTGGCGGTGGTGCTGGGCCGCGAACTGGCCACCCGGCCGGCCGCCGAACAGCTGGCCCGGGCGATGCTGGGCTTTGCCAGCATCGCCGAGGCACTGGATCGCACCGGCTCGCACGCCCAGACCCTGCGTTACCTGCACCAGGCTGGGCTGGACGTGCGCCAGACCCCGCCGATCGCCCGGACGCCGCGGTTGGCGCCATTCCTGCGGGCGTTGCGCGACCGCGCCCAGCAGCTCGGGCCGCAGCGCGCGCTCCTGCTGGCGCGTGACGCCGGCGGCGACCGGCTGTGGATGCAGCTGCGCACCCAGCCGCAGGTGTGGGTGGCCTTCGCCGCCAAGCCGCTGCGCGGCGGGCGCCGGTTCTCGGTGGCCCTGCTGCTGGGCTGCGTGGGCCTGACCTGGCTGGGGGCGGCGTCTCTGGCGCGCCGGCTGGTCACGCCATTGCGCACGCTGGCCCACGCCGCGCCCGGCCTGGTCCAGGGCGATGCGCCGCCGCTGGGCGACATCGGCGGCCCGCGCGAAGTGCGCGAACTGGCCCATGCGCTGGAACAGGCCAGCGCCGAGGTGCGCAGCGCCGCCGACGAGCGCGCGCTGATGCTGGCCGGCATCTCGCACGACCTGCGCACGCCGCTCACGCGCGTGCAGTTCGCCGCCGAACTGCTGCCCGACACCGATCCGGAACTGCGCGCCGGCATCAGCCGCGACATCGCCGAGATCGACGCGATCCTGTCCCAGTTCATCGCCTATGCGCGCGATGGCCGTGACGAGGCGGTCGAGCCGCTAGACCTGGCCGAAGTCTGCCGGGCCGTGCTCGATGCCGCACCCGGCCACTGGGACGTGCAGTGCCCGGACACCGCGCCGCTGCGCGGCCGGCCGATCGCACTGCGGCGTGCAGTGGAGAACCTGGTGGTGAACGCGCAGCGGCACGGTGCGGCGCCGTTTTCGCTGCGCCTGGAGGCCACCGGCGATGCCTGGCAGATCACGGTCTGCGACCAGGGCGCGGGCATGACCGAAGAACAGGCGCAGCGCGCGCTGCGTGCGTTCGTGCATGACCCGGCTGCCGGCGGCAGCGGCCTGGGCCTGGCCATCGTCGCGCGGGTCGCGCGCCAGCATGGGGGTGCACTGCAACTGCTGCACAACACGCCGCACGGCCTGCGTGCGGTCCTGCGCCTGCGTGGCGCGTGAACTGAACGAGGCTTTCGCCATGGGTGTCCGTCTTGCCTGCAGTGCCCTGCTGCTGTGCCTTCCGCTGCTGGCGTGCGCGCAATCGCGCGGCGAACGCCTGCGCCCCCTGCTCGGCCCGCGCCAGGCCGATGCCGCGCAGATCCAGGCGCTGCCCGCCGGCGCGCGGGTGCTGCGCGATGTCGCTTACGGCACCGACCCGGCGCAGCGCTACGACGTGTATGCACCGGCCAACGCACGCGGCCTGCCGATCATCGCGATCGTCCACGGCGGTGGCTGGCGCTACGGGGACAAGGACAATCCCGGCCTGGCCACGCCCAAGGCCGCGTACTGGTTGCCGCGCGGCTACGTGCTGGTCTCGATCAACTACCGCATGCTGCCCGACGCCGATCCGGCGCTGCAGGCGCGCGATGTGGCCGCCGCGATCGCGCACCTGCAGCGCCACGGCAACGAATGGGGCGGTGATCCGGCGCGCACCGTGCTGATGGGCCATTCGGCCGGCGCGCACCTGGTGGCGTTGCTGGGCGCGCGACCAAGCGCATTGACCGAGGCCGGTGCCCGGCGCCCGCGCGCGGTGGTGGCCCTGGACAGCGCGGCGATGAACGTCGAGCAGGTCATGCAGGCCCGGCACCTGCCGCTGTACGACCGCGCGTTCGGCGAGGACCCCACGACATGGGTCGCAGTGTCGCCCTGGCACGCGCTCTCGCCGGCGTCGCTGCCGATGCTGCTGGTGTGCTCGTCGCAACGGCAGGACAGCTGCACGCAGGCACGTGGCCTGGCCAGGCGCGCGCAGGACTTGCGCGTGCCGGCGCAGGTCCTGCCCGAAGATCTCTCGCACATGCAGATCAACCGCGAACTGGGCGCACCTTCGGACTACACCAGCGCAGTGGATCGTTTCATTGCCGAGGCGGTGCGCTGAACGCGCAGGAGCATGCGTGCGGCGATCTCCGCCGCCGGGCTCACGGGCCGGGGCAGGGCTGGCCGCGAAAAGTCAGGCGCTGCAGCCGGGTGGGCTCCACGCACGGCGCGGCCTTCGGCCTGGCTGCCGCGGCCGCCGCCGCGGCGCGTTCGTGCTGCAGCTGGGCCAGGCGCGCCTTGATCTGCGGCATTGCCGCCAGCGCGGCCTTCTCGCCTTCCAGGATCGCGGCATGGCGCTGGGTGAAATCAACCGGCCCGATGTCGTTGACCTTGGGCCGCACCACCACCTCGGCGCGCGCCAGTTCCTGCTGGCCGGCGCGCTGGCCCATGATCGTGATCGACTGGTTGACGATCCCCAGCATGCCGCTGGGCGTGGTGCCGCTGGCCTTGCTGGAGATGTCCACGGCGATGACCAGATCCGCGCCCAGCTGCCGGGCCGCATCCACCGGCACCGGGCTGACCACGCCGCCGTCGACGTAATGCCACTTGCCGATGGCCACCGGTTCGAACACGCCCGGCACACTGGCCGAGGCGCGCACGGCCTGGCCGGTGTCGCCCTTGTTGAACAGGGTGCGCTGCCCGTCTTCCAGACGCGTGGCGACGGCGACGAAGGGTTTCTTCAGTTTCTGGATCGGCACGTTGCCCACCTGCGCATTGACGTAGTCCTGCAGCGCCCGGCCCTGGACCAGGCCGCCGGAAAACAGGCGCACGTCGCGGATCGAGGATTCATCCAGCGCCACGGCCTTGTGCTGCATCTGGAACACGTCCATGCCGCTGGCATAGAGCGCGCCGACCACGCTGCCGGCACTGGTGCCGGCGACCACATCGGGCTTGATCCCATTGGCCTCCAGCATCTTGATCACGCCGATATGGGCAAAGCCCTTGGCCGCCCCGCCACCCAGGGCGACGCCGACCACCACCGGCCTGGTCGTCACCGCCGGTGGCGGCACCACCGTGGTCGGCGGCGGCGTCTTGACTGGCTTGCCGCCACAGGCGGCCAGCAAGGTCGCGCAAGCGCTCAGCAGCAGGCAGGTCAAACGTGGAGCGGGCATGGGGCTGGGACGAGGCAGGACCAAAAGACGCAGCTTAGCCAGTGAATCGGGAAAACGGCGCCCAACCCGGCGCCGTGGTTCGGACGGCGAGGCCGGCCATCGCGGCACGATGGCCGCCCATCGCCACTGACGACCCGGAGTTGCTTCAAAAACTGTTGTCCCCATCCAGGATCCGGCCCAGCCCGCCCAGCACCGAGCCTTCCCCGCGCGCACCACCGTTCTGCGGCGCGGCCTGCAGCATGCGCCCGGCCATGCGCGAGAACGGCAGCGACTGCAGCCAGACCTTGCCCGGGCCGGTCAGGGTGGCCAGGAACACCCCTTCGCCACCGAAGAACATGCTCTTGATGCCGGCCACCCGGCGGATGTCCATGTCCACGCCGCCGTGATAGGCCACCACGCAGCCAGTATCGACGTCGATGCGCTCACCGGCGGCCAGCTCGCGCTCGACCACGGTGCCGCCGGCATGCACGAACACCCAGCCGTCGCCTTCGAGCTTCTGCATGATGAAACCTTCGCCGCCGAACAGGCCGGTCATGATCTTGCGCTGGAAGGCGATGCCCAGCTGCACCCCGCGCGCGCCGGCCAGGAAGCTGTCCTTCTGGCAGAGCAGGCGCCCGCCGTGCTCGGACAACTTCAGCGCGATCACCGTGCCCGGATAGGGCGCGGCGAAGGCGACCTTGGCCTTGCCCTGGCCGACGTGCGTGTAGACGGTGGTGAACAGGCTTTCGCCGGTGACCACGCGCTTGCCCGCGGCCAGCAGCTTGTCCATGAAGCCACCTCCGGTGCCGCTGGTGCGGCCATCGCCGAACACGGTGTCCATCTGCACCGAGGCGTCCTTGAACATCAGCGATCCGGCTTCGGCCACCGCGCTTTCGCCCGGATCCAGCTCCACCTCGACGAACTGCATGTCGTGGCCGACGATGCGAAACTCGATGTCATCGGCGCGCCGGCCCGCACCCGGCGGCGGCGGCATCTGCGACGGCCCAGGGCGACCGCCCAGCTCGGCCAGCGAGGCCGCCGGCTGCCAGCCGGGCAGACCCTCGCGCCAGGCCAGCGCGCCCGGGTTGCGGGCGGCGAAATCCTGCGCGGCCGCGTCATCGAAAGGGCCCGAGCGGATCTGCTCGGCGCCGGTGAGGAAATACCACTGGCTCATGACCACATCACCTGTTGTGGAAGATGCGCCGAGTCTAGCGTGCGGCCATGAACATCGCGCCCGTGCCCAAGGTCACGCTGGTCATGTTGCCGCTGCCGTTAGTCGCCTGCAGCGGCAACACCCGATCAGAAGCTCGCGCGGAACTGGGCCCCGATGATGCGCGGGTCGTTGATGAAGCCGGTCAGGTTGTCGAAGTCGATCGCACCGGTGGCACGGATCTGGTCGGTGCAGTTGCGGCAGAACACCGAGGCCTCGTACTTGCCCGCTTCCCAGCTGTAGCCGATCTTCAGGCCGCCTTCAAACAGCGGCTGGCCAACGAATTCCTTGGACTGGTACAGGAAGAAGTTGACCTCGCTGCGATAGGACCAGTCGGTGTAGAAGAACAGTTCGGCGCCATCGCCCATCGGGATGCCATAGCGGGCATTGAGGTTTCCGATCCACTTGGCGGCCTGGGGCAGCCGGTTGCCGTCGATGTAGGCCCGGCCCTGTTCGTCGAGCGGGTCGGTCACGGTGCAGACCCAGGGCGAGCAGGTCGAAGTCGCCAGGCCCGCATCCTTGATCTCGGTATCGTTGTAGCTGCCGTTCAAGCCAAAGCGCAGGTTCTCGCTGACCAGCAGTTCAAAGTCCAGTTCGGCGCCATAGGCCTGGCTTTTCTTGGCGTTGATCAGCTGCACCGCGTTGGAGGTGCCGCCGACCGCGGTCAGTTGCTGGTCCTTGATGTCCATGCTGTAGATGTCGAAGGCCAGCCGGCCGCGGCGATCCCACAGGTCGGCCTTGATCCCCAGTTCGTAGGAATCCACGGTCTCCGGGCTGGCCACGGTCACCGGCACCCCGGGTGAAGGCGGGCCGAAGCTGGCGCCGCGGTAGCCGCGCGCGGCGCGGGCGTACAGGTTGACCGCATCGGTCAGGGCGAAGGTCGCACTGACATCGCCGGTCACCTTCGAGCCGCTGGTCTTGCCACCGACCGGCGGGGCCGAATCGCGATCCCACTGCAGGATGTCGAAGGTCTTGCGGTCATGCGTGTAGCGGATGCCCGCACGCAGGTCCAGCTGTTCGGTGGCCTGGTAGTCCAGCGAGGCAAAGGCCGCCCACGAGTTGGTCTTCTGCCGGGTCAGGTCGTAGCCGCTCAGCGCGCCGCCGCCGATGGTGTCGTAGTCGTAGGATTCGCCCTGCACATCGTCGTAGAAGTAGTACAGGCCGCCCTGCCAGTTCAGCGGGCCGTCGTAGTTGGACTGCGCGCGCAGCTCCTGGGTGAACTGGTCCAGGCTCTTGATCCCGCCGGCGGTTTCCACCGAGAACGGGATGAACCCCGGGCCATAGGGTTGGGTCGGGTCGACGAACGCACCGGCGCCGTAGCCGCCGTCGATGTCACCGCGGCTGTAGTAGTCGGAGATGCCTTCGTAGCCGGTGATCGAATGAAAGGTGATGTCGCCGGAGCTGAAGGTCAGGTTGGCACTGCCGCCATAGGTGGTCAGCTCCTGGGCATTGTGGCCGTCGATGTAGGCCTTGTCCTCGTCGAAGCCGTCGACCAGCTGATTGCTGCCCGGCCGGAAGATATTGGCGCGGAACAGGCGTGCGGTGCCGTTGAGCTTGCGTGCGTGGGCGTTGAACAGCCCTTCGAAATCATCGCTCGGCTTGAACAGCAGCTGCAGGCGCAGGGCCGCATCGTCGTAGCCCTCCAGCTCCTGGCCGGAGGCCTGGCTGGTCACCCAGTCGTCGCGGTGCTGCTGCAGCAGCGACAGGCGCGCGGCCCAGTCGCTGCTGATCGGCAGGTCGATCGCGCCTTCCACCGAGCTGGTGGCGTGGGTGCCGTAGGAGACGCTGGCATAGCCCTCGCTCGCGCCGAGCACCGGCCTGGCCGAGTTGAACTTGACCACGCCACCGGGCGTGTTGCGGCCGAACTGGGTGCCCTGCGGGCCGCGCAGCACTTCCACGCTGGCCAGGTCGAACATCGGGAAGCCCTTGATGAAGGCATTCTCGTAGACGATGTCGTCGTACACCAATGACACCGGCTGGGAGGCGTAGGTGGTGAAGTCGGTGTTGCCATAGCCGCGGATATAGAAGCGCGGGAATACCCGTCCGTTGGAGGATTCCACGTTCAGGCTGGGCGCCTTGCCGGCCAGCACGCGCACGTCCGAGGCGCTGGTGGAGAGCGCATCCAGGTATTCCGGACGCAGCACCGTGGCCGAGACCGGCACGTCCTTGGCATCCTCACTGCGGCGGTCGGCGGTGACCTGGACCGCGTCGAGCTGGGCCACCGACGGCGCCTGCTGGGCCAGGGCGGCGGCGACAAAGGCCGCATTGATGGCAATGGCGAGGGTGGTGGTGCGTAACCTGCTGGCAGGCATGGGGAAGACTCCGGGCGTGGGGTGGAGGGGTGCTGTGCTGCAGCACTCTTAACGCAAAATACACGCCCCGCCCCGGGATGTGTCAAATACAAGACGCCCTACCCGGTCGACTTGACCCCTTCGACACCGCCGCCGTGGTCAGCCCAGCCCGATCCCCGCCCGCGCCAACGCCTGGCGCGTGGGTGCGTCGCCCTCGGGCGTCACCGGCCTGGTCAGGTCCCACAGGAACCGCACCCGGAAGCCTTCGGCCTGCGCGTCCTGGGCGGTCCACAGCACGCACACATCGCGCGCCAGGCCGCACACATGCACCTCGGCGATGCCGCGCTCGCGCAGCCAGCCGGCCAACCCGGTGCGCGGCCGCGCACCGTTTGGACCGTGGTTCTCGCGGAAGGCGCTGTAGGAATCCACCTGCACGCCGGTGCCCTTGCGCAGGATCAGGTCGGCCGGTGTCCAGTCCACCCGCGCATCCAGCGCCGCGCCTGGCGTGCCCTGCACGCAGTGCTCGGGCCACAGCGTCTGCGGCGCACCGTGCAGGTCGATCACCTCGAATGGCGCCCGCCCGGCATGCTGGGCGGCGAAAGAGGCATGCGCACGTGGATGCCAGTCCTGGGTGGCCACCACCGTGCCGTAGTCACGCCGTTCCAGCAACCGGGCGATGGCGGGCACGATCGCATCGCCATCGAAACACGCCAGCGCCCCGCCAGGCATGAAATCCGGCTGCAAATCGACCACGATCAGCGCGGTGTCATCGGCAAAACGGGACATGTGCATCTCCGCGGAAAACCGCTGATCCTATCGGGCGGGACTGCGTGGAGCAGGCCGCTGCGCGCGCAACATCGTCACAGGCCTGCGCGGTATGGCCGGCATGCAGCGCAGCGGCACCACGCGCATCAGCCACCCATGCAACACCGGGCATCGCGCGCTGCGATGCCCATGCTGAGCATCAGGCGATCGAAGCGCGGTAGATCGACTCGATCGCCGCATCCAGCGCCGCGTTGAACTGCGCATCGCTTTGCTGGGCGCTGAGCCCTTCGGTGAGCGCGCGGCTGAAGCTGGCGATGATGCCGGGGTTCCGGGCCAGCCTGGCGTTTGCCTCGTCGCGGCTGTAGCCGCCGGACAGCGCCACCACCTTGAGCACGCTGGGATGGTCGACCAGCTCCTTGAAGAACCCATCGACGCTGGGCAGGGTCAGCTTGAGGATCACCGGCGTGGCCGGGTCGAGCTTGTCCAGACGCGCCAGCAGCCCCTTCTTCAGTTCGGCTTCGATCGCCTCCTTGTCGGCGGCCTTGATGTCCACCTCCGGCTCGATGATCGGCACCAGGCCGGCGTCCAGCACCTGCTGGGCCAGCTCGAACTGCTGGTCCAGCACCGCGGCGATGCCGGCGGCGTTGTTGGCCTTGATGACCGAGCGCTCCTTGGTCCCGAACACGCCCTTGGCCTTGGCCTTGGCCAGCAACGCGGCCAGGCCCGGGATTGGCTTGAGCAGCTGCACCCCGTTGGCCTCTTCTTCCAGGCCCTTGTCGATCTTCAGGAACGGCACGACCTGCTTGGTGTTCCACAGGTAATGCGCCGCTTCCTGACCAGCGAAGGTATCGTCCAGCGTGCGCTCGAACAGGATCGCGCCAAGTACGCGCGCGCCGGTAAAGGCCGGGCTGGTGACGATGCGCTCGCGCATCTGATGGACCTTGGCAAACATCTGCGCCTCATTCGAATACTCCGATTCGTCCACCCCATACAGCTTGAGCGCCTTGGGTGTGCTGCCGCCGCTCTGATCGAGCGCTGCAATGAAGCCCTGGCCGGATGCGATCTTCTCGCGCTGCTCCTGATTGATTGACACGGTCGGTTGGTCCTGTGGTGAAAAAGGGGAACCCCGAGTGTACGCAACCGCCCTGAAGCTGGCAGTCGTGGAACCGTTACCAGCTCGGATCCGCTTCACTGGCGTAAATGCGGCATGCCCACGGAAGAGGCGCCCAGCAAGCCTCCGCCCCGCATCCATCGAATCATCTGGCGATGCCGGCCACTTCCAGGTCCAGCACTTCCCCATGCAGCTCCCCATGCAGCGCAGCGCTGCTGGCAGGCCTGCGACCGGGCCTGATCTCAGGCACGAGCGGCCATTACGGGACTGACCGGTGTCAGCGGCCTGCTGACCACCGCCGAAAGGTGATGGGGTGGTGACTACACCTGTCCTGTTTTCTTCCCCCGCAAAGAAGAACCCCGCCGTTCATTCGAGCGGCGGGGTTCTGGGGTAAGGCCCTGGCGATGACCTACTCTTGCATGGCTTAAGCCACACTACCATCGGCGCAGCTGCGTTTCACTTCCGTGTTCGGGATGGGAACGGGTGGGACCACAGCGCTAATTTCACCAGGGAGACAGTTGGAGCAGCGCACAGGGCGCCGGCTCGCGTTTGGACTTGTGACGTAGTGAGTTGGTTTTGATGCCATCGACACGTGCTGTCGAGGTTAAGCTGGTCATCGGGTTTGGCCCGAAGCCACTTGAGGTTATATGGTCAAGCCACA
>NZ_RDQN01000011.1 GCF_003703395.1 Pseudoxanthomonas spadix
GGAGAGAGCCGCCTCGATCCTGCCCACGCTTGTGAAGTTCGAGCTTGAGCTCGTTCAACTGTTCGGGCTAGGGACGAGGTCGATGTGCGGCGGCCCGGGCTCCTACACGTGCTTGGCAACACTGCGCCCCATCGGCCTGCCGCACATCGCTCTCCACCCAAACTCTAGACCTTCGCGCAGACACAAGCGCCTGCTGGGTGACTACCGCAGGCAGTTCCGGGAACATCTGGCGGTCCTGGCCGAGCCGGACACCGCGGACAGGATGCGCGAGTTCATGGACCGGCCCTGGGCATTGCAGCGACCGATCAGCGCGGGAGAGGATGATTGATCGGCCTGCGCTGGTCGTCCTGGCTGGCGTCAACGGTGCGGGCAAGAGTTCGCTGGGCGGTGCCGCCTTGAGGGAAGCCGGGCTTGCCTGGTACAACCCGGACACTTACTCCCGCGGCCTGCAGGAACGGCTGGGCTAGGCCAGGGAAGCGGCCGACGCCGAGGCCTGGAAGGAAGGCCTGGCGATGCTGGAGGAGGCCATCGCCCAAGGCCGATCCCACGCCTTCGAGACGACGCTGGGCGGGCGCACGATCACGCAACGGCTGATCGATGCGACCGCCACGCACGAGGTCATGGTCTGGTACTGCGGTCTTCGCTCGCCCGAGTTGCACATCGAGCGGGTGGCCCTGCGGGTGGCCGCCGGCGGGCATCACATCCGATCGGACAAGATTCGCCAGCGCTACCTGAGCGCACCGCTGAATCTCATCAGGCTGATGCCGCACCTGGCGGCCTTGCGGGTCTACGACAACAGCGCATCGGTGCCGCTCGGCATGCGGATCTCCCCTCCCAGGCTGGTGCTGCACACGAAGCATGGCCGGATCGTGTGGCCAGTCGGCCGGGAGGACCTCGCTTCGGTCCCTGAATGGGCACAGCCGATCGTCGGTGCTGCGCTGGCCCAGGCCACTGGCGCCGCTTAGCATCGGGGCAATGGCAGTGGCCAGAGTTGCCGGTGCTGTGCGCGGCCGGGCACGCAGGGGCCTTGATCAGGCGGTGAAGTCGAAGCTCATCTCCGGCGCCGCCTGGCCGACGAAGTGGCCTTCCACGTAGTCGATGCCCGCACCGAAGAGCAGCGACATGGTGGCCGGATCCTGGATGTGCTCGGCGATGGTGACCATGCCATCGCGCTGGGCGCGGGCGGTGATCTGGCGGATCTTGTCCTGGGCTTCGGTGGCGCGCGTCTGGTCCTGGCAGAAGCTGCGGTCCAGCTTGAGGAAGGCCGGAGTGAAGTGGGCCAGCAGCTGGAACGAATCCAGGCCGGTGCCGAACTGTTCCAGGCCGACCTTGCAGCCCAGCCCGGTGGCGGCGGTCAGCAAATCCTGGGCGCCGCGCAAGTGGGTGAACACCTTGGCCTCGGTGGTTTCCAGCCACAGCCGCTGGCCCGGCACGCCGTGGGCGGCCAGCTCGCGCGCGATCAGCTCGATCAGGCGCGGATCGCCGAACGAGGCCTGGCTGACCTTGACCAGCAGCCGCACCGGGCGGCCGGCGCGTTCGCGCTCGCCCAGCACCGCGATCGCACGGGCCACGACCCAGCGGTCGATCTCGCCCAGCAGTCCGGCTTGCTCGGCGATGGCCAGGAAGCTCACCGGCTTGATCCTTTCCCCGCCGGTGGTTTCCAGGCGCAAAAAGACCTCGTAGAAATCGCCCGGCTCGCCCAGCAGCGGGATGATCGGCTGGTAGTGCAGCACGAAGCCTTGCTCGGCCAGCGCATGGCGCACCAGGCCCAGGATCCGCTGCTCGCGTTCCTGTTCGGCGCGATCCACCGCGGCCGGGTCGAAGATCTGCACACCGTTGCCGCCCAGGTTGGCGGCCGACTGCAGGTTCTCGCTGGCGCGCGCCAGGACCTGGCCGACACTGGCGATCTTCTCGCCGATCTGCACCCCGCCGATGCTCAGGGTGACGGTCACCGCACGGTTGCCGATCTCGAACACATGCGAGGCGAAGCCCGCACGCAGCGCCTCGGCCAGCTCGGTGGTATGGGTGTGCGCGCCTTTGCACAGCACCGCAAAGCCGTGCTCGGTGAAGCGCGCGGCCACCATGTCCGGCTCCAGGGTGGCGGTGAAGTGCGCGGCCATCGCCGCGATCAGCGCGTCGGCCGAATCCAGGCCGATGTCCGGCAGCAGGCGCGCGTAGTGGTCTGGTTCGACCAGCAGCAGGCCGTACTGCACATCGCTCTGGGCAACCTCGGCCACGGCGTCTTCCAGTGCGTGCAGGAAGGCCGGGCGGTTGAGCAGGCCGGTCACCATGTCGCGCTGGCGCAGGTCCTGGACTTCGCGTGCCAGCTCGGTGTTGAGCTCGCGGCGGCGGAACACGACCTGCACGCACGGCTCGCCTTCGTAGCTGGCCGTGACAAATTCCATCACCGCCGGGAAACCCTCGCCGGCCTGGGTGCGGGCCTGGCATTCGTAGCGCGGCGGCGGGGCTTCGCCCTTGCCGATGCGCTTGAGCAGCTGCTTGAAGTCCTCCACGTCCTTGGGTGCGATCAGATCCAGCAGTGACAGGCCTTCGATGTCCTCGAAGGACTCGAAGCCGAACATCTCAAGGTAGGCATCGTTGGCGCGGATATGCATGCCTTCATGCACGTAGGCGATGGGATCGCGCGAGGAGGCGATCAGCGCATCGCAGCGGCGCTCGGTCTCGCGCAGCTGGGCCTCCAGGCGGCGCAGGCCGCGGCGCGATTCCAGATCTTCCCATTCGTTGCGCAATACGCTGAGCAGATGGTCCGGGCGGGTGCGCAGCGCCAGGGCGCGCGCGCCGTGGACCAGCTCATCGATCACCGAGGCATCGCCCGGTGCATCGATCATGATCACCACCGGGATGTCCTTGCCGCTGGCCAGGACCTGGGCCAGCACGTCGTGCACCGGAATGCCGCGCGCGCCCCTGGCCGCCAGGACCAGATCCACCGGCTGGCTGGCCAGCTGCCGGGCCAGTTCGTCCAGGTCCAGCGGGCGCAGGGCGCGCACCGCGATGCCTTCGTTGCGGAAGGTGCTGACCACCGCTTCGGCCGCATCGCCGCTGTCGTCGACGATGATCAGTCGCACGGGGGTGTCTTTACCGATCTGCATTGCCTGGGTTCTGCCGGGGGACGCCGTTTAATACAGCAGCCGAGCCGGAGCGTCCATCCTGGGCTGGATGCATGGCCGACAGCAATCCCCTGCCGATCCTGCGAGAGAACGGCCCTAGGAGTCTGTCGGGCTTTGGCGGTCGAGGCGAAAATTCGGCTGCGCGAGGACAGATTTTTGGCGATTCGCCGCCCCATAGTGGTGCTATGGGGCAAGAAGCGACGGAAATATGGACCGCACAGCCGGTTTTGCAGCCCGGCCGGCCAAAGTCCGACAGGCTCCTAGAGCGCGCGCTTGCCGGTATCGCCTGGAATCTCGCGCACCAGGCGCGGTACCAGATAGCCGGACAGCCGCGCGGCCAGCTGCGCGTGCAGGGCCAGCGCGGTGGCGTCGTCCACCTCGAAGTGGGCCACGCCCTGGACCCGGTCCAGCTGGTGCAGGTAGTAGGGCAGCACCCCGGCGGCCAGGCCGCGTGTGGACAGGTCGGCCAGTGCCTGGACGCTGTCATTGACCCCGCGCAGCAGCACGGCCTGGTTGAGCAGCAAGGCGCCGGCGCCGCGCAGCGCAGCCAGCGCAGCATCGACCCGGGCATCGAACTCGTTGGCATGGTTGGCATGCACGACCACGGTCACCGGCCAGGGCAGGGCCGACAGCCACTGCAGCAGCGCCGCATCGACGCGTTCGGGCAGGACCAGTGGCAGGCGGCTGTGGATGCGCAGGCGTTTGAGGTGCGGCACGGTGACCAGCGCGTCGGTCAGTTCGGCCAGCTTGGGCGTGGACAGCGACAAGGGATCGCCGCCGGAGAGGATCACTTCGTCGATGGTGTCGTCCGCGCCGATCCGGGCGATGGCCTGGGCCCAGTGATCGCGCGCGGCGGTTTCCTCGCCATAGGGGAAATGCCGGCGGAAGCAGTAGCGGCAATGGATCGCGCAGCTGCCGGTGGCCACCAGCAGTGCCCGGCCGTCGTATTTCTGGATCACGCCGGTGGCCGAACGCGCCGCGGCATCGCCGACCGCGTCCCGGCCGAAACCGGGCAGCACGCGCAGCTCCGCATCCAGCGGCAGCACCTGGCGCAGCAGCGGATCGTGCGCATCGCCGTGGCGCATGCGCGCGATGAACCCGCGCGGGACCCGCAACGGGAACTGCGCGGCGGCCTGGCTGGAGACCTGCAGCGCCACCGATTCCAGGCCCAGTAGCTGCAGCAGTTCGGCCGGTTCGCGCACGGCCTGGCGCAGCGCCTGCTGCCAGCCGCTGGGCTGCAGCGCAGCGGGGGGGCTGGGCGGATCGGCCGGGGCCGGCTGTCTGGAGGCGTGTGCTGCAGGTATCATGGCGGCTTCAGAAAACAAGCGCCCGCCGGTCGCGGCGGGCTTTCCCATTGTATCCGGCCGGTCGCCACAGGCGGCGGGTTTGCCTTACCCGAGGAGTTTTGCCCATGGCCAGTTACGGCATGAACGACGTCAAGAACGGGATGAAGATCCTGGTCAACAACGAGCCTGCGATCATCACCGACACCGAGTACGTCAAGCCAGGCAAAGGGCAGGCCTTCACCCGGGTGAAGTACCGCTTCATCAAGTCCGGCCGGGTGGTCGAGCTGACCATGAAGGCCACCGACTCGCTGGAAGCGGCCGACGTGGTCGATACCGACATGCAGTTCCTGTACACCGATGGCGAGTACTGGCACTTCATGCAGCAGGAGACCTTCGAGCAGGTCCAGGCCGACAGGACCGGCGTCGGCGACGCCGCCAAGTGGCTCAAGGGCGAGGAAGCCTGCGTGGTGACCCTGTGGAACGGCACCCCGATCGCGGTGCAGGCGCCGAACTTCGTCGAGCTCAAGATCACCGAGACCGACCCGGGCGTGCGCGGCGATACCTCCGGCGGCGGCGGCAAGCCGGCCACCCTGGAAACAGGCGCGGTGGTGCGCGTGCCGCTGTTCGTCGGCCAGGACGAAGTGATCAAGGTCGACACCCGCACCGGCGAATACGTCAGCCGCGTGAAGTGACGTAACGGCGCGTGCGCACAGCGCACGCCTTTGCCGTTACGTCATCCCCGCGCAGGCGGGGATCCAGGGACGTTGCACTTGCAGTCGCCCTTGCCGTTACGTCATCCCCGCACGCGAAGTCAAACGCAGAGTCCCTGGATCCCCGCCTGCGCGGGGATGACGTCCCGGGAATGACGACGATCTGGAAATCCTTCGCGTCCCGGTTGAACGGCTTTGCCGGGCGCGCCACACAACCAAGCGAGACAGCATGAGCCCAGCCACCATCACCCCCGAATCCTGTGACCTGTTGATCGAGGCCGGTTTCGTGGTTCCGGTGGAGCCGCATGCGGTGGTGTGGGAAGACCACGCGGTGGCGATCAGCGGCAGTGAGATCCTCGCGATCCTGCCCACGGCCCAGGCCCGCACGCGCTTTGTGCCCAAGCAGCTCGTGCAGCGGCCCGGATCGGCGTTGATCCCCGGGCTGGTCAACGCCCACACCCACAACCCGATGACCCTGCTGCGCGGCATTGCCGACGACCTGCCGCTCAAGGTCTGGCTGCAGCAGCACATCTGGCCGGTGGAAGGGGCGGTGATGGGGCCGCAGTTCGTCGCCGACGGCGTCACCCTGGCGATCGCCGAGATGCTGCGCGGCGGCACCACCTGCGTCAACGAGAACTACTTCTTCCCCGATGTGCAGGCGGCCACCTACAAGCACCACGGGTTCCGCGCGCGGATCGGCCTGCCGGTGATCGACTTTCCCACCGCCTGGGCCAGCAGCGATGACGAATACTTCGACCGCGCCGGCGAGGTCCACGACCAGTGGCGCGGCGATCCGCTGATCGCCACCGCGTTCGCGCCGCACGCGCCGTACACGGTCAGCGACGCCAGTTTCGAACGGGTGCGGATGTTGTCCGACCAGCTGGACGTGCCGGTCCACCTGCACCTGCACGAGACCGCGCAGGAAGTGCAGCAGTCGCTGGACCAGTATGGCCAGCGCCCGATCGCGCGCCTGCAGCGCCTGGGCCTGATCAATGACCGGTTGATCGCCGTGCACATGACCCAGCTGACCGAGGCGGAGATCCACCTGTGCGCCGAACGCGGCGTCTCGGTGGTCCATTGCCCGGAATCCAACCTCAAGCTCGCCTCCGGCTTCTGCCCGGCGTGCGCATTGGCCAGGGCTGGGGTGAACCTGGCCATCGGCACCGATGGCTGCGCCTCCAACAACGACCTGGACATGTTCAGCGAGACCCGCACCGCGGCGATCCTGTCCAAGGCCGTGGCCAACGATGCGGTCGCGCTGGATGCGTTCGCGGCGCTGCGTGCGGCCACCCTGGGCGGGGCCAGGGCGATCGGTTTCGATGCCCAGGTCGGCACCCTGGAGGTGGGCAAGCAGGCCGACATCGCCTGCGTGGACCTGTCGGCACTGGAAACCCAGCCGCTGCATCACGTGGTCTCGCAGCTGGTCTATGCCACCGGCCGCCACCAGGTCACCGATGTGTGGATCGCCGGGCGCCAGCGCCTGGTCGAGCGCCAGCCGGCCGGCATCGACATGGCCGCGGTGGTCGCCAACGCGCGCCAGTGGCGCCAGCGCATCGTCGGCCTGCATCCGGCCTGACCGGCTCACCCCACGAAAGCGGCACGACGGGCCATCATATCGACGGTTTCCCGCACCTGATGCCCTGTTACGGAGTTCCCCATGTCCACTGCACCCGACCGCGCCGCGTCGCCCAACTTCGATCAGGCCGAGCTGGACAAGTTCGGCGCGCTGGCCCATCGCTGGTGGGATCCCAACGGTCCGCAGAAGGCGCTGCATGCGCTCAACCCGGTACGCCTGCAGTACGTGGCCGCGCGCCTGCCGCTGGCCGGCAAGCGCGTGCTGGACGTGGGCTGCGGCGGCGGCCTGCTGAGCGAGGCACTGGCCGCGGCCGGCGCCCAGGTCACCGCCATCGATCTGGCGCCCGAACTGCTGAACGTGGCCCGCCTGCACATGCTCGAATCCGGCGTGGAGGTGGATTATCGCCAGATCGCGGTGGAGGCGCTGGCCGAGCAGGCGCCGGAAAGCTTCGATGCGATCACCTGCATGGAGATGCTCGAGCATGTGCCCGACCCGGGCGCGATCATCCAGGCCTGCGCGCGCCTGCTCAAGCCCGGCGGCCAGCTGTTCCTGTCCACGCTCAACCGCACCCCGGCCGCATTCGCCCTGGCGGTGGTGGGCGCCGAATACCTTGCCAGGCTGCTGCCCAAGGGCACCCACAGGTACGCCGACTTCATCAAGCCCTCCGAACTGGCGGCCTGGACGCGCCAGTGCGGCCTGCAACTGACCGATGTCAGCGGCCTGGTCTACGAGCCATGGCGCGGCGCGGCGCGGCTGAGCCGGCGCACCGAGGTCAATTACCTGGCCTGCGCGGTGAAGCCTTGAAGAGCCGGGACTCGGGACCCGGGACCCGGGACCCGGGAAAGGCGGTCGCGTCTGTTGCGGATGAAGCGATCGCGGGTCCTCTCGGCATGCAGGGGACGGTGCGTGATGATCCGACTTTCGAGCCCCGAGTCCCGAGTCCCGAGTCCCGGCCTGATCCGGGTCCCGGCTTTCCGACCGTCGCCCTGTTCGACCTGGACGGCACCTTGCTGGACAGCGCGCCGGACATGGTCGCCACCGTCAATCGCATGCTGGCCGCACGCGGGCGCGCGCCGCTGACGCTGGAGGCGGTGCGCCCGCACGTGTCCAAGGGTGCGCGTGCGATGTCCGGGGCGGCGTTTCCCGAGCTGTCCATCGCCGAGCGCGAGGCGCTGGTGCCCGAGTTCCTGCGCGTCTACGCCGGCGAGCTGGGCAGGCACGGCGCACCGTTCGATGGCATCGAGCAGATGCTGCGTGCGCTGGAAGCCGCCGGCGGCCGCTGGGGCATCGTCACCAACAAACCCGAGTCCCTGGCCCGCGACCTGATGCCGCTGCTGGGCTGGCAGGCGCGCTGCGCGGTGCTGATCGGCGGCGACACCCTGGCCCAGCGCAAGCCGCATCCGCTGCCGCTGCAGGAAGCCGCGCGCCGGCTCGGCGTGGCCATCGACGATTGCGTGTACGTGGGCGACGACGAACGCGACATCCAGTCCGCGCGTGCGGCCGGGATGGCTTCGATCGCCGCGCTGTGGGGCTACCGCCTGGACCACGACGATCCGCTCACCTGGCAGGCCGATGTGATGCTCGAGCGGGCGCTCGATCTGCTCGACCCAGGCAACTGGCCGCGGCGAGGTCAGGCGCGGTGAGCGAGTCCACCGCGCTGGACAACTTCCTGGAGAAGTGGCGCAGCCGCTGGCCGGAATGGCAGCTGGTGCAGGGCTTCGTCCCCGAGCCGCAGCGCCGCATCGCCGTGGCCTGGTTCGCGCTGCTGCAGGAACTGGCCGATGCAATGAACATCGCCGGCGATCCCCTGCCGGCCGATGCCAAGCTGGCCTGGTGGGGCGAGGAACTGCGCGACTGGGCGCGGCACCGTTCGCGCCATCCGCTGGGCCGGGTGCTCGAGCCGGGCCAGGCGCCATGGACGGCGCTGGCCGATGCCTTGCCGGCGCTGTCGCTGATGCGTGGCCTGCCGCAGGATACCGACGCCGCGCTGCCGCTGGTGGCACCCTTGGCCAACGCCATCGCCCAGGTCGAAGCCGGGCTGTTTCCCGGCGCGCGCCGCCGCAGCGCCCTGCCGGAACTGTCCGCGCAGCTGCTGTTCACCCGCTGGATGGAGGTCCCGCCGCACGCCGACGCGCCGCGCTGGCGCGAGGCCTTGCTGGCCCATTGGCCGGCCAGGGTGGGTGGCCCGCGCCCCCGCCGGGTGCTGGCCACCCTGATGCGCCTGCGCCTGCAGCACCTGCACGCCGACGGCCAGGGCAGCACGCCGAGCAAACCGTTGAAACTGGTATGGACCACCTGGCGCGCGGCCGCCGGCGGCAGCTGATCGGCAACGGCGTTGGCAGGTGTCCATTCGCGTGCAGGGGCGGACTGCCGGCGGCGCGCCCGCCCTCGGCCAGAGAAAGCATGCCGATTGTCGAGTAGCGCTACAGCGCCGGCGTAGCGCATGGCGGGCGCCACGGCGGCACGTGCGGACCCTCGGCGCGGCGCCAGGCGGGGTGGTCCGCGCAATCGCCGCAATCGGGTGCAATCGGATGCAACCGGCGGCGGGCGTGGCGCATCGAAACGTTCGCCGGTCCTTGATCTGGATCAATGGCAGCCGGCGGCTTGGCCTCTACCCTGCGTATCGTCTCAAGCCGCGGGGAGCAGCGCGCATGCAAGGTGCCGGAGAAACCTACAACGACAAGGTGGTGCGCCAGTTCGCGCTGATGACCGTGGTCTGGGGCATCGTCGGCATGCTGGTCGGGGTGCTGATCGCCGCCCAGCTGTACTGGCCGGCACTGAACTTCGACCTGCCATGGCTCAGCTACGGCCGGCTGCGCCCGCTGCACACCAACGCGGTGATCTTCGCCTTCGGCGGCAGCGCGCTGTTCGCCACCAGCCTGCACGTGGTCCAGCGCACCAGCCATGTGCGGCTGATCTCCGACCGGCTGGCGGCATTCGTGTTCTGGGGCTGGCAGGCGGTCATCGTCGCCGCCGCGGTGACCCTGCCGCTGGGCCTGACCCAGGGCAAGGAATACGCCGAACTGGAGTGGCCGATCGACATCCTGCTCGCGGTGGTCTGGGTCGCCTACGCGGTGCTGTTCTTCGGCACGATCGCCAGGCGCAAGGTCAAGCACATCTACGTGGCCAACTGGTTCTACGGCGCCTACATCATCACCGTGACCCTGCTGCACATCGTCAACAACATCGCGATCCCGGTGGGGCCGTTCAAGTCCTACCCGGTCTACAGCGGCGCGGTCGATGCGATGGTGCAGTGGTGGTACGGGCACAACGCGGTCGGCTTCTTCCTGACCGCCGGCTTCCTCGGGATGATGTACTACTTCGTGCCCAAGCAGGCACAGCGGCCGATCTACTCCTACCGCCTGTCGATCGTGCACTTCTGGGCGCTGATCGCGGTGTACATGTGGGCCGGCCCGCACCACCTGCACTACACCGCGCTGCCGGACTGGGCGCAGTCGCTGGGGATGGTGTTCTCGCTGATCCTGCTGGCACCGTCCTGGGGCGGGGCGATCAACGGCATCATGACCCTGTCGGGGGTCTGGCACAAACTGCGCACCGACCCGATCCTGAAGTTCCTGATCGTCTCGCTCTCGTTCTACATGATGAGCACCTTCGAGGGGCCGATGATGTCGATCAAGACGGTCAACTCGCTCAGCCACTACACCGACTGGACCGTGGGCCACGTGCACGCCGGGGCGCTGGGCTGGGTGGCGATGATCTCGATCGGCTCGATCTACGCGTTGCTGCCGCGCCTGCTGGGCCGCGAACAGATGTTTTCGATCAAGGCCATCGACACCCATTTCTGGCTGCACACCGCCGGGGTGGTGTTCTACATCGCCTCGATGTGGATCGCCGGGATGATGCAGGGCCTGATGTGGCGCGCGACCAACGCCGACGGCACGCTGACCTACAGCTTCGTCGAGGCACTCAACGCGACCTACCCGTACTACCTGATCCGCCTGGGCGGTGGCCTGCTGGTGCTCAGCGGCATGGGCCTGATGGCCTGGAACGTGTGGCGCACCTACCTTGCCGGCAGCCTGGCGGCGCAGCCGGTGCTGGTTCCCGCCGCTTCCGAAGCACGCGCCTGAGGAGCGGACATGAGCCAATCCAACAACTCCCACGAGAAGATCGAGCGCAACGTCGGGCTGATGGCGGTGCTGATCGCCGTGGCGGTCTCCTTCGGCGGACTGGCCGAAATCGTGCCGCTGATGTTCCAGGCCGAGGCGATAGAGCCGCTGCCCGGGGTCGAACCCTACCCGGCGCTGCAGCTGGCCGGGCGCGATGTGTACGTGCGCGAGGGCTGCTACAACTGCCATTCGCAGATGGTGCGTACGCTGCGCTTCGAGAGCGAGCGCTACGGCCATTACTCGCTGGCCGGCGAATCGGTATACGACCGCCCGTTCCAGTGGGGCAGCAAGCGCACCGGGCCGGACCTGGCCCGGGTCGGCGGGCGCTATTCCGACGACTGGCATCGGGTCCACCTCGACAATCCGCGCGACGTGGTGCCCGAGTCGAACATGCCCGGCTTCCCCTGGCTGGCCGGCACCCCGCTCGACGGCGCCACGGTGGCCAGGAGGATGCGCGGGCTGCAGGCACTGGGCGATCCGTACAGCGACGCGCAGATCCAGCAGGCGCCGGCCGACGTGCAGGGCAAGACCGAGCTGGATGCGGTGGTGGCCTACCTGCAGGGCCTGGGCAAGCACGCGCCGAAGGGGGGTTGAGCATGGTTTCCGGCATCGTCACTGCGATCCTGCTGGCGCTGTTCGTCGGCGGCTGGATCTGGGCGTGGAATCCGCGCCACAAGGCCGACTTCGACGCGACCGCGCGCCTGCCGCTGGATGATGAAAACGACACGGGGGAGCATCGGCCATGAGCACCGGCTGGACATGGTTCATCGTCGCACTGGTGGTGAGCAACCTGATCGGGTGCGCGGCCCTGCTGTGGTGGACATCGCGGCGGCGCCCGGGGGATCCGGCGCCGGAGGAGACCAGCCACGTCTGGGACGGCGACCTGACCGAATACAACAAGCCGCTGCCGCGCTGGTGGATCAACCTGTTCTACCTGACCCTTGTCTTTGGCGTGGGCTACCTGTTCTGGTTCGGAGGTCTGGGCGGCATCGCCGGCTACGGCAAGTGGTCCTCGGCGTCCGAGCACGCGGCGGACAAGGCGTTGGCCGCGCGGAAACTGGAGGCGACCTTCCGTCCCTATGCCGGCCAGCCGATCGACCGGCTGGCCCAGGACCCGAAGGCGCTGACCCTGGGCCGGCAGATCTTCGCCAACACCTGCGCCACCTGCCACGGCTCGACCGGGCAGGGCGCGATCGGCTACCCGAACCTGACCGATAACATCTGGCACTGGGGCGGCGATCCGGACACGATCCTGACCACGGTGCTCGACGGCCGCCAGGGCGTGATGCCCGAGTGGGGCCCGGCGCTGACCAGCATGGGCGGCCCGGACGCGGTCGAGTACGTCGTTGCCTACGTGCGCACCCTGCGCGACCCGTCGCTGCTGTACAACAACTACCCGGCCGCCCGCGGCAAGGATCTCTACGACGGCCTGTGCGTGGCCTGCCACGGCGCCGCCGGCAAGGGCAACCAGGCGCTCGGCGCGCCCGACCTGACCGACGATTACTGGCTGTACGGCAACAGCAAGGAAAGCCTGGTGCAGACCATCAGCAAGGGCCGCCAGGGCACGATGCCGGCGCACCGCGAACTGCTCGGTGAAACCCGCGCGCGGCTGGCCGCCGGCTACGTGTGGTCGCTGTCGCATCCGCCGGCCGCCAGGGCCGCGCAGGCTCCATGAACGTCACCGGCCAACCGCTGGACGACGCCGGTCCGCGTGTCCGCCGGATCGGCGCGATCCTGTGGCCGAGCTTCTTCAGCGCCGGCGTGTGCACCATGGTGTTCTTCGCCTTCATCGACCCGCTGGCACTGCGCGAGATCACTTTTCCGCAGTGGCCGATCACCCGCCAGCTCGGCTACACGCTGGGTTTTTTCATGTTCTGGCTGGCGACTGCCGCCTCGAGCCTGTTCACCTGGATCCTGCTGCGCGCGGGCGGCCGTGATCAGCGCCCGCCGCCGCAATGAACACACGTCCCCAAGACGACGCCGGCGCCGGCGGCTCGTTCTACGTCAGCGAACGCAAGGTCTACCCGCGCGAGGTGTCCGGCCCGCTGACAAGGCTGCGCACCGCGGCAGTGTTCTGGCTGCTGGGGATGTTCTACCTGTTCCCGTGGCTGCGCTGGGACGGGCATCAGGCGGTGCTGTTCGACCTGCCGGCGCGCAAGTTCCACGTGTTCGGCCTGACCTTCTGGCCGCAGGACTTCCTGTTCCTGGCGCTGCTGCTGATCATCGCCGCGCTGGCGCTGTTCTTCTTCACCGCGCTGGCCGGGCGCCTGTGGTGCGGCTACGCCTGCCCGCAGACGGTGTGGACCGAGGTGTTCCTGTGGATCGAGCGCTGGACCGAGGGCGACCGCAACCGGCGGATGAAGCTCGACGCCGGCCCGTGGACCGGCGAGAAGCTGCTGCGCAAGGGCGCCAAGCACGCGCTGTGGGCGCTGTTCGCGCTGTGGACCGGCTTCACCTTCGTCGGCTTCTTCACCCCGATCACCGAACTGGCGGCGCGCGCGCCGTTGTTGGGCAGCGCGCCGGGCTGGGGCGGCTGGGAAACCTTCTGGGTGCTGTTCTACGCGCTGGCCACCTGGGGCAACGCCGGTTTCCTGCGCGAGCAGGTGTGCAAGTACATGTGCCCGTACGCGCGCTTCCAGAGCGCGATGTTCGACCGCAACACGCTGCTGATCGCCTACGACCCGATGCGCGGCGAACCGCGCGGACCGCGCAAGCACATCCCCAGCGTGCTGCAGCGCGAGCGCGGCCTGCTGGACCCGGACACCGCCAACGACTACGTGCTGCGGGCGCACTACAACCCCAGCGCCGCCGACGCGCGCCTGCAGGCGCGCGGCACCATCACCTTCGCTGGCGCCGGCGCCACCTTTGCGCCACTGCCGAAGTTTGCGCCGGAGCAGCTGGGCGACTGCATCGACTGCACCATCTGCGTGCAGGTCTGCCCGACCGGCATCGACATCCGCAACGGCCTGCAGTACGAGTGCATCGCCTGCGGCGCCTGCATCGACGCCTGCAACGGGGTGATGCGCAAGCTGGGCTACCCGGACGGCCTGATCCGCTATTCGACCCAGAACGCGATCGACGGCAAGCGCACCCGCATCCTGCGCCCGCGCGTGCTGATCTACGGCGCGCTGCTGGTCGCGCTGCTGGCCGGCTGGGGCTGGGGCGTGACCCACCGCAGCACGCTGATCGTCGAAGTGCTGCGCGACCGCAATGCCCTGTTCCGCGAAAGCGCTGATGGCTCAATCGAGAACGACTACACGCTCAAGCTGGTGAACAAGACCGAACACGCCCGGCAGTACATCGTGGCCCTGCGAGAGGACCAGGCGGACGGTCATGACGACGACCATGGCGACGACGAGGGCCTACGCCTGCGCACGCCGTCCGCGATCACGGTGGCCGGCGGCGCCGTTGCATCCATACCGCTCACCGTGGTCGGCCCGCACGACGCGCACGGCCGGCGCGAAGTGCACTTCGACATCGCCGCTGCCGACGGCAGCGCGAAAATGAGCGTCGAAAGCAGCTTCTTCGGACCGGCCCGATGAGCCGCTCCGATTCGACGAACCGCGCCAGGCCCTTCTGGCGCGAACCGATGGTCTGGCTGGTGCTGGGCATCCCGCTGGTTTCGATCGTGGTCGGCGTCGGCCTGGTGGTGGTCGCCACCCGCAGCGGCGGCAACGACGCGGTGGGAGACCAGGTGCAACGCGTCTCGCAGATCCAGACCACCGACCTCGGGCCCGACCAGGCTGCACGCCAGCGCGGGCTGCTCGCGGTGCTGCGGGTCGTGGACGGCGCGGTCGAAGTGTTGCCGGCCAGCGCCGGCTTCGACCGTGCCGCGCCGCTGCGCGCGACCTTCGAACACCCGCTGCACGCCCGGGCCGACCTGCAACTGCAACTGCAACCCAGCGCGCTGGGCTGGCGCGCCCCGGCGCGGATCGACAACGGCCACCACTGGCGCGTGCAACTGGCGCCGGCCGACGGCAGCTGGCGGCTGCGCGGCCGCCTGCCGCGCCAGCAGCAGGCGGTGCGCTTGGCGCCGGCGCTGTCCAGCGGCGACTAGGCATCACGATGGGCAAGCTGGAACAGCCCGGTGCCGCGATCGCCTGCCACCATTGCGGCGAGCCGGTGCCGCAACCGCCGGTGTGGCGGCAGGTCGATGGCCAGGCGCAGCCCTTCTGCTGCCACGGCTGCGCCGCCGCCGCCGACTGGATCGGCGACAACGACCTGGGCGGCTACTACCGCCTGCGCAGCGCCGCCGCCGGCCGGGTCGGCGACGATGCCCCGGATCTGGCTGACTGGGATCGCACCGAGTTGCTCGACGAACACAGCCGCGCGGTGGACGGTGGCCGCCAGATCGTGGTGCTCACCGACGCGATGCGCTGCGCCGCCTGCGCCTGGCTGATCGACCGCGCGCTGCGCCGCGAGCCGGGCGTGATCGACTGCACTGCCAACGCGGTGACCGGGCGCATCCGCATCGCCTGGGACCCGGCCCGCACCGCGCTGTCGCCGTTGCTGCAGCGGCTGGCGATGCTCGGCTACCGGCCCTACCTGGCTGCAAGCGAGCAAGCCGAACGCGCGCGCCGCGGCGAGCGCCGGCGCTGGCTGCTGCGCCTGGGCGTAGCCGGACTCGGCGCGCTGCAGGCGATGATGTTCGCCGAGGCGCTGTACCTGGACACCGCCAACGCGATGCCGGTGCCGACCCGCGACTTCTTCCGCTGGCTGACCTTCCTGGTCTCCACGCCGGTGGTGTTCTACGCGGGCTGGCCGTTCCTGGCCGGCGCCTGGCACGAACTGCGCCGTCGCCGCGTCGGCATGGACGTGCTGATCGCCGGCTCGACCCTGCTCGCCTATTTCGCCAGCCTGGTCGAGACGCTCCGCGGCGGCGCGCACGTCTGGTACGACGCTGCGGTGATGTTCGTGTTCCTGCTGCTGGTCGCGCGCATGCTCGAGCAACGCGCGCGCAACATCGCCAGCGCCCAGGTCGATGCGCTGGCGCGGGCGCGGCCGGTGTTCGCCACCCGCGAGCGCGGCGACGGCAGCCGCGAATCGGTGCCGGTCTCGGCGCTGCGCGAAGGCGACCTGGTGCGCGTGGCCGCCGGCGACAACGCACCGGCCGACGGCGTGCTGCTCGACGACCAAGCCAGCTTCGAGGAAGCGCTGCTCACCGGCGAATCGCAGCCAATGGCCAAGGCGCCGGGCGATCCGGTCTACGCCGGTACCCAGTGCCGCGAACGCCCGGCGCGGCTGCGCGTGACCGGGGTCGGGCAGGCCACCCGGTTGTCGCAACTGGTCGCGCTGGTCGAGCGCGCGCAGTCGCACCGCCCGCCGGTGGCGCGCCTGGCCGACCGCATTGGCGCGCACTTCGTCGCCGGCCTGCTGCTGGTGGCGTTGGCGACCTGGCTGTTCTGGCGGCAATACATGCCCGAGCGCGCGTTCGAGGTGACCCTGGCGGTGCTGGTGATCAGCTGCCCGTGCGCGCTGTCGCTGTCGGTGCCGGCGGCGCTGGCCTGCGTGCACGGCGCGCTGGCCAGGATCGGCGTGCTCGCCACCCGTCCCGAGGCGCTGGATGCGCTGGCCCGCGCCAGCGATGTGGTCTTCGACAAGACCGGCACGCTCAGCGACGGCAAGCCGGCGCTGGAGGAGGTGGAGACCTTCGATGGTTTCGACGCGTCCCACGCGCTGGCGATCGCCGCGGCGCTGGAGCGCGACAGCGGCCATCCGCTGCGCATCGCGTTCGCGCCGTTCGACCAGGGTCTGCCCGCCACGGCGGTGGCCACGCACGCCGGACGCGGGGTGCAGGGCGTGGTGGAAGGGCGCAGCTGGCGGCTGGGCCGCGCCGACTTCGCCGCCGGCGGTGACGGCGATGACGAGCGGCTGTGGCTCGGCGACGGCCAGCGCGCGGTGGCCTGCTTGCAGCTGCGCGAGAACCCGCGCGCCGACGCGGCGCCGGCGCTGGCCGCATTGCGCCGGCAGGGCCTGCGCCTGCACCTGTCCAGCGGCGACGCGCAGGGCCCAGTGCGCCGCCTGGCCGCGGCGCTGGCGATCCCCGCGCCGCACGCGCGGCAGACGCCGGAAGACAAGCTGGCGATGGTGCGCCGGATGCAGGGCCAAGGCCGGATCGTGGCGATGGTCGGCGACGGCCTCAACGACGCGCCGGTGCTGGCCGGGGCCGACGTCTCGATCGCGCTGGGCGAAGGCGCGCCGTTGGCGCAGGCCGCCGCCGACCTGGTGACCACCGGCGCCGGGCTGTGGCGGATTCCCGCGGCGATCGAGCTGGCCCGGCGCACGCGCCTGGTCATTCGCCAGAACCTGGGCTGGGCGCTGGCCTACAATCTGCTGGCGTTGCCGCTGGCCGTCAGCGGACGGGCCACGCCGTGGCTGGCCGCGCTGGGCATGGCGGCCTCCTCGCTGCTGGTCACCGCCAACGCGCTGCGGCTGACCCGCGCCCGCACCCGCCCCGGAGACGCCGCACAATGAACATCCTGCTGTTGCTGGTGCCGATCAGCCTGGTGCTGCTGGGGGTGGCCATTGCCGCGTTCGTGTGGGCGGTCAGGCGCGGCCAGTTCGACGACCTGGACACCCCGGCGCTGGACATCCTCGAAGACGACGAGATGCCTTCCGATCAGCCCCGCGAACCGAGTGCGCGCGATGCCGGTTGACGGGCTGGTGCTGCTGGCGGCGCTGGCCGCCGGCACCCTGGGCAGCGCGCACTGCGCGGCGATGTGCGGCGGCATCGCCACCGGCTTCTCCGCGGTCGGGGCCGCGCGCGGCTGGCTGCCGGCGTTGCAGGTGAACCTGGGCCGGGTCGGCGGCTACGTCGCCGCCGGTGCACTGGTCGGCGGCCTCGGCGGCGGATTGCTGCAGGTGCTGCGCATCGAATGGCTGACCCTGGGCCTGCGCATGGCCGCCGGCCTGGTGCTGGTGCTGGTCGCGTTGCGCCTGTTCGATCGCAGCGGGCGCTTCGATGTCCTCGCCAGGCCCGGCGCGAAGCTGTGGTCGAAGCTGCAACCGCTGCAGCGCGCGCTGCTGCCGGCCGACCGCGGCTGGCGGCGCCTGGCGCTGGGCATGCTGTGGGGCTGGCTGCCGTGCGGGCTGAGCCTGAGCCTGCTGACCGCCGCCTGGCTGCAGGGCAACGCGCGCGACGCGGCGCTGACCATGGCCGCCTTTGGCCTGGGCACCCTGCCGATGATGCTGCCGCTGACCTGGTCCGGCGCGCGCCTGTCCGGCTGGCTGCAACGCCCCGGCTGGCGGCGCGCCGGCGCCGGCATGGTGCTGCTGGCCGGCCTGTTGACCCTGTCCGCGCCGTGGCTGATGCGGGTGCCGGTCCTGCACGGCGCGCTGTCGGCCCTGGGCTGCGGCAGCCTGCCGGGGTGATCGGGGCAGGGTCGTGGCCGGGCGGGCGCCGGGCGCGGTTCGAGCTGAAAATGGCGCGTGATCGGCCGTCGGCGGTCACTGCTGTCAGGCAGTCCTTCGAGGCCAGGGCCGTTACTTCTGGTCGACCACCAGAAAATTTCCAGGGCCCCGCGCCGAAGCATCCGGCAGCGCCTGCTGGGCTTCATCCTTGAGCTGCACGCCGGAGAGCTGGCGCCGCCGCGCCTGGTCCATCAGCCAGGCCAGCTTGTACATGGCCGCGTCATAGGACAGGCCGGCGGCGCGGATGTTGGAAATGCAGTTGCGGGCCGCATCGGTCAGGCCCACGCGCGGTGCCCAGGTCAGGTACGCGCCGAGGCTGTCGGGCGAGCTCAGGCCCGGGCGCTCGCCGATCAGGACCACGCACATCCGCGCGCCCAGCAGTTCGGCGATCTCATCGCCCACCGCCACGCGGCCCTGTTGGACCAGGCAGACCGGTGCCAGCGACCAGCCTTGCCCCTGTGCGTAAGCCTGCAGGCGCTGCAGCATCGGGCCGGCGTGCTGGTGCACGGCCAGTGCGGACAGGCCATCGGCCACCACGATGCACAGGTCGTGCTGGTGGCCGCGGGTGGCGGCATGGCCACGCAGCTCGATCGAGGACGCCTCATCCAGGCGACGCCCCAGATCGGGGCGCTGCAGGTAGACATGGCGGTCCTGCGCCGCGCTGTGCAGTACCCGTGCTTCCAGCCCCAGCGCCTCAAGCTTCTTTTTCAGCGGCTCCACGTCCAATGCCAGGTGCACCGCATCGCGGGCCTGTGCATGGGCGAACTGGAAATCCAGGTGCGCGGCCGTGGGCAGGCTGGTGCCGGCGCGACCCAACGCGATCCTTGCAGGTGTCAGGCCGCGCAGCTGCGTCCACGGATCCAGGCGGGCAGGGCGGTGGTCGTCGTGTTCGCTCATGACAACTGCGCCAGCGCCTTCCTGAAAGGTGCCGGCACGTCCTGGCCCAGCAGGAAGCGTCCATCGCGCTGCTTGAGGATGTCCATGCGCTCCAGCCACGCCTCGAATTCCGGCGCCGGGCGCAGGCCCAGCACCTGGCGCGCGTACAGCGCGTCGTGGAAGGAGGTGGTCTGGTAGTTGAGCATCACGTCATCACTGCCGGGGATGCCCATGATGAAGTTGACCCCGGCCACGCCCAGCAGGGTCAGCAGCACGTCCATGTCGTCCTGGTCGGCTTGGGCATGGTTGGTGTAGCAGATGTCGCAGCCCATCGGCACCCCGAGCAACTTGCCGCAGAAGTGGTCCTCCAGCCCGGCGCGGATGATCTGCTTGCCGTCGTACAGGTATTCCGGGCCGATGAAGCCGACCACCGTGTTCACCAGCAGCGGCTTGAACGCACGCGCCACCGCGTAGGCGCGCGCCTCGCAGGTCTGCTGGTCCACGCCATGGTGCGCATCGGCCGACAGCGCGCTGCCTTGCCCGGTCTCGAAGTACATGACGTTGTCGCCGACACTGCCGCGTCCCAGGGCCAGGCCGGCCTGGCGGCCTTCGCGCAGCAGCGCCAGGTTGACGCCGAAGCTGGCGTTGGCGCCTTCCGTGCCGGCGATGGACTGGAACACCAGGTCCACCGGCGCGCCGCGGTTGATCGCCTCGATGGTGGTGGTGAGGTGGGCCAGCACGCAGGACTGGGTCGGGATGTCGTAGCCGCCGATGACGCCGTCGAGCATCTTCAGCAGTTCGATGATGGCGCCGGTGCTGTCGCTGGCCGGGTTGATGCCGATCACCGCATCGCCATTGCCGTACAGCAGGCCGTCGAGCACGCTGGCGGCGATGCCGGCCGGATCGTCGGTGGGATGGTTGGGCTGCAGGCGCGTGGACAGCCGCCCGCGCAGGCCCAGCGTGTTGCGAAAGCGCGTGACCACCCGCGCCTTCTGCGCCACCAGCACCAGGTCCTGCACGCGCATCAGCTTGGACACCGCCGCCACCATCTCCGGGGTCAGTCCCGGTGCCAGGGCGGCCAGGCTGGCTTCGGTCGCCGCCTCGCCCAGCAGCCAGTTGCGGAAGTCGCCCACGCTCAGGTGCGCCACCGGTGCGAAGGCCTGCGCATCGTGGCTGTCCACGATCAGCCGGGTGACTTCGTCGTCTTCGTAGGCGATGACCGACTCGCTCAGGAAATGCCGCAGCGGCAGCTCGGCCAGCGCCATCTGCGCGGCCACCCGTTGCCGGTCGCTGTCGGCGGCCACGCCCGCCAGGCGATCCCCGGAACGGGCCGGGGTCGCCTTGGCCAGCAGGTCCCTGAGGTCGGTGAAGTGCCAGCGCTGGCCGCCGGCGGTGTGCTGGAAGCCACTCATCGTCGCGTCCGTCCCGCTGCCAGGCTCATGGGTGATCGATTGCCGCATCCGGTTGCGGGCCGCCGCCACGCAGGCTCAGCCAGCACATCCCCATGCCCAACACCATCAGCGCCACGAACGCCAGCGCCACCTGCGGGTTGAACCACAGCATCGCCAGCAGGCACACCAGCGCCAGGACCAGCGCGATCGCCGGCACCAGCGGATAACCGGGCGCGCGGAAGGTGCGTGCCAGGTCCGGCTCGCTGCGGCGCAACTTGAACAGGCTCAGCATGCTCATGATGTACATCACCACCGCGCCGAACACCGACATGGTGATCATCGCCGCGGTCAGGCTCATGCCCTGCACGCTGATCAGGCCATCGCTGTAGATCGCCGCCACGCCGATCACGCCACCGGCCAGGATTGCCCGGTGCGGGGTCTGGAAGCGCGAGAGCCTGGCCAGCCCGTGCGGCAGGAAGCCTGCCCGGGCCAGGGCGAAGAACTGCCGCGAGTAGCCCAGGATGATGCCGTGGAAGCTGGCCACCAGGCCGAACAGGCCGATCCATACCAGCATGTGCAGCCAGGTCGAACTGCTCCCGACCACCGCCTTCATCGCCTGCGGCAGCGGGTCGTTGATGTTGCTCAGCGCCTTCCAGTCGCCCACGCCGCCGGCAAAGATCATCGTGCCAAAGGCCAGCGCCACCAGGGTCAGGATGCCGGCGATATAGGCTTTGGGGATGGTGCGCCTGGGGTCCTTGGCTTCCTCGGCCGCCATCGCCGCCCCTTCGATGGCCAGGAAGAACCAGATCGCGAACGGGATCGCCGCGAAGATCCCGCCGATCGCCGCGGGGCTGAAGACATCGGCGCCGGCCCAGCCGCCGGCGGCAAACCTGGCCAAGCTGAAACCCGGCGCGACCACGCCCATGAACACCAGCAGCTCGGCCACCGCCAGCAGGGTGACCACCAGTTCAAAGGTGGCCGCGATGGTCACCCCGAGGATGTTCAAGGTCATGAACACGATGTACGCACCGACCGCGGCGGCCTTCGGGTCCAGGCCCGGGAACTGCACGTTGAGGTAGGCGCCGATGGCCATCGCGATCGAGGGCGGGGCGAACACGAACTCGATCAGGGTGGCGATGCCGGCGATCATCCCGCCGGTGGCGCCGAACGCGCGCCAGCTGTAGGCGAACGGCCCGCCCGCGTGCGGGATCGCCGTGGTCAGTTCGGTAAAGCTGAAGATGAAGCAGGTGTACATCGCCGCGATCACCAGTGTGGTGACCAGGAAGCCGAGCGTGCCGGCCACGCCCCAGCCGTAACTCCAGCCAAAGTACTCACCGGAAATCACCAGGCCCACGGCGATGCCCCACAGGTGCAGGGTGCCCAGGGTGGGTTTGAGTTTTTCGTTGGACATCACGCGCATCTCCGATCGCTGAAGGGGGGAGGAGATGGAGCGCGGCCTGCACGGCCGGCTCCGCAACGCTGCTGATTGCGACTGCAGGCCGATGGCACTGCGCGGTGGCAGCTGGGCATCGACGCAAATTGCCAGGGGCGGCGTCCTGCCGCAGTACGGGCGATGACGATGCGGTCAGCTGCATCGCCGTCGCCTTGAGGTTATACACAACAAAACGCCCCTGGCACAGGCGTCGGGCGCCGGATGTGGGCGGCGCGGTATGTGGCCCAACGCGGCACCCTCGGCGGTCGCGCGCCTGGCCGGCTCGGGTCAAGGGCGGGCCTTACCGGGCGCGGTCCAGCACCAGCAGCGGATCGATGCGCGTATCGAACCAGCTCATTCCCCAATGCAGATGCGGCCCGCTCGCGCGCCCGGTGGCACCGACTGCGCCGATCACCTGGCCCTGGGCGATGTGCTCGCCGACCTTCACCGCGATCTGCGACAGGTGCAGGAAATTGGAGCTGACCCCATGGCCATGGTCCAGCAGCACCGTGCCGCCGGTGAGGTACAGGTCCGGCGCGGCGAAGGTGACGATCCCGGCCGCCGGCGCCTTGACCGGTGTGCCGGTGGGCGCGGCGATGTCCATGCCCGAGTGCCCGGCCGGTGAGGGCTGGCCGTTGTAGACGCGCGCATTGCCAAAGCGGCCGCTGATGCGGCCCTGCACCGGCCAGAGGAAGGGTGCCACGAAATCGGTGCGGTCATCATCGCGATCGCGCGCCGCGCTCACCTGTGCCTGTTCGCGCTCGATCCGCGCGGCGATCTGCGGCGGCGGGTTGACGCTCGCCGGCGGCACGCCATTGACCCGCTCGGTCGGCCAGTCGCGCGGCGCCACCGCGATGGACACGGTCTGCATGGTCGCGCCCGGCGCGGTGACCTGCACCTGCAGCGGGCCGGTCTGGTTGCGGCCGACGCCGAACACAACCGTGCCGTAGGCCGTCACGCGCAGCGTGCGTCCGGCATAGCGCACCTGGCTGCCCGGCGCGACCTTGCCCAGCACCAGCGCGCCCTGCGACACCGAAGCCGGAAACAGCGCCTGTGTGGCCGCCTGCGCGTGCGCGGCCGGGATGGACCCGGCCGGACTCGCGCTGCCGGCCGCGGTCAGCAGCAGGGCCAGCAAGACCGGCCTCACCGATCCGATTCCAGCCGCGGGCCCTTTGGCATGCCGACCAGCTGCTCGCCGTTCCACCCCATGCGGCCGTTGACCCAGGTCGCGATCCGGCCGTTCTCCAAACGCAGGCCACCGGCGGTCTGGCGAGCTTCGTTGACCAGACGCGCGTTGACGATCACGGTGGCGGGCATTTACAGGCGCCTGGACGGGTAGATGAATGGGGGTCGTCTGGAACCGGGTCGTAGCCGCCCGGATGGAACGGATGGCAGCGGCCGACCCGGCGGGCCGCCATCCAGCCGCCGCGCAGCACGCCGAAGCGGCCGATGGCGTCCATCGCGTACACCGAGCAACTGGGCTCGAACCTGCAGCGCGGACCCAGCAGCGGGCTGATCAAGCGCTTGTAGCCGCGCAATAAGGCAATGAGTCCGCGCTGGAGCATGGCCCGATGATAAGCGATGGCTCGGCAACGTGGTTGCCCCCCCTGCGTGGGTGAGCTATAAAGGCCCGCTTTTCCCGGCCCGGGAATCATCAAGGACGCTGTTCGTGGCAGCCAAGAAACCCGTAGAACCGGCCGTCAAGGCCGTCAAGTCGCCCGCTGCTGGCAAGCACGCAGCGGCTGCCAAGGCGCCGGCCAAGAAGGCACCGGCGAAGAAAGCCGTGCCTGTCGCCAGCAGCAAGCCGGCGGCGACCAAGACCGCGCCGGCGAAGAAGGCCACGAACGCCCCCACGGCCGCCAAAGCCGCGACTGCGAAGAAACCGGCGCCCGCGCCGGCCAGGCAGGCCGCAGCGGCAAAGCCCGCACCCAAGCCCGCTCCGAAGCCGGTTGCCAAGACCGCTCCGGCCAAATCCGCTCCCGCCAAGGTTGCCGGCCCCAGTCAAGCTTCGGTGGCCAAGACCGCCGCCTCGCCCGCAGCCAAGGCCGTTCCTGCAAAGAATCCTGTGCCCGCCAAGACTCCCCCGAAAACCGAAAAACGCCCCATCCCGGCCAAGCCCGCAGCTTCGCGCGTCACCGGCAAGATCGCCGTGGCCGTGACTGCGCGCGCGCCCGAAACCTCGTCCAAGCCCAAGGTCCGCAAGGTCGAATACACCATCGACGAAGCCACCGGCCGCCCGGTGATCCCCCCAGGCTACAAGCCCCAGCCCGACGAGGAGTACATGAGCCCGTTGCAGCAGGAGTACTTCCGCCAGCGCCTGCTCGACTGGCGCGCCGACCTGGTGGAGGAATCCAAGCAGACCATCGAGAACCTCAAGGACGAAGTGCGCGACGTGGGCGATGAAGCCGAACGCGCGACCCGCGAGACCGAGAACTCGCTGGAACTGCGCACCCGCGACCGTTACCGCAAGCTGATCGGCAAGATCGACAGCACCCTCAAGCGTCTGGAAGCCGGCGACTATGGCTACTGCGTGGATACCGGCGAAGAAATCGGCCTGGAGCGCCTGGAAGCACGCCTGACTGCCGAACGTACCCTGGATGCCCAGGAACGTTGGGAGCATCTGCAGAAGCAGCAGGGCGACTGAAGTTTCATATGAAACTATGTGGGTTCATGAGGATGTGACCTCCCATGAAATCAATGAGTTGTAGCCTCACCAAGTCCCAAGCCTAATCAGGAAATCCCTCGCTTCGGAGGGTGTTTCCCGGGGTTGATTTTGCCTTCCCGCCACTAAGATCGAACGTCGTTGAGGACGTCCGAGGTGTGGTGAAGGGGCCATCGACAAGTTGAACGCAAACCAGATTCGCAACGCCAAGTGGCCTCGACGGAACTCAATGAGCGGGGATTCCATGCCGATGCCATCGAACGGCAATTGGCCCATGAGGAGGCGAACAAGCGTCGTCGAGCCCACAACCGGGCCTCGTATCTGGAGGAGCGCTGCAAGATGATGGACGCTTGGATCTGCTGGCCAGTGAGAAACGGGCGGCAGCGATGCTGCTCCGCTTCCGGGGCCGGGGATGAAATGCCAGGCAACTGATCGGCAAAGCTCTTCTCCGGACTCCTAGGTAAGTCTTTCATAATTGTTTTCGACTAATTTGTTGAAGTTACAATCGATTTTGTGCATCTCTAAGCGCCTGTGATGGCATTTCTCCCAAGTTTCGACGTTTTTGTGCGGACGGAACTGCCTTCCTTCCTATCGGGAGCGCGCAGATGAGTAACCTCCCCGCTGACCCCATGGGGGCTGCATGGTTGGCCCGAACCTACGGGGTGGAGCCGATGGGGCGATTGCCCGTCCTCAGCCAAGTGGGCGGGCGACGTGCGTCGGAGATCAATGAGGGTTTCCGGCTGGAAGCGTATCTGGAGATCATGCGGCCTGCGGCTACGCCGGCTGCGCATCTGCAATTCCACCTGCGCCATGAAGTCCCGCATCTGGAATTCCTGTCCCGTCTGTTTGCTCAGGCTGGCCCTGATTTCGTCCAGGCGTGGATTGCGGCCGAACCAACCGGGCAGTACGCCCGTCGGGCAGCGTTCCTGTACGAGTGGCTCACCGGCGACCTGTTGCAGGTGCCGGAGCGGTTGGGGGGCAACTACGTCGATGCGATCGACGCCGCCAAGATGGTGGCCGCCTCACCCGAGCGTGCGGTGAAGGTGCAGCGTTGGCGGGTAAACGACAACTTGCCGGGCACGCGGGACTTCTGCCCGACGGTGGTGAAGAACGAGGCCGTCGTACGGGCGGCCGAACTGGACGTATCGGTCCTGTTCGGTGAATTGACCGACGAGTTTGGCGAGGACCTGCTGATGCGGGCCGCTGCGTGGATGACGCTGCGGGAAAGCCGGGCCAGTTTTGCCATTGAAGGGGAGGCTGGTCAGGCGACCCGTGTCCAGCGTTTTGCAGACGTGATGGCACGACGTACCGGTCAGGGCGAATGGCCGCTGACCGATACGGTGCTGGCCGAATTGCAACGCGAGATCCTTGGTGAGCGAACCACACTTGTGCGTTTCGGGATACGGCAATCGCCGGTATTCGTGGGCGAGGTGGTGCGCTACCAGGAGGTGGTGCATTACGTGGCCCCGGTTGCCGAGGATGTTCCGGCGATGTTGGAGGGATTGCGGGTCTTTCTTGAAAGGACGCAAGGGCAATCGCCGGTGATGCGCAGCGCCGTGGCATCGTTCGGCTTTGTCTACATCCATCCTTTGGCCGACGGCAATGGGCGGGTGCACCGGTTCCTGATCAACGACGTATTGCGACGTGATGGGGTGATCCCTGATCCGGTAATCCTGCCAGTGTCCGCAGTCATCACCGACGATGTCGGCGAGCGGCGCGGTTACGAGCGCGTACTGGATCAAATGTCCACACCCTTGATGCAGGGAGTACGGGAGTACGTGACGTTCGAGCCTGTGCAGACCACCTACCCGGATGGGGTGGTGTCGAATTTCGCCTTCGGTGGCGCCGAGCAGGCCAGGCCGCTATGGCGTTACCCGGATCTCGGCCCGCACGTGGTGGTCTTGTCCAACATCCTGGGACGCACCCTGACGGAACAGATGCGCGAGGAATCGCGCTACCTGCGCCGTCATGGGTGGGCACGTGCGGCACTGAAAGAGATCGTCGAGATGCCGGATCAGCAGGCCGACCGGGTGTTGCGTTCGATCGAGCAGAATCGAGGGGAGCTCAGCAACGTGTTGGCCAAGGAAATGCCGGTGTTGCGAGAACCAGGCATCTGGTCCGATATCGTCGAGGTGGTCGAGCGGGCCTTCCGTGACTAACTACCTCCGATGGCAATCGCGATGGGTCGATGGAGTACGCGAGCGCGGGGCGCGAAAGACTCGACTGCGTTCGGCCTCGATCCCGGAGTGTCCTGGCGGAAGTGTCCTGGGTGAAGGCACCTCAGCGCCATGATGGACCAGGTGCCCTGCGGCGCCGAGGACGGGATCGGGCCAGCGACCTGGACGGTGTGCGCAACCCCCGTGTAGACGAGGGTTCGTACGTGCGCGTGGCGCTTGCGGCGGCGCCTTGATCGGCACGGTCATACAAGGGGTGTATACCGCGGGGCTGGTGATGGCATGACAGACCGATGGCCGTGTTGATCCAGATCAAGGCGCCCACCAGGCCGCAGATTCAGGATTCGCTTTTCGTTCCCTGGGCCCCGTGGTGAACCACCCTCCTTCCGACACTCCGGTTCCCCGGATGCACGCGCTCAGTCCGTTGGACGTCCAGGCGCGGGCCGCCCTGGCCGGTGTCACCGGGTCGCTGTCGCCGCAGTCGGCCCTGCTGGCCTGGGTGGACTGGGCGACCCATCTGGTCGCCTCGCCCGGCAAGCAATCCGATCTGGCCGCGCTGGGGCTGGAACAGGCCTCGACCCTGGCCGGCTACTTGCGTGAATGCATGATCGCCGGGCCGGGCCAGGCCCATGCCTGCATCGAACCGCCCGCCCGCGACCGCCGCTTCGCCGCGCCGGAATGGCGCAGCTGGCCGTTCAACCTGTGGCACCAGGCGTTCCTGTTGAACCAGCGCTGGTGGGAGGCCGCCACAGGCGGGGTGCCCGGGGTGGAGCGGCATCACGAAACCATGGTGGCCTTTGCGGCCCGCCAGTGGCTGGACGTGTTTTCCCCCGGAAACCAGCTGGCGACCAACCCGGTGGCCCTGCGCCGGACCTTCGAGGAAGGCGGCGCCAATCTGCGGCGCGGCCTGGGCTATCTGGTGGACAACATCGAGCGCCGGTTGGCCCAGCAGCCGCCGGCAGGCGTGGAGAATTTCCAGGTCGGGCGCGATGTGGCAGTGACGCCCGGCAAGGTGGTGTTGCGCAATCGGCTGATGGAGTTGATCCAGTACACGCCGACCACTGCGCAGGTTCATCCCGAGCCGGTCCTGGTGATCCCGGCCTGGATCATGAAGTACTACATCCTGGACCTGTCGCCGCACGATTCGCTGATCGGCTACCTGGTCGCTCAGGGATTCACCGTGTTCTGCATTTCCTGGAAGAATCCTGGCGTGGAGGAGCGCGAGCTGGGCATGGACGACTACCTGGCGCTGGGCTTCTGGGCCGGCCTGGATGCGATCAACGCGATCGCGCCCGGGGCCAAGGTCCACGCCACCGGCTATTGCCTGGGCGGCACCCTGCTGTCCATCGCGGCGGCGGCGATGGCCCGCGACGGTGACGACCGGCTGGCCTCGCTGAGCCTGTTCACCGCCCAGACCGATTTCAGCGAGCCGGGCGAACTGGGTCTTTTCATCGACGAAAGCCAGGTCACGCTGCTGGAAGCACAGATGCAGCAGCAAGGCTACCTGCGCGCCGATCAGATGGCCGGCGCGTTCCAGATGCTGCGCTCCTACGACCTGATCTGGTCGCGGCTGATCAGTGAGTACCTGCTCGGCGAGCGCCAGCCGATGAACGACCTCATGGCCTGGAACGCCGATACCACGCGGATGCCGGCCAAGATGCACGCGCAGTACCTGCGCCGGCTGTTCTTGAATGACGATCTCAGCGAAGGGCGTTACCCGGTACGGGGCCGCCCGGTGTCGCTGGGCGATATCACCCTGCCGGTGTTCAGCGTGGGCACCGAGAGCGACCATGTGGCACCGTGGCGGTCGGTCTACAAGCTGCACTATCTCTCGCCGGCCGAGCTCACCTTCGTCCTGACCACCGGTGGCCACAACGCCGGCATCGTCAGCGAGCCGGGGCATCCGCGCCGCAGCTACCGGGTGAAGACCCGGCACAAGGGTGAGGGCTACCTGGATGCCGATGCCTGGCTCGAGGCCGCCATGCGGAAGGAGGGTTCGTGGTGGCCGGAGTGGAGCCAGTGGCTGCGCGTGCGTTCCGGTACGCCCGTCGATCCGCCCGACACCGGCGCTGCGGCCAGCGGCTATCCGGTGATCGACGATGCCCCCGGGCGCTACGTCAGGGAGCCATGACCGCCGACATGGCGCGGTCGATCAACCAACGCAGCGCCCGCGGGATGGGCGGGGTGCTCACGCAGGTTGATGCTAGCCTCAAGTCATCAACCAGGTGTTGCATCCAGGCTCCATGCTCTGTTCCCGTCCTTCCTTCTTCGTGACCCTTGGCCGTTTGGCGAGCTGCGCGCTGGCCGTGGCGCTTGCCGGCTGCGCCTCGATGGCCCCTCCGGATTCAACGCCGCCGCTGCCGGTGGCCGACGCCTGGCCCGCCGACGCCACGCCCACCGCTGAAGGCCCGGTGCCGGCACCGGCACTGGGCTGGCCGGACTATTTCGCCGATCCGCAATTGCAGCGGCTGATCGGCACCGCCCTGGCCAACAACCGCGACCTGCGCCTGGCCGTGCTGCAGGTCGAGCAGGCACGCGCCGCCTACCGGATCCAGCGCGCCGACCAGTTTCCGGGCCTGGGCGTGGGCGTGGAGGGTGCCCGCTCGCGGGTGCCGGGTGACCTCAACGTCAGCGGCCGCCCTCAGGTCGGCAGCGACTACGAGGCCTATGTCGGCCTGAGCAACTGGGAGCTGGACCTGTGGGGGCGGATACGCTCGCTCAAGCAGGCGGCGCTGCAGGAGTTCCTGGCCACCAGCGCGGCCCGGCGCGGGGTCCGGGTATCGCTGATCGCCGCGGTCGCCAATGGCTACCTGTCGCTGCGTGAACTGGATGAACGGGTGGCCCTGGCCGAGCAGACCATCGCCACCCGCCAGGAATCGTTTCGCATCTTCAGCCGCCGCTACGAGGTCGGGGCGATTTCCAGGCTGGAACTGGCCCAGGTCCGGACCCTGCTGACCCAGGCCCAGGCGCTCGGCGCCCAGCTGCGGCAGGCGCGCGCGTTCCAGGCCCATGCGTTGGTCAGCCTGGTCGGTGTGCCGCTGGACCTGGCACCGCGCGTGACCGGCTTCGACGATGGGGCGATGTTCGCCGAATTGCAGGTGGGCCTGCCCTCGCAGTTGCTGGCCAGCCGCCCGGACATCATCGCCGCCGAGCATCGGCTGCGCGGCAGCAACGCCAATATCGGCGCGGCGCGCGCCGCGTTCTTCCCCAGCATCGCCCTGACCGGCAGCTGGGGCTCGGCCAGCAGCGAACTGGATGGCCTGTTCGACTCCGGCAGCCGGGCCTGGCGTTTCCTGCCGGTCCTGTCGCTGCCGATCTTCGACGGCGGCCGCCGCAGCGCCAACCTGGACCTGGCCCAGGTGCGCCGCGATGCGGCGGTGGCCGACTACGAAAGGACCGTGCAGGCGGCGTTCCGCGATGTTGCCGATGCCCTGTCCGCGCGCCAGTGGCTGGCCGAGCAGGTGCGTTTCCAGCGCGACACGCTGGACGCGCAGAGCGATCGGGCGCGCCTGGCCAAGCTGCGCTACGACAGCGGCGCGGCCACTTATCTGGAAGTGCTCGATGCCCAGCGCGACCTGCTGTCGGCCCAGCAGCAGCTGGTCCAGGTGCGACGCGCGCTGCTGTCCAGCCAGGTGTCGCTGTACGCCGCACTCGGCGGCGGCGCGGCCGACCCCGGCAGCCCCGTTTCCGCGATCGCTCCGACTTCCAGGGCACCACAACCGTGAAGGCAATCACTCCCTTGCTCAAGAAGAACCTGATCATCGTGGCGGTCGTGCTGGCCATCGCGGCCCTGGGCGGGCTGGCCTGGTGGATGCTGCGCCCGACCGGGCCTGGCGACGGTTTCGCCAGCGGCAATGGCCGCATCGAAGCCATCGAGGTCGACGTGGCCACCAAGCTGGCCGGCCGCATCGAGGACATCCTGGTCGACGAGGGCGACTTCGTCAAAGCCGGCCAGCCGTTGGCGTCGATGCAGATCGACGTGCTCAAGGCGCAGTACGACCAGGCCGTTGCCGGCCATCAGCAGGCGATCCACGCGGTGACCGCTGCCGAGGCGCAGGTCACCCTGCGCCAGAGCGAAGTGCTGGCGGCGCAGGCGCAGGTTCGCCAGCGCCTGAGCGAGCTGGACGCGGCCCAGCGCCGACTGAAGCGCTCGGAGACGCTGACCCTGGAAGGCGCTGCGTCCGCGCAGGAACTGGACGATGACCGCGCCAGAGTACGCAGCGCCGAAGCCGCTGTCGCTGCGGCCCGGGCCCAGACCGCGTCGGCGCAGGCCGCGGTCGCGGCGGCGCAAGCGCAGCTGGTCGGCGCCAGATCCGCCGTCACCGCAGCGCTGGCGACGGTGGCCAGGATCCAGGCCGACATCGACGACAGCGCGCTGAAGTCGCCGCGCGAGGGCCGCGTGCAGTTCCGCGTCGCCCAGCCTGGCGAGGTGCTGCCCGCCGGCGGCAAGGTGCTGAACCTGGTCGACCTGTCCGATGTGTACATGACCTTCTTCCTGCCCGAGACGCTGGCCGGCAGGGTCGCCCTGGGCAGCGAGGCGCGGATCGTGCTCGACGTGGCCCCGGACTACGTGATTCCGGCCAAGGTGTCGTTCGTGGCCAGCACCGCGCAGTTCACGCCCAAGACCGTGGAGACCGCCAGCGAGCGGCAGAAGCTGATGTTCCGGGTCAAGGCGCAGATCTCCCCGGAGCTGCTGCGTGAGCATCTGCGGCAGGTCAAGACCGGGCTGCCGGGCGTGGCCTGGGTCCGGTTGGACACCGACCAGCCCTGGCCGGCCGAGCTGGCGCTCAGGGTCCCGGAGTAGGTTGATGGCGACCGCCTCCCAGCCGGCGTCGGTCGCGACCCTGCGCGCGGTCGGCCTGCACTACGGCAAGACCGTGGCGCTGGACGGGGTGGACCTGGAGATCCCGGCCGGGATCATGGTCGGCCTGATCGGTCCGGACGGCGTGGGCAAGTCCAGCCTGCTGTCGCTGCTGGCCGGGGCGCGCGCGGTCCAGGACGGTACGGTGGAAGCACTCGGCGGCGACATGTCCAGCAAGCGGCACCGCGACCAGGTGTGCCCGCGCATCGCCTACATGCCGCAGGGCCTGGGCCGGAACCTGTACCCGACCCTGTCGGTGGAGGAAAACCTGCAGTTCTTCGGGCGCCTGTTCGGCCATGACGCCGGCGAGCGCCGCCGCCGCATCGACGAGCTGACCCGCAGCACCGGCCTGTATCCGTTCCTGTCGCGCCCGGTCGGCAAGCTCTCCGGGGGCATGAAGCAGAAGCTCGGCCTGTGCTGCGCACTGATCCACGACCCGGACCTGCTGATCCTGGATGAACCCACCACGGGCGTGGATCCGCTGGCGCGCTCGCAGTTCTGGGACCTGATCGAACGCCTGCGCCGGCAGCGGCCGTCGATGAGCGTGATCGTGGCCACCGCCTACATGGACGAGGCGCAGCGCTTCGGCTGGCTGGTGGCGATGGATGATGGCAAGGTGCTGGCCACCGGCACCCCGCAGGAATTGCTGTCGCAGACCGGTTCGGAGTCGCTGGAGACTGCCTTCATCGCGCTGCTGCCGGAGGAGAAGAAGCGCGGCTACCAGCCGGTGGAGATCCCGCCGCTGCCGGCCGACGGCAAGGACGACATCGCCATCGAGGCCAGGGACCTGACCATGCGCTTTGGCGACTTCACTGCTGTGGACCATGTCAGCCTGCGTATTCGCCGCGGTGAGATCTTCGGCTTCCTGGGCTCCAACGGCTGCGGCAAGTCGACCACGATGAAGATGCTGACCGGGCTGCTGCCGGCCAGCGAGGGACAGGCCTGGCTGTTCGGCAACCCGGTCGATCCACGCGACATCGACACCCGCCGGCGCGTGGGCTACATGTCGCAGTCGTTCTCGCTGTACAACGAGCTGAGCGTGCGCCAGAACCTGGTGCTGCACGCGCGCCTGTTCCACGTGCCGGAGGACCAGGTGCCGGGTCGGGTCGATGAAATGGTCGACCGCTTCGGTCTGCGCGAGGTGCTGGACAGCCTGCCCGAGAGCCTGCCGCTGGGCATGCGCCAGCGCCTGTCGCTGGCGGTGGCGATGGTCCACAAGCCGGAAATGCTGATCCTGGACGAGCCCACTTCCGGGGTGGACCCGATCGCGCGCGACAGTTTCTGGCGGTTGCTGATTCAGCTGTCGCGGCGCGACCAGGTGACCATTTTCATCTCCACCCACTTCATGAACGAGGCCGAGCGCTGCGACCGCATGTCGATGATGCATGCCGGCAAGGTGCTGGACAGCGATGCCCCGGCCGCGCTGGTGCGCAAGCGCGGGGCCAGGACCCTGGAGGAGGCCTTCATCGGCTATCTGGTGGAAGCCGGCGGTGGTGCAGAAAACGCGGACGGGCACGAGATGACCCCGACCATGGCGGCCGAGGCCGACACTGCAGCCAGACGCCGCCACAGGGGCTTCAGCCTGCAGCGCATGCTCAGCTACATGTGGCGCGAGGCACTGGAGCTGCGCCGCGATCCGGTCCGCGCGACCCTGGCCCTGGGCGGCTCGCTGATCCTGATGTTCGTGATGGGGTTCGGCATCACCATGGATGTGGAAAACCTGCGCTACGGCGTGCTTGACCGCGACCAGACCACCCAGAGCCAGGCCTACATGCTGAACCTGGCCGGCTCGCGCTATTTCATCGAGCGCCCGCCGATCACCGATTACGCCGACCTTGACCAGCGCATGCGCAGCGGTGAACTGTCGCTGGCGCTGGAGATCCCCTCGGGCTTCGGCCGCGACGTGATCCGCGGGGACCATGCCGAGATCGGCGCGTGGATCGACGGCGCCATGCCGACCCGCGCCGAAACCGTGCAGGGTTATGTCCAGGGCATCCACCAGCAGTGGCTGACCGACCAGGCCCGCCAGCGCGGCATCGCGGTGGCCAGCCGCGCCACGGTGCAGCCGCGCTATCGCTACAACCCCGACGTCAGGAGCCTGCCGGCGATGGTGCCGGCGGTGGTGCCGCTGCTGCTGCTGATGCTGCCGGCGATGCTGACCGCGCTGGCGGTGGTGCGCGAGAAGGAGATGGGGTCTATCATCAATCTGTACGTCACCCCGGTGACCCGCAGCGAATTCCTGCTCGGCAAGCAGCTGCCCTACGTGGTGCTGGCGATGGTCAACTTCCTGCTGATGAGCCTGCTGGCGGTGACCGTGTTCGGGGTGCCGGTGACCGGCAGCTACCCGACCCTGCTGCTGGCGGCGCTGATCTTCAGCTTCAGCGCCACCGGCATGGGCCTGCTGGCCTCGGCGGTCACCCGCAGCCAGATCGCGGCGATGTTCTTTGCGGTGATCGGCACGATGATCCCGGCCGCGCAGTTCTCCGGCCTGATCGATCCGGTCTCGGCGATGGAGGGCTTCGGCCGGGTCATCGGCAACATCTACCCGGCCACCTACATGTTCACCATCAGCCGCGGCGTGTTCAGCAAGGGCCTGGGACTGGCTGACCTGCAATCGGCGTTCGTGCCACTGCTGCTGTCGGTGCCGGTGATCCTGGGCCTGGCGATCGCGCTGCTGAAGAAGCAGGAACGCTGAAGGTGCTGCGCCATGCCGCCAACATCTATCGACTGGGCATCAAGGAGCTGTGGAGCCTGTGGCGCGACCCGATCATGCTGCTGCTGATCGTGTACACGTTCACCATCTCGGTCTACACCGCCGCCACGGCGATGCCCGAGACCCTGCACAACGCGCCGATCGCGATCGTCGACGAGGACGGCTCGCCCCTGTCGGCGCGGATCATCTCGGCGTTCTACCCGCCGCAGTTCGTGGCCCCGTCGCTGATCTCGCTGGACCAGATGGACGCCGGCATGGACCAGGGCCTGTACACCTTCGTGCTGGACATCCCGCCGGATTTCCAGCGCGACGTGCTGGCCGGACGCGCGCCGGAGATCCAGCTCAACATCGACGCCACCCGCATGAGCCAGGCCTTCACCGGCAACGGCTACGTGCAGCAGATCGTGCAGGGCGAGGTGAACGAGTTCGTGCAGCGCTACCGCGGCACCACGACCCTGCCAGTGGAGCTGGCCCTGCGCGCGCGCTTCAACCCGGCGCTGGAAAAGTCCTGGTTCGGCGGGCTGATGCAGATCATCAACAACGTCACCATGCTGTCGATCGTGCTGACCGGCGCGGCGCTGATCCGCGAGCGCGAGCATGGCACCATCGAACACCTGCTGGTCATGCCGGTGACGCGCACGGAGATCATGCTGGCCAAGGTCTGGTCGATGGGCGCGGTGGTACTGGCCGCTGCCGCCTTCTCGCTGACCTTCATCGTCCGCGGCCTGCTGCACGTGCCGGTGGAAGGCTCGGTGGCGCTGTTTCTGGTCGGCGCGACCCTGCACCTGTTCGCCACCACTTCGATGGGTATTTTCATGGCCACCCTGGCCCGCAGCATGCCGCAGTTCGGCCTGCTGCTGATCCTGACCCTGATGCCGCTGCAGATGCTGTCCGGCGGGGTCACCCCGCGCGAGAGCATGCCGCGGGTGGTGCGCGACCTGATGCAGCTGGCGCCCAATCCCCATTTCGTCGAGATCGGCCAGGCCATCCTTTACCGCGGCGCCGGCCTGGACGTGGTCTGGAAGCCGTTCCTGGCGCTGCTGGTGATTGGAAGCGTGCTGTTCTTCCTTTCCCTGCAGCGCTTCCGCAAGACCATCGGCCAGATGGCCTGATGCCTCCCCGCATGGATGCGATTTTCGACACCTTGATGAGGACACACAGATGAGCATCAATACCGATCTTCCGTTGAATCTGCACAAGGCCAATCTCGAACTTCAGCTGCGCCTGGGCCGGCTGCTGCAGGAAAACCAGAGGAAATGGCTGGAACTGGGCAGCCGCGCCCTTGGCGAGAGCATCGCAGAGTCCAGTGCCGAGCTTGAGCAGGTGCTCAAGACCCAGGACTGGCAGGCACTGGCGGCGCTGCCGGGCGAGACATTCTGGCGCCAGCTGCAGCAGCGCTTCGGCGACAGCCAGGCGGTCACCCAGATCGCGGTCAGCGCGCAGACCGCCTTTGCCGCCGGCCTGCAGGAGGCACTTCAGGCCTGGCAGAAGGAAACCGCCCAGGCGTTGGGTGGGGTGGCCGACGTCAACACCTTCACCAGCACGGTCAACGGGATGCTGCAGCAGTGGAACCAGTTCTGGCCGGGCGCGACCGGAGCGGGCCAGAACAGGGGTGCGAAGGGGGCGTCCAGTGCCGAGTGAGCGCACTGCGCTGGTGACCGGCGGCATGGGGGGCCTGGGCGAAGCGATTGCCCGGGTGCTCCATGACGCCGGGCACACGGTGCTGGTCACCCACTCGCGCAGCGATGAGGCCGCCGCCACCTGGCTGGCGGCGCAGGCGGCCGACGGTTACACCTTCAGCTCCTACGAGGTGGACGTGGCCGACTTCGACGCGTGCCAGCGCATGGCCGAGCGCATCCAGGCCGACGGTCGGGCGGTGGACATCCTGGTCAACAACGCCGGCATCACCCGCGATGCCACCTTTCGCAAGCTGACCAAGGACGACTGGGACCAGGTGTTGCGGGTCAACCTGGACTCGATGTTCAACGTCACCAAGCCGTTCATCGAGGGCATGCTCGGACGCGGCTGGGGCCGGATCATCAACATCTCCTCGATCAACGGCGACAAGGGTCAATTCGGGCAGACCAACTATTCGGCGGCCAAGGCCGGCATCCACGGCTTCACCAAGGCGCTGGCCCAGGAAGTGGCCCGCAAGGGCGTCACCGTGAACACGGTGTCGCCTGGCTATCTGGACACGCCCATGGTGACGGCGGTGCCCAAGGATGTGCTGGAGTCGCAGATCGTCGCCCACATTCCGGTCGGCCGGCTTGGCAAGCCGCGGGAAATCGCCGCGCTGATTGCCTTCATCGCCAGCGAGGACGGTGCGTTCATGACCGGCAGCAACGTGTCGATGAACGGCGGCCAGCACATGCGCTGAACCGAGCCTTGAACCCACAGCACAAGGACGGCGCCCGCGCCGTCCGCTTGCGGGGTCAAGGTCCGGACACGTTCATCCATGAACCTGCCCCATGCGGGCCTGCGCGGTTTTGCGGACCCTTGGGCTTGCGGACCGCACCGGCCACATCTGCAAACGAGAGATTCCCAGCATGAGCCACGTCGCAATCCCTGCCGCCACCGGCACCGAGATCGTCCCGGCGATCATGGGCATCGGCCCGGTGCCGGTCACCGGGCCGATGCTGCAGACGGCCGGCTGGCCGCTGGACGAGCTGGACCTGATGACCGGGACGATCGCGACCGACGGCGCGGGTGGGCACGCCGGTGACATGGCCGCCTCAACGCCGAACCGGTGCAGGCAGCTTCGTTTCCCAGCGGTGCCACGATGACCGCGCAGGAGCGTCCGCTGGATACGATCGTCAACCACACCTTCGACGAACTGGCCATTGGCGAGAGCGCCGGCATCGAGCGCACCCTCACCGGCGAGGATCTGCGTCTGTTCGCGCTGCTCGCCGGGCAGACTGACGCCGGTGCGCTGGATCCGGTGCCCGGGTCGGCGGCGCCAGCCCACGACCCGAGCATGGTCGCGCACGGCATGTGGGCCGGGGCGTTGATCGCGGCGACCCTGGGCACCCGCCTGCCGGGCTTTGGCACGGTCTACCGCAGCCAGGTCCTGCGCTTTCTGGCGCCGGTGGCGATCGGCGACCGGCTTTCGGTCCGGGTGACGGTGGTGGCCAAGGATCCGGCCACCGGCGAGGTGACCCTGGAGTGCCGCTGCACCAACCAGCACGGCCACACCATCATCGAAGGCCAGGCGCAGGTCGTGGCCCCGGACCGGCGGATCGTCCATGCCCGCGGCGCGCTTCCGGAGATCGGCCTGGACGTGGCCGGCAGCGGCGGCAGCGGGCTGCAGCGCCTGCTCGTCCATGTCGCGGCGCTGGAGCCGATCCGGGTCGCGGTGGTCCACCCCTGTGACACCCCGAGCCTGTCGGCGGCCCTGGAGGCGCGCACGGCCGGATTGATCGTGCCGATCCTGGTGGCGCCACGGGCCAAGCTGGAGGCGGTCGCCGCCGAAGCGGGACTGGACCTGGCCGGGGTGGCGATCGAGGACGTTGCACACAGCCATGCCGCCGCCGAGCGCGGCGCCGCGCTGGCGCGCGAGGGCAAGGTGGAGGCGCTGATGAAGGGCAGCCTGCATACCGACGAACTGATGGCCGCGGTGGTGTCTGCGGCCGCGGGCCTGCGCACCAAGCGCCGGGTCAGCCACTGCTTCGTGCTGCAGACCCCGTTCTACCCGCGTCCGTTCATCGTCACCGATGCGGCGATCAACATCACCCCGGACCTTGAGCAGAAGGCCGACATCATCCGCAATGCGATCGAACTGGCCCACGTGATCGGCGTGGCCGAGCCCAAGGTGGCGATCCTGGCGGCAGTGGAGACGGTCAGCCCGTCGATGCCGGCCACCCTGGACGCGGCGGCCCTGTGCAAGATGGCCGATCGCGGCCAGATCACCGGCGGCCGTCTGGACGGCCCGCTCGGCCTGGACAACGCGGTGTCGCTGGCTGCCGCGCGGATCAAGGGCATCGTCTCCGAAGTGGCCGGCCAGGCCGACATCCTGGTGGTGCCCGACCTGGAAAGCGGCAACATGCTGGCCAAGCAGCTGATGTACATGGGCGATGCCGCCAGTGCCGGAATCGTGCTCGGGGCCAAGGTGCCGGTGATCCTGACCAGCCGCGCCGATTCGCGCGAATCACGGATCGCGTCCTGCGCCATCGCGCTGATGCTCGCGCACCGCTATCGCAGCACGCCGCCATGAGGCGCCACCGCGAGGGCAGGGCCACCCCGTGCAGTTCGCGCGCTGCCGGCGCATGTCCACCTTTCCACCACGGGAGTCACAAGCCATGAAGTATTCGTTCAAGGGAAATGTTGCCCTGGTCAGCGGCGCAGGGTCGGGCATCGGCCAAGCCACCGCGCGGCTGCTGGCCGCCAATGGCCTCAAGGTGGTGGCCACCGACATCGATGCGGCCGCCAGCGGGCGGGTCGCCGAGGCCATCGTCGCCGCCGGCGGCACGGCGGTGGCACATGCCGGCGACGTTGCCAGGCCCGAGGACGCGCAGTCGGCAGTGGCCTGTGCAGTGGACCACTTCGGCGCCCTGCACCTTGCATTCAACAATGCCGGGATCGGCGGCACCCTGGCCCCTGCAGGCATGCTCGACGCGGCTGCCTGGCAGCGGGTCATCGACATCAACCTCAGCGGCGTATTCCACGGCCTGCATCACCAGATTCCGGCGATCCTGGCCGCCGGCGGCGGCGCCATCGTCAACATGTCCTCGATCCTGGGCCTGGTGGGCACACCGGACAGCACGGCCTATGTCGCGGCCAAGCACGGCGTGACCGGATTGACCCGTGCAGCGGCGCTGGCCTATGCCAGTCAGGGCATCCGCATCAACTCCATCCACCCCGGCTACATCGACACGCCGATCCTGTCCATGCTCGACGCCGACGCGCTGGGCCAGATCCAGGCGCTGCATCCCATCGGCCGGCTGGGAACGGCCGAGGAGGTCGCCCACGTGGTGGCCTTCCTGCTGTCCGACGCTGCCGGGTTCGTCACCGGCGCGCAGTGGACCGTCGATGGCGGCTACACCGCCCGATGACCGTGGAAACAAGCGCGCTGCCGGGGCCCGGATCTGGCAGCGGCGGGCTGATCCTGGTGCTGAACTGCGGCTCGTCGAGCATCAAGTTCGCGCTGTTCGACGGCATGGCCGATCCGTTGCCGCGCCAGCCGCTGTGGAACGGCAAGGTCCAGGGCATCGGCGGGCCCAACGCGGACTTTGGCCAGACGGGCGTGGCGGCGTTCCCGGTCACCCTCGATGCCACGCACCCGTACCGGGATGCGCTGCGGCTGATTCGCGAGCGCGTGGCCGCACGCCTGGATGGCCGCAATGTCGTGGCCGTCGCGCATCGAGTGGTGCACGGCGGCAGCAAGTATTTCCAGCCGGTGCGGGTGGATGCGGCGGTGCTGGCCGACCTGAAGGGCTACATCCCGCTGGCGCCACTGCACCAGCCGTTCGCGCTGGAGGCCATCGAGATCCTGCTCGAGCAGCGCCCGGACATCGCCCAGGTGGCGTGCTTCGATACCGGCTTCCATCACACCCTTGCCAAGGTCGAACAGCTCCTGCCGCTGCCCTACGAGGCCTGGCGGCAGGGGTTGCGCCGGTACGGCTTCCACGGCCTGTCCTACGCCTACATGGCCACCGCCCTGGCCGAGCGCCACGGCGACGCTGCGCGTGGTCGCACGGTGGTTGCGCACCTGGGCAGCGGCGCCAGCCTGTGCGCGATGCAGGACCTGCAAAGCGTGGCGACCACGATGGGCTTCTCGGCCCTGGATGGCCTGATGATGGGCACCCGCACCGGTGCGATCGACCCGGGCGCGGTGATCTACCTGATGGAAATCAGAAAGCTGACCCTGGAACAGGTGGGCCATGTGCTCTACCACGAGTCGGGCCTGCTTGGCGTGTCCGGCATTTCCTCCGAACCGCGGGTGATCGTCCAGCACGAGGCCGACGAAGGCGAAGCGGGCGAACGCGCGCGCCTGGCGCTGGAGCTTTACGTGCGCCGGATCGTGCGTGAAACCGCGTCACTGGCCGCCGTGCTGGGCGGCCTGGACATGCTGGTGTTCACCGCCGGGGTGGGCGAGCACAGCGCGTTCGTGCGCGAACGCATCTGCAAGGGCCTGGCCTTCCTCGGCGCGCAACTGGATGACCAGGCCAACCAGGATGATGCCCCGATCATCTCCCGGCGCGAGAGCCGGGTGCGGATCTGCGTGGAACCGACCAACGAGGAATGGGTGGCCGCACGTGAGACCCTTGCATGCCTGGCATCGAGCCAGGTGGCATGAGCCGGCGGCGCGACCGTCGGCACTGCAAAAGAATTTCGACGATCACGGAGAAACACGATGTTGCTTGGGCTGGATGTCACGATCTGGAAAATCATGCTGGTGTTGATGCTGGTGCCGACCCTCTCGGTCGCCATTCTGAATGTGATCTTCCGCAAGCGCGGCGGTATCGGGGTGGGCTGGGGAGGGGTGATCTTCGTGCTGATGGCGGGGATCGTGGCGCTGGTCATCATCCTGGCCAGGTTGCACCCGTGACCTGCCGGCCCGGACAGGGCCGGCTCATTCCGGATCGTAGTCCAGGTTGGAGGCCAGCCAGCGCTCGGCCTGCGCCAGGGTGACGCCCTTGCGCCTGGCGTAGTCGGCGGCCTGTTCCTTGGACACGCGCCCGACCACGAAGTACTGCGCACCGGGGTGGCTGAAGTAGTAGCCGGACACCGCCGCGGTGGGCAGCATCGCAAAGCTCTCGGTCAGTAACATGCCGGCGTTGCCCGGCGCGTCCAGCAGCTGGAACAGCATGGCCTTCTCGCTATGGTCGGGGCAGGCCGGATAGCCAGGGGCGGGGCGGATGCCGCGGTACTGCTCGGCGATCAGGGCCTGGTTGTCGAGCGTCTCGCCGCCAGCGTAGCCCCAGAACTCGGTGCGGACGCGCTGGTGCAGGCGTTCGGCCAGGGCCTCGGCCAGACGATCGGCCAGGGCCTTGAGCAGGATCGCGTTGTAGTCGTCGTGCGCGGCCTCGAAACCGGCCACGTGCGCCTCGATGCCGATCCCGGCGGTGACCGCAAACGCCCCGATCCAGTCCTGCCTGCCGCTGTCCTTGGGCGCGATGAAATCGGCCAGGCACAAGTCCGGCCGATCGGCCGGCTTGTCGGCCTGCTGGCGCAGGAAATGCAGCGTGGCTTTTAGTCCCTCTCCCTCCGGGAGAGGGGTTGGGGTGAGGGTTCGGCCGTTCCGCAATGGTTCGATTGCCGCTGGCTCCGTCGTACCCGCATCCGCCCCCGGATCAAGTCCGGGGCTGGCTCTTCGGGCACCTTCTCCCACAGGGAGAAGGCAAACCTCCACGTCATCGCCCACACTGTTGGCCGGCCACAGCCCGAACACGGCCTTCGCGGTCAGCCACTTCTCCGCGACGATCCGCCCGAGCATGGCCTGGGCATCGGCGAACAGTTCGCTGGCGTGGGTGCCGACCACCTCGTCGGTGAGGATCGCCGGATACCTGCCGGCCAGTTCCCAGGCCTGGAAGAACGGAGTCCAGTCGATCAGTTCGATCAATTCGGTCAGCGGGTAATCGTTGAACACGGTGATGCCCGGCCTGGCCGGCGTCGGTGGGGTGTAGTGGTCCCAGCCACCGTCGAACTTCTGCGCGCGCGCCTTGCTCAAGGGCACCAGCCGCTTGGCATCGCCGCGATTGGCATGGCGCTGGCGGATCTGGGCATAGTCGGCCTCGTTGGCGGCCACGAACGCGGCGCGCATGTCGCGCGAGATCAGCGACTGGGCCACGCCGACCGCGCGCGAGGCGTCCTTCACCCATACCGTGGGCGCCGCATAGTGCGGGTCGATCTTCAGCGCGGTATGCGCGCGCGAGGTGGTGGCCCCGCCGATCATCAGCGGCATCTGGAAGCCCTGGCGCTGCATTTCGCGGGCCACGTGGGTCATCTCTTCCAGCGACGGGGTGATCAGGCCGGACAGGCCGATGATGTCGGCGTTCTCGGCCCTGGCCCGGTCCAGGATGGTCTGGGTGGGGACCATCACCCCCAGGTCGACCACCTCGAAGTTGTTGCAGGCCAGGACCACCCCGACGATGTTCTTGCCGATGTCGTGCACGTCGCCCTTGACCGTGGCCATGATGATCTTGCCGTTGGAGGTGGCCGTATCGCCGGTGCGCAGCTTTTCGGCCTCGATGAAGGGCAGCAGGTAGGCCACCGCCTTCTTCATCACCCGCGCGGACTTGACCACCTGGGGCAGGAACATCTTGCCGGCGCCGAACAGGTCGCCGACCACGTTCATCCCCTCCATCAACGGGCCTTCGATCACATCCAGCGGACGGGTCGACTCGGCGCGGGCCTGCTCGGTGTCGGTCTCGACGAAGGCGTCGATGCCATGCACCAGCGCATGGGTCAGGCGCTCGCGCACGCTGCGGGAGCGCCACTCCAGGTCTTCGACCTTCTTCTCACCCTTCTTGCCCTTGTAGCGTTCGGCGATTTCCAGCAGGCGCTCGGTGCCGTCCTTGCGCCGGTTGAGGATCACATCCTCCACCCGCTCGCGCAGTTCCGGGTCCAGGTCATCGTAGATCGGCAGCGCGCCGGCGTTGACGATGCCCATGTCCATGCCCGCGGCGATGGCGTGGTACAGGAACACCGAGTGGATCGCCGCGCGCACGGTCTCGTTGCCGCGGAAGGAGAACGACACGTTCGACACCCCCCCGGACACGTGGCAGTGCGGCAGGGTCTGCTTGATGATGCGCGTGGCCTGGATGAAGTCCACCGCGTAGTTGTCGTGTTGCTCGATGCCGGTGGCCACGGCGAAGATGTTGGGGTCGAAGATGATGTCTTCGGGCGGAAAGCCGACCTGTTCGGTCAGGATCCTGTAGGCGCGCGTGCAGATCTCGACCTTGCGCGCGCAGGTGTCGGCCTGGCCGATTTCGTCGAAGGCCATGACCACCGCGGCCGCGCCATAGCGGCGGACCTTCAACGCATGTTCGATGAAGGCCGCTTCGCCTTCCTTGAGCGAGATCGAATTGACCACGCCCTTGCCCTGCAGGCATTGCAGGCCGGCCTCGATCACGCTCCACCTGGAACTGTCCACCATCACCGGGATGCGGGCGATATCCGGCTCGGACATGATCAGGTTGAGAAAGCGCACCATCGCCTTCTCCGAATCGATCATGCCCTCGTCCATGTTGACGTCCAGGATCTGGGCGCCGTTGTCGACCTGCTGGCGCGCCACTTCGACGGCTTCCTCGTAGCGCTCTTCCTTGATCAGCTTGCGGAACTGGGCGCTGCCGGTGACGTTGGTGCGCTCGCCGATGTTGACGAACAGCAGCTGCGGGGTGATGACCAGCGGCTCCAGGCCGGACAGGCGGGTGTAGCGGGGGGTGTCGTTCATGAGGCTTGGATGGATTGCTCCCTCTCCCCCGCGTCCTGCGCGGGCGAGAGGGTCGGGGTGAGGGGGCGCTTTTCGCCGAAGCGACGAGGAAGGCAGCCTGCGGCGCAAGCCCGCCCCCTCACCCCAACCCTCTCCCCCATGTCATGGGAGAGAGGGAGCAAAAGCGTCTTGGCGTCGGTCGTGCCGTGGACGATCAGGGTCATGCGGCGCGCGCCAGGTCCTGCGGCAAGCGGCGCGGCGCGATGCCGGCCACCGCTTCGGCAATCGCGCGGATGTGCTCGGGCGAGGTGCCGCAGCAGCCGCCGACCAGGTTGAGCAGGCCGGCAGTGGCGAACTCGCGCAGCGTTTCGGCCATTTCCCCAGGGGTCTCGTCGTATTCGCCAAACGCGTTGGGCAGGCCGGCATTGGGATGCGCGCTGACGTAGCAGTCGGCGACTTGGGCCAGGGTCTCGATGTGCGGGCGCAGGTCCTTGGCCCCCAGCGCGCAGTTGAGCCCGATCGACAGCGGCCTGGCGTGCATCAGCGAGATGTAGAAAGCCTCGGCGGTCTGGCCGGACAGGGTGCGGCCGGAGGCGTCGGTGATGGTGCCGGAAATCATCACCGGCAGGCGCGCGCCGCGTGTGTCGAACGCCTCTTCCACGGCGAACAGCGCGGCCTTGGCGTTGAGCGTGTCGAAGATGGTCTCGACCATGACGATGTCGGCGCCGCCATCGATCAGGCCGTCCACCGCCTCGCGATAGGTGATGCGCAACGCGTCGAAGCTGGTATTGCGGTAGCCCGGGTCGTTGACGTCCGGGCTGATCGAGGCAGTGCGGCTGGTCGGACCGAGCACGCCGATGACGAAGCGCGGTTTTTCCGGAATTTTTGCCTCGATGGCGTCGCAGCATTGGCGGGCGATGCGCGCGCCTTCCTTGTTGAGCTCGTAGACCAGGTGCTCCAGGTGATAGTCGGCCTGGCTGACCGAGGTGGCGTTGAAGGTGTTGGTCTCGACCAGGTCGGCGCCGGCTTCCAGGTAGGCCGTATGCACGCCGGCGATCACCTGCGGGTTGCTCAGCAGCAGCAGGTCGTTGTTGCCCTTCAGGTCATGGCCGTGGTCGCAGTCCGCGCCGTGCACGTGATCGCCGGGCGCATGGGTGCTGTCGAAGCCGCCGGCGAAGCGCTCGCCGCGGTAATCGGCCTCTTGCAGCCGGTGGCGCTGGATCATGGTGCCCATTGCCCCGTCGATGATCAGGATGCGGCGGGCCAGCGCGTCCAGCAGCAGCTGGGCGCGTTCGGGGTTGAGCCAGGGCAGGGTCTGGGTTGGCAGGGTCATGTGCAAGTCCTTACGGCTTGACGCCAGTGAGCGAGAGCACTTCGAAGTGCGGTGGACGGCGTTCGCGGGTGACGGTGTGCAGGTTGGTGGCGCGCAGGCCGGCGCGTTCGGCGAAGGCGGCCAGCTCGGCGTCGGTGAAGCCCAGGTTGACGTGACCGTAGGCCTGCACCACCGGCTGGTGTTCGTGCCGGGCCAGCGAGCTGATCAGCGCCTTGCCGCCCGGGCGCAGCACGCGCGCGGCCTCGGCCACGGCGCGGGCCGGATCGGTTGAATAGGTCAGCGCGTGCATCAGCACGACCAGGTCGAAGCTGGCATCGGCGAAGGGCAGGGCATGCATGTCGCCCTCGCGCACTTCCACATTGGGGAAGCGACGCAGGCGCTCGCCGGCCGCGGCGACCACCCGCGCGCTGGTGTCCACGCACACGTAGCGGCCCGAATGCGGCGACAGCAGTTCGGCCAGCACGCCGTCGCCGGAGGCGATGTCCAGCACCTCGCCGGTTTCCAGCAGCGGCAGCGCGGTGCGCGCCAGCGCTTCCCAGGTGCGACCCGGAGAGTAGTGGCGCTCCATGTCGCCGGCCACGGTATCGGCCCAGTTCTGGGTCGCCGCGCGCGCGGCCAGCACCTCGGCCACGCGCTCGGCGTCCTGGCGCAGCAGCGGATCGTCGCTGCCCGCGCGCAGGCTGTGCCACAGGTCGCGCTGGGCGGGGTCCAGGTTGTCCTCGTCGAACCGGTAATAGGCCGACACGCCCGCGCGGCGATCGCGCACCAGCCCGGCATCCTTGAGCTTGGCCAGGTGGGTGGAGACGCGCGGCTGGGCCAGGCGGGTGATCGCCGAAAGCTCGGCCACGGTCAACTCCTCGCCGGCCAGCAGGGCGAGCAGGCGGACACGGGTGGCGTCGGCAAAGACCTTCAGCCGCGCCGACCAGGCTTCCAGATCCATTATTCATCTCTATATCGCGATGGGGAGATATTTTGCCGTCGAAGCCGCTTGCGGTCAATTCCATACCTCACCGCATGGGCGCTACAATTGGCGTCACCGCAGCTTCTGCAAGGGCAAGACCGTGGATTTCGGATACACCGAAGAGCAGCTGATGATCCAGGACGTGGCCCGCCGGATCGCCCAGGAAAGGATCGCGCCCAGCGCCGAGCATTTCGACAGGACCGGCGAATTCCCGCTGGAAAACATCCAGCTGCTGGGCCAGAACGGCCTGATGGGCATCGAGGTGCCCGAGCAATACGGCGGCGCCGGCATGGACCCGATCAGCTACGTGCTGGCGATGATCGAGGTCGCCGCCGGCGACGCCGCGCATTCGACCATCATGTCGGTCAACAACTCGTTGTACTGCACCGGCCTGCTCAAGTTCGCCACCGAGGAGCAGAAGCAGCGCTACGTGCGCGCCATCGCCGATGGCAGCCAGATCGGCGCCTTCGCCCTGACCGAACCGCAGTCCGGGTCCGATGCCACGGCCATGCGCTGCCGCGCGGTCAGGCAGGCCGACGGCAGCTTCGTCATCAACGGCAAGAAGAGTTGGATCACCTCTGGACCTGTGGCCAAGTACATCGTGCTGTTCGCGATGACCGCGCCGGACAAGCGCGCCAGGGGCGTCACCGCCTTTGTCATCGACACCGATCGCGACGGCTTTCACCGTGGCAAGACCGAGCCCAAGCTGGGCATCCGCGCCTCGGCTACCTGCGAAATCGAGTTTGCCGACTATGTGGCCCAACCGGCCGAGGTGATCGGCGCCGAAGGCGAAGGTTTCAAGATCGCCATGGGTGTGCTGGACGCCGGGCGCATCGGCATTGCCTCCCAGGCCATCGGCATCGCCCGCGCCGCCTACGAAAGGACCATCGAGTACGTCAAGGAGCGCAAGGCCTTCGGCGCGCCGATCGGCAGCTTCCAGATGACCCAGGCCAAGATCGCCGACATGAAGTGCAAGCTGGATGCCTCGCTCATGCTGACCCTGCGCGCGGCATGGCTGAAGGGGCAGGGCAGCAAGTTCAGCACCGAGGCGTCCATCGCCAAGCTCACCGCCTCCGAGGCGGCGATGTGGATCACCCACCAGGCCGTGCAGATCCACGGCGGCATGGGCTATTCCAAGGAAATGCCGCTGGAGCGGTACTTCCGCGACGCCAAGATCACCGAGATCTACGAGGGCACCAGCGAAATCCAGCGCCTGGTGATCGCGCGCGGCGAGACCGGCCTGCGCTGAGCGAGCGCCAGGCACCGGCCTGCTCGCCGGCGGCGAGGTTGGCCCGGTGCGTTCAACGCGATGCCAGGACGAGGGCGATCTTGGCAAGGCGACTCGGACATCCAGCCCGGTGATCGCACCCGGAAAATCCGCCCTGCGCTGAAATACCCATGTCACGCATCTGTGCGGGCGGCGCCGCGCGGCGCCGTCTGCGTGATTGGCGCGCTCATTCCGTGCTGCATTCGAGGGTTTTGTGTCGGTGGTGACATCCAGAATCGCCGATCCCCCCGAAAGCACAAGGAGTTGTCATGGCCTCACGCACAAGGTTGTCGCTGTTCCTCGGCCTGGGCCTTGCCTGCTGTACGCAGGCGCAGGCGGCGGTCTTCATCAACGAACTGCATTACGACAATGCCGGCACCGATGCCGGCGAGGCGATCGAAGTGGTCGCCACGGCCGGCGAAAGTCTGGCCGGCTACCAGCTGGTGCTCTACAACGGCAGCAGCACCTACGGCACCCGCACGCTGGGCGCCGGCAACGCGGTCAGCTGCGGCGGCAGCGCCACCATCGCCTCGGTCACCTATCCGCGCGATGGCCTGCAGAATGGCAGTGCCGATGGCGTGGCGCTGGCCAATGCCGCAGGCCAGCTGGTCCAGTTCATCAGCTACGAAGGCCAGATCACGGCGAGCAACGGCCCGGCCGCCGGCCGCACCAGCACCAATCTGCCGGTGAGCGAAACCAGCAGTACGCCGGTCGGCACCTCGCTGCAGCTGGGCGGCAGCGGCGCGGCCGCCAGCGACTTCAGCTGGAAGGCTTCGGCGACCCAGACCTTCGGGGCGTGCAACGCCGGACAGACCTTCAGTGGCAGTGGTGGCGGTGGCAACACCGCGCCGAGCGTGGTGTCGACCACGCCAACCAATGGCGCCACCGGCTTCCCGGCCGCGGGCGATCTGGAAGTGACCTTCAGCGAGCCGGTGACGCTGGCCAGCGGTGCCTTGACGCTGACCTGCGCCAGCAGTGGCAGCGTGCCACTGAGCTACGCCAGCAGCGGCACCGGCTTTGCCGCGTCCACCGATACCGCACTGGTTGCCGGCGAAAGCTGCAGCTTCACCGTGGCCGCTGCAAAGGTCAGCGATGCCGGTGGCGCCCATCCGGCCGCCGATACCGTGGTGGGATTCAGCGTGGGCGCGGCCGGCGGCGGGACCGGCGACTACTACAGCAAGGTCAACACCGGCAGCTCCAGCCAGCTGCGCTGCTCGCTGCACGAGACCATCAAGGGCCACACCGCCTATCCCTACAGCGGCAGTGGCACCAGCGTGTGGTCGATCCTGGAGATCGCCGACGAGGATCCGTCCAACAGCGGCAAGATCCTGGACATCTACAAGAACCACAGCTACACCAAGGTCAGCGACCGCGCCGGCACCGGATCGGGCAGCACCTACAACCGCGAGCACACCTGGCCCAATTCACTGGGCTTCGGCACCACCACCGGCGACATGGGCCTTCCGTATGCGCCCTACACCGATACCCACATGCTGTTCCTCACCGACACGACCTACAACGCCGATCGTGGCAACAAGCCCTACGCCGACTGCGCCAGCAGCTGCGGCGAACGGACGACCGAGGCCAACAACGGCAGCGGTGGCGGCAGCGGCACCTATCCGGGCAATTCCAACTGGGTGCAGTCACCCGACGGCAACCAGGGTTCGTTCCAGGTGTGGAGCGCGCGCAAGGGTGACGTGGCGCGCGCGGTGATGTACATGGCCATCCGCTACGAGGGCGATGACGATCCCAACACCGGGCAGGGCGAGCCGGACCTGGAGTTGACCGACGACCGCAGCAGGATCGTGATCACCTCCGCATCGCCGGCGTACATGGGCCTGCTGTCCACGCTGCTGGCCTGGAGCGCGGCCGATCCGCCTGACCAGGCCGAACGCGCCCGCAATGAGGTGATTTACAGCTTCCAGGGCAACCGCAATCCCTTCGTCGATCATCCCGAATGGGCCACCCAGGCCTTGTTCACCTCGGCCAAACCGACGACCTGCCAGCTGGCCAACTGATCGGGTTTACCTCGGTAACAGCGACAAGAAAAAGCCCCGGCATTGCCGGGGCTTTCTTTGCGGTTGGCCGCTGACTCAGTGCCCGCCCTGTGCCTGTGGCGTGCCTTGGCCGTCCTGGTCCTTGTGGCTTTCCAGGTATTCGCGCGACGGTTCGTCCATCTTGTCGCCCAGCAGCCGGCGGACCACGATGAAGAAGATCGGGATCAGCAGCAGGCCCAGGAGGGTGGCGAACAACATGCCGCCGATCACGCCGGTGGAGATGGCGTGGCGCGCGTTGGCGCCGGCACCGGTGGAGAGGGCCATCGGCACCACGCCCATGATGAAGGCAAAGGAGGTCATCAGGATCGGGCGCAACCGCAGATGCGAGGCGTTGACGATCGCATCGTGCAGGGTCTTGCCCTGGCTGCGTTCCATGACCGCGAACTCGACGATCAGGATCGCGTTCTTGGCCGCCAGGCCGATCACCGTGATCAGGCCGATCTGGAAGAAGATGTCGTTGGACAGGCCGCGCAGCATGGCGAACACCACCGCGCCCAGTCCACCCAGTGGCACCACCAGCAGCACCGACACCGGGATCGACCAGCTCTCGTACAGCGCAGCCAGGCACAGGAACACCACCACCAGGGACAGCACCAGCAGCAGCAGCTGGCTGTTGCCGGCCAGGATTTCCTGGTAGCTCATGCCGGCCCAGTCGTAGCCGAAGCCATCCGGCAGCTGGTCGCTGACGATATTTTCCATGGTGTTCATGGCCTGGCCCGAGGAGCTTCCGGGAACAGGGGCGCCGTTGATGTTCACCGCCGAATAGCCGTTGTAGCGGGACAGCGCCGGTGGCAGCGAAGCCCAGCTGGTGGCGACCACGTTGCTCAGCGGGATCATCGCGGGGTTGCCGTTGGCGTCGGTCTCGGTGGTGCTGGGCGTGTAGAACTGTTCCAGGGCTTCCGGGCCGGCGCGGAACGGCGCGTCGGCGCGCATGTTCACGCGCTTGATGCGGCCGCCGTAGAAGAAGTCATTGACGTACACCGGCGCCAGCATCAGCTGGATCGAACTGTAGATGTCGCTGACCGACAGGCCCATCGACTGCGCCTGCACCCGGTCGACCTTCAGCTGCAGCTGCGGAGAGTTTTCCAGGGTATTGGGGCGCACCTGCATCAGGGTCTTGTCCTGCGAGGCGATCCCCAGCAGCTGGTTGCGCGCGGCCATGAGGGCATCGGCGCCGGCACCGGTCCGGTCCTGCAGCCACATGTCAAAGCCGCCGAACTGGCCCAGGCCCTGGATGGTGGGCAGGTTGAGCACGAAGATCCGTGCGCCCTTGACCTGCTGCAGCGCGCCGTTGGCCTGGCCGAGGAAGGCGTTGATGTCGCCCTCCCGCTCTTCCCACGGCTTGAGCTTGATGAAGGCCATGCCGACATTCTCGCCCTGGCCCAGGAAGCTGAAACCGGTGATCTGCAGCACGCCCTGGAAGCCATCGATCTTGTTGAGGATCGTGCGGATCTGGTCGAAGACCTCGTTGGTCTTCTGCATCGGCGTGCCCGGCGGGGCCTGCACGATCGCCAGGGCATAGCCCTGGTCTTCCTCCGGGATGAAGCTGGTCGGCAGGCGGGTGAACAGGAAGCCGGTCAGGACCACCAGCACGGCGAACACCATCATCCAGCGCGGCGCATGCCGGACCTGGCGGCCGACCATGCCCACGTAGCTCTTCTCCAGCTTGCCGTAGTACTTCTCGAACGTGCGGAAGACGATGTTCTTCTTTTGCTCGTGGCTGTCGTGGGCGTGCTGCTTGAGGAAACTCGCGCACAGAGACGGGGTGAAGCCCAGCGCCAGGAACGCCGAGAAGCCCATGGAGATGGCGATGGTCAGGGCGAACTGCTTGTAGATCTCGCCCGAGGCGCCGCCCTGCAGCGCAGAGGGAACGAACACCGCCGCCAGCACCACGGTGATGGCGATCACCGCGCCGGTGATCTGTTCCATCGCCTTGATCGTGGCCTCCCGCGGCGGGAGTTTCTCCTCGGCCATGATGCGCTCGACGTTCTCGATCACCACGATCGCATCGTCCACCACGATGCCGATCGCCAGCACCAGCGCGAACATGGTCAGCTGGTTGATGGTGAAGCCGATCGCGTACAGGCCGGCGAAGGTGCCCAGCAGCGCCACCGGAATGACCAGGGTCGGGATGATCGTCGCGCGGAAGTTCTGCAGGAAGATCAGCATCACCAGGAACACCAGGATGATGGCCTCGATCAGCGTGCTGACCACTTCCTCGATCGAAATCGTGACGAAGGTGGTGGTCTCGTAGGGCTTGAACCAGGACACCCCGGCCGGGAAGCTGGCGGCCAGGTCATCCATCTTCGCGGTCACCGCATCGGCCACCGACAGCGCGTTGGCGCCCGGCAGCAACTGGATCGCGAAGGCGCCCATCGGCTTGCCGTCGTACTTGGTGTCGAAGCCGTAGTTCTGCGCGCCGAAGCTCACCCGGGCCACGTCCTTCAGGCGCACGGTGGCGCCGTCGGGGTCGGCACGCAGGATGATCTCCTCGAACTGCTCAGGCTGGGTGAAGCGGCCCTCGGCCACCACGGTGGCCTGGAACGCCTGTCCCTGCGGCGCCGGGTCCGAGCCCAGCGAACCGGCGGCGAACTGCACGTTCTGTTCCCGGACCGCCGCCAGCGCCTGGCTGGCCGACATGTTGTAGCCCTGCAGCTTGCCCGGGTCCAGCCAGAGGTTCATGGCGTATTCGGAGCCGAAGTGGCGGGTACTGCCCACACCCGGCACGCGCGAGATCTGATCCAGCACGCGCGAAGCGATGATGTCGTTGAGGTGGTTGCGGTCGATCGACGGATTGTCCGAGCGCACCCCGACCACCATCAGGAAGCCGGCATTGGCCTTGGCCACCACCACGCCCTGGTCGACCACTTCAGCCGGCAGGCGCGGCTGCGCCAGCGAGACCTTGTTCTGGACCTGCACCTGGGCGATGTCCGGGTCGGTACCGGTCTCGAAGGTCAGGGTGATCTCGCTGCGGCCGGACGAGTTGGACGTGGAGCTGAAGTACAGCAGGTTGTCGATGCCGGTCAGCTGCTGCTCGATCACCTGGGTGACCGAGCGCTCGGCCGTGTCGGCACTGGCGCCGGGATAGGTGGCGCTCACCGTGATCTGCGGCGGGGCGACATTGGGATAGGACTCGATGCCCAGGTTGAGGATCGAGATCACGCCGGCGAGCGAGATCAGGATCGCCACAACCCAGGAAAAGACCGGGTGGTTGATGAAGAACTTGGGCATGGAGGATGTTCCTTACTGGGCCTGGCCCGAGGCCGGTTGCTGGGCGTCGTCGCCCTTGGCGTCGGGGGCCGGGGCGGGCTTGTCGCCCTGGGCCGCGTCGGCAGCGGCAGGCGGCTGCCCACCGGCACCACCCTGTTGTTGCTGGGCCTGGGCGGCCTGGGCCTTGGCCTGCTCGTAAGGGATGGGCTTGACCTGGCCGCCCTCCCTGGCCTGCTGCAGGCCCAGTGCGATGACCTGGTCGCCGGCCTTCAGGCCGTCGGTGACGATCCAGTGGTTGTCGATGGCGTTGTCTTCGATCTGCACGTCCTTGCGCGCGACCTTGCCGTCCTGGCCCACCACCATGGCGTAGGCGCCCTGGGTGTCGCGCTGGATGGCCGCCTGCGGCACCAGGAACACGTTGCTGCGCGTGCCCATGTTCACCATGACCGTGACGAAGCTGCCCGGCAGCAGCGCGCGCTGCGGGTTGGGCAGGGTGGCGCGCAGCGACACCGCGCCGGTGGCCGGGTCAACCACCACGTCGGAGAAGTCCAGCGTGCCCGGCTGGTCATAGGTCTGGCCGTTGCTGAGCAGTACCTTGAGCGTGGTGTCCTCGGTGTCGGACAGACTGACGTTGCCCTGGCCCTGGGCCTGGCGCAGCGACTGCAATTCCGACGAGCTCATGGTGAAGTTGACGTACAGCGGGTCGATCTGGTCCACCGTGGTCAGCAGGGTCACATCGCCGGCACCCACCAACGCGCCTTCGGTGACCTGCTGCTTGCCGGCGCGGCCGGAGATCGGCGCCTCCACGTTGGCATAGCCGAGCCGGATCTGTGCATTGGTGACCGCCGCGCGGGCCTGTTGCAGCGCAGCCCGGGCGCTGCGTTCGGTGGCCTCGGCATTGTCCAGGTCCGACTGCGACACGTACTGCTGCGGCGCCAGCCGGCGCGCGCGTTCGGCTGCGACATGGGCGTTGGTATAGCTGGCCTGGGCCGAGGCCAGCTGGCCCTGGGCCGAACTGAGATCGGCCTGCAATGGCGCCGGATCGATCTTGAACAGCACCTGGCCCTCCTTGACGTCGGTGCCTTCCTCGTAGACGCGCTCGAGCAGCACGCCGGGGACGCGGGCGCGCACGTCGGCGCGGCGCACCGGCGCCAGGCGGCCACTGAGCTCGCGGGTCAGCGGGGTGCTGGTGGGCTGGACGTTGATCACGCCCACCTCCGGCGGCGGCGGCGCCTGCTGTTCTTCCTTCTTGCAGGCGGCCATGGCCAGCACGATGGCGGAGCCGAGCAGGAGCGAGCGGGTCGAGGGGGTCATGGGGAGGGGGCTCCGGAGAACGTGGGTGGTGAAGGAAAAGAGACGGGCAGAATCGAGTTGGATCAGCATTGGACCGCCGGCGAAGCCGGCGCGTAGGCGCGCAGGAAGGCGTCCACCGCCAGTTCGGCCCAGGCCCGTCGTGCCTGTGGCGTGCGCTGGGCGACAGAAAAGCGCTGCCGTTCCAGTTCCAGGCCGACCAGCATGCTCAGCAGCATTTCGGCTGCCACGTGCGGTTGGTCATGCCTGAGACACCCGGCTTCCATGGCCAGGGACAACCAGGACGCCAGCCGTGCCAGCAGCGCCTGGCCGCCATCGCGCCAGATCGCGCGCGCCTCTTCTGGGAACTGCGGCGATTCGGCGCTGAACAACCTGCAGCTGGCCGCCACGTCCGGTGCGGAGAGACGCTCGAGATGTTCGATCGCGAATGCCAGCAGTGGCTCGCGCGCCTGGCCGTTGAAGGCCTCCAGGCGCGAGGTGGTGATGTCCAGGTGTTCCTGCATCAGATCGTGCAGCAGCGCATGCTTGCTGCCGAACTGCGCATACAGGGTCTGCTTGGAACAGCCCGCGCGGTGGGCCACCGCCTCCATGCTCACCCGGAATCCCTGTTCGGCCATCAGCGCACGCGCGGCGTCCAGCACTCGCTGGCGGCGCTCTGCGGTGCTGGAATTGTGGTCGGGACAGGCCATCGCGGCTGGACTATACCGTCCAGTTTAGAATTTTAACAGCGTGGAAATCGCGTGCGCACACGCTTCGTGGGCGTGTGTAAAAGGCGTGTGATAAAGGCATGACGTGTTGGTCAGCGACCCCCGTCAGCGACCACGATCCCGCCGGCGTCCTTGCCTTCTCGGCACCTCCCGGCCAGGCGCGCGCCGACGCCGTCTCCAGTTGCGCCGGCGGCATGTACCCGCTGTCCGGTGATGCCGCGCAGCAAGGCCGTCATCGGCTGCAGGCATACAATGGTCAATTATTTTCAACCGTGTGACCGCGACTGTATGAGCACCCCTGGCAACAGCAGGCTTGGCGACAAATCCGCTTCCACCACCAGGGCCGGCAAGCCGGCCGCGACGGACAGGAAAGGTCCCGCGGGAGAGGTGGCCAGCGCTGCCGTTACCGGCGTCGGGCAGGCCATCGCCAGCGCTGCGTCCAGGGTCGGTGCAGCGGCGGCATTCTCGCTGCAGCCGATCCAGGACGCGCTCAAGGCGCGGGTTCCCGCGGCCAGGCGCGAGCAGGTGCGGGTGTTCATCGAGGCCTTCTACCGGCGCATGGAGCAGGACGAATACCCGCACCACAGTCCCGAGGCCTGGGCGGCCATGGCGGCCGACATGCTGGAGTTCGCCCGGGTGCGCAAGCCCGGTACGGCCAAGGTGCGCGTGTTCAATGCCACCCACAAGGACAACGGCTGGGAAGCGCCGCACTCGGTGCTGCAGATCGTCAACGACGACATGCCGTTCCTGGTCGATTCGGTCAGCATGGCGCTGGCGGCGATGGGGGTGGGCGTGCACGTGCTGGGCCACCCGGTGGTGCGTTTCGAACGCGACAAGGCCGGCAAGGTCACTGCGGTGGGGGAGGGCAAGGCCGAGTCGCTGATGCTGCTGGAGATCGACCGACAGCCGGCGCAGGCCATGGCGCGCATCGAGGCCCGGATCGGCCAGGTGCTGGATGAAGTACGCCAGATCGTGGACGACTGGGGCGCGATGCGCGAGAAGATGCTGGCCGTCTCCGAAGACCTGGCCACCCGGCCGATGCCGGTTTCCGACCTCATGCGCCGCGAGACCCGGGAATTCCTGCGCTGGGCCGCGACCGACCACTTCACCTTCTTCGGCTATCGCCAATACCGGGTCACCAAGCAGGGCGGAGAAGAGGTGCTGGTGGCGCAGGAGGACACCGGCCTGGGGATGCTGCGCAACCGCGCCCCCGGCAAGCCGCGCCCGGTGCGTTCGCTGGCGGCCAACCTGCTCAACGAAGCGGGCGAGGCCGAGGCGATGATCCTGACCAAGACCAACGCGCGCGCCAGCGCGCACCGCAAGGGCTACATGGACTACATCGGGGTGCTGTCCTTCGACGCCCATGGCCGCATCAGCGGCGAGCAGCGCTTCCTCGGCCTGTTCACCTCCAGCGCGTACAACCGGCGCCCGTGGGAAATCCCGCTGGTGCGCGAGCGCTACGAGCATGTCATGCGCCAGTCCGGCCTGTCGCGCAACAGCCACAGCGGCAAGGCCCTGCGCCACATCCTGGAGACGCTGCCGCGCGAGGAACTGTTCCAGTCCAGTCAGGATGAACTGGCGCGCACCGCGATGGGCGTGCTGGGCCTGCAGGAGCGCGTGCGCAGCAAGCTGTTCCTGCGCCGTGACCGCTATGGCCGGTTCTGGTCGGCGCTGATCTATATCCCGCGCGACCGCTTCAACACCGAGCTGCGCCTGCGCATCGAGTCGCTGATGAAGCAGGCGCTGCATGGCGAGGCAGTGGACACCACGGTGCAGCTGGGCGAGTCGCCGCTGGCGCAGCTGCACCTGACGGTGCGCCCGCATCCCGGCGAGGAGGTCAGCGTCGATGCGGCCGAGCTTGAAGCCCGCCTGGCGCATCTGCTGCGCAACTGGCAGGACGATCTGCGCGAGGTGCTGATCCAGCGTCACGGAGAAGCACGCGGACTCGCCCTGGCGTCCCGCTTCGGCCGGGCCCTGCCGCAGAACTACATCGAGAACGTCTCGGTGCAGCTGGCCGCCGACGATGTCGAGCGCCTGGCCGCGCTGGAAGGGCCATCGGACCTGCGCCTGAGCCTGTACCGCTCCATCCACCACCGTGCCGGCGAAGGCGCGCTGCGGCTCAATCTCTATCGCCGGGACCAGGACATCGCGCTGTCCGATGCGCTGCCGCTGATGGAAAACATGGGCCTGCGCGTGATCTCCGAGCATCCATTCCGGTTGGAGGTGGAAGGCGCGGTCTTCTACATCCAGGAATTCGAGGTCGAACCGGCGCTGGGCCCGATCGATGTGGCCGCGCGCGCGGCGGATTTCGATGAAGCCTTTGCCCGGGTCTGGCGCGGCGATGCCGAGAACGACCGCTTCAACCGCCTGGTGCTGCGCGCCGGACTCAACTGGCGCCAGGTCGCGGTGCTGCGCGGTTACACCAAGTACCTGCTGCAGACCGGGGTGCCGTTCTCGCAGGGTTCGGTGGAAGACACGCTCAGCCGCTATCCACTGCTGGCCGCGCTGCTGGTGCAGATGTTCCAGGCACGCTTCGATCCGGCGCTGGAGCTGCCGGCCAGGGCCCGCAACAGCGCCCGCGCCGAAGCGCTGGTCAGCCGGCTGCAGGCGTTGGCCGGCGACGCCGACCAGGACACGACCAAGACCCTGCAGCGGCTGGTCGATGCGGCCGCCCAGCCGCGCCAGACCCAGTGCGATGCGGTGCACGCCACCCTGGTGAAGCTGCTCGATGGCGTGTCCAGCCTGGATGACGACCGCATCCTGCGCAGCCTCATGGGCTGCATCGAAGCCACCGTGCGCACCAGCTATTACCAGAGCGGTGCCAATGGCGCGCCGGCGCACACGATCAGCTTCAAGTTCGATTCGGCCAAGGTGCCCGATCTGCCCAAGCCGCGTCCGTATCGGGAGATCTTCGTGTATGGCCCGCGCGTGGAAGGGGTGCACCTGCGCTTTGGTGCGGTGGCCCGCGGCGGCCTGCGCTGGTCGGACCGTCGCGAGGATTTCCGCACCGAGGTGCTGGGCCTGGCCAAGGCGCAGATGGTCAAGAACACGGTGATCGTGCCGGTCGGCGCCAAGGGCGGCTTCTATGTGAAGCAGCCGCCGGCCGGCGCCGCCACGCCCGCTGAAAGCCGCGATGCGCTGATGGCCGAAGGCATCGCCTGCTACAGGATGTTCATCCAGGCGCTGCTGGACATCACCGACAACATCGTCGACGGCAAGATCGTCCCGCCCAGGGACGTGGTACGCCACGACCAGGACGATCCGTACCTGGTGGTGGCCGCCGACAAGGGCACGGCCAGCTTCTCCGACATCGCCAATGCCCTGGCCATCGAGCACGGCTTCTGGCTGGGCGATGCCTTCGCCTCCGGCGGCTCGGTCGGTTACGACCACAAGGGCATGGGCATCACCGCCAAGGGCGCCTGGGAATCGGTCAAGCGCCACTTTCGTGCGCTGAGGCGTGATACGCAGTCGCAGGAGTTCACCGTGGTCGGGGTGGGCGACATGTCCGGCGATGTGTTCGGCAACGGCATGCTGCTGTCCGAACACATCCAGCTGGTGGCGGCGTTTGACCACCGCCACATCTTCCTGGACCCAAGCCCGGATCCGGCCAAGTCCTTTGCCGAGCGCGAACGGCTGTTCAAGCTGCCGCGATCGAGCTGGGCCGATTACGACCCCAGCCTGATCTCGGCCGGCGGTGGCATCTATCCGCGCACGCTCAAGGCCATCACCATCACTCCACAGGTGCGTGCAGCGCTGGGCCTGGACCAGGAGGTCACTTCGCTGCCGCCCAACGCACTGATCAGCGCCATCCTCAAGGCCCCGGTGGACCTGCTGTGGAACGGCGGCATCGGCACCTACGTCAAGGCCTCCACCGAGAGCCAAGCCGATGTCGGCGACCGCGCCAACAACGCGCTGCGCATCAACGGCCGCGACCTGCACTGCAAGGTGGTGGGCGAGGGCGGCAACCTGGGCCTGACCCAGCTGGGCCGCATCGAGGCCGCGCTGGGCGGGGTGCTGCTCAACACCGACTTCATCGACAACTCCGCCGGCGTGGACACCTCCGACCACGAGGTCAACATCAAGATTCTGCTCGATGGCCTGGTCCGGCAGAAGAAGCTGGCCGAACAGGCCCGCAACACGCTGCTGGCCAGCATGACCGACGAAGTCGGCCAGCTGGTGCTCAACGACAACTACCGCCAGAACCAGGCACTGAGCCTGATGGAGCGCATGAGCGTGACGCGCCTGGGTTCCAAGCAGCACTTCGTGCAGGTGCTCCAAGCGCGCGGCCAGCTGGATCGGCAGATCGAATACCTGCCCTCCGATGCCGAGTTCGCCGAGCGCAAGGCACGCGGCCTGGGACTGACCCGTCCGGAGCTGGCGGTGCTGCTGTCCTATGCCAAGCTGGTGGCCTTTGCCGAACTGCTGGAAACCGACATCCCCGAAGACCCGTACCTGTCCAAGGAGCTGCAGCGCTACTTCCCGCAGCCGCTGCAGGAAAAATACGCCGCGCAGATGGAAAAGCATCCGCTCAAGCGCGAGATCATCACCACGGCGGTGACCAATTCCACGATCAACCGCATGGGTGCGACCTTCCTGATGCGCATGCAGGAAGACACCGGCCGTGGCATCGGCGAGGTCGCCAAGGCCTTCACCATCACCCGCGAAACACTGGACGCGCGTGCGCTGTGGACCCGGATCGACGCGCTGGATGGCAAGGTCGCCGAGTCGGTGCAGATCGACGCCTTGCAGGTGATCTGGAACCTGCAGCGCAGCTTCACCCGCTGGCTGTTGAACCGTCCCGGCCCGATCCCGGCCATTGCCGCAGCGGTGGCGCGCTACCACGACGGCTTCAACGACATCCGCGCCGCCGACGGGGTGCTGCCCGATTCACTGCGCCCGGCTTACCAGGCCAAGCTGGCCGACTGGCTCGCCAAGGGTGTGCCGGAGCCGCTGGCCGGCCAGCTGGCCGCGTTGCCGTACCTGGAGCCCTCGGCGGACATCATCGAACTGGCGCGCGAGCGCAAGCTCACGCCGGTGGCCGTGTCCAAGGTCTACTACCGCCTGGGCGATGCGCTGCACCTGCCGTGGCTGGTGAGCCAGATCGACGCACTGCAGGTCGACGGCCGCTGGCATGCGGTGGCCCGCGGGGTGCTGCGCGACGAGCTGCAGACGCACCTGCGCGCCTTGACCCTGCAGGTGCTGGCGTTGCCCGGTGATACGGCCGAGGCCAAGGTCGCCGGCTGGTTGCAGCGCGACGATCCGTCGCTGCGCTTGACCCTGTCCATGCTCGACGAGCTGGCCGGGCAGAAGTCGCTGGACTATCCGACCGCCTCGGTGGCGGTGCAGCGCATGTCGCAGCTGACCTGACCGGGCCAGCCCGGCGGGACAGGTGCAATGAATGGCGGGGCAGGGCGCCGGCGCCTTGCCCGGTTTTGGTTGGCAGCGGTGCCGTTTGCCGCGCACGCCGCGCTATCCTTCGCGGCATGACCTCTCCCCGCCTTGCCTTCCTGGCCAGCTCCGCCGAATCAGCGCAGCAGGCGCTGGTCACGCTCTCGGCCCGCTACGGGCACCACCCGCCAGCCGATGCCGACATCCTGGTGGCCCTGGGCGGCGACGGCTTCATGCTGCAGACCCTGCATCGCCACGGACAGCTGGGCAAGCCGGTGTTCGGGATGAAGCTGGGCACGGTCGGCTTCATGATGAACCACCATCGCGAAGAAGGCCTGCTCGAGCGCATCGCCGCGGCCGAACCTGCCACCTTGCGTCCGCTGGAGATGACTGCGCAGACCGAGTCGGGCATCGAGGTGCATTCGCTGGCCTACAACGAGGTCTCGCTGCTGCGTCAGACCCGCCAGGCGGCGCAGATGAGCATCGACCTCAACGGCCAGACCCGGGTGGAGGAGATGATCGGCGATGGCGTGCTGGTGGCCACGCCCGCCGGCAGCACGGCCTACAACTTCTCCGCGCATGGCCCGATCCTGCCGCTGGGCAGCAACACCCTTGCCTTGACACCGATCGCGCCATACCGGCCGCGGCGCTGGCGCGGCGCCATCCTCAAGTCCGGCACCGAGATCACTTTCCGGGTCATGGATGCGCACAAGCGTCCGGTCAGCGCCACCGCCGACTCGCATGAATTCCGCGACGTCACCGAGGTGACCATCCGCGAATCGTGCGATCGCACCGTCAGGCTGCTGTTCGACCCGGAGCACAACCTGGAAGAACGGATCTTCAGCGAACAGTTCGTGGTCTGATGCCATGGCCGACGCGGCGCCATGCCTGCTCACCGTCGCGGTCACCTCGCGGGCCCTGTTCGACCTGGAAGAGAGCCACGCGCTGTGGCAGGCGCAGGGCCTGGAGGCCTACGCCGCCTACCAGCGCGCGCACGAGGACGATGTGCTGGCGCCGGGCGTGGCCTTCACCGTGGTGCGCAAGCTGCTGGCCTTGAACAGCGGCGCGCCGGCAGACCAGCCGCGGGTGGAGGTGATCCTGCTGTCGCGCAATTCGGCCGACACCGGCCTGCGCATCTTCAATTCCATCCAGCACTACGGGCTGGACATCGTCCGCGCCACCTTCACCTCCGGCGAGCCGACCTGGCCGTACGTCAAGCCGTTCGGTACCGACCTGTTCCTCTCGGCCAATCCCGATTCGGTGCGCAGCGCCCTGGCCCACGGCATCGCCGCGGCCACCATCCTGCCCAAGCCGGCCGGCGAGCGCGCCGAGGAAGCGGCCGCCGCCGCCGGCGAGCTGCCCGCCGGGCGCCTGTCCACGCAGCTGCGCATCGCCTTCGACGGCGATGCGGTGATCTTCGGCGATGAGAGCGAGCGCATCTCGCGCGAGCAGGGCGTGGAAGCCTTCGGCCGGCACGAGCGCGAGAAGGCCCGCGAGCTGCTGTCCGGCGGCCCGTTTCGCGGTTTTCTCTCCGCGCTGCACCAGCTGCAGGCCGCGTTTCCGCCGGGCGAGAACGCACCGATCCGCACCGCCCTGGTCACCGCGCGTTCGGCGCCCGCGCACGAGCGGGTGATCCGCACCCTGCGCGAGTGGGGTGTGCGCCTGGACGAGGCGCTGTTCCTGGGTGGCCGGCACAAGGGCCCGTTCCTGGCGGCCTTCGGCGCGGACATCTTCTTCGACGATTCCCAGCACAACATCGACAGCGCCCACCCGCACACCGCGGCCGGGCATGTGCCGCATGGGGTGGCGAACGAGTAGGCGAACGCGCTATGCAAGCGGAATCGCAGCGCATGCCATCGACTTTCAGCCTTATCCGGTCAGCGTGGCAGCTGGATATCAGTCAGCTTCCACACGATGCCCTGACGCTCGAACACGAACGTCATCGGTGCACTGCCGTCGTAGACGGTGCTGGTGGCGGTAAACCGCGACAGCGACTGGTAATGCCCTTCGACCTGCCTGAGCGGTTCGGCCGGACGCGGCGGGCCGTAGGTATCGCCATTGGCGGTATCGCCGGTGGCGCGCTTCCATACCGAATGGCCCTGCAGGATCGCGGCGATGCCGGTGGGGGTGACCATCGCGTCCACGCCGACGCCGGCCGCGCCGCCGGCCAGCGACAGGGCGATGGAACCGAGGAAACTCGACTGCGCCTGCATGCCGGCCGCGCGCACGATCCGGTCCTGCAGCTGCGCACGCAGGTTCACGCGCAGGGTGGGGAAGTCGACGTAACGCGCCAGCTTGCCGGTGTCCTGTTCGGCCAGGGCATTGCGAATGCCGTGGATGGCGATGTACGGGCCGGCCACGACAAAGCCGCCGAACGCCAGCAGCACGACCAGGACCAGTGCGATCCACTTCTTCATTGGGGCAGGCTCTTGTTCAAAATTCCAGGTCCAGCGCGGCGCACAGGTAGTCGACGAACGGCCCCAGCGCAGCCAGGTCGGCAGCAACGGTCTGGCGCAGGCGCGGGCCAGTCATGGTGGCATCGTCCAGCGCGCGCCAGAACACGAAGTTCTTGTGCTTGAGGTCATCAATGAATTCGAAATCGGCCGGAAACCCGCGCGGTGGCCGGCTCAGCCGCTCGGTTTGCTCGAAATCGAATCTCCTGCGAAACGCCGGGGCATGCGCCGCGGCTTTCCAGCTGCCGGGGTTGTCGAAGATGAACTGCCGCAGCCTGCGCAGGGTGTCGGCTTCGGGATGCCACAGGCCGGCACCGACGAAGCTCTCGCCCGGCTGCAAGTGCAGGTAGAACGAGGGCGCCGGCACCTGCTTGCGCCGCTCGTGGTACAGGCGTGCGCCCTGCCAGGACTTGTACGGCGACTTGTCGTTGGAAAAGCGCGCGTCCCGGTAGATGCGGAACAGCGAGCCGCCCACGGTCCTGGGATCGGAGCGGAACTTGTCGCTGACCGCGGCCAGGTCCGGCTGCAGGTCGGTCAGCAGGCGCAGGAATGGCTGGCGCACGTGGTCTTCGTACCGGGCCTTGTTGGCGTTGAACCAGGCCTTGTCGTTGTGACGCGCCAGCGCCTTGAGGAACTTGAAGCTGGCGTCGGAAAAGTAGTGGGCCATGGCGCGATTGTAGGCAGGAGCCGGACAGGACGGGTCTGGAGCGCCTTGTGTCCGTCTCCAGGGCTCGCGCGGGAGGGCGCGGCAGGCCCTTGGCGGGTCCAGACCCGCCCTACAGCACCGCTTGCAACTGGCGCCCCCAGGCCTCCAGTTGGTCCAGCAACACCTGCCGGGCGCCATCTTCGGCATGGGCCGCACGCAGGCTGGCGATTTCCTCGAAGAAGCTGTCCAAGCTGTATTCGGAGGTCTGGGTGCCGGCGGCCAGGCGCTGGCGGCGATGGTCGTCCCAGCGGCCGCGCTCCATCGCATCCAGGGTGTCTGGCCAGTTGCGCGCGCGATAGCGGAACAGCAGCACCTCCAGGCGCGGATCCTTGAAGCCGAAGGCGCGGCTGCCCAGCTGCTGCGGCGGGGTTGCGCGCACCTCGGCCAAGCGGCGCCTGTCGCCCTCGGCCAGGAAGCCGTCGTAGAGCGCGGCATCGGGATCGGAAGGTTCCTGCGCCCGTTCGCTGGCGAAGACCTGGCGGACTTTCTCGGCCACCAGCGGGCCATGCGCGCGCAGCAGCCCGGCCTGGGCCTGCACGGGGTCCGGATCGATCCCCAGGCGCTCGAAATCGGCTTGGCGCAGGTAGTTCCACGGGACCAGCGCCGGGCAGCGGTTGAGGTGGACTTCCTTGAGCGGCACCCGGCGCACGTCCTGCGGCAGGTCGGCGCGCGGGGTGTACAGGCGATCGGCGATGTCCTGCGGGTCCAGGTCCAGCAGCGCCTGCGCCGCATCGCCTTCCAGGTCCAGCACGATGATCCGGCTGTCGATGCGTGGATGGCGGGCGATAGGCAGCACCGGCGCGGCGCACAGGCGGCTGGCCGGATAGCGCGTGGACACATGCAGCAGCGGGGTCATCGCCACGGTGTCCAGCAGGCTGGCGGCGAAGCGCTTGTTGCGCAGCTGCAGCGCGTAGTCCCACAGCCGCGGCTGGGCGCTGCGCATCGCGCGGGCGATGCCCACGGTGGCGCGCACGTCGGACAGGGCCTCGTGGGCATCGCCGATGCGGACATCGTTGGCCAGGGCCAGGTGTTCGAGCCTGAAGCTGGGCGTGCCGTCCTCGCGCCTGGGCCACTGCAGGCCCTGCGGCCGCAGCGCATGGAACAGCCGCGCCACGTCCAGCAGGTCCCAGCGGCTGTTGCCGCCGCGCCATTCGCGCTCGTAGGGATCGAAGAAATTGCGGAACAGCCCGTGGCGGATGAACTCGTCATCGAAGCGCAGCGTGTTCCAGCCCAGCGTGCAGGTTTCCGGCCGCGCCATTTCCTCGAAGATGCGGGCCATGGCATCGCATTCGGGCACGCCCTGGCTGAGCGCCTGCTGCGGAGTGATGCCGGTGATCAGCGTGGCCACCGGCGAGGGCAGCAGGTCGTCGGCGGGCTTGACGTAAAAGCTCACCGGGTCTTCGACCGGGTTCAGCGCTTGATCGGTGCGCTGGGCGGCGAATTGCGCGATGCGGGTCCTGCGCGGGTCCTGGCCAAAGGTTTCCAGGTCGTAGAACAGGAAGCTGGCGGGCATGTCGGAGCCGTCGGCGAAGGTGCAGGCATTGTAGAACGGTGCCGGCGCCGTCCCGGCGGATGTCGATGGTCGTGGCCGGAAATTCCCGTCGCGCCGGCGCCCCGAAGCGCGCATAGGGCCGCCGCCCCAGGACGATCGCCGTTCCCGCAGTTTTGCGCGTAGGAGCAACTGTCTTCTCAGGCGCCTGTCATTCTCCATTCAGTTTGGTCTCTGGCCATGGCGTTGAGGCGGGTGAGCAGTACCCGCATGCAGGCGGTGATGGCGACCTTGGCGCACTTGCCCCGTTGGCGCAGGGCTTCGTATCGCGTCT
>NZ_RDQN01000012.1 GCF_003703395.1 Pseudoxanthomonas spadix
CCATTATAGGGCCATTTCCAGGTCCGTCAACACCTCGCCAACAGGCCCTTCGTACCACCACCTCGACCGCCCGGCCCAAACCGCTGAACCGTCACCGCCGAAGCGAGCCGCCCATTATGCAGGCCTTCGAACATCGGTCAAGCACTTCGTTCAAAGCCGCCGACCAACCCCACCTCCAGCCTCACCAGCAGAACCGGTGCCGCAGAAGCGGGGGGCGAATTATGGATGCGCCCGGTGCGTTTGTGAAGCGGTGGTGACAACTTTTTTGAAGGCCGGCCCGAACGGATGCGCAATGCCCATCGTGGCGGGCCTTGGGCGGATTGCAATCAGCCGGCCAGCAGCCGAACCCGGGCAAAGTTGCGCTTGCCAACCTGCAGCAAGCCCTCGAAACCGGGCTGAAACTGCAGCTGCGGATCTTCCACCACCGCACCATCGACCTTGACCGCACGCTCCTTGAGCTTGCGCCCGGCTTCGGAATTGCTGGGCGTGACCCCGGCGGCGGTGAGCAGCGCGCCGATACGCAGGCCTTCGGCCGGGACGATGACGTCCTGCAGCGGCAACAAGGAAGTATCGCCCTGCCCGCGTACCACGGCGTGCCAACCGGCGATCGCCGCGTCGGCCTGAGCGGCATCGTGGAATCGTGTAGCCAATTCGCGCGCCAGACGCAGCTTCACATCGCGCGGATTCAAGGCGCCGGATTCGACCTCGGCACGCAGCGACCGGGCCTGGTCCACGCCGATGTCGAAGCTGAGCAGGTCGATCCAGCGCCACATCAGCGCATCACCGATCTTCATGGTCTTGGTGACCATGTCGATGGCCGGCTCGTTGATGCCGATGTAGTTGCCCAGCGACTTGGACATCTTGTTGACGCCATCCAGCCCTTCCAGCAGCGGCATGGTCAGCACGATCTGCGGCGCCTGGCCGTAATGTTCCTGCAGGCTGCGCCCCATCAGCAGGTTGAACTTCTGGTCGGTGCCGCCCAGCTCGAGGTCGGCCTTGAGCGCGACCGAGTCGTAGCCCTGCACCAGCGGATACAGGAACTCGTGGATGGCGATGGGCTGCTGGGCAGCGTAGCGCCTGGCGAAGTCGTCGCGCTCGAGCATGCGCGCCACGGTGTGCTGACCGGCCAGGCGGATCATGTCGGCCGCGGCCATCTTGCCGAACCACTCGCTGTTGAAGCGCACTTCGGTCCTGTCACGGTCCAGCACCTTGAAAACCTGCTCCTCGTAGGTGCGGGCGTTGGCCTGCACGTCCTCGCGGGTCAGCGGCTTGCGGGTGACGTTCTTGCCGGTCGGGTCGCCGATCATGCCGGTGAAGTCGCCGATCAGGAAGATCACCTGGTGGCCCAGGTCCTGGAACTGGCGCATCTTGTTGAGCAGCACGGTGTGGCCGATGTGCAGGTCCGGCGCGGTCGGATCGAAGCCGGCCTTGACCCGCAGCGGGCGCCCGGCCTGCAGGCGCTGCTGCAGTTCTTCGCGCTTGAGGATTTCATCGGCACCGCGGCCGATCAGTTGCAGTGCTTGCGCCTGTGACACGTGACTTCCCACTCAAGGTGAATACGACAGACGTGCAACGACAAAGTTGAACGCCTGGTTAAAGCAAGGTTAACGATGCGATGCAGAAAAAAATCAAACGCCTCAAGGGTTTGACCTGCCCGACATGCCTGACTATGGTAGCCCGATTGGGCCTTCCACTTGGGCCTCAGGGTGAAGACATCGATGCAGACACACGGGGATGGCGGCCGCCGCAAGCAACGGTTCCGCGAACGACTGGACGTTCTTCGAGAGTCAGCGCTTCATCACCACGTCAGGCAGCACCTTCCCAGCGGGCGCTGGACGCGCCGGCAGTGGATCCACGCTTCGCTGTTCACCACCATCGGCATCATGGTGGCCACGATCGTGCCGGGTTTCTCCACTGCCCTGCAGCCGCAGATCAAGCCGCTGGCCACCGTGCCGCTGATGCTGCCGCAACAGGATGCGCACAAGCTCACCAGCGCCCCGGCCGACAACTGGCGGACGGTCAATGTGCGCCCGGGCCAGACCCTGAGCGCGATGTTCGCCGAGATGGGCGTACCGGCGGCCACCCTGCACCGCATCCTGCAGAACAAGGACGCCGCACGCACGCTGCACAGACTGCATCCCGGCGACGAATTGGCCTTCGACCTGCCCGACGGCGGCGCGTTGCGCGCCCTGCGCTATGACCGCGACATGGCCACGCGCATCCAGCTGGACCTCACCGATGACGGTGTCCGTCAGAAGCTCATCAAGCGCGACGTCAGCATCCGCACCGCGGTGCTCAGCGGCAAGGTCGGCACCTCGCTCAACCGCGCTGCGCGCAAGGCCGGCCTGACCGCGGCCAACATCAACGCGCTGACCGACGACATCTTCAAGTACGACATCGACTTCGATTCGGATCTGAGCCCGAATGATCGCTTCAGCGTGGTGGTCGAACAAACCTGGCGCGAAGGCCAGCTGGTGGCCACCGGCCCGGTGCAGGCGGCGACCTTCACCGTCAATGGCAAGCTGCATTCGGGGTTCCGCTTCGCCCGGCCGGGCGGGCGGGCGGAATACTTCACCGCCGCCGGCAAGCCACTGAAGAAGAGCTTCATCCGCATGCCGATCCCGTACGCGCGCCTGAGCTCGCGCTTCGGCGCGCGCAAGCACCCCATCCTGGGCAGGATGCGCATGCACAAGGGCGTGGATTACGCCGCCGCGACCGGCACGCCGATCATGGCCGCCGGCGACGCGCGGGTGCAGTTCGTCGGCCGCCAGAATGGCTACGGCAATGTGGTGATCCTGGACCACGGCCAAGGTCGCACCACCCTGTACGGGCATCTGTCGCGCTTTGCCAGGATCCAGCGCGGTGACCGTATCGCCCAGGGCACCCTGATCGGCTACGTCGGTTCGACCGGCATGGCCACCGGGCCGCACCTGCACTACGAATTCCGCGTCAATGGTGCGCATCGCAATCCGCTGCAGGTAACCCTGCCGCCGCCCGAGCCGCTGAGTGGGCCGGTGCTGGCGCAGTTCAAGACCCAGACCTCCAGCGCGCTGGCGCGTATCCGCACGGTAGAGAGTGCAATCTACGCCGACGCTGCCCCGGCCCCTCGTGCTGGCGCCAAGATGACGCTGGCCGAGGCGCTGGATGCCTCGCGCGTGCCCAGCAGCAAGCAGTGACGCCGGCGGGCGGGCGCCGTTCCGGCGGGCCGCTGGCGCGCAAGCCGGCGCTTGGTGATTTGTACCTGGGCATGATTTCCGGCACCAGTGCCGATGGCATCGACGTGGCGCTGGTGCGCTTCGATCCCGAGCCCCAGCTGCTGCTGGGCCGCACCTACCGCTGGGACGACCAGCTGCGCAACCGGCTGATCGAGCTGGGCCAGGGTGGCCAGGCGAGCTCGCTGGACGAACTGGGCGAACTGGACGTGCAGGTCGGCCAGGCCTTCGCCCACGCCGCCGGCCGGCTGATCACCCAGTCCGGGCTGGACCGGACCCAGGTGCGGGCGATCGGCTCGCACGGCCAGACCGTGCGGCACCGGCCCGATGGCACCTTTCCGTTCACCTGGCAGATGGGCGATGGCAACGTCATCGCCGAGCGCACCGGCATCGCCACCGTGGCCGACTTCCGTCGGCGCGATGTCGCCGCCGGTGGCCAGGGTGCGCCGCTGATGCCGGCCTTCCACGCGGCGATGCTGCACGCACCGTCCGAGGACCGGGCAGTCCTCAACCTGGGCGGGATCGGCAACCTGACCCTGCTGCCGGCCAGTGGCGCGGTGCGCGGCTTCGACACCGGTCCAGCCAATGCGCTGCTGGATGCCTGGTGCGAGCGCCATACCGGTCAGGCCTTCGATGCCGGCGGCGCGTTCGCGGCCAGCGGCCAGGTCGATGGCGCCCTGCTGGACACGCTGCTGGGCGAGCCGTGGTTCGCCCTGCCGCCGCCCAAGAGCACCGGCCGCGAACAGTTCCACCTGGCCTGGGTACAAGCCAAGCTGGGAAAATCCAGGGCCGCTGCGGCCGACGTGCAGGCCACGCTGCTGGAGCTGAGCGCGGTCACCGTGGCCGACGCCCTGCGCGCCACCCAGCCGGACACCAAGCGGGTCATGGTCTGCGGCGGCGGCGTGCACAATCCGCTGCTGATGCAGCGCCTGGCCACGCACCTGTCCGGGATCACGGTCGAGTCGACCCAGGTCCACGGCCTGCATCCGGATTATGTGGAAGCCATGGGCTTTGCCTGGCTGGCCCGCGAAACCCTGGCCGGCCGTCCCGGCAACCTGCCCAGCGTCAGCGGCGCCAAGGGCCTGCGCGTGCTGGGCGCGCTTTATCCGGCTTGAGGCGCCTCATCAAGCCCCGGCGGCGTCAGGCCCAGTCACGCAACTTGGAGGTCTTGCCGATGCCGGGATTGAAGGCGTTGTGCGGGTCCAGCTGGCGAAAGAACGCCACCTGCGATTGTGGTGCGTGATACAGGTGGCCGACGTTGTGTTCGGCCGGGTAGCGCGCGCCGCGCGCGTCCAGCACCGCCAGCATCTTCTGCTCCAGCGCATGGCAGTCGGTGCCGGCCTTGACGATGTAGTCCTGGTGCAGGACGTGGCAGAAAAAGTGCCCGTAGTAGAGCTTGTGCAGCACCGGCGCATCCAGCTCCGGCGGCAGGCGCTCGAACCAGTCGCGCTCGTTGCGGCGCAAGGCGATGTCCAGCGCAACGATGTCCTGGACCTGGGTCGGATGCACGGCGCGATAGCGCACTGCGGCGCCGGCTACGGCAAAGCGCAGCAGGAAGGCCCTGGCGCCCTCGTCCGCGGTGCAGGCAAACCAGTCGCCGCTGGCGCCTGAAAAAAAGCGTTTCAGATAGGCCGCCGCTTCATCGATCCCGGTGCCGGACATCCTCAGCAGCAGGTGGTGTTCATAGCGCTGGCGGAAGTCGCGCATGCGCCTGGGCAGGTGATCGGGGAAGCGCTGGGCCAGCCACTGCAACGCGCGGTCGCTGAAGTGTTCGGGGAAAACCCGCAGCCGCTCCAGAAGCGCGTCCAGCCGCGACTTGGCCGCGAAGAAGCTGGGCAGGCGCTGGGTGCCGAGGGTCTGGATGGCGAGGAAGGTGTCCTTGCCGTAGCGATCGCCGATGTCGAAGGCATCGCGGTGCAGGTACTCGCCGGCCACCGGCAAGGACTGGAAACTGGACAGGATGTCGCGGCGGATCCGGGTCAGCTCGTCCGGGTCGTTGCTGCCGATGTAGAAGACCGCGGTCCTGTCGTGGCGGGGGAAGGTATCCAGGCGCACGGCGAACACCGCCAGGTGTCCGGCCGAGCCGGCGGCCTCGTGCAGGCGCCGCGCATCGGCGTTGAAACGCGCCGGCGTGTCGGCCTCGATGTCACGCACGTAGGTGGCGTAGTCGTGGTCCGAGGCGCAGCCGCCGGGGGTGACATCGCGGGCATGGTAGTGGCCACGTTCCAGCCTGGACAGCGCGATTTCCGGGTCATCGCCCAGCACGATGCCCAGGTGGTTGACCAGTTCCAGCGCGCCGTGGGCGTTGACCCGCGCGAACAGCGCCATCTCGGTGTACGCCGGCCCGCGATGGATCAGCGCCCCGCCGGAGTTGTTGCAGATCCCGCCCAGCACCGAGGCGCCCAGGCACGACGAGCCGATCACCGAATGCGGCTCGCGCCCCAGCGGGGCCAGCAGCCGTTCCAGCTGATGCAAGGTGGCGCCAGGCAGGCACAGCACCTGGCGGCCTTCGTCAAGCAGCTGCACCTGGCGCATGCGCAGGGTATTGATGATCACCACCGGCCGATCGTAGTCGGCGCCATCGGGGGTCGAGCCACCGGTCAAGCCGGTATTGGCCGCCTGCATGATGACGATGACATCGGCCGCCACGCAGGCGACCAGTACCCGCCACTGTTCGACCAGCGAGCCGGGCCGCACCACTGCCAGCACCGGCCCGCCGCCGAAGCGAAATCCAGTGCGGAACCGGCGGGTGGGGCCATCGCCGGTGAGCAGGTGGCGCCGCCCGACCACCCCGCGCAGCGTCTCCAGCAGGGCAGAACGATCGACCGAGACAGACATGCGGCGCGGGACGTCCATGCGGGGCCGATCAGCAAGCCAGATCAGGGGACGGTCGCCCCAGGTTGGCGTTGAGCTCAGGCTGCACGATCTCGATCCAGTAGCCGTCCGGATCCTTCACGAAGGCCACGTTCTTCATCTTGCCCTGCTCCGGGCGCTTGACGTATTCCACGCCGTTGTCGTCGAGCCACTTGACCGCCTTGACCAGGTCCGGCACGGCAAAGCAGATATGGCCGAAGCCCTGCGGCTGGGTGTTGCCGTCATGGTAGGCAAAATCGGCCTGATCCTCGGTGCCCCAATTGTGGGTCAGCTCCAGGATGCCGCGCTGGGAAAAGGTCCAGCCGGTGCGCGCGCCGATCTCCTCGGGCACCTGGTCGGTGTCGTTGAGCTTGGCCAGGAAGAACAGCGAGAAGCGCATCTCCGGGAAGTCGAGCTTGCGCAGCAGGACCATGCCGAACACGTGGGTATAGAAGCCCAGCGACACCACCGGATCCTTGACCCGCAGCATCGTGTGGTTGAGGACAAAGCCGTCGGTGGCGGCCGGTGGCGGCCTGACGCCGGGGTGCGGTTCGGAGGTGAAGGTCATGGGGCGCCTCGTGTGGAAGTACCTGCAGTGCCCTGCGCACGGCAGGGCGACAATCTACCGCAGCCATCCCCGGGGCCGTCGCGCCACGGCCCGCCTCTCCGGGTTTTTAGAAACTGGCGCCCTGGGGCACCGCGCGCAGCGCGGCGATGGCATCGGCCAACGCGTCCACTTCCGGGTCGCTGAACCCGCCGCGCACCTCGGCTTCCATCGCGAACAGGCCGTGCTCGATCAGCCGCGAAATGGTTTCGTCGATACTCCAGCCGCGCGCCGCCGAGAGCCGCTGGATGCGCTCGGTCAGGATCGAATCGAGATCACGGATGAGCAGGTCGGTCATGGGCGTGGGCTGAACCAGCAGTCCTGGACACGGGCTCCTTGATACGACGCCACAGCCAGGCGAGCAAGCCCAGGGTCGGCACGACCGTCAGTGCACTCAGGGTAAAAAAGGCGGAATACGAGGTCGCCTCGACCAGGTAGCCCGACACGCCACCGGCGAACTTGCCCGGCAGGTTGGCCAGCGACACCAGCAGGCCGTACTGGGTGGCGGTGAAGTTGCGGTCGGTCAGCGAGGACATGAAGGCCACCAGCACCGTCCCGGCAAACCCCTGGGCGACATTGTCCGCGCTCAGTGCCGCGTAGAACGCCCACAGATGGCCGGGATTGTGCGCCATCAGCAGGAAGGCCAGGTTCGACAGCGCCACCGCCAGCGCCGCCACCAGCAACATGCGCCGAAAACCGAATGCGGCAATGGCCAGCCCGCCGCCAAAGGCGCCCAGGATGCTCATCCAGATGCCGAACAGCTTGGACACCGTGGCGATATCGGCCTTGGTGAATCCCGAGTCCAGATAGAACGGCCCGGCCATCACCCCGATCACCTGGTCGGGAAACTTGAACAGCCCCACGAACAGCAGCAGCCCCAAGGCCAGCTTCCAGCCATTGGTGGTGAAAAAACTCACGATCGGCTGCCAGAACGCGCCGAGGAAGTCGATCCGCCGCACCACCGTGGCTTGCGGCCGCGCCGGTTCGGGGCTGAGCAGGGTGGTCACGATCGGCACCAACATCAGCGCGGCCATGCAGAAGTAGGAAAGGGTCCAGGACTCGAGCTGGGCCAGATACAGCGCGCCGGCGCCGGCGACGATCAGGGCGATGCGGTAGCCCAGGATGTAGGTCGCGGCCAGGGCGGCCTGCGCACGCTCCGGTGCGATCTCGATGCGGTAGGCATCGACCACCGAATCCTGGGTCGCACCGGCGAAGGAGCCGACCAGCACCCAGCCGACCAGCCCGGCCACGCCCAGCTCCGGGCGCATGCTGCCCAGCGCGAACAGACTGACCGCCACCAGCACCTGCGCAGCCAGCAGCCAGGAGCGCCGGCGTCCCAGCCGTCCCAGCAGCGGCAGCGCCGAGCGGTCGATCAGCGGCGCCCACACGAATTTCAGCAGATAGAAGAAGCTGGCCAGGCTGATCAGGCCGATCTGTCCCAGCTGCAGGCCCACATCGCGCAGACGCGTGGACAGGGTCTGCGAAGCGATCAGCAGGAACGGCAGGCCGCTGCCGAATCCGAGCAGGGCCATGGTCAGCGCCGAGGGCGTGGCAAAGGCGGCACGGATGCCGCGCCAGCCACGATAGGAGGGCTTTTGTGCATCGCCTGCCTGGTTCATCCGGCGTAGTCCACCACGAACGGCGCGTGGTCGGAAAAGCGCTGCTCGCGATGGATCGAACACCCCTGCAACCGCGCGCGCAGGCCCGGGGTCAGCAACTGATAGTCGATGCGCCAGCCCACATTGTTGGCACGCGCCGCGCCGCGGTTGGACCACCAGGTGTAGTCCTGGCCGGTCGGATGCAGCACGCGGTAGGCGTCGACCCAGCCGCGGCCGCTGGCGATGTCCGCCTCGCCGGCCACGTCGGCGCACAGGCCGTTGAGCCAGTCGCGCTCGGCCGGCAGGCAACCGGAGTTGTTCTGGTTGGACTTCCAGTTCCTGATGTCCAGCGCGCTGCGCACGATGTTCCAGTCCCCGCACAGCACGTAATCGCGGCCGCTGGCCAGCCACTGGTCCAGGATCGGCTTGAGCCAGGCCATGGTCTGGAACTTGTAGTCCTGGCGCAGCTGGCCCGACGAGCCGGACGGGATGTACAGCGACACCACGCTCAGGTTGCCGAACCGGGTCTCCAGATAGCGGCCTTCCTCGTCGAACTCGGGCCGGCCCAGCGCGGTGCGGATTTCGTCGGGTTCGACCTTGCTGTAGATCGCCACGCCCGAATAACCCTTTTTGGTGCTGGCGTCACGGAAGTACGCCCTGTAGCCGGCGGGGAGGAAATCCGGGCCGGCCAGCTGGTGCTCCTGGGCCTTGGTTTCCTGCACGCACAGCAGGTCCGCGTCCTGATCGGCGAACCACGAAAAAAATCCCTTGGAGGCGGCCGAGCGCAGGCCGTTGGCGTTGAAACTGATGATGCGCATGGACGAAGAGCGGGTCTTGCAGCCAGACAAGAGGGCAGCATACCGCCAGGGCCGGCCTGCGCCGCCTGTTACCCTTTGCCCACCCCACCGGTCCATTGCCTGCCCATGTCCGACTACCGCGCACGTTTCCTGCAGCTGGCCCTGCATGCCCGTGCATTGCGCTTTGGCCAGTTCACGCTCAAGTCCGGGCGCCTGAGTCCCTACTTCTTCAACGCCGGGCGCTTTGACAGCGGCGCGGCGCTGGCCGAGCTGGCCGGCTGCTATGCCGACGCGATCGAAGCCTCCGGGGTGCAGTTCGACCTGCTGTTCGGCCCGGCCTACAAGGGCATCCCGCTGGCCACGGCGATCGGGGTGGAGTTCGCCCGCCGCGGCCGCGACCTGCCACTGGCCTTCAACCGCAAGGAAGCCAAGGGCCATGGCGAAGGCGGCACCCTGATCGGCGCGCCGCTGGACGGGCGCCGGGTGTTGATCGTGGACGATGTGATCACCGCCGGCACCGCCATCGGTGAGGCGCTGGGCCTGATCGCCGCCGCCGGCGGCCGCCCGGCCGGGATCGTGGTGGCACTGGACCGGCAGGAAGTGCTGGGCGAAGGCGGCCAGCGCCAGTCGGCGGCCCAGCGCGTTTCCGAGCAGGCTGGCGTGCCGGTGATCGCGGTGGCCAGCCTGGACGACCTGCTTGCATTGGCCGGGGAAAACGCCGAACTTGTCGGCCATCGCGAGCAGTTGCTGGCCTATCGGGCCCGCTACGGCTCGGCCGCGAGGTAACCGACAGCAGGGGGCTGTCCATGGCCAGGTCCGCACTCCATTTGTTGCTGGTTCCGCTCGCCGCCGCGGCCCTGACCGCCGCGGCGCAGGACCCGCCCAAAGCCAAGAAACTCTACTGCTGGAATGACCCCGACAGCGGGCGCACCTGCAGCGATGCGCTGCCGCCTGACCGGGTCAACAGCGCGCGCGACGAATTCAGCGTCAACAGCGGCGCGCGGGTGGGCGCGGTCGATGCGGCAATGACCGCCGAGCAGCGCGCCGATGCAGCCGCAGCGGCCATCCAGGCGCGCGCCGACCAGGCCGCGGCCGACACCCGCAAGCGCACCGAACAGGCCATGCTGCTGTCCTACGCCAGCGAGGACGACCTCAAGCGCGTGTTCACCGAACGCACCACCCTGGTGGACAACAGCGTGGACACCGCCCGCTACAACGTGGCCAGCATGCGCGCCGCGCTGATCACCAAGCTGCAGCAGGCCGGTGACGCCGAACTGTCCGGCCGCCAGGTCGATGCCAAACTGGCCCAGGACATCGGCCAGCGCCACGCCGAGCTGGTCCGTCAGCAGCGCCTGTTGAACAGCTTCGAGCAGCAACGCGCCCAACTCAGCAGCGAAGTGCAAGACACCCTGCAGCGCTACCGCACCCTGAAGGGCGCCGCGCAGCCAGCCGGTTGAGCCGCGGCACCTGCACAGGGCGCCCGCATCGAACTCAGAAGGTGAGCTTCAGTTCCGGCGCCACGGCCTGCAGCTGGCGGCGGAACACATCGCGCACCCGGTCCAATGCGGCCTGGTCGTCGGCCTCGAAGCGCAGCACCAGCACCGGGGTGGTGTTGGATGCGCGCAGCAGACCCCAGCCGTCGTCCCAGTCCGCGCGCAGGCCGTCGATGGTGGAGATGCGCGCGCCATCGAAACGCGCCATCTCGATGAACTGCTCGACGATGGCGTGGGCCAGCCCGCTGGGCACCTCGACCTTGATCTCCGGCGTGGACACGCCATCAGGCAGCGCGTCGAGGACTTCGCTGGGCGTCTGCTCGCTGGCGGCCAGGATTTCCAGCAGGCGCGCGGCCGCATAGAGGCCGTCGTCGAAGCCGTACCAGCGTTCCTGGAAGAAGAAATGGCCGCTCATCTCGCCGGCCAGCTCGGCGCCGGTCTGGCGCATCTTGGCCTTGATCAGCGAATGCCCGGTCTGCCACATCAGCGGCGTGCCGCCGTTGCGCAACACCCAGCCCTGCAGCTTGCCGGTGCACTTGACGTCGTAGATCACCATCGCGCCCGGGTTGCGCTCCAGCACGTCGGCGGCGAACAGCATCAGCAGGCGGTCGGGGAAGATGACATGGCCTTCCCTGGTGACCACGCCCAAGCGATCGCCGTCGCCATCGAAGGCCAGGCCGAGGTCGGCGTCGAAGCGCTTGACCGTCTGCTCCAGGTCCTTGAGGTTGTGCGGGTCGCTGGGGTCGGGATGGTGGTTGGGGAAGGTGCCGTCGATGTCGCAGTACAGCGGGATCACCTCGGCGCCGATGGCCTCCAGCAGCCGTGGACCGATCTCGCCAGCCACGCCGTTGCCGGCATCGACCACCACCTTGAGCGGGCGCGCCAGCTGCACGTCGTCGCAGATGCGCTGGATGTAGTCCCCGGCGACCTCGCGCTGCTGCAGGCTGCCGCGTTCGGCCTCGTGCAGGCGCGACTGGCTGATGCGGGTGTAGAGGTCGGTGATCGCTGCACCGGACAGGGTCTCGCCGCCGATCACGATCTTGAAGCCGTTGTAGTCCGGCGGGTTGTGGCTGCCGGTGACCGCCACGCAGGTGCCGGTGCGCAGGTGGACGGCGGCAAAGTACGCCACCGGCGTGGGCACCATGCCGATGTCGATCACATCGCGCCCGGCCTTGCGCAGGCCTTCGATCAGGCCCGAGGTCATCTCCGGGCCGGACAGGCGGCCGTCGCGGGCCACGACCACTTCGGTCAGGCCCTGCTCGGCCATCACCGAGCCGATCGCCTGGCCGATCAGCTCGGCCACCGGCACGCTCAGGGTCTTGCCGACCACGCCGCGGATGTCGTACGCGCGGAAGATGCCCGGATCGACGCTGACCTCGCGCGCGGCCTGGGCCACCGCGGCGGCTTCGGTGTTGTTCACCGGCGATGCGTCGCCGTCTGCGGCCAGCGGTTGCGCGGCCACGGCGGGCCCGGCGCGCAGCGCCTGGCCCAGGGTCAGGCCGCTGTCTTCGCCTGCGCCGGCGCCCTTGCCGCGCAGGCTGGACAGCTTGAGGCGACCGACCGACAGCAGCGCCAACGACGCGGCCAGGCCCAGCAGCAGCACCGCCACGATCAGGCACGGCCCGCTGCCCAGGCCGATTGGCCCTTCGCTGCCGTCGGGCACGCCCGCCACCACGCGCAGACCGGTGTCACCGACCGGGCGCGAGAGCGCATCGGCGCTGCGCGACAGCGAGGCCTCGCCCACTTCGCGCAAGGTGTAGCCCCCCTGGCGCAGGCCCAGATATGCGCCGGAAACATGCGCCTGGTCGATCGGACCGGTCAGCAGGCGCATCGGCAGGCGCACGTACAGCAGCCGCGACTGCACCGGCACGGCCATGCCCAGGCCGGTTTGCCTGCCGTCGCGGACCGCGCGCACCACCGCGCCTCCGGCAAGCTGCGCCGCCTCGAGCAGGGCCAGCTTGCTGTAGCCAAAGCCGGCCGCATTGGCATAGGCCTGCTGCAGGTCCACCGGCAGCAGCTCCACGTTTTCCACTTCCGGCCAGCCGGTCTTGATCGCCGCGCCCACCGCCGCGGTGTCATCGGCGGCGACCGCGGCCTGCATGGCCGGCGCGGCCACCCGCTGGTCCAGCCTGGCGGTCTGGACCTGGATGTTGTGCAGCACCCCGTCCACGGCGGCATCGCGCGCCCCGATCAGGGCCTGACGGCGGGCGCCTTCCTGGTGCTGCACCCAGCCGCCCCAGGCAAACCAGGCCGCCAGCACGACCAGCAATGCGGCCAGCAGCAGGAGCTTGTTCCCCGAATCCTGCTTGCCTGTCCCCATCTTGAATCCGGCCATGCCTGGTCTTGCCCCTGTTTTCAGCGAACGCCGGTGTGGCCGAAGCCCCCTTCGCCACGTGCGCTTGCAATGAAAGTATCCACGATCTTCAACTGAACCCGGGCGATGGGCAACACCACCAGCTGGGCGACCCGGTCGCCGGGCTGGACCACGAACGCCTCGGCGCTGCGGTTCCACAGGCTGATCAGCAGCGGGCCCTGGTAGTCGGCGTCGATCAGGCCGGTGCCATTGCCCAGCACGATGCCGTGGCGATGGCCCAGGCCCGAACGCGGCAGCACCAGCGCGCACAGGTTGGGATCGGCCAGATGGATGGCGATGCCGCTGGGGACCAGCGACGATTGGCCCGCGCCCAAGGTCAGCGGCGCCTCCAGCGCGGCGCGCAGGTCCAGGCCGGCGGAGGATTCGGTGGCATAGGCCGGCAGCGGCCAGCGGTCGCCGAAGCGCGGATCCAGCAGCTTGACTTGCAGCGGCAGGCTCATGCGCGCAGGCGCTCGCCGATCAGTTCGACCAGCGCCTCGGCCAGCTCGGTCTTGGGCGCGCACGGAAACTCGCGCTGCCCCTCCTTCCAGAAGGCGGTCATGGCGTTGCGGTCGCTTTCGAAACCGCCGTCGGGGATGCCCACGCGGTTGGCCACGATCAGGTCCAGGCGCTTGGCGATGAGCTTGCCGCGGGCGTACTCGGCCACGTTTTCGGTTTCGGCCGCGAAGCCGACCACCAGCTTGAGCGGCTGCTCGGAGGCGGCGACCTCGGCCAGGATGTCCGGCGTACGCACCAGGTCCAGGGCCAGCGATTCGCTGGACTTCTTGATCTTGTTCGGCGCCGGCATCCGCGGGGTGTAGTCGGCCACCGCGGCCGCACCGATGTAGATATCGGCGGGAAAGGCGCCGAACACCGCCGCGCGCATCTGCGCGGCCGAGCGCACGTCCACCCGGGTCACGCCCGGTGGGGTTTCCAGGGTCACCGGACCTGCGACCAGGGTCACCGCCGCGCCGCGGCGCGCGGCGGCCTGGGCCACGGCAAAGCCCATCTTGCCGCTGCTGCGGTTGCCCAGGTAGCGCACCGGATCCAGGTCTTCGTAGGTCGGGCCGGCACTGACCACCACATGCAGCCCGGCCAGCGGACCTTGCACCGGCGCGTCGGCCGGCACGGCGCCGGCCAGCGCGGCGACGATGGCGTCCGGTTGCGAAAGGCGCCCGGGGCCGGATTCGCCCTCGGCCAGCGGCCCGTCTTCCGGGCCGATCACCTGCACGCCGCGGGCGCGCAGGGTGGCCAGGTTGGCCTGGGTCGCCGGGTGCTTCCACATGATGTGGTTCATCGCCGGGCACACGCTGATCGGCGCGGTGGTGGCCAGGGCCAGGGTGGTCACCAGATCATCGGCCAGGCCGTGCGCCAGGTGGGCCAGCAGGTCGGCGGTGGCCGGGGCGATCAGCACCCGGCTGGCCCAGCGCGCCAGTTCGATATGGCCCATCGCGGCCTCGGCCGCGCTGTCCCACAGGCTGGTGCGCGTGGGCTGGCCGGACAGGGCCTGGAAGCTCAGCGCGGTGACGAACTGCTGCGCACCGGCGGTCATGGCCACCTGCACCTGGGCACCGGCATCGCGCAGGCGACGCACCAGCTCCAGTGACTTGTAGGCGGCGATGCCGCCGCCGACGCAGAGCAGGATGCGTTGTCCTTTCAGGGCCTGGGACACGTCAGATTTTTCCGAACCAGAAGTGGGGCGACAGCTTACCCGACGGGCCGGTGCCGGCTGATATCGCCCAGGCATGAGCAGCGCAAGACTGGCCATGAAGCGCGGCGCGGGCTGACGGCCGGGCTTGACTTGGCTGGCGGAAATTCCCCGCACCACGCTTCCCTCCTTCTTCCTGGCCTCACCCCATGCATATCCGCGACTGGCCCGCCGACGAACGCCCCCGCGAGAAGCTGCTGGCCCGCGGCGCCGGCGCGCTGTCCGATGCCGAGCTGCTGGCGATCTTCCTCGGCTCGGGCCTGCCCGGACGCGATGCGGTGCAGACCGCGCGCGAGCTGCTGGGCGCCCACGGCCCGCTGCGCGGCCTGCTCGATCGCACGCCCAAGGCAATGGCCCAGCTGCCCGGACTGGGCCCGGCCCGCGCCTGCCAGCTGGCCGCGGCGCTGGAACTGGGCCAGCGCCACCTGGCCGCCGGTCTGGAACGCGGCGAGGCGATGACCGACCCGCACGCGGCCGGGCGCTATTTCGCCCTGAAGCTGCGCAGCCAGTCGCGCGAGGTGTTCGCCGCGCTGTTCCTGGACACCCGGCACCGGGCGCTGGCCTACGAGGAACTGTTTTCCGGCAGCGTGGATTCCTCCGAAGTCCACCCGCGCGAGGTGGTGCGCCGCGCCCTGGCGCACAACGCCGCGGCGGTCATCGTCGGCCACAACCATCCGTCCGGCAATCCGGAACCTTCGGCCGCAGACCGCGCGGTGACCGCACGCCTGAAGCAGGCGCTGGCGCTGGTGGACGTGCGCCTGCTGGATCACTTCGTGATTGCCGACGGGCCGCCGGTGTCGCTGGCCGCGCGCGGCTGGGTGTGAGGAGCCGGGAGCCGCGAGAGCCGGGACCCGGGACCCGGGACCCGCGAGAGCCGGGACTCGGGACCCGGGACCCGGGACCCGGAAAGATCAAGAGCAGGAGCTAGCCCCGCCATCGATCTTGGGGCCCTGGCCCTGGCCCTGGCCCTGGCTCTCCGGGTCCCGGGACCCGGAAGGATCAAGAGCAGGAGCTAGCCCCGCCATTGTTCTTGGGGTCCTGGCCCCTGGCCCCTGGCTCTCCCGGGTCCCGGGTCCCGGCTCTCCCGGGTCCCGAGTCCCGGCTCTGCCGAGTCCCGGCTCCTGCCCCGCCAGGGCCGCCGCCTGCCCAGTCGGTTAAAATCCCTCGTTTCCCGGCTCCAGGCAGACCTGTCCACGTGAAATCCGACCTCCGCGCCCTCATCGCCCAGGGCATCGACGCCCTGCGCCAGGCCGGCACCCTGCCGGCCGCGGCCGCCACCCCGGACTTCACCGTCGAACGTCCCAAGACGCGCGAACACGGCGACTTCGCCACCAATGCGGCGATGCTGCTGGCCAAGCCGGCGCGCAGCAATCCGCGCGTCCTGGCCCAGGCGCTGGTCCAGGCGCTGCCAGCCAGCACCGACATCGCCAGGGTCGAGATCGCAGGCCCGGGCTTCATCAACTTTCATCTGGCCAATGCCGCCTACCAGCGCGAGGTGGTCACCGCGCTCACCCAGGGCGCCAGTTACGGCCGCAACGGCTCCGGCGCCGGCCGGACCGTGGGCGTGGAATACGTGTCGGCCAACCCGACCGGCCCGCTGCACGTGGGCCACGGCCGGGCGGCGGTGATCGGCGACTGCCTGGTGCGGGTGCTGGCGGCCAATGGCTGGAACACCCGCCGCGAGTTCTATTACAACGACGCCGGCGTGCAGATCGAGAACCTGGCCCGCTCCACCTTTGCCCGCCTGCACGGCCTCAAGCCCGGCGACGCGCAGTGGCCGCAGACCGCCTACAACGGCGACTACATCATCGAGGTGGCCGACGCCTACCGGCGCGGCGAGTGCGTGGAGGTCGAAGGCCACACCGTCACCGCGGCCGGGGACATCGAGGACCTGGACGCGATCCGCCGGTTCTCGGTGGCCTATCTGCGCCGCGAGCAGAACGCCGACCTGGCCGCGTTCGGGGTGGGCTTCGACGTCTATTTCCTGGAAAGCTCGCTGTATGCCAGCGGCAAGGTCGCCGAGACCGTCGAGCTGCTGATCAGGTCCGGCCACACCTATGAGCAGGACGGCGCGCTGTGGCTGAAGTCCACCGACTACGGCGACGACAAGGACCGGGTGATGCGCAAGTCCGACGGCACCTACACCTACTTCGTCCCGGACGTGGCCTACCACCTGTCCAAGTGGCAGCGCGGCTACCAGCGCGCGATCACCGAGCTGGGGGCGGACCATCACGGCTCGCTGGCGCGGGTGCGCGCCGGCCTGCAGGCACTGGATGTCGGCATCCCAAAGGGCTGGCCCGAGTACGTGTTGCACCAGATGGTCACGGTGATGCGCGGCGGCGAGGAAGTGAAGCTCTCCAAGCGCGCCGGCAGCTACCTGACCCTGCGCGAGCTGATCGAGGAAGCCGGCGCCGATGCCACGCGCTGGTTCCTGATCGCGCGCAAGCCCGATTCGCAGCTGACCTTCGACATCGACCTGGCCCGCGAGCAGAGCAAGGACAACCCGGTCTTCTACGTGCAGTACGCCCATGCGCGCGTGTGCAGCCTGCTGCGCCGGGTCACCGAGAAGGGCTTTGCGGCCTATGACCAGGCCGCCGGCATCGCTGCGCTGCCGACCCTGACCGATGAGGCCTCACTGACCTTGATGGTGGAGCTGTCGCGCTATCCGGAAGTGGTCGAGGCGGCCGGCCTGGCGCTGGAGCCCCACGCCATCGCCCAATACCTGCGCGAACTGGCCTATGCTTTCCAGGCTTGGTACGACGGCGAACCGATCCTCATCGAGGATGCCGATGCGCGCAACGCGCGCCTGGCGCTGGCGATGGCCGTGCGCCAGGTCCTGGCCAACGCACTTGACCTGCTGGGCATTGGCGCGCCCGAGCGCATGTAACGACGACTTCGACGAGATCAGTAGACAGATGCCGGCACGACGCGGGAAATCACAGGCCAGGCGCACGACCAGCAACGGCACGCCAGGCTGGGTGTGGCTGATCGCAGGCCTGGTGCTGGGCGCGGCGGCGTTCTTCATCGTGCCGGACCTGATGAAGAAGGACGGCGACAACTTCCTGCGGCCCAGGCCCAACCCCGATGCGCGCCCCGCGCCGGTGGCCAGCGATGACGAAGACGCACCGGCCGCCGGCGACGCGTCGACACCGGCCACCCCTGCGGCCCGCGAGCCCGCGCCAGAAAAACCGACCCAGTACGACTTCTACACGCTGCTGCCAGGCCGCGAAGTGCAGATGTCCGATGCCGAGCTGGCCGCCAGCGCGCGCGCCGAGCAAGCGCGCAAGGCCAGGGAAGCCGCCGCCGCGCAGGCCGAGGCCGCCAGGGATGCGGCCGCCAATCCGGCCGCCAATCCCGATGCCGCCGCCCTGGCCGGCCAGCAGCCCACCGCGCTGGACGAGATGACCAAGACCCCGTCGGCCACGCCTGCGCCGACCAGCGTGGCGGCCGCGGCCGCTTCCAATGCCGTGGCCAGCGCCGCCGGTGACGTGAACTACCTCCTGCAGGCCGGCAGCTTCAGCGCCTCCGGCGACGCCGAGGCGGTCAAGGCCAGGATCGCGATGCTGGGGCTGAGCGCCCGGGTCGAGTCCGGCGATTCGGACGGCAAGACCGTCTATCGCGTGCGCATGGGCCCCTATCGCACCGCCGGCGAGCTGGCCGAGGCCAAGCAGAAACTTGCCAGCGGCGGCCTGCCCGCCATGGCAATCAAGGTGCGGTGATCGGCCCGGCAAGCCCGCGGCAGCGTCTGATCCTGGCCAGCGCGGTGGCGTTCGTGCTGGACTTTGCGCTGGGCTTGCTCGCTGCGCGCCTGCTGCCGGCGCAGCTGCAGACCTTCGCCGTGCACGGCAACAGCTTCATCCAACCCGCCGCCTGCGTGGCGCTGGCGATCAGCCTGTTCCTTGGCGGCTGGATCGGCGGCCGGCGTTTTCTGCCGATCGGCCTGGCGCTGGTGCTGTTGCTGCAGCTGATGGCGCTGGCGCTGCTGGTGCAGATCGCCCACGGCGCCATGCCGCAGCGCCCCCTTGGCGTGATTGCCGCCTCGGTGCTGGCCAGCAATGCGCTGGGCCTGGGCCTGCAGCTGCTGGCTGCCGCGCTCGGCGCCCCGGCCGGTGCCGCCCTGCACCGGCGCCGTCCCCTTCTCCCCTCGTCCATCCAGGAGTCCCCATGAGCAAGACTGCCCTGATCACCGGTGCCACCTCCGGTTTCGGCGCCGCCGCCGTGCGCAGGTTCGCCGCCGCCGGCTGGAAAGTCATCGCCACCGGCCGCCGCGCCGAGCGCCTGGCGCCGTTGGCGGCCGAGTTCGGCAGCGAGGCGGTCCACACCGCCGCCTTCGACATCCGCGACGGCGATGCGCTGAACGCGGCCATCGATGCGCTGCCGGCCGGCTTCGCCGACCTGGACCTACTGGTCAACAACGCCGGCCTGGCCCTGGGCACCGCCCCGGCCCAGCAGGCCGACCTGGCCCAGTGGCAGCAGATGATCGACACCAACATCACCGCGCTGGTCACCCTGACCCGCCGCGTGCTGCCCACGTTGATTGCGCGCAAGGGCGCGGTGATCAACATCAGCTCGGTGGCGGCCACCTATCCCTACACCGGCGGCAACGTGTACGGCGGCACCAAGGCGTTCGTCAAGCAGTTCTCGCTGGGCCTGCGCAGTGACCTGCACGGCACCGGCGTGCGGGTGACCTCGATCGAACCGGGCATGGCGCAAACCGAGTTCACCCTGGTGCGCACCGGCGGCAACCAGGCGGCATCGGATGCGCTCTACGGCGACGCCCACCCGATGACCAGCGAAGACATCGCCGAGCAGATCTTCTACGTGGCCACCCTGCCGGCGCACCTGAACATCAATCGGCTGGAAATCATGCCGGTGACCCAGTCCTTTGCCGGATTCCAGGTCGCGCGCGGCTGACGGCCCATGCAGGTGCTCCGCTACAGCGGGCTGCTGCCCGGGAAATTCCAGGCCAAGTACGACAAGGTCGTGCAGGCGATCGAGCGCAACGATTTCCGCAGCGTGGACCTGAGAAAGCTCGCGCCCACGCCCTATTACCGCGCCCGGCTGGACGATGCCAGCCGGCTGCTGCTGCAGTTCGTGCGCCACGGCGACCGCACCGCGTGCCTGGCCCTGGAGATCGTGCCCCATCATGCCTATGACAAGTCGCGCTTCCTGCGCGGCGCGCACGTGGACCCCTCGCGAATCGAGGATGCCACCCCCGAGCAGGTGGCACGGACCGCCGAGCCGGTGCGTTACCTGCATCCGGGGCGAGGGGAGTTCCACCTGCTGGACAAGCCGATCTCCTTCGACGATGCACAGGAGGCGGTCTACTGGATGCCGCCGCCGCTGGTCCTGGTCGGCTCGGCCGGGTCCGGCAAGACCGCGCTGACCCTGGAGAAGCTGCGCCAGTGCAGCGGCGAGGTGCTGTACATCACCCAGTCGCCATGGCTGGCGCAGAACGCGCGCGCGCTCTACGACGCGCACGGCTACCAGAACGATGATCAGCAGGTCCAGTTCCTGTCCTATCGAGAATTCCTGGAAACCCTGCGGGTCCCGGCCGGACGGGAGGTGACCTTTGCCGATTTCCGCGCATGGTTCGAACGGCATCGCCAGCAGTACCGCTTCACCGACGCGCACCCGTGCTTCGAGGAGTTCCGCGGCGTGATCGGCAGCCAGCCAGAAGGCGTGCTCGACCGCGACGCCTATCTGGCCCTGGGCCCGCGCCAGTCGATCTTCGAAACCGACCAGCGCCAGGCCATCCACGCGTTGTTCGACAAGTACCGGCAGTGGCTGGCCGACAGCGGCCTGTACGACAGCAACCTGGTCGCCCATGCCTGGCAGCCCCTGGCCCAGCCGCAATACGACTTCGTGGTGGTCGACGAGGTCCAGGACCTGACCAATGCCCAGCTGGCCCTGGTCCTGGCCACGCTGCGCAGCGCCGGACAGTTCCTGCTGTGCGGCGATTCCAACCAGATCGTGCATCCGAACTTCTTTTCGTGGGCTGCGGTCAAGAGCCTGTTCTGGCGCAGTCCCGAGCTGGCCGAGCGCCAGCGCCTGTCGGTGCTGAGCGTCAACTATCGCAACACCCGGGCCATCACCGCCGCGGCCAATGCCCTGCTCAAGATCAAGCACGCCCGCTTCGGCTCCATCGACCGCGAAAGCAACCACCTGGTGCGCGCGGCCACCGACAGCGATGGCCAGGTGCGCCTGCTGCCCGACCAGGAGGCGGTCAAGCGCGACCTGGACGCGCGCACACGCGGCTCCACCCAGTTCGCCGTGCTGGTGTTGCGTGACGAGGACAAGGCCCAGGCGCGCACCGTGTTCCACACGCCGCTGGTGTTCTCGGTGCACGAGGCCAAGGGGCTGGAATATCCCAACATCATCCTCTGCCGATTCGTCTCCGGGCAGCGCCGGGCCTACGCCGAGATCTGCGAAGGCGTCAGCGCGCAGGACCTGGCGCGCGAGGATCTGGACTACCGCCGCGCCAAGGACAAGCAGGACCGCTCGCTGGAGTTGTGGAAGTTCTACGTCAATGCGCTGTACGTGGCGATGACCCGGGCGGTGGAGCGCCTGTACCTGGTCGAAAGCGATCTGACCCATCCGCTGCTGCAACTGCTTGGCATCCACCAGCGCAACGACAAGCTCGAGGTGCCCGCAAGCCAGTCCAGTCGTGAGGATTGGGAGCGCGAGGCACACCGGCTGGCCTTGCAGGGCAAGCAAGAGCAGGCCGATGCGATCCGCCAGTCGGTGCTCAAGACCCGCACCGTCCCCTGGCCGGTGTGGGACGCGGCGCTGCTGCAGGCCAGCATCGAGCGCGCCTACGATCCGCGCGAGGTGTCCAACAAGCCGCGCCAGCTGCTGGCGGACATGGCGCTTTGGCATTTTCTGGATGGCCACCTGGTGGCCCTGCACACCGAACTGGCGTGGCCGGGCATGCGCGGGCTGGTGCAGCACGACCCCTTCAATGGCATCCACCTGGACGCCCAACGCCTGAAGCAGGCGCGCGCCAGCCTCGCCGCGCGTTACACCGCCGGCTACGAGAAGAAGAACGTCAAGCCTATCCTGCAGCACTGCGACCAGTACGGCGTCGACCACCTCACCGTGACCGGGGCCACGCCGCTGATGCTGGCGGCCGAGGCCGGCAACGTGGCGCTGGTGGACACCTTGCTGGACCGCGGCGCCGACCTGGAGCTGCGCGATCCGTTCGGCCACACCGCGCAATCCTTCGCCCTGGCCCGCGCCGCACGCGATGCCGACTACGCCGGCGGCGCGTTCGGCGAAATCTGGCAGCGCGTGGCCGCCCCCATGCTCGATGTGGAAGTGGACGGCCGGCTGCTGCGGCTGTATCGGCAGCAGGGGGAATACCTGCTGCTGCAGCTGATGCTGACCGGCCTGAAGACGCTGGGCTCGCTGCTCTACAACTTGCCCAAACACGATGTGCGCCGCCTGCATGGGTTTGACGCGGCCTATCTGATGCGCAACATCGAGCACTTCCCCGATGCGGTGTGGCCCGCGCAGCGCCGCAAGCGCACCTACTTCAACGCGGTGCTGGCCCGGGCCGAGGTCGACAGCGCCTACCAGCCGGCGCGCAGGCTGTGGCTGCGCACCCGCAACGGCCACTACCTGCCCAATCCCGCGCTGCGCCTGCGGGTACGCGGCGGTGACGGCCAGCAATCCTGGCAGCCGGTGTACGAAGTACTGCAACTGCCCATCATCGAACGTGGCAATGGCCGACTCGCCTGGCAGCCCGGCCCGAGCTACCGGCGGCTGATGCGCGAGACCGGACTGGACCTGCAGGACGGGCCGCCCGCGGTTCCGGACTGACCACGGCAGCGGCGATCAGGCCGGCACAGCCATGCGCGGGGCGGAACCTGACCGAGCGGCCCTTCCCCTGGCCACACCGCCGCGGCCTGCGATCAGGCGTGCCCGGTCAACGGCGCGCCCGCTGCCTGCGCAGCCAGCAAGCGCCCGCGCAGGGCCAGGAACGGCCGCTCCACCGCGTAGTGCAGCACCGACGCGGCCAACAGCGAGGCGGCGCCATACACGGCCCGGGCTGTGCGACGCCTTGGCGCGCCAACGCAAGGATTTGGCGGGTAACGTACCTCCCATCCGGTCAGGCCTCATTCGAACGTTGACTTCAAGCCCAGGTGCGCGACGAAGGGAGCGAAATCCCGATCGCTGTGCAACAGCGTCAGATCATCCATGATGCAGCGCGTGGCGATGATGCAATCGACGGTCTTGCGAACGGTGATTCCCTTTTCGCGCAATACGCGGAAGTTGCGAGCCGCCTGGATGGCGACGCCATGGCCGCCCAGTGACACCAGGTCCAGACGATCGAGCAGCCGCAGGACTTCGTTGAAATCCCTTTCGGTGCCGGTGCCCTGCAGCACTTCGGTCAGGATCAGATCGCCCACGGCCAGCGGTTCCACGCCGAGCAGGCCGTGCAGCCGGTCAGTCTCTCTGGTCTCCACCCCGCGCAGGTAATCGATCCATACGCTGGAGTCGACCAGGATCACTTGTCGGTCCTCATCCTTTCCAGGTCGCCCTGCCAGTCGATCTTGCCACGCAGGGTCTTGATCTGCTGCTGCCGCCTCAGTTGGAGCAGGGTCCGCAGGCCAAGCTCCACCGCCTCGCGCTTGGTCTTGAGCCCAGTTGCCTCAAGCGCTTCGCGCATGAGGTCATCATCGATGACGATATTGGTACGCATGTGTATGCCCACAAGAGTTCATACACATCCTATGCGCGAGCTGATCACCAAGCAACTCCCCCTTACCCCAGTGGCTCGTCGGACAGGTAGGTGTAGCCGGTCAGGCCGGCTTCCAGCGCCGCGGACAGTTCCTGCGCGCGTTCGGGCGACAGGTTGGCCTCGGCCACGCGCCGGGCATAGGCCGCGCGCAGGTCGGCCAGCGCGTAGCCCACGTAGTCCAGCATCACATCGGTGGTGTCGCCGCGGCGCTGCTGGGTGATGCGGGTCGAACCGCCTTCGCAGCGCACTTCCACCGCGTCGGTATCACCGAACAGGTTGTGGATGTCGCCGAGGATTTCCTGGTAGGCGCCGACCAGGAAGAACCCGATCCGGTAGCGCTCGCCGGCGTTGAGCGCGTGCAGCGGCAACGAGCTGTCCAGGCTCTCGTTCTCGACGTAGGTCTTGACCATGCCGTCCGAGTCGCAGGTCATGTCGCAGATGATGCCGCGCCGCTGCGGGCGCTCGTCGAGGCGCTCGATCGGCACGATCGGGAACACCTGGTCGATCGCCCACACGTCCGGGATCGACTCGAACACGCTGAAGTTGACGAAGTACTTGTCCACCAGCCGGTCGTTGAGCTCGTCCAGGATCGGGCGGTGGCTCTTTTCCCCATGGCTCAGGCGCGCACGCACGCCGTGGGCGATGGCGTAGAACAGGTCGTCGATGCGCGCCCTTGCGGTGAGGTCGATCTGGCCCAGCGCGTAGGCGCTCAAGCCTTCGGCGTGGAAATGCTGGGCTTCCTGGAACAATTCCACCGCCGGGCGCTCGTCCAGCTCCTCATGAATCTGGCGCAGGTGGCGCACCGCGGCCGGCTCGTCCTGGTGTGCGTCGGGCACGCGTCCCTCGGGCGCCTGCTCCACTTCGGCCACGTTGGCGATCAGCACCGCGTGGTGGGCGGTCATGGCCCGGCCGCACTCGGTGACGATGCGCGGCGGACGCAAACCATGCTGGGCGCAGGCATCGGCCAGCGGCTGGACGATGTTGCCGGCGTAGGCGTTGAGCCCGTAATTGATCGAGAAGTAGCTGCGCGAGCGGGTGCCTTCGTAGTCGATGCCCAGGCCGCCGCCGACATCGACATGGCTGATCTTCGCGCCCAGGCGCGAGAGCTCGACGAAGTAGCGCACCGCCTCGCGCATGCCGTTGGCGATGTCGCGCACGTTGGAGATCTGCGAGCCCATGTGGAAATGCAGCAGGCTCAAGGCATCGGCGAATTCGGTATCGCGCAGCGCCTTCCACAGGTCCAGCACCTGGCGCGGGGACAGGCCGAACTTGGCCTTGTCGCCGCCGCTGTTCTGCCACTTGCCCGCGCCCAGCGAAGCCAGGCGCATGCGCACGCCCAGACCGGGTTTGACCTCCAGCGCGCGGGCTTCTTCCAGCACCAGCTTCAGCTCGGAGGGTTTTTCGATGACGATGAAGGTCTCAAGCCCCAGCTTGCGGCCGATCAACGCCAGGCGGATGTATTCGCGGTCCTTGTAGCCGTTGCAGACGATCAATCCGCCCGGGCGCGACAGCGCCAGCACCGCCATCAGCTCCGGCTTGCTGCCCGCTTCCAGGCCGAACCCCTCGCCGTGATGGCTGGCCAGGGTGCCGGCCACCCCGCGGTGCTGGTTGACCTTGATCGGATACACGGCCGTATAGCCGCCGGCGTAGTCCCAGTCGGCCTGCGCCTGGGCGAAGGCGGCCTGCAACTTGCCCAGGCGCTGGCCCAGGATGTCCGGAAAGCGCACCAGCATCGGCAGCCGGGCGCCGTTGGCGCGCGCGGCATCGACCACCTCGGGCAACGCCACCACCGGCCCGCCCTGGCCCTGCGGGCGCACGATCATGCGCCCGGCCGCGTCCACGTCGAAGTACCCGTCGGCCCAGTGCGGGATCGAGTAGGTCTTGCGTGCCTGGTCGATGGACCACTCGCTCATCGGGATCAAGCCCTGTCTATAGGGAAAATGGCCGCGGATTGTAACTTCCGGGAGAGATGGGCTTGGTTACAATGCGCGCCCCGTCGAGCCCCCCTCCTGTCGGGAGAGGGGTTGGGGTGGGGGACGAGGCGAAGCTGCGATGTCGCTTCAACAGCCTGGCAGCTGCGCCCGAACCCTCGTCCGCCCCCGCCGGGGCATCCCCGCTTCCGCCGGGACAGGCGCTTCTCCCAAGGGGAGAAGGGTCAACACCCGCCCACTCAGGAACACGCCCATGACCGCCACCGACGCCTGGTTCATCGAACACTTCCAGCCCACCGGCTCGGCCATCGGCTTCCGCCTGAAGGGCAAGCTGGATCAGGTGCAATCGCCGTTCCAGAAGATCGAGATCTATGACAGCACCGACTGGGGCAAGCTGATGGTGATCGACGGGGCGATGATGCTGACCAGCCGCGACAACTTCTTCTATCACGAGATGATCAGTCATCCGGTGCTGTTCACCCACCCCGACCCCAGGCGGGTGGTGATCATCGGCGGCGGCGACTGCGGCACGCTGCGCGAGGTGCTCAAGCACCCGGGCGTTGAAAGCGCCACCCAGTGCGACATCGACGAGCAGGTCACGCGCATGGCCGAGAAGTATTTCCCGGAACTGTGCGAATCCAACGACGATGCGCGCGCCGAGCTGCTGTTCGACGACGGCGTGGCCTACATGGCCAACTGCCCGGCCGGCAGCGTGGATGTGGTGATCGTCGATTCGACCGACCCGGTCGGCCCGGCCGAAGGCCTGTTCAACAAGGCGTTCTTCGAAAGCTGCTTCAGGGCGCTCAAGCCCGACGGCCTGCTGGTGCAGCAGTCCGAATCGCCGCTGGCCCTGCTGGAGCTGATCCGCGACATGCGCGCGGAAATGGGCAAGGCCGGCTTCAAGGCGTTCAAGACCCTGCCGTTCCCGCAGCCGTGCTATCCGACCGGCTGGTGGAGCGTGACCATCGCCTCCAAGGACGCCGCTGCCGATTTCGCCTTCCGCCAGGCAGATGCGCTCGCCAAGGGCTTTGACACCCTGTACTACACCGCACCGCTGCACACCGGGCTGCTGGTGTCGCCGCCGTTCGTGGCCAGGGCACTGGGCGAAACCTGACCTGCGCCTGCCTGAACCAGGCCGCGCCGCGCTTGTGCAGGTTTCATCGCCCAGCGCCACCCCGGCGATGTCATGGCCTTGCCACCGCCATGGGCCAGACTGCAAGGTCACGACCGCGCCATCCATCGCCTGATGGCACCGGCTTTCGGAGACCCGCATGATCCGTTCGACCTTGTTCCTGGCAGCCTGCATGGGCGCGTTGTTTTCTTCCACCACCTCGGCCCAGGCGCTGGCTCCGCTGCCGGCCGACAGGGCGCTGGTGATCGGCCATCGCGGCGCCAGCGCCCTGCGTCCCGAGCACACCCTGGCCTCCTATGCCAAGGCGATCGCCGACGGCGCCGATTTCATCGAACCGGACCTGGTCCCGACCGGGGACGGGGTGCTGATTTCGCGCCACGAGAACGAGATCGGCGGCACCACCGATGTGGCAGCGCATCCGCAATTCGCCTCGCGCAAGGCCACCCGGACCATCGACGGACAGACGATCACCGGCTGGTTCAGCGAAGACTTCACCCTGGCCGAGCTGAAGACCCTGCGCGCCCGCGAGCGGTTGCCGCAGTTGCGTGGCACCGCCTTCGACGGCCAATTCCAGATCGTGACCCTGGAGGAGATCATCGACTTCACCGCCGCCGAAGCGGCCGCGCGTGGCCGGGTGATCGGCCTCATTCCCGAGATCAAGCATCCGAGCTACTTCCAGCAGCGCGGCCAGGCGATGGAGGCCAAGGTGCTGGCCACGCTGCAGGCCCACGCCTACACGCGCAGCGCGCCGGTGGTGATCCAGTCCTTCGAAATCTCCAACCTCAGGCAACTGCATGCGCTGCTGGGCAGCGACCATCGCAACATCCAGCTGCTGCAACTGATCGGCGCGCCGGATGAGAGGCCCGGCGATGTGCTGGCCGCCGGCGGCACCCTGACCTATGCGGACATGCTGACGCCGGCCGGCCTGGGTGAGGTGGCCGGCTACGCGCAGATCCTGGGGCCCAACCTGCGCAGCATCATCGCCCTGGATGCGCAGCAGCACCTGGGCACGCCTTCGTCCCTGGTCCGCGATGCCCATGCCGCCGGCCTGAAGGTCATGCCCTACACCTTCCGTCCGGAGAACTATTTCCTGCCCGGCGACAAGCGCCAGGGCGATGCGCCGACCACCCGCCACGAGGCCGGCAGCATCGCCGAGATGCGCGCCTTCCTGGATGCCGGCATCGATGGCTTGTTCACCGACGACCCGGCGCTGGGCCGGGCCGCGGTGGATGGCTGGCACGCGCCCTGAGGCCCGGGCGCGCTGTCAGCACCGGCGGGGGGCAGACGGCAGGCACGAACGTCGCGGTCGGAACGGCCCGGCGCAGCGGGGTTGCAAGTCGCCTGTCGCAGGACCTGAAAGCCCAGACGCGCGCGCCGGCCGCAGCCATTGCCCGCGGCCGGCCCGATCCTGTCCAATGAAGTCCGACCTGCACATCTGGGGCACATCGGAGTTTTCCGATGCGCCGGTGCGGCACTGGCCGATGGCCGCGCCCCCAACCTGCGTGCGAGCCTGGCCTTCAGCAACCGGAGAACTGCCCATGATCGACCTGAACCCCATCGACGAGCTGGCGCGCCGGCTCAGTGAGCTGGTCCCGCCGGGGCTGCGCGAATCGCGCGAGGACCTGCAGCGCACCTTCAAGGGCGCGCTGCAGTCGGGCCTGTCGCGGCTGGACCTGGTGACCCGCGAGGAATTCGAGGTCCAGCGCGCGGTGCTGCTGCGCACCCGCGAGAAGCTCGAGGCGCTGGAACGCGAGCTGGCTGCGCTGGAATCGCGCATCACCCCGCGCAGCTAGCAGCCTGTCGGGCTTTGGTGGTCGAGGCGAGAATTCGGCTGTGCGAGGTCAGATTTTCGACGGTTCGCCGGCCCATAGTGGTGCTATGGGCCAAGAAGCGGCGGAAAGATGGACCGCACAGGCGGATTCGCAGCCCGGCCGACCAAAGTCCGACAGACTGCTAGCTTCTGCCTCCCGACGGCGGACAAGGAGCGTCCCATGAGTCTTGCCCTGGTGCACAGTCGTGCGCGCGCCGGCGTGCATGCCCCGGGTGTCCAGGTGGAAGTGCACCTGTCCGGCGGCCTGCCCGCGACCCAGATCGTCGGCCTGCCCGAAGCGGCGGTGCGAGAGAGCCGCGACCGCGTGCGCGCGGCCATCCTGTGCGCGCAGTTCGAGTTCCCCGCCCGCCGCATCACCGTCAACCTGGCCCCGGCCGACCTGCCCAAGGACGGCGGGCGCTTCGACCTGCCAATCGCCCTGGGCATCCTGGCGGCCAGCGGCCAGATCGACCGGCAGCTGCTGGCCGAGTGGGAATTCCTGGGCGAACTGGGCCTGACCGGCGAGCTGCGCCCGGTCGACGGGGTGCTGCCGGCGGTGCTGGCCGCCGCACGCCACGACCGCCGACTGGTGGTGCCGCTGGCCAACGGTGGCGAAGCGGCCCTGGTGCGCGACGGCGGTGCCTGCACCGCACGCACCTTGCTGGAGGTCTGCGCGATGCTCTCCGGCAGCAGGCCGGCCACGCCGGCACAGGCCAGCGACGCGGCCGAGGCGCCGATGCCCGACCTGGCCGACGTGCGTGGCCAGCTGCATGCACGCCGCGCGCTGGAAGTGGCCGCGGCCGGCGGCCACCATCTGCTGTTCGTCGGAAGTCCCGGCTGCGGCAAGACCCTGCTGGCTTCGCGCCTGCCCGGCATCCTGCCGCTGGCCAGCGAAGCCGAGGCCTTGGAAAGCGCCGCCGTCGCCTCGGTCAGCGGACGCGGCCTGGACCCGAGCCGCTGGCGCCAGCGGCCGTTCCGCGCGCCGCATCACACCGCCAGCGCGGTGGCCCTGGTCGGTGGCGGTTCGCAGCCACGGCCCGGCGAGATTTCGCTGGCGCACAACGGGGTGCTGTTCCTCGATGAACTGACCGAATGGGACCGACGCGCGCTGGAGGTCCTGCGCGAGCCGCTGGAGTCGGGCACGGTGGTCGTGTCGCGCGCGGCGCGCAGCTGCGAATTCCCGGCGCGCTTCCAGCTGGTGGCGGCGATGAATCCCTGCCCGTGCGGCTGGGCCGGCGATGCCAGCGGGCGCTGCCACTGCAGCGCGCAGGCGGTGGCGCGCTACCGCAACCGGATTTCCGGGCCGCTGCTGGACCGGATCGACCTGCAGGTCGAGGTCCCGCGGGTGCCGCCGCAGGACCTGCGTGGCGATGCGCCGGCAGGTGAACCCAGCGCCCTGGTGCGCGCCCGGGTGGAAGCGGCGCGCCAGCGCCAGCTGGCACGCAGCGGCCTGCTCAACGCCCGGTTGGGCCACGCCCAGACCTTTGCCTGCTGTCGGCTATCCGCCCAGGACCAGGCGCTGCTGGAACGGGCGATCGACAAGCTGCAACTGTCGGCGCGGGCCATGCAACGCACGCTGCGGGTGGCGCGCACGATCGCCGACCTGGCCGACGCCGCGGACATCACCACCATGCATCTGACCGAAGCACTGGGCTACCGACGCATGGAGCCACCCGGCACTGCACACGCCGCCTGAGCGGCGAGGGCCGCGCCGCCGGCGGGTGGATCGCGCCGCCGGCAGGCAACCGGCGCGTCCTGCTTCAGGCCGCCCGGGTGGTGAACTGCTCCTCCTCGGTCGAGCCGGTCAGGGCGGTGGTCGAGGACTGGTTCTGCTGGATCGCCTGGGTCACCGCATCGAAGTAGCCGGTGCCCACCTCGCGCTGGTGCCTGACCGCGGTGAAGCCCTTGGGCGCGGCGGCGAACTCGGCTTCCTGCAGCTCCACGAAGGCCTTCATCTGCTCGCGCGCATAGCCGTGGGCCAGGTGGAACATGGAGTAGTTCAGCGCATGGAAACCGGCCAGGGTGATGAACTGGAACTTGTAGCCGTAGCCTGCGATTTCCTTCTGGAACCTGGCGATGGTCGCCTCGTCCAGGTGCTTGCTCCAGTTGAAGCTGGGCGAGCAGTTGTAGGCCAGCAGCTTACCGGGGAACCTGGCATGGATCGCATCGGCAAAGGCCCTGGCAAACTCCAGGTCCGGCTTGCCAGTCTCGCACCAGATCAGGTCGGCATAGGGCGCGTAGGCCAGGCCGCGGCTGATCGCCTGGTCCAGGCCCTTGCGGGTCTTGTAGAAGCCTTCGACGGTGCGCTCGCCGGTGGTGAACGGCGCATCGTTGGGATCCACGTCGCTGGTCAGAAGGTCGGCGGCCTCGGCATCGGTGCGCGCGATCAGCAGGGTCGGCACGCCCATGACGTCGGCGGCCAGGCGCGCGGCGTTCAACTTCTCCACCGCCTCGCGGGTGGGCACCAGCACCTTGCCGCCCATGTGGCCGCACTTTTTCACCGAGGCCAGCTGGTCCTCGAAATGCACCCCGGCCGCGCCGGCCTCGATCATCGCCTTCATCAGCTCGAAGGCGTTGAGCACGCCGCCGAAGCCGGCTTCGGCATCGGCCACGATCGGCTGCAGGAAGTCGATGCTGTCATCGCTGCATCCTGGCTCTCTTTCCGCATGCTGCAGCTGGTCGGCGCGCAGCAGGGTATTGTTGATGCGCCTGACCACCGCCGGCACCGAATCGGCCGGATACAGAGACTGGTCCGGATACATCTGCCCGGCCAGGTTGGCATCGGCGGCGACCTGCCAGCCGGACAGGTAGATCGCCTTCAGTCCGGCCTTGACCTGCTGCATGGCCTGGTTGCCGGTCAGCGCGCCCAGGGCGTTGACGAAGTCCTGGCTGTGCAGCGACGTCCACAGCTTCTGGGCACCGAGCCTGGCGAGGGAGTGCTCAACCGGGATGGTGCCGCGCAGGCGCACCACATCGGCGGCGGTGTAGTTGCGGGTGATGCCCTTCCAGCGCGGATCGGTGTCCCACTCCTTCTGGATCTGGTCGGCGGTGCGCAGCTTGCTCATGGTGGCGTCCTCGTGTGGCGCATGGGTGTTTGAAGGGTGCAGCGGCCCGTGGCCGCCTGGGGAAAGCGGTCTTGATCTTGTAGGTGTTGCTTTGTCGTCATTCCCGCGAAGGCGGGAATCCAGCGACTCTCGTTCGGACCACTAAGTCGTGATGGAAGACACTGGGTTCCCGCCTGCGCGGGAACGACGGAATTGGATCAGTCGATCAATGCGTACGCCGGCAGGGTGAGAAACTCGGCCAGCGTCTGGCTGCGCGAAAGTTCATCCAGCAGGGCGATGGCCTGGTCGACCTTGCTCGCCCCGGGCATGGCCGTGGTGTTGCCCAGCAGCGCAGGCAGCCGCGTGAGCGTGGCCTGCAGCAGTGCCTCGTCGATCGCGGTGCCGTCGTCCAGGTGCAGGCCCTCGGTGTGCAGCCATTGCCACAGCTGGGCGCGCGAGATTTCGGCGGTGGCCGCGTCTTCCATCAGCCAGTGAATGGGCACGCACCCGTTGCCGTCCAGCCATGCGGCCAGGTAGCGCACGCAGACCTCGACGTTGCCTTCAAACCCGGCCCGGCTGATCGTGCCCTGCGAGGGCCGGATCAGGTCGTCGCGGCTCACGTGCACATCGGCGCGGGTGACCGCGTGCTGATGGGGCTGCGGCATGTGCTCGTCGAAGATCTGCATCGCCACCGGGATCAGCGCCGGGTGCGCGACCCAGGTGCCGTCGTGGCCGGCGCTCACCTCGCGCAGCTTGTCGGCGCGCACCCGGGCCATGGCCTGTTCGTTGGCGATCGGGTCGTCGTTGATCGGGATCTGCGCGGCCATGCCGCCCATGGCATGGGCGCCGCGCCGGTGGCAGGTCTGGATCAGCAGTTCCGAATAGGCCTTCAGGAACGGCTGGGTCATGCTGACCTGGCCGCGCTCGGGCAGCACCCGATCCGGGTGGGCGCGCAAGGTCTTGATGTAGGAAAAGATGTAGTCCCAGCGGCCGCAGTTCAGGCCGACGATGCGGCTGCGCAGCGCATGCAGGATCTCGTGCATCTCGAACACCGCCGGCAGCGTCTCGATCAGCACGGTCACCTTCATCTGCCCCTGCGCCAGGCCCAGCACCGCCTCGATATGCGACAGCGCCGACTCCCACAGCGCAGCCTCTTCCATCGACTGCAGCTTGGGCAGGTAGAAGTACGGGCCGCGATCCCTGGCCTGCAGCGTGCGCGCGTTGTGGAAGGCGAACACCGCCACGTCGAACAAGCCGGCGGCGATCGGCGCGCCATCGATGAGCACGTGCTTCTCGTCCAGGTGCCAGCCGCGCGGACGCACGATCAGCACGGCCTGTTGTTCATATGGCTTCAGCGTGTAGTGCTTGCCGGGCTTGTCGCCGGTGGCTGGTGCTGCGAACTGCAGGTCGCCGGCGACCGCGCCGATCAGCGCGCGCTGGCCGGTCAGCAGGTTGCTCCAGGTGGGCGAGGTCGAATCCTCGAAATCGGCCATGAACACCTTGGCGCCGGAGTTGAGCGCATTGATCACCATCTTCGGATCGGTCGGGCCGGTGATCTCCACCCGGCGGTCCAGCAACGCGGCCGGGATCGGTGCCACGGTCCAGTCGCCTTCGCGCACGGCGGCGGTGTCGGTGCGGAAGTCCGGCAGGGCGCCGCTGTCGAACTCGGCCTGGCGGAGCTGGCGCTGGGCCAGCCGCGCCTGGCGGCCCGGCTCGATGGCCCGGTGCAGGCTCACCAGCAGCGCCAGCAGGGCCGGCGGCAGCAGCGCGTCCTGGCCGGGGTCCTGGCGGGTCAGCGCCAGCCCCGGCGTGGCCCCGGCGATGGCCGGATCACGCGGTGGCAAGGCATGGGCAGGTGCGGACATGGGCGGATTCCTGTCGTGTGGACTGGGCCGTCACCGTGCTCCCGGGAGTACTATTTGACAACTGAGTTTTATCAATCTGATGCATAAGAACAACTTATAGCTTTGGGAACAATCCTGTGACCGCCCCGCCAAGCCCGCGTTTTTCCTACAAATCCGACCGGCTCAAGCCGCTGCGCGCGTTCTGCCAGGTGGTGCGCCTGGGCTCGGTTTCGCGCGCGGCCGAGGCCCTGTTCGTCAGCCAGCCGGCCATCTCGCTGCAGCTGCAGGCGCTGGAGCGCGAATACGGCGCGCACCTGTTCGAGCGCAGCGGGCGGCGCCTGTCGCCCACCCGCGAAGGTCAGCTGCTGTTCGAGATGGCCCAGCCGCTGGTCGAGGGGGTGGACGGGCTGGCGGCAAGCTTCAGGGACAAGGTCAGCGGCCTGGATGCGGGCGAGCTCAACATCGCCGCCAACAGCTCGACCATCCTGTACCTGTTGCCGCGGATCGTGGACGCGTTCCGTCGCGCGCATCCGGACGTGCGCCTGACCCTGCACAACGCGATCAGCGCCGACGGCACCGACCTGCTGCGCGAGGACGCGGTGGATCTGGCGGTCGGCTCGATGCTCGATGTGCCGGCCGACCTGAGCTACGAGCCGGTATACCGCTTCGAGCCCATGCTGATCACCCCGCACGACCATCCTTTGGCCAGCAAATCCAGGGTCACCCTGGAAGACATTTCCCCCTACGGGCTGATCCTGCCGCCGCGCCGGCAGATCACCTACCGGTTGGTGGACCTGACCTTCCAGCAGGCGCGCGTGCCCTACACCGTGGCCCTGGAAGTCGGCGGCTGGGAGGTGATCAAGCAGTACGTGGCCATGGGCATGGGCCTGTCGATCGTCAGCTCGATCTGCCTGGGCGATGCCGACCGCAGCCGCCTGGCCGCGCGCTCGCTCAGTGCGTATTTCCCTTCGCGCAGTTACGGGGTGGTGGTGCGCAAGGGCAAATACCTGTCACCGCAGGCACGGGCCTTCATCGCGCTGATCCGGCCGGACCTGTTCCATCCGCGCGACCATGACCAGCCGGGGCATTCGGAGCGCTGACAGACGCCAAGCGCAGTGTCAGCGCCGTCCCGGGCGGCCGGCCGGCCGCCGCCCCGGGCCCTTGCCGGCGTTCTCGGCCACGCGCCTGGCCAGCTTGGCCGCGGCGGCGGCCACCTCATCCTGCAGCTTCATGTAGTTGGCCAGGCGGGCGGGGTCGAGCTCGCCGGCTTGAATGGCCGCCTGCACCGCGCAGCCTGGTTCGCCCTGGTGGGCGCAGTCGCGGAAGCGGCACTGCGCGGTCAGCGCCTGGATGTCGGCGAAGCCGCCTTCGGCCAGGTCTTCCTCGCCGGTGGGCTTGAGCTCGCGCATGCCGGGCGTGTCGATCAGGCAGGCGCCGGACGGCAGCGGGATCAGCGCGCGATAGGTGGTGGTGTGGCGGCCGCGCGAATCGTTCTCGCGCACCGTGTTGGTCTTCATCTTCTGCACGCCCAGCAGGGTGTTGGTCAGCGTGGACTTGCCCGCACCGGAGGAGCCGACCAGGACCACGGTGCGACCGGGACCGAGCCAGCCGTGCAGCTGCGCCACGCTGGCAGGATCCTTGGCGTTGACCGTGCGCAGCGGAATGTCCTGCGCGGCCAGGTCGGCCAGCACCTCCAGCGCATCATCGGCGTACTCGGTGCGGTCGGCCTTGGTCAGCACCACCACCGGTTGCGGAGCCGCCGGTTGCCCCCCACCGCCGCCGACCAGCATCAGGTAGCGCTCGATCCGGCGCGGATTGAAGTCCGCATCCAGGCCGCAGACGATGAACACGGTATCGACGTTGGCCGCGATCACCTGCTGGTGGTAGTGCTCGCCGGCCGCGGCGCGCTTGATCGCGGTGTGCCGCGGCAGCAGGGCCACGATCCGCTTGCCCTCTTCCACCAGCACCCAGTCGCCCACCGCTGGACGCGCGTGGGCGGGAAACCGCGGCCGTTGCCATTCCGGCAGCGACTCCGGGCGCAGCGCATCCTCAGGCCCGCGCGCCACCACGTAACCGGAGCGGTGCTGCTCGCTGACCCGGGCCGGAACGGCCTGCGGATGGGCCGCGCACAGCGCCTGCCAGGCGGCATCCTCCGGCGCGCCGGGCCAGGGCCAGCCAATGACCCGCAGCGCGGCGTAGTCGGGGGCTTGATCGGTCATGGCGCGATTCTACGGGTCGGTGCCGGCGGAGGGGCTTTGGCTTGGCAGACCGCATGGGCGATGGTTTCCGCTGCAACGTCCGCGCGGAAAGGCAGGCCATCAGGCGTATGCTGGGGCGGTTTTTTCAACCTCTTTCCATGCTGCCATGTCCACCACTCCCAGCAAGCCGCTTGCCGTCCGTGAACGTCTCTCGGAAGTCCGCTACGAAATCCGCGGCGAGCTGGCCCGGCGCGCGCGCGAGCTGGAGGCCCAGGGCCGCAAGCTGATCAAGCTCAACATCGGCAATCCCGGCGCGTTCGGCTTCCGCGCGCCCGAGCACCTGCAGCGCGCGATCGCCGACGACATGGGCCGCACCGATCCCTACACCCACCAGCAGGGCCTGCCGGCCGCGCGCGAAGCGGTGGCCGCCTGGTACGCCGCGCGCAATACCCCCGATGCGCATCCGGATCGGGTCTTCATCGGCAACGGCGTGTCCGAACTGATCGACCTGTCGCTGCGCGCCCTGCTCAATCCCGGCGACGAAGTGCTGGTGCCTTCGCCCGACTACCCGCTGTGGTCGGCGGCGACCATCCTCAACGACGGCCGCCCGGTGTACTACCAGTGCAGCGCCAGCAACGGCTTCCTGCCCGATCCGTCGGAGATGGAAACCCTGGTCTCCAGCCGCACCCGCGCCATCGTCCTGATCAACCCGAACAACCCCACCGGCGCCACCTATCCGCGCGAGCTGCTCAGGCGCATCGTCGCCATCGCCGCCAAGCATCGCCTGCTGCTGCTGGTCGATGAGATCTACGACCAGATCCTCTACGACGGCGCCACCTTCGAACCGCTGGCGCCGCTGGCTGGCGAGGTGCCGTGCATCACCTTCTCCGGGCTGTCCAAGGTGCACCGGGCCTGCGGCTGGCGCGTGGGCTGGGCGCTGCTGTCCGGCAGCGCGGAGCTGATCGCCCCGCTGCAGCACGCCATGGACCTGTTGGGCGCGCTGCGCCTGTGTTCCAACGTGCCTGGCCAGTACGCGGTGGAAGCCGCACTCAACGGCCCTGACACCATCAGCGCCCTGTGCGCCGCCGACGGTCGCCTGTACGAAACCCGCCGCGCAGTGATCGAGGCCTGCGCCGCCAGCGAGCACCTGGCGCTGTGCGCCCCGGCCGGTGCGCTGTACGCCTTCCCGGCGGTGGTCGGCGATGCCGCCAAGGGCTTTGACGATTACCAGTTCGCACTGGAGCTGATGGAAGACGAAGGCGTGCTGGTCGTGCCCGGCTCGAGCTTCAACGTGCCTTACCGCAACCACTTCCGGGTGACGCTGCTGCCCGATGCGGCGTCGATGCGCGAGGTGTTCGTCCGCATCGACCGTACCCTGGCGCGCCGGGCCGAGGCCAACACCAAGGTCGTCGCGCTCAAGTCCAGGTCGCGCCCCGCCGCGGCCTGACCGGTGCACGGCCAGGGCCTGCGCTACCTGGCGCTGGGCGATTCCTACACCATCGGCGAAGGCGTGCCCGAAGCCGGGCGCTGGCCGGTGCAGCTGGTCCAGGCGCTGCGCGCCCAGGGCATCGCGTTGCAGCCGCCGCAGATCGTCGCCACCACCGGCTGGACCAGCGAGGAACTGGCCGCCGCCATCGATGCGGCCGCGCCAGCCGGCGATTACGACCTGGTCAGCCTGGGCATCGGTGTCAATGACCAGTATCGCGGCCGCAGCGTCGATCAATACCGCGCACAGTTCGCCGTGCTGCTGGAGCGGGCAATCGGGTTCGCCTCAAATCGCCCCGCGCGCGTGCTGGTGCTGTCGATCCCCGACTGGGGCCTGACCCCGTTCGCCATTGCCCAGCAACGCGACGGCGCGGCCACGTCCGCGCAGATTGATGCCTTCAACGCCGCCGCACATGCCCTGTGCCGGGCGCGCGGGGTGGCCTTCGTCGACATCACCCCGCTCAGCCGGGCCCATGGCCATCAAGCCGACATGTTGGCCGGCGACGGGCTGCATCCGTCGCCGGCGATGTACGCGCTGTGGACCGCATTGGCACTCCCTGCGGCGCGCAATGCGCTAGCCTGAGTACTTCCCGCCGACCGCCGAAGGAACGACGTGAGCGACGCCACCCGACCCATGCCCGCGCAACAGGCGCTGACCATCGCGCGCGCATTCCTGCCCCAGCGGCCGTGGGGCAACCGCTACGACTACTACTACACCCGCGCCAAGCTGCGTACCGACCCGCTGTACCCGGGCGTGCTGGCGGTCCTGCGCGATACGCCGGGCCCGGTGCTGGACCTGGGGTGCGGCCTGGGCCTGCTGGCCCACGCGCTGCATGCCGACGGCCAGTCGCGTGCCTATTACGGTGTGGACATCGACGCCGGCAAGATCCAGCGCGCCCGCCAGATCGCGCGCCGCACAGGCCTGGCCGAGGCCCGTTTCGAAGTGCTCGACCTGACCGTGCGCTGGCCCGAACACGCAGGCAACGTGGCCATCCTGGACATGCTGCAGTACCTGCCCGAGACGGTGCAGGCCGGCTTGCTGGCGCACACCGCGCGCATGCTCGCCCCCGGCGCCAAGCTGGTGATCCGCAGCGCCCTGGGCGATGACAGCGGCCGCGGCCGCACCACCCGGGTCACCGACCTGATTGCACACCTGGCCGGATGGATGCAGGAAGTCCCCAAGAGCTACCCGACCCGCGAAACCCTGCAACGCCATCTAAGCGCCGCCGGCCTGACCGCGACCTTCTCGCCGCTGTACGGCAACACGCCGTTCAACAACTGGTTGATCGTGGCCGAGCGGGCGCAAAAACACGCGCGTCAGGCGCCTGGCGGTAGACACGCTCCAGGCGCGTGACTTCGAGGCGAAAGCTCACCGCCTGTAGGGCGCTCTGCGCGATTGGCAACCTGCCCGGCTTCTGCCGCCTGCGCTCCCTGACAATCGGCGCCGGGCCGACGACATGCCCCTGCACACTTGCGCCTTGGCTGATCCGCCTGCGATAGGTCTGCCATGGGCAATCAAAAATCGAACGCGACTTGCGCCCATATCTGCGGCTCGCGCGCGTGCCCGTCTTGAGCCTCGGCACTGCCCAGCTTCCAGGACGCCGAGGCGCCGAGCCGCCACCCGTGCGCAGCCCAGTCAGTGCCCAGGCCAATGCCTGAAAGACTGCGGTGGTTGCCACCGTCGTCCCATGGGTCTTTGCTGAGGCGCACCTGTCCGTGATCGATGAAGACCGACATTCGCCAAGCCTCGGTCAGGGCCTGGCGCACCTCTAGGTTGGCCAGCCAACCCTGGTCGCCGGCCGCCTCTGCCTGAGGATAAGCACGCACGCCATAGGCGCCGCCCAGATAGAATTTCTCCGAGCTGTCCAGGTTGCGGTCACTCCACTGGCCCTGCAATTGCGCGTACACGCTGAAACGGCCAGCAATGCGTTGCAGCCGCACCAGGCTTGGACGTATCACGTTGAAATTGCCGGCCGCGTCGGTGGTGGCCGCGTCCAGCACCCGCCCTTCGGGGTCCTCGATGTCCAGCTGACCATGGCTCCAGGACAAGGCGAAGCTGTTTGCGCCGCCGCCCAACCAACCGTCGCGCTCGTCCCCACGCAAGGTCGTGGTCCATACGCGCGAACGCTTCCTGCTGCGGATGTCGTACAGGTCTATGTCGTCGCGCAAGTTCTTGTGGTCGTACTGCAGCGTGACGTAGAGCGCGGCATCGCGTCTGCGCAGCAGCGGCTGGGAGACGTACATGCTGGCAATGCGCGCCAGGCCGTGGCCGCGCAGATCGGCGAAGTCCTTGCCCAATTCGTAGTCCATTCGTGACCACGCCAGTCCGAGGCGGGTGGACCAGGGTCCGACCGGCACTTGCCAGCCCGCCCGGTAGTAGTGCTGATCCTCGCTCGTGCCCAGTGCGCGCAGGCTCAATCGATCGCCGAGGCGCAGCGGGCTGTTGATGTCCAGGCTGCCGCCCAGGCGATATTCACCGGTGTAGCGATTGCCGAAATTGTCCGCCTCGATCGTGCCGCTCAGCATCGGCTCCGGCTGTACCTCAACGACCAGGTCGGTTGCGCCGACACTGGCGCCTGGCTGTAGCGTGGCCTTGGCCTGCACGCCTGCCAAGTCGCGCAAGGACAAAAGGGCCCGTTCCAGCGGTGCAACACGCACCGCTTCGCCCGGCTTCAGCGTGCGCAGGGGTGCTGCCACTGCGGCTTGGCGCAGGCGCGAGGTGTTGTGGACCTGGACCTGGCCGTAGCGCCCTTCCAGCACCGCGATCCTGACCTGGCCCTGATCGATTGCTTGGGCAGGCAAGTAGGCGCGGGCGAGCGGATATCCGCGCGCGCGGTAGTGCTGGGTAAGGCGATGGGCGCCGGCCTGCAACTGGCCCAGTGAGACCTGCCGGTGCACCAGGTCGTCCAGTAGCGGCAGCAGCTCTGTGCTCGGGATCGCGCTGTTGCCTTCGAGGACGAAGCCGTCCACCCACACCCGTTGGCTGCTCTGCGCCTCCTGCTGCAACGGCGCGTCCGGCAGGTCCAGATCGAGTGACTGTTTCTGCGGCAGCGACGGTGGCCGCTGCTCTAGTTCGCGCATCGAGCGGCCGGCGTCAGGCACCACGGGGTTCTGCACCGGCACTTGCTGGGCATGGGCCTGAAGCGCAGCGACGCCGCTGAGCAGGCAAAAACAGAGCCGTTTCATCGTGTTCCTCGTTTGGCGCAGTCCTGGGCTCCAGCCGGCACCTGTTCATCAGCGATACAAGACCAAGGCAGACGAATACCGTCGGCGATCACTTCATACGAGGCACCAGTGCCGGTGCTATCCGCCGGATCGGCTGCATGACGTTCGCCCCGATGCAGCGACGCCAGCGCAGCGGCATAGCCCGGCGGCAACTGCCGCGTCCATTCCTCGGCCGGAGCAGCCTGGATGCTCAACAAGCCATCGATGTAATCTATGGCATAGTTGTCCGAGATCAGACCACTGGCGGTGATCGAGTAACTGCCAGGGGCGATCGCCCCCTGCGAAGTTCCGCCGTAGACCAGCGTTCCGCGGAGCACCGAGGCGTCCTCTCCGTTGACCCAGCCGCTGTAGCTCACCCCATTGCCGCCACTCCAGGCTAGGCCGTCGTAGGTCTTGGAGGCATCGTTGGCGGTGATCGTCAGCCCGGCCTTGCCCACGGTCAGGGTGCCGTCGACATAGCTGATGGCGTAGTTCGACAGCCCGGTGCCATCGGCGTTGGCCGCGGTGATGGTGTAGTTGCCCACCGTGGCGGTCGAAGCAGCACCGGCGCTGGACAGATCCACGCTGCTCACCGTATCGCCATTGACCAGGCCCGAAGCCGTATAGCCACTCAGGCTCGCGCTCTGGCCGTAGGTCTTGGAGGCATCGTTGGCGGTGATCGTCAGCCCGGCCTTGCCCACGGTCAGGGTGCCGTCGACATAGCTGATGGCGTAGTTCGACAGCCCGGTGCCATCGGCGTTGGCCGCGGTGATGGTGTAGTTGCCCACCGTGGCGGTCGAAGCAGCACCGGCGCTGGACAGATCCACGCTGCTCACCGTATCGCCGTTGACCAGGCCCGAAGCCGTGTAGCCGGTGAGGCTCGCGCTCTGGCCGTAGGTCTTGGAGGCATCGCTGGCGGTGATCGTCAGACCGGCCTTGCCCACGGTCAGGGTGCCGTCGACATAGCTGATGGCGTAGTTCGACAGCCCGGTGCCATCGGCGTTGGCCGCGGTGATGGTGTAGTTACCCACCGTGGCGGTCGAAGCAGCACCGGCGCTGGACAGATCCACGCTGCTCACCGTATCGCCATTGACCAGGCCCGAAGCCGTGTAGCCGGTGAGGCTCGCGCTCTGGCCGTAGGTCTTGGAGGCATCGTTGGCGGTGATCGTCAGCCCGGCCTTGCCCACGGTCAGGGTGCCGTCGACATAGCTGATGGCGTAGTTCGACAGCCCGGTGCCATCGGCGTTGGCCGCGGTGATGGTGTAGTTACCCACCGTGGCGGTCGAAGCAGCACCGGCGCTGGACAGATCCACGCTGCTCACCGTATCGCCATTGACCAGGCCCGAAGCCGTGTAGCCGGTGAGGCTCGCGCTCTGGCCGTAGGTCTTGGAGGCATCGTTGGCGGTGATCGTCAGCCCGGCCTTGCCCACGGTCAGGGTGCCGTCGACATAGCTGATGGCGTAGTTCGACAGCCCGGTGCCATCGGCGTTGGCCGCGGTGATGGTGTAGTTACCCACCGTGGCGGTCGAAGCAGCACCGGCGC
>NZ_RDQN01000013.1 GCF_003703395.1 Pseudoxanthomonas spadix
GGAGAGAGCCGCCTCGATCCTGCCCACGCTTGTGAAGTTCGAGCTTGAGCTCGTTCAACTGTTCGGGCTAGGGACGAGGTCGATGTGCGGCGGCCCGGGCTCCTACACGTGCTTGGCAACACTGCGCCCCATCGGCCTGCCGCACATCGCTCTCCACCCAAACTCTAGACCTTCGCGCAGACACAAGCGCACCGCAGGGGCGCGATGGGGCGTTCCCGGTAAAGCCTCTCGCGGCCCAGCGATGCGGCCCCTACGGGACAATCGACGGTCCTGCGGTTTCGGCGCTGCTACGGCGCGTCTTGCAGGATGGGCAGCTGTGCCAGCACGCGCTGGTCCAGGGCGGTCCAGTCGATCGTGTCCAGGCTCTGGTGGCCGCAGGTGGCCTCGATCAGCAGTTGCCGCTGCACCTGGCTGCGTTCCAGCGCCACCGCGTAAGGAATGCGCATGAAGGTGACCATGGTGTAGTGCGGCACGAAACGGCCGGGATGGCGCTGCTGCAGCTGCTGCTCCAGGGCGCGCTGCAGCAGGAAGTCGGCGTCGTCCACGCGGTCGCGCATCTCGGTGTAGTTTTCCAGCGCCATGGCCTGGATGGCGGCGGCATTGGGTTTGCGCTCGGCCTCGAATGCGGCATAGGCGCTGGCCAGCTCGTCGCGCGCCTCCAGCTGCGCGGCCAGGGCCACGCAGTCCTCGAACGCGCAGTTCATGCCCTGGCCGTGGAAGGGCACCATCGCGTGCGCGGCATCACCTAGCAGCACCGCACGTCCGCCCAGGTGCCAGTGCTGCAGCGACAGCGTGCCGAGCAGGCCGGGCCGATGGTGCTCCCAGTCGCGTTCGAGGTGTGGGATCAGCGGCAGCGCATCGGCGAAGTCGCGCTCGAACAGGGCCCGCGCCTGGCTGCCGCTGCGCACGCTGGCGAAGCTGGTCGGGCCGGTATTGGGCAGGAACACGGTGACGGTGAAGGTGCCCTCGTCGTTGGGCAGGGCGATGCACATGTAGTCGCCGCGCGGCCAGATGTGCAGCGCATGCGGTTCGATCCGGAAGCCGCCGTCGGCGGCCGGCGGAATTTCCAGTTCCTTGTAGGAGTGATCGAGGAAGGCGGTGTGTTCGCCCAGCGGCCGGGCCCGGTCCATCGCCGCGCGCAGGGCCGAACCGGCGCCGTCGGCGCCGACCAGCGTGTCGAAACGGATCTCGTGCGCAGAGTCGTCGCGGTCGTCGATGAAGCGCGCGTGGCCGGACGCGAAATCCACCGTGTGCAGGCGCCGATTGAAATGGACCGTGGCGCCGGCGCTTTGCGCCAGCTCGAGCAGGGTCAGGTTGAGGTCGGCGCGATGGATCGACCAGATCACCTCGCTGTCGTTGCGGCCATAGGGCAGCAGCTGCTGGCCGCCTTCGAGGAAGTGGACCATGCGCCCGCGCATCATCACCGCACGGGCCATCACCGCGGCTTCGGCATCGGCCTGGCGCAGCGCATGGCGGCCGCGTTCGGCCAGGGCCAGGTTGATCGAACGGCCCGATTCGTAGCCCTCGATGCGCGGGTCGCCGCGGCGCTCGTAGACGGTGACCTGCCAGCCCTTGCGCGAGAGCAGGATGGCCAGCAACGCGCCGGCCAGGCCGGCGCCGATGATCGTGATGGAGCGCGAGGATGCGTTCAAATGGAATTCTTCGGGGGCAATGGCAGGGGCAAGGCGTGTTCAGACGCCGGCCCACATCTCCACTTCTTCCACGAAGCGATAGATGTCCTTGAAGCTGTTGTACAGCGGCACCGGCGCGATGCGGATCACGTCCGGCTCGCGCCAGTCACCGAGCACGCCGACCTTGGCCAGGTAGTCGAACAGCCCGCGGCCGCGCTCGCGCCCGCCGGCCACGCGCAGTGACAGCTGGCAGCCGCGGCGTTCGGGTTCGGCCGGGGTGATGATGTCCAGGGTATCCAGCAGGCGCGCCTCGATCAGCTCCTCCAGGAAACTGGTGAGCTTTTCCGACTTGGCCCGCAGTGCCGGCACGCCGCCGGCCTTGTCGAACAGCTCCAGCGAGGCCAGCAGCGGCGCCATCGCCAGGATCGGTGGGTTGCTCAGCTGCCAGCCGTCGGCGCCCGGCGTGGGCCTGAACTGGGGCGCCATCAGGAAGCGGGTTTCCTTTTCGTGGCCCCACCAGCCGGCAAAGCGCGGCAGCTCGGCCTGCGCATGGCGCTGGTGGACGAACGCACCTGCCACCGCGCCCGGGCCTGCATTGAGGTACTTGTAGTTGCACCACACCGCAAAATCCGCATCGGCATCGTGCAGCGCCAGCGGAATATTGCCGGCAGCGTGGGCCAGGTCGAAGCCGGCCATCGCCCCGGCGGCGTGCGTCAGGCGTGTGATCTGGGCGATGTCGAAGGCCTGGCCGGTGCGGTACTGGATGCCCGGCCACAGCACCAGCGCCAGGCGATGGCCGTGCTCGGCGATGGCCTGTTCGATCGCCTCCATGGACACCGTGCCTTCGGCTTCATCCGGCGCCACCTCGATCAGGTCGGTGGCCGGGTTGAAGCCATGGAAGCGGATCTGCGACTGCACCGCGTAGTGGTCGGAGGGAAATGCGCCGGCTTCCATCAGGATCGCCGGGCGTTGTGCCGTAGGCCGGTAGAAACTGACCATCATCAAGTGCAGGTTGGCGGTCAGGGTGTTCATCGCCACCACTTCGCCGGGCAGCGCGCCGACGATGCGCGCCAGCGGCTCGCGCACCTGCTCGTGGTAGGTCAGCCACTGCCCCTGGCCACGGAAGTGGCCCTCCACCGCCTCGTGCGCCCATGTGTCCAGGACCTGCTCGACGGCCTTGCGCGCCCCGCGCGGCTGCAGGCCCAGCGAGTTGCCACAGAAGTACGCCTGCTCGTTGTTCTTGTGCCTGGGCAGCAGGAATTCGTTGCGAAAGCTGCGCAGCGGATCGGCGGCGTCCAGGGCGATGGCGTGGGTGCGGGAAAGCGCGTGGTTCATGCGGTGCGGTTCTTGCGAGGTGGGCGCCATTGCACTGGCGTGGAGGCAGTGGACACGCACGGAACGTGCCACCTTGGGCAAGGCCTGGCAGTCTAACCGGGCACTGATTCGGCCGCCGTCGCGGCGGTCCTGTTTCCCGCCGTGCTGCCACGGCGCAGCAGATGGGCAGACGATTCCAAGGACAGCAGCATGACCGGCGCAGCAGGCGCGCGGCTGCTCAGGGCTCGGCCATCAGCTAGCGCTCGGGCGCGGGATTGAGGTGGCCGCAGGCCTTGCAGGTGCGGTGTTCCAGCGAGGCGTAGAAGCGCTCGAACACCGGCGGGAAGTCGGTCTCGATGTTGCGCAGGTGGAAGAACTCCTGGTAGAGATTGTGGTTGCAGGCCTCGCAGAACCACAGCAGGCCGTCGTCCTCGTGCGCAAGGCGCCGGCGTTCGATCACCAGCCCCACCGAGCCTTCCATCCGCTGCGGCGAATGCGGCACTCGCGGCGGCAGCAGGAAGATCTCGCCGGCGCTGATCGGGATGTCGCGTGCCGCGCCGTCCTCCTGGATGCGCAGCACCATCTGCCCTTCGAGCTGGTAGAACCACTCCGGGCCTTCGTCCCAGTGGTAGTCGGTACGGCGGTTGGGGCCGCCGACCACCATGACGATGAAGTCGCCGGCGTAGATCACCTTGTTGCCCACCGGCGGCTTGAGCAGGTGGCGGTGTTCCTCGATCCAGGCCTGCAGGTTGAGCGGGGCGGGCAGCATGGGGGCTCCAGGGGAAAGGGGATGGTGGCGCTATGGGTCGCGCTTGCCCGAGACCGGCATCGACGCCAGCGCGCGCGCGTAGGCCGGCTGCAGCTGGCCGGGCGCAGCCACGTCCATGCCCAGCTCGCGTATGCGGCCGTCTGACAGGCTGTAGCACCAGCCGTGCACCGCCACCTCCTGGCCCCGCGCCCAGGCGTCCTGCAGGATCGTGGTGTGGCAGACGTTGGCGACCTGTTCGATCACGTTGAGCTCGCAAAGGCGCGCGTGGCGCAGCGCTTCGGTCTGGACCCTGGCCAGGCGCTCGGCGTGCTTGCCGCTGACATCGCCGACGTGACGCAGCCAATTGTCGACCAGGCCCATGCGCTGTCCGGTCATGCTGGCGTGCACGCCGCCGCAGCCGTAGTGGCCCACGATCAGGATGTGCTCGACCTTGAGCACATCCACCGCGAACTGGATGGTGGACAGGCAGTTCAGGTCGCTGTGCACCACCACGTTGGCCACGTTGCGATGGACGAACACCTCGCCCGGGTCCAGGCCCAGGATCTGGTTGGCGGGCACCCGCGAGTCGGAGCAGCCGATCCACAGGTAGCGCGGCGACTGCTGTTGCGAGAGGCGCTGGAAGAAGCCCGGATCGTCCTGGCGGACCTTTTCAGACCAGTCCCGGTTATTGCGCAACAACGCGTCGAGTTCACTCATGGGCTCGATTATCGCAGATGCGTCAAGCGCAGGGCCGGCCCGGGCCGGCCATGAGACCGTCAGATCGAATGCATCCGCCCGCCATCCACCGTCAGGCTCACTCCGCTGATGTAGCCGGCGGCGGGGCTGGCCAGGAAGGCAATGGCCGCCGCGACGTCGGCCGGCGCACCGATCCGGCGCATCGGCGCGGAGGCGGCGAGACTGGCGATGACCTGCTCGGCGCTCTGGCCGCTGGCCTGCATCCGGTCCTGCACGATGTGGTCCATGCGCGCGGTGTGGGTGAAGCCGGGCAGCACGTTGTTGACGGTGATGTTGTCCGGGCCCAGTTCCTGCGAGAGCGTCTTGGCCCAGCCGGCCACCGCGCTGCGCACGGTATTGGACACGCCCAGGTTGTGCATCGGTTCGTAGACCGAGGTCGACACGACATTGACGATCCGGCCCCAGCCGGCCGCGCGCATGCCCGGCAGGACGGCCTGCACGCGGGTCTGGTTGGCCAGCAGGTGGTGACGGAATGCGCTGAGGTAGGCCTCCAGGTCGGCATCGACGGCCCTGCCGCCCGGTGGTCCGCCGCCGTTGTTGACCAGGATCTGGACCGGGCGCTCGGCCGCCAGCGCAGTGACCGTGTCCGCCAGTGCCTGGGTCTGGCCATCGTCGCCGACGCGCCAGCCGTGCACCTGGCCCTGGCGCACCACCGGCAACTCGGCCACGACCTGGCGCAGGGCCGCTTCGCGGCGTGCCAGCACGGTCACATCGGCCCCCAGCAGCGCAAGTTCGATCGCGGCGGCCTTGCCGATGCCAGCCGAGGCGCCGCACACCAATGCATGCCTGCCGGAAAGATTGAGATCCATGAAGCGGTCCTTCTCGCAAAACTAAGATGGACTGGATACCGCAGCCGGCGCAGGCGCGCAATGCGTGGGGCGATCAGCACCGTTGCATGCACGGGGCGCATCGATGCAGCCAGATCGCGCGCGCGGCGCCTGGCGGCCACGTGTGAAGGCGCGCTTTGGGATCTCGTGCCCGGGTCAGGGCGAAGCCGGCGGCAGCGTGCAGGCAGGCGCTTTCGGCCAAGGCGCGCGGCCGGGACGTCGCCGCCTCAGGCGCGCTCGCCCAGCGATTGCACCATCAGCGCAGGCAGGTCCTCATCGCGCTCGGCGTGGGGCGGTGAAACCTCGTGCAGGCTGAAGCCGCGGCGCAGCGCGTCCTCTTCGTCCAGGCCGTCGAAGGCGACGAACTCGGCGTCGAACAACGCAGCGCGGGCAGTGTCCTGGCTATCGTAGGACAAGGTATTGCCGTCGCTGTCCAGGACCTCGGCGGTGCCGGCCTCCTTGATCCGCAGGCGTGCCCAGATCAGGGTGCGGCCCAGGCTGGCCAGCCACCATTGGCTGTGCGGGGTGTCGTTCATGGCAGGACCTCCGAAGTCAGCCACAGCAGCCCGGCCATGGCCAGTGCGGCGATGATCACCGCCAGGGAAATCCGCGCGGGCGTGGCCAGGCCGCTGAGCGAGCGGTCGCCGGTGCTGCGATAGTCGCCGCGCATCAGCCAGGCCAGCGCGGCGGGGCGCATGAAGGCGCCCGGGCCCAGCTGCGCGGCGATGTCCGGATGGCGGTCGCGCACGTGGATCAGGGTCAGCGGCCAGAAGATCACCAGCGCGCAGAATCCGGCGATCGCCGTGGCCACGAACAGCAGGGCGAAGAACAGGATCATGCCAGCACCCGTCGCGCCAGCAACGGCGCGGCCACCGAACAGGCCGCCAGCAGCGTGGCCCAGAGCAGCGGCATGCGCAGGCGGCGCATCACCGCGCGCACCTGCGGATCGGCTTTCACCGCGGCCGCGTCCAGACCTTCCTGCTGCTTGCGCACCAGCAGGCGCTGCAGCTGCAGGCTGCGGCCGATGCCGACCAGGCCGAGCACGAAGGCCCCCATGCCCACCACCACCGTGACCGATTGCGCGACCAGCTCGACGTTCATCGCCTCAGAACTCCGCGTGGCCCGGCGCGCGCGGGTAGGGGATCGCGTCGCGGATGTTGGAAAGCCCGCACACATACACCACCAGGCGCTCGAAACCCAGGCCGAAGCCGGCGTGCGGCACGGTGCCGTAGCGGCGCAGGTCGCGATACCAGCCGTACTGTCCCGGATCCAGGCCGAACTGGCCCATGCGCGCATCCAGCACGTCCAGGCGCTCTTCGCGCTGGCTGCCGCCGATGATCTCGCCGATGCCCGGGGCCAGCACGTCCATCGCCGCGACGGTCTTGCCGTCGTCGTTCAGGCGCATGTAGAAGGCCTTGATGTGCTCGGGATAATTGGTCACCACCACCGGGCGGCCGACGTGTTCCTCGGTCAGCCAGCGCTCGTGCTCGGTCTGCAGGTCCAGGCCCCATTCGACCGGAAAGTCGAAGGTCCTGTCCGCCTTCTGCAGCAGCTCGATCGCATCGGTGTAGTCGATCCGCTCGAACGGCACGTTGATGAACGCTTCCAGCCGACTGACCGCGGCCTGGTCCACCCGCTCGGCGATGAAGGCCAGGTCGTCGGCGCGCTCGTCCAGCACCGCGCGGAACAGGTATTTGAGGAACTCCTCGGCCAGGTCGGCGTTGGCGGCCAGGTCGTTGAAGGCCACTTCCGGCTCGATCATCCAGAACTCGGCCAGGTGGCGGGTGGTGTTGGAGTTCTCGGCGCGGAAGGTCGGGCCGAAGGTGTAGACCTTGCTCAGCGCCAGGCAGTAGGCCTCCACGTTGAGCTGGCCGGACACGGTCAGGAAGGTTTCCCGGCCGAAGAAATCCCGGCTGAAATCCACCTCGCCGGCGGCGTTGCGCGGCAGGTTGGCCAGGTCCAGGGTGGACACCCGGAACATCTGGCCGGCGCCTTCGGCATCGGAGGTGGTCACGATCGGCGTGGAGATCCAGTTGAAGCCGTTCTGGTGGAAGAACCGATGCACGGCCTGGGCCAGGCAGTTGCGGATCCGGGTCACCGCGCCGAACAGGTTGGTGCGCGGGCGCAGGTGGGCCACTTCGCGCAGGAATTCCAGCGAGTGGGCCTTGGGCTGGATCGGGTAGGTTTCCGGATCCTCGACCCAGCCGACCACCTCCAGCGATCGGGCCTGCAGCTCCAGGCGCTGGCCCTGGCCCTGCGAGGGGACCAGCGTGCCGGTGGCGACCACCGCGCAGCCGGCGGTCAGGTGCTTCACCTCGGACTCGTAATTGGACAGGGTATTGGGCGCAACCACCTGGATGGGCGCAAAGCACGAACCGTCGCTGACGTTGACGAAGGACAGGCCCGCCTTGGAATCGCGCCGCGTGCGCACCCAGCCACGGACCGTCACTTCGCCGCCGGCCGGGAGCTTGCCCGCCAGCGCATGTTCGACGCTCACCACCGTCATGTCTTGAATCCTGGCCTGTCCGGCGCGATCTAAGGGAACGCGCAAGTCTACCGGTTGGCTGCGTGGCGGGCACGCTCCGTTCACCTGGCAGGGCGCCCCGCCCACGGCCACCTGCCTATAATCGGCCCCGAGCATTTTCGAAGGCACCCCAATGGCCATCACCCTGACCCCGATCGCCCACCAGCGCGTCCAGCACTTCGTCCAGACCACGCCCGGCGCCTTGGGCCTGCGTTTCGGCGTGACCAAGACCGGTTGCTCGGGCTGGGGCCACGTGACCGACCTGGCGCGCGAGCAGCGCCCCGGCGACACGGTGTTCGAAGACCGCGGCGTGAAGATCTTCGTCGACGCCGACAGCCTGGCCCTGGTGGACGGCACGCAGATCGACTTCGGCAAGCAGGGCCTGGGCGAGACTTTCCTGTTCAGGAACCCCAACGCCACCGCCGAGTGCGGCTGCGGGGAGAGCTTTACCACCTCGGCCGACGCGGCCTGAAGAACGGGAAGGCGTGTGGCTGTCGCGGAGCCTGACCGCGCCCGGTTTGCCCAGGTGCACGATCGGGCAGTGCAGCCGGGTCCGCCTTGAAGGGGAGCGTACGGGCGCCGGGCCCGGCTGTGGCCAGGCCGGGCTGCGCAGGGCGGGCCGATTGCGCGCAACTCCTTGAGCTGACATAATTTCCGGCTCCCTTGGCCTTGCTGGCCCTAGGGGTCCTTGCTCCACCGCACAGGCGGGGAGCTGTCCGGCCGGTCCCGTTGCGGGATGGGCCTTCATCCGAAAGGTAAAACACATGCGTTTCTATGAAATCGTGTTCCTGGTCCATCCGGACCAGAGCGAGCAGGTGCCGGCCATGGTCGAGCGCTACAAGGGCATCATCGAGGCCGGCAACGGCAAGATCGTGCGCCTGGAAGACTGGGGCCGCCGCCAGTTGGCCTACCCGGTGCAGAACCTGGTCAAGGCCCACTACGTGCTGATGAACGTCGAAGTCGACCAGGCCACCCTGGCCGAGCTGACCGAAACCTTCCGCTTCAACGATGCCATCCTGCGGCACCTGATCGTCAAGCGCGACGGCGACGTGGCCGACACCGAGATGTCGATCATCATGAAGAGCAAGGACGAGAAGGGCGACAAGCCCGAGCGCGGCGAACGCCGCCGTCGTGACGACGAAGGCGAGACCGCCAAGTCCGACGACGATACCGACGCCACCGAAGCCGCCTAAGGAACCCTGACATGTCCAAGTTCTTCCGTCGCCGCAAGTTCTGCAAGTTCACCGCCGAAGGGGTCAAGGAGATCGATTACAAGGATCTCAACACCCTGCGCCAGTACCTGACCGAGACCGGCAAGATCGTTCCCAGCCGCGTCACCGGCACCAAGGCGCGCTACCAGCGCCAGCTGCAGACGGCCATCAAGCGCGCCCGTTTCCTGGCCCTGATCCCGTACACCGACAACCACGACATGTGATTGCAGGACAGGAGTGATGCGGCCGCGCCGCAGTGTGGAGCCAGTGGAAGCAATGCCTCCCTCACTCCTCACTCCTCCCACTTCGTTCCTCGCCTCACTCCCCCGTCCATTCGGACAGCACCAGTTGCGCCCGCCACGGCGGGCCGCTAACGAATACGGAATCTGAAAAAATGAAGCTGATTCTTCTGCAGAAAGTGACCAACCTGGGTGTCCTGGGCGACCAGGTCAACGTCAAGCCCGGCTACGGCCGCAACTACCTGGTGCCACAGGGCAAGGCGGTGCCGGCCACCGCCGCCAACGTGGCCCAGTTCGAAGCCAGGCGCGCCGAGTACGAAGCCAAGGCCAAGTCGATCCACGAGCAGGCCTCCGGCCGCGCCGCCAGGCTCGAAGGTGCCAGCGTGACCGTGTCGGCCAATGCCTCCACCGAAGGCAAGCTGTTCGGCTCGGTCGGCGCGCGCGAAATCGCCAACGCCTTCACCGCCGCCGGCCTGCCGCTGGAAAAGAGCGAAGTCGTCCTCACCGATGGCGCGTTCCGCAACATCGGCGAGTACGAGGTGCTGCTCAAGCTGCACGCCGACGTGGAAACCACCGTCAAGGTCGTGGTCGTCGGCGAAAGCTGATCCACGCAGCGACGGGTTGGACCGGACGGGCGCCGCAGGGCGCCCGTTTTCGTTTCAGGGCTGAGCCCTGGTCGCAGCCATTGCGACGTCCGGTGCACATCTTTCCCACCGGTTATCCACAAGGTTATCCGTACCGGTCGCCGCAGCCCTGTGCCTACCATGGACGGCGCCGAGCAACGCTTCTTGCTTTTTCCGAGTCGAACATGGCAGCTCCCCGTCGCGAACGTGACCGTGATTTCCGCAATGACCCCAGCGATGCACGCCTGGAGCAGCTGCGCATGCCGCCGCACTCCATCGAAGCCGAACAGGCGGTGCTCGGTGGCCTGATGCTGGTTGCCGATGCCTATGACCGGGTCAACGACAGGCTCACCTCCGAGGACTTCTATCGCCGCGACCACCAGCTGATCTACCGCGCCATCAGCGAGCTGGCCGAGCGCAGCCGGCCCTACGATGCGGTGACCCTGGGCGAGTGGTTCGACGCGCAGGGCCAGTCGGACCTGATCGCCGGCGGTGCCTACCTGATCGAACTGGCCAGCTCCACGCCGTCGGCGGCCAACATCACCGCCTATGCCGAGATCGTGCGCGACAAGGCGGTGATGCGCCAGCTGATCGATGTGGGCACCGAGATCGTCAACAACGGCTTCCAGCCCGAAGGCCGCGAGAGCACCGAGCTGCTGGCCGTGGCCGAGCAGAAGGTGTTTGCCATCGCCGAGGCCGGCTCGCGCGGACGCAGCGACTTTGTGTCCATGCCCAGCGCGCTCAAGGATGCCTTCTCGGTGCTGCAGGACCGCTTCAACAGCGGCGGCAACGTCACCGGCCTGGCCACCGGCTATACCGAGTTCGATTACCTCACCGCCGGGCTGCAGCCGACCGACCTGCTGATCCTGGCGGCGCGTCCGGCGATGGGCAAGACCACCCTGGCGCTGAACATCGCCGAATACGTGGCGATCAAGTCGAAGAAGGCCGTGGCGGTGTTTTCGATGGAAATGTCGGCCGCCCAGCTGGCCCTGCGCCTGATCTCCTCCAATGGCCGCATCAACGCCCAGCGCCTGCGCACCGGCCAGCTCGAGGACGAGGACTGGAGCCGGGTCACCGCCGCGATCCGGATGCTGAAGGAAACCAAGATCTTCATCGACGACACCCCTGGCCTGTCGCCGGAGGTGCTGCGCTCCAAGTGCCGGCGCCTCAAGCGCGAACACGACCTGGGCCTGGTGGTGATCGACTACCTGCAGCTGATGTCGGTGCCGGGCAACAGCGAAAACCGGGCCACGGAGATCTCCGAGATCAGCCGCTCGCTCAAGGGCCTGGCCAAGGAGCTGAACGTGCCGGTGATCGCCCTGTCCCAGCTCAACCGCTCGCTGGAAACGCGCACCGACAAGCGCCCGGTGATGGCCGACCTGCGCGAATCGGGCGCCATCGAGCAGGACGCCGACGTGATCGTCTTCATCTACCGCGACGACTACTACAACAAGGAGAATTCGCCGGACAAGGGCCTGGCCGAGGTCATCATCGGCAAGCAGCGCAGCGGCCCGACCGGCTCGCTCAAGCTCAAGTTCTTCGGCGAGTACACCCGCTTTGACAACCTGGCCCACGACGCGGTGGGCAGCTTCGAGTAGCTCCGGCGCCGCTCGGCACGCTGCGGATTTTTTCGCAGCCAGGCGGGCATCATGCCGCTGCGTCCCCAACGCCAATGCCCATGCCCATCGCCCTGGTCTGGTTCCGCAGCGATCTGCGCCTGGCCGACAATCCGGCCCTGCATGCGGCGCTGGAAGCCGGCTTCGACCCGGTCCCGGTGTACATCCATGCCCCGCACGAGGAAGGCTGCTGGGCGCCGGGTGCGGCCTCCAATGCCTGGCGGCATCGCTCGCTCAAGGCGCTGGATCTGGCCTTGCGCCAGCGCGGCTCGCGCCTGCTGGTCCGCCGCGGCGACAGCGCGATGGTCTTGCAGCAGCTGATCGAACAAAGCCGCGCGCAGGCGCTGTTCTGGAACCGCAAGTACGAACCGGCCACCCAGCCGCGCGATGCGGCGATCAAGCAGGCGCTCAAGCAGCGCCACGTCCAGGTGCGCAGCTGCAATGCCGCGTTGCTGGCCGAGCCGTGGGACGTGCAGACCAGGACCGGCGAGCCGTACAAGGTGTTCACTGCGTTCTATCGCAACGTCATGGCCGGGCTGGCGCAGCGTGCGCTGCAGGACGCGCCCGAAGCGCTGCCGGCCGTGCCGTCGGCGCTGAAGGGCGAGGGCATCGATGCGCTGGGCCTGGCACCTGCGTTGAACTGGGATGCAGGCTTCTGGGAGATCTGGCAAGCCGGCGAGGCCGGCGCCCACCAGGCGCTGGAGGTCTTCGTCGAGGGCGCATTGCGCGGCTACCTGGATCAGCGCGACCTGCCGGACCGGATCGGCACCTCGCGGCTGTCGCCGCACCTGCACTTCGGCGAGATCGCGCCGTGGCGGGTGATCGCACGGCTGCAGGCGCAACGCGGCGTCAGCCTGGACCGTGACATCGACGGTTTCATCCGGCAGCTGGTGTGGCGCGAGTTCGCCCATCACCTGCTGCATCATTTCCCGCACACGGCGCAGCAAAACCTCAACCCGCGCTTTGACCGGTTCGACTGGGCCAGCACCGCACCAGGCCCGCTGCAGGCCTGGCAGCACGGCAGGACCGGCGTGCCCATCGTCGATGCCGGCATGCGCGAGCTGTGGCAGACCGGGATGATGCACAACCGCGTACGCATGATCGTGGCCAGCTACCTCACCAAGCACCTGCGCGTGCACTGGCTGGAAGGGGCGCGCTGGTTCTGGCAGACGCTGGTGGATGCGGACCTGGCCAACAACACGCTGGGCTGGCAGTGGGTCGCCGGCACCGGCGCCGATGCGGCGCCGTATTTCCGCGTGTTCAACCCGGTGACCCAGGCGCGCAAGTTCGATCCGCAGGCGCGCTACATCACCCGCTGGGTGCCCGAGCTGGAAGCACTGCCGGTGAATGCGCGCTTCGCGCCGTGGGAATTCCCGCAATTGCGCAAGGGCAGGGCTTGCGACTATCCGCACCAGCCGATCGTGGACCTGGCCAAGGGCCGCCAGGCCGCGCTGGCCGCCTATGCCAGGACCCGCTGAGCCGACCGCCGGCGGCGCGGGCCCGGCCAGTCGGCGCCTGTTCATCCGGCTTTGCAGGAGGAAGGGTTAGCTTCAGCGACCGCAAGACCACCGGACCCATCCCGAAAGCGAGGAACCATGAATCAGCCAGCGAACAAATTATTGTCCCGCACCCTACTGTGCGGCGTGCTGTCGACCCTGCTGTTGGCCGGCTGTGCCACTTACACCGGACAGACCACCGATCCCAACGATCCCAACCGCACCCGTCGCAACGCCTTGATCGGGGCCGGCATCGGCACGGCACTGGGATTGCTCAGTGGCAGCGATGCCACCGAACGTCGCCAGCACGCGCTGATCGGCGCCGGGGTCGGTGGCCTGGCCGGTGGTGCGATTGGCGCCTACCAGGACCGCCAGGAAGCCGAACTTCGCCGCCAGACCGCCGGCACCGGCATCGACGTCAGCCGCGACGGCGATGTGATCAAGCTCAACCTGCCGGACGGGGTGACCTTCGATTTCGGCAAGTCCACGTTGAAGCCGCAGTTCTACTCGGCGCTCAACAACGTGGCCGCCACGCTGAAGGAATACGACCAGACCATCGTGGAGGTCAGCGGCCACACCGACAGCATCGGCAGCGACGCGGCCAACCAGGTCCTGTCCGAAGCCCGCGCCAATGCGGTGGCCGATTACCTGATCGGGCAAGGCCTGATGCGCCAGCGCTTCGAGATCCTCGGCATGGGTGAGCGCTATCCGATCGCCAGCAACGAGACCGATGCCGGCCGCGCGAAGAACCGCCGGGTGGAGATCCGTGTGTTGCCGGTCAGGCAGGGCGCCTGATTCATTCCTCATCCGGCGCAGGAAGGGAGCGGGCCGCGCATCGCGGCCCGTGTCTTGCGTGGGCCACGGGGGATCATCGCCAGGGCTGCGGCCTGGCAGGAAAGGCGCGTGGCAGGGTTGCCATCGCGCTGTCCGGGGCGGAGGCGGGTGAAGCCGAGGAGTGAGGAGTGAGGGGCCGGCATCCCTGCTTTCCCTCATTTCTCACTTCTGCGCCCTAGTTTCTCGCCCCACAGGCACTTGAGATGCGTGGCTTGCTTGGGCATGCTGCGCAGGTTATGCGAAGACTGCGCACCCTGTTTGCCAATTGGACGATACGCCCGGCCGGTCGTCTGGGAATGTGCGTGGTGGCCGCGGTATTCCTGCTGGTGAGCGTTCCTGCCATTTCGCTCCACGCACATGATCGGATCGACCGCGATCATGGCCACGACCAGCGCCCGCTGGTGGACCATCTGCTTCAAGCCCCGGCGGTCGACGCTGCGGGAGAGGACCATCGCCCGGTCGATCTCCACCTGCATGTCGTCGATCAAGTGACTTTCACGCTGCAACAGCCCATCGTCCTGGCGGTCGGTGCCGGTCACCGTGCTTGCGCGCCGAGCGCAGAGGGTCCGCATCCGATCCGGGTCGAGCTGGTCACCCACCCCTACAGACCTCCGATCGTCTGACCAAGTCGCCGCGGGATCGCGGCTGGACATCGTCATTCCCGATCGCTCGGAGGTCTCTTCGTGAAACTGTGTTGGTTGGTGGTTCTGGCGTTTGCCGGGACCTGCGGTCTTGCCCTCGATGGGCGGGCCGCCGAAGCGTTGCGCCTGGACGAGGCGGTTGCGCGTGCGCTGGACGCAAGTCCCTTGCTGGCGGCCGAGGCTGCCGGTCTGCGTGCGGCTGACAGCCGCGCCGCGCGCGAAGCGTTGTCGACCCCGCTCACCATCGGCGGTGAGCTGGAGAATTTTGCCGGAACCGGGGCGCTCTCCGGGACCAGGCTCGCCGAAACCACCTTCCGGGTCGGCAAGCGGATCGAGCTGGGCGGCAAGCAGGCCGCAAGACGCGCGTTGGGTCAGACCCACGTGCTGCGGCAACGAAACACCGCAGCCTTGGCCAGGGCCGACCTCATCGCCCTGACCTCGCTGCGCTTTATCCAGGTACTGGCCGACCAGGCGCGGCTCGCGGCGGCAAAAGAGCGGACTGCGTTCGCATCCAGGGCCAGGAACGAGGTCGCCCGATGGGTCCAGGCCGGTCGCAATCCGGATTCGGACCTGGCCGCCGCCGATATCACGCTGGCCGATGCCGAGCTCTCCGAAGAGCACGCAGCGCACGAATTGCTGGCATCCAGGCAGACCCTGGCCGCCAGCTGGGGCGGCGTGGAGGTGGATTTTGCGGAGGTCGCCGGCGACCTGGAGGGGCCGACCACCCTGCCCAACTTCGATTCGCTCGCTGCGCGCCTGGCCCACACTCCTGGGCAGCGGGCGCATGCGCTGGAAGCAGAGGAGCTTTCGGCACAGCGCGCTCTGGCCCACGCCATGCGACGGCCGGACGTGGACCTGTCGTTGGGCGTGCGCCGGCTGCAAGGCCTGGATGACCAGGGGCTGGTGATGTCGGTGTCGGTTCCACTGGGAAGCAAGGTGCGCTCGACCCTGGCCGTTGCCGAGGCCGATGCGCTGCTGGCCGCATCGGCTGCCAGGGCCGACGCGGCGCGCAGCGAACGCCACCAGGAGCTGTTCGAGGTCTTCCAGGAGTTGAATCATGCCGCGGTGGAACAGGCCGCCTTGTCCAGCCGCATGCTGCCAAGGGCGCGCCAGGCGCTGACCCTGAGCCAACAGGGGTTCGAGCAGGGGCGGTTCACGTTTCTTGCGCTCTCCCAGGCCCAGCGCACGCTGTTCGATCTGCGTGTTCGCCAGATCCAAGCCGCCGCACTGCTGCGCAGCCGCCTCATCCAGATCGAGCGTCTCACGACCTCCACCACGGACATCACGCCATGAATCTTCGCCTTTGCGCCCTGCTCCTGAGCGGGGCGCTGCTGTCGGCCTGCGGTGGCACCGAGCCTCCCGGCGCCACCGAGCATGCCTCGGCCCCGGCCGCCGAGTACGAACGCGGACCCCATCGCGGGCGCATGCTGCGCGACGGGAATTTCGCCCTGGAGGTGACCGTCTACGAGACCAACGTCGAGCCGCACTACCGGCTCTATGCCTATCTGGACGACAGGCCGTTGCCGCCCGGAGAGGTTCAGGCCAGGATCCGGATCAAGCGGCTGGACGGCGAACAGACCGATTTCCAGTTCGTGCCCGAGCAGGACCATCTGAAGGGCAGCGCCACCCTGGCCGAGCCGCATTCGTTCGATGTCCAGGTCCAGGCCACCCATGCCGGCAAGCGCTCGAGCTGGCAATTTGCGTCCTACGAGGGTCGGGTGAGCATCCCGGCCAAGGTCGCCGAGGCGGCCGGCATCAAGACCGAAGTGGCAGGGCCGGGTGTCATCAAGGACAACATCAGCCTGATGGGCGTCATCGTCCAGGACGCCAACCGACATGCCCAGGTCAAGGCGCGGTTTCCCGGTGTGGTCCGCGCGGTCAACGTCCGCCAAGGGGACCGTGTACGGCGGGGCCAGACGCTGGTCGTGGTCGAAGGCAACGACTCCATGCGCACCTATCCGGTGAGCGCGCCCTTCGACGGGGTGGTGCTCGTGCGCCAGGCCAGCGTCGGCGAGGTGACCGGCAGCGATGCGCTGATGGAGATCGCGGACCTGTCCAGGGTCTGGGTGGAACTGCATGCCATCGGCAAGGATGCGGCCAGACTGGAGCCCGGCCAGGCCGTGTCCATCCGCGCGGCGACCACCGACGCAACCGTCCAGGCCAGGATTGATTCGCTGCTGCCGTTGGCAACGGTGGGCCAGAGCGTGGTGGCCCGGGTCAGCATCCCCAACCAGGACGGAAGCTGGCGTCCTGGCATGGTGGTGTCCGCGGAGGTGAGCGTTGCCAGCACGCAAGCGCAACTGACGGTGCTGGAATCGGGGTTGCAGCGGTTCCGCGACTTCACCGTGGTCTTCGCCCAGGTCGGTGACACCTACGAGGTCCGGATGCTCGAGCTCGGGGCCCGGGATGGCGAGCGGGTCGAGGTGCTGGGTGGGCTCAAGCCGGGCACGCGCTATGTCAGCCAGCAGAGTTTCCTGATCAAGGCGGACATCGAAAAGTCAGGGGCGAGCCATGACCACTGATGCACCGGGCCTGCTCGAACGCATCTTGCGGCTGGCCATCGCGCACCGCTGGATGGTGCTGCTGCTGGCCCTGGCCGTGTCTGCCTTTGGCGTGTGGAACTACGCGCGGCTGCCGATCGATGCGGTGCCGGACATCACCAATGTCCAGGTCCAGATCAACAGCGAAGCGCCCGGCTATTCGCCGCTGGAAGCCGAACAGCGGGTCACCTTTCCGCTCGAAACGGCCCTGGCGGGCCTGGCCAACCTGGAATACACCCGGTCGATCTCACGCTACGGCCTGTCCCAGGTCACGGTGGTGTTCGAGGACGGCACCGATATCTACTTCGCCCGCCAACAGGTCGCCGAAAGACTGCAGCAGGCCGCCGCCCAGCTTCCACCGGACATCGAGCCCACGCTCGGGCCGGTCGCCACGGGCCTGGGCGAAATCTTCATGTACACGGTGGAAGCGGAGCCGGGCGCGAGCAAGCCCGACGGCAGCGCCTACAGCGCATCGGACCTGCGCGCGCTGCAGGACTGGGTCGTGCGCCCGCAGCTGCGTCATCTCAAGGGCGTCACCGAGGTCAATACCGTCGGTGGCATGCTCAGGCAGTTCCACATCACGCCCGATCCGGCGCGACTGCTGGCCTACGGCCTGACCCTGGACGATGTGCTCAAGGCCGTCCAGCGCAACAACGCCAACGTGGGGGCCGGCTACATCGAGCGCTCGGGCGAGCAGTACCTGCTCCGGGTCCCCGGCCAACTGGGCGACATGGACGATATCGGCAAGGTGGTGGTGGCCCGCCGCGACGGGTTGCCGCTGCGCATCTCGGACATCGCCCAGGTCGAGGAAGGAAGCGAACTGCGCACCGGCGCGGCGACCAAGGACGGCCAGGAGGTGGTGCTCGGCACGGTCTTCATGCTGATCGGAGAAAACAGCCGCGCGGTCGCCCAGCGCTCGGCGGCCAAGCTCAAGGAGATCGACGCCAGCCTGCCGGCAGGCGTGAGCGCCAGGCCGGTCTATGACCGTACCCGGCTGGTCGACCGCAGCATCGCCACGGTCCGCAAGAACCTGGTCGAAGGCGCGCTGCTGGTGATCGTGGTGCTGTTCGCGCTGCTGGGCAACCTGCGTGCTGCGCTGATCACCGCCGCGGTGATCCCGATCACCATGCTGATGACGATCTCCGGGATGGTCCAGGCGGGCGTGTCGGCCAACCTGATGAGCCTGGGCGCGCTGGACTTTGGTTTGATCGTGGACGGCGCGGTGATCATCGTCGAGAACTGCCTGCGCCGGTTTGGTGCGCGCCAGCATGAACTGGGGCGCCTGCTTTCCCGCGAGGAGCGATATGAGCTGGCGGCCGTGGCCAGCGCCGAAGTCATCAAACCCAGCCTGTTCGGCCTGTTCATCATTGCGGCCGTGTACCTGCCGATTTTCGCGTTGAGCGGAGTCGAAGGAAAGACGTTCCATCCCATGGCCATCACGGTGGTGATGGCGCTGACCGCCGCGATGGTGTTGTCACTGACCTTCGTCCCGGCGGCGGTGGCGCAATGGGTGAGCGGACCGGTGGCCGAAAAGCAGACGCGGGTGATGGCGGGCCTGCATCGGCTCTACGCGCCGGTGCTGAGCAAGGCACTGTCGGCACCGGCCGTGGTCGTGGCAGCGGCCACCCTCGTGGTGCTACTGGCCGGCGTCCTGGCCACACGCCTGGGGACCGAGTTCATACCGCAGCTGGACGAGGGCGACATCGCCCTGCATGCGCTGCGCATCCCGGGGACGAGCCTGACCCAGGCCATTGGCATGCAGGAGCAGCTCGAGGCCCGCATCAAGCAGATTCCCGAGGTCGAGCAGGTCGTGGCCAAGCTGGGCACGGCGGAAGTGGCCACCGACCCGATGCCGCCCTCGGTCGCCGACACCTTCATCATGCTCAAGGACCGTGCCGACTGGCCCGATCCACGCAAGACCAAACCGCAGCTGATCGACGAGCTGGAGGCCGCTGTTGCCCAAGTGCCGGGCAACAACTATGAGTTCACCCAGCCGGTCCAGATGCGGATGAACGAGCTGATCGCCGGCGTGCGTGCCGAGATCGCGATCAAGGTGTTCGGTGACGACCTGGACCAGCTTGCCGCCATTGGCGAGCAGATCGAGGCCATCGCCAGCGCGATCCCCGGCGCGGCCGACGTCAAGCTGGAGCAGGTGACCGGGCTGCCGCTGATGACCGTGACCCCGGACCGCGAAGCGCTGGCACGCCACGGCTTGAGCACCTCCGATGTGCAGGACACCATCGCGGTGGCGATGGGCGGTGCCACCGCTGGACAGCTGTTCGAAGGGGATCGCCGCTTCGACATCGTGGTTCGGCTGCCGGAAGCGCGACGGCAGGACATCACCGCGCTTGGATCCTTGCCCATTGCGATCCCCGGGGCGAGCGCCGAGGGTGGGACCGCCGCCGGATCGGCCTGGGTGCCGCTGGGCAGCGTCGCAAGCATCGCGGTGGAACTGGGGCCGAACCAGGTCAGCCGAGAGAACGGCAAGCGGCGGGTGGTGGTGACGGCCAACGTGCGCGGGCGCGACCTGGGCTCGTTCGTCGAGCAGCTGCGTACGGAGGTGGCGCAGCAGGCCGACCTGCCGGAGGGCTACTGGGTCCAGTACGGCGGCACCTTCGAGCAGCTGATCTCGGCCAGCCGGCGCCTGGCCGTGGTCGTGCCGGTGGTGCTGGTCCTGATCTTCGGCCTGCTGTACATGGCCTTTGGCTCTGTGCGTGACGCGGCGATCGTCTTCAGCGGCGTGCCGCTGGCATTGACCGGCGGCGTGCTTGCGCTGTGGTTGCGCGGGATCCCGTTCTCGATTTCCGCCGGTGTCGGCTTCATCGCCCTGTCCGGTGTGGCGGTGCTCAACGGATTGGTGATGATCAGCTTCATCCACAAGCTGCGCGCCGAAGGACTGGGGCTGGACCAAGCGGTTGAACAGGGCGCGCTGACCCGCCTGCGGCCGGTGTTGATGACGGCGCTGGTGGCAAGCCTGGGTTTTGTGCCGATGGCCCTCAACGTGGGCACCGGCGCGGAGGTGCAGCGTCCGCTGGCCACGGTGGTGATCGGCGGCATCGCGTCCTCGACGCTGTTGACCCTACTGGTCCTGCCGGCGCTCTACCGCATGCTCCATCGAGGCGGCAAGGCGATCCCGGCACGGGGCTGAACAGGGCGCCGCCGGCCTGCTTGGTTCTCCTGCCCGTGCGGCCTTCCCCGCACGGGCGGATTCGACCAGAACCCGGCGTGACTGGAATTACGATGAGAGCAGGGGCAGCAAACCTCATGCGCACTGCGCCGGCGGGGGTCGGAGGTGGCCGGTGGCCCGGCCGGGCCGTGCGCGCCATCGGACGCGCCGGTCGCGGCTCGGGGAACCTGTTTCGGTTCCGATCCGGGCGCAGCGCCGACGCTCACGCCGGGGCCATCATTTGGTCATCGGGTCCCGATACCCCGCCATCATTTTCATCATCCAGCCCGGGTATTCCTCCGGAAGCCGGCTGGCCTCATCCAGTGCCGCCAGTTCGTCATCGGCAAGGCGGACCTGGGTCGCGCGAACGTTGTCCTTGAGCTGGTCGGCCCGCTTGGCCCCGATGATGATGCTGGTCACTGCCTTTTGGTGCAGCAGCCAGGCCAGGGCAATGGTGGCCACGCTGACAGGCTCACCGTCGATCTGCTTGCCGGCTGCGATCTGTCGCATGACTTGGATGACCTTGCTGCCACGCTCCCGGTTGACGGGGGGAAAAATCGAACTTGGCCCGCCGGTTTTCTTCCGAAACGTTCGGCCCCTCGTACTTGCCTGACAGATAACCGCCGGCCAGCGGACTCCACACCATCAGCCCGACCTTTTCCGACTCCAGCATCGGGATGATGTCGCGTTCCAGGTCGCGGCCGACGAGGGTGTAATAGGCCTGCAGGGACGTGATCGGGCACAGATGCCGCGCCTGGGTGATGCCGATGGCCTTCATCACCTGCCAGGCGGCCCAGTTGGACAGGCCGATGTAGCGCACGTGGCCGTGCTGGACCAGGGTATTCAGTGCCTCCAGGGTTTCCTCGATCGGGGTGGCCGGGTCGAAGCCGTGGATCTGGTAGAGGTCGATGTAGTCGGTCTGCAGGCGCTCCAGGCTCGCCTTGCATTGACTCATGATGTGGCCGCGCGAGCCACCCCGGGCATTGGGGCCGTCTCCCATGGGACCGAGCACCTTGGTGGCCAGCACGATGTCCTCACGGCGAACCCCGAGATTCTTCAGCGACTGGCCGACGATGCGCTCGCTGCCACCGTGGCCATAGATGTTGGCGGTATCGATGAAGTTGATGCCCGCCTCCAGGGCCATCTTGACCAGCTCATCGGCCTGTTCCTGCTGCAGGCTGCCGATCAGGCCCCAGATGTCCTCGTCGCCGCCGAAGGTCATGGTCCCCAGGCACAGTTCGGATACAAAGAGCCCCGAATTGCCAAGCGCTCGATAGCGCAGGCCGTTGTCTGCATGGAACCGGGGCAGGTTGGGTGCTGTCATGTCGTCCCTCGTCATGAAGTGGATTGATGTTGAAAAAGGGGCTGCGAACCTGGCGGCTTGAGCAGCACATGAAGCCGCTCGACCAGCGAGGTGGTCGACTCGTGCAGCTCGGCTGCCTTGGTGGCATCCAGGCCGATCCGGGCCGCGAGCGTTTCCGGAATCTGCCGGGCCTGTTCGCGCAACGCGGTGCCGTGCGGGGTCAGGGCGATGATCACGCGACGCTCGTCCTCACTGTCCCGGCTGCGGGTCACCAGACCGCCGCGCTCCATGCGCTTGAGCAGGGGCGTGATGGTCCCGGCATCCAGATAGAGGCAGTCGCGCAATTCGCCGACCGTCGCGCTGCCACGCTCCCATAGAAGCAGCAGGACCAGATATTGCGAATAGGTCAGCCCCAATGGCGCCAGCAGCGGACGATACAGGCGCTGCATCAGGTTGGTCGCCGCGTACAGGGGAAAGCAGACCTGGCGGTCGAGCCGGAGCCAGTGGTCGGCATCGTGCTGCGGCGCCGTGGTCGTCATCGGGTCCTCACATTGAGCGCGACCTCGATATTGCCCCGGGTGGCGTTTGAATAGGGGCAGACCTCATGGGCCTGCGCGACAAGCGCCTCGGCCGCGGCCTGGTCAACGCCGGCAAGCGTGACATCCAGGGCGACGGTCAGCGCGAAACCGCCGCTGCCGTTGGCGCCCAGGCCGACAGTAGCCGCCACCTCGACGTCGTCATCCTTGATCTTGTGTTGCTGGTTGCGTGCGACATGGATCACCGCATTGCCGAAGCAGGCGGCATAACCGGCGGCAAACAGCTGTTCGGGATTGGTCGCGCCGCCCTTGCCACCAAGGCTGCTGGGCATCGCCAGCCTGAGTTCGACAAGCCCATCGGTGCTCTTGACCGTGCCGTTGCGGCCGCCGACGGCGTTGACCGTCGTGGAATACAGGGTGCTCATGTTTGCGCTCACGAAATGGATGGTGACCCATTCTATGGCTAACCATATTGTCATGCAACTTGCCTGGACTTACCTACCAGTAGGTATATGATCGGGACTCCAATCAGCGAGAGCTCAGTCATGAAGATCTACGACATCGAAGGTTTCCCGAACCCGCTCCGGGTGCGCATCGCCCTGGCGGAAAAAGGCGCAACGGACAAGGTGGAATTCGTCCCGGTGGATGTGATGGCCGGCGAACATCGTTCCGAGGCGTTCAAGGCCAAGAACCCGGATGCCACCGTGCCCCTGCTGGAGCTTGACGACGGCACCTGCATCGCCCAGTGCAACGCCATCACCGAATATCTCGACGGCGTTTTCGATGGGCCGTCGCTGACCGGCACCACCCCCAGGGAGCGCGCCCTGATCGCGATGATGAATCTGCGCGCCGAGTCGGGCCTGATGAACGCGGTGGGTGCCTATTTCCACCATGCGACCCCGGGCCTTGGTCCGGACCTGGAAACCTGGCAATGCCCCGAGTGGGGCAACAAGCAGAAGGAGGTCGCCGTCGCGACCATGGCCTATCTGGATCGGGTTCTGGCCGAAAACGCATTTCTCGCGGGCGAGCGCTTCTCGGTCGCGGACATCACCGCCTTTGCCGGGCTGGTGTTTGCGGACTTCGCCAAGGTCGAGATTCCCCAGACCCTGGGCAACCTGCAGGCGTGGCGGGAAAAGGTCGCCGCCCGTCCATCGGTTGCCGGTTAACACGCGACCTCCGGGTCGCGCCCATGAAAGAAGAGGATCCCATGGAGATCAATGCAGATTTCGCCAGGCCGGTGGTCGTACACGCGGACCAGCTGGAGTGGCAGCCTTCGCCGATGAAGGGGGTGGAACGGCGCATGCTGGACCGGATCGGGGGCGAAGTTGCCCGCGCCACGACCATCGTGCGTTATGCGCCGGGCAGCCGGTTCTCGCCGCATACCCACACCGGCGGCGAGGAATTCATCGTGCTCGATGGCGTGTTCCAGGACGAGCATGGCGATTTTCCTGCCGGCACCTACGTGCGCAACCCCCCGACCACCTCCCATACCCCAGGCTCCAGTGAGGGCTGCACGATCTTCGTCAAGCTCTGGCAGTTCGACATGGCCGACCGAAACCAGTTCCGCAAGGACATGGAAGCCGAGCTGGGCGCGCCTGTGGACGGCATTGCCAGCGCGCGGCTGCACGAGGACGCGCGCGAGACCGTGACCTACAGCAGGCTCGATGCCGGTGCGACGCTGCGCTCTGACGCGTCCGGCGGAATCGAGCTGCTGGTGCTGGACGGCGCGGTCACGGTCGATGGCCAGTTGCTGGAAAAGCACGGCTGGCTGCGCCTTCCCGAAGGTCACAAGCTGCTGGCCACGGCGGGCGCCCACGGCGCGAAGCTCTGGATGAAGACAGGGCATCTGCCCTTTGCCAGGCCACCGGCTGTTTAGGCCATGGCGAGGGCAGCTCCAGGACACCGCTTGCGAAGAGCGGGCTCAGGTGGTGAGCTTTCGGGCAATGCCGATGACCGATCGCAACCGTCGGTGGCCATCGGAGACATCGGATCTTGCGCTTGCGCGGTTGCACCAGAGAGGTCAATGACATGAACCGTGATACCAGAACCGCGCTCCTGGATTTTGCAGAGCACAGCGCCAGGTCGCGTGGGTTTGATGGGTTCAGCTATGCGGACATGGCCGCTGCCATCGGCATTCGCAAGGCGTCCATTCACTATCACTTTCCGACCAAGGCAAATCTTTCCCAAGCCCTGATCGAGCGATATCAGGCCGATCTGCAGCAGCGCCTGGCCGAGATGGAGGCAGTCCACGCCACCGGCGGCGCACGCCTGCAGGCCCTGATTTGCCTGTATCGCGCGGCGTTGCATGATGGCCAGACCGTGTGTCTGTGCGTTGCCTTTTCAACCTGCCGCGAAAGCCTGTCCGAGACCGTCATCGCCGGGGTCAGTGCCATCCGCGCAATGGTCACCCGATGGATCACGGCAACCTTCGAACTGGGGCGAAGGGACGGGTCGATATCGGCAATCCATGATCCGGCACAGGAGGCGCGCGCTACCCTGGCCATGCTCGAAGGCGCCCATCTGGCCGCGCGTACCGAGCAAGCCCCGGCCGTGTTTGACGCGGCAACGCAGCTGCTCAGTGCCCGCTGCCAGGCTCCCCGGAGGGATAACGCATAGAGCCGGTGAGTGATTGTGCGTCATCCAGGTCTGGGAAGCTGTCCATGAGCCTGGCAGATCCATCTTGGTAACAAGAACACCACACGATTCCAAAAGGAGCAGAACCGATCATGAAAATCCTGAGAACAGCAGTGGCGGCCGCAGTTCTATCGCTCACCTTTGCCAGCACGCAGGCACAGGCAGAAGTGCAAGCCAAGGTCATCGAATACAAGGTGGGCGATGACACTTTCACCGGCTACATGGCCTGGGATGACGCGCTTGGGCAAAAGCGCCCGGGTGTGCTGGTGGTTCACGAGTGGTGGGGGCACGATGCCTTCGCCAGGCGCCAGGCGGAGCGACTTGCGGCAGCCGGCTATCCCGCCTTTGCCCTGGACATGTATGGCTCGGGCAAGCACGCCGAGCATCCCGATACCGCACAGGGATTCATGCAGGAAGCCACCAGGGACATGGATCAGGTCAAGGCCCGCTTCATGAGCGCGATGAAAATCCTGCAGAACCATGAAAGCGTCGATCCTTCCCGCATTGCCGCGCAAGGGTACTGCTTTGGTGGCGCCATCGTCCTGAACATGGCGCGCACGGGCGTCGACCTGGACGGCGTGGTCAGCTACCACGGCGCGCTCGCCAGTCCGGTCAAGGCTCAGCCCGGGACGGTAAAAGCCAGGATCCAGGTCTACACCGGTGGCGCCGACAAGATGGTGCCCTCAGAGCAGGTTGCCGGCCTGGTCAAGGAGATGCAGGACGCCGAAGTCGACCTCACCCTGGTGAGCTTCCCCGGGGTGCTGCACTCATTCACCAATCCGGACGCGGACAAGATCGCCGAGAAGTTCGGCATGCCAGTGGCTTATGACAAGGATGCTGCCGAACGTTCATGGGAGGGCACCATGCGTTTCTACCAGGCCATTTTCGCCAGGTAGACCACCATGCAGTCCACCGCGTCGGCCTCGACCATGGCGCGGCGGATGTCGCCTTCGCCGCTCTGGTTGGAGCTCATGGAGCCGTTGGCCAGCACCACGCCGGCGGTGCCGTAGGGGGCCAGGTGCCAGTGGATGTGTTGCAGCCAGGCGTAGTTGGCGTTGCCCGCCGGCGGGGTGCCGAACTGCCAGCGCGGGTCGTCGCGCAGGCGCTCGCCGCCCCAGTCGGAGATGTTGAAGGGCGGATTGGCCAGGATGTGGTCGAAGCGCAGGTCGCGCAGCTCGTCCTTGTGGAAGCTGCCTTCGTTGTTCCAGCGGATGTCGGCGTCGATGCCGCGCACGGCCAGGTTCATCTTGGCCAGGCGCCAGGTGGTGTAGTTGCTCTCCTGCCCGTAGATGGCGATGTCGCCGATGCGCCCGCCGTGTTCCAGCACGAACTTCTCGCTCTGCACGAACATGCCGCCGGAGCCGCAGCAGGGGTCGTAGATGCGGCCGGTGTAGGGCTCGAGCATTTCGACCAGCACGCGCACCACCGAGCGCGGGGTGTAGAACTCGCCGCCGCGCTTGCCTTCCGAGCCGGCGAACTGGCCGAGGAAGTATTTGTAGACGCGGCCCAGCAGGTCGAACGCTTTGCGTTCGACCTGCCCCTCACCCGGCCTTCGGCCACCCTCTCCCGGTGGGAGAGAGCCTGATTGCGCGCTTGCTCTCCCTTCTCCCTCTGGGAGAGGGGCCGGGGGTGAGGGTTGCCGCAAGGCAATGCCGAAGATCAGGTCGATCAGCTCGCCCAGCATCAGCTTGTTCAGCGCCGGACGGGCGTAGTCCTTGGGTAGCACGCCCTTCAGGGATTCGTTGTCCTTCTCGATGGCGCGCATGGCGTCGTCGATCAGGGTGCCGATCTCGGGGCGCTTGGCATTGGCCTTCAGGTGCGACCAGCGCGCGTCCTTGGGCACCCAGAACACGTTGTCGGCCAGGTATTCGTCCCTGTCCTCGGCCGCTTGGGGGTCTTCGGCCAGCAGCGCGGCGTGGCGGGCCTCGAAGGCATCGGAGATGTACTTGAGGAAGATCAGCCCCAGCACGACGTGCTTGTAGTCCGAAGGCTCCATGTTGCCGCGCAGCTTGTCGGCGGCCTTGAACAGCTCGGCCTCGAGAAGCCGAGCTCGCCGCCGTTATTCTTGTCTTTGCCGTTGGCCATGTGTGTTCCCGTTGTTCCTTGATTCTTGTCTGGCGCGGAGCGATGTCCAGGAGTGAGGGTAGAAGCGATATGTGGTGGCCCGCAAGGCGATCCACCGGCCAGAACCGCACATGGGAATGAAGCCTCATTGGGAAGGATGCCGATGGGCGCTGTGACGCGTTCTCCTGAACAGCCCAAGCAGGGCCACCACGCAGAACAGCGCACCGGCATAGAAGGTGAAGGATGCACCGAGCCGATCCCACAGCAGTCCTGCGATCGCACTGGCAATCAGCATGGCCACACCGCTGATCAGATTGAACACCCCGTAGGCGGTGCCGCGCAGGTCGGCAGGGGCGGTGTCGGCCACCATCGTGGCCAGCAATCCCTGGGTCATGCCCAGATGCACACCCCACAGTGCGACGCCGGCCAGGACCGTGGTCCAGTGGTCATTGGTGGCCAGCACCAGATCGGCGCCGATGAGCGCCACCAGGCCCCAGGCCAACAAGGTCTTGTGGCTCATTCGATCCGAGAGCTTGCCGAACGGGTAGGCCGCGCCCGCGTAGACCAGATTCATGGCGACCATCACCAGCGGCACAAGGGCCACGGGAATGCCGCCCTGCTGGGCACGCAGCACCAGGAATGCCTCACTGAACCTGGCCAGGGTGAACACCGCACCGACGGCGACCACCCCCCAGTAGGAGGCACTGAGCCGAACGATGTTGGCGCGGCGGATCGGATTGGTTTTCTTTTCTTCCAGATGTCGCGCCGGCTCGCGGACTCCGAATACCAGCAGCAGCACAGCGAGCGTGCCAGGGATGACCGCCACCCAGAACACGGCACGAAAATCGTTGGCCCACAGCAGCATCAGGCCAACGCCCAGCAATGGACCGACGAACGCGCCGACCGTATCCAGCGATTGCCGCAGTCCGAAAGCGGCGCCGCGGACCTCGCCGGGGGTGATGTCGGCGATCAGTGCATCGCGCGGTGCGCCGCGGATCCCCTTGCCGATCCGGTCGACAAAGCGTGCGGCCAGCACCATGCCGACGGACGAGGCCACGGCAAACAGGGGCTTGGTCAACGCACCCAGCGCGTAACCGGCCACCGCCAGGCCCTTGCGCTTGCCCAGGTAATCGCTCAGCACGCCAGAAAAGACCTTCGCAATGAGCGCAGTCGATTCCGCCACGCCCTCGATCAGGCCCACGGTCAACGCACTCGCCCCGAGAACCCCCACCATGAACAGCGGCAGCAGGCTGTGAATCATCTCCGACGAGATATCCATCAGCAGGCTGACAAAGCCGAGCGCCCACACGCTGGCGGGCACCTTGCTGAAAGACGGTCTGGCATTGCCACTCATGGGAGAGCGCTGATCAGGGTTCACGGCCACGCTCCGGTCATGCTGAATCGTATGGCGCCAGCGGAGGCGAGCTGGCCGATGGCGAAAATGGGGTTCATCGTTGCTGTCCATTTGTTGATCTGTCCGCAGGCCATCCATCGCCAGGGCAAGCAGCCTGGCGCCGAAGGCTCCCGACACGATCACTGCAACCCATTGTCCACGCTTGCGGCCCCCGGCGGGGTGCTGCGCTTGGCCGATGCGGACCGATGTGCGACCCAATCGCCCGATCCATCGGCGCGTAACGCCTTGATCCTGATGGCGGACCTGTGGCCCTTGCGGACTTCAGGCCAGTTCCAGGGGCGATGCCGGAACGAGCAACGGCCGGGGAGAGTGGAATGCGGCCGGGAACGCACCGGCCGGCTGCTGCGAACCCGTGCGAACCGGATCGAAAAGCCTGCCCCGATACGGCCCATCGGCGGTGGACGGTCCAGCAGGCTTTTGGTCCTGATTGGTGCCCGGAAAGGCCGCTCAACCTCGTCTGCTTTCTGCCGCCAGTTCAATTCCCGGTCTGGGAATCGAACCTGCGTCCGTCGCACCGACCAAAAGCACACCCATTTACATCCATTCGAACCGGGTGTCCTTGGAGGCAAGGCAACTGCATTGATATGACAATGCAGTTACATTGCCATTCAGGCATCAACCCAGATCCGCAGGAGACTGCCATGGCCGCGACCCTCGAATTCGATGTGAGGCAGCTCTGCCGAGCCGAATCCCAGAAAATCAGCATCCCTGGTTGGGCGATGTGGGATGTCGAACCACAGGTCAAACAGCAGGGCACCCTTGAGCAGGAACTGATCCGCGTTCTTCGAGATGTTGATCCGGTACAGCAGCCGCTCAATCACATAAGCGCGTGAGGACCAAGTTGAAATCCTGCTTGGTCTCGCGGGCGCGGTTGAGCAGACGGGCACGCACGGATGCCGCCACGTTTCGTTCATTCATGGCGCACATCCCTGTGCGCCACCCTGCGGGCAGCTGCGCTGTGCAAAACAGTCATCCTGATGTTTTGTCATGACAGGCTTTCCATGTAGGGGCGCATCACATCCGGCTGGCCGATGTTGCGCTAAGTCGGTGATGACGCCGACGCCCACCGCACCATGCACGCAGGTGCAAACCGCAAGCCCTGCAAACCTCGGTTTGCACCCTGACGGTAGACGAGCAGCGCGCTCGCGCCCCGTATTGGAATTTGGCAAGGAAGGACCCGTCCTGTAGCGGCAAGCCGTCAGACGCTGGCGTCCGGCTCCTGCATCCACGCGGGAATGTCACGTTGGCCGTGTAGCACGCGCCAGACATCGATGTGGTCCGGCCGCTCGACGTAGAACACGAGGTAGGGGCAGCGGGCCAGCGGCCACAGACGCAGGCCGGGCAGGTTCAGTTCGTGGGCGTAGCGTGGGGAGCCGGTAGCGGGGTGACCGCTGATGTGGGTGTAGGCTAGGTCCAGCGCGTCAATCAGACCGAATGCGGCCGATTCAGCACCTTCGCTCAGGTAGTAGGCGATCGCATCGTCTACGTCCCGGTTGGCTTGTTCACGCGGGAGGACGGGCTTGGCCGTCACTCTTTGGCGCCGGGCTTGGCGCTCTGGCGTACCCGATTACGCAGACCTTCAAAGTAGCTGGCATCGGCTGGCGCGGTGGGTGAGGAGGATGCCCCCGCCAGGAGCAAGCCACGCAAGTGCAAGCGATCCTGATCCTTGCGAATCAGCTCGCGGACGTATTCGCTGCTGGTGCCGTAGCCGCGCTGGCTGACCTGTTCGTCAACGAAGGTCTTCAGCGTTTCGGGCAGGGAAATATTCATCGTACTCATGCCGCCAGATTAGTCGGCTTGGCAAAATTTGGCAAGACGGTATTCACTGATTGCTGTACTTGGCCTCGAGCCGTGCGAACCCCCTCGTCGGCAGGCTTGGGCGCGCCACTGGCCTTGCCGGCCGCGATGCGGCACGCAGGGCCTGCAGCTCGGCCTGATGGCGTTGTTCGTGCTCCTCCAGCAGACGCAGTCCGGCGCGGACGACTTCGCTGGCATTGTTGAAGCGGCCACTTTGCAGTTGCTCGCGGATGAAGGTCTCGAAATGGCTGCCGAGGGCGACGCTGGTTGGCATGGCGCAGCTCCTATTTGTTAATACCAGTTATTAAAGCTGGTGGAGCCCGGCGCACAGTTCTCGAAGATTCAGCAGTCCGGGCGCGGCACCGAATGCCATCTCATGCCCGGCACGGTGCTGGTGCGCGCGGTGTGCTGCCGGGTCTCGCCAGTCCGACCGCACGCGGCCAGTTCGACAGCCCCATGCTGGTCGCACTGGCGCCGGCCTTCTACCGGCAGCAGCTGCTTGACGACGGCGTGGTCGCCAGCGGCACCGACATCGCCCAGCGCGAAGGGCTGCACCACTCGACGGTCAATGAACTGCTGCGCCTGATCCTGCTGGAGCCGGCCATCATCCAGGCGATCCTGGCGGGCCAGCAGCCGCGCTGCATGAGCCTGATCTGGTTCCAGGGCAACCCGTTGCCGCTGGACTGGATCGCGCAGCGGCGGGTGATCGAGGGGTTCGATGCTTGACGCCGGATCACTTGACCCAGCGGCGGGCGTCCTTGAGGAGCAGCAAGAGTTGCTGCTCACGCAGCGGCGAGCCGATGAACCCAAAGCGGGTGTGGAACCGCGCCGCATCTTCGTCGATGGGGTGGCTCAGCATCGCGCGGATACCGGCCTGCTCGGCAATCAGCAATGTGCGGCGGATGGCATCCTGCAACAGTCCGACGCCGATCCCTCGGCCCTGATCCTGCAGGCTGACGGCCAGACGGGCAAGGATCACGACGGGGATCGGATACTGTCCCAGGCCCTTGCGAATGCGCTCCGGCGCATCGAGCGTATCGATCTGGCCGACGGTCAGGCTGAAATAACCAGCGACGCGGTCGTCTTCGCTGACGACGAAGGTCTTGGCCGAGCCGCTGCCTTGCGCCTGTCGGGCATGGCGCACCAGCCAGTCATTGAGTGTCGGTTTGCCGCAATCGAAGCCTTCGAGCCGGTGCTGTGCCCCGAGCGGCTCTGCGCCGCTCAAGCTCACGCCTTGTCCCAAGGGGCTTTCCGTGAGAACAGGTCGCGCAGCCCTTCGTTCGCCTGTTCGGGCTGTTCCAGCAAATCCATCAGGGCCTGGTACTGGCTTCCCGAGACCATGAACAAGCGTTGGTCGAGCAGGGTTTGCTCGGCGGCCTGGCAGGCGCTGTCGAGGATGAAATCCGTCAGCGACTTGTGCGCCACATCGGCGGCGCGGCGCAGAACAGCTTCCTGCTCGGGCGTGGCACGCAATCCCAGACGGGCGGAGCGAGTCGCTGAAGATGTAGAGGCAGCCATGGTTGACCTCCATGCGTTAGTGTAGTGACGCAATGTTAGTACAATAGACGCACACTTTCCAGTTTGGAAGGGGCATTGGTGGCACCACAGAAAGGCCGCGCCAAGCCCTTTGTAAATGCAGGCCTCGGCCTCGCGACTACCCGCAGGGCAAACGGAGAAAAGAGACTGGGCTAGCCGGGAATTGGGGCGTTTCTGCGCATTTGGCCGAGGTGCTACCCGCAGGGCAATCGCCCGGAACCCCGCGCCACGCGCGGATTCGCGCAAAGAAAAAGGGCCTGGAGACTATCCAGACCCTTGGTGTTGGTGGAGGTGGGGGGAATTGAACCCCCGTCCGAAGGCACTCCATCCCCGGTACTACATGCTTAGCTCACCGTTGGGTCTCGTCCTGGAGCAGCACGGTGTGCAAAACGCACCCCAGGACCAGCCTGTTTTGGTTAAGCCATGACTGACAGGCAGCCGTCACAGCCGGTTCCGTGATAATGACCCTACACCTACGAGCACGGGCACAAGTAGGTTCGGGGGTTCGCCTTAGGCGGCTGTAGAACTACAACTCAACGCTGCTGTTTAGGCGGCGAGAGCGAAGTCCGAACCGTAGTTGTCGTCGTTGGCAACTAGAAGTTTGCAGCTGGATTTACGAGGAAAGCTACCCCCTCGGCATGCACCAGGTAATTTCGCAACCCCCGTCGAAGCCAGTGCACCCCCGGTTTCAAACAAGGTCGGAAGATCGTCCCGATGGCAACAGTGTAGGGGCGCGCGATGCCGGTCACAAGGCGTGCGACGCGGCGCGGTTAGCCTGCAGTGGCGCGGCTGAAGGGCAACGCTGCGCATTGGTGACCACCCATCTGAAGGAAGGCAGACCGGATATGGCCAGCAAGCGTCCGGCGCGCACGCGCGCCACTTCTCCCAGGACCCCGCCGGCCAAGGTGCAGGCCCCGGCGCGCAAGGCGGCGAAGAAGGCCGCCAGGCCAGTCGCAAAAGCCGCGGCCCATGCGCTTTCGGACGCGGGCGCGCTGGCCTGCAGCGGTTACATGTCCGGCGCCCAGGGCCAGGCGATGACCGTGGTCTACATCCACGGCATCGGCAACAAGCCGCCGCCCGAGGTGCTCCGCTGCCAGTGGGACCAGGCCTTGTTCGGCCGGGCGATGGGCGAGCGTACGCGCATGGCGTACTGGGTCGACCGCCAGCGCTATCCGGTGGCCGAGGCCGGCACCTGCGCCGACCGCGACCAAGGCCCCACCATCAGCCGGGCCGAACAGCACATGCTGTCCAGCTTCGGCCTGGCCCCGGCCGGCGGCGACCTGCATGCCCTGGTCCAGGCCCTGGCCGACACGCCACAGCAGCGCGCCTGGCTGGAAGAACTGCTGGATCAGGTGCAGGCCGGCGCCGCGCCGGATACCGCGCCGGGACCCGGCGCGCGCAGCGTGTGGTCGGGCCTGAACGAGATCCTGCTGCGCCTGGTGTCGGCGGCGCTGCTGCAGGACGTGCACGATTTCTTCTTCGTGCCGGCCCGGCGCGAAGCGATGGAACGCAGCCTGCGCGAACGCCTGATGGCCGGTGGCGGGCCGTTCGTGGTGGTCGCCCACAGCCAGGGGTCGATGATCGCCTACGAGGTGCTGCGCAAGCTGCAGGCTGCCCAGTGCGAGGTGACGCTGCTGCTCACGATCGGCTCGCCGCTGGGTCTGCCGGCAGTGCGCAGCATGTTCAAGCAGGACATCGGCAAGGAGAAGCTGCCGTTCCCGCCGTGCGTACGCGCCTGGTACAACGTGGCCGACCGGCTCGATCCGGTGGCGCTGGATGGCGACCTCAGCGATGACATCCAGGGCGCCAACGGCCGTTTCAGCACCTACACCGCGCCTGGCATCAATCCCGATGGGCCGCGCAATCCGCATTCGGGCTCGGGCTACCTGTCCATTGCGCAGGTGCGCCAGCACGTGCGTGCGGTGGTGGGCCCCGGCTTCGACCAGCCGGTGACCAGCACGGTGGTGCTCAAGGACCTGTCCGACCGGATGGAGGCGCATGGCAGCGCGATGCGCCACGAAGTGCTGATCGAACTGGACCGGCTGCCGGCTGGAAAGCAGCCGGCGCAGGCGCGCCAGGCGCTGCTCGACTACCTCCGCCAGCTGGCCGCGCCGGACCTTGGCCTGCAGGGCGCTGCGCTGGACGAGGCGATCATGCTGGAGGACACGATGGAGCGCTTCATCTCCGCGCAGCTGACGCGCTTTGAGATCGAGTCGCTGCGCAACCAGTACCAGGCGCTCGGCTTCAAGCGGCTCTGGCGCGATGCCGGCAAGCGCGCGCTGCTGGACCGCTCGCGCGTGGTGATCCAGGCCGATGCGGCGCAAAACGCCTATCACGCGCTGGGGCAGGGCATCGGCTGGGCGGTGCTCGATACCGGGATCGCCGCCGGGCACCCGCATTTCTACCAGGCCGGCGCGCGCGATGTGGTGGTGGCGCAGTGGGACTGCACGGTGCGCGGCCGCCCGCGCGCGCTCAAACGCGGCGACGGGCGTGCGTTCACCCATCTGGACCGCGCCGGGCACGGCACCCACGTGGCCGGGATCATCGCCGGACATTGTTCGGCCCCGCTGCCCGGTGGCGACGGCAAGACGCGCGTGGACTTCACCGCGATCGCCCCGCAGGCGCAGCTGTACGGCTTCAAGGTGCTGGACGATGAAGGCAACGGCCGCGACTCGTGGATCATCAAGGCGATCCAGCAGGTGGCCGACATCAACGACCAGGCCGGCCAGCTGGTGATCCACGGCGTCAACCTGAGCCTGGGTGGCTGGTTCGATGCCGAAAGCTACGGCTGCGGCTTCACCCCGCTGTGCAGCGAGCTGCGCCGGCTGTGGCGCCAGGGCGTGGTGGTGGTCCTGGCCGCCGGCAACGAGGGCCTGGCCTGGCTGCTCCAGCAGGACGGCATGGCGGTGCCGGCCAACATGGACATGACCATCGGCGACCCGGCGAACCTGGAGGAGGCCATCGCCGTTGGTTCGGTCCACAAGACCAACCCGCGCAGCTACGGGGTGTCGTATTTTTCCTCCAAGGGCCCCACCGCCGACGGGCGCTGCAAGCCGGACGTGGTCGCGCCCGGCGAGAAGATCGTCTCGGCCCACTTCGGCTACAAGATCAGGGACCCGAAGACCTGGATGGTGGAGATGAGCGGCACCAGCATGGCCGCACCGCATGTGTCAGGCCTGATCGCCGGCTTCCTGTCGGTGCGGCGCGAGTACATCGGCTTCCCGGACAGGATCAAGCAGGTACTGATGAGTCACTGCACCGACATCGGCCGTGACCGCTACATGCAGGGCCGTGGCATTCCCAACCTGGTCAGGATGCTGGCCCAAACCTGACCGCAGGAGCGGGCCATGCCTCCGCGATGCTTTCTCGCGATCTGGACAAAGAGCATCGCGGGCATGGCCCGCTCCTGCCAAGGCTGGGCATCGCGCGAATCCGCGGTCAGGCGTCGCGGTTGTGCTGGCGCATCAGCCGCTGCTTGTCGCGCGCCCACTCGCGGTCCTTTTCGCTGGCACGCTTGTCGTGGGCCTGCTTGCCCTTGGCCAGCGCCAGCTCCAGCTTGACCTTGTTGCCCTTCCAGTACATCGCGGTGGGGATGAGCGTGTAGCCGTCGCGCTCGACCTTGCCCACCAGAACGTCGATCTCGCGCCGGTGCAGCAGCAGCTTGCGGGTGCGACGGTCATCGGCCGCCACATGCGTGGAGGCCTGGATCAGCGGGGTGAACTGCGCACCGAACAGGAACAGCTCGCCGCCGCGCACCACCGCATAGCTCTCGCCGATGTTGGCGCGCCCGGCGCGGATCGACTTCAGCTCCCAGCCCTGCAGCGCCAGACCAGCCTCGAACCGCTCCTCCAGGTGGTACTCATGGCGCGCGCGTTTGTTCAGCGCGATGGTGCCAGTGCCGTTTGCTTTATCCTTGTCCGACTTCTTTGCCATCGGCCCATTGTCGCTTATGGGGCCGGTTCGGGCGAGCCCGCCGTTACTTCAGGTTCTTCGTATTCCACGATGCCCACCATTCGCCGCAGCGCCCTGGTCGAACACCCGCCTGAATACATGTTCGATCTGGTTAACGACGTCCAGGCCTATCCGCGCCGCTTCAGCTGGTGTGACAAGGCCGAGATCATCGAATCGGACCAGGCGCGCATGGTCGCGCGGCTGGACCTGGGCCTTGGCGCGCTGCGCACCTGGTTCACCACCGAGAACACGCTGCAGCGGCCGGGCCGCATCGACATGAATCTCAAGGACGGCCCGTTTCGCAAGCTGCATGGCCTGTGGGAATTCCAGGCGCTGGGCGAGGGCCTGAGCAAGGTCAGCCTGACCCTGGATTTCGAGCCCTCCAACCGCCTGCTGGGGCCGGCCTTCTCGCTGGGCTTCCAGGGCTTGGCCGACCGCATGGTGGATGACTTCGTGCGGACCGCCGACCGCGGCGACTGACACGCGATGAAGATCGAGGTCGTACTGGCCTGGCCGCGGCTCTACCTGTCGGTGCGGGTCGAGCTGCCGCAGGGCGCCTGCGTGGGCGATGCGCTCAAGGCAGCCGCGATCGAACAGGCCGGGCAGGCCGCGGGGGTGTCGGTATTTGGGGTGCAGGCCACCTCACGCACGCTCCTGCATGAAGGCGACCGGGTGGAACTGCTGCGGCCGCTGTTGATCGATCCCAAGCAGGCCCGCCGACGGCGCGCTGCCGGGCCGTCAGGCAGCTAGCGCCTAGCGCCCGGCGATCAACCGCCGCGGCCCTTCTTCTTGTCCTTGGCCAGGTTCGGGCCGAACTGGCGCACGCTGTTGCGGGCCAGCTCCTCATCCTGGTTGGGGAAATAGTCGCCTTCCCACCGGGTGACCTGATCGTTGTCGAAGTAGACGGTGAAGTTCTTCATCTGCACACGGCCCAGGCGGTCGGTGCGCTGGGTGGCGGCGTAGTCCCAACGCTGGGCGTGGAACGGATCGGCAATCGACGGGGTGCCCAACAGGGCAATGACCTGCTGCTTGTTCTGGCCCAAGGCCAGCTTCTCGACATCGGACTGGTCGATCAGGTTGCCTTGGTAGATGGGCTGCTTGTAGATGATGCCGCAGCCGGAAGTGGCCAGGCCGAGGGCGGCGATAAGCAGGTAATTGCGCATGGAAAGGGCATCTGCGAAGGGTCGGGAACGAGCCTGGGCGATGATACACTGGCGCCCTCGCCGCGACCCAATCGCGAGGCAGCTGGCGTTAAACCGCCAATGAATGGGAACCCCGATGGAATCGCAGGATTTACGCAACGTCGGACTGAAAGTGACCCATCCGCGCCTGCGTATCCTGGCGCTGCTGGAAGAAGCCCGGCCTCGGCACATGACCGCCGAGGACATCTACCGGGCGCTGATCGGGGTGGGCGATGAAATCGGCCTGGCCACGGTGTACCGCGTGCTGACCCAGTTCGAGGCTGCCGGCCTGGTGCTGAAGCACAACTTCGAAGGCGGCCAGGCCGTTTACGAACTGGACCGCGGCGAACACCACGACCACATGGTCGACATCGAGAGCGGCAAGGTCATCGAATTCTCCAGTCCCGAGATCGAGGTCCTGCAGCACAGGATCGCCGCCGAGCACGGCTACGAGATCGAGGAACACGCACTGGTGCTGTACGTGCGCAAAAAGCGCCCGTAGGAGCGCACCGCAGGGGCGCGATGGGGCTTTGCCGGCGAAGCCCCTCGCGGCCGTGGGCCGCTTGTGTCTGCGCGAAGGTCTAGAGTTTGGGTGGAGAGCGATGTGCGGCAGGCCGATGGGGCGCAGTGTTGCCAAGCACGTGTAGGAGCCCGGGCCGCCGCACATCGACCTCGTCCCTAGCCCGAACAGTTGAACGAGCTCAAGCTCGAACTTCACAAGCGTGGGCAGGATCGAGGCGGCTCTCTCC
>NZ_RDQN01000014.1 GCF_003703395.1 Pseudoxanthomonas spadix
TCGCTCCTCGTCGCTCAGCACAATCTCAGGGGCAACTCGCACTTGCACTCTCCACTCTTCGTCCTCGTAGAGTGTTGGAACGATGGATTTCATATAAGTTCCATCAAGAATAGAACAGTACACTAGGTCGTCCGAGGTTAGCGCGGCGTCGAGCAGGGCGCGGTAGGCGTTGGCGCGGGTGGCGGTGTCCGGGGGCGGGGCTGCAGCGCGGGGTGGCGCCGCAGGCCCATGTTGGCCGGGCAGCTTGACCAGCGGTAGCGTGCCGGATTGTCGGTGATCGCCGCGCGCACCGGGTTGAGCTCGATAAAGCGGCTGCAGCGCAGCAGTTGGTCTTCACGTTGACCAGGCCGGCCTTGTATCGGCCCTCCCAAATGTCCCGGTACGGCCATGGAGGCCATTGAACAAGGCTACGTAGTGGCGGCCCAGGCGCTGCATCAGCTTGCACTGTGGGCGGGGTCAGTAGCAGGTGCACGTGATTGGCCATCAGCACGTAAGCATGCAGCGTGCTACCGGAGTGATGCAGTGCATCGCGCAGCAGCTGCAGGTAGCGCAGGCGGTCGCCATCATCCAGGAAGCACGGTAGCCGGTTGTTGCCCCGCTGCACCACGTGCTGCGGAATCCCGGGGAGCGCAATGCGGGGGAGACGGGCCATGGCATCAGCATCGGCGTCGCCGATCAGCCGTTCTGTCAGGGCGTGCCACGTCCTGGCGTGCGTCCCTGCCGCATCCGGCTGTAGGAAAAGTGAACCTGACCCCGTTCGCGCCGATGCGCCATTCGCCCAGGTCGGTGCCGGCATTGGCCCCGATGCGCCCGGCCTGCGCCAGCGCCCCGGCCGCGGTCGCAGCGGTGATCGGCACGATGATCCGGGGCATGCCTTCGCCGATCACCACGCCCTTGACGGCGATGGTGCGCACGGCGGGAACGGTGATGGCGTCGGTCATGTCATGGCTGCGGCAGCAAAGGTGGCAGCGACCATCATCGCAGGCGCGCGCGGTGGGCGCGCGCGGTTGCCTGGCGGGCTCTTCAGGCGAACTGATGGACGCATGAGGTGCAGGCATCCAGGGGCGACATGACGCCCGTACCCGCTACCCGCCGCGCGCCTTGGCCAAGGCCGCGGCCAGGGCGTTGTCGGCCGGTGGTGCGGTCGGCCTGGGCGGGCGGGCGTTGCCGCCGCTGCCGGGACGCGCGCCACGCGCATTGCCCGGGTTGCCGTTGCCGCGCGCAGCGACGCCGCGCTCCTCGCGTGCGGACGGCGCGCCGGGCACATCGTCCAGGCGGCGGGTCAGGGCGATGCGCTTGCGCGCCACATCCACCTCCAGCACCTTGACCTTGACGATGTCGCCGGCCTTGACCACATCGCGCGGGTCCTTGACGTAGCGGTCCGACAGCGCCGAGATGTGCACCAGCCCGTCCTGATGCACGCCGATGTCGACGAATGCGCCGAAGGCGGCCACGTTGCTGACCACCCCTTCCAGGATCATGCCTTCGCGCAGGTCCTTGATGTCCTCCACACCCTCGGCAAAGCGCGCGGCCTTGAACTCCGGGCGCGGGTCGCGGCCGGGTTTTTCCAGCTCCTTGAGGATGTCGCGCACGGTGGGCAGGCCGAACTTCTCGTCGGTCAGGCGCTCGGCCTTGAGGCTGCGCAGGAACGCGGTGTCGCCGATGATCTGCTTGATGCCGCGGCCGTTGGCCTGGCTGAGGATGCGCTCGACCACCGGATAGGCTTCCGGATGCACCGCCGAGGCATCCAGCGGCTGCTCGCCATCGGCGATGCGCAGGAACCCGGCGCACTGCTCGAAGGTCTTCTCGCCCAGGCGCGGCACCTTGAGCAGCTCCTTGCGGCTCCTGAAGGCGCCGTGCTGGTCGCGATAGCCCACGATGTTTTCGGCCACGGTCGAAGACAGGCCCGACACGCGCGTGAGCAGCGCCGCCGAGGCGGTGTTGACGTCCACCCCGACCGCATTGACGCAGTCCTCGACCCTGGCATCGAGTGCGCGCGCCAGCCGGAACTGGTCCACGTCGTGCTGGTACTGGCCCACGCCGATGGCTTTGGGTTCGATCTTGACCAGCTCGGCCAGAGGGTCCTGCAGGCGCCGGGCGATGGAGACCGCGCCGCGGATCGACACGTCCAGGTCCGGAAATTCCCTGGCCGCGGTTTCCGAAGCCGAATACACCGAGGCGCCGGCTTCGCTGACCACGATCTTCTGCAGCTTGGGGTTGTTGCAGGCCTTGATCACCTCGGCGGCCAGCCTGTCGGTCTCGCGGCTGGCGGTGCCGTTGCCGATCGCGATCAGGGCCACCTCATGCTGCGCGCACAGGCGCTTGAGCGTGTGCAGCGACTGCTCCCACTGGCGTTTGGGTTCGTGCGGATAGATGGTGTCGGTGGCCACCAGCTTGCCGGTGGCATCGACCACGGCGACCTTGCAGCCGGTGCGGATGCCAGGGTCCAGGCCCAGCACCACGTGCGGGCCGGCCGGCGCGGCCAACAGCAGGTCCTTGAGGTTGTCGCCGAAGACGGTGATCGCCTCGCCTTCGGCTTTCTCGCGGGCCTGGTTGAACAGGTCCAGCATCAGGTGCAGGTGCAGCTTGGCACGCCAGGCCAGGCGGCAGGCCTGCAAGAGCCAGGCATCGGCGGCGCGGCCCTGCGCGGCGATGCCGGCGGCCAGGGCGATGCGGCCTTCGGCATAGGCGTTGCCGGCCTCGGGGTCGGCACCCGGTTGGAGTTCGAGCTGGATGACCTCCTCGCGGCGCGCACGAAACAGGGCCAGCAACCGGTGAGAAGGAATCTTCGACAGCGCTTCGCTGTGGTCGAAATAGTCGCGGTACTTGGCCCCGGCTTGCTGCTTGCCGTCGATCACCCGGGCCCGCAGCACGCCTTCGGACTCCAGCCAGCTGCGCAGCTGACCCAGCAGCGCGGCGTCCTCGCCCCAGCGCTCGATCAGGATCGCGCGCGCGCCTTCGAGCGCGGCCCTGGCATCGGCCACGCCCTTGTCGGCATCGACGAAGCCGGCGGCAAAGTCTTCAGGCACGCGGGTGGGGTCCTGCAGCAGGCCATCGGCCAGCGGCTCCAGGCCGGCTTCGCGCGCGATCTGGGCGCGGGTGCGGCGCCTGGGCTTGTACGGCAGGTACAGGTCCTCCAGCCGCGACTTGCTGTCGGCGGCCAGCAGCTCGCCGCGCAACTCTTCGGTGAGCTTGCCCTGTTCGGCGATGCTGGACAGGATCGCGGCGCGGCGCTCTTCCAGTTCGCGCAGGTAGGCCAGGCGTGTTTCCAGGGTGCGCAGCTGGGTGTCGTCCAGGCCGCCGGTGACTTCCTTGCGGTAGCGGGCGATGAACGGCACGGTGGCCCCTTCGTCCAGCAACGCGATGGCGGCCAGCGCCTGGGGGGCCTGGGCGCCGATCTCCTCGGCGATGGTCTGGGCGATCTGGCGCGCGAGCGCGGCGGGCAGTGCTGCCATGCTTGGGATTCAATCGGGACGGCGGAGCCGACGATTGTGGCCCCGATGCGCGGGTGATCCAAGGCGTTGACAAGACCGGTTGCGCCGGGTTGGTGCCGGCCCTCAGGCGTGGCGTCGGCTGGGCAGCAGCGCGGCCACGATGCCCAGCAGCGGCAGGAACGAGATCACCTGGTAGACCCACAAGATGCTGGTGTGATCGGCCAGCACGCCCAGCACCGCCGCGCCCAGTCCGCCCATGCCGAAGGCAAAGCCGAAGAACAGGCCCGAGACGGTGCCGATGCGGTTGGGCATCAGCTCCTGCGCATAGACCAGGATCGCCGAGAACGCCGAGGACAATACGAAGCCGATGATCATCGTCAGCACCGTGGTCCAGCCCAGGCTGGCGTAGGGCAGTGCCAGCGCGAACGGGGCCACGCCCAGGATCGAGGCCCAGATCACCGGTTTGCGGCCGATGCGATCGCCGACCGGTCCACCGATCAGCGTGCCCACCGCCGAAGCCAGCAGGAAGCCGAACAGATGCAGCTGTGCGCTCTGCACCGAGACCTGGAATTTCTGGATCAAATAGAAGGTGTAGTAGCTGCTCAGGCCGGCGATGTAGAAGTACTTGCTGAAGATCAGCACCAGCAGGATCGCCACCACCCAGGCCACGGTGCGAGGCGGCAACGGCGCAATGCCCGGGGCCGCGGCCGGCCTGGGCGCACGGGCGACGCTGGCCAGATGCTGCTGGTACCAGCGGCCGACATAGCTGAGCAGGCCGATCCCGATCAGCGCCGCCCCGGCAAACCACGCCACGCTGGTGCGGCCGTTGGGCACGATCACCGCCGCGGCGATCAGCGGCCCGATCGCGGTGCCGGTATTGCCGCCGACCTGGAACACCGACTGCGACAGCCCGTGGCGCCCGCCCGAGGCCAGCCGCGCGATGCGCGAGGATTCCGGGTGGAAAATGGCCGAGCCGATGCCGACCAGCATCGCCGCGGCCAGCACCAGCACAAAGCTGGGCGCGTAGGCCAGCAGCAGCAGGCCGCACAGGGTGGAGGCCATGCCCATCGGCAGCGAATACGGCGCCGGCCTGCGGTCGGTACGCAGCCCGATCAGCGGCTGGAACAGCGAGGCGGTGAGCTGGTAGGTCAGGGTGATCAGGCCGACCTGGGCGAAGCTGAGCTGGAACTGGCCCTTGAGGATCGGATACAGCGCCAGGATCAGCGACTGCATCATGTCGTTGACCAGGTGCGAGCCGGTGATGGCGGCCAGGATGCCGACGGCGACGGGGCGCCTGCTGACGGCGGCAGCCAGGGAAGGGGGGGTCGTGGTGGTCGTGGTGGTCGTGGTGGACATGGCGATCGGGGCAGCAAGCACGGGCGGCGCGGACAGGACACATGATAGGGTGCGCCGATTCGCCCTCCTGCGCGCTCCGGTCATGACCCTTTCCGGGCGCAGGCCATGCCCGGTGGCGGCCACGCCACGCGCCAGGCTGTGATCACAGCGTGTTCCGGTTCTGGGCCTTCATCATCATCGCCGTGATCCTGTTGGTGCCGGGCGTGACGGTGTTCAGGAAAGCCACCGGAGGCCAGGCAAGCCGGCGCGCGGCATGGATCGAGCACCGGTGCCAGGTGAGCGGGGATTCCAGCGCAACCCTACCCGGCCTGGCCCCTGGCAAAGGCATACACCCCATAGGAAATGGCGACCACGGCGGTCAGCCCTGCCGGAAAAAACAGGGCACGATAGCCAAACGCATGGAAGGCGAAGGTGCCGAGAATGCCGCCGCACAGGAAGCCGGAAATGACCAGCAGACAAAGCGTCAGGCGCCGGATGTCCACCGGCAGGCCGCGCAGGGCATGGCCGAGGAAGATGCCCAGATCAGTGAACATGCCCGAGACATGCGTGGTCCTGACGACCGCGCCGCTGTAGGTGCTGACCATCGCGTTCTGCAGCCCGCAGGCACAGGCCGCCGCGTACATGCCGTAGGCGCTGTTGAGCTGCAGCAGCGGGACCGAGGCAAACAGCAGCAGCGACACCAGCAGCAGGGCCACGCCATAGCGGCGGCCCAGCTGCAGGGTGCTGTCCTGGATCAGGAACCCGCTGAGCGTGCTGCCGGCCACGAAGGCGCCGATGAGCAATGCGAAGTGAAGGACACCGGCAAGGTCATGCGCGGCCAGCGCCTCGCCGAGCAGGCTCGTGTTGCCGGTCAGATGGGAGATGGCCTGGTGCTCGAAACCCAGCAGCCCCACCACGTTGACCATGCCGGCGATGGCGGCGAGCACCCAGGCGCCAGTCCACACCCATCGAGGAAGTCTTGAAATCATCGTTCCCGCACAATGCCCTGAGGCGCTCCAGCAGCCTGATCAGACCGGCCCGCCAGGGCCGGTGCCACGTGGATGATCGTCGTCCGCCACCCTCGGTCCACAGGCCCAGCAGCGGCTTGCCTGTGGTGAGTCTCTCGCATTCCCGGTCCAGTTGCCCGTCCTGCGCGGACAACGCCGCGCGAAAGGCCTGCCGATCAACGACGGCGCTGGTGGCCGGAGCAAGCGCGCTGCGGTGTGCCGGCCCGGCTATTTTTCCGTGCGCCAGTTGATCGACCCGCGGGTCTCGATCGTGGAGGACTCCACTTCGGCGGTGAAGCCCTTGCGCATCAGGTATCTGAGGGTCACCACGGTGCCGCTGCCGATCATCGACACGCCGTAGCTGGCGTAGAGCTTGGGCGAAAGGTACTTGCCGACACCGAACACCGAACTGCCCATGGTGCGCGATTCCAGCACCCCGGCGTCGTCCAGGCCGATCCGGGCGCCCAGCTGCGAGGCGAGCAGGCCGGCGCCGGCCGACAGCGCCGAGGACGCCGCGCTGACCTGCTGGGTTTCCCGGCTGTTGGCGGTGCTCAACGGGCGGCCCAGCACCAGGTAGGCCAGCGCGTCGGATTCGGAGGTTTCCGGACTGGACCAGACCCGGGCGCGCGGCGAACTGGCCCGGCCGCTGACGTCGATGCCGGCGGTCACCCCGGCGCTGGCCACTTCGCGTTCGGCGCGGATGTCGATGTTGGGATCGGACACATCGTCGTTGCTCCAGGTGAGCTGGCCGCGGCTGATGTTCAATTTCTGTCCATAGGCGGTGTAGCGGCCATCCACGTCCAGCTGGCCGGTGGCCGCCATTGCCCGGCCGGGGCGTGAGTGCACGCTCATCTGGCCCTGCAGCGAGCCTTCCAGGCCGAACCCGTTGAGCTCGACCGCCTCGCCCAGGCTGATCGCCAGGTCCAGCTGCAGCCGCGAGCTGCCGCCGGCTTCCGGATCGGCCGGGTCCAGCACCACCACGTCCTCGGAGGTGGACACCCCTTCGCTGAGTTTTTCCAGGTTGATGCTGGCGCTGGGCACGTGGATCTTGCCGCCGACCCCCAGGACCAGGCCATGCAGGGCGATGGTCATGTCCGGGGCGACCACCGCACGCAGCTCGGTGGTGTCCGAGACCAGGAAATCCTCGCCGCGCACGTTCAGCAGCAGCGGCTCGTCGCCCCCCTGCCAGCCCAGCGAGCCGTCGATGGCCAGCGTTCCGCCGGTGGCCTGACTGCCGGTGGCCGACTGCGACTTCATGCTGCCGGTGATCCGGGCGCTGCCGTCGTCCAGCGCGGTCAGCTGCGCGCGGCCTTCGACCAGGGTGATGCCCAGCGCAGGCAGCTCGCCGGTGAAGTCGGCCAGCTCGGCCTCGCCACTGAGCAGCGGCGTGCCGCGGGTGCCGGCGATGCCGATGTGGCCTTTCAGCTTGCCCTGCGGACGCACCAGGTCCGGCGAGAACAGCTCCAGCCAGAACAGCCGGTCGTTGTACAGATATACGTCCCCCTGGAGCGGGGCGAACGCCTCCCAGCCGGTGGTGAACTTGGCATCGATGAAGCCATTGCCGGCAAAACCGGTGCCCAGGCGCGCCTGGATCCGCTGCGGGGTCAGGTCCAGGTCGATGCTGAAGTGGTCGTAGCGGATGATCTCGCCGCGCGCCTTGCTGCCCATCTTCAGGCCGCCGTCCATCGACGCCAGATGGACCTGGCCCTGCCAGGCGTTGCCCTGCGGCCTGAGCTGGGCCTCCAGGGTCAGCTCGCCGCGCAGGATCAGCGCGCGACCATCCTGCTGCGGCAGCCACGGCTGCACCAGGGCCAGCGGCAGTCTGTCCGAGCGCGCGCGCAGGCCATTGCGCGGCCAATCGGCCGACACGCACAGGGTGCCGCCATCGCCGCCGGCCAGGCAGCTGTCGGACAGGGTGAAGGCGCCGCCCTGCTGGGCGAAACGCGCGGCCTGGGTCAGCGCCCAGGCATCGCCCCTGGACGGCACGATGCGCAAGGTCTGCAGCACGCCGGACCAGTTGCCGGCCTGCTGCTGCGCGGTGCCGGCGACGGTGAGCGAGGCCATCGCGCTGTTGGCCTGTACGTTGAGCTGCAGGTCCTGCACCGCGCCGCGCGCCTGGACGCTGAGCGTGTCCAGCAGCAGACCGGCCCGCACGCCGCTGCCGCGCAGGGCCAGCTCGCCACCGGTGCCACGCCAGGGCAGGCGGCCGCGCAGGCTGAATTCCCTGGCCTGGTAGGTGCTGTAGCTGAGCGCACTGCCGGACAGGTCGGCGTCGATGGTCGGCGCGTTGCGCGGCCCGCTCAGCTTGAGCGTGCCGGACGCCGTGCCGGTGGCCGCGGGCAGCAGGTCGGCCAGTTGCAGGGGCGCGAGCCTGGCTTCGATGTCCAGGGTGTCGGCGACCTTGCCCTGCACCTGCACATGGCTGGCGCCCACGGTCAGGTCCAGCACGCCGTCGCCGTCGACCCCATGCAGGTTGAAGCGGCCGCTGCCGGCCAGCTTGCGTCCGCGCAGGCTGCCGCCCAGCTGTGGAATGTCCAGCGCCGCGTCCAGGCCGGTGCCCTGGCCGGCGGCCGGATCGCGCTGGGCGCCGGTGCTGGCCAGCCTGCCGGTGACCGCGCCGTCCCAGCCGGCGGCGAAATAGCCCGGATCGAACTCCTTGAGGTTGGCCTGCACGTCCCAGGACAGCCGCGGCGCCCAGGCAAGCTGGCCGGTGACCTCCAGCGCGCCGGCCGGGGTGGTCGCCTTGAAGGTCTTCAGCAGCACGCCTTGCAGATCGCCGCGGCCGTCGAAATCGACCCTGGCGCTGTCCTGGCCGCGGGCCAGATCGGCCTTGCCGATCGCCACCCAGCGGGCCTTGCGCCCGGCCACGCCCAGATCGGCATTGGCATCGATGCGCTGCTCGCCCTGGCCCCACTTCAGGTCGCGCGCGTTGACGGCGAACTTGAAGCGCGGGTCCTGGGTGTCGGTGAAGTCGGCGTGGCCGCGCAAGGTGAGCCGGCCGCCCAGCAGCTGCACGGCCAGCGGCTGCACGGTCAGGGTCTGGCCGTCAATGCGCACGTGTGAGGGCTCGATCACCACCAGCGCATCGCCGCGCCTGGCCTGGCCGCTGATGGCCGCGCCGCCCTCGGTGCCACTGGCCTGCAGGTCGAACGCCAGTGGCGGGTCCTCGGCCGTGCCCACGCCCAACAGCGACAGGTCCAGGCGCTGGGCAGTCGCGCGCAGGGCCCAGTCCGGCCTGCTCGCCCCGCGCACGTCCAGGTTGAGTTGCACCGGCGCCGGAGCGTGGCCCCCGATGGCCACTTCCATGTGGGCAACGTCGCCGCGGGCGACCAGGCCCAGCCGCGCCGGGGTGCGTCCGCGCGCGGCGGGGAAGCCGGCCGAGACGGTCAGGTCGGTCTGGTACCCGTCGCCCGGCCGGTAATGGCCATCCACCGAGAAATTGCCCAGGGTGCTGCGCAGCTTGAGCGCGCTGGCCTGGACATAGCCGTCGCCGATGTCGATGGCGCCGCGCGCGCTGCTCACCTGGACCACCGTCTGGCCGGCCGAGGTATAGCGCAAGCCGTCCACCACCAAGGCGTCGGCCTGGATGTCCAGCGGCAGTTCTATCTGCGGCAGCACCTCGGGCCAGCGCGGCAGCTCGATGGGTTGGTCGGGACCGGGCGGGATGTCCAGCACCGCCGTTTCCACCTCCAGCGTGTCAAGGCGCAGGCGCTTGCCCAGCAGCGGGCGCAAATCCGGATCCAGGGTCACCCGCCTGGCGGTGAAGTCGATGTCTCCCAGGTGGAAATGCACGTCGCGCAGGGTCAGTGGGCCGGCCAGCGGACCTTCGGCGCTGCTGTAGGTGAAGGTGGAACCGGCCGGCAGGCGCGCGATGATCTGGGCCAGCAGCACGTCGCGTCCGGCCACGGTCTGCGCCAGCCAGTACAGCGCCACCAGCAAACTGGCCACCAGCACGCCGATGCCGAGCGCGCTGCGCACGGCCAGGGTGCGCACCCGTGCACGGCGCCTGGCCCGCAACTGCGCGATGCGCGCTTCGCGCTCCTCCGGCGACAGCTCGCCCGGGCGCCGGCTCACAGCGCCACTCCGATGCTCAGGTACAGCTGCACGATCGAATCGGCGTCATCAAGGCCATGGGCGATGTCGACGCGGACCGGGCCGATCGGTGACTTGTAACGCACGCCGATGCCGACACCGGTCCTGAAGTCCGGCGAGTCGTTGTAGGCGGTGCCGCTGTCGACGAAGATCGCCCCGCCGAACGGGCCACCTTTGTAGTAGTGCTCGTACTCGACGCTGCCGGTGACCAGCTTGTTGCCGCCCACCGAATATTGGCCGCCGGTGGTGCGCACGCGCGGGCCGACCTCGCGGTACTGGTAGCCGCGGATGCTGTTGTCGCCGCCGGCGTAGAAGCGCAGGCTCGGCGGCAGCGCATCCTGCGAGCCGGCCGAGGTGTAGCCCAGTTCGCCGCGCACGATCAGCCGGTCGTTCAGGCCCAGGCCCTTGTACCAGCGCCCGGCAAGGTGGATCTGGCTGAAATCGGTGTCCGAACCAACGCCGTTCAACCCGCCGCGCACGGCCATGTTGGCGTTCAGGCCGCTGCGCGGGAACAGCCGGTCGTCCACGTTGATGTACTGCGCTTCCATCTGCGGATACACGTAGGTGGCATAGCGGTAGGGCGCGGCGGCCTCGGCGCCGTCGCCGTCCTCGTCGGCCAGCTGGAACAGCCAGCGCTCGCGCAGCGCGTGGACCGAGGCGGTGAGCGTCCAGTTCTCGTTGAGCTGGCCGCTGCGGCTGCCGATCAGTTCGATCCGGCGGGCGTCGATGTAGTCGGTCTGTTCCTCGTACAGCTGGGCGGCGGCGGTGTACCAGCCGTCGAGCCAGGCGAAGGCCGGAATCCTGTAGCTGGTGGTCAACGCCTTGCGGTTCTGTGCGTAGTCCAGCAGCGTCTTGAGCTTGTGCCCGCGCCTGTTGAGGTAGCGTCGCTCCACGCCGGCCAGGAAACCGGCGCCGTATTCGGTACCGTAGCTCAGGCCGTACTGGTAGATGGTGCGCGGGGCCAGCTTGAGGTTGACCTCGATCGGCACGCGTCCGTCCACCGCCGCATCGGGGTTGGGCTCGATGCCGATGCTGCTGAAGTAGTCCAGCGCCACCAGCGACTGGCGCAGGCGGTCCAGCTTGCCCTGGTGGTAATAACTGCCCTCCTCCCAGTACACCAGCTGGTTGAGCAGCCCCGGGCGGAAGTAGTCCTGGTGGAAGATGGTCGGCCCCATGTCGTAGCGGATGCCGCTGATCCAGGACAGCTGGATGTCGGCGGCATGCTCGGCGCGGGTGATGGCGACCCGGCGCTGCTGGAAATCGGCGTCCAGGTAGCCGCGCTCGGCCAGCCGGCGCACGATCCGAAGCTTGCTGGCCTCGTAGGTCTGGTGGTCGAACACCTGGCCCACGCCTGGCGTGAATTCCTTCAGGTCCCGGGCCAGGTAGCGGTCATCGTGGCCCTGGCCATCGATGTGGATGTCGGCCTGGCGCACGCGCACCGGTTCGCCGGGGCTCACCGTGACGGTGACGGTCATGTGCTCTGCAGGCGACCGCGGCCGCGTGGACCTGGCGCCGGCCGCATTGGCCGCGCCGGCCGCCTGCCGGGCGACGGCGCCTTTGCCGGCATCGGCAGGAACATCGGCCGGGGCGGTGACGGTGGTGATCTTGCCATCGGCATCGCCGCCATCGCGCTGCACTTGGCCCGCTGCGTCCTCGTCCGCGTCATCCTGATCCTGCTGCTGTGCAGGGGCGCCGCTGGCGGCCTCGGCGCCACTGCCGGTGACCTCGGCATCGCGCCGGCTGGAGGTCACCTCCACCGTCGGCGAGTAGTAGCCGAACGGCTCCAGCGCAGCGGCGGCCTGGTCCCGAGTCCGCTCCAACAGGTATTCCAGGCGCGCCTCGCCCAGGCGCCGGCCCAGTGCGTCATTGAGGGTCAGCGCCACCCGGATGTTCTCGGCCATCGCCCGCTGGACCTCGTCGTTCTCATCCAGGCCCTTGATCTGAACCTGGTCGACGATCACCGCTGCGAACGACACCGCGGGCATCAACAGCATCGCGGCGATGGCGAGCGGGGCAAGGACGCGCATGGCCGCAGCATACCCGGGGCCCGCGCCGGGACGGGTTAAGCGGTCATGACGTTGCGCATCCCTGCGCGCAGGACTCATGCAGACAGCTGGGCGATGTCGGCCACCGCGCCGAAGCGGCCATGCAGGCGCTGCAGCAGGGCCAGGCGGTTGCCGCGCACGGCCGGATCTTCGGCATTGACCATCACCCCATCGAAGAACGCATCCACCGCTTCGCGCACCAGCGCCAGGCGCGAGAGCACCTGCACGTAGTCGCGCTGGTGCAGGGCGATGTCGGTGTCGCCGATGGCCGCCTCCACCGCCTCGGCCAGCGCGGCCTCGGCCGGATGCTCCAGCAGGCCGCGGTGGATGTGATCGGGGATCGCAAAGCCTTCGGCCTGCGCCTTCCTGAGGATGTTGCCGATGCGCTTGTTGGCCGCGGCCAGGGCCGCAGCCTCGGGCAGCGCGGCAAAGTTGCCGATGGCCTCGATGCGGCGGTCGAAGTCGTACAGCGAAGCGGGCTTCAACTCGGCCACGGCGTTGAACTGGGTCGCACTCACGCCCCTGTCGGCGTAGTAGCCACGCAGGCGATCGACCACAAAATCGAACAGCTCCAGGGCCAGGCGTTCGATCTGCCGGTCGGCGCCTGGCTGCACCTCGGGCGGCAGCAACCTGATCGCCTGCTCGAACAAGTCGCGCAGGTCCAGATCAAACCCGCTCTCGATGATCGTGCGCGCCAGGCCCAGGGCATTGCGCCGCAGCGCGAACGGATCCTTGTTGCCGGTCGGCTTCAGCCCAGCGGCGAACCCACCGGCCAGCGTGTCGGCGCGTTCGGCAATGGCCAGCACCTTGCCCAGCGGCGACAGGGCGATGTCATCACCGGCAAAACGCGGCTGGTAGCTCTCGTCGATGGCCAGCGCGACCGCGGCCGGCTCGCCCGCGGCGATGGCGTAATGGCGGCCGGCGATGCCCTGCAGCTCGGGGAATTCATTGACCATGCGCGACTGCAGGTCGTTCTTGGCAAGACGCGCTGCGCACCGCGCCTGTTCGGCATCGGCGCCCACCCTGGCGGCGATGGTCGCGGCCAGCGCGGCCACCCGCTCGACCTTGTCGGCCACGCTGCCCAGCCTGGCCTGGTAGGTCACGGTCTTCAGGCCCTCGCCCATCGACGCCAGGCCCTGCTTGAGGTCCTCATCGAAGAAGAACCTGGCATCGGCAAAACGCGGACGGATCACGCGCTCGTAGCCGGCGCGCACCTGCGCCGGATCGCGCGACTCGATGTTGGCGATGCCGATGAAGTGCTCGGTCAACCTGCCATCGCGCAGCACCGGGAAGAACTTCTGGTTGACCTCCATCGTCTCGATCAGCGCTTCCTGCGGCACGGCCAGAAAGTCCGACTCGAAACTGCAGGCGATCGCGTGGGGCCATTCGGTCAGGCAGACCACCTGCTCCAGGTTGTCGTCGGTGATGCGCGCATCACCGCCCACGCTGCGCGCGGCGGCCTGCACCTGCTCGATGATGCGGGCGCGGCGCTGCTGCGGATCGACCAGCACGTGCGCGGCGGCCAGCGCCTCAACGTAGTCGTTCGGCGCGCCGATCCACACCGGCTTGTCGTGTTCGAAACGATGGCCGCGGCTGATGCGGTTGGAAGTGATGCCCATCAGCGGCATCTGGATCACCGCATCGCCCAGCAGCACCACCAGCCACTGCACCGGACGGGCGAAGGCGTAGTCGTGGTCGCCCCAGCGCATCGGCTTGGGGATCGGCATGGCCGCGATCGCTTCGATGATCACCTCCGGCAACAGCTCGGCGGTGCGCGCGCCCGGCTTGACCGCGCGATGGACGAAGCGCTCGCCCTTGGCGTCGGTGACACGCGCCAGCTGGGTCCATTCAACCCCGGCCTTGGCGGCGAATCCGCGCAGGGCCTTGGTCGGCTGGCCCTCTGCGTCCAACGCGATGTTGAGGTAGGGGCCAAACACCTCGCTGGCCTGCTCGGGCTGCTCGGCCGACACCCCCGGCAGCAACACCGCCAGCCGGCGCGGGGTGAACAGCGGGCGCGCATCGGTGGCATCGACGGCCACGCCGCGCCTTTCCAGCCCGGACTTGATGCCATCGAACAGCGCATCGGCCAGCCCCGGCAGCGCCTTGACCGGCAGCTCTTCGGTGCCCAGTTCGATCAGCAGGGGAAGTTGTTGGGTCATTTCAGCTCAACCTTGGCTTGTTCCCTTCTCCCCCCGGGAGAAGGTGCCCCGAAGGGGCGGATGAGGGGACGGGGCGAAGCCCTTATGGGGTTTGGATCCAGGAGGCTTCGCCCCGAACCCTCACCCCAACCCCTCTCCCGGTGGGAGAGGGGCTTGAGCCGGCAGCGCCGCGCCGCTTACGTCGTCGCAGGCGCATCAAACGCCACGTGGAACTGCTGGAACACCGGCAGCACCTCGTAGCGCGCCACGCGTGCGGCCAGCGCCGGGTAGGGCGCAAGATCAAACGGCACCGCATCGGTGGCGAAGGTGCAGCAGCAGGCCACGGTGATGTCGGCCTGGGTCATGCGTTCGCCAACCAGCCAGTCGTGATCTTTGCGCTGGATGCAGTGCGCTTCCAGCGCAGTCAGCGCGCTGTCGATCTGCACGGTGCAGCGTTCAAGCCAGGGCGCGTGCCGCTTGTCTTCGGGGCGGTAGACGCGCTCGTAGACCATCGACACGGCCTTGTCGGCCGCGCCGGTGGCCAGCGCGACCAACTGCAGCGCCTGGCGGCGTTCGATGCCGCTGGCCGGCAGCAGCGCGCGCGCCGCGCCGACGGTTTGGTCCAGGTAATCCAGCACCACCGAGGATTCGAACAGCACTTCCTCGCTGTCCAGCACCAGCGTGGGCACGCGGCCCAGCGGGTTGTATTGGCGGATCTGCGCGGCATCGCGCCCGGTGGACCAGTCGCGGTGTTCGAACGGCAGGCCCAGCACGCCCAGGCTGACCGCCACGCGGCGCACGAACGGCGAATCGAACATGCCGATCAGGATCATGCGGCGGCCTCGACCTTGGCGCGCTTCAGGCCCGGGAAGCCGAGCTTCTCGCGCTGGGCGTAGTAGGCCTTGGCCACCGCCTGGGCCAGCGCGCGCACGCGCAGGATGTAGCGCTGGCGCTCGGTCACGCTGATCGCCCGGCGCGCATCGAGCAGGTTGAAGCAGTGGCTGGCCTTGCAGACCTGCTCGTAGGCCGGCAGCGGCAGCCCGGCCTGGACCAGCGCCTGCGACTCGGCCTCGCAGGCGTCGAAGCGGTGAAACAGCTCGGCGACGTTGGCGTGCTCGAAGTTGTAGCTGCTCTGCTCGACTTCGTTCTGATGGAACACATCGCCGTAGGTCACCGGCGTGCCGTCCGGGCCATAGGTCCAGATCAGGTCGTAGACGTTATCGCAGGCCTGCAGGTACATGCACAGGCGTTCAAGCCCGTAGGTGATCTCGCCCAGCACCGGCCTGCACTCGATGCCGCCGGCCTGCTGGAAATAGGTGAACTGGGTGACCTCCATGCCGTTTAGCCACACTTCCCAGCCCAGGCCCCAGGCGCCCAGGGTCGGCGATTCCCAGTTGTCCTCGACAAAGCGCAGGTCGTGCACGCGCGGATCGATGCCCAGCGCCTTGAGCGAATCCAGGTACAGCTGCTGGAGGTTGTCCGGGTTGGGCTTCATCGCCACCTGGTACTGGTAGTAGTGCTGCAGGCGGTTGGGGTTCTGGCCGTAGCGGCCGTCGGTGGGACGGCGGCTGGGCTGGACGTAGGCCGCGTTCCACGGCTCCGGGCCCAGCGCGCGCAGGAAGGTCGCCGGATGGAAGGTGCCGGCGCCCACTTCCAGGTCCAGCGGCTGGACCAGCACGCAGCCCTGCCCGGCCCAGTACTGGTTGAGCGTCTGGATCAGGCCCTGGAACGTCAGGGGCTGGACGGTGGTCGGTGGAGCCGTCGGGACAGTCATGCGGCGGAGGCGGCAAAAGGGGTGGGCTAGTATACGCAGCGTGCTGCGGCCGCCTTCGGCCGCACGAGCCGTTGCCAGGGCCTGGATCTTCGATGGAGCAGCAGCGCAAGGCCGATTTTTCTCCCGATTCCACGGTGCTGGGGCTGGGCCGGCTGGACTTTGCCCAGGTCACCCGCGCGCTGCTGGCCGACGGCCTGGTGGCCGAGGCCGACACCGGCCGCATCCAGATGTCGGCCGCCGGCGCGCGCAGCGCCAGCGAGGTCCATCCGCTGGTGCTGCTGGCCAACCTGAAGCTGGCCGATGCCCGTGGCGGTGAACTGAGCCTGGAACGGCTGACCGAGTGGCTGGCCCTGCGCATCGGCGTGCGCTACCTGCGCGTGGACCCGACCCGGGTGGACGTGGCCAGCGTCACCGCGGTGGTCAGCCAGGCCTACGCGCGCCGGCACCGGATCCTGCCGATCGCGGTCGAGCCGGACCGGGTCCTGATCGCCACCAGCGAGCCGCTGGACACCACCTGGAAGCCGGACCTGACCCACCTGACCCGGCGCAACATCGAGCTGGTCCTGATCAATCCGCTGGACCTGCATCGCTACACGATGGAGTTCTTCGGCGTGACCCGCTCGGTGCGCGGGGCCAAGGACATGCGCGAGCGCGAGCAGGGTTCGGTCATGCCCAGCTTCGAGCAGCTGGTGGACCTGGGAAGCAGTGGCGAGGTCGGCGCCGATGACCACCACGTCGTGCAGATCGTGGACTGGATGCTGCAGTACGCCTACGAGCAGCGCGCCTCGGACATCCACCTGGAGCCGCGGCGCGAACTGGGCCGGATCCGCTTCCGCATCGACGGGGTGCTGCACAAGGTGCTCGAACTGCCGCCGCCGGTGATGACCGCGGTGGTCTCGCGGATCAAGGTGCTGGGCCGGATGGACCTGGCCGAGCGCCGGCGCCCGCAGGACGGCCGGATCAAGACCCGTTCGCCGGGCGGGCGCGAGGTGGAGATGCGCCTGTCGACCATGCCCACCGCCTTCGGCGAGAAGTGCGTGATGCGCATCTTCGACCCGGACACCGCGTTCAAGCCGATCGCCGAACTGGGCTTCAGCCCAACCGAGGCCGCCGGCTGGAATGCGCTGGTGGAGCAGCCGCACGGGATCGTGCTGGTGACCGGGCCGACCGGCTCGGGCAAGACCACCACGCTGTATTCGACCCTGCGCAAGCTGGCCACGGCCGACGTGAACGTATGCAGCGTCGAAGACCCGATCGAAATGATCTCGCCCGAGTTCAACCAGATGCAGGTGCAGACCAACATCGACCTGGATTTCGCCTCCGGCGTGCGCACCCTGCTGCGCCAGGACCCGGACATCATCATGATCGGCGAGATCCGCGACCTGGAGACCGCGCAGATGGCGGTCCAGGCTTCGCTGACCGGCCACCTGGTGCTGTCCACGCTGCACACCAACGACGCGCCCTCGGCCATCACCCGCCTGCTCGACCTGGGCGTGGCCCATTACCTGGTCGCCTCGACCCTGACCGGGGTGCTGGCCCAGCGCCTGGTGCGCACCCTGTGCCCGCACTGCAAGGTGCCCGCCGCGGTGCCGGCGCATGCCTGGGAGATCCTGCTGGAGACCGGCCGCAGCGTGCCCGAGGATGCCCACCCGCAACGCGCGGTTGGCTGCCTGGAATGTCGCCGCACCGGCTACATGGGCCGGGTCGGCCTGTACGAGCTGATGCCGCTGACCCCGCAGCTGCGCAGCATGATCCGCGCCGACATGGATCTGGTCGCCTTCACCCGCGCCGCGCGCATCCAGGGCATGCGTACCCTGCGCGATGCCGGCCTTGACATGGTGGCGCGCGGTCTGACGACCATCGAGGAAGTGGTCTCGGTCCTGCCGCCACGGGAATGAATGCCCCTTTCCTGATCGTCGAAAGCGGCCAGCCGCTGCGCTCGCTCAGGCGCCACGGCGGGTGATTGCCACGGAGCCAAAAGCGGCGGGTCGAGACCCGCCCTACGCGCGCAACGCCGGGTTGTAGGGCGGGTCTTGACCCGCCATCGCAGAAGGCGGCCACGCACGCAAGAGCCAAAAGCGGCGGGTCGAGACCCGCCCTACGCGCAACGCCGGGTTGTAGGGCGGGTCTTGACCCGCCATCGCAGAAGGCGGCCACGCACGCAAGAGCCAAAAGCGGCGGGTCCAGACCCGCCATCGCGCAATGCCGGGTTGTAGGGCGGGTCTTGACCCGCCATCGCAGGAGGCGGCCACGCACACAAGAGCGTCCGGATCCAGCGCGAGGTGACGGCCGCCCCGCAGGCGCGCACACTATTGCGCCGATTCGTGCGCCACGCCCGCCAGGCACGCGCCCGCTGAACCGGCCGCGCCGCGGCCGCTCCGCGCTGTTTTCCCCCGCTGTTTTATCCGGATGTCCCTCGATGTCGACAATCAACAAGGTACCGGCCAGCGCCGGCGCGCAATGGCTGCTGGACGGACTGGCCACCCTGCGCCAGGCACCGCTGCAGCTCGGTGCGCTGGGCGCGCTGTGGGCATTGCTGATGGGCTTCATGCTGGTGCTCTCGCAGGTCCCCGTTTTCGGGACGCTGCTGCAGGCCTTTTTCATGCTGGTTGGACCGGTCCTGTGGGCAGGCGTCCTGGGTGCGGTCCTGAAAGTCAGGGCAGCGCAGCCGATCCGGGCCGGCGACCTGTTTTCCGGATTCCGCAGCGGTCGAATTCCCGACCTGATTGCGACCTTGATTCCGCAGGTGGCGCTGATCGCGGTGATGTTCTTCCTGGTGTGGGCCCTGGTCGGTGGCCCGGAGGAATTGCAACGTGTGCAGGACACGATGAACAAGCTCGAGAGCCAGGCTGCCGCCGGTCAAACGCCGAGCCCGGAACTGCTCCAGACCGTCCCGGTCGCCGAGCTGTTCATCTGCTTCGGCGCCTTCATCCTGGGCATGGTGCTGGTTGCATTGGTGAATTTTGTGTCCGTGCCGGATGTGCTTTTTGGTGGGAGACGCGGTACCCAGGCCATGCTCAACAGCCTCAAGGCCGGGCTTCGGAACCTGCCGGCAGTGATCCTGTTCTACGTGCTGCTCCTGGTGGTGGCCATTCCCCTGATCCTGGTGGTCTCGCTGCTGGGCCAGGCGGTCTCCATGGTGCTGGGGCAGTTCGCAGGCCTGTTTTTCATCAACATGCTGCTGATGGGGGCAATGCTGCCACTGATCGCCGGCTGCGTGAGCAGCGCCTGGCGCCAGATGCTGGGTCAGGCAAGCGAACAAGCCTCGGCAATCCCCCCGCCGCCCTCCCCACCGGACACCTTCGCCGCCTGAGCGCGGCAGGGCCAATGCAGCCGCGCGGACGGTGCTGTGTCATCCGGATCGGCGCAGCGCGCAGATCAACCTGCTCCACGTGGGAGCCGCTTCAGCGGCGATGAAGCATTTCCGGTAAGACCCCTCGCCGCTGAAGCGGCTCCCACGCACAGCGCGCCGGGCTCAGGCCTGGGCGCGCTTGCGCGGCAGCGCCCAGCGGCTGGCCAGGATGCCCAGTTCGTAGAGCAGGCACATCGGCAGGGCCAGCATCAGCTGGGAGACCACGTCCGGCGGGGTGATCACCGCGGCCACGACGAACACGCCCACGATCGCGTAGCCGCGCGACTGCCTGAGCTGCTGCGGAGTGACCAGGCCCAGGGCCACCACGATCACCATCGCCACCGGCAGCTCGAAGCTCAGGCCGAACGCCAGGAAGATCACGATCACAAAATCCAGGTATTTGGCCGGATCCGGCGCCAGGGTCACCACATCGGGGGTGAACAGGGTCAGTGCATGGAACACCGCCGGCAGCACCGCGAAATAGGCAAACGCGCAGCCGACAAAGAACAGCGCGATCGAGGACACCAGCAGCGGCACGGCCAGGCGCTTTTCGTGCCTGTACAGGCCCGGGGCGACGAAGCACCAGGCCTGGTAGATCAGCCACGGCGAGGACACGAACAGGGACAGATAGAAGGCCAGCTTGATCGGTGCGAAGAAGCCCGAGGTCGGATCGGCCGCGATCATCTTCTGGGCCTGGTCCACCGGCAGCGCGGCCAGCAGCGGCATGGCCAGGTGCTCGAAGATGCGCTTGGCGAACGGCACCGCCACCACCAGCACGATCGCCACCCCGGCCATGCCCCGGATCAGCCGCATGCGCAGCTCGATCAGGTGCTCCATCAGGCTGCTTTCGGCCTCCTGGTCAGGCACTGGGGCGTTCATCATCGACATCCTGGTGCGTCGCCGGCGGCATGTGGCCCGGCTCGGGCGCCGCGGCGGCCGTCACGTCGGCGACCGTGTCCTGGCCGGTGCCATGCACCTGGTCGCGGACCTCGTTGAAACCGCGCTCGGCCTGGTCGCGACTACGGCGCATGGCCTGATCGGTGTGGCGCAGGGCTTCCTGGGCCTGGTGCAGGTTGCGCTTGAGTTCCTCGGCGGCCAGTTCGCGTTCCAGCTCGCTCTTGACCGAATCCCACTGGTTGCGCGCCCGGCGCACCCACAGCCCGGCAAAGCGCGCCGCCTTGGGCAGGCGCTCGGGGCCGAGCACCACCAGGGCGACAACGGCGATGACGATCAGTTCGGGAAAGCCGACATCGAACATGGCAGCAGGCGCCCCTCAGGCGGGCGCGTGGGAGGGTGACACGACCCGCCTGGCGATCAGCGGGCGTCGCCGCTGCGCTCGCGCTCGCGTTCCTTGGCGGCCGCCTCATCGGCGCCACGCGCTTCCTCGGACAGGCGCGCGGCCGGCTTGTCCTCCTCACGCATGCCTTTCTTGAATTCCTTCACCGCGCTGCCCAGGTCCTTGGCGCCGCTGGTCAACCGCTTGGTGCCGAACACCAGCAGGACGATGGCCAGAACGATGATCCAGTGCCAGATGCTTAAACCGCCCATGATGCACTCGCCGGGGAAGAATGGACTTTCAGGATAACGCACCGCCCCGGGCCGTGCGGACGCGGATCGGCCCAGGAATCGGCCGTGGCGGCCGATCAGTTCAGTTGTTCGGTGCGCACTTCACCTTCGCCCACCGGCTGGAAGCCCTGCTGCGGCGCCGGCCCGGTGGCTGGCTGGCCGTTGAGCGGCGCGGTTTCCACGGTTGCAGGCGCAGCGGGCAAGGGGCTCGGCGGAGCCGTCGGTCGCCCGGTGGTGACCACCGGGCGGGCGTCGGTGCCGCGGTTGGCACGCGCGCTGGCGGTGGCTTCCTCCAGTTCATCGCGGAAGGACACCACCTGCGCGGTCGGGCGGCCGGCGCGGCCTTCGAAGATCGCGCGCGGGGTGGCGCCGGGTCCGTAGACAGCGGCGTTGGCGTCGTGGTCGATGGACAGCACCGCCCCGTCCAGGGCGACGCCGGCAAACAGGCCGCGCGCGCGCGACCAGGACCAGATCTCGGCCTTGAGCTGGCCGTCGGTGGCGGCCGAGGCATTGCGCCCGACCGGGCCGGCGGCCACCCCGGCATCGGCACCCAGGGTGACCTTGCCGTTGACGATGTTGTTGAGCGAGCGGTCGTTGCGGAACACCAGCACGATGTCCGAGGACTGCACGCCGGCCTGGAAGCCGACGCTGCCGCCGGTGAGCTTGACGAACACCGGCTGCGACCAGGTGCCGTCCGGATTCTTGACCGACATCAGGCCGTGGCCGCTGCGCCCGCCGAACACCAGCCCGACCTTGAGCGAATCGGGGACGACGATGATCGCCTTGCCTTCGTCAAGCAGCTTCTCGGGAATGGATTCCTCCGGGATGCGCTGGATGTCGCGCAGCACGCGCACGGCGTTGCCGGCGCGCGCGTCCTCCTCGGTGCCGGCCAGGGCCTGCAGGGTGGCCAGGCTGGCCAGCATCAGGACGCCCAGGCGAAGCAGGCCGCGACGCGGCGCCAAACGGGACAGGGACATGCAGTCGACTCCGATGATAAGGATGAAGCGTGGCAACGATGGCGGCACGCCGGCATCGCCGCTGACGCCGGCAATGCAACGGCGCGAGCCTATGGATGGCCGGGTGAATCGGCCATGAGTTGCAGGCGCGGCGGCCGGACCATCTGTCATCATGCCAGCCATGTCCGAGCCCAACCCAGCGGCCGCCCCCGCCCTCACCCCTCACCCGCACGCTCCTCCGGCCTTTGCCGGCACCCTGGTCCTGGTCAACCTGGGCACGCCGCAGGCACCGACCGCGCCGGCGGTGCGCGATTACCTGGACGAATTCCTCACCGATCCGCGGGTGGTGTCCATCCCGGGAGTGCTGTGGAAGCCGCTGCTGCGCGGGCTGATCCTGCCGCTGCGCAGCCCCAGGTCGGCCGAGAAGTACGCCAGGATCTGGCTGGAAGGCGGCTCGCCCCTGTCGGTCTATACCCATGGCCTGGCCGCGCAGGTGCATGCCTTGCTGCCCGGCTGGCGGGTGCTGCCGGCGATGCGCTATGGCCAGCCGGCGCTGCGCACCTTGCTGCATCGGCTCCAGGGCGAAGGCGCGCCGCTGCGCGTGCTGCCGCTGTATCCGCAGTATTCGACCACCACCACCGCCTCGGTGCAGGACGTGGTGCGCGAGGTGTTTCCCAACGCCACCGCACCGCAGCTGACCTGGGTGGAGGATTATTCGGATGATCCGGACTGGATTGCCGCGGTGGCTGACTCGATCGCGCAGTGGCGCCAGGCCAATGGCGCCGGTCAGCACCTGCTGTTCTCCTTCCATGGCCTGCCGCAGCGGGTGGCCAACAACGGCGACCCCTACCCGCAGCGCTGCCAGCGCAGCGCCGCGTTGATCGCCCAGGCGCTGGGCCTGGCCGCCGATGCCTGGACCCTGACCTACCAGTCGCGCTTCGGCAAGGAGCGCTGGCTGCAACCGGCCACCGATGCCGAACTCAAGGCCATGGCCGGGCGCGGCCTGCACCTGGTGGACGTGGTCTGCCCGGGGTTTGCAGTGGATTGCCTGGAGACCCTGGAGGAAGTGGGCATGCAGTTCGCCGAGGGCTTCGCCCACGCCGGCGGCACCCTGCGCTATATCCCCTGCCTCAACGACAGCCCCGCCCATGCGCGGGCGCTGGTGGCCATGCTGGAACGCCAGTTCGGCCCGATGCAGGCATGATCCTGGGCGAGTGCGTCCTGCCCGCGGCGCTGGGCGAACTGCACGCGCTGCGCGGCGGCGATCCGGACGGTGCCAAGGTCATCGCCGTGCATGGCTGGCTGGACAACGCCGCCAGCTGGATCCCGCTGCTGGGCCTGCTGCCGCAGCCGCTGGAGGTGCTGGCGCTGGATCTGCCCGGTCAGGGCCGCAGCGCGCACCTGGGACCGGGCGCGGAGTATTCGGCCCACGTGGCCATCAACGCGGTGCTGGATGTGGCCGACGCACTGGGCTGGGAGCGCTTCGCGCTGCTGGGCCATTCGATGGGCGCGGGGATTTCCAGCATGCTCGCGGCGGCCTGCCCGCAGCGCGTGCGCCGGCTGGTGTGCATCGAGGCGCTGGGCGGGCTGGGCGAGGATGCGGCCCACGCGCCGACCCGGATGCGCACGGCGATCGCGGCCGCGCGCGCCGTGCCGCGGCGCGGGCCGCGGGTGTTTCCCAGCCTGGCCGTGCCGGTGCGGGCGCGGATGCAGGTCAACGGCCTGAGTGAAGCCAGCGCCCGGCTGCTGGTCGAACGCGGCGTGCGCGCGGTGGACGGCGGCTGGGTGTGGAGCACCGATCCGCGCCTGGCGCTGCCGTCGCTGTATCGGGCCAGCAACGACCAGGTCGATGCGCTGGTGGCGGCCATCGCGTGCCCGGCGCTGGTGATCCTGGCCGAGCCGGCCCAGCCGTACTTTCCTGAACCCCTGCGCAGCCAGCGCGCCGCGCGCCTGCGCCAGGGCCGCACCGTCGTGCTGCCCGGCCGCCACCACCTGCACATGGACCAGGCCCCGGCCGTGGCCGCGGTGATCGGCCGGTTCCTGGGCGAGGATTGAGCCGGCCGCGGTGCGGCCCGGCAACGCTCAGCCCTGCAACAGCGCGCGCAGCTGCGCCTTGAGCCCCCGGCCCTGGTCGTGGAAGTACGCGCGCTCGGCGCGCCAATCGGGGAAGCGGCATTGCACTTCATGCCAGAACGCGGCCGAGTGGTTGGCCTGGGCCAGGTGGCACAGCTCGTGGACCAGCACGTACTCGAACGCGCGCGGCCGGGCCAGGATCAGCGACAGGTCCAGCGCCATGGCGCCATCGGCGCTCAGCGAGCCCCACTGCGAGGACATCACCTTGAACCGGATCCGGCCCGGCACGCGCGGCAGCCCGGCCAGGTGGCCTGGCATCCAGCGACCGATGTCGGCCCGGCCCTGGGCCTCGTAGAACTCGCGCAGGGCGCGCGCCAGCATCGCCGCGCTGGCGCGCTGTGGCCACTGCAGGTGAATCCCGTCGCCGGCCAGTTCCAGGCGCGTGTAGCGTCCGGGCTGCCAGTGCAACGGCAGCTCCTGTCCGCGCAACGGCAGGGTCGTGGTGACGCCCGGCTGCAATGGCTGCACCGAGGCCGGCACGGCGCTGCGCGCGAGCTGCTCGAGCAGCCAGGGGCGATGCAGTTCGAGGAACCGTTCGCCGGCGCTCAGGCTGGCGCGGACCGGCAGGGTCAGGCGCGCGCCGCGTTCGTCCACGCTCAGGCGGATGCGGCGTGCACGCGGGTCGCGCACGCGCTGGACCTGGATCGGCGCCAGCCCATCGGCGCCGGCCACCAGGACCGTGTCGCGTTCGACACTCTGGGGCGGTTTGGCGATGAGCCGGCGCAGCAACATGCCGCGCATTGTACGGGTGCAGATGGCGCGGGTTTGACGGTTTCCACGCGCCGCTGCCGGCGTGCGCTGGCGCGGCCTACTCGACCTTGCTCAGCTTCAGCGCGCCTTCCAGGACGAAGAACAGCCGGCGCACCTCGGCGCTCATCAGCGCGAAGCGTGCGTCCAGCTCGGCGCGCAGGTCGTCGTTGCCGCCGTTTTCCAGCGCATCCACCGCCCCTTCGAGGAACTTGAGCTTGCGGATGATCAGGTCCTCGCCCAGGACCAAGGACACGTGCTCGTCCAGGATCAACGCCAGCTTGGTGACCTGCTTGCCCGCCTCCAGGTGCTTGTCGATCTCCTCGCAACGCAGCTGCTGGTGCTGGCACTTGACGATGGCGCCGCCGTCGATGGGATCCTTCATCTCGCATTCCTCGCCCAGGCTCAGGCCCTCGGGCAGGGGCTCGCCGGCGATCCAGCCGGTGAGGATCGCGCGTGGCGCCACTTCGGCATTGACCGGCATGGCCGGGAAGCTGCCCATCACCCCGCGCAGCTCGGACACCACGTTCTCGGCGCTCTTGCGCGAGGAGGCGTCCACGGCGATGAAGCCGGCCTTGAGGTCCAGCAGCGCGTCGATGCGCGAGGGCTTGACGAAGGCGCGCGGCAGCAGTTCGTGCAGCAGGTCGTCCTTGAGCCGCTTGCGGGTCTTGCCGCCGGGGCGACGGCCTTCCTTGGCTTCGATTTCGTCCAGCTTGCGTGCCAGCAGGTCGTTGACCACCGCCCCGGGCAGGATCTTGTCCTCGCCGCCGACGCTGACCCAGATCGCGTCCTCGACGCGGTGGCTGGCGACCTGCTCGCTGCGGCCGAACGGATTGATGAAGCCGCGCGAGCTCATTTCCAGCGGGCCGACCGGCTTGAGCGGGGCCTGCGCCAGCTGTGCGTCGAGGTCGGAAAAATCCAGCGAGGTGGGAAAACGGAACAGGGTCAGGTTGCGGAAGAACATGCGGGGGCCAGGTGGGAGGCGCGGCGCGATCCAGGCAGCGTCCGGCGCGGAAGATGGAGCGGGATTATCGCCGCTGGCGTCGCCCCGGACAGCCTTGACAGGGCCGACCGGGAGCGGTCCGGGATCGTCCGCTGACCGGCCGAACGGCCGCACCGCCTCGATCCAGGCCCGATTGCAGGGCAGGGCTGGCAAGGATCAGGCGCACGCCCCGGCCTGGTCGAGGGTCGCCGGCACGGGTCTGTCGCAGCTCAGTCGGCGGCAGGATCGTGGCCGGGGCGACTGTTCGCAGGCACGGGTGCGGCCGGCGCGCCGAGCGCGGCGAAGTCGAACAGGCGCGGATCGGCCAGCTGCGCCGGGCGCACGTCGGCCAGGGCGCGGGCGATCTGGTCCACGCGCCCGGGGCTGTCGCGGTCCCACTGGGCCAGCATCTGCCCGACCTGGCGGCGCTGCAGGTTCTCCTGGCTGCCGCACAGGGTGCAGGGAATGATCGGGAAGCCGCGCGCAGCGGCGTAGCGGGCGATGTCGGCCTCGCGCACGGTGGCCAGTGGCCGGATCACCACGTGGCGGCCGTCGTCCGAGCGCAGCTTGGGCGCCATCGCCGCCAGCCTGGCGTGGTGGAACAGGTTCATGAAGAAGGTCGCCACCAGATCGTCGCGGTGATGGCCCAGGGCGATCTTGGTGAACCCGTGCCTTGTCGCATGCGCGTACAGCGCGCCGCGGCGCAGGCGCGAACACAGGCTGCACAGGGTCTTGCCCTGCGGCACCACCCGGCTGACCACCGAATAGGTGTCCTGCTCGATGATCTGATACGGCACGCCGCGCGCGGCCAGGTAATCGGGCAGCACCTGTGCGGGAAAGCCGGGCTGCTTCTGGTCCAGATTGACCGCGACCAGTTCGAAGTGCACCGGTGCCTTCTTTTGCAGCTGCAGCAGCATGTCCAGCAGGGTGTAGCTGTCCTTGCCGCCGGACAGGCAGACCATCACCTTGTCGCCGGCTTGGATCATCGCGTAGTCGGCGATCGCCTGGCCGACCTGGCGGCGCAGGCGCGCGCCGAGCGCGGCAAGCTGGCGCGCGGACCCGGACCGGGCCGGATCGGCGATGAGTTGCAGGGGCAGGGAGGCGGACATGGGCTGGCTAGTCTAGCCGTGGTCGTTGCCCGGGCCAGCGCCGCAGTTGCCCGGCGCGCTCGCAGCGCGGCCAGCGCCGGGAGCGTCTTTCGCGCCGGCCTCGGTCTCCCCGCCGACGCCGGCCGCGGGTATGCTGGGGAGCGTGGACCCCATCAATCCAAGCGAGGTCGTCTCCCGGCTTGCCGCCCTGCGCCGCGAGCACCGCGACCTGGATGCGGAGATCGAGCAGCGCGTGGCCGATCTGCAGGCCGACGAGCTGACCGTCAAGCGCCTGAAGAAGCGCAAGCTGTGGCTCAAGGATTGCATCGCGCGGCTGGAAAGCGCGCTGATCCCGGACGAGCCGGCCTGAGCCGGCGTGCAGGGTTCGGGCGCTGTTTGACGCCTTGTGACGCCTGGCGTCACCGTGGCAGTCCGGCCCGGCGACTGGAGACTGCGCATGAGCGTTGCAGGTCCCGGGCTTGGGCCCGGGCGCACCGTTGGCCCGATGCTTGCATGGGCAGTCATATTCGACCCGGGCTGTCCGGGCGCCATGGTGCACCGGTCTTCGATGTACTCCGCTGTCTCCAGCGCTGCTGTCAGTCCGTTCCCGTCCAGCACCGGCACAGGGCTGCAAGCCGCCCGTTTTGGCCCTGGCCAGGGCGGTGCCGCACTGCGCGCGCTGCGCCAGCGTCTGCGCGACGAACAGGGCGAGCCGGTCGGGGTGGAGGACGACGCCCTGGAAATGAGCGCCACCACGGTGGCGGTGGTCGAGGGTGGCCAGGCCGTGGCCGCGCTGCGCCTGCATGCCGCCGACACCCCACCGCTGCGCCGTGACCTGGGCACGCTGCTGCACCTGGAGCGCTTTGCCGGCATCTGGCCGGCCGAGACCATCGTGGTCGGTTCGCGCCTGAACGTGCTGGCCGATTACCGCATCCGCCCGGTGATGGACACGATGCTGCGCGAGACTTACAGGCTGGTGCGCGACTCGGGCGTGCGGTTCGGCCTGATCAACTGCGCGCCGGAGCTGCAGGCGCTGTTTGCCTTCTACGGCTTCCACGAATACCTGCCACCGGCGATCCTGCCCGGCGGCAACGCGGTGCTGCGCATGGCGCTGGTGTGCGAATACGCCACCGGCTTTCGCGCCTGCGGCTCGCCGCTGCTGGACCTGGTCCAGCAGCCGGAGTTGGGCCAGGCGGGCCATGCCTGGCTGGTGCAGGCCTTCCCGATGCTGGGCTGAGAGCGTCCGACAGCGGGCCAGAAAGGCGTGCTGGTGGCGGCTGTCTCCTGGCGCTCATTCGGAAGGGTCGGGGACCGGCTCCGGACGCGCCGCCTCGGGGCTGACCCGTTCGATGGTGTGGCGCAGTTCGCGGCCCAGGATCACCTTGGCATCGCGCGCCCAGGCATCCAGGCGCGCATCGAAGCGCAGCTTGCTGTGCTCGTCCGGCCACACCAGCCCGAGCTCGCGCAGCTTCTGGATGAAGCCGCGGAACAGGGTCTTGTCGAAGAACTCCGGCGCCGCCGGCGCATACAGCAGGCTCAGGCGCTGGGCGGCCTGCTGGCACAGGCTTTCCAGCTCGGCCGTGCCCAGCGTGCCCGGGCCGTTCTTTACCAGCACGCTGATGGCGATGTAATAGCGCTCGAAGGCCTGCTGCAGCGAATGGCCGATCGCGCGCAGGCGGAACACCTCGTCGGTCTGGCCGGCGTTGCGCGCCAGCATGCCGCCGTCGTCCTCGCCGACCCCCGATCGGGCCGGGGGCAGGCTCTGTTCGAGCAGGCGCGAGGCGATGAACACCTCGATGGTGCGTTCGATGCGCGTGCCGAACTGTTCGGCCGTCCACGGCAGGAACAGCTCGGCCTGCAGGAACGGATACAGCTGCATCCCCAGCCCGACCAGGCGCTGGCGCGACATGCGCCGGTTGTTCTGGAAGCAGCAGGCAATCCAGGCCGCGGCGGTGAACAGGTGCAGCACGTTGTTGCGGTAGTAGCTCAGCAGCACCGCGGTGTCTTCGTCGACCACGTCCAGCACATCGCCCAGCGGATGGGAGATGCGGCGCAGGACGTTGATCTCCAGGCCGTGGGCGATGATCCGCTCGGGGCTGTGCGGGGTGACGGTGACCCGGTCCGAATACGGCAGCTGCGCCAGCAGCGCCTTGGACAGGTCGATCTGGGCGATCAGGTCGGCCTCGGCCATCGCGTGCTTGGGCGTGGACAGCAGCGCCAGGGCCAGCAGGTTGATCGGGTTGACGTCGGCGGCGCCGTTGATGCGGGTGTGGATGTCGGTGGCCAGGCAGGACACCACCTCGCCCAGCCAGGCCGGCTTGTCGTCTTCCTTCAGCGGCTTGCCGTCCCATTCCGGCGCGCGCTCGGCCAGGACCTGGCTCAGGGCGATGGGCTCGCCGAAGTTCACCACCACCTGCCCGTAGTTGCGGCGCAGGATCCTGGGGATGTTCCGCAGCAGGGCCCAGATCGATTCCTTCTGCTTGGGCCGGCCGGAGAGTTCGTCCAGGTAGCTGTTGCCCTCGATCAGCTTCTCGTAGCCGATGTAGACCGGCTGGAACAGCACCGGCTTGCGCGGCTGGCGCAGGTAGGCGCGCACGGTCATCGAGATCATGCCGCCCTTGGGCGGGACCAGCCGGCCGGTGCGCGAGCGCCCGCCTTCGATGAAGTACTCCAGTGAATAGCCGCCGGACACCAGCTGGGCCACGTACTCGGTGAACACCGCCGAATACAGCGGATTGCCGCGGAAGGAGCGGCGCATGAAGAACGCCCCGCCCTTGCGCAGCAGCGTGCCGATCACCGGCAGGTTGAGGTTGATCCCGGCGGCGATGTGCGGCGGCACGATCCCGCGCTCGTACAGCAGGTAGGACAGCAGCAGGTAGTCCATGTGGCTACGGTGGCTGGGCACGTAGACCACTTCGTGCCCGGGCGCGGCTTCCTTGAACCTGTCCAGGTGGTGGATCAGCACGCCGGCGTAGATCCGGTTCCAGACATGGCTCAGCAGGAAGCTGGCCGAGCGCACCACCGGGTTGGAATAGTCCGCGGCGATTTCCCAGGCCATGGCGTGGGCTTTCTTCCAGGCGTCCTCGGGCCTGGTGTGGTCGCGGCGGGCCTGGTCGGCGATGGCCTCCTTGACCGGCTCGGCGGCCAGCACCTGGTCCACCAGCAGGCGCCGGGTGGACAGGTCCGGGCCGATCACCGATTCGCGGATGCGGTGGAAGTGGGTGCGCAGCACCCGCGAGAGCTTGCGCACCGTGCGCTCGGGCGGCAGTGCTTCGTCGATCGAATCGCGGATCGAGACCGGCGGTGAGAACCGCACGATCGTGCTGCGGCCGTTGAGCAGGATCGCCAGCAGCCGGCGGAAGCGGCCCACCAGCGCCCAGTTTTCCGAGAACAGCACCGCGAACCAGCCGCTGGCCTTGTCCGGCGCGCGGCCGACGAAGATCGACACCGGCACCAGCTGCACGTCCAGGCTCAGGTTGTGGCGATGGGCCTGGAGCAGGCGCGCCAGCGAGTCCGAATGGGTCTTGGTAGCACCGGCCTCGGGGATCAGGGTGCTGGCGTTGCGCCGCGACAGCGCCAGGTAGGCGCGCTTGCGCCGGATCGGGTCGCCCGGCAGGGGCAGCAGCGGCGAGGGCAGGCCCGCCAGCTGGCAGGCGCGGTCCAGGATCAGCGCGTTGGACAGGCCGTAGTCTTCCAGCACGTAGCAGACCGGGCGGCTGTCGATCAGCGCACCGGGAGCCTCGGGCTCGATGTCCAGGTTGACCCACGGGTCGATCAGCTTGTGCATCAGCTGCGCCCACAGCGGGGTCTTGCCGGGCCGGCCGTTCGGCGCGGACACCGGAATCGGCAGCGGCGGGGTCGCCTGGTCGGGCGCCGCTCCGGCCGCAGGCGGCGGTGGCGTCCCGCCTTCGGGCGGACGCGAACCGTCGGGGCCTTGGCCGTCCGGGAAGGGCAGGGGATTCTGTTCGGGCATCGTCGGCATTATGCCCAATGGCCGCTGACGGCCGTCCTCATTGCGCGGCGACCTTGCCATCGGTTGGCGGCGAGGGCGCCGGCGGGGCCGGATCGGGCGCCGGCTGCGGGGCTTGCCGGAGCAGTTCGCGCAGGTCTTCGGCCTGGTCCATGTAGTCGGCCACGTACCAGCGGTCCGCCTGGCGGCGCAGGGTGACGGTGAGCTGGATCGGCTTGCCGGCCAACGGATAGGTCACCGCGACCATGGCCAGGCCGTCCTTTTCGGTGACCGTGCCGGTCTGCAGCTTGTCCAGGCTGTCGGCCAGCGACAGGCCGTAGTCGGACAGCACGCCGGTGAAGGCGGCCAGGAACGGCTGCAGCTGCCGCAGCGAGGCCTCCATGCCGGCGGCCTTCAGGTCGGCATCGCTGTCGATCCGGGTGGCGCGGGCGGCGGCCACCAGCGTGCGCAGGGCGGTGTGGGCGCGGGCCGCATCGGCCAGCGGGGCGCTCTGCGCCCAGGTGGCCAGCACCGGCACGACCTGGGCCAGATGGGCGCGCTGGCGGGGATTGAAGTCGCCCTGGTTGCGCACGTACTGGCCGACGAACAGGCCCAGGGTCTGCGCCGCATTGCGAAGGTCGGCGCTCTGTCCGGCCAGGTGGCGGTCGTAGTCCTGGCCGAGCTGGCGTTCGGCATCGTTGGCCGACAGCGCCGCCAGCATCGGCACCAGCTTGTCCGGCAGCGGCAGTTCGCTCAGCGGCCAGCGGCTCAGGTCCTGCTGCCAGGCATCGGAAAAGGTCCGGTAGTCCTGCGCCGGCACCGCCGCGCGGGCGAAGCCGGACAGGTCGTTGTGCCGGAGCAGTTGCGCCAGCTGGCGCACGGTGGCGGCCGGGCCATCGGGCGTGGCGGCCACCTGCGGGGCCTGGCCTGGATGACAGGCGACCAGCGCCACCAGGGCGCAGGCGAAAACGGCGGCGGTGATGCGCTGGGCCAGATGCATGGGTCCCCCTGTGAGGCGCCATCTTGGCCGCAGCCGGCCGGGCTCGGCAACAAAACCGGCCCGGCGACGACCGGCCTGCAGGACAGCGGTGGTGGAACAGGCCGATCGAAGCCGGACCCGCACCGCCTGGTGCCTGAACGGAAACGAGGCGATACGTTGGTGTGCGATACGAGGCGTTGTGTTATTTCAAAAGACTTGCGATTTCCGCCTGCATGGCCTCGGCCGCCGCACGCGGATCGGGCGCCTGGCGGATCGGCCGGCCGACCACGATGGCATCGGCGCCAGCGGCAAAGGCCTCGGCCACCCCCATCACCCGCTTCTGGTCGCCGACCGCGCTGCCGGCCGGGCGGATGCCCGGGCAGACGATCTCGAAACCCGCGCCGGTCGCCGCGCGCACCGGCGCGGCTTCCTGGCCCGAGCAGATCACCCCGTCGATTCCGGCGGCCTGGGCGGCCAGCGCGCGCTGGACCACCACCTGGCGCGGATCGGCGTCGATGCCCAGGGCCTGCAGGTCGCCGCGGTCCATCGAGGTCAGCACCGTCACCGCCAGCAGGCGCAGCTGGCCGCTGCGGGCATGGGCGGCCGCTTCCATCATCGGGCCGTGCCAGCCGTGGAGGGTGGCAAAAGTCACCGGCCAGCGCGAGAGCCCGGCGATCACCCCGGCCACGGTGGCCGGGATATCGAAGAATTTCAGGTCGACGAAGACCTTCTTGTCGCGCCGGGCCAGCGCGTCGAGCACGGTGAAGTAATCGCCCGAGGCCAGCAGCTCCATGCCGATCTTGTAGAAGGACACCGCATCGCCCAGCCGCTCCACCCAGGCCAGCGCCTGCGCGGCGGTGGGTTCGTCCAGGGCCACGATCAGGCGCTCGTGCGCGCCCAGCCGCAGCGGCCCGCGTGGGCTCATCGGGCCAGGTCCAGCGCGGCCTGCTTGGCCGCGCGACGGGCCTGGACCGGTTGCGCCCAGTCGTTGTTGAACAGTGCCGGCTCCCACGAGCCGTAGGTCGGGCCGGCCAGCATCCACCAGCGCTCGCCGAACCAGTGGTGGTGCTGGTCGAGCAGCTGCTGGCGGCCGGCTTGCGTGTTGGCGGTGACCTGGACGAAGTCGCCGAGCTGGTCGCCGAACTGCATCAGCACGCGGTACTGCTGGCCGGCCAGCTTGCGGCGGCAGTTCTTCTCGGTACCGTTCTGCTCGCAGCCCGGCACCTGGGTGCCCAGGCCCAGGAACACGCTGTCATCGGCCACCGGCAGGCCGACGGCCCTGAGGTTGGCGATGGTGGCGTCCTTGAGGTGCACGGCGCGGTTGGAGATGTACAGCAGGGTCACCCCCCTGGCGTCGGCGGCCCTGGCAAAAGCGACCACGCCGGGCACGGCCCTGGCCTTCTTCTCGGCGACCCACTGATCCCAGCTGACTTGGTCGTACTGGGCGTGGTCGGCGATCAGGCGCGCCTGGTAGGGGGAGTTGTCCAGCACCGTTTCGTCCACGTCCAGGATCACGGCCGGCTTGAGCCCGGTGGCGGCGTTGCCGCGCTCCTCGGGTACCAGCGCATCCCAGCTGCTGGCCTTGAGCGCGGCATCCAGCCGGCCGGCCGCGGCGCGATAGGTCTGCTCGGACAGCGCCTTGTACTCGGCCGCGCGCTGCACCCACAGCACTGCGTTGAGGTTGTCGTCGGCGACCACGCCGACGGCGGGCGTGGCCGCCGGGGTGGAAGTGGCCGGCATTCCGGCGGTCGTGGCCGGTTCAATGCTCTTGCAGGCAGACAGGGCCAGCAAGGTGCACACGCTCAGGAGCAACGCACGAAGTGGGGTCACGGAAGCAGGCAATCGACGCGAAGGGAAGCGGCAGTTTAGCGGCTGGGCGTCATTGGCGGACTTCAATCGACCATGGGTGCGGCATCGACGATGCCGCCGATGACGCGACCGCTCCTGGCCATGCCGCACCAGCGGCGAGCCGCGGCTATCCTGTCCACCCGCCGTACCGGATCGACTTCATGAGCGACGCCCCCGCCCTGCCCGTGCTCGACGCCACCCAGGCGCGCCTGCTGGGCTGCCTGATCGAAAAGCAGGCCACCACGCCGGATGTCTATCCGCTGACGGTCAATGCCGCGGTCACCGCCGCCAACCAGAAGACCGCGCGCGACCCGCTCATGAACCTGCAGGCCGGCGCCGTGCAGCACGGCCTGCGCGCGCTGGAACAGCTGGGCCTGGCGCGCCAGCAGTTCTCCTCGCGCGCCGATCGCTACGAGCACCTGGCGGGCAAGGCCTTCAGCCTGCCCGACCAGCAGGTCGCGCTGCTGGGCCTGCTGCTGCTGCGCGGCGCACAGACGGTCAACGAACTGCTCAGCCGGGCCGAACGGCTGGCCAGGTTCAGCGATGCCGATGATGCCCGCCATCACCTGGAACGCCTGGCCCAGCGCAACCCGGCGCTGGTGGTCCAGATCCCGCGCGGCCCCGGCCAGCGCGAGGACCGCTGGATGCACCTGCTGTGTGGCCCGGTGGATGTGGCAGCGATCAGCGCACGCACCGGCGCTTCTTCATCCCCCGCCACGAGCGGCAGCAGCGAACTGGACCACCGCCTGGCCGATCTGGAAGCGCGCGTGGCCGAACTGGAAGCCCGCCTGTCGCGCCTGGAAGATGGCGGTGCCGCGCCGCCGGCGGCCCCGCAGCTGTCCTGAGCCCGGTGCCTTCGGCGTAAACGCTGATGAAGCCTGCAGGCGCCGACGCGGATCCCCACCCATGCGGATGACCTTGCCCGCCACGCTGTTGCTGCTGGCCGCGGTGGCCGGCTGCGATCGCCCGCCACCACCGCGTGCCCCGGCGGCCGTGCGCTCGGCCCTGGACACCACCCCGGACGGGCCGGCCCCGCCGATCACGATCAAGCCCTCGTTCCAATGCCCCAGGCCGGTGGTCGAAGGCGAGCCCCAGCTGCCGCTGGACGCGCCCCTGACCGACCTGCAGAAGCTGATCTGCGACGAGCCTGAACTGGCGCTGCTCGACCGCCAGGCGCACCAAGCCTACCTGGCCGCGCGCCTGCGCCGTGGCGTGGACCGCGCGGGCCTGTCCAGGGCCGAACGGCAGTGGCAGGACAATCGCAAGGTTTGCCTGAAGGCGCCCGACCCGCGCGCCTGCGCGGCCGAGACCAGCCGCACGCGCCTGGTCGAGCTGGCCCTGCAGGATCCGGCGACGGTGGCGCGCACCCGGCTGGATTTCGCCTGCAAGGGCACGGCCACCCCGCTCACCGCGGCCTTCTACAGCCAGCTGAAGCCGGCCTTCGCGGTGCTCGGCTTCGGCGACCAGCAGGCCATCGTGTTCGCCGAGCCCACCCATTCCGGACTCAAATACGGCCGCACCGGCGTGGATTTCTTCGTGCGCAAGGGACAGGTGACGGCCGACTTCTACGGCCGCGCGCTGGCCTGCAGGTCGCCGACCTGGCGCCCCGCGGAAGAAGCGCCAACGAGGGTCGCCGCGCAGGCCGCCGATGCGCTGGTCGAACAGGTGAGCCGGACCACGTCGGCATCCACGTCGGCATCACCGGTCCCGAACGCTCCGCCATCGTCAGGCTCTGCCAACGCGGCAGAAGTCGCGACCGCCGCGCCGGTGGTGCAGGCGCCGGTCAGGCAGGGCGCGCCGACGGCGCCGACGTCTGCACCCTGGCCCGCCTCTGTCCAAGCGCCGGTGACCGCCTCCGCACCCGTGACCGATGCGCCCACCGGGCCGCTCGCCTCGCCAGCGCCAGCGGCGCGTGCAGCGGTGCGCTCGCCGGTCGCCCCGGGCGCGCCCGCCAGGGACGCCGCGGCGCAGGCCACCGATGCGCTGGTCCGGCAAACCCTCTCGCCGGCACCAAGGCCGCCTGCACCGATGCGACCGCCCGCCGCTGCCGGCGCACCTGCCAGAGGCGCCGCGGCACGGGCGCCCGATGCCCTGGTCAGACAGGACCTGTCGCAGGCACCGAAGCCGCAGGCACCCAAGCCACCGCCCGTCACGAACGCGCCTGCCAGGGAGGCCGCGGCGCAGGCCATCGATGCGCGGGCCACACCGGTCGTGCCGCAGGCGCCGATGTCCTCGGGCCCGGCGCGCGCGCCCAGCGCTGTCAGGCCGCCGGTGAACCTGGCCGCCGCGCGGGCGACAGAGGCGCTGGTCCGGGCGGTGGTGCTGCAGGCGCAGGGGTCACCGGCAGCTGCGCGCACCGACGCACCCACCGGCACCGCGCCGGCGCCTGCCGAGGCCAGACCCTAGTGTAGTGTTCCATTCTTTTTGGAACTTAAGCGCTGATTGGCGCGGATCACCTTCTGCAGGATGTCGCGGGCGCTTCTGGTCCAGATGAACGGCTTGGGTTTGGTGTTGTGATGCGCGAGGTACTCGTCAATGGCGGCGATCAGT
>NZ_RDQN01000015.1 GCF_003703395.1 Pseudoxanthomonas spadix
AGACGCGATACGAAGCCCTGCGCCAACGGGGCAAGTGCGCCAAGGTCGCCATCACCGCCTGCATGCGGGTACTGCTCACCCGCCTCAACGCCATGGCCAGAGACCAAACTGAATGGAGAATGACAGGCGCCTGAGAAGACAGTTGCTCCTACAAACACCCTGATCTCTGGTGAAATTCCGCTTTTCGTAGGAGCAACTGTCTGCTCGACGCGTTCGGCCCCCTCTCCTCCGCTTGCGGGGGAGAGGGGGCAAAAAGCCCCCGCGATGCGGCGCCGGGCCATGCAAAATCCGATTCATCCGGGCCTGCCTATCATCGGTGGCATGATCCGCCCCGCCCTGCTCTCTGTTTTGATCGCCCTGTGCGCCGCGGCTGCGTTGGCCGGCGCACAGGACCTGGACGCCCAGCGTCCGCTGGTGCGCAGCGCACTGGAGGCGGCCGAACGTGGCCAGGCCCCGCCATCGCAGGATCCCGCGCTGGCCCATCATCCGCTGCGTGGCTGGATCGAGTTCGCCCAGCTCAAGCGCGACATCGACCGTGTCGGCAACGCACAGGCGCAGGAGTTCCTGCAGCGCAACGCCGGCCAGGCGGTGGCTGCCGCGTTCCGCAGCGCCTGGTTGCCGGCGCTGGCACGGCGCAAGGACTGGGACGCGCTGCTGGCCAACTGGCAGCCTACCGACGACATCGGCCTGCGCTGCGCACGCCTGCAGGCGCAATGGGTGCTGGGCAAGGCCGATGCGACCTGGACCCGCCAGGCACAGGAGCTGTGGCGCGCCGCGGCCAGGCCGTTGCCCGATGGCTGCGATCCGTTGTTCGCCGCGCTCACCGCGCAGGGCCAGCTGGACGATGCGCTGCGCTGGGAACGCATCGACGCGGCCGCCGCGGCCGGCCAGAGCGCGGTGATGCGCGCGGCGGCCAATGGCCTGTCCAGCGGCGAACGCGCCCAGGCGGTGGCCTATGCCGGCTTCCTCGATGCCCCGGCCGCGCAGGGGCTTGGCTGGGAGAAATCCGATCGCAGCCGGCGCATCGCCAGCAACGGCCTGGCGCTGCTGGCGCGCAAGGATCCCGACGCGGCCGAGCGGCTGCTGCCGCAGTACGCCCAGACCCTGGGCCTGAGCGCCGAACAGCAGGCCCAGGTGCGCTACCAGATCGCGCTGTGGACGGTGGCGTCCTACCTGCCCGATTCGGCCCGGCGCCTGGCCGCGGTCCCCGCCAGTGCCTATGACCCGCGCCTGCACGAATGGCAGGTCCGCGAGGCACTGGCGCGCGGCGACTGGCCGGCGGCGCTGAAGGCGATCCAGGCGATGGACCCGGCCCAGCGCAGCGAGGTGCGCTGGAAGTGGTTCCAGGCGCGCATGCTGGACAAGGCCGGCCAGCCCGATCAGGCCAGGCGCCTGTATACCGAGGCGGCCCGGACCGCGACCTTCCACGGTTTCCTGGCCGCCGACAGGCTCGGCCAGCCCTACGCGCTGTGCCCGCGCGAACCGCAGGACAGTGCGCAGGCCAGGGCGGCCGTGGCGCGCGATCCGGCCCTGATCCGGGCGATGGAGCTGTGGAAACTCGATCGCGCCGCCTGGGCCACGGCCGAGTGGAACGACGCGCTGACCCGCTTCAACGACGACCAGCGCCGGATCGCGGTGGAGGTGGCGCACGACAACGGCTGGTTCGACCGCGCGGTGTTCGCCCTGGGCAGGACGCCCGAGGAGCTGCAGCTGTACCGCCTGCGGTTTCCGCTGCAGCACCAGGGCGCCATCCGCCGCCAGGCATCGAACAACGCCATCGACCCGGCCTGGCTGGCCGCCCAGATCCGCGCCGAAAGCGTGTTCAACCCCAATGCGCGCTCGCCGGCCAACGCAATGGGCCTGATGCAGGTGCTGCCCGGCACCGGCGCCGAGGTGGCCCGGCGCAACGGCATCGCCTATGGCGGTGCGCAGAGCCTGTATGACCCGCAGACCAACATCGCCATCGGCAGCGCCTACCTGCGCGAGCTGCTCGATACCTACGGCACGCCGTATGTGACCATCGCCGCCTACAACGCCGGCCCGGTCCCGACCGCGCGCTGGCAGTCACAGCGCCCGGGCCTGGAGCCGGACGTGTGGATCGAGACGATCAGCTACAAGGAAACGCGCGACTACGTGGCCCGGGTGCTGGCCTTCAGCGTGATCTACGACTGGCGCCTGAATGATGACGCGCTGTCGCTGACCGACCGCATCCACGGCCGCCTGGACGGCCAGCGCAAGCGTCTGGCCTGCGCGGAACAGCCAGGAACGAGAAATGAGGAGTGAGAAACGAGGGAGGAGCAGCGCATGATCCTGGCGTCGGTGTCTGGAGCAATCATGCTGCCCCTCGTTTCTCACTTCTCAACACTCACCCCTGCCCCATGAAGACCTATCTGGTCGGCGGCGCGGTCCGCGATGCCCTGCTCGGCCTGCCGCCCGGCGATCGCGACTGGGTCGTGGTCGGCGCCACCCAGGCGGACATGGAAGCGCGCGGCTTTCGCGCGGTGGGCCGTGATTTCCCGGTGTTCCTGCATCCGCACACGCAGGAGGAATACGCCCTGGCGCGCACCGAGCGCAAGTCCGGGCGCGGCTATCGTGGCTTCGTGGTAGACGCCGACCGTTCCGTGACCCTGGAACAGGACCTGCAGCGCCGCGATTTCACCATCAACGCCATCGCCCAGACCGAGGACGGCATGCTGGTCGATCCCTACGGCGGTGCGCGCGATATCCAGGCGCGCGTACTGCGCCATGTCGGGCCGGCCTTCTGCGAGGATCCGCTGCGCGTGCTGCGCGCGGCGCGCTTCATGGCGCGCCTGGCGCCCCTGGGCTTCACCGTGGCGCCGCAGACGCTGGCGCTGATGCGGCAGATGGCGGCCAGCGGCGAGCTGTCGGCCCTGGTGCCCGAGCGCGTCTGGCAGGAACTGCGCCGTGCCCTGGCCGCCGCGCAGCCCAGCGCCTTCCTGCGCACCCTGCATGACACCGGCGCCCTGGCCCAGGTACTGCCGGAAGTGGATGCGCTGTACGGCGTGCCGCAACGCGCACAGTTCCACCCCGAGATCGACACCGGCGTGCACCAGGAACTGGTGTGCGACATGGCCGCACGGCTGGCGCCGGGCGATGATCTGATCGGTTTTGCCGCACTGACCCATGACCTGGGCAAGGCACTGACGCCGGCCGAGCTGTTGCCGCGCCACATCGGCCACGAGCAGGCCGGCCTCGGGCCGCTGCAGGCGCTGTGCCAGCGCCTGAAAGTGCCGGCCGAACACCGCGAGCTGGCGATGATGGCCTGCCGCGAGCACCTCAACGTGCATCGCCTGGCCGAACTGCGCGATGCCACCGTGCACGACCTGCTGGCGCGCTGCGATGGCTTTCGCAAACCGGCGCGCATCGCCCAGCTGGCGCTGGTCTGCGAATGCGACATGCGCGGCCGTGCCGGCAGCGCCGAGGACGATTACCCACAGGGGCGCGAACTGGTCCGCCTGCACGCCGCCGCCTGTGCGGTCAGCGCACGCGACCTCGCCCAACAGGGCCTGAGCGGCCCGCAGATCGGCCAGGCCCTGCGCCGCGCGCGCATCGCGGCGATCGCGCAGGCGCGGGCGGCAAACCACCGCGCTTGATCCTTCGCACCCGTGCGGGAGGGACACGGCACGGCATGCATACCTTGGAGCACCCGCGCTGCTGCGTGTTCGCCCCCGCTCCCCCGCGCGCCGCTGGCTCGGGCCGGGGTGCGAAGCAGAGGGTCGGGGTGAGGGGGTCGAGGGTGCCGGCCCTGCCGACGCGATGACACATGCCCGCTCCGGAGCCAGCTGCGGTTGGGCTTCTAGCAAAAAGCCCGCGTCATGCCCGTAAACGGACAGACAGAGCAGAGCTGACTGGTGCCGACAAGTCAGCCACTGCCTGCAAGCTGGGCCAGGAACGCGTCCAGCGCCGGTGAACGCGGCCGGTTGGCCAACTCCAGCCGATAGAGCGGGCGCTGCAGCGGCGGGCCATCGGGCAGGCGCAGGGTGCGCAGCTTGCCGACCGCAATCAGATCGGCCACCACCGCGGCCGGCAGGATCGCCACCCCGACCCCGGCAGCCACCGCGCGGGCGATGGCCTCGTTGCTGCCGATTTCCAGCGTCTGCGCAGGCTCGATGCTGCGGGCCTGGAGCAGGTCCCGGGCGACCTCGCGCGTGCCCGAGCCGGGCTCGCGCACCAGCCAGCGCTGCGCGGCAAGCTGTCTTGCGCTGGCCCGTCGCTGCGCGCCCAACGGCGATGATGCCGAGACCACCGCCTGCAGCGGCTCTTCGCGCCAGCGCGTGGCGACGATGCGCTCGTCATGCGCCGGGCCTTCGACGAAGCCGGCATCGATGCGGCAGTCCACCAGCGCATCGGCGATCTCGCCGGTGTTGCCGACCACCAGCGCGCTGTCCAGTTGCGGGTAGCGCGCCGCGTGGCGGGCGAAGACCTCGGCGAGCCAGTACGCCGCCACCGTGGTGCTGGCGCCGATGCGCAGGCCGCCACGGCGCAGGCCGACCCGTTCGCGCACGTCTTCCAGTGCCGCCCGTTCCAGCGCGAAGATGCCGCGTGCGTGCTGGTACAGCGCCTGGCCGGCGCCGGTCAGATGCACGCCGCGCCCTGCGGAACGGTCGATCAGTGGCAGGTCCAATTGCGACTCCAGCTCACGCACTGCCTTGGACACTGCCGACTGGCTGACGAACAGCGCCTGGGCCGCGCGCGAGAAGCCCTCGTGCTCGACCACTGCGGCAAACACGCGCAGCAGGTGCAGGTTCAAGCCATGAGCTGAAGTCATGCTTTGTTGAGAATGATGTATTGGACGCATTCTAGCCACCGGCGGAGCATGGCGGCATCTTCCTGACCGTCCGGGCGCCGTCATGGCCGGCATTGCCACCCATTCACGACCCGCCATGATCCGCAGGCCAGGCATCTGGCCGGGGTTGATCCTGGTGCTGGCCATCGCCCTGGCCGGCATTGGCCTGTCCAACCTGCCTTGGGCCAAAACGACCGGACTCAGCGCGCTGACCCTGGCCATCATGCTCGGCATCGCGCTGGGCAACACCGCCTTTCCCGCCATCGCCCCACGCACCGGCGCCGGCGTGGACTACGCCAAGGGCATGCTGCTGCGTGCCGGCATCGTGCTGTACGGCTTGCGGGTGACTTTCCAGGATGTGAAGGGGGTCGGCCTGGCTGGCCTGGTGATCGACGTGATCGTGGTGGCCGGCGTGTTCTGCGCGGCCACCTGGATCGGCACGCGCGTGCTGAAGCTGGATCGCGACACCTCGATGCTGATTGGCGCAGGCAGCGCGATCTGCGGCGCCGCGGCGGTCCTGGCAGCCGAACCGGTGATTCGCGCACCCGCCCACAAGGTGTCGGTCGCCATCGCCACGGTGGTGGTGTTCGGCACGCTGGGCATGTTCCTGTACCCGTGGATGTATCCGTCCCTGGGCCTGGACGCGCACGCCTACGGCGTCTACGCCGGGTCGACCATCCATGAGGTCGCACAGGTGGTGGTGGCCGGGCGCGCGGTCAGCGAGCAAGCCGGCGCGGCGGCGGTGATCGAGAAGATGCTGCGGGTGATGCTGCTGGCGCCGTTGCTGCTGGTGCTGGGCGCGTGGCTGCGCCGCGGCAGCAACGGCGCCCAGAGCGAAGCGGCGCCGCTGACGATCCCGTGGTTTGCCATCCTGTTCGTGGTGGTGGCCGGCTTCAACTCACTGCACCTGCTGCCCAAGCCCGTGGTCGATGCGACCCTGATGCTGGACACGCTGCTGCTGGCGATGGCAATGGCCGCACTGGGCCTGCGCACCCACTGGGGCTCGATCAAGCAGGCCGGCGCCAAGCCGCTGCTGCTGGCCTGGATCCTGTGGGTGCTGTTGCTGGGGGGCGGCTATCTGCTCAACCGCGCCGCGCTGGCCCTGCTGGCCTGAAAAATGCGCCCGCCGCGCCGACGTCCCGAGCCCGGCAAGACATCGACGGGGAGCGAAACGGGCCGGTTGCGGCGTTGCCACGGCCGGCTAGCCGGTCGCGCTGCTTCCGCCGATCCAGGTTTCGACGACCTGCAGACGATCGTCCAGTGCCACCAGGTCCGCACGCAGGCCGGGGGCGATGCGGCCGCGCTCGTGGTCCAGGCCCAGGCACTGGGCCGGATACAGCGCGGCCATGCGCACGGCTTCTTGCAGCGGCAGGCCGAGCAGCCGCACGCTGTTGCGCACCGCGCTGGCCATGTCCAGCGCCGAGCCGGCCAGCGCACCGGCAGCGTTGCGCACCACCCCGTCGACCGCGGTGATGGTTTCGCCGTACAGCTCGAAACTGGGGCTTTCGGCACCGACCATCGGCATCGCATCGGTCACCAGCAGCAGCTTGCCCGGCCGCTTGGCGGCCAGCGCCACGCGCAGCGCGCCCGGATGCACGTGCACGCCATCGACGATCACCCCGCACCAGCTTGCTTCATCTTCCAGCGCCGCGCCGACCGCGCCGGGGCTGCGCCCTTGCAGCGGCGACATGGCGTTGAACAGATGGGTGAACCCGCGCAGGCCCGCGTCCAGTCCGGCGCGGATCTGCTCGTAGCTGCCGGCGGTGTGGCCGGCGAACACCAGCGCCCCGCGCGCGACCAGCGCGGCGATGCGTTCGGGCCCCAGCCGTTCCGGTGCGACGGTCATCAAGGTGATGCCGTTGTCCAGCGCGGTGGCCATGGCCATTTCATCCTCGTCCGGCACGCGGAACTGCCGCGCGTCGTGGGTGCCCTTGCGCGCCGGCGCCAGGTACGGGCCTTCCAGGTGGATGCCCAGCACCCCGTCCACGCCATTGGCGATGGCCTGGCCGGTGGCGGCGATGGCCCGGCGCATGGTGTCGGCGCCATCGCTGATCAGCGTGGGCAGGAAGGCGGTGGTGCCGAACCTGCGATGCGCGCGCCCGATGGCGGCGATGCCCGCGGCGGTGGGCGTGTTGTTGAACAGCACCCCGCCGCCGCCGTTGACCTGCAGGTCGATGAAACCCGGCGCCAGCCACGCCCCGCCCAGGTCGCGCAGGTCGTCGGTCCGGGCGCGCGCGCCAGCGGCATCGGTCAGGGCAATGATGCGGCCGTCCTCGATCACCAGCGCGCCGCCATCGACGATGCCCGCCTCGGCCAGCACCCGCGCGTTGACCAGGGCAAAGCGGCTCATGGGGTCCCGGTGACCTTGTGCAGGTGCGGCGGCATGTCCGGATTGTGCCCGCGCGCCAGGGCCAGCGCACTGACGGCCTGGCGCCACCGCCGCGCAGCGCCTGGACCAGCGCCGGCATGCCGGCCTCGGTGCCTTCGGGCTGGGTGCGCGGCGTGCCTGGCGATGTCCTCGGCGGCCTGCCGGGCGATGGTCAGTGGCTCCGGCGCGGAAACCAGCGCAGCAGCAGGTCGCGCGCGGGTGTCAGGGCCACCAGCAAACCCAGCAGCACGCCGCTGGCATCGGCCAGCGCATCGATGGCATCGGGCGTGCGATCGGCGGTGAACCAGCCCTGCAGCAACTCGATCAGCACGCCCAGGATCACCAGCCAGGCCGCCGCCCGCAGCAGCGCACGCCGGGTGGCGAACAACTGCACCGCCCACGCCGCCAGCACCGCGAACGCACCGGCGTGTTCGAGCTTGTCCATGCCTTCGGCGACCTTGGGCAGATCCTCGCCGGGCAGCAGGCAGGTGGTCACCACCAGCACCATCGCCAGCACCCAGCCACCGAACCACAGTGCCGGCCAGCGGACCGGCTTGATCGCACCGATGCTCACAGTCGCCATGTCAGGTCGCCGGACAGGAACGCCGCCTCGAAATTGCATTGGCGCGCAAAGCCCATGAACTGGAACCGCTCGCCCATCTGGCTGGGCAGGGTGAGCTGCTTGAACGCGTTGCGCAGGCGCAGCACACCCGCGGCGTCGGCACCGGTTTCGGCCTCGGCCAGCCGGTCGGCCAGGCCGTTGCCGAGCAGGAAGCCGGCCTGGCTCGCATAACCGGCCAGGTCGAAGCCCGCGCCGGTGCCGGCTTCGGCCAGGGCGGTGAAATCCACCGAGGCGGTGATGTCCTGCAACCCCGGCCAGCGATACACATCGTGGTGCATGCGGTGCCGGTAGAAGGCGCGGGTGGTGCCGCCGTCACGCTGGTCCAGGTAGTACTCCCTGCGCGGATAGCCGTAGTCGCAAAACAGCAGCGCCCCGGCCTGCAGCCTGCCGATCACCGCCTGCACCCAGTAGGGCAGCTGCGCCAGCAGCTCGGAGCGGTAACCGTCCTGGAAAGGCGCCTCGCGCGCGCCCTCGACATGGCGCACGGCGGCGGTCAGCAGCGGGTCGGCCGGGCGATCGGTGGCCACGAAGCGGCCTTGGCCATCCAGCGCCACGTGCTCCTCGAACACCTGCCCCCCGCGCAGGGTGAAGCGCGGGGTGGGCAATGCATCGATCACCTCGTTGGCGAAGACCACGCCGTTCCATTCGCCGGTCGGCGGGGTATCCAGCCATTCCACGCGGTCCAGGACCGGCCCGGGCAGGTGCTGGCCCAGGCGCTGGCGCTGGCGCTGGCGCAGGTCGGCGCTGGGTTCCAGGATCCAGTACCTGGCCGGCATCGCATCCAGCGCCAGCAGGCGCTTGAGCATGACTTCGGCCAATGCGCCGCTGCCGCCGCCGATCTCCAGGAAACAGGCCTGCGGACCCAGCTCCTGCAGCACCGGCGCCAGTGCCTGCGCCACCGTACCGGCAAACAGCGGCCCCAGCTCCGGGGCGGTCACAAAGTCGCCGGCGCCACCGAACTTGGTCGCCCCGGCGCTGTAATACCCCAGGCCCGGGGTGTACAGGCAGCGCTCCATGAAGCGCGAGAACGGCACCGCTCCACCGGAGGCGACGATTTCGCCGCGGATCATGGCGCCGAGCTGGTCGCTGTGGGCCAGGGCGTCGGCATCGGGAAGGGGCAGGTCGGTCATCTGTAACAGGGCAGGGCGGCAGGGGTGGCCATGGTACCTGGGCGCCTGTTTGCGACCGTAGGCGCAAAGGCGCCTGGATCCAGCGCAGGCCGGTGCGAGGCGACCATTCAAGCCGGCCGGGCGGCGCCTGAATGCAGCTCGCAAGGGCGCCATCGCGCAACCGGCCGGGGCGCCGTGCCGGTGCCAGGGCAAACGCCGCGGGGAGGGGGTTTCATGCCGCCGACCCGGTTCCACGCGCTGCCTGCAATGGCGGTGCGGCCGGAATATCCTGTATCGACCGCCGCCCGGCCCTAGCCAGCGCCGGAGGGCGCCCCTATGATCGCGGGGCACTCTTCCCCGGTTGTGACATGACTTACTGCGTCGGCATCGAAGTGGACGAAGGCCTGGTCTTCGCCGCGGATACCCGGACCAGCGCCTCGTTCGACGACGTGCGCGTCTATCGCAAGATGCACATCTTCGAGTACCCGGGCGAGCGGGTGTTCGTGATCCTGTCCGCAGGCAACCTGGCCACCACCCAACTGACCATGTCGCGGCTCAATCGCGACGCGGACGACCCGTCCTGCACGCGCAGCCTGCGCACCTTCAAGCACCTGTTCGAGGTGGCCGAATACGTCGGCGAGGTGCTGGTGGCCAGCCAGTCGGCGGTCAACGACCAAGCCCAGCACAGCGGGGTCAGCGTGCAGTCCACGCTGGTGCTGGGTGGCCAGATCGCCGGCGAGCGCCACGGGCTGTACATGGTCTACCCGCTGGGCAACTGCATTGCCACCTCGCCGGAAACCCCGTACCTGCAGATCGGCGAATCCAAGTACGGCAAGCCGATCCTGGACCGCATCCTGCGGCCGGACACCAGCCTGGAAGACGCCGCGCGCTGCGCGCTGGTGTCGCTGGATTCGACCATCCGCTCCAACCTGTCGGTGGGCCTGCCACTGGATCTGGCCCTGATCCGCGCCGGCGACCTGAGGATCACCCAGCAGATGCGCCTGGAAGCGGACACCCCGCTCTACGCGGAGATTCACGACACCTGGTCGCGCAAGCTGGAAAACGCCGTGCGCACTCTGCCCCGCTTCCCGTGGGAGCCGGCGCGCGAAGGCCAGGAGGAGGACCAGCGCTCACTGGCCCAGGTGATCGCCCCACCGCGGCGCATGGCCGCGCGCCAGGACCCGGGCGACGAGGCCGGCCAGCAGTGAAGCAAGGAATGAGTGGAGAGGAGTGAGCAACAGCGAGCAAGGCGGCCGCTTTGCCCACTGCCCGCCGCTCCTCTTGGCTCACTCCTGCTCAGTTATAGAAATACCCTTCGACCACCGCGCCGTGCAGGTTGCTCAGGTGCACCTGGATCTCGTCCATGAACGCGGCCGGGTCGTGCGCCGCCAGCCACACCGGATCGGCATTGCGAAGCATGCCGACCACACGGTTGAGATGACGGTCCACGCCCGGCCGCGGCGGCATGGTCGGCAGCACGTGCTGGATGCGGGCCAGGCAGAACTGGACACTGCGCGGAAACTCGGTGTTCTGCAGCAAAAAGCGCAGCGCATGCTCGCCGCTGACGCGCTGGCGGATGTGGCGCCGGTACATCTGATAGGCGGCCAGCGAGCGCAGCACCGCCATCCACTGCATGTTGCGAAAGGCCTCGCGATCTTCCTCGCTGCGCGGGGTGATCAGGCCCGAGGCGCCGGCATCGATGATGCGGGTGGTCATGTCGGCCTGCTCGATGCCGGTGCCCAGGCGCAGGAACTGGTAGCCGATGTCGCGGCTCACATTGGCCGACAGCAGGCCGGAGACCTTCAGGCAGCCATCGACCACCCGGGTGATGAATTCCAGCCGGTAGCGCCGCTGCAGGGCGCGCTCGCCGCTGCCACCCAGGTACAGGTGCAGATCGTTGACCGCTTCCCACACCTCCTGCGGCAGGGTGTCGCGGATGCTGCGCAGGATCTCGCGCGCACCGCTGATGGAAACCGTCAGCGAGGAAGGGTTTTGCTCGTCCAGCAGCAAAAAGCGCACCACCTCGGCATCGGCCACGTCGGTGCCGGCATCCGGATGCAGCGCGGTGAATATCTCACCCGAGCCGACCGTGTCGATCATCGGCCGCCAGCTGAAACGCACCGAGCGCGGCAGGTCCAGCTGCAGCATGCTGCCGACCCCGACCAGGCGCGCGGTGTTTTCCGCGCGGCGGATGTAGCGGCTGAACCAGTACAGATTGTCTGCCACCCGCGAGAGCATCAGTGCGTCCCCTGGTCATCGGCATCCACCACCCAGGTGTCCTTGGCGCCGCCGCCCTGCGAGGAATTGACCACCAGCGAGCCGGGCGTCATCGCCACCCGGGTCAGCCCGCCGGTGGTGACGTAGGTGTCCTCGCGCGAGAGGATGAACGGGCGCAGGTCCAGGTGCCGCGGCGAGGGACCCTGCTCGGTGATGATCGGCGCGGTCGACAGGTTCAGGGTCGGCTGGGCCATGTAGTTGCGCGGATCGGCCTGGATCAGCGCGCGGAACTTCTCGCGCTCGGCCTGGCTGGCGCGCGGGCCGATCAGCATGCCGTAGCCGCCGGACTCGTTGGCCGGCTTGACCACCAGCTTGTCCAGGTTGGCCAGCACATGCCTGAGGTCCTTTTCGTCGTGGCACAGGAAGCTGGGCACGTTGGGCAGGATCGCCTCTTCGCCCAGGTAGTACCTGATCATCTGCGGCACGTAGGCGAACACCACCTTGTCATCGGCCACGCCCGCACCGGGCGCGTTGGCCAGCGCCACCTTGCCGGCGCGCCAGCTGCGGATCAGGCCGGGCGCGCCCAGCAGCGAATCGGGATGGAACACTTCCGGATCGATGAACAGGTCATCCACGCGCCGATAGATCACATCCACCCGCTGCGGGCCGTACACGGTGCGCATGTAGGTGCAGTCGTCGTCGGCCACGAACAGGTCCGAGCCTTCGACCAGCTCGATGCCCATCGCCTGGGCCAGGTAGGCATGTTCGAAGTACGCACTGTTGAACACCCCCGGGGTCAGCAGGGCGATCACCGGCGCATCGCCCGGACGCGGCGACAGCGCGGCCAGGGTGTCGTAGAGCTGGCTGGGGTATTCGTCCACCGGCAGGATCGAGCTGGTCTCGAACAGTTCCGGGAACACGCGCTTGGCGACCATGCGGTTTTCCAGCATGTAGCTCACCCCGGAGGGAATGCGCAGGTTGTCCTCCAGCGCGTACAGGGTGCCGTCGCCGTCGCGGACCAGGTCCGAGCCGCAGATGTGCGCCCACACGCCCAGCGGCGGGGTGATGCCCACGCACTGCGGGCGGAAATTGACCGAATCCTTGAGCAGCATCGCCGGGAACACCTTGTCCTTGACGATCTGCTGCTTGCCGTAGATGTCGCCGATGAACAGGTTCAGCGCGCGCATGCGCTGCTTCAAACCGGCCTCGGTGACTTCCCATTCCTTGCGCGGGATCACCCGCGGGATCAGGTCGAACGGCAGCGTGCGGTCGACGTTGCGACCGTCCGAGTACACGGTGAAGGTGATGCCCATGACCCGGGCCACGACATCGGCGGCAAGCTGCCGTTCTGCGATCTCGCGGCCGGACAGGCCGCCGAGATATTCGACCAGGCGACGGGCGGCGGGGCGCGGCTGGCCGTCTGCCTGGATCAGCTCATCAAAGGTGGAACTGCGGTACTTCTCCCAGTCCATTCGCTCCGTTCCGTCGACCCTTGCAGCCAGCGGAAAGCGGTGCAAAAGGGGATGTCAGGCAACATGCCCGCAAACCATGATGGGCGTCAAGCAAGCGATCCAAAACCCCATGACGCATCGTTGGCCGGGCAGCAACATGCTTTGCGTGGGAGCCGCTTCAGCGGCGATGGGGCTTTCCCGGCAAGGCACTTGCCGGGCGAAGTCCCACATCAGCTCTGTCGGCAGTCCGGGGCGGCATAGCGCGGCAATGCCACAATCGCGGTTCCATTTCCCCATCAGCTCGCCGCCATGTCCGATCTTGCCCGTGTTGCCCTGGTCACCGGTGCCGCCAAGCGGATTGGCGCGGCCATCGCCCGCGCCCTGCACGCCGATGGCTACGCGCTGGCATTGCACTACCGCAACTCGGCGCTGGAGATGCAGGCGCTGGCCGATGAACTGGAAACCGCACGGCCCGGCAGCACGCTGGTGCTGCAGGCCGAGCTGGCCGAGGTCGAGCGGCTGCCGCTGCTGGTGGCGCGCACTGTCGAGCGCTTCGGCCGGCTCGATGCGCTGGTCAACAACGCCTCGGCCTACTACGCCACTCCGGTGGGCACGGCCACCCCGCAGCAGTGGGACGCGCTGTTCGCTTCCAATGCGCGCGCGCCGTTCTTCCTCTCGCAGGCGGCCGCACCGCATCTGAAGCACAGCGCAGGCTCCATCGTCAGCATCGCCGACATCTTCGCGCAGCGGCCGTTGCCCGAGCACACCCTCTACTGCATGGCCAAGGCCGCGCTGGTGATGATGACCCAGTCGCTGGCGCGCGAACTGGGCCCGCACGTGCGGGTCAACGCGATCGCGCCGGGCAACATCCTGTGGTCGGAAAACCCGGTCAAGGCCGAGACCGGGCAGGTGCTGCGCGAACGGGTGCCGCTGCAACGCCAGGGCACGCCGGCGGACATCGTCTCGGCCGTGCGCTGGCTGCTGGATGGCAATGGCTATGTCAACGGTCAGGTCATCGCCATCGACGGCGGCCGCTCGGTGTTCGTGTAGGGCGGGTCTTGACCCGCCATGACCGGCCCGTCCGGCATCGCTTGACCCGCCATGACCGGTTCGTCCGGCATGGCAATGGCGGGTCAAGACCCGCCCTACGATCCAGGCTGCCCGCGCAGCTGGTCCAGTACCTCCTGCATCAGGCTGACGAACAGCGGATGCCGGAGCTTGGCATCGTCGCGCCACAGCACGATGCCGTGTGCGTCGCATTCGCAGGCCAGGTCGATGTCGATCACGCACTGCGCCTGGCCGGGCACGCGGCCCAGTTCGGCTTCGGTCGCCTTCAGCCAGGGCACCAGCGCATCGGGGCTCAGCCCGCAGGCCAACACCAGCGCCTGGTTGTGGAAGTGGCGCGCATCGCCGGCGCTGACGCTGGGGCCTTGCACGCAGCGCGAGGTCGCTTCGACCAGGCCCTGCGCCGACAGCAGCTCGGCGGCCAGGCGCAGCACCTGCGGTGATTCCAGGCTGCTGCCCAGCAGCAGCACGTAGCGCCGGGTCGTCATGCCGCGTCCCTGGTGCGCACGATCCGCACGCCCACCCCGCGCGCGGCCGGCACCGCCTGCGGTTTGGTCACCCGCAGCAGCACCGCCTGGATCGGGAAATCGCGCAGCAGCTGCGCGGCCACGGTCTCGGCCAATGCCTCGACCAGGGCGAATCCGGATTGCGCACAGGTCGCCTGGATCGCCTGCGCCACCACCGCGTAATCCACCGTGTCGGCCAGTGCGTCGCTGCCGCCGGCGCTGCGCGTGTCGAGGGTCATCTCCACGTCGAACAGCAGCGGCTGGGCCGCGCCACGTTCGGCCTGGTAGACGCCGATCAGCGCCTGCACCCGCAGTCCATCGATGAACACCACATCCGCCACGGCCGCCACCTCAGTCGTCCACACGCGGGCCGGCCATGCGCGCCAGGCGCAGCTGGAACAGCACCTTGGTCACCAGCAGGCGCTCCTCGATCGGCTTGAGCACCAGGTCGTTGGCGCCGCTTTGCAACAGCTCGGCCTGGTTGTCGCGGTTGCTGTCGCCGGTCATCACCAGGATCGGCAGGCGGCGCTTGCCGTAGCCGAAATCGATGCGCACGCGCTGGACGATGTCCACCCCGCTCAGCTCACCCTTCAGGGTCACATCGGTCAGGACCAGATCGAAGCGGTGGGTGGACATGCCCAGCGATTCGGCCGTGAGCAGGGCGAAGGCGTCCTCGGCGCGCAGCACGTGCACCACTTTCAGGTCATGGCGCTCGAGCATGCGCCGGGTGGTCTCGGCAACCACGCGGCTGTCCTCCACGTACAGCACGGTCGCCCCGGGCATGGCCTCGGGCTGCACGTAGCCCTGGATGAAGGCGGCCAGGGCCTCGTGGCCCAGCGCCTTGTCGAAATAGTCGGTGACGAACTCGGTGAAGCGGCGTTGCTCAAGATGCGACTGCGCCTCGCCGGAGACCACGATCACCGGCACGTAGGCCTGGCCGGCGGTCTCGCGCACTGCGCGGGCCACTTCCAGGCCGGTGCCGTCCTTGAGCGACAGCGCCGTGGTGACCAGGTCGACCGCCCCTTCGGCCAGCGCCTTGCGCGCTTCGGCCAGGGTGGCACAACCGACCACCTGGACCTGCGGCAGCTCGCGCCTGAGCACATCGCCGATCAGCTTGCGCACCATTCTTGAGCCGTCCACGACCATGACCCGGGGCGTCTGACTGATCAGGTGGCGCAGGTCGTGTGGAGGCATGGCGGGCGGCGAGCTCAGGTCAGGTGTCGGTAGGGCGGGTCTGGCGCAGGAAGTGCCCGGTGACCCACCAGGCCCCGAGCCAGCCGATGAGCAAGGCCGCCACCAATACCAGCCCGGCGCGCACCGGGTCCAGCCCGTCGAGCGCGAAGCGGCTGCCATAGCTGCGGGCCAGCGCATCCAGCGGCGCGCGCAGGGCAAATCCGGCACCCAGCACCAGGGCCAAAGCCAGCACCCCGGCGCCCAGTCCGTACCAGGCGCCCAGGTAGATGAAGGGCCGGCGGATGAAGCCATCGGTGGCGCCCAGCAACTGCAGCACGCCGATTTCCTCGCGCCGGGACTGGATGTCCAGGCGCACGGTGTTGCCCACCACCAGCAGCGCCCCGAGACCGAACAGCGCCGCCAGCACCCACACCAGGCGCGTGCCGAAGCGCAGCCAGCTGTCCAGGCGCTGGCGCCAGAGCGCATCGTGCTGGACCAGATCGACCTCGGGCAGCTGCTGCAGCTCGGCGGCCAGCGCGGCGTCGTCACCGCTGGGGATCACGATCAGGCGCGCCGGCAACGGGTTGTCCTCCAGCGCATCGATGGCCGCCTCCAGGCCGCTGAGCTTGCGGAACTCGGCCAGGCCTTGTTCCGGCGTGCGCAACTGGACGCTGGCCACGTCGCCGTGGCCGCGCAGCCGGGCGGCCAGCGCCTGGGCGCGCGCGGCCGAGGTGTCGGTCTTCAGGAACACATCGATCTGGCGCGAGGCCTGCACGGTGCCGGTCAAATGCTGCACGTTGACCAGCGCCAGCCACAGTCCCAGCGGCAGGGCGAAGGCCACCGCCATCACCCCGATGGTCAGCGCCGTGGACCACGGCCGGCGCAAGGCGCGGCCCAGGCTGGAGACGAAACTGTAGAGGTGCTGGTCCAGCCAGATCCCCAGGCCCGAGCGCGGGCCGGGCGCGGCCTGGTTGGTCTGGATCCTGGGAGCGGGGGCCGGCGCGCTCATGGGTGGGACGCCGCTGTCGATGCGCAGGTCATGACGGTCATTCGGCCAGATCGTCGGGGTTGATGTCGTCCATCAGCCGGCCGTGGTCCAGGATCAGCACGCGCTTGCGCATGCGCTTGATCAGGGCCAGGTCGTGGCTGACCACCAGCACCGAGGTGCCGCGCTCGGGCATCGAGGCGAACAGCGACATGATTTCCGCGGCCAGGGTCGGGTCCAGGTTGCCGGTCGGCTCGTCGGCCACCAGCAGCTGCGGCTCGGACACGATCGCCCGGGCGATGCCCACCCGCTGCTGCTCGCCGGCCGAGAGCTGGGTGGGCAGCGCGCGCTCGCGATGGCCCAGTCCCAGGCGGGTCAGCACCTCGCGCACGCGCTTGCCGATCTCGCCGCGGCGCTCGCCGCGCAGGATCAGCGGCAGGGCCACGTTTTCGGCCACGGTGCGATCGGTGAGCAGGCGGTGGTCCTGGTAGACCGCGCCGACATGCCGGCGATGCAGCGCGATCCTGCCGCCGCGCACCTTGAGCAGGTTGCGGCCGCCGAACACCACCGCGCCGCGGCTGGGCCGCTCGCTCAGGTGGACCAGCTTGAGCAGGGTGCTCTTGCCGGCGCCGGAGTGGCCGGTGACGAACAGCATCTCGCCTTCGGCCACCTCGAAGCTCACCTCGGACAGGGCCTGGTGGCCGCCGGGATACTGCTTGCTGACGTTTTCGAAGCGCAGGACGGTCATGGGCGGCGATTATGCCTATCGCCTCGTGAGCGGTGGGCGGCGATGGCCACCCTCGACGCCATCCAGCCGGCACCCGGCCAACCCACCGCGCGCCGCCTGCAACGAAAACGGGCCGCCCGATGCGACCGGCTCGCTGCGGCCATCGCGGCGGTCGATCAGCCGCCGACCAGCGACTTGATCTTGCGGCCCAGGCGGGTCAGGAACGAGTCGTTGGGATGGGCGGCCGGGGCCTGGTCCGGGCGCGCCTTCGGCGGCACGGCCCCGCCGGCGCGCGGCGGATGCGCGGCCGCGGTGGCATCGCCCTGGCCGTTGCCGGTGCTGGCGACCTTGGGCGTGGCACCCTCGCCCTCGAGCGGGCGGCCATGGCGACGACGACGACGCTTGCGCGCCGGCTTGTCACCCTGCGGCGCCTGCGGATCGGCCACCACGCCCGCAGCAGGCGCTGGTGTGGCGATCGGTTCGCTGCCGGCGACGACCGGCGGATCAGCCACTGGCGGCGCCGGGGCGTCCGAGGCAGCCACCGGTTCAGTGCGCGGACGGCGCGGCGCACGCGCAGGCCGGCTGCCCGCCGCCTCGCCCGCATGCCCCGCGCTGCGGCTGCCTTCGCGCGGGCCACTGCGGCCACCGCCCGCGCCTGCGGACGAACGCCCGCCGCCGCGACGCGCCTCGTCGGCGGCCTTCTGCTCGCGCGCCTGGCGGAAGATCGCGCTGACGCTCTCGGTCTCCTCGCCCGCTTCGACCGGCGCCAGCGGCGCGCGTTCGGGACGCGGCAGCGGGGTCAGCAGCTCGGCGGTGACCGGTTCGACCGGGATCTTCTGCTCGATGTAGGCCTCGATGTCCGGCAGGCTCATCGCATAGCGCTCGCAGGCAAAGCTGATCGCGTCGCCCTCGGCGCCCAGGCGCGCGGTGCGGCCGATGCGGTGCACGTAGTCTTCGGCATCGAACGGCAGGTCGAAGTTGTAGACGTGGCTGACGCCATCGATGTGCAGGCCGCGCGCGGCCACGTCGGTGGCCACCAGCAGCTCGAGCCGGCCGGCCTGGAACTGCTTGAGCAGGGTCTCGCGCTTTTTCTGCGGGACATCGCCGGACAGCACGCCGACCCGGTAGCCGGCCTTCTCCAGCGCCCGGGCCACCCGCTCGACGAAGGCCTTGGTGTTGACGAACACCATCGTGCGCGCGCCTTCGCTGCGCGAGAGCAGGCCGATCAGCAGCGGGATCTTCTCCTCGTCGGCCGGCAGGTACAGGCGCTGGCGCACGCGCGCGGCGGTGATGGTCTCGGTTTCCACGACCAGCTTTTCCGGCTCGTTCATGTGCTCGTAGGCCAGCTCCAGCACCCGGTGGCTCAAGGTGGCGCTGAACAGCAGGGTCTGGCGGGTGGTGCGCTCGGGCATGCGCCGCAGCAGGAAGCGGATGTCCTTGATGAACCCCAGGTCGAACATGCGGTCGGCTTCATCCATCACGCAGATCTCGCAGGCGTGCAGGGACACGACCTTGTGCTGCTTGACGTAGTCGATCAGGCGGCCCGGGGTGGCGATGATCACATCCACGCCCTGCTGCAGCAGCTCGCGCTGCCTGTCGTAGTCCACCCCGCCATAGATCAGCGCAAAGCGCAGCCCCAGGGCGTCGCCGAACTTCATCGCGTCCTTGTGGATCTGGATGGCCAGCTCGCGGGTCGGGGCCATGATCAGCGCACGCGGGTCTTCCGGCTTGCGATCGGCCAGCGCCGGCCGGGTCAGCAGGCGGTTCATCACCGCCACCAGGAACGCCAGGGTCTTGCCGGTGCCGGTCTGGGCCTGGCCGGCGACATCGCGCCCGGCCAGGGCCACCGGCAGGGTCAGCGCCTGGATCGGGGTGCAGCGGGAGAACCCTGCCGCTTGCAGGCCGGCCAGCAGCGTCGGATGCAGGTCGAAGGTGTCGAAGGTGATGTCGGTGAGGGGTTTGTCGCTCATGAATTCTCTTTGCGCCACCGCAATGGGGCGGCGGCTGGCTGGGTCAGGGGCGGAGAGGTCCGCTTGCATCGCCGGCAACCCGGTCGCAAACTGGCGACTCGATGCCGAGTGGCGTGGCCTCGCCCTTGCATGCAGGGCTTTGATCAGGCCGCGAAAGGCCCCATTTTACCGCATCCGGCGGCCATCTTCGGCCCCGCACCGCGAAAAACCCCCCGGAGACCTTTGATGAGCGACAAGGTGACCCACGTCGGCGATGCCGATTTCGACGCTGCCGTCCTGCAGTCCGATGAACCCGTCCTGGTGGATTTCTGGGCCGAATGGTGCGGTCCGTGCAAGATGATCGCCCCGGTCCTGGACGAGCTGGCCGACAGCTACAGCGGGCGCCTGAAGATCGTGAAACTCAACGTGGACGAGAACCGCGCCACCGCCATCAAGTACCACGTGCGCAATATCCCGCTGTTGCTGCTGTTCAAGGATGGCCAGGTCCAGGCGACCCAGGTCGGCGCCGTCGGCAAGGGCCAGCTGACCCAGCTGATCGACAAGACCATCGGCGCCGCGGCCGCCTGAAAGCGCCGCCCGGGCAGGCCGGCGCGGCGCGCCGGCGTGTCTGAATCCGTTGCAACCCCTGGCCGGAGCGCGCTTGAAGCCGCTCCGGCACAGTGATAGTGTCAGTGCCATCCGGCGCGCGGGGATCTCGCGCCGCACCCTTCTGCAGTACCACTTCCCAGTCACTCCAGCCGCCCGCCCCTTTGAGTCGCCGGCCGCTCGCAACCTCTCAGTGAGGAATCGCACTTTGTCCGACAGTAACGAAACCGGCGCCGCAATCGCCGAGAAGCGCGTGCGCAAGCCGCGCGTCGCCAAGACCGCCACCGCCAAGGGCGATGCCGGCGCGCCGCAGGCCAACCTGGCCCTCGACTCCACTCCCGCCACACCGCGTGCGCCCAAGCCGGCAGCGGAAAGCTTCGCGCCCGCAGCGCCTGCGCCTGCCCCGGCCGCAGCCCCGCCCCCGGCCCCCTCTCCGCCCGCAGCGCAGCCGCCGCGCCAGGAGGCGCCGCGCAATGACGCCGGCAACGACAACGGCCCGGCCGGCCACGGCAACCCGCCGCAGCAACCTGGCGGCGGCAACCAGGAAGGCAGCAACCCGCGCCTGCAGCAGCACAACGGCCAGCCGCAGGGCCAGGGCCAGAACCCGAACAACAACCGCCGCGAGCGCTTCCGCAATCGCCGCGACCGTGAGCGCGGTGGTGGCGGCGGCGGCGGTAGTGGCGGCGGCAACCGCGGCGAGCGATTTGGCGGCAACGGCGACGGCTTTCCGGCCGACGGCGCCAACGAGAACTTCGTCCCGCGCCCGCATCCGCAGGTGCCCGAAGGCTTCCCGCAGTATTCGCTGAGCGACCTCAAGCGCATGCCGGCCTTCAAGCTGCTGGACATCGCCGACCAGCTGCAGATCCAGGAAGGCGTGGCCCGGGCCCGCAAGCAGGACGTGATCTTCGCCCTGCTCAAGGTGCTGACCCGCCATGGCGAAGGCGTCGCCGCCGACGGCGTGCTGGAGATCCTGCCCGACGGCTTTGGCTTCCTGCGCGCGGCCGAGGCCAGCTATCTGGCCGGCCCGGACGACACCTACATCTCGCCCAGCCAGATCCGCCGCTTCAACCTGCGCACCGGCGATCACCTCTCCGGCCGCATCCGCTTCCCCAAGGACGGCGAGCGCTACTTCGCCCTGTCGATCGTGGACACCATCAACGGTGAGCCGATCGAGGCCAGCAAGGGCAAGGTCCTGTTCGAGAACCTGACCCCGCTGTTCCCGCGCAAGCGCTTCACGCTCGAGCGCGGCAATGGCTCCTCGGAGGACATTTCCGGGCGCATCCTCGACCTGATGGCGCCGCAGGGCAAGGGTCAGCGCGCGCTGATCGTGTCCCCGCCCAAGGCCGGCAAGACCATGCTGATGCAGCAGGTGGCCACCGCCATCACCACCAATCATCCCGACGTGCACATGATCGTGCTGCTGATCGACGAGCGTCCGGAAGAAGTGACCGAGATGCAGCGCACCGTGCGCGGCGAGGTCATCAGCTCGACCTTCGACGAACCGGCCGCGCGCCACGTGCAGGTCGCCGAGATGGTGATCGAGCGCGCCAAGCGCCTGGTCGAGCACAAGAAGGACGTGGTGATCCTGCTCGACTCGATCACCCGCCTGGCCCGCGCCTACAACAACGTGGTGCCGTCCTCGGGCAAGGTCCTGACCGGCGGCGTGGATGCCAACGCCCTGCATCGTCCCAAGCGCTTCTTTGGCGCTGCGCGCAACGTCGAGGAAGGTGGAAGCCTGACCATCATCGCCACCGCGCTGGTGGAGACCGGCAGCAAGATGGACGAGGTGATCTACGAGGAGTTCAAGGGCACCGGCAACTCCGAAGTGCACCTGAACCGCCGCATCGCCGAAAAGCGCGTCTACCCGGCCATCGACATCAACCGCTCGGGTACCCGCCGCGAGGACCTGCTGATCGAGCCGGAGCTGCTGCAGAAGATCTGGATCCTGCGCAAGCTGCTGCACCCGATGGACGAGATCGCCGCGATGGAGTTCATGCTGGACAAGATGAAGAACACCAAGTCCAACGACGAGTTCTTCAGTTCGATGAAGCGGTAAAGCCTGCAGCCGCTTTCTGCAGCAAACCCGGCAAGCCCCGCAATCTGGACTGCACCCCGGAAGTTGGACGCCCATCCAACCTCCGGGGTGTTTTTCATGGCGGAGCTTCTTGCTTGGTGTCATGCGGGTTCAGCACGACCGGCGCTTGTGCGCTGATGACCTCGATCGAGCACGCTGCCGGGCCTGGCTTGCCCGAGGCCGCATAATGCGGCCTGGCTGAGGAGTGTCCGATGCACGGCGGCGGTCTGGAAATTGCCCTGGTGTTCCTGTTGGCCGGCGTGCTCGCGGTGCCGGTGTTCAAGCGCTTCGGGCTGGGCGCGGTGCTGGCCTATCTGGTGGCCGGGGCGGTGCTGGGGCCCGACGGCCTGGGCCTGGTGCGCGATACCGGGCGGATCCTCAACGCGTCGGAAGTGGGCGTGGTGATGCTGCTGTTCGTGATCGGGCTGGAGCTCTCGCCGGCACGCCTGAAGGTGATGCGCAAGCCGGTGTTCGGCACCGGTGGGCTGCAGGTGCTGCTGAGCACCGTGCTGCTGGGCGGGATCTGCCTGGGCCTGGGCCTGCCCTGGAGGACCGCGCTGGTGGTGGGCATGGGCCTGGCGCTGTCCTCCACCGCGGTCAGCCTGCAGCTGCTGTCCGAGCGCAAGGAACTGACCAGCGACTACGGGCGTGCCGGCTTTGCGGTGCTGCTGTTTCAGGACCTGGCGGCGATCCCGCTGCTGGCGGCGATCCCGCTGCTGGGCGGGGCCAAGAACCAGACCCTGACCTGGCCGGCGGCCCTGCACGCCGTGGGCGCGATCGTGGTCGTGGTCGTGGGTGGACGGCTGCTGTTGCACCATCTGTTCCGCGCGGTGGCCCGCACCGCCATGCCCGAGGTGTTCACCGCCGCCGCGCTGCTGGTGGTGCTGGGAAGCGCGTGGTTCCTGCAGCTGGCCGGGCTGAGCGCCGGGCTGGGCGCATTCCTGGCCGGGGTGCTGCTGTCCGATTCGGAATTCCGCCACGAGCTGGAATCACAGATCGAGCCGTTCAAGAGCCTGCTGCTGGGCCTGTTCTTCATCTCGGTGGGCATGAGCATCGACCTGGACCGGATCCGCGCCGAGCCGCAGATCATCGCCGCCGGGGTGGTGGCACTGCTGCTGGTCAAGATGGGCGTACTGGTCGCACTGGGACGCTGGCAGCAGAAGATGAGCTGGCGTTCGGCGCTGAAGCTGGGCGGGGTGCTGTGGCTGGGCGGCGAATTCGCCTTCGTGGTGTTCAACCAGGCCCAGCAGGCCGACCTGCTCAGCATCAGGCACCATGACCGGCTGGTGGCGATGGTGGGCCTGTCGATGGCGGCCACGCCGCTGTTGCTGATCGCCGCCGGCCGCTGGCTGGACCATGCACCGGCGGCCGCGCAGACCCGCGCCTTCGACGAGGTCGACGACCAGCAGCCGCAGGTGCTGATCGCCGGCATGGGCCGCTTCGGCCAGATCGTGGCGCGCCTGCTGACCGCACAGCGGCTGCCGTTCGTGGCCCTGGAACACAGCCCGGAGACGGTGGACGCCCTGCGCCGGTTCGGCAACGCGCGGCTGTTCTATGGCGATCCCACCCGCCCGGAGCTGCTGCGCGCGGCCGGGGCGCAGCACTGCAAGGTGTTCGTGGTGGCCATCGATGATCCGGATACCAACATCAAGGCCACGCGCCTGATCCGGCGCATGTATCCCACCGCCACGGTGCTCTCGCGTGCGCGCAACCGCCAGCATGCCTGGCGCCTGATGGACCTGGGCGCCGAGCCGTTCCGCGAGACCTTCGGCTCCAGCCTGGAGATGGGCGAGCGGACATTGACCGCGCTGGGGATCGCCCCGGACACCGCTGCAGCGCACGCCAGGCAGTTCCGCGCGCACGACGAAAAACTCTTGCGCGAGCAATACCTGATCTATGACGACGAGGCAGCCCTGCTGCAGAGCACCCGCGATGCACGCCGTGACCTGGAGAGGCTCTTTGCCGCCGATATCTCCGGCGACGACGGCATCGTCCGCGACGGCCTGTCGGCCGAGCCGCCTGTGAGGCCATCGTGACCCCGTGTGGCCTGCGCATCCGCTGCGGCGCGGGCCGCCTTGTCTCACCTGCGACCGGCTCAGGTGACGGCGCGACGACCGGCCGGGCTGGGCCGCGCCGGCAATCGCACGCGCTTCAGCCCAGGCGCGCGCCGTTGGGCACCGGTCGTTCCAGCGTGGTCAGCACCACCCCGGCGTCGGTGTAGGCACCGGTCAGCAGGAACTGCGAGCGGAACGGGCCGATCTGTTTTTCCGGGAAGTTGATGACCGCCACGATCTGCCTGCCCACCAGATCCTCGGGGGTGTAGAGCTCGGTGATCTGGGCGCTGGTCTTGCGCTGGCCGTACGGGCCGAAATCGGCCCAGACCTGGTAGGCCGGCTTGCGTGCCTGCGCAAACGGCTCGACCCGCAGGATCGTGCCGGCCACCAGTTGCACGCGTTCGAATTCGGCCCAGGTCAGCGGGGCGTCGGGGTCATCGCGGTCGGACATGGCCAGGGCTCGTGCAGGGTGCGCGCAGAGGGTCAACGGTCAGCGCGGTTCGCGCAGGTAGCGGGCGATCGGCGCGCCGCGGCCGGGCAGGACGCTGGGGGCCAGTTCGCCGGCGACATCGACGAAGCCGCGCATGATCGCGATCTCGCGCGGGCTGCGGTTGAGCGCGTCGCGCAGGTCCGGGTCGGCGCCGGCGCGCAGCAGCCGCTGGACCACCCGCAGCAGGCCGTGCAGCGCAGCCAGGTGCAGTGGGCCGAAGCCGCGCGGATCGCGCGCATCCAGGGCGATGTCTTCGTCCAGCAGGCGGTCCAGGCCGGCCAGGATCACCTCCTCGTCGCAGCGCGTGCCCGGCTCGGCGCGCGCGCCCAGCAACAGCAGCAGCGGGGTGACCGTGCCGGGCATGGCGGCGTCGGGCTCGGCCCCGGCCAGCAGCAAGGTGTCCAGCAGCGCCAACAGGCGCGCGCGGTCGCCGGCGATGAAGCCGAACAGCCCGGCGCAGTGCAGCGCCGTCAGGCCCTGGGCATCGACCGCATGCACGTTGGCCCCGGCGCTGAGCAGGCGCGCGACGATGTCCGGCAGGCCCAGCGCGGCGCCGAGCATCAGCACGCTGACCTGGCCGGGCAGGCGGTATTCGATGTCGGCGCCAGCCTGCAGCAGGGCGTTGACGATGGCGCTCTGGCGCATGCTCACCGCCGCCGACAGCGGCGTGGCCCCGGTGCGCGCGGCGCACTGCGGATCGGCGCCGCGCGCCAGCAGCAGGTCGACCACCGCCAGGTGGCCGCCACCGGCCGCGCGCAGCAGCGCGCTGCAGCCCTGGGGGTCGAGCGAATCGACCGCGAACCCCAGTTCCAGCAGGCGGCGCACGGCATCGACGTCGCCGGCGATCGCCGCCAGCGGCAGGTCGCCGGCGCGCAGCGGCCGCTGCGGCAGGGCCCAGCCGCGCCAGTCCAGCCAGTCGGCCAGATCGCGGCGGCCGCTGGACAGGGCCACCCCGAGCGGGGTCTGGCCATCGGCAGCACGGGCATCGGGCGATGCGCCGCCGGCGATCAGGCGCCGCACCATCGGTAGGTTGCCCAGCGCGGTGGCCAGGTGCAGGGCGGACATGCCGCGCGCGTCGCGGGCCTCGCGGTCCACGCCCAGCGCCAGCAGCGCCTCGACCAGCGCGCTCCAGTCCAGGCGCACGGCCAGCGAGAGTGGCCGGTCGCCAGCGGCCGTGGCGGCGAAGGGATCGGCGCCGCGCGCCAGCAGTTCCAGGGCCAGCGCCTGGGCGGCGCGATCGGCGCGCGCCTGGGCCTGGACGCAGGCGGCCAGGAAACGGGCCAGGCCAGCGCCGCCAGCCGGGGCCAGGCCGGCATCGAGCAGCACCCGCGTGGCCGGCAGTGCCGACGGGCCGCGCGCCAGGCTGGCCAGCAGCGGCACGTCGCCGTGCACATCACGGACTTCGCCCAGTGCGTCGTGGCGCAGCAGCCAGGCCAGCGCGCGCGGCGCGGTGGACAGGGCCGGGGCATGCAGGAGGCTGCCCAGCTCGGCCGGCGAACACAGCCGCGCCAGGTCGGCCAGGCCCTGGTCCTGGCCGCGCCCGAGCGCCTCGCGCAGCAGCCCCAGCGGGGCCTGGTCCGGCGGTGGCTGCTGGCTGTCCAGGCTGGAGGCCGCACTGGGCAGCAGGTAGCCCGGATCCAGCAGCGAGACCAGTGCCCAACGCCCGGCGGCGGCGGCGAGCTCGACCGCGCGCCGGCCATCGGCGCCGGGCTGGTCCGGGTCCAGGCCCAGTTCGAGCAGGCGCTTGACCAGGGGCAGGCAGACCTGTTCGCCACTGCAAGCCAGCAGGATCGCGTTGCGGCCTTGTGCATCGCGCGCGTGCAGGTCGGCGCCAGCCGCGGCCAGCACCTCCACCGCAGCGACATTGCCGCTGCGGACCACATCCAGCCATGGCGTGATGCCGGCCTGGTCGCGGGCCTCGACCGGGGCACCGGCGCCCAGCAGCGCAGCCAGGATCTCGGCATGGCCGGCGCGCGCGGCTTCGTGCAGGGCGCTGCGGCCGTGTGCGCCGCGGGTGTCGATCCTGGCCTTGTGCCTGAGCAGCAGCTGCACCCCCGCGGCATCGTCCTCCTCGGTGCCGGCCGCGGCCAGCAGCACCGGCTGGGCGCCGGCCGGCTCGGCCTTGGCGCCGCGCTCCAGCAGGAACCTGGCCAGGCGCCAGTTGCCGGCCATGCAGGCGATGCCCAGCGGGGTGAGGCCCTCGGCGTTGCGGGCATCCAGGTCGGCCGCCGCATCGCGCAGCAGCGCGGCCACGCCGGGATCGGAACTGCGCGCGGCGTGGTGCAAGGGGGTATTGCCGTCGTGGTCGGCCTGGCGCGGATCGGCGCCGTTGGTCAGCAGCGTGGTGACCGCATCGGGGCGGCCGTGCCAGCTGTCGCGGGTGGCGGCCAGCAGTGGCGTCATGCCGGCGTGGGCCTGGTTGAGGTCGATCCCCTTGGCGATCAGCAGACGCAGCAGGCGCAGGTCGGGCAGCACCGCGGCCAGCACCGCCAGGCTGCGCTGGTCACGGGCCCCGGCCGGCGGCAGCGCACGCGGATTGGCGCCGGCTCCGATCAACTCCAGGGCGCGTTCGACCCGGCCGCTGCGGGCCGCCTCGTACAGGGCCGGGTCCTGCGCCGGCCCGGCAGCCGGCGTGGCGCGCAGGGGTTCGGGTGTCGGGGCAGGGACCGGTGCGGGCGCGGGCGTCGGCGCGACCTTCGGCGCGCTCGGCCGCGCGGGCATTTCCAGCACTGGCAGGCCACCGGCACGCGGGGTCCGCTGCAGGCCCCAGTGCAGCAGCGGCAGCGCGAGCACATAGCCGAGGGTCGCCGCGCCGCGCAGGGTGTCGGGCCACAGCGCCGGCCAGGCCAGGCTCAGGCCCAAGCCAATCACCACCGCCACCACCGCGGCCACGGCCAAACCGTGCCAGTCGCCGGGATCGCGCCCGGCCATCGCCCGCCACTGCTGGGCCAGGCCGCCGCCTTCGGCTTCCACCCGCTGCCACAACGGCCAGGTCCGCCACAGCCCGATCAGGCAGGTGCCGGCCGCCGCGCTCAGGCCCAGCGCCGCGCCCAGGCTGCCGCTGGCGCGCACGGCCTGCAACGGCCAGGCCAGCAGCGCGGCGACCACCACAAAGCCCAGCGCCCACACCGCCAGCAGTGCGGCCAGGTCACGCCTGAAAAAATCCCGCCGCGCCGGCGCGCGCGTGCGCGCCTGCCAGGACACCGCCAGCGCCAGCGCCGGCTGGGCCAGCACGGCGCCGGCCGCTGCGACCCCGCCGCCGAACCAGGTCAGCGCCGCCAGCGCCAGGCCCACCCCCAACGCGCCCCATGCCGCAGGCACCGGCCGACGCGCGTGCTCAGGCATCGGGCAAGGGATCCAGCTGGGTGGGCGGAAACTGGAGATGGAACCCCTGGGTGGCCAGGTTGCGCCGCACCACCGCCACGTCCTCGCGCGCCAGCTTGCGCTCGGGGGTGAGGGTCACTTCCAGCACGAATACCAGCGTCCCCAGCTGCGCGCGCAACGGCGGCGGCAGCCGCGCAAAATCATCGCGGGCCACCAGGTACACGTAAGTCTCTGCCTTGCGCAGGCTCTTGTAGATGAACGCATGCATCAGCTGCGTGCGGAAGGGTTCTGAAGGAAGTTTGGCGATTGTGCGGGAAATGCCGCAGGGGGGGAACCGACGCACGCGCGGAAGACCGCCTGGCACCTGTCACGTTCAGCGGCGGACCCAGCGCGCGCTCACGGGCACTGGCTATACTCGCCCGCCATCTGCTGATACATCGGTTCTGATGCCGTCACCGCCTCGCATGACGCCGCTGGCGATCACCGCCTACACCGCCACCACCGCATTGGGCGCCGGCCGCCTGGCCCAGGCCGAGGCGCTGGACCAGCGCCGCAGCGGACTGCGTCCCAATGACTTTGGACCGGCCCCGCGCCTGGACTGCTGGATCGGCCGGGTCGAGGGCGTGGAAGAGGTGCAGCTGCCGCCGCAACTGGCCCGGTGGGACTGCCGCAACAACCGCCTGGCCTGGCTGGCGCTGCAGCAGGACGGTCTGCTGGATGCGGTTGGTGCCGCGGCTGCGCGTTACGGCGCGGCGCGCGTGGCGGTGGTGATGGGCACCTCGACCTCCAGCATCGGCGCCAGCGAGGAAGCCTACACGCGCCTGGACCGCGATGCCGGCGGCGAGCGCTTCCCCGACGACCTGCAGCGCCCGATCGTGCACACCCCCCACTCGATCGGCGATTTCGTCCAGCACGCCACCGGCCTGGCCGGGCCGTGCGTGACCGTGGCCACGGCCTGTTCGTCCAGCGCCAAGGTGTTCGCCCAGGCCGCGCGCCTGATCCAGGCCGGCGTGGTCGATGCGGCGCTGGTGGGCGGCGTGGATACCTTGTGCGGCAGCGTGCTGTACGGCTTCAACGCGCTGCAGCTGGTGTCCAGGGACAAGTGCAAGCCGTTCGATGCCAGCCGCGATGGGCTCTCGCTGGGTGAAGCCGGCGGCTTTGCCCTGCTCGAACGGGCCACCGGGACCGACCCCCTGCAGCTGCGCGGCTATGGCGAATCCAGCGACGCCCACCACATGTCCGCCCCGCATCCGCAAGGCCTGGGCGCGCAGCTGGCCATGCGCGATGCGCTGGCCCGCGCCGGGATCGAGGCGGCGCAGCTGGATTATCTGAACCTGCACGGCACCTCGACCCCGGCCAACGACGCGGTCGAGGCGATCGCCGTGGCGGCGCTGTTTCCCGAGGCGCTGCATGCGGCCTCGACCAAGGCCTGGACCGGACACACGCTGGGCGCGGCCGGGATCGTCGAATCGGTGTTCGCCCTGATTGCACTGGACACCGGGCATCTGCCAGGCACACTCAATGCCACCATTCCCGACCCGGTCTGCGGTCCGCAGATCCGCCTGGCGCCCGAGCGGCGCGCGCTGCACTACGCGATGAACAATTCCTTCGGCTTCGGCGGCAACAACTGCGCGCTGGTGTTTGCCCGCCCATGAGCTCACCCACCCTGACCGCGCGCATCGCGGGGATCGGATTCTGGTGCCGCGGTTTGCCTAGCTGGAGCGCTGCACAGGCCTACGCGCAAGGCGGCGCGCTGCCGGCCGATGCCCCCGGCAGGCCTTCGCCACAGCTGCTGGCGCCCAACGAGCGCCGCCGCGCGCCGGAGACGGTGGCCGTCGCGCTGGAAGTGGCGCTGGCCGCGTGCGCCGACGCCCAGCGCGATCCGGGCACGCTGCCGTCGGTGTTCACCTCCACCCATGGCGACCTGGCCATCACCGACTACATGTGCCGGCAGCTGGCCGAGGATCCGGCCGGGCTCTCGCCGATCCGCTTCCACAACTCGGTGCACAACGCGGCGGCCGGCTACTGGACCATCGGCGCCCAGACCCACGCGCCGGCCACCGCGCTGAGCGCCTTCCACGGCAGCTTTGCGCAAGGGTTGCTGGAAGCCCTGACCCAGCTGGCCACCGGCACCGAGGCGCTGCTGCTGGTCGGCTACGACAGCCAGTCGAGCGGGCCGCTGGGGCGGGTGTCGCACAGCCAGGGCCTGCTCGGCGGCGCGCTGGTACTGACCCACCAAGGCGATGGCCCGCTGCTGCGGGCCACCCTGGGCACCGACGGCCATGCCCGCGCCCCGGCCGGCCGGCTGGAACACCACGCCGCCGGCAACGCGATGGCGCCGATGCTGCCGCTGTTCGACGCGCTGGCCAACGGCGCGACGCACTGCCATCTCGATGCCGGCAACGGCGCGCAGCTGCAGGTGGAGATCGGGCGTTGACCGCGCTGACCATGCAGGACGTGGCGGTGCTGATCCCGGCGCTGAATGAAAGGCTGCGCATCCGCGAAGTGGTCACCGACGCGCTGGCAGTGTGTCCGCACGTGATCGTGGTCGATGACGGCTCCGACGATGGCACCAGCGCGTGCATCGCCGACCTGCCGATCACGCTGATCCGCCATCGGCAGCGCAGGGGCAAGGGCGCCGCCCTGCGCAGCGGGTTTGCCCAGGCCGCGCGCATGGGCGTCCAGGGCGTGCTGACCATGGATGGCGACGGCCAGCACAAGGCCGGCGACCTGCCGCGCCTGCTGCAGGCGGCCAATGCCTATCCGGGCTGGGTGGTCAACGGCGCACGCCTGCGCAAGCGCGCCAGCCAGCCGACCATCCGCCGGATCGGCAACGATTTTGGCGACTGGGGCATCGCCTGGGCCTGCGGCTTCCGCATGGTCGATACCCAAAGCGGCCAGCGCTTCTATCCGCGCAGCGTGTTCACCCTGCCCGATGTGGCCGGCGAAGGCTTCGTGTTCGAGGCGCAGATCCTGATCAGCGCCGCGCGTCGGGCCAACGCGCGCCTGGTGTCGGTGCCGGTGGAAACACGCTACCTGCATCTTGAAGGCGGCCAGTTCCGCAAGAGCCATTTCCGCCTGGTCCGAGACCTGGCCAGCATCACCGTGCATGTGGCCGCCCAGATCCTGTCCTACGGCCACGTGCTGGGCCAGTACAGGAGCACCCGCCGGCATCGGCCGGTGATCTACGACCCGGACGGCGAATTTGCTACCGTGCCGGCCACCTCTTGACCGCAATGGATGCTCGATGAGCGCTCGTACCGATGTGGCGATCCTGGGCGGTGGCCTGGCCGGTCTGACCCTGGCCCTGCAGCTCAAGCGCCAGGACCGGCAGCTCGCGGTGAGCGTGATCGAGCGCCGCGCCCATCCGGTGCGCGAGGCCGCCTTCAAGGTCGGCGAATCGACCGTGGAGATCGGCGCGCACTACTTCGCCGAGGTGCTGGGCCTGCGCGGCCATCTGGAGCGCGAACAGATCCGCAAGTTCGGCTTCCGCTTCTTCTTCTCCGAGGGCCAGCAGCACATCGACCAGTGCACCGAGCTGGGCGTGAGCCAGCTGCTGCCGACGCCGTCATGGCAGATCGATCGCGGCCGCTTCGAGAATTTCCTGGGCCAACAGGCGCGTGCGCTGGGCGTGGATTTCATCGATGGCGCCAGTGTGCGGGGCGTGGACCTGGCCGGCGGCCAGGACGACCACGCGGTGCGTTACCAGCGCAGCGGTGAGGCCGCGCAGCTGAGTGCGCGCTGGGTGGTCGATGCCAGCGGCCGCGCCGGCCTGCTCAAGCGCAAGCTCGGCCTGGCCCAGGCCAACGACCACAACGCCAATGCGGTGTGGTGGCGGGTGGACGGCCTGGTCGATCCCAACGACTGGTCCGATGATCCGGCCTGGCTGGCGCGCTGCACGCCACCGGAGCGCTGGCGTTCGACCAACCACATGTGCGGGCCGGGCTACTGGTTCTGGCTGATCCCGCTGTCCTCCGGCGCGCACTCGCTGGGCATCGTCTGCGATGCGGACATCCATCCGCTGGACACCATGAACACCCACGACAAGGCCATGGCCTGGCTGCGCGAACACCAGCCGCGGGTGGCCACCGCGCTGGAAAGGCGCGAGCACACCCTGCGCGACTTCCTGTTCCTCAAGCACTTCTCCTATGGCTGCAAGCAGGTGTTTTCCGGCGACCGCTGGGCGCTGACCGGCGAGGCCGGGGTGTTCCTGGATCCGTTCTACTCGCCGGGCAGCGATTTCATCGCCATTTCCAACACCTACGTGGCCGAGCTGATCGCGCGCGACCGCGCCGGCGGCAACTTCGCCCCCTACGCCAGCATCTTCGACCAGCTGTACCAGAGCTTCTACGAGAACACCCTGACCCTCTACCAGGGCCAGTACCCGCTGTTCGGCGATGCCCAGGTGATGCCGGTCAAGGTGATCTGGGACTACACCTACTACTGGGCGTTGCTGGCGCCGCTGTTCTTCGCCGGGCGCCTGACCGATATCCCGCTGCTGGGCCGGCTGCGTCCGCTGCTGCTGCGCGGACGCGCGCTCAACCTGGGCCTGCAGGCGCTGCTGGCCGACTGGGGCCGGCGCAACCGTGCCGCACCGCCGGGATTAACCGATGGCCGGATGCTCGACCAGCGCGTGATCGGCTGGTTCCATGAAATGAATCGCGCGCTCAACGACCCCCTGGACACCGACGCGCTCAACGCCCGCCTGCAGGCCAACGTGGCGCGCATGGAATGGCTGGCCGGGGAGATCCTCACCCGTGCCCGGCTGCGTCACCCCGACATCGACGACCATGGCCTGCAGCCATTGCTGGCCGGCCTGGCAGCAGGCGAGGAATCGCTGGATCCGGCGTGGTACGCCGACGCGGCATAGCGGACGCCCGTTGCCGTATGGGCGACGCCCAGGCGTTCAGCCCATCCCCCCGTTGACCCCGATCACCTGGCCATTGATGTAGCCGGCCGCATCGCTGCACAGGAACGCCACCAGCGCGGCGACTTCCTCCGGCTTGCCGGCGCGGGCGGCGGGCACCAGTTGCTTGAGCACCTCCGGCGGGAATTGCGCGCCGATCATCGCCCCTTCGATCACGCCCGGCGCCACGACATTTGCGGTGATGCCGCGGCTGGCCATCTCGCGCGCCAGCGACCTGGTTGCCCCGTGCAGGGCCGACTTGGCCGCCGCGTAGTTGGTCTGCCCGCGATTGCCGGTGACCGCCGCCACCGAGGACACGCACACCACCCGGCCCCAGCGCGTGCGCGCCATCGGCAGCAACAGCGGCTGGGTGACGTTGAAAAAACCATGCAGCGACACGTCGATCACCCGATGCCATTGCCGGGCGGTCATGCCCGCCATCGGCGCATCGTCGTGGATGCCGGCGTTGTTGACCACCACCTGCACCGGGCCGCCTTCCAGCAGCGCGGCGATGCCTGCGGCGCTGGCGGCCTGGTCAACCACGTCGAAGGCGATGGCCTGCGCGCTGCCGCCGGCCTGGATGATCTGCTGCACCACCCGTTCGGCACGGTCGATGCCGCGGTTGGCGTGGACGATCACCTGGAAACCGCCTGCCGCCAGCGCGGTGCAGATCGCCCCGCCCAGGTCGCCGCTGCCGCCAGTCACCAGCGCGCGGCGTTGGGGTTTGGGAGTTGTTTCTGAAGTCATGCGCGGCATGCTAGTGTAGTGTTCCATTCTGTTTGGAACTTAAGCGCTGATTGGCGCGGATCACCTTCTGCAGGATGTCGCGGGCGCTTCTGGTCCAGATGAACGGCTTGGGTTTGGTGTTGTGATGCGCCAGGTACTC
>NZ_RDQN01000016.1 GCF_003703395.1 Pseudoxanthomonas spadix
ACGGCAAGCCCCGCGTTTTCGTCGTCGCTCCCGAGCGATGGCAACCCCCGCAGACGGCTACCCGTTTGCCGCGCCTGCCCCCTCTCCCCCGCTCACGGGGGAGAGGGCCGGGGTGAGGGGGCATCGAGGCCAGCCCAGGTGATGAACGGCGGCACGTTCCCAAGCCGACGGCAAGCCCCGCGTTTTCGTCGTCGCTCCCGAGCGAATGGCAACATGCGGTCGATGGCCCTCGACATTCCGAGCCGATGGCGCCGTGCCAGGCCTCCAGCGAAAAGCCCCCTCTTTGCAGGCAGGCCTGCTCGAAAGAGAACGCTGGCCTTCCTGAAATTCAATTTAAATATCAGGAAGTTATTCGTTTTCTGTGGTCGCCTTCGCGGTCCGGCCGAAACCGGCTGCGCAGCTCGTCGGTTCGCGGCGCGAATGGCGCCGTGAACCCTTGTCGGCCCCCCGGGGCAGGAGTAGGGTCGTATTCCCAGGCTGGTCACCACTACCCGCCTGGACTGACGGAAGACGCCGAGCCCATGCAGCCGATACCCGACCCCCACCCCGCCAGCCGTGCACGCCCATGCCGGGCGTCGGTCCGCTATCCGGTGCTTCCCCACGCCGCGCCCCGTGCCTTTGAACCGGCCGGGGCGTTCGCATTTCAACTGAAGGAGACTCCCATGTTCGAAGGGCAACCACAGTCCGAAATCGAGGCAATGATCAAGGCCGACCCCGAGTTCAAGCAGCTCTACGAGCGCCACCGCAAGCTCGACAAGAAGGTCACCGACGCCGAACTGGGCGTCCTGCCGATTGACGAAACCAGGCTTGGACAGATGAAACGCGAGAAGCTCCTGGCCAAACAGCGCCTGCTGCGCAAGTACGACGCCGCACCGCACTGAGTTCACCGTCGCCGGTGGCGGCGCTTCCTCGTCGGATGCCGGCACCCGCGCAATTTGCAGCCATCGCCAACGGCGGCCCCCGGGCCGCCGTTGTCGTCTGTAAGTGCTGAGCGGCCGCTGCGTCTGGGCAGGCCTCGCGCGCCGCAATGCCATAATCGCTGATCCCGAACGACGAGCTGACCTCCCGCATGGCGATCCATTCCTCGGTCCTCGACCTGATCGGCCACACCCCCATCGTCAAGGCGCAGCACCTGGACACCGGTCCGTGCGCGCTGTACCTGAAGCTTGAGAGCGCCAACCCGGGCGGCTCGATCAAGGACCGCATCGGCCTGTCGATGATCACCGCGGCCGAAGCGCGCGGCCAGATCAAGCCTGGCGACACACTGGTGGAAGGCACCGCCGGCAACACCGGCCTGGGGCTGGCGCTGGTGGCCCAGCAGAAGGGCTACCGCCTGATCCTGGTGGTCCCGGACAAGATGAGCCGGGAGAAGATCTTCAACCTCAAGGCGATGGGCGCCGAGGTGCTGCTGACCCGCTCGGACGTGGCCAAGGGCCACCCCGAGTACTACCAGGACCTGGCCGCGCGCATCGCCAGCCAGACCCCGGACGCCTACTTCATCAACCAGTTCGGCAACCCGGACAATCCGGCCGCGCATGAGTTCGGCACGGGCCCGGAGATCCTGGCGCAGATGGACGGCCCGCTGGACGCCATCGTCTTCGGTTGCGGCAGCTCGGGCACCATGACCGGCCTGTCGCGCGCCTTCGCCACCGCCTCGCCGCATACCGAGCTGGTGCTGGCCGACCCGGTCGGTTCGATCCTGGCCGAGTACATCAACCAGGGCACGCTGAGCCAGAAGTCCGGCAGCTGGCTGGTGGAAGGCATCGGCGAGGATTTCCTGCCGCCGATCTCGGATTTTTCCCGGGTCAGCAAGGCCTACGCGATCCCGGACAAGGAGAGCTTTTTGACCGCGCGCGAGCTGCTGGCCAAGGAAGGCATCCTCGGTGGCTCCTCGACCGGCACGCTGCTGGCCGCAGCGCTGCGCTACTGCCGCGAGCAGACCGCGCCCAAGCGCGTGCTGGTGTTGGTCTGCGACACCGGCAACAAGTACCTGTCCAAGATGTACAACGACTACTGGATGCTGGACAACGGCTTCATCGAACGCCCGCAGCACGGCGACCTGCGCGACCTGATCCTGCGTCCGTACAGCCAGAAGGACACGGTGGTGGTCGCCCCGACCGACCTGCTGACCACCGCCTACCAGCGCATGAAGCTCTACGACGTCTCGCAGCTGCCGGTGATGGATGGCGAGAAGCTGGTCGGCATCATCGACGAGTCCGACGTGCTGCTGCACGTGTACGGCGACGAGGCGCGCTTCGGCGACCCGGTGGCCACCGCGATGGTCAGCAAGCTGGAACAGCTGGACGTGGCCTCGCCGATCGAGGCGCTGCTGCCGGTGTTCGACCGCGGCCAGGTGGCCATCGTCACCGATCGGACGAGCGACAGGTTCCTGGGCCTGATCACCCGCATCGACCTGCTGAACTATCTGCGCCGGCGCGTGCAGTAGAACCTTTCGCCTTCTCCCGCTTGCGGGGGAAGGGGCCCGGGCCGATGGAGCAAGCGGCCTGACCCAAGTGGAATCCAGGGTTGCATGCGTGCCGGGTATGTCAGAAACTGCCACGATCCAGCATACACAGTGGCGTATTCCATGCCGAACATTCATCTGACCGGCCCCATGCATGAGTATGTGCGCGGACAGATCGCGTCCGGGGCTTACGCCAATCTCAGCGAGGTCGTCCGTGCCGGCCTTCGCCTGTTGATGGAAAAGGACGGCGCACGCCAGTTCTATGCGCTCAAAGCCGACCTGGAGCGCGCCGTGGCCGATGCCGAAGCAGGGCATTTCGAGCCGTTCGATGCGTATGCCTTCGAGCCGGAAGCGTTCGAGCGTCAAGGCTGACCCATGCGGCTTTCCCGCCTGGTGCGAGCCGACCTCGAAGACATTCGCAGCCATACGGTGAAGCAATGGGGGCGGACGCAGTGGTTGGCCGACTATCGCCAGATTGTTGCCGCCTTCGAGCGCATCGATCAAGCTCCCGAGCGTGGGCGCGACCGTAGCCTGTTCGCCGAAGGAATGCGCTCGCTCAGCTGCGCCAGGCATGTCGTTTTCTACAAGCGCATTTCAACTGCGGACAATGCGCTGGTCGTGCTGCGCATCATCCATCAACAGCGCAACCTGCCAGCACTGGCGTACTACGATGACCTCGATGCGCCGGACTGATGTGGACGTGACGTCGCCGATCGATGCGGAGCTGCCGGTGTTCGACCGCGGCGGGGTGGCGATCGTGATGGATCGCGGGCAGTTCCTGGAGCGGATGGAGACGTGCGCCCAGCGTATGCGGGTCACCGTCCCTGGAGCCGATGCAGGTCCACGCGGCCGAAGTCGGCATCACCATCCTCACAGGTCCGTTCAGCCACCCCGCTGCTAGAATCCTCCCCCTCTTTCCCGGAAGTCGTCATGTCGGACCCAAGCAATCGCAGCCAGGAAGGCGCGCGTCCCCTGGCGCTGGCGACGCTCGCCATCCATGGCGGGCAGTCCCCCGATCCGAGCACCGGGGCGGTGATGCCGCCCATCTATGCCACCTCGACCTACGCCCAGCGCAGTCCCGGCGAGCATACCGGCTTCGAATACAGCCGCACCCAGAACCCGACCCGCTTTGCCTACGAGCGCTGCGTGGCCGCGCTGGAAGGCGGCAGCCGCGCTTTCGCATTTGCCTCAGGCATGGCCGCCACCGCGACCGTGCTGGAGCTGCTGGACAGCGGCGATCACGTGATCGCCATGGACGACCTGTACGGCGGCAGCTACCGATTGTTCGAGCGGGTGCGCAGGCGCAGCGCCGGGCTGGATTTCAGCTTCATCGACCTGACCGACCCTGGTGCGTTCGAAGCGGCGATCACGTCGAAGACAAAGATGGTCTGGATCGAGACCCCGACCAACCCGATGCTGAAGATCGTGGACATCGCCGCGATCGCCGCGATCGCGCGCAAGCACGGCCTGCGGGTGGTGGTGGACAACACCTTCGCCTCACCGATGCTGCAGCGGCCCTTGTCGCTGGGCGCCGACATCGTGGTGCATTCGGCCACCAAATACCTCAACGGCCACTCGGACATGGTCGGCGGCATCGCCGTGGTCGGCGCGGACGCCGAACTGGCCGAACGCCTCGCCTTCCTGCAAAACTCCGCGGGGGCCGTCCAGGGCCCGTTCGACAGCTTCCTGGCGCTGCGCGGCCTCAAGACCCTGCACCTGCGCATGCAGGCGCACTGCGACAACGCCCTGGCGCTGGCGCAGTGGCTGGAAACCCAGCCGGCCGTGTCGAAAGTGATCTACCCCGGCCTGGCCTCGCACCCGCAGCATGCACTGGCTGCCAGGCAGATGACCGGCTTCGGCGGCATCATCTCCTTCGAACTCAAGGGCGGCGCAGCTGCCGCCAAGACCTTTTGCGAGGAAACGAAATTGTTCACCCTGGCCGAATCCCTGGGCGGCGTGGAAAGCCTGGTCAACGTGCCCGCGCTGATGACCCATGCCTCCATTCCCGCTGAACGCCGCGCGCGGCTTGGCATCAGCGATGGGCTGGTGCGGTTGAGTGTGGGGGTGGAGGCGTTGGATGACCTGCGGGCAGACATGGATGGGGCGCTTATGGAGGAGGCTTCACGGTGAGTCTGCTGTCGGTATTCGGTCGCCACCGTTCGCTGGCCTTCGAATTAACACAGCGTGAAATCTTGGGCCGCTATCGTGGAGCGAGCTTTGGCCTGCTGTGGTCTCTGATCAGTCCGTTCCTGATGCTGCTGGTTTATACGCTGGCGTTCGGATTCATCATGAAGAGTCGCTGGCCGAATACGAGCGGGTCGACCTCGGAGTTCGCACTGATCCTGTTCGCCGGCCTGACCGTGCATGGCTTCTTTGCAGAATGCTTCACGCGAGCCCCCAAGCTGATCGTTGGAAACGCGGCCTATGTCAAGCGCGTTGTCTTCCCTCTCGACATCCTGGCTTGGAGCATGGCGTTCTCAGCCTCTTTCCACCTGCTGATGAACATCTTGGTGCTGTTGGCGTTGCAGTGGTTCTGGGGAGGCCAACTGCATATGACTGCGCTGCTGCTACCGATGGTGCTGCTGCCTCTGGTTATCCTCACAGTCGGAGTGAGTTGGATGGTGTCCGCACTCGGGGTCTACTTGCGGGACATTGATCAGATCGCCGGCGTCATTGCCGCGGCGATGTTGTTTCTTTCGTCAGCCATCATCCCCGTTGAAGCGGTTCCGGAAAGCTATCGGGCGGTGTTCGAGCTTAATCCCCTGACTTTCGTCATCGACCAAGTGCGCGAGGTCGTCATCTGGGGTCGTGTTCCAGATTGGGCGGGACTGGGTATGTACTCGCTCGTGGCTTGCGGGGTTGCGGTCTTGGGGTACTCGGTCTTCCAGAAGTTGCGTGTGGGCTTCGCCGATGTGCTCTGATTCGTCCATCGCGCAGGGTGATCTGGCAATCTCGATCAAAGGGGTCGGCAAGTCCTATCACATGTATGAGCGGCCGGCGCATCGACTGTGGCAGGCACTGCTTGGCAAGCGCAAGACGTTCTACAAGGACTTTTGGGCGCTGCAGGACATCAGTTTCGACATCCGCCGTGGGGAAACCGTTGGCATCGTCGGGCGCAATGGGTCGGGTAAGTCCACGTTGTTGCAGATGATTGCAGGCACGCTCAATCCGACCCAGGGCGCAATTTCTGTCAAGGGGCGCGTAGCGGCGCTGCTTGAACTGGGAAGCGGCTTCAACCCAGAGTTCACCGGGCGCGAGAATGTCTACCTCAATGCTGCCATTCATGGTTTGAAGCGCGAACAGATTGACGCGCGGATGCAAGGCATTCTGGAGTTTGCGGACATCGGTGAGTTCATCGATCAGCCGGTACGCAGCTATTCGAGCGGCATGTCGGTCCGGCTTGCTTTCGCCGTTATAGTTCACGTGGACGCAGACATCCTGATCATCGATGAGGCGCTGGCGGTCGGCGATGCGTTCTTCTCGCAGAAGTGCATGCGCTTTCTGCGTGATTTTCAGCGCAAGGGAACCTTGTTGTTTGTCAGTCACGACGCGGCAGCAGTAGCCAATCTGTGCGAGCGCGCTGTCTGGCTTGAAAATGGGCGAATCCGACTTGTTGGCAGCTCCCAGGAGGTCATCGAGGCCTATATGACTGAGCAGCACATCGCCGCTAGGCGCGAAGCTGGCGAGCACCTTGACATCAAGGTCAAGGCGGCGCGCTTGCTCTCCGAGGATGTGAAAGACGTCAGACTCGATGCGATGCGTGATGCTGGAGTATGCAATCGCATCGCGCTGTTCGAGTTCAATCCGGATAATGTAGGCACCGAGTTCGGCGCCAGGGGGGCGCATATCATCGATGTCTGCCTGCTCGATCTCGAAGGGCAGCGCTTGGCTGTATCTGAAGGCGGCGAGTTGGTCCGGCTGCAGGTGACCGTGGAGTTGCTGCAGTCCATGCGCGATCTGATCGTCGGGTTCTACGTGAAGGACCGGCTGGGCCAGCGGCTCTTTGGTGACAACACCTTCTTCAGCTATCGGAACTCTCCCCTGTCCGGAGAAAAAGGCCAGCATTTGCGTGCGAGCTTCACCTTCCGCATGCCGATCATGCCCTCAGGTTCGTACATGATCGACGCGGCAGTGGCATGCGGTGATCAGCACGAGCATACCCAGCAGCACTGGATTCATGACGCCTTGGAGTTCCGGGCGATCGACGAGACGATGCGCCACGGACTGGTTGGCCTACCCATGCTGGCCATTGAAGCCCAAGTGGAAGCACCATGATCGACTTCACCGGTGAACGCTTCGTCCCTAGCGAGTCTGGCGAACTGGCTTACGAGCATTGGCACCGCTATGCGTGGTGCCGCGAAGTGGTCAGGGGGCGAAAGGTCCTGGATATCGCCTGCGGCGAAGGTTATGGGTCCGCACTCCTTGCCGGCACGGCGGCCCGGGTGTCTGGGGTCGACATCTCGCCTGAGGCGATTGCCCATGCGCGAAAGACTTATAGCGGCGTCGGAAATGTGGATTTCCACGTGGCCAGCGCTACGTCCATTCCGTTCGAAGCAGACACTTTTGAGGTGATCGTGTCGTTCGAGACGGTGGAGCACCTGATGGAGCAGGAGGAAATGCTGGCGGAGCTGCGCAGGGTGCTCAAGCCCGACGGTATCCTGATCATGTCTTCGCCAAACCGGGCTGTCTATTCGGACGATCGCAACTACGCCAATGAGTTCCACGTAAGGGAGTTGTATTTCGATGAATTCGCGGAATTGCTTGGCCGTGAATTCCCTGCGGTCAATTACTACGGTCAGCGCATGGCGTCTGGATCGTTGGTGCTACCGGTTCAGGGTGAGCGGACCTCGTATGAGGCGTTCACGTCTTCGCCTGAGGGCGTGGCCGAAGGGACGGTCGAAGCAAATCGCATCATGTACTTTCTTGCAATCTGCGCCGCCGATGCCACGTTGATTCCGGAGATGCCCGCTTCCCTGTATATCGATAAGACCGTCGATCTGTACGCACACCATAAGGAAGTCGCCCGCTGGGCGCAGAAGGTCGATGCCGAGCTGGAACAGACCCGGGCGCTTGTGGGGGCGACGCAGCGTGAGCATCAAGATGCTGTGGCGTGGGCTTTGCGCCTAGATGCAGAGCTTGGCCCGGCCCGGGACCTGATTGCCAAGCAACAATTGGAACTGGACGAGCGCGCCGAGTGGGCCAAGGGCCTGGAGGACGAACTGGGCCGCTCCGCCCAGCGGAACGCCGAATTGGAGGCGCTGCTGTCCGAACGCACCGCGTGGGCGCGCGGGCTTGAAGAGGAAGCCCAGTCACTGCGGGAGGCGCTGGCGAGCCGCGCCCACCAGGCTGATCTGGAGCTTGAGGAACGCACCCTGTGGGCGCGCAACCTGGAGGCCCAGGTACAGGCCCTGAGGGAGGAAAAAATCCAGCTGCAGCGCCTGCACACCGATTCGCAGGCGCAGGTGCAGGCCCTTGACCTGCAGCTCCAACAAGCCGGCCGCGAGCTGGACCGCGTTAACGGTGAACTGGAACAGCGCACCGCATGGGCGCGTGGGCTTGAAGGGGAGGCCCAGTCACTGCGGGAGGCAATGGCGAGCCGTGCCCATCAGGCTGATCTGGAGCTTGAGGAACGTACCCTGTGGGCGCGCAATCTCGATGCCCAAGTGCAGGCCCTGAGGGAGGAAAAAATCCAGCTGCAGCGCCTGCACACCGATTCGCAGGCGCAGGTGCAGGCCCTTGACCTGCAGCTCCAACAAGCCGGCCGCGAGCTGGACCGCGTTAACGGTGAACTGGAACAGCGCACCGCATGGGCGCGTGGGCTTGAAGGGGAGGCCCAGTCACTGCGGGAGGCAATGGCGAGCCGTGCCCATCAGGCTGATCTGGAGCTTGAGGAACGCACCCTGTGGGCGCGCAATCTCGATGCCCAAGTGCAGGCCCTGAGGGAGGAAAAGATCCAGCTGCAGCGCCTGCACACCGATTCGCAGGCGCAGGTGCAGGCCCTTGACCTGCAGCTCCAACAAGCCGGCCGCGAGCTGGACCGCGTTAACGGTGAACTGGAACAGCGCACCGCATGGGCGCGTGGGCTTGAAGGGGAGGCACAGTCGCTGCGGGAGGCGCTGGCGATCAGCGCTGGTGAAGCTCGCGAAGCTGCAGAGCTGGCGCAGACGCGGGAGCAGGAGGCGCAGGCGTTGCGTCAGGACCTGATGTCCATGGTGCAGTCGCTGCAGGCGTTGCAGCAAAGGCATTCTGAGGCTTCAGAGCACGCTGCCCAGGACATTGATTCGCTGCAAGCGCAACTGAACCTGCGCGAAGAGGCACTCAGGTCCCAGCAGCAGCACCTTGCGCACGTCGAAGGCGTTCTGGCGCAAGTGCTGCAGTCGCATTCGTGGCGCTGGACCAAGCCAGTCCGCGGGCTTTCAAGGGCGCTGCGTGGGGACTGGGCGGCGCTGGCACATGCCGCACGCGGCAGCCGCTGGGCCAACAGCCCTGCACTGTCGTTCCTGCGGCCGTGGGGCAAGCGCATGGTGATGGAAGCCCAGCGTGCTCCGATGCTGCGCGTGGAAGCCCCCGATGCGCAGGGTGATGTCGATCTTGCCGGTCTGGAATTTTCCGTGGCGCCTTCGCCGGATGTATCCATCATCATTCCAGCCTATGGAAACCTGCCTTACACCACGCAATGCCTGCGCTCCATTGCCGAGCACCTGCCGGTGGCCTCCGTCGAAGTGGTCGTCATCGAGGATGCCTCCGGGGACAGCGCCATCGAGCGGCTTGCCGAGGTTCCAGGACTGGTTTATCACCGTAACCAGACCAACCTGGGATTCCTGCGCTCGTGCAATGCCGCCGTGGCCCTTTCCAGGGGGCGTTACGTCTACCTGCTCAACAATGACACGCAGGTCACGCACGGCTGGCTGGATGCATTGCTTGAGGTGTTTGCAAGCAAAGCCGACGCCGGCCTGGTGGGCTCCAAGCTGGTCTATCCGGACGGACGCCTGCAGGAAGCCGGCGGCATCGTATGGAAGGATGGCAGCGCCTGGAATTTCGGGCGGCTGGATGATCCCGGCCGCCCGCAATACGGCTACCTCAAGCAGGTCGATTATGTGTCGGGCGCCTCCATCATGCTGCCGCGCACGGTGTGGGAAGCGCTGGATGGATTCGACGAGCGCTACGTCCCTGCCTACTATGAGGACACCGATCTTGCTTTCCGTGTCCGGGAAGCCGGGTGGCAGGCGTATCTGCAGCCGGCTTCGGTCGTCGTGCACTTCGAGGGCGTTTCCAACGGAACCGACGAGGCTGCCGGGATCAAGGCCTATCAAAAGATCAACGCCGAGAAGTTCATGGAGCGCTGGCGGGGCGTGCTGGAAAGCGGCCACTTCCCCAATGCCGAACACGTGTTTCTCGCGCGCGATCGCGCGCAGTTCCGCGGCCAGACAGTACTCGTCGTGGATCATTACGTGCCGCAGCCGGACCGGGACGCAGGTTCACGTGCCACCATGCAGGTTATCGAGCTTCTTGTCACGCATGGTTTCAACGTCAAGTTCTGGCCGGCCAACCTCTACTACGACCCGCTTTACACGCCGGCCTTGCAGGCCATGGGCGTTGAGGTCATCCACGGCGGCGAACATGTGGGTAAGTTCGATCGCTGGATGCAGGAAAACGGCACATACATAAAGGCGGTCATCCTGAATCGTCCGCATATTTCAGTGGAATGCCTGGATGCGGTGCGCGCGCACTGCGATGGGCGGCTGATCTATTACGGGCACGATATCCACCATCTGCGCATGCAGCAGCAGTTGCGCCTGTTGCCCGACCCAAAATTGCAGGAAGAGATGGAGCGGGTGCGCCAGCAGGAGCTGCAGATGTGGGCGGCAGCGGACGTGGTGCTGTATCCGTCCGATGAGGAAGCCGCCTTCGTCGCGGCCTGGCTGCAGGAGCACGGGGCTTGCGCCCATGCAATGACCGTCCCGCTCTATGGATACTCGGAAGTCACGGCAGATCCCGGTGAAGCGCTCTCCTCGCGCCGCGACATCCTCTTTGTCGCAGGCTTCGGGCATCCACCCAATGTCGATGCCGCGCGCTGGCTGGTGCACGAGATTCTTCCCCTGGTGCGCCAGCGCCACCCTGCGGTGCAGTTGCACCTGGTCGGTTCCAATCCGGCGCCAGAGGTGCAAGCCCTGGCCTGTGATCACGTCCACGTCTCAGGATATGTGAGCGATGAGGTCCTGGCCGCCTACTATGCGCAATGCAGAGTGGCCACGGCGCCTTTGCGCTTTGGCGGCGGCATGAAGGGCAAGGTGCTTGAAAGCATGCGCCATGGGCTGCCGATGGTGACCACGCCGGTTGGGGTGCAAGGGCTTGCGGCTGCTGAATTTCTGCCGCACTCGGAAGATCCTGCCGTGCTCGCGGAGGAGATTTCGAGCCTGCTGGTCGATGACGGGCGATGGCAAGCAGTGTCCAGGGCTTCCATCGCCTTTATCGCCAACAATTATTCTGTGCCGGCCCTGTGGCGGGTGTTGCACGCTTCGCTGCACCAGGCGGGATCGGAGGGGGCTGGACATGATTGAGGAAGCTCGCGCCTCCGGCATGGACCCGGCCCCAGCCCCGGCGGCCCAGGCTGCGCGTGCCATGGCCATTCTGTTGGCGATCTGTGTGGCGGCGTTCTGCTGCCTGCACGTGTTGTATCTGCAGCGTGCGATGCCCGATGTTCCATACATGGACACGCTGCGCGTGCTTGCCCTTCTGGCTGGTTGGGAGCAAGGGCGTGTCTCGCTGCCGGAGCTGTGGGGCCTGGGCAGCGCGCACCAGGGGCTGATTAATCAGTTTTTGATCTACGCAAACGTCGAGCTCCTTCATTACAACGCGCTCTGGGCCAATCGCCTGACAACGCTTGCCATCGCCTTGGTCGCGCTGCTGATCGGGCTTGACGTGGTTGCTGATTATCGGAAAACGGCGGGACCGACCATCCGCGCCGGATGGCGCTTTGCATGGGTGATCTTCCTCGTCCTGATCCCCGTGCAGCTTTTCAGCGGTGCGGGATACGAGCTGTTCACGCTGGATCTTGGCCTTTCGCTCTGGATCAAGAATGGACTGATCGTTCTGTACTACGTCCTGCACTCTCGCTACGTGGGCCTGGTCGGCGCCGGCCGGGGTGGCAGCTGGCTGGGCCTGGCGCTCTCGCTGATGGGCCCGATACTGGTCCTCATGGTGACGATGGGCTGGGGGGGGGCATTCGTGCTCGGCGCCACGCTTCAGGTCCTGGCCGGGGCCGGATTCTGGCGAAGGCGCGCCGACGATGGGCGAGGCATGGTGCGGCCCGTTCTGCTGCTCTGGCTTTCGTTGGCCGTCTACGTGGCGGTCAGCCTGCTGGGCCGCGGCCGGGGCGAGTTGGTGAAGGCTGGGTCGGGCGTATCCCCGGGCGAACTGCTTCCCTTGGTCGCCGCCTCGCTGGGATCCTCGGTGCTCCCTCCGGGGCTGGCCGGCGCCTGGAACCTGTCGCCTGGCTGGATCCAGGCGACGGGGCTTGCGATGTTGGTGGTCGCCCTGTGCAGCGTCGCGGTGATGGCGTGGAAGCATGTTTGCCTGAGCGATACCGTGCCGCTTGCACTGCTCGCCTATGCCGGAGTGACCTCGCTGTCCCTGGCGATCGGGCGCGCAGGCGACGGGCTTGATGGCGTCATGGCATCGCGGTACTACCTGGACCTGGTGCTCTTCCCGATCGGACTTGCGTGGCTGCTCCTTGTCCTGGTGGGGCCGCGTGGCGGCCGGGCGGCGGCAATGGCCATAACGACGGGTTTGGTCCTGACGCTTGGCCTGCAGGCCCAGATCCATCGCAATGAGTGGCGTACGGCGCCCTATCGTGCCGACGTGTTCCGGGGCATGAAGCAAGCCTTGTTGGCGGGCGTTCCTGATCCAGAGGCGGCGTCGCTGCTGCAGGCGCCGCTCCAGGACGCCCGCGCGGCAGGCATGGTCATGCAGGAAGAGCATCTTGGGCCGTTCCACGGCCTGGGCCAGCGGCGGTGCGAGCCTGCGGCGTTGCGGTTCGCGCAAGGATGGTTTGCAGAAGAACCGCAGGGACGATGGATCGGACTCGAGGCGCAGCTGCTGGTGCCGGCTTGTCCATGCAATCTCAGGGCCGACCTCTACATTCCACCAGGATTTCCCGAGCGCCAGCTCGTGGCGAGGTCCGAAGGGCGCGATGTCCAGTCGGTCCGCCTCGCGCCGGGCGAGCGTGCGACGCTGGACGTGGCCCTTTCCGGAAGGCCCCTGCAATTGACGCTCGTGACCGACAAGGCCACCCAGCCTTCCGCGCTGGGACTGGGCGCTGACCAGCGCAGGCTTGGTGCGCTGGTGGGTCCGCTTTCGTTTGCCTGTCCGGCGATCCAGGTCCAGCCATGAGCCGCCTCGACTGGATGTCCCCCGGCGCATCCGGTCCGCTTCAGCGGCTGGTCCGCGACCAGCGCATCCTGTTCCTGATCGTGGGGGGCGGGAATACGTTGTTCAGCACGCTTCTCTATGCAGGCCTGGTGCTGCTGCTGGGGCCGCAGGTTCCAGCGGTTGTCAGCTTGTTGCTGGCGTGGGTCGCTTCGGTCGTGCTGGTCTTTTTTGTCTATCGGAAACTGGTTTTCCGGATCAAGGGAAATGGGTGGCGTGACTTTGTCCGATTTTGCTCGGTCAATGTTGCAAGTCTCGCTATCAATGCCGGCCTGTTGGTGCTCCTTGCCGACTTCATGCGCCTGCCTCCCATTCCGACACAGGTGGGGATCACAGGGTTGGTCGTCCTATTCAACTATTTTGGGCACAAGTATTTTTCCTTTCGCAGGTAGCCTTCATTGAGTACTGTCCCGGCATCGGTGCCGCGTGTGTCGGTCGTGGTTCCCGCGTACAACAACGCTGCGTTCATTGCGGCCACGCTCGACGCCATCCTGGCGCAGGACTACGGCGATTTCGAACTGGTCATCGCCGACCACTCATCCGCCGATGGCACCCAGGCGGTCATTGACCGTTACGCGTCGGACCCGCGCGTGCGCATCCTGCCGCCGACGCCTGCAGGCGGTGGCGCCCCTGCGAACTGGTCCAGAGTCAGCGCGCATGCGCGGGGCGAGTTCATCAAGCTGGTCTGCGGCGATGACCTGCTCGCGCCGCAGGCGCTGCGATTGCAGGTGGCGGCCTTTGATGCCCATCCGGGGGTCACGGCCGTGTCCTGCCAGCGCGACCTGATCGATGCCTCGGGCCGAGTGATCATGCGTGGGCGGGGACTGGCAGGTCTGCAAGGCGTGGTGGAAGGACGCCAGGCCGTGCGTGCCTCGGTGCTGGCCGGAACGAACATCTTCGGCGAGCCGGGCTGCGTGCTGATGCGGCGCGATGTGTTCGAGCGGCAGGGAGGGTGGGACAGCCGTTTCCCGTACCTGATCGACCAGGCCAGCTACACGCGGGTGATGCTGCAAGGTCAGGTGGTCGCCTTGCGCCAGACTCTGGCGAGCTTTCGCATCAGCGCGACCCAGTGGAGCGTGAAACTGACCCGGCAGCAGGCCGAGCAAGCGATCGGTTTCCATCGGGAGCTGCATCGACAGCATCCGGGCCTGTTGACCTCGTTCGAGCTGGCGGTGGGTAACGGGCGCGCCTGGGCGATGGCCCATACTCGGCGCCTGGCCTATGCCTGGTTGAAACGCCGGATGTGAGGCGCACGCTCGTTCTTCTCAACTGGCCTGGTCTGGCTCGGGCCCGTCGAGATTGACCTTCTTGCCGATCACGAACTGCGGCCGCTTGTTGACATTGAGCAGGATGCGTCCGGTGTATTCGCCGATCGCCCCCAGCGCAAGCAGCTGCATGCCACCGACGAACAGCACCGTGACGATGAGCGATGGCCATCCCACCGCCATGTCCGGCGTCATCACCTTGCCCACCGCGACCACCGTGGCCAATAGAAAGGCAATGATCGACGCGGCGATGCCGGCGAAGGACACCAGGCGCAGCGGCGCGATCGAGAAGCTGGTGGCCATCTGCAGCCACAGCGAGATCGACTTGCGCAGGCCGTAACCCGACTTGCCGTCGCCACGGGCATGGTGCCTGGCCACGATGGTGGTGATGTCGCTGGTGCTTTGCAGCAACAGGCCATCCAGATAGACAAACGGTCCTTCGTAGCGGGTAGCCTCATCGCGGATCTCCCGACGGAAGCCGCGGAAGGGAGACAGATACAGCCCGCGCGGCTTCTTCAGCAGGCGGCTGGCCACTAGATCGTTGAACGCGCTCCCCAGTCGTTTCCACACTACGTGTTGGCGCGACTCGAACTGCACGTAGCACAGGTCGGCGTGCTCGAGGGCCTCGAGGATGCGCGGGATGTCGTCGGGGTCGTGCTGCAGATCGTCGTCCATGGTGACGATGGAGCGGCCACGCGCCACGCTCAGCCCGGCCATGATGGCGTTGTGCTGGCCGGCGTTCTTGCGCAGCTCGATCGCACGCAACCAAGGCCGGCTCTGGCCAAGCGCCTCGATCACGGCCCAGGCATTGTCGGGGCCGCGGTCGTGGACCAGGACCACCTCGAAGGCATCTGGGCCGACGCAGGCGGAAAGCGACTTCTCAAGGCGCTCGGCCAAGCTGGGTAGGATGGTGGCACTCCCGTAGACGGGGATGACGACGGAGACGGCAGGATTCATGGCGTCGGGGCGTAGTATTTTTCGATGAGCGAGGCAGTGTAGTCCTCGCGGTCCATGTTCAGGCCGAGCAACGCGGCGACCTGCGAGGCACGGGCGATGTCCACGTGCATCTGGTCGCCACGATCCTCTTCGCTGACCTTGGCCTTGCGCCCAAGGGTGTCCTCAAAAAGGCGCACGATCTGCGGCATGGAGCGCGAATGGGGCGTGGCGATGGAGACACAGCGCTCGTCGGCTGGTGCATTGAGGATCAACCAGGTGCCGATGGCCACCACGTCATCGATATCGATCAGGTTGCGCTGGGCCCGGGTCCAGATCGTGAACGGCTCCCCGGCCACGATACGGTCGCGCAGGAAATTGGTCAGCGTGTGCGGGTTCGGGGTATGGCCGACCACCTGGGGAAGACGCAGCACCAGTCCACCCGGGATGGCCGTCACCAGCCGCTCCATGGCCCGCTTGTGCTCAAAGTAGGTGCTCAACTGTGCAGGATTGGCGACATTGCAACTGCCGAAGTACACCAGGCGCGCCGGACCGGCGGCAATGGCAGCCTGCAGAAGTTCGCGCTCCCGAGCGAAGGCCTCTAGCGAGGACTCACTGGAGTTGGACACGCCCGACGCAAACAGCGTGACGTCTTGCGCGTTGTGGAAATGGGGCGCAAACGCGCGAGCCAGAAGGCCGGAGCCGATAATCATGAGGGGGCACAAGACTCGCGGGAAGCCACTGGCCTGCTGCGCAGGACGAGCGCGGTGGGGGGGCTGCTCTGCCAGTCCCCCACCTTGCGCCACGCGCACGCCCCCGTTGGCGGGGCAGGGCGAGCTAGACTGATCATGATGGCGTCACGCCGCGCCGCGGGCAGGCACCACACGCTCAGGACAGCGCCGCTTCCAGCTCCGGCAGCAGCTGGAACAAGTCCCCCACCAGCCCGATATCGGCAATCTCGAAGATCGGCGCGTCGGGGTCCTTGTTGATCGCCACGATGGTGCCGGCGTCCTTGATCCCGGTCAAATGCTGGATGGCGCCGGAGATGCCGATGGCCATGTACAGCTCGGGCGCGATGATCTTGCCGGTCTGTCCGACCTGCAGCTCGTTCGGCACGTAGCCGGCGTCCACCGCCGCGCGTGAGGCACCGACCGCGGCGCCGAGCTTGTCGGCCAGCTTGTGGATGATCTCGAAGTTCTCCTTCGAACCCACCCCGCGGCCGCCGGAGACCGCACGCCTGGCGCCCTGCAGGTCGGGACGGTTGGACTTGCCGGCGGCCAGGCCGACGAAGCGGGTGTGCGAGGGCAGGGTCATGTCGCTGCTCGGCGCCTCGATCGGGGCGGCGCTGCCGGCGCCGCGGTTCGACGTGACGTGCTGTGCACCCCGACACTGTTCGGCGATGGTCAGACTCTTGCTCACTGCATTGCTCCGTTTTTCCGAACCCTCTCGCGAGAAGGGCGACGTTTACCAACTGCCAGTGGGGGGGATTATGTCATCTCGAACGTGTTCGCGGGGCGGCGTGGCCGGGAAGGCTGTCGCGTTCCTATGGACCCCGACGGCGAAATGGTGACCCCGAGGTGTGCCTGAGACGATGAAAGGCCACTGCCAAACCAAAGATGCCGCGAAGCAGGTTCGGCACGTAGAGATTGGGCAAGAGACGAATGGCACTTGAGCTGGTCATCCTCGCGAAAGCGAGGATCCGGTGCCTCTGGTAGCTCGCGAAAGGCCGAAGTCACTGGATTCCTGCTTTCGCAGGAATGACGAAATACATGGCTTTGCGCTTATGTAAGTGCCATTCGGGCAAGAGGCTACCTCGTACATGCCGCACAGCCGCGCCAGGGGCACGGCCAGGCAATGATCGACGTCGCGCTTGATGGTGCTGCCACCTGCGTGCAGTACCACGCCGCCCTTGAAGGCATCGCCGCACTGCTCGGCCAGCCGGCGCAGGCCGCGGCCGTCGGCGGGCGCGACGGTGGCAGTCGCCTTCACTTCCACGCCCCAGATATCGCGCCCCAGGTGACGACCAGGTCCACTTCCACCTGATCCTTGGCGCGGCAATGCCAGAAGTTGAGCTCCGGCGCAGTCCAGCCCGCTTGCGCGCGCAGCTGCTGAACCACGAAGGATTCCAGCAGATGTCCGAAGCGTTCGCGTCGGGCAATCGCATCCTCGGCCGTGAGGCCGGAAAGGGTGGCCACAGGCCGCTGTCCACCAGGTGCACCTTGGGCGTCTTGATCAGGCGCTTGGCGCGGCACCGGACCTGCGCACCACCCGCAGCGCGGGGCTTCCCAGTCGCGGTGCCGGAATGGTCTGCGGGATCGCCAGCCATACCTCGAGCGGTGCCTGGGCGCTGATCCCGTGCAGGCACAGCGCCGACAGCAGGCACACCACCCCGCGGTACGCGAAGCGCCACCTCGGCCAGCGAACGCTGCGCGCTTATCGCCCGCTGCGGCAGGCTGTACACCCCGCGTGTCACCCGTTGCAGCTTGCGCGCCGCCACCAGCCGGCTCATCGCCATCGTCGGCAGCCCTCGCTGCGCAACAGATAGTCCATCATTTGTTCTTCCAGAGCGCACGCAACGGCACCGCAAACAGGCCATCGCCAAAGCTGGCGCAGGTTTCTCCGTCGTACAGCACCACGCCAGCGGCGAAGCGCTTGCCTGCCGCGTCGCGCAGCTTGCGCAGGCCGCGGAAGTCGCTGGCTGTGACTGTTGCCGAGGCCTTGACTTCCACGCCGGCCACGGCGCGCGCGCCTTGTTCGATGACGATGTCCACTTCGGCCATGTCCTTGTCGCGGTAGTGGTAAAAAGCGAGCGAGGGATCATGCCAACTGGCCTGGCGGCGCAGTTCCTGGTACACGAAGGTTTCCAGCAAGTGCCCCAGCAAGGAGCGATCGGCCGCCAGTGCGGTGGCATCGACGCCCAGCAATGCGCAGGCCAGTCCGGTATCGCCCATGTGCAGTTTGGGTGTTTTCACCAGACGGCTGACCCGGTTGCTGTGCCATGGCGGCAGACGCTCAAGCAAGAACACTCGCTCCAGCAGCGTGACGTAATCACCGATGGTGGGGCGGCTGAGCTGGAACGGAGCAGCCAGGTCGCTCAGGTTGAACAATTGCGCCGTTTGCGCCGCAGCCAACGCCAGCAGGCGTGGCAGCGCTTCCAGCGCGCTGATGCGGGCCAGGTCGCGCACGTCGCGCTGCACAATGGCTTCGAGGTAGTCGCGGTACCAGGCGGCGCGCCGGCGCCCTTGCGGTCGCGCCAACGCGGCGGGATAGCCGCCGGCGGCGATCCGTGCGGCGAGTTCATCAGCCAGGCGTGGGTAAGTGCGGGTCTTGAAGCCGGCGGCGAACAAGGTGTCGAGGAATCGCGATGGCTGACGATCCAACTCGCATTGTGCCAGTGGATGCAGGCGCAGGATGGCCATACGGCCAGCCAGCGAATCGGCCAGCGTGGGCAGCAGCAAGACGTTGGCCGACCCGGTCAGCAGGAAGCGTCCGGGCGTGCGGTCGCGGTCCACCGCCACCTTCAACGCGGCAAACAGCGCCGGCACGCGCTGCACCTCGTCCATGATCACGCGTGGCGGGAGATCGCCCACGAAGCCAGTCGGATCCGCCTCAGCGGCGGCGCGGGCTACATCGTCATCGAAGCTGATGTACGCATAACCCATGGGGTTGCCGACCACCTGTGCCAGCGTGGTCTTGCCGCACTGTCGCGGCCCGTGGATCAGCACGACCGGGGAGTCGGCCAGGGTCTCGACGAGAACCGGCTGGGCAAGCCGCGGGTAGAGAGCAGGCTCAGGCATCGGCCCATTGCAAGTTTCTGTGTAGGCTGATTGCAACCTTCATGGTCGGCTGATTGCAACCTTTTAGTTCGGCTGATTGCAAGGATAGCATGCGGGCGACTGCCATCCGCCACATCACCTGCGACCAGCATCGTGCAGGATTCCGATCCAACTGGCCGCGCAGGTTTTCGCCTGGCTCACCGTGCTTTGCTGTGGGGGGCGGCTTCAGTCACGATGCTTTCTGGAGACTCAGGGTCAGGTCTTTCATCTTGCGTTCGATGAGCGCAAGGCGTAGGTTCCGAGCATGGCTCGACCGCTACGCATCGAATTCGCAGGCGCGCTGTATCACATCACTTCACGGGGTGATCGGCGCGAGGCCATCTATCTCGATGACGCCGACCGCGCGGGCTTCCTGGATGTGTTTGCCGAGGTCTGCGACCGCTTCAACTGGGTGTGTCACGCCTACTGCCTGATGAGCAATCACTACCACCTGCTGGTGGAGACCAACGCACCCACGCTGGGCCAGGGCATGCGCCAGTTGAACGGGGTGTATACGCAACGCTTCAATCGCCGGCATGGCCGCGTGGGGCATGTCTTCCAGGGGCGCTACAAGGCCATTCTGGTGCAGAAAGACGGCTACCTGCTGGAGCTGGCGCGTTACATCGTGCTGAATCCGGTGCGCGCCGGCATGGTGCGCTCGGCCCGGGACTGGCCCTGGAGCAGCTACCGCGCCACGGCCGATGGCAATGGCCAACCCGCATGGCTGCACGCGAAGTGGCTGCTGTCCGCGTTTGGCGCCCGGCGCGGGCCCGCCCGACAGGCCTATCGGCGCTTTGTCAGCGAGGGCTGGGGACAACCGTCGCCGTGGTGCGAACTCAAGCAGCAGATGTATCTGGGCAGCGATGCGTTCGTGGAGGCCCTGCAAGCGAAGCTGGACGATGATGCGGACCTGGACGAGATTCCGGCGGCGCAACGTCGCCCGCCGCCCAAGCCGCTCGATCAATACGCGTCCGCGAACAGGCATCGCGATGAGGCCATCCTTGCCGCCTACCGCAGCGGCGGGTACAGCATGAAAGAGATCGGCGCGTACTTCGGTTTGCACTATTCGACCGTGAGCCGGATTGTCAGGGCGGGGGAGAATGCACAATGAAAGACCTGACCCTAATCCCCGCACGATCAATACGCGTCCGCGAACAGGCATCGCGATGAGGCCATCCTTGCCGCCTACCGCAGCGGCGGGTACAGCATGAAAGAGATCGGCGCGTACTTCGGTTTGCACTATTCGACCGTGAGCCGGATTGTCAGGGCGGGGGAGAATGCACAATGGAAGACCTGACCCTAATCCCCGCACGATCAATACGCGTCCGCGAACAGGCATCGCGATGAGGCCATCCTTGCCGCCTACCGCAGCGGCGGGTACAGCATGAAAGAGATCGGCGCGTACTTCGGTTTGCACTATTCGACCGTGAGCCGGATTGTCAGGGCGGGGGAGAATGCACAATGGAAGACCTGACCCGAATCCCTGCTGGGGAGAATGCACAATGAAAGACCTGACCCGAATCCTCACATGACCCGAATCCTCACACTGGTCAATCATTGTGATTGCGTCTGTCCACCGCTGGTGTAAGTCCAAAGCCCGGCAAGGCTGGCGTACGGTGGATCAGTGGGCGGCGGTGGACAGCCGCGCGGTGCGAGCACACACACTACCAGCGTGCCAGCGTAGCGCGCACTGCGTCCAACAAGGACGATCGAAGGGCTTGGACGTCGCCATTGCTGCGATCAGCATGCCGTCCAACTGCCGATTGACTCATCGGCTGATTGCACGGGAATCCAGTGGCGGGAATCGGGGCCGCACCGCCGGGTTCGCAGCCCGGCCAACCGAAGTCCGGCAGGCTCCTAGGCAACCGGCGGCCACTGTTGCGCGCCGTGCAGCACACGCCACACCTCGATGCCGGCTGCACTCTTGACGTACACAACGATGTACGGGGTGCCAGTCAGCACCCACTCGCGCGTGCCTTGTTCACGCCCCGTGCGGCCGGCGTTGGGATGGCTGGTCAGCGTGGACTCGATGCGCTGTTGCAGCTGGCCCATGAAGTCATCGGCGGTGCCTGGCCATGCCGTGTGGCCGTATTCCAGGATGTCCAACAGATCGGACTCGGCTTTGCCGCTGTACGCGATCGCCACGGCGCCTACGCCTTCCGGCGCTGCTCGCTGGCGGGCCTGGCTTGGCTCGCGTCCAGCTCACGGGCTCTGGCCCGCAGGCGTCCCCACATCACCTCGCTATCGACCAGCTCCACCGTGCCATTCTCGAGGCCGTCCCGTGCTTGGCGCACCTGAGCGCGGAACCACTTGTCGTGCTCTAGCGCCGCGTTCGCTGCGCGATTCTTCTGCGCCGTATCCGGCCGAGGCGGCCGCAAGCTACCGGCTTGGTAGTGCGTCACGTCCACATTCACGTGGTACACGCCCAGCTCGCGCAGCAGCTTGAGCGCGGTGTCAGCGGTGCTGAACATCCGCACGTCGCCGCTGCGAGTGCCGAGCGGCCGCTGTTGCATGCCGATGCTGGCCAGCAGGGCATAGCCGCCCTTCTGGCCCAGGATCGTGACGGACTTCACCGCGCCGGACGCGACCAGCTCGCGGAACGATTCGGGCTTGATTGGCTGGGACATTTCAGGCGCTACATTGGCGCTACTTTGTTTCAAAATAGCGCAAACATGAGTAGCGTACAAGCCATGGAAGGCGGGCCCGTTTGACAAAGTGCCGCTGGACGCGAAACAGGGCGTCGGCGTGCTCGCTGAAAAACCAGGAGACGTCAGGAGCCGCCCTGCCGCGCCGCCGACGGATCAGCCCAGCGCTGCGTCCAGCTCCGGCAGCAGCTGGAACAGGTCCCCCACCAGCCCGATATCGGCAATCTCGAAGATCGGCGCGTCGGGGTCCTTGTTGATCGCCACGATGGTGCCGGCGTCCTTGATCCCGGTCAGGTGCTGGATGGCGCCGGAGATGCCGATGGCCAGGTACAGCTCGGGGGCGATGATCTTGCCGGTCTGGCCGACCTGGAGTTCATTGGGGACGTAGCCGGCGTCCACCGCCGCGCGTGAGGCGCCGACCGCGGCGCCGAGCTTGTCGGCCAGCTTGTAGATGATCTCGAAGTTCTCCTTGGAGCCGACGCCGCGGCCGCCGGAGACCACGCGGCGGGCCGACTGCAGGTCGGGGCGGTCGGACTTGCCGGCGGCCAGGCCGACGAAGCGGGTATGGGTGGGCAGGGTGGCCGCGGCGCTGGCCGCTTCGATCGGTGCGCTGCCGCCCTGTGCGGCTTCTGGCCAGGAGGCGGTGCGCACGGTGGCGACCACCGTCTGATCGGCCGGCGCCTCGACGGTGATGATCGCGTTGCCGGCGTAGATCGGGCGGGTGAAGGTGTGTTCGCCTTCCACGGTGATCAGGTCCGAGACCTGGGCCACGCCCAGCAGCGCGGCCACGCACGGCATCAGGTCCTTGCCGAAGGTGGTCGAGGGGCCAAACACATGCGTGTAGCCGGTGGCCAGCGCGGCGATCTGCGGCGCCAGCACTTGGCCGATGGCGTGGGCGTTGGCCGGGTTGGCCACGGTCAGGACCTTGGTCACGCCGGCGAGCTTGGCGGCCTGTTCGGCCACCGCTGCCGGGTCGGCGGCGAGCACCACCACTTCCAGGGCCTCGGGCTTGAGCGCAGCAGCGGCGCTGACGGTCTTGGCGGTGGAGGCGTTGAGCACGCCGTCCAGGTGTTCGGCGATGACGAGGACTTTGGACATGGAAACCTCACGTAGGGCGGGTCTTGACCCGCCTTGATGGTATTGCGTGACGGAAGACGGATCGAGTCGGCGGAAAGGCGGGTCGAGACCCTGGAAGGCGAGGCGAGACCCTCGAAGGCGGGTCAAGACCCTTGAAGGCGGGTCAAGACCCTTGAAGGCGGGTCAAGACCCGCCCTACAGCAGGCCCTTGGCCTTCAGCGCCGCGACCAGCTCGGCGGCGTCCTTGACCATCACCCCGCGGCTGCGCTTGGGCGGGGCGGCGTAGTGGGTGGTCTTGAGTTCCGGGCCGGATTCAACACCCAGCTCGGCGAACGCGATGGTCTCCATCGGCTTGGACTTGGCCTTCATGATGTCAGGCAGCTTGATGAAGCGCGGCTCGTTCAGGCGCAGGTCGGTGGTGACCACCGCCGGCAGGTCCACTTCCAGCGTCTCCAGGCCGGCGTCGACCTCGCGGGTGACCGTGGCCTTGCCCTCGGCGATCTCGACCTTGGAGGCGAAGGTCGCCTGCGGCCGGCCCCACAGCGTGGCCAACATCTGACCGGTCTGGCTGGCGTCGTCGTCGATGGCCTGCTTGCCCAGGATCACCAGGTCCGGCTGCTCCTTCTCGACCAGCTTGAGCAGGGTGCGCGCGGCGGTCAGCGGTGACACCGGGCCATCGGCGACCACGTGCACGGCGCGGTTGGCGCCCATGGCCAGGCCGTTGCGCAGGTGCGCGGCGGCATCGGCCGGGGCGATGGTGGCGACGATCACTTCGGTGGCGATGCCCTTGTCGCGCAGGCGCAGGGCTTCTTCCAGCGCGATTTCATCGAAAGGGTTGGGCGAAAGCTTGACGCCCTCGGTGACCACGCCGGACCCGTCCGGCTTGACCTGGATGCGCACGTTGTAGTCCACCACGCGCTTGTAGGCGACGAGAATCTTCATCAGGGCTGGCAGTCCTTGGAAAGGGTACGGATGGCCCGGCCGCGGGCGCGGGGCAGACTGCTGATTCTAGCGGGCTGGGCACGCCCATGCGACAGCGCATGGTGGTGGTCCTGGAATCTTCATTGCTTCGTAGCAGCATATAGCCAGTTTCACGCCCTGTGCGCCCTAGGCTATTCTAGGAAACCGCCGTGGTACGCGGCGAATCCTTTACTGGAGAAATGCGTGGCTCAGACGTGGTTGGTTACCGGCGGCGCCGGCTTCATCGGCGGGAATTTCGTGCTTGAAGCGGTCAAGGCCGGCAACAGGGTGGTGAACCTGGATGCGCTGACCTATGCGGGCAACCTGGACACGCTTTCGTCCCTGCAAGGCGACGCGAACCACGTGTTCGTGCACGGCGACATTGGCGATCGGGCGCTGGTCTCACGGTTGCTGGCCGAGCACCAGCCCGAGGCAGTGCTGAATTTTGCCGCAGAGAGCCATGTGGATCGCTCCATCGATGGCCCGGGCGCGTTCATCCAGACCAATGTGGTCGGCACGCTGGGCCTGCTGGAGGCGGTGCGCGATTACTGGAAGGCGCTGGCCGAGCCGGCCAGGTCGGCATTTCGCTTTCTGCACGTGTCCACCGACGAGGTCTACGGCTCATTGGGCCAGACCGGCAAGTTCACCGAGACCACCCCGTATGCGCCCAACTCGCCGTACTCGGCATCCAAGGCGGCTTCCGACCATCTGGTGCGCGCGTTTCACCACACCTACGGGCTGCCGGTGCTGACCACCAACTGTTCCAACAACTACGGGCCCTACCACTTCCCTGAAAAGCTGATCCCGCTGGTGATCGCCAAGGCCCTGGCCGGCGAACCGCTGCCGGTGTATGGCGATGGCAAGAACGTGCGCGACTGGTTGTTCGTCACTGACCACTGCAGCGCGATCCGCACGGTGCTGGCCAAGGGCCAGGTGGGCGAAACCTACAACGTCGGGGGCAATGCCGAACGCCAGAACATCGAGGTGGTGCAGGCCATCTGCGCCCTGCTGGACCAGCGTCGCCCGCGCGCCGACGGCAAGCCGCGCAGCAGCCAGATCACCTATGTCACCGATCGGCCGGGCCATGACCGCCGCTATGCGATCGATGCGACCAAGCTGAAGGAACAGCTCGGCTGGGAACCGCAGCACACCTTCGAGCAGGGGATCGCCATGACCGTGGACTGGTACCTGGCCAATCAGGACTGGGTCAAGCGGGTGCTGGATGGCAGCTACCGGCTTGAAAGAATCGGCCAGGGCGTCGCTGCCTGACATGGCTTCAACGACGTGCTTCAGTTCGTCATTCCCGCCAAGGCGGGAATCCGGCGGCATTGTCGTCGATGCGCGAACCTCGCTGGCTCCCCGCCTTGGCGGGGATGACGAAAGCGGCATGGCGTCCTGGCAATCAGCATTCAATGGCATGGATGGTCGTCAACAATTTCAGGAGTGGCAATGAAACAACGCAAGGGCATCATCCTGGCCGGCGGTTCAGGCACGCGCCTGTATCCGCTGACCCAGGCGATCAGCAAGCAGCTGTTGCCGGTCTACGACAAGCCGATGATCTATTACCCGCTCAGCGTGCTGATGCTGGCGGGGATCCGCGAAGTGCTGATCATCAACACCCCGCACGAGCAGGCGCTGTTCAAGACGTTGCTGGGCGACGGCTCGCAGTGGGGCATGAAGATCGCGTACGCCGCGCAGCCCAGCCCCGACGGGCTTGCGCAGGCATTCCTGATCGGGCGCCGGTTCCTCGATGGCGCGCCGAGCTGCCTGGTGCTGGGCGACAACATCTTCCACGGTCACGGCCTGACCGAAGTGCTGGCCCGTGCCGATGCGCGTGAGCACGGCGCCACCGTGTTCGGCTACTACGTGCGTGACCCGGAGCGCTACGGCGTGGCCGAGTTCGACGCGGACAACCGGGTGATCGGCCTGGAGGAGAAACCGGCCCAGCCGCGCTCCAACTACGCGGTCACCGGCCTGTATTTCTACGACGACAAGGTCTGCGATTACGCCGCCAGCCTGAAGCCCTCGCCGCGTGGCGAGCTGGAGATCACCGACCTCAACAAACTGTACCTGGAGCAGGGCAACCTGCACCTGGAGCCGCTCGGCCGAGGCTATGCGTGGCTGGATACCGGCACGCACAGGTCGCTGCTGGAGGCCTGCACCTTCATTGAGACGGTCGAGGCACGCCAGGGCCTGCGCGTGTGCTGTCCGGAAGAGATCGCCTACCTCAACCAGTGGATCGACGAGGCGCAACTCGAAGCCCTGGCCGCGCCGCTGGTCAAGAGCGGCTATGGCGAATATCTGCTGTCCCTGCGCGGACGCAAGGTCATCCTGTGAAGGTCATCGAGACGTCCCTGCCGGGCTGCAGGATCATCGAACCGGCGGTGTTCGGCGATGAGCGCGGGTTCTTCATGGAAACCTGGAACGCCGCGCGCTATGGCGAGCTTGGCCTGCCCGACCGCTTCGTCCAGAGCAACGTCTCGTCCTCGACCAAGGGCGTGCTGCGCGGCCTGCATTACCAGTGGCCCAACCCGCAGGGCAAGCTGGTCACCGTGCTGGAAGGGGAGGTCTACGACGTGGCGGTGGACATCCGGCGTGGCTCGCCGCAGTTCGGCCAGTGGACCGCGGTGCTGCTGAGCGCGCAGAACAAGCGCCAGTTCTGGATCCCCGAAGGCTTCGCCCACGGGTTTGCGGTGCTGTCCGAGCGCGCGCTCTTCAGCTACATGTGTACCGATGTCTATGACAAGGCCGCCGATGCCGGGGTGCGCTGGGACGATCCGGCGATCGGCATCGACTGGCCGGTGGCCAATCCCAGCCTGTCGGAGAAGGATGCCGGGGCGCCGCTGCTGGCGCAGGTTGCGCAGGAGCGTCTGCCGGTGCTGGTCGCATGAAGCTGCTGGTGCTGGGCGGCAACGGCCAGGTCGGTCACGAGCTGCTGCGTGCGCTGGCGCCGCTGGGTCAGGTGATGGCGACCACCCGCAGCGGCATGCTGGAAGACGGCACACCGTGCGAGTTGGCCGACTTCGACCAGCCGCACACGCTCACCGCGCTGGTGGAGCGGACCGCGCCCGACGTGGTGGTCAATGCCGCCGCCTGGACCGCGGTGGACAAGGCCGAGAGCGAACCGGCCGCGGCCGCGCGCGCCAATGCCCAGGCCCCTGGCGTGCTGGCCCGGGCCTGCGCGGCGCGCGATGCGCTGCTGGTGCACTACTCGACCGATTACGTGTTTCCGGGCGATGGCACCCGGCCATATCGCGAAGATGACCCGACCGCGCCGCTGGGCGTGTACGGCGCAACCAAGCTGGCCGGCGAGGACGCGGTGCGCGCCTGCGGCGCACGCCACATGATCTTCCGCACCGCCTGGGTGTACGGCGCGCGCGGCAGCAACTTCCTGCGCACGATGCTGCGGGTGGGCGCCCAGCGTGACCAGCTGGGCGTGGTCGCCGACCAGATCGGCACGCCCACCCCGGCCTGGCTGATCGCCGATGCCACCGCAGCGGCCATTGGCCACGCGCGCGGCCAATCCGGGACCTGGCATCTCACCGCCAGCGGCGTCACCAGCTGGCACGGCTTTGCCGAGGCGATCTTTGCCCAGGCCCTCGCCCGCGGCCTGCTCGAGCGCGCGCCGCAGGTGGCGGCCATCACCACCGCCGAGTACCCCACCCCGGCCAGGCGTCCGGGGTATTCCTGCCTGGACAACACGCGCTTCCAGCATGACTTCGGCTTTGCGCTGCCGGCCTGGGAAGCGGGGCTGGATGCAGTCATGGAAGCCCTGGCGCGGGACCAGCGCTGACCCGGGGCAGGGAACATACAAGCCGCGGTCGCGTTGCCCGGACTGCCTGCCCGGTCAACAAGCCGTCGTAGCCGATGTCGTATCGTAGGCGCGCTTCCCACTCCCCCATGAGGTTGCAACACATGAAGATTGCAGTGGCCGGTACCGGGTACGTCGGCCTGTCCAATGGCGTCCTGTTGGCCAGGCACCATCAGGTGGTGGCCCTGGATATCGTCGAGGCCAAGGTCAGGATGCTCAATGAAGGCCGTTCGCCGATCGTCGATGAGGAACTGGAGGCCGCGCTGGCCGAAGGGGGGCTCGATTTCCGCGCCACGCTCGATCCGCTCGATGCCTACACCGGCGCCGAGTTCGTGATCATCGCCACCCCGACCGACTACGATCCGGAAACCAACTACTTCAATACCCGCTCGATCGAGACGGTGATCGCCAAGGTGCTGGAAATCAATCCGGCCGCGACCATGGTGATCAAGTCCACCGTGCCGGTGGGCTATACCGAAAAGGCGCGCGCCCAGTTCGGCACCGACAACATCCTGTTCTCGCCGGAGTTCCTGCGCGAGGGCCGGGCCCTGTACGACAACCTGCATCCGTCGCGCATCATCGTCGGCGAGCGCTCGCCGCGCGCGGAAAAGTTCGCCGCGCTGCTGCAGGAAGGGGCGATCAAGAAGAACGTGCCGGTGCTGTTCACCGAGCCGACCGAGGCAGAGGCGATCAAGCTGTTCGCCAACACCTACCTGGCCATGCGCGTGTCCTACTTCAACGAGCTCGATACCTACGCGGTGACCAATGGCCTGGACAGTCGCCAGATCATCGAAGGCATCTGCCTGGATCCGCGCATCGGCGCGCACTACAACAATCCCTCGTTCGGCTATGGCGGCTACTGCCTGCCCAAGGACACCAAGTGTAGTGTTCCATTCTGTTTGGAACTTAAGCGCTGATTGGCGCGGATCACCTTCTGCAGGATGTCGCGGGCGCTTCTGGTCCAGATGAACGGCTTGGGTTTGGTGTTGTGATGCGCCAGGTACTC
>NZ_RDQN01000017.1 GCF_003703395.1 Pseudoxanthomonas spadix
TGTGGCTTGACCATATAACCTCAAGTGGCTTCGGGCCAAACCCGATGACCAGCTTAACCTCGACAGCACGTGTCGATGGCATCAAAACCAACTCACTACGTCACAAGTCCAAACGCGAGCCGGCGCCGTATGCGCTTCCCTGCGCAAGAGCCCGCACATCCATGTGCGGACTGTTGACAGGAAAGCAAAACTGGCGCTGCTCCAACTGTCTCCCTGGTGAAATTAGCGCTGTGGTCCCACCCGTTCCCATCCCGAACACGGAAGTGAAACGCAGCTGCGCCGATGGTAGTGTGGCTTAAGCCATGCAAGAGTAGGTCATCGCCAGGGCCTTACCCCAGAACCCCGCCGCTCGAATGAACGGCGGGGTTTTTCTTTGCGGGGGAGAAAGCAGGACAGGTGTAGTCACCACCCCAGCCGAACCTTTGTGGCATGCAGCGATCTTGGGCGCGATCGACGCGCCCGGGCGTCCACAGCGATGGGGGACCGGCCGTGATGCTCCGGCGCCATGTGAACGACGCGCTGACGGATCTCACGGGGAAATCTGTTCGACTTGTTCGTGGAGGGTTGCAGTCTCCACAGATCGCCGGGCGTCCCAACCTGTCGTTCGATGCCGATTTGGCGGTGTAACCTACTGATCCGTCCTTGCGCCGGCGGCTGGCGATCGTAGCCATGCAGGCGATCCTAGATCGGCCTCGAAGTGCAACCAAGGTCGCAATCCATGCCCGAAGTCCGCCGAAATCCACCGATCATGCGCGCAACTGAGCAACAGGGAGAAAAGAGTAACTTATTGGATTTGCGCGATGGATCGCGCGATGAGGCTTCCCCGAGGCTTTCTGTTGCCCCGATGATGGACTGGACCGACCGGCATTGCCGGGTGTTCCATCGCCTGCTGGCGCCGACCGCGCTGCTGTACACCGAGATGGTCCATGCCAACGCGGTGCTGGAGGGCGATCGCGAACGCCTGCTGGGCTTTGATGCGCTCGAGCATCCAGTCGCGCTGCAGCTGGGCGGCAGCGAACCTGAGCGGCTGGCCGCGGCCACGCGCGTGGGTGCCGAGTATGGCTACGATGAGGTCAACCTCAACGTTGGCTGCCCGTCCGATCGCGTGCAGGCCGGGCGCTTCGGTGCCTGTCTGATGAAGGAGCCGTTGCTGGTGGCCGAGTGCATCGCGGCCATGCGTGAAGCCGCGGCGATCCCGGTCACGGTGAAGTGCCGCCTGGGGGTGGACGAACTGGAGGACTACGCGCACTTCGCCGGCTTCATCGACACCGTCGCCGCCACCGGCTGCGACACCTTCATCGTGCATGCGCGCAAGGCGTGGCTGGAGGGGCTCTCGCCCAAGGAGAACCGCGAGATTCCCCCATTGCGCTACGAGTGGGCGTACCGGCTCAAACGCGAGCGCCCGCAGCTGACGATCTGGCTCAATGGCGGCATCACCACGCTGGAGGCGATCGATGCGCACCTGGGTCAGGTCGACGCAGTGATGCTGGGCCGCAGCGCGTATCACGATCCGTATTTCCTGCATCGGGCCCATGCGCATCTGGCCGGCACGCCGGTGCGCTCGCGCGTGGAACTGCTGCGCGCGTTTGGTCCGTACGTGCAGGCCGCGCTGGATCGTGGCGTGGCGCTCAAGCACATGACCCGGCACGTGCTGGGGTTGTTCGCTGGGCAGCCGGGCGGGCGCCAGTTCCGCCAGGTGCTCAGCGAAGGCGCGCATCGCCCGGGCGCGGACTGGTCGCTGATCGAACGCGCGTTGGCGGCCACCGCCGGCGCGGCCAGCGCGGCGGCCTGAGCGCCACGGTGCGCCGTTGCTGATCACCCGCGATCCGCAGGCCTTCCTGGCGCTCACGCGCAGGCTGGCGCCCGATGCCGGGCCGGCGACCGCACGCGGCGTGTTCCTGGTCTCGCCGGACGGTTTCGCCCGCGCCGAGGAATCGGCCCGCGATAATGTCTACATGGCATCGGCCGGCTTCGATGCGGGCGAGGCGCTGGCAGAACATCGTGCACTGCACCAGACGCTGTCGACCCAGCTGCCGGTGGTGGCCTTCGCCGGCGACGCCGCCACGCCCGATGCGCTGTTCCCCAACAACGTGTTCGCGACCGTGCCGGGGCGCGTGATCGTCGGGCGCATGCGCCATGCGGTACGCCAGCGCGAAGCGGCGCGTGCGGACATCCGCGGGTTCTTCACCGGCCTGCTGGGTTATGCCGAAACTGACCTGTCCAGCCAACCGCATCCGTGCGAGCTGACCGGCGCGCTGGTGATCGACCGCGCACGTGGGATCGGCTTCTGCGGGCTGTCCGAACGCTGCGATGCCCAAGGTGCGGCGCTGATGCATGCGGCCTTCGGACTGCGCGCGACCTTCGTGTTCGATCTGGCGCCGGGTGAATACCACAGCAACGTCGTGCTGGCGGTATTGGCCGGCCGCGCGGCGCTGGTCTGTCCGGATGGTCTGGCCGAGCCGGCGCCGTTGATCGCGTTGCTGCAGGCCTTGTACGGCCGGCACGTGGTCTTGCTTTCGCCTGCCGAAAAGCAGGCCTTCGCCGGCAATGCAATCAGCATCACGCCCGAAGCGGTGTGGATGAGCCAGGGCGCGGCCGATCGGCTGGAGCCGGGCAGCCAGGCGGCCCTGCGCCAGGCCGGCCTGGCCGTGCGCAGCGTGGCGCTGCCGGCAATCGAAGCGGCCGGCGGTTCGCTGCGGTGCTGCGTGGGCGAGATTTTCTGAGGCTTCATCGCGCTGAATCGCCTCATCAGGCTGTTCAGAAAGTTCAGAGCCAATTCACCGCGCGGTTCCAAGACTGGCCCTTCACTCACTGCCGAGGTGTCGGTAGCGGTTCACCCGTCGGTTGGGCGTTGCCGTTACGATTCGGTTATGCCCAAGCTCTGCGCCTCTCACCTGTTTCTAACTGCTGCGATCGCTGGCTGCCTCGCCGGTTCCGCGTGGGCGCAGTCAGGGCCTCAGCAACAGGATGATGACAGCCTCCAGGTGCCGCGCCGGGACGGCTTTGATCGCAATAGCCGCGGTGCGCGCAACGAGGCGGCCGATGCGGTACGTCGTGCGCAGGCCCGCAGCGGGGGCCGCGTGCTGGGCGCCGAGCGGGTCCAGTTCGACGGCCGCGACATCATGCGGGTGAAGGTGATGGATGAAAGTGGTCGGGTCCGCTACATGGACGATGATCCGTTCACCCGCGGCCAGGGCCATGGCGATGGAGCTGAACGGGAGCACATGTCCAGAGAACGTCCACGCGGGCCTAACCCCCGCAGGCCGTAATCTGAACGAGATGGCACCTTGTTCAGGTGCCCACCGTCCCACAAGACATCGACATATTCCAAGGGAGAGCCCATGCGCATTCTGCTGGTCGAAGACGAAGCACCCCTGCGCGAAACCCTCGCCGCGCGCCTGAAGCGCGAAGGTTTTGCCGTCGACGCCGCCCAGGATGGCGAAGAAGGCCTGTACATGGGCAGGGAAGTGCCCTTCGACGTGGGCATCATCGATCTGGGCCTGCCCAAGATGTCGGGCATGGAGCTGATCAAGGCCCTGCGCGACGAAGGCAAGAAATTCCCGGTGCTGATCCTGACCGCGCGTTCGAGTTGGCAGGACAAGGTCGAAGGGCTCAAGCAGGGCGCCGACGATTATCTGGTCAAGCCATTCCACGTCGAAGAGCTGCTGGCGCGCGTCAACGCGCTGCTGCGCCGTGCTGCCGGCTGGTCCAAGCCGACCCTGGAATGCGGCCCGGTCGCCCTGGACCTGGCTGCGCAGACGGTCAGCGTCAACGGCAGCAACGTCGATCTGACCAGCTACGAATACAAGGTGCTCGAGTACCTGATGATGCACGCCGGTGAGCTGGTCTCGAAGGCCGACCTGACCGAGCACATCTACCAGCAGGATTTCGATCGCGACTCCAACGTGCTGGAAGTCTTCATCGGCCGCCTGCGCAAGAAGCTCGATCCGGAGGGCGCGCTCAAGCCGATCGAAACCGTGCGTGGCCGCGGCTACCGCTTCGCGATTCCACGCAACGAGGGCTGATGCCCGAAGCCCCGTCACCGCCGCGGACGGCAGGCGGCGGCCGCGAGCCGATCGTCAAGTGGCGCCCGCGCTCCCTGCGCGCGCGCCAGCTGCTGGCCGCCAGTATCGGCCTGGTGGCGTTCCTGGCGCTGGCCGGTTACGCGCTGGATCGGGCCTTTGTCACCACGGCCGAGGACAATCTGGAGCGGCGCCTGGAAGGCTACGCGTACTCGTACGCCAACAAGATCGACTTCGCGCGCGATGGCTCGCTACTGGCGCCATCGGATAGCCAGATCGACCCGCGCTTCGCCCAGCCGGGCAGCGGCCTGTACGCCGAAATCGTGCTGCCCAACGGGCAGCGCGGCTGGGGCTCGGATTCGACCCTCGGCCCCTACCTGCCTGAAAGCAAACTGCTCATGCCGGGGCAGAAGATCTTCGAAGGCCCACTGCAGATGACCCAGCTCGATGGCAGCCAAGGCAGCGTCTATCGCTTCGGCCTGGGCACGATCTGGGGCGCGCGCGGGCCGCAGAGCGAGTTTTCCTATTCCATCTATGTGATGGAAGACACCGAGGTGCTGAACTCGCAGCTGCAGACCTTCCGACATGCGCTGTGGGTGTACCTGGGCAGTGCCGGGGTGGTGCTGCTGTTGCTGCAGGGCCTGATCCTCAACTGGAGCCTGCGCCCGCTGCAGCGGGTGATCGCCGAGCTCAAGCGCGTGCAGCGCGGCCAGGCCCAGGGCATGACCGAGAACCATCCGCGCGAACTCGAACCGCTGACCGAAAGCATCAATGCCTTCATCGAGTCCGAGCGCGAGAACCTGGAGCGCCAGCGCAACACCCTGGCCGACCTGGCCCATAGCCTGAAGACGCCGCTGGCGGTGCTGCGCGCGCAGCTGGACGACGGCGTGCCCACGGCGGCCCTGCGCGAAGAGCTGGACGTGCAGCTCAAGCGCATGAACGACCTGGTGTCCTATCAGCTGGCGCGCGCGGCTTCCACCGGCCATGCGCTGTTCGCCGCGCCGGTGGCGATCGAACCCTACGCCGAGGTGATCGTACGCGGGCTGGAGAAGGTCTACGCGCACAAGGGCGTGATCTGCGAATTCGAGATTGATCCCGAGGCGCGTTTCCATGGTGAGCCAGGCGACCTGCAGGAGCTGATGGGCAACCTGCTGGAGAACGCCTTCAAGTGGGCGCGCGCGCGCGTGTTGCTGACCGTCGCGCCGATCACCAGCGCCGGCAATCGCCGCGCCGGGCTGCTGCTGGCGGTGGACGACGACGGCCCGGGCATCGCCGAAGAAGACGTGGCCAAGGTGCTGCAGCGTGGCGTACGCGGCGACGAGCGCGTGCAGGGCCATGGCATTGGCCTTGCGATCGTGCAGGACCTGGTGCGTGGCTATCGCGGCGAGCTCACCGTCAGCCGTTCGCAGGAACTGGGCGGCGCCCGCTTCGAAGTCCGGCTGCCGCCGGGATTGTGAGCGGCGCGCCAGGCGCGGGCCTGGCGCTCAGAACAGGCGTGGTGGCCGGCCGTAGAGCTTGTCCAGATGCATGGCCACCTCCGGCATTGCCTCGGCCAGCACGTCCGGTGCAGAGAAGTGATATTCGCTGACCACCGCGAAGAATTCCTCCGGCGACTGGGCCGCATAGCCATCGATGCGGGTGCGCTTGCCGGCCTCCACGCGCCAGCACAGCGCGTCATAGTGATGCTGGAAGTCGCGGGTCCACGTCCGCTGCCAGGCACCGGGCAGCGGCGGGCTGCCATCGGCCTGGCCATTGAGCGCATCGAGCTTGTGCGCCATCTCGTGCACGGCCACGCAAAAGCCTGAAGCCGGATCGGCGATGTCGGCCTGCACGTCGGCCCAGGACAGGATCAGCGGCCCGCTGTCCCAGGCTTCGCCGGCCAGGGTGTCGTCCCACTCGTGCAGCACGCCGGCCGCATCGAGGTGGCTGCGGCGCACGCGGAAGGCGTCCGGATACACCAGCAGCTGCGACCAGCCGCGCAGCCCGCCGGCACCGAATTCCAGCAGCGGCAGGCAGCACAGCGCGGCCAGCTGCACGCGGTCGATGTCGTCCAGCACCAGTCCGCCCAGCGCGGTGATGGTCTTCTGCTGGAGGAAGCGCGCGGCCAGCGTCTGCAGGGTCTGCTGCTGGGCCGGGTCGAGGCCACGGACCCAGGGCAGCGCCTGGACGGCGCGGTGCCAGCATGGGTCGTCGAGCGGGGGCGGCTGGCCACGCAGCCAGCGCAACAGCGGCTGGATCAGCGGAACATCCCGGGCAGGAAGCTGTTCCACTTGGGCACGCGCATGCGCAGGACCGCGTCCTCGTCGCTGCCACCGCCGCCTTGGCTGGTAGCCGGCGCGGCAGGGTGGACATAGCCATTGGTCGAGGCTGGCTTGGCCTGCGGTGCGCCGGGACTGGCGCCGGTGCCACGGCCGCTGGCCGCGGACGCAGCGTTTTCGCCGCGCCCATTCTGCGCGAGCACGGGCGAGACGGCACAGGTCAGCAGGACGAGGGCAAGGCAGGCGCGAAGCATCGGGACACTCCGGGGGCGGGCACACAGCAGCGAACCGGCATCATAGCGTGGTTCTGGCCTCCGGACAGGTGCCGCATAATGGCCGCGATGAATCCCTTGCTTGTTCAGCCTGCCGCGCCGGCTGCGCGCGAACGCCAGCTGCTGCTGCGCCTGGCGCAGGGGCCGGTCTCGGGCGACCTGCTGGCCCGGGAAACCGGCCTGACCCGGGCTGCGATCTGGAAGCGGGTCCAGGCCCTGCGCGGGGCTGGCGTGGCCATCGTCGGCAGTGCCGGCCAGGGCTATGCACTGGACCAGCCACTGGACCTGCTCGATGCTCAGGCCCTGTGCGCCGCGTTGCCGGCCGCGGTGCGGCGACAGATCCAGGCACTGGACGTGGCCTGGAGCCTGGATTCGACCAATTCCGAACTGCTGCGCCGGGACACCCCGGCCAGCGGCTGCGCGGTGCTGCTGGCCGAACGCCAGACTGGCGGTCGTGGCCGGCGCGGGCGCAGCTGGGTCTCGCCGCTGGCCGCGCACGTGTACTTGTCGGTGGCGCGGGGCTTCGGCGGCGGGCTTGCGCGGCTGGGAGGCTTGAGCCTGGTGGCGGGCGTGGCGGTGGCCGAGGGCCTGCGCGAGCTGGGGCTGGCGCAGATCGGCCTGAAATGGCCCAACGACCTGGTCGTGGACGGCCGCAAGCTGGGCGGCCTGCTGGTCGAAGGCGGCGGCGAAGCCGGCGGCCCGGCGCGCGCGGTGATCGGGGTTGGGCTGAACGTGCGCATGCCGGCACAGCAGGCGGCCAGCATCGACCAGCCCTGGCTGGACCTGGCCCAGGCGTTGCCGCAGCCGGTGACGCGCACCGCGGTGGCGGCCGCAGTCTTGACCCGGCTGCTGCCGGCGCTGGAGGCGTTCGATGCCGAAGGGCTGGCGCCGTTCCGGCCGCGCTACGCCGCGCTGGATGCGCTGCACGGGCGCAAGGTGGTGGTGCACCTGGACAGCGGCGAGGTGTCCGGAACCGCCGAAGGAATCGCCGAGGACGGCGCCCTGCGCCTGCGCACGCCGCAGGGCCTGCGCGATTTCCACGCCGGCCAAGTCAGCGTGCGGGCGGGTTGAAGATGGCCGGCACATCGCCCGAGCGCTGGCTGTTCGACCTGGGCAACACGCGCCTGAAATGCGCGCGGCTGCAGGCCGACGGCCGACCCGGCCCGATCCTGGCGCTGGGTCATGGCCAGGACGACCTGCTGCAGGGCCTGGCCGCGCAGCTGCCGCAAGCCGGGCTTTCGGCCTGCCTGGCGAGCGTCGCGGCGCCGGTGCTGACCGCGGCGGTGCTGGAGGTGCTGCAGGCGCGGTTTCGGGTGGTCTCGCTGGCGCGGACGCAGGCCTCGCTGGCCGGGCTGCAGGTGGCCTATCGTGAACCGGCGCGGCTGGGGGTGGATCGGTTCCTGGCCATGCTCGGTGCCCGCACGCACGGGCCGGGGCCGTGGCTGATCGCCGGGATCGGCACGGCCCTGACCATCGACCTGCTCGCGGCCGACGGCCGCCATCTGGGTGGGCGCATCGCCCCGTCGCCGCAGCTGATGCGCCAGGCGCTGCATCGCGCCGCGGCGCAGCTCCCGGCCGCCGGCGGAGCGTTCGACGAGTTCGCCGGCGACACGCCTGATGCCCTGGCCTCGGGCTGCGAAGGCGCCGCGCTGGCCCTGATCGAACGCAGCCTGGACCAGGCCGCGGCGCGGCTGGGTCAGGCACCGGCGCTGCTGCTGCACGGCGGGGGCATCGAGCCGCTGCTGCCGCTGCTGCCGCAGGCCCGGCGGGTCGATGGGCTGGTCCTGGAAGGGCTGGCGGTCTGGTCGGCCGCGCCGGTCCAGGCCGCTGCGGACGGCCATTAGAATCGGCTTATGTTGATCCGTGCGCTGATCGTCCTGCTGGTCTTCCTCAACCTGGGCGTGGCCGCGTGGTGGCTGACGCGCCCGCCGCCGGACCTGCCGCCACCAGCGCAGATGCAGGGCGTGGCCGTGCTGGAACTGGCCGATGTCGCGCCCCGGCCAGCGCAACCCGAACCTGCACTGGCGCCGGCACCGACGGTGACTTCGCCGCCGGCCGCGCCGACACCGGCCGCCTCCACGCCGCCTGCCGAGCCCATCGCGGTCTCCACACCGGCGCCTGCGTCGGCGCCGGCCGCCGACACTGCCGTGCAGTGCCTGGCGCTGGGTCCGTTCGACGACTCGGTGGCCGCGCGCAGCGCCCAGGCGCGCCTGGTTCCGGCGCCACGCCGTGCCAGCGTTCGCAGCGAAACCCAGCCGGCCAAGGCCTACGCCGTGCTGCTGCCGCCGCTGGCCGACCGCGCCGCCGCGCAGGCGATGGTCGAACGCATCACCGCCGCCGGTTTCCACGACCTGCTGGTGATCAACAGTGGGCCGTTTGCCAACGGCGTGGCGCTGGGCCGCTACGGCAGCCGCGAGGCCGCGCAGCGCCGCCAGGCCGAACTGCAGGCCGGCGGCTTTGCGGCCCAGATCCAGCCAGTGGGCCAAACCGTGCGGTGGTGGCTGGACGTGAGCCTGGGTGCGGGCGAGGCGGCACTGGCGCGCCGGCAGACCCAGGCCGCGCGTGCCGTGCCGCGCGACTGCGGCTAGCAGTCTGTCGGGCTTTGGTGGTCGAGGCGAGAATTCGGCTGTGCGAGGTCAGATTTTCGACGGTTCGCCGGCCCATAGTGGTGCTATGGGCCAAGAAGCGGCGGAAAGATGGACCGCACAGGCGGATTCGCAGCCCGGCCGACCAAAGTCCGACAGACTGCTAGAATGCGGATCCGGCCGCGGCCGGCCCGTGCCGCTTTAGCTCAGTCGGTAGAGCAACTGATTTGTAATCAGTAGGTCGTCCGTTCGATTCGGACAAGCGGCACCATCGCTTTGCCTGCCCGCAGGCGCCGATGCCACCATTTCCAGAACGGATGCTGACCGCTGTTCAGGGAGTTCACGCTGTTTCCACGGCGCGCTCGTCAGCCTGCGTGCCAAGGTTTTCCGAAGGGGAAAACCGGGAAACCCAACTGGAGAATTCCAATGAAGCGCACGATTTTTCTGCTGATGCTGTCGGCATTCTTTGCCGGTTCCCTGGCGGCCTGCAACACCGTCAAGGGTGCCGGCCAGGACGTCCAGAAGGTGGGCGGCAAGATGGAAGAATCCGCCGAAAAGACCGGCGGCACCGGCACCAAGTGATCCCTTGCGCCGGGCCCGGCCCATCGCAGCGAAAAAGCCGGCGCAAGCCGGCTTTTTCGTGCGGGCCGCATCACCAGGTCGCAGCACGAAACGGCGATCGGCTGAACGTATAACACCGCCTGCACGCGCGCCTCATCCCTGCGCAACGGGTCTTTGCCCACAGTGAAGATGCGACTGCAGGACACTCCCCAACAAATCGAGAAGAGGTGACGCATGAACAAGGACATCATTGCAGGCAACTGGAAACAGCTCAAAGGCAAGGCGCAGGCCAAATGGGGCGACTTGACCGACGACGTCTTCGACGTGGCCGAGGGTAATGCCGAATATCTGGCCGGCAAGCTGCAGGAACGCTACGGCTGGGACCGCGACCGTGCACATAAGGAAGTCACTGCCTTCCAGCGCGATCTGGAGAAGAAGCACTGATCCATCGCGGCTGGGTTGGGCAAAGACCACAACGGGCTTCGGCCCGTTGTGGTCTTTGCGCCTGCGGCTTTCAGGAGCCGGGGGCTGTGCAAATGTCTGAGGACGATCGCTGCAAGCCTGTACCCTTGTGAAGCAGCGGTATCTGGTTTCGGCCCACCCGCAGCCGCGCGCACCGACCCATTGCGCTGGCCCGGTATGCACAGAGCGCGGCATTGCTCCTTCACCGGCGCACGTTCGACGAATGCCGCCGTGCCGATTACGCGACGTTCCCTCGCCTGGTACGCGCGGCGCGGCGGCGCGCGGATCGGTGAGCACGCGCCGCGCCAGCTCCGGCGGTGGCTTATGCCAGCCGGCCGCCTCCGGTGGCAAGACGCGGGCGGTTAAACTGGACGGCCTGCTTCCCTGCCTCCACTGCGCATGACCACCCGTGTCCTGACCGGCATCACCACTTCCGGCACACCCCATCTGGGCAACTACGTGGGTGCGGTGCGTCCGGCCATTGACGCCAGCCGGGCGGCCGACACCGAGAGTTTCTATTTCCTGGCCGACCTGCACAGCCTGATCAAGGCGCAGGACCCGGCCCGCACCCAGCGCTCGACCCTGGAAATCGCCGCCACCTGGCTGGCCGCCGGGCTTGAACCTGACAAGGTGTGGTTCTACCGGCAGAGCGACATTCCCGAGATTCCCGAGCTGACCTGGTTGCTCACCTGCGTGGCCGGCAAGGGCATCCTCAACCGCGCGCACGCCTACAAGGCGGCGGTGGACAGGAACCTCGCCGAGGGCCAGGACGCCGATGCCGGCATCACCGCCGGGCTGTTCATGTATCCGGTGCTGATGGCCGCCGACATCCTGCTCTTCAACGCGCATCAGGTCCCGGTGGGCCGCGACCAGATCCAGCACATCGAGATGGCCCGCGATTTCGGCCAGCGCTTCAACCATGTCTACGGGGGCGAGTACTTCACCCTGCCCGAGGCGCTGATCGACGACCACGTGGCCACGCTGCCCGGCCTGGACGGGCGCAAGATGAGCAAGAGCTACGGCAATACGATCCCGCTGTTCGCATCGCCGGCCGAGCTGAAGAAGCTGATCTTCTCCATCCTCACCGACTCGCGCGCGCCGGGGCAGGCCAAGGACACCGAAGGCTCGGCGCTGTTCCAGCTTTACCAGGCCTTTGCCACCGCGGAGCAAACCCAGGCCTTCGCCCGGGCCTATGCCGAGGGCATCGGCTGGGGCGATGCCAAGCAGCAGGTGTTCGAGCGCATCGAGCGCGAGATCGCGCCGCTGCGCGAGCGCTACCAGGCGCTGGTGGCCAGGCCAGCCGAGATCGAGGCGATCCTGCGCGATGGCGCCCAGCGCCTGCGGGCCAGGTACGCCACGCCGTTCCTGCGCCAGTTGCGCGATGCGGTAGGCCTGCGCGACCTGTCCTCGGTGACCACGGTCGCCGTGCAGGCCACGGCCAAGGCCGCGCTGCCGGTGTTCAAGCAGTATCGCCACACCGACGGGCGCTTCTACTTCAAGCTCTCCGATGCGCATGGCAAGGTGCTGGTGCAGAGCCAGGGGTTCGATTCGCCGCGCGATGCCGGCCAGCAGGTGGCCGTGCTGAAGAATGCCGACAGTCCCGAGCAGCTGCAGTCCAGTGCATGGGCGCTGCAGGTTCCCACCGATCAGGTGCTGGCTGCGCTGGCCGCGCTGCGCCAGGCTGCCACGCAGGTCTGAATGCGACCAAGGATGCATCGTGCGCTCACGGCGGGCTTCCTAGAATCGAAACGATCATCTTCGATGCGACACGCACCATGAGCCAGCACGGCATCCATACGGTTGATACCGGGTTCCAGCGCGAGCACTTCGACGCCTGCTATCTGATCGTCGAACAAGGCCGCGGGGCCTTTGTCGATTGCGGCACCAACCATTCTCTGCCGCGGCTGCTGGAGGCGATCGCCCACGCCGGGCTGACCCCGGCGCAGATCGACTGGGTCCTGGTCACCCACATCCACCTGGACCACGCCGGCGGCACCGGCCTGCTGCTGCAGCACCTGCCCAATGCCAAGGTCGTCGCCCATCCACGCGCGGCGCCGCACCTGATCGATCCGGCGCGCATCATCGCCGGAGCCACCGCCGTGTATGGCGAGGAAGAAATCGCGCGCAGCTATGGCCAGGTGCAGCCGGTGCCGGCGCCGCGCGTGGTCGTTGCCGACGACGGACACGTGGTCGACCACAACGGCCGCCCGCTGCTGTGCCTGGACACGCCGGGACACGCCAGGCATCACTACTGCGTGTGGGATGCACGCAGCGCGTGCTGGTTCACCGGCGATACCTTTGGATTGTCCTACCGCGAGTTGGACGGGCCGCAAGGGCCTTTCATCCTGCCGACCAGCTCGCCGGTGCAGTTCGAGCCAGAGCCGCTCAAGCAGTCGATCGCGCGCATGCTGGCCTATCGGCCGCAGGGCATGTACCTGACCCACTACGACCGCGTCGGCACCACTTACGCGCAGGTCGAGAAGCTGGCCCAGGACCTGTACGAGCAGATCAACGCGATGGAAAACCTCGGCCGCCAGGCCGATGGCACGCCCGACCGCCACGGCAGATTGCTCCAGGCGCTGACCGCGCTGTACCTGCAGCGCGCCCGCGATGCGCAGGTGCCGCTCAGCGACGCCGAGGTCGAACGGGTGCTGGCGATGGACATCGAACTCAACGCACAGGGCCTGGCCTGCTGGCTGGATCGCCCGCAGCGTTGAGCGAGGGCGCCACGGATGGCAACGCGATTCGCGCCGGCTGCCACTGGCCCCCACAATGGACGGCCATTCCGGACGATGTGCCATGAGAAAGACCTACCCGCTCAAGATTGAAGGCAAGCACCGCGACCGTCTGCTGGAGGCCAGCAAGCACGACATCCGCAAGTACATCGCGCGCGAACAGCGCAAGGCGCTGCCAGCGGGCGCGGAGGTGTGGCGCTTCCACGCGCGCCTGGGTCTGGACGCAGCCAGCGCCAAGGAAATCTCCTCCGGTGAACTGATCCGCGCGATCGATGCGCTGGTGGCCGGCGGTGCCGAGCAGTTCTACGTCGAGCTCATCGCCAGGCCCGGCAAGCGCAACGCGCCGCCGGCCGACAAGGCCGCGCCGCTCCGCTCGGACGCGCCGGATTTCGAGCAAGGGGAGTAAACGCGTCCGGCTTGGCCGTGCGCCCGGCGCTGCAAAGGATCCGGACCAGGGCGAACCGGGCAGGGCGCGCGCGTCAGTCGGCCAGGGCCAGGTCGTCGATCAGGGCGCGCAGGAAGCGCGCGGCTTCGCCGCCGGTGCAGGCGCGGTGGTCGAAGGTGACCGACAGCGGGATCACCTTGCGCGATTCGAAACCGCCCATCACCGGGGTCATCTGGAAGCGCGCCCGGCCGGCGGCGACGATGGCCACGCACGGCGGGACCACGATCGGGGTGGCATAGCGGCCGGCGAACATGCCGAAGTTGGACAGCGAGATCGTGTAGCCGGTCAGTTCGCTGGCCGGCAGGCTGCGTTCGAGCACCTGCGTGCGCAGGCGGTTGACGCCTTCGCGCACCCCGCGCGCGTCAAGCAGGTCGGCATTGCGCAGCGCCGGCACGAACAGGCCCTCGTCGGTGTCCACGGCGATGCCGATGTCCACGTGCGGATGCAGGGTGCGGGTCAGCGCATCGCCGTCGAACCAGGCGTTCATCGCCGGCACCGCCGTGCAGGCGGCGACGATCCCGCGCACCAGGCGCGCGGTGACATCGCTGGCAGGCGTCCAGGCCTGCACGTCGGCGTCGTCGTTGAGGGTGGTGGCCACGACCTTGGCGTGGGCATCGGCCATGACCCGGGCCATGTTGCGGCGCACGCCCTTGAGCGGCTCGGGCTGGCCGCTTGCCACCACGCCGGGAGGCTGCGTGCGCATCGGTTTGCCGCTGGCCGACAGCGCGGTGCGGGCGGCGACGTGTCCGGCGGCCGCACCCTCACCCCCGGCCCCCGCTCCGCGCCCCGGCCCGCGCTCGTCGCGCGGGCGCTCCGATGCATGCGCGCCAGTGGCGCGCATGCCGTGCACCGTCGCCCCGGCGGGAGAGGGGAGCAACAGCGAACCGTCGGCGGCGGCCTGCTTCACATCGGCCATGGTCACCACGCCATCGGCGCCGGTGGCGCGCACCCGGGCCAGGTCCACGCCCAGCTTGCGCGCCATCGCGCGCACGGCCGGCATCGCCTTGACCCCGCCCACGGCCACCGCTGCCTGGACCTGCACCGCGTCGGAAGCCTGCATCGCCCCGACCACGGTGCCGGCATCGTCGCGTTCGTGGTCGAACGACTCCACCGCCGGCATCGGTGCCGGCGCCGGTGCCGGGCTGGCGGCAGCAGACGCAGGCTTGGGCGCGGCGTGCGAATGGCCGGTGTCCTGGCCATCGGCGCGCTGCGGGCGATTCGGGTCCAGTTCGAACTCGGCCAGCATCGCCCCGGTCGGCACCACCTCGCCGGCCGCACCGGCCAGCCTGAGCACCTTGCCCGACACCGGCGAGGGCACTTCGACCACGGCCTTGGCCGTCTCCATCGACACCAGCGGCGCGTCCAGGGCAACGGTGTCGCCTTCCCTGACGAACCACTCGACGATGGTTGCATCGGGCAGGCCCTCGCCCAGGTCGGGAAGGAGGAAGGTCTTGGTTTGGCTCATGGGTCAGGTCTCTTGAATGAGTTCAATCGAACGCGCGGGAATCCAGCCGCTGCGTCCGTGTGCATCGTGCGCCCACCACCAGCCGGCATGTTCGCGTTCGACGGTGAGCAGGTCGCCGGGTTCGGCGTCCAGTGCGCACGTGTCGTAATCCTGCTGGGCGATGGCGGTGCCGACCTCGTCCATGTGGAAGATGTCGGCGGGCATCCAGCCACCCAGGCCCTGGGCCAGGGTGGCCCAGATGAAGTCGGGCCATTGATCGTCTGCCGCGCCCAGCACCGCGCTCTGGCCGCGTGCGATGCGCACCGCCTCGCGCTCCGGGGCATGGTGGGCGGCGATCACGCGGGCGCGTTGCACGCGCTTTCAGCTGCCGGCGAGGGTGCGCCTGGCGGCGGCGACCACCCGCTCGGTGCTGGGCAGGTACTTCATCTCCAGCCGGAACAGCGGCATGTGCGTATCCGGGCCGGTGACCCGTTCGACCGGCGCCAGCAGGTCGTACATGCACTGCTCGGCCAGGCGCGCGGCGATTTCCGCGCCGAAGCCGGCGGTGCGCGGTGCCTCGTGCACGATCACGCAGCGACCGGTCTTGGCCACCGATTCGGCGATGGTGTCAAAGTCCAGCGGGGTCAGGGTGGCCACGTCGATGACCTCGGCGCTGATGCCTTCGGCGGCCAGCGTGTCGGCCGCTTCCAGCGCCTCCTTGACCTGCGCGCCCCAGCTGACCAGGGTCACGTCTGCGCCGTCGCGCAGCACGAAGCACACATCCAGCGGCAGCGCCTGCCCATCGTCGGGCACCAGCTCCTTGTACTGGCGATAGATGCGCTTGGGCTCGTAATAGATCACCGGGTCCGGGTCGCGGATCGCCGCCAGCAGCAGGCCGTAGGCGCGCTGCGGCGAGGACGGCATGACCACGCGCAGGCCGGGCACATTGGCGAACATCGATTCGTTGGCTTCGGAGTGGTGCTCCGGCGCGCGGATGCCGCCGCCCCACGGCACGCGCAGGACCATCGGGCAGTGCAGGCGTCCGCGGGTGCGGTAGCGCAGGCGCGCGGCATGGCTGACCAGGTGGTCGATCATCGGATAGACGAAGCCGTCGAACTGCGCCTCGGCCACCGGCTTCATGCCTTGCGCGGCCAGGCCCACGCTCAGCCCGGCGATGGTGGTCTCGTCCAGCGGCGTATCCAGGACGCGTTCGGAGCCAAAGCGCTTCTGCAGGCCGGCGGTGGCACGGAACACGCCGCCGTTGACGCCCACGTCCTCGCCCAGCACCAGCACCGCCGGATCGTGCGAGATCTCCCAGGCCAGCGCCTGGGTGATGGCTTCGATCAGGGTGATCGGGGTGGCGGTCGGGGTGTCGGGGGCGGTCATCGGCGCGGGCGCTGCAACGGCCTCATGGCCGGCGCCGGGCGTGTGCTCATCCATGATGCTGCTCCTGGTCGCGGGCGATCCACTGCGCGCGCTGTCTGAGCAGCTCCGGCGGCGGATCGGCATAGAGATAATCGAACATCGCCTCCACCGGCTGCACCGGCGTGGACAGGTAGGCGTCGACCTCCTCGTCGACGCGATGGCCGCATTGTTCCTTCCACGCGGTTTCTTGTGCCTCGCTCCACAGGCCCTGCGCGGTCAGCCAGGTACGCATGCGCGGGATCGGGTCGCGGTCCCAGGCCTGCTCGACTTCGGCCTGGTCGCGGTAGCGGCGTGCGTCGTCGGCGGTGGTGTGGTCGGACAGGCGATAGGTGACCAACTCCAGCACGGTGCCGCCGTTGCCGCTGCGCGCGCGCTGCATGGCCTGGTCCATCGCATCGAGCACCGCGATCAGGTCGTTGCCGTCCACCTGCAGGCAGAACAGGCCGCCGGCCAGCCCCTTCTGCGCCAGGGTCTGCGCGCCGGTCTGGGCCGAGCGCGGCACCGAGATCGCCCAGCCGTTGTTGACTACGCCCAGGATCAGCGGCAGCCGGTAGGCGCCGGCCGAATTGAGCGCGGCATAGAAATCGGTCTTGGACGAACCGCCATCGCCACAGGTGCTCACTGCCACCCGATCCTCGCCGCGCAGCTTGAACGCCAGCGCCGCACCGGCCGCATGCAGGCACTGGGTGGAGATCGGCACCGACCAGGAAAAGTCATGGCGCGGCACTTGGAAATCGTTGCCGCGCTCGTCGCCGCCCCAGTACAGCAGGACCTCGCGCGGTTTGACGCCGCGCATGAACTGCGCGCCGTATTCGCGATAACTCGGCGCGAACACGTCTTCGGGCCGCATCGCCGCGCCGATGCCCACGTGCGTGGCCTCATGGCCCAGGCACGAGGCGTAGGTACCCAGCTTGCCGGTGCGCTGCAGGGCGATGGCCTTGGTGTCGAACACGCGCACGAACAGCATCTGCTTGAACAGCTCGACCAGCCGGCCGGTGTCGCGGGCCAGGGCGGGCAGGGGGCGCCCGTTGGAGGTGCCGTCCGGGCTCAGGTACTGCAGGTAGTCGATCTGGAAACTGGCTGCCAGGGGCATGGCATCTTCGGTGTTGCCGAATGTGGAGTTCATCATAGCCGCTCCATGGTAATGACCTGGGCCGGGTTTGCCTTCCTGCAGCGCAGCAGCCAGCGCCTGCACAGCGGTAGCCGATGAAAAAAACGCGGCCTCTCAGGGGCCGCGCCGGAAAGGCCGGATTTTCGTCAAGCGCAGGCTTGCGTTACTGCACCGCGGTGGAAAAGACCGCGTGATTGTTGCCGGCATTGGCCTCGTCTGAGCTCGTGGACACCGTGGCTTCCACCACCACGGTGCTGCCGCGACGCGCGCTGCCGGTGCTGACCCAGACCGGGAAGCTGGCCTGGGCGCCGTTGGTCATCGGCGTGTTGCCGGCGCAGCGGAACTGCATGCTGCGCAGGTTGCCCTGGCGGCTGCAGCTCCAGCCCGGGGGCGGGTTGATCAGCGACAGGATGTTCATCGTGTTGCCGCCGATCACCACCACCGGCCCGGCGGCCGGCTGGCCGGCGTTGCTGACGGCCACCACGTAGCGGGTCAGCAGCTGGAAGGCGTGGATGCTGGCCGGGCCGTCGATGGATGCGGCCAGGTCGGCGGTCGGCGGGGCTGTGACCTCGATGGCGGCCACGGCCTGGTTGTTGGCCGGATCCGGGTCGAAGGTCTGCGAGGTGGCGGCCATCGCCAGGGTTGCGGTGGCGCCGGACTGGGCGGCGATGGAGCTGGCGTGGATGGCGAAGCTGGCGCTGCCGGCGTTGTCGAGCGTGGCGCTGTTGCACGCCACCGAGGTCATGCCGTCGGCCACCTGGGCGGTGTCGCAGCTCCAGCCAGCCGCGCCGGTGACGGCCATGTCAGGCAGTTCGCCGGCCAGCGAAAAGCCCACCCCCGGCGCGCTGGCCGCGTCGGGCCCGGTGTTGGTGACCGTGGCGGTGTAGGCCAGCGGCTGGCCGGCGGTGACGCTGCCGGTGTCGGCCGAGGCGGTGACGGCCAGGTCGGCCCTGGGCGCCAGTTCGAAGTAGGCCACCACCGGATCATGGTCGGACAGGCGCGCCGGCGAGCCCGCATCGTTGCGCGCCACTTCCGGGAAGTCGGCGTTGATGCGCGCATGGTCCATGCCGAACCTGGTCGTGGCCAGCACCAGGGCATCGTTGACCAGCACGTGGTCCAGGGTCTGGGCGCTGCCGCCGAAGCTGTAGGAGTAGTTCTGTCCGGCCGGGAGCAGCTCGCCCAGGTTGGTCAGGTCCGGATCGACCAGGTCCGCACCGTCACCGGGCACCAGGGTCTGCGCGTCGGCCGTGGGCGTGCCCAGGACGGTGTTGATCGCATCGACGTAGCCATCGTTGAACTGGAAGGCGTTGAAGTCGCCCAGCACCGCGATGCGGCGGTCCGGGTTCTCGGCCTGCATGTCCTGGATCAGGTCGGCCAGGAACTCGGCCTGGGCCTTGCGCTTGGCACGGACGCGCTCGCCGGACGCGTCCTGGGTCTCGGCGCCGTTGAGCGAACGCTGGTGCACGGCGATCACGGTGATCGGGAAGCTGCGGCCATCGGCCCAGTGCACCACCGCATCCAGCGCCAGCGGCGGGCGGTCGTTGAGCAGGCTGGTATTGCCCGAGGGCTCGGTCCATACGGTGTCCTTGCCGTACTGGGTGACGGCGGCCACGTCCACGCGCGCCAGGCCGGCGCCGACCGTGGCGGTCTTGACCAGGAAGCCCACGTCGATGCCGCCGACGTCGTTGCCCTCCTGCAGGTAGGGCACGTACTGCGGATCGGCCAGGCCTGCGGCGACCGCATCGGCGTTCACCTTGTCGGCGACCTGCTGCAGGGTGGATAGGTTCTCCATCTCCACCACGGCCAGGATGTCGGGCAGGTGGAGGAAGTCGCGGATCGCCGCCGAGGCCTTGGACAGGCGTGTGGTGAAGGCTGCCGCGGTCAGGGTCGGGGCGCCGTTGCCGTCGGCGGTGGTGTCGAAGAAGCGTTCCATGTTGTAGCCGGCGACGGTGAACTCGTCGCCGCTGGGCGCGCGCGCGGCGGTCGGGGTCGTGCCGGCGGTGGTGGCGAGCGGCACGCCGGGATCGCGCACGATCACGTAGTGGCGGTAGCTGTAGTCCAGCGGCCCGGTCAGGCCGGTGATGACCGCGCCGGTGGACACATCCAGCGCGGTGCTGGGCCCACCCAGCGAGTCACTGTCGATGGTCAGCAGTTCCGGGTTGCCATCCCACTGCGGAATCTCGCCGCTGACCGGGGTCGGGGCCTCGATGCCGGGTTCGCGGAACGGACGGGCGGTGTCGCCGATCACCGCATGGAACAGGCCGTCGCTGGTGCCGCTGGCGTTGGCCTCGTTGGTGAAGCCGCCGGTGGGCGCGACCACGCGCAGGCTCGGCACGGTCACGCGCATGCCTTCGAAACGCTCCAGCTGGTCCAGCCCGCCCGCGGCGGTGAGCATCGCCGCATCCAGCGGGATCGGTGCCGGCAGCGGCTGGCCGCTGGCCAGCAGGGTCACGCCGACCCCGCCGCTGAGTTCGGTCAGCGGACGCTGGTGCGGATCGGCGCTGGGCACGTATTCCTGCACGGTGCCCGACACGCGCACGCGGTTGCCGGCCACGGCCGCGCTCGGCAGGGCGCTGCCGGTGTAGACATACAGGCCTTCGGAGGTGGCCGGGTTGTCGTCCACTTCCGCATCCGGTGCCTGGATCCAGAAACCGGCCTTCTTGACCGCGGTGACGATGCCGGTGGTGTACACCAGTGTGCCGGCGAGCGGCGAGGCGATGCCTGCGCCCTGGATGTCGTGCAGGGCGGTCAGCGAGATGTCGTCGTTGACGATCGTGCCGGTGGCGTTGGCCGCGCCCAGCAGTGCCTGGCCGACCAGGTCGGACAAGGTGACCGTGAAGGTCTCGTCCGACTCGGTCAGGCTGTCGTCGATCAGGGCCACGGCGACCACGGTGCTGGTCTGGCCTTCGGCCAGGGTCGCCGTGCCGCTGGCCGAGGCGTAGTCGCTGCCGGCGCTGGCGCTGCCGTCGGCGGTGCTCCAGGTCACCGTGATGCCGCCGGCCGGGGCCGGCTGGGTCAGGCGGATGATGAAGTCGAGCGCGCCGGCGCCTTCGTCACCGGAGGCATCGGCGATGGACAGCAGCGGGGTGCCGGCCGCACCGCAGACCGAACCGGCCGTGGCGCTGTTGCGCGGATTGGGCGCGCCGGTGGCGAAATCGGCGGCGTTGTCGTTGGTGTCGGTGCAGCCATCGGCGGCACGCAGCACGGCCAGGGTGTTGCTGGGCGCGGCGGTGGCTGCGCTGCCTTCGAAGCAACTGGCGGTGGCGCCGAAACCGACCAGGTCGACCAGGCCGGTCGGGCAGGCACCGGACAACGCACTCTGCGCGGCCGACAGGGCGACCTTGCCGGCGCTGGCGGACATGGAGATCGTGCCGGACAGGTCCGGCGTGGGCAGGGCGGTGGTGCCGCCGCTGCCGTCGGCCTGCTTGACCAGGTAGTAGCTGCCCGGTGCGATGCTGCCGGCCAGCCGGGTCACCTGCCAGCTGGTGCCGGTGGCGCTGGCGTACTGCACGCTGTAGCTGGACAGGTCCACCGCGCTGGTGCCGGTGTTGTGCAGCTCGACGAAGTCGCTCTTCCAGGTGGCGCCGCTGTTGCCGCCCCCGCCGTAGACCTGGCTGATGACCACCTGCGCCTGCGCATTGGCCGCGCTGCCCAGTCCCAGGAATGCAAGCGCCACCAGGCGCGACCACCGTGTCGTCATCGACTGCTTCTCCATCGTGTGTCTCGGGGGATGCGCGCCGAGTCCTCGCGCGCGGATCGCCGACTATGAATCGATCCTGAGTAAATTTCATGACACGCCACCTCAGGTCCGGAGCGTGCGTGCCCGGCCCGCGCCGGTGCGACCGGCTACCATGCCCTCCCTCCGAGCGCTTGGCGATTTTCATGCAGATCCAGGACAACCAGCGGCCGCTGGAAGCAGGCATCCACACCGACCTGGCCGGCCGCACCACCTACGGCGGTTACCTGCAGCTGGACCGGCTGCTGTCGGCGCAGCAGCCGCTGACGGTGCCGGCCCATCACGACGAGATGCTGTTCATCATCCAGCACCAGGTGTCCGAGCTGTGGATGAAGCTGATGATCCACGAGCTGTGCGCCGCGCTGGGCCACCTGCAGCGCGACCAGGTCTGGCAGACCCGCAAGGTGCTGGCGCGGGCCAAGCAGGTGCTGCGCCAGCTGACCGAGCAGTGGTCGGTGCTGGAGACCCTGACGCCTTCGGAGTACATGGGCTTTCGCGACGTGCTGGGGCCTTCGTCGGGGTTCCAGTCGCTGCAGTACCGGCAGCTGGAATTCATGCTGGGCAACAAGAACGCGGCGATGCTCAAGGTGTTCTCGCACGATCCTGCCGGCCAGCAGGTGCTGCGCGGGGCGCTGGAGGCACCGAGCCTGTACGAGGAGTTCCTGCGCTACCTGGCCCGCTTCGGCCACGCCGTGCCGGCCCAGCACCTGCAGCGTGACTTCAGCCTGGCGCATGTGCGCGACGAGGCGCTGCTGCCGATGTTCGAACGCATCTACGGCGACACCGACCGCTACTGGCGCGAGTACGCGCTGTGCGAGGACCTGGTCGATCTGGAGACCCAGTTCCAGCTGTGGCGCTTTCGCCACATGCGCACGGTGATGCGGGTGATCGGCTTCAAGCGCGGCACCGGCGGCTCCTCGGGCGTGGGCTTCCTCAAGCAGGCGCTGGAGCTGGAGTTCTTCCCGGAACTGTTCCAGGTCCGCACGGTGGTGGGGCTCGAGCCGCCTGCCGGGTGAGGCGCTTACCAAGCCGGTCGGGGGAAAGCCTCATTCAGAGCCACGGACAGGCCCGCCGGCCAGGCGCGCTGGCGCCGGCAGGGCCACCCCCTGTCAAGCCAGCGCAATACCGCCGGCGGGCCTGTCCGTGGCTCCCGCAGGACCGCTGAGTGAGGCTTTCCCCTCCGACCGGCTTAGTAGGTCGGCGCGGGCCCCGCGCGGGCTGGTTTCCCTGAACGTGAGCTTGCGGTTAACGTACCGGATTCGAATGGCGGCCCGATGACGGGCGGCCAGGCCACTTCACGGAGCCCACCAGACGTGTCAGCCATCCAGCCTTCCAGTGCCGGGGAGAAAACCTTCCTCGGCCATCCGCGCGGCCTGTTCGTCCTGTTCTTTGCCGAGATGTGGGAACGGTTTTCCTACTACGGCATGCGCGCGCTGCTGATCTTCTACCTGGTCAAGCACTGGCTGTATTCGGACGGCGATGCCTCGCTGATCTATGGGGCCTACACGGCGCTGGTCTACATCACGCCGGTGATCGGGGGCTACCTGGCAGACCGTTACCTGGGCCAGCGCAAGTCCGTGGTGTTCGGGGCGATCCTGTTGACCATCGGACATGGGCTGATGGCCGTGGAGGGCGAGGGCGGACAGGGCAGCGCAGCCATCAATGTGTTCTGGCTGGCACTGTCGTTCATCATCGTGGGGACCGGCTTCCTCAAGGCCAACATCTCGGTGATCGTGGGCCAGCTGTATGCGCGCACGGACCGGCGCCGGGATCCGGCCTACACGATCTTCTACATGGGCATCAACCTGGGCGCGGCCCTGGGGGCGTTGATCGCCGGCTGGCTGGGACAGACCTACGGCTGGTCCTATGGGTTCGGGGCCGCCGGGGTGGGCATGGCGCTGGGCCTGGTGGTGTTCGTGCTGGGCAAGCCGTTGCTGCTGGGGCGCGGGGAGGCGCCCGATCCGGCACGCCTGGCCCGGCCCGTGGCCGGGGTGCCGTTCGAATGGCTGCTCTACGCCGGCAGCCTGGTCGGGATCGTGGTGGTCTGGTTCCTGATCCAGCATCAGTCGCTGGTCGGCGGGATCCTGGGCGCGGCAGGCGCGGCGCTGGTGCTGTATGTGCTGTTCACCGCGGTCTTCAAGCTGCCGCCGCACGACCGCGATCGCATCATCGCGGCGATCTACCTGATCTTAGGTTCGATCCTGTTCTGGGCGCTGTTCGAGCAGGCCGGATCGTCCCTGAACCTGTTCACCGACCGCTCCGTGGACCGCCACATCTTCGGCTGGGAAGTGCCCGCCTCGATGTTCCAGTCGATCAACTCGATCTACATCGTCGCCTTCGGCCCGGTGTTTGCCTGGCTGTGGACACTGCTGGGCAAGCGCGGCCTGGAACCGTCGGCGCCGGCCAAGTTCGGCCTGGGGGTGATCCAGCTGGGCGCCGGCTTCCTGGTGCTGGTGGCCGGTGCGGCAGCTGCAGGGGCCGGACAGCTGACCCCGGTGGTCTTCATTTTCCTGATCTACTGTACTGTTCTATTCTTGATGGAACTTATATGAAATCCATCGTTCCAACACTCTACGAGGACGAAGTGTGGAGAGTGCAAGTGCGAGTTGCCCCTGAGATTGTGCTGAGCGACGAGGAGCGAGCCGA
>NZ_RDQN01000018.1 GCF_003703395.1 Pseudoxanthomonas spadix
TCGCCATTGACCAGGCCCGAAGCCGTGTAGCCGGTGAGGCTCGCGCTCTGGCCATAGGTCTTGGAGGCATCGCTGGCAGTGATCGTCAGACCGGCCTTGCCCACGGTCAGGGTGCCGTCGACATAGCTGATGGCGTAGTTCGACAGCCCGGTGCCATCGGCGTTGGCCGCGGTGATGGTGTAGTTGCCCACCGTGGCGGTCGAAGCAGCACCGGCGCTGGACAGATCCACGCTGCTCACCGTATCGCCATTGACCAGGCCCGAAGCCGTGTAGCCGGTGAGGCTCGCGCTCTGGCCATAGGTCTTGGAGGCATCGCTGGCAGTGATCGTCAGACCGGCCTTGCCCACGGTCAGGGTGCCGTCGACATAGCTGATGGCGTAGTTCGACAGCCCGGTGCCATCGGCGTTGGCCGCGGTGATGGTGTAGTTGCCCACCGTGGCGGTCGAAGCAGCACCGGCGCTGGACAGATCCACGCTGCTCACCGCGTCGCCATTGACCAGGCCCGAAGCCGTGTAGCCGGTGAGGCTCGCGCTCTGGCCGTAGGTCTTGGAGGCATCGTTGGCAGTGATCGTCAGACCGGCCTTGCCGATGCTCAGACTGCCTTCGTAGCGGAGGTCATAGCCTTGCTGAGTCGAATACAGCCCTTCCCCGAGGCTCAGGCTGCCGTCGGTGGCGCTATAGACGCCTGCATTGCCGCTGCTCGTGGCGTAGGCGAGGGTGTCGCCCCCGAGCAGCAGGCCGGTGTCCACGCCCGGGTCGAGAGTGTAGGTCGTCGTCCCACTGGCAATCTCGCCATCGTAGGTCTTGCTGGCATCAGCCAGGTCGGCAGTCACAGTCACCGGGCTAAGGAAGCTGCGCAGCAGCGGGCTGGTATGGCCCTCATAGAGGCGCCAGACGCTGGTGGTGCCACCCATGTCATCGATGCTCCAGCCGTCGAAGCTATCGATCTGGTGCATCTGAGCGGTGGTCAGGCCGGTCATGCCAATCCCGTCGCCGACGGTATGGCCGACAGCACCGTCGCGTCCGGTCAGCTGCAGGTCCCAGAAGCTGGAGCTGATGGTGCCGCTGTTTTCGCCAAACAGACCGCCGACCTCGTAATTTCCGCTCACATGGCCGTTGGCGTAAGCGTACTGGACGGTACCCCGGTTCTTGCCTGCCAGTCCGCCGATGAAATTGGCGCGGGCATTGACCGTGGTGCTCGAGTAGGCGTTACGAATGAGGCCGGTGCCATCGTTGTAGCCGACCAGCCCGCCTACGCTGTCCCGGCCGCTGACAACGCCGTCGGCATATACCCGCTCCAGGGTGCCGCCGTTATGACCAATCAGACCGCCGCCATCGTCCCAGGCTGCGTCCAGCGTGGCGCTGGCATAAGAGTCGGTGACGTTGCCCAGGTTGTAGCCGACCAGTCCGCCGACATATTGACCGCCCCGGATGCTGCCGCCAGTGAGGCCGAGCCCGTCGAGAACACCGCCAACGCCCACATAGCCGAACAGCCCCACGCCGTAGAGCATCGGGCGGTTGATGGTCAGGCCGTCGATGACATGACCCTGGCCGTTCAGGCTTCCTGTGAAGGGGTCGAGGTCGCTGCCGAGCGGATTGAAGCCCTGGTTGGCGTTCCAGGCCGTGGTGCCGCTGGCATCGATATCGTTGGCCAAAACATAAGCGCTGCCCAGCATGCCACTGCTGCCGATGCCCTGCAGACCGTAAACATCGGCGATCTGATAAGGCATGGCGCCGCCGCCATTGCCGGCCAGCGCGCGGATGAAGGTGCCGCCAGCAAGGCGGAAATCGACGGCAGCAAAATCGGGCAACGTGCCGACTTGGCGCCAGGTGCCCGCAGCCAGGGTGAAGACTCCGGCGTCCACGCTCGCCGTATCGCTGATGATTCCGGTGGCGGACACACGCAGGCCATCAACGTTCAGCGCGGTGTCGATGGCAAGGTCGCCGGCAACATCCAGGGCGACATCACGGGCATCAACTTGGTCGTCCAGCGAAAAGCTGCCGGAGGCCGTCAGGTCCAGGGTGTTCAGGCCGGCGATCAGGCTCGCCACTGACGTGTCGCTGTTCAGAACGCCGCGGATGCCGGACCAGCTGGCTGCAGAGGTGGTCACCCGCAGGACATCCTGGTCGATATCAAAATTCTGCAGGCTGGCGCCGACGCCGTCCTGGAAGGTGGCGCCGGCCGCGTAATGCGTCAGCACCTGACTGTTGTCGAGGGTCCCCGGCTCAAGCAGGAAGTAATAGTAGCCATTGGCGCCACTACTGACGCCGCCACCGGTCAGGGCCGATTGCAGCGGGGCGCCGTCAACCAAGCCGGAGACGCTGGTGTTCGCTACCGCCGTCCCACCGGCATAGCGGACGGTGCCGGAAATTACTTGGGGTGTGGCGCCGGAGGGGAATTGCCAGAGCAGGTAAGGGTAGCTTCGACCGGCAATCTGGCCCCAGGTCGAGGCGCTGAAGCCGCCCGGCAATGCGCTTTGCAGCTCGCCCGTGGTCATGCCACCGCCGATGCCTGAGGTGCCGCTGTCCCAATAGCCATTGCTGACGCTGCCCGAATAGCCGATCAGGCCGCCCAGGCCGCCCCCGCCGCTCTTGCTGGTCATGCCGGTGGCGTAGGCGTTGGTGACCGTTCCGCCCAGGTTGTAGCCAACCAAGCCACCGACATCCCAGAAACCGCTGACCCGGCCCATGGCGTACGCATCGGTGATCGTGCCGCCGCTGGTGTTGACCCCGGCCAGGCCGCCAACATAGTAGTAACCGCCTGCCACGCTGTTGGTGGCGAAGGACTCGGCGATGCTGCCACCACTGTTGTTGCCGACCAGGCCGCCGATGGATTGCCACCCCTGCACGCTGCCCACCGCATAGGACTGCAGGACACTGCCGCCGGTGTTATACCCGACCAGGCTGCCTACGCTGCTGCCGCCGGCCACGCTGCCGCTGACATGGCTACCAGCGATGCTGCCGCCGTTGTTTTCCCCGACCAGACCACCAGTGATGTCGCCACCGGTCACGCTGACGCCTTCCAGCCCCAGATCGGCGATGCTGCTGCCTGTGCCAGTCCGGCCGAACAGACCGACATAGGCATCGCCGGAACGGTTGATAGTGAGGCCGTCGATGACATGGCCCTGCCCGTCCAGGCTCCCGGTGAAGGCGCTACCGGCATCGCCGACGGGGTCGAAGCCGGCGCTGCTCCAGATATCGCTGCCACCGCCGCTGGCTGTCGCGGTCAGGTCGATCTGCGCGCCCAGCCTGTAGTCGGCTGTCAGGTCCAGCGCCATCAACTGCAACTGGTGGGCATTGCTGATCGTGGTCGAGTATTCCGAGCGCAGCAACGGCCGGGTATTCCCCGCTGTCGCCCACCATGTGTTGGTGAAGTCGAAGCCGGCATAGGTGGCCGGATCGAAAGCATTACTGGTGCGGATACCGACCGCCCCAGTACCGGGACCGCTGCTGACGGCAGTGCCAGCCTGTCCGGTGCTGTCGATGTCCCAGAACGAATCGTTGACGCTGAACTGGGTGTTGGTGAAGCCCACCAGCCCGCCCGTTGCAGTCCCGCTAGCGCTGACCGCCCCGCTCGCATAGCTGGTGTTGATGGTCGCACCGTATCCTGCTTGGCCGACCAGCCCCCCAAGAATCTGCATCCCGGTGACGCTACCGGTCGCATAGGCGTCGGTCACAGTCGCGCTGGCCGCCAGATCGCCGACCAGGCCGCCCAGGATGGACTCACCTGACACGGCGCTGCCGGAGGTGGAACGCTGGACGCTGCCGGAGAGGCTGCCCACCAAACCGCCCGCGGCGATGCGTCCGCTGACATTACCGAGACTCCAGCTGCCGGTGATATCCGCGCCTTCGGAAACGCCAATCAGGCCGCCGACAGCGTTGTCGCCGTGCACATTGCCGGTAGCGTAGGCAGCGCTGATGAAGCTGCCCTGGCCATAGCCAAGAAACGCGTTCTGGCCGACCAGCCCGCCGACGTAGTTGCTGCTCGGCGCATGGACATCGCCGGTGGCGTAGACGTTGCTGACGTTGCCCAAGCGGCTCATGCCGAGCAGGCCACCCACGCCCGAAGCAACCGTCCCGGATGCCACGGTCACCCCCACATCGGCGTGGCTGTTGCTGACCCTGCCCTGGTCGCTCTGACCGATCAGCCCGCCAACGTAATCGGAGGAGCCGGTCACTTGGCCGGTCACGAACACGTTGTCGACAGTGGCGCCGTTGCTGCGCCCGATCAGGCCGCCGACGCGGCTGCCGCCGGTGATGTTCACGTCGACCAGGCCCAGGTTGCGGACCTGGGTGACGAAATTGGCTGTATCGCCGATCAGGCCGGTGTTGGCACTGGGGTGATCGATGTGGAGGCCGTCGATGGTGTGACCGAGGCCATCCAGGACGCCGCCGAACTGCGCAAGCGGCACGAAGCCTGCCCCACCGTTCCAATTGACCGTGTCTCGGGCATCGATATCCACGCCCAGTGCATAGTGTCCACTGGCACCGTCGCCGATCGCCTGCAGCGCAGACAGACTGTTGATGATGCTGTAGCTCGCTTCGCTGCCTGTCTCGCCGATTTTCAGCAGCGCAGTGGCGCCGGACAGGGTGATGCGGGCGCCATCGGCCAGGGTGTAGCCCATCCCTGCGCCATGACTCAGCACCAGGCCCGCCGTATCGCCGGTCGCGGTGATATCGGCGTTGACCCGGATGCCGCCGGCTGCCCGCAGCGTCAGACTGTGGTTACTGGCCCAGGAGACCGGCACCGCCACCGTGATATCGCCGGCCTGGCTGCCACCGGTTCCAGTGGTCTGCACCACGATATCGGCCGTGGCCAGGTTGGTGAGCAGATGGCTCACGGCCAGTTGCGAATCGGCCACGAGGGGCGTGTAGGTGCCGCTGTTGTAGGTCCAGTCCGAATCCAGCTCATCGCCGATGGTGAGATTGTATGGATCCAGCAGCAGCGTTCCGGACGCTCCCGTCTCGGCAGTCAGATCGACCTGGCCAGTGAAGTCCAGCACCCCGTGGCTGGACACCTCGGCCGAGCCACCAGCGCCATCGCCCTTGCCGCGCGCGCTGATGCTGCCGCCATATTGGGTGCCTCGCTCCGACCAGACCACGACCTGGCCGCCATCGCCGGCCTGGGTGGCATCGGCCTTGAGGGTACTGGCCGCGTCAATCAGCGTCGCCTCGGCGTGGCGCAAGTCGCCGCCACCTCGGTAGTCCCCGCCGACCTTGATCGAACCGCCGTCGGCGGCGCCGGATGCGTCGAGCGTCGCGCCATGCAGGGCGACCTGCTGCCCGGTCACCTCGATGGTGCCACCCTGGCCCACGTTCGACGAGGCATCCAGCGTGCCTGTGAGCCGCACCGTGCCGGTGTCGCCACCCAGCAACGCGATCCTGCCGTCCTTCTCGCCCAGGGCCTTGGCTTCGACCACGCCGCTGTTGTTGACCACCGTCTGCAGCAGCGCATCGCTGGCCTGCGCGGTCATGATCACCTGGCCGCCCTCGGCCTGGACCAGTTGCTGGTTATCCACCAATGCGCTGGTGGTGGCTTGATCCACCTGCACGTTGAGCAGGCCATCACCAGCAAAGTCCAGCGTGACGCGGTTGCCGCTGGCCAATGCCACCGTGCCCAACCTGGCGACAATGAGCCCCTGGTTGCTCACCGCGCCGCCCAGCAACGCCACCGCGCCGCCGTCGGCGGCACTGAGGGTGCCCCGGTTGATCACCGAGGCGTTGGCACCATCGCCCTTGAAGCGGTAGGCGCCCGCCAGAAATTCCTCGTTGGACAGTCCCAGGGTCGAAGCCACCAGCGCACCGACGTTCACGCTGGCGCCAGCACCGAAGAGAATGCCATTGGGGTTGATGAGGAAGACCCGGCCGTTGGCGGTGAGCGTGCCGTAGAGGCTGGAGGGGTCGCTGCCGGTGACCCGGTTCAATGCGATCGACGTGCGGTCCGGCTGATGGAAGTTGACGCTGTTGCCGGCACCGATATCGAAGCTGCGCCAGTCGATGGCCAATTTTGCGCTGGACTGGGTGATGGTCATCGCCGTGCCATTGCTGGCGATGCCACCCTCGCCCGCAACCACTGTCCCCCCGGTCGGCAGATCGGCCGCGGCGGCCAAGACCGGCAGCACCAATGCCAACGCGCCGGCACTGATCCGGCGCCCGCAGCCCCCTCTGCTGCGCTTCCTGGCGTGCTCGCTGGCCACGATCCACGCGCCCAGCGCATGGTTCCAGACAATGCTGAAGACCCGATTCATTTCCACCCCCGCTTGACACCCCTTGGGCGCAGCACGCTGCCCAGCTCACCCCCGGCCCTCTCCACCACGGCGTCCGCCCGGATGCCTCGCGGCCTGGCAAAGGTAATGCAGGCCGGATGTTAAGATCAGATCAGGCTTCCGGCCATTACTCGAAAGGGTGGTTCTGGTGCGTGATCCGGATCTACTGGAAGAAATTGTTCGCCTGTACGAAAGCGAATCGGACCTGTTGGGCCTGCCTGAGGTGGTTTTCGACAGCGTGGCCCGGCTGGTCGATGCCGACGTGGTGACCTATACCGAGTTCCATCACCAGACCCATGACTTCCGCTCGGTGATGTCGATCGATGACGATCCGGCACAGCGCAAAGCCGGGCTGGCCGCTTTCGTCCGCCACCGCGACAGCCATCCGTTCTGGCAGGGAGATCCGGTGTTCTTCGGCGAGCGCGCGCTGCGCGAATCGGATTTCTTCGGCGAAGACGAATTCATGTCGCTACCGATCGCGCGCGAGGTGTTCCTGCCTTCGCGGGCGCGGCGGATCATGTCGATCATGCTCCAGCACGGCGACTACGCGCTGAGCATCAGCGCGTACCGGCTGGTGGGACGCGCCGCTTACAGCGACCGCCAGCGCGACCTGCTGCAGGCCTATCGCCCGCACCTGCTGCGCGCCTACCGGCAGGCGCAGCAGCGCACCATCGACCAACTCGGCCCAGCCGAACGGCTGCACTACGCCTTCCCGGACCTGACCCCGCGCCAGGTCGAAGTCGCCGCCGCCCTGGCCCTGGGGCTGTCCAACGACAGGATCGCCGCCGAGCTGGGCGTCAGCCTGGACACGGTCAAGGCACACCTGAAGGCAATCTTCGGCAAGACCGGCACGGACAGCCGGCTGGCGGTCGCGGCGATCGCCCATGCCGTTCCTCCGTTCTCGCAGATGCCGCCGCTGTGGAAGCTGAACGTCAGCGCCTGGAGTGCGCCTGCCGGGCCGCCCGCGGACCAGCTTCGATCGGGAAACCACCAACGTCATGCCTGCCGGATCAAATGCCCGCAGGCATGACCTGCGCCGGGCACGGCCGCGACAAGCCCACGCGCCCGTAGCGCCTCCAGCACCCGACGCAGGATCTCCACGTTGTGCCCATGCGCCGCGCCTTCGTGCAGCAGCACGATCGCGCCGGGTTTCAAGCCTGGTTCGATCCGCGCCAGCACCTGGTCGGGCGTGCAGCGCACGCCGTCGAAGCCGCGCGCGCTCCAGGCCACGCGGGTCAGGCCGTGGCGGGCCAGCACCGGTGCGATGAAGGGGTTGGTGTGGCCCACGACCGAGCGGAACCAGCGCGGCGCGGTCCCGGACAGTTCTTCCAGGGTGCGCTGGCTGGCGGCGATTTCCGCCTCCAGCGCGCCGGGCCCCAGCCGCCAGAACGCGGTTTGCGGGTGACTGTCGCTGTGGTTGCCGATACCGTGGCCGCGGCGCACGATCTCGCGCACCAGCGCCGGCCGCGCCCGCGCGCGCTCACCGACCAGGAAGAAGGTCGCCCGGGCGCCGTGGGCGTCCAGCAGCTCCAGGATCGGCATGGTGTCCTCGGAGGGGCCGTCATCGATGGTCAACCAAACCTGCGGCGCATCGCCCGGCAATCGCACCAGCGCCGGGCACAACAGCTGCGAGCGCGGATTGAACGTGGACCACAGCACCGCGCCGTGGGTCGCCGCCAACGCCGCCAGGCCGGGCTTGAAGCCGGCCAGCCACCACAGCGCGAGCACCCCCACTTGCGATAGCGCCAGCAGCCCCAACCTGAGCAGAGGCCTGCGCGGCACGTGATGCTGCATTGCGTGGCCTCTCATGCCGCCCATCATGCCACGCAGGTAAAATTTCCCATCCGCTTCCCTGTCGGTAACCGCCATGTCCCTCGACCCCGCCCTGCGTTCGCGCATCGATTCCCTGCTGCAATCCAACCGCGTGGTGCTGTTCATGAAGGGGCAGCCGAGCATGCCGCAGTGCGGCTTCTCGGCCAAGGCGGTCGGCGCGCTGTCCTCGCTGGGCGTGGACTACGCCCACGTCAACGTGCTGGCCGACCAGGAGCTGCGCGAAGGCATCAAGGCCTACGGCGACTGGCCGACCATCCCGCAGCTGTACATCGACGGCGAACTGGTCGGCGGCAGCGACATCATCGAGCAGCTGGCCAGCTCCGGTGAACTGGCCGCGGTGCTGGGCGTGGCCGCGCCGGACCGCACCCCGCCCTCGATCACCGTCACCCCGGCCGCGGCCGAGATGCTGCTCGATTCGCTGGAAGACGCCGGCCCGGGCGCGGCCCTGATCCTGGCCATCGATGCGCAATACCAGCCGGACTTCCAGCTGGGCCCGTTCGACACCAAGGCCATCGCCGCCGAATCCAATGGCGTGCGCGTCCAGTTCGATCCGGCCAGCGCGCGCCGCGCCGAGGGGATCACGATCGACTGGGTGGACGACATCCGCGGCCGGGGCCTGGCCATCGACAACCCCAATGCGCCGCGCCCGGTGAACCAGATGCCGGTCACCGAGGCGGCCGCCAGGGTCGCATCCGGCGAGCTGCTGCTGGTGGACGTGCGCCCGGCCGAGGAGCGCGCCCTCGCCTCGGTCAACGTGCCGTTCAGGACCTTCGACGGCAGCGGCCGCGCCGCGCTGGAGGCGCTGCCCAAGGACACCCAGCTCGCGTTCCTGTGCCATGCCGGCGGGCGCAGTCAGCAGGCCGCCGAACAGTTCCGCGCGCTGGGCTTTGGCAACGTCCACAACGTGGTCGGCGGCATCGACGCCTGGTCCACCCAGGTCGACCCGAACGTCCCCCGCTACTGAGCGTGTGACCATGCCCGCAACCGGCCCGGATGCGCCTGGGCCTGGCGCCGGGGTCTAGGAGCCTGTCGGACTTTGGCCGGCCGGGCTGCAAATTCGGCTGTGCGTTCCATATTTCCGTCGCTTCTTGCCCCATAGAACCACTATGGGGCGGCGAATCGCCAAAAATCTGTCCTCGCGCAGCCGAATTTTCGCCTCGACCGCCAAAGCCTGACAGACTCCTAGAAACCTCCGCCGGCGTCCAGCCAGGCCTGTTCATCCGGCGTGCTGGTGCGGCCCAGGGCGGCGTTGCGATGCGGGAAGCGGCCGAAGCGGGCGATTGCCTGATGATGGGCCACGGCGTATTCCAGCGCCTGCGCATCGCCCAGCGCCTGGAACAGGGCGAGCGATCGGGCCTGCTCGGTCAGGTCTTCGGCATGCTCGAACGGCAGGTAGAAGAACGGCCGCAGCAGCGGCTCGGTGGCCTGGTCGTGGGCACGTTCCAGCGCGCGCTTTGCACAGGCCAGGGCCAAGCCGTCGGTGGCAAAGGCATGGCCGCTGTCCCGAAAGCAATTGCGTGGAAACTGGTCCAGCAGCAACAACAGGGCCAGCGCGTCATCGGCCGTGTCCAGCCAATGGGCGTATTCGCCGCGCGCGGCGGCGCAATGATCCTGGAGGAAGTGCTGGCCGAAGCGGGCGTCGAAGGCGTCATCGCGCGCGAACCAGCGCGCAGGCCCGGCCTGGCGCCAGAAGGCCAGCAGCTCCTGCTGGACGCTGCGGCCGGGCCTGATGGTCATGCAGGCACCGCCGGCATGGCCGTTGCATTGCGCTCGCTGCCGGCCCACCCCGGCGCGACAGCCAGGGCAGTGCCCTCCAGGCCGGCGGTGGCGATGGAGGCGCCTGGCAGTACGCACTTGGGCTCATGAGCCGGCAGGCGCATGGATCCTCCGGGGTTCAAAGTGTCTGCTCGCACCGGAGCATTGGCCGGCCGGTATAAACGGGCCGTGCAAAGGCCGGCTCGCAAGGCAGGGCCGGCCATCCAGATATCGCCGGCGCAGCCCGGCCGATGGCCGTGCCCGGACCAGGCCCGCTCACCGCCGTGGGCAACCTCGGCCAAGGCGGCGAGCAGGCGCCTGGCCAGGCGCGCCGGGCGCGGGCGCTGCCGCAAGGCCGCACACCTTTTCGGGCATGAACACGGCCCGCTGACAGCATCCGGCCTAGCGTGGGCGCCTTCAAAAACCCGTGGAGGATCGCCCATGCCCCGTTACTACATCGCCCTGCCCGATCCGGACAAGGCCCGCGGGCCGCAGGCCGAATACAGCTTCAACGCCAGCGGCGCCGAGGGCTTTGCCCAGCAGCTGCAGGATGCGCTGCGCACCGACCGCCTGTTCGCACGCTGGCGCGATGCCCAGGACGAGCCGGACGAGGTCGATCCGGCGCTGGGCGCGGTCGACCCGGCCGCGGTGGTGACCGGCCAGGTGGACGATCTGCACATCGATCTGGTGGCCCAGAGCAGCATCCCCGGCGAGGTGCTCAAGCATCGCCTGCGCCTGCTGGCCGGCAGCGGCTGGCAGCTGCGCGACGTGCGCTGAGCCTGGAAGCGGCGGCAGAGCCTCCCGGCCGGGAGTGGCCGGGATTCGGCCTGGATGCTGCACGTGCTGCACCAGCGCGATGAGGCCGACGTCGTCGCGTTGACCACCTCACCGCCGGCTGGGTGCGCCCTCGACGCAGGCCGCGCGGCGCGCGGCCTTATCCATTCAGGGCACGGGCGTGGTGGGCGAGGTGTTCGCCGATGAAGCTGGCGATGAAGTAATAGCTGTGGTCGTAGCCAGGCTGCATCCGCAACCGGATCGGATAACCGGCCTGGGCGGCGGCGGCCTCGAACAGCTGCGGCCTGAGCTGGCTGTGCAGGAACTCATCGCCATCGCCCTGGTCGATCAGCAGCGGCAGCGAGGGCGTCGCGGTCTTCACCAGCTCGGTGGCATCCCACGCCGTCCACGCGGCGCGGTCCTGGCCCAGATACGCGGCGAAGGCCTTTTGCCCCCACGGCACCTGGGTGGGCGCCACGATCGGCGAGAACGCCGACACGCTGCGATAGCGGCCGGGATTGCGCAGCGCGATCACCAGCGCGCCATGGCCGCCCATCGAATGACCGCTGAGCCCGCGCGCATCGGTGGCCGGGAAACTGGCTTCGATCAGCGCCGGCAGTTCGTCCAGGACGTAGTCGTACATGCGGTAGTGCGCCGCCCAGGGTGGCTGGGTGGCGTTGAGGTAGAAGCCCGCGCCCTGGCCCACGTCATGGCCTTCGGCATCGGCCACCTGCGCGCCGCGCGGGCTGGTGTCGGGGGCGACGAGGATCAGGCCGTGCTCGGCGGCGTAGCGCTGGGCGCCGGCCTTGGTGATGAAATTCTGCTCGGTGCAGGTCAGGCCGCTGAGCCAGTACAGCACCGGCAGCCTGCGCGTGGCGGCCTGCGGCGGCAGGTACACCGCGAAGGTCATCTCGCAGGCCAGCACCTGCGAGCTGTGCCGGTACACGTCCTGCCAGCCGCCGAAACTGGCCCGGTGTTCAATCCGTTGCATGGACTTGCCTCGATGGAAGTGGGGCTGTGGCGCGGCGCACGCCACGCCAAGCCTGATGCGGTGAAGCAACGCGCTATTACTTCAGCACGCCGCTGCGCTTGGCCACGTGCGTGGAGATGGCGTCCATCAGCGTCGGGTTGAGGCAGTCGTAAGGCGTCAATCCGAGCTCGCCCAAGCGCGCTCGTACGCCGTCCATCTGCTCCGGAAGCGCGCCGCCGCCTTCGATGATCGAAGAGACAAACGCAGCAAAACGCGGCTCTTCCCACCCGGTCTTGTTGGACAGTTCCACGTGGATGAAATCCAGCCCGTAGAATGGGTGGTCCTTGTTCTCGATCCTGCCGTAAAGGTGGACGCCACAAATATTGCAGGCATGGCGCTGGATGGTGGCTTTTTCGTCGACCACCGCCAACTTGTCCTCATGCGCCATCACGGACACCTTGTCGCGCGGCACCACACCGATCACGGAAAATGCGGCTCCCTCCGGCTTCCAGCATTTGGTGCAGCCACAGGCGTGGTTGTGGGCGACATTGCTTTCCACCTTGACCTCGACCTTGTCGCTAGCACAACTGCAGCGGAGCGTCCCCCCGGAAAATCCCGGTTGGCCTTTCTTAACGCCCTGATCAACGCTGGGATGAATCAGTACTTCAGTCATCTTTTTTCTTCTCCTTCATGATGGAACCCGCGCAGGTGACTGGCCGGGGCAGGTCGTGCCGGCCGGGTAATCAGAAGTGCACCACTGAGCGGATCGACTTGCCTTGGTGCATCAGGTCGAAGGCCTCGTTGATCTGGTCCAGGCCCATGGTGTGGGTGACGAAAGGCGCCAGCTCGATCTCGCCCTTCATGGCGTCTTCGACCATGCCCGGCAGCTGCGAGCGGCCCTTGACGCCACCGAAGGCACTGCCCAGCCAGCGACGGCCGGTGACCAGCTGGAACGGGCGGGTCGAGATTTCCTGGCCGGCGCCGGCCACGCCGATGATCACGCTCTGGCCCCAGCCGCGGTGCGCGCATTCCAGCGCCGCGCGCATGACGTTGACGTTGCCGATGCATTCGAAGGTGTGGTCCACGCCCCAGGTGGTCATCTCCACGATCACCTGCTGGATCGGCTTGTCGTGATCGGCCGGATTGATGCAGTCGGTGGCGCCGAACTGCCGGGCCAGGTCGAACTTGGACGGATTGGTGTCGATGGCGAAGATCCGCCCGGCCTTGGCCTGGCGCGCGCCCTGGATCACTGCCAGGCCGATGCCGCCCAGGCCGAACACGGCCACCGAATCGCCCGCCTGCACCTTGGCGGTGTTGTGGACCGCGCCGATGCCGGTGGTCACCCCGCAGCCGAGCAGGCAGACCTGCTCGTGGTTGGCCTGCGGGTTGATCCTGGCCAGCGAGACTTCGGCCACGACCGTGTACTCGCTGAAGGTCGAGCAGCCCATGTAGTGGTAGACCGGCTCACCGTTGTAGGAAAAACGGGTGGTGCCGTCGGGCATCAGGCCCTTGCCCTGGGTGGCGCGCACGGCCACGCACAGGTTGGTCTTGCCGGACTTGCAGAACAGACATTGGCCGCACTCGGCGGTGTACAGCGGGATCACATGATCGCCCGGCTTGACCGAGGTCACGCCCTGGCCCACCTCGACCACGATGCCGGCACCTTCATGGCCCAGCACGGCCGGAAAGACGCCTTCCGGATCCTCGCCGCTCAAGGTGAAGGCATCGGTGTGGCACACGCCGGTGTGGGTGATCCTGATCAGGACTTCGCCGGCCTTGGGCGGAGCCAGGTCGATCTCGACGATTTCCAGCGGCTTGCCGGGAGCAAATGCAACGGCGGCACGGGATTTCATGGTGTGGAACTCCTGATAGCGAACTGAGGGAACGGAAGGCGCGCCGTGGGTACGCCTTATTTGAGATAGGACCGCACCAGCCCGGTCATTTCCGCCACGCGCGCTTCGCGCTGGGCCTCATCGCCTGCCGGCTGGCCGAAGGTTTCGCGGATATGGGCTTCCATCACCTCGGACATCAGCCCGTTGACCGCGCCGCGGATGGCCGCGATCTGCTGCAGCACCGGTCCGCAGTCGGCGCCGCCTTCCAGCGCGCGCGCCAGCGCCTCGGCCTGACCCTGGATGCGACGCACGCGGGCCAGGACGCGCTTTTTTTCCTCGGGCGAATGGGGCATGGACGGCTCTGGCTCGATACTGGGGTGCAGTATCGGGCCAGGCCGCCGTGGGCCGCAAGTGCGGCGCTGGGGGCACGCCGGCCCGTCGGCGCCAGGGCGCGGACAGGTCGGTCGGCTTTCAGTAGGCGAACTCGGTAAACACCGGGTCGACCTGGCCCTTCCATCGGCCGTGGAACAGGTCCAGCTTGCGCTCGGCCGGGGTCTTGCCGGACTCGGCGATCTCGGCCAGCACGTCCAGGAATGCCGATTCGTCGGCGCCATCGGCATTGAGGAAGGCGCGCCGGCGCAGGCCGGCCTGGGCGATCTTCACCGCCTCCACGGCCAGCTCGCGCACGCTGGCGCCGCGGAACGGCAGCTTGAGCGCATCGCGCGGCACGCCATCACGCAGCGCGTGGCGCTCTTGGCGGGTGAAGTCCTTGACCAGGTCCCAGGCCGCATCCAGCGCCGCGTCGTCATAGAGCAGGCCGACCCAGAACGCCGGCAGCGCGCACAGGCGATCGCGCGGCCCGGCATCGGCGCCGCGCATCTCCAGGAACTTCTTCATCCGCACTTCCGGGAAGGCGGTGGTCATGTGATCGGACCAGTCGCGCAGGGTCGGCAGTGCGCCGGGCAGGGCCGGCAGCCTGCCCTTGAGGAAATCGCGGAAGCTCTGCCCCGAGGCGTCGTGGTAGATGCCATCGCGGTAGGAGAAATACATCGGCACATCGAGCAGGTAGTGGACATAGCGTTCGAAGCCGAAGCCATCCTCGAACACGAAATCCAGCATGCCGGTGCGGTCGGGGTCGGTGTCGGTCCAGATGTGCGAGCGGTAGCTCTGGTAGCCGTTGGGCTTGCCTTCGGTGAACGGCGAATCGGCGAACAGCGCGGTGGCGACCGGCTGCAGCGCCAGCGACACACGGAACTTCTTGACCATGTCGCTTTCCGAGCCGTAGTCCAGGTTGACCTGGACCGTGCAGGTGCGGGTCATCATGTCCAGGCCCAGCTGGCCGACCTTGGGCATGTAGGCCTGCATGATCCGGTAGCGGCCCTTGGGCATCCACGGCATCTGGTCGCGGCGCCACTTGGGCTGGAAGCCCATGCCCAAAAAGCCAAGCTGCAGCTCGTCGGCGACCTGGCGCACCTCGTCGAGGTGGCTGCCCACCTCCAGGCAGGTCTGATGGATGCTTTCCAGCGGCGCGCCGGACAGTTCCAGCTGGCCGGCCGGTTCCAGCGTGACCGAGGCGCCGGCGCGCAGCAGCGCGAGTGTGCGGCCGTTTTCCGGCGCCGCTTCCCAGCCGAACCGGGTCAGCCCGTTGAGCAGCGCCTCGATGCCGCGCTCGCCATCGAAGGGCGGCGGGCGCAGGTCGTCGGTGCGGAAGCCGAACTTCTCGTGCTCGGTGCCGATGCGCCACTGCGCGCGCGGACGCGAACCGGCGGCGGAATACTCCACCAGCTGCGCCAGGTCGGTGATCGGCGTATCGGCAGTGAGGCTGGGACTGGACAAGGGGCAACTCGCAATGACCGTGGGTGGCGCAGGGCGCGGCGAAACCAAAGCGCGGCGGCGCGCAAGGGCCGCACTATACCGGGCACCACCGGGCCGCCGCGCCGGCCTGGAACGGCCTGCAGCATTCCATCGCCGGGGCGCGCCGCCGCTGCAGGCCCGCGCCGCGGCCAATGGCCAGCGGACGCACCGCATTCGCGGGTGAATCGCAATTCGCCATTCCCGCCCGGCACCGGCTAGGCTGGCACTTCCTCGACATCGCATTGACCCGCATGCGCATCCGCCATCCCGAAATCCATCGCAGCGACCGTACCGGCTGGCTGCGCGCCTCGGTGCTGGGCGCCAACGACGGCATCGTTTCGACCGCCGGCCTGCTGGTGGGCGTGGCCGCCAGCGGCGTGAGCGCGCAGGCCTTGCTGGCCACCGGCGTGGCCGGCCTGGTCGCCGGCGCGATATCGATGGCCGCCGGCGAATACGTGTCGGTCAGCTCGCAGGCCGATACCGAGCGCGCCGACCTGACCCTGGAGAAACGGGAACTGGCCGAGGACCCGCACAACGAGCTGACCGAGCTGGCCCTGATCTACGAACGCCGCGGCCTGACCGCCGCCCTGGCCCATCAGGTGGCCGAGCAGCTGACCGCGCATGACGCATTGGCGGCCCACGCCCGCGACGAACTGGGCATCACCGACACCTTTCGCGCCCGTCCGGTGCAGGCGGCGCTGGCCTCGGCCGGGGCGTTCTCGGTCGGCGCCCTGATGCCGCTGCTGGTGGCCTGGGCGTTCGCCGCGCAGGCCACCGTGGCGGTGGTCGCGGCCACCCTGATCGCGTTGCTGGTGTCAGGCGCCCTGGCCGCCTGGGCCGGCGGGGCGCCAATGCTGCGCGGTGCGCTGCGGGTGGTGTTCTGGGGGGCCCTGGCGATGGCCATCACCCATGCGGTCGGCCTGCTGTTCAACGTCAGGGTGTAGGGCGGGTCTTGACCCGCCTTCCATGACTCGACGCCGCTGCAATGGCGGGTCGAGACCGCCTTCCATGACTTGATGACCGCTGCGATGGCGGGTCGAGACCCGCCCTACGTGTGCAATGGCGGGTCGAGACCCGCCCTACACCACGGTTTCGGCGGGATCGGTCGGCAGCAGTCCGAGCCACTGCTGCACCACCTCGCGCGCCTGGTCCACGCCCAGCCTGGATTCGGCTGAGAACACCTGCACGCCCACGCTGTCGCCATAGGCCGCGTGCAGTTCTTTCTTCACCGCAGCCAGGGTCTGCAATTGCTGGCCGCGGCCGAGCTTGTCGGCCTTGGTCAGCAGCGCATGCGCCGGCAGGCCGCGCTGCACGGCGTAACCGAGCATCTGCCGGTCGTAGTCCTTGAGCGGATGGCGGATGTCCATCACCACCACCAGCCCGCGCAGCGCCTGGCGGCTGGCGAAGTACTGGTCGATGAACGCCTGCCAGTGCGCCTGCAGGTCCATGGGCACCTTGGCGTAGCCGTAGCCGGGCAGGTCGACCAGGCAGCGCTGCGGCTTGACCTCGAAGAACACCAGCTGCTGGGTGCGGCCCGGGGTCTTGGACACCCGGGCCAGCGCGTTGTGCCCGGCCAGCGCATTGAGCGCGCTGGACTTGCCGGCATTGGAGCGGCCGGCAAACGCCACTTCGAAGCCTTCGTCGACCGGCAGCTGGCCGGTGTTGTGGGCCGACAGCAGGTAATGGGCGGCATTGAGATAGTTGGAGACGGCCATGGGCATAGGATCGCACGGGCGCGCGGCCGGCGACCGCCACGCGTGCTGCAGTGCGCCACGGGGTGCGTGCATCCGCCTGCGATTTTCGTGCGGAAGGCTGATTTGACGCGGCTTGGACCGTGGTCGCATTGACCGCCTGAGCGCGCCATGCCGATAATCGGCCGGCTTCGCGCCAGCGCCATTCGGCAGTACGCGATCCAAAAGGAACCACGGAGCTCCAGCTAATGCGCCATGCTCGTGTCTTGGGACTGTCCAGCCTTGCCATCCTTGCGGTGGGCGCCCTCGCCTATGCGCAGACCAGCGTGACCGCGCTGCCGGACGCCGCGCCGGTGCAGGCGCAGCCACTGGAGATCGACCTGACCAGGACCCAGTGGGGCGATCCCACGGCCGGTCAGGCCAAGGCCGCCGCCTGCGCGGCCTGCCACGGCGCCGATGGCAACTCGACCGCACCGATCTATCCGCGCCTGGCCGGCCAGGGCGAGCGCTACATCGCCCGGCAGCTGGCGTTGTTCGCCACCGGCCAGCGCACCACCGGCATGGCCGCGGTGATGGTGCCCTTCGCCCAGAGCCTGAACCCGCAGGACATGCGCGATGTCGGGGCCTACTTCGCCACCCAGAAGGCCGGCGCCGGGGTGGCCGACGACAGCCTCATCGCCGATGGCCCGTACAAGGGCATGAAGTTCTACGAGCCCGGCCAGCAGATCTTCCGCGGTGGCGATGCCGAGCGCGGCATCCCGGCCTGCATGTCCTGCCACGGCCCCAGCGGCGCCGGCAACCCGGGCCCGCCGTACCCGCACATCGGCGGCCAGCCACAGGAGTACGTGGCCCGCCGCCTGCAGGAGTACCAGGCCGGCACGACCACCTACACGGACCCGGCGCACTTCCAGATCATGGCGCAGGTGGCCAAGCCGCTGACCGAGCAGGAAATCCATTCGCTTGCCAGCTACATCCAGGGCCTGCATGACAGCAGGGCCGATGCCGCCGCGGCCAAGGCCGGCCCCGCGCCGGCACCAGCATCGGCACCGACGACGCCTGCAGCGGCGGCGCCTGCAGCGGCTGCGGAACCTACCCCGCAATCGTAGGGTCGAAGGCCTGCCGGCAGCGTCCGGATGTCAGCCCCGCCATTGCAGCACGCCGGCCCGCCATGGCCGGCGTTGTCGTTTTTGCCGGACAATCCCTTATCCCCACGCCCCTTGGAAGGACGCCTCCCGCATGAAACCCCGCCTGCTGCTGTTTGTCCTGCTCGCCCTGCTGCCGCTGGCGGCCTGCGCCTCGCCTGCCAATCCGGTCGAGGGCCAGGATTACGAGGTGATCCCCAATGGCCAGCCCTTTGCCCCGTTGACTGGCGGCAACAAGGTCGAGGTGGTGGAGGTGTTCGGCTATGTGTGCATCCACTGCGCGCGTTTCGAGCCGCAGTTCGCAGCCTGGCAGAAGCGGCAGCCGGCCACGGTGCGCGTGACCCCCGTCCCGGCCGCGTTCGGCGGGTACTGGATCCCCTACGCCAAGGCCTATTACGCGGCGCTGTCGATGGGCGTGCTCAGGCAGAGCCACGCGGCGGTGTTCAAGGCCCTGCACGACACCCACGAACTGCCGATCCAGAACGCCAGCAATCAGGAAATCGCCGCGTTCTATGCGCGCTTCGGGGCTGATCCGGACAAGTTCGCCGCGACCATGGACGCACCGCAGGTGGCCGCCGAGCTGGACAAGGCCCGCGCCTTCGGCATGGCCACCGGCATCACCGGCACCCCGACCCTGGTGGTCAACGGCAAGTACCGGATCAAGCTGGCCGATCCGGACGGGATGCTCAAGGTGGCCGACTTCCTGGTCCAGCGCGAGCTGGCCGCGACCAGGTAAGCCATCCACATCCGCAATGAACAGGCAGGCCGGCATCCTGTCGGCCTGTGTCCCGCCCATCGTTCGAGCTTGAGGAGTGTGTTGCCCATGAAGATCCGTTTCGTCCTGGCCCTGCTGGCCCTGCTGGCCCTGCTGTCCGTGCTGGCTGCCTGTTCCAAGCCAGAAGCCGCCGCCCCGGTGGCCAGCACGCCGAGCGCCAACGCGCCGGCCGCCACCGAGGCCGCCACCGGCGCGCCTGCCGCCTCCGCCCCGGCCCAGGCCGCCGCCGAGGCGCCCAATACCAATGCGCCGGTGGCGCCGGAAGGCCCGGCCCCGATGGAGGGCACCGACTACACCGTGATTGCCGACGGCCAGCCATTCGAGCCGGCCGACGGCAAGATCGAGGTGGTCGAGGCGTTCAGCTACATCTGCCCGGCCTGCGCGCAGTTCGAGCCGCTGTTCAACCAGTGGAAGGCCAGGCAGCCGGCCGACGTGCGGGTGGTCTACGTGCCGGCGCAGTTCCGCCCGGACTTCCGCGAGTACGCCAAGGTCTACTACGCCGCCCAGGCACTGAACATCGACAGGCAGAGCCATGACGCGGTGTTCAAGGCGATCCACCAGGACAGGACCCTGCCGGGCGAAGGTGAGCCCTTCGATGCGGCCAAGGTGGCGCAGTTCTATACCCAGTACGGCGTGAGCGCCGAGCAGTTCCTGCAGACCATGGGCAGCTTTGCGGTGGCCGCCAGGCTGAGCAAGGCCAACCAGTTCCTGGTGCGGGCACAGATCGGTGGCACCCCGTCCTTGATCGTGGCCGGCAAGTACCTGGTCAAGGGCAGGACCATGGCCGACATGTTGCGCATCACCGACCACCTGGTCGCCCAAGAGCGCCAGGCGACCAGGTAAGGCGATGGACCAGGCCCCTGCCGTGCCGCAGCGGCTGCGGATGTTGAGCGCCAACATCCAGGCCGGCTCCAGCACCCGCCGCTACAGCGACTACTTCACCCGCAGCTGGTCGCACGCGCTGCCGGTGGGCGCCAAACGCACCAGCCTGGATGCGATCGCCGAACTGGCCGGCGGACATGACATCGTCGGCCTGCAGGAAGCCGATCCGGGCAGCCTGCGCTCGGGCTTCACCAACCAGACCCAGTACGTGGCCCGGCGCGCCGGCTTCGCGTACTGGAGCCACCAGCCCAACCGCAACGTGGCGCGCGTGGCCGGCAGCGCCAACGGCCTGCTGAGCAAGCTCGAACCGGTGAAGGTGGCCATGCATCCGCTGCCCGGGCGCATCGCCGGGCGTGGCGTGCTGCTGGCCCATTTCGGCCAGGGCGACGACGGCCTGGTGGTGGCCGTGGCGCACCTGTCGCTGGGCAACGGTTCGCGGCGCATGCAGCTGGGCTTCATCGCCGAGCTGCTGGCTGCGCACCGGCATTCGGTGCTGATGGGCGATTTCAACTGCGTGCCCGACGTGCCGGAGATGGACCTGCTGTATTCGCGCACGCACCTGCGTCCGCCGGGCTTCTGTGTGCCGACCTTCCCGTCATGGCGCCCGCAGCGGGCGATCGACCATATCCTGGTCACCGACCACCTGGTCCCGACCAATGCGCGGGCGCTGCCGGCTGCGTTTTCCGACCATCTGGCCCTGGCGCTGGAGATCGACGTGCCGGCCGAAGCGCTGCGCCAGTAGGAGCGCACCTTGGGGCGCGATGGGGCTTTCCCGGTGAAGCCCTTCGCGGCCCTGCGGTCCGCTCCTACAAACACCCTGATCTCTGGTGATATCCCGCTTTTCGTAGGAGCGCACCTTGGGGCGCGATGGGACTCTCGCGGTAAAGCCCCTCGCGGCCCTGCGGTCCGCTCCTACAAACACCCTGATCTCTGGTGAAATTCCGCTTTTCGTAGGAGCGCACCTTGGGGCGCGATGGGGCTCTCCCGGCGAAGCCCTTCGCGGCCCTGCGGTCCGCTTGTGTCTGCGCGAAGGTCTAGAGTTTGGGTGGAGAGCGATGTGCGGCAGGCCGATGGGGCGCAGTGTTGCCAAGCACGTGTAGGAGCCCGGGCCGCCGCACATCGACCTCGTCCCTAGCCCGAACAGTTGAACGAGCTCAAGCTCGAACTTCACAAGCGTGGGCAGGATCGAGGCGGCTCTCTCC
>NZ_RDQN01000019.1 GCF_003703395.1 Pseudoxanthomonas spadix
GCCTTCGCCCCCTCTCCCCCGCTCGCGGGGGAGAGGGGGCGAAGGCGGGCTTGTTGCTCCGTCAACACAGCTGCGTCGCGCAGCAAGAGCTCCGCCTCGCGCGACATCGCGCTCAATGACGCCCCGGCCCGGCCATCCATGGCCGGGGGTGAAGCCAAAGCGCGGCGCGCTCGCGTCGGGGCTCACGAACGCCATCCCTGGCGCGACATCGCGCTCAATGACGCCCCGGCCCGGCCATCCATGGCCGGGGGTGAAGCCAAAGCGCGGCATGCCGCGCTTTGGCTTCACCCCCTCGGGTGGTGTTTGGTGTGGAGGTGCTGGAGGTGCTGGCGGGCGACCAGGGTGTAGATCTGGGTGGTGGACAGCGAGCTGTGGCCCAGCATCAGCTGCAGCGAGCGCAGGTCGGCGCCACGGTTGAGCAGGTGGGTGGCAAAGCTGTGGCGCAGGCCATGCGGGCTGACCTTGGCCGGATCGATCCCGGCCGCCGCTGCGTAGCGCTTGACCAGCCCCCAGAATGCCTGCCGGCTCAGCGCCCGGCGCTTGCCATCGATGAACAACGGCACCTGGCCGTCGGCCATGGCCGGCACTGCCTTGCCGGCCGAAAGCTGCGGTCGCGCCTGATCCAGATAGCGCTGCAGCCAGTGCTGTGACTCCTCGCCCAGCGGCACCAGCCGCTCCTTGCTGCCCTTGCCGGTGACGCGCACCACGCCCTGGCGCAGGTTCACCGCATTGGCCGGCAGGTCCACCAGCTCGCTCACGCGCAGCCCGCAGGCGTACATCAGCTCCAGCATCGCGCGGTCGCGCAGGCCCAGCGGGGTGTCCAGGTCCGGCGCGTCCAGCAGGCCCTCGATCTGGCCTTCCGACAACGCCTTGGGCAGCGAGCGCGGCAATTGCGGCGGCTCCAGCAGTGCGGTCGGATCGTCGGCGCGCGCACCGCGCCGCACCAGCTGGCGGTAGAACGCGCGCAGGCAGGACAGCAGCCGGGCGTTGCTGCGCGGCGAGTAGCCTGCGCGCGCGCGCCAGGCCAGGTAGTCGAACAGCAACCCACGGTCCGCGGTTGCCAGCCAGTTCCCGGATGCCCTGCCCGGTGCGCCATGACGGGCGTCCTGGAGGTCCAGCCCGTCCATCCCTGGAGGGGCGCTCGCCGGCGTGGGCGCCGCTGGCTGGCCAGCGCGCCCGCCCGCCCAGCGCGCCAGGCCCTGCAGGTCGCGCCGATAGCTGTCCAGCGTGGCCCGCGCCAGGCCGCCCTCGGCCCAGGCCGTATCCAGGAAGGCGTCGATGCTGCGGGCATCGGCCGGCCCGCATTCGGGCAGTGCGTTGATGGCCTGGCGGCGGGCGGCGGGCGATGGCATCGCAGTAGCTTAGAACGCGCACAGAGCAGCCAGTAGCAACCGGCTCACCGAGCCCGCTTGCCCTGCTCCTCACTCCTCACTCCCTCGCCTTATCCTTGGCCCATGTCCGCCGAATCCGACACCGCCCCGCTCGCCCTGCCCGCGCCGCGCCGCGCCCTGCTGGGCTGGCGACTGCTGGCGCTGTTTTACGATGCCTGGCCGGTGCTGGCGCTGTGGATGCTGGTCTCGGCCGCGTTCACCCTGGGCTACACCTTCCTTGGCCACCACGCCGCACGCCAGAACATCCCGCCCTTCAGCCTGCTGCAGTGGCTGCTGTGGCTGACGTGCTGGGCGGTGGCCGGCATCTACGCCACGGTGAGTTGGCGGCGCGGCGGCCAGACCCTGGGCATGCGGCCGTGGCGGCTGGTGCTGGTCGCCGGAGACGGCGCGAACGGCCCCGGCTGGAAGACCCTGTGGCTGCGCTATGCGGTGGCCACGCTGTCGCTGTTGTGCGCGGGAGTGGGCTTCTGGTGGGCCTGGTTGGACCGCGACCGCTTGACCTGGCACGACCGTGCCAGCGGCACGCGCCTGGTGCGCAAGCCGAGGCCGCCGCGCTGATCTGCTAGCTGCTGCGACGCTTGAACAGCCACATCGAGATCAGCAGCATCAGCACCGGCGCAGCCGCATAGGCCAGGCGATAATCCAGGCGCAGGGCGGTGCTCATGCGGGCGAACAGCAGCTGCAGCAGCCAGAACACCAGCGCGAACATGATGCCCAGGAACAGGCGCTTGCCCGCCCCGCCGCTGCGCAGGCTGCCGAACGCGAACGGGATCGCCGCCAGACACAGGGCCAGCACGTTCAGCGGGTAGAACCAGCGGCCCCAGTAGATCTCCTCGTAGTCGCGCGCATCCAGGTCATTGCGCCTGCGGTAGTCGATGCTGCGCTTCAGGTCGGCCGCCGCCATGTAGCGCGGCTGGCCCAGGGCGGCGGTCAGCGCGGCCGGGTCCAGCCTGGACGCCCAGCGCTGCTGCGGAGCCCTGTCCTGCTGCACGGCACGGTCGCCGAAGGTGGTGCGCACCACGTCATTGAGGATCCAGCTGTCGCTGGCATGGGTGGCAGTGGCGGCGTGGGTGATGGACGCCAGGCGGCCTTCGTCATCGAGCCGGTACAGGCGCACGTCCTGCAGGACCAGCTGCTGCCGGCCATCCACCATCACCTGATCGCCGTTGCGGGCATTGAGGAACACATCGCCCTCGCGCGCCCACAGGCCGGCGTAGCGGCCGCGGGTGACGTTGCCGTACTTGGCCAGGCCCTTCAGGTTGTCGGCCTGGACCTGGCCCCAGGCGCCGACGGTTTCCATGCACAGCATCATCCCGGCGGTCAGGATCGCCAGGGTCACGGCCACCGACAGGCTCAGGCGACGCCGCGACAGTCCCAATGCGCGCAGCGCGGTCAACTCCGAACTGGCGGCCAGCTGGCCCAGGCCCATCAACGCGCCGATCACCGCCGCGGTGGGAAACAGCGTGTAGGCCCGGCGCGGGATCGTATAGGCCACGAAGGCCAGCGCGTGGGTGAAGGTGAAGTTGCCGCGTCCGATCTCGCGCAGCTGCCCGGACACGCCATTGGTCACGTCCAGGCCCAGCAGCACGGCCCACACCAGCAGCACCGTGCCCAGCACCACCTTGCCCACGTAGCGATCGTGGATGCGCGGGGTAAAACGGATCATGCGCGGGCTCCACGGCGGCGCAGCATGCGCCCATCACGGCCATAGGCCCACACCGCCAGCACCAGCAGCGGCAGGCTCAGCCACCACAGACCCAGCATGGGCGGCAGCTTGTCCTTGGCCAGCCACTGGGTGCCGTTGATCATCATCAGGAAGGCCACCAGGTAACCCAGGAAACCCAGCATCACCCGGCCATAGCGCGATTGCCGCGGCGCGCTGCGCGCCAGCGGCAGGGCCAGCAGGGCGAAGGCCAGGCACAGCAGCGGCGGGGTGATGCGCGCATGCAGCTGGGCGTTGGCCTGGCTGCGCGGATCGTCCAGCAGCTGCGAGGTCGGCAGCAGCTCCGGATCATCATCGGCCTTGCTGTCCTGGCGGTCCGGCAGGGCAACCTCGTTGCTGGCATAGCGCATCAGGCGGAAATCCTTGCCCGCCCCGGCGGGGCCCTCCACCCGGAACCCATCGCGCAGCTGCAGGAAACGCGAGGTCTCGCCTTCGAAATACATCTTGCCGGTCTTGGCGGTCACCACGTCCAGCCGATCGTCCTGCTGGCGCTGCATGAACACCTTGGACAGGTCGCGACCGTCGGCCGACATCCCGCCCACGTAGACCACCCCGCCATTGTGGAGCACGGTGAACTTGCCCGGCGCCAGTCCGGACACGATCAGCGAGCGGTTGGCATGGGCGATCATGTCCTGGCTGGTGCGCGACGCCAGCGGCCCGGCCCACAGCGAAATCAGGCCCACCAGCGCCACGATCGGGACCACCAGCATCAGCAGCGGGCGCAACATCCGCCGCGGCCCCACCCCGATCGAGGCCAGCACCGGCATCTCCGAATCGCGATACATCCGCGCGATGGCCAGCATCAACCCCAGCATCAGCGCCAGCGACAGGATCAGTGGCAGGTAGGACACCGTGGCCAGCCCGAGCTGGGACAGCAGCAGGCCTGCCGGCACCTTGCCGTCGGCCACATCGCCCAGCACATCCACCAGCACCCCACCGAGGCTGACCACCAGCAGGACCATCAGCGCCGCCAGGAAACTCTGGGTGAATTCGGTGAACAGGTAACGGTCCAGCTTCGGCATCGGGCGGGGTTGCCTTACAATGACAGGTTCGAGTGCCGGTACGCGCAACAGCGCGGACCGAGGCGGACGGCGCGAGATCCAGCATCGCGGCGGCCGGCGATTGTACGTGCCTGCTGGTGAAACCGACTCACACGGAATCTGCGCAATGACCCTGGAATTCGCCCTGAACCACGAGATCCCCACCGCCGCGGCGGTCGACTGCCTGGTGGTGGGCGTGTATGCGGACAAGTCGCTCAGCGCCGCGGCCAAGGCCGTGGACCAGGCCAGCGGTGGCCGCCTGACGGCCCTGGTCCAACGCGGCGACGCCCCCGGCCGCAGCGGCCGCACCACCTTCCTGTACGACCTGCCCGGGGTCACTGCGCCGCGCGTGCTGGTGGTAGGGTTGGGCGAGGTGGCCAAGTTCAACGTGCCCACCTACCTCAAGGCCCTGACCGAAACCGCCCGCGCCCTGAAGGAAAGCGCCGCCACCAGCGCCCTGGTCACCCTGACCGAGCTGGACGTGCCCAGCCGCGACACCGCCTGGGCAATCCGCCAGGCCGTGGCCGCCACCGAGCACGCCAGCTACCGCTACGAGGCCACCCTGGGCAAGCGCAAGCTCGACGCCCAGGCGCTGGCCAAGGTCGCCTTCAGCGGCACCGATGCACAGGCCCTGGCCCAGGGCATCGCCATCGCCGCCGGCGTGCGCTTCACCCGCGAGCTGGGCAACCTGCCGCCCAACCTCTGCACTCCGGCCTACCTGGCCCAGCAGGCGCAGGAATTTGCCGCCACCCACGACGGCGCCGAGGCCGAGATCCTGGAAGAGGCGCAGATGGAAGCGCTCGGCATGGGTTCGCTGCTGGCCGTGGCGCGCGGCTCGGCCAATCGCCCGCGCCTGATCGTGCTCAAGTGGAACGGCGCCGCCGACCCCGCCGCACAGCCGTACGTGCTGGTCGGCAAGGGCATCACCTTCGATACCGGCGGCGTCAACCTCAAGACCCAGGGCGGCATCGAGGAGATGAAGTACGACATGTGCGGCGGCGCCACGGTGCTGGGCACCTTCGTGGCCACCGTGGGGCTCAAGCTGCCGCTGAACCTGGTGGTGGTCGTGCCGGCGGTGGAAAACGCGATCGACGGCAACGCCTACCGCCCGTCCGATGTGATCACCTCCATGTCCGGACGCACCATCGAGGTCGGCAACACCGACGCCGAAGGGCGCCTGATCCTGTGCGATGCGCTGACCTATGCCGAACGCTTCAAGCCGGCCGCGCTGGTCGACGTGGCCACCCTCACCGGTGCCTGCCTGGTCGCCCTGGGCCGCCACGCCGCCGGCCTGATGAGCAAGCACGACGATCTCAGCGATGAGCTGCTCTCGGCCGGCGAGCACGTCTACGATCGCGCCTGGCGCCTGCCGCTGTGGGACGAATACCAGAGCGCGCTGGAGTCGACCTTTGCCGACGTCTACAACATCGGCGGCCGCTGGGGCGGGGCGATCACCGCCGGCTGCTTCCTGGCCCGGTTCACCGAAGGCCAGCGCTGGGCGCACCTGGACATCGCCGGGGTGGCCAACGAAGAAGGCAAGCGCGGCATGGCCACCGGCCGTCCGGTGAACCTGCTGGCGCAGTGGCTGCTGGATCGTGCCCAAGCCGCGACCCGCTAGCACCAAAACCGGGGTCGGAGTGGTGTTTGACCCGGCCCCGGTTCGCCTGCAGCGATGCAAGCGGAAACTCCACTCTGACCCCGGTTTTCGCCCATGCGCGCCGATTTCTACCTGATCGCCAAGCCGCGCTTCCTCCAGGCGCCGTTGAAGCTGGTCTGCGAGTTGACCAGGAAGTGCTACGCCACCGGCCAGTTCGCGGTGATCCTGGCCCGCGACCTGGAGCAGGCCGAGGAACTGGACGAACTGCTGTGGGCCTTCGACGATGACGCCTACCTCCCGCACCAGATCGCCGGTATCGACGAGGACGAGGACGAAGTCACCCCGGTGCTGATCGTGCCCCCGGCGCTGGACACCCCGCAGCGACCGCTGGTGATCAACCTGCGCCAGGACGCCTACGCCGGCAGTTGCGAGCGGGTGCTGGAAGTGGTCCCGGCCGACCCGGCCGCGCGCGCACCGCTGCGCGAGCGCTGGCGCCAGTACCAGGCGCGCGGCTTCGCCCTGAACAAGCACGACATGTAGCAGCGCCCCGTGGGCGCGATGGGGCTCTGCCGGGAAAGTCCATCGCGCCCCTGCGGTGCGCTCCTACGCCCTTCCTTTCAACGATTGCCACACCATGACCGAACCGCTCGCCTCCAGCTACGACCCCAAGGCCTTCGAAACGCGCCTGTATGCGCAGTGGGAGGCCAGTGGCGCGTTCAAGCCGACCGGCATCGGCACGCCCTACACGATCCTGCTGCCGCCGCCGAACGTGACCGGCACCCTGCACATGGGCCACGCCTTTCAGCACACCCTGATGGACGCGCTGGTGCGCTACCACCGCATGCGCGGCTACGACACGCTGTGGCAGGTGGGCACCGACCACGCCGGCATCGCCACCGAGATGGTGGTGACCCGCAACATGGCCGCCGAGGGCAAGGGCCAGACCCGCGATGCGCTGGGCCGCGAGGGCTTCATCGCCAAGGTTTGGGAATGGAAGGCGCAATCGGGCGACACCATCGAGCGCCAGATGCGCCGCCTGGGCGCCTCGGGCGACTGGTCGCGCAGCATCTTCACCATGGACCGGCTGCCCTCGGCAGCCGTCAACGAAGCCTTCGTGCGCTGGTTCGAGCAGGGCCTGATCTATCGCGGCCAGCGCCTGGTCAACTGGGACCCGGTGCTCAAGACCGCCATTTCCGACCTGGAGGTGGAAAACGTCGAGGAAGACGGCTTTTTGTGGTCGATCCGCTATCCACTGGCCGATGGCGTGACCTACGAACACATCGAGCACGATGCCGATGGCAACCAGATCCTGCGGCAGGTCCGCGATTACCTGGTGGTCGCCACCACGCGCCCGGAAACCATGCTCGGCGACACCGCGGTGATGGTCCATCCGCAAGACCCGCGCTATGCCGCGCTGATCGGCAAGTCGGTGGCCTTGCCATTGAGCAACCGCACCATCCCGGTGATCGCCGACGACTATGTGGACCGCGCCTTCGGCACCGGCGTGGTCAAGGTCACCCCGGCACACGATTTCAATGACTATCAGGTGGGGATGCGTCACCAGCTGCCGCTGATCAACCTGTTCACCCCCACCGCCACGCTCAATGACAACGCGCCGCCCACGTATCGGGGGCTGGACCGCTACGATGCGCGCAAGCAAGTGCTGGCGGACCTGGAAGCACTGGGCCTGCTGGTCGAAGCCAAGCCGCACAAGCTGCAGGTCCCGCGTGGCGACCGCACCGGCCAGGTGATCGAGCCGTACCTGACCGACCAGTGGTTCGTGAAGATGGACGGCCTGGCCAGGCGCGGCCTGGAGCGCTTCGAAAATGGCGACATCCGCTTCGTCCCGCCCAACTGGATCAACACCTATCGGCACTGGATGGAGAACATCCAGGACTGGTGCATCAGCCGCCAGCTGTGGTGGGGCCATCGCATCCCGGCCTGGTACGACGACGCCGGCACCTGCTATGTCGCGCGCACCGAGCAGGAGGCCTACCGCAAGGCGGGTATCGAGCCACCCAATGCCACTGATGCGGGCAGCGGCGGCGGGTCAGGACCCGCCCTACGCCAGGACAGCGACGTGCTGGAAACCTGGTTCTCCTCGCAGCTGTGGCCGTTCTCGACGCTGGGCTGGCCCGATCCGCAGGCCATGGCCGAGCGCGGCTTCGACCGCTACCTGCCTTCGGACGTGCTGGTCACCGGCTTTGACATCATCTTCTTCTGGGTGGCGCGCATGGTCATGGCCACCGACAGCTTCACCGGCAAGGTGCCGTTCCGCGATGTCTATATCACCGGCCTGATCCGCGATGCGCAGGGCCAGAAGATGTCCAAGTCCAAGGGCAACGTACTGGACCCGCTGGACATCATCGACGGCATTTCCCTGGACGATCTGGTCGCCAAGCGCACCGGCGGGCTGATGCAGCCGAAGATGGCCGAGAAAATCGAGCGCGCCACCCGCAAGGAATTCCCCAACGGCATCGCCGCCCACGGCGCCGACGCGCTGCGCTTCACCATCACCGCACTGGCCAGCCACGGCCGCGACATCAAGTTCGACCTGTCCCGCGCCGAGGGCTACAAGAACTTCTGCAACAAGCTGTGGAACGCCAGCCGCTTCGTGCTGATGAACACCGAGGGCGCACGCTTCAATGGCGCGCCCACCCCGCAGACCGATGCGGAGAAATGGATCCTGGCCGGCCTGGCGCGGGTCAGCCAGGAAGCGGCCACCCACTTTGCCGGCTATCGCTTCGACCTGCTCTCGCAGGCGCTGTACGAGTTTGCCTGGAACCAGTTCTGCGACTGGTTCGTAGAACTGACCAAGCCGGCGTTGAATGGCACCGATACGGAAGCCGCAGACAGCACGCGCCACACGCTGCTATACGTACTGGAGCAACTGCTGCGCCTGCTGCACCCGCTAACCCCGTTCGTCACTGAAGAACTGTGGCAGCAGGTCGCCCCGCGCGTAGGCGTGGATGCACAGAGCATCTCGCTGCAGGCCTACCCCACCGCCGAAGCGCTGGACGCAGGCACCTACGCCCAGGCCGAAGCCGACGTGGAATGGCTCAAGGCCATGGTCAGCGCCGTGCGCCGGGTGCGCAGCGAACTGGGCGTGTCGCCGGGCAGGTCGGTCGCGCTGATGCTGCAGGGCGGTGGCGACAACGACCGGCCGCGCGTGACCCGCTTCGCTTCGCAGCTGCAGTCACTGCTGCGGCTCGAATCGATCAGCTGGCTCGATGGCCAAGATGCGCCCGCATCGGCCGCCGCCGTGGTCGGCGAGCTGCGCCTGCTGGTGCCGCTGGAAGGCCTGGTCGACCTGGATGCCGAGCGCGCGCGCCTGGACCGGGAAATCGCCAGGGTCGCCGGCGAGCGCGAGAAGAGCCAAACCAAGCTGGCCAGGTTCAGTGACAAGGTCCCGCCGGACGTGGTCGAACAGGAGCGCGCCCGCCTGATCGACTGGACCACCCAGCTTGGCGCCCTGCAGGACCAGCGCGCCAGGCTCTAACAAAACCGGGGTCCAAAACCAAAACCGGGGTCAGAGTGAAGTTTCGACCTTGCTGCTCATTGCGGCAGCGACGATCGGCGAAACTTCACTCTGACCCCGGTTTTAGTCGAGCAACTCGATTGCCATGACGATGGCGTCCTCGCGGCCGCCGTGCGCGGGGTAATAGCGCGGACGCCGGCCGATCTCGTTGAAGCCTTCGCTGTGGTAGAGGGCGATGGCATGCGGATTGGACGGACGCACTTCCAGGAATACCCGCTCGGCACGGCGCTCGCGCGCGCCACGCACCAGCGCGCGCAGCAGGTAGCGGCCCAGGCCGCGGCCCTGGCGCTCGGGCGCCACGCAGACGTTGAGGATGTGGGCTTCGTCCACCGCCATGCTGAGCACGCCATAGCCGATCGGCAACCCGCGCTCCAGCAGCAACCAGGCCGGATAGCCCGCCGCCAGGCAGTCGCGGAAGATGCCGCGCGTCCACGGGAACGGATAGGCGCGCAGCTCGATCGCCATGACCTCTTCCAGGTCGGCTTCGCGCATCGGCCGCAGGGTGACATCGCTCCTTTGATCAAGGGCGTGGCCGGGGTCGGAGCGCAGCGCGCTCACCGGCCCGCCTTGCGCAGCGCCCGCAGCAGCGGCCACAGCGCGCGCTTGGCTGCCGGGTTGCCGCGCAGGGCCGCCGTATCGGGCCAGCTGGCGATGATCGCGGCCGACTCGGGCGCATTCGGGTTCAGGCCCGAGGCGCGGATCAACTCGAAACGCAGGGCGTCGTGCAGGCGCGCGCCGGCCCGGGGCGGCGGCGTGGGTGCACGGTGTACGGGCCCGGCCTGCGCCAGGGTCGGTGCAGGCGGCGCGGGACCTCGCGTGGACGGCGCGGCCTGGCGCGGCGATGGCGCAGGACGCGAAGGGCGTGCTTCCGGCGCGCGCGCAGGCGCCGGCGCCGCGGCGAGCGGCAGGCTGCCCGGCACCCACACGGTGTGGCCCAGCGCCTGCAGCCAGGCGTGCTGCTCGCCGGTCCACAGCGGCTGGCCCTTGAGGCTCATGTGGCCGCGTCCCTGCGCCCCCGGCGCTGCATGGCCCACATCACCGGGCCGGACAAGGCGTACAGCACCGCGATCACGCACAACGTGCGCGGCAGGTCGATGACCAGCACCGCAATCACCACCGGCACCAGCACCACCAGCAGAAATGGCACCCGGTCGGCGCGTGCGCCGCCGGCGCCGGTGCCCTTGAAGCTCCAGAAGCGGATCCGGCTGACCATCAGCAGCGCCGACACCAGGGTCACTGCCAGTGCCACATAGCGCAGCTGCTCGCCGGTCCACATCAGCTCGCCGTCGGCAAAGGCCCACACGAAGGACATCATCAGCCCGGCCGCGGCCGGGCTGGCCAGGCCGATGAACCAGCGTTTGTCGGCGGTGCCGGCCTGGGTATTGAAGCGCGCCAGGCGCAGCGCCGCGCAGGCCGCATACAGGAAGGCCACCGCCCAACCCACCCGGCCCATGGTCTGGCCATCCAGCTGCAGCGCCGACAGCGACCAGTGGTACATCACCAGCGCCGGGGCCATGCCGAAGCTGACCAGGTCGGCCAGTGAGTCGTATTGCACACCGAAGGCGCTGCTGGTCCCGGTCAGGCGCGCCACGCGTCCATCCACCCCGTCCATCAGCCCGGCGATGAACACCGCGATGGCCGCCGCCACGAACTGCGCATTGGACGCAGCAATGATGGCGTAGAACCCGGAAAACAGGCCGGCGGTGGTGAACAGGTTGGGCAGCAGGTACATGCCGCGGACCCGCTTGGGCTGGTTGAGCTCGTTCATCGCGTCAGTTTAGCCTTGCCGCCGCGCCTGGCGGGGCGTGCCGGGGCCGATGACGGCTTGCCAGCCGGGGCTGCGAGTGCTGCAATCGGCGCCCATTGCGACACTCTGAAGCGGAGCTGGTCCATGCGCCTGTCCACCTGCCTGATCCTGTCGGCCCTGCTGGCCGCCCCGCTGGCCTGCGCCCAGAGCATGTACCAGTGGAAGGACGCCCAGGGAGTGACCCACTACTCGGATGTGCCGCCGCCCAAGAGCAAGCTGGAAGGCAAGCCGATCAACGCCGCCGACGCCATGGCCCGCGGCAGCACGCCAGCCACCGCCCAGGCCGCGCCGGCCGAAAGTGCGCAGTGCTCCAGCGCCCGCCTGAATCAGAAGATCCTCTCCGGCGCCGCACCGGTACGACAAATGGGCGCCGACGGCAAACCCGGCGCGGTGCTCAGCGATGCCCAGCGCGCCAGCCAGCGCGAGCTGGCCGACGCCGCGGTCAAGGCCTACTGCACGCCGGCTGACGCCGGCCGCTGACCCAGGCATACCCTGGCGGCACGCGTTCGGCCCCCGCTCCCCGCACGCGGGAAAGAGGACTGTGGGGGGATTTTCGCTTGAAGGTCCCCAGCCTATTGCAGCCGGCTCCGGAACGTCGACGACCATCTTCCGCATGGCCCTCGCCCCCTCACCCCGACCCTCTCCCCCGCAGGCGGGGGAGAGGGAGCAAGGCAACACCGGCACCTGTGATCCCGGCGCGGCTCGGCGGGGCGGCAAACTTCGCCAGAGCTCACCGTGGATCATTCATCGAGCCAGGTCGACAGGCAGACAATGCCGCGGCCACCGACGCGGCGCTGCGGCAACTGGCAAAATGCCCGCTTTCCGCTTTCGCGATGTCCTGCCGATGCGCCTGTCGCAGTTCCACCTCCGCACCACCAAGGAAACCCCCGCCGACGCCGAGCTGATCAGCCACCGGCTGATGCTGCGCGCCGGCATGGTCCGCAAGCTGGCCTCGGGCCTGTACACCTGGTCGCCGCTGGGCCTGCGCGTGCTGCGCAAGGTCGAGGCCATCGTGCGCGAGGAGATGAACCGCGCCGGCGCCCAGGAGATGCTCATGCCCACCATCCAGCCGCGCGAGCTGTGGGAAGAGACCGGCCGCTGGGAGAAGTTCGGCCCGCAGCTGCTCAAGGTGACCGACCGCAAGGACCAGGCCTTCTGCTATGCGCCCACCGCCGAGGAAGTGGTCACCGATTTCGCCCGCAACGAGCTGTCCAGTTACCGGCAGCTGCCGGTGAACTTCTACCAGATCAACACCAAGTTCCGCGACGAGATCCGCCCGCGCTTTGGCGTGATGCGCGCGCGCGAGTTCCTGATGAAGGACGCCTACTCCTTCCACCTGAGCCAAGCGGACCTGGCGCGCGAATACCGCAACATGCATGCGGCCTACACCCGCATCTTCAGCCGCCTGGGCCTGGAGTTCCGCGCGGTGCTGGCCGACAGCGGCGCCATCGGCGGCGATGCCTCGCAGGAATTCCACGTGCTGGCCGGCTCCGGTGAGGACGCGCTGGCCTTCTCCACCGCGTCGGACTACGCGGCCAACGTGGAAACGGCCACGGCCGCCGAACCGGGCCCGCGTCCGGCGGCGGCCGAGGCGCTGCGCAGGATCGACACCCCTACCCAGAAGACCTGCGAGGCGGTGGCCGAGCTGCTGGGCATCGCCCTGCAGCGCACGGTCAAGTCGATCGCCATCACCGCCGCCGACGGCACCTTCGTGCTGGCGCTGGTGCGCGGCGATCACCAGGTCAACGAGATCAAGCTGGCCAAGGTGCCGGGCCTGGCCGGCTACCGCATGGCCAGCGAAGCGGAAATCCTGGCGCAGCTGGGCAGCGAGCCCGGCTTTCTGGGCCCGATCAACCCCAGGCAGCCGATCCGGGTGGTCGCCGATCGCGATGTGGCGGCGTTGGCCGACTTCGTGGTCGGTGCCAATCAGGCCGGTTTTCATCTGGCCGGGGTCAACTGGGGCCGCGATCTGCCAGAGCCCGAGGTGGTCGCCGACATCCGCAACGTGGTCGAAGGCGACCGCGCGGTCGATGGCGGGCAGATCAGGCTTGCGCGCGGCATCGAGGTCGGCCACATCTTCCAGCTCGGCCGCACCTACACCCAGGCGCTGGGCGCCACGGTGCTGGACGAAAACGGCAAGGCCGCGGTGATGCTGATGGGCTGCTACGGCATCGGCGTGTCGCGCATCGTCGCGGCGGCCATCGAGCAGAACCACGATGCCAACGGCATCATCTGGCCCGATGCGATGGCACCGTGGCAGGTCGCGGTGTGCATGATCAATCCCAAGCACGATCCGGCAGTCAGCGCGGCCGCGCAGGCACTGCTGGAAGAACTGCAGGCGGCCGGCCTGGACGCGCTGCTGGATGATCGCGGCCTGCGCCCCGGCGCGATGTTCGCCGACATCGAACTGATCGGCATTCCGCACCGGATCGTGGTATCCGAACGTGGCCTGATCGCCGGCACCTATGAATACCGCGCGCGTCGGGCCGACGCGGCCGAGAACCTGGGGAAAGCCGCACTGCTGGAACGCCTGCGCGCAGGCTGAAATCCGCGTCATTGCAGCAACAAGGGGCCGGCCAGTTCCGGCCTTTTGTTTGCCAGTTAATCGGTGGATTTGTATCGAATAACCTATTCGGATTAGAATCGGGCGCACCCGGCAAGGGCCGGCCCCCTTTTCCATTCCAAATCGGAGTTATTCGATGTCGATAGACCTGTCCGGCCTGTCCCCCAAAGAACTCGCCTCGCTGATCAGCCAGGCGCAGAAGCGGCAGACGGTGATTGCCAAGCGCACACCCATTACCAAGGTCCGCAGCCGCATCCTGAAATTCGCCAAGTCGGAAGGGTATTCCCTCGAGGAACTGTTCGGCACCGCCGGCGCCGCTGCACCGACCCGCGGCAGGGGCGCCAGGAAAACCAGCCCCACCGCCGGCCGCAAGCTGGGCAAGGTCCCGGCGAAATACCGCAATCCGGCCAACAGCAAGGAAACCTGGAGCGGCCGCGGCAAGCAGCCGCGCTGGCTGGCCGCCTATGTCGCGGCGGGCAAGAAGCCGGAGGATTTCCTGATCAAGCAGCCGAAGAAGTGACCCCGCCGCCTGGCAGGTAAAATCGGTAAACGAAGAACGCCGGCATCGCCGGCGTTCTTCGTTGCAACCGGACCGGTGCGGCCGGTCGATTCAAAGCGCCTTGCGCGCCGGCACCAGCAGGTTGCCAAACAGCAGGCCGGCCACCAGCGCCATCAGGATCTGCAACACCACCAGCAAGGTGGAATCGCGGCTGGGCGCGCCGCCCTGGACCAGCGCCATCAGGCTGCGCAGGCTGGCACTGCCGGGCACCAGCATGATGATGCCCGGCAGGCGGATCAGCGCACCGGGCCGGTTGAAACGCCGGGCAAACAGATTGCCCAGTGCGGTCATCACCAGCGCCGAGAGGAACAGTCCCACCGGACTGCCCCAGGCCTTGCCTGCATAACGCGAGATCAGATAGCCGCAGATCGCCGCGCCCATCACCCACACATAATCGCGGCGATGGGCCTTGAACAGGACCGCGAAGGCATAGCCGCTGACCACCAGCGCGACCCATTCCACCCAGTCCGGCTGCGGCCACAGCGCACGCACTTCCGGATACAGGTCCAGCATCTGCGCCAGGGTCACCGCGATGATGCTGCCCACGGTGAGCTTGATCACCGTGGTCACCGCGCCGGCAAAGCGTGCCGTGCCCGACACCCAGTGCTGGCTGGTCAGCTCGTTGAACGCGTTGGTCAGGGTCATGCCCGGCAGCAGCACCACCAGCGAGGCGATGATCACCGTGTTGAGGTTCAGCGGTGCGACCACGTTGGACACCAGGATCGCCACCAGGCCGGCGACCAGCGAGGCGATCGCGTCGGCGGCCTCGCGCAGTTGCGGGCGGCGATCGCCGAGCTGGGACAGCACGCCGATCAGCAGGCCGATCAGGGCCGCCGTGGCGATGTCCAGCCAGGGCAGCCGCCACAGTCCGGCCACGCCGCCGGCGGCCAGGCCGAAGGCCAGGACCTGCTTCATGCGGAAACCGGCCGAGGGCGTGCGGTCCAGCGCGCGCAGGTCGGCGTGGCCCTGGGCCAGGGTCATCTGCCCGGCGGCCACGGCCTCGGCGATGCGGTCGGCTTCGCTGAGCTTGTGCAGGTCGTTCTCGCCCGGCGCCAGGCGGATCACGCGGGTGGTGTCGCTGGCGCCCAGCGCGCGCCCGGGATCGGAAAAACTCAGGATCATGCCGGTCGGATTGGACCAGGGCTCGCAGTCCAGCCCCAGCCGCGCCGACAAGGCCAGGATGCTGCCCTCCAGGCGCTGGGCGGTGGTGCCGTAACGGTGCAGGCGCGCGGCGATCTCGCAGACGAAGGCGATCCGCTGGGCGTAGGTGGCAGGTGCAGGGGGGCGCGACATCGCGACAGTCTAGGGGGAGTGCGGCCCTTCCCCTACACTGGCGCGCCTGGCACACGCCCACGCCACATGCCGCTTCGAACCTCCGCATGAACATCGGCCTGGGCCACGCCATGGCGCTGGGCAGCGCCGCGACCTGGGCCTTCGGGGTGATCCTGGCGCGACAGCTGGGCGCCACGCTGCCACCGGCGGCCTTGAACCTGTTCAAGAACGGCCTGGTCCTGGCCGTGCTGGCGCCGCTGGCCCTGATCAGCACGCACGGACAGCTGCCCGCATTGACAGGCAGCCAGCTGGCGCTGTCGCTGGCCAGTGGCGTGCTGGGGATTGCCGTGGCCGACACGCTCTACTTCCGCGCGCTCAACGAACTGGGTGCCGGGCGCATGGGCGTGGTCGGCAATCTGTACAGCCCGCTGGTGCTGGGGCTGGGGCTGGTGTTCCTGGACGAGCGTCTGGGACCGTGGCAATGGCTGGGCTTTGCCCTGGTGGCCGGCGGGGTGGCGCTGGTCGCGCGCCCATCGAAGCGGGAGCAGCGCCAGTCGGCACACAGCCTGCGCGGGCTGGGGATCGGGCTGGGATCGATCGCACTGATGGCGATCTCGATCGTCATGCTCAAGCGCGTGCTGGAAGCCCAGCCACTGCTGTGGATCAGCCTGCTGCGCCTGGCCGGCGCGGTCGCCGCGCTGTTGCTGCTGCGGACCTGGCCGCGCATGCGCCGGCATTTCCAGTTTGTCGCCGCCCAGGTGCCCTGGCCGCGGCTGGTCCTGGCGGCACTGTGTGGACAGGGCCTGTCGATGGTGCTCTGGCTGGGCGGCTACAAGTACGCGCCGGCCGCGGTGGCGGCGATCCTCAACGAGTCGGCTTCTGTCTTTCTGGTCATCCTGGGGGCGCTGTGGCTGCGCGAACCGCTGGGGCGGCGCGCGCTGGCCGGCGTGGCCCTGACCTTCACCGGCATAGCCTGTATGCTCGCCGCCAGACCGCCATGACGCCCGCCCAGACACAGCCCGAGGTCCGCATCGACCCGGCCGAGCCCACGCGGGCCAGGCTGCTGGGCAACTGGACCTTGGCGTCCGCGCTGGAAATCGGCAAGCAGCTGCAGGGCATCCCCGAAGCAGCCACCACCCTGGACGCCAGCCGGATCGCGCGCATCGATTCGGCCGGGGTGCTGGCCCTGCTGCGCCATGCCAAACGTCGCAACATCCCGCCCGAGAACCTGCACTTTCGCCACGATCACAAGGCCCTGGTGTCCAGCATCGAGGACGTGGCCGACGACCGGCCCAAAAAGAAGCGCGACCTGGGGTTTCTGGCCGCGCTGGGCCGGCTGGGGTTCCAGGTCCAGGGCTACGGCCACAAGATCATGGCGCTGCTGAGCTTCACCGGCGAGAACCTGGTCAAGCTGCTGCGCATCGCCCATGAGCCGCGGCGCCTGCGGCTGACCTCCACCGTGTACCACATGGAACAGGTCGGCCTGGATGCGGTGCCGCTGGTGGCGCTGCTGTCCTACCTGGTGGGCGCGGTGATCGCGTTCCTGGGTTCGACCATCCTGCGCGACTTCGGCGCGGAGATCTATGTGGTCGAGCTGGTCTCCATCGCCACCCTGCGCGAACTGGCCGCGCTGATGACCGCGATCGTGGTCGCCGGCCGGACCGCCAGTGCCTTCACCGCCCAGATCGGCGCGATGAAGAGCCGCGAGGAGATCGACGCGATCCGCACCCTTGGCCTGGACCCGATCGACCTGCTGGTGATCCCGCGCCTGATCGCGCTGCTGGTGTGCCTGCCGCTGCTGACCTTCGTGGCAATGATGGCCGGCCTGGCCGGCGGCGTCACCGTGGGCGCGTTCAACCTGGACATTCCGCCGCAGCAGTACCTGGCGCGCCTGCACGACACCATCCAGGTGCGGCACATGCTGGTCGGGCTGGTCAAGGCGCCGGTGTTCGCCGTGGTGATCGGCCTGATCGGCTGCCTGGAAGGCCTGCACGTCGAAGGCACCGCGCAGTCGGTCGGCGAGCACACCACCTCGGCGGTGGTCCAGACCATCTCGCTGGTGATCGTCATCGATGCCCTGGCCGCGCTGTGGTTCATGCAGGTGGGCTGGTGAGGACGGGGCCGGCACTGGGGACTCGGGACTGGGGACCCGTCGAAGGCGATCGCGCGGTGCTGCACGCATGGAAGGCTTCGCGGTGACCAGTCCCCAGTCCCCAGTCTCCAGTCCCGACGACGACGATGCCGCCATCCAGGTCCGCGGCCTGGTCAACCGCTTCGGCGAGCAGACCGTGCACGACGGTCTGGACCTGGACGTGCGCCGTGGCGAGATCCTCGGCGTGGTCGGCGGCTCGGGCAGCGGCAAGTCGGTGCTGATGCGCTCCATCCTGGGGCTGCAGGTTCCCGAGGCCGGGCAGATCCAGGTCCTCGGCCTGGACGCGCGCAGTAACGACCGCGCCTCGCGCCAGCAGATCGAGCGCAACACCGGCGTGCTGTTCCAGGATGGCGCGCTGTTCTCCTCGCTGACCGTGGGCGAGAACGTGCAGGTGCCGCTGAAGGAACACCACCCGGACCTGCCCGAATCCTTCCGCTACGAACTGGCCCTGCTCAAGGTCAAGCTGGCCGGGCTGCCGGGCGAGACCGTCAACAAGCTGCCCTCGCAGCTGTCCGGCGGCATGCGCAAGCGCGCCGGCCTGGCCCGGGCGCTGGCGCTGGACCCGCCGCTGCTGTTCCTGGACGAACCCACCGCCGGGCTGGACCCGATCGGCGCGGCCGCCTTCGACCGCCTGATCAAGACCCTGCAGGAAGCGCTGGGGCTGACCGTGTTCCTCATCACCCATGATCTGGACACCCTGTACGCTATCTGCGATCGGGTGGCGGTGCTGGCCGACAGGAAGGTCGTCGCCACCGCACCCTTGCCCGAAATCGAACGACTGGACCACCCGTGGGTCCGGGATTATTTCCACGGACCGCGCGCCCGGGCCGCGCGCGCCGCGCGCTGACTGCGGAGAACAGGGATTTGGAAACCAAAGCCAACTACGTCCTGATCGGCGCCTTCACCCTGGTGGTGGGCCTGGGTCTGTTGCTGTTCGGCCTGTGGGCAGCCAAGTACTCGTCCGAAAGCAGCTGGCAGGAATACCAAGTGGTGTTCCGCGAGGCCGTCACCGGCCTGAGCGTGGGCAGCCCGGTGCAGTACAACGGCATCGCGGTCGGCTCGATCACCAAGCTGTCGCTGGCACCGAACGACCCCAGCCAGGTCATCGCCAGGATCCGCCTGGACGCGAGCACCCCGGTCAAGACCGACACCACCGCCAAGCTGGCCATCACCAGCCTGACCGGTCCGTCCATCATCCAGCTCAGCGGCGGTTCGCCGGCCTCGCGCAAGCTCACCGAGGTGGACCAGCGCGACGCACCGGTGATCCGCACCAGTCCTTCGGCCCTGCAGAACATCACCGACACCGCCAACCGGATCGTGGAGAAGATGGACCAGGTGCTGAGCGACGAGAACGTGGCCGCGATCTCGGCCACGCTGGTCAACCTGCAGAAGATCAGCGGCGACATCTCCAACCGCGAAGCCGGCGTGCAGGCCTTGCTGGTGTCCGCGCGCGATGCCGCCAGGAAACTGGATACCACCCTGACCACCGCCAACGGCACCCTGTCGGACCTGGACAGGAATGTGGTCCAGCAGCTCCCGCAGACCCTGGCCAAGCTGGATGCCGCGCTGGCCAAGCTGGACTCGGCCGCCGGCAACGCCGACGCGATCCTGGGCGAGAACCGCCAGGCCATCAACAGCTTCGCCAACGACGGCCTGGCCCAGCTGGGCCCGACCTTGAGCGAACTGCGCGGCCTGATCCGCGACCTGCGCCGGGTCAGCGATCGGCTGGAAGGCAACCCCGCCCGCTACCTGCTCGGCCGCGACGCACCCAAGGAGTTCACACCAGAATGAAGGCACCGCTCATCCTGATCCTGGGCGCCGCGCTCGCCCTGGCCGGCTGTTCCTCGCTGCTGGGCGGCGGCGCCGACCGACCGACCGCGATCTATTCGCCGCAGGTGCAGGTGGTGCCCGATCCAGGCTGGCCTTCGACACCGGCCTCGATCGTGGTGGCCAAACCCAGCGCCGCACGCGTGCTGGACAGCTCGCGCATCGCGGTGCGGCCGACCCCGGACGAACTGCAGGTCTACCAGGGCGCCGCCTGGGCACAGAGCGCCACCGCCATGCTGCAGGACGCGGTGGTGCGCACGCTGGAGGATTCCGGCAAGACCACCGGCGCCGGCACCGCCGAATCGGGCATCCGCGGCACTTACAAGCTGATGCTGCACATCCGCCATTTCGAAGCCGACTACGCAGGTGGCCAGGTGCCCTCGGTGGTGCTGGTGGTCAACGCCAAGCTGGTACAGAACCAGGACCAGAGCGTGGCCGCCTCACGCACCTTCAACGTGACCCAGCCCGCCGCCGGCACCGGCACCGCCCAGGTCGTGCAGGCCTTCGACCAGGCCCTTGCGCAGTTGACCAGCCAGATCGTCGGCTGGACCCTGGCCAGCGCCCAGGCGCAGCCAGCGACACCGTAGAAGCACACGCACCGTAGGAGCAACTGTCTTCTCAGGCTCCTGTCATTCTCCATTCAGTTTGGTCTCTGGCCATGGCGTTGAGGCGGGTGAGCAGTACCCGCATGCAGGCGGTGATGGCGACCTTGGCGCACTTGCCCCGTTGGCGCAGGGCTTCGTATCGCGTCT
>NZ_RDQN01000002.1 GCF_003703395.1 Pseudoxanthomonas spadix
GGAGAGAGCCGCCTCGATCCTGCCCACGCTTGTGAAGTTCGAGCTTGAGCTCGTTCAACTGTTCGGGCTAGGGACGAGGTCGATGTGCGGCGGCCCGGGCTCCTACACGTGCTTGGCAACACTGCGCCCCATCGGCCTGCCGCACATCGCTCTCCACCCAAACTCTAGACCTTCGCGCAGACACAAGCGCACCGCAGGGGCGCGATGGGGCTCTGCCAGGAAAGCCCCTCGCGCCCCTTGCGGTGCGCTCCTACCCAACCCGAGAAAGATGTCCATGCCCCAGAACGAACACAAGCGCCTGGCCGCCGAGAAAGCCATGGATTACCTCCAAGACGGCATGATCGTCGGGGTGGGCACCGGCTCGACCGTGGCCTGGTTCATCGATGCACTGGGCCGCGAACCGGGCCGCATCAAGGGCGCGGTGTCCAGCTCCGAGCAGAGCACCCAGCGGCTGAAGTCGCATGGCATCGAGGTGCTGGACCTCAACTACGCCGGCACCCTGTCGCTGTATGTGGACGGGGCCGATGAGTGCGACCCGCACAAGCGCCTGATCAAGGGCGGTGGCGCGGCGCTCACCCGCGAGAAGATCATCGCCCAGGCCAGCCGGCAGTTCGTGTGCATCATCGATGCCAGCAAGCAGGTGCCGGTGCTGGGCAAGTTCCCGCTGCCGGTGGAAGTGATTCCGATGGCGCGCAGCCTGGTGGCGCGCGAGATCCTGACGCTGACCGGCGGGCAGCCGGTCTGGCGCGACGGGGTGACCACCGACAACGGCAACCTGATCCTGGACGTGCACAACCTGACCATCACCGATCCGGTGGCGATGGAAACCGCGCTCAACCAGATCCCCGGCGTGGTCACCGTGGGCCTGTTCGCCCGTCGCCCGGCCGACGTGGTGATCGTCGGCGGCGACACGATCCAGGTGCTGTAACCGGCTTCGGTCCCTCCACGCGCCGCCATTGAAGGAAACGCCCATGTCCGCACGCTGCCTTGCCCTCACCGCCCTGCTGCTGGTCAGTGCCAGCGCCTGCGCACGCACGCCGTGGGTGGAGCTGGACGGCCACCGCTACAGCATCGAGATCGCCGACGAGCAAGCCGAGCGCCAGCGCGGGCTGATGTTCCGCGAGCAGATGGCCGCCGACCACGGCATGCTGTTCATCCACGAGCAGGAAGAACCGCTGGCGTACTGGATGAAGAACACCCGCATCCCGCTGGACATCCTGTATTTCGACCACGACCTGAAGCTGGTCTCGCAGCAGCGCAACGTGCCGCCGTGCACTGCCGGTGATGCCTGTCCCAGCTACCCCAGCAACGCCCCGGCGCTGTACGTGCTGGAACTCAACGCCGGCCAGGCGGCCGCGCTCGGCGTGGAAACCGGCGATACGCTGGAGGTGGATCCCAAGGTCGCGTTGAAGGCCAAGGCGCCGTAGCACGCCAGGGCTTGATCGGGCGCCCGAATCCCTGCAGTCTTGGGTCATGGGGGCGCGACTGACATTGCCGGCGTGGAGCGAGTTGGCCAGCCAGGCCGACGAGGCCGTGCCGCTGCTGGGCACCGCGTTGCTGATCGCGCGCGATGAGTATCCCGAGCTGGATGCGGACCTGTACGAGGCGCTGGTGCAGGGTCATGTCGAGCACCTGCGCCAGGAGACCGACCGGATCGACGCCTGGCCGCTGAAGATGGCGGCCATCAACCGGCATCTGTTCGAGGAGCTGGGCTACGCCGGCGACCACGACCAGTACTACGATCCGCGCAACAGCTACCTCAACGAGGTCTTCGAGCGGCGCCTGGGCAATCCCATTTCGCTGGCGGTGGTGCAGATCGAAGTCGCGCGCCGGCTGGGCGTTCCGCTGGACGGGGTGTCTTTTCCCGGACACTTCCTGGTGCGCCTGCCGGTGGATGACGGGATCCTGGTGATGGATCCGTTCAACGGCGGTCGCCCGCTGGGTGCCGACGAACTGCGCGAACGGGTCAAGCCGCACCTGGGTGGCGATGTGCCCGACGACAACGCCCTGCTGCAGATCCTCGATCCGGCCCCGCACCGCGCGATCCTGGTGCGCGTGCTGCGCAACCTGTACGGCGTCTACGCCGAGCGCGAGGAATGGGACCGTGCCGCACGCAGCGCCGACCGGGTGCTCAAGCTGGTGCCCGACCAGCCCGATGCGCTGCGCGACCGCGGCCTGGCCTACCTGAAGATCGACTACCGCCGGGGCGCGCTGGCCGACCTGTCGCGCTACCTGCACCTGGCGCCCAGGGCCGCCGACGCCGAAGCCATGCGCCAGTCCCTGATCGGGCTCAACCTGGGCCGCACCCACACGCACTGAACTTCAGCGCCTGGCCGGGCCCTGCGTTGCCGGCCGCAGGTCCTGCGCCAGCATCGCCATCGTGCGGGCCAGCGCACCACGGCCGCGTTCGACCAGCAGCCGGCCTTCTGCGGCCATGTGCGCGCGGCGCGCGCGGTCGGCCAGCAGCGCCTGGATCATCGTGCCCACCTCCTCGGCGTTGCGGCCGATCTCCAGCGCCCCGGCCTCGCGCAGGCGGCGCGCGATTTCGACGAAATTGTGCAGGTGCGGACCGGTGACCATCGCCGTGCCCACCGCGGCCGGCTCGAGCAGGTTGTGTCCGCCGATGGCCTGCAGGCTGCCGCCGACGAAGGCCACCTCCGCGCAGGCGTAGAAGGGCATCAGCTCGCCCAGCGTATCGAGCACGAACACCGCATCGCCGGCTTGCGGCCAGCCGGCGCTGCTGCGCCGTCCCACCTGCCAGCCGGTGGACCTGGCCAGTTCCACCACGCGGCCGAAGCGCTCGGGGTGGCGCGGCGCCCACACCATCAGCAGGTCGGGAAAGCGCGCCAGCAGCCGCTGGTGGATCTCCACCACCAGCGCTTCCTCGTCCGGATGGGTGCTGGCCGCGATCCACACCGGGCGCGAGCCGACGTGTTGGCGAAACTGTGCGACCAGCGCCTCCAGTCCGGCGGGCACGGCGATGTCGAACTTCAGGTTGCCGGTGTCCACGATCGCCTCCGGCGCCGCCCCCAGTTGCACGAAGCGCTCGCCGTCGGCCACCGACTGGGCGCCGATCCGGTGCACGCTGGCCACCACGCGCCGGATCAGCGGCGCCAGCACCCGATAGCCGCGCAGCGAGCGCGCCGACAGCCGCGCGTTGAGGATATAGCTGCGGATGCCGCGCGCCTTGCAGCCCAGCAGCAGGTTGGGCCACAGCTCGGTTTCCATCACCAGCGCCACCCCGGGGCGGAAATGGTCCAGGAATCGCCCGACCGCGCCAGGCAGGTCATAGGGCGCGTACACATGCAGCAGCGAATCACCCCACAGCGCGCGCACGCGGTCCGAACCGGTGGGGGTGATGGTGGTGATCAGCAGCTGCAGGTGCGGATGGTCGCGGCGCAGCGCATCGACCACCGGCGCGGCGGCATTGACCTCGCCCACCGACACCGCATGCACCCACACATCCACCTGGTGCGGCGCACCGCGCCAGGCCGCGTAGCGCTCGCCCCAACGCTGGAAATAGCCCGGTACGCGGAAGCCGCGCCAGATCAGGTGGTAGACCGTGGCCGGCGTCAGCACGTAGAGCACGGCCGAATACAGGGCACGCAACCAGGTTTCAGTCAGGTCACGACGCATTGCGCGCAAGGATACGAAAAAGGCGGCTGCCAAGGGCATGGCATCGCTCCCGGCAGGGTCGCGGGTTGGACCTGAAGGCCTGATGCGAGCGGCCGGTGATGTGGTGACACGCCCTACAATGCCGGCATGACCGATCGCCCCGCACAGGCCGCTGCGCGCCAGGCCACGCCCTTCGATCCCGGCCCTGCGCCGATCCAGCCCTCGACCTGGCCGGTCTGGTTGGGCGTGGGCGTTGCCGCGCTGGCCGCGCGCCTGCCGTGGCCGGCCCAGCGCGCGCTGGGCCGGCCACTTGGCGCGGTGCTCAAAGTGGTGCTGGGCACGCGCCGCAAGGTGGCTGCGCGCAACCTGGCGCTGTGTTTCCCGGACATGTCCACCGCCGAGCGTGCACGCCTGCTGGACCAGGCCTTCACCGCGCTGGGGGTGGGGCTGTTCGAGTTCGCCCGCGCCTGGTGGGGCGATGTGGCGCCGATGCGCAAGGGCCTGCGCGTGGAAGGCCTGGAGCACCTGAAAGCGGCGCAGGCGGGCGGACGCGGGGTGATCGTGATCTCCGGCCACTTCACCACCCTGGAGCTGTCGGCGCGGCTGATGTGCGATTACGCGCCGCTGGCCGGCATGTACCGCCCGCATGCGACCAGCGCGATGGAATGGGCGGTCAAGCGCGGCCGGCTGCGCTATGCCACGGCGATGTTCGGCCGCGACGAACTGCGCCCGGCGCTCAAGCACCTCAAGCAGGGCGGGCTGCTGTGGTTCGCACCCGACCAGGACACGCGCCGCGGGGAGAGCGTGTTCGTGCCGTTCTTCGGCCGGCCCGCCTACAGCCTGACCTCCACCCACCAGCTGGCGCGGTTGTCCGGCGCGGCGGTGGTCACCTTCGCCCACGAGCGCCGACCCGATGGCGGCTACACCCTGCGGCTGTCGCCGGCGCTGGAGGATTTCCCGTCCAATGACGCCACCGCCGACACCGCGCGGGTGATGGCGGCGATCGAGGCGATGGTGCGCGCGGTCCCGGCGCAGTACCTGTGGATCCACCGGCGCTTCAAACGCCAGCCCGAGGGGCGAGGACAGCTGTACAGATAATCATCGTGGGGCCGCTGGTAGGAGCGGACCGCAGGGCCGCGAGAGGCTTCACCGGGAAAGCCCATCGCGCCCCAAGGTGCGCTCCTACAGGTAGGGCGAAACCTCGCCTTCAGGGCGGGTCTTGAAGCGCCGGTGCCACCACAGGTACTGCGCGGGCGCCTGGCGGATCGCCGCTTCCAGTTCGCGCATGTAGCGCGCGGCGAAGGCGGCCGGGTCCTGGCCACTGGACTCCGGCCACGGCGCCTCCACGCGCACGCGGTAACGGCCATCGGCCAGGCGCTGGCACCAGTACGGCACGATCGCCACGCCGGCCCGGCGCGCCAGCTCCGGCGGCGTGGTCAGGGTGGCTGCCTGGACCCCGAAGAACGGCACGAAGGCGCTGTTGTAGGTGAAGTTCTGGTCGGCCAGGTAGACCACCAGGCGGCCGCGCGACAGCGCGCGCAGCAGGCCGCGCACGTCCTTCTTGCCGATCACCTCGGCGAACACCTGCCGCCGGCCGGCCTGCATGAACCGCTCGCCGCAGTTGCCGCCCACGCGCCGGACCATGCACGACAGCGGCTGGCCCAGCGCCTGGCCCAGCAGGCGCGCGCCCAGGTCCATGTGCGGAAAGTGCGCGGTGAGCAGCAGCACGCCCCGGCCCTGCGCCTGGGCTGCGCGCAGATGGTCCAGGCCTTCGATCTCGGCCAGCCCGGCCAGCGCCGATGAAGGTGCGTACCAGGCCCGGGCCATCTCCAGCAGGCCAACGACGCTGGCACGGGTGTTGGCGCGGACCAGGGCCTGGCGCGCGGTAGCGTCCAGTTCCGGGAAGCACAGCGCCAGGTTGATGCGGGCGATGCGCCGGCGACTGGCCAGCAGCGGCGTCAGCAGCCAGGCCAGCGCCGCGCCCAATGCCAGCAACCGTCGCTGCGGCAGCCGGGCGATGCGCCCACAGGCCCAGCGCAGCGGCGCGGCCAACCAGCAGCCTGGCTCAGGGGGCGAGGGCATCGTGGCGGGCCAGCAGGCTGCCGGAATAGAGCGCGGCCAGCAGCAGGGTCAGCCCGCCCCAGAACGTGGAATAGAAGGCCAGATGGGTGTTGAACGGGAACACCGTCACTGCCAGCGCCAGCATCGCCGGCCGCGCACGCTCGCGTGCCTGCGGCGGCGCATAGCGCCAGGCGCGCCAGGCCAGCGCCGCGCCGGCCAGCCACAGCAGCAGGCCGACCACGCCGGTCTCGGCCAGGATCTCCAGCACGATCTGGTGCGCATGCAGCGCCGGGCCGTGGCCCCAGGCCGGAGCGACGGCCGGGGTGGGATCGCACTGGGGAAACACGTCGCGGAAATTGCGCGCCCCCACCCCGTTGATGGGGTGCTCGCCGATCATGCAGCCGGCGGCCTGCCAGATGCGCGCGCGCCCGGACAGGGCGACATCCAGGCCGGCCTCGTCGGCGGCCATCGCCGCGGTGGTCAGCTGCACCCGCCTGGCCAGCTGCGGCGAGGCCAGCGCCAAGCCGACCAGCAGGATCGCGGCGCTGGCGAACACGCCCAACAGCTGTTTCCAGCCCAGCAGGCGCCAGCCGGAAAACACCAGCACCAGCGCATAGGTGAGCCAGGCCGCGCGCGCGCCGGCCAGCAGGATCACGATGCCGATCGCAGCGGCGGCGAGCAGCCAGCCGACCAGGCCGAAGCGGCGCCCGGCCGAGAACAACCCGAACGGCGACAGGCTCGCCAGCACCAGGCCGAGCTTGAGGTTGCACGGCCCCAGAAAGCCGCTGAGCCGATCGACCGAGGCCGCTTCTGCGGCCGAACACATCGAGTGGCCGCTGATGGCCTGCTTGAGCATGTCGATGCCGAAGAACAGCGGGCTGGTGCCTGACACCACCTGGGCCAGGGCGTCGGCCGTCCACACCGCCACGATGATCGCCAGGCCGCCGAAGGTGATCCGGCGGCCGCGTTCGTTGGCTACCGCCGAGGCGACCAGCCACAGGAACGGCAGGTAGCGCAGGTCGGTGGCGGCCTCGCCCCAGGCCCGGCCATGGTCGAGCGCATCGAAGGCCGAGATCAGTTCCGGCATCCAGTAGGCGAAGAACATCACGCTGGTCAGGGCCCAGGCCTGGTTGCTGAGCAGCTGCTCGCCACCGCGGAACCGGCGCAGGACCAGCTGGAACAACGCCGCCAGCGCGCCCAGCGCCAGCACCCCTTCGGCATAGCCCGGCGCCGGCCACAGCGCCACGAACAGCAGGATCCACGCCGGTGCCCAGCGCCAGCCTTCGGCGCGCGGTGCAGGGCGGAATTCGGCAGCAGGCAGGCTCATGGGCGGGCAAGTTCCTGGTAGAGCGACAGCGTGGCGGCCTGCATGGCCGCCAGCGTGTAGGGCATGGTAGCCGGCGGGGCGGGCGGGGCGGCCAGCAGCGCGCGGGCGGTGCCGGCCAGCGCGACTTCATCGAACGGGGCCACCGCGCCGCACGGCTGCAGCTGCGCCAGCAGTTCGCCGACCCCGCCATGGGCCCAGCCCAGCACCGGCCGGCCCACCGACAAGGCCTCGATCACGGTGCGGCCGAACGACTCGGGCTTGCGCGAGAGCTGCAGGACCAGATCGCTGGCGGCATAGGCCTGGACCATCTGCGCGGTCGGCGCGGTGAAGGCCACCGCATCGGCGATGCCCAGCCCGGCGGCCAGCGCCTGGAGCTCGGCGATGTAGGCTTCGCGCCCGGGCTGGCGTGCGCCGGGCAGCCACAGGCGCGCATCCAGGCCATCGCCGCGCAGGGCCGCAAGCAAGCGCAGGCCATCGGCATGGCCTTTCAGGCGCGTGCCGCGGCCCGGCAGCAGCAGCAGCGGGCCGGCGCCATCGAGTTGCGGGAATCGTTCGGCAACCTGGCTGCGCATGCCCGGATCAGGCCACGGCCTGCGTGGGAATTGGGTGGGATCCAGCCCGCGCGCAATCACCCGCAGGCGTGCCGGATCGGTCCCGGGATAATGCTCGAGCACATGCCGGCGCACGGTCTCGGACACGCAGATCACCCGCTCGCCGCCGGTCATGATGGCGCTGTAGCGCCCGGGCGAATTGAGCCCGTGCACGGTGGTGACCCAGTGCGGCCGCGCCTGCGCGGGCAGGCTGCGCAGCGCGGCCCAGCCCAGCCAGGCCGGCAGCCGCGAACGCGCATGGACGATGTCCGGCCGCTCGCGTTGCAACAGCCGGCGCAGCGGCAGCAGCTGGCCGAGCGTGCGCGGCGACTTGCGGCCGATGTCCAGGGTCACATGGACCGCGCCGCAGGCTTCCAGGGTCGGCACCAGCCGCCCACCGGCCGAGACCACGATGGCCCGGTGTCCGGCCGCGACCAGCGCCGCGGCGATCTCCAGGGTGGAACGCTCGACGCCGCCGGACTGCAGCGCCGGCAGCAGTTGCACCACCGTCAGCCGGCGATGCACTGCCGCGGACTGCTCAGTCGGCAAGGACGAAGTGCGCGCCGCAGTACGGGCAGTCGGCCTCGCCGTTGGGCTCGTCTTCGATGGGCAGGTAGACCCGCGGATGCGAGTTCCACAGCGCCATCGACGGCAGCGGGCAGCTCAGCGGCAGGTCGGCGCGGGTGACGGTGTAGCGCTTTTCGGCATTGGCCGGCGCGGTGGCGATTTGGCTCATGGCGGTGGATGCACGCAGACCGTGGGAGCGCGCAAGTCTAACAGCCAGACCCGCCCGTTCTAAGCATCCACGCGCCTGTGTCCACGCGTCCCGACCCCGGGGCACGTGGGCGCCGCCATGGCGGCGATGTCGATGTGGCACGCCACGAAAACGCCCTTGGCCGCCGTGGCGGCTCCCGCCTTGCCGATCAGCGCGCGGCCAGCCAGGCGCGCAGGGCCTGCTCTAGGCGCCAGAGGCCTTCGGCCAGCTCCTCGCCGGTGATGTTCAGGGCCGGCACGAAGCGCAGCACGTCCGGGCCGGCCTGCAGCAGCAGCAGGCCATGGGCGGCGCACTGGTCCAGGATCGCGCCGGCCTGGCCGGCGTATTGCGGACGCAGCACCGCGCCCAGCATCAGGCCGCGCCCGCGCAGCTCGGAAAACAGGCCCAGTTCGGCATCCAGCCGGGCCAGCGCCGCACGCAGGGCCGCGGCCTGGCGCTGGACGTTTTCGGCGATCGCCTCCGAGCCCAGCTTGGCCAGGGCCACGCGGGCCACGGCCGCGGCCAGCGGATTGCCGCCGAAGGTGGTGCCGTGTGCGCCGAACTGCATGACCTCGGCCACGCGCGGGCCGGCCAGCATCGCGCCGATCGGCATGCCACCGCCCAGCGCCTTGGCCAGGGTCACGATGTCCGGGGTCACCCCGTCCTGCCAATGGGCAAACAGTGTGCCGGTGCGGCCCATGCCGCACTGGATCTCGTCCAGCACCAGCAGCGCATCGTGCTTGCGGCACAGCGCCTGGATGGCCTGCAGGTACCCCGGCGCGGCCGGCACCACCCCGCCCTCGCCCTGCACCGGCTCGATCATCACCGCGGCCACGTCGCCGGCCGCCATCGCCGCTTCCAGCGCGGCAATGTCGTTGAAGTCGACGTAGCGGAAACCGCCGGGCAGCGGCTCATAGCCTTCCTGGTACTTGGGCTGGGCGGTGGCGGTGACCGTGGCCAGGGTGCGGCCGTGGAAGCTGCCGCGAAAGGTGACGATCACGCGGTTGTCCGCGCTGCGGCCCTGGTCGGCGGCCCATTTGCGCACCAGCTTGATCGCCGCCTCGTTGGCCTCGGCGCCGGAGTTGCACAGGAACACGCGGCTGGCAAAGCGCGAGGCGTCCACCAGTTCCTGCGCCAGGCGCAGCGGCGGTTCGCTGTAGAAGATATTGCTGGTGTGCCACAGCTTGCCGGCCTGTTCGACCAGCGCGGCGACCAGGTCCGGATCGTTGTGGCCCAGGCTGCACACGGCGATGCCGGCCGACAGGTCCACGTACTGGCGTCCTTCGGTGTCCCACACGCGCACGCCCTGGCCTCGCTCCAGCACCAGTTCGCGCTGGCGGTACACCGACAATGTGTAGCGCTTGGCACAGGCGATGAGCTCGGAAGCGGCGGTCATGAGGGCAAACCCTGGGTGGCAGGCGAGCCTTGCATTGTCGCCCATTGCCGCGGCCGGTGGGTGGCATCACCCTGGCCGCGTCCTGCCGCCGGCCTTGGCCCGCGTCCAGGGCGGGCGGGCATGTGCCGGGATTTCAGGCTGGATGGATCAAGCCGGTGTGAGGTGACGCCTCCACTTCCCTCGCGCCACAATGCCCGGATGCGACTGCTCTCCAATCCCCAGCTCAATCCCGCCTGCGACGCCGGCTGGCGCAGGCGCTGGTTCGACATCATCTACCGCCACGATGATGCGCCTTCGCGCAACTTCGACCTGCTGCTGGTGGTGGCCATCATCGCCAGCGTGGTGGTGATCATGCTCGACAGCGTACAGGACCTGCATCGCCGCCACGCCCAGACGCTGTACGTGATGGAGTGGGTGTTTACCGCGCTGTTCACCGCCGAATACCTGCTGCGGCTGGCGGTGGTGCGCCGGCCGCTGCGCTATGCAACGAGCATCTGGGGGGTGATCGACCTGCTGTCGATCCTGCCCAGCTATGTCTCGCTGCTGGTGCCCGGGGCGCAGAGCCTGCTGGTGGTGCGGGTGCTGCGTATCCTGCGTCTGTTCCGCATCCTCAAGCTGACCCGGTACGTGGAAGAGTCCGGGGTGCTGATGAGCGCGCTGTGGCGCAGCCGACGCAAGGTCCTGGTGTTCATCACCACGGTGCTGACCCTGGTGGTGATCTTCGGCGCGCTGATGTACTTGGTGGAAGGCCCCGAGCACGGCTTCACCAGCATCCCCACCAGCATGTACTGGGCCATCGTCACCATGGCCACTGTCGGCTTTGGCGACATCGCCCCGCAAACCACGCTGGGACGCGCCATCACCTCGCTGCTGATCCTGATCGGCTACAGCATCATCGCCGTGCCCACCGGCATCTATACCGCCGAGCTGGCTGCCGGCCTGCGCGAGGCCGGCAACCCCCACGACCAGCGCGCCTGTCCGCAATGCCGCCTGGAAGGCCACGAACCCGACGCCAGCCACTGCCGCGGCTGCGGCCATGTCCTGCACGCACCGATACCCTGACGGCAGCCGCGCCAGCTTCACCTGCTGCCGGTGCCGATTGCAGGCGCGATGCGGGCGCGCCGGATCGGACATTGCATACGCGCGCCGGCTGCGCTCAGAGGCTGAGAAAAATTCGACCGCCGTAGCGAGAGCGCCGCCAAGCGTTCGTGACAAGGTGCGTTGGGGGCAAATCCGGGGAGTTTGGTGAGCCAAATGACCCGGATTTGCCCGCCGCGCGCCGCCGGCACGGGCGTTTGGCGACGGTCGCAGTAGGCGGGCGATTTTTTCTCAGCCTCTCAGTCCAGGAACAGGTCCGGCAGCAGCGGCTGCGAAGGCTCGACGGCATAGCCGGACAGGTCGGTGATGCCGGCCTGCGCCAGGACCTGGTCATCGATCAGGAACTGTCCACTGAAGCCGGCCGCCTGGCGCACCAGCACCGCGTGCGCCGCATCGGCCATCACCTCCGGCTTGCGGCCGTTGGCCATGGACACGCCGGGGATCATGTTCAGGGCGTCGGTGGCGATCAGGGTGCGCGGCCACAGCCCGTTGACCGCCACGCCCTGCGCGCCGAACTCGGCCGCCAGCCCCAGTGTCACCAGGCTCATCCCCATCTTGGCCAGTGTGTAGCCCAGGTGCGGACCCCACCACTTGGGGTCCAGCGACGGCGGCGGGCACAGGGTGAGGATGTGCGGGTTGGGCGCCTGCAGCAGGTGCGGCAGGCAGGCCTGCGCGCACAGGAAGCTGCCGCGGGCGTTGACCTGCTGCATCAGGTCGAAGCGCTTGATCGGCGTGTCCAGGGTGCCGCGCAGCCAGATCGCGCTGGCGTTGTTGACCAGGATGTCGATGCCGCCAAAGGTGTCCACGGTGGCGGCCACGGCGGCACGCACCTGGTCTTCCTCGCGAATGTCGCATTGCAGGGCCAGGCCCTGGCCACCGGCCTCGGTCACCGCGCGGGCGGCGGTGTGGATGGTCCCCGGCAGCTTGGGGTTGGGCACGGCCGACTTGGCGGCGATGGCCACGTTGGCGCCGTCGCGCGCCGCCCGCAGGGCGATGGCCAGGCCGATGCCGCGCGAGGCGCCAGTGATGAAGAGGGTCTTGCCTGACAAGGTCGTCATGGGGCGTGCCTGGTAGCGCGGGCGCGGGGTTTGGCCGCAGGGGCTGGAAGTCTAACGGCCAGACAGGCGCCGGTTCCTATAATGCCGGCGATGAATTCCTGGTTCGATGGCCTGCTGGACTGGTTCACCGCCCATCCGGTTGCCGCCGGCGCGGTGGTGTTCCTGATCGCATTGTCCGACGCGTTGATCCTGGTCGGGGCAATCGTGCCGGCGCTGCCGCTACTGATCGGCGTGGGCGTGCTGATCGGCCTGGGCCAACTGTCCGGCCCCTACGCAGTCGCCTGCGCGGCGCTGGGGGCCTTCATCGGTGACGGGGTGAGCTTCTGGGTCGGCCGGCGCTGGGGCAGCCAGCTGCGCGGGCACTGGCCCTTCAGCCGTTATCCGCAACTGCTGGAGCGCGGCGAGCGGCTGTTCCGGCGCGACAGCGTAAAGGCCATCTTCGTGGCCCGCTACGTCGGGCCGATCCGGCCGTTCGTGCCGGCCGTGGCCGGGATGTTGCACATGCCGCTGCGGCGCTACCTGCCGGCCAGCGCCGCAGCGGCCCTGTCCTGGGCGGTGCTGTTCCTGCTGCCGGGCTGGGCGCTGGGCCAGGCCTATGACGCGGTGGCCGCGGTGGCCGGGCGCCTGTTGATCGTGCTGGCACTGCTGCTGCTGGTGCTGGCGCTGATCTGGGCGGTGGTGCTGTACAGCTACCGCTGGTTCGCCGCCCATGCCGATGCGCTGCTGGCCCGCGCGCTGGCCTGGTCGCGTGCGCATCCGGTGCTTGGCCGGCATTCGGTGGCCATCTTCGACCCCAACCGCCGGGAAACCGTCCCGCTTGCCCTGCTGGCGGCGGTCTTGCTGGTGTTGGCCTGGGTGCTGTTCGGCTTCCTGGCGCTGGTGGTGGGTCATGGCCAGCCGCTGGCGCTGGACCTGTGGCTGTTCGAAGTGATGCACAGCCTGCGCAACCCGCTGGCCGATCGCCCGCTGGCCGCGCTGGCCGCGATCGGCGACGCCCAGGTGCTCACCCCGGCCACACTGGCGGTGCTGGGCTACCTGGCCTGGCGCAGGCGCTGGCTGGCCGCCGGCCACTGGCTGGCGGCGATCGCCTTCGGCCTGGCCCTGACCGCCTGGCTGGGCGCGGTGATCGACATTCCCAAGCCGCCCACGGTCGCAAGCGGCTTCGGCTTTCCCTCGATCGCGGTGACCATGACCACGATCATCTTCGGCTTCTTCGCGGTGCTGATCGCGCGCGAGCTGCCGGGACGCGACCGGGCCTGGCCATACCTGGTGGCCGGCGCGGTAGTGGCGGTGATCGGCTTTGCCCGCGTCTACCTGGGCGCGCACTGGCTGAGCGATGTGGTCGGCGGGACCTTGCTGGGCGTGGTCTGGCTGTTGATCCTGGGCGTGGCCTATCGCCGGCGCAGCGCGCGCTCGATGTGGGTCAAGCCGCTGGGATGGATGTTCTATGGCGTGTTTGCCCTGGCCGCGCTGTGGCATGGGCCGCGCGCAGTGGACCGCATGCTGTCGCAGTTCGAGGCGCCCATTTCCAGCGCCTCGCAACCTCTGGACGCGTGGTGGAACGAAACCTGGCGCCTGCTGCCGGCCACCCGCAACGAATTCGACGACAAACAGCGCTGGCCGCTGGATGTGCAGCTGGCCGGCCCGCTGCAGCCGCTGGTCCGCAGGCTCCAGGCCGATGGCTGGCGCCTGCAGCCCCAGGCCGGCTGGGAACGCGCCCTGCGGCTGCTCGATGCGGGGGTGCCGCCGCAGCAACATCCGGTGCTGCCGGCCACCCTGGACACGCGCGCCGAGAGCCTGTTGATGCTCAAGCCCGGACCCCGCCCCGACCAGCAGTACGCCTTGCGCCTGTGGGCCACCCCGCTGCTGCTGCAGCCCAACCAGACGCCACTGTGGATCGGCGGTGCGCAGACCCTGCGCCACCAGAGCCTGTTTGGCCTGATCGGGATCTGGCGACCGCTTGCCGATGCCGACGCCTCGCTCGACGTGGTCCGGGCCGGCGCGGGCGACCTGCCGCAGGCGCTGAGTCCGCATCCAGCCACCGGCCTGCCGGTGCTGCGCCTGCGCACCGACCAGGGCGTGCTGGCGCCGGAACCGCAGCGCGTGATGCCGGTGAGGCCGCCGTCTTCGCCGCCCTCGCCCTGATCGGCGACGTCCAGGCGTTGGGCGAAGTCGCCGGTGGGCACTGCGCCGAATCGAGTGGGGCTGCATGGCCCCCGCAGGCAAGCCGCCGCTGCGGCCGGCGCGCAGGCCCGAGGTCAGGCCATCATGGCCAGCAGGCGATCCAGGCGCGCATGCGGGTCGTCTTCCTGCAGCACCGCCAGGCGCTGGGCGTCGCTGAGCGGCAGCAGTTCGGCCAGGCGCCAGCCAACCCAGGACGCACTGTCCAGGTCACTGCTGCGCATGCCGGGCGGGGTCGCACCGGCCTTCTCGAAGATCTTCTCCAGCACCGTGGCCAGCAGGCTGTGCTCGGGGCGCAGTTCGTCGTCTTGCTCGGGTGGGCACCAGTCCACCTCGCCCATCACCACGCCGTTGTCGCGCACGCGCGTGCGCTGCACGTGGAAGCGGCGACCGCCGCGCAGGCGCAGGTTGAGCAGGCCGTCCTCGCCGGTGGCGAAATCCTCGATGGTCGCCTCGGTGCCGTAGGCCGCGGGCGTGGCCGGCCGGCCGCTTTCCTCGCCTTCCAGGATCAGGCACACGCCGAAGCCGCCGCCGCTGCGGCCGCATTCGCGGATCAGGTCCAGGTAACGGCGTTCGAATACACGCAGGCCCAGGCCGGCACCGGGCAACAGCACGGTGTGCAGCGGGAACAGCGGCAGGGTTTCGGAAGCGGGCATGGCGGCAGTGTAAACACGGCCGTGCGGGCGGGCCTGCACACGATTTACACGTCTTGCGGTCAGTCCTGCAGCGCCGCCAGGAAGCGCCGCGGCGCGCCGTCGAAGCCGCCGTTGGACATGAAGACCACCTGGTCGCCGCTGCGCACCAGCGCCCGCAGCGCCGCGATCAGCGCATCGGTGTCGGCCACCGCGCGCGCATCGCCACGCACCTGCGCGATCACCTTGCCCGCATCCCAGGCCAGTTCCGGGCGATGCAGGAACACCACCGCATCGGCGCCGGCCAGCGACGGCGCCAGCGCGTCGGCGTGCGCGCCCAGGCGCATCGAATTGCTGCGCGGCTCCATCGCCACCACGATCCGCGCATCGCCCAGCTTGGCGCGCAAGCCTTCCAGCGTGGCCGCGATTGCGGTGGGATGATGGGCGAAGTCGTCGTACACCGTGACCCCCCCATGGGTGCCGATCACTTCCAGCCGGCGCTTGACGCTGCGAAAGTGCGCAAGCGCGGGCATCACGCTGGCGATCTCCACGCCGACCGCACTGGCCGCGGCCAGTGCGGCCAGGCCGTTGAGCACGTTGTGCCGGCCGACCAGTGGCCAGTGCACTTGACCCAGCTCGACCCCGTTCTTCAGCACTGCAAATGCACTGCCATCGGCGCTGAGCAGGCGCGCACTCCAGTCCAGCGACGCATCGAAGCCAAAGCGCTCCACCGGCGTCCAGCAGCCCATCGCCAGCACCTGGTCCAGGTGCGCATCGGCACCGTTGACGATCAGCCGGCCATTGCCCGGCACGGTGCGCACCAGATGATGGAACTGGCGCTGGATCGCGGCCACGTCCGGAAAGATGTCGGCGTGGTCGTATTCAAGGTTGTTGAGGATCGCCACGCGCGGGCGGTAGTGCACGAACTTGCTGCGCTTGTCGAAGAACGCGGTGTCGTATTCGTCGGCCTCGACCACGAACTCGGCACCCTGTCCCAGCCGCGCCGAGACGCCGAAATCCTCGGCCACCCCGCCGATCAGGAAGCCTGGCGCACGGCCAGCGGCTTGCAGCAGATAGGTCAGGATCGTGGTGGTGGTGGTCTTGCCGTGGGTGCCGGCCACGGCCAGCGTGGTCCGCCCGGGCAGCACGGCATCGCTCAGCCACTGCGCGCCGGAGGTATAGCGGCGGCCGTCGCTCAGGACCGCTTCCACCGCCGCGTTGCCGCGCGAGAGCGCGTTGCCGATGATCACCGCATCGCAGTCGGGCGAAACATTCTGCGGCAGGTAGCCCTGCGCCAGGGCGATGCCCAGCTGCTCAAGCTGGGTGGACATCGGCGGATAGATGGCCTGGTCGCTGCCTTCGACGGTGTGGCCCAGCTCGCGGGCCAGGGCGGCCACCCCGCCCATGAAGGTGCCGGCGATGCCCAGGATATGCAGTTTGCTCATGGGCGCAGATTGTCGCCGATCACGCCGCCGCACACGACCGGCAGACACGAGCAAGGCGCCCGCGGGCGCCTTGCTCGGTCACCGCCTGGCACGGCAGCTCAGGCCTTGGCTGGGGCCAGGGCCTTGATCAGGCGATCGGTGACCTCATCCAACTCGCCCACCCCGTCGACCACGGTCAGGCGGCCCTGCTGCTTGTAGAAGTTGATCACCGGCGCGGTGCTGTCTTCGTACACCTGCAGGCGCTTGCGCACCGACTCGGGATTGTCGTCGGCGCGGCCCTCGGCCTTGGCCCGGCCGGCGATGCGTTCAACCAGCAGCTCGGTCGGCACCTCCAGCTGCACGGCCGCGTCCATCGGCTGGCCAATGCGCTGCAGCAGCTGGCCCAGCGCGTCGGCCTGGGCCAGGTTGCGCGGATAGCCGTCCAGGATGAAGCCATTGGCGACATCGGCCTGCGCCAGGCGCGATTCCAGCATGCCCAGCAGGATTTCATCGGACACCAGGTTACCGGCATCCATCACCGCCTTGGCCTGCTTGCCCAGCTCCGTGCCGGCGGCCACTTCGCCACGCAGCAGGTCGCCGGTGGAGATGTGCGGGACCTTGAGGAAGTCCTTCAGCCGGGTGGCCTGCGTGCCCTTGCCCGAGCCGGGCGGTCCCAGAAGTACCAGTCGCATCGTGTCACTCCAAAGCATTCAATGAGGAAACCGTGGGGAGCGGGCCGGGCTGCCAGCCTGGCGGCGGCGCCGACGCGGCCATCGCATCGATATGGGAAGCTTACCCCATCCGGTCCAGACCCCAAGGCGAGACGATGGTGCAATCCACGCTTCTGTATGCCCAGTCCGGCGGCGTCACCGCCGTGATCAATGCCACCGCTTCTGCCGTGATCAGCGAGGCGAGGCGCCGCAAGGTCAAGGTCCTGGCCGCCCGCAACGGCATCCTCGGCGCGCTGCGCGAGGAACTGATCGATACCTCCAGGGAGTCCATCTCCGCGATCAGGGCGCTGGCCCACACCCCGGGCGGTGCGTTTGGTTCGTGCCGGGTCAAGCTCAAGTCGCTGGACGCCGATCGCGACCGCTATGCGCGCCTGCTGGAGGTCTTCAAGGCGCACAACGTGCGCTGGTTCCTCTACAACGGCGGCAACGATTCGGCCGACACGGCCTGGAAGGTCTCGCAGCTGGCCCAGGCCTTCGACTATCCGCTGACCTGCGTGGGCGTGCCCAAGACCATCGACAACGACCTGGCGGTGACCGATACCTGTCCGGGCTTCGGTTCGGCGGCCAAGTACACGGCCGTGTCGGTGCGCGAATGCGCGCTGGACGTGGCGGCGATGGCGCAGACCTCGACCAAGGTGTTCGTCTACGAGGCCATGGGCCGCCACGCCGGCTGGCTGGCCGCTGCCGCCGGCCTGGCGGGCACAGCGGCCGATGAGGCCCCGCACATCATCCTGTTTCCCGAGCGTGCCTATGACCAGGCCGCGTTCCTGGCCCAGGTCGACAAGGTGGTCAAGCAGGTCGGCTACTGCGTGGTGGTCGCCAGCGAAGGCATCCGCAACGCCGATGGCACTTTCGTGGCCGATGCCGGGGGCGCCGCCGACGCCTTCGGCCATGCCCAGTTGGGCGGCGTGGCGTCGTATCTGGCGGGCACGGTCAAGGCTTCGCTGGGCTACAAGGTGCACTGGGCGCTGCCGGACTACCTGCAGCGCTCGGCGCGGCACATCGCCTCCAACACCGACTGGGCCCAGGCCCAGGCCGTGGGCAAGGCCGCGGTGCAGTACGCGCTGAAGGGCATGAACGCGGTGATGCCGGTGATCGTGCGCAGCGCCGACGCGCCGTACCGCTGGAAGATCGCACCGGCGCCGCTGTCCAAGGTCGCCAACCACGAGAAGACCATGCCGGCCAGCTTCATCCGCAAGGACGGCTTCGGCATCACCGCCAGTGCACGCAAGTACCTGGCCCCGTTGATCAAGGGCGAAGCGCCGCTGCCCTACGGCGCCGACGGCCTGCCCAGATATGTGACGCTCAAGAACGTGGCGGTCAAGCAGAAGCTTCCGGCCTGGGAAGACTGAACAGTTTCACGCCAAGGGCGCAAGCGTGATCGTGCTTGCGCCCTTGGAGCGTCAGCTCAGCGGCAGGCGTTGCCTTCCACTTCCAGCACCGCCGCATAGGCCGGCAGTGCCGCCAGCCTGCCGGCGGCGGCCTGCTGCCTGGCATCTTCCAGATAGATGCGGGCCCGGTCCTGGCCATCGCGCTGCAGGGCCGCTCCGGCCGGCTTGCGCCACACATGCACGACCGCCTGCTGGCCACTGCAGCTGGCCGAAGGCACGCGGATGATGTCGTTGAGCTTCCAGCCCATCGCCGCGCTCGGCTGGATTTTGGCGTCAGCCATGAACACCGCCCGCGCCTGGCAGCTGGGGCTGGTCCGCACCGGCTTCATGTCATAGGGCCTGGCCCGATCGCCGGTGAAGGTGCCTTCCAGCCGGGTGCAGGCCTCGGGAATCTGCCGCAGCGTGTGCACCACGCCCACTGCCTGGGCGATGCCCACCGGGCGCTGGATCTCGGGCTGTTGCTGGGCCAGCGCCGCCAACGGCAACCAGACCAGGCAGGCGAGGGCAAGATGGGCGACATTGACGCACATGGCGATTTCCTGGCGGCTGAAGACGGGCGGGAGGGTGCCACTTTCTTGCTGAACCGGCCGCCTGCGCCGTTGGTCAGCGCGCAAGCCGGGAACGCGAAAATCACGCTGTACTGCCGTTTTTTTTGTGACCGGTTGCAGATGAATCCTGCGTAACAGGGACAAACAGGGCGGCCCCGGCGCGCAAACGCTGCCGGAGCCGAGCCCGGTTGAATCCCTCAAGACTCCAGGCAGGCGGTGCGCAGTGAAGATCGTAATGTTGACGGTGCACGAGGCCACATCGGCCCGCAAGGTGGACTTCCATTTCTGGGCCGAGGTGCTGGCCCAAGCGGGGAACCAGGTCGACTTCGTCACCATCGGCATGAGCCCGCTGACCCGGCTCAAGCCCCAGGCCCGCCAGTTCCAGGGGCCGTTCAATACCTGGACCGAAGTCGCGCCGCGGGTGCGCAAGTACCTGTGGCGGCCGCTGTTCCACCCGCTTTCGCTGGGCAAGGCCGCGATCGATGCACTGACCAAACCGTTGTTCGCGCTGTATCCGTCGCTGCTGTCGCACAACCTGCTCGACGGAATATCGGACGTGGACATGTTCATCGTCGAGAACGGCGCCGGCCTGTGCCTGGTGCCGACCCTGGCGCACAAGTTTCCCAGGGCGCGTTTCATCTACAGCGTGTGCGACCGCATCGCCACGCTCCACTATCACCCGATCATCCTGGAGGCCGAACGGGCGGCGATGCCGTTCTTCGACCTGGTCCGCGTCCCGGCCGAGGTGATGGTGGCCGACTATCCCGACGCTCGCAACGTGCAGTACATCGCGCACGGGCTGGACAAGGCACTGTTCGATGGAGCCAGCGTATCGCCCTACCCGCCCAATACGTGCAACGTGGTCAGCGTCGGCGACATGCTGTTCGACGCCCACGCCGTCACCTGCATGGCCCAGTCCTCGCCTGCAGCGACCTTCCACTTGTTCGGCCGCAAGGCCTGCCTGGAGACGGCGCTGCCCAACGTGGTAACCCATGGCGAACGGCCGTTCGCGACGATCGTGCCGTACATCCAGCACGCCGACGCCGGCGTGGCCCCCTACCGCCCCGCGCCCAATGCCGATTACCTAAGCCAGTCGAGCATGAAGATGATGCAGTACACCTACAGCCGCCTGCCGATCGTGGCGCCGGCATTCGCCGCCAACGGCGATCACGTGTCGGTCTACACGCCCGGGGCGGCACACACCATCGCGGCCGCCGTGGACCGTGCACTGCAGTACGACCGCACCAGCATCGACAACAGCGATGTGCTCAGCTGGCAGGGCGTGACCCAGAAGATGCTGGCCCTTGCGATGGCGTCGCCGGCGACCAGCGGGGTCGGGCTGCCCGCACCTGCGCTATCGACGCCGTCGCTTGCGCCGGAACTGGGCATGACCGCCGGCGCCTGATCCGGGCAACGTCGAAGGCAGTGGCAGATGGACCGGCCCCCTGATGCCGGTCCATCTGCGTTTGCCTGCTCCCCCGCCCCGGGGCGTGGCCGCGCGCGGCACTGCGTCATGCACATGGCCGGCATCGGCCTACACTCAGGGCCGGCAGACGTCCCGCGGGCCTGGCGATGGATGCCGATCGCGCGGTGCGGATCTTCATCCGCACCGGCCACATTCATCAGCCTTGGGAGGGGTCATGCTGCAACATTACGGACTTGCGCTGGCACTGGCGTGCGCGGCCATTGCCATCGTGTACGGGATCGTGTCGGCGCGCTGGGTGCTCTCGCGCCCGGCGGGCAACGCACGCATGCAGGAAATCGCCGCCGCAGTGCAGGAAGGCGCGCGCGCCTACCTCAACCGGCAATACCTGACCATCGCCATCGTCGGCGCGGTGCTGTTCGTGCTGGTCGGGGTGTTCCTGAGCTGGCTGACGGCGATCGGCTTCGCGCTGGGCGCGGTGCTGTCCGGCGCGGCCGGCTACATCGGCATGAATGTTTCGGTACGCGCCAACGTGCGCACCGCCGAGGCCGCGCGCCACGGCATCAGCGCGGCGATGGACGTGGCCTTCCGTGGCGGGGCGATCACCGGGATGCTGGTGGTCGGGCTGGGACTGTTCGGCGTGGCCGGGTACTGGGCGGTGCTGACCTACCACCTGGGCGTGGCCCGCGAATCGGCGCTGCACGCGCTGGTCGGGCTGGCGTTCGGCGCGTCGCTGATCTCGATCTTCGCCCGCCTGGGCGGCGGCATCTTCACCAAGGGCGCCGATGTCGGCGCCGACCTGGTCGGCAAGGTCGAGGCCGGCATTCCCGAGGACGACCCGCGCAATCCGGCGGTGATCGCCGACAACGTCGGTGACAACGTGGGCGACTGCGCCGGCATGGCCGCCGACCTGTTCGAGACCTACGCGGTCACCGTGATCGCCACGATGCTGCTGGGCGCACTGATGGCCAGCCAGGCCGGCCCGAACGCGATCCTCTATCCGCTGGTACTGGGCGGGGTGTCGATCATCGCCTCGATCATCGGCGCACTGTTCGTCAAGGTGAAGCCGGGCGGCTCGATCATGGGCGCGCTGTACAAGGGCGTGATCGTCTCGGCGGTGCTGGCGGCCATCGCCTTCTATCCGGTCACCACCGCGCTGATGGGCGACTCGGCCATCGGCGCGCTCCGGCTCTATGGCTGCGCGCTGATCGGGCTGCTGCTCACCGGCGCGATCGTGTGGATCACCGAGTACTACACCGGCACCCAGTACAAGCCGGTGCAGCATGTGGCCTCGGCCTCGACCACCGGCCACGGCACCAACATCATCGCCGGCCTGGGTGTGTCGATGAAATCCACCGCCATGCCGGTGATCGCGGTCTGCGCCGCGATCTGGGGCGCGCAGGCGCTGGGCGGGCTGTACGGCATCGCCATCGCCGCCACGGCGATGCTGTCGATGGCCGGCATGATCGTGGCCCTGGACGCCTATGGGCCGATCACCGACAACGCCGGTGGCATTGCCGAGATGGCCGAGCTGCCGCCGGAAGTGCGTGCGGTCACCGATCCGCTGGACGCGGTCGGCAATACCACCAAGGCGGTGACCAAGGGCTATGCGATCGGCTCGGCCGCGCTGGCCGCGCTGGTGCTGTTTGCCGACTACACCCACAACCTGGCCGCCGCCCATCCGGGTTCGGTCTATACCTTCGACCTGTCCGACCACCGGGTGATCATCGGCCTGCTGATCGGCGGCCTGATCCCGTACCTGTTCGGGGCGATGGCCATGGAAGCGGTCGGGCGCGCGGCCGGCAGCGTGGTCGAGGAAGTGCGCCGCCAGTTCCGCGAGATCCCCGGCATCATGGACGGCAGCGGCAAGCCGCAGTACCACACCGCGGTGGACCTGCTGACCCGCGCGGCGATCCGCGAAATGGTCGTGCCCTCGCTGCTGCCGGTGGTGGTGCCGGTGGTGGTTGGCCTGGTGCTGGGCGCGCAGGCGCTGGGCGGGCTGTTGATCGGCACGATCGTCACCGGATTGTTCGTGGCCATCTCGATGACCACCGGCGGCGGCGCCTGGGACAACGCCAAGAAGTACATCGAAGACGGGCATTTCGGCGGCAAGGGCAGCGAGGCGCACAAGGCCGCGGTCACCGGCGATACGGTCGGCGACCCGTACAAGGACACGGCCGGGCCTGCGATCAACCCGCTGATCAAGATCATCAACATCGTGGCCCTGCTGCTGGTGCCGCTGCTGCCGGCGGCCGGCTGACCGCAACCTGTCATGCCCCATTCCCGATTCGCGATGACCCCGCCAGTCCGGCAGATGATCAAGATCATGAGCATTGATCGCCCTGCCGCTGGTGCTGCCGGCGGCCGGGTGCGCGCAGGACCGCGCGGGAACCGGTTTCCTGACCGGTTCCCGGCGGCCTCCACTGCTGCCCCGCAACAGCCCTGGGCTAGAATGCCGGCCACTTTCACGCATCGACACTGGAGCAGTACATGGGCCTTGGCAGCGTCCCCACCGGCAAGAATCCGCCGGAAGAAATCAACGTGGTCATCGAAATCCCGAAGGATTCCGAGCCGGTGAAGTACGAAGTGGACAAGCAGTCCGGCGCGATCTTCGTCGACCGCATCCTGTCCACGCCCATGCGCTATCCCTGCAATTACGGCTACGTGCCGCACACCCTGTGCGGCGATGGCGACCCGGCCGACGTGCTGGTGGTACTGCCGCTGCCGCTGGTGCCCGGTTCGGTCATCCGCTGCCGCCCGGTCGGGGTGCTGCGCATGAGCGACGAAGCCGGCAGCGACGAGAAGCTGCTGGCCGTGCCGGTGGACAAGGTCTTCAGCGGCTACGCCCACATCAATGACATCGCCCAGGTCAGCGGCCACTGGCTGGAGCGCATCGGCCATTTCTTCGAGCACTACAAGGACCTGGAGAAGGGAAAGTGGGTCAAGCTCGATGGCTGGGGCGGCGCCGAGGAGGCCAAGAAGCTCCTGCTGGAAGCCATCGAGCGCGACGCGCAGCAGAGTCAGCAGTAGGTTTGCGCAGGACGTGGAAGAACAGGCGCCCATTGCGGCGCCTTTTTTGCGCCTGCTCATTGCTGCAGCAGGGCTCGCCGCTCACGTGCGCGGCACGGCTTCAGGATCGCCGGCACCGGCACGCCCGCGATCCAGCATCGGGAACGGCCCGATGGCAACGCTGCGCCGGCACAGGACGATGCTTGCCAAAGAAACAAAATCCGTGCTTGACACGGCGTGCGCGGGCGTGTTTTCCTGCCGGCCTCATGGATACCTCCCGTCCCTCGACCACCCGACTGCAGACCGCGCCGCACGCGGCCGCCGCGCTTGTGCTCGTACTTATCACCTCGCCAGCAGGTGCGGGACGTACGGCCGTGTAAGCAGCAACCACACGAGAATCCTACGAAACCCCGCACTGCGAAGTGCGGGGTTTCGTGCTTTCAGCCCCTGCGAAAAGTTTCACCCCCAACCTTCAAATCCACAGGACTGCCACAGATGACTGCTTCGACCCCCAATCTCCCCCAGCCCACCATCACCATCGTCGGTTACGGCAGCCAGGGTCGCGCGCACGCGCTGAACCTGCGCGAGTCGGGCTTTGATGTGACGGTCGGCCTGCGTCCGGGCGGCCCGACCGAAGCCAAGGCCAAGGCCGATGGCTTCCTGGTCAAGTCGCCGGCCGAGGCGGTCAAGGACGCCGACCTGGTCGCGGTGCTGACCCCGGACATGGTCCAGAAGACCCTGTACTACGACGTGCTGGCGCCGAACATGAAACAGGGCGCGGTGTTGCTGTTCGCCCACGGCCTGAACGTGCATTTCGGCCTGATCGAGCCGCGCGAAGACCTGGACGTGGTCCTGGTCGCGCCCAAGGGTCCTGGCGCGCTGGTGCGTCGCGAATACGAGATCGGCCGCGGCGTGCCGTGCATCTATGCGGTCTACCAGGACCGCAGCGGCAAGGCCGAGCAGTTCGCACTGAGCTACGCCGCCGGCCTGGGCGGGGCCCGCGCCAACCTCATCAAGACCACTTTCAAGGAAGAGACCGAGACCGACCTGTTCGGCGAGCAGGCGGTGCTGTGCGGCGGCGCCTCCTCGCTGGTCCAGGCCGGCTTCGAAACCCTGGTCGAGGCCGGTTACCAGCCGGAAATCGCCTATTACGAAGTGCTGCACGAGCTGAAGCTGATCGTGGACCTGTTCTACGAAGGCGGCATCACCCGGATGCTGGAATTCATCTCCGAGACCGCCCAGTACGGCGACTACGTCAGCGGCCCGCGCGTGATCGACGCGGCCACCAAGGCACGCATGAAGGACATCCTGACCGACATCCAGGACGGCACCTTCACCAAGAACTGGGTCGCCGAATACGAAGCGGGCCTGCCGAACTACAAGAAGTTCAAGCAGGCCGACATGGAGCACCCGATCGAAGTGGTCGGCAAGCAGCTGCGATCCAAGATGGTGTGGCTGGCCGAAAACGCACCCAAGCCCACCTCCCAACAGGCCGCCGCCGCATGAACGCCACCACCGCCACTGCCCCACGCAATGGCGCCCGCTGGATCGCCCACGCCCTGGAAGCCGAAGGGGTCCAGACGATCTTCGGCTACCCGGGCGGCACCATCATGCCGTTCTACGACGCGCTGGTGGATTCAAAACTCAAACACATCCTGGTGCGCCACGAACAGGGTGCCGCGCTGGCCGCCAACGGCTATGCGCGTGCGTCGGGCAAGGTCGGGGTGTGCGTGGCCACCTCCGGCCCGGGCGCGTCGAACCTGGTCACCGGCATCGCCGATGCGATGCTCGATTCGGTGCCGATGGTGTGCCTGACCGGCCAGGTCGCCACGTCCCTGATCGGCACCGATGCCTTCCAGGAGCTGGACGTGTTCGGCATGACCATGCCGATCGTCAAGCACAGTTTCCTGGTGCGCAGGGTCGAAGACCTGCCGCACGTGCTGTCCGAGGCCTTCCGCATTGCCCGCGAAGGCCGTCCCGGCCCGGTCCTGATCGACCTGCCCAAGGACGTGCAGGTCAACGATGCCTCGCACCTGCCCGATCACGTGCCGGCCGCGGTGCAGCCGCCACCGGCTCCGGCCGCGGCAGCCATCGCCGAGGCCCTGGCCGCCATCGCCGGCGCCGAAAAGCCGGTGGTCTACGGCGGCGGCGGCATCGCCCTGGCCGGTGCGGTGGACGCGTTCCGCCAGTTCGTGGAGGCCAGCGGCATCCCGACCGTGCTGACCCTGCGCGGGCTGGGCGCGCTGCCTGCCAACCACGGCAACTACCTGGGCATGCTGGGCATGCACGGCACCCGCGCGGCCAACATGGCGGTGCAGGACAGCGACCTGCTGATCGTGGTCGGCGCGCGTTTCGACGACCGCGCCACCGGCAAGCTGGCCGAATTCGCCCCGTTCGCCCGGGTCATCCACCTGGATGCCGACGCCTACGAGATCTCCAAGCTGCGCACGGCCGACATCGCCATCCCCGGCGATGTGGCCACCGGCCTGCAGGCCCTGACCGGCGCGCGCAGCACCTGCTACGCCTGGAAGGCGCGCTGCGCCAGCAACCGCGAGCGGTTCGGCTTTCGCTACGACGCCCCGGGCACCGACATCTACGCCCCGGCCCTGCTCAAGCGCCTGAGCGAGGTGGCGCCGGCCGACACCATCATCGCCTGCGATGTCGGCCAGCATCAGATGTGGGTGGCCCAGCACTGCAAGTTCAACCATCCGCGCAACCACCTGACCAGCGGCGCGCTGGGCACGATGGGCTTCGGCCTGCCGGCGGCGATGGGCGCGCAGTTCGCCTGCCCGGACCGCACCGTGGTGCTGGTCTCCGGCGACGGCAGTTTCATGATGAACGTGCAGGAGCTGACGACCATCGCCCGCACCCGCATGCCGGTGAAGATCGTGCTGCTGGACAACTCGGCGCTGGGCATGGTCCGTCAGTGGCAGGAGCTGTTCTTCGCCGAGCGCTACAGCGAGATCGACCTGTCCGACAACCCGGACTTTGCCGCGCTGGCCAAGGTGTTCGGCATTCCCGCACGCCGCATCGAGCTGCGCGACCAGGTCGATGACGCCCTGGCCGAACTGCTGGCCACGCCCGGCCCGGCGCTGCTGCACGTGGCCATCGACATCAAGGCCAACGTCTGGCCGCTGGTCCCGCCCAACCACGCCAACAGCGCGATGCTGGAAGCCAATCCGGCCAAGGCCGTCACGGAGCCCACGTCCCATGCAATACCGGCTTGACCTGATCGTGAAACCGGCCGAAGGCGCCCTGGTGCGCGTGATCGGCATGGTCGAGCGTCGCGGCTTCGTCCCGCGCGGCGTGCAGGCCGTGCCGCACGCCGATGGACGCTGGCGCCTGCAGCTGCTGGTGGAAAGCCCGCGCTCGATCGAAACCCTGCGCCACCAGCTGGAAAAGGTCTACGACTGCGAATCGGTCAGCGTCGGCGTGGATGCGCCGGAGCAGGCGGTCACCGGGGCGGCGGCATGAACGCGGTCAAGCCGGGACCGGGGGGGACTCGGGACCCGGGACCCGTAAAAGCGCTCACGTCGCGTCGGAGGCGTCTTCTTCGACCCACAGCGGCGCCATCCCGGCGCAGCCGGTCCCGCAACGCGCGCAGGGTGCTCGTCCGCCTCTGCCGTGGCGCTCCCGTTCCCGCTCGCCGGTCCGGCCGTCGTGTCTGACGCGCCGCGCCCCGCGCAGGAACCGGACGTAGCCGGTGCCCTCCCGGTGGCCGTGGCCGCCATGCCGGCCGCACCGGCATGCGCGCGCCGCGCCGCCGACACCCGGTTGCACCGAGATCGCACCGATGCGGCCGTGACCGCGCCGCGGCCCGCCATGCCGTGGCCAGCGCCGACACATCGGTCGCGATGCGGCATCATCGCCCGCCACGGCCCCCGCCAGGCATGCACCCGGCGTCCTCCCGACATCACCGCCCCGCACCAGACACCACGCCGCCCCGCCGCCGCCAGGACGGCCGAAGCCGTAGAGGAATCCATCGCATGAGCACCAACACAGACAACGTACGCATTTTCGACACCACCCTGCGCGACGGCGAGCAGTCCCCCGGTTGCAGCATGTCGCCGCAGCAGAAGCTGGTCATGGCCCGCGCCCTGGCCGAGCTGGGCGTGGACATCATCGAGACCGGCTTCCCGGCCAGCTCGCAGTCCGACCGCGAAGCCATGGCCCTGATCGCGCGCGAAATCCGCAGCCCGACCCTGGCGGTGCTCTCGCGCTGCCTGCCTGGCGACATCGAGGCCTCGCTGCGCACGCTGGAGGCCGCCGCCCGGCCGCGCCTGCACCTGTTCCTGTCCACCAGCCCGCTGCATCGCGACCACAAGCTGCGCATGACCCGCGAGCAGGTGCTGGAATCGGTGGACCGGCACGTGCGCCTGGGCCGGGCCAGCGTTGACGATGTCGAGTTCTCGCCCGAGGACGCCACCCGCACCGAGGAGGACTTCCTGGCCGAAGTGGTCAAGGTCGCCATCGCCGCCGGCGCCACCACGATCAACCTGCCCGACACGGTGGGCTTCACCACGCCGGAGGAGATCCGCGGCATGTTCTCGCGCCTGATCGCCACCGTCCCGGGCGCCAGGGACGTGATCTTCAGCACCCACTGCCACAACGACCTGGGGCTGGCCGTGGCCAACTCGCTGGCCGCCATCGAGGGCGGCGCGCGCCAGGTGGAAGGCTCGATCAACGGCATCGGCGAGCGCGCCGGCAACTGCGCCATCGAGGAACTGGTGATGGCGCTGAAGGTACGCAACGCGTTCTACCGGCTGGACACGCGCGTGGATACGCGCCGCATCGTGCCCACCTCGCAGCTGCTGCAGCGCCTGGTCGGCATGCCGGTCCAGCGCAATAAGGCGATCGTCGGCGCCAACGCGTTCGCGCACGAGTCCGGCATCCACCAGCACGGCATGCTGCGCCACAGCGGTACCTACGAGATCATGCGTCCGCAGGACGTGGGCTGGCCGGACACGCAGATGGTGCTGGGCCGTCACAGCGGCCGTGCCGCGGTCGAGGCACGCCTGCGCGCGCTGGGCTACCTGCTGGAGGAAGACGAGCTGAAGCTGGTGTTCGAGCAGTTCAAGGCACTGTGCGAAAAGCAGCGCGTGGTCAACGATTCGGACCTGCAGACCCTGATGCAGGATGCCAGCGTGAGCCAGGGCTATCGGCTGGCGTCGATGACCATTTCCGATGTCGGCGGCCGCGCCAACGCCTTGGTGGAGCTGTCCGATCCGGAAGGCAAGCGCGTGTCAGAAACCGCGCAGGGCAACGGCCCGGTCGACGCCCTGTTCGGCGCGCTGTCCTCGGCCACCGGCGTGCAGATGACCCTGGACAGCTACCAGGTGCACAGCGTGGGCATCGGCACCGATGCGCGCGGCGAAGCCAGCCTGTCGGTGCGCGCCGAAGGCGTGGAGTACGAGGGCACCGGCACCGCGGCGGACATCATCGAAGCCAGCGCGCTGGCCTGGCTGGACGTGGCCAACCGCCTGCTGCGCCAGCGCCAGGCCAGCCCCGCGCGGTCCGAAACCGCCGCCGCCTGAGCCCGCCACGCGCATGACCGCCCGCGCCGGATCGACCACGTTCAGTGCCAGCCAGTCCCCGAGCGTGCGCCTGGTCGCGCGCCCGGCCATTTCCGATTCCAAGCAAGGCCATCCGCAATGAGCCCAGCCCCAGCTCCCCGTACACTTTTTGACAAACTGTGGGACGCGCACGTCGTCGTGCCCGAAAGCGACAGCGCACCTGCGGTGCTGTACATCGACCTGCACCTGATCCACGAAGTCACCTCGCCGCAGGCCTTCACCGAACTGCGCGCGCGCGGCATCGCGCCGCGCCGTCCGGACCGGACCAAGGCGACGATGGACCATTCCACCCCGACCCTGCCGCGCGACGCCGATGGCCGCCTGCCCTACTCCAGCGCCGCCGCCGAGAAGCAGGTCCAGACACTGGAAGCCAACTGCGCCCAGTACGGCATCGAGCTGTTCGACATGGGCTCGGACAACCGCGGCATCGTCCACGTGATCGCGCCGGAACAGGGCTTCACCCAGCCGGGCATGACCATCGTCTGCGGCGACAGCCACACCTCCACCCATGGCGCGTTCGGCGCGCTGGCCTTCGGCATCGGCACCAGCGAAGTCGGCCATGTACTGGCCACCCAGTGCCTGCTGCAGCGCAAGCCCAGGACCATGTCGATCACCGTCGAGGGGCCGCTGGCCCCCGGCGTGGGCGCCAAGGACGTGGCGCTGCACATCATCGGCACGATCGGGGTCAACGGCGGCACCGGCCACGTGCTGGAATTCCGCGGCTCCACCATCGAGGCGATGGACATGGAGCAGCGCATGACCCTGTGCAACATGTCCATCGAAGCCGGCGCGCGCGCCGGCATGGTGGCCCCGGACCAGGTGACCTTCGACTACATGGCGGCCACCCCGCGCGGGCCCAAGGGCGCCGACTTCGATGCCGCGGTCGCCTACTGGAAGACCCTGCGCAGCGATGACGGCGCGCACTTCGATGCGCAGGTGGCGATCGATGCCAGCGACATCCGCCCGACCCTGACCTGGGGCACCCATCCGGGCACGGCGATCGCCATCGACGCGCCGATCCCGGCCGCCCACGATGCCGCCGCGCGCAAGGGCCTTGCCTACATGGGCTTCGATGCAGGCCACCCCGTGGCCGGCGCCAGGGTCGATGTGGTCTTTGTCGGCTCCTGCACCAACGGCCGCCTGCGCGACATGCGCGATGTCGCGCGCGTGCTGGCCGGACGCAAGGTCGCCGACGGCGTGCGCATGCTGGTGGTGCCAGGGTCGGAAATCGTCAAGCGCCAGGCCGAGGCCGAGGGCATCGATGCCATCGTGCGCGCCGCCGGTGCGCAGTGGCGCGAGCCCGGCTGCTCGATGTGCATCGCCATGAACGGCGATCTGGTCGCGCCGGGCGAGCTGGCCGTGTCCACCTCCAACCGCAATTTCGAAGGCCGCCAGGGCCCGGGCTCGCGCACCGTGCTGGCCTCGCCGCTGAGCGCGGCGTGGTCGGCGGTCCAGGGCCGGGTGGCCGATGTCCGTGAATTCTTTGCAGCAACCCCGCAGAAGGAAGTGGCCTGATGCCCAGCCCCGAAACCAGCCAGGCCGCCAGCATGGCCTTCACCGCCACCGTGGCCAGCGCCCTGGCCCGCAGCATCCGCGACACCCCGCTGCGTCCGCGCGCCGAGTGCGCGCCCCAGGCGCTGCCCACTGCGGAAGTCACCGACGTCCCGGCCGAGTTCGCGCTGGACGACGGCGAGGAGGCGGCGTGATGACCACCCTGTCGCCACCCCTGTCGCAGAACCCGGCCATCCAGGCCCGGACCGTTCAGATCAGCTCGCGGTCGGTGGTCCTGCGCTCGACCAACATCGATACCGACCAGATCATCCCGGCGCGCTTTCTGTCCACCACCGAGCGCGCCGGCCTGGGCCGGTTTGCGTTCAACGACTGGCGCTGGATCTCCGAGGGCGTGCCGAACCCGGAATTTGCCTTCAACCGGCCGGAAAACGCCGGCCGCCAGATCCTGCTGGCCGGGCGCAATTTCGGCTGCGGTTCCTCGCGCGAACACGCGCCTTGGGCGCTGACCGACCTGGGCCTCAAGGCGGTGGTCTCCAGCGAGATCGCCGACATCTTCCGCGGCAACAGCCTCAAGAACGGCCTGCTGCCAGTGGTCCTGGACGAGGCCGACGTGCAGACACTGATGCAGCGACCGGACGATGAACTGACCATCGACGTGGCCGCACGCGAGCTGCGCACGCCCGATGGCCGCATCTACACCTTCCCGCTGGACGGGTTTTCGCAGACCTGCCTGCTGGAAGGCGTCGACCAGCTCGGCTACCTGCTGGCCCGCGCCCCCGACATCGCACGCTACGAGGCAACCCATGCACGCTGACATCGTCGTCCTGCCCGGTGACGGCATCGGCCCGGAGGTGGCCGCCGCCGCGGTCACCGTCCTCAAGGCCGTGGCCAGCCGCTACGGCCACAGCTTCACCTTTACCGAGCACGACATCGGCGGCATCGCCATTGATCGCCATGGCGTGCCGCTGCCCGAGTCCACCACCGCCGCCTGTCAGCAGGCCGACGCGGTGCTGCTGGGCGCGGTCGGCGGGCCCAAGTGGTCCGATCCAGGCGCCAGGGTGCGGCCCGAGCAGGGCCTGCTGGCGATCCGCAAGGCGCTGGGGCTGTTCGCCAACCTGCGCCCGGTGCGTCCGCACGCCGCCGCGCTGGATGCCTCGCCGATCAAGCCGCACCTGCTGACCGGGGTGGACATCATGGTGGTGCGCGAGCTCACCGGCGGCATCTACTTCGGCGAAAAAACCCGCACCGCCGAGGCGGCCAGCGACCTGTGCAGCTACTCGGTGGCCGAGATCGAGCGCGTGCTGCGCAGCGCCTTCGCCCTGGCCAGGGCCCGCCGCGGCAAGCTCACTTCGGTGGACAAGGCCAACGTGCTGGAAACCTCGCGCCTGTGGCGCGAGGTGGCCACGCGCATCGGCCGCGAGGAATTTGCCGAGGTCGAACTGGAACACCAGCTGGTCGACTCGATGGCCATGCACCTGCTGGCCAAGCCGCGCGAGTACGACGTGATCGTGACCGAAAACATGTTCGGCGACATCCTCACCGACGAGGCCTCGATGCTGGCCGGCTCGCTGGGCCTGCTGCCGTCGGCCTCGCTGGGGCCCGATGGCACGCTTGCGCACCGTCCTATCGACGGTGCGCGTGCCGCCGGGCGCCCGGCCATGGATGGCCGGGCCGGGGTCTCTTCAAGCGACGCAAGCCGCGCCACGGACGGCAGCAGGAAACTGCGGATGGGCATCTACGAGCCGATCCATGGTTCGGCCCCGGACATCGCCGGCAAGGGCATTGCCAACCCCTACGCCACCATCCTGTCGGCGGCGATGCTGCTGCGTCATTCGCTGGGGCTGGAAGCGGAGGCCCAGTGCATCGAGCGCGCCGTCGATGCCGCGCTGGATGCCCACGCCTTCACCGCCGACCTGGCCGGCACAGGCAAGGCCCTGTCCACCGCGCAGGCCGTGGAGGTCGTGCTGGAACAGCTGGAGACTTCCTGCTTCGTGGCCGAGCTGCGCGATTGACCCGGCCGCCGGCGGCCAGGCCGCCGGCGCCTGGGGGACAAGCTGACAGGGCGATGACGGGCGCGCCAGCCGGGGGCGTGAGGCTGTAAATATCGAACCGCCTAGTCTAGTATTGACCCATGGCTGAGCACGCCCCCGATTCCAGGACCGCCGATCCGGACCGCACCGCCCGTGCGCCGTCCGGCCCCGGCCGTCCCAAGGATCTGGCCAAGCGCGCCGCCATCCTGCAGGCAGCCAAGGCCCTGTTCGCCCGCGAAGGCTTTGCCGGGGTCAGCATGGACCGCATCGCCGCCGAGGCCGGGGTGTCCAAGCTGACCGTCTACAGCCATTTCGGCGACAAGGAATCGCTGTTTTCCGAGTCGGTGCGCATCCTGTGCGAGGACATGCTGCCGGACGAATTCTTCAAGGTGCAGGCCGATGGCACCCTGCGCGGCCAGCTGCGCCACATCGCCGAAGGCTTTTTTGGCCTGATCGTCAGCGATGAGGCCATCCGCACCCACCGGATCATGGTGACCCCGGGCCAGGCCGACCAGAGCCTGCGCCGGATCTTCTGGGAAGCCGGCCCCAAGCGCACCCACGACAGTTTTGTCGCGTTCCTGCGCACGGCCGTGGATGAAGGGCACCTGGAGATCGACGACCTCGACTGCGCGGCCAAGCAGTTCTTCACCCTGCTCAAAGGCGAGCTGTACAGCCGGATGATGTGCGGGGTCTGCGACCAGCCCGATGCCGACGAAGTGTCCGCCCACCTGGATGCCACCGTCGAGATGTTCCTGCGCGCCTATGCCCCGCGCTGACATGACCGCGTGCCTGAACCTCGGCCTGGCCATGGCCTGCGGTCCGATGACTTCCGGCACTGCGCCCGTCGCGCGGTGCGGCACCATCCTGCCCATGCCCGACCCGCCTGGCATGGCTAGAATGCCCGGCGCTGCGCTCCCAACACCCCCTTCGAAGCACACCCATGACGATTGATTACGCCCAAGCCCGCGAGAACATGGTCGAACAGCAGATCCGCCCGTGGGACGTGCTGGACAACCGTGTCCTGGAAACCCTGGCGACCCTGCCGCGCGAGGCGTTCGTGCCTGCCGCCTACCGCGCGCTGGCCTATGCCGACCTGGAGCTTCCGCTGGGCCATGGCCAGCACATGATGAAGCCGGTGGTCGAAGGCCGCGCCCTGCAGGCGCTGGAAGTGCAGCCAGGCGAGGACGTGCTGGAAATCGGCACCGGCAGCGGCTTCCTGACCGCCTGCCTGGCCGAGATGGGCCGCGAGGTGGTCAGCCTGGAGCTGTACCCGGAGCTGGCTGCGCAGGCGCGCGCCAACCTGGACAGCACCGGCCTGGGCAGCAACGTGCGGATCGAGACCGCCGATGCGATGACCTGGACGGCGCAGCGCCAGTTCGACGTGGTCTGCGTCACCGGCGCGGTCGACAGCCTGCCGCCCGGCTTCCTGCAGTGGCTGCGCCCGGGCGGGCGCCTGTTCATGGTGTGCGGCCGCTCGCCGGTGATGGAAGCGATGCTGGTGCACAACCAGGCGTCCGGCCCGAACTTCCAGTCGCTGTTCGAAACCGACCTGGCCTATCTGGTCGGCGCCGAACCGGTCGCGAAATTCGTTTTTTAAGCATTGCAACCCTTCAAGGAAAGCCCCTAGATGATCCGTCTTCCCCTCGTTCTCGCAATCGCGTTGGCGCTGCCATCGACCGCCTCGGCGGCCGACCTGATGCAGACCTACGAAATGGCCCGCAACGGCGACCCGACCCTGGCCCAGGCAGAGGCCGGCCGGCTGGCGCAGAAGGAAGGTGTGGTCCAGGCCCGTGCCACCCTGCTGCCGCAGGTCAGCGGGACCGCCTCGCTGGGGCGCTCCAGCGCCAAGGTCACCGATGGCGGCGACTGGATCGACAGCCCGCGTTCGCGCGACTACAGCGTCGGCGTCAGCCAGACCCTGGTGAACTTCGGCTCCTACGCCACCGTCCGCGCCCAGCGCGCGCTGAGCCAGTCGGCGGATTTCGATCTGGAATCGGCCAATGACTCGCTGATCACCCGCACCTCGGCGGCCTACTTCAACGTGCTGATCGCGATCGAAACGCTGGCCTCGGCCGAAGCGGCCGAAGCGGCCTTCCAGAAGCAATTCGATTACGCGCAAAAGCGTCTGGACGTGGGCCTGGCCCCGATCACCGACGTGCACGAAGCCCGCGCCTCCTACGACAGCGCGCGCGCCACGGTCATCACCCAGCGCAACGCGCTCAAGGACGCCTACGAGGCGCTGGCCGAGATCACCGGCCAGCCGGTTGCCAACCTGCGCGGCCTGCCGGACGACTTCAAGCCACAGCTGCCGTCCGAATACGGCGCCGACGGCTGGGTCGATACCGCCGTCGCCCAGAACCCATCGCTGAAGTCCCTGCAGCTGCAGGTCCAGTCGGCCGAAGCCGGCGTCGCCGGCGCCCGCGCCGGTCACCTGCCGACCCTGAGCCTCAACGGCAGCTACGGTCGCAGCGCCAGCTGGGGCGGCGACACCGACACCAGTCTGGACGGCACCAACCGCCGCGGCGAATATGACTCGCGCGCGGTGAGCCTGTCGCTGAACGTGCCGATCTTCTCCGGCGGCGCGGTCCAGTCGCAGGTGCGCCAGGCCATCGCCCAGCGCGATTCGGCCCAGGATGCCTACGAGCAGCAGCGCCGCGCGGTGGTACGCAACACCCGCAACGCCTACCAGGTGCTGGAAGCGGGCATCAGCGAGATCGAGGCTCGCCGCTCCGCCCTGATCTCGGCCCGCAGCGCCTACGACGCCTCGCAGGTTGGCCTGGAAGTGGGGACCCGCACCGTCCTGGACGTGCTGACCAACCAGAACAACCTGGTCTCGGCCCAGCAGCAGTACTCGCTGGCCAAGTACAACTTCCTGCAGAACCGCCTGCTGCTGGAAGCCGCCGCCGGCACCCTGGACGCAGCCGACCTGCGCGACGTCAACGCCCTGCTCAGCGCCGATGCCAATGCCCGCCTGAACAGCACCGACATGCAGGCCATCGGCACCCCACGCGCGCAGTAGCGGGCCGTCGAGCCGCAGACGAAAGCACCCCGCTTGAAGCAGCTGTTTTTTTGCGCTCCCGCGCAGGGCGCACAGGTCAGGCCGACAGGTCGCTGCCACTGGCTGCGGGAAGCGCCGGCGGAACCTCGGCTTCGCCCAGGCTGACATGGGCGCGCGGGAACCACAGGGTCATCACCGTGCCCACGCCCACCGCGCTGTCCACATCGATGAAACCGCCAGCCTGGCGCATCAGTGCGTAGACCTGGGCCAGGCCCAGCCCGGTACCGCGGCCTTCGGGCTTGGTGGTGAAATAGGGCTCGAACAGCCGCGACATCGCGGCCTGGTCCATGCCGCTGCCGGTGTCGGCCACCGACAGGGTCACATAGTCGCCGGCCGCGCGCAGGTGGGTCGCCCAGTCCTGGCTGACCTGGCCCTGGTCGCAGCGCAGGGTGATGCGGCCAGTGCCCCCGCAGGCGTCGCGGGCGTTGATGCACAGGTTCATCACCGCCTGGCCGACGCTGTGCCGGTCGGCGATCACCGGGAATGGCTGCGACTGCCGTTCGACCACCAGTTGCAGGTCCGGCGCCAGGCTCTGCTGCATCAGCTCGGCCATTTCCAGCGCCACCTCCTGCAGATCCATCGGCTCGGCGCGCACTGGATGCTGGCGGGCGAAGCCGAGCAGCCGCTTGGCCACCGCAGTCGCATGCCCCAGCGCCTCGTTGCCGCGCCCAAGCAGCTTGCGCTGGATCGGAGTCAAGGTCTCCGGAGCGTCGGTGACCATGCTGATGGCGGCCACCGCGGTCTGCAGCATGTTGTTGAAATCGTGGGCGATCCCGGCCACCAGCTGGCCCACCGCCTCGCCCTTCTGCGCCTGCATGGCGGTGTGTTCGGCCATGGCCCGGGCGGCCTCGGCAATGTCGCGTTGTTGCAGCGCGGCCAGCTCCAGGTGACGGCGGCGCTCGCTGATGACCTGGGCCTGGGTCAGGGTGGCTTCCAGGTATTGGTTGTGCTGGCTGGCGGCCATGACCTGGCTTTCGGCACCCTGCAGCTGCGAAGACAGGCTGGCGTTGAGCGTGCGCAGGGCCTGCTCGACACGGCGCATTTCGGTGATGTCGCGACCGACCACCACCAGCGACTCGACCCGCCCGGCGGCGTCGCTGAGCGGGGCGATGGACACCGACCACTGGCGCTGGGCCCCACGCAGCGTGGTCAGGGTTCCCGTGTATTGGCTGGACTGGCCTTCCAGCCCGCGCCGCAGGGCCTGGTGCACCACCGGATGCAGGGCCGGTGGCCAGAAGTCCTGCCAGGCCCGGTGCAGTACATCGCTGCGCTCGAAGGCCTGCAGCAGGTCCAGGCCATGGCGGTTGACCGAGGCAATCCGGCCGGTCGCGTCCAGCTCCAGGATGCAGTCCTCGGAGAGCTCGATGATCTGGCGGTAGTGGTCGCCCGGTGACATCTGACGCCATTGTAGGGGCAAGCGATGACAGACACGCACGGGTCACTCCGATTTCACGCCGCCGCTGGCAGGCTCGGGCTGTCCTTTGTCTCCGGTACTCCCATGTCCACCGCCACCATGCCCATGATCCTCGTCGTCGAGGACGATCAGGGCGCCAGGGAGATCGCCGCCATGATCCTGGAAGCCGAGGGCTACCGCGTGCTGGCCGCCAATGGCGGCATGCAGGCCCTGGACCTGCTCTCCGGCAGCGAACAGGTGGACCTGATCTTCAGCGACATCAACATGCCCGGTGGCATGGATGGCATCCAGTTGGCGCGCCGCATCGCCGATCTGGCTGGCCAGCTCCCAGTGGTCCTGACCTCGGGGCATTCGCTCAACAGCTTCCGCGACTTCCCCACCAACGCCGCATTCCTGGCCAAGCCCTACAACCGTCAGGCACTGCTGGGCGCGATGCGCCAGCACCTGTCGGCCTGACAGGCAACAAGGCAGGGCGAGGCCCGGCTCCCATGACGGCGCCGGCGCAAACGTCTACGCTCCCGGCGCCAGGAGGGGGATGATCTGGATGATGACGGTTGACCCGGCGCGCCGGCGCCTGCTGCTGCCCAATCTGCTGCGTGGTTTTGTGCTGACGGTGTGCCTGGTGTTTGCCGGTGCCGAATACTGGCATGGCCTGGAGACCCGCGCGGAAGCCCGCGCCCAGATCCAGCTCGATGCCGCCAACCTGGCCCGCGCGGTCAGCCAGCATGCCGAGGACTCCTTCCAGCTGGCCGATGCCACCTTGTCGGGCATTGCCGAACGGCTGCACGTCTACGGCACCGGGCCAGGCAACCTGGAATCGCTGAGCCGCTACATGCGCCGGGAAGCGGCGCGGTCCCCACGCATCCACGCGCTGTACGTCTACGACGCCAGCGGCAACTGGATCGCCTCCTCGCTGGCGACGCTACCGGCGAGCAAGAACAACAGTGACCGCGCCTACTTCCGCCATCATCGGGAGGTGGACGATGGCTTGTCATGGCTGGGGCCACCGGTGCGCAGTCGCACCGACAACAGCTGGATCATCACGCTCACCCGCCGCTACAACGATGCCCGGGGCCGATTCAGCGGCGTGGTCCTGGCCAGCATCCGCTCGCGCTATTTTTCCGATTATTACCGCGGCTTCGAACTCGGCAGGGAAGGCGCCGTGGCGCTGGTCAACGAGGCGGGCATCGTCTGTGCCCGGGCGCCAAACGATGAAGCCAACGTTGGCCGCGACCTGTCCAACACGATGCTGTTCGCCGACATCAAGGCCGCGCGCAGCGGGACGCTCACCTATGTCTCGCCGGTGGACAGGATGCGCCGGATCAGCGGCTTCCACCACGCCGACCACTTTCCCCTGATCGCCGTGGCCGCGCTGTCCGAATACGAAGCGCTGGCCGCCTGGCGGCGCTCGATGCGCACCCACGCGCTCCTGACCCTGGTCACCATCGCGCTGCTGGCGGTGCTGGGCGAATGGCTGCGGCGGCAGCTGCTCGCACGCCAGGCGGTGCAGGACCAGCTCGAAGCCTTGGCCCGGACCGACAGCCTGACCGGCCTGGCCAACCGCCGTGCGCTGGATGAATACCTGGCCGACGCCTGGCCACGGGCATTGCGCGAAAGCGCGCCGCTGGGCCTGCTGCTGGTGGACATCGACCACTTCAAGGCGTTCAACGACACCTACGGCCACCAGGCCGGCGATGCCTGCCTGCGTCAGGTGGCCGAGGCAGTCAAGCACTGCGCGCGTCGGCACGGCGACATGGCCGCCCGCTATGGCGGCGAAGAACTGGCCCTGGTGCTGCCCGGCTGCGACAGCAATACCGTGCGCGAGCTGGCCGAGGCGGTCTGCCGCAACGTGCGCGCGCTGGGCATCCCACACGCGGAGAGCTACACCGCGCCGGTGGTCACCATCAGTGTCGGTGGCGCCTCGCTGTGGCCGGCCCGCATGGGCGCCGAAGAAGGCCCGGCCAGCCTGGTCAAACTGGCCGACCTGGCGCTCTACGACGCCAAGGCCGGCGGCCGCAACCGTGCCGCAGTGCGGAGCTGAGCGCAGGCTCGCGCTCGCTGGAGGGTACGCCGCGCTGGATCCGGAATCGCGCGGCACTTCGACAATCTGCACCGCCACGCCGATCCAGGTGCTGGCGCGCGATGCCGGTGGGCGCTGGTCGTTCGATTGAACAGCCCCTCGTGCTGCCCATGCACGCAAGCCGCGGTACAGGCTGTGCTGGCGCTCAGGCGGCGGCCGTGCCCAACGGCGGCGCGGCGCAGTAGCGGTCGATGAACTGCTGGTGGCCGGGCATGGCCTGGGCGCAATGGTCGATCGTCTTCTCGACACTGGCCAGGAACGCCTTCAGGTCGGCTTCGGGCACCTGGTCGACCAGCGGGTGGTAACTGGCCGGCATGATCCCCTGCCCCACCATCACCTGCACCCAGCTGATCTCGGCGAACATCTCTTCGCCATTGCGATAGAAGCGCCCGCTGTCGCCGAACAGCTCCAGCGTGGACTGCAGCTCGGCCGGGATCGCCATGTCGCGGCATTGCCGCCAGAAGCCGGTGTCCTCGCGCTCGGTGGCGTGGTAATGCAGCACCAGAAAGTCGCGGATGCGTTCGAACTCGAACGCCAGCCGGTCGTTGTAGCGCTGTACCAGCACCTGGCTGATGCCCTCGCGCGGGAACAGCTCCAGCAGCTTGGAGATGCCGGACTGGATCAGGTGGATGCTGGTCGATTCCAGTGGCTCCATGAAGCCGCTGGCCAGGCCAAGCGCGACCACGTTCTTGTTCCAGCACAGCTTGCGCCGGCCGGTGGTGAAGCGCAGCGGGCGCGGATCGCCCAGCGCCTTGCCATCCAGGTTGGCCAGCAGCGTGGCGGCGGCTTGGTCCTCGCTGATGTGCGCGCTGGAATACACATAGCCATTGCCGGTGCGGTGCTGCAGCGGGATGCGCCACTGCCAACCGGCCTGGCGCGCGGTGGCGCGGGTATACGGCGTGGGCGGACCGACCTTCTCGCAGGGCACGGCCAGCGCGCGGTCGCACGGAAGCCAGTGCGTGTAATCGTGGTAGCCGGTGTGCAGGGTCTGCTCGATCAGCAGACCCCGGAAGCCGGAGCAGTCAATGAACAGGTCACCGGCGATCACCGTGCCGTCCTGCAGGCGCAGCGACTGGACATCCCCCGATTCGGGATGCTGGATGACCTGCTCGACGATGCCCTCGATCCGGCGCACGCCGCGCTGTTCGGAATAGGTCCGCAGCAAGCGCGCATACAGCGCCGCATCGAAGTGGTAGGCGTAGGCGATGTTGGCCAGCGGCGATTGCGCCGGCACGTCCCTGGCTGAGGTCATGAAGCGGTTCATCGGCGCGGCCACGGTATTGAGCGTATAGGCGCCCAGTGGCTTGGCCCAGCCGGCGCGGTGAGCCTTGATCCAGTACTGGTGGAACGGCAGCAGCCCGAGCCGATGGCCGATCTCGGTGCCGAAGCCATGCAGGTACGAGGCGCCCTTGCGGCGCCAGTCGACGAATTCGATGCCCAGCTTGAAGGTGCCCTGGGTCTGGCGGACGAACTCGGCCTCGTTGAGACCCAGCAGGTTGTTGAAGGCCTTGATGTGCGGGACGGTAGCCTCGCCCACGCCGACCGTGCCGATCTGCTCGGACTCGACCAGCGTGACCTTGTAGGTCGGTCCGAGCACGCGCGCGAGCGCGGCAGCGGCCATCCAGCCGGCGGTGCCGCCGCCGACGATGACGATGCTGCGGATGGAAGAGACGCTCATCCTGAAATCCTTGCCTGGCGCTGCCGCGCAGCTTGCCACTTCAAAGACGAAACGGAGCCACAGGACCCCGTCCGAATCGACCCGCGCGGGCCGACGGGAGCGCCGGCCCGCACGGTACTTCGTGGGATCAGAACTTGGCACCGATTTCGAAGGTCACCGTGCGCGGGAAGTAGTTGATGTCGCCGGTCTTGTTGATCGAGATGTCCGGGTCGAACTGGCCGTTGCTGCCAAAGCCGTTGTACGAGTACGCCGAATAGTTCTTGAAGTCGAACGCATTGAGCAGGTTGATGCGCGCGGACAGCTTGAAGTCCTTGTAGACGGTGAAGTCCTTGCTGGCCTGGAAGTCCACCGTGCGGTAGCCCCAGATGTCGCCACCGAACAGGAACTTGCCCGCACCGGGCGGCGTGGCACCCACCTGCTGGCAGGTCGCGCCGTGGCTGTCGGTATAGCCGTAGCAGGCGATGGTGTTGATCGGCTCGGGCGTGGCCAGGACCAGCTTGGCGCCGAAGGTCATGCCCCAGAAACCATCGATCGAACCGGAGGCGACGAAGCGGTGCGCGGCCACGGCATCGGACTTGACGAACGGGTAGTCCTCGATGGTGGCCTGGTCGAACGCGAACGGTTCGTCGATGTTGCGATTCTGACGCGCGCTGGTATGGGTGTAGGCCAGGGTCAGGCCCCAGCCCGACTCCCTGGTGTAGGGCTTTTCGGCCGACATCAGGATCTGGGTGCTGCGCGACTCCAGGCCGTTGTTGCCCATGATGGTGTTGTTGTAGCCGGGCACCGGATGGCCCCACGGCGCGCTGCCATTCTGGAAGTAATCGCCATTGGGGTAGCGGTTGATCAGGGTCATCGCAAAGCCGTCGTAGCTCAGGTTGCGCTGCACGGTCACGTCGGTCAGCCAGTCGCCGACCAGATTGCTCACGCCGATGCTGTACTGGTCGCTATAGGGGGTCTTGAGGTGATTGTTGAAGACGAACAACTCACCGCTGCCCTTGACGTCGGCGATGGCATTGAGCTCGTCGATGTTCTGGTACCTGGGGTCGTAGTCGATGCACAGCCGATCCTGGCGATAGCAGCCGTTGGCGGTTCCGTAGTTGCCCTTGAAGAACACTGCCACCGGCGACAGCGCGGCCTTGCTGGTTTCATAGGCCAGCTGCTCGAACAGATTGCGGTCGTAGGAACGGCCGGCGCCGCCGTGCAGCACCATGCTCTCATCGCCGAAGAAGTCATAGGCGAAGCCCAGGCGCGGCTGCCAGGCGTCCTTGAAGTTCTCGCGGTTATGCCCGTTGGAGATGTAGTCGTGGTAGTCCAGGCCACTGGCGGCCAGGCGATTGCCCCAGGGCTGGCCGGGATTGGCCGGGTCATCCGCATTCAGCGCGGCGACGAAGCCCGGTGCGGTGACGAAGTCGGTGTAGGCCGGGTTGTCCTCGTAATCCCAGCGCACGCCGATGTTCAGCAGCAACTTGTCGGTGACCGCCCAGTCATCCTGGATGTAGATGCCGTACTGCTTGGCGTCGGTCTCCACCAGCGCCTTTTGACCCGGGGTGGCAAAGGGCGAATAGAAGTCCACGCGATAGGGCGTGGCCGCCACGCCATTGGCATCGACCTGGTAGCTGAACTGGGGATTCAACGAGGCCGCATCCTGTGCGGTCAGGGTGATGTCCTTGTAGTTCACCCCCATCTTGATGGTGTGCTCGCCATGCCAGTCGAAGCTGGTGAGGGTCAGATCGTCCTGCAGGCTCCATCCATCCTGGCTACGGCGCTGCAGGCTGGAACCACCGGCAGGCCCGGTCGCCAGGAAGGTCCACTCGTCGATGTCAGTGGATGGCGCCGGCCGGTAGTTCAGATACTTGTAGATGGCGCCAGGGCCGATACCCATCGGTCGCGGGTTGTTCTCGGACTTCTCCTTGGACACGATCAGCTCGTTGTACCAGGCATCGGCGCTGTGCTGCCAACGCAACGCGACACGCCTGTCCTTGTTGATCTTGTCGGTGCCGTGGTCGGTGGCGTTCTGCCCGCCCACGTTGTCCACCTGGGTTTCATCGCGATACTGGCCCGACAGCTCGATGCGGTCGTTGTCGGTGATTTCCCAGTCCAGCTTGCCGAAGTACAGGTCCTCGGTGAACGGCAGGTTGGCTGCACCGTACTGCGATGCCAGGTCGGACGGCAGCAAGCCGACGTAGGGCGCGGCATCGGCGCTGGGCTGGATGCTGCGCGGCACGACGTTGTCCTTGCCTTCATAGGCAAAGAAGAAGTGCATGCGGTCCTGCAGGATCGGGCCGCCAACGGCAAACCCATATTCCTTGACCTGCGAGTCGACCTTGCCATTGCCCTCGTCGGGCCGCTCTTCGCGCAGCGACTCATCGGTGTAGCGGTAGAACAGCTCGCCGTGGAACTCGTTGGTGCCCGACTTGGTTGCCGCGGTGATGGCCGCGCCGCTGACCTGGCCGAACTCGGCCTTGTAGTTGGAGGTGATGACCTTGTATTCGCCGATGGCCAGCTGCGGAAATGGATTGCCCTGGCTGTCCTGCTGACCGGCAATGCCACCCTTGGCCACGTAGCTCTTCTGGCTGACGCCGTCGATGTACAGGTTGCCGGCGCTGGAGTTGGAGGCGCCACCGCGCAGGGTGGTGTGGCCCTGGGCGTCGACGTTGAACACCATGCCCGGCACGGTGTCGGCAAACTCCAGGAAGTTGCGCGTGGCCTGCGGCAGCTGCTGGATCTGGCGCAGCGAGACGATGTTGCCGACCTCCGAGGTCTTGACGTCCCGGGTCAGCGGCGCGGTCACGCGCACCGCGCCCAGCGTGGTGGCATCGCCGGCCGGCGCGGAGGTTGGCGCCTCCAGGTCCACGGTCGAGGAGGAGGCCACCTGCAGGGTGACATCGCGGGCCACGCCACCGGCCTGGACCGTGTAGGTGCCAGGCTGCAGGCCGACGATGGTGTAGGTGCCGTTCTGGCTGATGATCGCGCGGCGCACCGCACCGGTGGCCTTGTTGGCGACGGTCACTTCCTGGCCGGCCTCGGCCGAGGTCACGGTGCCGCGCAGGATGGCGGTGGAGGTCTGGGCAAAGCTCGGCACCGAAGCGGCCATGCAGCCAGCCAGGGCCATGGCCAGCACGCTGCGCGACGGGGTGGGACGGAATGAACGCTTGCTCTTCATGACTCTGCCCTCCTTGGGGCCGTCGGAACACTGACTTGGGACGTCGTTGCGAAAATCGGGAACTTCGAAAGTGCGGTACTGCGTGATCCGGCAGCAGGCGGAGGCTCAGCCGGTGCGACGCTCCGGCATGGCGCTGGAATCGCGCACGACCAGATGCGGCACCAGGGCCGTGGTATCCACGACTGCGGCGGCATCGCCACCAAGTCCCGGGTGTTGGAGCAGCAGCTGCAGCGCGCGCGCACCCAGGCTGGCGATGTCCACGCGCATGGTGGTCAGGGCCGGATTGACGTAGCGCGCCATCGGCACGTCGTCGAAGCCGGCCACGGCGATGTCCTCGGGCACGCGCAGGCCGGCCTTGCGCAGGGCGAACAGGCAGCCCAGCGCCATCATGTCGTTGGCGGCGAACACCGCATCGGGGCGCTCGCCGGTGGCGAAGGTTTCCCCGACCGCATAGCCGGAGGCCTCGTCGAAGGCGCCTGCCATGGTCCATTCCGGCCCGGCATCGGCCACGGTGGCCAGCGCGTCGCGATAGCCGCGCAGGCGCTCGCAGGCATCGAAGTTGTCGGCCGGCCCGCAGACAAAGGCAATCCGGCGGTGGCCCACCTCCAGCAGGTGGCGGGTCATGGCATGGGCGCCGCCGTAGTTGTCCACGTTGAGCACGGTGGCGCGCGGGCTGCCGGCGCAGTTCATCAGCACCGCCGGCACCTCGGGCGCCAGGACCTGGTCCAGCGCCTCCTCGCTGCCCAGGAACGGCGACATCACCAGCACGCCGTCGACGCGGCCGGGGGTGGCGCGCAGCGCATCGCGCTGTTCGGCCAGGCTGCCGTGGCAGCTGGACACCAGCAGGTGCAGGCCGCGCTCGCGGGCGGCATGGTCGATGCCGCGCATCAGCTCGGAGAAGAACTCGCCGTGCAGGTCCGGCAGCACCACGCCGATGGTGTGGGTGCGGCGGCTGCTCAGCGCACGCGCGGCGTGGTGCGGGCTGTAGCGCAATTCGCTGGCGACCCTGACGATCCGCGCGCGCACCTCTTCGGCCACGTATTGATGACCATTGAGCGCGCGCGACACCGTGGCCGCGGACACTTCGGCCACGCGGGCGACATCCTTGATCGTGACGTTCATTGCGAGGTCCTTGAGCCGTGCCCGGGCACAGGAAGCGCCGCTGCCAACGGCACGCGCTGTTGGTCGCCGGTACGGCGATGGACCGGTGCCGCCTTGCGCGACATCGGCGAATGGTGTCCGGCTTGCGGCACTGGAAAGCCCCTCCCAAGGCGCCCTGCCTCTTTTGGCGGGCGGCACCGTAGCAGGACTTGCAAGCGTTTACATGCTGCGCCGCAAGGTGCGCGGTGCACGCACTTGCTGATAGCGAACCCGGGTGACCGTCGGGTTGGCCAGATAACGGTTCCTGAAGGTTCTGGCGCGCGTCTGCGGACGGCTGCGGCGCAATGGCGTCGCACGCCCGCTCTGGTCCGCTGCGCTGCGCCATGTCATTGCGCGAAACCGAGCGTGTGCAGCACAGCCGATGACCGCCGCCGGCGAGTCATCACACACGCTCGCATGCCGCAATGCTGACGCGGGGCCGTTTGCCAGCCTCGACCGGCGGCACCAGGGCGGCGCGTGCACGGGGTGCGACCAAATTCGCTTTTTCATGCCGCGCTTGCGAAGTTCGGCGGCTTGCAGCCGATGTACGGCGATCTGCCAGGCGCCGAAGACAGCTAAGCTTGCAGGTCAAGCCGCTGGGGGAGCGGCGCCGTCAGGCGGCCGGGACCACATGTCGCACATCCACAAGGAACTCGTCCAGGAACGTATTTCCGGCGTGGCCGTGCGCCTGGCCTGCCACGCCAGCGACAACCACGCCGATCGCACGGCCTGGGCCGCCGCCCTGCTGCTGGCCGCCACCCGCGACCTGGCCCCGCCTGATCGCTCGGCCGTACGCCGCGGCGTGCACGATGTGCTGGAGATGTTCGAGCCGAGCTGGATGGATTGAAGCTGCGCGGCACGCCTGCCGCGGCTCACGCCCTTGGCCATCAGCCCGGCAATGAGGCCGAGGCGGTCTGCCCGATGGTCGCAGCGCCCGCAGCGCCGAGGTATTCACGCCGCACGCGCTTGATCCCGCACAGCAGCGCATAGCCGCTGGTGCCGCAGGCCTGGGCGATCTGCGACGGTGTCGGCAGGGGTTGAGGGCCCCAGAGCACGACCTGGCTGCCGACGCCGGCCTGCGGCAGGTCGGTGATATCCACCGTCAGCATGTCCATCGACACCCGGCCGACCAGGCGCGTGGTCACGCCATCGACCACCACCGGCGTGCCGTTGGGCGCCAGCTGCGGATAGCCGTCGGCATAGCCCAGCGCCACCACCCCGATCCGCATCGGCACCGGCGCGGTGAAGCGGGCGCCATAGCCGACCGCCTCGCCGGCCGCCAGCGCGCGCACCGCGATCAGCCTGGACTCCAGCTGCATCACTGGCCGCAGCACATGCCGGATCGGCGCCTCCAGCGGAAAAGGGCTTGCCCCGTACAGCATCAGCCCCGGGCGCACCCAGTCGCTGCCGATGCCCGGCCAGCCCAGCAGCGCCGGCGAGTTGCCCAAGCTGGTCGGGCCATGGAAATCGCGCGTGGCCGCTTCGAACACGGCGCGCTGGATGTCGGTGAAGTCGCTGTCCAGCTCGTCGGCGCGGGCCAGGTGGCTCATCGCCACGATCGAAGCGATCCTCGGGTCGGCCGACAGCTGCTGCAGCGCGCGGGCGAAATCGTCCGGCGACAGGCCCAGCCGATGCATGCCGCTGTCCAGCTTCAGCCACACCTGCAACGGCGCGGCCGGCCGGTAGCGCGCCAGCGCGTCCAGCTGCCAGGGCGAGGCCAGCACGGTCCACAGCCGGTGACGGTCGATCAGCGGCAGTTCGTCGGCTTCCAGGAAACCTTCCAGCAGCAGGATCGGGGCGCGGATGCCGGCCTGGCGCAGTTCGAGCGCTTCCTCGATGCAGGCCACCCCGAAGGCGTCGGCGATCGGCTCCAGCGCACGTGCGCAACGGACCGCGCCGTGGCCGTAGGCGTCGGCCTTGATCACCGCCACGGCCTTGCCACCGCCCAGGCGCCGCGCCAGCAGGTAGTTGTCCTGCAGCGCGCCCAGGTCGATCAGCGCGCGGGCTGGGCGCATCGCGTGGCCTCCTGTCCGGCCGCTGCAGCGCCCCGGTAGCGGAACATGTCCAGCCCTTCAGGATCGATCGCCGGCGCCTGGCCCGCCATCAGGTCGGCCAGGTAGCGGCCCGAGCCGCAGGCCATGGTCCAGCCCAGCGTGCCGTGGCCGGTGTTGGTGTAGAGGTTGGACAGCGGGGTGGCGCCGACGATGGGCGTGCCATCGGGCGTGGCCGGGCGCAAGCCGGTCCAGAAATGGGCCGCCTCCAGCGCGCCGCCCTCCGGATACAGGTCGCCCACCACCCGTTCCAGGGTCTTGCGCCGGCGCGGGTTGAGCGACAGGTCGTAGCCGGCCACTTCGGCCATGCCGCCGACCCGGATGCGCGCATCGAAGCGGGTGATGGCGACCTTGTAGCTTTCGTCCAGGACCGTGGACACCGGCGCCATCGCCGCATCGGTGATCGGCAAGGTCAGCGAATAGCCCTTGAGCGGATACACCGGCAGGTCCAGGCCCAGCGGTGCGACCAGCTGCGGCGAATGGCTGCCCAGGGCCAGCACGTAGCGGTCGGCCTTCTCGACCTTGCCATTCAGGCGCACACCGGTGACGCGGTGGTCATCGCCATGGATTGCCTCTACGCGGGTGTTGTAGCGGAACTCGACGCCGGCCTGGCGTGCCATCGCTTCCAGGCGCTGGGTGAACAGGTTGCAGTCGCCGGTCTGGTCGTTGGGCAGGCGCAGCGCGCCGACCAGCTGCACCGGCGCCTGGGCCAGCGCCGGCTCGTAGCGGGCGATACCGGCCGGATCGAGCAATTCGTAGGGCACGCCGTATTGATCCAGCACCGCCACGTCCTTGGCCGCGCCGTCGAGCTGGGCCTGGCTGCGGAACAATTGGACCGTGCCCAGCCGGCGGCCTTCATAGGCGATGCCGGTGGCCTGGACCAGTTCGTCCAGGCAGTCGCGGCTGTACTCGGACAGGCGCACCATGCGCGCCTTGTTGCGTGCGTAGCGCGCGCTGGTGCAGTTGGCCAGCATCCGCAGCAGCCAGGTGTACTGGCGTGGGTCCAGGCCCGGCCTGATCGCCAGCGGCGCGTGCTGCTGGAACAGCCACTTGAACGCCTTCAGCGGCACCCCCGGCGCGGCCCATGGCGAGGCGTAGCCCGGCGAGACCTGGCCGGCATTGGCAAAGCTGGTCTCCAGCGCCGGTCCCGGCTGGCGGTCCACCACCGTGACCTCGAATCCTGCCCTGGCCAGGTACCACGCCGTGGTGGTGCCGATCACACCGCTGCCCATGACCAGAACGCGCACTGTCTCACCTGACTGCCAAAGGCCACCGCGGCCCTGCAAAACCTTACCCGATCCGCCCTGATGGATTGGCGGAATTTTTCGCCGACCGGATTGAAACCTTCAGGTCTGGCGTGGATTGGCCGCCGGGCGCTGCGACGGCAGCGGGCGGGGCAAAGCCGCGCCGATGGTCGAAAAGAACCGGCCTTGTGCGCCTCAAGGCACACCTGCCTCCCCGGAGCATTCCCCCGTCCTGGCCGGCATCGGCCTGCCCTCCATGGGCCGGGCACGAGGCCGGCGGCGATGCCGTGTAAAATGACGCGTTTTAGCCTTCCCCATGCGCACACCCCCTCAACGGACGCCTCTGCCGGGCCCGGCGTTCATCCGCCTGCTTGCCCGGCTGACCGACGTTGAGGTGCCGCCCTCGCCACACAGCCTGCCTGAACGGCTGAGCCAGTGGCTGGACTGGAACCGCGCCGTGGCGCTGTCCCGGGCACTGGACGCCAGCCCCGCCGGCCCGGTCGCCGCCACCTCGGACCCACAGGCCGAAGCCGCCGAGGCCGCGCGCCTGCGCGGCGCGCTGACCCGGGCCATCGTGGACATGCCGGAACTGGCCGCCACCTGCGCCGATATCGAAGAGCCGCGCCCTGCACCGCCGGACTATGCGCTGTTCCACAAGCGCTACCTGGCCCGCCAGCAGGCCATGCTCGCCGCCACCGGCATGCTGCGCGGACGCCTGCGCGAACAGCTGGCGACCCGCTCGCCCGCCCTGGCCCGCCTGGCCGAGATCGACGCGGTCATGGAACTGACCCTGGGCCCGCGCGAACACACGCTACTGGCCGCCGTGCCCACCCTGCTGGGCGAACATTTCCAGCGCCTGCGCCAGGCCGCGCCGCCGGCGCAGGGCGAGGCCGCGCCTGCGGGCAACGCCTGGCTGGACCTGTTCGGCCACGACATGCAGCAACTGCTGCTGGCCGAACTGGACGTGCGCTTCCACCCCATCGACGCCCTGCTTGCGGCGCTGCCGCCCCCGCCAACTGGGACTTCATGAAGAGCCTGCTCAACCCCGTCGTCTTCCTCCTGGGCCTGGTGGCCGTGTGCTGGGTCGGCATCGGCTCCCTCGGCTCAAACCCGCTGGGCGCGGCGATCGCGCTGCTGATCGGCGCCTGCTACCTGGCCGGCGCGCTGGAGCTGTACCGCTATCGCCAGGCCACCGCCACGCTCGAGCGCGCCCTGGCCGACCTGGCGCCGGCCCGGTCCGACCTGGGCGCGTGGCTGGGCGGCGTGCATCCGGGCCTGCGCAACGCGGTGCGCCTGCGCATCGAAGGCGAGCGCGTCGCCCTGCCGGCGCCGGCGCTGACGCCGTACCTGGTCGGCCTGCTGGTGCTGCTGGGGATGCTCGGCACCCTGCTGGGCATGATGGCCACCCTGCGCGGCACCGGCCTGGCCCTGGAAAGCGCCAGCGACCTGCAGGCGATCCGCGGCGCGCTGGCCGCGCCGGTCAAGGGCCTGGCCTTCGCCTTCGGCACCTCGATCGCCGGGGTGGCAAGCTCAGCGATGCTCGGCCTGCTTTCGGCGCTGTGCCGGCGCGAGCGGCTCGAGGCGGTGCAACGGCTCGACGCGCAGATCGCCACCAGCCTGCATGCCCATTCGGCCGCGCACCAGCGCGCCGAAGCCTTCAGGCTGCTGCAGCAGCAGACCGCCTTGATGCCGACCCTGGTCGAGCGCCTGCAGGCGATGATGGCCACCCTGGAAACCCGCAGCGCCAGCGCCGAGACCCAGCTGGCCGCGCGGCAGGAGCACTTCCACGCCCGCACCGAAGCGGCCTACACGCGCCTGGCCGCCTCGCTGGAGCAGTCCCTCGCCGCCGGCGTGGCCGCCAGCGCACGCACCCTCGGGGCGACCCTGCAGCCGATCGTGGAAGCGACCATGGCCGGCATCGCGGACCAAACCAGCGCGCTGCACGCGCGCATCCAGCAGGCCCTGCAGGGTCAGCTCGAAGGCCTGGCGGCCGGCCTGGACACGCTCAGCGCCCGCACCGCACGGAGCTGGGACACCGCGCTGGCCAGCCAGCAGCAAGCCAACGATGCGCTCACCCGGGACCTGCGCGGCACGCTGGAAGGCTTTGCCGCCCGCTACGACCAGCGTTCGGCCGAACTGGTCGATGCGATCGCCGCCCGCCTGGAGGCCAGCGCCGCGGCCACCGCCGGCGCCTGGAACCAGGCCCTGGCGCACCAGCATGACGCCCACGTCCGGCTGGCCGGCCACCACCAGCAGGCGCTGGAAGCAGCCGCGGCCACCTTCCGGTCGCACGCAGGCGCCCTGGTCGGCACGCTGCAGCAGTCGCACGCCGACCTGCAGAGCGCGCTGGAGACGCGCGACGAGCAGCGCCTGACCCTGTGGAGCGCGCACCTTGCCCGCGTGACCGAGGCCCTGCACGCGCAGTGGCAACGGATCGGCGATGAGGTGGCCAGCGGCCAGCAGCAGATCTGCGACACCCTGGCGCGCACCGCCAACGACATCACCGCGCAGGCCCAGCGCCACGCCGGCGACACCATCGCCGAGCTCTCGCGCCTGGTGCAGGTGGCCTGCCAAGCCCCCAGCGCCGCGGCCGAAGTGATGGCCGAGCTGCGCCAGAAGCTCTCCGACAGCATGGTCCGCGACACCGCCATGCTGGAAGAACGCAGCCGCCTGCTGGCCACGCTGGACACCCTGCTCGAGGCGGTCAACCACGCCTCCAGCCAGCAGCGCAGCGCGGTCGATGCCCTGGTGAGCACCTCGGCCGACCTGCTCGAGCGGGTCGGCACCCGCTTCACCACCCAGGTCCAGGCCCAGACCGGCAAGCTGGAAACCGTGGCCGCGCAGGTCAGCGCCAGCGCGGTGGAAGTGGCCAGCCTGGGCGATGCCTTCGGCGCGGCCGTGCAGCAGTACGGCAACTCCAACCAAGTGCTGATCGAGCGCCTGCAGCAGATCGCCGGCGCGCTGGACAGCTCGCTTTCGCGCAGTGACCAGCAGCTGGCCTACTACGTGGCCCAAGCCCGCGAGGTGGTCGACCTGAGCGTGCTGTCGCAGAAGCAGATCATCGAGGAGCTGCACCAGCTCGCCGGCCGCCAGGCCAGCACCGGCAGCGCCGCGACATGAGCGACCAGGTCGAGTTCGAAAACGACGCCAGCACCTCGATCTGGGCCGCGTTCGGCGACCTGATGTCGGTGCTGCTGGGCGCGTTCGTGCTGATCCTGGTCGGGGTGATCGGCGTGCAGCTGCAGCTGTCGAGCAGGCTCGACGAGGCGCTCAGGCAACAGCAGGTCGAAGCCCAGCGCCGCAGGACGCTCGAGCAGGCCCTGGCCGCGCCGCTGGCCGCAGGGCGCATCACCCTGGTCGACGGCCGCATCGGCATCCGCGGCAGCGTGCTGTTCGCGCCGGCCTCGGACCAACTGCAGCCGGAGGGGCGCCAGGTGCTCAAGAGCCTGGCCGCGCCGCTGGCGCAATACCTGCACGCGCGCCAGGAGATCCTGATGGTCAGCGGCTTCACCGACGATCGCCAGGTGCGCGAGGGCAACGGCCGGTTTTCCGACAACTGGGAACTTTCGGCCCAGCGCGCGCTGACCGTGACCCGCACCCTGATCGCCGAGGGCGTGCCGGCGCCGTCGGTGTTCGCCGCCGCGTTCGGTTCCCAGCAGCCGGTCAGTTCCAATGCCGATGGCGCAGGCCGGGCCAGGAACCGGCGCGTGGAGATCGCGCCGATCCCACGGCCGCAGCCGTCCGGTGCCACGCATGCCCGATGAGGTCCTGCGCGCACGCGCGCTGCTGGCAGCCTGGCGCACCCGGCACGCCGGACAGCCGCTGCCGATTGGATTGCACGTGATCGACGCACTGGCCACGCGCACCGATGCGCATGCCGGCCAGACCCGCGCGCTGCTGGAGGCGCGCCTGGCCGCGCTCCTTGCTGCGCAGTCACCTGCAGCCACGCCCACCGAACGCGGCGGGCACCGCCGCGCCAGGCCGCAGACCCCGGCGCACTGGCCGCTGGGCGGCCTGCTGCAGCAACTGGCCGGGCACGGCCTGGCCAAGGCCGGCCCGCTCGCCACCGCCTCGCAGCCAGCCGCGTTCCCGGTGCTGCCGGCACTGGAGCAGTTTCGCCGGATCTGGGCCAGGGTGCGCACCGACAGCCAGCTGCGCCAGTGGCCGGCCGCTGTCCCCGAACAGGCCGGTCCGCTCCACTCCAGCGTGCTGGTGCACCGGGCGATCCAGCTGATGGCCCAGGCCGCACCGGGCTACCTGCAGCACTTTCTGGCCTATGTCGATGCGCTGGCGTGGATGGAACAGCTGCAGCACCAGGGCATCCTGGCCACGCAGGACGCGCCGCCGGCCACGCGCGCGCGCAAGCCCGCACGCCGTGCACCGCGCAAGGGCAGGCAGAGGCCACCCTGACCGGCGCGGTCAGCCCGTGCACGTGTTTGTCGGCGCCGGCCCCGCCGGGCGCCGGGCCCCACCTGGGGTTTCAGCCTGCGCCCAGGACGTGATAGCTGCGGTCGAACCACACCAGGCCACCGGCCTGGGCGGCCATCGACGCGCCGACCACTTCGCAGAAGAACACGCTGTGCGTGCCCACATCGCTGACCTGGGTGATGCGGCAATCCAGTGCCGCGCTGGCATCGGCCAGCACCGGCGCGCCGGTCACCAGGGTGGTCCAGGCATCGTGGCCGAAGCGCGTGGCCGCATCGGTCGAGGTCGCAAATCGCCTGGACAGCGCCTGGTGGTGACCTGCGAGCACGTTCACGCACAACACGCCGTTGTCGCGGAAGCGCTGATGCGAGCCAGAACGCCGGTTCATGCACACCAGCAGCGTCGGCGGGCTGTCGGTGACGCTGCATACCGCCGTGGCGGTCATGCCATGCCGCCCGGCAGGGCCGTCGGTGGTGATCACATTCACCGCTGCGGCCAGGCGCGACATGGCGTTGCGGAATTGTTCGTTGGTGATGGTGTCGATGCGTCTATGGTCGCCGCGATGCCCACGCAGGTCCAGTGGCGGGCCGGGTTCCCGGTACTTTTGCCGCAAGCTGCGGCATGCCCTGCCCTGGCCGCTGTGCAGCGCGGCCTGCGCAGCGCAGCGCCGGACAAGTTGATGCGGCGGGCAAAGCCCCACCCGGTGATGACTCAGTGACCACCCGAGGCGGCGATCCGTCCTTCCTGATGGGTGCCATGCGCGTCGACGATCGTCGCGCTCGCGGCATTGAGCCCGCGAACCTCCACTGAACTGCCATGTGCCCTGAGTTTGAGCACCACCCGGTCCAGGGCAGCGACCGCGCTGATGTCCCAGAAGTGAGCGGCGGAAACGTCGATCACGACCCGCCCTGGTGCGTGGGCGAAATCGAAGCCGCTGAAAAACTGCGCGGCCGAGGCAAAGAAGACCTGTCCGGAGACCAGGTAAAAGCGGGTGCCGTCGCGTTCGATGATCTCCACCTGCAGCATGCGCCCCACCTTTCTGGTGAAGAAGACCGCCGAGAGCAGCACGCCGGTCAGAACGCCCTTGGCCAGGTCATGGCTGGCCACGGTCACCACCACCGTGCCAATCATGACCACCGAAGAGCTCTTCGGGTGAACGCGCAGGTTGGCGATCGAGGCCCAGCTGAACGTGCCGATCGACACCATGACCATCACCGCCACCAGCGCCGCCATCGGAATCTGCCTGACCAGCGCTGCGCCGTAGACGACCAGCAGCAGCAGGACCATGCCGGCGACCAGGGTGGACAATCGCCCGCGCCCGCCGGACTTCACGTTGATCACCGACTGCCCGATCATCGCGCAGCCTGCCATCCCACCGACCAGACCCGAGGCGATGTTTGCAAGCCCCTGGCCGGCGCATTCGCGGTTGCGCTGGCTCGGGGTGTCCGTCATGTCTTCCACGATCTGGGTGGTCAATAGAGTCTCGAGCAGTCCGACCACGGCCAGGGTCGCCGAGACCGGCAGGAGCAAGCGCAAGGTGTCCCAGGTCAACGGGACCTCGGGAAACAGGAACCTCGGCAGGCTGTCCGGAAGCTGTCCCTTGTCGCCCACCGTCGGCACGTCGATCCGCAGCCACATGGCCATTGCGGTGATGACGGCAATGGCCACCAACGGCGCCGGAACCACCTTGGTGACCCGTGGCAGGCCGTAAATGATGGCCAGGGCCCCCAGGAACAGCGGATACACCGCCCAAGGCACATGGATCAGTTCGGGCAGCTGTGCGAGAAAGATCAGGATGGCCAAGGCGTTCACGAAGCCGGTGATCACTGACCGGGACACGAACCGCATGAGCGAGCCCAGTTTCAGCAGGCCCGCGAAGATCTGGAGCACGCCAGTCAAAAGCGTTGCCGCCAACAGGTACTGGAGGCCGTGGTCGCGGACCAGATCGACCATCAGCAGCGCCATGGCACCGGTGGCCGCCGAGATCATCGCCGGGCGCCCGCCCGCAAAGGCAATGACCATGCAGATGCAAAAGGAAGCGTACAGCCCGACCTTCGGGTCTACGCCGGCGATGAGGGAAAAAGCGATGGCTTCAGGAATGAGGGCAAGTGCCACGACAACGCCTGAGAGGATGTCGGCACGCACGTTGCCGAGCCACTGCTGACGTAGCGGCGTATCGAACTGCATAGGGAGGAACTCCTGGGCCCAGCACACGACCTGGCTGGCGCGATCACAGAGAAAAACGCAAGGACAGAACCTGACCACATCGCGCGATGCGGCCCAGGGTGCAGGTTCAGGGTGGGAGAGTGACCAAGGAGAGACCAAAGATGGCGGCTTGCTCGGATTTTAGCCGAGAAGCAAGCGCCTTCCCAGCCCGGATTCGGCTTCGTCCGGTTTTCCCGGACACCTGCGTTGGTACCAGGACACGCCGTCAAGGCACGCATCGCTTCCTGCGTCGATTCGGTCTTTCTTTTACAGGACAAGGCACATGGGACTGGCCACGCCACCCTGATAGCAACCCGCGATCGTGCCCATGCCCGGCCTCGCCGGGGGTTGCCGTGCCCGCAAGGAGCTCACGCCATGAACGTTTCACCGCACCCACGCGCGGCAACTGCCGTGCCGCACTCGCGATCCACCATCCGCATCCTTCAAGCAGGACGCGCCATCGCGGCACTCGCCGTGGTGGCAAGCCACACCCTGCCGGCCACCGACACCTTCGTTGCGCAGGTGCCCGGCCCACTCCGGGCGGTGCTTGCGAAGGGATACCTGGGCGTTGATTTCTTCTTCGTACTGTCCGGCTTCATCATCTACTACATCAACCAGGACATCATCGGCAAACGCGGCTGGCTGGGGACCTATGTGGAAAGCCGCGTCACCCGCATCTACCTGCCGTACCTGCCGGTGGCGGTGGCGCTGGGGGTGTTCTACACGCTGGCGCCGGGAGTCGGCAATGCGGGCGTGCCCTGGTCCTGGTGGAGCACGCTGACCCTGCTGCCCAACGGGCCGCACTCCACGCTCGGCGTCGCCTGGAGCCTGTCCTTCGAACTGTGCTTCTACGCGTTGGCAATGCTGTTCCTGCGATCCGGACGGCCGCTGCTGTGTGCGTTCCTGTGGGCCTGCCTGATCGTGGTGCGGCAGCTGACCCAGCCGGCCTTCGAGACGCCGTTTGATCTTTCGCCTGCGTCCATCCTGCTGAACCCGATCAACCTGGAGTTCGTCTTCGGCATGTTCGCCGCGCACCTGGCGCTGCACGGGCGAGGCCGCAATGCATGGCTGTGGCTCGGCGCGCTGACCTGCTTGGCCGGCGCGGCGGCGCTGGAATTCGACCGGGTCTATTCACCGCTGTTCGGCCTGGCACTGGCCTTGGCCCTGGTGCCGATGATCCGGGCCGAGTGGAGCGGCCATGTGCGGGTGGGGCGCTGGCTGATGGCGCTGGGCAATGCGTCCTACGCCATTTACCTGGTGCATTTCCCGCTGCTGTCGGTGATCGCACGGGTGGTCGGGCATGCAGGCCCGCTGGCCACCTACCACGTCAGCATCCTGGCCGGACTGGTGCTGTCGATCGCCGCAGGCATCTGCTATCACCTGGTCTACGAAAAGCCGGTCCTGAAGTGGGTCAGGACGCAGATCGGGCGCGCGTTCTGCGCACACCACGCCTGGACGCGCCGCATTCACGCGAAAGAACACTTCAACTGACTGGACGCAGCATCGCAAGACCAGCGCCGCGCCGCTGTCCGGCCTAAAGCAGCTTGTCCAGGGTGATCGGCAGGTCGCGGATGCGCTTGCCGGTAGCGTTGTAGATGGCGTTGGCCACGGCCGCGGCGGTGCCGGTGATGCCGATCTCGCCCACCCCATGTGCGCCCAGCGGCGAATGCGGATCGGGCGCATCCGTCCACATGATCTCGATGCGCGGCACGTCCAGCTGCACCGGCACGTGGTACTCGGCCATGGTGGGATTCATGATCCGCCCGGTGCGCGGGTCGAACCAGGTGTCCTCGGTCAGCGCCAGGCCCAGGCCCATGACGATGCCGCCGCGGAACTGGCTGGCTGCGGTCTGCGGATTGAGGATCCGGCCGGTGTCGAACGCGCCCAAGAAGCGGCTCACGCGCACCTCGCCAGTGACCTCGCTCACCCGCACCTCGCAGAACTGCGCGCCGTAGGAATGCATGGAGTACTTCATCATCTCCATCGGCGGCGGTGCGCTGGCTTCCGCTTCCACGTGCGCCTGGCCGGCACCGCGCAGCAGGTCGACGAAGCTCTCGTAGGCGTCGTCGCGGTCGATCCCGGCCAGTCCGCCATCGCGCAGTTCCACCTGATCGGGCTTGAGACCATGCAGCGGCGAATCCTTGGGCGCCAGCTTCAACAGCGCCTTGACCAGCGCCTGGCTGGCTGCCTCGACCGCGGCCAGGGTGCCGGCGGTCTGCGAGGAACCGCCCGCCATCGCGCCGGCAGGCAACGAGGTGTCGCCGTATTCGAATGCCACCTGCTCCAGCGCCAGACCGAGCCGGTCCGCTGCGTGCTGGGCCTGCACGGTCGCCGTGCCCATGCCCATCTCGTGGCCGGCGGTGGAGACCGTTGCACTGCCGTCGGCGTCGATGCGCACGCGCGCGGCGCTGCCGGGCATGCGGTAGTAGGGGTAGGTCGCGGTGGCCACGCCCATGCCGATCAGCCACTCGCCGTCGCGACGCGCACGCGGGGTGGGCGAACGCTGGTCCCAGCCGAACGCCCTGGCTCCATCGGCGTAGGCCTTGAGCAGGTGGCGCGAAGAAAACGCGCTGCCGCTGGTGGGGTCCTTGTCCGGCTCGATCCGCCGACGCAGTTCGATCGGATCGAGCTGCAGCTGTTCGGCCAGTTCGTCCAGCGCACTTTCCAGGGCAAAGGTGCCCACCGATTCGCCCGGGGCACGCATGAAGGTGTTGGCCAGCATGTCCATCTCGGCGACCTGCTGCTCCAGGTGAACGTTCTCGGCTGCGTACAGATGCCGCGCCGGAAAGGTGAACTGCTCCGGCACGTTGTTGTGCGCGGTCATGGCGACCACGCCGGTGTGGATCAGCGCGGTCAGCGTGCCGTCGGCGTTGGCCCCCAGTGCCACGCGCTGTTCGGTCAGGGTGCGTCCGCCGATCAGCCGGAACACCCCTTCGCGCGTGAGCGTCAGGCGCACCGGCCGGCCCACCAGCCGTGCGGCGGCGGCGGCCAGCATCTGGTGGGTCCACAGGCCCTTGCCGCCAAAGCCGCCGCCGACGAACGGCGACAGCACGCGCACCTGTTCGGGCTTGAGGTCGAACACCTTGGCCAGGGTCTTGGCCGTGCCGTTGAGCATCTGGGTGGCGTCGTGCACGACCAGCGTGCCCTGATCCCAATGCACCGTGACCGCATGCAGTTCGATCGCGTTGTGGTTGTGGCGCGGGGTGCTGTAGCGCTGGTCGACCTTGAACGGTGCCTTGGCCAGCGCAGCGTGCGCATCGCCCTTGTCCACGACCGTGGATTCGCCCAGCACCGTGTCCGGACGGTGCGCGTGTTGCTTGGCCTGCTGGAAATCGGTGACGGCATCGGCCGCAAGCGCGTATTCCACCTGGACCAGCCCGGCGGCAAAGTCGGCCTGCTCCTGGGTCTGGGCCAGGACCACGGCCACCGCTTCTCCATTCCAGTGGATGCGCTCGTCCTGCATCACCGGCAGGGCGCTGCCGGCCACTTCATCGCCCTCGCCAAATGCACCGGGTGTCTTCATGCGCGGGGCATTGCGATAGGTCATCACCTGGACCACACCCGGTGCGGCCTCGGCGGCGCTGGTGTCCAACGCCGTGATCCGGCCGCGTGCGATGGTGCTGTGGACGATGGAGGCGTAGAGCATCCCCTCAAGGGCCACCTCGGCGGCAAAGCGCGCCTTGCCCTGCACCTTCAATGGCCCGTCCAGGCGCGGTGTGGCCGCTCCAATGTGGGTGCGCCTGCCATCCAGCTGTTGCGGGTGGGTGGCGGGCAGCATCCTGGCTGGGACGTGCCGGATCACGGTCTTCATCAATTCCTGCATGGTCATGAGGTGGCTCCAGCCAGTTCGGCCAGCACGGCCGTGGTGGTCCGACGGACCAGGTCGATCTTGAAGGCGTTGTCGCGCAGCGGCTGCGCCTGGGCCAGTTCCAGGTCCAGGGCATGCGCGATCGCGGCCGCATCCGGCCGCTGCCCGCGCAGGGCGGCCTCGGCCTTTGACGCGCGCCAGGGCTTGTGCGCCACCCCGCCCCAGGCCAGGCGCAGGTCGGCGACGCGGCCGGCCTCATCAAGCTGCACCGCCGCGGCCACCGACACCAGCGCGAAGGCATAGCTGGCACGATCACGCACCTTGCGGTAGCTCGAACGCATGCCCTCGGCCAGTGCCGGCACGGTGACGGCGGTGATCAACTCACCGGCGGTCAACACCGTGTCCTGTTGCGGCGCCTGCCCGGGCAGGCGATGGAAGTCCACCAGCGGGATCGCGCGCGCGCCGTTCGGGCCGTCGCAGTGCACCACCGCGTCCAGGGCGGCCAGGGCCACACACATGTCCGAGGGGTGCGTGGCCACGCAGGCCGGCGATGCGCCGAGGATGGCGTGCATGCGGTTGAAGCCTTCGCGCGCATCGCAGCCCGCGCCCGGGGTGCGCTTGTTGCAGCGCGCGGCCTGGTCGTAGAAGTACGTGCAGCGCGTGCGCTGCAGCAGGTTGCCGCCGACGGTGGCCATGTTGCGGATCTGCGCCGAGGCACCGGCCAGGATCGCGCGTGACAGCAACGGCGCATGCCGGCGCACCGTCGGATCCACGGCCACGGCGGTGTTCTTGGCCGCCGCGCCCAGCGATAGGCTGCCGTCAGCGCCCAGGCGGATGTCGGCCGACAGCGCGGTCACATCGACCAAGGCGTCGGCCCGCTCCACGCCTTCGCGCATCAGGTCGACCAGATTGGTGCCGCCGCCCAGGTAACGGCTACCGGCTTGGGCCGCACCACGGATGGCCGCCTGTGGATCGGCGGCCAAGGTATAGCTGAAGGGGTTCATGCCGATTGGGCCTCCAGGGTGTGGCGGATCGCGTCGACGATCCCGTTGTAGGCACCGCAGCGACAGAGATTGCCGCTCATGCGCTCGCGCAGTTCCTCATCGCTGGGGGCGATCGACGCACTGCACAGGTCGGCGGTGACATGGCTGGGCTCGCCGCGGGCCAGCTCGTCGCTCATCGCCACCGCCGAACACAACTGGCCCGGAGTGCAATAGCCGCACTGGAACCCATCATGGGCGATGAATGCCTGCTGCAAGGGATGCAGCGCGTCCGCATCGGCCAGGCCCTCCACCGTGGTGATCGACCGGCCCTGGTACTGCACCGCCAGGGCCAGGCAGCTATTGATGCGCATGCCATCGACCAGCACCGTGCAGGCGCCACAGGCGCCCTGGTCGCAGCCCTTCTTGGTGCCGGTCAGGTGCAGGTGTTCGCGCAGCAGGTCCAGCAGCGAGGTGCGTGGGTCGAATTCGGCCTGGACCGGCACGCCGTTGATGATGAAGTCCATGGTGTTCTCCGCTGGCATGGGGCAAGCCCGTCCGCTTGCGTGGGTTCTTTTATCGCAAGGCGAATGTTGCCGATGCGTCGCTCTTGCGTGCACGGCTCGATCACATGCGCCCGGGCCGGCCACTTGGCGGGCACCCGGGTTTACCAGTACTCGCGGCAGTCCAGGCCATGGCGCTGCAGCACCGGCTGTACATGGTGGTACCAGCCGGAGGGCGCCTTCATTGGCATGATCACCATCGGCCCATCGCGATCGTCGGCCACCGTGGCGGCCAGCTGGAACATCTCCAGCTTGTGGCCGCCTCCGGCCAGCTCATTGAGCGCGGCCACGACGTTGTTGAACAGCGCGCTGCCCTCACCTGGCGCCGATACACCACAGGTGCGAAACAGATACGACTTCATCTCCATGGAGTGCTCGCGGACGCAGAAATTCATGAAGCATCAGCGTGCACAGGGCCCACTCATGCCCACGTGAAGCCGCTGAGTGGGCCGATGGGATGCACAGGGCGGACCTCGGCGCCCGGCTCACGCTTCAGGCCGGCTGCGCATCGGCATGCGCGCGGATCCGCACCGGCACGCCCTTGGAGGCCGGCGTCTTGGAGGCCTGGTCGTGGTACCACAGCGGCACCAGCGCATTCATCTCCGGGTAATAGCCGCCCACACAGCCATCGGGCAGATTGAACGGGGTGACCGTCAGCCCGGCCACCACCCGCGTGGCACCATCGTCGGCATCACCGAGCAGATCCACCAGCTGGCCTTCGCGCAGGCCCTGGCGCTGCATGTCGGCAGGGTTGATCAACAAGATGGTGCGCGCGCCCTCCAGCCCGCGCAGGCGATCACTGAACCCGTAGATGGTGGTGTTGAACTGGTCGTTGGAGCGCATGGTGATCAGGTGGAAGCGGCCCGGCGCATCGCCCACGCCCAGCGCCGAGAGCACCGTCGGGGTGGTGAACTGCGCCTTGCCGCTGTCTGTCTTCCAGACCCGCTCATGCGCCGGATTGCCGCGATAGAACCCGCCCGGCTGGAACATGCGCCCGTTGTAGTCGCCGAACATCTCCGGCCAGGTCTGTTCGATCAGGTCGCGCACCCGGCCGTAGTCGCCGACCCAGGCATCCCATTGCCACTTGGGGTGCGGCGGCAGGGTGGCCTTGGCCAGGCCCGCAACGATCGCCAGCTCCGAGCGCAGATGCTCACTGGCTGGCTTGCGCCGCCCGATCGATCCGTAGATATGGCTGAAGCTGTCCTCCATCGAGACCGACTGCGCCGCGCCGGCCTGCAGATCCTGTTCCGGGCGCGCCAGGCAGGGCAGCAGGTAGGAGGCGCGGCCATGCACCAGGTGGCTGCGGTTGAGCTTGGTGGCGATGTAGACCGTCAGTGCCTGCCCGGCCCAGGCCGGTTCCATCACATCGCGATCGGGGATGGCGCGCACGAAGTTGCCGCCCAGGCTGACGAAGGCGCGGACCGTGCCTTCGCACACGCCCTTGCACACCTCGACCGTGGTCATCCCCTGCTCGCGCGGTGGCTCGAAGTCGAACAGCTGCCTGAGCCGGTCCAGCGGCACCAGCTCGGGCTTTTCGGTGATGCCGACTGTGCGCTGGCCCTGCACGTTGGAATGTCCGCGCACCGGCGACACGCCGGCGCCGGGCCGGCCGATGTTGCCGCGCATCAGCAGCAGGTTGACCAGCATGGCCACGCTCTGCGAACCATGCACATGCTGGGTCAGGCCCATGCCGTACAAGCCGATCACCCGCTCGGCCGCCAGATAGACCTCGGCGGCCGCTTCCAGCTCGGCCCGGGCCAGGCCGCTGGCCTGCTCGATCGTGCTCCAGTCGGCGGCCCGCGCACGGGCGGCAAAGGCCTCGAAATCGTGGGTATGCTGGTCAATGAAATCGCGGTCCAGCACCCCGGCCGAGCCCTCGGCGCGGCGTGCATCGTCCACCGCCAGCACGTGCTTGCACAGGCCCATCAAGGCGGCGATGTCCCCGCCCGGGCGCACCTGCAGGTATTGGTGCGCCAGTTCGGTGGTATGGCCGGTCAGCATCTGCGCCGGGTTCTGCGGATCGATGAAGCGCACCAGCCCCTGCTCGCGGACCGGATTGAACACCACGATCTTGCAGCCACGCTTGACCGCCTCCTGCAGCGGGTGCAGGAAGCGCGGGCTGTTGGTGCCCGGGTTCTGGCCGAAGTAGAAGATCGCATCGCAGTGCTCGAAGTCCTCCAGCGTGCAGGTGCCCACTGGCGAGCCGATCACCTTCTTCAGCCCCACCGAGGTGGTCTCGTGGCACATGTTGGAGCTGTCGGGCAGGTTGTTGTGCCCATACATGCGCGCGAACAGGCCATACAGATACGAGGTTTCCAGGCTGGCCTTGCCCGAGGCATAGAACACCACCGACTTTGGGTCGAGCTGTTTGAGTTCAGCGGCAATGCCGGTGAAGGCCTCATCCCAGCTGCAGCGCAGGTAGCGGTCGCTGGCCGGGTCGTAGCGCAGCGGTTCGGTCAGCCGCCCCTGGATCTCCAGGTCGTAGTCCTGCCACTGGCGCAGTTCGGCCAGGGTGTGCTGCTCGAAGAATGCTGGCGTGCAGCGATCGCGGGTGAGCTCCCACAGGGTCGACTTGGCGCCGTTTTCGCAGAACTCGAACACGTGCGGCTTGGCCGGCTTGCCCCAGGCGCAGGAGCCGCACATGTAGCCACCGGGTATGTTCTGTTCGGACAGCGTCTGCAGCGCCCCTGGCGAGGCATGATCGTGCAGCGCAACCAGGGCCATGCCCCGCAGCGAACCCCACCCGCCCACCGGCCCTTGCGGCTGCGGGCCGTGCTTGCCGTTATCCATCCGATGCGCTCCCTTGATTCAATCGATTCACAGCACCGCCTGCGCGCCGGCGATGGTGATCAGTGCACCAGAGGTGTAGCTGGCCGTGTCGGCGGCCAGCATCACGTAGGCCGAGGCCAGCTCGGCCGGCTGGCCCGGACGCCCGAACGGCGTCTGCGAACCGAAGGTCTTCACTTTTTCCTCGGCCATGCCGGCAGGAATGAACGGGGTCCAGATCGGTCCGGGCAGTACCGCGTTGACGCGAATGCCGCGCTCGGCCAGCAGCGAGGCCAAACCCAGGGTCATGTTGGCCACCGCACCCTTGGTGGTGGAGTACGGCAGGATGCTGGGCGTTGGATCCTTGGCATTGACCGAGGCGGTGTTGATGATCGAGGCCCCTGGCTGCAAGTGCGGCACCAGTTGCTTGATCAGGTAGAACGGGGCATGGACGTTGGTGGCAAAGGTCCGGGTCCACTCGTCCAGGGTGATCTCGTCGAAGGACTGGAAATAGCGCTGATAGGCCGCGTTGTTGACCAGCACATCCAGCCCGCCGAACGCTTCCAGCACGCCGGCGGCCAGGGTTTGGATCTGCGCCGGGTCACGCAGGTCGCAGGGAAACGAATGGCCCTGGACGCCGGCGGCCTTGATCTGCGCAAGGATGTCGACTGCATCGTCCTGCTCCTCGGGCAGGTGCGCGATGGCCACGCTGGCGCCTTCCCGGGCAAAGGCAATGGCCACTGCCGCACCGATGCCGCTGTCGCCCCCGGTGATGAGCGCGCGCTTGCCTTCCAGGAGCCCGTGGCCGACGTAGCTGTCCTTGCCGATATCGGGCACCGGATCGGTCCTGGCACTCTTGCCGGGGAAGGGCTGCTGCTGCGGCTTGAATGGAGGACGCGGGTAGTCGGGAATCGGCATGCAATGACTCCAGGGAGAAAGGCAAGAGCGTGCCGGGGCTGCGGACAGGAGCAGGTGAACTGCACGCGCTGCCCCCGTGTACGCGGCATGAACGTTCCGCAGTCCCGGCGGGCGCCTACTTGCCGGTTCTGGACGGCGCTTGGACCTGCACCCAGGTGGGGGCGTGGTCACTGGCTTTTTCCAGGTCGCGCACCCAGCGGTCCACGCCTGCATCGCGCAGGGCCGCGGCCAGCACCGGATTGAGCAGCAGGTGGTCGATGCGCAGGCCGCGGTCGCGCTGCCAGTGCTGGCGGAAATAGTCCCAGAACGTGTAGATGCGGGCATCGCCATGGACCTGCCGCAGCGCGTCGGTCCAGCCCTGGGCCAGCAGCTCGGCGAAAGCCTGTCGACTCTGCGGCTGCAGCAGCGCGTCGCGGCGCCAGCCCTTGGGATCGTAGATGTCCGCGTCGGTGGGCACCACGTTGTAATCGCCGATCAGCGCCACTGGATGCGGCAGCTCCACCAGAGTCCTGGCATGGCGCGCCAGTCGCGCCATCCACCGCAGCTTGTAGTCGAACTTCGGCCCCGGCTGCGGATTGCCGTTGGGCGCATACAGGCAGCCGACCACGATGCCGTGGATCGCCGCTTCGATGTAGCGGCTTTGCCCATCGCTCGGGTCCCCGGGCAACCCACGCCGGCTCTCCACCGGATCCTGTCCGCGCGCCAGCAGGGCCACCCCGTTCCAGGCACGCTGGCCCTGCCAGATCGCGCCGTAGCCGGCCTGGGCGATGGCTGCCTGAGGAAAGGCCTCCTGGCTGCATTTGAGTTCCTGCAGGCCGACGATGTCAGGCTGCTCGCGCTGCAGCCATGCCAGCAGGTGCGGCAGGCGCGCGCCGATCCCGTTCACGTTGTAGGTGGCGATCTTCAACAGCCTGGCCGGCATGACGTGCTCCTCGCAGTCCCCCACCAAGTTGGGCGGGCGGTTCTGCGCGCAGCGTGAAGGCTGTGGCCGGCAGGACCTCACCGTGCATTGATCCACCGGTGCGCATCGTGGCCCTTCCGTTTCCAGGCAGGCTCACCATGACCGACCACCCGCCCGACCTGCGCTACCAGCCATATCTGCAGGCCATGGCCGTGCCCGGCCCGCACGAGGCGCAGGTCGCACAGGAACTGACCGAGGCGCTGCTGTCCATCTCCGAGCAGACCTGGCGCGACAGTCACCACGCGCTGCGCAGCGTGCACGCCAAGCGTCATGGCCTGCTGCAGGCGCACCTGGAAGTCTTGCCCGACCTGCCCGAGCCGCTGCGCCAGGGGTTGTTTGCCCGGCCCGGCCGCTTCGAGGCGGTGCTGCGCCTGTCCACCACGCCAGGGGACCTGCTGCCTGATCGGGTCTCCACTCCACGCGGCGTGGCGCTGCGTGTGTTTGAGGTGCCGGGCGAGCGCCTGGAAGATTCTGAAGCTCAGCGCGGTCAGGACTTCATCATGGTCTACGGCCCGCGGTTCAACGCGCGCGATGGCAAGGCATTCCTGCGCAGTCTCAAGCTGCTGGCCATGACCACCGACCGGGCCGAGCGCGCCAAGGAGCTGGGCTAGGCGTTCCTGCGCGGCACCGAGCGCGCCCTTGAAGCCGTCGGCGGCCAAAGCGCCACGCTCAAGGCGATGGGCGGCGAGCCGGCGCACCACATCCTGGGCGAAACCCTCTACACCCAGCTGCCGCTGCGCTATGGCCACTACGTGGCCAAGTTGCAGCTGGCACCGGTGTCGCCGGCGCTGCTGGCCCTGCGCGATGCACCGATCGAGCTGAAACAGGACAACGCACTGCGCGAGGCGGTGGCTGCCTACTTCCAGCAGCACGAAGCGGTGTGGGAACTGCGTGCACAGCTGTGCACCAACCTGCAGGACATGCCGATCGACGATCCCACAGTGGAATGGGGCCAAGCCGCCAGCCCGTTCGTTCCCGTTGCCCGGGTAAGCGCTGCACCCCAGGCAGGCTGGAGCGAGGAGAAGGCCCGCGCCATCGACGATGGCACCGGCTTCAGCCCGTGGCATGGCCTGCAGGCGCACCGCCCCCTGGGCGAGCTGATGCGCGTGCGCAAGCTGGCCTATGCCTCCTCACAGGCCTTCTGCGGCTCGCGCAACGGCATCCCGATGCAGGAGCGACGCTGCCCGGCGTGATCAACCGCTGCACGTCCAGGGATGGATTGTGCTTGCACCGCGCATTGCCCCACCCGCCGGTAACGCGCGACTCCGCACGAACCCCTGCAACTGCGCAGCTTCGGCATCCGCGCGTTCGAGGAGCGCCTCGGGTTTTGCATCGCGCCATCTTCTGAAGAATGGCGCGCGCAGAAGCATTGTTTATGCCAGGTATTCTTGAAGGCAAACCCAGCTAGATGCCAAGGTATGCCCGCTTAACTTCTTCATTGTCGCGCAGTGCCCAGCCTTCCCCGGAGTGGGTGATTTCCCCGGACTCCAGTACGTACCCGATGTCCGCCAGAGCCAGCACCGCGGCCGCGTTCTGTTCCACGATCAGGATGGTGATCCCCTCCTGCTGGAGGCGCTTGATGACTTCAAAGACCTCCGAGACCAGAAGCGGTGAGAGCCCCATGCTCGGTTCGTCCAGCAGCATCAATCTGGGTTTGGCCATCATGGCACGACCGATGGCCAGCATCTGTTGCTGTCCGCCAGACAATGTCCCGGCCGGCACTTTACGCTTGTCCCGCAGCACCGGAAATATGTCGTAGATGTGGTCAATTTCACGGCGAACGGCGGACCCTTTTTCGGTCCGGCTATATGCGCCCAGCACAAGATTGTCCTCAACGCTCAACGGCGCAAACACTTGACGACCCTCCGGAACGTGCGCGATGCCGTCGGCGACCCGTTGCGCCGGCTTGATTCGACACAGGTCGCGGCCTTCAAAAATCATCTCCCCGCCACTGGGCGCCTGCAATCCGGAGATGGTCCGCAGCAAGGTCGTCTTCCCGGCTCCATTGCTGCCTACGAGGGCCACCAGTTGGCCCTTGCCGACCTGAATGGACACATTCCGCAAGGCGGCGATACGCCCATAGTGGGCACTCACACCCCGCAACTCCAACAGAGGTTGCGCATCGGCTTTGATGCGTGTGACCGAAGTACCTCCCAAACCCAGCGGTGGTTGGGCCTGGGCCGTAATATGCGAACGCAAAAGGGCGTACTTCTCGTGCGCCTGTTCGCCAAACAAGGGATCCTTGTTATTGGCGAAGGCATCGTCGATGGCCTGCCAGTCCGACCCTGTCAGATGCTCGCGTGCCAACCGAAACAATTGGTCCTCCTCCTGGCGCATATGCGCGCGCTGAAAACCAATGTAATCATCAGCCAACTTGGCGTACGTGCCCAGATCCAGGTTCCCATCAGACAGCGCGGCCCGCAGGCGACCCAGCCGCTGCGCCTCTTGCTGGTGCTGCTGCTGGAGATCAGCGATCAGGGTGCGCGCGTCATCAGTGCGCGCGAGCAGCGCCGTAAACAGGTATCTGTCCTCCTTCGGGTGGTGCACCTGGTCGATATAGCTCTCCAAGTAATCCAATTCCAGCTCCACCAGGCCTCGTTGTAGCACGCCACTTTCACGCGCTGCGCGTGCAGATTCCTCCAGGACATTAAGGATCTGCCACATACCGCGATGTTCCGCCTGAATCTTTTCCAATGCCTTAATCATCATCGCTTGCCCAACCCATTCGGCTTGCTGGTTATATGGCGCTGCCCAGATAGGCTGCCACGACATCCGGATTGCACCGCACCTCAGCCGGCTTCCCCTCGGCGAGCTTCTTGCCATAGTTGATCACCAAGATATGCTGAGAGATTCTCATCACCAGCTTCATGTCGTGTTCAACCAATATTATGGTCAGACCGTCTCCGCACAGCTTCTCGATCAGGCTGGTTAAATCCGCCTTCTCCGATGCCCCCAGACCGGCGGCCGGCTCATCGAGCAAGAGCAGCTTCGGTTCGCAGGCCAGCGCTCGAGCAACCTCCAGACGTTTGAGCGCGCCATACGGCATCGAGCCGGGGTGGTCGTTTATATAGCCCTGCAGGCCCACGTATTCCATCAGCTCGGCGGCCCTGTCGCGCGCCTCCCGCTCGCCGTCGCGGATGCGCGGCAACCGCAACACCGACGGCAACAGCCGACTTTCCAACTTGAGATGCCGGCCCAACATGACGTTCTCCACCGCGCTCATGTTCATGCAGACCTGCGGGGTCTGGAAGGTGCGCCCCAGACCCGCACTAACCCGGGCCTGGACCGGCTTACCTATCAGGTTGTCTCCAAAGAAGCGGACCTCGCCGTGTGTCGGCTGATAGATTCCGGTAATCAGATTCAAAAGGGTCGTTTTTCCCGCACCATTGGGGCCAATAATGGAGTGTATGGAACCTTGCGTGATCCCAAAAGACAAACCGTCAATGGCACGCACGCCTCCAAACTCCTTGCTCAGAGAAACAACTTCCAGCGCGTTCAACGCTTGATCCTCCGCCAGATATTCACCAACGAAGGCTGCAAGCCTCGCGGCATGAACATCATCACACCGATGAGGATGAGGCCAAAAACCAGCGTCTCGTATTCCTCAACGACAGTCAGCACCTGCGGCAGAAGAGTAATGAGAGCGGCGCCGATGATCGCGCCCACCACAGAACCCAGACCGCCGACCAACACCATCAGCACGAGTTCAATGGAATGCATGAAGTCAGCAAGCGATGGCGAAATGAACCCTGCATACAGTGCAAGAAACCCGCCCATTAATGCAGCCACCAAGGCCGACAGGGTAAACACAAGAAGTTTACTCCAGGGGACATTTATTCCCACCGAGCCAGCGACCGCATCCGGGCCCTCCAAGGCACGCAACGCTCGCCCCAACGGGGAATTGATCAAGTTGGTCGACAGCCAGAAAACCAGAAGCAGCAGAATGGCAACCAGCCAGTACCAATGTGCGGGGTCGGTCAGGGTGACGGCAAACAGCTCCAATCCAGGAACTGCCATGCCTTCAGGCCCACCGGTGAGCCAAACTTCGTTGCTGATCACCAGATAGATAATCATACTGAGCGCCAACGTCGCGAGTGCAAGATAATAGCCCTTCAGACGCAGGATTGGCCGTCCCACTATAAAAGCGATGAACGCGGCGCCGGCCGCGCTACCCAGCAGTGCCAAAGGGACCGGCCAGCCATAACGCGACGACAGGATGGCTGTCCCGTATGCGCCCAGTGCGACGAACCCTGCATGGCCCAGACTGATTTGTCCGGCGTAACCCATAAGCAAATTCAGGCTTATCGCGATAGTGGCATTGATGCAAATCATCACTGCCACGTGATAGTGAAACCCCGACTCTAGCGCCAGTGGCAGGAGAGCCAGAAAAATAGCCAGGACCGCAACATTGACGACCGGCCGCCGTAGAAATATCCCAGCAGTACTGCGTTGGTTTTCATTTTTCCCGCCAGTGGAGGCGACATTTCGTTTTACCTTTACCTGCGTCATCAAACACGCTCCCCAGCCCGAGCAATGCCACCAAAAAGACCGCGGGGCATAAAGATCAGAATCAATATAATCAATAAATAGGCTATTGCGTCCTTATAATCCGAGGAGCCGTAACCCGCCATCATGGACTCAGCCACGCCCAGGACCAGACCGCCGAGCAAGGCACCGCGAAAACTGCCCAGCCCGCCCAGCACAGCTGCCACGAACCCCTTCAAACCCAATACCAGGCCCGCAGCTGAATGGGTGAACGCGATTGGCGCGATCAGCACCCCCGCCACAGCTCCCAACAGCCCGGCCAGGCCAAAAGTGAACAGTTGCATTCGTCCAGTGTTGATGCCCATCAGGGTGGCCGCGTCGCGATCCAGCGAAGTCGCAACGATCGCCTTCCCCGTCAGGCTGCGGCTAAAAAAATACGCCAACAGCACGACCACCACTGCGGTCGATCCGATCACCCATAGGCTCTGCGGCACGACCGTGACGCCTCCTAGCCGTATGACCTCGTCACCGCTAAACGATGGCAACGAATAAAAGCCCTTGCCCCACACCAACTCAGCAGCGCCGCGTAACACCAAGCCGACACCCAGCGTGATGATCACCAGCCCCAGCGGTCCGGCTTTGCGGGCCGGCTCAATGGTGAACTTGAACATCAGCAATCCCACCAGCCCGCCGGCGAGGACCCCGAGTGACAATGCCAGCGGCAGCGGCAGGCCAGCGCCCAGACAGGCGACGGCCGACATGCCACCGAGCATCTGCAAATCCCCTTGGGCAAAGTTCACCACATGACTCGCGTTGTGGACAAGCACGATGCCCAGGCCAATCAGGCCGTACATGGAACCGATGGTCAAGCCAGTAATCAAATACTGAAAGAACTCAGACATAGATATAACTTCCTGCGTGATTTCGCTGCCGCTGGAATCTCCAGCCGTCACAGCGACTAGACCCGATCACCGCTCCGTAGCACCAAGTTTGGACCGGCCCCGGCAACGATCGCCGAAGCCGGTCCCACATACAAAGATCAGCCCCCGAAGTCATACCTGGCAGAGAACTGAAGCCGCGTCTGATTTCCTTCTGCGCCATCGACGAGCTCCCGCGCACCATGCTTGACCTCAGCGCCGACCGTGACAGCCTTCGTCGGTGAGTACAGAAGATTGACCAAGGCGCTCCAGGACTTCTCAGAGAGCCTTTCACCGTCAAGATCTGCGTTTTCCATGCCAAAACCTAAATTCGTTCTCCACTGGGGACTGAAACGGTGTGCGATGCCCGCATTGAGCGACACATGCTTCACAGCGTCGATTTTGGAGCCGTCGTCCGCGACCTCCACATCTGGCGCAAACGCCAGTCCGGTGTAACGACCTACCCCGCTACCAGCCAGGGCCATGAATTTCAGGCTGGTAGCGTCGCCTAGCGGCACATTACCGGCCACACCAATGCCGTAACCTGTTGCGGTCTCCCCGCTCAGAGTCGGCGTGGCCGTTGCACCAAAATTCGCCACCCTTCCATCCACCTCGAGCCGCCGCAAAATCCCCGTGACCGCGAGTTGGGCTTTACCCGCGTTGAACGAATAACGGGCCACGAGATCGGGGACCACCCCATTAGTGTATTCGCTCTTCAGGCTGGCCAGCGATGTATCAGAGCCGCTGACCTGAGCGGTCGTTGTAGGGCGCTCCAGGGAGATGGCAAATGGCCCGCTCGTATAACGGATTTGCGGCTGACGCGGCGTGAACATACCCTCGCTAAGAGCAAAGAAATTCAGCGACTCCAAAATGGCCGGTCCAAATAGCCCTGTGCTCCAGGTCTGCCCAAAACCCCATGAGCCGTACTGGAAGTAAGCATGACGCATGTTTACCCCCTGGTTGTTGGTGGTGCTGGTCCCGTTCAACACCGCCCGACCCGGGCCAAAATCCATCTCTATCAGTCCCTTTAACGGCGTTCCCGTGCCTACGTCGGTATCTGTCCGGAATGAAAAGCGCGACTCTTTTGCATGCATGGTCAGGCTCTCCTCAGAGTCCCGATCCCCTATCGGCGTAGCGCTAGGGACATAAAAGTCCCGCAGCTCTTCTGCCGGGAAATTGCCATCGCTTGTTCGGACCGCAATCGTATCAAGCTTGATGAAACCGTCCATCGTGATGGTCGTGTTTCCCATCTTGAAGCCGTTCTCCTGCGCCATCAGCGGGGCCGAAGCGAGCACTCCCGCACAACTCGCTGCTGAAACGCCAGCTGCAAAAATTCTAGACATAAACATAAATTTCCCCTCCCTATCTATTGGTTAAGTGATTCATATACCGCTTAGCCACTTACTTATCCCCTGCTTTACTTGCGGCCCTCCGCCGCCTAACCGAGACCGCTGCCAGTCAGTCAATGAGGACGAAACCACCGTTGCGGATCTCAACCATTCGTAGACTGCTTTGCTCAAACACACCTCCGTGGTTATTGGGAGCAAACGTAAGGGTGCTGGTCACGCCTACCAGGCCGCGGGTCTTCTCCAGGGCATCGCGGATCGCGGCAGGATCGGTACTTCCCGCACGACGGATGGCGTCCGCCAGCAGAACCAACGCATCGTGGCCATAGCCGGCAAAGGTATTAGGCACCCGGCCATAACGATCTTGGTAGAGCTTTCGGAATGCCATGCCCAGCTCACGCTCCTTCGAACCCTGCGGCATCTGTTCCGCTACGAGCATGGTCGGCGCATTCATACGTATACCCTCGGCGGAGCGTCCCGCCAGGCTTGGAAATTCGGGAGCTGCCATCGAATGGCTCATGTATAGCGGCACCTTGATCCCCAAAGCAACGCGATTGCGGGCCACAATGGCCGGTTGATTTCCTGCATCCAGGTTGATGATGGCCTGCACCTCCTTGTTACCGCGAATGCGGGTCAGCTGCGCGGTCATGTCAGAGTCCCCGACAGCATAGGTTTCGTCCATGACGATCTTGATCTTGAATTTTTGCGCCTCCTCGATGAATATTTCTCGCGCGGCGCGCCCATAACCTGTGGTGCTGGAAAGCAGCGCAAGCTTTGCAATGCCTTTCTCATTCATATGCTTGTAGATCACCCTGGCGGACATCACGTCGCTCTCGGTGACGGAGAAAAGCCATTTTTTTACCGGATCGGTGAGGATGCGCGCTCCCGCCATCGTGATCTGGGGCACGCCGTGACGGGCAGCCAGCGCCTCCATCGCCAAGGAACTGGCAGTGATGCTGCTGCCCATCACCGCACTCACACGGTCCTGGGTAAGGAGCCGCTGCATCATTGTCCTGGCTCGCTCAGCGTTGCTGGCGTCGTCGTAAAGCACCAACTCCAGCGGGCGCCCGAGCACACCACCTTTCTTGTTGACTTCTCCTACCATGAACTCGAGCGCATTCTTCTCGGGCTCGCCGAGATAGGAGGCGGGCCCGGTAACCGACGTGACCGCCCCTATTCGGATCGCATCCTTGGCCGTGGCCGGTATCGCGGTGAAACCCAAAACCGCGACGATAGCTAATGTCACATATCTGGCCCCTTTGGCCAGGTCCATCAAAGATTGAAGTAGCAGTTTCATTCCTATCCTCCCTTAAGGTCATTGTCTTCAAGTAGACAGCTTGCGTGCATGTCAGCACCGCCACATCGGTGCCTTATCCTCCCCGCGATCAAACGACTCATTTACGTTACAAAGTGGCCTCCTGTGGAGCAGCCCGTGGTAGATCTTGGTCGCGCCCTCCGACATGGGCACCAATCGCTGGACTTGTGGCTCGCAAAGCATCCATCTCATATCTCTAGCAACTTCGCCTGCGTAAGCCCGAGCCCGTCGCGCGCCATAACCAAGCCCACTGCCAGCCTGGGAAAACCTCCGCGATGTTCTCGGGACCACCGAGAAATAGCTTAATTGCCGGGACCTTCCCAAAGCGTCGGATTTGCATGCTTTGCGGTAATTGCGGTTATCAAATCTTGACTTCTTGGACCAACTTTGGCATGTCCGCCGACTGCTTGCCATCGTCTCGTTGCAGGCATGGTTACTTTATGCACCATGCCCGGGTAACAGGGCAGCGCGACCGGCGCATGCTGGCATGACTAGGGATTTTCTGCTGGGATTTCTCTAATGCCAACGTGACCGCTGCTTCCATTCAGTCTACGAGAACGAAGCCGCCGTCCCGAATCTCAAGCAGACGCATCCCTCGATTCTTGAAAATGCCGCCGTGGCTATTGGGACCGTAGGTGAAGGTACTGGTCACACCCACCAGATCGCGGGTCTGCTCAATCGCATCACGAATTGCGGCGGGATCAGTGCTGCCCGCCCGGCGAATCGCGTCTACCACAACCGTTACGGCATCGTGGCCATAGCCTGCGTGCATGTTCGGTACCCGGCCATAACGCTTCTGATAGAGGCTCCGAAACGTCATTCCCATGTCGCGAACCTTCGATCCCTGCGGCAGTTGCTCGGCAACAACCATGGCCGGTCCGGGAACCCGAATACCCTCGGAGGCCCGTCCAGCCAGTTCCGGGAACTCGGCAGCAGCCTGGGAATGCAGGGTATAGAGTGGCAATTTAATCCCCAGGGCAGCGTAATTTCGAGCCACGATCGCCGGCTGATTACCGGCATCGAGATTGATAATGGCCTGGACGTCCCGATTGCCGCGAATGCGGGTGAGCTGTGCACTCATGTCCGAGTCGCCCGCTGCATAGGTTTCGTCCATGACAACTTCGATGTTGTATTTTTTTGCCTGCTCTATGTAAGTCTCTCGTGATGCACGACCAACACCTGCAGCACTGGAAAGCAAGGCAATCTTGCTGATTCCACTTTTCTTCATGCCCTCATAAGACACCTGGGCGGCAATCACGTCGCTTTCGGGGATGGTGAACAACCATTTTTTTACCGGATTCGTGAGCACGCCTCCCCCAGCCAGGGCGACCTGTGGTACGCCGTGGCGGGCCGCCAGGGTTTCCATCACCATGGAATTGGCGGTGAGGCTACTGCCGATCACCACGCTCACCCGATCCTGGGTAAGCAGCCGCTGCATCATGCTCCGGGCTCGCTCCGGGTTGCTGGCGTCATCATAGAGCACCAGCTCCAGCTGGCGTCCAAGGACACCACCTTGCTGGTTGACCTGTTCGATCATCAGTTTCAGGGCCTTCGACCCAGGGTCCCCGAGGAAGGATCCGGGGCCGGTGGCCGACGTCACCGCCCCTATGCGGATGGGATCCTTGGCAATGGCGGGCATCGCGATGAAACCCAAGGCCGCGACTACGACTATAGAGGCACTGCCAGCCCGTTTGGCCAGTTTCGTTAGAGATTCCAGTAGGTTCATTATTATTGCCTTTTTAAGGTCAATCGTCTTTAGGAGAACGCTCGCATGTAGCTCGAGGCGTACATCACCGATTTTTGACGTTCGTCCCTGAACCAGGCGCTTCGTTTCCTTGTCTCCTCAACGCTAGAAAATCAACAATGTGCTGACTGCGCTGGCCAAAAGCCTCCCCTCCACCTTCAGGGATGCTTCCAGATAGGCCGTCCGTCGACCGACCCGCACCACTTCCGCGCGCGCCTCCGCGGTCTCCAGATGGAGCGGGCGGTGGTATGTCACAGACAGACTCACCGAAGTAAAGCCTTCAGCGTTCTCCAGGCGGGACGCGAGGGCATAGCTCATGGCTGCGTCACAGGCTGCTGCAATATAGCCGCCCTGCACGACGCCATTACCGTTGAGTGCACGCTCGCGGGGTAACCAAATGAACCGAGCAATACCGTTCTCCGCTTCCAGGAGCTCCAGGCCAAGATCTCCATTACAGGGGACGACGACCCCCGAATCCATATCCACCAGTAATGGGTGTCTCATGACTGTTCCGCAATCAGGCTCAGGCCTCTTCCATCGTCCAAGGGACAAGGCTCGGGTTATCCAGAACCCAACTGCGAATATCCTTCTTGCGCAGCTTCGAGGAGAGGGTCTTGGGCAAAGGTTCGTCGACGAACAGCACGAGCTTGGGAATTTCCGGCTTTCCCAGCCGTCCCGCGCACACCTTTAGCACATCCGCTTGCGTCAAATCCGCGCCCTCGCGCGCCCTGACCACCGCCACCACAGCCTCGCCCCATTCGGGATGTGGCACGCCAACCACGGCAACTTCCTCGATATCTTCATGCAGACTCAATACCGCTTCGACACTGGATGGAAAAACATTCACTGCACCAGTGATGATCAAAAAGCTCTGTCGGTCAAGCAGGTAGATATAGCCGTCTTCGTCCCTTCGTGCGATGTCGTTTGTCCGCAGCCAACCATCACCCGGAAACACCTCCGCGGTCTTCTCTGGCAGGTTGAGATACTCCTTCATGACCGGGCCACGCACCCACAGCTCACCCGGCTCGTTAGCCGCCAGTTCCATCCCATCATCGCTGCGGATGCTTAGCTCAAAATGCACCCGACAACGACCGACGGACTTCAGCCGCTCAGGATGATCCGCCAGCGCCTGGCGGTAGTCCTTCGGAGTCATGATCGTGATCCAGACACCGCCAGCCTCGGTCAATGTGTAGGACTGCATGAGGTCACAATCGAAGGTCTCGCTGGCCTCGCGGATCAACGCTGGGCTGGCTGGCGAGGAACCAAACAAAATCAACCTTACCGACGAGAAATCGTAATTACCGGTGGCATATTCCCGGGCGACCCAACGCATCATGGTGGGGACCATGAATACGTTTGTGACACGATAGCGCGGAATATCCTGCAAGAACTCCGCAAGATTGAAGTCACCATCGGGCAGCACATGGGTCATGCCGTTGGCCAGCCCCCACAGGTTCAATACAACCACGATCCAGGCGGAAGCACCGGGAACGTAGAAGACATCATCCGTGGTAAATCCGGTGGATACCACGTCCTGTATGATGGCGTCATGTAATCCATGATGGGTAAGCACCACGCCCTTTGGGAGACCGCTGGTGCCGGAGGTATAGCTTACGAGCAGGGCGTCAGCGGCAGCGATAGCCGGATACTGCGGCACATCACTGACACCTCGCTCGATCACGGCTTCGTAATCCAGCTCCAGCCCGTGATCGCCGCCAAAGCCGATCACCAGAACGTTTGCCCTGGCAAGGTCCGGCAACAACGGCTCGATCATCTCCCTGCAGCTGGCTTGGACGATCACCGCCCTTGCGTTGCTGTCCTTGAGAACGTGGCGCATCTCCTCCGCAGCGTAGCGCCAGTTGAGGCCAACTCGCACTGCACCCATCTTCATGCAGGCGAAGAAATGCTCGTAGACCTCGATGGTCTCGTGGGTCAGAATGGCAACCGTATCGCCCTGACCGACACCCAGTTGCTGCAGCGCGGCGGTAAGCTGATCGGCGCGCCGGTTCATTTGCGACCAGGTCGCCGAACGGTCGCCGCAATGATAGGCGACCTTGTTCGGAAAATTCTGCGCACAACGTACAAGCAAGTCGCGAGGCAACATTGCTACCCTCCCATGATGTCACGGGCCTTAAAGGGGCCCGCCTCCGCCAGCGTCGTCGCTGGCTGTTTATTATTCGGCGACGAACAACAGTTCCTCATTATCGATCTGCGCCCGTACCCGCGCCCCTGCCATGATCGAGTCGGCCTCCACCGACAAACGACCTAGCAACCTGGGGCCCTCGTCCAGCTGCACAATCACTACGTTGTAGGGCGCGGGCAGGTCCTCGCGGTAACTACGATGGTAGGTCGCCCGTGCCCGCACCTCTCCGCGGCCGGCACTGGGCTCCCAGCCGATGGTGGACTCCGGACAGTGCGGGCACAGACCCGCGCCGTACGACAAGGCCCGAGCGCAAGTGTCACAGCGCAGATACAGCAACCTGCCCCGGTGCAATCCCTGATAGAAGGGATGATCCTTGACCAGCAAGCTTTCAACGCTCATAACATTATCTCCGGCGGGCCAGCTTCACAGGCGCGGCTCCGACCCGAGCAGCAAAGCGGCGTGATAGTCGAGGCAACCGCCGTTGCCCGTCACCAGTTGCAAAGCCACATTATCGAGTTGGCGTTCCCCGCCCTGGCGTCGAATCTGGATCAGGGCTTCAGCCAATGGCGTCATCCCCTGCAGGTAGTAGCCTGACAGATGCCCGCCACCTGTATTACAGGGCAATCGACCGCCGGGTGAAGTCTCGCCCGCCTTGACGAAGGCCCCCGCAGTACCTGGCTCACAGAAGCCGTACGCTTCCAAGCCAAGCAGCGTCGTGATCGAGAAAGCCTCGTAGAACTGGCAGGCCGCAATATCCCCAGGCTCTACTCCAGCCATGTGGTAGGCAATCTGACCAGCAAGCCTGGCACCCAAGGGCGGCAAGCCACCCTGCGCCTCGGCCTGCGCCGCGCTGCCCGCGTGCCCCTGGCCCATACCGTGAACGTAGGCGGGCCGCTCGGTGAGGTCCGGGGCACGTCGAGCCGAAGTAACCACCACTGCGACGGCACCATTGACCGGATAGGCGCAATCCAGAACCCGAAATGGCTCCACCACCCAGGGAGATGCCCGATACTGCAGAAGATCCAGAGGCTTGCGCAAGAACGCCTGGGGGTTGCGCATCGCCCATGCCCGATCGGCCACAGCCACCGCACCCAGGCAGTCTCGGTCCAGGCCGTAATGGGAAAGGTACTCATCGGCAGCCAGAGCATAAGCACCAGGCGCCCCATAGAGACCGCACCGCGCCTCCCACCCCGGAATGCCGCTGATTGCCAGCGGCGCTGCAAAGGCCTGCCCCCCTCCCTGTGACTGGACGGGCGTGTCGGCAAACACACACACCACGGTAGCAGCCATCCCGGCTTCAATGGCACCGGTAGCATATTGAATCATCTGCACCGCAGAAGAGCCCTGCCCTTCGATACCCGAAAGAAGGCGCAGGTTCGCCAGCTGAAGGTCGTCCTGCAAGGTCAAGGGCATGCTGTCCGGATCGGCCAACGGACTCCGGTTGATCAACAGGCCATCAACATCGCAAGGACGCAGCCCAGCGTCAGCCATGGCATCGCGAACCGCGTCGGCAGCCAGTTTCCGGGAACTACCGATCGATTCGCGAGAGAGCTCACTGAGCCCCAGCCCGACGATCGCCGACTTGGCACTCCCTTGTTTCCCCATTACCTCCCCCCAAGCTGCTTTCAGCACAAAACTCCGGCCGACCAGAGCGCTAGCGGCTCAGGTCGACCCCACTACGACTTTATTTTAAATTATGAAGCCCAACGTGGAAAGCGGCTCGGACGCGTGAACCAACATGACCTTCTTGGAGAACATCTTGAAGTCGCCGGCGTCGCCCGCCCGCAGGCCGTACTCTACCCTTCCGGGCCAGACCTCCATTTTGTGAGTGGACTGGGCACGAAGCTCATAGAGTACGAAGTTGGCACCCACCCGGTACTCACGAGCGCCTGATTTGACGGGATCTTCGACCGCCTCAATCTCGATATTCGACAGCACCCGACGCATGGGGGAAACTGGCAGCTGGGAGTGACGCATTCCTGTCTTGAGCTGAGCGATGCGAGTCGCCAGGCGCTGACGGTTGTCAGCGGTCACAGAGACCTGAAAACCACCTCCCTCTTTATTGTCGCCCGTGGGCACCCAGTAGTACATGTCGTCATCGACCAGGGCTTCCCATGCCTCATAGCGTGATTCATCGGCCAACCGCGCCTCGCGATAGAGGAAGGCCTCAATCTGACGCTGCTCATCATTTGACACTAATTGCATTTCGGCTCCTTCTTGGACTCTCTGTTCGGACGATTCATCGCCCTTAACGACTCATGACGCTCTGGTAGTGACGCCAAAAGCCCCGATTGGTCGTTTCGTCGGTAATGTGTCCGATGATCGAGCCGTCCTCACGTGCTTGTTCGCGCTCTTCACCGCGGCTCAAATCCAGCCAGGCCCGACCATCGGCCAGCGCCATCTGCTGCCGCTCAGCGATAACCCCGTCATCGGCCAGCAAGAACGCCGAAGGCCCCATCGCCGCTTCTGACTGACGCAAAATGCGGTCATTGAGCGCGTCAGAGACATCACCGAGCAACAGAGGCGTGTGCCATTGCACGCATTCGTTGGGGCCGGCGGGCTGAAAAATTACGATATTCATTTCACCCAGGAACAGGTTCGGAAAGATCACCGCATGCGGCGGACCTGCGCGCAGGATTTCGTGTGCGCGCTCATGCCCATAGGCATCCTCCAGCTGCTTTACGTAGTCTGGGAAGCGGGAGGCGTTGGGAAGACCCAGCCATTGGCACTCGCTGGTGTAGCTCGGCGCAAAATTAAGCTCGGTGTGACCATTGCCCCAGTCGATGGTTTGGGACTTGACGTCGTCCTCGGCGATCATCGTGGCTTCGTCATACTGCGAACGAATGACCTTGGCGAAGGAGGCGTGCACGTAGTTGACGTGGTAGCCGTCGGTATCGTTCTCGGGCAACATTTTCCAGTTGGCGGCAAACTTGTGCTTCACCCAGCCCGCAGTCAGCCGCAGGTCGCCGGAGGGCGACATCTCGACGGCGCGGTCAAGGGCGTCTGTCGCGTTGCCGAGGTGATCAGCCAGGGTGCCGGCATCGGGATTGAAGCTTGCGAAGACAAAACCCCGGTAGCTCTCGACCAATGGCAGGGCCTGCAGGCCGAAGCTCTCGCGGTCCTTGGTAAAGCCTTTCGGGTACGGCACATCGAGCAGGCTGCCGTCCAGGCCGTATATCCAGCCGTGGTAGGGGCACATGAAGTTCTTCGCCTTGCCCGTCTGCTCACTGCACACCAGGTTGCCACGATGGGCACAGCGGTTCTTCAGCACCATCAGCTCGCCACTCTTGCCACGCACCAGCAAGACCGGCTCTTCGCCGATATTGCGCCGCACGAAACTGCCCTTTTCGGGAATTTCCGATTCGTGGCCAACGTACACCCAACCGCCGTAAAAAATCCGCTCCAGCTCGTCGCGGTAAACCGCCGCGCTGGTGTAGAGGGAACCGTGCACGCGATCCCTGCGGATCAGATCACGATAGTTGGGCACCTCGTCAACATTGATCGCGGGAATTGGTAATGACATGACGTTCTCCAGATGTAATCTAAATTTACCAAGCAACCGCTTGGTCAAATTAGTCAATCACGAAATCCGGGGTGAGTCAAGAGCAACCGCAGGGTCGGCAGACCCCGTTGCCCGGCGCCCGCTGAATGGCCCGATCGAGCAGCCAGCGCCGCATGCCGGCTATGTTCCGAGCGCTTCGGGCCTGGCTGGCGGACCAGCTGCCGCGTCGGCACGCACGATCAGCCCAGGCCTGGTGATATCGGCCCCTGGCCCGATCCGGGCGGCCGGGATCGAACTGCAGGTGGCCAGCCCCGGCAGAGCCGTACCGCCCGCCGGGGGGATCGCCTGCCGGGGGGATGTGGACCCAACGCGCGCTCGATGGGGATGCGCGCCAGTCGCGGGTCCACTCCGCCGGTCCACCACGCAAGCGCCTCCCGCAAAGGCCGGACGGCGCAGCAGCCGGCGGGTGACCGCGGGAGCATGAACCGCGGCTGATCGATGCCACGCCCGGCCTGCAGGGAGCACGCCAGCGGTCGTGCCGCCGCCCTGCATTGGTCGCACGGCATCCAGCACCACCACAGCGACATCGGCCATATTAAGCCCGCAACAGCGCCAGGCCGGCGGGATGTGGCTCCCCTCCAGGCTCGCCCAGGCGCTGTACCCAGCAAGCAGGTCGGGCCAGCCCGACACGTTGGAGCGTTCGAACCCGTAACCGACGTCGCATCACGCGGTGGCGTTGAATCCCGACAGAGAAAAGCAGTCGTCGCGACGAGCGACCGAAGCTCAAAAAGCCGCATCAATCATGCGACAACCGGCTTGACATGCGGCACTCGCGGAAATCACCCGGTCGTGGGGCATCCGCTTCACATCCTGAAGAACCACGTACGGCTTAATCTGACTCCAGATATATCACTGAAAGGAGCATCGAAAATGAGCTGTGAGAGATTGAAGGAGCATGTCGCCCTTGTCACCGGAGGCGGCCGAGGGATCGGCAAGGCCATTGCACAGCGCCTTTATCAGGAAGGCGCCAACGTGGTCATCTGTGGTACGTCCGAGGACGTGCTGAGGCAGGCGGCTGAAGAAATTGCAACCGAAGATCGCCAGGTGATGCCGATCGTGTGCGATGTCTCCAATGCCGGCCAGATAAAAGAGCTGGTGGGCAAGGCGCGGGAGCGCTTCGGCAAGGTCGATATTCTGGTCAATAACGCCGGCATCATGCTGCGGCACATCGGGCTGGAGCGGGCGGCGCGCCCGTTCTACGAGCTGGACGAAGCGGACTGGGACAAGGTCATGTCCGTCAACGTCAAGGGAATGTGGATGTGCGCCCGTGAGGTCTTCCCGGACATGCGTTCGCAGAACTGGGGCCGCATCATCAATATCTCCTCTGACACCGTATACATGGGGCGCGGCAACGGCCTGCAGTATGTGACCTCCAAAGCCGCCGTCGTGGGTCTTACCAGGGCCCTTGCCTTTGAAGTGGGCCGATTCGGCGTGACAGTGAATGCAATCTCTCCTGGTCTGACCCAAAGCGAAACGGTTCAGGAGCACGACTTCAAGCAGATGAGCGAGGAGCTGGCAAAGGTGTCGGCCATCCCAAGGCTCGAACATCCCCAGGATCTGGCAGGCACCGCGGTCTGGCTTGCCTCCGAGGACGCCAGCTTCGTCACCGGCCAAACGATCAGCGTCTCCGGAGGCTTGAGCCTGCACTGAGCGCGCTGTTTGGCGTTTCAGGGCCCCGGCCAGCCTTGGCGGGTGGCTGGCCGGGCTGCGAGGCACCCGGTTCGGGCTGTGGATCTGTCCACCCGAACAGCGACGCAAGCTGTACTCCGACCTGCGCGCGCCGCGAAGCACTGGCCGACGTCGCCCCATGGAACCGGCTTGGGAGCGACCACTGCGGCTGCGAGAACTCCCGGAACATGTGCTCGATCAGATGGTCGCGCCGGCATGAAAACGTGGGGATACCTCAGACTCTGAACCTATTTCGACAACTCCTTCAACTACGTTAAGGTTGCGACTAAAGCATCAACTGCAACCAAGCACTCGTCCACTCGAACGTTGTTGATCTGCACGCGAGACCCGTGAACCTGGTGATGCCCACCTTCGAGTCTGGAAAGCGGGACGCCTTTATGAGCAGCTACTATCCCAGCGGTATTGAAATCTCGTAGCGGCACGGAATACGTCCTCTTAAATTCATCAACCGTCTGCGCAGCAGCGGCTCGACCTGTAAAATATGTAGGGTGCGCCCGATATGCATTGAACAACGTAGCCGCACTTGCATCTGACAAAGCCTCAAACGCAGTTGCCGGACCCATATTTTGCGTCAGCCGATTCCCGACAATGACATGGATCTTTGGAACTGATAAACCATGATTATGAGCCTGGGCCGCAAAGGTCCAAGAGCCGTAAATTGGATGGGGCGGCACTTGCCCATGTAGCAGGATAAACATTGCATTAGCAGCAACACGAGAAGAATCATCCGCGTTTACTGGAGTAACCAACCTATCTGCAGCCGACATCGCCAGTTCTGTATAAATCGCAAAGCTGGGGTTTGTATCAATCAAGACAAGCCACTCGCTACCATCTTGAGCAACAACGCTTTCAATAAACCTCCGAAAGATTTGGTGAACCCACAGCCATGGACGCATGGTTGGAGTTAGTGCCGGAGCGCCGGCCGCCTGAGTGATTGCAGGTGACATTGGCTCAAGATTTCCATCGCCGCAAAGCAGAAACAGGTTCTCCGGCATGTTTGGATTGTGGGAATTCACATCAACCAGATAGTCGAATGGATTCGGCAAGGCCGCACCTGACCCGCCCGAGATCACTGTGCTCAGATAGCCAACAACGGTCTTCGGCGTCGCATGAGTGCACAAACCAAGGACTGCGTCCTCGCCGTTCGTTCCACCGCCGAGAAGCATCATGCTTGCATTCGACTGCGGACAAAGATCAATTACCAAGACCTTCTTTTCCGGATTAATTTCGGCATAACGAGAGGCGACATGAAAGGTAATGGTACTTTTTCCTACGCCGCCCTTGTTATTCCAAACCGCATAGCTTTTAACTAACGACATGACCCATCCCAAAAAATTTCATGATTACCACGAAAGACCTCATCACTACATCACACCCGAAGCCCCAATCCTATCGGTAGTACTCACCCACACTTCGAATACCCACAATTCAGACACGTCGCACACCCGTCCATGATCACCTGGGCCTTGGTGTTGCACTTGTGGCACATGGTGGCGCTGGGCGGGAAGCTCGCGCCTTCGCCGGTGACGGCGATGTCCTCTTCGTGGTCGGCCGTGCTGTTGGGGATGGGCGGGGGCGCAGAAGCGACCCCTCCCCGGCCCTCCCCTTCGCTGCGCGAAAGGGAGGGGGCAGCCGCGGCATTGCCGGGGACTGCTGTTACTTCAGGGTTTTTTTTTGAGCGGTCTTCGTACTGCTTGCGCTTTTCGGCCAGCATGGCGCGGGTGTGGTCGCTCATTTCCGGGTCGTGCAGCAGGCCGATGGACTTCATGTGTTCCTCGACGATGGCGCCCAGCTCGGCCACCAGCGAGGGCATGTACACGCCGCCGGCCTTGAAGTAGCCGCCGCGCGGGTCGAACACGGCCTTCATCTCATCGACCACGAAGGTCACATCACCGCCCTTGCGGAACACGGCCGACATGATGCGGGTCAGGGCCACGATCCACTGGAAGTGCTCCATGGACTTGGAGTTGATGAAGATCTCGAACGGGCGGCGGTGCTCGTGCTCGGTGCCGGCGTTGAGCACGATGTCGTTGATGGTCACGTAGAAGGCGTGCTCCACCATGGGCGACTTGATCTTGTAGGTGCTGCCGATCAGCACGTCCGGGCGCTCGATGCGCTCGTGCATCTGGATGACTTCGGCCTTCGGCAGCTCGGCCTCGGCGGCGGTGCGGCTGACCGACTCGGCAGGCACCTGGGGCGCGGCATCCCGCGCCTTGTCTTCTGGGCTTAGCACTGCGTAGCCCTTGATTTTCTGGTCGATCTTGATGGCCATGGCCTGGTGTCCTGAATGCTTTGGATGATGCGAAGAAACTGAAAGGGGCCGGCGGCGCGGGTTGTCAGAACTTGCCGTAATACCCTTCCTTCAAGGCATCGAACAGGTTGGCGGCGGTGTGCATCTCGCCGTCGTATTCGATCTGCTCGTTGCCCCTGGCTTCGACGAAGGAGCCGTCCTCCAGCTCGAAGCGATAGGTGGTGTTCTCAAGGTCGGCTTCCTTGACCAGCACGCCCTGGAAGGCGGCCGGGTTGAAGCGGAAGGTGGTGCAGCCCTTCAGACCCTGCTGGTGGGCGTAGCGGTAGATGTCCTTGAACTGCTCGTACGGGTAGTCGGTGGGGACATTGGCGGTCTTGGAGATGGAGCTGTCGACCCATTTCTGCGCGGCGGCCTGGACATCCACGTGTTCCTTGGGATGGATGTCGTCGGCGGCGATGAAGTATTCGGGCAGTGCGGCGTCGGGGTCCTCGGCAAACGGCATGGCGCGGGCGTTGACCAGCTCACGGTAGGCCAGCAGCTCGAAGGAGAACACGTCGACCTTTTCCTTGGACTTCTTGCCTTCGCGGATCACGTTGCGGCTGTAGTGGTGGGCAAAGCTGGGCTCGATGCCGTTGGAGGCGTTGTTGGCCAGGCTCAGCGAGATGGTGCCGGTCGGGGCGATGGAGCTGTGGTGGGTGAAGCGCGCACCGACCTCGGCCAGTTCCTCGACCAGGTCCGGAGCCACGGTGGCGATGCGCTGCATGTAGCGGCTGTACCTGGCGTGCAGCACCTTGCCTTCGATCTGCTGACCGATGCGCCAGCCGTCCTTTTCCATCTCCGGGCGCTGGCGCAGCATGGCCGCGGTCACCTCGAAGCGCTCTTCCATGATCGGGGCGGCGCCCTTTTCCCGGGCCAGGGCCAGGCCGGTTTCCCAGCCGGCCACGGCCATGTCGCGGGCGACCGCTTCGGTGAATGCGCACGACGGCGCGCTGCCGTACTTCATGCGCAGCATGGTCATGGCCGAGCCCAGGCCGAGGAAGCCCATGCCGTGGCGACGCTTGCGCAGGATCTCGTTGCGCTGCTGTTCCAGCGGCAGGCCGTTGATCTCGACCACGTTGTCGAGCATGCGGGTGAACACGCGCACCACTTCCTTGTATTCCTCCCAGTCAAAACGCGCCTGGTCGGTGAACGGATCGCGCACGAAGGTGGTCAGGTTGACCGAGCCCAGCAGGCAGGCGCCGTACGGCGGCAAGGGCTGCTCGCCGCAAGGATTCGTCGCACGGATGTTCTCGCACCACCAGTTGTTGTTCATCTCGTTGACCCGGTCGATCAGGATGAAGCCCGGCTCGGCGAAGTCGTAGGTGGAGACCATGATCATGTCCCACAGGTGGCGGGCGCGGATCTGCCCGTACACCTTGCAGGCGACCAGGCCGTCGTCGCGGCTGATGTACTGGTCGGCATTGGGCCATTCGCGCCAGACGACCTTGGCCGGGTCGGTCAGGTCGAACTCGGCTTCCTCCTTCCTGCTCAGCGGGAATACCAGCGGCCACTCGGCATCGCTGTCGACCGCTTGCATGAAACCGTCGGTGATCAGCAGCGACAGGTTGAACTGGCGCAGGCGGCCGTCCTCGCGCTTGGCGCGGATGAAGTCCTTCACGTCCGGGTGCGACACATCGAAGGTGCCCATCTGCGCGCCGCGGCGGCCACCGGCCGAGGACACGGTGAAGCACATCTTGTCGAAGATATCCATGAAGGACATCGGGCCGGAGGTGTATGCGCCGGCACCGGCGACGAAGGCGCCCTTGGGCCGCAGGGTGCTGAATTCATAGCCGATGCCGCAGCCGGCCTTGAGGGTCAGGCCGGCTTCGTGGACCTTTTCCAGGATGCCGTCCATCGAGTCGGTGATGGTGCCCGAGACGGTGCAGTTGATCGTGCTGGTGGCCGGCTTGTGTTCCAGCGCACCGGCGTTGGAGGTGATGCGGCCGGCCGGGATCGCGCCGCGGCGCAGCGCCCACAGGAAGCGCTCGTACCAGTAGCTGCGCTTTTCGGCCGTGGGCTCGGCATCGGCCAAGGCCCGGGCCACGCGCTGGTAGGTGCCGTCGATGTCGGCGTCGATGGCCACGCCCGCCTTGCTCTTCAGGCGGTACTTCTTGTCCCAGATGTCCTGGGACGCCGGCTGCATCGGAATGACACGTGCCGGTTCTTCTTTCTTGACCGCCTCAAGGCGCACCGTGCTCATGGGTTGAAGCTCTCCCTAGTGAAAATGATGCCGCCGCGCCGCAAGGGCACGGGAGCGAAAGTGGGTTTTGCCGGGCCGGCGGCGCGTGCGTGGTCGCCGCGCGCCGGGCCGGATGTGAGGGGCTGCGAAGGTGATGCCGATTGTGTGCCCGGGACCGGCCCGGCAATCACGACCTGCTGCATGCGCCGGTTCCCCTGGGGCGCCTGTGTTCCCAAGCCAAACCCTATGGCTTGGGGCCGTCACGCAGCCCCGTCGCTAGATCTTGGGGCCAGGTGGACGAAGTTAGCCTTGGCCCCGGGCGCTGTCAACAGCGGATTTCCGGTTCTGCGTGGAACCCGGCCGGACCCCGCGGATGGAGCGCAGATGGGGCTCTAGGTGCCGGTTTCACCACGGGTTTAGGCACGTTTGAGCACACTCGTTCAGCTTTGTTCCGCCGACGGTCGCGCGTGTTTGGCGCGGTGCCGCACCGGTTGCCGGTCACTTACTCTCTTGATCTTGCCCATCGCCCGATGCCCGCCATGCGCCCCTTGCCGACCCTGCTTGCCCTGACCGCTGCCGCCGCCTTTGGCGGATTTGTCGCCCTTGGCCTGTTCCAGGGGCTGGACCAGCCGGCCCAGGCACGCGAAGACGTGCCGCCCACCAGCGCAGTCCTGTCGGCGACCGCGGGCGCGGCGGTGCCGGCTGCGGCCGGTCAACCGGTGCCGTCGCTGGCGCCAATGCTCAAGCGCGTCACCCCGGCGGTGGTCAGCGTCTACAGCCGCCGGACCGTGCGCGTGGCCAGTCCGCTGGGGCCGTTTGCCAACGACCCGATGTTCCGGCGCCTCTTCGGGATCCCGGACATCCCCCAGGAGCGGGTCGAACGCGCGCTCGGGTCGGGGGTGATCATCGACGCCCAGCGCGGCCTGGTGCTGACCAACCACCACGTGGTCGAGAACGCCGACGGGGTGTCGGTCAGCCTGGCCGACGGGCGCACGCTCGAAGCCGAATTCCTGGGTTCGGACCCGGACACCGACGTGGCCCTGATCCGGATCCCGGCCAAGGACCTGACCCAGATCCCGCTGGGCGACAGCAAGCAGCTGCAGGTCGGCGATTTCGTGGTGGCCGTGGGCAACCCGTACGGGCTGGGGCAGACCGTGACCTCGGGCATCGTCTCGGCGGTGGGCCGTACCGGCATCCCGGTCGCCAGCTTCCAGAACTTCATCCAGACCGATGCCTCGATCAACCCGGGCAATTCCGGCGGCGCGCTGGTCAACCTGCAGGGCCAGCTGGTGGGCATCAACACGGCCAGTTTCAATCCGTCCGGCTCGATGGCGGGCAACATTGGCCTGGGCTTCGCCATCCCGATCGACCTGGCGCGCAACATCGCCGAGCAGCTGTACACCAACAAGGGTGTTGTCAGGCGCGGCACCCTGGGGGTGGCCACCCAGGACGTGACCGAGCGCCTGGCCGAGGGCCTGGGCCTGGACGCCCCGCGCGGGGCGCTGGTCACCGGCGTGTACCCGGGCTCGGCCGGCGCGGCCGCCGGCCTGCAACCGGGCGATGTGATCCTGCAGGCCAACGGCCAGCGCATCGACGGCGGCGCGGCGCTGCACAACTTCGAAGGCCTGCAGGGCGTGGGCAGCAAGGTGACGCTGGATGTGCGTCGGGCCGGCAAGCCGCTCAAGCTCACCGCCACCCTGAAGGAACAGTTGCGCCAGGTGGATGGCGGCGGGCTGGACCCGCGCCTGGACGGGGCGACCTTCGAGGAGCTGGACGAGGCCACCCGCCAGACCCTGCGTGCCAACGGCGCCGCCGGCGGCGTGCAGGTCGGCGAGGTCAGGTACGGCAGCCGCGCCTGGGCCGCCGGGCTGCGCCCGGGCGACATCGTGTTTGCCGGCAGCAACGGCAACTTCTCCGATCTGGCCGGCTTCCGCTCCAGTTTCGGCAAGCGCCCGGCGCAGCTGGTGCTGGTCATCTGGCGAGAGGGCGTCGGCGAGATCCGGTTGCTGATGCGCTGAGGTGACTCGGCCCTGATCGGCCCGCGCAAACTAACAGGGCGTTCATGCCCACCTGGGATAAGGTCGCCCAGTCCAATCGATCCATTTCCCAGGAGATACCCCATGACCATGCCAACTGCTGCAGACAACCTGAAGAGCACCCTGGGTGAGGCGGGTGACCACCTGAAATCGGCTGCGACCGCCGCCACCGAGGCCGTACGCGGCGCCGCAGGCGTGGCCGGCGAAGAGCTCAAGGCCGGCAGGGCCCAGGTCAAATCGGAGCTGTCCGAGAGCGTCCAGGCCGGCAGGAGTGCCGCCGAGCTCGGTAGCGAGGCCGCCCGTGAGCAGATGGATGCGCTGATGGACAAGGGCCGCGACCTGATCGACAGCGCCGCCGAGCTGATCCGCGAGCGCCCGCTGGCCTCCTTCGGCATCGCCCTGGCAGCCGGCTGGGTGATCGCCAAGCTGGGCCGCAGCAGCGGCGAATAAGCCGCAGTCTGCGCGGGGCAACGCGTGCGCGACGACGCCAACACCGACCGGCCCACGCCGGAGCCGCCGCCATCGCTGGAAGAAAGCCTGCGCCGGGTTGGCAAGAGCGGCAAGGACGGGTTTGCTTCGGCCGTTGCCACTGCGCGTGCCCTGCGCATGCTCATGGTGGCCGACTTCGCGCTGGCCCGCGGGGCCCTGGCTCGGGCGATGGTGTGGCTGTCGGTGGCGGCCGTGTTTGGGGTTTCCAGTTGGCTACTGCTGATGGGCGCGCTGATCGCGCTGCTGCAACGGGTGGTCGGCCTGTCCTGGCTGTCCTCGCTGTCCGTCGCTGCCGGCCTGAGCCTGGCCATCACTGCGCTCGGCGTATGGCGCACGCTGCACTATTTCGAGTTCACCCGGATGGAAGCCACTCGCCGCCAGCTCAAGGCGATGGGGTTTGGCGAAGAGGAAGAGGCCGCCGAACCGGACATGCCAACGGCACCGACGCCGGCGCCATTGGCCGAGGGTGCGGACCGATGAAGTTCCAGCAACTCCAGCATCGGGTGGGTCGGGCCGAAATGCTGGTCGAAGGCCGTCGCCAGCAGACCGTCGAACACGCCGGCGCACTGGTCCGCCACTGGAAGCAGGGCTGGACCCCGTGGCGCATCGTCGCCATCGGCTTGGGACTGGGCTTGGTGGTCGGTCGGACCCGGCCGACCCATGCCATCGGCGCGACCAAGTGGCTGCGTGTGGTCAGCACGGTGTCGGGCATGTTCACCTCGCTGCAGGCGGCCGTGGCCGCATGGCAGGCCGATCAGGCCGCGGATAAAGCCGACCAGGCCGCTGACAGCGCCCAGGCCGCTGCCGGGGCCACCCACCAAGCCGCGGCTGCGGCGCGCGAGGCTGCCGGCACGACCGAAGATCACGACGCCGCACAGGCCGCGCGCCATGCCGCCACCGCGCGGGCGGCCGGGATGGCCACCGCCGGCGATGGCGGCCACGGCCCACACGGGTCATCCTATCCGCGCGCTTCGGAAGCGCGCGGCGAAACCGAACCCTGGGCGGCGCATCCGCCACGCCCGGCCGAGGCAGCAACCGACGTTTCCGAACGCTGAGACGCTGTTTCCATGAGCCAGCCGGTTCCTGACCTGTCCGCCGCACCGGACGCCGCTGCGGTCGCGCCGATCGCGCCGCGTCCGCGCGGACCGTTGTCGCTGGTGATCCTGGCCTTGCTGGCCTGCGGCTACACCCTGTGGGCGGCGCAGGCGGTGATCCTGCCGGTGCTGCTGGCCGGTTTCCTGGCGCTGGTGGGCAATCCGCTGATCCGTGGCCTGCAGAAATTCCACCTGCCGCGCTTCCTGGGCGCGGCGCTGGTCCTGGTCCTTGGATTGGCGGCCGCTGCCACGCTGACCTACCAGCTGGTGCCACCGGCCGCGGCCTGGGCCAAGGCCGCGCCGCGCGAGCTGCGCCAGCTGGCGCCCAAGCTGCGTGCGCTGACCAAGCCGGTCCATGACGCCAACGAGGCCGCGGAGAACTTCGCCCGCGCCGCCGCCGGCGATACCGGGCGCCGGCCGCAGGCCATGCGCACGGCCGACGATCCGTTCCGCGCGCTGACCACCACCCCGCGCATGGTCGCCTCGGTGCTGGCGGTGGTGCTGCTGACGTTCTTCTTCATGGTCTATGGGGCCACGCTGCAGCGGCACGCCATCGCCCTGCTGCCGCGCCGGCAGCAGCAGAAGCTCACCGTCGGCATCCTGCAATCAATCGAGCGCTCGGTTTCGCGCTACGTGCTGACCATCAGCAGCATCAACGTGCTGGTGGGGCTGCTGTTCGCCGGGGCGCTGTTCCTGCTGGCCTTCCCGCTGGCCGACGCGCTGCTGTGGGGCACGGTGGTGGCGCTGCTGAACTTCGCCCCGTACGTGGGCCCGCTGATCGGCATGGTGATGATGCTGGTGGTCGGCCTGACCGCTTTCGACGACGGATTCAAGCCACTGCTGCCGGCGGCGCTCTACCTGGGCCTGCACACCCTCGAAGGCCAGGTGGTGACCCCGATCATCCTGGGCCGGCAGATGCGGCTCTCGCCACTGATCCTGATCCTGGCGCTGATGGTGTTCGGCTCGCTGTGGGGGATCATCGGGTTGCTGCTGGCAGTGCCGATGCTGGTGTGCATCAAGCTGATCCTGGCGCAGGTGCAGGGGATGGAGGGCTGGGCGCGGTTGATGGAGTGATCCATCGCTGTGCACTCGCTTCGCTTGTGCTGTTGCTGTTGCTGTGCTTGTGCTTGTGCTGTCGCTGTCGCTTACGCTGTTGCAATTGCGGTTGCTTGCGCTGTTGCGGTTGCAGTGGCTTTTTGCCTTTGCCCCTCTGACCGAGCCGTAAAGCACGCCGAGCACCGGAGCCTGATCGGGCCGAAGAGGCGCGGGTGTCTGAGCGCAGCGAGTTCCCGCGCCGTGCCCGAGCAGGCGAGGAGCGCAGGGGACCGATGCGCAGCATCGGCGTGCGTCCGGCGAGAAGCGGTTTTGGCTACTTTTGCCGCGACAAAAGTAGCTCGCGTCGCGAAGCGACGTGAAAGCTCTTGATCCTGCCTGTGATCCATTGGTCCAGCCAAGAAAATCTTGAATCAAAAGCAAGGCTTTCGCGCTTGCAGCGCGACTTCCTTTTGTCTTGGCAAAAGGAAGCAAAACCGCTACTCGCCGGACGCGATCCGCCGCTGCGCGGCGGTCCCCTGCGCTTCTCGGAAGTCCGGGCACGGCGCCCAAACTCGCTACGCTCAGACAAGGGCGCCTCTTCGGCCCGGACTTCCTGCGATGCTCGGCTCGCTTTACGGCTCAGACAGGAAAGCGAAAGCAAAGCCAGAGCCAGAGCCAGAGCCAGAGCCACAGCCACAGCCACAGCCAGAGCCAGAGCCAGAGCCACAGCCACAGCCACAGCCAAGGCAACACCAACAGCCAAGCCAACAGCAACGGCAACGGCAACGGCAACGGCAACGGCGGAAGCCCGGTTCGGGCAGGCGCGCTAAAATACCCGGATGAATTTCGACATCCGCGCCGTCACCCTGGACCTGGATGACACCCTGTGGCCGTTCGCGCCGATCGGCGCCCGGATCGAACAGAAGATCCATGCCTGGCTGGAACAGCACAGCCCGGCCACCGCGGCGCGGTTTCCGATCGCCGTCATGCGCACCCTGCGCGAGCAGGCCTTCGCCGCCAACCCGCACCTGGTCCATGACCTCTCCGCGTTGCGCAGGCTGACCCTGGAACACGCCCTGCGTGAGAGCGGCGCAGACCTGGCGCTGCTCGATCCGGCGCTGGAGATCTTCCATGCCGAACGCAACAAGGTCGAATGCTATCCCGACGCGCTCGACGCGCTGACCCGGATCGCCGCGCGCGTGCCGGTGGCAGCGCTGACCAACGGCAATGCCGATCTGGCGCGCTGCGGGCTGGATGCGCACTTCGTGTTCCAGCTCGGTGCGCGCGAACACGGCGCGGCCAAGCCGCAGGCCAGCATCTTCCACGCCGCCTGCGCGCGCCTGGCACTGCCACCGGCGCAGGTGCTGCACGTGGGCGACCATCCGCTGATGGATGCGGCCGGTGCGATGGGCGCGGGCCTGCGCGCCTGCTGGCTCAATCGCCAGGGCCTGACCTGGCCGCTGGACCAGACCCGGCCGGACCTGGAATTTGCCGACCTCACGGCCCTGGCCGACTGGCTGGACACGCACCTGGACACCAAGGACACCGCTGCCGCATGAACCTGCCCGCCTTTCTCGACACCGCCGATGCCAGCACCCGGCCCTTGCACGTGCTGCAGCGCGAACAGTTCGCCGACTGGAGCGCGCAGCAGCCGGCGCCGGTGCGTGCGTGGCTGCAGGCGCAGGGCTTTGCGGCCACGCCCGGTTCGCTGGTGCTGCTGCCCGGCGATGAGGGGATCGCCGGGGCGCTGATCGGCATCGGCGATGCGGCCGATCCGCTCAGCTACGGCCACGCGCCGACCGGCCTGCCCGCCGGCACCAGCTGGCGCGCCGAAGGCGGGTTGTCGGCCGAGGCGCGCGCCGCACTGCAGCTGGGCTGGGGCCTGGGCGCATACCGCTTCGACCGCTACAAGACGCCCTCGCGTGCGCCGGCCCGGCTGCTGCTGGAGGCGGCAGATGCCCAGGCTTCGGCACTGCTGGACGCCTGCCTGCGCGTGCGCGACCTGGTCAACACGCCGGCCGAACACCTGGGCCCGGCCGAGCTGGAAGCGGTGGTCCGGCAGATCGGCGACGACCACGGCGCGCAGGTCGAGGTGTTTGCAGGCGATGCGCTGCTTGAACACAACTTCCCCGCCATCCACGCCGTGGGCCGCGCTTCGCACCGGGCGCCGCGCCTGATTGCGCTGCGCTGGGGCGCGCAGGATGCGCCGAAGGTGTCGCTGGTGGGCAAGGGCGTGTGCTTCGACAGCGGCGGGCTGGACCTCAAGCCGGCCGACGGCATGCGCAACATGAAAAAGGACATGGGCGGGGCGGCGCATGCGATCGCGCTGGCCGAGCTGGTCATGCGCCAGAGGCTGCCGGTGCGCCTGACCCTGCTGGTGCCGGCGGTGGAAAACGCGATCGGCCCGGATGCGTTCCGCCCGGGCGAGGTGATCGCCACCCGCAGCGGGGTGAGCGTGGAGATCGACAACACCGACGCCGAAGGCCGGGTGGTCCTGGGCGATGCGCTGGCCTACGCCGGCGAGGATGCACCCGAGGTGCTGCTGGATTTCGCCACGCTCACCGGCGCGGCGCGCATCGCGCTGGGGCCGGAGGTGCCGGTGCTGTTTGCCAATGACGACGCGCTGGCCAATGCCTGGCTGGAGGCCGGCGAACGCACCCGCGACCCGCTGTGGCGGCTGCCGCTCTGGCGCCCGTACCTGCGCTACCTGACCAGCACGGTGGCCGACCTGGCCAACTCCGGCTCGCGCATGGCCGGGGCGATCACCGCCGCGCTGTACCTAGAGCGCTTCGTGCCGGCCGGCACGCGGTGGGCGCACCTGGACGTGTACGCCTGGAACGACAGCGATCGCCCGGGCCGTCCGGCCGGTGGCGAGGCGATGGCGCTGCGCGCGGCCTTTCAGATGCTGCGCAGCCGCTATCCCGGCTGATCGGCGCCGCGGCCATGCCGCTGCGCGCCCGGCAGCGCGTGCACGGCGTGGCCGCTTTCGACCCGGTTGCGGCCGCGCGCCTTGGCCCGGTACAGGGCGCGGTCGGCGTGGCCCACCAGCGATTCCGGATCGGTCCCGTCATGCGGGGCCACCGCCACGCCGATCGACACGGTGACCGGCGGCAGGTCCTTGCCAAGATGCTGGACGCGCATGGCCTGGACCGCGGCGCGGATCTGTTCGGCCCGTTGCAGGGCCAGTTCGGCGGTGGCTTCGGGCAGGATCAGGGTGAACTCCTCACCGCCATAGCGGCAGGCGATGTCTTCCGGGCGCGACAGGCCCTGCAGCAGCTTGCCCAGGCCGGCCAGCAACGCATCGCCGCCGGGATGGCCGTGGGTGTCGTTGAAGCGCTTGAAGTGGTCCAGATCCAGCATCATCAGCGCCAGCGGCAGGCCGCGGCGTTCGCAGCGCGACAGTTCGCGCGCCAGCGACTCTTCCAGATAGCGGCGGTTGAACAGCCCGGTCAGCGGCTCGCGGATGGACTGGATGCGCAGGCGCTCCTGCAGCTGCAGGTTGGACAGGGCCATGGCCAGCTGCTCGGCGGCGGTCTCGATCAGCTGCACGCGCGCCAGGAACCCGTCATCGGGCGCCGACACATACAAAAAACCCAGCTGGTGACCCTGCGCGTTGAGCGGAATGCACGCGGTGGCCCCGCTGTCGCTTTCGAGATGACGGCAACGCACCGCCTCGCCCGGCCCGTGCACCAGTTGCGGCTTGCCACGGCGCAGCGCCCAGCACTGGTCCGGCGGCAGCAGCTGCGCGCTGCGCACCGCCGCCACGCCCCAGTGCGCCATGGCCTCGGCGTAGTCGTTCGAGGCGCGGATCCGGTACACGCTGCCGCCGGTGCCGGGCAGCAGGCGCTGCATCAGCTGGGTGGTCAGGGTCAGCGCTTCCTCGGCCTGCACGCAGCTCTGCAGCATGCTGGCGAAATGGCTCAGCTCGCGCAGGTCCGCGCCGGTGTGCTCCAGCTCGGCCACCGAGGCTTGCAGGCGCGCGTTGGCGGCCAGGGTCTGGCGCTCGGCGGCGCTGCGCCCGCGGATCTCGCGCAGCATCAGCACGTAGACCATGGCGATCACGGCGATGCCGAACGGGATGCCGGCCACCGCCAGCGCCTTGAGCAGGATCGCGCTGCGGTCGCTGGAGGCGGCGCGCTGGACCAGCAGCGCCCGCTCGGCATCGCCCATCAGCCGCGCCTGGCGACGAATGGCATCGGAGGTGATGCGCGCATCGGTGCCGATCGCCGCCTGCGCGGCGGCCAGGCCTTGCACCTGGTAGATACGGACCGTGTTGTCAGTCTGGCGCAGGCGATGGTCGATCAGCGTTCGCAGCTGCACGATGCGCTGCTTCTGGCCGGGGTTGTCCCGGACCAGGTTGTCCAGTTGGGCAAACAGCTCCGGCAGCTGGGTCTTGCCGGAATGATAGGAGGCCAGGTAATCGACCTGCCCGGTCAGCAGGTAGCCGCGCTGGGCCGATTCGGCATCGCGCAGGCGCGCCTCGATCTCGTCGATCCTGGCAATCACCTCGTTGGTGTGCGACACCCAGCGCGCATCGGTGGCGAAGCGGTCGGTGCCCTGCAGGACGCCGACGCCAATGGCGACGAAGATCAGCGCCGCAAGCAGCGGGCCGATCTGGTTGGCGATGCGTCGTGTGGTGAGCATGGGTAACATCAATGCAATCTGTGTGCCATGGTAGCGTCTTGCCGGACCAGGCACGCCGCAGCAACGCAGGGCCCGACCCTGGGGGTTCCGCCGCGCGGCTACAGCCAGCCCTTCTGCCTGGCCAGGCGGTGGGCCTCGATCCGGTTGCCCACGCCCAGCTTTCTGATCGCCTCGGACAGGTAGTTGCGGACCGTCCCGTGCGACAGGTGCAGCTGCCTGGCGATGTCCGCCGCGGTGGCGCCATCGCCGGCCAGGCGCAGGACCTGGCGCTCGCGTTCGTTGAGTGGATCCGGTTCGGACCAGGCCTCCAGGGCCAGTTCCGGGGCGATCGCGCGGCCGCCGCGGTACACGCTGCGCAGCGCCTGGGCCAGGTGTTCGGGCGGCGCGTCCTTGAGCAGGTAGCCGGCCACGCCGGCCTCCAGCGCCCGGCGCAGGAACCCGGGCCGGGCGAAGGTGGTCACGATCACCACCCGGGTGGGCAGTTGCTGGCGCTGCACGCGCTGGGCCAGTTCCAGCCCGGACAGGCCGGGCATCTCGATGTCGGTGACCAGCACGTCCGGCCGCAGCCACTGCAGCTCGCGCCAGGCCGCTTCGCCATCGGCCGCCGCGCCGAGCACGTCGATGTCCTCCTCCAGGCCCAGCAGCGCGGCCAGCGCGCCGCGGACCATGGCCTGGTCTTCGGCCAGCAGGACCCGGATCACGGGCAGCCCAGTGCAGTGGTCATGGCGATCATTCCAGTGCGGCCGGCGCCGCGAGCGCTGCAAGTGCATCGGCCTGGTCGAGGCAGGCCGGCCACGGCGCGCTTGCGATCACGCTGGTGCCGCGACCACGCGCCGAGTCCAGCTGCAGCACGCCGTCCACCGCCTGCAGCCGTGCGCGCATGCCCTCCAGGCCATTGCCAGGCACCAGATCACCGCCGCGCCCATCGTCGTCGATGCGCAGCTGCAGCGCCTCGGCGTCGGCGCTGACCTGCACGTGCACCTGGCGGGCCCGCGCGTGCCGCTGCACGTTGGTGATGGCCTCGCGCAGGATCAGGGCGAAGGCGGTTTCCACCGCCGGCGGCAGCGGCACGTCATCGACCCGGTAATGCAGCGCGATACCGTCGGTTTCCAGCAGCAGCTTGCCCGCTGCCAGCTCGGCGGCCAGCTGCGCCGAACGGATCCCGCTGACCGCGCGCCGCACCTGCGCCAGCGCCTGGCGCGCGACGCGGCTGACCTCGTCCATTTCGCGATGCGCGGCGGCCGGATCGCGCTCGACCAGCCGCCGGGCCAGATCGGATTTCAACGCCACCAGCGACAGCGTATGGCCGAGCAGGTCGTGCAGGTCGCGGCCGATGCGTTCGCGTTCGGCTACCGCCGCCAGGCGCCGGACTTCGTCGTGGCTCAGGCGCAGGGCGGCGTCCTTGTGCCGGTTCAACCGCTGCACCGCGATGGCCAGGCCGGTGCCCAGGGTCGAGACCGGCAGCCAGACCAGCATCTGCCACGGATAGCCCAGGGCCAGCGAGAAACCCAGGAACGCCGCGTTCAAGGCCAGCAGCCACAGCAGGTAGCGCCGCAGTGCGTGGCGACCTTCGGTACGTAGGGTCAGGCAGCCGAACGCGAAGTAGCTGATGCCGGACGGAAACACCGGCAGCAGCGCGGTGGCCAACACGATCATGCCCAGCGCGTAGCGGTTTGCCAGGTGCCGTGGCGCCAGCATGGTCCGCGCGTACAGCAGCACGAACAGCGGATAGGACGCCAGCGTCCACAGCAGCCAGGTGCGGTCGTAGCCCTGCGGAGTGAACACCGGCACCACGAACACCCACACCGACCACACCAGGTGCACCGCCTCGGTCCAGGGCGACTTGCCCTGTCGCAGGCGCTCGGCGGCCTCCGAACCGGGCGCAGGGCGCAACCATGCGGGCAGGGACAACCTCATGTCGGCAGATCCTTGTTCACGCCATGATCTTGCCACCTCGGATCAGGCGATGGGCCAGCACCCCGGCGCGCCAGGCGCATGCAGGTCCGCGCAGGCACGGCCGGGGAAAAGGTCGATTGCATGGGGAGGTCTCTGCCATCACCGGCGAGTGCGCTCAGCCTGCACGTGGGAAAGGCACTGCGGCAGTGGCCGTCATCAGGCCATGCAGGTGACAGCTGTCACTGGCTGCGCGCGCCCTGCCAGCCCATGCTGCGGCCCACCGAAGGCGCGGCCCGACTTTGCTGGGGACTTCCGCCGGCTTGGTGCCAAGCACCGGGTTGGTCACACTTGCGGCCCGACGACGCCACTGATGGATCCATGAACGCCTCTGCCGAACTGCTCAAGGAACTGCGTATCGACCGCAAGGCCCCGCCGCCGGCGCCGCAGCGGCGCTGGCTGTGGATCGTGCTGGCCGTGATCGTGCTGCTGGCGCTGGCCGGCGGCGCCTGGTTGCTCCTGGGCCGGGCCAGGCCAGTGGAAGTGCGCACCGCGCCGGTGGTGTCGATGGACAGTGCCGGCGCCAGCGCCTCGGTGCTGGATGCAACCGGCTACGTGGTCGCCCGGCGCATCGCCACGGTGTCGGCGCAGATCACCGGCCGGGTGGAGGAAGTGATGATCGAGGAAGGCCAGCGGGTCGAGCAGGGCCAGGTGCTGGCGCGGCTGGATCCGATCAGTGCCGATGCCGAGCGCAGCCTGTCGCAGTCGCAGCTGGCCTCGGCGCAGAGCCAGGTCAACAACGTGCAGGCCCAGCTGACCCGGGCCGAAGCCGAGGCCGGGCGCCTGGACACGCTGGTGGCCCAGCAGTTGGTCTCGCGCTCGCAGTACGACCAGCAGGTGGCCGACCGCGACGCGCTGCGCGCGCAGCTGGAAACCGCGCGCCGCAACGTGCAGGTCGCCCGCGACCAGCTGAGGATCTCCGGCATCAGCAGGGACTACACCGTGGTGCGCGCGCCGTTCGCCGGGATCGTCACCGCCAAGTCCGCCCAGCCCGGCGAGATCGTCTCGCCGCTGTCGGCCGGCGGCGGCTTCACCCGCACCGGCATTGGCACCATCGTCGACATGGATTCGCTGGAAGTGGAAGTGGATGTCGGCGAGGCCTACATCGGCCGGGTGCAGCCGAAGATGCCGGTGCAGGCCACCCTCAACGCCTACCCGGACTGGAAGATCCCGGCCGAGGTGATTGCCATCATCCCCGCCGCCGACCGCGGCAAGGCCACGGTCAAGGTGCGCATCGCGCTCAAGCTCAAGGACCCGCGCATCGTCCCGGACATGGGCGTGCGGGTGAGCTTCCTGGAGAAGGAACCACCCACCCAGGCGCAGCAGCCCAAGGGCGTGCGCGTGCCCAACGCGGCCATCACCGAGCGCGACGGCAAGCCGGTGGCCTTCGCCGTCAGCGACGACAACACCGTGCACCAGCGCGCCATCCAGCCCGGCATCGCCCTGGCCCAGGACCGCCAGGTGCTGAGCGGCCTGAGCGCCGGCGAGACGGTGGTGCTGGATCCGACACCGGAACTGAAGGAAGGCACCCGGGTGATCGAAGCCGGCAGCGAGGCCAAGTGAGCCAGTGCGATCGGACATGAGAAGAGCAAGGCACGAGCACCCCTCCCAACCCTCCCCTGCGCGCAGGGGAGGGCTATAAACCAGCCCAGAGAGACCACGCCCATGTCCACCCTCGTCACCCTGCGCAACATCACCAAGACCTACCAGCGCGGCCCGGAGCAGGTCAAAGTGCTGCACGGCATCGACCTGGACATCGCCCGCGGCGATTTCGTCGCGCTGATGGGCCCCTCCGGCTCGGGCAAGACCACCCTGCTCAACCTGATCGGCGGCCTGGATTGGCCCAGCTCCGGGCAGATCGAGATCGAGGGCGAGCGCATCGACCGCATGAGCGGCGCCCAGCTGGCGACCTGGCGCAGCCACCACGTCGGCTTCGTGTTCCAGTTCTACAACCTGATGCCGATGCTCACCGCGCAGAAGAACGTGGAGCTGCCGCTGCTGCTGACCCACCTCAACGCGGCCAACCGCAAGCGCAACGCGCAGATCGCCCTGACCCTGGTGGGCCTGGCCGAGCGTCGCGACCATCGCCCCAGCGAACTCTCCGGCGGCCAGCAGCAGCGTGTGGCAATCGCCCGGGCAATCGTGTCCGACCCGACTTTCCTGATCTGCGACGAACCCACCGGCGACCTGGACCGGCAGTCGGCCGAGGACGTCCTGGGCCTGCTGCAGCAGCTCAACCGCGAGCACGGCAAGACCATCATCATGGTCACCCACGATCCCAAGGCGGCCGAATACGCCACCCACACCGTGCACCTGGACAAGGGCGAGCTGGTCACCGAAGCAGCGGCCCACTAAGGGAGCACGCCATGAAATACTTCTCGCTCGTCTGGGCGCAGCTGTTTCGCAGCAAGACCCGCACCGCGCTGACCCTGCTGTCGGTGGTGGCGGCATTCCTGCTGTTCGGCATGCTCGATTCGGTCCGCGTGGCGTTCAGCTCCGGTGGCAGCGTCGATGGGGCCAACCGGCTGGTGGTGGCCTCGCGCCTGTCCATCACCCAGTCGCTGCCGGTCAGCCTGCAGTCGCAGATCCGCAACGTGGCCGGGGTGCGCGATGTGACCTATGCGATGTGGTTCGGCGGCATCTATCGCGATCCAAAGGACTTCTTCCCCAACTTCTCGGTCGCGCCGAACTTCTTCGACGTCTACACCAACTACGAATTACCGGCGAACCAGCGCAAGGCCTTCGCCGACAACCAGACCGGCGCGATCGTCGGTGAGAGCCTGGCCAGGAAATTCGGCTGGAAGGTCGGCGACACCATTCCGCTGCAGGCCACCATCTTCCCGCGCGGCGGCAGCAATGACTGGCCGCTGCAGGTCTCCGGGATCTTTCGCTCCAGGGACCGCGCCGCGGCGGCCAACGAGGAAAACCAGCTGATGATGCACTGGAAGTACTTCGATGAGTCCAACGACTACATCAAGAGCCAGGTCAGCTGGTTCACCGTCAAGCTGGCCAACCCGGACAACGCCTCGCGCGTGGCCAATGCGATCGACGCGCTGTCGGCCAACTCCGACCACGAAACCAAGTCGCAGACCGAATCGGCGTTCCAGCAGGCCTTCGTCAAGCAGTTCGCCGATATCGGCCTGATCGTCACCGCGATCATGGGCGCGGTGTTCTTCACCCTGCTGCTGCTTACCGGCAACACCATGGCCCAGGCGGTGCGCGAGCGCATCCCGGAACTGGCCACGCTCAAGACGCTGGGCTTCCAGGACCGGACCGTGCTGATGCTGGTGATGATCGAATCGGTGCTGCTGATCGTGCTGGGCGGCCTGATCGGCATGGGCCTGGCCTCGGCGGTCATGCCGATCCTGGGCAAGGCCAGCGGCGGCATGTTGCCCGGCGGCGGCGTGCCGGCGCAGACCTGGCTGATCGGGCTGGGCCTGATGGTGGTGATCGGCGTGGTGGTCGGCGTGCTGCCGGCGCTGCGCGCGCGGCGCCTGAAGATCGTCGATGCACTGGCCGGACGCTAAGGGGAGGCCCTGATGAAAACCAGACTCTGGAACCTGTTGAGCACCGTGCTGCTGATCGCGGCGCTGGGCGCGTGGATCGCCCTGCCCTGGCAAGGCGTGCTGGCCGTGGCGGTGGTGCTGGCACTGTGGCTGGTGCTGACCCGCAGCGGCCGGCTGGCGCTGGCGGCCGCGCGCATCGGCATCGCCAGCCTGCCGCAGCGCTGGGGCGCCTCGTCGGTGATCATCGTCGGCATCGCCGGGGTGGTCGGCGTGCTGGTGGCGATGCTGGCGATGGGCGAAGGCTTCAAGGCCGCCCTCAACGGCACCGGCGATGACAGCACCGCGCTGGTGCTGCGCGGCGGCTCGCAGGCCGAGACCAACTCGGTCATCACCCGCAACCAGGTGCCGCTGGTCAGCACCCTGCCCGGCGTGGCCAGGGGCGCGGACGGCAAGCCGCTGATCTCGGCCGAGCTGTCGCAGGTGGTCAACCTGCCTTCGATGGCCGACGGCACCGACACCAATGTGCAGTTCCGCGGCATCGGCGACGCCGGCTGGGCGGTGCATCCGTCGGTGAAGATCGTCCAAGGCCGCCCGTTCAGGCCCGGCCTGCGCGAAGTGGTGGTCGGCAAGGGCGCGCAGGGCCAGTTCCGCGGGCTCAAGCTCGGCAATACGCTGGATCTGGGCAAGCAGCAGTGGACAGTGGTGGGCACCTTCGCCTCCGGGGATGCGCATGAGTCGGAGCTGTGGACCGACGTGGAGACCCTGGCCAGCACCTACAACCGGCGCGCCTTCCAGTCGCTGACCGTGCGCACCGATGGCACGGCCGGCTTCGCCCGGTTCAAGGCCGCCATGGCCGAAAACCCGCAGCTCAAGCTGGACGTGGAAACCACCCGCGCCTACTACGCCAAGCAGTCCGGCCAGCTGGCCACCATCATCCGGATCCTGGGCACGGTGATCGGCGCGATCATGGCGGTGGGCGCGGTCTTCGGCGCGCTCAACACCATGTACGCCGCGGTGGCCACCCGCGCCCGCGAGATCGCCACCATGCGCGCGATCGGCTTTGGCGGCCTGCCGGTGGTGGTGGCGGTGATGCTGGAAACCATGCTGCTGGCGCTGCTGGGCGGGGTGCTGGGCGGGCTGATCGCCTGGGCGGTGTTCAACAACTACGCCGTGTCCACGCTGGGCGCCAACTTCAGCCAGGTGGTGTTCCAGTTCAGGGTCTCGCCGGAACTGCTGTGGAGCGGCCTGAAGTGGGCGCTGGGGATCGGCCTGGTCGGCGGCCTGTTCCCGGCCCTGCGCGCCGCGCGCCTGCCGATCACCGTGGCCCTGCGCGAGGTGTAAGGCCTGCGCCGCCGCTGGGCGAAAGGCGCCTTGGGTCCTTCCGCCCATCGGCGCTGTCATCGCGTTGTCATGCTGGTGCGATAGCACCGCCAGGCGCGCCCGCGCTAGGCTGCGCGGCCGCATCATTTCGTCCCAACGCCGATGTCCCGCCTGTTCCTGCTGGTCTGCGTGTGCTGCCTGCTGCTGGTCGCCTGCATTCCCCCCACCTCCACATCGCTGAGCACCCGACTGGTCGCGCCTGGTGGCGTCTCGCCGCTGCTGGACAGCGCGCATGTGGAATCGTTGATGGCGCGCCTGCCCGCGCGCAGCGGCCGGCTGCCCGGCGAGGGCGGCGTGCCGATCTTCTGGCAGGCGCTGGATCCGGGCGATTACCAGCTGGACTACCGCTACACCGGCGACCCGGACGGCACGGCGCTGCAGCAGGTGGCCTTCGATGTGACCTTCACCAGGCCCACGGCGACCGCGGCGCCGCGCGGCACGGTCGTGCTGCTGCACGGCTGGATGATGGACGGCGATTCGCTGATGCCCTGGGCGCTGCGGCTGGCCCAGGCCGGCTACCGCACCATCAGCCTGGACCTGCGCAACCACGGGCGTTCGGGCAGCGGCCGGTCCGGCTACGGCACGCGCGAAGGCCAGGACGTGGCGCAGGTGGTGGGCGAACTGCGCGCCCGCGGCGAGATCGCCGGGCCGCTGTACCTGTTCGGCGTGTCCTATGGCGCGGCCACGGCGATCTTCGCCGCGCACGAGCTGGGCCAGCAGGTCGCCGGGGTGGTGGCGATGGAGTCCTTCGACAACGCCGGCCGCGCCATCCGCGACATGGTCCCGCACATGCTCTCAAGCCCGCCGGACACCTGGAAGAGCGCGGCCGCGACCCTGATCGCGCAGGCCACCTATGGCCGCCAGAACCTGGACGCGGTGATCGCCGCGGCCGACGCGCAGCTGGGGCTCAACCTGGACCAGGTCGACGTGGCTGCAGCCCTGCGCACCACCCCGGCGTGCGTGCTGCTGGTCCATGGCAGCAACGATCGCCATATCCCGGTCGCGCATGGCCGCATGCTGGCCGCGGCCGCACCGCGCGATGCCTACCTGGAAGTGCCCGGCGAAACCCACCTGAGCCTGCCGATGCGGCTGGAGCGGCTGGGGCCGAGCGTGGAGCAGTGGTTCGCCGAAACCGCCACAGCCGGTGCCACCTGCCCGGCCGCGCGCGCGCTGACGCCGCAGCCGCACGCGCCGCTGGTCGCCGCCGCGCGTTAGCGGCTCAGATTGGCGGGTCGATCCAGCCGCGGCGCGCGGCATCGGCCAGGTCCGCCGGGGTATCCAGGTCCAATGCCAGCTCGGGCGCCTGCACCCGCCCGACCTGCGCGGGCGGCAGGGCGTTGAGCAGCTCGCGCAGGCCCGCATCGCCCTGCGGCCGGGCCGTGAGCAGCTGCGCGATCGCCACCACCGCCGGCACCCCCAGGCGCGTGCCGTGCACGCTGCCCGCACACCCGGAAGCAGCGCCGTCGGCGGCGTGCAGCAACGCCTCCAGGTGCGCGCGCTGCAGCGCCGGCTGGTCGCAGGCCAGCAGCAGGCAGCGGCTGGCTCCGGCGGCGTCCACGGCCAGCGCCTGGCTCGCGGCGCGCACGCTGGAACCCAGGCCCTGGCGCCAGTGGCCATTGAGCACCACCTGCACGTCGTCGGCGCGGCCAGCGGCGGCGATCTGGTCTGCGTGGGCGCCGACCACCAGCAGCAGGCGCGCAGGCGCGGTCTGGCGCGCCAGGCGCAGCGCGCGCTGCACCAGGGTTTCGCCGTCGCGCTCGATCAGTTGCTTGGGTCGTCCGCCCAGTCGACGGCTGCCGCCGGCGGCCAGGACCACGGCCACGTGGCCGCTCACCCCGTGCGCCCGTGGCGCCAGGCCTGCAATTGCGCGGCGATGCTCAGGGCGATGGCCTGTTCGCCACGGCCGCCCAGGTCCAGGCCGACTGGCGAATGCAGCCGCTTGCCCAGAGCATCGACGGCCGCCGGCGGCAGCAGGCGGAACAGGTCCTCACGCCGCCGATGCGGACCGAGCAGGCCGATGAAGGGGATGTCGGTGGCCGCCAGCGCTTCCAGCGCCTCACGGTCCAGTTCGAAATTGTGGTGCATGACCAGCGCCGCATCGGCGTCGGCCAGGGCCGGCAGCATCGCCGCGGTGGCCGGCGCGGTGGCCTGCCAGTGGTCGGCCGGCAACGGGCGTTGGGGCGAAGGCGACCAGCGCGGGCGACGCTCCACCAGGGTGGTCATCCAGCCGCCATCGCGCAGCAGCGGCAACAGGTGTGCCAGCTCGGGACCGGCGCCGAACAGCACCACCTTCGGCGGCGCCTTGAACAGCAGGGTGATGGTGGGCGGCAGGCCGGCAGGCGCAGCGGTGGCCGGCAGCTTCCACTGCCGATCGCCCAGGGCCAGCGCCAGCGCGCCCTGGCCCAGGCGCTGCAAGGTCAGGGTCAGGTCCACACCGCTTCGCCACGCACGCACCGCCTGGTCCCAGCCGGGCAGCCGCGCGAGCGGCAGCAGCGCCAGGACCAGTCGCCCCCGGCAGCCCACGGCCGAACCAGACAGCAGATCCTCGTCGTCGCGGGTGTCCACCTCCATCCAGTCCAGCTGGCCGGCACGCGCGGCGGCCAGGGCCCGCACTTCGATCTCCGGCTCCAGGCAACCGCCGCTGAGCCAGCCGACCTGGGCATCGGGCCCGTCGAACAGCGCCATCGCGCCGCTGCGCACGTAGGTCGAGCCCTCGGTCTGGACCACCAGCGCCAGGGCGGCGTGGGCGTGGACCGCGCCCGCGCTGGCGTCCATGACACCGCGATGGACCTCGGCCTGCGCCAGCGTGGGGGCCAGATCGTCTTGCATGGGCCGATGATGCCTGGCGCCGCTTCAGAAGCTCGTGACGCCCAGGTGCCGGGCGCTGATCTGCAGCGCCAGCAACCGCCGGCACACCGGCAACGGGTCCCACGCCACGAGCACGCCGACCGTGGCCGCCGTGCCGCGTCGACCCGGCATCGAGGCCACCCTGTTCACCTGGTCCGCAACCGCGCCAGGTTGATCACCACCACGCCGGCCAGGATCAGCGCCATCGCACCCAGGTCTTGGACCGTGAAGCGCTCGTGTGCCAGCCAGGCGCCCAGCGCCACGGCGATGACCGGATTGACGTAGGCATAGCTGGCGGCCAGCGCCGGGCGCACGTGCTGCAGCAGCCATACATAGGCGGTGAACGCGACGACCGAACCGAACATCGCGAGGTAGGCCACCGCCAGCACGCCCTCCCACCGCGGCCAGGCGTTGATGCGCTCGCCATGCAGCATGCCGGCGACCACCAGCAGCACGCCGCCGCAGAGCATCTGCGCCGCGGCGGCCATGAACGGCGAAGGCAGGTCGCGGCCACGCGACCACACCGAGCCGAATGCCCAGGCCAGCGGCGACAGCAGCAGGTACAGCAGTCCCATCGGGCTGCCGGTCAGGGTGCCGCCGGCATTGAGCCAGACCACGCCGGCAAAGCCCAGCACGATGCCAAGCCATTCCCCGTGCGTGGCGCGCTGCCCGCGCAGCATGCCGAACAGGCCCATCCACACCGGCATCGAGGCCACCGCCACCGCGGCCAGGCCGGAGGACACCGTGGTTTCGGCCAGCACCACCAGACCGTTGCCCAACCCCAGCAGCAACGCCCCCATCACCGCCAGCGTCTTCCACTGCGCGCGCGTGGGCGCGGCCACGCCCTTCAGCCGCAGCACCGCGAACATCACCGCGCCGGCCACCACGAAGCGCAGGCCCGAGATCACCAGCAGCGGCGGCATGCCGTGATCCAGGGCGATGCGGATACCCAGATAGGTCGAGCCCCACACCACGTACACCGCCAGCAACGCGGTCAGGACCGCCAGGGCTTTGGGCGAAGACGGAGTGGGCGTGGACGAGGCCATGGAGCCAGACACCTGCACAAAAGGCCGCACAGTCTAGGCGAGCACCGCCGCGCGCGGATGGAAACCGGCGCTGCAGCTTCTGACCGTTCCACGTCCGTGGCCGGTCTGCGCCATGCAAAAAAAGACGGACGCCTGCAGGGCGCCCGTTCGGATCATCCGGGCCGAGCCCTCATCAGTCGGCCCAGCTGCTGGGCGTGGTCGACTCGGGCAGCACCTGGGCCGAGAGCGTCTTGTCCTGGCTCAAGACAGTGATCGCATCGCCCAGGATCGCGGCCGATTCGCGCAGCAGCGGATCGGGACGCTTTTCGGCCAGCTTCTCGCGCGCGACGTCCTTGATGATGTCGCGCTCGCTGGCACCCAGTCCGTCGTCGGACAGGTCGGCGGCCAGCGGGTCCAGCGGCAGGCCCAGGCGCTTGCGCTCCTCCTGGCGCTGCTTGCGCAGGGTCTCCTGCCGGTCACGTTCAGCGCGGCGCTCGGCCTCGTTGAGCGAGACGTACTTCTTGGCCGCCTCGGCGCGGAAGTAGGCCACATCCTCCAACCACCACAGGAATTCCTTGTCGGTCCTGGCCCGCGTCTCGTGCAGCGCTTCCAGCCTGGGCAGCAGCGGGGCGAAGTTGCCGTACTGGGTGTGCGGGACCCCGGCGATCCTGGTCCACGGCAGCGCGTTGGGATAGGTGGCCTCGCCATACTCGGTGGCATCGATGCTGGCGGGGTAGGCGATGTCCGGCACCACGCCCTTGTGCTGGGTACTGCCACCGGCCACACGGAAGAACTGGGCGATGGTCAGCTTGAGCTGACCGAAGCGCCGCCTGCCTTCGTTGGCCGGCCAGCGGTCCAGGTCCACCAGGTTCTGCACGGTGCCCTTGCCGAAGCTGGTCTCGCCAATCACCAAGCCACGGCCATAGTCTTGGATGGCACCGGCGAAGATCTCCGAGGCCGAGGCCGACCCACGGTTGATCAGCACCGCCAGGGGGCCATCCCAGGACACCCCCTGGGCGGTGTCACCGCTGACCGAGACCCGGCCGCCGGACTCGCGCACCTGCACCACCGGGCCCTGGTCGATGAACAGGCCGGTCAGGTCGACCGCCTCGTCCAGCGAACCGCCGCCATTGGCGCGCAGGTCCATCACCACGCCATCGATGTTCTGGGTCTTGAATCCGTCCAGCAGGCGACGCACGTCGCGTGTGGCCGAGGTGTAGTCGTTGGGATTGCGGCGGCGGCCTTCAAAATCCTGGTAGAACGTCGGCAGCTTGATCACGCCAATCCTGCGCTCGGGTTCGCGACCGCTGGCCGGCAAGGTCATGATCTCGCTCTTGGCGGCCTGCTCGGCCAGCTTCACCTGGTCGCGCACGATGGTCACGGTGCTGGGCGGGCCATCCACGCCGGCTTCCGGCGGAATGAATTCAAGCCGCACCCGCGTGCCTTTCTTGCCGCGGATCAGGTCGACCACATCGTCGGTACGCCAGCCGATCACGTCGGTGAAGGCGCCATCGCCCTGGGCCACGCCCACGATGCGCGCCCCGGGCTGCAGCTTTCCGGACAGGTCGGCCGGGCCGCCGGGCACGATCTCGCGGATCACCACCGTGTCGTCCTGACGCTGCAGGACCGCACCGATGCCTTCCAGCGACAGCGACATCTGCTGGTTGAACTGCTCGGCGGTCTTGGGGGTGAAGTAATCGGTGTGTGGATCCACCGCCGAGGTGTAGGCGTTGAGGAAAGTCTGGAAGACGTCCTCGCTGTCCAGCTCCTCCACGCTGCGCTCCAGATTGGCGTAGCGCTTGTCCAGGGTCTGGACGATCGCCTCGGGCTTCTTGCCGGCCATCTTCAGGCGCAGCCAGTCGTTCATCACCGACTTGCGCCACAGGTCATCGAGCTCGGCGCCGTCCTTGGCCCACGGCGCCTGCTCGCGATCGTATTCCCAGCGCTCATCGGTGGTGAAGTCGAAATGGTTGCCCTTCACCAGCCTGCGGGCATGGGCCACGCGCTCGCCGACGCGCTTGCGGTAGACCGAGAAAATGTCGTACGCCGGAGTCAGCTGGCCGCTCTTGATCGCCTCGTCCAGCTGCGTGGACAGGGGCATGAAGCCTTCGATGTCCTGGGCGGTGAAGAACTGCTTGCTCGGATCCAGCGCATCCAGGTAGTGCTTGTAGACGTCCTGCGAAAGCGCGTCGTCCAGCTTGCGTGGGCGGTAGGCGTACCGGCTGTCAGACAGCAGTCCGTAGACCAGTTTGGAGGTCGTGGACTGGTCGGTGGTCGGTCCCCTCGGCACCACGCTCGAGTCCGCAGCCGTGGCCGGCTTGTCGCCGTCGGGCCGCGCGAGCAGCGCGACGGGGGCCAGCAAGGCCAGGGCCAAAAGGAGGTAGGAGCGCTTGGCTTTCATTGGATGGGCTCGCGGCCGGCAGGGCCGCCTAAGGCGTGTGGAGGGGGGTGTTGGCGAGGCACATGGACCGCATCACAGTGTCGAAAGTTGCGCAGGCTGTCATGTGCATTTCAGCCTAGCGGCGCGCCGGTATCGCAATGTGAACGCGGGACCCGGATACAACGACGCCGCCGGGCCTTCGGCCAGACGGCGCGTGAACGGATCGATGCGCGCCAAGCGTGCTCAGCCGGCAACACCGGCCTGGAGCGCCTGACGATCGGCATGGTAGGACGAGCGCACCATCGGGCCGGAGGCGACATGGCTGAAGCCCAGGGCCAGGCCGTAGCGCTCCAGCTCGGCAAATTCCTCCGGGGTCCAGTAGCGCAGCACCGGATGGTGGTGCGCGGTGGGCTGCAGGTACTGGCCGATGGTGACCATGTCCACATCATGCGCACGCAGATCGCGCAGCGTGCCCTGCACCTGCTCCAGGGTCTCGCCCAGGCCGAGCATGATCCCGGACTTGGTCGGCAGGGCCGGATGCTGGGCCTTGAACTTCTGCAGCAGGGTCAGCGACCACTGGTAGTCGGCGCCCGGACGGACGTTTGGATACAGGTCCGGCACGGTCTCGATGTTGTGGTTGAACACGTCTGGCGGGCTGGTCGCCAGGATCTCCAGCGCGCGGTCCATGCGGCCCTTGCCGCGGAAGTCCGGGGTCAGGATTTCCACCCGGGTGCCGGGCGAATGGCTGCGGATGGCGCTGATGCAATCGGCGAAATGCTGGGCGCCGCCGTCGCGCAGGTCGTCGCGGTCCACGCTGGTCACCACCACGTATTTCAGGCCCATCTCGGCCACGGTGGTGGCCAGGCTCAGCGGCTCGCCAGGCTCGGGCGGCTTGGGCCGGCCATGGGCCACGTCACAGAACGAGCAGCGCCGCGTGCACACCTCGCCCAGGATCATGAAGGTCGCCGTGCCGTGGCCGAAGCATTCGTGGATGTTCGGGCAGCTGGCTTCCTCGCATACCGTGACCAGGCGGTTCTCGCGCAGCTTGGCCTTGAGGTTGGCCACCGCGTTGCCGGACGGAATGCGCACCCGGATCCAGGACGGCTTGCGCAACACGGGCGCCTTGGCGAACTGGACCGGGGAACGAGCAATCTTGTCATTGCCCAGCTGCTTGGCACCGGGCTGCGGCGCAGAGCTCACGACTTGGATCTGGATGGCGCGGGAATCAGGCATGGTCCCATTCTACCGCCTGCCCGGCACCTGCTGCGTGCCTGGCCAGGGAAGACAAAAAAGGCCGCCGGTGAACAGGCGGCCTTGGTTGCAGCGGTGGGACGCTCAGTACTGCACGGCACGCGCCGCGTTCACCCGACCGGCGCCGTAGGCATCGTCGTTGCCCGGCTTGCCCAGGTCGTCGGCGGAGGCACGCAGGATGCGCTCCACCTCGCTCGGGGCCAGGGAGCCGCCGTGCTTGCCGATGATCAGCGCGGCCACGCCGGACACGTGCGGCGCGGCCATGCTGGTACCTGCCGACCAGCCATAGCTGGCGATACCGGAGGTTGAGCTGATCACCATGTCGAACACCCAGCACGGGCGGGTGATGCCCTTCAGCGTGCAGTTCTCCTCGCCCGGGTAGTCGAAATTTCCGCCCGGCGCGGCGAAGTCGATCGCCGACTGCCCATAATTGCTGTAGCTGGCAAGGATGTCGAAATCCGGGTTGGCCGGATCCTTCAGCCAGCCCACCGGGCCAAGCGCACTGACCGCGAGCACCCCCGGCAGCTGCGCCGGGAACGCGCGCAGGTTGTCGGTGGTGCAGACCCCGTCGGTATCGCAGACCTTGCCGCTGTCGTGGTCCAGGTCGCGGCCGTCGTTGCCGGCCGAGGCCACCACGGTGACGTCCTTGGCATAGGCATAGCGGGTGGCGCGGGCGGTGGCGTTGATCAGTTCGGCCACCTCCTTGCCGCCCACCGGCAGCCCACCGCCCACGCCCAGGCTCATGTTGATGACATCGGCGCCGGCGTCGGCCGCGTAGACGATGCCCTGGATGATGCCGCCGAAGCTGCCGCTGCCGCTGGCCGCGCTGAGCACCTTGACCGCGATCAGCTTGGCTTCCGGGGCCACGCCAATGGTGCCGATGCCGTTGTCGGCGGCCAGCACGGTGCCCGAGGTGTGGGTGCCATGGCTGCTGCCGGAGGTGTTGCAGTAGGCCTCGCCGGGGACGAAGGAGGCTGACAGTGGCGCCAGCAGGTTGGGGGTGATGTCCAGGTGCTGGCAATAGATGCCCGAGTCCAGCACCGCCACGGTGGCGCCGGCCCCTCGGTACCCGGCATTCCAGGCGCCGGCCGCGTCGATGGCCGCATGGCCCCATTGCAGGTCGAAGAAGGCGTCGTCATCGCCGGAATAGGGAGGATTGGCGTAGTCGGCGTCGAGTTCCTCGCGGCCACCCTCCAGATCGAACTGGATCACCACATCCGGCACTGCCGAACGCACCCCGCTGAGCCTGGAGGCGCGGCTGCCGAAATCGGCGTCGGCCTCGACGATGGCCACCCCGATCTGCGGCAGGCGCGCGGTGATGGTGGCGCCGGCCGCCTGGAGCCTGTGCTCGAACTTGCTGTCGAAGGTCTTGCTCTTTGCGGTCACCACGTAACTCGTCGCGTGCGCAGTGGCGGCGGTTGCCAGGGACATGGCCACGGCGATGGCCAGGGAAATCTTCTGCATGACGGGGGATCTCATGAAGGATGACGGGATAAATATGGGCTGAACATCACACTCGGCGAGCCTATTCCACCGTCACCGTCGTCGCAAGCGCTGTCCGCAACCGCGTCACGCGACAGGCCAGGGCTCCCACCCCCAGACACTAAAAAGCCCGTAACGGCTTGCGCCAGTTACGGGCCCTGCTCCCTCCCCCACGTCGGGATGCAGGGCGATCTTGCGCCTGCTTTTTCGGCTTTGCACGCTGCACTGCAAAAAGCCGCGCTGGCAAGCCGGACAGGCCTCACTCCAGATACGGCGGCTGGGCCTGGTACCAGCGCTTGGCGCCCAGCAGGTGGAACTGATGCTCGCCCTGGCGCAATTCCACCGCCGCGCCCAGCACACCCCAACGGGCATACAGGTCACCTTGGGCCTTGTCATCGCCACGCAACCGGAAGCGCCCGACCAGGTCGAAGCGGTCGTTGCTGGCGTCGATGTCTTCCACTACCAGGTCCTTGCGCTGCCAGCGCACCCGGGCCGAGGCCTGCACGGTGCCCACGTCCACCAGCTTGACCATCCACTGCGGGTAGTCGCTGTCCTGGGAAAACAGGTCCAGCAGAAAACCCACGTCCTTCATCCGGGTGCTGACCCGGCCGTCCACCGCCAGGCGCTGGTCGGTCACGTCCAGCTGCGCGCGCGGCAGGCTTGCCCGGGCCCACCAGCCGCTGCCGGCATTGCCGGGCTGGGCAAAACTGACATTGCTCAGCGCCAGCTTGCTGCCACCGATGTGAAAGCGCTGGCGCTGCAGGTCGGCGCGCTGCAGTTTCAGGTCGATGTCCACATCGCTGCGCAGGGCCAGGCTCGCAGCATGCACCTGCGCCCCGCGGCCGGCGATGCGCACCCGGCCATTGCCCGCGTTGCCTGCCGCGTCCAGCGCAAGTTGCCCGGACAACGTGCCGGCGCCGCCGTCGAAGCGCAGATGATCGTTGGGCAGGAAGCGGTTGTAGGCGCGCAGGTCCGGCACCTGGGCGTCGGTGAACTCGGCCTGGGCCTGCAGCGACATCCGGGCCTTGGCCAGGTCCGGGTCGGTCCTGGTGTACAGGCGCAGGTCGTTGCCGCGGATGTAGGGACGCTTGAGATCGTCCAGTGCGGCCACGCTGTATTGGCTCAGGGCCACGTCCACCCGCGAACGTGCGCGCCCGGCCTTGTCCGCTTCCAGCTGGGCGTGGGCCCTGCCGCTGCCGGTCACGCGCTGGCCCAGGACATCGGCCCGGGCCTGCACCCGCGGCACAGCCAGGCGACTGCCCGGTTGCAGCACGCCGTGGTCCAGGGTGATGTCGCCCTCCACCCGGCCGGACCCGTCCAGGGTCAGCCAGGGCACATGCACGAACAGCGCCGTGACCCATTTCAGCGACGAGAACTGCCACTGCCCAGCCACCCGGCCTGAGGTGCGGGGCAACAGCGAGCGCATGTTCTTCAACGGGATCCCGGTGCCGTCTGCGTGCACGTCGGCGCTCAGCGCCAGCACCCCCCCGACCTGGGCCGGCATGTCCGCCTTCAGATGCAGATCCTGGTCGACCGCGAGCTGCGCGGCCAGCGTGCTGCGGTGGAGCTGGCCACCGCGATCGGTGATGGTCACCGGCATCCGCCACGACAGCGCGCCGCCGGACTTCAGTGCCGCGCGCTCCATCGCCAGCGTGCCCTGCACATGCCCCTGGCCGGGCTGCAGGTGCAGCTGCAGCTCGCCAGAATCATCCTGGCGTGCCGACAGCGCGGGCGTGTCACCGTCAACGGTAACGCCGATGCGCATGTAGCGCAGTTTCTCCACGCCCCTGGCCTGGGCATAGGTGACCGGCGTCATCGCAAACCGCGCGTCCAGCGCCGCATCCTGCAAAAAAGCGGTGTCACCCTGGGCCAGGCGCGCCGCATCGAAGTGGGCGGTCGATTCCAGCAGTTCCGCCGGTCCGCCGCGCAGGCGCTTGCTGAAGCCGACCCTGGCCTTGCCCTGCCCGGTCAGCACCAGCCTGTTGAAACGTCCCCCACGCACGCTGTCGCTGGTGATCGAAGGGAAGTTCAGCAGCCAGGCGCCGGGGCGCTGTGGCGGTGGCGGAATCTCATCGGCAACCCGTTCAACGCTGCCTGTGACATCGGTGGCACGCACGCGCGGCACATAGAGCTGCTTGCCCAGCACCCCGAACACCGAAATGTGTCCGCTGGTGCGCCTGGACTGCAGCGACCACACCGTGCGTCCGACGTGGCCGCGCATCGACACATCCCACAGCACCACTTCGCCCGGCCACCAGGTCAACCCGCGCCCCCATTGCATGGTGAACTTCTCGGGCTTGCGGTTGATGCTCCACGGCCCCAGGGCGGTGTTGAGGTACACATTGCCCAGCGCCAGGTAGCCCAGGTAGCAGGCCAGCAACGTCCAGGCGGTACGGCGCAGCCAACGACGATGTCGCGGCGACAGGCGCGCGGGTCGGGCCGGTTGCGAAGTGGCGTCCTCCATCCGCACCAGCATGCCCGATCGGGGTGATCAGGGCGTGTGACCGAGACCTGACCGGGACCTGACCTGCCTGGCGATCCGGTCCCGGTCGATGAATCAGGCCGCCTGCGACACCGCGCGCAGACGACGGGCGCGTACCGCCGCGGCCAGACGCTCAAGCACGGCCACCGATGCGTCCCAGCCAAGGCAACCGTCGGTGATGCTCTGGCCATAGGTCAGCGGCTGGCCCTGGACCAGGTCCTGCCGGCCGGCGACCAGATGGCTTTCGACCATCACCCCCATGATGCGCGACTGGCCGGCCTCCAGCTGGGTGGCGATGTCCTCGATCACGGCCGGCTGGTTTTCCGGCTTCTTGCTGCTGTTGGCGTGGCTGGCGTCGACCATCAGCCGGGGCGTCAGGCCATTTTTTTCCAGCACTTCGCTGGCGGCCTGGACGCTGGCCGCGTCGAAATTGGGCGTCTTGCCGCCGCGCAGGATCACGTGGCAGTCCGGGTTGCCGGTGGTCGAGGCAATCGCCGACTGGCCGTCCTTGGTGACGGCCAGGAAATGATGCGGGTGCGAAGCCGCCCCGACTGCGTCCACTGCAATCTTGACATCGCCGCTGGTGCCGTTCTTGAAGCCCACCGGGCACGACAGGCCACTGGCCATCTCGCGATGGATCTGGCTCTCGGTGGTACGCGCGCCGATCGCGCCCCAGGCCACCAGGTCGGAGATGTACTGCGGCGAGATCACGTCCAGGTACTCGCAGCCGGCCGGCAGGCCCAGCGCGTTGATGTCGCGCAGCAGCCCGCGCGCCAGCGCCAGGCCCTCGTTGATACGGAAGCTACCGTCCAGGTGCGGGTCGTTGATCAGGCCCTTCCAGCCCACGGTGGTGCGCGGCTTTTCGAAGTACACGCGCATGATGATTTCCAGCTCGCCGCCGAGGACATCGCGCAGCGGGCGCAGGCGCCGGGCGTATTCGATCGCGGCCTCGGGGTCGTGGATCGAGCACGGGCCGATCACCACCGCGAGGCGGTCATCGCGCCCGTGCAGGATCCGGTGCAGCGCGCTGCGCGCTTGGGAGACGGTGGCGGAGACCGCCTCGTCGCAGGGGAACTCCTCGATCAGCTCGGCCGGTGTGGTGAGCGGTTCGATCTTGCGGATGCGCAGGTCTGAGGTCAGCGGGGCCATCTTGAGAGTCTCTGGTGTCTTTGAGTGGAAGTTGAAGCAGGCTGGCAACAAAAGATTGCAGGGAGGCATTTTTTGACGTCGCGCAGCGAAGGGCCGAACAGTGGCGGCCAGGGATGGCCAGCTACAAAAAAAGCCGCCAGGGTCGCTGGCGGCTTTCCGGATGCGTCTGAAGGGTTTCTTCAGGGTGAACGCGCTCCTTCCTCCGCCGTGGGCTTTGGAAACCAAAAGTAATAGCGGGCGCGGTCGGTGTTCATTGAGCGGCAATTGATAACACGACTTTTGCGAGCTTGCGAATGTTTCATGTGCAACCCGTGCGATGCACAGGCCCACAACAGAGAACCCCGCCATGCGGCGGGGTTCTCCTGACTCGGGTAGCGCGTGTGTGGCTGGCTTAGAAGCCCATGCCGCCCATGTCGCCCATGCCACCGCCGGCCGGCATCGCCGGCTCGTCCTTCTTCGGCGACTCGGCCACCATCGCCTCGGTGGTGATCATCAGGCCGGCAATCGACGCGGCGTTCTGCAGCGCAGTGCGGGTGACCTTGGTCGGATCCAGGATGCCGAACTGGACCATGTCGCCAAACTCACCGGTAGCGGCGTTGTAGCCGAAGTTGCCCGTGCCTTCCTTGACCCGGTTGAGGATCACCGACGGCTCTTCACCGGCGTTGGTCACGATCTCACGCAGCGGGGCTTCCATCGCGCGCAGGGCGATCTCGATGCCGTGGTTCTGGTCTTCGTTGATGCCCCGGATCTGGCCCAGGTTGGCCTTGGCGCGGATCAGCGCAACGCCACCGCCCGGGACCACGCCTTCTTCCACTGCCGCGCGGGTGGCGTGCAGGGCGTCTTCGACGCGGGCCTTCTTTTCCTTCATCTCGATCTCGGTGGAGGCCCCGACCTTGATCACCGCCACGCCGCCGGCCAGCTTGGCCACGCGTTCCTGCAGCTTCTCGCGGTCGTAGTCCGAAGAGGTCTCCTCGATCTGCGCCTTGATCTGCTTGATCCGCGACTCGATGCTGCCGGTATCGCCGGCGCCATCGATGATGGTGGTGTTCTCCTTGGAGACCTGCACCTTCTTGGCCCGGCCCAGATCCTTGATGGTGGCCTTCTCCAGCGACAGGCCCACTTCTTCGGAGATCACGGTGCCGCCGGTCAGCACGGCCATGTCTTCCAGCATCGCCTTGCGACGGTCGCCGAAGCCCGGGGCCTTGACGGCCACGACCTTGACGATGCCGCGGATGGTGTTGACCACCAACGTGGCCAGTGCTTCGCCTTCGACTTCCTCGGCCACGATCAGCAGCGGCTTGCCGGCCTTGGCCACGCCTTCCAGCACGGGCAGCAGGTCACGGACATTGGAGATCTTCTTGTCGTGCAGCAGGATGAACGGGTCTTCCAGGTCGGCCGACTGGCTCTGCTGGTTGTTGATGAAGTACGGCGAGAGGTAGCCGCGGTCGAACTGCATGCCCTCCACCACGTCCAGCTCGTTGTCCAGGCCCGAACCTTCCTCGACGGTGATCACGCCTTCCTTGCCGACCTTCTTCATGGCCTCGGCAATGATGTTGCCGATCGACTCGTCCGAGTTGGCCGAGATCGTGCCGACCTGGGCGATGGCCTTGTCGTCGGCGGTGGGCTTGGAGATGTTCTTCAGCTCGGCCACCGCAGCGGTCACGGCCTTGTCGATGCCACGCTTGAGATCCATCGGGTTCATGCCGGCAGCGACGGCCTTCATGCCTTCGCGGATGAAGGCCTGGGCCAGCACGGTCGCGGTGGTGGTGCCGTCACCGGCATTGTCGGAGGTGCGCGAGGCGACTTCCTTGACCATCTGCGCGCCCATGTTCTCGAACTTATCGGCCAGCTCGATTTCCTTGGCGACCGAGACGCCATCCTTGGTGATGGTCGGGGCGCCGTAGCTCTTCTCGAGCACGACGTTGCGGCCCTTCGGGCCGAGGGTGGCCTTGACGGCATTGGCGAGTACGTTGACACCGCGCACCATGCGGGCGCGGGCGTCTTCACCGAAACGAATGTCCTTGGCAGCCATTGGGTATTACCTCAGTTGTCTTGATGTGTAGGGAATGAAGAAGTCAGACAGACACCGCGCGGGCTCAGAGCGTCGCGAAGATGTCCTCTTCCTTCACCACCAGGTAGTCGGTGCCGTCCAGCTTCACTTCCGTGCCGCTGTACTTGCCGAACAGGACCTTGTCGCCAACCTTGACCTGCGGAGCGCGTACGGTGCCGTTGTCCAGGACCTTGCCGGGACCCACGGCGACGACTTCGCCCTTGATCGGCTTCTCAGCAGCCGAGTCGGGGATCACGATGCCGCCCGCGGACAGCTTTTCTTCTTCCATACGCTTGATGACCACGCGGTCGAACAGCGGCTTGATATTGCTCATGTCAATCCTCTTAAGTGATTGATTGGACTAGGAAAGGGCCGGCCATGTTAGCACTCGCCCATGACGAGTGCCAGCGCGGCGGCGACAAAGAACCCGTGCATCACAAGATGCGGTGGGCTGACACGGCAGGTGGGGGCATGGGGGCGGGCTTTCAAGGGCGGCCGCGACATTTTTTGCCCCGACACGATAGCGCGCGCGGGCCGCGGCGCTGCAGAAAGCACATAAAAAAGAAGAGCACGCATGTGCGGCATGCGTGCCCTTCCAGGGGATGGTGAAGAAGTCCTGATCCGTAGGCCGTGACCTGCGCCAACTCCCCGGCGACGTCCTGTCTGTCGACGTCCCTGCCAACGGGCACAGGGATACCAGCGAAGCAGCGGCGAGGCAAAGCCTGAACTGCTCCAAAATAATGGAAACACAGTGAGCACAGGTAACCTGCGCCTTGAAAAAATCATGCCTGCCCTGAACTCTCAGCAAATCAGTTACCAAAAGCGGGCAATCTCTGCCTATTTTCGGTCAACACGTTAGTAATGGTGTCGCTTTCCATTCCGCTCCGTGGAATGTTTGGCTATGGTCACAGAAGTTCAGCATGGCGGTCGCCACGGAGAGGTTTGATGGATGCACCCGAGCGAGTCCGCATGGCACGACGCCTGGCGGGTCTTTCGCAAAGTCAGTTGGCAGAAGCGGTTGGGGTGCAACGAAGCGCGGTCAGTCACTGGGAGTCACCGAAGGGCAAAAGCCCCAGCGTGTCGCACCTGCGCGAGGTCGCCCTGGCGACCGGCACCCAGTTCGAATGGCTTGCCACCGGGCGCGGGGCGATGACGCTTTCGCGCGACGCGGAGCTGGATTCGATCGCCACCGCCGAGGCGATCCTGGTCGAGGATCCGCTGGAGTTCCGCCTGGTCCGCGCATTCAGGGAGGCGCCGCTGAAGGCGCGGCTGTCGCTGCTGGAAGTGATGGAGACCCTGGCTTCCCAGCGCACCGGGCGGACCCGCCCGCACGGTACTGCGCGGACGACCGGGTCCCGCCGCAGCTGACGCCGGCGGACTCGGCCTGCGGGGGAATTCTGCTACCGGAAGCGCACATGGGACCCGCCCGGACCGGTCGAACGATGGGTTCGGCTAAGCTATGCGCCATGTCGCTGATCGCCCGTCTGGCCAGTGTGCTGGTCCTGCTCTGCCTTGCCCTGCCCGCCGCAGCCGTCGACGAATCCAGCCTGCTGCCGGTGGATCAGGCCTTCGTGCCGACCGCCGAGGCCACCGGCCAGGGCATCGCCCTGCGCTGGAAGATTGCCGACGGCTATTACCTGTACCGGCACCGCACCGCGGTGACCGCCGAAGGCGCCGGTTTCAAGGCGGGCGAGCTGCAGATGCCGGACGGGGAAAAGCACACCGACCCGTATTTTGGCCCGGTGGAAACCTACCGCGGCCGCCTGGACGCGCTGTTGCCAGGCACGGCCGCCGCTGCCGGCCAGGTCACGTTGAAGGTGCGTTACCAGGGCTGTGCCGACGCGGGCGTGTGCTACCCGCCGCAAAGTCGGACCCTGCAGGTGGCGGTGGCCGCGGCACCGGCCAGCGCAACGTCGCCCGGCGGCCTGGGCGTTGCCCCGGCCGCGCGCAGCAGCCTGGCGTTGTTCGGCCCGCCAGCCACCGGCGCCGGCACGACCGATGCTGTGCCGCTGGCGCAGGAGCAGGCCTTCGGCTTTGAGGCCATTGCCGGCCATGGCAACCAGCTGCTGCTGCGCTTCACCCCGGCCAGGGGCTACTACCTGTACCGCGATCGCACCCACATGACCCTGACCGGGGCCGACGGGCTGTCGCTGGGCAATCCGCAGTGGCCGCCGGGCCAGTCCCATCGCGACGCGCATTTCGGCGAGGTCACGGTGTACTTCGACCAGGTCGAGGTGCCGGTGCCGGTGCTGCGTGACCGTCCCGAAGCAGCCAGGGCGACCCTGCAGGTGACCTTCCAGGGCTGCCAGACCGATGGCATCTGCTATCCGCCGATGACCCGTGAGGTGGCGCTGTCGATTCCCGCCGGCACGCGCACGCCTGCAGCCGAGCGTGTCGCCGCCGCTGCGCAGGCCGCCGCGCCGATCGCGCTGGAGAACGACCGCGCCGTGCCGTCGGCCGCTGCCAGCGCAGCGGCGCAGGTGCCGCGCTCGACCCCGCCGCCGGAGCTGCTGGCCCGCGCGCAGCGCAGCGGCGGCGGGACCTGGCTGCTGGCGCTGCTGGGCGCGCTGCTGGGCGGACTGATCCTCAACGTGATGCCGTGCGTGCTGCCGGTGCTCTCGCTCAAGGCGCTGTCGTTGGCCGAAGGCGGGCGCGGCAGCCAACACGCGCGCGCCAGTGCGCTGTCCTATGCGGCCGGGGTGATGCTGAGCTTCCTGGTGGTCGGTGCCGTTGCGCTGGGGCTTCGTGCGACCGGGCAGGCACTGGGCTGGGGCTTCCAGCTGCAGCAGCCATTGATGGTCGCGGCGCTGGTGTACGTGATGTTCGCCGTGGGCCTGAGCCTGTCGGGCGTGTTCGCGGTCGGCTATGGGCTGGCCGGAGCGGGCCGCGGACTGGCCGCACGCGGCGGCCTGAGCGGCGACTTCTTCACCGGCGTGCTGGCGGTGGTGGTGGCCGCGCCGTGCACGACGCCGTTCATGGGCACCGCGCTGGCGTTTGCCTTCGCCGCGCCGCTGCCATTGGCACTGGCGGTGTTCGCCCTGCTCGGGGTGGGCATGGCGCTGCCGTTCCTGCTGATCGGGCTGGTGCCGGGGCTGGCCAGGCGCCTGCCGCGCCCGGGCGCGTGGATGGACACGCTCAAGCAGGTGCTGGCCTTCCCGATGTACCTGACCGCGGTGTGGCTGCTGTGGGTGCTGGGCAAGCAGCGCGGCATCGATGCGGTCGCGCTGGCCCTGGCCGGGCTGGTGGTGCTGGCGCTGGGACTGTGGGCCCTGCAGCGGGTGCGGTTCCAGGCCGCGCCGCTGCGCCGCACGCTGGCGCTGGCGCTGCTGGTGTTGTCGATCGTGCCACTGGTCCTGCTGCCGCGATTGCCGGCGCCTTCCGTTGCCGCGACGACCGCCCCGGCCGACGGCAGCGAGCCCTACTCGCCTGCGCGCCTGGCGCAGCTGCGCAAACAGGGCCGGGTGGTGTTCGTGGACATGGGCGCGGCCTGGTGCGTGTCGTGCAAGGCCAACGAGAACGCAGTCCTGGACCGCGAGGCGTTTCGCGCCGCGCTGCGCAGCGCCAATGCCGTGCGCATGCGCGGCGACTGGACCAACGTCGATCCGACCATCACCGCCTTCCTGACCCGCTACAACGCGGTCGGCGTGCCGCTGTACGTGGTGTTTCCCGGCAGTGGCGGCGAAGGTGAGGTGCTACCCACGATCCTGACCCAGCAGATGGTCAGCGACGCCCTGCAGCGCGCCGCCCGGCAATGAACCGCAGCGGCATCGCCTTGCTGTTGGCTGCGCTGGCCGCCGGCGTGCTCGGGGTGCTGGCGGGCCTGTGGTGGCAAGCACGGCCTGGCCACATGCCCGCGGTCGAAGCCATCACCGCGCCAGACCCACCGGTTCCCAGTGGCTTGAGGCCGGCCGCGCCTGGCGACCTGCTGCCGGCACTGACCCTGCCCGATCTGGAGGGCAACCCCGTCAACCTGCGCAGCCTGGCCCAGGGCCGCCCGCTGCTGATCAACGTCTGGGCCAGCTGGTGCGGGCCGTGCGTGGAGGAAATGCCGGCGCTGGACCGCTTTGCCGCCGCGCAGGGCGCCGAAGGCGTGCAGGTGCTCGGCCTGGCCCTGGACACGCCCGAAGGCGTGCGCGCCTTCCTCCAACGCACCCCGGTGCGCTATCGGCTGGTGCTGGAACAGCCCGGGCCGTCCGATGCCAGCGTCCGGCTGGGCAACCGCGCCGGCGTGCTGCCCTACAGCGTGCTGGTCGGGGCCGACGGGCGCGTGCTGCGGCAGAAGACCGGCCCGTTCGCGCCGGACGAAATCGACGGCTGGGCCGAGGCGCCGGTCGCGGCACCGGCCGGAATTCAAACGCGCGATTAAATCACCTGAAAGTTCGGCGAACTGGACAGCATTGCCGGCTTCCTCCAGACTGCCGCCTTCGTCGTGGAGCGCCCGATGGCCAACCTGCTGCAGCCGAACGCGCCGCTGGCTCCTGTCCTGGCCGTCAGCCCGCCGCGCCGACCCGCCACCCGCATCGTCGCGCCGGCCGTCACTGGCACCACCACCCGCTGACGCGCCCCGGCCGCCCCTTTCCCTTTGTCACTGACGCAACCCCAGAGGCCTTTCATGGACCTGCGCAAGATCAAGAAGCTCATCGACCTGCTGGAAGAATCCAATCTCGCCGAGATCGAGATCAAGGAGGGCGAAGAGTCGGTCCGCTTGGCGCGCGTGCCGCAGGGCCACTACGCCGCCGCGGCCGCGCCGATGCAGCACGCCCTGCCCGCTGCCGCGCCCGCCGAGCCCAGGCCGATGCCGATGGGCTCGCCCACCGAAGCCTCCACCGGCGGCAGCGCCAGGCCGGGCAACGCCCCCGGATCAAGTCCGGGGCAGGCGCTGCCCGACGGCCACGTGGTGCGTTCGCCGATGGTCGGCACGTTCTACACGGCGCCGGCGCCGGACAAGCCGGTGTTCGTCACCGTCGGCCAGCAGGTCAAGGCCGGCGACACCCTGGCCATCATCGAGGCGATGAAGATGTTCAACCCGATCGAAGCCGACGCCTCCGGCACGATCGTGGCGATCCTGGCCGAAACCGGCCAGCCGGTCGAGTTCGACCAGCCGCTGTTCGTGATCGGCTGAAAGCGGGGACCCGGGACCCGGGACCGGGGACCCGGAAGAGCAGGGGCCAGGCGCAAGCGCTTTTTCGGCCTTTTCTTTTCCGGGTCCCCGGTCCCGGGTCCCGGGTCCCGAAAACACCCCGTGCCTCGGAACCTCCCCATGCTAGATAAAGTTGTCATCGCCAACCGCGGCGAGATCGCGCTGCGCATCCTGCGCGCGTGCCAGACCCTGGGCATCCGCACGGTCGCGGTGCATTCCACCGTCGACCGCAATCTCAAGCACGTGGCCATGGCCGACGAGTCGGTCTGCATCGGCCCGGCCCCCTCGAGCGGGAGCTACCTCAACATCCCGGCGCTGATCGCCGCGGCCGAGGTCACCGACGCCCAGGCCATCCACCCCGGTTACGGCTTCCTGTCGGAAAACGCCGACTTCGCCGAGCGCGTGGAGGAATCCGGTTTCATCTTCATCGGCCCCAGGGCCGAGACCATCCGTCTGATGGGCGACAAGGTCGAGGCCATCCGCGCGATGAGCGCGGCCGGGGTGCCGTGCGTACCCGGCTCGGGCGGCCCATTGGGCGATGAGATCGTCACCAACACCAAGATCGCCCGCGAGATCGGCTATCCGGTGATCATCAAGGCCGCTGGCGGCGGTGGCGGGCGCGGCATGCGCGTGGTCCACGCCGAAGGTGCGCTCAAGGCCGCCATCGAGACCACCAAGTCCGAGGCCAAGGCCGCTTTCGGCAACGACCAGGTCTACATGGAGAAATTCCTGGAGAACCCGCGCCACGTGGAGATCCAGGTCCTGGCCGACGGCCAGGGCAACGCCATCCACCTGGGCGAGCGCGACTGCTCGATGCAGCGCCGCCACCAGAAGGTGGTCGAGGAAGCCCCGGCCCCGGGCATCACCATCGAGCAGCGCAACGAGATCGGCAAGGTCTGCGTGGAGGCCTGCCTGCGCATCGGCTACCGCGGTGCGGGCACCTTCGAGTTCCTCTACGAAGCCGGCCGCTTCTACTTCATCGAAATGAACACCCGCATCCAGGTCGAGCACCCGGTGACCGAGCTGGTGACCGGCATCGACCTGGTCTGCGAGCAGCTGCGGATCGCCGCCGGCCAGAAGCTGTCGATCAAACAGCGCGACATCGTGCTGACCGGCCACGCGATCGAGTGCCGCATCAATGCCGAGGATCCGGAGACCTTCATGCCGCATCCGGGCCTGATTCAGCATTTCCACCCGCCCGGCGGCCCCGGCGTGCGCGTGGATACCCACATCTACGAAGGCTATCGGGTGCCGCCGAACTACGACTCGATGATCGGCAAGCTGATCGTGCACGGCCCGGACCGGGCAACGGCGATCGCGCGCATGCAGGTGGCGCTCAACGAGACGGTGATCGAAGGCATCAAGACCAACGTGCCGCTGCAGCAGCGCATCATGCGCGACAAGGGCTTCCAGGCCGGCGGCCAGAACATCCATTACCTGGAAAAGCGCCTGGCCGAACGCAAGACCAAGGCCATCTCGCTGAGCTGACGTCTCCAAAGCGTCAGGGGCGTTGAAGAAGAAAAGGCGGGGGGAGCGCGCTGCTTCCTGGTGCCCTGTGTGGCCACCCGGGTGACCTGGGCGTCAGGGTCAACTTTTACGGACTTGCCCGCACTCGCTCGCTTGATCGGGTGATGCGCCAGCTGTGGTTAGACGACTTGCCGTTCCTTCGCGACAAACCTCAATCCAACTCCTGGTTCGGTCGCAATATAACGAGGCGCCGACGCATCGTCCCCGAGCTTGTGTCGCAACTTGCCAACAAGAATGCGCAAATAGTGAGCGTCCTCCTCATGCGTTGGCCCCCAGAGTTCCCGCAGTATCTGCGTCTGCGTCACCAATCGCCCCGGTTGCTGGACCAGCAGAGACAATAGGGAAAACTCCTTGCGCCCTAGCGTGACACTCTGTCCATGCACACGCACCTCGCGTCGCACCAGGTCAATCCTGAGCACGCCATCGTCGAAGACCGGACCATCCTCGGCACCGCGTGCTGCTGTGCGCAGGAATGCGCGAATGCGCGCCATCAATTCCTCGACGCCGAAGGGCTTGGTCACGTAGTCGTTGGCCCCCGCGTCGAGCACTGCCACCTTTTCGTCCTCATTGGAGCGAACGGTCAGCACGATGACAGGCACGCGCGACCACTGGCGAAGCTCCTTGAGCACGTCCTTTCCATCCTCATCCGGCAACCCGAGATCAAGAACGACCAGGTCGGCCCCCTTGCTGGCCAGTAGCGTCAGCCCCTGCTGGCCTGTTGCGGCCAACAGGGTCGCATAGCCTTGCGAGCGCAGGCTAATGTCGATGAACTTGCGAATCTGGGGTTCGTCATCAATGATGAGGATGCGGGCGGCCGCTGCGCCCGGAGTCGTTTCAGTGGGAAGTCCCATTCTCTTTCGCCTCCTGATTTGTGTATTCGCTCCAGGGCAAGGTCAGACGAATGGTGGTTCCATGGCCTTGCGGGCCTGGTAGCGCCTCGACGCTGCCCATGTGGGCGCCGACGATGCCCTGGACGATCGTCAGTCCCAGGCCGGTTCCCTGCTTGCCCCGGTCGCCGCGCTCCACGCTGTAGAACATGTCGAAAATACGCCGCCGCTCCTGCTCTGGAATGCCCGGCCCACGGTCCGAAATGTCGATCTGCAATCGATTGTCCTCGGTGCGCCGCACCTGCACCCGGACGGGCTCTCCGGGGGGCGAGAACTTCGCTGCGTTCTCCATGACATTGAACAAAGCCTGCTCGATGAGCGCGGGGTGAACGTGGATCGGCGGCAAGTCCGGCGGGATCTCGTACTCGATGCGGACGCCGGGTTCATAGCGCTGCAAGCGGCGAGACGCCGAGCCCACCAGCTCGTCGATACCGATCCAGTCGCGCGTCAGCGTCAGTCCTTGCTGTCCGAGCCGGGTCATGTCGAGGAGATTCTGGATGTAACGGTCCAGGCGCTCGCCTTCCACATGGATGGTTTCCAGCAGGCTTTGCCGGTCTTCTGGCCCCATGTCCTTGCCATAGCGCGCCAGGCTGTCCGCTGCACCGATCATCGACGACAGGGGCGAGCGAAGGTCGTGCGATACGGAAGACAACAACGCTGAACGCAGTCGCTCTGTCTCCCCGGTGACGCGCGCCACCTCCAGTTCGGATACCAGGCGGGTGCGCAAGGCGGCTTGGCCGATGTCTTCCACCATGTTCTCGGCAAGGCGGCGTTGCTCGAACGACAGGCGCCCCATGTTCGGCGAGAATCTGAGCCCGACCACCCCCAGCGTGTCCTTGTCCGATGACACGGGCAGGAACCACCAGGCAGAGCCAGTCAAGGTGTCGGTGTAGCGACCGCTGGCTTGGCCGTGCTGTTGCGTCCAATCGGCAGCCGTCAAATCCTTCTCGCCAAGATGGCCCGCAGAAGTGGCGGGGCCGGATTGATCATTGATGCGGATCCATGCCTCGGCATGCAGGGTCGATTGCAGGACAGATGCCCCCGCCGCGATGACCTGCCCGAGATCGGCAGCCTTGGCCAGGCGGCGCCCCAGATTCTGCATGGCCATAGCGTGAGTATTCGCCGCACGCAATGCCACCACCTGCATGCGCAGCCGCGAGGCCAGTCGTCCAGCGATCAGGGCCGCAGCAAGAAACAGCACGACGGTGGCCACCCCACGATGGGCACTGATCAGGAACGTGTACCGTGGCTCGATGAAGAAGAAGTTGTAGGCGAGAAAACACAGTATCGCGGTAATGACAGCCGAAGCCATGCGCGTGCGCGAAGCCACCAGCATGACGGCCACCAGAAAGACCATCGACAGATCCTGCAAACCCAGGGTGCGCTCAGCCAGCGCCGCCATACCGACGGCTCCGAGGCTGGCCACCAGGATCAGCACAAGCTCTCGCCACGTGGGGCGTTCTCCCGTGATGTCGAGCAGTCTCGGCAAGCGTTGCCGAGCCTGCGGTGTGCCGATGATGGTGAGTTCGTAGCGTGCGCCTCGCTGCAGCAGTTGCTGCGTCAGCGTGCGATTGAGGATGCGGGCGATGGGCCGCTCTCGTGTGCGGCCGATCACGATCGACCTGGCGCCACGCGCTGCAGCTGCATCGAGCAGGGCCTGCGCGACGTCGGTGTTGTGCATTACTTCGGTCTCGCCGCCCAGGTTGCGCGTCAATGCAAACGCCCTGTCAATCTCAATCAAACGCCGCTGTTCGTCGCGTGCCATTTTGTTGAGCGTTGGAGCCGCGCGATCCGTCTCGTCCGCATGCAAGGCGGCATCGGCCCGGCGCCCGGTCTCCACCGTGACCACTGACCACGGCGCTCCGCGGCGCCTGGCGATCATGGCGCCGGCCCTCACCAGATATTCCGAGTGCCCCCGACCGTCGATGGCGATCAGTACATGACGCTGGATGGAAATACCTTCGAGCCCACGGGCCGCGCGCTCCTCGCGCAAGTCGACATCGACATGTTCGGCGACGGTCTGCATCGCCAGTTCGCGCAGCGCGGTGAGATTGGAGGGCGAGAAGAACGCCTGCAGTGCCTGGGCGGCCTGCTCCGGTAAATACACCTTGCCCTGGTTCAGGCGTTCGATCAGCTCGCGTGCGGGCAGATCGACCAGGCGTATATCGCGCAGTCGCTCGAACAGGGCATCGGGCACCGTTTCGCTCACCCGAACGCCGGTGATCTGATGCACTACGTCGTTCACGCTTTCCAGGTGCTGGATATTGACCGTCGTATAGACGTCGATCCCGGCGTCGAGCAATTCCTCCACGTCCTGCCAGCGCCGCTCATGGCGGCTTCCAGGGGCGTTTCGATGGGCCAGTTCATCGACCAGGGCGACGGCCGGCTTGCGCGCCAGCAAGGCATCCAGGTCCATCTCCTCCAACTGACGGCCCTGGTAGTCCACCTTCTTGCGCGGCAGCACCGGCAATCCCTCGACCATGGTCTGGGTCTCGCCACGGCCATGGGTTTCCACGATGCCGATGACCACATCCACCCCTTGGCGGTGGAGCTCGCGCGCCCGTGCCAGCATGGCGTAGGTCTTGCCCACGCCGGGCGCAGCGCCCAGAAATACCGTCAGCCGCCCAGCGCCCTGGCGCTTGAGTCCGCCCAGCAGGGCATCGGCTTGTTCAGTCCGTTCGGCTCCCATGGCAGGCCGGATCCTCAGACGTCAGTCGTTCGCATGGCGTTGTCTTCCTCCCTTTGTCTTGTTTCCTGCCGCGATGAGCGCAGCGCCACGGCGGGCCCTTCAGGAGCCTGTCGGCGACCGGCGGTCGAGCAGAACCCCCTCGGCCTTCATATACAGTAAGTGTGTGCTCACGGCTTGGCTGCAGGCGCCCCGGAGGCCGGTGAAGCCAGGTCATCCAGTGCCAGATTCAGTTCGAGCACGTTCACCCGGGGCTGGCCCAGCAGACCCAACTGCTTGTTTTCCGTGTGCCGGGCGATCAAACCTTGGATCTGGTCGCGCCCGAACCCACGGGCGCGCGCCACGCGATCGGCCTGCAGGGCTGCCGCCTGCGGGCTGATGTGCGGGTCGATGCCGCCACCGGATTGGGTGACCAGATCACCCGCAACGGCAGAGGGATCGACGCCATTGCGCTGCGCCGCGCCCGTGAGCGCTTGGTCGATGCGCTTGCGCATGTCGGGATTGGTGCGAGCCTGATTGCTGCCGGCGACCGCCATCGGATCGTAACCGGCCGCGGACGGGCGCGGCTGGAAGTAGCGCGCATCCGCAAACGGCTGTGCAACCAGCGACGAACCCACGACCTTGCCATCGCGCTCGATCAGGCTGCCATTGGCCTTGCTCGGGAACAGCGCCTGACCCAGGCCGACTCCGGCCAGCGAATACAGCAGGCCGAAGCCGACCAGCGAGATGGCCGCCAGGCCGATGGCGCCACGCAGCAGACCCTTGTCGGAGATGCCCTGGGACGCGCTGTCAGGCGGTGGGGCGATCGTGTTTGCGTTTTGAATCGACATGATCGAATCCTCAGACAGAGAACAGGGCGGAAATCACGACGTCGATCGCCTTGATCGCGACGAAGGGCAGCACCACGCCACCGACGCCGTAGACCAGCATGTTGTTGCGCAGCAGCTGCGTCGCGCTCGATGGCTTGAAACGCACGCCGCGCAGCGCCAGAGGAATCAGCAGCGGAATGATGATGGCATTGAAGATCAACGCCGACAGCACCGCGCTGGTCGGGCTGGCCAGCCTCATGACGTTGAGTGCTGCCATCTGCGGGATCGTGGCGGCAAACAGCGCCGGCAGGATGGCGAAATACTTGGAAACGTCATTGGCCAGCGAGAAGGTGGTCAGCGCGCCGCGCGTGATGAGCTGTTGCTTGCCAATTTCCACCACCGCAAGCAACTTGGCCGGATCACTGTCCAGATCGACCATGTTGCCGGCTTCCTTGGCCGCCTGGGTGCCGGAGTTCATCGCCAGCCCCACATCGGCTTGGGCGAGTGCTGGCGCATCATTGGTGCCGTCACCCACCATCGCCACCAGCCGGCCACCGGCCTGCTCGGCGCGGATGCGCGCGAGCTTGTCTTCGGGCCGGGCCTCGGCGATGTAATCATCGACGCCGGCCTCGGCGGCGATGTTCGCGGCCGTGAGCGGGTTGTCGCCGGTGATCATCACAGTCTTGACACCCATCGCACGCAAGCGGGCGAAACGCTCCTTGAGCCCATGCTTGACGACATCGGACAACTCGATGACACCCAGCGCGTGCGCCCCGTCGCTGACCACCAGCGGCGTGGCGCCCTTGCGGGCCACGTCCGCGACACGCACCTGCAGCTCCGCGGGGATGACGCCACCGAGCGTTTGCACGTGCCGCACAATCGCATCCATTGCCCCCTTGCGGATGATGCGTCCTCCGGGAAGGTCCACCCCCGACATGCGCGAGTGCGCCGAGAACGGCACGAAGTGCGCGCCCTCGGGTTCATCCAGCTTCTCGTCCTTGCCGCGCGCGAGCTTGACGATGGACTTTCCTTCCGGCGTCGGATCCGCCAGCGAAGCCAGCAAGACCGCCTGACGCAATTGCGCAGCGTCTACTCCGGCCAGTGGGTGGAACGCGGTGGCCTGCCGGTCGCCGTAGGTGATGGTCCCAGTCTTGTCCAGCAGCAGGACGTCCACGTCGCCGGCCACCTCCACCGCCTTGCCGGACTTGGCCAGTATGTTGGCCTGCAGCGCGCGGTTCATGCCGGCGATGCCGATCGCCGGCAGCAGCCCGCCGATGGTGGTCGGGATCAGACACACCAGCAGGGCGACCAGCAACACCACGTTGATCTCGACACCGACGAATCCACCGATGAAGGGCAAGGTCACAACCACGAGCAGGAAGGTCAGCGTCATCACACCCAGCAGGATGCCCAGGGCGATCTCATTGGGCGTCTTCTGCCGGTTGGAGCCCTCCACCAGGGCAATCATGCGATCGAGGAAGCTGTTGCCGGGCTCGGCGGTGATGCGAACGACGATGCGGTCGGACAGCACCTTGGTGCCGCCGATCACGCCGGATCGGTCGGTGCCGGCCTCGCGCAGCACGGGTGCGGATTCGCCTGTTACGGCAGCTTCGTTGATGGTGGCCAAACCTTCGACGATCTCGCCATCGGCCGGTATCAGTTGTCCTTCTTCAACCACAACGAGATCGCCGGGACGCAGTTCTGCGGCGGGCACGGTCTTTTCGCCCACCGATTTGTCGAGCCGGCGTGCCATCAAGTCCTTGCGGGCACGGCGCAGCGAGGCCGCCTGGCCACGTCCTCGCGACTCGGCCACCGCCTCGGCGAAGTTGCTGAACAGCACGGTGATCAGCAGGGTTGCGGTCACGGCCCAGCCAAAGCCCGGCCGCGCCCAGCCTGCGAGGGTGGCAGCCGCGGTCAGCAAGGTACCCAGCCAGACCACGGCCATGACCGGATTGTTGATGATGTGCTGCGGCGCCAGTTTGATGAAGGCGTTGAGCAGCGCGGGCACAAAGCCGTGCTCGTCCGGGCGCGAGGCGCGAGCTGCAGACTTTTGAGAGGTCGTATTGCTCATGGTCTATTCCTCAAGGCGAGACCAGGGTCAGGTGATCGGCCACGGGGCCGAGCACCAGCACGGGCATGAACTGAAGCAGCGTCAGGATGACGATGACGGCGATCAGCGTGAGCGCAAAGGTGGGGGTTTCGATCTGCAGGCTGCCCGTGCTTTCCGGTGCTTGCCGCTTGCGCGCGAGCATGGCTGCGATCGCCAGCGGAATGATGAGGGCAGGGTAACGGCCAGCGGCCAGGACGAAGCTGCAGGTCAGGTTCCACCACACGGTGGCATCGCCCAGCCCCTCGAAGCCGGAGCCATTGTTGGCAAAGGCCGATGCGTATTCATAGAACACCTGGCTGATGGCATGGAACCCAGGGTTCGAGTTCCCCGTCAGGCTCGGTACCGACAGCGTGATGGCGGTCAGGCTCAGCAGGATCACCGGCTGCAACAGCACCAGGACCGCGAGCAGCTTGACTTCAGGCGCCTCGATCTTGCGACCGAACAGTTCGGGGGTGCGCCCGGTCATCAAGCCGGCCAGGAACACGCCGAGCAGCAGATAGACGATGAACTGCTGCAAGCCACTGCCGATGCCCCCCCAGATGGCGTTGATCAGCATGTCGCTGATTGTGACCAGGCCGGTCAACGGCGCGAGCGAATCGTGCATGGCGTTGACAGAGCCATTGGATGTCTGCGTCGTCAGTGCGGCCCACAACGCGGAGGGCTCGGCGCCGAAGCGGACCTCCTTGCCTTCCATCAACGCGATGTCCTGCGATGTCGAGGAGAACCCTTCGGACCAGATGGCCAATCCTGCTGACGCCACCGACATGACCAGCATCGTGCCGAGCACGAGCGCGGCGAACTTGCGGCGTCCGGTCAGGCCTCCGATCATGAAGATCACAGCGACCGGAACCAGAATGACCGCCAGCGTTTCCAGCAGATTCGACAGCGGCGTCGGGTTCTCCAGTGGCACCGAACTGTTGGGGCCGTACCATCCGCCGCCGTTGGTGCCGAGTTGCTTGATGGCGACCATGGGCGACACCGGCCCGAGCGGAATCTTCTGCTCCTTCATCTGAACCGTCGCATCGACGGGCGCGAGCACCGGCCCACCATCCAACGTCGCCGGCACTCCCTGGCTGGTCAGCAGTACCGACCACAGCAGGCACAGCGGCAGCATGAAGCGCAGCGTGGGGCGGATCACGTCGGCCCAGTAGTTACCAACGTCCACCGGGGTCTGATCCTGGCCCTCGGCCTTGCGCGCCTGCGCATTGCGCCCACCGAACAGCCCCCGCAGCGTCGCCACGACAAGCGCCAGTCCCATCATCGGCGTGATGACCTGCAGCGTCACGATGCCCATCATGTGGGCGAGGTAGGAAAGCTGGGCCTGCCCGGAGTAGTGCTGCTGGTTGGTGTTGGTCAGGAAGGAAACCATGGTGTGCAGCGCCAGGTCCCAGCTCATGTTGGGTGCACCGTTGGGATTGAGCGGCAGCCACGCCTGGGTCATCAGGATCAACCAGACGACCAGGGCCAGCACCCCATTGCTCAGCAAAAAGGCGCCCGCATACCCGCGCCAGCTCATGCCCCTGTGGGGGTTGGTGCCGAGCAGTGCATACAGTGGCCGTTCCAACCACAGGAACAGCCCATCGCCACGCATCGGCTCGCCGCGCATCACCGCAGCCAGATAGCGACCGAGCGGCCAGCCCAGGCCGATCGCCAGGGCGAATACGAGAAAAAACTCAGTCATGATCGGACTCCATCACTTGGTGCAAGGGGGCTTGCGGCCATCGCGCCCGCCGTCAAAAAGAAGTCTGGACGGCGAACTCGACGTGCGAGTCTCCCATGCCGGGGGAAAATAGCCGCCTGGCTAGCGTCGGTACCATGCAGCGTCAAACGGGTCTGGAAGGGCACCTGGAAGGCCCAGAGCGCGCCGACCGAGCCGTGCGCATAGCGGCATACGCACTGTCCGGAACACAAAGCGCCACGTGTTTTCGATACGCCACTGATCATCGAGGGGAAGGGCGCGCCAACGAGCGCACAGGCTCCCGCGGTCTTGCTGACCATCGCATTGGTCTGACGCAGGGGCAGTTGCCACCCCAATCCAGAAGCTGTCGCACCAAGTGCGGTGGCAGGTTTTTCCCGCGTCTGGGCAGAACCGCGCCAGAGGTGGCCCGACGTCAACATCGCACGGGCGAAGACTTGTACCTGGACGCTGGTTCCACTCCCAGCAGCAGCCCACTGATGGCCACTGCTGATAGCCGCTGCAACGACCTTTCCGGTCGGCTGAATAAACTTGAGAGGCATGATTTCTTGCTTGGCCAATGAATGCCCGAATAGCCGTGCTCAAGTATTCAGTGATGAGCCGTAAATTCTCCATTCTAGAAAATGCTGCGTGCATAAATTATGCGTAAACTTCGAGCAGCGCATGGTCCAGGTCACGATCGACTCAAGAATCAAGTGCGGCGCGTGATTTGAACTCAGCGATTTCCTTCTCCATCGCATCCTGTGGTGTGGCCTACCCACCACCAGCCGGGTGCCGGCGAGGCGCTCTGCCGCTCGCGGCGCCGGCGGTTCCGCCCAGGATTGGACGCAGCGCCGCGCGCAGTCTCGACCTGCGCGCCGGTTTTGGCGACGATGGCCTTATCGTGGGCCTTGGTGCGCGCGCCCTTGGCGTATTCCAGCAGTACGCGCACGGCGTCGCCGTCCTTCTTCGCGGACTTGAGCTGGTAGTGCGCCTTGTCGTTGGGCTTGAGCGCGGCGCGTGTGGCGTTGAGGGTGTCGGCGTCCACCGCAAACACGATGTGTACGCCGTTCGCCAGCCGCACCGGGAAGTCGGTGAAGATGTCGCCTGACTTGATGTAGTACATGTCCTCGGTGGCCCAGCGGAACCGTGCTGGGAGGCGTCGCGTTGCTGCTGCAAGCTTCGGTACTCGTCCACGTCGCCGCGCAGCTTGGGACGCGTGTAGGCATCGGCAAGGGCTTCTTCTCGCTGCACGTCGGTCAGATGGCGACTCAGACCAGGTCCGCTTCCAGCTCACGCAGGCGATCGTCGATTTGCGCCGACTGTTCGGCATCCTTGGTGGAGAAAGTGGCGTCCAGGATCTTCTGCAGCTTGCCGCCGACCAGTGTCTTGTGATCGCCCTTGGCTTGCACTTCGCCAAGAAAGGCGCGCACCGCGTTGTTGCGGTAGCCGATCACACGGTAGATGCCAAAGTCCAGCGCCTGCGCCTCGTCGAGCTGGAACAGGTCGGCCATCAGCTCGACGAATTGCGTTCGGGCTTGCTTAAATCGGTCACGGGTTCATTCCTGGTGCGGTGGCGCGACGTGGTAGCCGGCTCACGGGCAGATAATTTCCAGCTTGGAATAGTAGGTGCGATACCGCTTCGCGTCCCGCGTCAGCAGCGCCATGTCGTCGATGGCGGCATGCGCACCGATGTAGAAATCAGGCAGCGGCGAGCTCCGTGCGCCCTTGGCGCGGCGGTATTGCAGGAAGACCTTGCCGGCAAGGAAGCCGGCTTCCCATGGCAGCTCCAGCCGGGTGAAGGCATCGGCCGGCAGGGCGGCGTCCAGCTCCTCGATGCGCTCGAAGCCGACCGAAACCTCGGCGTAGATGATGGGGTTGATGCACAGCTCGGCCCCGTCGGCGCAGGCATCGAGCTGCGCCGCCGACCATTCGTACCAGTCCGGATCGTCCGTCAGCACGTCCAGCAGGACATTGGCGTCCACCAGTACGCGCCTGCCTGCGGCCGGCGTCGCGGCGGGCGCATCAGGCGCCACGGGTCAGCTTCATGATCTCGTCGGTGCCCATCTGCGCCGTCGCGCGTCCGCGCAGACGGGAAGCCAGGCTGCCTCGGCGGGCCTTGGGCGGATGGGCGATGGTGGCCTCGGCCTCGCGCAGGGCGGCTTCGCGGACAAAGGTGGCCACCGGCAGGCCGTGCAGCTCGGCGGCGCGGCGCAGGCGGTTCTTGTCCTCGACGCTCAGGCGCAGGTCGAGACGGTCGGCAATGGCAGTCATGTCGGGCCTCCTTGTACGGTAGCGTACCGTACCGGAAGCTGGATCGCCAGCCGGGGTAAAGCGTTGACGGAAGGCCAGCGAGCAGGCTTGGCGCTCCGCCGGGGTCATCGTCCACACTGTACTCGGTGTTCCCGGGAACCATCTGAGGCAGGTCCAGCCGCTCCAGCCTCTCGGCCGAGAGCGATACGCAGACCAGCCCGCGCCCCTGCGTGGCCATGAAGTTGATGTCGGCCGGAGTGACCGCGTCAGCGGCCATGATCAGGTCACCCCTCGTTCTCGCGGTCGGCGTCGTCCACCACGATCACCATCTCGCCCCGCGCGATCGCCGCGATCGCGTCCTTCACCCGGTCAAGCGTGGTGGGCGGGACGCGCTCGCACTCTGGCAGGTCCAGGCAAGGCAGTTTTCATCATTGTGCTCATCGAGTCACCTCGGCAATTCCGGCGCGATAGCGGTCTGTCTGTCGGCGTTGCTCGCGACATCCACCGCACCGTGCCTGTCAGAGCGCCCGCACCAGGCCGCCATCCACAAGCAGGCCCTGGCCGGTGATGTATCCGGCTTCTTCGGAGAGCAGGAACGCGATCGTGGCGCCCAGCTCGGCCTCGACTGCTGCGTAACGGCCCAGGGGAATCCTCGCCAGCACTTCGGGACTGGCCGGATAGTTGTCCACGAAGCCGGGAAGCACCGCATTGATTCGCCAGCCCTCGCCGCCGTGACGGGCCACGCAGAGCTTGAGAAAAGCGGACAGTGCCGCCCGAAACACCGCCGACAACGGATAGGTCAGTTCGGGCTCGCGCGCTGCGTAGGTCGATATCGACACGGCCGCGCCCGACTTCTGGCGGGCAAAAACCGGCGCGAGGCGCCGCATCGCCCTGACCGTGGGCATCAGGATGATCTCCATCGCCTTGTGCCAGTCCTCATCGACAATCTCAAGGATCTCGCCCTTGGGCGGATGGCCGGTGTTGATCACTGCGCCATCGATCCGGCCGTGGCGCTCCAGCGCCGTTGCCACCAGCCGCGCCATGTCGTTCTCGCTCGTCACGTCACCGCGCAGCCCAGTCGCACCCAGTTCCGCCGCCACCGCCTCGATCTTCTCCGAACGCGACATCAGCACCAGCGACCAACCGCGTGCGGCCAGGGCACGGGCGGCGCCGAGCCCGATGCCCGAACTTGCCGCCGTCACCACGGCAATCCTGCCGCCATGTCTTTCGTGGCTTGCTGTCTCTTGTTCAAGCATTGCTGCCTCCTGTTGGCTGGGTGTAATCCACCGCGCCCCTCGCACCCGATATTAGATTTCGGGGATCCACAAATACCATCGCGGGGCGAGGTTGAAGTAGTAGGCAGGCTGCACCGACACCGACCAGCGGTTTGTGCCCAGGCCGGACACGTTGGCGTCGTCGTGGCCGGTGGGCCGCGTCAGCCAGGTGGCCACCGCGAAGTAGCGGTTGCGCTCCGGATCGTTGATCGGCCAGGACGTGGCGACGATCGAGGTATCGCCCAGACTGAAGTCATCGCTGGCAAGGCGCTGGCCTCCGATCGACCTGTTGCTGAGACCGCCGAAGGGCTGCACCACGTTGATGTCCGCGCGCGCGTCCCCGACATCGAAAAAATAAACGTAACGAGCGATGCCGATATTGGTGTCAAGCCCGGATCCGGGAACCTTGTCGCCGTTGGAGTCCAAAAAGGTGTCGGACGAACCGTGGAGATAGTAGAGCATCCCCACATGTGTCCCCGCCGGGGCGGGAAAGAAATCGCGCGGCTGCCCATCGGCAGCCAGCGCCGCGCCAGCGGCCCCAGCGCTGCCACCAACAGGAGCGTGAGCGTACAGCGCCGGTTTCCATCCACCGCCGGCTGGTGGGCAAGACCCGGCCTGCGCTGCGCTCGGCGCTCGGGCTCGCACGCGCGTGAAGGCTGGAAAGTTGTCGATGTTCACCGGGCAGATACCAGAGAACTGCTTGCGGACAGGGCCTGCCATCAGCGCCCGCCACCACACCCGGCCCGGATCGTCGTCTGCGTGCAGGCTGCATGGCGCGGCGCGTCGAATCGATGGGCCGCTATCGCGGCGCCGCCAATTCCGCGCGCAATCCGGCAGCGACTTGCGCTGGCAGGGCGGCAAGGCTTTGAGTAAGGTGGCGCGCCCTGATGCCGGCGATCTTCGTGCCGGGCCCGAGTGCGCCATGCCCTTCCTTGAACTGTCCATTGCCTGCAGCCAGGCCCAGCAGCCCCGCTACGAACGCGCGCTGGAGGACGTCGGCGCGCTGGCGGTGACCCTGGTCGATGCCGATGCCCAGAGCAGCAACGAACGCGCGATCCTGGAGCCGGGCGTGGGCCAGACCCCGTTGTGGAACGCGCTGGTGCTGAGCGCGCTGTTCCCGGCCCAGGCCGATGCGCTGGTATTGCTGGCCGCGCTGGAGGCCTTCGACCCGGAGCTGGACTGGACCGGCGCGAGCTTCCGCGGCGTGCAGGACCAGGACTGGGAACGGGCCTGGATCGACCAGTTCGCACCGATGCGGTTCGGCGCGCGCACCTTCATCGTGCCCTGGAACCACGACATCCCGGCCGAGGCCCGGACCGCGCAGGCCGCGGTGGTGCGGCTGGACCCGGGCCTGGCGTTCGGCTCGGGCACCCATCCGACCACCGCCCTGTGCCTGACCTGGCTGGACGGCCTGGCCGAAACCGGCGTTCTGCAAGGCCAAGCCGTGCTGGATTTCGGCTGCGGCTCGGGGATCCTGGCCCTGGCTGCACTGAAGCTGGGCGCGGCGCAGGCGGTTGGCGTGGACAACGATCCGCAGGCGCTGCTGGCCACCAGCGACAACGCCGCGCGCAATGGCGTGGAAGACCGCCTGCAGGTGTTCCTGCCGGCCGCCGAGCCAGTGCGCACCTATCCGGTGGTGGTGGCCAACATCCTGGCCTCGGCCCTGGATGCGCTGGCCCAGACCCTGGCCGCGCGCGTGGCCCCGGGCGGACGCATCGCCCTGAGCGGCATCCTGCACGGGCAGGAAGATGCGCTTCTGCAACGCTACGCGGCCTGGTTCGATGAACTGGTTGCCACCGGCCAGGAGGACTGGATCCGGATCGACGGCGTGCGCCGCGCCGACTGAATCGGCCGCGGCCGGCAGCGCGCACGTGCGCGTTCATGCTTGAATACGCCGATGCCCGACTGCCCGCATTGCCAGCATGCGCTGCCGAGCGACCCGGCCAGCGGGTTGCCCCCGGCGCGGTGTCCGCATTGCGGCGCGGCCAGCGGCGATCCCCGCCCGGGCGGACCGAGCCTGGCCAGTTTCCTGCGGCCCGGCGCGCCGGGCGCAACTCAGGCGGCGCCAGCGGCCCGTTACAACCCGATATTGATCGACCCTGCTGCGGCGTCCCCCGGGCCGCAGGCGCAACCCAAGACAGCCAACGGGGCTTGTGTGCCACAGACCACTTCGACGATGGAACCGGACCGGTCGCAGGCGCCGGCACTGCCACCGCCACGCGATGCCGCCGCGCCGGCACGCACCGACGGCACGCACGTCCTGCACGATGCAGGTGCATCGTCTGCAGCGACCGTGCCGGGTCAAGCCGCGCACGCCGCTGCCGATGCCCGGGCGGCCGCATCGACCGAAGCCGACCTCGACCCACACGCCGAAGACCGCACGCCCAGCTTCATCGGCGTCGTGCCAAGATCGCAGGCACGGCGCGTGCCGGGCTGGCAGTGGACCGTGCTGGCGCTGCTGGTGGCCGCGCTGGGCGTGCAGATGCTCGTCGCCGATCGCGCGCGCCTGGCCCAGGATGCACGCTGGCGCCCGCTGCTGGAACGCACCTGCGCAGTGCTGCGCTGCAGCCTGCCGGCATGGCACCAGCCGCAGGCCTACACGATGCTGGCGCGCGAGGTGCGCCCGCTGCCGGGCGCGGCCGGCGTGCTGCAGGTGCACGCCAGCTTCCGCAATGATGCGCGGTGGCCGCAGCAGTGGCCGGCGATCGCGGTGTCCCTGTCCGATGCCGATGGCCGCACCCTGGGGGGGCGGGTGCTGCTGCCAAAGGACTATCTGGAGCCTGACCTGCGCCAGACCACCCTGGCGCCGGGCCAGAGCGCACAGATGACGGTGCAGGTGCGCGAGCCGCCGGGCGGGGCGGTGGCGTTTGCCTTCGATTTTCGCTGAACGCGGCGCATCTGCCTTCGGAGGATGCGCGGCTGCCTGCCACGCGCTAGACTCGCTCCCCCCCGCCACGATCGGCCCCCGCGCGTTCGATCAGCGGCCGGGGGCTTCTTCTCGCCGCATCGACACCCCGGGGACGCCTTGAACGCAGCATCGACCCGCCAGGACGCCAGTCGTGGTACGCCCAAGTCGCCGCTGCGCGAACACGTTGCCCAGTCCGTGCGCCGCTATCTGCGCGACCTCAACGGCTGCGCTACCAATGACGTGTACGAGATCGTCCTGCGCGAGATGGAAATCCCCTTGTTCGTCGAAGTGTTGAACCACTGCGAAGGCAACCAGAGCCGCGCCGCGGCCCTGCTGGGGATCCATCGCGCCACACTGCGCAAGAAGCTCAAGGATTACGGGCTGGTCTGAGCCTGGTTCGGCCATCAGCGATCGGCACTTCGCATCGCCCGGCAGCACCGGCGTCGCGTCACCCACGCAGCAGCCTGGCCTCACCCGGCAACGCTCGCGCAGGGCCGGGCGCGGCAGCGCGCGCCGACCCCTTCCAATGCGCTGATCGGCTCGCTGCAACCTCTCCAGCCCGTCTTGCGGGCACTGGGGCCTACAATACCGCCCCCGCGTCGCTTCCCAGCCAGCCCACACCGATGTCCTCCGACTTTCTGCCCGTGCGCCGGGCTCTGCTGTCCGTTTCCGACAAGACCGGCCTGATCGAGCTGGCCCGCGCCCTGGCCGCGCGCAACGTCGAGCTGCTCTCCACCGGCGGCACCGCCAGGGCGATTCGCGAGGCGGGCCTGGCGGTGAAGGACGTCTCCGAGGTCACCGGCTTTCCGGAAATGATGGATGGCCGGGTCAAGACCCTGCATCCGCTGGTGCACGGCGGCCTGCTCGGCCGCGCCGGCACCGATGATGCGGTGATGGCCCGGCACGGCATCGCCCCGATCGACCTGCTGGTGCTGAACCTGTATCCGTTCGAGTCGGTCACCGCCAGGGCCGACTGCACGCTGGAAGACGCCGTGGAAAACATCGACATCGGTGGCCCGGCGATGCTGCGCAGCGCGGCCAAGAACTTCGCCCGGGTGGCGGTGGCCACCTCGCCGGACCAGTACCCTGCACTGCTGGCCGAACTGGACGCCAACGACGGCCAGCTCTCGGCGGCCAGCCGCTTTGCGCTGTCGGTGGCTGCGTTCAACCGCGTGGCCCAGTACGACGCGGCGATCAGCAACTACCTGTCGGCGGTGATCGACACCACGCAAGGCGTACCGGTGCGCAGCACGTTCCCGGCGCAGGCCAACGGCAGCTTCATCAAGGTCATGGACCTGCGCTATGGCGAGAACCCGCACCAGCAGGCCGCGTTCTACCGAGACCTCCACCCCGCCCCCGGTTCGCTGGCCACCTTCACCCAGCTGCAGGGCAAGGAACTGAGCTACAACAACATCGCCGACGCCGATGCAGCCTGGGAATGCGTGCGCCAGTTCGAGGCGCCGGCCTGCGTGATCGTCAAGCACGCCAACCCGTGCGGGGTGGCGGTCGCGGTGGCCTGCGGCGATGCCTATGAGCTGGCGTATGCGACCGATCCGACCAGCGCCTTCGGCGGCATCATCGCCTTCAACCGCACCCTGGATGCGGCCACGGCCAAGGTGATCCTGGATCGCCAGTTCGTCGAGGTGCTGATCGCCCCGGACTATGACCAAGGCGCGCTCCAATACGCGAAGAAGAAGGCCAACGTGCGCGTGCTGCGTATCCCGCTGGCGCCGCCCTCACCGCATTTCATCGACAGCAAGCGCATCAACTCGGGCCTGCTGATGCAGACCGCCGATGACCGCGTGGTCACGCGCGAGGAACTGAAGGTCGCCACGAAGCTGGCGCCAACCGAGGCACAGTTTGCCGACCTGCTGTTCGCCTGGAAGGTGGCCAAGTTCGTCAAGTCCAACGCGATCGTCTACGCCAGGGACAGCCGCACGATCGGGGTGGGCGCCGGCCAGATGAGCCGGGTGTACTCGGCCCGCATCGCCGGGATCAAGGCCGCCGACGCGCACCTGCAGGTGCCCGGTTCGGTGATGGCCTCCGATGCGTTCTTCCCGTTCCGCGATGGCATCGATGCGGCGGCTGCGGCCGGCATCACCGCGGTGATCCAGCCGGGCGGCTCGATGCGCGACGGCGAGGTGATCGCTGCTGCGGACGAGCACGGCATTGCGATGGTGTTCACCGGCGTGCGTCATTTCCGGCACTGATCGGCGGTCCCGATGACCTTGGTGCTGCTGATCGCCGGCCTGGTCCTGCTGCTGGCCGGTGCCGAATTGCTGGTGAGGGGCGCCTCGCAGCTGGCCGTGTCCCTGGGGATCTCGCCGCTGGTGGTCGGCCTGACCGTGGTGTCCTACGGTACCAGCGCGCCGGAGCTGGCCATCGGTATCGGCGCGGCGCTGGATGGTCAGCCGGACATCGTGCTCGGCAACGTCATGGGCAGCAACATCGCCAACGTGCTGCTGATCCTGGGGCTGGCGGCGCTGGTCGCGCCGCTGGTGGTGACCCGCCGGCTGGTATGGCTGGATGTCCCGGTCATGGTGGCGCTATCGCTGCTGGTCACGCTGCTGGCGCTGGATGGACATCTGGAGCGGTGGCTGGGCGCCGCCCTGCTGCTGGGAAGCCTGACCTATACCTGCCTGCAGGTCGTGCTGGGACGCCGTGAAGGAGCGGCCATGGCCCGGTCCGTCGAGGCCCCCGAACCGGCGTCTTCGCCGCGCTGGCGCAATGTCCTGTGGCTGCTGCTGGGGCTTTGTCTGCTGGCGCTGGGGGCGCAGTGGCTGGTGGATGGCGCGGTGAGCATCGCCCAGGCCCTGGGCGTGAGTGAACTGGTGATTGGCTTGACCGTGGTGGCCGTGGGCACCTCACTGCCGGAGATCGCGGCCACCCTGGCCGCGGTGCGCCGCGGCCAAAGCGACATGGCGGTGGGCAACATCGTCGGCAGCAACCTGTTCAATCTCATGCTGGTCCTGGGAAGCGTGGTGGCGATCTCTCCGGGGGGGCTTGCGGTGAGCGAGGCTGCAGTGCATTTCGACCTGCCGGTAATGACCGCCGTGGCCGTGGCATGCCTGCCGATTTTCTTTACCGGCCACCGCATCGGCCGCCGCGAGGGCGCGCTGTTTCTGGGTTACTACATCGCCTACATCGCCTTCCTGGTGCTGAGCGCAATCGGGCACCCGGCGCTGCCGGCCCTCAGCAGCGTCATGATGCTGTTCGTGGTGCCGCTGACAGCGCTGACCCTTGGCCTGGCGGCCATTCGCGCGCTGCGCGCAGAACGTCGTGCAGGCCGGCGCTAGGAGTCGGCACCCTTGGCGGTCCGGTGCGGCCGGCGGCCGCTAGAATCATCAGCCACCTCGGCGGAAGCGATCCTTTGAAAATCCTCGTCATCGGTGCCGGCGGCCGCGAGCACGCGCTGGCCTGGAAGCTGGCCCAGTCCCGGCGCGTGACCGAAGTGCTGGTCGCGCCCGGCAATGCCGGTACCGCGACCGAGGCGAACTGCCGCAACGTCCCGGTCCAGATCACCGACATCGCCGGACTGCTCAAGCTTGCCCAGGACGAAGGCGTGGAGCTGACCGTGGTCGGCCCGGAAGTGCCGCTGGTGCTGGGCGTGGTCGATGCCTTTCGCGCCGCCGGCCTGCGCATCTTCGGACCGAGCGCCGCCGCGGCACGGCTGGAAGGCAGCAAGGCCTTCGCCAAGGAGTTCCTCAGCCGCCACCGCATCCCGACCGCGTTCTACCAGGTCCACACCGAGGTCGATGCCGCGCTGGCCTACCTTCGCGACAAGGGCGCGCCGATCGTGGTCAAGGCCGACGGCCTGGCCGCGGGCAAGGGCGTGATCGTGGCGATGACCCTGGCCGAAGCCGAAGCGGCGGTGCGCGACATGCTCTCGGGCAATGCCTTCGGCGATGCCGGCGCGCGGGTGGTGATCGAGGAATTCCTGCAAGGCGAGGAGGCCAGCTTCATCTCGATGGTCGATGGCCACCACGCGCTGCCGATGGCCACCAGCCAGGACCACAAGCGCGTCGGCGATGGCGACACCGGACCCAATACCGGCGGAATGGGCGCCTATTCGCCGGCGCCGGTGGTCAGCCCCGAGGTGCATGCGCGGATCATGCGCGAGGTGGTCGATCCGACCGTGCAGGGCATGCTTGCCGACGGCGTGCCGTTCACCGGCTTCCTCTACGCCGGGCTGATGATCGATGCCAGCGGCGCGCCGAAGGTGATCGAGTTCAACGTGCGCTTCGGCGATCCGGAAACCCAGCCGGTGATGCTGCGCCTGCAGTCGGACCTGGTCGAGCTGCTCGAGGCGGCGATCGACGGCAGGCTCGACGCGGTACAGGCCCGGTGGGATCCGCGTCCGGCGCTGGGCGTGGTGATCGCCGCGGCGCCGTACCCGGACACGCCGGTCACCGGCGAGGTCATCACCGGCCTGGACCAGGTCCCGGAGACGGCCAAGGTCTTCCACGCCGGCACGGCCTTGAACGCCCGCGGCGAGGTCATCAGCGCCGGCGGCCGCGTGCTGTGCGTGACGGCGCTGGGTGACAGCGTGGCCCAGGCGCAGGCCAACGCCTATGCCGGGGTCGATGTGATCGCCTGGGAACACGCCTTCCACCGCCGCGACATCGGCTGGCGCGCCATCGCCCGCGAGCAGGGCCGGTGAGCGACGGCCGGGACGCTGAGCAGCGTTCCATTGGCGCCGGCCCGATCCACCTGGAAACCAGGCCCGGCGACACCGGCCTGCATGGGGTTGCGGCACACTGGCACCGGCTTTCCGCAGGTCCCATCGCCCCGCGCATGTCGTCCGCGTTCGAATCCCGCCTGAGCCGGCTCTGGGCCCACGAGAAGGCCAGCTACGGCCTGCGGGTGTTCATCGCCCTGGCCGTGGTGATGGGCCTGTGCTGGCATCGCAACGCGCTGCCGGCGATCCCGACCCTGTTCCTGGGCATCATCGCCAGCGCGCTGGCCGAGACCGACGACAACTGGCTGGGCCGGACCAAGTCGGTGCTGCTGTCGCTGCTGTGCTTTGCCCTGGCCGCTGCCGCGGTGAAGCTGCTGTTTGCCACCCCGCTGGTGTTCGTGTGCAGTCTGGCGCTGGCGACCTTCTGCCTGACCCTGCTGGGGGCGCTGGGCGAGCGCTATGCCTCCATCGCCACCGGCACGATCAGCCTGTCGATCTACGCGATGATCGGCATGGAGCACGGCACCGGCAGTGCCGCGCCGGGGACCCTGGACAGCTGGCGCGACACCGGCCTGCTGTTGCTGGGGGCGGCCTGGTACGGAGCGCTGTCGATCCTGTGGACGGCGCTGTTCGCCAACCGCCCGGTGCGCGAGCGGCTGGCGCGGCTGTTCTGGGAGTTGGGCAGGTTCCTGCGCCTGAAGGCCGAGCTGTTCGAGCCGGTACGCCAGCTCGACCAGCACGCGCGCCGGCTGGCGCTGGCCCAGCAGAACGCACGCGTGGTCGAGGCACTGAACGCGGCCAAGACCGCGATCCTGGCGCGCTTCGGCCGTTCCGGCCGGCCCGGGGTGCAGTCGGGCCTGTACTTCCGCCTGTACTACATGGCCCAGGACCTGCACGAGCGCGCCAGCTCCTCGCACTACCCGTACGAGGCGCTGACCGAAGCGTTCTTCCACAGCGACGTGCTGTACCGCTGCATGCGCCTGCTGGCCCTGCAGGGCAAGGCCTGCGCGGCGCTGGGCCTGGCCATCGGCATGCGCACGCCGTTCGAATACGGCGAGCAGACCCGGATCGCCACCGCCGACCTGCGCCAGTCGCTGGATTTCCTGCGCGACCAGCACAACCTGCGCTGGAACCGGCTGCTGGGCTCGCTGGAACTGCTGGCCACCAACCTGCAGGCCATCGAGCGCCAGCTGAGCGAAATCGCGCTCTCGGACACCACCAGCGAGGGGCTGGACACGCGCCTGCGCGATTCGGCGCCGCACACCCTGGGCGAGATGGCCATGCGCCTGCGGGCCCAGCTGACTCCCAAGTCGCTGCTGTTCCGTCACGGCCTGCGCATGGCCATCGCCCTGGCGGTGGGCTATGGGGTGCTGCGCCTGGTCCATCCCGAACATGGCTACTGGATCCTGCTGACCACCGCGTTCGTGTGCCGGCCCAGCTACGGCGCCACGCGCCTGCGGCTGGTCCAGCGCATCGCCGGCACCCTGGTCGGGCTGGGCCTGGCCTGGGCGCTGATGCAGCTGTTCCCGGCCACCGAGCTGCAGCTGCTGATCGCCCTGGCCGCCGCGCTGGCGTTCTTCATCACCCGCACCGACCGCTACCTGGTGGCCACCGCGGCGATCACGGTGATGGCCCTGCTGTGCTTCAACCTGCTGGGCAACGGCTTCGTGCTGCTGTGGCCGCGCCTGTTGGATACCCTGATCGGCTGCGCGATCGCCGCCGCTGCCTCCTTGCTGATCCTGCCCGACTGGCAGGGCCGGCGCCTGCACCTGGTGATGGCCACGGTGGTTCAGGCCTGCGCACGCTATCTGGACGAAGTGCTCGATCATTACCGCGCTCGCGGCGGCGACGACCTCAGCTACCGGATCGCCCGGCGCGACATGCACAACGCCGACGCGGCACTGTCGGCAGCCCTGGGCAACATGATGCGCGAGCCGGGATTCCTGCGCCGCAACCTGGAGGCGGGGTTTCGCTTCCTGGCCTTGTCCAACACCCTGCTGGGCTATCTGTCCGCGCTGGGTGCGCATCGGGCGCCGCTGCCGGCGCATGCAGACGATGCACTTGTGGACCAGGCCGGCGCGCGCCTGCGCGCGGCGCTGCAGGCGATCGCGCAGGCGCTCTCGGCGCGCAAGCCGCTGCCGCCGGAGCTGGACGCCGGCGTCGGCGCACTGGCCGACACGCTGGAACAGGTGCCCGACCGGATCGACGACAAGCAGCGCCTGCTGCGCACCCAGCTGGCGCTGCTGCTGCGCCTGCTGCCCAGGCTGCGCGCGGCGGCCGATGAAGTGATCGCAGGCCCGGCCCACGATGCCCCCACCCTTGCCCCCTCACCCGCCGGCGCCGGCTGAAACGTTGTTTTCCGCCACCCGGTCCGGGCGCTGTACCGGATCGCAACAGGCTGGCGCGCACACTGCGTGGCTGCGGCTGCGCGTGTTCGCCAGCCCTTCCCTTGTCCGCCTCCCGAGGAGCTGTCCATGAAGATCGATCTGTCCGGCAAGACCGCGCTGGTGACCGCCTCGACCGCTGGCATCGGCCACGCCATCGCCCGTGGCCTGGCCGGCGCCGGCGCGCACGTGGTGATCAATGGCCGCAGCCAGGCCAGCGTGGACAAGGCCCTGGACGCGCTGGCCAGACAGCTGCCGACCGCGCGCTTCACCGGCATTCCGGCCGACCTGTCCGATCCGGCACAGACCCAGGCGCTGGTCGATGCGCTCCCGGCCATCGACATCCTGGTCAACAACGCCGGCATCTTCGGCCTGGTCGATTTCTTCCAGACCGACGATGCCCAGTGGGACCACTACTGGCAGACCAACGTGCTCTCCGGCGTGCGCCTGTCCCGCGCGCTGCTGCCGGGCATGGTCGAGCGGGGCTGGGGCCGGGTGGTGTTCATCTCGTCCGAGTCGGCGCGCAACATCCCGGCCGACATGATCCATTACGGGGTCTCCAAGACGGCCCAGCTGGCGCTCTCGCGCGGCCTGGCCAAGCGCGTGGCCGGCAGTGGGGTGACCGTCAACGCGGTGCTGCCCGGGCCCACCCTGTCCGACGGCTTTGCCACGATGATGGCCGAGGAGGTCAAGCGCACCGGCAAGTCGCTGGAAGCCCTCGGCAAGGAATTCGTCATGGCCCACCGGGCTTCCTCGGTGATCCAGCGCATGGCCAGCGTCGATGAGGTCGCCAACCTGGTGGTCTACGTCTGCTCGCCGCAGGCCTCGGCCACCTCCGGCGCGGCGCTGCGCGTGGATGGCGGGGTGATCGACGACATCGTTTGAACCTCGTGCCGGCGCCAGCCACCCACGCGCCTGTGGTCAGAACCTGCCGCTGACGCTGACGCCGTAGGTGCGCGGCAGGCCCTGGATGAAGGTCGGCGTACCGAACAGGCGACCGGTGTTGCCGGCGTCGATCAGGTAGTCCTTGTCGGTCAGGTTGTTGCCGTACAGGCCAAAATCCCAGCGCCCGCCCTCCAGGGTGAAGCCCAGCCGCAGGTTGTACAGCGCGTAGCCGGCCTGCTCGATGCCCGGGGTGTTGTCGTCCTCGAAATACACCTGCGAGCGCCAGTTCCAGCTCGGCCGCAGATAGATCCGCGCACCGCCGGAGACATCCCGGCCCAGGTCGAAGCCGGCCGAGGCGCTATGCTTGGGCGTGAGCCGGAAGCGGTTGCCGGCCAGTTCCTGCCGGTTGCCATCGTCATCTTGCTCATCGAAGCCGGCATCGATGAAGCCGTAGGTCAGGAAGCCGGAGAAGTCGCGGTTCGGGCGCCAGGTCAGCGACAGCTCGGCGCCGTCGGCGCTGGCATTGCCGCCGTTGCCGGCGATGTAACGCAGCGTGTCCGGGTCCTGGATGGTGGTCTGGAAGTCGCTGTAGTCGTAGTGGTAAGCGGCCAGGTCGTAGACCAGCCGGCCGCCGCCGAAGTCGCCTTTCAGGCCGATCTCGTAGCTCCACACCAGCTCCGCCGGCACCACCTGGGAGGAATCGGCGTCGACCTGCACCACCGCCGGCCGCCGTCCGCGCGAGACCGACACGTAGCCATTGTGGTGGGTGTTGAAGTGGTAGCCCAGCACCGCCCGGCCGACCGCGCTGTCGAAGGATTCCTCGCGCGTGCGCCAGCCATCGGTCGGGGCGAACAGGATGTTGGTCGGCCTGGAAGGGTCCGGGCTGCCGCCCAGGCCGAGCACGCCCAGCGCGCTGGGCACCCCGAAGAAGTCCGAGCGATAGCCGCCCTCGGCCTTCTCGTGGGTGCCGCGCAGGCCCAGGGTCAGGTCCAGGCGCTCGCTCAGCGCCAGGGTGCCGTCGGCGAACAGCTCCCAGGCGGTGGTGCGCCCGGAGTTGGCGTACTGCTCCTGATGGAAGGGCTTGAGCGGCAGCACCACCCCCGGGGCGATCGGCAGCGCCGTCACCAGCGTGTTCGGGCTGCCGTCCGGCAGCAGCGGCGGGATGCCCAGGCCGACCGCCGGCAGCGTGATCAGGCTGCGCTCGTTGGTGGAAAAGGGCACTGTCTGGGTGCCGGACTCGTGAAAGTAGGACACGCCGGCAAAGCCGGTGAAACGGCCGCCGTCATCGTAGTTGAACCGCAATTCCTGGCTGACCTGGCGGCCCTTGGAGATCTCGGCAAACTCGGCCGCGTACAGCTGCGAGCCATCGGCGTCGAATTCCTCGTGCGAGTCGAAGTCGCGCCAGCCGCTGATGCTCGACAGCGTCCACGCCGGTCCCAGGGCGAAACTGCCCAGCAGGGTCGCCCCGCGCACGGTGCGGTCCAGGCCCAGCCCGGTGCCCCGGTTGAGGTCGGCGGTGCGGTCGAACACGTCGGTGCTGCCGGTGCGGGTGGGGATGGTATTGGTGCGGAAGGCAGTGCCCGGCGGGGTGTCCTTCTGCCAGTTGAGGATCAGGTCCATCGAATCGGTCTGGCGCAGGTCCAGATGCAGGCTGGCGCGCACCGCGCGGGTGTCCTTGCCGTTGAGGTCGCCGCCGGAGAGGTTGTCCACGAAGCCGTCGCGCTTCTGGTCGAACACCGCCACGCGCGCGGACAGCACCTCGGCCGCCAGCGGCGTGTTGAAGTAGCCGGTGAGCAGGTGTTCTCCGTCATTGCCCGCGCCCACGGTGAAGCCGGCCTCGGTGCCGTTCCAGGCCTTGTTCTGGATCAGGTGGATCGCCCCGATCTGCGCGCCGCGCCCGAACAGCGTGCCCTGCGGGCCGCGCAGCACCTCCACCCGCTCCAGGTCGAAGGGCTGCACCACCGAACCGCGCGACTTGGAGATCGACACCCCGTCCTGGAACACCGACACGCGCGGCTCGACGTTCGCCTCGCCGCTGTCGGAGGTGATGCCGCGGATCACGAAGCCAGGGTTGTTCGGGCTTTGCTCCTGCACTTCCAGGCCCGGCACCAGGTTGCCGATGTCGGAAAAGTCGTTGACGCCATAGTCCCTGAGGAACTGGCCGGAGTAGGCGCTGATCGCGATCGGGACCTCGGAGACCTGTTGTTCGCGCTTCTGCGCGGTGACCACGATGGTGTCCAGCTGCTCCGGGTCGGCTTGGGCGGTCTGGGCCGAGGCGAGCGGCGCCAACGCGGCGGCCAGGCCGGCGTGCAGCGCCAGGACCAGCGGGTGGAAACGACAGGACATGCGCAGGCTTCCCCTGGGGCGTGGACGTGCCCGCAGGCTCGGCGCGCGCCGTTGCAGTGCCGTTGCAGTGCCGTTGCAGCGCGGTGAAGTCCCGATGACCGGCCGATGACGGCGCGCGCCTGACCACGAACCGTCATCGGCCGCCTCTAGCGTGACGGGCCTGCTTTCCACGAGCCGCAAAGAGACCCGCCAAGATGCATTCGCCCGCACGTCGCCGCTTCCTGTCGACCATCGCCGTGGCCGCCGCAGCCGGGGTCCTGCCCTTGCGTCCGGCCGGCGCCGCCTCCGGCTCGGTGCCGGTCTCGCGCGCGCACTTCCCGCAGTCGGTGGCTTCCGGCGACCCGCGCCCGGACCGGGTGCTGCTGTGGACGCGGCTGGCCGCTCCGGCCGCGCAGCTGCGCCTGCAGGTGGCCGAGGACACAGGCTTCGCGCGCCTGCGTGTGGACCGCATGCTGCAACCGCCGCGCGACAGCGACGGCTGCCTCAAGGTGCGCGTGGAGAACCTGCAACCGGCCACCGCCTACCACTACCGCTTCCTGCTCGACGACGGCCACGGCGGCCAGGTCTCCTCGCCGATCGGCCGCACCCGCACCGCGCCGGCGCCGGACACCGACGTGCCGGTGGAACTGGCCTTCGTCAGCTGCCAGGACTACGGCGGGCGCTGGTACAACACGCTGCTGCCGCTGCTGGAACGCGAGCTGGACCTGGTGCTGCACCTGGGCGACTTCATCTACGAGACCACCGGCGACCCGCAGTTCCAGGACCAGGCCGGCGAGCGCGCCATCGCCTTCGACGACATCGACGGCGCCATCGCCCTGGAGCGCGGCGGCCGGCGCTACTACGCTGCGCGCAGCCTGGCCAACTATCGCCAGCTGCATCGCACTTTCCGCAGCGATCCGGTGCTGCAGGCGCTGCTGGAGCGCACACCACTGGTGGCGATCTGGGACGACCACGAGTTCTCCGATGACTGCTGGCAGGACGTGGGCACCTATCACGACGGCGCCGCTGACGAGCGCGACCGCCAGCGCCGCCGCAATGCCGAGCAGGCCTATTTCGAATACCTGCCGGTCGACCTGGAGCTGGCCGACGCCACCGGCGCCGGGCAGGCCGCGCAGCTGCCGGTGCAGCGCGAGCGGCTGTTCCCCAACGTGCAGCTGTGGCGGCGGTTGCGCTTCGGCAAGGCGCTGGACCTGCTGCTGACCGACTACCGCAGCCAACGCCCGGACCACGCCATCCCCGAGGACGCCTTCCCCGGTGCACTGGCTTACGACCAGCCGCAACTGCAAGCGCTGCTGCCGCGCCTGGGCCTGGAGCCGGCGGCGGTGCTGCCCACGCTGATCCCCTATGTCGACCTCGCCGCCCCCATGTTGCAGGCGCAACGCCGGGCCGCGCAGCACGCCATCGCCCAGGCGTATCTGGCCGCCGGGCAATCACCGGCCCAAGCCGAACGCCGCGCCACGCAGGCCACCGCCAGTGCGATCGCACTGCCGGTACTGGCGCAGTTCCTGCAGGCCTGGAACGCCACCGCCCCGGCCAGCGCGCAGGTCGCGGTGCCGGATGCGGCCGGGCTGGCGCGCGGCCTGCCGTGGCTGGCGCTGGGCAAGACCACGCTGTTCGGGGACATCGGCGCGCGCTATGTCGCGGTCAAGGAGGGTTTCGACCTGTTCGCCGCGCTGGGTGCGCTCGACGGGGCGCCCTCGCCGTACGCGCCGGCGCAGCGGCAATGGCTGGAGCAGGCGTTGCTGGACAGCGATGCGCGCTTCAAGGTGGTCGCCAGCTCGGTGTCCTTCACCTCGCTGGTGCTGGACCTGTCGCGTCCCGAGTTGCAGGCGCCGGAACCGATGCGGCGGCGCTTCTACCTCAACCTGGACCAGTGGGACGGCTTCCCGGCCGAACGCCGCCGCCTGATCGATCAGGTGTTCGACCGCGCCGGCGGGGTCATCGTGCTCTCCGGCGACATCCACGCCGGCTTTGCCACCCAGCACAGTGCGGCCACGGTGGAATTCACCACGCCCGCCGTTTCCTCCGAGACCCTCGGCAGCATCCTGGCCCGCAGCGGCGAGGGTGAAGGCGCCCAGCAGCAGGCCACCGCCCGCGTCGCCGCAGCGCTGGATGCACTGGTCATCGACGGCAACCGGTCGCTGCGCTATGCGCAGACCCGCCGCCACGGCGTGGGCCTGCTGCGGCTGGACGGCGAACATGCGCAGGCCCGCTTCCTGGAACTGCCCGACAGTGTCTGCCGCCAGCGCCACTACGACGCGCCGGAGGCGATCGGCTCGCAGCTGGGCGAAAAACGCTTCGCCTTCGCGCGCGGCGACATGCGCCTGCGCGAGGCCTGATCGCCATGGGGTGCGCAATGGCGCAGGAACCGCGCAAGCGGCGATGAGACTTCATCGGAAACCCTTCGCTGCGTACCTCACCCCTGCAAAGGCGCATCGAACCGGCCCGTCCGGTCACCTCCGAAACGGATTTGCTAGGCTGCGCGCTGGTCGAAGGATCGCGCATGCCCCGCCATAGCCAGTTCGCCCTGCTCAAGCAGCGTCGCTTCCTGCCATTTTTCGCCGTCCAGTGCCTGGGCGCCCTCAACGACAACGTCTATCGCCAGGCGATCATCGGCCTGCTGTTCTTCCTGGGCGTCAGCGACGCCGAACGTACGCTCTACACCAACCTGGCGCCGGCGCTGTTCATCCTGCCGTACTTCCTGTTCTCCTCCATCGCCGGGCAGATCGCCGAGAAGCTGGAGAAGCAGCGGCTGATCGTGATCACCACCGCGATGGAGATCGCGATCATGACCCTGGCCGCAGTCGGCTTTTTGAGCCAGAACATGACGATCCTGCTGATCGCGCTGTTCAGCACCGGCGTCCAGTCGACCCTGTTCGGGCCGGTGAAGTACTCGATCCTGCCCTCGGTGCTCAGGCCGGAGGAACTCACCGGCGGCAACGGCCTGGTGGAGATGGGCACCTCCATCTCGATCCTGGTCGGCATGATCTTCGGCGGGCTGATCTTCCAGCTGGCCGGCAGTCACGGCCCGGTCACCGCGGCCGCTGCCGTGATCGTGCTGGCGGTGGCCGGCAACACCATCGCGCGGCTGGTGCCGCGGGTGGATGCCGGCGCGCCGGAGCTGAAGATCAACTGGAATCCGCTGCCCGAATCGCTGGCCGTGCTGCGCATGGCCAGGAAGCAGACATCGGTGCGCAACGCCATCCTCGGCGTGTCCTGGTTCTGGTTCGTCGGCACCATCCTGACCGCGCAGCTGCCGTCCTATGCGGTCACCAACCTCGGCGGCGAGCCCACCCTGTACATCTTCGCGCTGGCGCTGTTCTCGGTGGGCACCGGCGTCGGTTCGCTGCTGTGCGAAAAGCTGTCGGCGCGCACGGTCGAGATCGGCCTGGTGCCGCTGGGCGCCTTCGGCATGACCGCGTTCCTGCTGGACCTGTACTTCGCACGCGCTGGAGAGGCCAGCGCCCAGGGCCTGTCGGTGACCGAGTTCGTACACCAGGCCGGCAGCGTGCGCATCATCATCGACCTGCTCGGCATCGGCCTGTTCGCCGGGTTCTTCGTGGTGCCGCTGTTCGCGCTGATCCAGAGCCGCACGCCCAAATCGCAGATGTCGCGCGTGTTCGCCGCGCTGAACATCCAGAACTCCGGCTTCATCGTCGCTGCGGCCGTGCTCGGCCTGCTCGCCCAGCGCCTGCTGGGCTGGACCATTCCGCAGGTGTTCCTGGCGCTGGCCATCGCCAATGCGCTGGTGGCGATCTGGATCTTCACCATCGTCCCCGAATTCCTGATGCGTTTCCTCAGCTGGGTGATGGTGCGTGCGCTGTACCGCCTGCGCCTGCACGGCATCGAGGACAACGTGCCCGACGAGGGCCCGGCACTGATCGTCTGCAACCACGTCAGCTACATGGATGCGCTGATCCTGTCGGCGACGATCCCGCGGCCGGTGCGCTTTGTCATGTACTACAGGATCTTCAACATCCCGGTGATGCGCTGGATCTTCCGCACCGCCAGGGCGATTCCCATCGCCGGTGCGCGCGAAGATCCTGCGCTGATGCGCGCGGCCTTCGAGGCAGTCGATCGGGCGCTGGCCGAGGGCGAGCTGGTGTGCATCTTCCCCGAAGGCGCGCTGACCCGCGACGGCACTATCGGCGCGTTCAAGTCCGGTGTTGAGAAGATCCTGGCCCGTCGCCCGGTGCCGGTGGTGCCGATGGCGCTCAAGGGCATGTGGTCCAGCATGTGGTCCAGACGCGACTCGCGCCTGGGCCGCATGCGCGTGCCGCGCAGGTTCCGCGCCCACATCGAAGTGCTCGCCGGCGCGCCGATGCCCGCCGACAGCAGCGCCGCGCAGCTCGAGGCCAGGGTGCGCGCGCTGCGCGGCGAGGCGGCCTGAGGATTCGCGCTCACTTGCTGTTAATCTTTTGCAGGGGCCCGCGTCGGCGGGGATTACGATCGCTCTGGGGAAGGCCATGAATGCAAGTGCCGAACACGTACCGAACTATCTGGTGTGGGCAATCCTGTCCACGCTGTTCTGCTGCCTGCCTCTGGGCATCGTGTCGATTGTCTATGCGACCCAGGTCGATGGCCGTCGTCTGGCCGGTGATCTGAACGGCGCCCGCGAGCTGTCCCACAAGGCGAAGATGTGGGCCATCTATTCGGCCATCTCGCTGCCGGTATTGATCATCCTGTGGTTTGTGTTCTTCGGCGGCCTGGCAACGCTGGGATCGCTGGCTTCAGGGGGCATGCGCTAGCAGTCTGTCGGACTTTGGTCGGCCGGGCTGCGAATCCGCCTGTGCGGTCCATCTTTCCGCCGCTTCTTGGCCCATAGCACCACTATGGGCCGGCGAACCGTCGAAAATCTGACCTCGCACAGCCGAATTCTCGCCTCGACCACCAAAGCCCGACAGGCTGCTAGTCCTCACTGCATCTGGACGCTGGGAGAAAAACTGCATGAACACCATTCCGCCGCCACCCGGCTCGCCGGTGCCGCCGCCCGAGCCGCCGCCGTACATGCCGCCGCCGATGGCCGCCGCGCCGGGTCCCGTGCCCAACCATCTGGCGTGGGCGATCATCGCCACCATCCTGGGAACGTGTCTGTGCTGTCCGCTGGGACTGCTGGGCATCGTCGGCATCGTCTATGCCGCGCGGGTCAACACGTTGCTGGCCGCAGGCGACTTCGCCGGCGCCCAGCGTGCTTCGGCCACCGCCAAGACCTGGTGCTGGGTCGCCACCGCGCTGGCGATCATCGGCCTGTTGTGGATCAGCTATGGCCTGATCAGCGGCCGCAGCCAGATCCAGTACCAGCAGATCCAGCAGCTGTGGCATTCGCAAAGCCTGTGATCCGGCTGGGCGCCCTGGACAGGCTGGCCCTGGCCGGTGCCGCGGTCGCGGCATCGGCCGGGGTCTGGGCGCTGCGCAGGTTCGATCCCAACGCCGCCAACAACCCGTTCCCGGGCTGCCTCTTTCATGAGCTGACTGGTTACTGGTGCATCGGCTGCGGCATGACCCGCGCGATGCATGCCCTGGTCCACGGCCAGCTGCTGGCGGCCTTGTCGATGAATCCGCTGGCCATGCTGGCGCTGCCGACCCTGCCGCTGCTGCTGGCGGTTTCGCGTGGCTGGGTGCCGCCGCGCTGGCTGCAGCCGCTGGCCCGCTGGGTGTCCGAACCGAAGCTGTGGCTGATCGCGCTGCCCGCCTACTGGATCCTGCGCAACCTGCCGTGGTTCCCGTTCACGTTGCTGGCGCCGCCGGCGGGTTGAGGCAGCAGCCACGCAGCGGCGCCGGCGCGGGGCACACCGCGCGTTGCGCGCTGCGCACCTGTTTCAACTAGCTCACCCACCCGGCAATCACAAACAAGGCCATCAACGCCAGCCACAGCAGCAGGATGCGCCAGACCAGGCTCATCGCATCGCGCAGTTCGGGCATGTCCTGCAGCGGCGGGGCCAGGCCATCGGCAACGTAGTCCTGTGCGTGCTCGGCCAGTTCGGCGTTGACGCTGGCGCGCGCGGCGGCGCCGAGAAAATCGGTCTCCAGCTGCGGCCGCATTCCACCGGCCGCGCGCCAGGCGTTGAACACCGCGTCGAAATTGCTCATCAGCGCCATTGACAGGGTCAGCAGCTGCGCCACCGGCCACTCCATCAGCGCCAGCAGGCGCTGCGCACCGGCGCGATGGGCCAGGGGCAGGCGCGCGGCGGTGACCCCGACTGCCGACAACGCGCACAGCCGGTACAGCACCGCGCCGGCCGGGCCCAGCAGCAGAAACCAGAACACCACCGAGAACCAGCGGGTCAGCGCGCTGCGGAAGACCGCTTCAACCAGGACCGGCCCCTGGCCACCGCCGCTGCCGGTTTGCGCCCCCAGCTGCGAGATCGCAATGCGCTGGCTGACCCCGTCTTCGGCATCGAGCACCGCGCGCACGTCGGCATCCAGGTCGCGCGGGCCCCAGGCCCAGACCAGCACCGCGATGCCAAACACCAGTCCCAGCACGCCCGCCAGCGGCCCGTGCAGCCACCCTTGCAGCAGCGCCACCGGCACCAGCCACGGCACGATCGCCACGCCTGCCCCGGCCACGCCGGTCCACAGCGGCTGCTCATGCAGATGCCGGTCCAGCCACAGCTGCCAGCGCGCGAACAGGTCATGGCGGCGCCAGGCGGCCACCGCACGCGGAGCCAGCTGGCCCAGCAGCACCGTCACCACGACCGCGACCAGAGTGATCGACATGGAGGTTCTCCGCCGGCCGTCTAGGGCCGGCCCGGGGATGTGTTGGCGCAGGCCTGGGTCATGCGGTCATCTTCCGGTACCAGTGTTCGATCAGCGCCCGCGCGATCGACAGCGCCGGCGACAGCAGCAGCGTGCCTTCGCCGCGCAGGCTGGCGCCGACCTCGTCCGCGGTGAACCAGCGCGCGTGTTCCAGCTCGCCGTTGACCGTGGGCGTGTCTGCCTCGGCATCGGCCTCGAAGCCCAGCATCAGCGCGCCGGGAAACGGCCACGGCTGCGCGCCCAGGTAGCGGGCCGAACGCACCCGCACCCGGGTTTCCTCCATCACTTCGCGGGCCACGGTCTGCTCCAGCGTCTCGCCGGGTTCAACGAAGCCGGCCACCACCGAATAGCGGTGCTGCGGCCACGCGGCCTGGCGCCCCAGCAGCAGCCGCGACCCGTCGCTGACCGCCACGATCACCGCCGGGTCCACCCGCGGGTAATGCTCGGTGCGGCACTGGCTGCAGCGCCCGGTGTAGCCGGCGCGGTGGAAGTCCAGCTTGCCCCCGCACACGCTGCAGTGGCGCGTGCTGCGCTGCCAGTGCAGCAGCGCGCGCGCCTGGGCGAAGGCGGTGGAATCGGCATGGGCCCATTGGAAGGCGGCCTGGCGCAGCTCCATGCGCCCGGGCACCTCCAGCGCGATCACATCCGATGACACGGCAAACCAGGCCACCGCGCCGCGCAGCCCGAGGAAGATCGCACTGCCCGGCCCGCCACCGATCTCCTCGCCGGTCGGCGCCAGCAGATTGCCATCGGCATCGGCGAAGCACAGCCCCTCGGCATCGATGACCAGGACCCGCGCCTGCGGCCACAGCGCGGCCAGCGCCTGGGGGTCGTCGCGCAAGGCATCGGCGCGGTCCAGTGGTTCGGCCACGAACGAAAAACCGGACAAGGGTCCGGTTTCGATCGGGTACGGCGTGGGAGTTCGATGCGCGTCGGCCGGCATCACATGCTGAAACTGCTGCCGCAACCGCAAGTGGTCTTGGCGTTGGGATTGCGGATCACGAACTGGGCACCGTGCAGGCTCTCGGTGTAGTCGACCTCGGCACCCATCAGGTACTGCAGGCTCAGCGGATCGACCAGCAGGGTGACTTCATCGGTGCGCACGGCCAGGTCGTCCTCGGCGCGATTCTCGTCGAACTCGAAGCCGTACTGAAAACCAGAACAGCCGCCGCCCTCGATGTAGACCCGCAGCGCCAGGTCGGCGTTGCCTTCCTCGGTGATCAGTGCGCGCACCTTGGCGGCGGCGGCGCGGGTGAAGGTGAGTGGCCGGTCCAGCGACTGATAGTCCGGCGCCGGGGCGGCAGTAGGCAGGGAGACGAGGGTGCTCATGGGTGCAGGATGGGGCCAGGACGCTGCCAGTTCAACCCGCGCCGCCGGCGGCCGCGGGCGCAACCGCCGGCCCGGTGGCGGTGGCTTCGGCCCAGGTGAAGGACTGGTCCACGCGGCTGCCGCCATCGGGCTGCAGCCGGGCCGTCACCCGCAGCGGCTTGAACTGCGGCGGCAGCACCACCTCGCCTTCCAGCTGCTGGAAGTACTTGAACGAGAATGCCATGCCGTCGGCATTGGGCTGCTGGCGCAGGCGCGGCCAGTCCAGGGTTTCCAGGCGGCCCTCGCGGGTACCTTCCACGCTCAGCTGCAGGCGACCGCGGTTGACCGCGCCGCGGTTGAGGTTCTGGGTGAGGGTGGCGGTGAAGTGCCAGGCCTGGTCGGTCCGTGGCTGCAGCTTCAGCTCATGCACGGCCAGGCCGCGGCGCTGGGCGGTGGCGCCGACGAAGCGCTCGTAGAACGCCACGTCCGCGCGCAGGCCGGAAATCTCTTCATCGCGCTCGCCCAGCGCGTTCTGCAGGTCGCCATTGGCCTGGCGACTGATCTGGTCCGAGCGCGAAAGCGTGGCCACCCGCTGTTCCAGCTGCTGGATGCGCGCCTGGGCCTGGCGCCACTGGGCCGCGCTCGGGACACCGGCGGCCGGCGCAAACACCTTCCAGGCACCCCACAGGCCGAACACCAGCGCCAGCACGCACACCCCGCCCAGCGCATGCACCACTGCGCGCGCACCGCGGCTCACCGGCAGCAGGTGGGGAGCGCCAGGTTTGGAGGGGTCGGCAGGCTCGGTCGGGGACATCGGCGCAGCATAGCCAGCGCCACTTGAGGGCGTTCTGAACGCCGCACGCGCGTTCAGCCGCCCGGCCCTGGCGCTTCGGCACGGCTGGGGCCTTGCGCAAGAGGGCCCAGGTGCACATGCTGCCGCCGATTGCCGCGCCGGCGGGAAGACGGCCACGCCTATACTGGCGGCTCGTTGGGGGGCCTCTGCTGTTCCCCGTCGCCCCCCGAGTTCAGGGATCTGGCACCGTGACCGAAGCGCACCTGTTCGTCATCGGCATCCTGCTGGCCTGGATGGCCGGCATCCGCGTGTACCTGACCGTGTTCGGCGTTGGCCTGGCCGGGCTGCTGGGCTGGGTCGAACTGCCGCCCGCCCTGCAGGCCACGCAGTCCTGGTGGGTGCTGGGCACCTCCGGGGCACTGGCGCTGACCGAATTCTTCGCCGACAAGATTCCCGGCGTGGATTCGGTCTGGGACCTGCTGCAGACCCTGGCGCGGGTACCGGCCGGCGCGTTCCTGGCTGCGGCCACGCTTTCGCCCGATGGCCAGCTGGGCACCGGCGCGCTGGCCGCCGGCGCCGGCGTGGCCCTGACCAGCCACCTGCTCAAGTCCGGCGCACGCGCCCTGCTCAATACCTCGCCCGAACCGGTCAGCAACTGGACCGCCTCGCTGACCGAGGACGCCCTGGTCACCGGCGGTCTGGCCCTGGCGCTGGTGCACCCCTGGCTGGCGCTGGCGGTGGTCGTCCTGCTGAGCCTGGCCATGACGTTGCTGCTGGTGTGGATCGCACGTGCGCTCTGGCGGCGCTTGCGGCCCGGCCCGGACCGGGCGGCCGTGCCACGCTCCTGAAGACCGCACCGACCGCAATGTTGCCGCCCGTCGCATAATGGGCCAAGTCAAGCCGGGAAGCCCGATGTCCGCACCGCTGCCGCCCCACCCCTCGTCCTCCTCGCCCGCGCGCCCGGTGCTGCGCGCCGAGACCCCGCCGCCGCATTACTGGCGTCGCTGGACCGAAGATGCACCGGACCTGCAGGCAGCCAGCACGCTTGAAGGCGACCCACCGGCGCCACCCCCTTCGCCCGGTGCGCCGGGTGCCCCGGCCGCACCCGGCAGCGGCAGCGACCAGCCCCCGCTGGAATCGCCCTACCGGGTGCTGATCGTCGAGGACGACCGGCCGCAGGCCCTGTTCGCGCAGAGCGTCCTGCACGGCGCCGGCATGCTGGCCGAGGTGGAGATGGACGCGGAAAAGGTCATCGACAGCATCCAGCGCTTCGTCCCGGACCTGCTGCTGATGGACCTGCACCTGCCCGGGCGCGATGGCATGGCGCTGACCAAGGCCATCCGCGAGCGGCCTGAATACCTGGACCTGCCGATCGTGTTCCTGACCGGTGATCCGGATCCGGAGAAGCAGTACGAGGTGCTCGACAACGGTGCCGATGATTTCCTGAGCAAGCCGGTCCGCCCACGCCACCTGATCGCCGCGGTGTCCAACCGCATCCGCCGCATGCGCCAGCGCAGCCCGGTGCAGGTGATCGCCAGCACCGCGCCCGACGCGGTGCAGACCCCGCAGGACCTCAACACCGACACCGGCCTGCACACCCGCAGCTATGTGCAGCAGCAGCTGGCCTCGGCCCTGGAGGAACACGCCGAGGGCGGCCTGTTCTTCATCGAGATCGCCGGCGCGCTGGGCCTGCGCGAGCGCTATGGCTACGCCAACTACGAACAGCTTCTGGTCCAGGCCGCGCGCCAGCTGTCGGCCTTGGCCGCGCCGCAGCCGCTGGCGCGATTGAACGACAACAGCTTCCTGGTCGTGGCCCGCGGCCTGCCGCGCGAGGCGCTGGAAGGCTTCGCCCGCCTGCTGCACGACCAACTGGCCAAGGTCCTGCTGCCGGTGCGCGGCACCGAGACCATCCAGCTGCGCGCGATCATCGGCTATACCGAACTCAACCTGGGCTTCGCCAGTCGCGAGGCGGCCATCGAGGCGGCCGAACAGGCCACGATCCGCGCGCGCAGCCTGCCCGGCCACGTCGCCGCGCACGTGCCGGCACCTTCGGCCAGCGAGCAGGCCCGCGCCTCGCTGGACGGGACCACGCTGGAGCTGCTGTTCCAGCCGATCGTGTCGGTGGCCGGCGGCGACCAGGCCCAGTTCCAGGTGCTGATGCGCCTGCGCCAGGCCGATGGCACGCTGCTGTCGGCCGCGCAGGTGGTCCCGGCGGCCGAGCTGTCCGGCGACATCATCGACCTGGATCGCCAGATCGTCGGCCGTGCGCTGGACCTGATCGCTCGGCGCCAGGTCGAAGGTGCCGGCGGCCTGCGGCTGTTCGTGTCCCAGTCCCCGCGCACCCTGACCCGCCCGGACGCGGCCGACTGGCTGCTGGGCGAGATCAGCCGGCGCGGGATCGAGCCCTCCTCGCTGGTGATCGACATCCGCCTGTCAGACGCCTTGATCCACACCATGGCCCTGCGCGACTTCGCCCAGGCGCCGATGCAGGCCGGGGTGCAGTTCTGCCTGAGCCAGTTCGAGCCCGGCGCCGAAGCCGAGGCGCTGCTGTCACTGCTGCCGCTGAGTTACCTGCGCGTGTCCAGCCGCTTCGCTGGCGCGCACACCGACGCCGCCCTGCGCGGCCAGCTGCGCACCACCATCGACCTGGCCCATCGCCAGAACCTGCTGGTGATCGGCCAGCAGATCGAGGACCCGCAGGCGGCGGCGGCGATGTGGATGGGCGGCGTGGACTTCATCCAGGGCAACCTGGTGCAGGGCGTCGGCGAAGACCTGGGCTTCGATTTCCACAACGCGGTCCTCTGATCGTGTCCGCACCGGGACGTGCGGCGTTGATGTCGGGGCTGGCCGCGGCCGCAGCGGCGGTCGTGCTGGTGGCGCTGTGGCTGGACCTGTCGATGGTCCCCGGCCCATGGCTGCTGGTGGCCTTTTCCTCCGGGGTGGCCACGCTGCTGGCCACGGTGGCCACGCTGGTGGTGTTGCACGGCGTGGCCCGCCATGCCGAGGCCGCCGAGGCGCGCGCAGCCATCGCCGAATCCGAGCGCCAGATGACCCAGCGCGAGGTTGAACGCCTGGGCCGGATGGAAACCGAGATCACCCAAGCCAGGCAGGCGGCCGAATCGGCGGTGCTGGCCAAGGGCGAGTTCCTGGCCACGATGAGCCACGAGATCCGCACCCCGCTCAACGGCATCGTGCCGATGCTGGACCTGCTTGCGCGCTCGGCCCTGGCACCGGACCAGCGCCAGCTGGTGGAGGCGGCGGCCAGCTCCTCGCAGGCCCTGCTGCGGATCGTCGATGACATCCTGGACTACTCCAAGCTGGAGGCGAACAAGCTCGAGCTGGAGACCACCGCCTTCAACCTGCGCGAAGTGCTCGAGCAGGTGATGCACCTGATGCAGCGCCCGGCCGAGAACCGCGGCCTGCGCCTGGGCCTGCAACTGGACCCCACCGTGCGCCTGTCGGTGCGCGGCGATCCGCTGCGCCTGCGCCAGGTGCTGACCAACCTGATCGGCAACGCGATCAAGTTCACCGAGCGCGGCTCGGTCACCCTGGTCGCGCGCCGCCTGGGCGAAACCGGCGCCCAGCACCTGCTGCGCTTCGAGGTGCGCGATACCGGCATCGGCATCGATGCCGATGCGCAGGCGCGGCTGTTCCAGTCCTTCAGCCAGGCCGATGCCTCGACCACGCGCCTGTTCGGTGGCACCGGCCTGGGCCTGGCCATCTGCAAGCGCATCGTCGAGCTGATGGGCGGGCGCATCGCGGTGGTGTCCGAAGCCGGCCGCGGATCGACGTTCTGGTTCGAGATTCCGCTGCTCAAGGCATTGGGCGACCTGCCCACGCCCGACACCGTGCCTGGCCAGGCCCGGGTCCTGCTGGTCACCCCCGATCCGTTGCTGCGCTCGCGCCTGTCCAGCCTGATGACCCAGTGGAGCGTGTCGCTGCAGTGCGTGGAAAACACCCAGGAAGCGCTGGAGCGCCTGCGCAGCTCCAGTGCTGGCTTCACCACCGTGGTGGCCGACATCAGCCGCCTGCGCAGCAGTGCCCGCGCCTTGCACCGCGCCGTGGGCCGGGCCACTAGCGAGTTCGGCACCCAGCTGGTGTGGCTCTACGGCGATGAGCCGGTGCCGGACGAACAGCGCGCCGGCGCGACCCTGCTGCCACGGCTGGCCCACGAATCAGACCTGCGCGCCCTGCTCAGCGTGGTCCCGCGCGCGCCCGACACGGCCAGGCCGGGCCCGACCGTCCAGCCGCTGCCCCTGTCCGAACCAGAACAGTTCTTCACTTCACCATCTGTCACGGTCCCCGGCGCCGAACCGCCGCCGGCCCAGCCGGCGCCCGTGGACGGACGCCGGCTGCTGCTGGTCGAGGACAACCCGGTCAACCTGGCCGTGGCCGAGAAGATGCTCGAATCACTGGGCTTTACTGCCGATCACGCCGGCAACGGCGTGGTGGCGCTGGAGAAGATGGGCCGCACCCGCTATCCGCTGGTGCTGATGGACTGCCAGATGCCGCTGCTGGACGGCTACACCGCCACCCGCCGCTGGCGCGAACGCGAGGCCGAGCGCGGCCAAGCGCGGCTGCCGATCGTGGCCATGACCGCCAATGCGATGGCCGGCGACCGCCAGCGCTGTCTGGATGCCGGCATGGACGATTACCTGTCCAAGCCGGTTTCGCGCACCCAACTGGAAAAATGCCTGCACCGATGGTTGCCACCGCTGGACGACGGCACCGGCGCGCAGGCCAGCGTGGCGACCGGGCCCACGGCCGCGGTCCCGGTTGTACAACCTGCACCGGCCGAGCCGTGGCCGTTCGTGGAAGAAACCATGCCGCCCCCGGGTGCTTCGGCCATCGATGGCGCCGTGGCCGCGCTGGACACCAGCGTCCTGGACGAGCTGGCAGAAGTCACCGGACCGGGCCTGGCCAGCATCATCCAGGTATTCCTGGAAGATGCCCCGCGCCTGATCCGCGAACTGGAAACCGCCTCGACCGTGCCCGACCTGGACGCCATGCGCGCGGCGGCCCATTCGCTCAAGTCCTCCAGCGCCAACATGGGCGCCCTGGCCCTGTCGGCGGCGGCCAGGCGCATCGAACTGGGCGCACGCGAACAGCGCCTGGATCGCCCGGCCGTGGCGGTGGCGCTGGTGATCGCGGAATTTGCCCGGGCCCGGGTCGCGCTGCAGGGATATCTGGTGCGCCTGCAGGGCGCCGGCGCGGCGACTTAGCCGTCGAGCTTGCTCAACAAGTAGTTCGGCTCGCCGATCCGGCCGATCAGGTCCAGCTGGGTTTCCAGCCAGTCCACGTGTTCTTCCTCCGAATCGAGGATCTCCACCAGCAGCTGGCGGCTGACGTAGTCGCCGACCGTCTCGCAGTAGGCCACCCCTTCGCGCAGCACCGGCAGCGCGTCCATCTCCAGCGCCAGGTCGCACTCGAGCAGCTCGCGCGGGTTTTCACCCACGCGCAGCTTGCCCAACGCCTGGAAATTGGGAAGCCCTTCGAGGAACAGGATGCGGTCGGCCAGCTTGTCCGCATGCTTCATCTCGTCGATGGACTCGTTGTACTCGTGCTCGGCCAGTTCCTTCAGGCCCCAGTTCTTCAGCATCTTGGCGTGCAGGAAGTACTGGTTGATGGCAGTCAGCTCGTTGTAGAGGACCTTGTTGAGGAACTCGATGACCTTGGCGTCGCCCTTCATCGTCATGGCCTATGCAGGTGATGGAATGCGCCGCAGGATACCGTGCCAGGCCGGACGATGCTGAAACCCCGATCGTGATCGCCTGTGCGTGCGCCCGGCGCCGCGCTAGGTTCAGGCGGCCGCCGCGTCGCTCACGACCGGCAGCGGAAGGGCCATCGCGGCGTGCTGTTCGGCCAGCAGACCGGCGGCCATGTCCAGACAACTGCCGCAGGTGCTGCCGCAGCCGGTGCGCATGGTCAGTTCGGAAACAGTCTTGCAGCCGTTGGCGGCGGCTTCGCGGATCTGGAGGTGGGTGACCCCGTTGCAGAGACAGACGTACACGGCAGTGGCTGGGCGCGACGGACCGGAATGGCCCGGGGCCTATTCAAACGCGAATGCGAATGGTTGTCAATTTCCAGAAGGCAGCGGACCTGAACCCTTCCGCCGACCACCGGAGCGGATGCGTGGGCGCTGGGCGCCGCGCGCCGCCGCGGACTCGATGACGCCCCGGTCCTGGCGCGGCTGCGGCACCGCCTGCAGCCCGGCCGCCAGCCGTGCCAACGGCGCCAGATGGTCCAGTGCACGGGCGTAGACGCCGCGCTTGAACATCACCACGTGCTCCATCGGATACCAGAAATCCACCCAGCGCCAATGGTCGAACTCGGGGGTCTCGGTCAGGTCCAGACGCACGTGGTGCTCCTCGCAGACCATTCGCAGCAGGAACCAGACCTGCTTCTGCCCGATGCACACATGGCGTTCGTGGCGGCGCACGGCGCGTTGCGGCAGCCGATAGCGCAGCCAGCCCGGGGTCGCGCCCAGTAACTCGACGTGCTCGGGCAGCAGGCCGGTTTCCTCGCGCAGTTCGCGGTACATGGCCTCGACCGGGGTCTCGTCCGTGTTCATGCCACCCTGCGGGAACTGCCAGCCATCCCGGCGCACCCGGCGCGCCCAGAACACTTTGCCTTGCGGATGCATCAACACGATGCCGACGTTGGGTCGGTAACCGTCCGGATCGATCACGACGCGGACTCCTGAGAATCTACTGGAGCCGAATGTGCCATGCCTGCGCCGGCGCCTCAACCAGACAATCAGAAGATTGACAGACGCCCTTCAGATATCCAGAATTGCCGGTTCTCGCGCGGCTATGTAGCTCAGCCGGTTAGAGCACAGCACTCATAATGCTGGGGTCGGTGGTTCGAGTCCACCCATAGCCACCACTTCGCGCGAACCTGCAGTACAGGCAAAAAAGGCCCGCTTCCTGAGCGGGCTTTTTCGTATCCGGGATACGGACCTTCCGAGGCACGCCACCCTGCACCTCGTCCGCTGGCACGGCAAATGGGCGGCAGACCTGGCAAGGATCCAACTACAGTTCGTCAGGCGCGGCGTCAGGCGGCGGATTGCCCTGCGTCTGCGGGTCCGGCGCGACGCCCTTGCGCGCGTCCTGGCGCATTTCGAACCACATGCCGTTGAGGATGGCGAAGAAGCAGGCAAGGCTCACGCCCAGGATCCAAGCGAAGTACCACATGGTGCAGCTCCTATGTCAGTAGGCGTTCGGGTTCTGGCCGATGCTGTCGGCGCCGACCTTGCCGCGCAGCACACGGTAGACCCAGGCGGTGTAGAGCAGCACGATCGGCAGCAACAGCACCACCGCGATCAGCATGATGAACAGCGTGGTGTGGCTGGAGGACGCATCCCACAGGGTCAGGCCGTGGCTCGGGTCGGAGGAGGACGGCAGCAGGAAGGGGAACACCGCCAGGCCCTCGGTCAGGATGATGCTGGCGATGCCCAGGCTGGAGGCCAGGAACGCTCGCCCCCCCTTGCCGCGCAGCAGCAGCACGCCACTGAGCAACATGCCCGCCACCCCCAGCACCGGGAAGATCCAGGTCCACGGCATGGCCTGGTAGCTGGCCATCCAGGAGGCATGCGCCACCTGCTTGAGCGCAGGGTTGGACGCGCCGGTGAGGTCCAGGCCGCTGGTCACCCGGTAGCCGTCGACGCCCAGGGCCATCCACACCCCGGCCAGCACGAACAGCACCGCTGCGGCAAAGGCGGCCAGTGCACCGAGCTTGCCCGCGCGCACTGCAACCGGGCCATCGGTCTTGAGCACCAGCATGCCGGCGCCGTGCGCGGCCAGCATGGTCACACTGACCAGGCCGCAGACCAGCTGGAACGGCATCAGCAGGCCGAACAGGTTGCCTTCGTAGATCACCCGCAGGCCGTCGTCGAAATGGAACGGCACGCCGACCACGACGTTGCCCATGGCCACCCCGAACACCAGTGCCGGCACGAAGCCGCCCACGAACAACGCCCAGTCCCAGACCGCGCGCCAGGTCGGATTTTCGACCTTGCTGCGAAACTTGAAGCCCACCGGACGCAGGATCAGCGCCACCAGGATCAGGAACATGGCCAGGTAGAAGCCGGAGAAGCTGACCGCGTAGAGGATCGGGAACGCAGCGAAGATCGCACCACCGCCGGTGATCAGCCACACCTGGTTGCCCTCCCAGACCGGGCCGATCACGTTGAGGGTCAGGCGGCGCTCGGCATCGGTGCGTGCCACGGCGGGCAGCAGCGTGCCCACGCCCAGGTCGAAGCCGTCGGCGATGGCAAAGCCGATCAGCAAAATGCCCAGCAGCAGCCACCAGATCAGGCGCAGGGTGTCGTAGTCGAGGGGAATGGCGTGCATGTTGCGTGCTCCGTGGCCGTCAGACGGTGGGCGAGGTGGCCAGCGCACTGGCGGAGGGTTGGGAGGGGGCGCCGCCGCCGATGTAGTCGGTCGGGCCCTTCCTGATCAACTTGCGCATCAGCCAGATCTCGACCACCGCCAGGGTGGTGTAAAGCGCCGCGAAACCGCACAGCGAGAGCACGACCTCGTAGAGCTTCAGGCCCGAGGCGGCGAAGAAGGTCGGCAGGACGCCATCGATGATCCACGGCTGGCGGCCGTACTCAGCGATGATCCAGCCGGCCTCGATGGCCACCCAGGGCAGCAGCAGGCTCCATAGCGCCAGTTTCAGGAAGCCACGTTTTTGCTCGATCTTGTTGGTGGTCACGTACCAGAAGGCCACTGCGAAGAACACGATGAAATACAGGCCCAAGGCCACCATGATGCGGAAGGTCCAGAACATCGGCAGCACGTTGGGCACCGTGTCCAGGGCCGCCCTGGCGATCTCGCCGTCGGTGGCGTTGCCGATGTCATCGCGGTACTTCTTCAGTAGTAGGGCATGGCCCATGTCCTGCCACTTGGCCTCGAAGGTTGACCGGGCCTGCGCATCGCCGCGGTCGGCGCGCAGCGCCTGCAGCGCGGCGTAGGCATCCTGGCCGTTGCGGATACGCTGCTCGGCGCGGGCGACCAGGTCCTTGATGCCCGGCATCTGGGTGTTCAGCGAACGGGTGCCGATCAGGCCCATGACCCAGGGAATGTGGACTTCGGCCCGGTTGCGCTGGTTGGCCTGGTCGGGGATGGCGAACAGGTTGAACCCGGCCGGGGCAGGCTCGGTTTCCCACATGCCTTCCATCACCGCCAGCTTCATCTTCTGGTTCTCGCCGACCGTGTAGCCGCTCTCGTCACCGAGCACCACCACGCTCAGCGAGGCGGCCAGCCCGAAACTGGCGGCCACCGCCAGCGAGCGCTTGGCCAGCTCGACATGCTTGCCGCGCAGCAGGTACAGCGCACTGATCGCGGCCACGAACACCGCGCCGCACACGTAGCCGGCACTGACGGTATGCACGAACTTGGCCTGCGCCACCGGGTTGAACAGCACCGCGGCGAAGTCGGTCACCTCCATGCGCATGGTGTCCGGGTTGAAGCTGGCACCGGTCGGGAACTGCATCCAGCCATTGGCGATCAGGATCCACAGCGCCGACAGGTTGGAGCCCAGCGCCACCAGCCAGGTCACCATCAGGTGCTGGACCCTGCTCAGCTTGTTCCAGCCGAAGAAGAACAGGCCGATGAAGCTGGCTTCCAGGAAGAACGCCATCAGCCCTTCGATCGCCAGCGGCGCGCCGAAGATGTCACCGACATATTGGCTGTAATAGGACCAGTTGGTGCCGAACTGGAACTCCATGACCACCCCGGTGCCCACGCCCATGGCGAAGTTCAGGCCGAACAGCGAGCCCCAGAACAGGGTCATGCGTCGCCACACATCACGACCGGTCATCACGTAAATGCTTTCCATGATGGCCAGGAGGAAGGACAGGCCCAGCGTCAGCGGGACGAACAGGAAGTGATAGAGCGCAGTGAGCGCGAACTGCAGACGACTGAGTTCGACGATGGTCATGTCCGGCATGGCAGCTGTGGCCCCTTGGAGTTGCCTGCAGGATGCCCTGCAATCGGGCTGCCGGCCTTGATCTGCATCAACGTCCCGACAGGCGGCCAGGGTGCACAATCAGGCCTTCGTTGCTCGCCACCGGTCATGCCCCAGCCTTCGCCCGATGCCCGCCAGCAGCTGCAGGCCCTTACCGCGCCGGTGCGCAGGCGGTTGCGCGTGGCAGGCGTGGCCACGGTGCTGGCCGGCATAGGACTGGCGGCCCAGGCCGGGCTGATCGCGCTGGCCGCGCAGCGGGTGCTGGTCCAGCACCTGCCGCTGGACCAGGTGCTGCCGCTGCTGCTGGCGCTGTGCGCGGTCGGCCTGGTCCGCGCCGGCCTGGCCTGGTCTGCGCGCCATTGCGCCGATGCGGCGGTGGAAACCCTGCGCCACCAGCTGCGTCTTTCCGTGGTGCGGCGCCTGCAGGCACGCGGGCCGCTGTGGCTGCGCCACCAGCGCGCCGGCGCCCTGGCCGAGCTGCCCGGCGCCCATGTCGATGCGCTGGACGGCTACGTCGGCGGCTTCCTGCTGGCACGGATGGAAGTCACCTGGGTGCCGCTGGTGCTGCTGGTGGCGGTGTTCTGGGTCGATCCGGTGGTCGGCGGCATCCTGTTGCTGACCCTGCCGCTGATCCCGGTGTTCATGGCCCTGGTGGGCTGGGGCGCACAGGCCGCCAGCGAGCGCCAGCTCGATGCGCTGACCCGGATGGGCGCGCACTTTGCCGACCGCCTGCGTGGGCTGGGCCTGATCCGCCTGTACGGCCGCGCGCAGAGTGAACTGGAAGGCGTGCGCGCGGCCGCAGACGCGGTGCGCGAAGGCAGCCTGAAGGTACTGCGCATCGCCTTCCTGTCCTCGGCGGTGCTGGAGTTCTTCGCCTCGATCGGGGTGGCGATGGTGGCGCTGTATCTGGGCCTGACCTACCTGGGCATGTTGCACATCCGCAGCGCGCCGCTGGACCTGGCCGCCGGACTGTTTTGCCTGCTGCTGGCACCGGAGGTCTACGCGCCGCTGCGCCGGCTGGCCGCGCACTACCACGATCGCGCCAACGCGCTGGCCGCAATCACCCGGATCGATGCGGCGCTGGATCAAGCCGAGCAGGCCCCCCGCGAGGTGGCGCCCGGGGCCGATGCCGCAGGGACATTGCCACCCCAGGTCTGCGTGCAGGTGCGCGACCTGAGCCTGCGCCACGCCGGCGCCTCGCATCCGGTCCTGGAGCAGCTGTCCTTCGATCTGCACAGCGGTCAGCACATCGCGCTGGCCGGGCCCAGCGGCTGCGGCAAGAGCACCTTGCTGGAAGCCCTCGCCGGCTGGCTGCCGGCCGATGCCGGCCAGTTGCTGCGCAGCCAACACCTGCGCATCGGCTACGCGGCGCAGCGGCCGCACCTGTTCTGTGGCTCGATCGCCGACAACCTGCGCATTGCCGCGCCGCAGGCCAGTCAGGCGCAGCTGCACGCGGCGGCCGACGCGGCGCAGGTGATGGACTTCGTCCGGCAGCTGCCGCAGGGGCTGGACACGCGCATCGGTGAAGGCGGCTTCGGCCTGTCCGGCGGCCAGGCCCGCCGCGTCGCCCTGGCGCGTGTGCTGCTGCAGGATCCGCAGCTGTTGCTACTGGACGAGCCGACCGCGTTCCTGGATGCGCAGACCGAAGCGCGCCTGCTCGAGGCGCTGCTGCAGTTCGCCCGCGACCGTACCCTGGTCATCGCCACCCACAGCGAGGCGGTGATGGAACGTCTTGGCCAGGTGCTGTGGCTGCCGGACGGGCAGATGCGCCGCTTGCGGAAGGCCGCGTGAACCCGTTCGCCGCCCATCGCCGCGGCATTGCGCTGACCCTGGCGCTGCTCAGCCTGACCCTGCTGGCCGGTACCGCGCTGCTGGGGGTCGCCGGGCACTTTCTCACCGCCGCAGCGCTGGCCGGGACGGGCGCGCTCGGGTTCAACCTGTTCGGCCCCTCGGCCGGCATCCGCGGCCTGACCTTCGTGCGCATCCTCTCGCGCTACGGCGAAAAACTGGTCGGCCACGATGTCACCCTGCGGATCGGCCGCGACCTGCGGCTGGACTTCTTCCGCCGCGCGCTGCCGTTGGCACCGCTGGGCCTGGGACGGCTGCGCACCGGGGATTTGCTCAGCCAGCTGGTCGCCGACATCGAACGGGTCGAAGGCGGGCTGGTGCGCGCGTTCGGCCCGCTGCTGGCGTTGGGCCTGCTGGTGCTGGTGGCCTGCGCGGTCGCCGCGATCGCCTTGCCGCTGGCCGGGCTGGTGCTGCTGGTGACCTGCCTGCTGCTGGGCGTGGTGCTGCCATGGGCGGCTGCGCGTGGCGCGCGCGCGCACGAGGCTGCCCGCGAACAGGCCCGCGCCACCGTGCGCGCCGACGTGCTCGATGCGGTGCAGGGCGCCACCGACCTGGCCGCGCTGCAGGCCGGCGACGGCTGGCTGGTCCGTATCGAGGCGGCCAGCCAGACGCTGGCGCGCTGCGAACGCCGGCGCAAGCAACGACTGGCCCTGGCTACCTTCGGCCACGGCGCGATCACGGCGATCGCGCTGACCGCGATGTTGGGGCTTGTCCTGGCGGCCGCATCGACCGGTGCGGTGTCGGCGCCGGCCGCGGCGGGCCTGTTCTTCATGACCGTGGCCACGCTGGAGGCCTGCGCCGGCGCGGCCCTGGCCTGGCGCGAACTGCATGCCGCGCGCGGCGCCTGGCAGCGCCTGCAGGGCACCGTCAGCGCCGCCCCGCCGGTGCGCGATCCGGCAACGCCCAGCCCCGTGCCCGCGCAGGGCAGCCTGGAACTGGTGCAGGTCGGTTTCCACTGGGCCGGCAGCAGCCAGCCGGTGCTGGACGGTGCCAGCCTGCGCATCGCCCCCGGCCAGCGCATCGCCATCACCGGCGACAGCGGCGCCGGCAAGAGCTCGCTGCTGGCGCTGCTGCTGCGCCTGTGCGATCCGGATGCCGGCAGCGTGCGCTACGCCGGCATCGACCTGCGCTGCTTCGCCCAGGACGACTGGCATCGCCAGATCGCCTGGCTGCCGCAGGAGGCGCCGGTGTTCGCCGGCAGCGTGCGCGACAACCTGCGCCTGGGCGATGCGCAGGCCAATGACATGCGCCTGTGGCAGGTGCTCGAACAGGTGCGGCTGGACGCGCTGGTGCGCGGCCTGCCCGGCCAGCTCGACGCCTGGATCGGCGAACACGGCCGCACGCTCTCCGCCGGCCAGGCCCGCCGCATCGCCCTGGCCCGCGCCCTGCTGCGCGATGCCCCGATCCTGCTGCTGGACGAACCCACCGAAGGCCTGGACGTGGACACCGCCCAGGCACTGCTGGCCGACCTGGCCGAGGCCAGCCAGGGCCGCACCGTCATCGTGATCACCCATGACGCACTGCCCGTCGGCTGGGCCCAGGCCACCTGGCATCTGGCCGATGGTCGCCTGCAGGAAGCGATCAGTGCCTAGCTGTTGCGCGCGTCTTCAGCAGGCGCCGGTGCTGGGCAGACTGGTTTGTCGGCCCACCCAACTTCGCCGGCGCGATACCGCTCGCCGATTTCCAATCCACGCCAGCTGCATCCTTGTCAACCTGCGCCACCCGGCCAGGTGGCGCGACCACCACCGCAGCGGGCTGTTGGCTTGCAGTCCCGCATCACCCGCCCGCGGCGGCCAGAAGATCCAGCCTGCGGCGGTCCAGCAGGCGCACCGTGTGCGGATCGGGGGTGGCGATCAGGCCTTCACCGCGCAGCTTGGTAAAGCAGCGGCTCACCGTCTCGATGGTCAGGCCCAGGTAGTCGGCGATGTCGGTGCGGGTCATCGGCAGGGCGATGACCGCAGGGTCCAGCCCCTGGCGGGCGCGGCGCTGGGCCATGTCCTGCAGGAAGCCAGCCAGACGCTCCGGTGGTGTCATCCGGGCCAGTGCCATCAGCTTGTCGCGGGTGGCGTCCAGCTCGATGCAGGCGCGCTGCATCAGCTCGTGTTCCAGACCGGGGTGGGTCTGGCACAGCGTGCGCATGCCTTGGTGAGGGACCGCGCACAGGGTGCTGTCGGTGATCGCCTCGATGGTGTACCGGTAATGATCCGAGCCACTGAAGCCGATGTAGTCGCCCGGCATCAGGAAGCCGGCCACCAGCCGGCGGCCGTCGGCCAGGGTCCGGGTGCGGCGCAGGGCGCCGGTCTGCACGGTGAACACGTAGCGACGCTGCTCGCCTTCGCGGGCCAGCAGCTCGCCGGCGCGCAGCTGCAGATCACCGGTGAGTTGCTCCAGGGCCCTGGCCTGTTCGGCTGGCAGCGCAGAGCACACCGCCAGGTGGCGCACCAGGCAGACCCGGCAGCCGTGGCCGGCAACCGGCTCGCGCTCCTCGCCCACATCGTCCGCTGGCGGCTCGGAGGTATTGCGGTGGATACGCAGGCTGCTCATCGGTGTGCGCCTCCTGTGCGCGTGACCAGGCCATGATACGCCCGGTCCGCAGGTAAACCGTCGCTGCACCGGCCGGCGTGGACGGCGCAGATCGGGTACCATACGCGGGCTTCGCTTTAGCGGCAGTCGTGTTTCCCCTGAAGGGACACCGGCGTTGAATGGGCTACCGGCCCGCTTCGCCCCCCATCCTCCGACGCCTTCTCGCTTCGCAAAGACGGCCCTGCCACTGTCGGCATGGTCGCCCAACAGTTACTCGCAGCGCGGTTAGGGAACGCTTCGGGCAACACACGCTCTTCCAACGGCTTTCGTGGCACGTAGCGCTTGTTTGCGCTGCGCGTGTGGCGTTTTCCGCGCGAACCGGGCGTGCATCCGGAGCTTTACCAATGTCATTTGAAACCCTGGGGCTTGCCCCGTTCCTGCTGCGTGCGCTGGCCGAGCAGGGCTATGAAACCCCGACCCCGATCCAGGAACAGGCCATCCCGCTGGCCCTGGCCGGCCGCGACCTGATGGCCGGCGCACAGACCGGCACCGGCAAGACCGCTGCGTTCGGCCTGCCGCTGCTGCAGCACCTGGGCACCCACCCGCAGGCAGTCACCCGTGGCCCGCGTCGTCCGCGCGCCCTGGTCCTGACCCCGACCCGCGAGCTGGCCACCCAGGTGCACGAGAGCCTGCGCGACTACAGCAAGTACCTGCGCATTCCGTCGGCCACCATCTACGGCGGCGTGGGCATGGGCCCGCAGCTGGACACGCTGCGTCGTGGCGTGGACCTGGTAATCGCCTGCCCGGGCCGCCTGATCGACCACCTGGAGCGTCGCAGCGTCGACCTGTCGGGCATCGAGGTGCTGGTCCTGGACGAGGCCGACCGCATGCTGGACATGGGCTTTTTGCCGTCGATCAAGCGGATCCTGGCCAAGCTGCCCAAGCAGAACCGCCAGACCCTGCTGTTCTCGGCCACCTTCGACGACAACATCAAGTTGCTGGCGCGCGAGTTCATGCACGATCCGCTGGAGATCCAGGCCACGCCCAAGAACACCGTGCACGAGAACATCACCCACCGCGTGCATCCGGTCGACAGCGCCCGCAAGCGCGACCTGCTGCTGCACCTGCTGGCCGAGGACTCGCGCGAGCAGACCCTGGTGTTCGCCAAGACCAAGCACGGCAGCGACAAGCTGGCGCTGTTCCTGGAGAAGGCCGGCATCCAGACCGCCGCGATCCACGGCAACAAGAGCCAATCCCAGCGCCTGCGCGCGCTGCGTGACTTCAAGGCCGGCAAGGTCACCGTGCTGGTGGCCACCGACATCGCCGCGCGCGGCATCGACATCGACCAGCTGCCCAAGGTCATCAACTTCGACCTGCCGATGGTGGCCGAGGACTACGTGCACCGCATCGGCCGCACCGGCCGCAACGGTTCCACCGGCCAGGCCGTGTCGCTGGTCTCGCAGGAAGATGCCAAGCTGCTGCGCGCAATCGTGCGCCTGCTCGACCGCGACCTGGAGATCAAGGACGTGCCGGGCTTCGTGCCGCAGACCCCGATCCGCTGGGGCAACAGCGCACCGGGCCGGGCCGACCTGCCGGGCGGCGAGCGCCCGCCGCGTCGCCACGACCGCCGTCCGCATGGCGAAGCCCCGCGCCGCGCCCACGCCGGCCCCAGGCAGCACGGCGCGCCGCGTCCGGGCGGCAGCGGCAACGGGCGTCGCGCAGGTGGCGGCGGTGCCGGTGGCCAGCGCTCCAGCCAGCCGCGTCGCGCCGACTGAGGGGCACAGGTTGCCGGCGCGGGGTTTGCACGCCCCGCGCCGGCCGCCGAAGATTGCGCCATGGATATCTTCAAGGTCTTCAGCATCGAAGCCGCGCACCGGCTGCCCAACGTGCCCGATGGGCACAAGTGCGCCCGCCTGCACGGACACTCGTTCCGTATCGAGATCCACCTGTCTGGCCCGCTGGATCCGCACACTGGCTGGGTGATGGACTTCGCCGACGTCAAGGCAGCCTTCAGGCCGATCTTCCAGCGCCTGGACCACCACTACCTCAACGACATCCAGGGCCTGGACAACCCCACCAGCGAGCGCATCGCCGAGTGGATCTGGGATCACCTCAAGCCCGCGCTGCCGCTGCTGAGCCAGGTGGTGGTGCACGAGACCTGCACCGCCGGCAGCCGCTACCGCGGGCCTGCCGCAGGCTGAGCCAAACGCTGCAACGGGAGCCGCAAAGCGCTTTTCATTCCTGGACCTGAGTGTTTCAGCAACCGTTCGTCGGTCGCCCTGCGCTGGCCTTGCATTGCCACAAAACCGGGGGTATGCTGCGTCGCAACATCAACCCGTAATGCTGGTTTCGCGGAATTGATGACACAGCACATCGCGCCGGCGCCTTGCGCCACGCTCCGTCGTTTGTGTGGGTCCCTCCCCCCACACAAATCTGGCCCGACAGGTCCCTCCCCCTGTCGGGCTTTTTTTTGTCAAACGCTGCCGGCGCCGCCCGCCCCGGCGCCGGCCCCGCATGTGCACGTAGAATCGGCCCATGTCATTTGCCAGCCAGACCCTTTCCGGGACCAAGTCCGAGCAGTATGCGCAGCTGCTGGAACAGGCGCGCGGCCTGATGCAAGGGGAAACCGACCGCATCGCCAACGCGGCCAACCTCTCGGCGCTGCTGTTCAACGCCCTGCCGGACTGCAACTGGGCCGGATTCTATTTCTTTGATGGAACCGAGCTGGTGGTCGGCCCGTTCCAGGGCTTGCCGGCCTGCGTGCGGATCAAGCTGGACAAGGGGGTCTGCGGCGCCGCAGCCAGTACCCGCCAGACCCAGCGCGTGCATGACGTGGAGGCCTTCCCCGGCCACATCGCCTGCGACGCGGCTTCGCGCTCGGAACTGGTGGTGCCATTGGTGAAGGACGGCGCGCTGATCGGCGTGCTGGATATCGACAGTCCGCGGGTCGGTCGCTTCGACGAGGACGACCAGCGCGGCATCGAAGCCATTGCCGCGGCCTGGGTCCAGGCCCTGCAATGAGCACCACGCAGCTGCGCAACATCGGTCCCAAGTCCGCTGCGTGGCTGCGCCAGGTCGGTCTGCGCACCGAGGAAGACCTGCGCGCGGCCGGCTCGGTCGAAGCCTTCATGCGGGTCAAACGCGCCGGTTTCCGGCCCAGCCTCAACCTGCTCTATGCGCTGGAAGGCGCGCTGCAGGGCTGCCACTGGCAGGAGGTGAACCAGGCGCGCCGCCAGGAGATGGTGGCCGCGGTGGAAGCGGCCGCGGCCGCCCTGCCGCCGCCGCGCGGACGCCCGGCCGCCGCGCCGGTGACCACCACCAACCACGGCAGCGACGAAGGCGGACATGCGCCGTCATTCGATTTCCTCGACAGTCCCGGTCGCGACGACGACTGAACCTGCGAGAGCCTGTGGGAGCCGCTTCAGCGGCGATGGGCTGTACCGGGAAGCTTTCGCCGCTGAAGCGGCTCCCACGCGCAGCGGTCACGGCCCAGCGCCTGATCGCGTACACTCTGCGCCGCTTTCAGGTGACCCCACGCGCAGCTGCACGCGCCGCGGGTTGAAACGGGAAGCCGGTGAGCCTTGAACCAGGCGATTCCGGCGCTGCCCCCGCAACGGTAAGCGAGTCATGCCAACGCATCGGCCACTGTGCGCGACACGCACGGGAAGGCGCGGCGGCGGAAGTGCCGGCACTTCCAACTCGCAAGCCCGGAGACCGGCCTGGAGCGCGGATTCGCCACGAATCCATCACCGGTTGCGATGCGGAGGGCGTCGCGCGTGCCGCGCCGCGCGTGTTTCGCGTGCGCTGTCCGCCTGCATTACCTCCGTCCGCGGCTTCCTTGCCTTGCATGCGCGCGGGGCGCGCGACGGAGTCTTGCCCATGAAATCCACCCTGCTTTCCCTGGCCATCGCGCTGGGGCTTCCCACCATCGGCTCGGCCCAGACCGGCGAGGATGCCACCGTCCTGGAACAGGTCACGGTCACCGCCACCCGCACGCAAGTGGCCCTCCAGGACAGCCTGGTGCCGGTGCAGGTTATCTCGCGCGAAGAGATCGACCGCAGCCAGGCCAGCTCGCTGACCGACCTGCTGGCCGGGCGTGCCGGCATTGGCTTCAGCAACCAGGGCGGCCCGGGCAAGAACACCACGCTCAACATCCGCGGCACCGAGTCCGACAAGGTCCTGGTGCTGCTCGACGGTGTGCGCATCGGCTCGGCCAGCGCCGGCCTGGCCGCGTTTCAGGACCTGCCGGTGGCGCAGATCGAGCGAATCGAGATCGTGCGCGGCCCGCGCTCGAGCCTGTACGGCTCCGAAGCCATCGGCGGGGTCATCCAGATCTTCACCCGCACCGGCGGCCAGGGCCTGACCACCCATGCCCAGGCCGGCTTCGGCAGCCACGACCTGCGCAACCACAGTGCCGGCTTCAGCTACCGCGGCGCGCGCGGCTGGCTCTCGGCCAACGCCGGCTACCAGCAAACCGACGGCATCAACGCCTGCCGCGGGACCGCCGGCAACGCCGAGGCGCCGTTTGGCGCCGGCTGCTATGTCGACCAACCCGACCGCGACGGCTACCGCAACACCTCCATCGGGGTGCGCGGCGGCATCAATGTCACCGACACACTCAGCCTGGAAGGCAACTTCCTCAACGCCGACAGCCGCAACCAATACGACGGCAGCGCCTTTGGTGGCAACGAAGCCGACAACCTGCAGCGCGTGGCCGGCGGCACCCTGCGCTGGACGCCGTCCGATGCCTTCACCCTGACCGTGCAGGCCGGCCGCGCCGAGGACCAGTCCGACAACGACTACGCCGATGCCGACGCCGGCACGCGCAGCTACGTCAGCACCTTCGACACCCGTCGCGACACCGCATCGGCCCAGGCCGATTACAGCTTCGCGCCGGGCCAGATCGTCACCCTCGGCGGCGACTGGCAGGACGACCAGGTCACCAGCAACACACCCTTCGACGTGGACAGCCGCGACAACACCGGCGTGTTCGCCGAGTACCAGGGCCGCTTGGGCGCGCATTCGCTGCAGGCCTCGGTGCGCAATGACGACAACGAACAGTTCGGCTCGCACGCCACCGGCAGCCTGGGCTATGGGTTCGGCTTCGGCAACGGCTTCAGGTTCACCGCCAGCGCCGGCACCGGCTTCAAGGCACCGACCTTCAACGACCTGTACTACCCGGGCGGCTTCGGCAATCCGGACCTCAAGCCGGAGAAGAGCAAGTCGCTCAACCTGGGCCTGGCCCAGTACGGCCAGGGCTGGAACTGGACCTTCAATGCGTATGAAACCCGCATCGAGGACCTGATCGGTTACGACACCGCCTTCAACCTGGTCAACGTCGACAAGGCCAGGATCCGCGGCGCCGAACTCACCGGTTTCATGACGCTGCATGGCCTGGTCATCAACGCGCAGATCAGCCACACCGATCCGCGCAACGACAGCGATGGCAGCATCAATCACGACAACTGGCTGGCCCGCCGCGCACGCGACACCGCCCGCCTGGACCTGGACTACGCCATCGGCGACTTCCGCCTGGGGCTGACCGGCAACGGCTACGGCCATCGCTACGATGACGCAGCCAACACCGCGCGCCTGGCCGGCTACGGCACCCTGGACGTGCGCCTGGAATACGCGCTGTCCGGCGACTGGACCCTGCAGGCCAAGGCCGCCAACGTGTTCGACAAGGATTACCAAACCATCCAGTGGTACAACCAGCCCGGCCGCGAATACACCGTCAGCATCCGCTGGCAGGCCAGGCGGCAATAGGGTCCTTGCTGGGTGAAAAAAAGCCGGCCTCGAGCGCCAGCGCTGGGGCTGCGCTTTCCCCTGGACCATGCACGCTCCTTGCCGGGGCGACTGAAACCAGGCCCAGGTCAATGCAGCTGCAGCAACTCCGGCATTGTCTCGATCACCGCCACTGCCCCGACCGCATCCAGGTCCAGCGACTTGTGATAGCCGTAGCGCACCAGCACCAGCGGCACGCCGGCGTTGTGCGCCGACAGGGCGTCGATTTCCGAATCACCCACCATCAGCGCGTCCCTTGGCTCCACGCCGGCCTGCGCACACAGGTGCAGCAGCGGCACGCCACTGGGCTTGCGCTCGGGCAGCGTATCGCCGCCGACGATGCCGTCGAAGTACTGCAGCAGCCCGCGCGCCTGCAGCAGAGGGCGCACGAACTGCTCGGGCTTGTTGGTGCACACCGCCAGCTGGACGCCCTGCCCGTGCAGCGTGGCCAGCGTGTCTTCCACCCCGGGATAGGCCTGGCCATCGGGCGCGGTCTCACCGTAGTGCTTGAGGAAGCCGGGCATCACCGCGTCGATGTCCACCTCGCTGCCGGCGGCGCGCATGGCGTAGGTAATCAGCTGGCGCGAGCCTTCGCCGATCCAGCCGGTGATCTGGGCCAGATCGTAGTTGCGCAGCTTCCAGTCGGTGAGGGTGCGGTTGACCGCCCGTGCGATGGCCGGCGCGCTATCGACCAGGGTGCCATCCAGGTCGAAGATCACCAGCGGATAAGGGAAGGACAACGGCGCACTCCAGGCAGCATCGGGGCCGGCATTCTAGCGTCGGCTCCCGTCCGTCCTGTTGCGCCGGCGCCGCACCGGCGCCAGCCGGGCGCCGATGCCAATGCGCGCGCTGGAACCATCACGCGCCTGACGCCTCATGACCGCCCGCTGGCCTGTCCCCACCGAAAAGTGCGCCCTGCACGGCCACCTCCTCGCGCTCGCGGAACCCAGCCAGGCCCACGCCCACCAGCCGATAGCGCGTATCGACCGGCAGCTCCACCCGATCGCGCAGGGCCAGCGCGATGGCGGTGAACGCGGCCAGCGAAGACGGCGGCGCCTCGGGCGTGAAGCTGCGGGTGAGGATGCGGAACTGCGCGGTCTTGAGCTTGAGCACCACGGTGTGGCCGATCCGCGCGGTCTTGCCGGTCGCCCGCCAGGCCTTGTCGGCCATGCGCGCGATGGCCGGGCCCAGCTCGGCCAGCGGCAGGTCCACCTCGAAGGTGTCCTCGGCCGAGATCGACTGCACCTGCTGGTCTGGTTGGACCGGGCGCTCGTCAATGCCGCGCGCGCGCCGGTACAGCGCCGCACCGAAGCGGCCGAAGCGCAGCTGCAGCTCGTCCAGGGTGAAGCGGCGCAGGTCGCCGACGGTGGCCACGCCCAGTTCGGCAAGTTTGCGTTCGGCCACCTTGCCCACGCCGGGGATGCGGCCGACCTTGAGCGGGGTGAGGAAGGCCTCGACCTGCGCCGGCTTGATCACGTATTGGCCGTTGGGCTTGTTCCAGTCCGAGGCGATCTTGGCCAGGAACTTGTTGGGCGCGATCCCGGCCGAGGCGGTGAGTCCGGTCGTCTCGAAGATCTGCGCGCGGATCGCCTGGGCGGTGGCCGTGGCGCTGGACGAGGCGATCCTGGGCGCGGTCACGTCCAGATAGGCCTCGTCCAGCGACAGCGGCTCGACCAGATCGGTGTGGGCCAGGAAGATCTCGCGGATCTGCCGCGACACGGCGCGGTAGCGCGGAAAATCCGGCGCCACGAAGATCGCCTGCGGGCACAGCCGCCGTGCCGTCACCCCGGGCATGGCCGAGCGCACCCCGTACTTGCGCGCCTCGTAGCTGGCCGCACAGACCACGCCACGCGGCGCGCTGCCGCCGACCACGACCGGCTTGCCGCGCAGCGCCGGGTCGTCACGTTGCTCGACCGACGCATAGAAGGCGTCCATGTCGATGTGGAGGATCTTGCGCATCGCAGCTGCAGTATCGCGCGCGCAGGTCTGCTCGCGCGAGACGGCGCCTGTTCGTGGTGGGTCTGCCGGAGCCTGCCTTTCCAGGCAAGGTTGATCTTTCGCGCGACGCGCCGAACTTCTGCAGGCGCGCGAGCCGGTGGGTGCCAACCGCGGTTCAAGCCGAGTCCGTGGCTGCACAGGTCCTGCGCGCATGCCCCATCGCGCCGCGTGCGCGCTCAGTCCAGCGGCCGTTCCCAGTGTGCATAGCTGGTCCGCAGCAACTCACGCAAGGCCCGGGTCGGCACCGGCTTGCCGGCGCCGGCCACGCGCCTGGCCACGCCCTGCCAGCCGCCGTCAGCATCACGCGCACGCGCCCGTACCACGGCACGGCAGGGTTGCGCGAGCACCTTACCCAGCGCACAAGCGAAGTACACATCACCCGGCGCCCAGCCCGGCTGCTGACCCAGCGCGACCACGTAGCCGCGCGGAACGTCCAGATAGCGCGCGATCTCATCGGCGAACGCATCCGGGTAGCGCAGTGCATAGGCGTTGAGGTCCTCCAGGCGCGCATCGATCCAGGCATCGCCGGTGTCGGCGTCGTAAGGCGGCGGCGCAGGCGCGGCAGGTGTGGAGCTTGCCGGCGCCGGGGCCTGCGCATGCAGCGGTGCGGCCAGTGCCAGCAGCACGGCCAGCGCCATCGCGCCGTGCGCATGCCGGCTCACGGCTCCGCCACCGTCGCTTCGATCCGGGCCAGCGCCTGCGGCAGCGCCCAGGCGGCATCGACCTGCAGCAAGCGCGGGGTGTCCTCGGCCAGGTCGTGTTCGGCCTCGTGTGCCCAGGTCAGATGATAGGGCATGTGGATGCCCCAGCCGCCCAGGCCCACGACCGGCGCGATGTCCGAGCGCAGCGAATTGCCGATCATGGCAAAGCGCCCGGGCGCCACGTCCAGCTCGCGCAGCACCCGCTGGTAGGTGGGCGCGTCCTTTTCCGAGACGACCTCGATCCGGTGGAACAGGTCGGACAAGCCGGACTGCACGATCTTGGCCTCCTGGTGGAACAGGTCGCCCTTGGTGATCAGCACGATGCGGTGGTCGGCGGCGATGGCCTGCACTGCCGCGACGATGCCCTCGATCAGTTCGACCGGATGGTCCAGGGTCGCCCGGCCGATGGCGATGATGTCCTGCACGTGGCGGGCGCTGATGCGCTCGCCGGTCAGCTCGATGGCCGACTCGATCATCGACAGCATCATGCCCTTGGCGCCATAGCCGAAGATGCGCAGGTTGCGCCGTTCCACCGCCAGCAGGTGCGCCAGGGTGCGGCGGTCGGACAGGTCGATGTAGTGGCCCACGATCTGTTCGAACGCAGCCTCGGCGGCGCGGTAGTAGTCCTCGCTCTTCCACAGCGTGTCATCGCCGTCGAAGCCCACCCACTCGATCTGTGCCATGGCCCGTCCTGCTTCTCACCCGCTGCCCAGCATACCGACAGCGCCGCGGTGCAAAAAAGAACGGGCAGCCCGAAGGCCGCCCGTTTTCGTTTCCTGCCACCGCCACGGGACAGGCCCGTAGCGGTGCCGTCCTGGCAAGCCGATTAGGACTGGGCCGGCGGGGTGGACTCGGCCGGAGCCGAAGATTCCGGCGGGGTTTCCATCGACGGCGGGGTGGACTCGGTCGGCATGGTGTCCGCCGGCGGAGTCGATTCCGGCGGCATGGTGTCGGCCGGCGGCGGGGTCGACTCGGCCGGCGCCGAAGATTCCGGCGGGGTGCTGTCGGCTGGAGCTGCGGTTTCGTCGGCCTTCGGGCCGCAAGCCGACAACATCAGCGAGCCAGCCAGAACGACGGCCAGGGTGGCCGGCGCCATCAACGTGCTGCGAATCTTCATTCAGATGCTCCTGTTATGGGTGGTCAGCGCCCAAAGGCGCAGAGGTGACATGGAATATTGCCGTGGGTGGTCGCAACGCAAGGCACCGCAACCGGCATGCCCTGTCCGCATGTAACGATGTCCTGGGGTCGCGGTCAAGTGAGGCATGGATCAGGGATCGGCCCCGCCGCGGTCTTGCCGCGTCCCGGCAGTCGCACCTGCCTACTGCCCGGACGCCTGGCCTGCGCCACCGCCATAGTGCTTGACCACGAAGGCCTTGTATTCCTCCTGGGTCAGGGTGCCGTCACTGTCGCCGTCGGCCTGGCCAAAGATCTGCGAAAGCCCCGGATTGGCGCTGGACTCGACCTTGCTGATCGCGCCGTCCTTGTCAGTATCCAGGCTGTTCCACCCCTGCTGGCTTTGGTCGGACGGATCGGCCGCCTGCGGCTGAGCGTCCGCGGCGGCCGCGGACTGCGCCTGAAGGTGCTGCTGTTCCTGCACGGCCGCGTCCTGCGCGTGGTGCTGCGCCTGCTGGGCGAAGGCCGGCGCGGAGAACGCCGCACCAAGGGCAATCAAGCCCAGCAATGGCTTGCGACGGGAGGTCTTCATGGGTGTCTGCTCCTGTGGGGTCCGTGCGGGGTCAATGCGCGAAAGTCAGCGCACGACAGCACCTTGGACGTGCGCATCTGAACCCCCGCGCCTGCGCAGCATTGCTTTGAACAGGGCTTTAACCCGCTGGCACACCAGACCGGCTAGCGCCGCCGTGAGCGGCGCGTGGCGCGTTTGTCAGCAATACGTTTTGGCCGTGACGCACTGGCCGGTTTCAGTGCTCGCGATCCGGCGATACCGCTGGCGGCGTGGCGTCGTCATCCCGGGAACGGGCGCTGAATGCAAGCCTTGACAGCACCACACCCACCACTGCGCCGATGGCTTCCAGGGCCACGCGCGCGCCCAGGGAATCCGGATCGTGGATTTTCTGCAGGGCCATGCGTGCATAGACCGGCGACTCCAGCTTGACCACGCCCAGGTAGAACAGGTGCCAGCCATCAATGCCTGCGCCGATGACCACGGCCATCACGCAGCTCCAGCCGATGGCATGGGAATGGTGCAGGCCGGCACGCGCGGCGATCCAATGCCACACCGCGTACACCAGCAGGCCGATCAGCAGCGCGATCGCGCCGGCTTCCAGTGCGCCGAGCAGGCCAAAGTGCAACGGAAGATTCATGGGGTCCGGGCACGCAGGGCGTGCCGTTGGCAGGGGAAGAAGCTGGCTACTGTACCAGCGTGCGCGAGGCGCTCAGGCATCGTTTTCCGCGCGTGCCGACAGATGCGCCCGGCCCTGGTCGTCCACCGCCAGCGCGATGCTGATCGGACGACAGCACACCTGGCAGTCCTCGATGTAGTCCTGGTCGCCAGCCGAGACGTCCACGGCGATGTCCAGCGCCTGGCCGCAGTAGGGGCAATGGATGGTGCGGAAATCGAGCATGCGTCCAAGCATCGCCGCGCCACCGTGACGGGACGGTCACATCCCGATAACCGGGCCACATCGAGCCTGCGTGCATCCCCCAAGGGAGCACGCCATGAAGACCCGACATGTGTATGCCACCACCGACCTGGCCGGCGCACGCGCCGCCGTGCACGCTGCCACCGCCCGGGCCGGGATCGACCGCAACGATGTCTCGCTGATCGCCAAGGGCGAAGTGGAGATGGAGCAGATCCCCGACGGCCTGAAGGAAGCGCAGACCGACTTCAAACCGGCCGCGCTGCGCGGTGCGCTGGGCGGCGGCGCGGCGGGCCTGGTGGCTGGCATCGTCGGCGTGACAGTGCCGCCGCTGGGCCTGACCCTGGCCGGTGCAGGCGCGCTGGCCTTGGCCGGCGCCGCGGTCGGCACCTGGTCGGCGGCGCTGGTCGGTTCGTCGGTGCCCGACACGGTGCGACGCACGTTCGAGGAGGAGATCCAGGCAGGGCGCGTGCTGGTGGTGGTCGATGCCGAGGAACAATCCCTGCGCCGCGCCGATGCCGCGGTCCAGGCCACCGGCGCGCGCCTGTTGCCCTACGAACAGCCCAGCGCGCTCACCTGACCGGCACTTGGTTCCATCGCCAGGGCCCAGGCACGGACAGGCACAGCCACGCGGGCGGACTTGGCGCTCGCGGGCAGGCGACCGGCGCACAGCGAAACCGCGCCGGCCCGCGTACAAGATGCCAGGGGACCGCAGTTGACCTTCCAGGGTCGGGTACCGGGGATGGACCGCTGACCAAGCGGTCATCACCGACGCGCCCTGAACAACTGACGCCCCGCCAGCGAGTACAACGCCACACGACGCCGCGTTCCCAGCTGGCCCGCACCAGGAGCCTTCCATGCCCCATCCCCATCGCCCTCTGCTCGTCGCCGTGTTGCCGGCGCTGCTGTCGGCAGCCGCCTGCAGCGGTGTGGCTGCGCCGCAGTACGCCACGACGTCTGCCTCCGCATCCGCCTCGGCTTCCGCGCCCGCAGCCGAAGCCGGCCGGCCATTCGCGGTGACCCCGGTGCACGCCTTCGCCGAACCCTGGGCCATGACCTTCCTGCCCGATGGACGCCTGCTGGTCACCGAGAAGCGCGGCCAGCTGCAGCTGTACGACTTCAGGGCCGGCAAGGCCACCGAGATCGCCGGCGTGCCGACCGTCGCCTATGGCGGCCAGGGCGGATTGGGCGATGTGGTCCTGCATCCGGACTTCGCCAACAACAAGGTGGTGTACCTGAGCTATGCCGAGCCGGGCGATGGCGACATGCGCGGTGCTGCAGTGGCCCGCGCGACGCTGGCCCTGGACGCCGCCGGTGGCGGCACGCTGCAGGACCTGAAGGTGATCTGGCGCCAGCTGCCCAAGGTCAGCGGGCAAGGCCATTACGGCCATCGCATCGCCTTCGACCGCGCCGGCAAGCTGTGGATCAGCTCCAGCGAACGGCAGAAGTTCGATCCGGCCCAGGACATGACCAGCAACCTGGGCAAGATCGTGCGACTCAACGACGATGGCAGCGTGCCGGCCGACAACCCGTTTGCAGCCCGAGGCGGGGTCGCCAGCCAGATCTGGTCGCTCGGCCATCGCAACGTGCTGGGCATTGCCTTCGATGCACAGGGCCGGTTGTGGGCGCAGGAGATGGGTCCCAGGGGCGGCGACGAACTCAACCTGATCGAGCGCGGCGCCAACTATGGTTGGCCGATCGTCTCCAATGGCGACCATTACGACGGCCGCGACATCCCCGACCATGCCACCGCCCCGGAGTTCACCGCGCCCAAGGTCAGCTGGAACCCGGTGATCTCCCCGGCGGGACTGATGATCTATTCGGGCAGCCTGTTCCCGGACTGGAAGGGCAACGCCTTCATCGGCGGGTTGTCCTCGCGCAGCCTGGTGCGGATCGAGTTTGACGGAAGCAACGCAAAGGAAGCGGCCCGCTACGACATGGGCCAGCGCATCCGCGAGGTCGAACAGGGCCCGGACGGTGCGCTGTGGTTGCTGGAAGACGGCAAGGACGGCGGCGGCCGCCTGCTCAGGCTCACGCCGGCAGCCTGACCGCGGTTGGGCGGCATGCCAGGCTCGGCATCGACCGGGGCAGCGGCACACTGCCCATCGCCATCCGGCTCCAACGACGCCTGTTGTTTTCCGGCATGGGCATGTCCGACGCTTGCAGGGTGACGCTCATTCCCTGGTGATCCTGTGCCCGCCGAAGCCATTGCGCATCGCCGCCAGCAGCTTGTCGGCGTAGGAATCCTTCTCGCGCGAGCGCAGGCGTTCGAGCAGCGACAGGGTGATCACCGGCGCGGACACGTTGAGGTCCAGCGATTCGGCCACCGTCCAGCGACCTTCGCCCGAATCCTCCACATACGGCGCGATGCCGGCCAGGGTGGGATTTTCCTTCAGCGCATCGGTGGCGATGTCCAGCAGCCACGAGCGCACCACGCTGCCGTGCTGCCACACCTGCGCCACTTGGTGCAGATCGAGCTTGAAGTCGGCCTTGCGCTCCAGGATCGCAAAGCCCTCGGCGTAGGCCTGCATCATTCCGTACTCGATGCCGTTGTGGACCATCTTGGTGAAGTGGCCCGCGCCCACGGGACCTACGTGGCCCCAGCCGGTGGTCGGCGATGGCGCCAGGGTCTCGAACACCGGCTTGAGCGTGGCCAGGGCGGCATCGCTGCCGCCGACCATCATGCTGTAGCCCTCGGTCAGGCCCCACACGCCGCCGCTGGTGCCGCAGTCGACGAGGGCGATGCCGGCCTGCTCCAGCCGCGCGGCGCGGCGGATGCTGTCCTTGTAGTGCGAGTTGCCACCATCGATGACGATGTCGCCCGGCCACAGCAGCGGCAGCAGTGCGTCGAGCGTGTCATCGACGATGGTGCCGGCCGGCACCATCAGCCAGACCGCGCGCGGGGCGGACAGTTCGGACACCAGCGCGGCCAGCGAGCCGGCCGGGGTGACTCCGTGGTCGGCGGCACGCTGGCGCGCCTGCGCCGAAGGATCGAATCCGGTGACCGCGTGGCCGCCCTGCGCCAGGCGCTGGGCCATGTTCGCGCCCATCCGCCCCAGCCCCACCATGCCCAGTTCCATCATCCGGCTCCTCTGACGCGCGCCAATTGCGCACCGGCAAGCTTCACGCAAGCGGCGTGAGCGGGCAGTGGTGGGCCTGACCCGATCGGTGTCGCATTACGCGACGACCCATGCCGGTGCCGTCAGTCGCGCACCAGGGTGACATAGGCGCCACTGCTGACGATCTGAAAGGTGTCGTTGTCCACCCGGCGTACCGGGGTGCCGTCATCCAGCGCATACAGATGTGCGGGGTGGCCAGCCGCGCCGGCATCGTGGTCAGAGGGCAGGATCCGCACCCGGCGACGCTCGCCAGTGCTGTCCTGGGCAACGAAGTAGCGGGTTTCCATCGTGATGTCCCTCGCGAGGCTGCGAATGTGGCGCCAAGCCTAGGTGCAGAGACATTAAAACCACCTGCACGCGCCACTGCCCGGCCGTTCCATTGCGAGCTGGACGATGTCTGCCTGCCAATGGGCAAGGCCGGCGCGGACGAGGGCAGCGCCTCGCCCTAGGAGCCTGTCGGACTTTGGCCGGCCGGGCTGCAAATCCGGCTGTGCGGTCCATATTTCCGTCGCTTCTTGCCCCATAGAACCACTATGGGGCGGCGAATCGCCGAAAATCTGTCCTCGCGCAGACGAATTTTCGCCTCGACCGCCAAAGCCCGACAGACTCCTAGCCGGTGGGAGCGCTGACGCCACCTCACCGGTCGCGCTGGGCGTGGTGCCCGGCCAGGGCCGGAAGCGACCGCCGCCGCGGCCGTCGAGGCGCAGAAAACCGGTCTCGGGGCAAGGCCCCACGAAACCGAACCAGAAGGCCGGCCCTGCCGGTCCGGTTTCTTGCATGCCTTTGGAACGCGTGGAGTCAGGGCGTGTCGGTGCTGCCGGCATCGTCCCTGGGCGCGGCCGGGTCCGGTGCCGGTGTGGGTGCCGGTGCCGGTGCCGGTGCCGCGTCCGGTGCGGGTGCGGGTGCGGGTGCGGGCACGAGGGTACCGGCGGCCGGGCTTTCCACCGGCATCGGCACGGCTTCGCCTGCCGGGTGCGGCTGCAGCGGTGCAGGCGCCGGCGGCGCCATGGCTTCCTCGGCCCGCTTGGGTGCCAGCACGGGCTTCTTGACCTGCGGTGGCAGATAGCGGTCGACCAGGCGGAAGAACGAGCGGTAGAAGTCGGGGTCCTGCACGGTCAGGCTGGCCACCCGCACCAGCGAGTCATCGCTGCTGCCGAAGGGCAGCGACAGCGATCCCAGCGCGGTGCCGACGCTGGCCGAGGTATTGGACTTGCGCAGGTTGTAACGGTCCTGGGTGGCGCTGGCGAACACCCAGGCCTCGCCCGAAGCCAGACCCACGCAGGACACCCGAATGGCGACCTGCTCGTGGACTTCCGGCTCGGGCTGGAAATTCTTGTTGGCTTCCACCATCGCCGCATCCGAACGGCTGACCACATAGCCCTGGCTCAGCAGTGCGCGGCGCGAGCCCTCGCACACCTGGTCCGGAGCGCGGTCGAAGGTGCGCGAGTAGGTGCCATCGGAGTCAAAGGTCTCCGCTGCCAGCATTTCGCCCTTCTTGGAAAAGGGCGAGTGACTGCAGCCGGACAAAAGGACCGCGGCCGCGGCCAGGGGAGCACAGCGCAACAGGGAGATTCGCATGGAGGATGGCAGTCACGGAGCGGGAGCCGCGAAAGCATAACCCGTGCCACGAAAACGGTTTCACCGACCTCCGCAGGCTGCTCAGTTTTTGTTCTGGCTGAACTGGCAATTCGATGAACGCAGCGCACGCTTCGGCCCACGGCGCCATCACGGACCGGCGCCTAGGCTACCCTTTCCTCCGCGGCAAGAGCCTCCCATGCAGGTACTGATCACCGGCGGCAGCGGCTTCATCGGCCAGGCCCTGTGCCCGGCGCTGCTGGCCGCTGGCTGGCAGGTTTCGGTGGTCTCGCGCGACACCCGGGCCGCCGCGCGCAAGCTGCCCGCGGCGGTCCGGGTGCTGGCCGACATCGACGGCGCCGGCGGCGCCGATGCGGTGATCAACCTGGCCGGCGCACCGCTGGCCGGGCGCCGCTGGAACGAGGCCTACAAGCAGACCCTGCGTGAGTCCCGATTGCGCACCACCGAAGCGCTGCTGGCCTGGATGGAAAGCCTGACCGTGCGTCCGGCGGTGCTGGTTTCCGGCTCGGCGATCGGCTACTACGGGCCCAGCGACGACACCCCGCTGGCCGAGACCGCGCCAGCGGGCGATGACTTCGGCGCGCGCCTGGCCGCGGACTGGGAAGCGGCCGCCCTGCCCGCCCGCGCGCTGGGCGTGCGCACCCTCTTGCTGCGCACCGGCGTGGTGCTGGGTGCCGGCGGTGGCGCCCAGCAGCAGCTGCTTACGCCCTACCGCATGGGCCTGGGCGGGCCGATCGGCGATGGCCAACAGTGGTTCAGCTGGATCCATCGGGACGACCTCGTCCGGTTGGTGATCTGGTTGCTGGACCAGAGCACGCTGGACGGCCCGGTCAACGGCACCGCGCCCGAACCGGTACGACAGAAGGACTTTGCCGCCGCGCTGGGCCGCGCCCTGCACCGTCCGGCGCTCATGCCCACGCCCGGGCTCGCGTTGAAGGCCGCATTCGGCGAAATGGCCCAGATGCTGATCGAGGGCCAGCGGGTGATCCCGGCGCGCGCGCAGGGCCAGGGCTTCCAGTTCCTGTATCCGGACATCGACGGCGCGCTGGCGCAGATCCTCCAGTCCCAGGCCTGAGGGCCGCTGGGCCCGTCGCTGCGGCCGCGGGCAAAGGGCGAAGGCGGATCCTCGGGCCAGCTATTGCACGCGCTGGACGTTGCCGATGGAGCGGCCGAGCCCCACGTCGCAACGGCGGTGGCAAGCGCTGCCAGCCCGACGCACCCTGCATCCGTTGGCCGCCCAGTGGCGCGTCACCCGGAGGAGGCGCGCCACGGCGGCAACGTTTCGGGGTCGCTCAGGTTGACATGCGGTCCTGCTCGACCGCCATCAACGCCAGAGAGCGGCCCACGGCCGTCCATTGAGCGCCAGCAGGTACCGCGCGTTCGGCGTGGCGCTCGGCAGTGTCGATCTGCACGTGCCAGTGCTCGCCTTCGACCGCTGGCAGCTGGAACACCACTTCGTCGGCACTGGCATTGAGCAGCATCAGCAGGGTCACGCTGGCGCCGGCCTGGCGCAGGCCGCTGGCCGGGGCACGGCCATCGAGGCGCATCATCAGCGCGCGCGCATGCGGGTTGTGCCAGTCCTCTTCGGTCATCTCCTCGCCGGTCGGCGAGAGCCAGGTGACGTCCTTGATGCCCAGCTCCTCATCAAACTTGCCGTCGAAGAAGCGCGCGCGCTGCAGCAGCGGATAGCGCTGACGCAGCGCGGTCAGACGCTGGACGAAGCGGGTCAGCTCGCTGCCTTCGGGCAGGGCGGCCGCCTCCCAGTCCAGCCAGCTCAGCGCATTGTCCTGGCAGTAGGCGTTGTTGTTGCCGTGCTGAGTGCGGCCGAATTCGTCGCCGGCCTGCAGCATGGGCGTGCCCTGCGACAGCAACAGGGTGGCCAGCAGGTTGCGCTGCTGGCGCGCGCGCAGTGCATTGATGCCCGGGTCATCGGTCGCGCCTTCGACACCATGGTTGTAGGAGATGTTGTTGTCGGTGCCGTCGCGGTTGTCCTCGCCGTTGGCCTCGTTGTGCTTGTGGTTGTAGCTGACCAGGTCGCGCAGGGTGAAGCCATCGTGGGCGGTGACGAAGTTGACCGAGGCGCTGGGCCGGCGGCCGCGGCGATTGAACAGATCCGCGCTGCCGGTCAGGCGGGTGGCCAGTTCCGGGAGCTTGCCTTCGTCGCCGCGCCAGAATGCGCGCACGGTGTCGCGGAACTTGTCGTTCCACTCCAGCCAGCCCGGCGGGAAATTGCCGACCTGATAGCCGCCCGGGCCGACGTCCCATGGCTCGGCAATCAGCTTGACCTGGCTCAGCAGCGGGTCCTGCCGACACGCGTCCAGGAAGCCGCCCGAGGGATCGAAACCATGGCCTTCGCGCCCCAGGATGGTGGCCAGGTCGAAACGGAACCCGTCCACGTGCATCTCGGCCACCCAGTAGCGCAGCGAGTCCATCACCATGCGCAGCGCGCCGGCATTGGTCAGGTCGAAGGTGTTGCCGGTGCCGGTGTCGTTGATGTAGAAACGGCGATCGTCGGCCAGGCGGTAGTAGCTGGCGTTGTCGATGCCCCTGAACGAGAACGTCGGACCGAGCTCGTTGCCTTCGGCGGTGTGGTTGTAGACCACGTCCAGGATCACTTCCAGCCCGCTGTGGTGCAGGCGCGCGACCAGCTGCTTGAACTCGGACACCGAACCGGTGGCCATGTAGCGCGAATGCGGCGCGAAGAACGCCAGGGTGTTGTAGCCCCAGTAGTTGGACAGGTCCTGCTCCAACAGGTGCTGGTCATCGGCGTAGGCGTGGATGGGCAGCAGCTCGACCGCGGTCACGCCCAGGCCGCGGATGTGCTCGACCAGCTCATCGCTCTTCAGGCCCGAGAAGGTGCCGCGCAGGTTCTCGGGCACGCCGGGGTGGGTCATGCTCAGGCCGCGCACGTGCGCCTCGTAGATCACCGTGCGCTGCAACGGGGTCAGCAGGCGCTTGTCGTTGCCCCAGGTGAAGGCCGGATCGATCACCGCGCACTTGGGCATGTAGCCGGCGCTGTCGCGCTTGTCGAAGGACAGATCCTTGTCCTTGTGGCCGACGGTGTAGCCAAACAGGTGCGGCGCCCATTTGGGTTCGCCCACGATCCGCTTGGCGTACGGATCCAGCAGCAGCTTGTTGGGGTTGAAACGGTGCCCGGCGTCAGGCGCGTACGGGCCATGCACGCGGTAGCCATAGAGCTGGCCGGGGCGCGCATCGGGCAGGTAGCCGTGAAAGACCTCGTCGGTGTATTCGGGCAGGGCGATCCGCTCGGTCTCGCGGCCGCGCTCGTCGAACAGGCACAGCTCCACCTGGGTGGCATTGGCCGAGTACAGGGCGAAGTTCACCCCCAGGCCATCCCAGGTGGCGCCCAGCGGAAATGGCCGGCCCTCGCGGATGCGCGAGCGGCGGACAAGTCGGCGCGAAGGGGGTGGCGTGCGCGGCGGGCGTGGCTTGGGCGGGGGGGACGTCACGACGGATCCTGCTCCTGATGGGGGAATGGGGGGGTGCCGCTGCCCTCGGATTGTGCGGCTGCGCGCAGTTCGGCATCGACCAGGCGCTCGGCCATGGCCCAGTGCCGGGCGGACTGGCCATCGGGCCGGCCCTCGGCTTCCCAGATTTCATGGGCCAGCTGTTCGATGCGTCGGGTGCGCGCGGTCGGGTCCATGGCGAAATTCACTGCAAGGTGGCCAGCACGGCCACTGGGGAATGGAGGAACAGCTCGGCCAGCGCCATGTGTCTGCCCTGGACCTCCAGCACGCGCCCATCGGGCAGGTGGCGATAACGGCCATCGGGCAGGACCAGCGCACCGTCCTGCCAATAGTCTGCCGGCAGCGATGGCACGGCGATGTCGACGCCACCCAGCAGGCGTGGCACGGCCACCACCAGCGCGGTGTCGCCGTGCTGGCGACGAAAGGCCAGCACCTGGGCGCAGGCGTGGCCCTCGGCGCGCAGCGGCTTGTAGTCGCCGCGCGCGAACAGCTCGGGCACGCTTGCCCGCAGCTGCAGCAGCTGGGCCACCAGCCGCGCCTTGCACTGGCCGCTGCGCCATTGTTGCAACAGCGCCGGCCAGGGCGCCGGATCGTCCAGCCACTGCTGGCGCAGGGCGAAATCCACAGGGCGGCGGTTGTCCGGATCGACCAGCGACAGGTCCCAGCCTTCGGTGCCCTGGTACAGGTCGGGCACCCCTGGCGTAGTCAGGCGCAACGTGGCCTGGGCCAGGCCGTTGATCGCACCCAGCGGCCCCAGCGCCTGCGCGGCGGCGTGCACGGCATGGCGCAAGGTCTTGCCGGCGTCCTGGACGAGCGCGGCGTCCAGCAGCGCGCGCGCGGCCGCTTCGTAGCGCTCGTCCGGCTCGGTCCAGGTGCTGCGCAGTTTCGCCTCGCGCAGGGCCTTGGCCTGCCAGCCGGCCATGCGCTCGGCGAACGCGGCAAGGCCGTGCGCGTCGTCCGGTTCCAGGGCCAGTGGCCACGCGCCAACCAGCATCTGCCACAGCATCAGTGCATCGCCGGCATCGGGACCGCCAGCACCAGGCGCCAGTCCCAGCTGCCTGGCCAGCGTGGTGAAGGCCTCCACCTGCTGCACCCACCACGCCGGCTGCGCGCTGAGCACGGCCAGGCGCATGCGCAGGTCCTCGCCACGCTTGTGGTCGTGGGTGGCGGTGGCCAGCATCGCCCGCTGGTGGCCGGCGGCGCGCGCCTGGCAGGCCCGATGGAAGGCATGGGTATCCAGGGCCAGGTGGAGCGGATGCGAGCCGACTTCGTTGCGCGAGAGCAGCACGCCATGGCGATAGAAGCTGGTGTCCTCCACCGACTTGGCGTTGAGCGGCGCCGAGAGCTGCTCCATGCGCCGGCGCAGCACCCGGCGCAGGCTGCGCTGGACGGTGGGCGTCTGGGGGGCGTCGCGCATCCAGCGCCGCAGCGCGTCGATGGCGGCCTGCACGCCCGGGTGGGCGCCTTCGCGCGCGGCCTGGGCGGCAGTGTCGAACAAGTCCGCGTCCCGCGCATCCAGGCCATCGTTGCCGGCATAGGTGCGGTAGACAGGGAAGCGCCGCATCACCGCGGCCAGCGCCGCAGCCAGCATCTGCGGGCTGAACTCGCGGCAGGCCAGGTCCAGGCGCGCGGTGGCGGTGGCAGCCTGCAGGGCGCGGTTGAACTCGGCCTGCAGCGAGCCTTCCAGCAGCTCGCCGCGGGCCTGGAATTCTTCCTGCGAAAAATCGCCACTGCGACCGCTGTGCGCCACCCACAGCCGGGTCAGCGGGGCCTGTCCGTGCGGGTCGTGCAGCACCCCGGAGACCTGGTCCATGAAGTCGTAGCCGGTCGTGCCCTGCACCGGCCAGTCGCGTGGCAGGCGCTCGCCGGGAGCCAGGATCTTTTCGACCAGCAGCACCACCGTGCCCGGCCGCAGACCGCGCCTGCGTCCGGCCCGGTCCACCTGCGCACGCAGCCGGCGCAGGTAGCCGCGCGGATCGGCCAGGCCGTCCACGTGGTCCAGGCGCAGCCCATCGAGCACGCCCTCGCCGATCAGCCGCAGCGGCAGGGCGTGCACGGCGTTGAATACGTCTGGCCGCTCGACGCGGATGGCCGCCAGCGAGGTGATGTCGAAGAAGCGGCGGTAGTTGACCATGTCGTTGCCGACCCGCCACCACGCCAACCGGTAGGCCTGGCGCTCCAGCAGTCGATGCAGGGTGTCTTCGCCGCGCACCGCGCCCTGGCTGATCTGGCGCGCCCAGTCGCGACGCAGCTCGAGGTCCTGCGGCAGCGAGGCCCCATCCACGCGCACCGGGAAACAGGCCTGGTGGTGTTCCAGCTGCAGTTCGCCGGCCTCGCTCAGGCCCAGCTTCAGCGCGCCTTCGGCCAGCGCCTGCGCGTAGGGACGGTCCAGCACCGGCAGCCACAGTTTTCCGTCATGGCCCGGACTGCGCCAGTCGATGTCGAACCAGTCCGCGTGCCTGCTGCGGCGGCCGTGCCTGAGCACGTCCCACCACCACGGGTTGTGCGCGTGGGCGGCCATGTGATTGGGCACGATGTCCAGGATCAGGCCCATGCCGCGCGCCTGCGCCGCCGCGTGCAAGTCCATCAGCGCCGCCTCGCCGCCGAGTTCGGGATTGACCTGGCCCGGATCGGTGACGTCGTAGCCGTGGGTCGAGCCCGGCACTGCAGTGCCGATCGGCGAGAGATACAGATGGCTCACCCCGAGCCGGGCGAAGTACGGCACCTGCGCGGCGGCATCGCCCAGGGTGAAGCCGGCATGCAGCTGCAGGCGGGCGGTGGCGCGCAGTTCGGTCATGCCGGGGTGCGCCGTTGACGGGCCTGGGCGAACCCGGCCAGGGTGGACTCCAAGCCGGGCGCGGCCGCAGGCAGGCGCCGACGCCAGTTGGGATGGCCCTCCACCACGCCCGGCAGGTTGGGTTGTTCCTCCAGCCCCAGTGCGTCCTCGGCCGGCAGCAGGGCCAGCGGCGCAGGACTGTGCGCGACGAAGGCCAGCCAGTCCTGCAGCTGCGCGCCATCGCCGCCGTCTGCCTGTACCTGCGCGGCCAGGCGCGCAACATCCTCGGCACGTCGTGCATCTTCAGCCTGGCGATCGATCTGCCCGCCCGTGCCCAGGCGCTGGCGCCAGTCCAGGTCGCGGCCGCATTTCCACCCGGCCAGCGTCGGCAGGTCGTGGGTGGTGGTGGTGGCCACGGCCGAGGTGCGCCAGCGCGCCGGTGGCAGGAACGCCCCATCGGCATCGCGGGTGAACATCAGCACATCGATGCCCAGCACCCCGCGCGCGGCGAGCCGTTCGCGCAGGCCGTCGGGCACCACGCCCAAGTCCTCCCCGATCACGATGCAGCGGTTGCGCCAGGACTCCAGCGCCAGCAGCCGCAGCAGATCATCGAAGGGATAACGCAGGTACACCCCGTCACTGGCGCTGCCGCCAGCGGGCAGCACCCACAGCCGCAGCAGGCCCAGGATATGGTCGATGCGCACCCCGCCGCGGCCGTGCATCACCGCGCGCAGCAACCCGATGAACGGCGCAAACCCGGTCGCCTTCAAGGCGGTCGGAGAATAGCTGCTGATGCCCCAGGCCTGGCCGTCGGCATTGAAGGCATCCGGGGGTGCGCCCAGCACCAGTCCGGGCAGCACCGCATCGGGCCAAGCGGCCGCTTCGGCGCCGTGTGGATCGAAGCCCACCGCCAGGTCGCTGATCAGGCCGATCCGCATGCCACCGTCACGCGCACACTGCTGCACGTTCGACCAGCTGCGCGCGGCCAGCCACTGGGCGAACAGCTGGAATGCCACATCGTCATCGCCTGCATCGCGCGCGGCAAAGGCTGCATAGGCCGCCAGCGCGTCGCCGCCTTCGCGCACGAAGGCGTCCAGGTCGCTCCGATGCGCATCGTCGCGCAGGTCCTGATGCAGTCTGCGCAGCCAGGCCCACTTTGCCTGCGCGCCGCCGGGCCAGTCGACCAGCGCCGCGGCATGCAGCTGGGCGAAGCGCTGCGCCAGTCCGGCCGCCTGCAATGCGGCATCGGCCGCGGCCTGGCCCAGCACCTGCACCGGCGCAGCATGCAGCGGGTCGAAATAACGCCGGTCGCTGGGCGAATACGGGCTGTAATGGCGCCCCACCGGCCGCGCCGCGTGCACCGGGCTCAGCGCCAGCGCATCACCACCGGCGGCGGCCACCCGCCGCACCCAGTCCAGCACGCCGTCGGCATCGCCGATGGATGCATCGTGCCGGCTCGGCGCCGAATACACCTGCAGGCCCACGCCCCAGGCACGCGCGGCCGGATCGTCGCACGCATCGCCCACCGACCAGCAGCGCGCAGGCGCGACCGCCACCTGCAGCACCTGCTCGCCCGCGCCAGCCTGCAGCAACTGGTAATAACCCGGCGCCGACACACCTGCGGCGCGGCCCTGGGCATCGAACGTGCCCTCACACGCGCGGCCGGTTTCATCCAGCAGCTGGTACCGCAGGCCTGGCGTGGCGTTGACCGCCAGCGGCTCGCCGATCGTGGCGGTGATCATCGCCGGCGCCCGATGCAGCCAGGCGAGCCGGTCCTGGCTCTGGCGACACTGGGCATCGCTGGCGCAGGGCAACCCCATCGCCTCGAGCACCGCGCCCAGCGTGGCAGGCGCCACGGTCTGCGGGCGGCCGGACATGTCGACCCAGTCCACCAGCAGGCCCGCCGCATCGGCCAGCGCATTGAGCGCAGGCGAACTCATGCGGCTGCATCCCGCAGCCATACGCGCAATGCGTTCGATGCCAGTGTCTCCTGGTCGGCCTGCGCATTTTCCGCATGCAGCAGCACGCCCGACGCCGCTGGCGCACGGACCGCAGCGCGGCCGAAGTTGAATTCCACATGCAGCACCCGCGGTCCGAGCGACCAGCGCGCGGCGATCGCGGCAGGTGCCAGCACCTGCGCGCCAAGCGCACGCGCCTGGTCCAGGTGCGGCGCCAGGTGTGCCTGGCGCACCGCCAGCAGCGCGGCAAACCACTGCGCAAACACCGCGCCTTCACCGTGGGTGGAATCGGCAATGTCGACCTTGGATGCCTCGAAGGTGCCCGGCTGGTTGGGATCGGGAATGCTGGCGCGCGCGGCCTCGTCGGCGAATGCAGCAAAGTGCGCAAATTCCCTGCGCCGGCCCTCGCGCACCGCCTCGTCCAGCGGTGGCGCGTAGTCGGTGAAGAACAGGAACGGCTGGCGCGCGCCCCACGGTTCGCCCATGAAGAACAGCGGAATCATCGGCGTCAGCGCGGTCAATGCCAGCGCCGCGCGCAATGCTTCTGGCGAGACCAGCGCGGCGAGCCGATCGCCCTTGGCGCGGTTGCCGATCTGGTCATGGTTCTGCGCGAACACCACGAACCTGGTCGGCGGCAGGTGTGCGGACGGCTCGCCGCGGCGATGGCCGCGATGGTCGGCCTGGCCCTGGTAGGCAAAGCCCTCGGCCAGCACGCGCGCCAGATGCGCGGTCGGGTCGTCGGCGAAACCGGCGTAATAGCCTTCGTCCTCGCCGGTCAGCAGCACGTGCAGTGCGTTGTGGAAGTCGTCGTCCCACTGCCCGGTGTAGCCGTCGGCCAGGCGCGAGGCCTGGTTGGCCTCGTTCTCCAGCACCAGGTGCACGTGGCGCTCGTCGGGCAGGCTGTCGACGATCGCCGTTCGCAAGGTCTCCAGGAAATCATTGGGCACGATCGCGTGCACCGCATCCAGACGCAGGCCATCGAAGCGGTACTCATGCAGCCACATCAGCGCGTTGTCGATGAAATAGCGCTGTACCGGCGGCTGGCGGAAATCGATGGCCGGGCCCCACGGGGTGGGCGCATCGGCGTTGAAGAAGCTTTCCGCGTACTGGTGCAGGTAATTGCCTTCCGGGCCGAAGTGGTTGTACACCACGTCCAGCAGCACCATCAGGCCGTGGCCGTGGGCGGCGTCGATCAGCGCCTTGAGCTGTTCGGGGGTGCCGTAGGCCGATTCCGGAGCATAGGGCAGCACCCCGTCGTAGCCCCAGTTGCGGCGTCCGGGAAATTCGCCCAGCGGCATCAGCTCGATGGCGGTGATGCCCAGTTCCACCAGCCGTGGCAGCTGCGCGATGGTGCCCGGATAGCCGCCGCAGAGGCCCACGTGCAGTTCGTAGATCACCGCCTCGCGCCAGGGCCGGCCGTGCCAGGCGGTATGCTGCCAGGCGTAGGCGTGGGGATCGACCACCACGCTGTCGCCGTGCACGCCATCGGGCTGCCAGCGCGAGGCAGGATCGGGCACCGGGTCGCGGCCGTCGATGCGGTAGCGGTAGCGCGCGCCCGGCGCCACCGGGAGGATCAGGTCAAAGCTGCCATCGTCGTGCCGGTGCATGCGATGGGCCCCGCCCTGGGCCAGTTCCAGCAGGACTTCCTGCGCGTCCGGTGCCCAGATGCGGAAGCGCGTGCGCTCCTGCGCGTCCGGCATCGCGCCCAACCATGGGCGACCGGCCAACTCCCCAAGGGCGGCCATCAGTCCGGTTTCAGCCAGATCGTCGCCAGCGGCGGCAAGGTCAGGGCCACCGATTGCGCATGGCCGTGCATCGGCACCGGCTGGGTGCTGACCACACCGGCATTGCCCACGTTGGAGCCGCCGTAGTGGCTGCTGTCGGTATTGAGGATCTCATGCCACTGGCCGGCGCGCGGCACGCCGACGCGATATTCGTAGCGCGGCATCGGGGTGAAGTTGCTCACCGTCAGCACCGGCGCGGCGCCAGTGTCGCGGTCATGGCGGACGAAGGCGAACACGCTGTTGGCGGAGTCATCGCCCACCGACCATTCGAAGCCCTCGCTGGTATGGTCGTTGCGATACAGCGCCGGCTCTTGCTTCAGGCGTGCGTTGAGGTCGCCCACCAGCTGCGCCAGGCCGTGGTGCTCGTGTTGCTGCATCAGCGGCCATTCCAGCGTCGCGTCGTGGTTCCACTCACCCAGCTGTCCGAACTCGCCACCCATGAACAGCAGTTTGCGTCCCGGGTGCGCCCACATGAAGCCGAAGTACGCACGCAGGTTGGCCAGTTTCTGCCAGGCATCGCCTGGCATCTTGGCCAGCAGCGAGCCCTTGCCGTGCACCACTTCATCATGCGAGAGCGGCAGCACGAAGCGCTCGGAGAACGCGTACAACATGCCGAAGGTCATTTCGCTGTGGTGGTACCTGCGATGCACGGGGTCACGCTTCATGTACTCCAGCGTGTCGTGCATCCAGCCCATGTTCCACTTGTGGGTGAAACCCAGGCCGCCATGTTCCGGCGGCAGCGTCACCCCGCCCCAGGCGGTGGACTCCTCGGCGATCATCATCACCCCGGGGAAGCGGTGACCGACTTCGCTGTTGAGCCGCTTGAGGAAGGCCACCGCCTCCAGGTTCTCGCGTCCGCCGTGCTGGTTGGGCACCCACTCGCCTTCGCTGCGGCTGTAGTCGCGGTAGAGCATCGAGGCCACCGCGTCCACCCGCAGCCCATCGATGTGGTAACGCTCGATCCACTCCAGCGCGCTGCCCACCAGGTAGGCCGACACTTCATGCCGGCCATAGTTGTAGATGAGCGTGTTCCAGTCGCGGTGGAAACCTTCCTTCGGGTCGGCGTGCTCGTACAGCGCGGTGCCGTCGAAGCGCTGCAGGCCATGTTCGTCATTGGGAAAGTGCGCGCTGACCCAGTCCAGAATCACGCCGATGCCGGCCTCGTGGCAGGCATCGACGAAGCGGGCAAAGCCTTCCGGCGTGCCGTGCCGCGCGGTCGGCGCATACATGCCCAGTGGCTGGTAGCCCCACGAACCGCCAAACGGATATTCGGTGATCGGCATCAGTTCGATGTGAGTGAACCCCAGCCAGCGCACGTAGGGAATCAGCTCGGCCGCCAGCTGGTGCCAGTCCATCAGTCCGCCGCTGGCGGTGCGACGCCAGGAACCGGCGTGCAACTCATAGATGGAGATCGGCTCGGGTGTGCTCGCACGTGCGCTGCGCCGGGCCATCCACTGCGCGTCGGTCCAGGCGAATTGCTCGGCCTGCGGCACCACCGAGGCGGTGGCCGGCGGCAGCTCGCACTGGCGGGCCATCGGATCGGCCTTGTGCGGCAGGCGCTGGCCATCGAAGGCGGTGATCTCGAACTTGTAGCGCATGCCGGCGCCGATGCCGGGGACAAACAATTCCCATACCCCACCGTTGTGGCGCAGGCGCATCGGATTGCGACGCCCGTCCCAGCTGTTGAAATCGCCCACCAGCGACACGCGGCGCGCATTGGGCGCCCACACGGCAAAACGCACACCATCGACGCCTTCGTGGGTCATCCGATGCGCGCCCAGGGCCAGCCGCGCCGCTTCGCCGTCGCCGGACAGGATGCCCTGCAGCCAGGCGTCCTCCAGGACCGGGCCGAACGCGTACGGATCCTGCATTTCCTGTATGGCGCCCGGCCAGGCGATGCGCAGGCGGTAGGGCATGGCCGCACCGAGTTCGGCCTCGAACAACCCGGCCGGATCCAGGCAGCGCATCAGTGCTACCACCCTGCCCTCGGCATTGAGCAGGGCCATGGCTTCGGCACCCTGCGCCATCGCGCGCACTCGCACGGTCCCCTGCTCGGTGGCATGTGGGCCCAGCAATGCGAAGGGATCACCGCCGTGTCCATGGACCAGCGCCTCCAGCATCGGATCCGCTGGCACCGTCTCGTACTGGTCGTTCGTTTCCTGTGCTCCCGTGGCCTGACTCATCGCCTGCGTCGTTGACGTCGTTTCATTCATGCCAGCGCCGTGGTCCGGTCGTACAGCGCCAGGTATTTACTTCCAGCCACATCCCAGCCGCTGGGCTTGAGCATGGCTGCACGCCGCATCGCATGCATCAGGCCGGGCAACTGGAAGGTGCGGAACGCCCGCTGCAGGCAACGGCGCAGCGCATCGGCCGATGGATCCTGGAACAGAAAGCCGGTCACGCCATCGTCCACGGTATCGATCAGTCCGCCGGTGGCGTGCGCGATCGGCAGGCTGCCGAAGCGCTGCGCATACATCTGACTCAGGCCGCAGGGTTCGAAGCGCGAAGGCATCAACAGGAAATCCGAGCCGGCGAACATGCGCCGCGCCAGCTGTTCCTCGAACCCGATATAGGCGCCGACATGACCCGGATAGCGGTGGGTCAGGCGCGCCACGGCCTGTTCGATCTGCGGCTCGCCGCCACCGATGATCACGATCTGGCCGCCGGCGGCCACGATCTGCGGGGCGACCTCGCAGATCAGGTCCAGGCCCTTCTGGTGGACCAGGCGCGAGACCACCGCGAACAGCGGGCCCTCGCGCTCGGGCAGGCCAAACTCACGGCGCACCTGGTGTGCATTGGCATTGCGGCCGGCCCAGTCGTTGACGCTGAAATGCGCCTGCAGGTGACGGTCGGTGCGCGGGTCCCAGCTGGCGTCGATGCCATTGAGGATGCCGGTCAGGTCGCCGGCCGCGGCGCGGCGCGCCAGCAGGCGGTCCAGGCCGCAGCCCAGCGCCGGCAGGGTGATCTGCGCCGCGTAGCTGACGCTGACGGTATTCACGTGCGCGGCGTGGATGATGCCGCCGCGCAGGAAGGACATCTGACCGTAGAACTCCAGGTCTTCGCGGCCGGCTTCGGGGATGCCCAGCAGCGGAGCCACCGCATGCGGGAACAGCCCCTGGTAGGCCAGGTTGTGGATGGTCAGCAGGCACGGCGTGGTGCCACCGGACCACTTGACGTAGGCCGAAGCCAGCGCGCACGGCCAGTCGTTGAGATGCAGCAGGTCCGGCGTCCAGGCCAGGCCGGCACGGCCGCCGGCGATTTCCGCCGCGGCATGGGACAGCGTGGCGAAGCGGATCGCGTTGTCTTCCCATTCGGCGCCCACGCTGGAGACGTAGGGCGAACCCTCGCGTTCGAACAGCTCCGGGCACACCAGCACGTAGACCGGCAGGCCATCGGCCAGGGTGGTATAGCCCAGTTGGCACGCCGGCAGGCCGGCACGGGCGGGAATGTGGCCGACGATCTCAAGCACGCCGGTGCGTGCCAGCACCGCGCGATAGCCGGGGATCAGTACGCGCGCGTCGTAGCGGCTGCGCAGGGCACGCGGCAGGGCCGCGGCGACATCGCCCAGGCCGCCGGCCTTGATGAAGTCGGCCATCTCCGAGGTGACGAACAACGAAGTCCGGCGTGGCGTGGTGCCGACGCGCAGGGTGTCCGGATCGTTCGCCGCCGCTGGCGCAAAAGGACCACGTGCATCGCGCGCCCTGGCCGTCGGCAGGGGAAGGGGCGATGCCATCGATGCACCCTGTGCAGGCGTCGGGACAACGACATCGGGACTCGCGGGCGCGATCATGGCAGGGTTTATCCGTCAGCGGCGGGAAGGACGGAACAGCAAAAAAAGCGGAACGACGCGGAGCACAAACCACCGCCTGGCGCGAAGGCAGGCAGCGTGACGCTGGTAGAGGGGTAGTGCGCGTGGACTGGAGCGTTCCGGCGGCGCCTCTCAAGTCGAATCTACGAACGCCTCAATAAAAAACATGTGAAACGCCTACAACATTCCCGTGACGCCTCGCAAGCCATGCCGCTTTGGTGCAATTGGCAGGACGCAACTGAACAGGCCAAAAAGCAGACCAATGAGGCACCACCGGCATCTGGAGGAAGCGCAGCGGACATGGCCGCGACACCGTGTGGGGCCAGGACAAGCAGCGCGCCCTGCGGCGCCGGTCGGTTTGACCCTGACCCGCTTGGCGGGCGCCAGATACCGCACCTGTCCGTGCTTCACCTCGAAGGCCGCAGACCAGACACCCAGGCTGCGCACGGTCAGCGCGCGATAGCGGCCGGGGCCGGCCACGTCAGCAGGTTCTCGCCCACGGTCAGCTTGCCGGTGTCGGCCGGATCGTCGAATGGCTTGTACGGGCCGAACCGGACCACCGGCGCTGGCGGCATCCCAGGCTTCTTGAAGTCCTCCGGCGTCCACCACAGTTGTGCAGACGCGCGGAGGCGTCGAACAGCATCTGCCCAGGCGTGCGCCCTCCGACGGAGGCGCCAGCCTCCCGCTACAACGACTTCAATGGGCAGCCGGCGTGCTGCGCAACTTGTTCACCAGGGTCACCACGCCCAGCACCAGCGCGCCGGCGGCCATGCCCACCACCGCATTGAACAGTCCACCGGCGATGGTGCCGACCATGCCCTGCGGCAGGACGCCTTCGATGAAGTGGTGCAGTGGCCCGATGTTGTGGACCAGGATCCCGCCACCGACCAGGAACATCGCGATGGTGCCGGCGATGGACAGGAACCTCATCAGCAGCGGCGCGGCCTGCAGCAACCCGCGGCCGATCAGGGCCAGACTGGCACCCTTCCTGGTCAGTACCAGGCCCAGATCATCCAGCTTCACGATCGCCCCGACCAGCCCGTAGACGCCGACGGTCATCGCCAGCGCGATGGCCACCATGACCATTACTTTCTGGGTGAGAGGGGTATCCGGGCCGAACACGCCCAGCGACAGCACGATGATCTCGGCCGACAGGATGAAGTCGGTGCGAATGGCGCCCTTGATCTTGTCCTTCTCGAAGGCGACCACGTCCACGCGCTCGTCCGACAGCGCCCGCACCTGCGCCGCATGGCGCGCGGCGTCCTCTTCACTGGAATGCAGGAACTTGTGCGCCAGCTTCTCCACCCCCTCGAAGCACAGGTAGGCCCCGCCGATCATCATCAGGTAAGGGATGGCGACCGGCAGCCACACACTGATCACCAGCGCGGCCGGCACCAGGATCGCCTTGTTGACCAGCGAGCCCTTGGCCACGCCCCACACCACCGGCAGCTCGCGGTCGGCCTTGACGCCGGTGACCTGCTGGGCATTGAGGGCCAGGTCATCGCCCAGCACACCGGCGGTCTTCGTGGCGGCAACCTTGGTCATCGCCGCCACGTCGTCGAGCAGGCTGGCAATATCGTCAAGCAGGGTGAACAGGCTGGCTCCGGCCATGCGGTGATAGGTCCTGATGAATGGAAGGCCCCATTGTGCACGGCCGATGTCGCCACGAGATGGCGACACCGCGCCCGTATGCGCCATCAGCGGCGTATCAGCCCGGTCTGTGCATGACAGACCTGACAGCAACGCCGCGGCACGCCGCTGCACGCCGCTGCGCCGCACCACATCTTCATCCGGCGTGCCGGACCATCGGCGCAGCTGACCTCGCGGGCGCCAGGCCCCGGCCCTGCAATACTGGAAAAGCCAGGCACAGGCCTGGCTTTTTCACGTGGCTGCGCAATACGTTGAAGCTTCAGCGACGCACGCACCGCTTCTCCACCACCCGGTCGCCGTTGTCGACCTGGTGGTTGCCCTGGATCGCCCGACCTGCAGCGCCGCCCGCCACCGCACCGCCCACTGTGGCCAGCTTCTTGCCTGTGCCGCCACCGATCTGGTTGCCCAGCAGGCCGCCGACCACCGCGCCCGTCGCGGTGCCGGCGATGCGATTGGGATCCTTGCTGTTCCTCTGGACCTCGACGTTCTCGCAGACCACGCGGGTCCCGTCGTCGAAACGGCGGCCCTCATCCTCCGGCCCGTAACCATGCTGGGCAGAAGCGGCAGACGCGATCGTCAGCAGGCCGGCGCACAGCACCCATTTGCTTGCCTTGATGTTCATGGCGCACCTCGCTTGTAAGAGGTCGTCATGAGGCCACGCGTCGCCCGAACTCCCGGTGAAGAGGCATCACCCTTTGCCTGCCGCGCCGCCGCCGTTCAGACTCCGCAGATCCGTTTGACCTGAATGATCGCCCGGCTGTAAGGTCGAAACAGCGAGGCGAATCCCCGGGAGGGACGACATGAACGCGAAAAGTGGCGGAACGATCTCCAAAGAGTTGATGTGGCCAAATCACATAAACAAGATTCCCAAGGAAATCTTCGGGGATCCGGCAATTTTCGAAATGGAGCTCGAGCGGATCTTCTACGGTCCGGAGTGGCATCTGGTAGGGCATGTGGCGGAGTTGCCGAACAAGGGCGATTTCAAGACATTCGACCTGGGTCGGCGTCCGATTCTGATCGCGCGAGGCGAGGACGACCGGGTACGAATTTTTTACAACGCGTGCACGCATCGTGGCACCCAGGTCGAAACTTCGACCTGCGGCAATCGGAAGAGTTTCGAGTGCCCCTACCATCAATGGAGTTTCAACACCGAGGGCGCGCTCGTTGGCTGTCCGGGAGAAAAGGAATTCACTCCAGGCTTCGACAAGGCGAACTACGGCCTGCGGGAGTTGCGCATGGAGCAATTTCTTGGATTGATCTTTGTGACTTCTTCCAGCGAAGCGCCGCCATTGGAAGAGTGGCTGGGGGAGATCGCAGCGCCGCTGACGGACATCCTGGGCGGGGAAGGGAAACTCAGGCTGCTGGGCTACCACAAGGTGATTTACGCCTCGAACTGGAAGGCGTACAACGACAACGATGGCTATCACGCGCCTTTGCTGCACAGCGCCTTCCGCATGCTGAACTGGCAGGGAGGAAAGGGCCGCCAGATTGCGACGCAGAGCGGACATAACGCGATCGAGGCAGAACTTTCGCTGCCGAAGGGCAACCGCTTCTTGAATGATCCTTCGCTGATCGAGTTCAAGGGCGCCGACCCCAGGCAGGGCTCACGGGTGGTGCAGCTTTTCCCCTTGACCGTGGCCACCAAGCACCTGGACACGATCAACCTGCGGTTTGCGATCCCGCGTAGCGTGGACGCGACAGAGGTGCATTACGCCTACTTCGGCCTGGAGTCGGATTCGGAGGAGATGCTTCGCCATCGCGTGCGGCAGAGTTCGAATCTGCTGGGCCCGTGCGGCATGATCTCGATGGAGGATGCTTCCATCTTCCAGCGCGTTCATCTGGGGACCTTTACGCCGGGCAACGTGGAGTTCCAGAAGGGTGTCAAGCGCACTGACGAGTTCTGGTCCGATTTCAAGCAGAATGACGAGGCCAGTTTTCTGCTGAAATGGGAGCACTACCGAAAGGTCATGGACTTCGAAAGGAGGCCGCAAGCATGAGCGCTGCATTGGAGCGTTTTGAGGTGCTGGAGCAGATTGATTCGTTGCAGCAGGCCTACGTGCAGGCGCTGGACTCGGCGAACATGGAGGACTGGCTCAATTGCTTCTCGCAGCAACAGGCCTCGTATGTCTGCATCTCCGACGAAAACGAGAAGCGAGGCCTGCCGATCGCGTTGATGCTGGACGACTGCCGCGAGCGGATCAAGGACCGGGTCTCGTTCGTGACCAAGATCTGGGCGGGGACCTTCGAGCCGTACCACACGACCCATTTCGTGCAGCGCCTGGGCGTGGAGAAGATCGCCGCGGACACGTATCGTCAGGTTGGCAACTTCTCCATCATGATTTCCCCGGAGATGGGTTCGAGCTCTGTGCTGGCGACCGGGCGTTACCACGACCTTGTGGCCCTGGAGGATGGCAAGGCGGTGTTTCGGGAAAAACGCGCCATCTACGACACCCGGATTCTGCCGCGGTACGTCGTCTACCCCTTCTGATACCGGGCCTGCGCCTTTGCGCTGAACCCCGGTGGCCGCGCGTTTGCCTGCTCGATCGGCAGGCACCCAACGGGTGCGGGTTGCTTGGGTCGGGCCACAACCAGGGCAAAACAGCCGGGCCCACAGCGGGCCCGGCATTGCAGGCATGACCGCCGTCAGCCGAGGGCCATCAATCCTGCGGCATCTTCAGATCGTACTGGGCCGGCGGCGTCCCACCTGCCAGGTGGCGCACGAAATAGTCCCAGCGACGACGCAGGCACGGCCGAGGAGTCGACAAGGTGACCTCGCCGGACGCTTACGGTCTGCCCGAGGCAAAGACGGCACCGATGACCGCCCCCATGCTGGTGCCGGCCACCAGGTCGACCGTGATGTTGGCCTCTTTCAGGGCGCGCAGCACGCCGATGTGCGCCAGACCGCGCGCCGAGCCGCTGCCCAGCGCCAGGCCGATCCGGGGTCGCCTGGGCGGCGTCAGATCCGCCGCCGGGGCCTGCTTGGTTGGTGGCGCGTTCATTGGCTTTTGTCCTGGTCTGGCCCCTGCCCCGCAGGCCGGTGGCGCCCACCGGCGCGCCGGCGCAGACGCCGGATACCGTCGCGCAGTGACCGCCGCAGCGTCGTGGCCCGCGCGGGTCGCGCGCCCTGGCGGACCGGGAATTCACGCCCCACGGCGGCCTCGAAGACCTGAAAGCGCTTGAGATAGGCCTCGATCTCCTGGCGCCGCAGGCGCCAGGCGTCGATCCGGCCGTACTCGTTCACGAGTTCGGTGAACAGCACCCGCATGCGCCGCGCCCCCCGGTCTTGCAGCACCTCGTCGGCCCGCTCAGTGGCGATGCGCGCCAGCGCCAGGCTGCGCTCCAGCAGGCGCCGGATGTCCTGTGCGCCGTCAAGCTCACCAAGGCGCCCGATCTCCCGCAGAGGCCGTCTGGCCTGGGCCGCCAGCAAGCGCTGCAGGTCGGTCGCCAGGGCGCTGGCCAGGCTGCGCTGCACGCGGCTGAAATGCGCCGCATCGTCGGCCAGGGCGCCAGCCCCGTGGCCACGCAGGTCCTCAAAATAAAGCTGGTGGTCGCCGAAATAGCCGGTCAGCTGTTTGGTCGCGGCCGCTTCGAGAGGCTCCCGCGGCGCCTCGCGCAGCGCCCGCGCCACTGAGCGCAGCGGTTGCCCGAGCGACAGCGGAAAACGCGAAAAGCGATAGACCGCGTGGGCGCCCGGCACCTGCCGGTAGGCCACCAGTTCCATGCGCAGGGAAGCGTCTTCCTCGCAAACCTGCCGGGCTTCTTCAAAAATATCGAGCGGCATGGCCGGCAGCCACTGCCGCGCCAGCGGTGGCGAGCGGTCATAGCCGCCCGCGCGCAGGATGCGCACCACCACATCGGCGCAATTGAACTCGCTGCGGTCCCACAGCAGGCGGCCTTGCCGAAACGCCGCCTCGATCCGGTGCGCCTCGGCCACCATGGCCGCCTTGCGCCCTGCCGCCACGCCCGCCACCCGCAAGCCAAGCGTTTCGCGGCCATAGGCCATGCCGTAGGTGTTGGTATGCACCTGCGACGGCGACGGCGGCTGCACGCCGTACAGGTAGTCGGCCAGCGTCACATGCTGCAACAGGTTGGGGTCCTGTCCCGGCACGGCCACATGGTTGGCGCTGTAGACGGTGTCGTCCACGCGAATGGCAATGTGCCCGAACGGGTTTTCCAGCACCACGCGCTGCGGTGTTTTGGCGGTCGAGTAGGACAGCAGCAGTTCGATGTCGCAGGGCACCTCGGCCTGGAGCCGCGCCAGCGCCGCGTCGATGTCGGCGACGGCGCTGCCGTGCTCGGCGCCGAAGTCCACCGGCAGACCCGGCGCAGGCAGGGCCGGGTCGAGCGCGAAGCGGGCGATGCGCCCGAGGCCGGCACGGTCGTGAAAGGCGAGCTGGGCGCGGCGCATTGCCGCCTGCCGCTGCGGGCTGGCCAGCACCGCGGCCGCCAGCTCGCCCGCCTGCGCCAGGGTGTCAGCCAGATCGGCCACCCCCAGCCGCACGAACAAGGCGGCATTTTCCCGTTCATGGCCGCTCACCACATCGAGCAAGAGGGTCGGAATGCCGATGGCAAAGGCCTCGGCCGGCGTCATCCCTCCGGCCTTGGTGATCAGCAGGTCCGCCGCGCCCATCCAGGCCAGCAGGTCGGCGTGCGGCACCAGGCCGCAGACCTTCAGCGCCACCGCCTCGGGCAGGCGCTTTTGCAGTGCTGTCAGCTGCGCCTGCTGCCGGGCGTTGGCGCCGCAGACGGCAATGATCTGCAGCGGGCCGGCGTGGTGGCGCGCGAGGCTCTCCACCACGAGCGCGTAGTCGCCGATGCCCTCCTTGCCGGAGGTGATGAGCACGGTGGGCGCATCCGCGGCCAGACCCAGCGCCATGAGCGCCGTCTCCCGGGTTGCGCCGTCGGCGGCCGGGGCGCGCACCGGCATGCCGCTGGTGGTGACCTTGTCGGGCGGAACACCCGCCGCCAGCCAGCGCGATTCCAGCTCGGGGTGGGCGAGAAAAGTGCGGTCGATGCGTTTCGAGATGCGCGGAAAATAGCCCTCGAAGAAGTCCGTGTGCAGCCAGCCGATGTTCACCTGCACCAGCAGCCCGCGCTCGCGCAGGGTCCCGAGCACCTGCGCCGATCCGTAATGCGTGGCGAGCACCGTGTCGGGGGCCTGTGCCTCCAGGAAGCTGCGCACCTTGTCTTCCGGGTAGTCGTTGGACAGCCATGCCAGCGAAGGCACCCGCTTGCCGCGCGCCTGCAGGGCATGGAACAGCGCGTCGAAGCTTTCCGGGAGATTGCCGGCGATGAACCAGTAGAGCCGCTCGTCCACCCAGCGCCAGAGCGGGTGCATGAACTCGCGGATGTCCTGCAGCACCACGCGCGCGCCCGGCGCCAGCCGGCCGATCTCCTGCTCGATGGCCTGCGCGGCGCTGATGTGGCCATGGCCGATGGACGAATAAAAAATGACGATCTTTCGGCTCTGGGCGGCCCCGGCATCGCCCGCCGCCGGCGGGTGCGCAGCCAGTTGCCGCACCCGGTTGCGTCGCCGCACCAGCGCCCGCCATGCCAGGGCCGCCAGCAGGGTGAATGCGAACACCAGCGCCAGCGCGATGAGCGGGTCCATGCCCCAGGTCTGCGGTCCGCTCATTCCTTGCCCCCGCTGCGCCAGATCGACAGCAGCAGCCAGAGACTGCCGATGACGGCACCGACGAAGCCGAGCAGGCCAAAGAAGGGCAGCCCCGGCAAGGTGGGGCCGCCGGGCACGGTCATGACGATGGACGAGCCGACGATGAGGGCGGCGACGACGATGCCGATCACCCGCCGGTCGGCGGCACTGTCGAGCTGGTTGCCGACGCGCTTCAGGTGCGTGACATCGATGTGGATTTCCAGCCGCCCACGCCGCGCGGCACGCAGCAGCCGGAAGTCGGGGTCGAGCTCGCAGCCCATGGCGTTGCGCACGATTGCCGTCACCGCGCCCAGCGACCATGGTGACTGTCTTACGGCAACCAAGGCCGCAATTTCCTGGCCGCAAACTGGCTCGTCAACGCAGCAAGACCCGTCGTGCCAGCGAAGCGATTGGGCGCTCTGCCCAGCGCTGCAGCCGTGCGTTTAATTGCAAAGGTTTGAGCGCCATGCGCACAACCATATCCATGGGGTACTGCTTAAACATCAGTTCGCACACCTGCTTGTGGATGACCGCGTACGCAGGTGCTTCACCGCCCCTCCCCCGAAAGCGCCAGGCCACGGCATGTCGCAGCGCGATGTCGGCGTCGCTCTTGCGCAGTTCAGCCATGCGACGCCAAAGTGTGGCGATTACATGCCACCTGCGTAGATTTTCCTGCTGCCGATACCGGAGAAAGTATTTGTAGAAATGCTTGTAATGCAGCACCTCGTCGGTGCGGATGCGCCAGGTGATATCCCGCAGCACAGGCTCATCGAACATGGCATTGATCGCCTGATAATAGGTGGTCGTGCCCATTTCGACGATGCAGCGCGCCACCAACTCCTGACCCCGCGTGGGTTCCAGTTCGTCGCAGGTGCATAGCTTGACATATTCCGCGAAAAAGTCGCCATAAGCGCTGTCCCAGTCGAACTCAGGCCAGACATGCTGCACATAGGTCTTCAGCGCGCGGCCGTGCTGCAGTTCCTCGACTTTCCAGTGCTCGTTCAGCCATTCTCCGACCTCCGTATCGCCCGTGAAATAGTCCGCCAGGTTATGAGCGTAGGTTTCTGCGCCACTTTCGACGAACGAGGCGCTGCACACCAGAAGAAAGATGTCGTCGCGCATGCGCATGCGCGCGGTGTCGATGGAGGAGAAATCGATATCTTCCAGATGCCAGCGCAAATCTGTTGCACGTTGATCGCTGTGCATTGCCATTTTCCCCTCATGGAAGAGATTCGTAGCCTTTTGATCATGAATCAGGCGGTTTTGTTGCAAATATAGCCACAGTTGCCGCGCAATCAGGCGCATCATTGCCACCATCCGTGTACGCACGAACAGCAAGGCCTGGAAAGCGCCTTCAGGGCACATGGCATCCGCACGACCCGCCGCCAATGCGACCGCGGGCCATGCTTGCCTCAGGTGATGCTCAACAAGTTCTGGCGATGGGCTGTGCTCCGCATCGGCGATAGGGTGCAAGGCACAAACCGCGCCACAGCCCAAGCCATGGCACGGATGCAACGCCGCAGACCCGCCGTTGCGGGATGCAGCACACGCTGGGGGCTTGTTCAGCGTGGCCTAAAACGACTTGCTGATGGCGTCTTTGGCCTTCCGGGCCATTTCCGTTATTGCATCCAGAGCCTTGTTGGCAGCATCCCTGGCGACTTCTGCTGCACGCTGGGCCGCTTCCTTACCGGATTCGGCCGCGTTTTTGACCGATTCCTCGGCCTTCTGCGCCGCATCGCTGGCGGCATCCGCTGCTTGATCGGCCGCGTCCGAGATTTTTTGCAGCGCGTCCCGGGTGGCTTGCGCGGTTTTGTCGACCAGCGTTGTTTCAGCCTCGGCCAGCCGGCTCCGGGCCGTCTTCAGGTTATCCTGAAGACGGGTGCGCAAGCCGGCGATCTTCTCGCTGGTTTGGTCGGCAGTGGCCTGCAAAAGCGCATCGGCATCGGCAACAATCTGCTTCATGTCGGCGATCAGTTTTTCTTTGTTCATAGAACCGTTGGATTCAGACATGGAAAACCTCCATCAGTGATTAAGAAAAAAATATCGGTGTAACAATTCTCAGGTCGGTAAGCACGCTCACGGCGGCCTAACCCGTTCGAAGCAGCCGCCTTCCAAGGGTTACTTCGTCACGGCATCTTTGACGTCTTTGACCGTTTCCTTGGTTACCTCAAGCGCTTTGTCGGCTGCCTCTTGGGTGGCTTGCGTGGCTTTCTGTGCGGCGTCTCTGGCGGCTTCGGCCGCTTTCTGCGCAGCCTCTTTGCCAGATCTGGCCGCCTTTTCCGCCGCTTCCCCGGCCTTCTGAGCGGCTTCCTTGGTCGCTGCGGCGGCCTTTTTGGCGGCTTCCTCGGCCTTCTGTGCAGCCTGCTTGGTCGCTGGGGTCGCTTTCCGGGTGGCTTGCGCAGTCTTGCGGACTGCCAATTTGGCAGCTTGATCAGCATCTTGCGCGGCCTGATGGGCTGCTTCGGCGGTTTCCTGCGAGGCTTCACTGACGGCTTGTTCAGCCTTCTCTGCAGCCCGCTTGGCGGCCTCTGCGGCCTTGTGCGTCGCTTCCCTGGCTTCCTCGGCCGCTTTCTTCGCGCCTTCCTCCGCTTTCTGAAGCATGGGCGCCTTGGCCGTCTCGCCCGTCTTTGCCGCGGGTTCTTGCGCAGCCCGTGCACTTGTGCCCACGACCAGCGCCGACAGGATCAACCATGTTTTCCATTTCATCATTGCTTCTCCTTGCAGTCATGGAGCAGAGACGTCTGCTCCGCACGTTTGCCCTGGGCCGGGGGTTTGTTGTGATTTTCCCTCGCTGTTTGTGCCAAGACCGTTACGCATCAAGCCCACGACATGCCGCGCGATGGCCTCGGGGTCTTCATGCTGTCGCTGGTAGCCCGGCAGGAAACGTCGCACCGACCGGGTTTCAAAGGGATAGATCACCAGACCGATCAGTGAAATGACGAAAGACTGGGGGTCATGGCCCGGAGCGACCTCACCGGCGAGATGACGCAGTGCGCTGAATAGGTCTCGAAAGACTTGATCGGCCAGGCTTTGCAGGCGCTGCTCATCGCTGTCCAGCAGTACCCACTGGATCAGGCGTCTAAAGTTCTCTTCCTTGGCGAGCAGGCGCGCGAACTGGAAAACGAAGGATTCGAGCCGGTCCCAAGGATTTCCTGCGCCGTCAAAAAGGGCCTTCAAGGGCTCCATTTTTTCTTCAAAGGCACAGCCGACCGCATCCAGATAGAGCTGATCCTTGTCGGAGAAGTAGTAGTAAAGCGCCGCTTGGGTGAGGCCGGCGACGGCAGCGACATCGCGCATCGAAACGCCGTCATAGCCGTATTGGGCAAATAGAGGCGCCGATAGCTCGAGAATCTCTTCCCGCGTTTTCCTTTTGGGGATGCCTTTAATCATCTGACTGCCCATGGACAGGCTCCAACAATGAACTTAACGAACGTTCAGTAACTATACGCCGTTGTGCTATTGATTGGCAAGCTGCCGACGGAAAGCCTTGTTTCGGTGTCCGCGCCGCCAGATTTTGGAATGTCCGGTGGGGAACTGGCAGACTCAACTTCCAAGTGCAGTTCACCCGGATTCTGCCGCGGTACGTCGTCTACCCCTTCTGATACCGGGCCTGCGCCTTTGCGCTGAACCCCGGTGGCCGCGCGCTTGCCTGCTCGATCGGCAGGCACCCAACGGGTGCGGGTTGCTTGGGTCGGGCCACAAGCAGGGCAAACAGCCGGGCCCACAGCGGGCCCGGCATTGCAGGCATGACCGCCGTCAGCCGAGGGCCATCAATCCTGCGGCATCTTCAGATCGTACTGGGCCGGCGGCGTCCCACCTGCCAGGTGGCGCACGAAATAGTCCCAGCGACGGCGCGCCACGTAGGCAGTCAGCGAGCCATAGCCGTGGCGCGCATTGGGGATCATCAGCATGTCGAAGTCCTTGTTGGCCTTGATCAGCGCCTCGGCCACCAGCAGCGACAGGTACGGCGGCACGTTATCGTCCAGGGTGCCGTGGACCAGCATCAGGTGGCCCTTGAGGTTGCCGGCCAGGGACTGGTTGGCCTGGCTGTCGTAGTTGCTCTTGCCGTCCTTTTCGATCAGTTCGCCCTGGTAGCGCTCGGCCCAGTCATCCTCGTAGCCGCGGTTGTCGTGGTTGCCGCTTTCCGACCAGGCCACCTTGAAGAACTCCGGATAGCGCAGGATGGCCGCGGTGGAGGCATTGCCGCCGCCGGAGTGGCCCCAGATGCCGGCGCGTGAGAGGTCGATCCACGGATGGCGCGCGGCCAGTTCCTTCATACCCGCCACCTGGTCGGGCAGCGTGTTGTCGGCCATGTCGCCATACCAGGCATCGTGGAAGGACTTGGAGCGCCACGGCGTACCCATGCCGTCAATGGCCACCACGATGAAGCCCAGTTCGGCCAGCGACTGATTGTCGACATGGGTGGCCAAAAAGCTGCGGCCGCGCACCGAGCCGGTCTGCGGGCCGGGGTAGATGTAGTTGACGATCGGGTACTTTTTGGACGGATCGAAGTTGGAGGGCTTGAACATCACCCCGTACAGCTCGGTCCTGCCGTCGCGCGCCTTGACCGTGAACGGCACCGGCGGCACCCAGCCGGCAGCCTTGAGGCGGGTGATGTCGGCGCGGGCGACTTCGGAGACCCCGGTCCCGTCGGCCGCGCTGCGCAGCAGCGTCACCGGCGGCACGGTGGTGGTCGAATAGGCATCGACGAACAGCTTGCCGTCCGGGGACAGCGACACGGTGTGGTCACTGGGTTCAGGCGTGAGCAGGATCGGCGCGCCACCGTCCAGGCTGGCTTTCCAGAACTGCTGGTAGTACGGGTTGATGCCGGGGGTATGGCCGACGCCGCGGAACCACACGGTGCGCGAAACCGGATCGACCTTGAGCAACTCGGTGACGTTGCCTTCGCCGGTGGTGATGGCGTGCTTGAGCTGGCCGGTGGTCAGGTCGTACAGGTAGAGCTGGCCCCAGTCGGAGCGTTCGGAAAACCAGACCGCCTCGTTGGTCTGCGGCAGGTAGGCCCAGCTGGCCGTGCCGTTGCCGCTTTCGTACTGGGTCTTGACGTGCTCGGAGAACACCGTGCGCACCTGGCCGGTGGCCGCATCGGCGATCCGGAACCAGGCATCCTTGTGGAAGCGCGAGGTGGAGACGAAGGCCAGCGTCTTGCTGTCCGGTGCCCACTTCACATCGTCCCAGCCGCCATCCGGGCCGCAACTGATGTCATCGCACAGCGTGGAACGATGCTGGTCCGGGGCCATCTTCAGCCGGATGACCTTTCTGGTGGGCACCTCGATCACCACCCGCTCGATCATGGTCACCTCCTTGTCGCCGGGCAACGGATATTTCCATGACTCCAGCTTCGGGTGGCCCACCTGGGTGTTGACCAGATACATCTGCCCGGTCTTGCGCTGGTCCTGCTGGAAGGTGGCGATCCTGTTCGAATCCGGCGACCACTCCACGATCGCCTTATCGGTGTGCTTCCAGCCGGCGTTGTCGGTGGCGTAGCCGTAATCCTGGACCCCGTCGGTGGTCAGCTGGGTCTCGGCGCCGGTGGCCAGCTCGCGCACCCACAGGTTCCAGTCGCGAACGAACGCCTCGGACCGCTTGTCCGGGGACAGCGCGCCGGGCTCCGGATTGGCCTTGGCGTAGACCTTGGCGCAGCGGGCATTGGCATCGCAGACCACCTGGGTGTCACGCACGGTGAAGCGGTAACGGCGATCGGCGGTCAGCGCGATCTTGCCCAGGCCCAGCTTCTCGGCCTTGATCGGCTTGTCGCCTGTGGCCAGCAGGGTGTTCAGCGCAGCCGCCAGCGCCTGCGCGTCGAACAACGGCGCGGTCCTGCCGGTGGCCACGTCGGTCTGCAGCAGGCGGTCGCCGCTGGCGTCGTGGTCGGTGTAGACAAAGTGGCTTGCATCCAGCCAGGTCACCCGGGTCACGGCGTGGTCGACCAGCGGCTGGGCGAACAGCAGCCTGTCGGCCCGGGCATAGTCGGCCTGGCTCACGGTCGGCGTCTGCGCGTAGACGCCGAGCGACAGCGCGGCCAGCAACAGGGCGCACAACAGGCGCGGCGTGCGGGTATTCAGGAGCATGGAGATTCCCCAGGCGAAGATGGGACACGCCGGCGTGGACCAGCGCGTTTGCGAACGGCCGATCGTACCGCCGCCGCGTCCCGGCTTCCCCTGCCAGAGGTCCCGCTCGGGGTTGCGCAACGCCTGGGCGCACGGGTCTGGCTCCAGACGACAGCCGGCAGCGTCGCCACTGGTGATCAGCATGGCGTCCTGCGTCGTCGGGTGACGCCGGCGCGTTTGCTTACTGCTGCATGCCTGCCCTGGAACCGCTGGATCCCGCCACGGTCACCGAGCTCTACCGCTTCGCAATGCTGCTGGCGCCGGGCCGCTGTTCTCAAGCATGGCGCTGTCAGAGCGCGTGCCCAGCCGGCCACCGTTGGATCGGTGGCCACCTTTCATTCTCGAAACCCACTGGTACGGGGCTGAAAGCCCGACGGCCGCTCAGGATCAGGGCGCCAATTTGCCACCCGCATTCGCCAGGGAACCGCCATCCACTGGCAGCGAATAACCTGTGATGTAAGAAGAATAATCTGAAGCGAGAAAGAGAAAGCCCTCGGCCACATCCTCAGGCTTGCCCAAGCCCATGGGCATTCCAGGGCCAAGCATGCCCTCGATCATGGCCATATCCTTGACCCCATGTTCCTCCAGGGTATTGAGCGAGCCCTGGGTGACAGTAAATCCTGGCGCCACCGCGTTGACGCGAATGCCCTGGGGGGAGTGAAGGGTTGCGGTTGACCGAACCAGCAGCTCCACCGCAGCCTTCGCCGAACCATAGGCAGGCATCATTGCCGGATGCGTCATTGATCCATAATCTCCAAAATGCGAGGACGAGGTGGCAATCAGGCTTCCAGCTCCTTGCTTCTGCATGTAGGGAATGACCGCCTGAAACGCAAACAGCGTGCCGGTCGCCATCACGGCATACTGCCGCTCCCAATCGGACTGGGTCATCTCCATGACCGTCATTCCGGTACTCACGAAGGGCGTGACCACCAGGACATCGATACCTCCAAGTTTTCCTGCGACTTCATCAACGGCTCCGCTCACGGACGCCTTCTTGGTCACATCAACGCCAACAAAGCAACTGCCCCCACCCAACGCCGAAATCTGGGCTGCCGTTGCCTCGGCGCCACTGGTGTCGATGTCAGCAACGGCGACCTTGGCTCCCTCGCGGGCAAAGAGCTTGGCGGTTTCCCGGCCGATTCCCGAAGCGGCGCCAATGACCAATGCGCGTTTTCCATCCAATAAACCCATGGTGTCCCCCTCATTAAGTCCACAAAAGGCCGCCATCGACCAGAACAGTGGCGCCGGTTATCGTACGGGCGTGATCAGAGGCCAGGAACGCGACCACCTTGCCTACTTCATCGGGGCTCCCACCACGTCGCAGGGCCACCCGTCCGACCGCGCGATCGAACGCGGCCGAGGGATCATCGGTACCCACCACCGTGGCCCGCCTTGCCGCAATGTCACGCATATGGGGCGTATCGATCAGCCCCACACACGCCAAGTTTGCGCGAAACCCCCGCTTGGCCCCACTCAGTGCCAGTGCCTTGGTGAGCGGCCCCAAGATCGCCTTGGACGCACCGGTCAAGCCCACCTCGGGGCTGGTTGCCATCGCCCACAGACACCCCAGGCTACAGAGACTCCCTTTTCCTGCGATTCGCCGCGCACTCTCCTGGGCGATCACCACCGCCGCAGTCGAATTAACAGCGGTCAACTCATCCCACACCGCCTTGTCAGCGTCCTCAGGCTTACCCACCCACCAGTAAGTGACCGCATTGATCACATCGTCAATGCCGCCAAGGTACTCGGCCGCCTGATCAAAAATTCCGGCCACTTCTGCGGGTTTGTAGTGGTACGCAGTGTTCCCACCAGGACCGGCAACGAACACACGGGCACCCTCCTTCGTCAGACGTCCTACCACCGCCTGTCCCAGGCCGTCGTCCCCTATGAATGCGAGGACGCGATGACCATCCAGTAAACCGGGCATTCTTCTCTCTCCATTGTTATTAAGGTTCGCCGGCATCCTTAGAAAATATACCCAATCTGAAACCACAGCGGATCGGACTCGCTTCTGTTCCGCGCGCTCACCTCGTTGTTGTATTTAAGAACGGCAGAAACCTTCTCGCTGAAGTCATAGCGAACCGAGGCCCCCAGACCGGTAGCGCGGGTTTGACCACCTCCTTCGATCCTCACACCGGGAAGCTTGTCGTCGCTCAGCTGCTTTATGTAGTATGGCGAAAATCCGAAATGCAGCTTCGGATTGGAGGTGGGAGTATACTCCACGCTCGGGTGAATGAAGAATACATCGCCACTCTTATATAACGTCTCGTCATTTCGCTCCAGAGGGAATTCAATGCCGGTCGTGGCCGAGGTTGACCAATTCCTGTTTATGAACCACGTATAGCTGTAAAGCGGCGTTATGGCGTTGTAGTTCTGATGAACATTAGCCAGCCGGCGAGAATCATAGCCGCCACTCTTGATGAAAATATCGACAAAGAACGAGGAGAAGAACGTATTTGATGGATTCACGTAGTTGACGTGGATCGGCTCCAGATCTATCGCACCGATACCTGTATCGGTGTCCGACATGCCCATGATCGAGGTCTTCGACCTGACGATCGGCACATTGAAGGCCGAGGAAATTGTCCATCCCCCATTGCTATAATTCCAAGTATGGATAGTTCGAAATGCCCCGACGAACGTCGTGTTCTCGAAGTCCGGAATTCCGCTGTCGCCCTTATCATTGATGTACTTGGTTGACTTGTCATAGAAATAATAATTGAGCAACACGGTACCGCCTGGCCTGGGCAATATGCCATCCAGAATGCCGTTGACACCAATCGGGTAGTTCGTCAATCCCAGCTCGGTGGCGCATGCCGCGTGCGAAAAGCTGGCGGCCAAGGCAAAGTAAATAGAACGAGCAAGTTTCCTGCTGCTTTTCATCGCTATCTCCCCGTATTGTATTTGATGTGGCTTTCATCGTTTCGCTATCTAATCAATTCTTCCAGAAAGTAAGAATTGGCACCCTCCCGAGTGGCTAACGAAGCTCGACCGCCGGTCCTCGCGCAACGAAACGTCAGCGGAGGAAGTCGATAACCATGTTGTTGACCAGCTCCGGCTGGTCGGTCTGGCACTGGTGTCCGGCACCAGCGATATATTCAAAAGGAATGTTGGGAAGAAGCTTTTCCAGTTCATGCCCCATCTGCACTGGAGCAAAGCTGTCATCAACGCCCCAGATGAACTTCGAAGGCACTTTGAGCTTTGGCAGTGAATCGATCAGACTGAAGCGATCCCACAACTTGGGATCATTTCGCATGCGCTCCTGGTAGGCGTGAAACGCCTGGAGGGACTCCCGAATGCCAGGCCGATTGGCAGCTTCGTGACGTGACCTCACCAAGTTATCGCTGACCTTGGACGGATCACTGATGATTGCAACCAAGAACCGGCGCATCGCCTCTTCAGTGAAGTCGTAGCTCACCAGGGCCTGAAACGCCGCGTTATTGCCACCGTCCGGCCGGGGTAACCCCATGGACATGGCGATCGTGGCACTTCCAATGAAAAAGCATTTACGCACCTTTTCAGGATGGTCTATCGCATATTTTGCGGCGACATAGGCTCCCTGGGAGTTACCAACCATATGCACATCGTCGAGACACAAGGCGTCGATAAAGTCCCGAACATGGTCGACCAGGCTCTGATGGCCCAGCACCGGCCACGCGTGCGGCCTGGCATCAGTCAAACCCATGGATATCTGATCTGGCGCAAAAACACGAAATCCGGCTTTCGCCAGCGCTGGCAGCATGAATCGCCATCCTGCTTCACCTGACGAACCAGGGCCGCCGCCATGACAGAGGATAACTACCGGCCCCTCGGTCCCGGCCCACGAATAATGCGTCCTTACTCCATTAGCCAAAACCCAACCATCATAATATCCTTCACCCAGTCTCATCGCCATCTCCTGTCATTTGAGCCATAAATAGTTAAAATTTCTCAGCGCTAAGCTGCACACGCCGGATTCCTCGCCGTCGGCAAGCGCACCTGCGTTTCCTGTTTTAGGGAGCCGGCCCCTCGTGCGCATCTGCACGTGCAGGCCCACTTCCACGCGCGGTGACGAGGAGAGCCAAGCGCCAATATAATTACCTGAGGACAATCTCCGCCGGCGTAACGTGCAATCGCCCCTGCATCATCAGCGCCGCGCATGGGCGGAACACTAATTCAAGGCTTCATGCAGAAACGATGTCCTGCTCGTTCCACCTGGCGACACACATTGCCATTATTGCCCGGTAGAAAGGCTCATAAGCCAGCACGTCGGCTTTCGCCCCTTGAACAGCGCCAAGCAGAATTATCCAAGTGCGCAATTCGAGATCGCCGTTGTCAAGTAAATCATCATTGGTGAATTCGGAGAGCTTCTTTCCCTCGCCTGCCGACAGATACTCAAGCATCTTGCGGTCGAATTCCTCACTGATGTGCCCATAGCCAAACGGCCCTTCATATGCGGCATAAGGGTACCCTGCAGAGAAATGCGACAGCCCACCAGATGCATATATCGCGACCCGCTTTCCCTGCATTCGTTCGCTGATGATATTGGATAGCGCCTGACCAAACGCATAGCAGCGCGCCGGGCTCGGCGCAGGCCAGTGAATGCCATTGACGAACAGCGGGATGATCGGAATGTCGGCATCCGGCACCAGCACGCGATTAAGCGGCTCAGCATGCGCGTGAGAGCGCAACTGATCGTTGGCAAAGCGCTCGGAAAAGGATACGTCGAAGTCTTTCTCCAGAAGTCCTTCCAACAGTATTTGAGCAGCCGCCTGATCACATTTGTAGAGCTTCTCTTCTTTCCTTCCCCGGTCGAAGACCTTTACCTCTTTGCCCGTATAGATGGCGAACTGCGGGATGTTTTCAACCGTGTAGTTTTCGTTCTGATCATCGCCAATGACAAGGAGCACATCGGGACGCGAATCCACCAGCGCCCGTCGCATCGCGCTCAACCCATCCCTAATTCGCCCATACCTGACCTCATTGCTGACTGGGTCTTCGTTGTCCATCCTTGGGTTTACCGGGGGCTTTTCACCATACAGCTGGGCGTAATACTCTCGATTTTTTTCCCGAAACTCATCCCATTTATCCGGCTCCACCAGCGTGAACGCATGCGATGATGCCAGTGCCGTAACTATTTTGCCCATGTGACCTCCCGTACTGTTACATGACTGGGCGGGAAAGAAGGTGCACTGCACCTTCTTCCTCGTTAGAGAAATATCCCCAATGTGCGCGGGAGCACCGAGCTGAGCAAAATGACGTTGCGCTCAGCCAACAGCCATTGATCATCTACCCGACGCATCCTGTCTTCACGCCTGGCGCGCCACACGGTCTCCATATCACCATGGCGTATCTGCGTGGTTTGTATATGGGAATATGCCAGCAACTCATTCTCGGCAGGCGCCGGCTCGACAAGCACATTGGTAACGATGCGTTGGGTCACCGATACGGGCGTCTCGCTGTGCTGGATGCCCGACTCGAACTGGGTGAGCCTCATCTCGATAAACATGCGGTCATGGTCAACGTAAACCGCAGAAGGCGTGTCATCCCTGTACTGCTCGACTCGCCCGTACACCCTTTCTATGACCGGGATACGGTAACGGATGTCCTCGGTGAGAAGAGCAAACCAATCGCGGACCCTATAAGTGTCGAGCAAGCGGGCTTCTCGATACAAGAACTGTTCGATCTGCCATTGTGTCTCAATCGTTGACGCGTCAATCATACATTTACTCTCCTGGGCGCTGGTTTCAGCGGCTTTCGGTCATGAGCTGCCGGTAGTATCCGTAATAGGCTCGCGCCATCTCTTCTGTGAACAAGGGCTCAAGGGAGCCGGGCACGCCTTGCAGATCAATTCCCGCTTGCTTGAATTTTTCCAAGAACCGTTGCTTGTCCATGCCTGGCATGGAATAGTCAAAAGGACGATCTTCAGCCGTACTTGAACCGAAGTTCCTGGCCATCCGGTCAAAATTTTCTGTGTCGTCGATCGTGATCATTCCGGCCGGCGCCTGATCGGATGCCAGCAGGCCGGCTGCGAATCGCTTCACTACATCAGGTGCATTCTTTTCCACTGCGGTCCATTGCCAACCCTCCAGCATTTTGGGGCCGCGCGGGTGCCACTGGATAATTCCGTTCGCCCGCATTGCGCTGGGCGACATGATGAAGCTCAGATTTGGGAAAATGGTCCAGTTCGCGCTGCCCAGCACCATGGACTTGTCCTCCTTGGCGAAGCTCTGCAGCCGCTTGGTCCGATCATCCAGCCAATCCACTGCTTCCTGACCGAGGCGCTCAGCCATCCTCCGATCAAAGATTGGCTGCACCTGCGCCGATGAATCGGGCCTGGTATCGCCAAGGAATTCGAAGAATCCACAAGCATGCGGAACACCGGTTGGAGAAGTGGTCAGCACATTCAGTGCTGAATCGAACAAATTGCCTCCAAACCACCCTATCCCCTGGGTTTTCATCATCTCCTGCACGGCCTGAAAGAATGATGTATGGGTAATCGGCACGTGTGTTCCATCGTGCATGAAATTATCCGCCATCATCTTCCAGTTTGTCGGCATCAAGTATTTTCCGCGGCCCGGCAATACCTCGATGCCGCCGAGAAAGTCCTTGATGAGCAAACGATCGAGATACCAGCGTATATCTCCGAGATAGTCATCCAGGGATGAGATTTCGTCGTCCCAGCTCGCAAAAATCAGTCCGCCGTAACTGCTGACACGCGGAACCTCCTTGAGCCCGAGCTTTTCGGGGTGCAGGGTGTCTGCATATGCCTCGCTGTCCGCGACGCCCCTCAGACGCCCTTCCGTGTCAAAGCTCCAGCCGTGGAAAGAACAGGTAAATCCGTTCTGCGTCCCTCGGTCGAACAGGCACAACTTGTTTCCTCGATGTGGACACCGGTTCAGGAAGACCCGCAGCCGGCTGTTGCGGTCTCGAATGACGATGACTTCATCCTCACCCATGTAGTTGAGAATGTAGCTGCCTGGCTTCGGAATCGAGGATTCGTGACCCACATAGAGCCACGTCTTTCTAAAAATCTTGTTCAGTTCCTGTCGGTACAGATCTTCATCGAGAAAGATGTTTGGGTCGATATATCCTTCCCGGTCCTTGACCGCTTCATTGACGTTAAACATTTTATTCTCCTGGGTCTTTGAAATTACGCCAGCCGCTGTTATTTCTCGCCTTTTCCAGCAAGTTTTTCCATGCCAGCCGTCCACAGTGCCGCCCACGCATCAAACGGCAGGTGAGACACGCCGGATCGCTCATACTTGGGGAGCGCCGCTTCCAATTTGCTGTACATCTCTTCCATTTCGGGCGGCAGGGAAAAGTCATCCCAGACCTTGGTATCTCCAAAGCCATGGTCATAGTTCCATTCAGGCACATAGATAAGTCGCCCGGTCACGCCATGTCCGTCCTGCCCAGACAGGAACAGGGTCGCCGGCACGACGTGCTCTGCCACAGAAGGACGCATGAAATAGACCATGCCCTGGTCACGCCAGGTCTTTTCGGTGGCGTCGAACCATGATGCGCGTGTATGGAACGGCATCATTCCGTTGACGGCCACACCTGTTTCGCGGACCTCTTCAGCGAGATAGAACGTCATTGCCATCGTGGCTGCTTTGGATGCCTGATAAGGCATTTCCACAGTCCAGGGCCGCATCGAAAAGAGCGAGCCGCCCTGATGCATCGGCAATATTCCGCTGCTCACCATGTTGATGATGCTGCCACTACCCTTTTGGAGCATCGGCCGGATGAACCGTCGAATCGTCTTCAGCACGCCGAAGGTATTGACACTGAACATCTTTTCCCAGTCACTGTCCTTGGTGTCCAGCGTCTTGACCTGTCCTCTGGGGAAGAAAAGTGTTTCTGATACAAGCGCGGCGTTGTTTATCAGCACATCCACCGTGCCAAACTTTTCCATGACCGATTCATAGGCAGCATCCAGCGACGCGTCGTCCGCGATGTCCATCTGTACGGACATCGCTTCCTCAGTGCCTTCCAGATGTTTCTTGAAATCCTGGGAGCTATTCCAGTTTATGTCTGCCGCGACGACTTTCGCGCCGCTTTTCAAAAGATTTTCGACGAGTGTCTTTCCGATACCCCGCGCACCGCCAGTCACAACCACCACTTTGTTCTCGACCTGACTCTTCCATTGGTCGATTGCGTTCCCGACCAAGATTTTTTGCCGCTCCTGTATATCTTTTCTTTGCATATCGCTGCTCCTGCTTGTTGCTGTTAACCACAATTTCGTGCACCGAGGCGTCTCTCGTTTGATCTGACGTGCGGCAAGATCAAGGTGGTGGCCGAGATTTCTCCACTGACGAATTGTGCGAGGGTGAAAGGGTGGCCTGGGCCTCATGCCATCCTGCAAGCTCCAGCCAGGTCCGGTTTGGGTAGTTCGGCTCAATCGACAAAAAAGCAATGCGTTGCAAGGCACAACCTGCTCGGACTGGTCCATAAACAGCGCGGCCCGCGAGGCTGCTCTTGTTCACCGAACACTCCGGCGTCGGGGGGCTCAGATTGGTATCTTCTGGAGGCTTTCGGTGCCTTTGTTGGTGGTGGCGCCGGGGGGTCGAGCGCGCGTTGTTCAGAGGTTCCTTAGATGCCTAAGTTTGGTTGCGAATATAGAGCTCCTCAGCCGAGGGTCAAGTTGCATCGCAGCAAAACTTCACCTCCTCCAAAACAGGCCGGGTGAAGGCTCAGGCGGATGTCTCGCGGGCCGAATCCGGGTCGGCGGTGGCGAGAGCTCAGCCTGGTCAGGGGCTGCCAGCTGGGAAAAAAATGATGGAGCGCTGCAATCGATGGCGTCCGCAGCTGGCAATCGGTCCTGACGTATCGGTGGCGTCGGCCCATCGCGACTTGAGGCCGGCAAGGCGGTTTTTAGTCGCTGGGCGTCTGCGCCTGTGCCTTTGGCCGGGGGTGTCGGTGGACCGGCCGTTTTAGCTCAGCCTTAGTGGCTTTGGATCAGCAGGTTTCCAGCCAAGCCTTTAGCTTGGCCAGCACAGTGAACGCGCATTGCGGGCGACAGGTGTTGCACTTGGGTCCTCATCAACCGCGCGCAGCCTTCCCGCTGCAGTGCAGCACGCCGGTGCGCACCGGCGCTTGGTGGCGCGGTCAGCCTTGAAGCACGCGCTCGGATGACGCCTCTAGCCTTCGGCCAGCAGAAGCAACCGCAACGCATCCATGATGCGCGCTGTCAGTCCCCATATCTGTTCGCCCCCATAGTCCAGCACCAGGCTCTGCTTGTCCTGTCCTTCATAGCAGCGGCGTTCCAATTTGTAATGTTGTGGCTGGAGAAAATGCGCCAGGGGCACCTCGAGCAGCCCGGCGACCTCTTCGGCCTGCAGCCGCCAGCGCCGCGGTCGATTCACCACCCCCAGGACGGGATGAATCAGGTCCCCCCGGCTGTTCTGACATGGCGGCAGTGCCCAGCACGACGACACATTCGCCGGTGGCAGACCGATCTCCTCGTAGGACTCACGCAATGCTGCGCGTATGACCGAGCCCTGGTCCGCCGGCTCGAGCCGGCCACCAGGCAGGCAGATCTCCCCGGCATGCCGACGCATACTGGCTGCCCGTCGGGTGAACAGCACCGGATGCCCCGGTTCACTCGCCAGCAGCGGGATCAGTACTGCCGCCACTCGCTCGGCGCCGGCGTCCAGGCGCGGCGCCTGTCCCGCCGGCCCCAGGCGAGTGAGCAATTCCAAAAGGTTTGATTCCATCGTTGAATGTCCTCCGCGTCTTGTTCTGCGCCATTGGGAGAATCCGGCAGAACGCACCTGTTCGGTGGGCAGGTCCTGCTCGAACAGCAGCATCCCGGCGCTTGCTTTTCCCGCGGTGGCGGTCAGCCCATTCGCACTGGTGCTGCGCGCAATGCAGCCGCGCCCTTGGCCAGTCATGCGTGGATGAAGCCGACCGCCCAAGTCAGTCATCACCCTCCCTGCGTTCAATGATCTGCCCCGCGGGCGTTTGCTTTTTTTGGAATGATCGATCTGGCGCCACGCGCGACGCGCTACAGGCCCAGAAAACGTCGGCAGTTGCCGGCCACCAAGGCCTCACGTTCAACCGCATCGAGCGCCAGCTCCTGCAGGCGCCGGCCGGGGTGGGTTTCGCGAATGACGAACGGGTAGTCGGTGCCAATCATCAGCTGGCTGGTGCCATAGACCTGCATCAGGTAAGTCAGCGCCGGCACGCTGTAGACCAGGGTGTCGTACCAGAACTGCCGTGCGACCTCCTGCGGCGAACGTGGAATCGCCTCGCGCAGGGGCGGGCTGGTTTCCCAACCGTGCTGCAACCGCGGCAGGATCATCGGGAAGGAACCACCGCCATGACTGAAGGCGATGCGCAGGCGTGGAAAGCGATCGAGCACGCCGTTGGCGATGAAAGCGGCGATCCCCAGGCCGTTCTCGTTGGGAAAGGCGACCATTGCCTCCATCAGCGGCGGCCCGTAGAGGCGCTCGCGGGTCGGGTGCAATGCATGCACGAACAGGCACATGCCCTCTTCCTGCAGGGCGGCGAAGACGGGGTCGAAACGCCGGTCCCCCATGGCGATGCCGTTGATGTTCGACCCCACCTCGATCCCAAGCAGGCCATATTCATGCTTGAGCGCGCGGACCTCGCGCGCGGCCCGCTCTGGATCCTGCAACGGCACCATGCCCAGGCCATGGAAGTGCTGCGGCGCCTGGGCGACCATCTCGGCGATACAGCCGTTGATGTAGCCGCCGAAGGCCAGGGCATCATCGAGATCAAACCAGTAGGACAGCAGCTCCGGCATCGGCGACAGAACCTGCCGATCCACACCTTCGGCGGCCATATCCTCCAGCCGCCGGCCGACGTCCCAGGACTGATCGGTCACCTCACGAAACGGCTTCCCGCCGATCATCACCGTGCGGTGGTGCCCCTGCCCGCAGCGCATGCATGGCCAACCGTGGTTCTTTTCCCGGCCCGGATAGGCAGGAAAATCTGCCGGCACCACATGGGTATGCATGTCGATCATGTCTTGCTTCCTGCGCTCTGGCTAGGAGTCTGTCGGGCTTTGGCGGTCGAGGCGAAGAGCTTCACAACAGCGAAGCTGGTCAAATTCGGCTGCGCGAGGACAGACTTTCGCCGATTCGCCGCCCCATAGTGGTTCTATGGGGCAAGAAGCGACGGAAATATGGACCGCACAGCCGGATTTGCAGCCCGGCCGGCCAAAGTCCGACAGGCTCCTAGGGCTTGATTGTGCCAGCGTCCAGGTCGAGATAGACCTTGTTGCTTTCGACTGCGACCGGATACGCCCTGATGGGCAGCACGCACGGAAACGACAGCGCCTGGCCAGTACGCACATCGAAGGTGCCGCCATGCCAAGGGCATTCCACGACGCAGTCCTCGTCGACTTCGCCCTCGGAAAGCAGCGCCTGACCGTGGCTGCAGGTGTCATCGGTGGCGTAGAAGGCATCGGCAACCCGGTACACCGCCACCGGGCCGGCACCGGGCGGGGTTACCTGGCGAATCTCGCCGTTGACCATCGCATCGGTGTCGCAAACGTAGAAGTGGGACGTGCCCATTACAAGATCCTCCATATCGGCTTCTTTGTAGGAATTTTCATGCCAGCCCGTAGGCCGTCACCAGGATCACCCCTGTGACGGTGGCGACTGTTCCGGCGATGACCAAGGGCGTGAAGATTTCATCCGCGCGGATGAACAGGTAAGAGACCAGCAGGACGAACAGCGGCGTGGTCGCGCCCAGCGGCGCGATGACCACCAGGCTTTCACGCTGCAGAGCCGCGTACAGCAGTACCGGCCCGAGACCCGAGAAGATCCCGGCGAGGACGAAGAAGCCCAACTCGCGTCGACTGCAGCGGATCTGCCTTGCCGACCCGGTCGCCACCACATGCAGCGTGGCAAACAGCCAGGACGAGGTGCAGGTCACCGCTGCGGCGGTCACCGCGTCCGAACCGAGATCGATCCCGATTTTGCGAAAGACGATGGAGATGCCGTAGCACACCGAAGCAAGCAACGGCAGCATAAGGTAAACGCGCGAAACGCTGCGCAGGCTACGCGTTGCACTCTGCCCGCCCTGCATGCCGACCAGGACGCTGCCCGCCACCACCAGCAGGCCGCCGACAAGGCCTCGCCTGGAGACGTGCTCGTCGAGAAACAGGATCGCCAGCAGCACCGTGATCACCGGATGCGTCAGGGTCAGCGGAGTAGTGATGTTCGCGCCCAGTTTGGCCATTCCCTGAAACTGGAAGAGCCGGCCAAGCAAGGGCGCGAACACCCCGGAGAGGAAGAAGTAGCGCCACTGCCACCAATGTTCGAACTGCCAGCCATGGGCAAGCAGGCTCCAGCCCCAGAGGAAGACCACGTTGATGAACAACGTGACCCACAATGCGGTGGCCGTCGACGCGGTCTTGACTCCTACGCGCACGAACACAAAGGTGAGTGCGAACATCAACGACGACAGCAGGGCCATGCCAATGGGCATCATTCCAGACATCTCGGACATACCCCTTCTGCGCTTGAAACGCGCTGCGTGTGACGCGAGCGAACGGCCCTGCCTCCTGCTGCAGGGACAGACCGCCCAAGCCCGGCGCGATCAATCCCGGAGCGCGGCGACAGAAGCAGCGCAGCTGTGTTCGAACGGCAGCTATCCGTGGCTCACAGACGAGATGCGCATCCCCCGCTTGCCGGTGTCCAGCACCTCACCGGTGATATAGGAGGCATCGTCGGAAGCCAGAAAGGCGATCGCCGCAGCCTGCTCCTCGACCGACGCAGGTCGATCGAACAGGCCTTCCTTGGTCACGTAGTCGTAGAACTGCTGGTTCCACTGTTTCTCCTGCTCGGTCAACTCGCGCCCCAGGCGCGGCGTCGGTCGCTCCTTGACTGCGGTGTTGCCGGGCGCGACGCAATTGACGCGGATGTTGAAATCGGCCAGCTCGACCGCCAGCGCCGTGGTCAGGCCGACCACCCCGCCCTTCGATGCGGAATAGGGGATGCGGAAGATCCCCATGGTCGCGTTGGAACCAACGTTGACGATGGCGCCGCCGCGCGCCTGCATGTAGGGCACCACGGCACGGCAACACCACAAAGGCGGCCAGAAGGAGCGCTCGACTTCGGCTTTGATCTCCTCTTCGCTGTAATGCCAGAACGGCTTCTTCCAGATGGTCCCACCGACATTGTTGACCAGCACGTCGATGCCGCCGAAGGCGGATTTGGCTTCGCCCATTGCGCCTTGCGCACCGGCGTAGGTGGCCAGGTCGGCGATCGCCACTGCCACCTCAAGACCCTGTGCACGCATGGCGTCGGCGGCCTCATGGGTCGGCGCGGCAGATTTGTCCGCGAGCACCACCCGGGCACCCTCGCGCGCCAGCCGCCAGGCGGTGGCCAGGCCGATGCCCTGCCCTGCACCGGTGACCAGGGCCACCTTGCCGTTGAATCGTCTGCAGTTGTGTTGGTTCACGGTTCTGTCCTGGTTCCTGCGCGTGCTCTCACCCTGCGCGCATGCGCGTGGCGGGCGCGCTCACTTGCCGAATTCATCGACGTTGGGCTTGGCGCCCCACATGCAGAATGAGGAGGGTTTCATCTCGAACTGGCGCGGTGTGTAGGACGCCTCGTCGGTGATCCGCTTGACCCCGGAGGAATATTCGTAGACACGCCCGTCGGGTCCGAGGAAGTAAATGAACATCGCGGTCGAGGTTGGGTGCCGGCCGGGCCCGAACACGATCGGGACGCCCCGGTCCTGCAGGAAATACCAGGATCGCATCACGTCATCGATGCTCGCCACCTGGAAATTGACGTGTTGGATGCCGGTCTTTTCGGAGGGGAACAGTGCGATCTTGTGATGCACCTCGTCGATGCGCAACAGCGCGCTATCGCCGATGCGGTCACTGACCCGGGCGCTGAGGACCGAGGTCCAGAAGCGCAGGTCTCGCTCGATATCACGGCTGTGCAGACCAAAGTGACCAAACTCGGTAATCCCGGCGTCTCGCGCGGGGAAGTAGCGCACACCGGTCTGGTGGGGCCGGTAGACCAGCTCGATGTGATTTTCGTTGGGGTCGGTGAGCGCCACGAAGGCTTCAACCCGACGCTCCTCGCACTCGGCCGAGTTGCCCCGGTGGGTCGCGATCCCCAGCTGCGCCAGCTCCTGCTCGAGGGCCTCCAGGTCGGCCAGGTGGCGTACCTCGAACGCCGACACGTCATAGGACGCATCACCCTGGATGTAACAGAGGTTGAAGGCGCTGCTGTCGCCACGCAGGTAGGCGTGGGTGGGCGTTCTTGCGCGCAGTTCCAGCCCCAGGATGTCGGTGGCAAAGCGCACCATTTCCTCCAGGTCGCTGCAGCCCAGGCGCAGGTAGCAGATATCGTGCAGATGGATCATTGCTTAATCCCCACTGATGGTTCCATGAGCGCCGTGGCCAGCTGGCCACGATCTATGCCAGGCCCTGGTGCAGGCGAGAAAGAAGCGTGGTGACCGGGCGTTTCCGACCAGGCGGCCGAAACACCCGGCATGTCCCGCATCGAGCCGGCCGCAGCCGAGCCATGCTGATGGCGACCCGGATCCAGCGGCACAGCCCGCCGTGCGACCGGCGTTGCGCCGCCGGTGCAGACGCTACGATCGGCGCGCACAGGTTGCGCCGGGACGCTCACCGCGCCGCGCTCCCGCCGCCGATTGCGTCAACAAAAAGCTTGGACACGGCCATTTCCACCGATCATGAATTCCGATCAGACCAAGAAGGTCAGGTTCGGCATCGCCTCGTCATTGTTCAGCAGCATCACTTTCTTGCTGCGAATGCGGAACCGTTCAGGGTCATCCTGCAGCCGGTAGAGGCATTTTCCAAACCAGATGTTCTGCAGGCCGGCTCGCATCTCGCCGAGTACGAAACTGGAAGCAACCACTAACTCGTCATCCTCACGGCTGAGCGGAACCACCCCGGAGATGGTGCGGACCAGCTTGGGCTGCGGCCGATAGGCGTGGGCGTTCTTGTCCTTCAGGCGCATCATCCGCTCGTCCAGGCTCGCACGATCATCGTAGATGATCGCGATGCCGGTCATGGGATCCTGATCATCGTCGTTGCAAGGCACCCAGTAGCGAATGTCGCCATCGGCCCACAGGGCATGCCACTGCTGGTACCGATGGTCGTCCATCAGGGCGGCCTCATAGGCCAGGAAGCGTTCCAGGCGCAGCTGTGTCTGGAGGTCCACGATACTGCCGGCCAAGGCCGCTGGCGTCGCTTCCACAAGGTGTTTGGCCACTGGTTTGTCTCCGTTTGTTTGCGATCGCAGCTCAGGGGGCTGTCATCAGCCGTTTCCATTCCTGCATCTGTGCGCGCTGGGTGATTTCATCGCTGATGCAGCCGGTCACGCTGCCATCGGCATCGACCTGCTCACGGGCCATCCCCCGCGACAGCAGCACCCAGGGCTCGCGATCGGCGAGCAGACCACGTTGCGTGCGCTCGAATATCTCGGCGTCGTCCGGTGATCCGGCCGCTGCCGGTCCATAAAAAGCCTCGTGGGCACGCAGGCGCTTCTCGTTAATGCTCGGCCCGACGCCCTTCAGAAAAACCGGGTACATCAGCACCTCGGTCTCGCCCGGGCTGATCGGCACCACCACCCGCACGTGGTCATGGATCAGTTGCAGGTTTGGAAACAGTCCAAGATGCGGGTCACCATGCCAGGCAATCAGCTCTTCGGCACGTTCCCGCCCATAGGCGGCGATCATGTCCTCCACATACAGGCGGCCTTCTTCCTTGCGCTGGAGGTCTTCGATGGCCGCCGCCGCCTGCGGGCGGCGCTGTGCGCGGAAGTCGAGGCAGGCGTGGCCATTGGGAAAACCCCGCGTCCGGCTCTGCGACGCATCGGAAAACGGATCTTCCAGATGTAACGCACCAACTGCAGATCCGGTGGTGTTTTCGCGCTCGCCAAAGATCTTGAATACCGAAACATGCACGTAATGGGGGTGATAGCCATCCATGCCGATCTGTTTCCAGTTGCCTCGGTACATGGTCTTGTTGACCACACCCGGTTTGACCTCGATTTGGCCAACGGGCGAGGAATCAACCATGATGTCGATCAGCTCCCTGGTCGAGCCCAGGTACTGGTCGAGGCTCATGCCATCCTCGGCCAGACTGGCAAAAACAAATCCGCGATAACTGTCCACGCGCGGAACCTTGCCCAGAGCGTGCTGCTCAGCCTTGAAGTTCCTATCGTAGCCTTCCGGGCCGGTAACCCCGACCAGGTCGCCACCGGAGTCATAGGTCCACCCATGATACCAGCACTGGAAGCGCTTGGCATTGCCGCGCTGTGCCTCGCACACCTGGGCGCCCCGGTGACGACAACGGTTGATCAATAACTGGATCTCACCCTTTTCGTCGCGGGTGGCGATGATCGGGAAACGCCCCAGCTGGATGCGCTTGAAATCACCGGGCTCAGGTATTTCACTTTCATGCAGGGCGAACAACCAAGTGCGGTGGAAGATGCGTTCCATCTCGTCCTGAAAGATCTGCTCGTCGGTAAAGATCGAGCTATGGACGCGGTCCTCTTCCACAAGCGCACCGTAGTCGCGACCGGATGCGATCAACGTTGTCATTGGTATGGCCTCATCATCTACTGTCCTGGCCGCGTCGCTGCGGTGTTGGCTCCCGCGATTGTGCAGCCTGGAACGATTGGTCGATAAAAAACCCGCCACGGGCCTTTTGGACCGTGCCATGTGTGTCCGATTTGCGCCCAATGCACGCGGCAACCGAGGGCACGTAACTGCGCCTGCTCGATCGGCTCGCACAGGCTCTTAAAAGTGGCCGGCGAAACGATGCGATCTTCACGGCGATGGTGGTCCGCAGTCGGCCGGGCGGCCCCGGCTTCGACGTACGCGACCTCGTCGTTTTCCACCACAACTCGAAGTGCCCTCCCTAGATCAATGCTGGATCGGCCAGCACATACTTCAGCGCCTAATTTAGTGATCTAAGATACTACCCGCCGAGGGCCTGTCAAGTGCTGGACGCCGCGGCCACTGCGCGCCCAGCAGCTCGGCCCCTCGATGTGTCCGATCAGAGCCAGGCAGCGGCAGGCGAGTGGCCTAGAGGATCAGCGCCCGTCAGAAGACAGTCCTCGCCCATGAGCTTGGCTGGAGGAAATTCCGATGTCATCAAGGAAAACGGAGCATCGGCCAGACCTGCACGGCATCAGCGGCGCTACCTGCTGCGCCCAGGGGCCGGGCACGGGAACCCTGGTGCGGCCCGGTTACGCACCTGGAGGAAATCCAGGCCGGCCACCACGACTCAAACGTAGATGCGTGGATCTGGCCCACGGAGGACCGGGCGCGGAAGAACGTGCTGCCACGAGAAGGCTGGCAGACCCGTGCCTGGAGCTGAGTGTGGCGTGCACACCGGTGATAGCGTCAGTGCCCGCGGTAGGCGAGCGGGCGTTGCGGCCAGCGTGCTTGGCGCGACATTGCCAACTGTGGCCCACAATGACGGGCCACTGATCTCTGCAATCGAGGAACCGCTGCAGACCAAGCCAGGACTTGGCTTCTGACGGCTGTTCGACGCGCTCGTGCGCCCCAATGGCTGGCGCAGCAAGCCCTGTCGGGTTGTCTGCCCTTGTGGGGCAGGCCTCTTCAAACGCCAAGGCAGGCAGCGGCTGCCGGAGCCGATACGAACTCTGCCGCAGATCCCGCCGCATGCGCCAGACATCACCATGAACCGCCCCGGCAATGCTGCGGAGACCTTCATCGTTGGTCCGCTGCGAGCACCCAGCGCCTGCAGTCCTCATCTTAGGATTGCGCTTGAATATCAGTACGCGCAATTTTCAGGGGCAAGACTTTCCGAGCTGCTTTGAGCGCGAGCGCGAGAAGTGACTTTCTGCTCGGTGTCGTGCAGGCAGGGGCTATACCGCGCGTGCTTCGACAAGATTCTCGATGATGCCCAGCAGGCCCCGATGCAATGTCCTGACGTCATCTTCGGGTATCCCGCGCACCGCGACCTCGTTGAGCTCCTCGGCGATGGGGATCAGCACGTCCTTCAGGGCCAGGCCTTTGGGCGTGAGATAGATGTAGATCTTCTTCCGGTTGCCGTTCTGGAAACGGCGCTCGATCAGCCCCTTGGCTTCCATGGCTTTCAGCGCCGTAAATGTGGTCGGTTCCATCAGTCCGACCTGGTCGCTCAATTCCCGCTGGGTGAGGCCTTCGGTGACCCATAGCACGCGCAGAAAGGCCCAGTGTCCGAAGCTGACGTCGTGTTCGGCCAGCCGCAGTTGCAGGCTTCGCGTCAAAAGCCGGGCAGCATCCCGAACCAGGTGGGCTAACCGATCATCGGGCACCTCCTCGCGCCAGTGACGGAGTACCTGCTGCGCAGTGTGATCGTCTTTCCGTTTCATCGCCTCTCCATATCCTGTCTCGAAAGTGTTATGCACGGCGCGCTGCATGCGTGTTGTGGCCCATGCGTGAACATTGGTAACCGTCCGCTCAGCCGATCTGCTAGCCGGCCCGAAGGGCATGCGTGTCGCGGGCGGAGAGAACACAGGTATAAGTGCCCGGCGATGCGACTTGTCTGCCCGCCACCCGAGAAGCGCACAGGCCTGCCCTTGATAGCAGGAGAGCGGGATGCGGGGCAAGGGTGAGGTGGCATGGGCGTGGGCCGATTGACCCAGCGCTGGCCCGAGCCGGAAGCAACCATGGCTGGCGATCAACGGGCACCGGATGCCCGCGTTGCCGATTCCAATCCACCGGGGCCGGCAGGTTTCCTGGCGCCGGCGCCCGCGGCCACGCGCCTGCCCTGGCGCTCGGCGCCCACGGCAGCGGCAGTCAACTGCCATTTCACAGCCGAGTTCATCACAATGTGATCGCCTGGCCTTCGCCGGGCCCATGGCGGAAGGTCCGTCGCGGCCGCGCAGGGGTGCCACGTTGAAGCATTCATTCCTGATGGATGGCGGCCAGCTGGGACGGCTGATCGCGCAACACGACTGGGCATCGACCAGCCTGGGTCCGATCGACGACTGGCCGGACGCGTTGCGCACCGCCGTCGCCCTTATGCTGCAATCGCCGGTGCCGATCGTGACCCTGTGGGGCCGCGAAGGGGTGATGATCTACAACGATGCCTATTCCAGGTTCGCCGGCGAGCGGCACCCGTCGCTGCTGGGCTCCAACGTCCGCGAAGGCTGGGGCGAGATCGCCAGCTTCAACGACAACGTGGTGAGCCACGTGCTGCTGGGCAACCAGCCGCTGTCCTACAAGGACATGGAGCTGGCCCTGAACCGCGACGGCCAGTTGAGGACCCTGTGGGTGGATCTGGACTACTCGCCGGTGCTGGACCAGACCGGCACCCCCATCGGCGTGTTCGCCATCGTGGTGGAAACCACCGAGCGGGTCCTGGCCCAGCGCACCATCGCCGCCGAGCGCGAGCGCCTGGCGCAGCTGTTCGAACAGGCGCCCTCGTTCATGGCGGTGGTGCGCGGGCCCGAGCATCGCTTCGAGCTGGCCAACCCGGCCTTTCGCCGGCTGGTGGGCGATCGCGCGGTGATCGGCAGCACCCTGCCCCAGGTGCTGCCCGACGCCGTGGACCAGGGCTACCTGGCCCTGCTGGACCGGGTTTTCGCCGACGGCCAGGTGTACGCGGCACAGGGCGCGCCCTATGCGATGCAGGTCCATCCGCAAGCAGCGCCGGTGCGACGGGTGGTGGATTTCGTGTTCCAGCCGATCAAGGACGAACAGGGCCAGCCCATCGGCATCTTCATCGAGGGCGTGGATGTCACCGACCGCGCGCGCGCCGAATCGGCCCGCGAGGCCCTGGTTGCCCTGACCGACGCGATCCGCGATGCCCGCGAGCCGGCGCAGCTGGGCCTGCTGGCCAGCGCCATCCTGGGCCGTGCGCTGGCCGCCGGCCGGGTCGGCTATGCGCATGCCATCGAGAGCAGCCAGGTCCTGCAGGTGACCTGTGAATGGCGCGCCGCCGGCATCGAACCCCTGGACCCGATGCTGGACCTGCGCTACGGCGCGCTGGGCAGCGCGCTGGAGACCGGCGAGCTGGTGGCCGTCGAAGACGTCTGCGACCACCCCCTGACCCAGTCCATGGCCGCGCCGCTGGAAAGCAGGCAGGTGCGCGCCCTGATCAACGTGCCGGTCATCGAACAGGGCCGGCTGGTGGCCATCCTCTACGTCCATGAAAGCCAGGTGCGCCACTGGGACGAGCAGGAAATCGCGCTGGTGCGCGAGTTCGCCGAGCGCCTGCGCACCGCCGAACAGCGGTTGCACGGCGAGGCAGCCCTGCGCCATGCCAACGAGACGCTGGAGCAGCGCGTGGAGCAGCGCACCCGCGAGCTGATGGACACCGAGGCGGCCCTGCACCAGGCGCAGAAAATGGAAGCGGTGGGCCAGCTCACCGGTGGTCTGGCGCACGACTTCAACAATCTGCTGACCGCCATCACCGGTGGCCTGGAACTGCTGAAGATGCGCCTGGCCCAGGGCCGCACCACCGACCTGGACCGCTACATCAACATCGCCGCCAGCGCCGCCGGGCGCGCAGCCAGCCTGACCCATCGCCTGCTGGCCTTCTCACGCCGGCAGACGCTCTCGCCCAAGCCGACCGACGTCAAGCAGCTGGTCAACGGGATCGAGGAATTGATCCAGCGCACCGTGGGCCCATCGATCACGGTGGAGACCGTCAACGCGGCCGGGCTGTGGCCCTCGCTGATCGATCCGAGCCAGCTGGAAAACGCGGTGCTCAACCTGTGCATCAATGCCCGCGATGCGATGCCCGATGGCGGCAGGATCACCATCGAGACCGGCAACCGCTGGATGGACCGGCGCACCGCCAGCGAGCGCGGCATCGCTCCCGGCCAATACATCTCGCTGAGCGTGTCCGATACCGGCACCGGCATGCCGCCGGAGGTGATTGCCAAGGCCTTCGACCCGTTCTTCACCACCAAGCCACTTGGCCTGGGCACCGGGCTGGGGCTGTCGATGATCTACGGCTTTGCCCGCCAGTCCGGCGGCGCGGTCAGCATCTACTCCGAGCCGGACAAGGGCTCGACGGTGTCCATCTACCTGCCGCGCTACCTGGGCGAGGCCGACCAGCCCGGCGAGGCACAGGCCTCCGGCGATGCCCCGCGCAGCCTGCAGGGCGAGACCGTGCTGGTGGTCGACGACGAAGCCGCGGTGCGGGTGCTGGTGACCGAAGTGCTGGGTGACCTGGGGTATGCGCCGCTGGAGGCCGAGGACGGCGCCAGCGGGCTGCGCATCCTCAATTCCGACGCGCGCGTGGACCTGCTGGTCACCGACGTGGGCCTGCCCGGCGGCATGAACGGCCGGCAGATGGCCGACGCGGCGCGGGTGCAGCGTCCGGGCCTCAAGGTGCTCTTCATCACCGGCTATGCCGAAAACGCGGTCCTCAGCCACGGCCACCTGGAACCGGGCATGCACGTGCTGACCAAACCGTTCTCGCTGGACGAGCTGGCCGGGCGCATCCGCGAACTCATCGCCAGCTGAGGCCGGCGCGGGTCCGGGCACTCAGGCCGCGCGCCTCACCCCGGCAGCGGCCGCAGGCACAGCCAGATCGCAGCCCAGTGCGCCGCCGCACCGCCCAGCACGTGGGCGTGCCACAGCGCACGGTTGTAGACCAGCGACTTGCGCACGTAGAACCCCACGCCCACGGTGTAGATCAGCCCGCCTGCGGCGATCAGCCACAGCACCGCACTGTCCAGCCCGGCCATCAGCGGCTTGATGGCGATCACCGAGGCCCAGCCCAGCAGCAGGTAGATCGCCACCCAGAAACCCTTGCCCACCCCGGGCAGGAACAGCTTGCCGACCACGCCAAACAGCGCCACGGCCCACACCCCCAGGATCATCGCCCAGGCCCACGCCCCGGACAGGCCCAGCACCAGCAAGGGCGTGTAGGAGCCGGCGATCATCACGAAGATGCCGGCGTGGTCCAGCTTGCGCAGAAAGGGCTGGCGCGCGGCGGGGGCGAAGTTGTAGGCGGCCGAACAGGCAAACATCACCAGCAGTCCCAGCGCGTAGACGCAGGTGGCCACCAGCAGCGCCTCGTTGGCAAGCGCACGCCACACCAGCACCGCCCCGCCGAAAATCGCCAGCACCAGGCCGGCAAGGTGCACGATCAGGTCGGCGCGGCGGGCGGCGGCGGTCTTGTAATGGGGTGCAGCGGGGACGGGAGCGGACAAGGGCGATGCATGCGTCGGGAAGAAGGCACACAGGATACCGGCCGGGCATGGCGCGCCGGCCTTGGGACTTGTGGGAGCCGCGTAGGGCGGGTCTTGACCCGCCGTGGTCGCACCGCAATCGCAATCGCAATCCAGGCCGTACCGCGGTGGCGGGTCAAGACCCGCCCTACGGCCTCAGGCTGCCATGCCGTTGTGGCGCAGCAGCGCATCGATGCTGGGCGCGCGGCCGCGGAAGGCGGTGAAATTTTCCAGCGCGCTGCGGCTGCCGCCGCGCGAGAGGATCTCGGCGCGAAAGCGCGCGCCGGTATCGGCCAGCTGGTCCGGCGCTTCCTCGAAGGCGGCATAGGCATCGGCACTGAGCACCTCGGCCCACTTGTAGCTGTAATAGCCCGCGCCGTAGCCGCCGGCGAAGATGTGGCTGAAGCTGTGCGGGAAGCGGTGCCAGCTCGGCGGGCGGTTCACCGCCACTTCGTCGCGCACCCGCTCCAGCAGGTCCATCACCCTGTCCTGCACCGGGTCGAACTCGGTATGCAGGGCCATGTCGAACAGGGCGAACTCCAGCTGGCGCACGGTCTGCATGCCGCTGAGGAAATGCCTGGCCGCGATCATCCTGTCGAACAGCGCCCGCGGCAGCGGCTCGCCGGTCTGCACGTGCCGGGTCATGCCCTGCAGGCGCGCCCATTCCCAGCAGAAGTTCTCCATGAACTGGCTGGGCAGTTCCACTGCGTCCCATTCCACGCCGTTGATGCCCGACACGCTCAGCTCGCCGACCGCAGTCAGCAGCGCATGCAGGCCGTGGCCCATCTCGTGGAACAGGGTGATCACCTCGTTGTGGGTCAAGGTCGCCGGCTGCCCGTCCACGCCCTTGCCGAAGTTGCACACCAGGTAGACCAGCGGGGTCTGCACGCCGTCGGCGCGCTGGCGGCGGTTGCGGCAGTCGTCCATCCACGCCCCGCCGCGTTTGCCCTCGCGCGCGTACAGGTCCAGGTAGAACTGGCCCACCAGGCTGCCGTCGGCATCCTGCAGGCGGTAGAAGCGCACGTCCGGATGCCAGACCGGCGCGGTGTCGGCCACCACCTCCACGCCATAGAGCGACTTGATCAGGTCGAACAGGCCGCCCAGCACCGCCTCCTCGGTGAAGTACTGCTTCACCTCCTGCGCCGAGAAGCTGTAGCGTGCCTGCTTGAGCTTCTCGCTGACGTAGGCGATGTCCCACGGCTCCAGCGTCTCAAGGCCCAGCGCGTCGCGGGCGAAGGCTTCCAGCTCGGCCCGGTCCTGCCGGGCGTAGGGCAGCGCGCGTGCGCCCAGCTCGCGCAGGAACTCCAGCACCTGGGCCGGGCTCTGCGCCATCTTGGTGGCCAGCGAGTATTCGCCATACGAGGCAAAGCCCAGCAGCTGCGCCAGCTCGGCGCGCAGGGCCAGGACCTTCTGGATCAGCGGCGAGTTGTCCAGCTTCTCATCGCCGGCCTCCGAGGCGCGCACCGCATAGGCCTGGTACAGCGTCTGGCGCAGGGCGCGGTCGTCGGCATAGGTCTGCACCGGCAGGTAGCACGGCATCTGCAGGGTGAACTTCCAGCCCGGCTCGCCCTCGGCCCTGGCCGCGGCGCGGCTGGCGGCGATCACCTCGTCCGGCAGGCCCGACAGGTGCTGCCTGTCCTTGATCCAGAACGCGTATTCGTCGGTGGCATCGAGCACGTTCTCGGAGAACTTGGCCGACAGGCTGGCCAGTTCCTCGCGCACGGCCGCAAAGCGTGCCTTGGCCTCGTCGGCCAGCTCGGCGCCGCCGAGGCGGAAATCGCGCAGCGCGTTGTCCAGGGTCCTGGCGCGGGCCGGATCCAGCGCGGCCGGGTCGGTCGTTTCGGCCAGCGCCCGGTACTGGGCGAACAGTGCCTGGTTCTGTGCCAGCGCGCTGGCGAAGCGGGTCACCTTGGGCAGGTTGTCGTTGTAGGCCTTGCGCAGCTCGGGCGAGTTGAGCACGCCCTGCAGATGGTTGACCTGGCCCCAGGCGCGCCAGAGTCTTTCGGTGGCATCGTCCAGCGGCACCACGAAGCTGTCCCAGGTGACCGGGCTGACGGTTTCGGCCCGTTTCACCGCCGCCTCGGCATCGGCCAGCAGCGTGTCGATGGCCGGGCCGACATGCTCGGGAGCGATGGCATCGAAACGGGGCAGGCCGGAAAAATCGAGCAGCGGGTTCATCGGTGAATTCCTGGGAAAGGGCATTTCAAGATAGGGCGCGTGGCGGGCACATCCAAGCGCGCCGGGACTCAGCCGTCGTGGCGGGCGGTCTGTAGTTCAGGCAGGGCCGCGCCGGCCACCGCGGCGGCCGTGGCCGCGTCACTGAGTCGGGTTTCGATCCCGCAGCGCACGTACCAGGCCGGATCGTAATAGCTGTGGGCATAGCGCTCGCCGCTGTCGCACAGGATGGAGACGATCGAGCCGCTGCGCCCGGCGGCCTGCATCGCCTGGGCCGCGTGCAGCACGCCGACCAGGTTGGTGCCGGTCGAGCCGCCCACGCGCCGGCCCAGCGCCGTGCTGGTCCAGCGCATCGCCGCCAGGCTCAGCGCATCGGGCACCTTGAGCATCGCATCGATGCAGCTCGGCACGAAGCTGGCCTCCACCCGCGGCCGGCCGATGCCCTCGATGCGCGAGCCGCAATGGTGCAGGCACCCGGCATCGGCCTGGCCTGCCAGCGCCTGGCAGTAGTAGTGGAAGAACACCGAATGCTCCGGATCGGCGCACAGGATGCGGGTGCGATGGCGCCGGTAGCGCACGTAACGGCCCAGGGTAGCGGCGGTGCCGCCGGTGCCGGGGCTGCAGACGATCCATTCGGGGATCGGGTGCGGCTCGGCCGCCATCTGCTTGAAGATCGATTCGGCGATGTTGTTGTTGGCCCGCCAGTCGGTGGCCCGCTCGGCGTAGGTGAACTGGTCCATGAAATGGCCGCCATGCGCCCGCGCCAGGCGCTCGGACTCGGCATTGATCGCGCCGGGCTGTTCGACCAGATGGCATTGGCCGCCGTAGAAGGTGATCGCGGCGATTTTCTCCGGCGAGGTGCTGGCCGGCATCACCGCGATGAACGGCAAGCCCAGCAGGCGCGCGAAATAGGCTTCGGACACCGCGGTCGAACCGCTGGAGGCCTCGATCACCGGCGCGTCCTGGCGCAGCCAGCCGTTGGCCAGCGCATACAGGAACAGCGAGCGCGCCAGGCGGTGCTTGAGGCTGCCGGTGGGATGGCTGGATTCGTCCTTCAGGTACACGTCGATGCCCGGATAGCCGGGCAGCGGCAGCGGGATCAGGTGGGTGTCGGCCGAGCGGTTGAAGTCGGCTTCGATCTTGTGGATGGCGGCGGCCACCCAGTCGCGCTGCGACATCGGGGTGAGCTTCGAAGACAAGGTATGCCGCCCATTCTAGGGCCGCCGCGCCGCCGGCGCCCGGCCGGGGCATCATCCCGTTGCCGCCGCAGCGGCGGGCCGGGCCAGCGACGCGGACCAGACCCGCCCTGCACAGCGGTCATATCGCGCCCTGGCTGCAGCCCCTGATCGGTGAGCCGCTGCCGCGCACCTTCAACGCGACAACAGCACCGCGCCCGGCGCACGCATCGCGCGCAGCGTCGCCACCAGGCTGATGTAGCCGGCGGCCAGCTGCGCGAACAGCTCGGCCGTGGCGCTGCGGCCGCTGTCGGCCACCTCGGCATAGGCGCCGCGGCCCAGGTCGATGAAGTAGTCCTCGCTCACCCGGCGCCGCTGCGCCAGCCCGGGGAACAGTCCGGCGATCAGCAGGCAACGATCGCCCACATCGCGCAGCGCATCGGCGCGCAGCTGGCCGGTCTGCTGCTGCGCATGCAGCCATTCCAGTGCCTGGGTGCGGGCCAGCAGGTCGCGTTCGCGCTGGTAGCGCAGCAGCACGAAGACCAGGTACGCCTCCTGCGCCTGGTCCAGCGTTTGCCCCTGCTCGCCGGCTGCCTCATGCACCAGTGCCTGCCACAGTTCCATCGCCGCCCCATCCCGCCATGCCTTCATCACCATGCACCTGCCTCTTTGGTTGACCTGGCTTGACGCTACCGCGTGTGCCCAGCGCGGTGTTGGCAGGCGGCCGGCCACAGTGCTAACGCGGCCGGGCATGGATCTGGTCGGCGGACCGTCGCCAGGCCAGCCCCTGGCAGGTCCGGTGAACCTTCAGTCGCCGGCGCGCCTGCTGCGATGCCGGCGGCGCTTGCGATAGAGCTCCTGGTCGGCATGGGCCAGGGTCTGCTCCAGCGTTTGCCCGGCGATGCGCAGCGCAGCGCCCTTGGAGAAGCCGATCGGCGACTGGTCCGCATCGGCGCGCAGCTGGGCCATCCATTGGGCCAGGCCTTCGGCGTCGGCGTGGGCCAGCAGCACCGCGAATTCGTCGCCGCCCAGTCGCACCACCACGCCGGGCTCGGGGGTATGGCGCCGCAGGAAATCGGCAAAGCTCACCAGCACCTGGTCGCCGCGCTGGTGGCCATGGGTGTCGTTGACCTGCTTGAAATGGTCCAGGTCGAAGGCCACGCACGCGGCCGGCATGTCGGCCCACAGCGTTTCCAGCTCCAGCAGGTAGCGGCGGTTGAAGCAGTTGGTCAGCGGATCGCGCCGGGAGAGTTCGCGCAGCCGCCGCTCCTGCCAGTACTGGCTGGTGACGTCCTGGGCGTGGGCCAGCACGTAACGCTCTCCGTCGTCCTCGTCCAGCACGTTATGGAAGTTCCAGTAGCGCAGGGTGCCGTCGCGCGCGACCAGCTCGATGGTGCCCGAGGCATTGCCTTCGCGGTAGATCTCGGCCAGATAGTCGCCGAACCAGGCACGGCGCTCGGGCTGCATGAACTCGGTCAGCTCACGCCCCAGCAGCGCCGACACGTCCATCCCCAGCGAACGCGCGGCGGCCGGGTTGATGTTCAGCAGCACGCCATGCGCATCATGGGTGCAGATCAGGCCCAGGCTGAACTCGAAGATCTTGCGGAACCGGCGCTCGCTGGCCTCCATCGCCTGCACTGCGCGGTGGCGCATGGTCACATCCTGGAAGGCGCCCAGCAGCTTGCGCCGGCCGTCCACCACGTCCATGCGCCCCACGGTGCGCACCCAGATCGCGCGGCCGCCGCGGGTGACCAGTGGCAGCTCCAGATCCCATCCTTCGCCGGTCTCCACGCTGCGCTGCACCGCGGCGTTGACCACCTCGCGCGCCGGCTCGGGATAGAAGGACAAGGCCTGCTCGTAGCTGGCCGGGGTGAAGCCTGGCGGTACCTCGTGGATCCGGCAGGTTTCGTCGGACCACAGGATCTGGCCGCTCTCCAGGTCGGCCTCGTAGCCGCCCACGCCCGCGGTCCTGCCGGTGCGTTCCAGGAACGCCTCGCTGGCGCGCAGTTGCCGTTCCAGCGCCGCGCCGCGTTGCACCTGGGCCGACAGTTCCAGCGCGTTGCCGGTCAGTGCTTCCTGGTTCTTCATCAGCTGCTCGCGCAGCTCGATCGCCGCCACCGTGGCCTTGGCCAGCTGCTGCAGCGCGCTGCGCTGGTGCTCGCTCAGCGCGCGCGGCACGGTATCCAACACGCACAGCGTGCCCACCCGATGGCCGCTGGACAGGGTCAAGGGCGCGCCGGCGTAAAAGCGCACGTGCGGCTCGCCCACCACCGTGTCAAGGCGCGAGAAGCGCACGTCGCGGCGCGCATCGCGCACCTCCATCAGCTCTTCGCTGCGGATCGCGTAATCACAGATGGCGGTGCTGCGCGCGGTCGATTCGACGCCGGGCAAGCCATAGTTGGACTTGAACCACTGGCGCTGCTGGTCGATCAGGGTGACCAGGGCCACCGGCGAGCCGGTAAGCTCGGCCGCGGCGCGGGCCAACGCATCGAACAGCGGTTCTGGCGGGGTATCCAGCAGACGCAGGTCCAGCAGCCGCTGCAGGCGCTCGCGTTCGTCGTCGGTTTCCAAGCCCTTTGCATCCATCTCGCATTCTCTGCACGTTGGCGGCCCCGGCCGCATGCGCAACGGGGTCACCCGCCATCTTCGCCCATCGCCAGGGACCATTCATGCCCGGCGGCGGGATCGGATGCACAGTTTGATCACCTGCAGCAGGACTGGTGATTGCGCCGAAACCGCTCGTGCTTCCGACGAATGTCTTCGGCGATCGGCGCAAATGCGCGCTGGGTTTGGCCGGGCCATCCCCGGATAATCGGTGCATCCGCGCGGCCCGGCGGGCGCTCGAGCCTGCGCCGCCCGGCTTCCACACCCCAAGGAGTCACCATGTCCGCTGACCTGCTCAAGGCCCTGGGCCTCAGGCACACCAATCCAGGCACCTACCTCGGCCAGGGCCAGTGGTCCCAGACCACCGGTGCCGGCGTGCTGGAGTCGGTCAATCCGACCACCAACGCCGTCATCGCCACGGTCCAGGCCAGCAGCCAGGCCGACTACGACACGGTGATCGCGCGCGCCCAAGCGGCGTTCAAGGTATGGCGCACCACGCCCGCCCCGCGCCGCGGCGAAGCGGTGCGCCTGTGCGGCAACGCCCTGCGCGCCAACAAGGACCTGCTCGGGTCGCTGGTCGCCCTGGAGATGGGCAAGTCCAAGCCCGAAGGCGACGGCGAAGTGCAGGAGATGATCGACATCGCCGACTTCGCCCTGGGCCAGAGCCGCATGCTCTACGGCTACACCATGCATTCGGAGCGCCCCGGCCACCGCATGTACGAGCAGTACCACCCGATCGGTCTGGTCGGGATCATCAGTGCGTTCAATTTTCCGGTCGCGGTGTGGTCGTGGAATGCCTTCCTGGCCGCGATCTGTGGCGACATCTGCATCTGGAAGCCGTCCAGCAAGACTCCGCTGACCGCGATCGCCACCCAGAAGATCTGCAACGCGGCACTCGCCGATGCCGGCTTTCCGGACCTGTTCTTCCTGATCAACGATGCCGGCGCCGAGTTGGCCCGGCAGTTGGTCGATGACACCCGCATCGGGCTGATCAGCTTCACCGGCTCGACCGAAGTCGGCCGCACGGTCGCCGAGCGCGTGGCCCGTCGCCTGGGCCGCAGCCTGCTGGAGCTGGGCGGCAACAACGCGATCATCCTTGACGAAACGGCAGACCTGAAGCTGGCCGTGCCGGGCATCGTCTTTGGCGCGGTGGGCACCGCCGGCCAGCGCTGCACCACCACCCGCCGGCTGATCGTGCATGCCTCGATCCACGACACCGTGCTGGCGGCGCTGGTCAAGGCCTACCGGCAGGTCGAAGGCAGGATCGGCGACCCGCTGGATCCGGCCAACCTGATGGGCCCGCTCAACAGCAGGTCGGCGGTCGATGCATTCCTGGCCGCCGTGAAACAGGCCAAGGCCGCCGGCGGCATCGTGGAAACCGGCGGCAGCGCACTGGCGCGCGAGGGCAACTTCGTCCTGCCGACCATCATCACCGGCCTGGACAACAGCGATCCCATCGTCCAGCGCGAGACCTTCGCCCCGATCCTGTACGTGATGCGCTACGAAACACTGGACCAGGCCATCGACCTGCACAACGGCGTGCCGCAGGGCCTGTCCTCGGCGATCTTCACCAACAGCCTCAAGAGCGCCGAGAAGTTCCTGTCCGCCGCCGGCAGCGACTGCGGCATCGCCAACGTCAACATCGGCACCAGCGGTGCGGAGATCGGCGGCGCGTTCGGCGGCGAAAAGGACACCGGCGGTGGCCGCGAATCCGGCTCGGATGCGTGGAAGGCCTACATGCGCCGCCAGACCAACACGATCAACTATTCCGATTCACTGCCGCTGGCCCAGGGCATCAAGTTCGATCTGTAGCCGCACCTGGCAACGGGTCATTCGACCGTGACCGCCTTGGCCAGGTTGCGCGGCTTGTCCACGTCGGTGCCGCGCGCCAGGGCGGTGTGGTAGGCCAGCAGCTGCACCGGGATGGTGTGCACCACCGGCGAGAGCACGCCGGTGTGGCGCGGGGTGCGGATCACGTGCACGCCGGCGGACTCGCTGAAGTGGCTGTCCTGGTCGGCGAACACGAACAGCTCGCCGCCGCGCGCGCGCACTTCCTGCATGTTGGACTTGACCTTTTCCAGCAGGCGATCGTTGGGCGCGATGAACACCACCGGCATGGTGGCATCCACCAGCGCCAGCGGGCCGTGCTTCAACTCGCCGGCCGGATAGGCCTCGGCATGGATGTAGGAGATTTCCTTGAGCTTGAGCGCACCTTCCAGCGCGATCGGATAGCTCAGGCCGCGGCCCAGGAACAGCGCGTTTTGCTTGAGCGCGAAACGCTCGGCCCAGGCCGCGATCTGCGGCTCCAGGTTGAGCGCGTGCTGCACGCTGCCGGGCAGGTGGCGCAGCTCTTCCAGGTATTGCGCTTCTTCTTGGTCGCTGACCTTGCCATGCAGCCTGCCCAGGACCACAGTCAGCTGGAACAGCGCCGCCAGCTGGGTGGTGAAGGCCTTGGTCGAGGCCACCCCGATCTCGGCGCCGGCGCGGGTGTAGCAGACCAGCTCGCTGGCACGCGGGATCGCGCTCTCGGGCACGTTGCAGATCGACAGCGTGTGCAGGTGGCCCAGCGACCTGGCGTACTTGAGCGCCTCCATCGTGTCCAGGGTTTCGCCAGACTGGGAGATGGTCACCACCAGGTGCTTGGGGTTGGCGTAGGCGGCGCGGTAGCGGTATTCGCTGGCGATCTCCACGCTGCATGGCAGGCCGGTGATGGCCTCGATCCAGTAGCGCGCGGTCAGGCCGGCGTAGTAGCTGGTGCCGCAGGCCAGGATCTGCACCCCGGTGATCTGGCGCAGGATGCTTTCGGCGTTTTTTCCGAACAGCGTGGCCGGAAAGCCGCCCGCATCGACCGCCGCCTCGATGGTGTCGGCGATGGCGCGCGGCTGCTCGTGGATTTCCTTCTGCATGAAGTGGCGGTACGGGCCCAGCTCCAGCGAGGCCAGCGACACGTCCGAGACATGCACCTTGCGCTCCACGCGGCTGTCGGTGGCATCGAACACGGTGACGCCGGTGCGGGTCACATCGACCGTGTCGCCCTCTTCCAGGAAGATCACCCGGCGGGTGGCCTGCAGGATCGCCGACACGTCCGAGGCGACGAAGTTCTCGCCGATGCCCAGCCCGACCAGCAGCGGGCAGCCCATGCGCGCGGCGACCAGGCGCTGCGGCTCGGCCTTGGACACCACGGCCAGCGCATAGGCGCCGGTCAGTTCCTTGACCGCCGCCTGCAACGCGGCCAGCAGGTCCAGGCCCTGCTGCTGATGGTGGTGGATCAGGTGGGCGATGACCTCGGTATCGGTCTGCGATTCGAACACGTAGCCCAGCGCGGCCAGCTTCTCGCGCTGCGCCTCGTGGTTTTCGATGATGCCGTTGTGGACCAGGGCCAGCGCGCCGTGGCTGATGTGCGGATGGGCGTTGGCCTCGGTCACCCCGCCGTGGGTGGCCCAGCGGGTATGGCCGATGCCCAGCGTGGCGCTGAAGTGCTCGGCCTGCGCGGCCGCTTCCATCTCGGCGACGCGCCCGGTGCGGCGCACGCGGCGCACGTCATCGCCGACGACCATGGCAATCCCGGCCGAGTCATAGCCACGGTATTCCAGGCGCTTGAGGCCCTCGATCAGGACCGGGACCACATCGCGATCCGCGATCGCGCCAACGATGCCGCACATGGGAAATCCTTTGCAGGTCTGCAATCAGAAAGAGCGCGGCAAGTTTACAGGCGCACTCCGGCTGCCTGACTGCCGCCTGGGTTGCCGGAGCGCTCCGTCGCACGCAGAGTTGCCCCCTCCCTTGCGCGCAGCGCAGGGGAGGGATGGGAGGGGTTGCTCCTGGCTTCGCGTGCGGGCCACCGCGCCGCCGTGCTTTACGGCAAAAGGCGACCCCTCCCCGGCCCTCCCCTGCGCTGCGCGCAAGGGAGGGAGCGAACAACGAGGCGCTTGACCGGTGTGTCCGGAACCTGGGGGGAGAGGCGCATGCCGCTGTCCGCACGGACAGCCCCGGTGTCCGCGCGGACAGTGTCCAGTGGAGCCTGCCCTTTCGATTCAACGACTTGCCGTTGGCACACGCCATGCTTGGCAGGCACGGACGCCGCAGCCACCGATGCCATCCAAGCCCATGCAGACCGCAAACCCTTTCCGCATCCGCGACACCGCTGGCCAGGACACCGTGGTCCTGGCCAGCAAGGGCGCGCGCTGGAAGCGTTGGGGGCTGGTCGGCGGCGGGGCGGTCGTGCTGGCCGCCTTGCTGGCCTGGGTGGTGATGGGCTGGGCCGCGGGCGGGCGCTCGTTCGACGCCAGTCGCGTGCGCATCGCCACGGTGACCCGGGGCGACCTGGTCCGCGACCTGGCTGCCGACGGCCGGGTCATCACCGCCAACAGCCCCACGCTGTATGCCATCGACGGCGGCACGGTCACCCTGCAGGTGGTGGCCGGCGATGTGGTCAAGAAGGGCGACGCGCTGGCGGTGATCGACAGCCCGGCCCTGCGCAGCAGGCTGGTCCAGGAGCAATCCACCCTGGCCGGGCTGCAGGCCGAAGCCAGCCGCGCCACCTTGGACGTGACCCGGGCCAGGGCCGAGGCCAGCAAGGCCATCGACCAGGCCAGGATCGACCGCCAGGCCGCCGAGCGCGATGTCCAGCGCTACCAGCGCGCCTTCGACGGCGGTGCGCTGCCGCAGGTGGAACTGGCCAAGTCGCAGGACACCCTGAAGAAATCCGAGATCGAACTGCAGCACGCCCGGCAGGATGCTTCGCTCAAGCAGCAGGGTGCGCAGCTGGATGCCCGCAACAAGGCGCTGCTGGCCCAGCGCCAGAACGCGGTGGTCGAGGAACTGAGCCGCCAGGTCGACGCGCTGACCCTGCGTGCGCCGTTCGACGGCCAGGTCGGCCAGGTGCAGGTCGCCCAGGGCACCAACGTGGCGATCAACGCACCGATCCTGAGCGTGGTGGACCTGAGCAAGTTCGAGGTCGAGATCAAGGTGCCCGAGAGCTTCGCCCGCGACCTGGCCATCGGCGTGCCGGCGCAGCTGACCTCCGGCAGCGGCGAACCCTACCCCGGCAAGATCTCGGCGGTGTCGCCGGAAGTGGTGGCCGGCGAGGTCACCGCGCGGGTGCGCTTTGACGGCAGGCAGCCACCGGGCCTGCGCCAGAGCCAGCGCATGAGCGCACGGATCCTGCTGGATACCCGCAAGAACGTGCTCAAGGTCGAGCGCGGTCCGTTCGTCGAACAGTCCGGCGGCCGCTACGCCTACGTCATGGCCGGCTCCAGCGCCCAGCGTCAGCCGGTGCAGCTGGGCGTGTCGAGCCTTTCGGAAACCGAAGTGCTGTCCGGTTTGAACGAAGGTGACCGGGTGGTGGTCTCCGGCGCCGACCAGTTCGGCGATGCGCCACGGGTGACGATTTATTGAGCCGTCGGGACCCGGGACCCGAAGACCGTAGATCGGGAATGCCCGGTTCCGACCTTGTGTTTTGCTTTCCGGGTCCCGGGTCCCGGGTCCCGACAAAAAAAATATGCCGCCCCTCCAGCCATCAAGGAATCCGCCATGCTCGACATGCACGCCGTCTCCAAGGTCTTCCGCACCGAGCAGGTGCAGACCCATGCCCTGCGCTCGCTGGACCTGCACGTCAAGGAGGGCGAGTTCGTCGCCGTCACCGGCCCCTCAGGCTCAGGCAAGACCACCTTCCTCAACATCGCAGGACTGCTGGAGACCTTCACCTCGGGCAGCTACAGGCTCGATGGCGAGGACGTGTCGCACCTGTCGGACAACGCCCGCAGCAAGCTGCGCAACCAGAAGATCGGCTTCATCTTCCAGAGCTTCAACCTGATCCCGGACCTGAACCTGTTCGACAACGTCGATGTGCCGCTGCGCTACCGCGGCATGGCCGCGGCCGAGCGCAAGGCCCGCATCACCCAATCGCTGGAGCGCGTGGGCCTGGGCTCGCGCATGAAGCACTACCCGGCCGAACTCTCCGGCGGCCAGCAGCAGCGCGCGGCCATCGCCCGTGCCCTGGCCGGCAGCCCGCGCCTGCTGCTGGCCGACGAACCGACCGGCAACCTGGACACCCAGATGGCCCGCGGCGTGCTGGAACTGCTGGAGGAGATCAACGCCGCCGGCAGCACCATCGTCATGGTCACCCACGACCCGGAACTGGCCGCCCGCGCCCAGCGCAACGTGCACATCGTCGACGGCCAGGCCACCGACCTGGTGCGCGAAGCGGGGCTGATGGCCTCGGCTGCACCAGACCTCTCCGCACAGGCGTAGGGCGGGTCTCGACCCGCCTTTCGCCCTCAACCCGCCATCCGGGAATCTCGCCCCGCCTCGTGCACCGCGCCACGCCAGCCCCCCGGCGGGTCGAGACCCGCCCCACACAAGCCCTTGGCGGGTCAAGACCCGCCCTACGAGATCGCCATGTTCACCTACTACTGCAACCTTGCGTTACGCAGCTTCAAACGCAACAAGGTGCTGACCGCGCTGATGGTGCTGGCCATCGCGCTGGGCATCGGCGCCTCGATGACCACGCTGACGGTGTTCCACGTGCTGTCGGGCGATCCGATCCCGGCCAAGAGCGAGCGGCTGTTCCGCGTGCAGCTGGATCCGGAAGGGATCGACGGCTATACACCCGGCGAGGAGCCGCAGCGGGACCTTAACCGCTACGACGGCGAGACCCTGCTGCTGCAGAAGCAGGGCAAGCGCCAGGCGCTGATGAGCGGCGGCAGCGTCACGGTCGAACCGGCCGGCGGCGCACTGCGGCCTTTCATGCTGGATGCGCGCTACACCTCGGCCGATTTCTTCGCGATGTTCGAGGTGCCCTTCCTGTTCGGCCACGGTTGGTCGGCCAACGAAGATGCCGGCCAGGCACGCGTGGCGGTGATCGCCAGGACGCTCAACGACAAGCTGTTCAACGGCGCCGACAGCACCGGCAGGACCCTGCGCATCGATGGCCATGATTTCCAGATCGTGGGCGTGATCAACGACTGGAAGCCCAAGCCGCTGTTCTATGACCCCGACATCGGCACCTACGACACCGAGGAGCAGGTGTTCGAGCCGTTCCAGACCGCCATCGGCCTGGAACAGGAACGCAACGGCAGCATGAACTGCTACGGCGACACCGCCACCGTCGACGGCACTGCCCGTGAAGCGCCATGCGCCTGGGCCCAGTACTGGGTAGAGCTGGACAGTGCGTCCAGGGCCGGCGACTACAAGGCCTACCTGGATCGCTATTCGCAGCAGCAGAAAGAGGCCGGTCGCTACCAGCGCCCGCCCAACACGCGCCTGCGCAACGTCATGGACTGGCTGGAATACAACGACGCGGTGCCCGGCGACGTGCGCCTGCAGCTGTGGCTGGCGATGGGCTTTTTGCTGGTGTGCCTGGTCAACACGGTCGGCCTGCTGCTGGCCAAGTTCCTGCGCCGCAGCGGCGAGATCGGCGTGCGCCGCGCGCTGGGCGCCAGCCGCGCCGAAATCTTCAAGCAGTGCCTGGTCGAGGCAGGCAGCATCGGCCTGGCCGGTGGAGTGTTGGGCCTGGGGCTGGCCGAGCTGGGGCTGTGGACGGTCCGCCATCGCCCGACCGGCTATGCCGCGCTGGCACAGCTGGACGGGTCGATGCTGTTGCTGACCTTCATGCTGGCGGTGTGCGCCAGCCTGCTGGCCGGCCTGCTGCCGGCGTGGCGGGCCATGCAGATCACTCCGGCGGTGCAACTGAAAACGCAGTGACATTCCCCTCCCCTTTCGCGCGCAGCGCGAAGGGGGAGGTCGGGAGGGGGTGCGTTTGGCTGTGCAGGCCAGGGCATGCCAGAAGCAACCCCTCCCCAGCCCTCCCCTTGGCCGATGGCCAAAGGGAGGGAGCAAAAGCTGGCTTGCTCCATCCGACCCACCACTTCGGTGCCGAACCCGTACCCCAACGCCTCTCAAGGACGAGGGGCTCAAAGCTTCACGGAGTTGCCCATGGAAATCCGTCCGATCCTGTCCACCCTGCGACGCCACAAGACCGCTGCGGCGCTGATCGTCGTGGAGATCGCGCTGGCCTGCGCGATCATCTGCAACGCGCTGTTCATCGTGTCCCAGCGCTGGGAAAATCTCCAGGAGACCAGCGGCGTCGCCGAGCACGAGCTGGTCACCGTTTCCCTGAGCGGCGTGGGCAAGCAGACCAATCCCGATGTCATCACCCAGGAAGACCTGGCCGCCCTGCGCGCCGTACCGGGTGTGACCAACGTGGCGATGGTCAACCAGCTGCCATTCCGGCGCGGGTCCAATAATTCATCGCTGACAATCATGCCCGACCAGAAGATCCCGACCCTGAGCGCGGCGATGTACACCGGTGACGAAGGTACGGTGCGCACGCTGGGCCTCAACGTGATCGCCGGCCGCGACTTCCAGCCCGATGAATACCTCAACTGGTCCGAACTGATAACCCAGTTGAACGGCAACAGCAACGTGCCGCTGCGCACCATGGCGCTGATCGTCAGTCGCGAAGCGGCCCAGAAGCTGTACCCCGGTCAGTCGGCCGTGGGCAAACCGGTGTACATGGCCAACATCCCGCTGACCATTGTCGGTGTGGTCCAACGGCTGCGTCGTCCCAATAGCTTTGACGGCGACACCAGCTATTCGATGCTGATGCCGTTGCGTCAGAACTACACCAACGGCGGCTTCTACGTCCTGCGCGTCGGCGACCCCGCCCAACGCGGGCGGGTCCTGCACGATGCGGTCGATGCGCTGAACCGGGTCGATCCCAACCGCCTGGTCATGGCCCAGAAGACCTTCGACGACTGGCGCAGCGACTACTTCAGCAACGACCGCGACATGATGGGTCTGCTGATCACCCTGTGCCTGGCGCTGCTGCTGGTGACCGCGCTGGGCATCATCGGTCTGGCCAGTTTCTGGGTGGCCCAGCGCACCCGCCAGATCGGCGTGCGCCGCGCCCTGGGGGCCACGCGCGGCCAGATCCTGCGCTACTTCCAGACCGAGAACTTCCTGTTGGTCAGCGCCGGGATCGTGCTGGGCATGGGCCTGGCCTATGCCATCAACCAGCTGCTGATGAGCCGGTACGAACTGCCGCGCCTGCCGCTGGTGTATCTGCCGGTGGGCGCGGTGCTGCTGTGGGCGCTGGGCCAGATCGCGGTGCTGTGGCCCGCGCGCCGCGCCGCGAACGTGCCACCGGCGATCGCCACGCGGTCTGCGTAGGGCGGGTCTTGACCCGCCATGGCTTTCGGATGAGTCACAAGGCGGGTCGAGACCCGCCCTACGGTACAGCCATGGCGGGTCGAGACCCGCCCTACGAACACCCGATGAACTACGCCCTCGAAACCGGACTGCGCGGCCTGCGCCGCCACCCCCGCACCATGGTCCTGTCGATTCTCACCCTGGCCCTGGGCCTGGCCTCGGTGATGACCATGCTCAGCCTGCTGGCGATGCTCTCGGCCGATCCGCTGCCGGGCTTGAGCCAGCAGCTGTACCTGGGCTGGGTGGATTCGCGCGAGGCGGCGAAAGGCACGGCGGACCCGAGCGCGGGAGATCCCGAATATCTTTGGAAAACCCGCGATGTGGAGGCGTTGATCGCCGCACGGCCCCAGATCAGGCAAACAGCAGTGGTCAGCTCGTTCTTCAACCTCGCCAGCGCGGACGGGCGCAAGACGGCCGACTCGGTCAACGGCATCGCGGCGATCGGACCGTTCGGCGCGATGTTCGGCGCGCCGCTGCTGCACGGCCGGTTCTGGACCCCGCGCGAAGAACGCAGCCGCGCGCGCGTGATCGTGCTGGGCCGCAAGACCAGCCTGCGCCTGTTCGACACCGAGGATGCCGTCGGCAGGCAGGTGCGGCTGGGGCAGGACCTGTTCCAGGTGATCGGCGTCCTCGCCCCCTGGCAGCCACGCCCGCGCTTCTACTTCATGCAGCCCGGCAACCCGGGCTGGAGCGCGGTCGGCGAGGAAGTGCTGGTGCCTGCGCAGGCCGTGCTGGAGGCCAAGACCCCGCTGATCAGCGAGCGCAGCTGTGACCAGGGCGCCACCGACGGCTATCAGTTCAACTCCGTCGACCAGAACGCCTGCCGTTGGCTGGCGCTGTGGGCCGAGCTGCAGACCCCGCACCAGGTCCAGGACTATCGCACCGCCCTGCTGCATTACGCGCAGGATCGCCATGCGGCCGGTGCGTTCCCGCGGCCGGCGCACACGGATCTGTACAGCGTGCAGGACTGGCTGGAAGCCAACCGCGTGGTGCCGCCCGACGTGCGCCTGAACCTATGGCTGGCATTGGGTCTGCTGGCGCTGTGCCTGGTCAACGTCGCCGGCTTGCTGGCGGCGCGTTTTCTGGGTCGCTCGACCGAACTGGGTGTGCGGCGCGTGCTGGGCGCGCCGCGCCGGGCCATCTTCATCGCCTGCCTGGTCGAATCCAGTGCCGCCGGCCTGCTCGGCGGCGTGCTCGCGCTGCCACTCACCCTGGGCGGCCTGTGGCTGGTGCGCCAGCAGGCGCAGCAGTACGCGTCGATGGCGCAGTTCAAACCCGGCCTGTTCGCCGTGCTGGTGCTGCTGGCGCTGTGCACCGGCATCGTGGTCGGGTTGGTTCCCGCCTGGCGCGCCACACGCATGCAGCCTGCGCTGCAGGTCAAGACCCTTTAAGGAGACCCGGATGTCGATCAAGCACATCGCCTCCAGCGTGCGCCGCCAGCGCATGATGCCGATCCTGCTCATCGCCCAGGTCGCGCTGACCTGCGCGATCCTGGGCAACACCCTGTTCCTGCTTGGCCAGCGCCTGGCGCCGATGCTGGTGCCTGACGGCATCGTGCGCGATGAGGTGCTGGTGGTCGACCAGGTCGTGAGCACCGAAGGCAACTGGAAATCCACCGACGTGCGCGCAGCTCGCATGGCCCTGGCGTCCATCCCCGGCGTTCGCGTGGTGTCGCAGTCGCTGGGCGTGCCGATGCGGCAGACCTTCAACCTGGCGTTTTCGCTGGAAGGGCCGACAGGTGTTTCGTTGATCGCCAGCGGCTTCGCAGGCGACCATCTGATCCAGGCGCTGGGCCTGCAGCTGGAGGCGGGCCGAGATTTCACGGCGGAAGAGGGCGTGGACATCTTCGGCGGCGACAAGGACAACGCGCCGCCCATGCCGGTGATCATGACCCGCGCCCTGGCCGACAGGCTGTTTCCCGACGGGGGCGCGCTGGGCAGCGTGCTGTCCGATCCAGACGGCGACAGCTCTGGCTATCGGGTCGTGGGCATCGTGCGCCATCTGCTGCGTTATCAGATGAGCGAGTTGGACGATGGAAAATCCGAGTATTCGATGCTGGTTCCCACGCACGATGCGGGCACGCCGATCCTGAGCTACGTGCTGCGCACCGACCCAGACCGACGCGAGTCGGTGAAGCAAGCCATTCCCGACGTGCTCAAGCGCAGTTTTGGACAGCGCATCATGCGCGGCATCGAACCGGCGGTCGCAACTTACGAAGACCTGCGCGCGCTTGGCTTCAAAAGCCGCCGCGCCAGCGTCTGGCTGCTGGCGGTGGTCAACCTGGTGGTCGCCACGATCACCGCCATCGGCATCGCCAGCCTGACCGGTTACTGGATCGCCCAGCGCACCCGCCAGATCGGCGTGCGCCGCGCATTGGGCGCCACGCGCGGGCAGATCCTGCGCGACTTCCTGCTGGAGAATTTCCTGCTGGTCAGCGCCGGGCTGGTGCTGGGCATGGGCCTTGCCTATGGCACCAACCAGCTGCTGATGGCGCACTACGCCCTGCCCCGCCTTCCGCTTGGCTATCTGCCCATCGGCGCTGCCCTGCTATGGGCCCTGGGCCAGTTCGCCGTGTTCTGGCCCGCCCGCCGCGCCGCGGCAATCGAACCGGCCATCGCCACGCGCGGCGCGTAGGGCGGGTCTTGACCCGCCATGGCTTTCGGATGAGCGAGTCCCGTAGGGCGGGTCTTGACCCGCCATATGGATCATCGGAAAGCAATGGCGGGTCAAGACCCGCCCTACGGGACTGCTTGGCACCCGCCCACGCCAGCGGCGTGGGCGCTCCCGGGCACGCCGATGCCGGCATGACGCCCCAGCCAGACCGCTATGCTGTTCCAACCGCTTCCATGAATCCTGAAGGTCTCCCCTCATGCTTGCCAATCCGAAACGCCTGTTGCTTGCCCTGGCCGTGTCGCTGGCCGCGTCCGCGCCCTGCGCGCTGGCCTGGCAGGCGGCCGATGGTGTGCTGGTCTCGCAGGAGACCCTGGATGGCTACGCGGGCCGCTATCTCACCGTCGACGGCCTGGCCTTCAAGGTCTGGCGCGAGGGCACGGTGTTGAAGCTGCAGCCCGAAGGCGGCGCCGCGGCCGAGCTGGTGCCCGATTCGGAGACCACCTTCCACCTGCGCGGCATGCAGGGGCACGTGGAATTCGTGTTCGACGCGGCCGACCGAGTCAGCCATCTGCTGCTCACCCAGGGCGGCGCCACCGCCAAGGCCATCCACCAGTAACCGGCACACACCCGTTGCCATGCCCACCCTGCTGATCATCGACGACAACCCCGCTGTCGCCACAGCGCTGGACGTGCTGTTCTCGCTGCACGAGATCGACACCGTGCACGCGGCCGACCCGGAGGCCGGATTGGCGATGCTGGACCGCGGCGGCATCGACCTGGTGATCCAGGACATGAACTTCTCCGCCGATACCACCAGCGGCGAGGAAGGCCGGGCGCTGTTTGCGCAGATCCGCGCGCGCCATCCGGACCTGCCGGTGGTGCTGCTGACCGCCTGGACGCACCTGGAAGCGGCGGTGGAACTGGTCAAGGCCGGCGCGGCCGATTACCTGGGCAAGCCGTGGGATGACCGCCGCCTGCTGGCCACGGTCAACACGCTGCTGGAGCTGTCCGAAGCGCGTGCGGAGCTGGATCGCCGGCGCGCGCGCGACCGGCTGCAGCGCAGCCAGCTGGAGGCCAGGTACGACCTGCGCGGGGTGGTGTTCGACGACCCGGCCAGCGAACGGGTGCTGGCCCTGGCCTGCCAGGTCGCGCGCAGCGACCTGCCGGTGCTGATCACCGGGCCCAACGGCAGCGGCAAGGAGAAGATCGCGCAGATCGTGCAGGCCAATTCCTCGGTGCGCCACGGCGCGTTCGTCACGCTCAACTGCGGGGCGCTGCCCAGCGAGCTGATCGAGGCCGAACTGTTCGGCGCCGATGCCGGGGCCTACACCGGCGCCAACAAGGCACGCGAAGGCAAGTTCGAGGCGGCCGACGGTGGCACGCTGTTCCTGGACGAAATCGGCAACCTGCCGCTGGCCGGGCAGATGAAGCTGCTGCGCGTGCTGGAGACCGGCCGCTTCGAGCGCCTGGGCTCCAACCGCGAGCGCAGCGTGCGGGTGCGGGTGATCAGCGCCACCAATGCCGACCTGGCCACGATGATCCGCGAAGGCAGCTTCCGTGAAGACCTCTATTACCGCCTCAACGCGATCGAACTGGCCGTGCCGCCGCTGGCCGAACGCCCGGGCGACATCCTGCCGCTGGCCGCGCACTTTGCCGACAAGCCGCTCGCCGAAGGCGCGCGCGCCGCGCTGCTGCGCCACGGCTGGCCGGGCAACGTGCGCGAGCTGCGCAACGTGATCCAGCGCGCCGGCCTGCTCGGCAGCGGGGCGCACATCGAGGCCGCCGACCTGCAGTTGCCGGCCAACGCGCCTGCCTTGCGCATGCACGCGCCGGTGCAGGAGCCGGACCGGGCGCAGATCGAAGCGGCCCTGGCCCGCGCCGGCGGCGTCATCGCCCAGGCCGCGGCCGAGCTGGGCCTGAGCCGCCAGGCGCTGTACCGGCGCATGGATCGGCACGGAATCAAGTCGTCATGAACCCGCCGGCGCATTGCCGTTTGAGGCATTTGCGGTCCCCGGCCCTTCCGCGCAGGCCGGGGCTTGGTGGCTTGCCGCGCTCGCTTCGCTCGCCCCCCTCACCCCGGCCCTCTCCCCCGCAAGCGGGAGGAGAGGGAGCAAGGCATTTCGCCCTCGTCGCCCCACGGGCGGAGGAGAGGGAGCAAGGCATTTCGCCCCCGTCGCCCCCACGGGCGGAGGAGAGGAAGCAAAGCATGCGGACGGCGGCCCCGTCGGCATCTGCGGCATGAACGCCCACGGCCCGCCGCGTTGAAGCGCTCGCTCGCCGGGCGGCTGCTGCTGTGGCTGGTGCCGCTGGGTGTGGTCGCCATCGCCCTGCCGCTGGCGCTGCAGGCCTGGCTGGACGATGTCTGGCTGTCCGGGGTGATCGCCGCGCTGATCCTGCTGCCGCTGGCGGTGTGGGTGCTGCGCCAGGCGGTGGCGCCGTTGAACTCGCTGTTCCGTGCCCTGTCCGGGGCGGTCAACAGCTATCGCGACGGCGAGTTCAACTTCGGCGTGCACTGGGACGGCAACGACGAATTGCACGATCTGGTGGTCTCCCACGAACAGCTGGGCCAGGTGCTGCGCGACCAGCGCCAGGGCCTGGCCCAGCGCGAACTGCTGCTGGACAGCATGGTCCAGCACTCGCCGGTGGCGATGCTGCTGCTGGCGCCCGGCGGCGATGGCGGCCTGCGCGTGGTGTTCGCCAACCTGGCCGCACGTGCCTTGCTCCACGGCGGCAAGCGCATGGACGGCCAGCGCTTGGAATCGCTGCTGCAGCAGGCCCAGCCCGAGCTGGTGGAGGCGCTGGAGCGCGGTGGCGACAGCCTGTTCGCCGTGCCCTCCGGCGAGGAAGGTGGCGAGGAACAGATCTACCACCTGGCGCGGCGGCGCTTCCAGCTCAACGGCCGCCCACAGGAGCTGCTGCAGCTGTGGCGACTGACCAGCGAGCTGCGCCGCCAGGAAGTGCAGACCTGGAAGAAGGTCATCCGGGTGATCAGCCACGAGCTCAACAACGCGCTGGCGCCGATCGCCTCACTGGCCCATTCCGGCGGCGAACTGGTCCGGCGCGGGCGCCACGACCCGCTCGAGCACGTGTTTGCCACCATCGAGGAACGCGCACGCCACCTGGAGGAGTTCATCCGCGGCTATGCGCGCTTTGCCAAGCTGCCGCAGCCGCAGAAGCAGGCCGTCGAGTGGGCCGGGTTCCTGCGCGGGCTGCAGCAGCAGATCGGCTTCACCATCGAAGGCCAGGCCCAGGACACGCACAGCCGCATCGACCCGGCGCAGTTCGGCCAGGCGCTGCTGAACCTGGTCAAGAACGCGCACGAATCCGGCGGCGACCCGGCGCAGGTGACGGTCAGGGTGCTGCCCCTGCACGGCCAGGTGCGCATCGAGGTGCTCGACCGCGGCGCCGGCATGAACCAGGCGGTGCTGCAGAACGCGCTGGTGCCGTTCTATTCGACCAAGCGCAACGGCACCGGCCTGGGCCTGGCACTGACCCGCGAGATCATCGAGGCCCACGATGGCCGCATCGCCCTGCACAACCGCGAAGGCGGCGGCCTGTGCGTGACCCTGCACCTGCCGGGGAGCTGAAGCGAGCAACCCGTGGAGGACAGGTCAGATGCGCACGGGCAACAGCAAAAGCGCGGTCACTTCTCGCGCTTGACGCCTGCCTTCGAAGGCCGCTGCCAGTCTTCCAGTGTGACCTGACGCGCCCGCGCCAGGGTCAACTCGCCGGCCGGCGCATTGCGGGTGATCACCGAACCGGCCCCCAGGGTGGCGCCATCGCCGATGGTCACCGGCGCCACCAGCGATGCATTGCTGCCGACGAACACGTTGTCGCCAATGGTGGTGGTGAACTTGTTCACCCCGTCGTAGTTGCAGGTGATGGTGCCGGCGCCGATGTTGGTGCGGCTGCCGATCACCGCATCGCCCAGATAGCTCAGGTGATTGGCCTTGGTGCCCACGCCCAGCACCGCGTTCTTGGTCTCCACGAAATTGCCAATGTGCACGCCGTCGGCCAGCACCGTACCCGGGCGCAGGCGCGCGAACGGGCCGATCTGCACCGCGCCCTCGGTGACCACGCCTTCCAGGTCGCAATGGGCGCGTACCTCGGTTCCGGGACCGAGCTTGACGTCCTTCAGGCGCACGAACGGGCCGATCTGCACCCCGTCGCCCAGTTCGACCTGACCTTCAAGCACGACGTCGACATCGATCTGCACGTCCTGGCCCACGCGCACGCTGCCGCGCTGGTCCACCCGCGCCGGGTCGATCAAACGCGCACCGGCCGCGCACAGCGCCCTGGCCTGGCGCAGTTGCCAGGTGCGCTCCAGCTGGGCCAGCTGCCACGGATCGTTGGCGCCCTCGGCCTCCAGTGGATCGGCGACCAGCACCATCTCGGCCGGGCTGAATTCGGCCGCGGCCATGGCGAAGATGTCGGTCAGGTAGTACTCGCCCTGCACGTTGTCGCTGGACAGCTGCGCCAGCCAGCGACGCAGCGCGGTCGACTCGGCGGTGATGATGCCGGTGTTGATGGTGTGGATGTGGCGCTGCTCATCGTCGGCGTCCTTGTGCTCGACGATGGCGCCGACCTTGCCGGCCGCATCGCGCAGCACCCGGCCGTAGCCGCTCGGATCGTCGGGCTCGGCGACCAGCACGGCCAGGCGGCCGGGCGCATGCAGCAGCCGCAGCAAGGTCTGCGGACGGATCAGCGGCACGTCGCCGTACAACACCAGCACGGTGGCCGCATCGGGGATGTTCTCCATCGCCTGCTGGACCGCGTGGCCGGTGCCCAGGCGCTGGGCCTGCTCGGCCCAGATCAGGTCGGGCTGGTCGGCAAAGGCCTCGCGCACCTGCTGGCCGCCATGGCCGTAGACCACGTGGATGGCAGCCGGACCCAGGGCGCGCGCGGCCTGGAGCACGTGCGCCAGCATCGGCCGCCCGGCGATCGGCTGAAGCACCTTGGGCCGCGCGGACTTCATCCGCTTGCCTTCGCCGGCGGCAAGGATGATCACGTGCAGGGGCAGGGACATGGCGGGGAACCGGCGGCATGAGGACCGCGGAAGTTTAGAGCACCGCACGCATCCAACCATCATGCCGACGCCACGCCCGGTAGCATGGCGCGCATGCCATCGCCGCAGCGCCCATGTCCCTGATCCGCCAAAGCCGTGCCTTCGTCATCGTCGGCGGCCTGCAGCTGCTGCTGGACTGGAGCGTGTTCGTGGCCTTGAGCGCGCTGGGCGTGGACGCGGTGCCGGCCAACCTGTGCGGCCGGGTGGCCGGGGCGATGCTGGGGTTCTGGCTCAACGGCCGTTATACCTTCGCCTCGCGCGAGGACGGCGCGAGGCTGGGCTGGCCGCGGTTCTGGAAATTCCTTGCGGTCTGGCTCCCCGCGACCCTGCTCAGCACCTGGCTGATCGTGCTGGTCGAGCATCACCTGGGCCTGCGCCTGGCCTGGCTGGCCAAGCCGCTGGTCGAAGGCGGGCTGGCGGTATTGACCTTCCTGGCCGGGCGCTACGTGATCTACCGGTGACCCGGTCGAGCCGTTAACGAGGCTTGTTGCCCCCTCTCCCCCACACGTGGGGGAGAGGGGGCAAAGCCGGACGCGGGAAGATGCCCGCTTGCAGTCGCTTCCCAAGCGAACGACGCCGGCGTCGTCGTGTTCCCGCTTGGCGGCCAGGCACCGCCGGGCGCGGCCCTCAGTGCTTGAGCGTCCTGCGCAGGCGCTCCAGCGCCTGCAGCTGGACGATGGCTTCCATCAGCTTGCGCTGGGCCGCCTCCAGGTCCTCGGTCTCGCCGCGGTTGGCAATGACACGCTCGGCCTCTTCCTTGGCGGCCTTGACCGCGGCCTCGTCGATGTCCTGCGCGCGAATCGCGGTGTCGGTCAGCACGGTCACCACCTGCGGCTGCACTTCCAGGATGCCGCCGGAGATGGCGAAGTCCAGCTGCTCGCCCGAGGGCGTGGTCACCACGACCTTGCCGGCCTTGAGCCGGGTGATCAGTGGCGCATGCCTGGGCGCGATGCCCAGCTCGCCCAGCTCGCCGGTGGCCACCACCAGGGTCGCCTCACCGTGGTAGATCTCCTGCTCGGCACTGACGATGTCGCAACGGATGGTGCTTGCCATGGTCGACTCATTCCCACGTAGGGCGGGTCTTGACCCGCCGATTGGTAACGCAATGGCAGGTCAAGCCCCGCCGATTGGTGACGTAGGGCGGGTCTTGACCCGCCGATTGATGATGCAGCGGCGGGTCGAGACCCGCCCTACAACTTACGCCTTGGCGGCCAGTGTCTTGGCCTTTTCCACGGCCTCCTCGATGCTGCCGACCATGTAGAAGGCCTGCTCGGGCAGGTGGTCGAACTCACCGTCCAGGATGCCCTTGAAGCCACGGATGGTGTCCTTCAGCGACACGTACTTGCCCGGGGCGCCGGTGAACACTTCGGCCACGTGGAAGGGCTGGCTGAAGAAGCGCTCGATCTTGCGCGCGCGCGAGACGGCCTGCTTGTCCTCTTCGGACAGCTCGTCCATGCCCAGGATCGCGATGATGTCCTTCAGTTCCTTGTATTTCTGCAGCGTGGCCTGCACCCGGCGCGCGGTGTCGTAGTGCTCGTTGCCGATCACCAGCGGATCCAGCTGGCGGCTGGTGGAATCCAGCGGATCGACCGCCGGGTAGATGCCCAGCGAGGCGATGCTGCGGCTCAGGGTCACCGTGGAGTCCAGGTGGGCGAAGGTGGTCGCCGGCGAGGGGTCGGTCAGGTCGTCGGCGGGCACGTACACGGCCTGAATCGAGGTGATCGAACCGGTCTTGGTCGAGGTGATGCGCTCCTGCAGCACGCCCATCTCCTCGGCCAGCGTGGGCTGGTAACCCACCGCCGAGGGCATCCGGCCCAGCAGCGCCGACACTTCGGTGCCGGCCAGGGTGTAGCGGTAGATGTTGTCGACGAAGAACAGCACGTCGCGGCCCTTGCCGCTCTCGTCCTTCTCGTCGCGGAAGTACTCGGCCATGGTCAGGCCGGTCAACGCCACGCGCAGGCGGTTGCCCGGCGGCTCGTTCATCTGGCCGTAGACCATCGCGACCTTGTCCAGGACGTTGGAGTCCTTCATCTCGTGGTAGAAGTCGTTGCCCTCGCGGGTGCGCTCGCCCACGCCGGCAAACACCGACAGGCCTTCGTGCGCCTTGGCGATGTTGTTGATCAGTTCCATCATGTTGACGGTCTTGCCGACCCCGGCGCCGCCGAACAGGCCGACCTTGCCGCCCTTGGCGAACGGGCACATCAGGTCGATCACCTTGATGCCGGTTTCCAGCAGCTCGGTCGAAGACGACTGGTCTTCGTAGGAGGGCGCGGCGCGGTGGATTTCCCAGGTATCGGTGCCTTCGACCGGACCGGCCTCGTCGATCGGGCGGCCGAGCACGTCCATGATCCGGCCCAGCGTGGCCTTGCCGACCGGCACGGAGATCGCCTTGCCGGTGTTGGTGGCCACCAGGTTGCGCTTGAGCCCGTCGGTGGAGCCCAGCGCAATGGTGCGGACGATGCCATCGCCCAGCTGCTGCTGCACTTCCAGGGTGATTTCGGTGTTGTCGACCTTGAGCGCGTCGTACACCTTCGGTACCTCACCGCGCGGGAATTCGACGTCGACGACGGCGCCGATGATCTGAACGATCTTGCCCTGACTCATGTTGATGTCCTCTGAACTCTCAATATCGCGTTGTAGGAGCGCCGCTTGGGCGCGATTGCAGGTCGCGGCCATCGGCCGCTCCTACGGGATGTCTCAGACTGCTGCCGCGCCGCCGACGATTTCGGAAATTTCCTGGGTGATCGCCGCCTGGCGCGCCTTGTTGTAGGACAACTGCAAGGTGCCGATCAGCTTGCTTGCGTTGTCGCTGGCCGCCTTCATGGCAACCATGCGCGCGGCGTGCTCGGATGCAACGTTCTCGAGCACGGCCTGGTAGACCAGCGACTCGATGTAGCGCGCCAGCACGTGCTCGAGCACGGTCCTGGCGTCAGGCTCGTAGATGTAGTCCCAGTCGTGCTGGGCGACGCTTTCGTCGGCTTTTGGCAACGGCAGCAGCTGGTCGAAGGCGGCCTTCTGCGACATCGTGTTGACGAACTGGTTGTAGACCAGAAACACCCGGTCGACCTTGCCCGACTCGTAGGCGTCCAGCATCACCTTGACCACGCCGATCAGCTGCTCGACATGCGGCGCATCGCCCAGGTGGCTGACGCTGCCGATCATGTCGACCTTGAGCCGGCGGAAGAACACCGAGGCCTTCTGGCCGATGGTGACCACGTCGATCTGTGCACCCTGCTCCTGCCACTTGCGCATCTCGCCCAGGGTCTTGCGGAACAGGTTGTTGTTCAGGCCGCCGGCCAGGCCGCGGTCGGAAGAGATCACCACATAGCCGACCCGCTCGACCTTCTCGCGCTCGACCAGGTAGGGATGCTGGAAGTCGGTGTTGGCCTGGGCCAGGTGGCCGATCAACTGGCGCATGGCGCGGGCGTAGGGGCGCGAGACCTTCATGCGCTCCTGCGCACGGCGGATCTTGGCGGCCGACACCATCTCCAGCGCGCGGGTCACCTTGCGGGTGTTCTGCACGCTCTTGATCTTGTTTTTGATTTCTCTGCCGCCTGCCATTTTTTTTCTCGGTAGGGCGGGTCTGGACCCGCCATTGCGATGTATACCGAAGGCGGGTCGAGACCCGCCCCGCCTTTACCAACGGCGGGTTGAAACCCGCCCTACGCCTCTACCAGCTGCCGGTCTGCTTGAACTCTTCGATGCCCTTCTTGAAGGCCGCTTCGATCTCGCCGTTCCAGTCGCCGCTGTCGTTGACCCTGGCCACCAGCTCGCCGGCGGTGTTCTCGAAGTGCGCATGCAGGCCTTCTTCGAAGGACAGCAGCTTGTTGACCGGCACCTCGTCCAGGTAGCCCTCGTTGACCGCATAGATGCTCAGCGCCTGCAGGCAGATGCCCATCGGCGCGTACTGCTTCTGCTTCATCAGCTCGGTCACGCGCTGGCCGCGCTCGAGCTGCCTGCGGGTGGCTTCGTCCAGGTCCGAGGCGAACTGCGCGAACGCGGCCAGCTCACGGTACTGGGCCAGCGAGATGCGGATGCCGCCGGAGAGCTTCTTGATGATCTTGGTCTGGGCGGCGCCACCGACGCGCGACACCGAGATGCCGGCGTTCACGGCCGGGCGGATGCCGGCGTTGAACAGGTCGGTTTCCAGGAAGATCTGGCCGTCGGTGATCGAGATCACGTTGGTCGGCACGAACGCGGAGACGTCGCCGGCCTGGGTTTCGATGATCGGCAGCGCGGTCAGCGAACCAGTCTTGCCGGTGACCTTGCCCTCGGTGAACTTCTGCACGTAGTCCTCGGACACCCGGCAGGCGCGCTCCAGCAGGCGCGAGTGCAGGTAGAACACGTCGCCCGGGTAGGCTTCGCGGCCGGGCGGACGCTTGAGCAGCAGCGAGATCTGGCGATAGGCCACGGCCTGCTTGGACAGGTCGTCGTACACGATCAGCGCGTCCTGGCCGCGGTCCAGGAAGTACTCGCCCATGGTGCAGCCCGAATAGGCGCTGATGTACTGCATCGCGGCCGACTCGGACGCGGTGGCGGCCACCACGATGGTGTGGGCCAGGGCGCCGTTCTCTTCCAGCTTGCGCACGATGTTGGCCACCGTCGAGGCCTTCTGGCCGATGGCCACATACACGCACTTGATCCCCGAATCCTTCTGGTTGATCACCGCGTCGATGGCCAGCGCGGTCTTGCCGGTCTGGCGGTCGCCGATGATCAGCTCGCGCTGGCCGCGGCCGATCGGGATCATCGCGTCGACCGACTTGTAGCCGGTCTGCACCGGCTCGTCGACCGACTTGCGCCAGATCACGCCCGGTGCCACGCGCTCCACCGGCGCGGTCTGCGCGGTACTGATCGGGCCCTTGCCATCGATCGGCTCGCCCAGCGCATTGACCACCCGGCCAAGCAATTCCGGACCCACCGGCACTTCCAGGATGCGGCCGGTGGTCTTGGCCACGTCGCCCTCGCGCAGGTCCTCGTAATCGCCCAGGACCACGGCGCCGACCGAGTCGCGCTCCAGGTTCAGGGCCAGGGCGAAGGTGTTGCCCGGCAGCTCGATCATTTCGCCCTGCATCACGTCGGCCAGGCCGAAGATGCGCACGATGCCGTCGGCCACACTGGTGACCGTACCTTCGTTGCGCGCTTCGGCGGCCAGCTTGACCTGCTCGATGCGGGTCTTGATGAGGTCGCTGATTTCAGAGGGGTTGAGCGTGGTGGCCATGATGGTTTTCCTGTAGGGCGGGTCTTGACCCGCCATCGTGATCGTTCGGCGGGCCTTGACCCGTCATTCGGAGTCTTGACCCGTCATCCGGCGGGTCTTGACCTGCCATTCGGTGGGTCGAGACCCCATTCGGCGGGTCGAGACCCCATTCGGCGGGTCAAGACCCGCCCTACGTATTCCGGTCAGTTCGCCAGCGCCGCCTGCAGACGCGCCAGCTTGCCCTTGAGCGAACCGTCGATGACCACATCGCCGGCGTTGATGATCGCGCCGCCGATCAGCGAGGCATCTACCGCCGTGCTGACCTGCACGTCACGGCCGAACCGCCTGGCCAGTGCTGCCTTGATCGTGTCCAGCTCGCCTTCCGGCAGCTCCGCGGCCGAGGTGACCGTGGCCAGCACGACGCGCTCGGCCTCGGCGCGCAGTTGTTCGAACAGCGCGGCGATCTCCGGCAACAGGGTCAGGCGACGCGCATCGGCCAGTACGCCGAGGAAGCGCACATATGCTTGGCCGGCGCCTTCGGGCGACAACAGCATCACCGCCTGCTCGCGGCTCAGCTGCGGGTTCAGCAGCAGCGCGGCAACCCTTGGATCGGCAGCGACCTGGGCGGAAAAGCCCAGGGCCTGCGACCACGCCGGCAGCTGCTGTTCGTCGCTGGCCGCACCGAACGCGGCACGGGCGTAGGGGCGGGCAAGCGTGATGGACTGGCTCATGGGTGGATCATCCGATTCAGATCTGCGCCGCCAGCTCGTCCAGCAGCGCCCTGTGGGCGGCCGGATCGATCTCGCGGTGCAGCAGCTTCTCGGCACCACTCACCGCCAGCGCGGACACCTGCTTGCGCAGCTCCTCGCGGGCACGGTTGGCGGCGGCGGCGATCTCTTCCTGGGCCAGGTCCTTCTGCCGGTTCGCTTCGGCGACGGCTTCGTTGCGGGCTGCCTCCACGATCTGGTTGGCGCGGGCATGGGCCTGGTCGATGATCTCGTTGGCCTTGACGCGCGCGTCCTTGAGGGCCTCGTTGGCCTTCTCCTGCGCCTGGGCCAGGTCGCGCTGGCTGCGGTCGGCAGCAGCCAGGCCTTCGGCGATCTTCTTCTGCCGTTCTTCAAGCGCCGCGTTCAGCGGCGGCCAGATGAACTTCATCGTGAACACGATCAGGATCACGAAGGAGAGCATCTGGCCGAAGAAGGTCATGTTGATGTTCATGACGTGTCCTCAACGGGTTTCGTTTCGTCCCGCCATGCGTGGGTGCATGGCGGGCAGTGCATCGCGGCCCGCCTCTGGGGCGGTCCGCGCGCGACGGCTTAGCCTGCCGACTGCAGGGCCGACAGCAGCGGGTTGGCGATGCCGAAGAACAGCGCGATGGCCAGACCGATAATGAAGGCCGCGTCGATCAGGCCGGCCAGCAGGAACATGCGACCCTGCAGCACCGGGATCAATTCCGGCTGGCGGGCGGCAGATTCCAGAAACTTGGAACCCATGATGGCGATGCCCAGGCAGGCACCCAGGGCGCCCAGGCCGATGATGAGGCCGATGGCGATGGCGGTCAGGCCCTGCACGTGTGCGATGAATTCCATTGAAATCTCTCCAGCGATTGGTTGGTTGGAACGAAGGGGTGAAGCAAAAAAACGGGCAATGCGAATTCAGTGACTCTCACGCGCACCGGCGATGTAGACCACGGTGAGGATCATGAAGATGAAGGCCTGCAGCAGGATGATCAGGATGTGGAAGATGCCCCAGGCGGCATTGGCGATGACGCCGGGCACCAGGGTCACCCAGCTGGTCATCAGGCCGGCGATCAGCATGAAGACCAGCTCGCCGCCGTACATGTTGCCGAACAACCGCATCGCCAGCGAGATCGGCCTCACCAGCCACTCGATGATGTTCATGACAAGATTGACAGGCGCCAGCACGATGGCCAGTGGGCCGTGCGCGTGGAACGGTGCGCTCAGCAGCTCCTTGCCGAAACCCCATCCCCCCTTGGCCGAGATCGCATGGCCCAGCAGGATGAAGAACACGGTGACCGACAGCGCCGCAGGGGTCATCAGATCTGCGGTCGGCACCAGACGCGCATAGGTGTGGTGCATGGCCTCCTCACCGGCGAAGGTCTTGATCAGCCAGCCCGGCAGATCCAGTGGCAGCAGGTCCATGGCGTTCATGAAGACCACCCACATGAAGATGGTCAGCGCCAGCGGGGTCACCGAACGGCGGTCGCCGTGGAAGGTGTCCTTGACCTGACCATCGACGAATTCCATCACCAGCTCGACGAAGGCCTGGCCCTTGCTGGGCACCCCGGCCGTGGCCCGGCGGGCGAAGAACGAGAACCACGCCACGAAGGCCAGGCCCAGCCCCAGTGCGATGAGCCAGCTGTCGAGATTGAAACGACCCAGCGCGCCATCGCCCACCAGCTGCACGCTGTTGTGCGTCAGGTGATGGTTGATGTACTCGGTCAGACCGCCCGAACTGTTGGATTCACTCACGAAACAGCACCTTTCCGTCGAATCACATTGGCCAGCACCATACCCAGCGTGGCTCCCAGAACCCCGGTGACCACCGCCAGGCCCGGAAGTCCGAACCCGGCCAGCGCAGCCACCAGCACCAACACCACGACCACCCACTTGATCGCCACGCCCATCATCAACCGCGCGAACGCGGCACCGGCCGGGGCGACTCCGCCGCCCAGCGCCACTTTCGCGGCGGCCCAGGAGCCAGCGGTGATGCCCAGGCCGCCGACCAGTGCCCCCAGGGCATGGATCGGCGAGGTTGCCAGCCAAGCCAGCGCGACCAGCACCGAGGCGGCAGCCTGCCAGGCTGTCGCCCGCTGCGCCAGTTGCCGACCCGTATGTACGGAGTTCAGCACGTTGCGATGGCCTTGCAGGGTTGCGGGGACGGGCGTGCGGGTGGGCCCGTCAAGCCAACGAAGTATAGCAGTGCGGTGAATTTAGCCACAACCGGCAGATGCCTGATTTGCCCTGTAAAAGGCGCCGATTCGCAGGGCGTGCGGCGCAATCGGTGTGGAATCGGTTACCCGGGTACCTTCTCCTGTCCAGGGGCACAGGAACTTTCCCGGCAGGGTGCGGTCGATGACCACAAGGCCCGCGCCCACTTCCTCGTCGATGCGCCGCGCGGACCTTCGAAGCCCCGGTCAGTGCCGGGGCTTCTCTTGTTTGTGGCCCTCGTTCGCTGCCGGGCAGGCGCATCGCGTGCCCTCGCCAACGGGATCGCTGGCCTGCGCAGGCAGCGCGCGCCCATCGCCGCAGCGTGCGCCAGCTGCGCCGCCGGCACACGATGCCGCCGGCGCACAAGACCCACCTCGAAAGGTGCCTTGTCCGCGTTCCATATTTGAATCTTCAACTTCCAATTCTTCACCGATCCTGCACGAGAGCCGGTGCAGCTTGTGCCCTCGCTGGCGCCCGCCGGTGACCTATTTTTGCAGGAGCAATTTTGATGAAAGCCCTTTCTTCCCTGACCTTGGCTGGCCTGACCACTGCGGCGCTGGCCGCCTTTGCCGCCCCGGCCGCTGCGCAGGCCCAAGGCGACAGCGCCTTCACCCTGCGCATCGGCGCGATGAGCGCCGACGGCGATGCAACCCTGAAAGGCAGCGCCAATACCGTGGACCAGAGCTTCAGTGGCAGTGAGGATTTCGATTTCGGAAGCTCCGAAGTCTCGCCGCGCGTGGATGGCGTCTGGAAAATCAGCGATCGCAACCGGCTGATCTTCGATTACTTCAGCTACGACAAGGACAACACCCAGACCATTGGACAGGACGTTTCCTTCGGCGGCTATTCGGTGCCGGCGGACAGCTCGGTCAAACTGGAGACCAAGTTCCAGCTGGCAAGCCTGATCTATGATTTCGCCGTGATCGAAACCGAAAACGTATCGCTGGGACTGGAGCTGGGCGCGGAGTGGGCCAAGATCGACGCGACCGTGAGCGGAGATGCCGGCGAGCTTGGCAGTTTCCGCGAGTCGGTAGAGGAAGACGGCATCGCGCCGGTGGTGGGTCTGCGCTTCACCGCCATTCCCGGTGAGCACTGGATGATCAATGTGCAGGGCCAGTATCTGGACGCCGAGTGGGGCAACTTCGACTACACCGGCAAGATCAAGCGCGCCAATGCGGCCGTGGAATACAAGTTCACGCCCAACTTCGGGGTCTATGCAGGCTATGACTGGTTCGACATCGATTACAACGAGAACTACTCTTCCGGCGATGTGACAGGCCGTGCCGGTCTGGAACTGGAATTCAAGGGACCGGTGGCCGGTTTGACCTTCGCGTTCTGAAGACACGCACCACCACAGGGACGAGCAAGGGCCGCGATGCAGATCGCGGCCCTTTCGCTTGGCGGCTGCAACCGGAGCGGCGGGTCGAGACCCGCCCTACGTGCTGCTTGCGGGGCCGAAAGCGGCGGCGTTGCTTACTTTTTCTTCGGGATGTACAGGTCGGTGATCGTGCCGTCGTAGACCTCGGCGGCCATGCCGACCGACTCGCTCAGGGTCGGGTGGGCGTGGATGGTGTGGCCGATGTCTTCGGCTTCTGCGCCCATTTCGATGGCCAGGCCGATCTCGGCCAGCAGGTCTCCGGCATGCACGCCGACGATGGCGCCGCCGACGATGCGGTGGGTGGCTTCATCGAAGATCAGCTTGGTGAAACCTTCGGTGCGGCCGATGCCGAGGGCGCGGCCGCTGGCGGCCCACGGGAATTTCGCCACGCCGACCTTGAGTCCCTTGGCCCTGGCCTCGGTTTCGGTGACGCCAACCCAGGCGATTTCCGGGTTGGTGTAGGCGACCGAGGGGATCACCCGGGCGACCCATTCCTTCTTTTCCCCCGCGGCGACTTCGGCGGCGAGTTTGCCTTCGTGGCTGGCCTTGTGGGCCAGCATCGGGTTGCCGACGATGTCGCCGATGGCAAAGATGTGCGGCACATTGGTGCGCATCTGCGGGTCGACCGGAATGAAGCCGCGCTCGGTCACCTGCACGCCGGCCTTGTCGGCACCGATCTTGTTGCCATTGGGCGTGCGGCCCACCGCGACCAGCACCCGATCCCAGGTGCCCGATTCCAGCGCCGGCTTTTCGCCCTCGGTGGCCGATTCGAAGGTGACGGTGATGCCCTTCTTCTCGGCCTTGACCCCGGCCGCCCGGGTCTTGAGGTGGACGCTGACGCCTTGCTTGTTCAGACGGTCGGCCAGCGGCTTGACCAGGTCCTTGTCGGCGCCGGGCATCAGCTGGTCCATGAACTCCGCCACCGTCACCTGACTGCCCAGGGCGCCGTACACGGTGGCCATTTCCAGGCCGATGATGCCGCCGCCGACGACCAGGAGTTTTTTCGGCACCTCGGCCAGTTCCAGCGCGTCGGTGGAATCCATCACCCGCGCATCGTCCCAGGGGAAGTTGGGCAGCTTCACCGCCTGCGAGCCGGCGGCGATGATGCACTGCTCGAAGCGCAGCAGCTGGGGCTTGCCGTCCTCGCCGGTGATCTGGATCTCGTTGGGCGAGACGAACACGCCGGTGCCCTGCACCACCTGCACCTTGCGCTGCCTGGCCATGGCGGCCAAGCCGCCGGTGAGCTTGCCGACCACCTTGTCCTTGTACTCGCGCAGCTTGTCCAGGTTGATCCTGGGCGCGGCGAATTCGACTCCGCATTCGCTCGCGTGGGCCGCCACGTCGATGACATTGGCCGAGTGCAGCAGCGCCTTGGACGGGATGCAGCCGACGTTGAGGCAGACCCCGCCCAGGGCGGGGTAACGCTCGATCAGGACCGTGTCCAGGCCCAGGTCGGCGGCGCGGAAGGCGGCGGTGTAGCCGCCGGGGCCGGAGCCGAGCACCACCAGGCGGCATTGGATGTCGGCTTTGCTGCCGGTGCCGGCGGCGGCCCTGGGTGCTGCGATGGCATCGGGCCGGGCGGGGGAAGGGGTCACCGGCGGCGCGGCGCGCGCCGCTTCGGCGGCCGCCGGCGCGGCGGCAACATCGCCGCCCTCGCCTTCCAGGATCGCGACCAGGTCGCCCTGGCTGAGCGGGTCACCGACCTTGACCTTGACCACCTTGACCACACCGGCGGCCGGAGACGGCACTTCCAGGGTGGCCTTGTCCGATTCCAGGGTGATCAGACCCTGTTCCTTGGCGACGGTGTCGCCGACGGAGACCAGCACCTCGATCACCGGCACGTCGGAGAAATCGCCGATGTCGGGCACCCGCACTTCGATCGGGCCGCCGGTAGCGGGCTTGCTGGCTTCAGGCTTGCTGGCTTCAGGCTTGCTGGCTTCAGGCTTGCTGGCTTCAGGCTTGCTGGCTTCAGGCTTGGGGGTTTCGGGCTTGGGGGTTTCGGGCGCGGCTTTGGCCGGCGCGGCGGGCTTGGCCGCTGCTGGTGCAGCCGCTTGGTCCTCACCTTCGAGCACGACCACCAGATCGCCCTGGCTGAGCGTGTCGCCAACCTTGACCTTGACCTCCTTGACCACACCGGCAGCCGGAGACGGCACTTCCAGGGTGGCCTTGTCCGATTCCAGGGTGATCAGGCCCTGTTCCTTGGCGACGGTGTCGCCAACGGAGACCAGCACCTCGATCACCGGCACGTCGGAGAAATCGCCGATGTCCGGAACCTTCACTTCAATGGTGTTTGCCATGCGCAGCCTCGTAGGAATTGGGCGGATGCCATCCCTGGCGTGTGTTCAGCGGCCCCGGAGAGACGGCCCGACCCTCCATGGTCGTGCGCTCACCCCGGCTGCGCAGCATCGCCGCGCAAGGCCCCATCGTCGCTGGCCTTACAGCAGGACCCGGCGCATGTCGCCCAGGACCCTGGCCAGATCGGCGGTGAAGCGCGCGGCAAGCGCGCCGTCGATGACCCGATGGTCGTAGCTCAGCGACAGCGGCAGCATCAGGCGCGGCTGGAAGGCCTTGCCGTCCCACACCGGCTGGATCGACGACCTGGACACGCCCAGGATCGCCACTTCCGGCGCGTTGATGATCGGCGTGAATGCGGTGCCGCCGATGCCGCCCAGCGAGGAGATCGAGAAGCAGCCGCCACTCATCTGCGCCGGGCCGAGCTTGCCCTCGCGGGCCTTGCCGGCCAGCTCGCCGGTCTCGGCGGCGATCTCGTTGATGCCCTTGCGGTCCACGTCACGGATCACCGGCACGACCAGCCCATTGGGGGTGTCGGCGGCAAAGCCGATGTGGAAGTACTGCTTCAGGGTGAGGTTCTCGCCGGAGGCATCCACCGAGGCATTGAAGGTCGGGTACTTCTTCAGCAGCGCGGCGCTGGCCTTGATCAGGAAGGCGAGCAGGGTCAGCTTGACGCCGGACCTGGACTTTTCCGCTTCCTGGTTGAGCGCCACGCGCAGGTCTTCCAGCTCGGTGATGTCGGCCGCATCGAACTGGGTGACGTGCGGGATCATGGCCCAGTTGCGGGCCAGGTTGGCGCCGGAGATCTTCTGGATGCGGCTGAGCGGCTTGACCTCGGTCTGGCCGAACTTGCTGAAGTCCACCTTCGGCCACGGCAGCAGCGCCTGCCCGGGACCTGATCCGGGGCTCAGGCCGTTGCCACCCCCGGCGGCGCTCGCGCCGCCACCGGCCAGGGCCTGCTTGACGAATCCCTGCACGTCTTCCCTGGTGATGCGCCCATGGCGGGCGCTGCCGGTGACCTGGCGCAGGTCCACGCCCAGCTCGCGGGCAAACAGGCGCACGGCCGGGCTGGCGTGCGGCACCTTGTCAGGCATCACCCGCGCGGCGTCGAAGCTCACCGGCGGGGTGCTGGTCGGCGGCGATGGCGGTTCGGCCTGGCCGGAGGTCGCGCCCGAGGCGGTGCGCGACTGCGACATCGCGATCTCGCGCTGGGTCAGCTTGTCGGGCGTGGGGCTGGTGTCGACCGGCTCGACCGGCGCGTCGGGTTCGACCGGCCTGGCCGGCGACGGCGCGACGGCCTTGGCCGGCGCCGCCTCGGCTTCCTGTTCGGCCTTGGCCGCGGCGGCCTGGCTTTCGCCTTGCGGCTCGATCAAGGCGACCACGTCGCCTGCGGACAGGGTATCGCCGACCTTGACCTTGAGTTCCTTGACCACACCGCCAAACGCGGCCGGCACTTCCAGGGTGGCCTTGTCCGACTCCAGGGTGATCAACCCCTGATCCTTCTTCACCGTGTCCCCGACGGAGACCAGCACCTCGATCACGGGCACGTCGCGGTAGTCACCGATGTCGGGAACGCGTGCTTCCTGGGCTTGAGCCATCTTGGGGAACTCCGGTTTTGGATTGCATGTGGGGCGGGCGGGCCATTGTACGTCCGCCCGGCGGCCGGCCAACCTTGGCGGATGGTCGCAGGGCGAAAACGCGTCACTCAAAGACGATATTTCGTCTTCCACCCGGTTCCAGCCGTTGCTTCATGATGAACACCGGGTGTTCACCGGCATGTGACAAGAATGCCGGCCACCGAATGTTTGCCTGTCGAAGACCGCGGCCATGACCGTCAGCTCCCCGAACCGATTTCCGCCGCCACCGGCGTTGCCCGAGCGCTGCGCGCTGTTCCTGGATGTGGACGGCACCCTGCTGGAATTCCAGGACGATCCCGGCACCGTGGCGCTCCCCAGCGGCGGGCTGGACACGCTCGCAAGGCTGGCCGACCGGCTGGGCGGCGCCCTGGCCGTGGTCAGTGGCCGGCCACTGGCGACGCTGGACCAGGTCTTCACTCCGCTCCTGTTGCCCGCCGCCGGCATGCACGGCCAGCAGTTGCGCGGCGCACCGGAGGCTCCACGGGAGGTCCCTGACGCGCTGGCCGAGCTGCATCGCCAAGCCACCGTGCTGGCCCACCGCTATCCGGGCGTGCGGGTGGAGGACAAGGGTGGTGCCGTCGCCCTGCACTGGCGCGCCGCACCGCAGGCTGCCGATGCGTTGCAGGCACTGGCCGCGCGCTTTGCCCCGCGGCTGGATGGCTACCGCATCCAGCCCGGCGACCAGGTGCTGGAACTGGTCCCGGCCGACGTGGACAAGGGTCGCGCGGTGCGCAGGCTGATGGAACACCCGCCATTTGCCGGGCGCACTCCGGTATTCGTCGGCGACGACCTCACCGACGAATACGGCTTCGAGGCGGCCAATGCGCTCGGCGGCTGGAGCGTGCTGGTCGGCCGGCGCCCCAACAGCCATGCGATGTATGCCCTGCCCGACGTCACCGCGGTGCACGCCTGGCTGCAGTCGAACCTTTAGTGTTCGGACCCGGGACCCGGAAAAGCCGAGACCTGGCGGGTCAACCTCGGAAGCCTGCTGTTGCTGTTGCTGTTGCTGTTGCTGCTGTTGATATTGATGTTGCACCTGCTCTTGCTCCTCCCGGGACCCGGGTCCCGAGTCCCCGGTCCCGCCACTCTCCCCTTCCCCCGTCCCCGCCGCGACAACCCTGGAGCACGCATGAGCCACCCGAATCTGGACATGGGCGTCATTGGCAACGGCAGTTTCGGTGCCCTCATCGACAAGCAGGCGCGCGTGGTCTGGAGCTGCATGCCGGCCTTCGATGGCGACCCGGCCTTCTGCAGCCTGCTCTCGCCCAGGGACCAGGCAGGTGGCGACTTCGCGGTGGAGCTGGAAGACTTTCAATCCAGCGAGCAGCACTACATCACCAACACCGCGATCCTGCGCACCGTGCTGCGCGACACGCATGGCAATGCGCTGGAGATCATCGACTTCGCCCCGCGCTGGCGCGAGAACCAGCGCTTCTACCGGCCGGTCAGCATCATTCGCCAGGTGCGCCCGCTCACCGGCAACCCGCGTATCCGCGTGCGCGCCCGACCGCTGGCCGACTGGGGCGCGCGCAAGCCCGATTCGACCTGGGGCAGCAACCATATTCGCTGGGTCCTGCCCGAGTTCACCCTGCGCCTGACCACCGACGTGCCGGTGCGCCTGGTCCGCGAGGAAACCTCGTTCGTCCTGAACCATCAGCTACACCTGGTGCTGGGCGTGGACGAATCACTGCGCCGCTCGCTGGCCGGTTACGTGCGCGAGGCCGAGGAAAACACCCGCCTGTACTGGACCGAGTGGGTGCGCTACCTGTCGGTCCCGCTGGACTGGCAGGACGCGGTGATCCGCAGCGCGATCACGCTCAAGCTGTGCCAGTACGAGGACTCCGGCGGGATCATCGCGGCGATGACCACCTCGATCCCGGAAGCGGCCAACACTCCGCGCAACTGGGACTACCGCTACTGCTGGCTGCGCGATGCGGCCTTCGTGGTGCGCGCGCTCAACCGGCTGGGCGCCACCCGCACCATGGAGCAGTTCCTGGCCTACATCTTCAACATCGCCACCCATGACGGCTCGCTGCAGCCGATGTACGGCATCAACTTTGCCGTGGAGCTGCACGAGGATGAGATCCCCAGCCTGGCCGGCTACCGCGGCATGGGCCCGGTGCGGCGCGGCAACCTGGCCTGGATCCAGAAGCAGCACGACGTGTACGGCAGTGTGGTGCTGGCCTCGACCCAGTTGTTCTTCGACCAGCGGCTGGTCGATCCCGGCGATGTGCACACCTTCGAGCGGCTGGAACCCCTGGGCGAGCGCGCCTTCGCCCTCTACGACGTGCCCGACGCGGGCCTGTGGGAATTCCGCGGCCGCGCCGAAGTCCATACCTACACCGCGGCGATGTGCTGGGCCGCCTGCGACCGCCTGGCCAAGATCGCCGCGCGCCTTGACCTGGGCGAACGCGCCGCGCGCTGGCGCGAGCGTGCCGACACCATCCGCAGCCACACGGTCGCACGCGCCTGGCGCCAGGAGCTGGGTTACTTCAGCGCCTCATTCCAGAGCGACTACCTGGATGCCTCGTTGCTGCTGCTGGCCGACATCGGCTTGGTCGCCGCCGACGATCCCAAGTTCATCGCCACCGTCGAGGCCATCGGCAACACGTTGAAGAAGGGCGATGCGCTGTTCCGCTACGTGGCGCCCGATGACTTTGGCGAGCCGGAAACCAGCTTCACCATCTGCACCTTCTGGTACATCGATGCGCTGGCCGCCATCGGCCGCACCGAGGAGGCGCGCGGCATGTTCGAACGCATCCTGGCGCGCCGCAATCACCTGGGTCTGCTCTCGGAGGACCTGGCCTTCGACGACGGCGAGGCCTGGGGCAACTTCCCGCAGACCTACTCGCACGTGGGCCTGATCATCGCCGCCATGCGCCTGTCGCGCTCCTGGCAGGAGGCCTCATGAGCCGCCTGGTGGTCGTCTCCAACCGGGTCGCCCTGCCCGGCCAGCCGCAGACCGGCGGTCTGGCCACCGGCCTGCGCGCGGCATTGAAGGAACGCGGCGGGCTGTGGTTCGGCTGGAGCGGCAAGGTCACCCGCCAGGACAGCGGCACCCTGCACGAGCAGGTCGACGGCCAGATCACCTTCGTCACCATGGACCTCAACCGCGCCGACCACGATGCCTACTACACCGGCTTCGCCAACCGCGCGCTGTGGCCACTGCTGCATTTCCGTCTTGATCTGGTGGACTACGACCGCAGCAAGCGCGAGGGCTACCACCGGGTCAATGCCCTGTTTGCCGACAAGCTGGCGCCGCTGCTGAAGGACAGCGATACGGTCTGGATCCATGACTACCACCTGATCCCGCTGGGCGCACGACTGCGCGAACGCGGGATCGGCTGCAGGATCGGTTTCTTCCTGCACACCCCGATGCCCTCGGCCGACCTGCTGGCCGCGCTGCCGGACCATCAGCGCTTCTTCAGCACGATGTATGCCTACGACCTGATCGGCTTCCACACCCGACGCGATGTGGAGCGCTTCCAGGCCTATGTGCGCCTGTATGGCGGCGGCAAGGTGCTCGGTGGCGACCTGGTCGAGGCACCGGACGGACGCCGCGTGCAGACCGGCGGTTTCCCGATCAGCATCGATACCGGCTTCATCGCCCAGCAAGCCAGGGCCGCGATCAACAAGCCGGCCGTGCGCGAGCTGCGCGACAGCCTGCGCGGGCGACAGCTGGCCATCGGCGTGGACCGGCTGGATTATTCAAAGGGCCTGCCCGAGCGCTTTGCCGGCTTCGAGCGTTATCTCAAGCGGTACAAGGAGCAGCGCGGCAGCCTGACCTTCCTGCAGATCGCGCCGGTCTCGCGCGGCGAGGTGGCCGAATACCAGATGTTGCGCAGCCAGCTGGAGCAGATCGCCGGCCACGTCAACGGCACCTACGCCGAAGCCGACTGGACCCCGATCCGCTACGTCAACCAGAACTACACCCACGCCACGCTCACCGGCTTCTTCCGCGCCGCCAGCATCGGCCTGGTCACGCCCCTGCGCGACGGCATGAACCTGGTCGCCAAGGAATACATCGCCGCCCAGGATCCGGAAGACCCGGGCGTGCTGGTGCTCTCGCTGCTGGCCGGCGCGGCCGGCGAGTTGACCCAGGCCCTGATCGTCAACCCGCACGACCTGGACGGGGTGGCCGACGCCATCGCCACCGCCGCGGCGATGCCCAGGCCGCAGCGCATCGAGCGCTGGCGGGCGATGTTCGAGCACCTGCAAAAACACGACATCGCCGAGTGGCGACAGAACTACCTCAAGGCGCTGGAAGCGGTGTGACCGCAGGCTTGCTGCAACTGTCCCGCCAGGATTTTCCCGCCCGCCCGCCGCGCCACATGCACCGGCTTCCATCGCCTGACAACCGATGCATCGTGTGCGCAAATGCCAACGCCGGGAGGGGTCTAGGATGAATTCGCCACGGCCACAAACCGACCGCGTCAGCGTGAAGAAATCCGCCAGGATTTAACGTTTCTCTACGTCGCCATTGGCGATGCGGCGGGCACCGCCTACAACAAGATGAAGCGCGGCTGGGGGTCAGCCTGAATGCTGACCCGAGTGCGGGCAAGTGTTCATCTTCCGCTTCCTATGGTTGCGCCGTCCCGCCATCGAGGCGGGCCGCAACTCACAAGAACGAAGAGGTAAACCCATGAAGATTCGCCTGTTTGGCCTGGCCCTGGTGCCGCTGCTCGCCGCTCCCCCCGTGTTTGCACAGGACGCCGTCGCCGCGGCGACCGACAACGATGGCAGCCCGCGCGGGGTGGCCACCAACAGCACCACCGGCGGCGACGCCGATGCCGCCTACAAGCGCTGGGCCGTGGTTGGCAGTGCCACGGTGCTGCAGCCGTCCTCGCGCCCGTTGGATGGCTCGAGCCTGGACGTGGACGGCGACACCGCCCCGACCATCAGCGCCAGCTGGTACGCCACGCCCAACATCGCGGTGGAGCTGTGGGGCGCGGCCGACAAGTTCAAGCACGACGTCAGCGACAACGCCGGCAAGGTCGGCCGTGTCGACCAGCTGCCGCTGGCGATCAGCGGTCAGTATCACTTCGGCACGCCGGACCAGGTGTTCCGTCCGTTCGTGGGCTTGGGCTATTACCAGTCCAATTTCAGTAACGAAACGCTGGGCAGTGTGCCGGGCGCACACGTCGGGGTGGAGGACGCCAAGGGCGCCATCGGCACCGTGGGCCTGGACATGAACATCAACCCGACCTGGTTCGCCCGTGTCGATGCGCGCTACCTGGATGGGTCGCCGGAGCTGACCGTCAACGGCAGCGGCACCGGCGAGGAGTTGGACCTGAGTCCGTGGACCGTGGGCGTGGGCATCGGCGCCCGCTTCTAAACGAAGCGCCCGCCGCGCGGCCATGCATCGGTGGCCATGCCTGATCGAAGCGACGGACCTTGCCGGTCCGTCGCTTTTTTCATGCATGCAGCAAGCACCGCAACCCGTTGTGCTCACCGCACCTTCGCACCGGCGTGGTCAGCATCGTGGCCCAACACTTCATCAGGAGCACCGCATGCCCACCGTCCGCCTGCGCGTCACCGGCACCGACGACGCCACCCTGGCATTGACCCACGCGCTGGAAGCCATCGAAGGCATCGAGCACGTCGAGGAGATCGAAGACCTGATGCCGCACATGGACGACGACGATTCCAGTTCGGCCGGCCTCAGCGATGATGCTGCGCCGGGCTTTTCGGTAATCGAGGTCGAGGCGCCCAACGAGGAAGGCGTGCGCCGCGTGCACGAGGTGGTCGAGCGCATCGCCCGCGCCACTGACAGCGCGATCGAGATCCTCAACGACCAAGACGACCAGATCTGATCGCTCAAGGCCTGCGCGGCAGCCGCCAGCGCAAGCCCCAGGCCGTGGCCAGGCCATGGCCCAGCAGCAGGCCGTCCCAGCAGCACGGCCAGCGTGCCGGTGCACAGACCCGCAACCAGGCCGCAGAGCGCATGCGCCAGGGCGTCGGGCCACCAGTGCCCGGTCAGCGCCATGCTGGCCACCAACACCTCGGCCGACCCCAGCATCACCCAGGACCCAGGCGTTGAGCCGCACCAGCCGGCGACGAGCCCTGCCCTGGCGCGAGCGCAGGGACAGCCACAGCGGCAGCAGCAGCACCCAGGCCACCAGCACCAGCATGAGGACCCCAACACGATCAGCAGCGGCATGGCGTGGAGCTCCCCGCGCGAGCAAGGGCCCGCATCGGATCATGGCGGCACCTGTGCGCGGTGACGATGGCCCGCTCGCCGCCACGACTGGCGCCTTGCAGCGGCTGCGCTACCCTTGCACCTCTTTTTTCCAGTTTCCGGTGCACGCCATGCCGTCCTTCGACGTCGTTTCCGAGGTCAACCGCCACGAACTCACCAATGCGGTGGACCAGGCCAACCGCGAGCTGTCCACCCGCTTCGACTTCAAGGGCGTGGACGCCAGGTTCGTGCTGGAAGAGGACACCATCAATCAGTCCGCGCCCAGCGATTTCCAGCTCAAGCAGATGGAGGACATCCTGCGTGCGCGCCTGATCGCCCGCGGCATCGATGCGCGCTGCCTGGAATTTGGCGAGGTCGAAACCAACCTGGCCGGCGCCCGCCAGAAGATCACGGTCAAGCAGGGCATCGAACAGAAGCTGGCCAAGCAGATCGCCGCCACGATCAAGCAGGCCAAGCTCAAGGTCGACACCCAGATCAACGGCGACAAGCTGCGGGTCAACGGCAAGAAGCGCGACGACCTGCAGGACGCCATCGCGCTGTTGAAGAAGCAGCAGTTCGAACAGCCGCTGCAGTTCGACAACTTCCGCGACTGAAAACCGCGGGAGGCCGGCGGAGTCAGCCGGGAAGCAGGCCTGCGTCACGCGCCCGGCGCAGCTTGGCGTAGAGCGTGGTGCGCGAGATGCCCAGCTGGCGTGCGGTGGCGGCGATGTTGCCGTCGCGCTCGCCCAGCGCCTGGACGATGGCCCGCAGCGTGTGTTCCTGCAGATCGCCGTCGCCGGGCGCCGGTCCGACCGCGCGCGCTGGCGCGGGCACGCTCGGATGCGCCTGCAGGCGCGCAGCCGCGGCCACGCCGCGCAGCGGCGCGCGCAGGTGCTGCACCCACAGGTGACTGCCGTCGGCGCGAGCCAGCCGCTGCGCGTGATGCGCCGGCTGCAGCAGGCGACGCTGCTGCGCGGGCAAGGCGTCCTCGAAGAGCTGCTCCAGCGTCCAGGTGGACACCGCGCCCTGCACAGGCAGGCCCAGCATGCGTCGCGCCACCCGGCTGGCGGCCCGCAGGCCGCCGTCCTCGTCGACCGCCAGCATCCCGGCCAGCGGCGTGGCCAGCCAGCGTGGATCGTGCTGGACTGCCAGCAGATGGCAATGGCGCAACGTGGCAAACAGCCGATGTTCGGCCGACAGCGAGGCCCGGCGGAAATGCTCCTGCAGCAGCCCGGCATCGCGCTGGCCGCGCCCGGTGATGTCCAGCGCGCCGATCACCTGGCCTTCGGTGCCCCACAGCGGCACCGACAGGCAGAAGATCTGCGCGAATGCACGCAGGTAGTGCTGGTTGCCCTGCACGGTTGCCTCGCGACCATCGCTGAGCACACAGCTGGGCGCAGTGGTGCCGATGTCGCATTCGGCCATGCGCCGACCAGCGACGATCGGTCGCAGGACCGCGTCATCGCAGGACGGGCTGTGCCGGGCGTGCACGATCACACCCTGGGGATTGGCGCAGAAGATGGTCCACGTCGGGCCCCCGAAGGCGCTCCACAGCTGCTCGATTTCCTCATGCACGGATTGGTAAAGACGACGGTCGTCCGGCTGCTCGCGCACGTTGTGCGGGCGCTGCGCGATGTCGTACTGCGGCGCCTGCCAGGGCTGCACGCCGGCCCGGCGCGAACGCTCCCAGGAGCGCGACAGGCCATCGGGAAGCAGGGCCTCCGGCAGCGGTTCGCCCTGCGCAAACCGGGTACGGGCCACATCGAGCTGCTGTTGCTGCATCAGCGGAAACATGGACATCGGCACCGGCCCTTCGCCGTTTCACCGACTGCGAAGGATACGCTGCAACGCCTCAATCAACCGGTCGTCGAATCAACGTGCTGGGCTTTCCTTACTGCGGCATGCGCAGCACCGCCTTGAGGGTCAGGCCCTTGGTGCTGTCTTCTGCGGCCTGGTTGATCTGGTCCAGCGGATAGAACTTGACCAGCTTGTCGAATGGAAACCGGCCCTGCTGGTACAGCTGCACCAGCTGCGGGATGAACACCTGCGGCACGCTGTCGCCTTCGACGATGCCGCGGATGCTGCGTCCGCCCAGCAACAGGTTGTTGACGTCGAACTCGGCTTTGGTCCCAAGCTTGGGCGCGCCGACCACGCCGATGCAGCCCATCGAGCCCAGTGCCTCGATGCCCTGCGCCAGTACTTCCGGACGGCCGGTGGATTCAAGCGCGAAATCCGCGCCGCCGCAGATGGCGCGCACGGTTTCGACGATGTCCTGCTCGCCGCTGTTGATCACGTGGGTGGCGCCCAGCTCGGTGGCCAGCTCCAGGCGCGAGGCCACCACGTCCACCGCGATGATCGTGGTCGCGCCGGCCACGCGCGCGGCCAGCACCGCGCTCAGACCCACCGCGCCGGCACCGAGGCTGACGAAACTGCTGCCCGGGCCGACTTTCAGCGAATTGATCACCGCGCCGGCACCGGTCTGGATCCCGCAGCCCAGCGGCCCGAGCAGTTCCAGCGGCGCATCGGCCGGGACCTTGACCGCGTTGTTCTCGCGGCTCAGGGCATAGCTGGCAAACGAGGACTGGGCGAAGAAATGATCGTGCAGCGGCGCGCCGGACGAATCGGTGATGGCGGTGTTGCCCTGTAGGTCGCTGCCGCCGAAGTTCAGGCCGAAGAAATCCTTGCAGTACGCGCCATGGCCGCTGTCGCAATGATGGCAATGACCGCAGGCGCCATAGGTGAGCACGACATGGTCACCGACCTTGAGATCCTTGACGTTGGGGCCAAGTGCCTCGACCACGCCGGCGCCTTCGTGGCCCAGCACCGCCGGCAGCGGCACCGGGTAGTACTGGTCGCGCACGATCAGGTCGGTGTGGCACAGGCCGGTGGCGACCACGCGCACCAGCACCTCATCACCCTGCGGCGCGCGCAGCCGGGCCTGTTCGATGGTGAACGGCGCGCCCTGCGAGCGGACGACGGCGGCGGTAATCTCGCGGATGTTCACTTCTGCATTCATGGGTATGTTCCTTCGGATCAGAGCGGATAGGCGGGCGCTTCGCCCTTGACGGTCAGCCACTGCCACTGGGTGAACTCCTCCCAGTTGGCCGCCCCCCCGATGCTGGTGCCGTTGCCCGAGGCACCGACGCCGCCAAACGGATTGATGACCTCGTCGTTGATGGTCTGGTCGTTGATGTGCAGCAGTCCGGTGCGCAACTGTTCGCCGAGCTTGAGCGCGCGCCCCACGTTCGATGACAGCACCGCCATCGACAGGCCGTACTCGGTGTCGTTGGCCAGGGCGATGGCTTCCTCATCGGTGTCGAACGGCACCACCACTGCCACCGGCCCGAAGATCTCATCGTTGAAGGCCGGGTTGTCACGGGTCACGCCGCTGAGCACGGTGGCCTGGAAGAACAGGCCTTCGTACCCGCCTCCGGTCTCGACCTTGGCACCGGCGGCGGTGGCATCGGCCACGGCCTTGGCGGTGTGGTCGCGCTGGGCGGTGTTGATCATCGGCCCCAGGTGTACCTGGCCCTTGGACGGATCACCCACCACCATCGAGCTGGCCTTGGCGTTGAGCTTTTCCAGGAAGGCATCGTAGATGCCGCGCTGGACCAGCACACGGCCGGCGGCCATGCAGATCTGGCCCTGGTGCAGGTAGACGCCCCATGCGGTGTTGGCAATGGCCAGGTCCAGGTCGGCGTCGTCCAGCACGATCAGCGAGTTCTTGCCGCCCAGTTCCAGCGAGACCTTCTTCAGATGCTTGCCTGCCGCTTCGCCGACCTTGCGGCCGGCGGCGGTCGAACCGGTGAACTGGATCATGGCGATGTTGGGGTCGGCGGTCAGCGCCGCGCCGGCCGCGCCGTCGCCTGGCAGCACGTGCAGCAGGCCCGCGGGCAGGCCGGCCAGTTCGAACAGGCGCGCGATCACAAAGCCACCGCACACGGCCGTGCGCGGATCGGGCTTGAGCACCACTGCGTTGCCCAGGGCCAGCGCCGGGGCGACCGCGCGCATGGCCAGGTACAGCGGGAAGTTGAATGGCGAGATCACCCCGACCACGCCCAGCGGGCGGCGTCGGGCCAGGCTCAGGCGGCCCGGCACCGAGGGCAGCACTTCGCCGACCGCGCGCGAGGGCAGCGCGGCGGCTTCATGCAGCCCCTTGACGTTGATCGAGGCCTCAAACCCGGCCTTGGGCTGGGTTGAGCCGCTTTCGCGCACGATCCACTCCATGATCTGCGGGGTGTACTGCTCAGCCAGCTGGGCGGCCTTGCGCAGCACCTGGGCACGCTCCTCATAGGGCGCCGCTGCCCAGGCCTGCTGTGCGGCCCGCGCGGCCGCAGCACTGCGCCCGATCTGCGCGGCATCGGCCATACCGATGCTGCCCAGGGTGTCGCCGCTGGCCGGTTCGATCACCGGCTGGGTGGCGCCGGTGGCGCTCCACTGGCCGGTGAACACCTTGCCGGCCCACAGGCTGGCAGGCAGGAAATCGTCTTGTGACATGGGATGTATCTCGATGGAAAACCGTCGCCGCAGCCTGCGCGTGCCCGCATGCGCAGGCCATCCACCTTTGGCTCAATCCCGCAACCCCTTGTCGCTGCGAGGCGCTGGCCGGCACATTGTCCAGAATCTGGACAATGTGCCGGTCGCCCGGCGCGCGGCCAGAACGTGTACCCGACCGTGGTCTGCGGGCGAGGCGGTCGCCCTGGGCATCGTGGGCCAGCTCGCGCGCCCGGCCCAGCTCAGCTCGGTGTCCCTCCAGGCGCGGCAACGGCCAAGCCCAAGGTGCCTCCGTAGTGCAGCAGGCCCACCGCCGGCTCATCGGTGGACAGGGCGGAGGCCGAAAGCGCCAGGGTGCTGCGCAGGCTGGCGGTGCAGCGGTGTCGCCATGCCGCCAGGCCTGCGTCGCCGTCCATTCTGTTTTCGGTCAGAAACGATAGGTTACCCCGACCATCGATCCGAGCTGATTCCGCGGATCACGTAGAGGTCGGCCCTGGTGCTCCGATCACCCTTTTTGACATGGAGGAAAGCGGCCACGGCAGAAAGCACGCCGCGCTGCTCGCCTCAGGATGAGTGCTCGGCAGGGTCGAGTATTTCAACCTCAAACTGGCTCATGCCAACCTACGAAGACTTATTCGGTCCCCAATTGATATTGCTTGCCCAGGCCCAGGGTGTCGCGATAGGCGTCCCAGAAGCCGACTATGGCGCCCTCGGTGACCAAGTGCTCGGCGTCCTCAGCCTTGCCGCCGCCCATCCCGATGTAGGAAGCCTGCTCCTGATCGCGCACCACCGCGCCGTGCACCAGCTCTACCGCCTCGCCGTCCTCCATCGAAATCAGCCCGGCCGGCCCGATCAAGTTACTCTGTTTGCGGCGGATGGACTGCATCTCCTGGTCGTCGTCGGCATAGCCGAACTGCGTCCACACCAGTTCGAACTCGTTCTCGGAGTAGGTGACGATCTGTCGTACCGCCAGCGTGTTGGCGATCTGCTGTAACACCAGGTTTGGGAAGACCGCCAGGATCATCAGCGTTACCGGATCGTCGAACTCCTTGCGTCCGGCCAGCAGGGAAGGATCCTGCAGCCTGAAGTTGGAGTCGAAGGAGCGCGCGTCCTTGAATATCTCTTTGTCGAGCTCGTCGTTGTTCGAGCTGCTCTGCGAATACAACATCGAGTGACGGCCCTGGCGGCCACCGAGCAGCGAGCCCCCTGTCTGCGAGGAGCGGTACAGGCCGAAGGTGGCATGGAACAAGTGCAGAAGACTGGCGTGATAGGGGTCACGCGTGTTTTCCGCGTAGAGCTTCCAGTTCCCGTGAATGTACTGTCGCTGATCGCCCAGGACCTTGATCGGGCGATTGAAAATACGTGCTATCGCATTAACCGTCCGCTCGCCCAGATACTCCTGCAGCGGTTCGACCTCTTCGGAGAACGTGGCGAAGACCACGCCGTGCAACGTCTCCACGCGCAGCTGCGTGAGGCCGTGCCTGCTCATGTCGAACGACTCAGGCATGCCGCCCTTGCGCTTGATGCCTCGGCGGAACGGCACGCCGATCAGGTTGCCTTTGAGATCGTAGGCCCACTGGTGATACACGCACTCCAGGTTAGGCGTGTTGCCGCGCAGGCTGCGGCACACGCGCGCGCCGCGGTGGGCGCAGCGGTTCTGCATCACGTGCACGCTGCCGTCTTCGGCGCGGGTGACGATCACTGGGATCTGCCCCACGAAAGTGGCCTTGTAGTCGCCCGCGCTGGGGATCTCGGCCTCCAGTGCGACGAAGGACCAGCTATTGCCACGAAACAGCCGCTCCTGCTCCAGATCGAAGTACTTGCGCTCGGTGAAGACCTTGTACGGAACGCGGTGGCCTTCCTCCGTCAACTGGACCCGTGCCTGGGCCTGCTCAGATGCGACGTTCATTGTGTGTTCTCCTCTGTTCAGAGTCTGCGCGACGTTCGCCCTAAAGAGGGCGCGCGAGCAGGGTGTCGATGCGATAAGTGTCCAAGATCACCAGTTTTTCCTTGAAGCGCAGGGCGTCGCCGACCGCGACGATGCGGTCCATGTAGCGGCCGGCACTGTAGAGCTTGGTAGTGCCGTCGTTGCGGGTTTGCAGCACCGCATAGTTGCTCTGGACGCTGATCTCGCCATTGTCGATGCCTGCTATATGGACACTGCTCACCAGGTGCCGGTAAAAGTGCTCGGGATAGACGTTGGCATTGCGTAGCGAGACGACGCGGTCATGCAACATGCCGCGGCTGTCACAATCCATGATGCCGATCGACATGCCGCGATCGGCATTCTCGCGCGGAATGATCCGATAGCTGCAATCGTCCACGAACAAGTCCGGCCATGCTTCCAGCCGATCATCATCGATGCATTGGACATAGCGGGTTAGCAATTGCTCCACGTGGTACTGGAGTTCCATCGCCGATAGTGTCTCCACTTGCATGTCTTCCTCCGATTCGGAAATGACTCTTTGCGGCATTCATATGCCGATGTGTTTTTGAAGCAGTTCCGGCTGGCCCTGCAGGGCCAGGCTTGGACCGTCGTAAACGATGCGGCCCTTAACCAGAATCATGCTGCGGTCGGTAAAGCCGAGCAGCACGTTGAGGTTTTTGTCGACGATCAGGGTGGCGATGCCGGAATCCTTGATGGTGCGCACCACCTGCCATATCTCCTTTCTGATCAGCGGCGCCAGGCCTTCGGTGGCCTCGTCGAGGATCAGCAGGTCGGGGTTGAGCATGAGGGCACGACCGATCGCCACCATCTGCTGTTCGCCGCCGGAGAGATTGCCAGCAAGGTGATCGATGCGCTCGGCAAGCCGCGGGAACGTCTTCAGAACTCGGGCAAGATCCCACTCGTTGCGTCCGTCGCGTCCAGCGCGGGCAGCCATGACCAGGCTCTCGCGCACGGTCAGGTTTGGGAACATACCGCGCCCCTCGGGCACGTAGCCGATGCCTTGGCGGATGATTTCGTGGGTCGCCGCGCGGCTTACGTCGCGCCCATTGATCAGTACGCGACCTTGTCGTGGCGGGGTCAGACCCAGGATTGAGCGGATGGTGGTGGTCTTGCCCATTCCGTTGCGTCCGAGCAGGCACACGCTCTCGCCGCGGGCGATATTCAAATCCACTCCATGCAGCACATGGCTGTTGCCGTAGTAGGTATGCAGATGACTCGCCTGCACCAACAAATCGGGCGCGCTTTGCATTGCTTCTGCCATCAGTAGACCTCCCCGCCGTCGCCCAAATACGCTTCCTGCACTGCAGCATCGGCGCGAATCTGATCCACCGGCCCGCTGGCCAGGACCCGGCCGTTGACCATGACCGTGAGCACGTCGGCGATGCTAAATACCGCATCCATGTCATGCTCGACCAGTACCAAGGGATAGTCCTCAGCCAGCTGCCTGAGCAGTGTGGCCAACTGCGCCGACTCCTCCTGGCCCATGCCGGCCATTGGCTCGTCAAGTACAAGACAGGTGGGCTCGGTGGCCAGCACCATGCCGATTTCTAGCTGACGCTGTTCCCCATAGCTCATGGCATAGGCCGGCATGTCGGCACGGTGGTTCAGGCCACACAGCTCCAGCCCACGCTCGGCGCGGGCACGCACCGCACGGTAGGTCTCGGCGCGGCGGAAGAAGCGCATCGAATGTGGAAGGCGCGACTGCGCGGCCAGCCAGCAGTTTTCCAGACAAGTAAAACTTGGAAAGATATTGGTGCGCTGAAAGCTGCGACCGATACCCAGCTGTGAGATCGCATTGGGCGACAACCCAGAAATATCACGGCCGTGGAAGAGCACCTGGCCTTTGCTGGGCGCCAGATGCCCGGTGAGCAGGTTCACCATCGTGCTTTTCCCGGCCCCATTGGGGCCAATGATCGCGTGCACCTGGCGCGGGCCCACGCTCAGCGAGACATCGCAGACGGCAGTGAGCCCACCGAAGTGGCGCGTCAGCCCGTGCGTTTCGAGAATATTTTCGCTCACAAATCGGCTCCTTCATTCACTGGGGACGGCCTTGTCGGTGTCCGGCGCAGCAGGCTGGGCGATGGGCTTGTTCCTGCGCTCAGCCCATTTCAACAGCAGTCCGCCGATCCCGCCGGGCAGCAGCAGCACCAGCGCGATCACGGTAAAACCCATGGGCAGCTCCCAGTGCGGGGTGATGGTCGAGTACCAATATTGCAGCCCTTCGAACGCGAAGGCGCCGAGGATAGGGCCAAACAAGGTACCCATGCCGCCGAGAATTACCATGATGAGTGCGTGGGCCGAAAGCATCCAACTGACGTCGCCCGGATTCACAAAACCATACTGCGTGGCCGAAAGAAAGCCCGCGTAGCCCGAGAGGGTACCGGCGATAACGAAGGCGACGAGCTTGTAGATCACCGGATTATAGCCCAGAGCGCGGACACGGATTTCGTTCTCTTTAATGCCGGAGAGTACCCGTCCGAATGGCGAACGTAGCAGTGTACGCAGCAGCAGATAGACTACCAGCATCGAGGCAAGCACCACGTAAAAAAGCGTGGTGCTGTTTTCCAGATCAAGCAGCTGTACGCCAGCAATGCTCACCTCGGGCTTGAACATCAGGTAAATTCCGTCGGAGCCGCCCGCGAACGGGGCGTCGTGGAACAGATAGAAGAACATCTGCGAAAAAGCAATCGTGGCGATGATGAAGAAGATGCCCGAAGTGCGGATGATCAGCGCGCCAATGATCAGAGAAGCCGAAGCCGCGAGCAGCAGGCTCATTGGCAGGGCGACCCAGATATTGGCCGGTGCGAACTCCGGTGCGGTCAGTGCCAGGGTGTAGCCGGCGATGCCAAAGAAGACAGCCTGTGCAACGCTGACCATGCCCCCCACCCCGACCAGCAGATCCAGGCTCAGGGCCATAATGGCCAGAATCATGATCGTGGTAACCTTTTGCGTAACATATTCATGCTTGCTTCCGGCCAGCGCTTCGCCAAACAGGGGGTAAAGGGCAAGCAGAACCGTAAGTACCAATAACATAATCTGTATTGAGCGAGGCAGAGAGCGCATCGAGAAATTCCTATGCAAAGAGGCCGCGGGGCTTCCACAGAACGATGACCGCCATCAGGGCGTACACCACCGCGCCTGCGAAGTGAGGGACCAGTACGGCGCCCCAGGTGGAGGTCAGCCCTACCATCAGCGCGCCGAGAAAGGCGCCCTTGATTGAGCCGATGCCGCCGATGACCACCACCACGAAACAGATGATCAGGACCTCATTGCCCATGCCCGGATACACCGAGGAGATCGGGGCGGCCAGCACGCCGGCGAAAGCGGCCAGAGTGGTACCGACGGCGAACACCAATGTATGCGTCCAGGAAATATTAATCCCCAGGGCTTGCACCATCTCGCGGTTGCTGGTGCCGCCGCGGATAATCATGCCCAGCCGCGTCTTTTGCAGGATCACGTACATGGCGATGGCGATGGCCACGCATACGCCCGAGAGGAACAGGCGGTAAACGGGATACTCGAGATTCTCGGTGAGCACGATTGCGCCGCGCAGAGACTCAGGGACGGGCACGCTGTGCACGTCGTTTCCCCACAGGATGCTTTGCATGGCATCGAAGACGAGGATGAGTCCAAAAGTGAGTAGCACCTGGTCGAGGTGGTCACGCTTGTAGATGCGCTGAATCAACAACTTCTCCAGCGTGATCCCCAGCAGCAGCGCGATTGGAAGCGCGGCGAGGGCGGCCAGCCAAAAATTGCCCAGAACCGAGGTCAACCAGAACGCCATATAGGCGCCGATCATATATAGCGCCCCATGTGCGAGGTTGATGATGTGCATGATGCCGAAAACCAGGGTCAGGCCGCTGGCAATCAAGAACAGCAGCAAGCCCTGCTGAATGCCGTTGAGCATCTGTATGAAAAAAGTGGACAGGTCCATCGACAGCTCCTCCCAGCTATGTAAAGGGCGGCCGGTATGGGCCGGCCGCCATCTGCGCTACTTGGCCATCTTGCAGCCGGTTGCCGGGTCGTCCAGGGCCTTTGCCGCAGTGCCGACCATCACGTTCTTGCCGCCGCGCACTTCGCTCATGTAGATGTTCTGGATCGGGTTGTGCGCCTTGGACATGGTCCAGGGGCCGCGCGGGCTGTCTTGGAACTTCACCTTGCGCATCGCCTCGATCAGCGCTGCCTGATTGGAGGTGTCGCCCTTGACAGCCTCCATAGCGCGAATGAGCAATAGGCCGGAGTCGTAACCCTGCACCGCATAGACGCCGGCTTCGTCGTTGTAGCGATCCTTGAACGCCTTACGGAAGGCAATGTTGTACTTGTTGTCCAGATCATCGGCGTAATGCAGGGTGGTGCGAATGCCGTCCGCGCGGTTGCCCAGGCCCTTAAGGCTCTCGGTCAGGAAGCCGGTGGAGAGCAGTGGAATCTTGCCCTTGAGGCCGGCGTCGGCGTAGTCCTGGATGAACTTCACGGCGCCGCCGCCACCGAAGAACGTATAAACAGCGTCGGGCTTGATCGACGCGATCTCGGTGAGGTAGGTCTGAAAGTCGACGCTGGGGAAGGGGACCAGAATCTGCTTGACGATCTGGCCGCCGTAGCGCTTGAATTCTTCTTCGAAACCGCCCAGATGCTCAGTACCAGCCGCGTAGCGCCAGGATATGGTCACGATGCGGCGATAGCCCTGATCATAGGCCGGCTTGGCCATCGCGTAATTGGGCTGCCAGTTCGAGAACGAAGTGCGGAAAATATTGGGCGCACACAGCTCACGCGTGGCCACGTTCAGGCCGGCGTTTGGGATCACCAGGATGGTGCCGGTCTGGCGTGCCACCTTGAGCGCAGCCATGGCGACGCCGGAGTGGATCGGGCCGACCACGAAGTCGACCTTCTCGGCCGAGATAAGCTTTTGCATGTTGCTCACGGCCTTGCCTGGGTCGGCCTCGCTGTTGACCACGACAAATTCAACCTCGCGCCCCCCGAGCTTGTTCCCGTGTTGTTCGATCGCCAGGCGCAGGCCTCGGTCCACGCTGGTGCCGAGCATCCCGTATGTGCCTGAGTAAGGAAGTAGCAGACCGATCTTGACTTTCTTCTGCGTCGCCGCTGCGGCCGGCATTGTAAAAATCATGAGTGCAGCAGCGGCTGCAGCCAGTGCAAAGCGTTTTGCCACTACGTTGAAAAAATTCATCTGCGTCTCCTTTTACTTATCGGCCTCGAAAGAGACCCGGATTTCCGGCCTCGAAAGAGACCGGGACCTATGGCTCGACTACGCGTTACACCTTTACCAGTATGTCCTCGCCATCGACTTGCACGAGGTAACTGTTGATGCCCTCCGTCACCGGCGTACCTGCGGGGCTGCCATCGCGTACGTCGAACAGCCCCTGATGCAGGGGGCACTCGATCCGGTAGCCCTCGAGAAATCCCTCGCACAGGCTCGCCTTGCCGTGGCTGCACATCTCGTCGGTGGCGTAGAACTCGCCGTTCACTTTGTACAGAGCCAATCGACGGCTGCCCGCCTGTACGCACAGCACGTCCTCATCATCGAAGTCGTAGATACTGGCGACCCGCTGCCAGTCCAGAGCCTTCGCTTCGCTACTCATAAAATGAATGGCCTCGTTGCTCTAGATAATGTCTATTGATAGGTGCACCACCCGATCAAGGGTGCTACCCAGGTGGCAGGCGCAACGGTGTCGCCATGCCGCCAAGCCTGCGTAGCCACCCGTTCTGTTTTTGTCAGAACCGATAGCGGACGCCGACCATCGATCCGAGCTGGGAATTTCCTGGCGCCGGCGAAACGCCCCCACCGCCGGTGGATACGCCGTAGGCCGCGTCCTCACCGTTATCCACCCAGCCCAGCGACAGATAGGTACTCAGCCGGTCGTCGAACCTGTAGCTTCCGCGGATCACGTAGAGGTTGGCCTTGGTGTCCTGATCGTCATTCTCGACATGGAAGAAGCCGCCATCGACGACCACCTTCGGCGTGATGGCGTATTCACCCTGCAGCCAAGTCATATCCTGCGTCACATCACGGCTGGTCGTGCTGACCTTGCGCCCCAGCCAGCCTCCAGCCAGCTTCAGTGCGCCGAAGCGCACGTAGCCGTTGGCGGTGATGCGACGGTCTTCGTCGCTGGACGAGGGCATCGGAATCAACGATGCACCGTTGAACAGATTGGCTTGGGTCGTTGCGCTGCCGCCGTTTTGGTTGTCGACGGCGACGGCAACGCCAAAGCGAGGATCGTCGTACTTGGCCATGGCCGACCAGCTACGGCAACGCGAGGCATCACCTGGATCTTCGCCTCCGCAGATACCGGAGCCAGGCACCGAGACCGAGGATGTGGTGGACGCGTCGCGGCCGAACGAATAGTGGGCACCGAGCGATAGCTTGTCGAACTTGGTACGCCACACGACCGAATTATCGTGCCTGGCATTGGGAATATACGCGTCGAACGAGCCGATGCCCTGGATATTCGGGCCAAGGATATCCCCGCCACCGAGGGCATACAGCAGCATCGAATACTGGCGTCCGAAGGTGACACTGCCAAAGCGGCGCGAATCAAGGCCGATATAGATCTGGCGACCGAACAGCCGGCTGCCCTGGCCGGAGCTTCCGCTATCCAGGTAAATGCCCATCTCCGCCTTCCCCACCACGGCAATCGAGTCGTCCACGCTGCGACGAAGATCCAGACCCACGTTGCTGGGGACGGAGCCGGTGGTGGATGGGACACGGGTCACCGTGCCCTCGCCCGGACCGACATTGGTCACGTTTTCCACGCCGCTATCCAGCGTTCCGTAGATCGTCAACCCTTCCGGCAGAAGATTGCCGGGCCGGGCCGGGCCGCGGTCGCAGGCGCGGGAGTCGACGCCGTCGCCGGCGCCGCTGGCGTGGCGCTCGAGGCCACTGCCGAAGCCCCCGCCTTCTGCGCCGCCTCGATTTCTTCGATCTTCTTCTGCAGCTGTTCGACCATCGCCCTCAGCTCTCGAACCTCTGTATCGGACGCCTGAGCAGAAGCCGGTGCCGCTGAAATCGCCTGGGCAACCAGCATCGCCACGCACAGCGTGGTTTTCCTCATTGGCAAGCTATTGGTTCTTTTATGAACAATCATCGATTATCTCTCCCGTTTTAATCGAAAAACGCTGTTTTTTTTAACCACCAAAAGAAAGGACGCTTCAATGATCAAGTGCAGCATTTGACTTGAATCCTTCGCCTTCCTCCTCCATCGCTTCGCGCAGCGTGGGTTCGGCATTTACTCGCTGCAACCTGCTGCTGTTCGATGTTTCTCTGCCACGGCACCAGTACTTCGCCTTCCAGATGGCATCCGCGCTGGTGCCGGGCGGCATCTCTGGTCACCGCTCCAGGGCGATGCCCGGCGCGAACGATGACGCCGGTGATGGCCCCGCAGGGCAGGCGCACCGAGTGGCATGATGGGTGGATCCATGTATTCCCTCCCAGGAATGACCTTGATCGATGCCCTGCCCGGCGATCCCGATGCAGTGGCGGTGTAGCGGTGCAACTTTCCGTCGCGCTCTACAGCCGCGCCGGCTCCCCTCGCAACAGCCGCGTCAGCGCAAGGCACCTCCCGCAGGCACCGCGACGCGGGCGCGGCGACCCCGCATCAGCAGGTGCGTGGCCACGCCGAACACCAGGCTCCAGAACGCTGCACCCAGGCCGAACAGCGACATCCCCGAGGCGCAGACGATGAACGTCACCAGCGCCGCATCGCGGTCACGCGCGTCGGCCACTGCCGCGGTCAGCGAGGTGGCGATGCTGGGGAACAGCGCCAGTCCGGCCAGGGTGGCGATCAGCTCCTTGGGCAAGGTCGCCAACAGCGCCAACACGGTGCCAGCAAAGCAACCCAGCACCAGGTAGGCGATGGCGCCGGCCGCACCGGCCACGTACCGGCGCTGCGGATCCGGATGCGCTTCGGCGCCGGTGCAGATCGCGGCGGTGACCGCGGCCGGATTCAGGCCGTGGCAGCCGAATGGTGCCAGCAGCGCCGACCCGGCCGCCGACCAGGCCAGCAGCGGTCCGGCCGCCGGGCGCGGGTAGCCGCTGGTCCGCAGCACCGCGATGCCCGGCATGAACTGCCCGGTCAGTGCGACCACCACCAGCGGAATGCTGATGCCGACGATCGCCTGCCAGTCGAACTGCGGGCTGACCCACAGCGGCCGGGTGAGCGCCAGCGCAGGCAGCGGTCCATGCACCTGCCCGGTGGCCAGCGCCACGGCCACCCCGCTCAGCAGCACCGCCACCACCGCATAGCGCGCAAACCAGCGCCGGCCAATGAAGAAGGCGACAAACATCGCCAGCACCAGCGGCAGCTGCGCGGCCATGCCCACGAACAGCTTGGTGGCAAAGCCGAACAGGATGCCGGCCAGCATCGCCGCGGTGATCGCCGGCGGCAGCCACGCCACGATGCGGTCGAACGCGCCGGACAGGCCCACCGCCAGCATGACCGCGCTGGCCACCAGGTAGGCCCCGACGGCCACCGCGAAGTCCACCGTCGGCAGCAGGCTGACCAGCAGCACCGAGCCAGGAATCGACCAGGCGATCACCACCGGCACCCGGTAGAACAGGCTCAGGCCCAGCCCCAGCACGCCGCTGCCGATCGCGATCGCCCACACCCACGAAGCCAGCAGGGGCGCGGGCAATCCGGACGCGGCCTGGAACACGATCACCAGCGGACCGGCGAAGGAGATCAGCGTGGCGATCACGCCAGCCAGCACGGCCGACAGCGAGGCGTCCTTGATCAGCTGAGCCAGCGCGGTCATCGGCTCATGGCGCGTTGTACGCGACCACCAGCTGCGGCGCGGAGGGCGCACGCTGGTTGGAGATCGCAAAGACCACCCCGCCCCGGGTCGGCCCGACGATCGCCCCGACCCGGCCCACGCCCGAGGCCCAGCCCAGTCCGGTCGAACGCACCGACATGGTGTACAGCTGGGCAACGCTGGCATGGAGCTGGTCCGGGCTGGCGGCAAAGCCGGTGCACAGCGTGGCCACGGTGAACAGCAAGAAGCTCACCGCCAGGCCCTTCCTGCGGCCGATCCTGTCGGCCAGCGGCCCCAGCACCAGCGCGCCGAACATCATCCCGAACAGCGCCCAGGCCTGCAGGATGCCGGCCTGCGGCTTGCTCAGCCCCCACTCCTTGATCAAGGTCGGCAGCACCGTGCCGGCGACGAACACGTCGTAGCCGTGGACGATCAGCAACAACCCGCACACGATGACCACCGAGCACTGGAACCTGCTGAAGTGACCCTGGTCGATCGCCTCGCTCACATCGATGCTGCGCATGGCCTCTCCCTCCCAGGATGTGCACTGCGTTTTAAGAGGCGACCCTCGGCGAGGGCGCCCTTGAACCTGTTCGGCGTGATCGGCCTCAGCGCATGGCCAGGGCCTGTTTCTGGGCGCTGGCCGCGGCGGCGGGCCAGCCCAGCGCGCTGCGCGCGCGGGCCAGCTCGTCGGCTAGGTCGTAGTTCCAGATCCAGTCGTAGCGGGTGGCCAGCGTTGCCCCCAGCCGCGCATCGTCGTCACCGACGCGTGAATCGCGCATTTCATACAGCTCGCCGGTCTCCCACGAGGTCTGCTGCACGCGACAGGCGCGCGGACGGCGCAGCTGGTCATAGACCTGCAATACCTCGGGCAGCTGGGCGCCGGTCAGGCCCGGCTCGGCCAGCAGATGGGCGAGCAGGTGGGCGTCCTCCAGCCCCTGCCCTGCGCCGGCACCCTGATGCGGCAGCATCGCGTGGGCGGCATCGCCGATGAGCGCCAGCCGGCCATCCACGTAGCCGGGAAGCTGGGCCAGGTCGTGCAGCGCCCAGTGCGTGGGCGTGTCGATGCACTCCAGTATGGTCTGTGCTGCCACGCCCCAATGCGCGAAGGCATCGAGCATTTCGCGGCGGCTGGCCTCGCGCACCCAGGGCTGCTGCGCGGGCCACTGCGGATCGGGCGTGCTGCGGTCGGAGAAGAATGCCACGACGTTGATCAGGCGCCCGTGCTTGACCGGAAAGGTGAGGATGTGCGCATCCAGGCCCAGCAGCACCTGCGGCATGTCGATCAGCGCGGTGTCCACGCCGCGGGCGAGGTAGGCCGCACGCAGTCGTTCGCTGTCGATCAGGCCGCGATATGCACAGGTGCCTGTGAAGCGCGGCGCCACCGGCGGCTGGCCCAGGCCCTTGAGCACCTCATCGCGCATGGCCGACTTGATGCCGTCGGCGGCGATCAGCACGTCGCCGTGATACTGCGTGCCGTCGGTGAACTCCACCTGGATGCCCTGCGCGTCCTGGCGCACGGCCACGGCGCGCTTGCCGAAGCGTGCCAGCCCGTCCGGCAACAGCCGCGCCAGTGCATCAAGAAAATCGGCGCGATGCACCGTGGACTGACCGACGCCAGGTGCGTAGGTTTCACCGATCAGGCGCGCGTCCTCGCCGCGGCGCCACTGGAACCACAGGTCCTGCCATGGCGCAGGCGTGCGGTCGGCCAGCTCGACATAGGTCTCGCCCATGCCCAGCCCGGCCAGCGCGCGCACCGCATTGGGGCCAAAGGACACGCCGGCGCCGATCTCGCCAAAGGCCGCAGCGGATTCAAACAGCTGCACGTCCAGGTGATCATGGCGGCTCAGGCCCAGGGCCAGGCCCACGCCGGCAATGCCGCCGCCGACGATGCCGATCCGCAACGGTGCGCGGCTCACGACCTGCGCTCCAGGGCGATGTCGTAGCGTATTGATGAAGTGTCCAAGCGTTGCATGGTCCGTCTCTGGGATCTGTGTGATATGAAGAATCAAAGCCGCTGCGCGCAAGGCGCGGGGCGTGTTTCAGCCGGTATCGCCTCCGGCCACGGGCAGGATCGAACCGGTGATGTAGGAGGCCTCGTCCGAGGCCAGGAACAGGATCGGCGCGACCTGTTCGTCGATGGTTCCGTAGCGCCTGAGCAATGCCGAGGCGGTGGACTGCTCGACCACCTCGCCCATCCAGGCCTGTTCCTGCGCGGTATCGCCGCTGGCATTGCGCGGGACCCGGCGCGGCGGCGCGCTGGTCCCACCCGGCGCGGTGGCCACCACGCGGATGTTGCGATGGGCGTATTCCATCGCCAGCGACTGGGTGATGGCATTGACCCCGCCCTTGGCCGCCGAATAGGGCATCCGGTAGATGCCGCGGGTGGCGACGGAGGAGACGTTGACGATGGTGCCTGCGCCGCGCGCGATCAGGTGCGGCAGCACCGCGTGGCAACCGTACAGGGTGGGCATCAGCGAACGGCGGATCTCCGCGTCGATCTGCTCAGGCTCGAACTCGGCAAACGGCCGCATGCGGATCGCGCCGCCGACGTTGTTGACCAGGATGTCGATCCCGCCAAAGGTCCGTGCGGCAAAGTCCATTGCCGCCTGCGCGCCGGCATGGGTTTCCAGGTCGGTGATGAAGAATGCCGCACCGTTTCCCGCCTCGCCTGCGACTTCCGCGACGAACTCGGCGCGGTCCACCAGCAGCACCTGTGCACCCTCGGCCGCAGCCCGCAGCGCGACCCCGCGGCCGATGCCCTGCGCAGCCCCGGTCACCACCATCACCTTGCCGGAAAAGCGGCTCATGCGGCCAGCTCCTGCACCGTGCCGGCCGTCGCATTGGGGGTGAACTTCTCGTAGTAGAAGCCGGCCGGCTCGACCTTGATCTGGGCAAAGTGGTTGCGCACCGCATCAACCATGGCCGGCGGACCGCACAGATACACATCCACCGCGCCCTGGTGCAGCGCTTCGGGCAGCAGGTGCTCGGTGACGTAGCCGATCCTGGGGTGTCCGGATTCGGCTTGGACCACGCAGGTGTCGAAGCTGAAGAAGGGCAAGCGTTCGGCCAAGCGCTGCAACTCCGGCACCAGCACCAGGTCGGCGCCGCGGGTCACCCCATACACCAGGTGCACCGGATGGTCGCTGCCGGTGTCTTCCAGCCAGGCCAGCATCGACAGGAACGGCGCCAGCCCAGTGCCCCCGGCCAGCATCAGCACCGGGCGCTTGACCTGGCGCAGGTAGAAGCTGCCCAGCGGGCCGGTCAGTTCCAGCACCTGGCCCGGGCTGGCGCTGTCCAGATAGCGGCTCATCAGGCCACCGGGCACGCGCTTGATCAGGAATGAGAGCGCGTGCGAACCGGGCTTGGAACTGAAGGAATACGCGCGGCTCTGGCCACTGCCGGGCACGGCGATGTTGACGTACTGGCCGGGCAGGAAATCAGGCGCATCGCCTGCGACTTCCAGCTTGAGCTCCAGCGCGGCATCGGCGTGCGGCAGCACCTGCGCCACCGTCGCCTTGAATGTGCTGGCGCCGGTCTTGCAGGCGGTGGAAGTGACCGGCACGGCGATGGCACAGTCGCTGGACGGCACCATCTGACAGGTCAGCACCAGGCCGGCCCGCGCCTCTTCCTCGGTCAGCGCATCGTCGATGTAGTCCTCACCCAGGTCATAGGCGCCAGCCTCGGCGCGGCACTTGCAGGCGCCGCACACGCCGTCGGCACAATCCATCGGCAGGTTGACCTTGTTGCGGTAGGCCGCGTCCAGCACCTTCTCGCCTGCGTTGCAGTCGATGAAGCGGGTGACGCCGTCTTCGAAATTCAGGGCGATGCGGTAGTGCATGGGAATCCTTCGGCCAGGCTGATCAGACATGATAGATGTCGATGACCTGGCGGATGTAGTCGTTCTTCAGCACGATCTTCTTGTTGCTGATCAGCAGGCTCTCACCTTGCCGGCGCAGGGTCACGAAACACGTGCCGAAGAACTGGTCGGTGACCTTGTAGCGGTGGCTGAGCGTATGAAAATTGTAGCGGACGTCAAGCTCATCGCCGCGCGTGTCCAGCAGCTCGATGTTGTTGACGTTGTGGCTGGTGCGCGGCTCGGGCGTGGAGGCGCCCGAGCGCTCGGTCTTGATCCGGAACACGCGGTCCTCCAGCCCGTCGCGGCTGGGATAGAAGATCAGCGAGATCTGCGAGTGCGGGTCCTCGGTGAGCTGGTCGTCGTCGTCCCAGGTCGGCATCCAGTAGCTGACGTCGCTGGCGTACAGCTCCAGCCACGCGTCCCACTGGCGGTCGTCGAGCAGGCGTGCCTCGCGGTAGAGGAAGGCAGCGATGGCGGGCAGGTCCTGGTTCAAGCCGCGTCTCCGGTCGCTTCACGCGCCAGTGCCTGGCGCATGGCCCTGGCCCAGTACTCATGCTGGCGCACGAACAGGCCCTCGTCCTCGCTGCGGTTGCCGCTGAGCAGCGGCTTGATGCCCATCTTCCGCGCGTTCTCGTCGGCACCCTGCACCCACAGCGGCGCGCCGCGGCTGAGGTCGTTCCAAGCCGCGGCGGTACCGGCGTAGCCGTTCTGGCAGGCGCGGAATTCCTCCAGGTCGTCGGCCGTGCCCATGCCCGAGACATTGAAGAAATCCTCGTACTGGCGGATGCGGGTGGCGCGGTCCTGCGCGCTCTCGCCCTTGATGCCGAAGCAGTAGATGGTGACCTCGGTCTTGTCCACCGCGATCGGGCGGGTGACCCGGATCTGGGTGGAGAACTGGTCCATCAGGTACACGTTGGGGTACAGGCACAGGTTGCGGGTCTGGCGGGTGATGAACTCGGCCTTGGCCGCGCCCAAGCGCGCGGCGAGTTCCTCGCGGCGGTTCCACACCGGGCGCACTTCCGGGTTGAGCGAGTTGGTCCACAGCAGGATGTGGCCATTGTCAAAGCCGTACACGCCGCCGACGCTCTTGCTCCAGCCGTTGGCGTCCACCGCCTTGGTGCCGGTCTGCTTGCGCCGGCCCATGGTGGCCGCATAGTTCCAGTGCACGGAACTGACGTGGTAGCCGTCGCAGCCGTTTTCCATCTGCAGTTTCCAGTTGCCGTCGTAGATGTAGGAAGAACTGCCGCGCAGCACTTCCAGGCCATCCGGTGCCTGGTCGACGATCTGGTCGATGATGATCCTGGTCTCGCCCAAAAAGTCCTCCAGCGGGGCGACCTGCTCGCTCAGGCTTCCGAACAGGAAACCGCGATAGCTTTGCAAGCGCGCCACGCGCTTGAGGTCATGCGAGCCGTGCTCGCCGAACTGCGGCGGATACTGGGTGGTCTTTTCATCCTTGACCTTGAGCAGCTTGCCGGTGTTGCTGAAGGTCCAGCCATGAAAGGGACAGGTGAAGCTGCCCTTGTTGCCGTGCTTGCGCCGGCACAGCATTGCGCCGCGGTGCGCGCAGGCGTTGATCACCGCATGCAGCTCGCCGGCCTTGTCGCGGGTGATCACCACCGGCTGGCGGCCGATGTAGGTGGTGAAGTAGTCGTTGTTGTTCGGGATCTGGCTCTCGTGCGCCAGATAGACCCAGTTGGACTCGAACAGGTGCTTGATCTCCAGCTCGAACAGGTCGGGATCGGTGAAGATGTCGCGGCGGCAGCGGTAGAGGCCGGCCACTGGATCGTCCTGCACCGCGGTGGCCAGCAGCTGCTCCAGGTCGGTCTTGTTTTCGATGATGGCGGACATGCGGGGCTTCCGGTGCGGTTGCTGTTGCGCGCAAGGCGCGCGGCGGAACGATGGCGAGGGGGACCGCGTGTGCGGGCTGGCGCAGGTGCGGCAAGACGGCCTCGACGCGTTCGATCGTCGGGGCCGGGTGGCTGACCGGGGGAAAGGCGCGCGCCGGATGCCGATTCTTGGGACCGATGCGCGATGGAGTCCAACACGTCTTTAGTCTTTTAACAATACTTTTATGGTATTCTTGCCGCCGCAAAGCCTTGTATTGCTCGCTTTGATGCACCGCACCATGTTCCGCCGGTATAGTTAAGACTTTGGTCTAAGCCTCATGGATCTGCGCCAGCTCAGGTACTTCGTCGCCGTCGCGCGCGAGCGCAATTTCACCCGTGCCGCCGAGCAGCTGCACATCGCCCAGCCGCCACTGAGCCGGCAGATCCAGCAGATGGAGCAAGAACTTGGCGTACAGCTGCTGGTGCGCAGCAGCCGGCCGATCCGGCTTACCGACGCCGGGCGCCTGTTCTATGAGGAGGCCCAGCAGGTGCTCGGACGCGTGGAGCAGATGAAGGACGCCGCACGCCGCGTCGGCCACGGTCAACGACGGGTGATCAGCATCGGCTTCGTTGCCTCCACCCTGTACGCGGGCCTGCCCACCGTGGTGCGCCGGCTGCGCCAGGCGCGGCCCGATGCCGACGTGCGTCTGGTGGAGATGATGTCCGGCCCGCAGGTCGAAGGCCTCAAGAGCGGCCGCATCGACGTCGGCTTTGGCCGCATGCGCAGCAGCGATCCCAGCGTGGAGCGCCAGGTGCTGCGCGAGGAACGCCTGGTGGTGGCGATCCCGCCGGCCTTTGCGCTGGCCGCCGAGGATGCGCCGCTGAAGCCAGCGGCGCTGAAGGGCCAGAAGCTGGTGGTCTATCCCAGTGAGCCGCGGCCGAGCTTCGCCGACCAGATGCTCTCGCTGCTGGGGCACCATGGCGTACGCCCGCCGCAGCTACAGGAGGTGCGTGACCTGCAGACGGCGCTGGGCCTGGTCGCGGCCGAAACCGGCGTGTGCCTGATCCCGGCTTCGGCCCGGTTCCTACGCTCGGACCTGCGCTACCGGCTGATCGATGACCAGGAGGCCACCTCGCCGGTGGTCATGAGCTACCGCCGCAACGAGGACCCGGCGCTGATCGCCCTGCTCCGGCAGCTGATCTGCGAGATGTACGCGGAAAACCCGCCGTGGCTGGACATCCCCCACAATCGCCTGACCACGCCGTAGGACACCGCACCCATGCCCCCCATCGACACCGAAGCCGCGCCATGGGATGGGCGGCACGATCCCATCGCCGACACCCGCCGCTGGCTGGAGCGGGCGGTGATCGGCCTGAACCTGTGCCCGTTCGCCAAGGCGGTGTACCTCAAGCAGCAGGTGCGTCTGGTGCTCAGCGATGCGACCACCCCCGAGGCGCTGCTGGAACAGCTGGCCGAGGAGCTGCTGGTCCTGCGCGACACTCCGGCCGAGGTGGTGGACACCACCCTGATCGTGCATCCGCAGGTGCTGGGCGACTTCATCGAATACAACGACTTCCTGGACAACGCCGATGCGGCGGTGGAGACGCTGGACCTGCAGGGCATCGTCCAGGTGGCCAGCTTCCATCCGCATTACCAGTTCGCCGGCACCGCGCCGGACGATGTCTCCAACTACACCAACCGTTCGCCCTGGCCCACCCTGCACCTGCTGCGCGAGGACAGCGTGGAACGCGCGGTGGCCGCCTTCCCCGATCCGGACGTGATCGTCCAGCGCAACATCGACACCCTGGACAAGCTGGGCGTGGAGGGCTGGGGGCGGCTGATGGCGGACTGACGCGGCCCGCCCCGAGCGTCCTGCAGGCACACGCTGCACGCGATCTGGATGCGCGCCGGGCCACACTCGGCGCTCCGCAACCTCCAGGAGCCGCGCATGCCGCTGATCCCATCCATCACCCCCTGGAACCCCGCACCGCTGGCGGGCCGGGTGGTGATGATCACCGGCGGCGCCCAGGGCATCGGCCGCGGCATCGCCCAGGCGGTGTTGGGCGCAGGCGGTCAGGTGGCCATCGGCGATCTGGACGCCGAGGCCGGCAGGGCCTGCCTTGCGGAGTGGAACCGCGGCGGCGATGCATTCTTCAAGCGCATGGATGTGAGCAACGAGCGCAGCGTGGCCGCGTTCGTGGCCGCGGCGCTGAAGCATTTCGGCCAGCTGCACGGCCTGGTCAACAACGCCGGGCCGCCGGGCCCGCATGTCCCGCCGCTGGATGCCCTGGACCTGGCGCAGTGGAATGCGCGCCTGTCCAGCCTGCACGGCGCCTTCCTGTGCAGCAAGCATGCGCTGCCGGCGCTGCGCCAGGACCGCGGCGCGATCGTCAACATTGCCTCGACCCGCGCCCACCAGTCCGAGCCGCACAGCGAAGCCTACGCGGCGGCCAAGGGCGGGCTGGTCGCCTTCACCCATGCCCTGGCGCTGAGCGAAGGCCCACAGGTCCGGGTCAACGTCATCAGCCCGGGCTGGATCGCCACCGATGCCTGGCGCGCACCGCAGCGACGGCGCGCGCCGAAGCTTTCCGGGGCCGACCATGCCCAGCACCCGGCCGGGCGCGTGGGCACGCCGGAGGATATCGGCGCGCTGGCGGTGCAGTTGCTGGCGCCGGCGCTGTCCGGGTTCGTCACCGGCCAGGAATTCATCGTCGATGGCGGCATGACCCGCAAGATGCAATACGTCTGAAGCGTTGGCGCAGCGGCGGCCATGCCTTGCCCAGGACGGCGCGCTCAGCCGGCGCGCAGGCGCGCCTGCAGCAGTTCGCGCGCATGGTGCAGCGAGGCGACGATGCGGTGTCCGCGTGCGCGCAGCCCTTCGTCGGGGACCACCAGGTCCGGCACCTGGATCACAGTCATGCCGGCAGCCAGCGCGGCGCTCACGCCGGCCGGCGAATCCTCCAGCGCCAGGCAGCGCGCCACTGGCACCCCCATGCGCTGGGCCGCGAGCAGGTAGATGTCCGGTGCCGGCTTGGGATGGGCCACATCGTTGCCGGTGGTGATCGCCTTGAAGTATCCCAGCAGCCCGGCCATTTCCAGCTTGCGCGGGGCCAGCGGCCGATGCGTGGAGGTGGCCACGCCACACGGGACGCCATGCGCCTGCAGCAGCTGCAGCAGTTCGCCGATGCCCGGCCGCAGCGGCACGCCGGCCTGCACTTGCTGGTGGTAGAGCGCATGGGCGCGCGCCAGCAGTGCCTGGACCTGCGCCGGGGCCAGGCGCTCGCGCAGGATGGCCTGGCAGGCGTCCGCGCTGTGGCCGACCAGGCGCAGCCAGTGCTCGTCCTCGATCTCAACGCCCAGCTCGCGCGCGGCGCGGCTCCAGCTGCGCAGCGAGGCACGCTCGCTGTCCAGCATCAGCCCGTCCATGTCGAAGATCACCGCATCGGGCGTGAACGCCAGCGCTTCCACCGCATCGCTCATGGCGCGTCCGGCGCGAACAGCCGGGCCAGGTCGGCCGCGTCCAGCACCCGCCATTGGCCTTCGGCCAGCCCCTCCAGCGACAGCCCGCCGATGCGGCTGCGATGCAACGCGCTGACATGGTTGCCGACCGCGGCGAACATGCGCCGGACCTGGTGGTAGCGACCTTCGTGCAGGGTCACACGCACCCGCCGCGGTTCGATGACTTCCAGCGCGGCCGGCAGCAGCGGCCTGGTTTCGTTGTCCAGCAGCAACGTGCCGCTGGCGAAGGTCGCCGCCTCGTCGCCGCGCAGCGGCTGCGCCAAGGTGGCCTCGTAGACCTTGGGCAACTGCGCCTTGGGCGAGATGATCCGGTGCAGCAGGCCGCCATCGTCGGTCAGCAGCAGCAGGCCGCTGGTGTCGCGGTCCAGCCGCCCGACGGTGGACAGCACCGGTTGGCGCAGGCGCCAGCGTGGCGGCAGCAGGTCGTAGACCAGCCGGCCGCTGTCCCGGGTCGAACAGGTGGTGCCGATCGGTTTGTGCAGCAGCACGCACAGCCCCGGCGCCGGATCCAGCGGCTGGCCGTCGATGCGGATCGCATCGTGGTCGACCGGGTCGTCGGTGTAGAGCACCGCGCCGGCCGCATCGGTGACCCGGCCCTGGCCGAACAGCGCCTGCACCTGCCTGCGGCTGCCATAGCCCAGGTTGGCGATGTGGCGCACGATCTTCATGCGCGCGCGCCGGTGGCGGCGATCACCTTGAAGCCACCGCCTTCGGCCACCGCGCGCACATCGGCAAAGCGCGAATCCAGCGCCGCTTCGTAGGGCAGGTGCTTGTTGGCCACCAGCCACAGCTGGCCATTACGGTTGAGCGAGGCGGCGGCGGTCTCGATGAAGCGACGGCCGATGTCCGGGCGCTCGCCGCGACTGAGGGCGTGGAACGGTGGGTTGCTGACGATCACATCAAAGCGCTTGCCCAGTCCTGCGACCACGTCGTGCCAGTGGAACGCCAGTGCAACGCGCGGCGCATGCGCGGCCAGGTTCTCGCGGGCCAGCTCCAGCGCGCGCGCCTCGGCTTCATACAGATCCAGCGAGCTGATGCCCGCGCAGCGGTTGAGCAGTGCATCGGACAGAAAGCCCCAGCCTGCACCCAGATCGGCCGCGGCGCCGCGCAGCGTGGTCGGCAAGGCTCCCACCAGCAGCTGCGAGGCCGCATCGACCCGATCCCAGGCAAACACCCCGGGGCGGCTCTTGAAGCGCCCATCCAGGATCGGCCGCACCCGATCCAGCTGCGCCCACTGCGCGGCCAGCTGCGCATCGTGCTGACCGTCCAGCGGCGGACTCCAGAACACCCGGCAGTGGTGCTTGGCAATCGAGCCGCCCAGGTCGGTGAGCTGGGCCAGGTCCTTCTCCACCGAACGCGCGCCTTCGTCATTGGCCACGCTGGCCACGATCCGACCGCCCGGCGCGCAATGCGCCACCATCCGCGCCAGCAGCGCGCGGGTTTCCTCCTTCTGCCGCGGCGGCAGGGCCAGCACCAGCGGCGACTGCGCAGTGGCATCGCACTGCAGCTCCACCTCGTAGCCTTGCCGATGCAATGCATCGAAGGCCGGCCGGAAGCTCTGCTCGCAGCGCAGCCTCAGCCCCTGCAGCGTGCGCAGGGCCGCCCCGGGGCGCGCACGCAGGAACAGCGCATCGCCGCCGGCACCGGCAATGGCGCCCGAGCGCAGCGCGTGGACCAGGGCTTCCAGGGGAAGGTCGCAGCTCGCCACCGGATGGCCACCAAAACCAGGATCAAGGCGCGCGATTCTACTGTGCGGCAGCATTGCGGCCAAAAAACCCCAGCCATTCATCATGCGTTCGCCGTCCAGCCAGCGACGCGAGGTCAACGGGCTCGACCGGTCCTGCTGGGCGCCTCGCATCGGCCTCCCCCCTACGCACCGCCCAGGGTCAGCGACGACAATGCCTTCGTCGAGTCGCTGTCCCGCACCGTCACGTAAGCACCGGCCGGAATTCCCGGCCAAGGGCTTTGCCGACCTGCACGGTGCACGCCAGTGGGCTGCGGCCTTCGTGCATTGGTACAACGTCGAGCACCGCCACAGCGGCATCGGCGACGTCAGCCCGCAGCAGCGCCACGCCGGGTAGGACGTGGCCCTGCTCCAGGCGCGCCATGCGCTATAGCAGCAGGCCCGGGCAGGCCAATCCGGCGCGCTGGAGCGGGCCACGCCGAAATTGGGATCTCATCGACGCGGTGGCGTTGAATCCCGAGAAAAAGGCAGTCGTCGCACGTTGACACGTAGGGGTGCTCACGCGGCGGGCCGCTGGCTTCATCGCTGGCAGGATCACGCCCGGCTTCACCGCGCGCTACGCCCGCCCGCATCGCAGCGGCATCTGACGCATGGCTTTGACATCACACGTGTCCTCGGTCACTCACGCTCGTTCGGCCCTTGGCTCTTGCCTTGTAGCCTCATCGGCCTCGGCGCCAGCTACTACGGCCTTTGCATACTTCTCGCTCCGGCATGGCCGTCGGGCTTTGTGCGCTGCGCGCATCCTTCGCCACGCTCAGGACCAGCCTACGGCTGTCCTGCGCCCTTCGGGCTGGTCACCCACAAGGCGAGATCTCCCCGGGTAAGAACACACTCCTTCGCCGCACAACCGCCGGATCTACGCCACCTCGCCTTGATCACGAGAGCTTCGCGGTCATTGGCCCGCTCGCCCTGCTCGGCAGCGCCCTCTATCCGGCTCTTGTTCATCGGCTCGCAGCTGCGCTCCACGCTTCCTCCCCCCACACTCGGTCACCCTCATGCAGTTGCGCTTCGCTTCGCTCGTCGTGATCAACTTGCAGGAGGACTTGCACCTCCAGGAGTGCGCCCGTGCCGGGCGCACCAACGACAAGGCCCGCATCGCTGCGGGCCTTGTGCTTCATGGGTCAGCTTAATTACCCCCGTCCCCTTTAGTTGCGGTCCCCTTTAGTTGCGTTTCCTAAAAACAGGTGGCAGCACGAAGAGCTGCAATAACAAAAAAACTGCTAAGAACAATAAAAGGCCTTTCTGCATTCCGAGGTAGAACCAAAAGATGGCGCCTAAGCCAGACGAAACGAGCAAGGCGGGGAGCTCAGCGGATAGAACTTTTTTCTTTGTCATTTGATCCTCTCTTCCGCCTTCTTCTGCGCAGCAGACACTGCTGTTTCTTTCGCTATATCAACAACACGGCCACCAGCCGAAGCTGCACCTTGAACGGCTGATGTGCTGGCGGTTGACCCACCTGCAGATTGAGTAGTCCTGAGAATGTGATCGCCAATGCCTTGAGGGGATGTCGGGCTGCCAGATGCCATCTTCTCTGCCAGAACGCCTTTAGCTTCAGCTAGGCCAGCCGCAAGACTGAGGCCGCCATTGGTCGCTGCTGCAAGCGCCATCTTTCCAGCGCTAATGGATTCCCCATTGACGGCGCTATCCATTGCTGAACCTGCTGCACCAACAGCCGCATTTGTTGCTGTTACTGCTTTGCCGACAGTAACAGTGCCTCTGATCGCTGCAACACGCGCGACCGACGCAACGCCTCCAGACACCGCTCCGACTGCGGCTGAAACGCCGACAGATCTCCAGTTAATCGGTTGGCCTGGATTGGCAATCTTCTGCGCCGCAATTTCGACAATGGCACCAACGGGCGCACCCCAAAGAGCTTGAACGAATCGCCCATCCGGATCGGTGAACTTGTAAGGGTTGTTATTTGCATACCAGTAGCGGTTGAACGCACCAACCGGGTTGCTGTAAGCCGTTACCGGATCAACGCTAAGGAACCTTCCAATGCTCGGATCGTAATAGCGCTGCTGCATATACGTCAGCCCGGTGGGGCCATCCATCACATGGCCAGTGTAGCCCACGCCATCGACCGTCTTGCCGATGGCCGCGCCGTAGGGCTCGTACTGGGTGCGCTCGATGACCTGCGCGGCGGTGTCGGTGACGGCCACCGGGCTGCCCAGCGCATCGGTGTGTTGGTACTTGATCACGCCACTGTTGCGCGTGGCCAGCAGGCTGCCGCCCAGGTAGATGTGCTCGAAGTTGCCCTTGCCGCTGCGTTCTTCGTACATCAGCTGCCCGGCGCTGGAATATTGCGAGAGCATCAGGCCGCCATTGCGTTGGCCCAGGACGCGGCGACCCTGGGCGTCGTAGCGATATGACTCCTTGCCCGGTACGTCCCGCAGCCGGTTGCCGTAGTCGAAGGTACGGGCAGCCATCGGCGAGTCCTGGGCGATGCAGGTGAAGATCTGGCGCAGGCTGCGGGTCGCTTCCGCCGACCAGACGACCCTCATTCCAGCATGCCGAACTCGGCCAGCAACTCCTCCACCGGCACCACACGCCCGGCCTTGACGTCGGCCAGACCCCGCTCGATCGAGGCACGCAGCTCGACCTGATAACGCACCTCATCCCACGTCGCCTCCGGCGGCAACTGCTCGGCGATCTGGTGCACCTGCTGGCTGAGCGTGGTCATGGCAAGAACCTCGTGGGCTACGGCTGCATTCTACCCTCCAGGTCAGGGCGCGCATGGCCGGGCGCCGAGCCGCGTCAAGGCGCCGCTCAGGGCCTTTGATGGATTGCCCGGCAACCAGCAGGTGCTCGAGCAGCATGAGCGCATCTACGTCGGCTTCGCGCGCTGGCTCTTGCGTGGGCCGCGGCCGATGTGGCAAACGCACGGCTTGGCTGTCATGCGAGAAGCGAACATGCGCAGGGCCAGCAGTGACTTCAGATCCGATGGAATCAGCGGCTCTTGACCTTGCGGTCCCCCAGCAGGGCGCTGATGACGATGCTGGCGCCCAGGATGGCGCCGATGAACAACAGGATCATGGCCACGGTGGGATAGCCGAACAGGGTGCTGGCGGTGGGCACGCGCATCATCAGGGCCGAAGCCAGGATCAGGGCGGCGGTGACCACGCCGGCGGCGCCGCGGTTGGCGATCTTCTGCAGGCTTTCCATCAGGTGGGATTCCTCCAGCCCGGAAACGCGGATCTGCAGCTTGTTCTCGGAGAGCAGGCTGAGGATGTCGGACAGCTTGCGCGGGCCTTCGCGGGCCAGCGACTGCAGGTCCATCAGCTCGCTGGCCATGTTGGGCGAGGACAGCGACTGGCGCAGGCGCGCGCGCATCACGTGTTGCAGGTGGCCTTCGACCACGGCCTTGGCATCGAGCTCGGGCGAGAGCGCGCGGCAGACGGTATCCAGGTTCAGCAGGGCCTTGCCCAGCAGTGACAGCTCCGGCGGCGTGCGCAGGCCGCAGGCCATCGCGGTGCGGACCAGCTCCAGCACCACCAGGCCCTCGGAGGTGGTGCCGCTGTGCGCCGAATAGCGGCTGATCAGCTGGCCGGTCTCGCGGCTGAAGCGCTCGCCGTCGAACTCCTCCAGCTGCGTGCCCAGCGCCAGCATCTCGCGGGCCACCGCCTCGCCGCGCCCATCCACGGCCGCAAACAGCAGCCTGAGCAGGCATTCGCGCTGGCCCGGCGGCACATTGGCCACCATCCCCAGGTCGAAGATCGCCAGCCGGTTGTCGGCGGTCACCCGCAGGTTGCCCGGATGCGGATCGGCGTGGATCTCGCCAAAGATGAAGATCTGATCCAGGTAGCCGCGCAGCAGCGCCGAAGCCATCGGCAGCATGGGCTGCTCGATCCGGCGCACCGCCGGCACCTGGTCCACGCGCACCCCTTCGATCAGCTCCATGGTCAGCACCCGGCGACGGGTCAGGTCCCACACCGGGCGCGGCACCACCAGCTCGGGGTAGGCCTCCAGGTGCAAGGCGAAGCGTTCCAGGTTTTCGGCCTCGGCCACGTAGTCCAGCTCGGCCATCAGGGTGCGGGTGAACTCGTCCAGCCAGTCGCTGAAGCGCAGGGTGCGCCCGACCTTGGTCAGCCGGTCGGCGGCCCCGGCGATCGAGCGCAGCATGGCCAGGTCCGAGAGCAGCCGCTGGGCCACCCCGGGCTTCTGCACCTTGACCGCCACCGGCGTGCCATCGCGCAGCACCGCGCGGTGCACCTGGGCCAGCGATGCGGTTCCCAGCGGCTCGGGGTCGAAGGTCTGGAAGACCTTGCTCAGGCGCACGCCCAGGTCGGCTTCCAGCGCCTGGCGGATCTGTTCCACCGGCACCGGCGAGACTTCTTCCTGCATCCGCTCCAGCGCGGTGGCGTAGCTGGGCGGGACGATGTCCGGGCGGGTGGACAGCATCTGGCCGAGCTTGATGAAGGTCGGCCCCAATGCTTCCAGGTCACGGCTGAATTGGGCCGGGGTGCCGTCCTCGACGGTCGCCTCCTCGCGCAGCGCGTCCTGCCCCAGGCCGGAGAACACCCCCGAGTTCCGGTAACGAAACAGGAACTTCATGATCTGCTTGCGCCGCTCCATCGTCCCCTCGCTGCGCGCCGGCGCAGGGTCTGGGGTGGCGGCCAGGCCGTCTTGGGTCATGGGTGCGGGTCCGGATGAGTGGGTGCGCGGATTGTGTGAACGCTGGGATCACAGGCCGGTGAAGCCTGCATCGCGCTGGCCCGCCGCTTCAGCCCTGCAGTTCGCGCAGGGTCACCGAGGGCGGTGCATCCAGCACCTTGCGGGTGGCGAACAGGCCGGCCACCAGTGCCGCCAGCACGCCGGCCGCGCCGCCGACCGCCGCCAGGGTCCAGTTCGGTTCCCATGGCAGGTCGAACACCCTGACCGCGACCACCCCGGACAGGATCGAGGCGGCAATGGCCGCCACCAGGCCCGAGAGCAGGCCGATCGCGGCAAACTCGGAGGCCTGGGCCATGCGCAGCTGGCGCCGGCTGCCGCCGAGCACGCGCATCACCCCGCCTTCCAGCAGGCGCTCGTCCTGGCTGGCACTGACCGCGGCCATCAGCACCAGCAGGCCGGCGGCCAGCGAAAACCAGAACACCACCTGCACCACCGTGCTGACCTGGTCGGCGGTGCTGCGCACCTGCTTGAGCACCTGGTCGATGTCGATCACCGTCAGGTTCGGAAAGGCCTGCACCAGCTGCGCGGTGAAGCGCGGATGGTCGGCCGGCACGTGGACGGCGGTGATGTGGCTGGCCGGGTAGTCCTTGAGCACGCCGGGCGAGACCAGCACGAAGAAGTTGGGCTTGAAGCTCTCCCAATCCACCTTGCGCAGGCTGGTGATCCTGCCGCTCAGCGTTTGCCCGGCGATGTCGAAGGCGACGATGTCGCCCAGCTTCCAGCCCAGCCGTTCGGCGAAGCCTTCTTCCACCGACAGTTCCGGGCTGGGCGTAGGCCCCGCGCCCCAGAACCTGCCGGCGGTGACCTGGTTGTCTTCGCGCCGGGTGCTGGTGGTGGAGAGGTTGAACTCGCGTTCGGCGAAGCGGCGGGCTTCGGCGTCGGTGTAGTCGGCGCCGCTGACCGGCTTGCCGTTGAGGCTGAGCAGGCGGCCCCGCACCATCGGGAACAGGACCGGTGCGTCCAGCCCTTGTCCGGCGATGAACCGGGTCACCGGCTGCACCTGATCGTCCTGCACGTTGATGATGAAGCGGTTGGGCGCATCGGCCTGCAGCGACAGCTGCCAGCGATCCAGCAGGTCGGTGCGCACGAAGGTCAGCAGCAGCAGCGCCATCAGCCCCAGGCCCAGCGCCGAGACCTGCGCCACGCTGGTGCCGGCGCGGCGACTGACATTGGCCAACCCGTAACGCAGCGCCCCGCGCAGGCGCGAGCGCAGCCTGCGCACGGCCAGGATCAGCAGCCAGGCAAGGCCGGCCAGCACCAGCAGCGTGGCCGCGATGCCGCCGAGCATGGCAAAGCCCAGCGCCGGCGAACCGGCCTTCCACCACAACAGCGCGGCCAGGCCGGCAAAGCCGGTCACCGCGACCAGCACGGCGCTGGGTTCGGTCGGCTCCAGGTCGCGGCGCAGCACGCGCAGCGCCGGCACCCGGCGCAGGGCCAGCACCGGCGGCGCACCGAAGGCCAGCAGCACGATCAGGCCCACGCCGTAGCCTTGCGCGATCGGCCCCCAGCCCGCGGGCGGAATGGCGACCTTGAGCATGGAGGCCAGCCACCCGGCCACCGCCCACTGCAGCGCGAAGGCGATCGCCACCCCGACCGTGCAGGCCATCAGGCCCAGCAGGATCAGCTCGCCCACGTGGATGCCGACCAGCTGCCACTGCTGGGCGCCCAGGCAGCGCATCACCGCCACGCCGGACAGATGGCGTTCGCTGTGCCGGCGCGCAGCCATCGCCACGGCCACCGCAGCCAGGATCACCGAGACCAGCGCGGCCAGGCCGAGGAAACGCCCGGCGCGGTCCAGCGCCGAGCGCACTTCCGGGCGCGCGTCCTGGATGGTCTCCAGCCGCTGGCCGCGCTGCAGCGCCTTGCGCGCGGTGGCGGTGAAGCGCTCGACCGCGCCGGCATCGCCGGCCACCACCAGCCGGTAGCCGATGCGGCTGCCCAGCTGGACCAGGCCGGTGGCCGGCAGGTCGGCGGCGTTGAGGAAGACCTTGGGCGCGACGTCGAAATAATCCAGCGCCGCGTCCGGCTCCTGGGTGACCAGGGCGGCCAGGGTCAGGGTCGCATCGCCGACGCTGACCTTCTCGCCCAGCCGCGCGCCCAGCGTGTCGGCGCCGGCCCGGGTCATCCACAGCGTGCCCGGTGCGGGAATGCCGCGGGCCGGGTGTTCGTCCGGGGTGTTGGCATCGGTCAGGGTGAAGCTGCCGCGCAGCGGAAACCCCTGGCCCAGCGCGCGCAGCTCGCCCAGGCGCAGCTGCGCATCCTCGCCTTGGCCGACCCGAAGCATGGTGTTGAGCTCGATCGTGCCGGTGCTGCGCAGGCCGGGGGCCTTGGCGGCCTGGGCAATGGCGCCTTCGATCGGCGCATCGCTGCGCACCACCACGTCACCGCCGAGCAGACGGTTGGCCTGGATCGCCAGGGCGCGCTCGGCGCGGTCGGTGACCAGGCCCACCGAGGTCACCGCCACCACCGCCAGCACCAGCGCGGCCAGCAGGATGCGCACTTCGCCGGCGGCCAGATCGCGCCGCAACTGGCGCCAGGCCAGCGCCAGGGTGTTCATGCGCCGGCCACCAGCTTGCCGCTGTCCAGGCGCAGCACGCGGGTGCAGCGCCCGGCCAGGGCCTCGTCGTGGGTAACCAGCACCAGGGTGGTGCCGGCCTGGGCGTTGAGGGCGAACAACAGCTCCTCGATGGCCTGACCGGTGCGCTGGTCCAGGTTGCCGGTCGGCTCATCGGCAAACAGCAGCGCCGGCCTGGTCACAAACGCACGGGCCAGGGCCACGCGCTGTTGCTCGCCGCCGGAGAGCTGGCGCGGGTAATGGGCCAGGCGCGCGGACAGCCCGACGTCGGCCAGGATCTTCTCGGCCGGCGCCCGCGGATCGGCGTCGCCGCGCAGCTCCAGCGGCAGCATCACGTTTTCCAGCGCGGTCAGCGAAGGCAGCAGCTGGAAGTTCTGGAACACGAAGCCGACCTTCTCGCCACGCACCCGCGCCCGGCCGTCTTCGTCCAGTGCCGAGAGCACCTGGCCATCCAGGGTCACCGTGCCGCTGCTGGGCGTATCCAGCCCGGCCAGCAGCGACAGCAGCGTGCTCTTGCCCGAACCGGAGGCGCCGACGATGGCCACCGTATCGCCGCGCCCGATCTGGAAGGACACCCCGTCCAGGATGGTCAGGGTGCTGCCCGGCAGGGTGACCTGCTTGCCGAGCGAGGCGACCTGCAGCACCGGTGCGGCCTGGGAGGAAGCGAGGGGCGTGTCAGCGTGCAGCAGGGGAGCGTCGGCCATGATGGGGGAGTTCTTGGATACCGGAAGAAAGAAGATGCAGGCAGGTTATGCGGTCGTGCGCCGCCGCGCGCAATGGTGGCTGGCGCTGGTGGTGATGACATTCATGCAAGCGCTGCTGGCCCAGCCAGCGCCCCGGGCCGCCACCGCGGCGACCACCAAAACCGTGCTGGTGATGGGCGACTCGCTGTCGGCCGGCTACGGGCTGGGCCCAGACCAGGGCTGGGTGCCGCTGACCGCCGCCAGGATCGCCCGCGAAAAACCCGGCTGGAACGTGGTCAACGCCAGCATCAGCGGCGAGACCAGCGCCGGTGGCGCCTCGCGCATCGCCGCCCAGCTGCAGCGGCTCAAGCCGGCCGTGGTGGTGATCGAACTGGGCGCCAACGATGGCCTGCGCGGCCTGCCGCTGGACCAGACCCGGGCCAACCTGGAGAAGATGATCACCGCCTCGCAGGCCGCCGGCGCCCGGGTGCTGCTGTTGGGCATGCAGATGCCGCCCAACCTGGGCCGGACCTATACCGAGGGCTTTGCCAGCCTCTACAGCGCGCTGGCCCGGCAGTACCACACCGCGTTCGTCCCGTTCTTCCTGCAGCCCATCGCCGGCGACCGGGCCAACTTCCAGGCCGACAACCTGCATCCCACCACCGAAGTGCAGCCGCAGATCCGCGACTTCGTCTGGCCTGCGCTGGCGCCGTTGCTGAAATAACGCGCTCGATCTGCCAACTGCATCAACGAAAGCCCGCGCCTGTCCACGCGGTCTTTCTGTTTGGGCAAGGCCGGCTTCATGCGTGGAGAACAGGGCGGTCACCATGATCAGGCAGGCCTTCCCACACCGGAGATCGACATGTTGCGTGCCCTGTTCGTTGGCGGCGTCGTGGACAACAGCGAGATGGACCTGGATGGCGCGCAGCCGCCGGTCCACTACCCCGAGAACGGCCATACCGGCCGCCCGCGCTACAAGCTGCATCTGGTGGGCCGTCACGACGGCGAGGTGGTCTATGCGGTCTACGGAGCGCCGGACCTGGCCGATGCGGAAGTGGCGCGGGTCGCCGAGGAGCGCGGCTATGCGCGTCGGTTCCAGGCCGAGGCTGTCAGCGCCGAGCCATAGTGGCATCGAGCATCAGGCATCAGAACGAGCCCAGCGGCGTCACCTTGCGAACCTGGTCCAGCCACAGATGATGCTGGTGGCTGGGATCTGCAAGATCGTCCAGGCGCAGGAGCGCATTGACCCCTTCCTGCTCCTGGGCATCGCGGAAGATCTGAACGGTCGGCTGCACCGGCACGGTGCCGCGCAGCTGCCGGCCATCTTCCAGCAGCAGCGCGACCCTGGCCTCGGAGGGAAGCTGGGTGACCAGCGCTTCGAGCTCGGCGATCTTGTTGCGGTCGGTGTGGACGCGCTCGGCGTATTTGCTCATGGGCTCTGCTCTCGGGCGGAAAGTCGGATGGCGCCATGCTCGCGCCCGGCCATGTAACGCCGCGTCGAGGACGGTGCCCGGACAAGGCGGGCCGCCCCGGAACCGGACTTTTCCTACGGCCCGCCGCGGTGTCGCCCGAGCGCTTTGGCTCGCGCGCGCAGGCACGCTTGCCTTCGGGGGGAGACCCACATCCACGGGGAAACGCGAGCATGCAACGGGTCCTGTTTACCGTGACCGCACACGAGCGCGGCTGGCAACTCTACGAAGGCGAGCATGGCCGGTTCTGGTTCGACGACCGCGCCGAAGCGCTGCACACCGCCGCGGTGATCGCGGCCAACCTGCATATCCAGCATGGCATCCGCAGCGCGGTGATCATGGACATGGCCGGCCGCGAAGCCGTGCTGGTCTCCCGCCACGGCTGAACGCCCCGCTTCGCTCAGGCGGCCAGTCCCGAGAGCTGGCGCAGCGCCTGCTCGAAGGTCTCCACCGGCTGGCCGCCCTGAACCAGGTGTTGCTGGTTGAACACCACCGATGGCACCGCGCTGATCCCGGCCTGGCGCCAGCGCGCCTGATCGCGCCGCACCGCCTCGGCATGGCGGTCGCTGTCCAGCACGGCCCGGGCTTGGGCGCCATCCAGGCCGGCCTGGGCGGCGACCTGCGCCAGGATGGCGTGATCGGACACATCCAGGCCGTGGGTGAAATACGCCTCCAGCAGCGCCAGCTTGAGCCGCAGCTGGCTGCCGGCATCCTGTTCCCCGGCCCAGTGCAGCAGGCGATGGGCGTCGAAGGTATTGAAGCTGCGCGTGCGCTTGTCCAGGTCGAAGGTGAAACCCAGCGCGGCGCCGCGTTCGCGGATGGCCTGGCCGCTGGCCTCGTACTGGGCCGCGCTCATGCCGTACTTGCGCATCAGCCGCTGGCGCAGGTCCTCGCCGCCCGGCGCCAGCTCCGGGTCCAGTTCGAACGGCTGGACATGCAGCTCAAGCTGCAGGCCATCGATGCGCTGGGCCGCCGCCAGCAGCGACTTCAGGCCGATCGCGCACCAGGGGCACACCACGTCGGAAACGAAATCCACCCGCACCGGCTGGCCGGCGCCGTGCACGGCGGGTTCTGGCTGGGGCATGGCGATGTCCTGGAAGAGGTGGGAATGGCCATTGCAGCGCGCACCTCCCATCGACTCAAGCATGCCGCTGGGATGCACCGTGCCGGCGGTACCGCGCGCCGATGATCGGCGCCGGTTGCGGTGCAAGCTGTCTGCCGCGCTCAGGCGTGCGGCAGCGCCTGGCTGAGCGTGGCGATGTCCTTCCACGGGTCGCCCTTGAGGCGCGCGGCGCGCTGCAGGGCCTTGTCCAGGGTGAACTGGTCGGGTGAGTCGACCTTGCCCAGCTCTTCCCAGCGCAGCGGCATCGCCACGGTGGCGTGTTCGCGTGCACGCAGCGACCAGCTGCACACGCTGGTGCTGCCGCGGCCGTTGCGCAGCCAGTCGATGAAGATCTTCTGCTCGCGCTTGGCCTTGCTCATCGTGGCGATATAGCGCTCGGGCTGCTGCTGGGCCATAGCATTGGCGAAGGCCTCGCAGAACTCCTTGACCGTGTCCCAGCTGGGGCCCGGGTCGATCGGCACCACCACGTGCAGGCCCTTGCCGCCGGACAGGCGCACAAAGCTCTCCAGCCCGGTCTTGCGCAGGTTGGCGCGGACCTGCCGCGCGGCATCCTTGACCTGCGGCCAGGACACGCCCGGGCCTGGATCCAGGTCGAACACCAGCCGGTCCGGCTTTTCCGGCGCAGCCACGGTCGAACCCCACGGGTGCAGCTCCAGGGTATTCATCTGCACCAGCGCCAGCACCCCGTCGATGTCCTCGACGTACAGGTAGTCCTCGGTGCCACTTTTTTGCTTCAGCGGCACCGCGTGCACGGCCTTGCCCAGCGACGGCGCGTAGTGCTTCTGGAAGAAGCATTCACCACCGGCGCCGTTCGGGCAGCGCAGCAGCGACAGCGGCCGACCGGCCAGCTCCGGCAGCAGCAGCGGCGCGACACGGCGGTAGTAGTCGGCCACCTGGCCCTTGGTGATCCCGTCCCCGGGGTACACCACCCGCTCGGGATGGGTGATGGTCACCGTGCCGGCGCCATCGCCGGCATCGCCGGCATCGCCGGCATCGGCCTGGAGTGCAGCCATGTCCTTGTCCTCACGCAAGCGCTTGAATGCGGCCTGGCGCAGCAGGCCCTCCTTGCCCCAGCCGCGGAAGGCCACTTCGGCCACCAGCTGCGGCTTGACCCAATGCACGCTGCGCGGCTTGAACGGCACATGCGCGGGCAGCTCCACCGGGGCGCGGTCGCTGTGCAGCGGCTGCAGCCACGCCAGCAGCGACTTGAGCATGGCATCGTCGTAGCCGGTGCCCACCCGCCCGGCGTACACCAGCACCCCCTTGTCCACGCGCGCCATCAGCAGCGACCCAAAGCCGCTGCGCGTGCCCTTGGGAGCGGTGTAGCCGACCACCACGAATTCATCGGTCTGCTCGTGCTTGACCTTGACCCAGGCCTCCGAACGCCCGCCGGCATAGGCCGAATCCACACGCTTGCTGACGATGCCCTCCAGCCCGGCCCTGGCGCTGGTGGCAAACACCTGCGGGCCATGGCCCAGCACGTGGTCGCTGAAGGCGATCAGGCCGGGCCCATCGCCCAGCAGCGTCTTGAGCAGCGCCTTGCGCTGCCGCAGCGGCGCGCGGCTGATATCCACCCCGGCCACACCCGGCAGGTCGAACACCAGGTAGCGCAGCTGCGCCTTGGCGGTGCCGTCGATGGTCCGCTGCAGCGCCGAGAAATCACTGCGACCCTGGGCATCGACCACCACCAGCTCACCATCCAGGCGCGCATCGCGCACCGGCAGCGCGCGCACCGCGGCGAGCACTTCCGGGAACATGGCGTTCCAGTCCAGGCCGTTGCGTGAGCGCAGCCTGACCTCGCCTTGGACCAGGTCGGCCAGCAGCCGATAGCCATCCCACTTGATCTCGTGCAGCCAGTCATCCCCGGCCGGCGCGAGCGCGCGCAGCTTGCACAGCTGCGGCGGGTAGCCGGGCGGATACGGCGTGTCGCGGGCCCCGTCCAGTTCCAGCGCGCGGCGCTTCCAGGCTGCCTCGCTGTTGCCACGCTTGCGCGGCATGGCCGGCGCCCTGGCTGGCGTCCCGGGTGCGGCCTGTTCGCTGGTCGTGGCCCTGCTGCGCGCAGGCTTCGAACGCGCCGTGGCGGCGGCCGAAGCGGCCGGCGCAGCGACCAGATCGTCTGCTTCCTGGTCGGCGGCGAATTCGTCGTCACGCTTGATCAGCAGCCACTGGCGCTGCTTGCCGCGCAGGTTGGTGCGCACCAGCTTCCAGGCACCGCCGAGCTTCTCGCCGAACAGGATGAAATCCAGCTTGCCGGCGGCGATGGCTTCCAGCGGGTCGCCTTCGCAGGTCCAGTGGCCGTGGTCGAACACCTGCACGTGACCGGCGCCGTAGTGGCCCTGCGGGATGTCGCCTTCAAAACTGGCGTAGTCCAGCGGGTGGTCTTCCACTTCCACCGCCAGGCGTTTTTCGCCAGGGCGCAAGGACGGGCCCTTGGGCACGGCCCAGCTCTTGAGCACGCCATCGGCTTCCAGGCGGAAGTCGTAATGGCGCGAGGAGGCGTGGTGCAACTGCACCACGAAGATCGGGCGATGACCGGCGCGGCCAGCCTGTCCACCGCGCGGCTCGGGGGTCTGGTCGAAGCGGCGCTTGCGCTCGTATTCGTGCAGCGACACGGTTCACCCTGCCTTGCGCAGCGCGGGCTTCCTGGTGGGCTTGCTCTCGGCACGCTTCTTGGCCGCGGCTTTCTTGGCTGGCGCCTTGCTCGCCGCCTTCTTGGCCGCCTTCCTGGCGGGCGCCTTCTTGACCACCGCGCTGGTCGCGGTCTTCTTGGCCGGGGTGCGCCTGTTCTCGCCCAGTGATTTCTGCAGTAGCGACATGAAGTCCACCACGTTGGTGGCATCGCCCTGGCGCGCGTGGCCTGGCTCGTCCACCGTGGCGGTGGCGCCGGTGTCCTTGATCCGCCGGGTGATGATCTCCTGCAGGCGCTGGCGAAACTCGTCGTGGTATTCCTCCGGCTGCCAGGTCCCGCTCATGGACTGGATCAGCTTGCGCGCCATCTCCATCTCCCGGGGCGTGACCCGGTAATCGCCGGCGTTGCCGGCCGGCAGCTTGTAGTCGTCCGGTGCCACCAACTCCTGCGGATAGCGCAGCAGCATCAGCACCAGCGCATCGCCCTGCGGCATCACCGCGCACAGGTACTGGCGGGTGCGGATCACCACCCGGGCGATGCCGACCCGGCCGGTGTCGCGCAGGGTTTCGCGCAGCAGCACATAGCCCTTCTCGGCCTTCTTGCCGGGCACCAGGATGTAGGGCTTTTCGTAGTAGCGCACGTCGATCTCGGAGGCATCGACGAAGGTCTCCACCTCCACCGACTCATGGCTGTCCGGGGCGGCCGACTTGATGTCCGCTTCGTCGACCACGACGTAGTTGCCCTTGTCGTACTCGAAGGCCTTGACGATGTCCTTCCACGGCACTTCCTCGCCGGTCTCGGCATTGACCCGCTCGAAGCGGATCGGCGAATTGTCGCGCGAGTCGAGCATGCGAAAGTGCAGGTCCACCTTGCGCTCGCCGGGCATCAGCGACACCGGCACATTGAGCAGGCCGAAGGTCAGGGTTCCGGTCCAGATCGGGCGGGCCATGGCAGGTCCCTTGGCACGTGCCGCGCGGGATGCGCCGCTTGAGGTCCAAAGTGTGCGAAGCCACGGCGTTGACGGGCCGTGACGGGCCGTGAGCGGCGCAAGGCGGCCTGCGCGGCGGCGCTACCTGCAGCCCTGCTGGCCAGGCGATGACCAGGGCACCTCGCTTTTGGCCAGCACCTGCGTCCAGGCCACCCGGGCGCTCCCGGAATGACAACCAAACGGCGCCATCACCGGCCATGCGCATCCACCAGTACAGGGCTTAGCATCGGCTGATCTCCTCAACGACGGGGAACCGCCATGAAGTTCACCACTTTCGCCCTGGCCGCCATCGTGGCGCTGGCCACGCTGCCGGCCATGGCCGCCGCCACCCGCGTCACCGATCCCGACCTGCCACGCGAGCTGCCGGCGCAGGGGCCGGTCTCGGTGTCCTGGGCCGACCCGGCGCAGTTCACCGATATCCGCTACAGCCCCAACAAGTGGGAAGCCGCGCGCGGCACCTGGGTCCGTGACCTGGCCGAGTACCTGCGCAAGGAAGCCAGCAAGGCCCTCCAGCCGGGCCAGACCCTGGACGTGCACATCACCGACATCCAGCGCGCCGGCGAGTACGAGCCCTGGCACGGGCCCTCGGCCGACCACATCCGGGTCATGAAGGACATCTACCCGCCGCGGCTGACCTTCGACTTCACCCTGCGCGATGCCGACGGCCGGGTCATAGACCAGGGCCAGCGCAAGCTGACCGACCTGGGCTACCTGGTGGGCGCCCGGCCGATGGAGCACGATCCGTTGCGCTACGAGAAGAGAATGATCAACCAGTGGATCCACCGCGAGTTCAGCGACAAGCGCGAACTCAGCGCCCATCCATAATGCCTGCATCCGGGGCACGCCCGGACCGTTGAACCCGGCCTGACGCGCCCCGATCCTTTGTGCATCCCAACTGACCTGCCAGGACGCCGCCATGAGCCAGTTCGACCTTACGTCCCCCGATGCCACCCAGCGCGCCGCACTGATCGCTGGCCTCAGTGCCGAGGAGCGCCACGTGCTGCTGCAGCACGGCACCGAGGCGCCGTTCTGCGGGGCGTTCCTGGACAACAAGCTGGAGGGCGTCTACACCTGCCGCCTGTGCGGGCTGCCGCTGTTCGCCTCCAGCGCCAAGTTCGAGTCCGGCACCGGCTGGCCGAGCTTCTTCAAGCCGATCGATCCGGCCCACATCAGGACCGTCCGCGACACCAGCTACGGCATGGTCCGCACCGAGATCACCTGCGCCCGCTGCGGCAGCCATCTGGGCCACGTGTTCCCTGACGGCCCGCCGCCGACCTACGAGCGCCACTGCCTGAATTCGGTGTCGCTGGCCTTCACCGAAGCCGGCCAGGCCCTGCCCGACCCGCTGCACCGAGGCGGCGCCGAGGCACAGCTGGCCCAGGCCGCCTGACCATCGCGCTCAGCGCGCCTGGAAATCCTGCCGGGTCAGGCGACCATCGCCGTCCTTGTCGTAAGTCTCGATCGACTGGTCGGCGAAGGCGACGTATTCGCCTTCGCTGATCAGGTTGTCATGGTTGAGGTCCATCGCTGCCATGCGCGTGCGCGCCAGCCCGTCGGCGCCAGCGCCGCCGGTATTGGGGTCCAGTGAGGCGCGCATCTCGTACAGTGTGATCCAGCCGTCCCTGTCGCTATCCAGTGGCGCGAATGCGGCACGCGCGCCGGCCTGGTACTCGGCCAGAGCGATGATCCCGTCGCCATTGCCATCCAGCTTGCCGAACTGGTCCAGCCAGCCTGTCTGCGCCGCAGCGGTGGCCGTGCCCAGCACCAGCAGCAAGGCCGGCACGGCACGGCGGCGTGAGAAAGGCATATCCGGGAAACCTGCCGCTCGAAGCGGGAAAGGGACCGCCATGATGGACCACCACCGGCCTGCATGCCGCCGCTGCAAAAGCGCCCTGGCGCGGCCGATGCTCAGCTGGCTGCCGGGCCTGGCGCCTGCCGCATCTCCGCTTCGGTCACAACGCCGTCGTGGTTGGCATCGGCGCGCGCAAACCGCGCCTGGGCCATGGCCCGATGTTCGTCGGCATCGACTTGTCCGTCGCCGTTGTCGTCCATCGTGGCAATGGCCTGGCGCACCTGCCCAGGGCTGGCCGGCTCGTCCATCGCCTGACGTGCCAGGCGCATCTCATCGACGCTGACGCTGCCGTCCAGGTCGGCGTCGAGCTGCTTGAACATGGCCTGCGCGGCAGCCGCATGCTCGCGCGGGTCGAGGCGACCATCGTGGTTGGCGTCCATGCCCTGAAAACGGTCATGCAGCGCATCGGCTTGGGCGACGATCGGGCACAGCAGGCCCAGGGCGATGGCCAGGCAACGAAGCACGTTCATGGGAGATCTCCCGCGGCGCAGAAGCCGCTTGTCATCCCACCATGGCCAGCTGCCGGTTACCCAACCGTCAAGGGTTCGAACGAAGCATGTAAAGGCCTGCGCGCGGCGTCGGGCATGGGCGATACTTCACCTTGGGTGTGCAGTGGAGCGACGGCGATGGCCGTGTACGTTGACGATGCGGTGATGCCCTGGCGCGGCCGGCGCTGGGCCCACCTGATGGCCGATACGCTGGATGAACTGCACGCCTTCGCCGCCCGCCTGGGGCTGCCGCGGCACGCCTTCCAGGACAAGCTCAGCGGCGCGCACTACGACATCGATACGCAGCGTCGTGAACGGGCCATCCTCCTGGGCGCAGTGGCGATCTCGCGCCATCGCGACCGCCTGCGGGTGCGCGCGGTGATCGCCGTGGCCAAGGCCCAGGGCCGCGGCCTGGCGCCCTGACACCGCAGTGGTCTCAGCCGGCCTCGCTGGCCGGGCGCAGTTCGAATTGCAGGACCTGGGCCAGTGCGCGCATGCCATCGTCGTCGCGGCGCAGCGCCATCCAGCCGCCATAACCTTCCGAATCGGCATTCCAGCACCACAGGGTGTAGCCATGCTCGCGCAGCCGGTGGTGGGCCAGCGACAGCAGGCTGGGCACGTCGTGGTCATCCATGAATCCCTCGTCGTCGCGGTCCCCGCCCCAGTCGATGGTCAGGCCGAAGCGCGCTGCCAGTTCATCGATGGCCTCGGTCAGCCCTTGGGTGTCGTCGGGCGCGACGAAGAATCCGGCGGTCCAGTCCACGATGTCGCGCAGCAGCCACGGCAGCGGCGCGTCGGCGCCGCCGGCCAGGCGCTCACGCAACAGCTCGAACTGGCGCAGCGCGCTGTCCTCATCGCCCGGATTGATCAGCAGCAGCAGGTTCCAGGCCAGGACCTCGGGGGCTTGGGTTTCTTCAGGATCGAACGGGTCGAAGTCGTCTTCGTAATCAGCGGTGTTGTCGGGCAGGGACATGGCAAGGACACGCGGGCGCAGCAGCACGAGCGCCAAGCATGGCCCGCACCGACGCGCTTGCAAAGCCGCCGAGCCGGGCCCGGTTCAGCCCGATTGCGTCGCGGCCGCCGGATGCATCGCGGGCAGACGCCGCTTATCCTGTGCGCCCTCGATTTTCCGGCAGGTCCGTCACCATGCGCGATACCCCTCCCGACCGCCTGGCCGTCGATCCCGGCAGCCGCTTCCATGACCAGGCCGCGCTGGAGCGCGGGGTGGGCGTGCGCTTCAACGGCACCGAGCGCGACAACGTGGAGGAATACAGCGTGTCCGAAGGCTGGATCCGGGTCCAGGTCGGCAAGTCGCTGGACCGTCGCGGCCAGCCGATGACGATGAAGATCAAGGGCCGCGTCGAGCCGTACTTCAAGACCGCACCTGCGGCCTGAGGCAGGGCGGCGGCGCGCACACGCCAGCGTTGTGCGCCGCGCGCGGGCAAGGCTCAGCGCTGGCGCGTTTCCAGCAGATCCAGGTTGCGCACCAGCTTGCGCGAGACCTCCTCGGAGATCTTGTGCTCGCGCGCCAGGCGGAACAGTTCGGCGCGTTCGGCACGCAGGCCGGCCAGGCGCATCTGACGCTCGATCTGTTCGATCCGGCGCGCCCGCTCGGGCGCGATGTCGGCCTCGCCGCCCAGGCGGTCCACATGGCGCTGGTACAACTGGCTGACCCGCTCGGCGCAAGCGGTGAGCAGTTCGCCATCCTCGACCAGATCTGCGCTGGCGGCCAGCCGCTGGCGCTCGGCTTCCACCGCCGCCAGCGCAGCGCGCGCGGCGGATTTTCGGGCCAGGTCTTCCTGGTGCTGCTGATCCGATTCCTCGGGCACCTGCAGGTTCCTGAGCAGGCGCGGCAACGCAATGGCCGCCACCAGCAGCAAGACCATGATCACCGCCGCGGCCAGGAAGATCGCCAGGTCGCGCGCAGGGAACGGCGTGCCATCGGACAGCGCCAGCGGCAAGGTCAGCACGCCGGCCAGGGTGATCGCGCCGCGCACGCCCGCCAACGAGGTGGCCACGATGATCCGCCAGTGGGGGCTTGCCCGCTGCTGGCCGCGCACGCGCGCGGCCAGGATGCTCCAGCGCAGCGACAGCCACACCCAGATCAAACGCAGCAGCATCAGGCCGATGCTGATCGCCGCCACATACACGGCCAGCCACCATGGGTCCAGGTGGCCGGATTCGACGCTGCGCATCGCGTTGCGCACGATGCCGGGCAGCTGCTCGCCGAGCAGGGTGAAGACGATGCCATTGAGGGTGAACTGGACCATGTCCCACACCGCCGTGCGCTGGATGCGCACGCTGGCCGCGGCCCGGCCGGACAGCTCGAAGTAGCTCATGGTGATGCCGGCCGCGACCGCGGCCAGGATCCCGGAGGCGTGCACGCCTTCGGCCAGCAGGTAGGCCGCGAACGGGATCAGCAGGCTGACCAGGATCGGCGAACCGCCTTCTTCGCCGAAGTGGCGCGCGATCCAGCGCTGCACGATGTTGACCGCATAGGTCACGCCGACCCCGCAGGCCACGCCGGCCAGGGCCAGCCACAGGAAGGTCACCGAGGCATTGGCGATGGAGAAGGTCCCGGTCAGTGCCGCAGCCACGGCGAACTGGAAGCAGACCAGGCCCGAGGCGTCGTTGAGCAGGGATTCGCCTTCCAGGATATGCATCAGGCGCCTGGGGATGGGCGCGCGCGAGGCGATCGAGGACACCGCCATCGGGTCGGTGGGCGAGAGGATCGCCGCCAGCGCGAAGGCCACCGGCAGCGGTACGGCCGGGATCATCCAGTGAATCAGAAAGCCCGCGCCGAACACGGTGAACATCACCAGGCCCAGCGCCAGTTCCAGGATCACGCCCTTGTCGCGGAACAGACCCTGCTTGGGGATGCGCCAGCCGTCCAAGAACAGCAGCGGCGGCAGAAACAGCAGGAAGAACAGCTTCGGGTCCAGTGCCACGCCGCGGTTGAAGCTGGAGATGACCGCGCCCAGGCCGATCTGCACCAGCGGCAGCGGCAACGAGAAGGGCAGGACGCAAACCAGGAAGCCACTGGCGGCCACCGCGAGCAGCATGGCCAGGACGATTTCGATCGAATGCATTCCATGAAACCTAGCAGACCGGCGCGTCGCTGCGGGCGGAAGATCAGGACCTGACCGGTCCGGCGCGCACGGCGTGCTTGACGGCTGCTTCACCCGATCGGCTTCTAGAGTGGGCGCCACAGGGACGAAGATGCAGGGAATCACGCATGAATGCCATCACGCCGACGTCGCAGACCGCCCAGGCGCGTGCCATCGTGGTGGACATCAACCACGAGCTGCGCTGGTGGCGCGAGCACTACGCCCAGTACCCGGTCGGCCGGCCGAGCTATGGCCAGGCCGAACCCACGTTGAAGTTCGCCTACGACACCTACCTGCTGCACCCGCACGCGCACCTGGATGCGCTGTGGCCGGACATCCGCCGCCGCTACGCGCAGCTGCCCCTGCACCAACAACTGGACTGGGCCCGCGCCGGACAGGTCATCGGTGAGGTGTGGCGCCGCATCCTCACCGGCTGAGGGCGCCCCCGGGGCGACACGCTCCACCGCGGATCGATGCGCGCCGGCCTGCAGCCGTCGGTCGCCAGGACCCGGAAGCTGCAGCAGGACATCAGATGGCCGCATCGATCCGCCCGCGCAAACCCGGGCCCAGGACGCCGCGCAACCGGATCGGCAACGCCGTTGCAAAGGTGCATGCGCGGTGTCAGTGCGAGGCCACGCCTCGCACGCGCAGCAAGGCCGATTCCAGCGGCTGCGGGCGGCCCAGCAGGAAGCCCTGCACCTGATCGCAACCATGGCGGCGCAGCCATTCCAGCTCCTCCGGCCGCTCCACGCCCTCGGCGATCATCACCAGTCCCAGGCTGTGGCCCAGCATCAGCAGCGCGCTGCAGATGCTGGCGTTGCGCTCGTCGCGGTCGACGTCGCATATGAAGGCACGATCGAGCTTGATCGAACTCAGCGGCAGGTGGCGCAGGTAGGACATCGACGAAAAGCCGGTGCCGAAATCGTCCAGCGAGATGCACACGCCTGCTTCGCGCAGGCGCTGCATCGCGGCCATGCCCTGCTCGGGGCGGTTCATCACCACGCTTTCGGTCAACTCCATGTGCAGCGCATGTGGGGCGATGCCGGCCTGCAGACAGGCCGCTTCCAGTTCGCCTGGCAGGTCGCCCTGCAGCATCTGGATCGCCGAAACATTCACCGCCACCGGCAGGTCCTGGCAGCCCTGGCGCTGCAGCCACGCCTGCGCCTGCGCAGCGCGGCGCAGGATCCAGTTGCCCAGCGGCACGATCAGGCCGGTGTCCTCGCACAGCGGGATGAAGTCGCCGGGCGGGATGTAGGTGCCGTCTCGCTGCGGCCAGCGCACCAACGCCTCCAATGCGGCCACGCTGCCGTCGGCCAGGCGCAGGATGGGCTGGAAGTGCAGCTCGAATTCGTCTTGCTCGATCGCCGCACGCAGGCGCGCGGCCATGCGCAGGCGCTCGCTGTAGCCGCGCGCCAGGGCGCCGTCGTAGCGCGAGATCTCGAAAGCCGCCGTTTCCAGCGCGTGGGCGGCCAGGGCGGCGTTGTCGATGATGCGTTCGGCGCGCTGGCCACTGCCATCGTCCTGGGCCAGGCCGAAGCGCGCGTCCAGGCGCTGCATCGAGCCATCGCCCTGGCCGATCGGCTCGCGCACCGCTTCGATCGCTGCCTCCAGCGCGGCGCTGGAGCGCTGCGGATGCAGGATGGCCAGGACGAAGTCCTCGTCGGGCTGGTGCGCGGCCAGGCCGAAGTCGTCGGCCCACTGCTGCAGGCGCGCGGCCAGCGTGCGCAGCACGTCGTCGGCGGTCTCCCGTCCCAGCGAATCGCGGATCGGCTGCAGCCCGCGCAGCTGCAGGTACACGACCTGGTAGCCCGGATGCTGGCCCTGGTCCAGGCGATCGCTCAGGGTCTGCACGTTGATCAGGCCGGTGGTCTGGTCGTGGCGCGCGCGATAGGCCAGTTCCTTCTCGTACTCCAGGCGCTCGGAGACGTCCTCGGCCAGCACCAGCCTGGCGTCGCGGCCGCCGAAACGAATCTCGCTGCCATACACGCGCACCTGCAGGGTCGAGCCATCCTTGCGCCGGTGCTGGGACACGTGCGCGGCGTCGAAACCGGCTGCCGGGTCTTCCACCAGGCCACTGGCGTCGGGCAAGCCGCCCGGGCAGAGGTCACCCAGCTCCATGGTCAGCAATTCCTCGCGGCTGAAGCCGTACTGCACGGTGGCGGCACGGTTGACCTCAAGGAAGCGCAGGCTGTGCGCGTCATGCACCCAGAACGGCAACGGGTTGCGGTCGAAGATCAGGCGAAACTGGCGTTCGGCATCGCTCACCCGCGACATGGCTTCCATGCGCTCGCTGATGTCCACCAGGGTGCCGGTCATGCGCTGGCGTCCGGCCTGGTCCTGGACCACGCCGCCGCGTCCGACCACCCAGCGCTCGGTGCCATCGTCGGCCACCAGGCGGAACTCGCTGGAGAACGCGCTGTGACTTCGCCAGGCACTGGCAAAACGGCGCGCCAGCATCCTGCGGTCGTGGGGGTGCACGTGGCGGCCGAACAGCCGCAGCGAGGAACTGTGCGCCTGGCCCAGGCCGAACATGGCGCTGATGTCCCCACCCCAGACCAGTTCGCGGGTGTGCTGCTCCATTGCCCAGGCACCGACCTTGCCGGTGTACTGGGCCAGGCGCAGGTGTTCGGTATTGCGCTGCAGCTGTTCCAGGATGTCGCGCTGAGCACGGTCGACACGGCCGACGGCACGCAGCATCACCAGCAGCAGCGCCCAGTAGAGCAGGTAGAGCATCACTGCGATGGCCACGAACCGGTACCACGGCAGCAGGACCTGGCGGGTCGACAGGCCGGCCCAGGCCTGGAGCGGATAGTGGACCAGCGCATGGCCGGCCACCACTCGGCGCAGGCCATCGACCTGGCTGGCGTGCTGGGCAACTTCCGGCCGCTGGCGCAGTTCCTGCGGCGAAGGCACGGCCACCTGGCGGCCGACCAGTTCGGGCCTGGCAGTCCCGTCCAGGCTGCGCGCCAGCAGGATGTTGCCGGGGCCAATGACGCTAACCACCCCATCGCGCCCGCTGTCCAGGCCAGCGGTCATGGACTGCAGCTCATCGGTAAGGAGACGGGCCAGGATCCAGCGCTGCCCGGCGCCACGGCCGGCGGGCATGGCCAGGGCCAGCGGCAGCACCCAGCGGCCGTCGGCCAGGGCGTACGCGGGCCCGAACTGCAGGCGCGTGTCCGGTCCGTGCGGGGCCCGCCCGATCCAGTCGCCGAAGCCCGGCTCGCCCGGCCCATCGGTCAGTGCCACGCCGTTGGCGGCGACCAGTACGATGCTGTGGATTTCACGATGGCGCGAGACGACCCCGGCGATGGATTCGGAGATCAGCGCCGATGCCTGCTCAGGCACGGTCTCCAGCAGCTGCTGTGCATCGCCGGCAATGCCGTGCATGGCGCGTTCGATGTTGCGCAGTTCGAGGTTGATCACCCGCCCCACGCCGGCCGCCAGCGCCTGGCTCTGGCGCTCGGCAGCGTCCAGGCGGTGGCGACGGTCGCTGACCACCCAGTAGCCCAGGCCGATGGCCAGGGCCAGGGCCAGCAACAGGCCAAAGCCCAGCACCGTGCGGGCCTGCACGACCGGCTGGAGGGGGCGATGGCGTGAATCGGGACGTTCCATGCAGGCGTGCGCTTGGTCGGGTTTCCTGCTTCCCCCCCTTTGCAAGGAAGCCCAGAAGCCGTCGTGTCCCCCGCTGCCCTGCGAGACACCTCGGCCTGTGGGGGAGCATACGCCGATGCAGGCCGGCGCTGGCGGCTGCAGGCCGGGCGCAGCGGCGGCGTGACTGGGTTACCTGCGCTGCCGGTCAACCCGGTGCGGTGAACGTCGAGGGCACTTCCGCCTGCGTTGGCCATCGACGCAGCTGCTCCAGCGGAACCGGGATCCGCGCACACGCCCGGGCGCAGACGCCATCGGTCAACGCCATGCGGAACAGCGGCGCCATCGTGCGCAGCGCGGCCGATGACACCGCCGCCCGGGCGCGATCGGCACGGCCCAGGGTCAGCAGCGGCGGCGCCCAGTCCGGCAGCAACGCGACCGCGGCGCCCAAAAACAGATCGCGCGAAAGCCCGGCCAGCGGCACCGGCAGCCGGATCCGGGCCAGCACCGCCATCACCTCGCGCGAGCGGGCGTCGAAGCGCAGCTGTGGCTGCATCGCCTCGAAATAAGCCTGCACCTGGGCCTGCGAAGCGGGCACCTGACGCGCACCCAGTGCCTGGGCCACCCGTCGTCCTTCATCGTAGTAGCGGTCTGCCAGCGCTTCGGGCACGGCCTGGCAGTAGTGCCGGTAACCCTGGAGGAAGCCGTGCGCCTCGGTCACGTGGACCCAGGTCAGCAGGTCCGGATCATCGGCCGCGTAGGCCAGTCCGTCGGCAGTGGTGCCGCGCACCTGGTGATGGATGCGGCGCACCCGTTCGATCAGGTGCCGGGCCTGGTCGGTTGCTGCATACGTGGTGCCGGCGACGAAGGCCGTGGTCCGGCGCAGACGGCCGACCAGGTCGTGGCGGAAGTTGGAATGGTCATAGACCCCCGCCAGCACCCGCGGGTGCAGCGCCTGCAGCATCAGCGATGACAGCCCGCCGGCCAGCATTCCCGGGAAGTCGGCATGGATGCGCCAGGTGACGCTGTCCGGACCAAACAGGCCGGCATCGCCGGCCGGCTGGTCGTAGTCGATCCCGGACTGGCCGCGCGGAAAGGCGTCCAGGACCCAGCGGCGGATCGGCGATGTGGCGCAGCGGGCAAGCATGCGGCTCAGGGGCATGGCGCATCGTAACGGGACAGGACACGCCTCGCGCAGCCCCTGCCGCGTCTGCGCGCCGGGGGAGCGCCTGGCCGCCGCACGGCGTCCAGGCGTCCAGGCGCCCTTGGCGGTCCAGCCGACCCAGCGCGGGCGTCAGCCCTTGATGCGCTGCCAGACCTCGGCATAGACCGCGCGGGCCTCTTCCAGGCTCAGCCCGCGTGAGCGAACCGCCTGGGAATTGGCGTACAGCGCCGAACCGGTGTCTTCGTCGGTGTGGGGATGGTTGAGATACACATCGTAGGCGCTGGACAGCGCCGGCCAGTACAACTCGAAGGAACGATGCTGCGAGGCACGCGGCATGCGCGCGTAGTGCTGGCGCCAGTATTCGCGCTCGCGTTCGATGTCGATGAGGGTGGCGCGGGCGTTCTCTTCGGTCTGATACGTCATTCGCGTCTCCAAGTTTCGGGGAGTGGGGGCCTTGCCCCGCCCCCATAGGCTTGCAGCGCGCTTGTTCCAAAACGGTCAATCAATCCGTGAATTTTCGGTTAAAACAGCCCGCGCCCGCGACGGGCGTCACGTTTTCTCCGATAACCTGCGTGACTCGTGGCACACGGCGCCTGGCTTCACCTCGGTCCGGGCGCCGTCCGCACGGGCTTCAGGCTTGGACGATGTGCGGATATTCCAGGCGGGTGGTGGCGCGGTGGATACGATCCATCACCCGGCTGAAGATGCGCCCGGCCAGAGTGGACTCCACGGCCTGGGCAACGACCTCCGGCGCGTTGGCATACATCACCGCACCCACATCGCGCCCCACGTTGGGATGACGCAAGTAGATGTCGTAGGCACACGCCAGCAGCGGCCAGCACGCGTCGAACCCAAGGCCCGCCTGGCGGCAGGGCAACTCGGTGTAATGGTTCTTCCAGAAGCTGCGTTCGCGATCGATGCTGACGATGATGCAGGCAGTGCCCTGACGCCGTTCGGAGTGAGCATTCATGAGGGAGCTTCCGTGGGGGGATGGAAACAGCTTCGACTTTCGTGGCAGGCGGCTTAGAACGGCGTGAAGGACGCTGCACCGCAGCATTCCCTCCCCTAGCAGTCTGTCGGACTTTGGTCGGCCGGGCTGCGAATCCGCCTGTGCGGTCCATCTTTCCGTCGCTTCTTGGCCCATAGCACCACTATGGGCCGGCGAACCGTCGAAAATCTGACCTCGCACAGCCGAATTCTCGCCTCGACCACCAAAGCCCGACAGGCTGCTAGCCGATTTTCGACTTTCGTCTCACGGCAATTTCGCGCGCGTCAGGCTTATGCTGGCCTTCAGGCAGTCGCCCCTACTGATCAGCAACGCGAATACTGTCAACCCGAGGACATGCACATGAGCCAACTCTTCAAGGGCCTGAACCTGCTGATTGCGGACAACGAGCTGCACCGCAAGCCGCTGGAACAGCAGGCTGCCTATTGGCTGAGCAAGAGCGACCGCGGCATCGAGCACGAGATCCACCTGCTGGACATCGCCAAGGGCCAGTGGCTGGCCGGCTCGGTGATGGTCTGGCTGCTGGCTTCGCTCACGGCGCTGGCGATCATTGCCGACAACCTGTGGGAACACAGTTACAACCCCAGCTTCCCCAAGATCATCCTGGTGCTGCTGATCTGGGTGGGCATGTTGTTCGTGCTGTGGCTGATCGCGCAGGTGTTCGACCAGAAGGCCGGCCTGTCGCGCTGGGTCACCGCCTTTGCCAGCCGCGAACCGATCGGCGGCGAGCACGATTCGCTCGAACAGCTGCAGGAAGCGCTGGAACTGGCCCGCGCCTATCCGGAAGTGCTGGAGTACAAGCAGCGCGTGGTCGCCCGCCGTCCGTTGCGCCACGAGGACATCCGCATCATGCGCCAGATGGGACGCCAGCGACGCCATGCCGAACTGGCACGCGAGCTGACCATGCTGGGCAACGCCGGCTGACGCCGGGCTGCGCCGCCGGCTTGGCGACCACCCCGGGGCAGCCTGGCACGGTGCATTGAGCCGGTCCAGTCAATGAGGTGACGGCACACTGGGGCGGGGGCGCACGCGCCTGCAACCTGGCGCATGCCACGATGCGCGCGATGCTCTCCTTCATCCTGCCCGCGCACGACGAGGCCCGGCTGCTGCCGCAGACCCTGGCCGTGCTCAAGACCGCGGCAAGTGAACTGGCCATCGCCCACGAGATCATCGTGGTCGATGACGCCTCCACCGACGCCACGGCCTCGGTGGCCCACGCAGCCGGCGTCCAGGTGCTGCCGATCCAGGCACGCCACATCGCCGCCGCCCGCAATGCCGGCGCGGCCCATGCGCGCGGCACCCACCTGTGTTTCATCGATGCCGATACGCATGTGGATGCAGGGATCCTGCGTGCGGCGCTGCAGGCGATGGAGGACGGCGCGGCCGGTGGCGGCGCACGGGTGCGGCTGCAGGGCCCGGTCGCATGGCATGCGCGGCTGGGCGAGCCGCTGCTGGGCGGCCTGCTGCGGCTGGCGCGGATCGCGCCCGGCTGCTTTCTGTTCTGCACGCGCCAGGCCTTCGAGCAGGTCGGCGGGTTCGACGCGCGCCTGTATGCCGGTGAAGACGTGGTCATCAGCCGGGCGCTGGCCCGGCAGGGACGGTTTGTGCTGTTGCGCGGCGTGGTGTGGACCTCGCCGCGCAAGCTGCAGACCTTCAGCGCCTGGGAGCACGTGAAGCTGTTGCTCGCCCTGGCCCGACACGGGCGCGGCCTGCTGCATTCGCGCGAGCGGCTGGACTTCTGGTATGGCGCCCGGCGCGGACATGAGGCGGGAAAACGGCCGCCGGGTTGAAGCTGGGCCAGGCCCATCGCCTTCCGCGCCTGCGCGCTGGCCTCGACCGTTGCCGGCGGCCCGAGCTCGGCCTGCTCGCCGCCACCGACACCAGCACGCCCAGATGCCCGACCTGGGCCAGGATATGCCTCCCCTCCTTACCAAGGACTGCGCATGCAACGTCGCCATTTCCTGCGCCAAGCCGGCGCGCTGGCCGCGCTCGCCGGTTCCGGCCGGCTGCTGGCGCAGACCCCGCCGCCTTCCCCGCATGCCGCAGCCGCGCCGCTGGGCCAGTTGCCGTTTGCGGCAGCAAAGCCGCTGGCGCCGATCAAGGCACGCGCCGACCGGGTGGTGGCCGTGACCGTGTGCACGCGGCCGTTCCGCGCGCAGGGGCCACGGATCGAGGCCGAACGCATCGGCCGGCGCACCGTGGTGCACCAGTACGGGCACGGCGGCAGTGGCTGGTCGCTGTCCTGGGGCTCGGCGCAGCAGGCCGTGCGCCTGGCCCTGGCCAGCGGCGACACCGAGATCGCGGTGATCGGCTGCGGCGCGATCGGCATCACCACCGCGCGGGTGGCGCAGGAGGCCGGGCTCAAGGTGCGCATCTACGCCAGGGAGACCTTGCCGGCGAGCCGCTCGTTCCTGGCCACCGGCGTGTGGTCACCCGACTCGCGCATCTGCACCACCGAACACGCCAGCCCGGCCTTCAAGGCGCTGTGGACGCAGATGGCCACCGCTTCGTTCCAGCAATACCAGCGCATGCTCGGGCTTGCCGGGGCGCCGGTGGAATGGCGTGACAGCTACGTGCTGTCCGAGGTGCCGCTGGACCAGCCGGCCGGCGGTGGCGGCGAGGACGACGAGCCGGACTACCCGTCGCTGGAATCGGACCTGCTCCACGGCCTGCGCCCGCATGGGCTGAAGCTCGATCCGGGCGAACATCCGTTCCCGGTGCCGTACGCGGCGCGCTATCCGGGCCTGCTCTTCAACATCAGCGCCTACGCCCGGATGCTGATGGAGGACTTCCTGGACGCCGGCGGCAGCTTCCAGGCGCGCGAGTTCGAGAGCCCGCGCCAGTTCGCCGAGCTGCGCGAGAAGACCCTGATCAACTGCACCGGCTACGGCGCGCGTGCCTTGCTGGGCGATGACAGCGTGATCCCGGTGCGCGGCCAGACCGCGCGCCTGATCCCGCAGCCGGAAGTGGATTACGGCCTGTACTGGCGCGGCCACAACCTCAACGTGGTGCCGCGCCGCGACGGCATCCTGGTCCAGGCGCAGATGCCGGGCGACTTCAACAACGCCGACACCACCATTGACCGTGCCAGCACCGATGCGGCCGTGGCGCAGCTGGCCAGGTTGTTTCCGGCTGCCTGAAGCCTGCCGTAGGGCGGGTCTTGACCCGCCATGCGCGGTCCACCGGGATTGCAGTGGCGGGTCGAGACCCGCCCTACGGACATCGCGGTGGCGGGTCGAGACCCGCCCTACGGCATCGGGGTCCAGGCGCCCCTACCCGCCGCAGGCCGACAGCCGCCTGTCGGCATACCACAGCGCGCGCCGCGACAGGTCGTAGGCCGCGTCGATGGCCTGCGGCAGGTAGTACTGGGCGCGCTGCACGTCGGCACCGTGGGTCAGCGCGGTTTCGTTGCGCTCCAGCTCGGTCAGGTGCTTGCGCACGTCGGCCAGCCACTTGTCCTTCTGCCGGTCCTTGCACATCAGGGCGCGGCCCTGCAACGCATCGAGCTGGGCGTGGATGGCCTTGCTGGCCTGGCCCGGGGGCTGCGGGGCTTTTTCGAAACCGATCGGCGCGGCCTTGTAGGCATCGCCGGTGGCTTCGCTGCCCAGGTCGGCCTGGTTCTGCGCCAGCGCCGGGTTGAAGCGGGTGGCCGGCGGCGGACGGGCCACCGCGCTGCTGCGATCGCTCTTGAACATGTCCTTGATCACGCCGTTGATCTTCTGCGCAGCCGCATCACCCAGGGTGCCCTTGGCGGCCCAGTCCTTCTCGAAGCGGGTTTCCTGGTAATCGATGGGGTTGGGCTTTTCCAGCACGTTGCGGGCCTTGGCGGCATCGCGCGCGCTGGCCATGCCCGGCGGCGTGCCGGGCGGCGTGGACGGCGGCGCTTCGGCCACGCCCGGCGGCAGGCGCACCTGGCCGTCACGGGTGTAGATGGCGTTGGCGATGGATTCGGGCCTGGCGGGCGGCTTGGTCGGCGTGGTCACCACCAGGGCCCTGGGCGCGGCCGGCTGCGCCGGCTGTGGCTCGGCCTGGGCCGGCGTGGCAGCGGCAGTCCTGGCCGGGGCGCGGGACGCCTCGGGCCGGGCGGTGTCCGGGGGCGGCGCAGGCGTGGGCCGGCTGACCTGGCGCTGCAGGAATTCCAGGCGCATGACGCTGGTTTCGCTGGTGCGCAGCGGTCCTAGCCGCGCCATTGGCGTCTTCAACAGCACCATGGCGAACAGCGCCATCATCAATATCGTCAGCAGCGCCGCAGGAATCTGCAGCCCCAGCTCGTCCCGCCAGCCCTGTCTCACCACTGCCGCCAAGTGTTGCAACCGTTCCGCCACGCCAATGGTCAAGTGTGCGGGAGTCGCTGCGGCCAGTTGCTGCGGTTGCGTGATGCCGGGTGACCGGCGTGTGCAAAGCGTTCAGGAAAGGTCGGCCATTACCTGGCGACGCCGAACCGATAGACCGTGGTCTGGGTATAGGTCTGGCCCGGGTCCAGGCGGGTGCTGGGGAAGTCCGGCTGGTTGGGGCTGTCGGGGAAGTGCTGGGCTTCCAGCGCCAGCGCGCCCCAGTGCAGGTAGGTCTTGCCGCCCTTGCCGCCTTCGATGCGATCGATCGAGTTGGCGGTGTACAGCTGCATGCCCGGCTCGGTGGTGTAGACCGACATGGTCCGGCCCGAGGTCGGTTCTTCCACCACCACCGCGGGTGTGTCCGCACCGGCCCTGTCCAGCACCCAGTTGAAGTCATAGCCACCCTGCCTGGGCTCGGCGTACTTGAGCGCCGGATAATCCTGGTGGATGCGCGCACCAAGCGTGGTGGGCGTGCGGAAATCCAACGGCGTGCCTTCCACCGCGACCAGCTCGCCGGTGGGGATCAACTCGGCATCGACCTGCGTGTACTGGCTGGCGTTGATCTGCACGGTGTGGTCAAGCACCGATTCGGCGCCTGCACCAGCCAGGTTGAAATAGGCGTGGCTGGTCAGATTGAGCACGGTCGGCTTGTCGGTGGTGGCCCGGTAGTCCAGCTTCAGGCCGTCGGTCTCCAGGGTGTACACCACGGTCACATCCAGGTTGCCGGGGAACCCCATCTCGCCATCGACCGAGCGGTAGTGCAGGGCCACCGAAGGGGTGCCGTCGGCGGCCGGCGTGGCCTCCCACAGCCGGGTCGCGAAGCCTTGCGGACCGCCGTGCAGCGCATTGCCGTTGTTGTTGATTGGAATCCGGTAGGTCTTGCCGTCCAGGCTGAAGGTGCCCTTGGCGATGCGGTTGGCATAACGGCCGATCAGCGCCCCGAAATTGGTATTGATGCTCGCGCCGTCCTTCAGATAATCCTCCAGCGTGTCGTAGCCCAGCACCACGTCATCGCGCTTGCCGTCGCGGTCGGGCACGATCAGCGACTGGATGATGCCGCCGTAGGTGAGGATCACCGCGGTCAGGCCCCGGCCGTTGTCCAGCGTGTACTTCTGCACGGTACGGCCATCAGGCAGCGTGCCGAAATCACTGGCACCCACGCGCGGCGTATCGACCGGTGTGCTGCTTGCCGATGGCGTGGCTGCGGTGTCCGGTGTCGCCGCCTGCGGCGCCTCGGCCGGCTTGCATCCACAGACCGCTGCGGCCAGCACGGCAACCATCACTGCGATGCGCATCATGCTGCGCTCCTCCCGAATCGAAGTGGCAGTGTGGCCGCGCCGGTGCAAAGCGCCGGTCAAGACCGGCCCGCGCCTCTCAGCGCTGCGGATCGGGTGGCGGTGGTTCGTCGCGCACATGCAGGAAGCGGGCAAAGCGCGGCAGGCCCTTGCTGGTCAGCCCGTTGTAGCGATAGGTCACCCAGGCGCCCAGCGGCGGCGGCGCGGCGCGCTGGGCATCGGTGAAGCCGCTGCCGATACGGAAGCTTCGCCCATCCGGCAGCTGCACCAGCAGCGCGCCAAGCAGGCCTGCATACTTGCCCTTGCCGCCGAGGTGGGCGACCACCCGCGCCTCGGCATCGTCGTAGGGCTTGTACTTGAGCAGCGCATCGCTGCGCCCGACCAGGTAATGCGCATCACGCCGGTGCAGCATCAGGCCCTCGCCACCGGCGGCCACGACCCGGGCGAACTGCGCGTCCAGTGCGGCGACATTGTCGATCCGGCGCTGCTCCACCAAGCGCAGCTGCGCATTGCCGCTGGCCTTGACCAGCGCCTGCATCCGCGCCACGCGTGCTTCGAACGGCCCGGCATCGGCCGGCAGGTCGAACAGCATGAAGTGCAGGTCATGCCATGCCGGATCGTCCGCGTTGCCTGCGCGGACCAGCGCGCTGGCCGCATCGAACCGGCCACGCCCGAGCCACAGCTCGCCATCCAGCGGCTGCGTCGGCCAGCCGCGGGTGAACCAGGCCGGCGCGTCGATCCGTGCGCCCCCACGCGTCCACAGCGCCTGGCCATCCCAACGGCCGCGCACGCCATCGAGCTTTTCGCTGACCAGGTAATCGGCGAGCGCCACGTGGCCGTGGTACCCGGTGGCCAGCATCAGGCGCGGCGGCTCGGCATGCGCCGGCACGCCCAGCAGCAGACAGTTCAGCAACAGCGACAGCAACATGACGCGCATCGGCCTGCTCCGTGGACGAGGGACCCTCAGCGTCTTCCACCTTGCGACCTGCGCCTATCGGGACATGCCGCACTGGCCGGTAGGAAAAGCCTGCATCGGCCTCGCGCACCGGCAGCGCGCGCGAGCCACGGGCACGGCACGGAAGCAGAAGGGACGGCAAAGGCGCCGCAGCCCCCCGCCCCTGCCTTTGGCGGCAGCCGCACGGCTCAGTGCACGGTGGCCGGCGGCGGGTACAGGTCCAGCAACTTGAGGGTGACGCCATTGGTCCAGCCGAAGCCGTCCTGGTTGGGATACTCGCCGCCGCTGGCGTTGCCGGTGGCCTCCACGTCGTACTTCTCGGTCAGCTTGTGCCCGGCGGCGAACACCGCCTGCACCCGGCCCAGGAAGCCGCGGCCAATCCTTTCGGCCAGCGCGTCGTGCCGGTAGCGGCGCAGGCCGGCAACGGCGACCCACTGCAGCGGCGCCCAGCCATTGGGCGCGTCCCATTGCTGGCCGCTGCGCACCGCCGTCGTCGCGATGCCACCGGGGCGCAGCAGCTGCGCCTCGATGATCCTGGCCGTCTGCGCGGCGCGCGCGGGCGTGGCGATCCCGGCGAACAGCGGGAAGACGGCGGCCGCCGTGACCTGCATGCGCGGCGCGCCGGTGCGCAGGTCGTAATCGGCGTAATAGCCCTTCGGATTCCACAGATGCCGTTCAATGGCGTGCTTGCGCGACTGTGCGCGGGCGGCATAGTCGATCGTGCACGCCTGCGGCTGCAGCTTGCAGGCATCGGCCAGCGTGGCTTCCAGGTGATACATCAGGCTGTTGAGATCGACCGGCACGATCTGGGTGGTGTGGATGCTGGACAGCTTTTGCGGATCATCGAGCCAGCGGCTGGAAAAATCCCAGCCCGATTCGGCGGCCGCGCGCAGGTCGCGATAGACCTCACCGGGGCGCGCGTCGCGCACCTGCGCGGCGGTCCGGACATCGTGCGCCCAGGCTTCCTGGCGCGGGATGTCGCGATCGTCCCAGTAGCGATTGAGCACGCTGCCGTCGGCGAGCCTGACCACCCGCGCGGCCGCATCACCGGGCTTGAGCACCCGGCTGCCGCGCATCCAGTAGGCGTACTCGGCCTGCAGCTGTGGCAGGTACGTTCGATACACCGCCTGGCCGCTGCGCACGGCCTCGTCGCCGACCATCCAGGCAAAGAATGGCGGCTGCGACCGGCTCAGGTAATAGCTGCGCGTGCCGTTGGGGATATGGCCATAGGTGTCGATCTGGTAGGCGAAGTTGTCCAGCATCTGCCGCGCCAGGTCGGTGCGGCCGCTCTGGGCCAGGCCCAGCATGGTGAAGTACGAATCCCAGTAGTACACCTCGCGGAAGCGCCCGCCCGGTACCACCGTCGGCTCGGGCAGCGCCAGCGCGCTGCTGTACGCCGGCACCTCGGTAAAGCTGCGCGTCAGCACCGGCCACAGTTGCTTGATGTGCGTGCGCAGGTCGGTGTCCTGACGGATCGGCGGCACCTGGATCGGCGGGTCTTCGGCGAAGTTCTGCAGCACGAACGCCTTCAGGTCGAAGCCGGACTGGGTCCGTGCGACCAGGTAATCGGCTTCGATCCGGGCCGGCTCACGCCTGGGGATCATGTCCACGAAGTGCTTCTGATCTTCGAATATCTCCTGCATCTGCACCGCCTCGAACAGCTGCGGAAACAGCTGGTCGGGCGTGGCCGGCGATGCGACCGCGCGCATCGGCGATGCAGCGGCAGGCGCTGCCACCGGGGTTTGAACTTGTGGGGTACTGGCGCAGGAGACCAGCAGCGCCGACATCGCCAGCGCAAGAAGCGAGGCGCAAGCGCGAGGATTGGACGGCTTCATGCGACGGGACAGGATCGGCGAGGGGGAAAAAGATGTACGACGCCCCGCGTCGCCCACCCGTGATGGCGGACCACCCACCACTGGCCTCACCAGCGATAGGCCAGCAACATCTGCTACTGGCGCCCGGCAAACGGCCGGATCGCGCCCTCGACCTTTCAGCCGCCGGCTCGCGAATCGCCGACAGTGGGCAGTCGTCGTCATTGCCCAGCAACGTCTGAAGTCATGGTACGGCGCGACCGCGACGCGCATGCGATGCGATGGAGTCGAACCCCGATGTGGCAGGCCGGTGCAGCGCGCACATGGAGAGACCGGCTTGCGCCGGTCGCCTTTTTCCAGCGCGATGGAGGGCGCCTACCTGGCCAGGAAGGTCAGCAATGCCGTGTTGAACGCGTCGGCATGGCTGACGTTGCAGCCATGCGGGGCACCCTTGAGCACCTGAAGCTCGCTGCCGGCAATGGCCTGCCGGGTGCGCCGGCCCGAACCTTCCAGCGGCACCACGCCATCGGCATCGCCATGCAGCACCAGCGTGGGCACGCTGACCTGCTTGAGGTCGCCACGGAAGTCGGTGGTCGCAAAGGCCTGCATGCAGCCCAGGGCCGCGGCCTGGTCGGACTGCCTGCACAGCGCGATGGCCTGCTGGCATTGCGCCTGGCTGACCTTCAGTTCGCCCTGGGCGCTGAAGAAGTCCCGGGTGAAGCCTTCGAAGAAGGCCTCGCGATCGGCTTTCAGGTCCGACGCCATGGCCTGCGCCTTGTCCTGGGTGAGCGGGCCCTCGGGATTGTCCGGCGTCTTGAGCATGTACGGCGTCACCGCGGCGGCGAACACCACGCTGTGCAGGCGACCCTGGCCGTGGCGGCTGATGTAGCGCGCCACCTCGCCGCCGCCCATCGAGAACCCGACCAGCGTGGCATCGCGCAGGTCCAGGTCTTGGATCACACCGGCCAGGTCGTCGGCCAGATGGTCGTAGTCGAAGCCGCTGGACGGCTTGTCCGAGCGGCCGAATCCGCGGCGGTCATAGACCACCACGCGGTAGCCGGCATCGCGCAGCGGACCCGCCTGCGCCGTCCAGGATTGGCCTGACAGCGGCCAGCCGTGGATGAGCACGACCGGGCGACCCGCGCCGCCACTGTCTTCCACATGCAGGCGGACGCGATCGCTGGATGGTTTTTCGGGTACGGCACTCATGGCAGTTCCTTGGCGCGTTGAAGAGCGCACCATGCTGGCTGCGCCCACACATGCGCCCGATGAAATCGCCGCTAGCGCGGCGTCAAGGCCGCCTGTTCATCTGCGGCCAACGGGGCCGGCTGGGGCGGCCTGCGCCGAAAATCAGGTTTCGGCAGCAGCCCGGCCGGCACGGACGAAACCAGGCTCGCCCTGCCATTGACCGGCCCCGGGCAGATGCCTTGCGCGGCCCGGCGCCCCTGCCCTGCCATTAGAGGGCAGCGCTGTACCTGGACCGGCCTCAGCCGATGAGGCCTGCCTGCGTGGATCCATCGCCCGCATCCGCTTTGGCGTCCGCCCCCTGCAGCGGGCGGATGGTCAACGGATTGGAGAAATCAATCGTGCGGGTCGGGAAGGCGAAGCTGATGCCCTGCTCGGCAAAGCGGCGTACCAGTTCCAGGTTGATGGTCTGCTGCACGTCCATGTACGCGTTGAAGTCCGGTGTCTGCATGATGTACACCGTTTCGAAGTCATACGACGAGGCACCGAAGGCCTTGAAGTGCGAGCGATCGTAGTTGGCGTTGTCGATGCCTTCGAGGATCTCCCTGACCGTGGCCGGAATGCTGGACAGCTTGTCGTGCGGGGTCGAGTACAGCACCCCGAACTCGAACACGATCCGCCGGGTCTGCATGCGCTTGTAGTTGTGCACGCGCGCACCCAATAGATCGCTGTTGGCGAACACCAGCTGCTCGCCCGACAGCGCGCGCACGCGCGTGGTCTTCAGGCCCACCTGCTCGACCGTGCCGGCCAAGTCATCCACCACCACGAAGTCGCCCACCTCGAATGGCCTGTCGATCACGATCGACAGCGAGGCGAACAGGTCGCCCAGGATGTTCTGCACCGCCAGCGCCACCGCGATGCCGCCCACGCCCAGGCCGGCCACCAGCGCGGTGATGTTCACGCCCATGCTCTGCAGCACGGTCAGCAGCACCAGCGCCCACAGCACGGTCATGCCGATGAAGTTGATCGCGCCCAGGCTGGTGGTGGCGCCAAGGTTGGTCTCCTGCGCGGCGCGGTCGCGGTAGTCGGCGATCCAGAACTTCACCTGGCGCGAGCCCCACACCCCGATCTGCAGCAGCAAGGCCACAGCGGCGGCCTTGCCAGCCAGCGTGTAGGCGCGCTGCGGCAGGTCCAGCACCTGCAGGCCGAAATGCTGTGCCACGAAGAACATCAGCCACCAGCGCGTGCCGCGCAACATGAAGGCCATCGACTCCAACACCCGGTCCAGGGCGGTGCCCTGCCTGGCAAATGTACCCAGGCGCCTGGCGGCCACCCGTGTGGCGACGGCCAACACGACCAGGATCAGGACGATGATGCCGATGGCAGTCAGCCAGGCCTGCAGGCTGTTGTCCAGCACCGTGTATCGGGTCAACCAGTTCATCTGTACTCCTGTGTGGTGGAAAGAGGGTATGTCCGTTGCTGGCACGGACCATGGTGAATGTCCGCGGCGCTGTGGTCGTGAAGGCCGCGACTGCGGATAATCGGCATATGAGCGAACACGACGACCCCCGCCCGGTTGCGCCCGAGGCCCCGCTCCCCGGCGACTGCTGCGACAGCGGCTGCGATCGATGCGTCTACGACCTCCACAATGAGGAAGTGGCACGCTATCGCCAGCAGCTGGCGGCCTGGTGCGCCCGCCATCCTGACCAAGCGTCCTGAGACCAGCGTGATCGGCGCCTGCGCGGCAGCACAAGGATCGCAGCCGCGACCACCCATGTGAACCCCCTGGCTGCACGCCTCGCTCGCCCATCGCGCACCGGAGCCGCGTGAACCCCTTGCGCGGCCGAAGGGCGCGACTGGCACGCACGCAGCCGGGTGATCCCACCCGATGCACGATGCGATGTCCCGATCCTCCCTGGATCCGGAAGGACCCGCGCCGCGAGCGGCTCGGCTACGATGCCAGCCCGTCTTCCAACCACCTCGCGCTGCTGGCCGCGCCTCCCGTGCCCCACCCGACTGCGCCGCTGCTGCTCCTGTCCACCGCCCGCGCCATCATCGCCGCGCGCGAAGCAGGCCTGTCCGAGTGGACCGGCTCGCTGGACCTGGGCCGTTCGACCGGCACGGCGCTGCTGCACGCCGACACCTGGACCTGGCGCGGCCAGGCCTATCCCTATCCGGGCAAGCTGAAGGACCGCACGGTCTATTCCTGGGACGGCGAGGACTTCGCGCCGGTGTCGCACTTCGGCGGCGCGTTGATCAAGCTGGTGCCGACCGAGTGGGGCGTGCCGACCTTCGAGATCGACGGCATCAAGATGTTGCCCACCTCGAAGGAATCGCCGCTGGACGATGCGCGGCGCAAGGTTGCCCTGGTCGCCCCGCGCGGCAAGGTGGTCCTGGATACCTGCGGCGGGCTGGGCTACTTCGCCGCGTGCTGCCTGGAGGCGGGCGCGGCGCGCGTGATCTCCTTCGAGAAGAACGCCGACGTGCTGTGGCTGCGCACGCTCAACCCATGGTCGCCCGATGCGGACGCGCCCGCCAGCGGCGGACGGCTGGAGCTGACCCACGGCGACGTGTCGCAGGCGATCGCCGGGCTTGGCGATGCCTCGGTCGATGCGCTACTGCACGACCCGCCGCGCTTCGGCATTGCCGGCGAGCTGTATTCGCAGGCCTTTTACGACCAGCTGGCGCGCGTGCTCAAGCGCGGCGGGCGGCTGTTCCACTACACCGGCAGTCCCAATCGGCTCACCAGCGGCCGCGACGTGCCAGGCGAGGTCGCCCGGCGCCTGGAGAAGGCCGGCTTCAGCGCCCGGCTGGCGCTGGATGGGGTGCTGGCCACGCGCCGCTGATGCGCGCTGCAATGCATCGGCAGGCATTGAAGCGCGCCTCAGCAGGCCCGAGGTGGCGAAAAACCGCTCCCCGCGCATGCTCGGCAACGGCGGCGATGCCGCGAACGGATCCCCGGATCCACGGCCAGCACCGGGCGTGCCGGTGCCGTCCTTGCCCAGGCCGAGCAGGCCAATTGCGACCAGGCGCGAGGATCAGCCCCCCACCGGTTCGGCATGCGTGGGCAGCGCGCCTGCCACGATGGCGTGCAGCCGCAGCGCCAGGGCCTTGCGATCGACCCCGTCGCCGATGGTGACGGGCGGATGGAAGGTCACCCGCACGCGCGCACCCGACAGCCCCAGGAAATGCTTCACGTGCGGGCCGGCCCGCATCTCGCCATGGAAGGCATAGGCCGCGCGATCCCCGCCTGCGTCCAGCGCCACGCCGTCCACCGACAGCAGTTGCTGGGTGAACGGCTGCAGCGTCCATCCTGGCGCGCCCGCCGGCCGCTGCAGGAACAACGCGAACAGGCTGGACTTGAACGGCGCCACCCGCTCGCCGGAGGAGGTGGTGCCTTCGGGAAACAGCACCAGGTCATGGTCGCCGCGCAGCTGCGCGCCCAGCTGCGCGGCCACCGCGGCCGCATCGCGCTGGCGCCGGCTGATGTACAGCGTCTGCGCCAGCTCGCCGACAAACTTCATGCCCGGCCAGCCTTGCATCTGGTCCTTGGCGATGAAGCGCGCCGGCAGCAGGCTGCCCAGCACCACGATGTCGTAGTGCGAAAGGTGGTTACCGACCAGCAGCGTGCCGCCGCCGGTGCGCGGCGTGCCGATCATCTCCACTTGGATCCCCATCGCCCGGCGCAGGCAACCAAACCACCAGCGCGGCACCACGAACGCATTTGGGCCGCGGGTGAAGCGCATCACCAGCCATTGCAGCGGCATCAGCACCACGCTGGCCAGCAGGATCGCGATGATCCTGGCCAGGCGCCGGCAGGCCGCGCGCAGCGGACCCGGCGCCTCGGCAACGGCCGCGCGCATTGCAGGCTCAGGCGGATCGGGGGTGGCAGGCATGGCGAAGGCGAGAGGACAAGGGAATGCGGCGCGCGGCGCGGCGCGGCGCGGCGCGGCGACCGATGTTCGCATCCCTGCGCGGTGGAATCGAGTGTGTCGCCGGATCATTCCAGCCTGGTCTGCAGGGCAGCATGCGTACTGGCGCCGCGGCTGCGGGGACTCGGTCATTCCCCTCTGCACCAAGCCCCGATCGTGCTGACCTCACTCATGCCGGCAACCCTGCTTTCGAAGCTCACCCGCCCGACCCGGTTTTCCACTTCCACCTGCTTGCGGACAGCGGCACCCCCCGCCTGTAGCTTGGGGCCTTGCAGCTTCTCCGCCGCCAGACCGTGGCCCGGGGTGATCCGATGCCCGACAACATCGGCGAGCGTCAAGGTCTCCTGCGCCTGGCTCGGCGTGCGTACGAGCGACGACCGCGCGGCCGCCGCGGTGCCTGGTCCGCGGCCTTCTGCGCCGCACCCAATGCCTCCAGGGTGTGCTTGCCGGCCTTGCCGTCCACTTCCAATCCGCGGTCACGCTGGAATTGCTCCACTGCCGCCCGCGTGTTCCTGCCGAAATCACCGTCAGCCACCAGCGGCTTGCCATCGGCTCCGAGGTATCCCAGTGCGCCCAGCTTCTCCTGCATTGCCTTGACCGCCTCACCCTGCTCGCCCTGGACCAGCATGCCATCGGCCATGGGGTCGCCGCTGGCTGGGTCTGGAGCGACGGTTTGCGCGGGCTGCGCGTTGATCTGTGCCCAGGCCTGATCGGGTGTCTTTCCCTCGGCGATCGCCTTGCGGTACTGATCGCGCATCTTGTTCAACGCATTTGCAGTCTCCTCTGCGGTAATCCAGGCATGGTTGGCACCGCCAGGGGCGTCGTAATAGCTCTTGCCCGTGCTCGGGTTGGCGATGCTGGCCCACTCCTGCGACAGCGCCAACTGCGCCGACCGCAGCGTCGCGCCTTCTGCACCGGTGATGTAGTTCCGGATGGAGGGCCGCTTGCGGGTGATCAGGTAGTCCGAAAAGATCCGGTCCTGCACCGCATCGGTGAATGCGGCATTACGGTCCAGGCCCAGGCTGATCACCGCAGCATTCATCGTGCTGGGGATGACCTGGTAGCGCCCGACCGCAAACAGGCGGTTTGCATCACCGCGCGCAAGCGCCTGCTGGTCAAGCACCTGGCCAATGCTCATCGATGAAAAGTCAATGGCGCGATCGGGCCCACGGACATGCTCCTTGCCGTCATCACCGATAGACGTGCCGCCGGCAGAGCCAGCCGAAGTGTTACAGGCACGATTGCGACTGCATCACCTGCACCTGGCAGGTGCCTCCAGCGCAGAGCCAAAGCACGAGCAACCCCTCCCCAGCCCTCCCCTGCTGCGCAAGGGAGGGGCCAAGCAGTGGCCGTGGAGCCGGCGCCTGGTGAGCCGGTGGCGATCCTGGAAGCGCTCAAGCGCGCCGGCGCCCTGCGCGCGGAGCTGGAGATCATCCAAGGCTGGGCCTGGCGCAGGCTGCCGGGATTCGGCAAGGCCTCTGCCTGCAGTCGAAGCGACCGCTTTTCGCCCCCTCCCTTTTGCGCAGCAAAGGGGAGGGCCGGGGAGGGGTCGCTTTTGTGCCTCCAGCGCAGAGCCAAAGCACGAGCAACCCCTCCCCAGCCCTCCCCTGCTGCGCAAGGGAGGGGGCGGAGCAGTGGCCGTGGAGCCGGCGCCTGGTGAGCTGGTGGCGATCCTGGAAGCGCTCAAGCGCGCCGGCGCCCTGCGCGCGGAGCTGGAGATCATCCAAGGCTGGGCCTGGCGCAGGCTGCCGGGATCGGCAAGGCCTCTGCCTGCAACATCGAAGCGACCGCTTTTCGCCCCCTCCCTTTTGCGCAGCAAAGGGGAGGGCCGGGGAGGGGTCGCTTTTCGCCGAACTGGCCATCGACCCGTGGCGCGGGTCAGCGCGTCCTTCGGCCGTGGCCGTGCTCCCGCCCGATGCCACCCACCGGCTGCGCCAGGGCCTGGCGATAATGAGGCGTCCTTCCTGGCGCCGCACCCTGCCCATGCGAACGTTCCTGCTCCTGCTCTGTCTGCTGCTGGCTCCGGCCATGCCCGCCTCTGCGGCGGAGCTGCAGGCGCGCGCTGGCGACCTGCTGTTCGTCACCGCCGCCAAGGCCGGCCTGAGCGGCGCCATCGACGATGCCACCGGCAGGCAGGGCCAGGCCAGCTACGACCACGTGGCGCTGGTCGCCCACGACCCGGGCACGGCGATCGTGCTGCATGCCGACGAGGAAGGTTCGCGCCGGCAGACCCTTGCCGCGTTCATGGATGAAGCCAGGGCCCGGCACCGGCAGGTGGTGCTGTACCGCCTCAAGGGCCAAGCGCGTGATGCCATCCCCACTGCGATCCGCCAGGCGCGCACGATGCTTGGCCGGCCGTACAACTTCACCTACGTGCAGGCCGAGGACAGCTACTACTGCTCGGACTTCATCGAACGCGCCTTCCGCGCGCATCACGTGTTCGCGCTGCAGCCAATGAACTTCCAGAATCCTCAGACCGGCCAGATTTCGCCGTACTGGATTGCCTTTTACCGCGACAAGGGCATGGACGTGCCGCAGGACCAGCCCGGCACCAACCCCAACGACATGGCGGCCTCGCCCGCGCTGGAGCGGGTCGGCACGCTGCCCTGAACGCAGTGTGCCGCCATGGTCACGCCTGCCTAACCGCGCCACGCCGATGCTGAAACCCCGACTCAACCCGCGGAGATACAGATGAAACTTTTGCAAATGTTGGCCCTGGGCGCGGCAGGTGTGATCGCCTACAGGCTGTGGAAACAGCGCCAGCCGACGCGTGCGCCAATGACTGACTATGAAATCGACTACGGCGATGCCTCCCCGCCGCACGGCGATGCGCTGCTTGGCACCCGCTCGGCCGAATTCACGCCCGCACCGGTGATCGCCGCCGCGCAATCCAGCCGCGGGTTCGGCGAGACCTGAAGCCGGAGTGAGCCTTCGAAGGGGCGGCCAGGATGACCGCCTCGCAGACGGGCCTGCCCCATCACCGCGTGCTGTTCTGGTTCAGCACCCTGAACGCCTTGCCCCATGCCCAGGAAGGTCGGCGCCGGATTGCAGGCATCGTGGATCAGTCCGACCGATCCGTTCCTTCTGAAATCACTCCTGCAAATCGGATATTCAGACCTTTACCAAGCCGGTTTTCTTCAGCGAACGCACCAGGACATATAGGGCGAGCCACAGCGCCAATCCGGCGATGACAAGTCCGGTGCTTGGCAACGCGCTGGGCCCGGCGACGCGGTACTGGCTCCAGATCTCCGCGGCGGCCAGGGTGACGATAAACACGAAAAACGTGTTGTATTCCTTGAGAAGGACCCGCCGCCAGTTGAAGGTCATTGCTGCCGTTGAGCGTTTCCAGCCTTTCCAGCGCGGCACCCATCGATTCACACGGCGACAATACGCATCGTATTCCTGGCCGAACTTCGCCCTCAAAAAATCCTCCTCTGCCGCCACGATACTGACGTAGGCAAAAATAATGAGCGGGACGAAGATGAGATAGAACGCAAGCGAGTGCATGATCAGCGCCAGGCCCACCGCCATCAGGATGTTGCCGACATAAAGCGGATTGCGACAGTGTGCAAAAACGCCGCCTTCTATCAACTTGTCTGCGTAGACCTGGCGATCCTGGCCGCCCCTTTTGATGTACTCGTAACCGATCGTGACCACACGCAGCGCCTGTCCGCTCAGGCCGACGAGGACGCCGATGATGTCCAGCGCCATGTTCAGGTCAGCCCGGCCCAGCGGATACGAAGGCCGGCCGATGACGGCAGCCAGGATGAACAGCAATGGCGCCAATATGTTCCGATAGCGAAACAGGAATTTTCCGATTTCCTTTGTCATGCGCCATTTCCTCTGCGAGGGTGATCCAGACCTGCCCCCGCAGGCCCTGAAGGGGCGTCGGGGTTGAAGGCTGTTTACTTGATCGCCAGAAAGCCCTCGAAGCACACGTATTTCTGGATCGTCATGATGTCCTGAAATCCCGCCCGCTTGAGCAGGTCGATATTGCCTTGCGTTGAAAACGGCTCCATGACGCCCTTGATGCTCCGGGATTTGTTGATGATTTCCGCTTCACTGAACCCGTTATCGATCTTGAATTCAATGTAGACCTGATTGGCATAGTCCTGGAACCTTCCGTCAGGGGCGCGGACTTTTTCGAACATGAAAAATGCGCCGCCCCAGTTCAATGCCTGATATATATTTTCAATGATTTTCTGCCTGACTCTTGGCGGCATAAACTGGACGGTGTAATTGGCGACCACCATGTCGCAGGGCTGCAGCTCGATATCGAGCGCATTTGCATGGATAAAGGAAAGCCGCGGATCATGCTTTGCAAGACTTGCCGCCTTTTCAACCATGTCCAGCACGGTGTCGATGCCGATCAGGTTCAGCCCCTCTTTCTTCGGGTGTTGCTGCGCCAGCCTGAGCAGCATCTGGCCGGTGGAACAGCCGATATCGTAAACGGTGCTGTCCGGCTTCAGAAAGAAGTCGCTGTAGTGACAGATCAGCCTGTGGCCGCTGGCGTACAGGGGGATCGACTTCTGAATATGGGAATCAAAGCTCTCGCTTATATTCTCGAATGACCACCCTGCATTGTGTTGATTGATGTTTTCGTCAACGGCATTCATTTGGCGGCTTCAAGGTCGAGGCGCAACAGTAGTTGGTGGTGATACCGGTACAGGTGTCGGAAAATTGTAGCTGTGCGTTTGTAGACCTCGAGCGGCGATTGGAACTGGTGTCGTGCGCGCGGGCGCGTGTTGAGACTGGGCGCGATCGGGTCCATGACCTTGTCCCAAAAACGCAGCCGTTTGCGGCGCGGACGTCCGATTGTCATTTTTTTGCAAACTGGATATGGAAAGGGCAGCCAATCCTGCAGCGCACCCTACCCGGCGCCCTTCTCCGCCGCCAGCTGCTCGCGGATCTGCGCGTCGACCGCGGCAATGGCGGTCATGTTCAGCACCCGGCGCGGGGTGGCGCTGCTGGTGAGGATGTGGACCGGCTTGGAGATGCCCATCAGGATCGGGCCGATCGCCACGCCCTCGGTGAACACCCGCACTAGGTTGTAGGCGATGTTGGCCGCTTCCAGGTTGGGCAGCACGAACAGGTTGGCGCGCCCCTTCAGGGTGCTGTTGGGCATGATCTGCCGGCGCAGCGCCTCGTCCCAGGCAGTGTCGCCCTGCATCTCGCCGTCGACGTTGAGGTCCGGCTTGCGCTTGAGCAGCAGCTCGCGCACCGCGCGCATCTTCAACGCGTCCCTGGAGTCGTGGCTGCCGAAGTTGGAGTGCGACAGCAGTGCGATGTTCGGCTCGATGCCGAACAGCTTCAGGCGATAGGCCGCCTGCAGCGTGGCTTCGGCCAGCTGCTCGGCCGTGGGATCGTCCTGCACGTGGGTGTCGACGAAGAAGAACGCGCCCTGCTGGTTGATCACCCCGGTCATGGCCGAGGTGGAGGTCAAGCCCTTTTCCAGCGGGATCACGCTGCGCGCGTAGCCCAGCTTCTTGTGGAAGCGGCCGACGATGCCAGTGAGCATGGCGTCGGCTTCGCCACGGGCCACCATCAGCGCGCCGATCAGGGTCGGGCGCGAGCGCATCAGGTTCTTGGCCGCGGCCACGGTGACGCCCTTGCGTTCGGTCAGCGCGTGGTAGGCCTGCCAGTACTCGTTGAAGCGCGGATCGTCGTGGATGTTGGTGACTTCGTAATCCTTGCCGGCGGTCAGGCGCAGGCCCATGCGGGCGACACGCTGCGCGATGACGTCCGGGCGGCCGATCAGGATCGGGAAGGCCACGCCTTCGTCGACCACCGCCTGCACCGCGCGCAGCACCACTTCCTCCTCGCCTTCGGCATAGACCACGCGCTTGCGCTTGCTGCGCGCCCGGTCGTAGACCGGCTTCATCATCAGGCTGGTGCGATAGACGAACTGGCTCAGCCGCTCGCGGTAGGCGCCCATGTCGGCGATCGGGCGCTCGGCGATGCCCGAGTCCATCGCCGCCTGGGCCACGGCCGAGGACAGCTCCACCAGCAGGCGCGGATCGAGCGGGCGCGGGATCAGGTAATCCGGGCCGAAGCTGGGCGTCTCGCCGCCATAGGCCGTGCCCAGGTCGGAGGCCTCGCGCCGGGCCAGGCCGGCGATGGCCTTGACGCAGGCGACCTTCATCGCCTCGTTGATGCCGGTGGCGCCGCAGTCCAGCGCGCCACGGAACAGATAGGGGAAGCACAGCACGTTGTTGATCTGGTTCGGATAGTCCGAGCGGCCGGTGCCGATGATCGCGTCCGGGCGCGCGGCCCTGGCATCCTCGGGCAGGATTTCCGGGTTCGGATTGGCCAGGGCGAAGATGATCGGCCGGGCGGCCATCGTGCGGACCATGTCCTGGGTCAGGATGCCCGGCGCCGACAGGCCCAGGAAGATGTCCGCGCCTTGGACGATCTGCGCCAGGGTGCGCTTGTCGGTGTCGCGCGCGTAGCGCTGCTTTTCCGGGTCCAGGTCGCTGCGCCCGGTGTGGATCACCCCGTCGCGGTCCAGGGCCAGGATGTTCTCCGGTTTCAGGCCCAGCGAAACCAGCATGTTGACGCAGGAAATGCCGGCCGCGCCCATGCCGGTGGTGGCCAGCCTGACCTCCTCGATCTTCTTGCCGGTGACGATCATGGCGTTGAGCACCGCCGCCCCGACGATGATCGCGGTGCCATGCTGGTCGTCATGGAACACCGGGATGTTCATTTTCTCGCGCAGCGCGCGCTCGACGATGAAGCACTCCGGCGCCTTGATGTCCTCCAGGTTGATCCCGCCGAAGGACGGCTCCAGCGAGGCGATGATCTCCACCAGCCTGTGCGGGTCCTTCTCGTCGATCTCGATGTCGAACACATCGATGCCGGCAAACTTCTGGAACAGCACGCCCTTGCCTTCCATCACCGGCTTGGCCGCCAGTGCGCCGATCTCGCCCAGGCCCAGCACCGCGGTGCCGTTGGTGATCACCGCCACCAGATTGCCGCGCGCGGTGTACCTGCTGGCGGCCTTGGGATCGGCGGCGATTTCCTCGCAGGCAAAGGCCACCCCCGGCGAATACGCCAGGGCCAGGTCGCGCTGGGTGATCATCGGCTTGGTCGCGGTGACCTTGATCTTTCCCGGCGGATGCTGGCTGTGATAGTCCAGGGCGGCTTGTTTGAGGTCTTCTTTGGACATCGGCGGCGAGGCGTCCTGGAAAGCTGGCGAGGGTCGATTCTAGCCCCGCGTCGCTGACCGAACCGGCAGCGGGGGTGCATCTCCCATTTGGCGGCGCGGCCGACAAAGGCGATGTGGGAGCCGCTTCAGCGGCGATGGGCTCTACCGGGAAGGCTCCATCGCCGCTGAAGCGGCTCCCACGGACGCGGTATCGGTTCCCACGACCGACCCGCCAGGGGCTTGTCGGCTGTGGTCGGCCATGGCTCAGCCCCGGATCGGCAGCCGGTCCGGGTCGCTTTCCAGCTTGCCGTCCAGCGCCGCCTTGAGCTGGTCGCGGTCCAGCGCGTTCTCCCAGCGCGAGACCACGATGGTGGCCACCGCGTTGCCGATGAAGTTGGTCAGCGAGCGGCACTCGGACATGAAGCGGTCCACGCCCAGGATCAGCGCCATGCCGGCCACCGGCACTTCCGGCACCACCGACAGCGTGGCCGCCAGGGTGATGAAGCCGGCACCGGTGACGCCGGCGGCGCCCTTGGAGCTGAGCATGGCCACCAGCAGCAGGGTGATCTGCTGGCCCAGGGTCAGCTCGGTGTTGGTCGCCTGGGCGATGAACAGCGCCGCCAGGGTCATGTAGATGTTGGTGCCATCCAGGTTGAACGAGTAGCCGGTCGGCACCACCAGGCCGACCACCGACTTCCTGCAGCCGGCCTGTTCCATCTTTTCCATCAGCGAGGGCAGTGCCGACTCGGAGGAGGAGGTGCCCAGCACCAGCAGCAGCTCGGCCTTGAGGTAGCCGATCAGCTTGAGGATGGAAAAGCCGCACAGGCGCGCCACCAGCCCCAGGATCACCAGCACGAACAGCAGCGAGGTCAGGTAGAAGCTGCCCACCAGCCAGGCCAGGTTGGCCAGCACCGCCAGGCCGTACTTGCCGATGGTGAAGGCGATCGCACCGAAGGCACCGATCGGCGCGGCCTTCATCAGCAGATGGACCAGGCGAAACACCGGGGTGGTCAGCGCGTTGAGCAAATCCAGGACCGGGCGGCCGCGTTCGCCCACCAGCGCCAGCGCGATCCCGAACAGCACCGAGACGAACAGCACCTGCAGGATGTTCTCGCCCACCAACGGGCTGACCAGGGTCTTGGGGATGATGTCCATCAGGAAGCCGGTGACGGTCATCTCGTGGGTCGCGGTGACGTACTCATCGACCTTGCTCTGGTCCAGGTCGGCCACGTTGACGTTCATTCCCGCGCCTGGCTGGACCACGTGCGCCACCACCATGCCCACGATCAGCGCCAGGGTGGAAAAGAACAGGAAATAGATCATCGCCTTGGCAAACACCCGGCCGACACTCTTCAGTTGGGTCATGCCGGCGATGCCGGTGACGATGGTCAGGAAGATCACCGGGCCGATGATCATCTTGACCAGCTTGACGAAGGCATCGCCCAGCGGCTTGAGCGATTCGCCCAGCCGGGGGTCGAAGTAACCGACCAGCACCCCGATGACGATGGCCACGATCACCTGGAAGTACAGGTGCCGGTAGAACGGAAGCGGTCTGGCGGGCGCGAGCCCGGAGTTGGGGACATGCATCTTGGTGGACTCACTGGTGAACGGGCGCGGGCGGCCTGGCGGCATTGCTCACGAAACCGGCGCAACCCAGCCGACGCCGGCACCTTGGTACTAATGACCGGCCCGATGGCAGCGAAGGGTGAAGACGCCGCCGCGCACTTGGCTCTGCCTGGTTGGCCGATCGGGAACTTCTTGCCGCCAACGCGCGCAAATGGCCGCCTCGCCCCTGGCCCGGGCGAGGCGGTGGCCGTGCGCGACCTTTCGGAACGCCTCACCCGGCGCGGGCATCCCTGGACAGCACCGGGCCGACATGGAGCCTGACCGTTTCCCGGCCAGGCCCCGTGTGGTGGCGATCTGCCGGTTGCACACGGCTTGGTGATGGTCGGATCTGCCCTGCGCCAGACCGCGCCAGGGCGCTACCAGGTCACGCTCAACACCCGCCATCGCCCCAGCCACGCATTCTGGGTCGAGGCGATGGATGGCCAGGGCAAGGTGCTGGCCCAGCATTGGGCGCTGCCCGATCCGACCGGCCGCATCGAGATGCAGCTGGAGCTTGAGCGGGAAGTGGACGACATCCAGATCCGTGCCTGGCTCGGTTCGCCGGACGACATCTCGGTGGCCGACGGGGTCGCGCTGGTGAAGACCCGTGGCCCGGCGGGGAACTCCTAGCAGCCCGTCGGGCTTTGGTCGGCCGGGGACTGCACTGGCAGCGGTGGCTTGCTGGCCTTCGCCGCGGCCATGGTGCGGGCATGCGCTGACGAGCTGCACGGCCTGCAAGGCCTGCACCCGGAAATCTACGTGCGCGTGCGCCAGGCGGCAAGGCGCGGAACAAGGCTTGCGCCCTGTTCGTGCACAACAGCGGGGGCGCGCGCCTGCCATGAAGACGCGCAACGCGCGCCGCGCAACCGATCAGGTGCTGCCGCGGTGTTTGCCCATCCACGGGGCATACCAGGCGCGGATCGCGGCCATGTCGGCCTCGGCATCGCCGGTGGGATGGAACAACGGCCCCAGCCCGACGATTTTCTCCGGGTAGTGGAAGTAGGCCAGCAGGATCGGCACCTGGGCGCTGACGGCGATCTTGTAGAAGCCGCTCTTCCACTTCTCCACGCGCTTGCGCGTTCCTTCCGGGGTGACCACGAACCAGATGCGCGGGGCGGCGCGAATGGCGTCCACCGCCTGGCGCACCACGCCGCCGGCGTTGGCGCGGTCCACCGGGATCGCGCCCAGCCGGCGCAGCAGCGGTCCCAGCGGCCACCAGAACAGCTGGGCCTTGCCCAGCACCTTGACCTCGAAGCCGCAGGCGATCTTGACCGCCATGCCCCACAGCCCGTCCCAGTTGGACGAGTGCGGCGCCACGATCATCACCAGCTTGGGCACGTCGGGCAGCTCGCCGGCGATGCGCCAGCCGCACAGGCGCAGCAGGCTGCGCCCGCACCAGCGGGTGAAGCGGTTGGGCTTCACCCGGGGCATGTTGGGCGGGGCAACCGGGATCTGGCCGGGCGGCCGTGGCGTGGGCTCAGTCCCAGTCACGGGTGTTCCGGTTGCGCTTGACCTGGCTGCGGGTCTTCTTGGCATCGAGCCGGCGCAGCCTGGAGGCCCGCGTGGGCCGGGTGGCGACCCGCGGCTTGGGCACCGACAGGCCCTGGGCGATGATCTGCGCCAGCCGCTCGCGAGCATCCTGGCGGTTGCGGTCCTGGGTGCGGAAGCGCTGGGCCTCGATCACCAGCACGCCTTCATCGGTGAGCCTGCGGTCGCGCCGGGCCAGCAGGCGGCTGCGCAGCAGCTCGGGCAGCGAGGGCGAGCCGGCCACGTCGAAGCGCAGCTCCACCGCGGTGGCGACCTTGTTGACGTTCTGTCCGCCCGCACCGCTGGCGCGCACGAAACGCTCGACCAGTTCGTCGTCGGGGATCGTCAGCTGGGGCGTGATCTGCAGGGAGCCGGCGGCCATGGGCCGGCATTGTAGGGGATCGGCGTGGCTACCCACGGCTGACCACTGCGACCATTTAGTGAAATTTTTACACGGCGCACGCGCCACCTCGGCACCATCGCCTGCCTCGCTTCACGCTCGAGCTGCGCATGCCATATCCCCGATTCGCACCTGTCCTGCTGCTGATGTCCCTGATGGCTGCGATCGCCCCGCCCGCGCTGGCCCGCGAACCCACCGACGAGGAGATCGAGCGCCTGCTCACCGCCTCGCGCGCGCAGAGCATGCTGGCGGGCATCCAGCCGCAGGTGGAAGCCATGCAGCGCGAGCAGTTCGCCCAGCTGACCCAGGGCAAGACCCTCAGCCCCGAACAGCAGGCCGAGATCCAGCAGATCCAGCTGAAGACCTCCAACATCGTGCGCCAGGCGCTGGCCTGGGAATCGATGCGCCCGGTGTACCTGGACGTGTATCGCAAGACCTTCGACGACGACGACGTCAAGGCGATGACCAGGTTCTACGAGTCCAGGGCCGGCCAGCACCTGCTCGACCGGACCCCGGTGATGATGCAGACCCTGATGGTGGCCATCCAGCAGAAGATGATCCCGCAGCTGGAAGCCCTGCAGGCCGAGGTCAAGACCGTCTCGGCCGAGCCGCTCCCGGCCCCGCCGGTATCGCCGCCGGAAGCGCGCAAGAAGCCGGCGACCAGCAGCACCAGAAAGAAGTCCACCAGCAGCAAGAAGTCCTCGTCCAGCAAGTCAGGCACGGCCACCAAGACGACCACCCCCCAGAAGGAGCCCTGACCGGCGGTCAGGCTTCCAGCTGCGCGCGCCGCGGCAGCGTCCAGTCCACCGCGCCCAGCCCGTGGCGTTCCAGGTACTGGTTGGCCTGGGAGAAATGCCGGCAGCCCAGGAACCCGCGATGCGCCGACAGCGGCGAGGGATGCGGCGCCTTGAGCAGCCGGTGCCGGGCGGGATCGATGACCTTGCCCTTGGCCTGCGCATAGCTGCCCCACAACATGAACACCAGGTGTTCGCGCTCGGCCGCCAGGGCCTGGATCACCTGGTCGGTGAAGCCCTCCCAGCCCTTGCCCCGGTGTGCGCCGGGGCGGCCTTCCTCGACCGTCAGCACCGCGTTGAGCAGCAGCACGCCACGCCGCGCCCACGGGCTCAGGCAGCCGTGGTCGGGTGGCGCAACCCCGACGTCGCTGGCCAGTTCCTTGTAGATGTTCTGCAGCGATGGCGGCACCGGCACGCCCGGCGGCACCGAGAAGCACAGCCCGTGCGCCTGGCCGGCGCCGTGGTAGGGGTCCTGGCCCAGGATCACCACCTTGACCTTGTCGAAGGGCGTGGCCTCGAAGGCCGCGAAGATCTGCGGCCCCGGCGGAAACACGTGCACGCCGGCCGCCTTGCTCTGGCGCAGGAACGCCGACAGCTGCTGCATCTCCGGCCGCAGCAGCCAATCGCCCACCCGCGCCTTCCACGACGGCTCAAGCTGGATGCGGGGTTCGGGATCGGACATGGCAGCACGCGTTGGCAAGAACAGTCGGCCAGCATGCCGCGATGTGCGCGTCAGGTCACCCGCCGCGCCGTGGGTGATGCGATCGGCACGGCAGGAACAGCTCACTCACGCCGCCGGCGCGAGCGCCTGCAGCGTGGCCATGTCCCAGCGCGGGGTGACCTTGACCTGGGCGTCGTCGTGCTGGCCGGCTTGCAGGCGCAGGGCGCCGGCGAAGGCGATCATCGCGCCGTTGTCGGTGCACAGCGCCGGGCGCGGGAAGCACACCCGGCCGCCGTGGCGCGCGGCCGATTCGTGCAGCCTGGCGCGCAGGCGCTGGTTGGCGCCGACCCCGCCGGCCACCACCAGCACCTTGCTGCCGGCGGCCTCCAGCGCGCGCTGGCACTTGATCACCAGGGTGTCCACCACCGCATCCTCGAAGCCACGGGCGATGTCGCGGCGGGTCGCATCGGACTGGTCGCTGTCTCGCCAGGCCAGCAGCACCTGGGTCTTGAGCCCGGAAAAGCTGAAATCCAGCCCCGGCCGGTCGGTCATGGGGCGGGCGAACCTGTACCGGCCCGGCGTGCCCTGCTCGGCCAGCGCCGCCAGCTGCGGACCGCCCGGATACGGCAGGCCCATCATCTTGGCGGTCTTGTCGAAGGCTTCGCCGGCCGCATCGTCCAGGGTCTGGCCCAGCAGCCGGTAGCGGCCGATCTGCTCGACGGCCACCAGCTGGGTGTGGCCGCCGGACACCAGCAGCGCCACGAACGGCGCCTGTGGCGGGTCGTCCTCCATCAGCGGCGCCAGCAGGTGGCCTTCCATGTGGTGCACGCCCAGCGCCGGCAGGTCCAGCGCCCAGGCCAGCGCCCGCGCCACGCCGGCGCCGACCAACAGCGCCCCGACCAGGCCGGGACCTGCGGTGTAGGCCACCCCGTCCAGATCGCGCGCGTGCAGACCGGCCTGGTCCAGGGTCTGGCGGATCAACGGCAGCAGCTTGCGCACGTGGTCGCGACTGGCCAGTTCCGGCACCACCCCGCCGTAGCGGGCGTGCAGGGCGATCTGGCTGTACACCGCGTGGGCGCGCAGCCCGGCCGCGCCGGCCAGGGCCGTGTCGTAGACGGCCACGCCGGTTTCGTCGCAGGAGGTTTCGATGCCGAGCACGCGCATAAAGCTAAGGAATGAGTGGGGGGAGAAGTGAGAACCGAGGGGCAGGAGCAAAGGCCGGGCCGAAGCAGGCTTGCATGTGGGGCGGGAGGCTGGCTATCATACGCGGCTCACCGGGTCGAAGCCCGGTCTTTTGTGTCCGGAGAATCCATGCCCAGCGTCAAAGTCCGCGAAAACGAGCCTTTTGAATTTGCGCTCCGTCGCTTCAAGCGCACCTGCGAGAAGGCCGGTGTCCTGGCCGAAACCCGCAAGCGCGAGTTTTACGAAAAGCCGACCCAGGAACGCAAGCGCAAGGCCGCCGCCGCGGTGAAGCGCCAGCTGCGTCGCTCCTCGCGCGACGTCACCAAGCGCCAGCGCCTGTACTGAGCGCAGGCAGGTCGCCCCACCGGTAGCTGCGCTGCGCAGCAGGCAGGTGGGGGCTGCGACCAGGAGCCGGCACGCGCGAGCGTCGCCGGCTTTTTGTCGTTCCTCACGTTCATTAAAAAATGGTTCCCCGCACTCCCACGCACGGCGCGCACGCGCGGTGCATTTCCTATCCGGAAAGCCCATGAGCCTCAAAGCACGCCTCACCGATGACATGAAGATCGCCATGAAGGCCGGCGAGAAACAGCGCCTGGGCGTGATCCGCCTGATCAATGCGGCCATCAAGCAGCGCGAGGTGGACGAGCGCACCGAGCTGGACGATGCGGCCGTGCTGGCGGTGCTGGAGAAGATGGTCAAGCAGCGCAAGGACTCGGTCAGCCAGTATGCAGCGGCCGGCCGCGAGGACCTGGCCGCCATCGAACGCGCCGAGATCGAGGTGATCCAGGCCTACCTGCCGGCTCAGCTGGACCAGGCCGCGATCGAGACGGCCATCGAGGCGGCCATCGCCCAGACCGGCGCCAGCAGCCCGGCCGACATCGGCAAGCTGATGGCCGTGCTCAAGCCGCAGCTGGCCGGCCAGGCCGACATGGGCCTGGTGTCCAGGCTGATCAAGCAGAAGCTGGCCGGCTGACACCTCGCCGCGGGCCGACGCGCTGCTGCTGGCGGCAGCAAGCACGGCACGCGCGTTTCCAAGGCAACAGCGCATGGTCGCAGGGTGCAGGCGGCAACACGCAATCTGAACTTCGCGCTCACTGCATGGTGACGCCGCACCGGGGCATGCTCGGGCGTGTTCTCCATCGATGGCGCATCCGTGCAGCTGCCTTCCGCCGACAAATTGCAGCGACGCCTCAACAGCCTGCAGCAGAGCCTGCCGGTGGCGATGGCCAGGCGCTTTTCCGACAGCGACCTGATGACCCAGGCCGCCGCGCTGGCGTTCTATGCCCTGTTGTCGCTGGCGCCGCTGCTGGTGCTGCTGCTGTGGCTGACTGCCTCGGCCTACCCTTCGGCCCAGGATGCGTTGATGGACCAGATCGGCACGCTGGCGGGCAATGAGGCGCGCGGCGTGGCCCAGGCGGTGCTGGACAACGCCAAGGCGCGGCCCAGCCTCGGCTCGCTGGCCGGGATCTGGAGCACGCTGCTGCTGTTCTTCGGCGCCACGGCGGTGTTCGCGCGGCTGCAGGCGGCGCTGAACCTGATCTTTTCCACCGATGCCCAGGAGCTGGGCGGCGGCCTGCTGGCCTGGCTGAAGAAGCGCGTGTTTTCCTTTGGCGTGGTGCTGGCGCTGGGCTTTGTGCTGCTGGTGTCGATGCTGGCCAGCACCGCGGTGCAGGTGCTCTTCGCCAACGTGCCCTCGCTGCTGCCGGTCCTGGGCAACGCGGTGACGTTGGCGCTGTACATCTTGGCCTTCGGCTTCCTGTACCGATATCTGCCCGATCGCACCGTGGAATGGCGCCAGGCGTTGCTGGGCGGGGCGATCACCGCCGGGCTGTTCATCCTGGGCCGCTATGCGATTGGCCTGTACCTGGTCCGGACCGAACCGGGCAGCGCGTACGGCTCGATGGGCGCGCTGGTGATCATGCTGGTGTGGATCTACTACGCCACGGTGGTGTTCTTTGTCGGCGCGCTGATCACCGCAGTGATCGACGAGCGCGTCGATGCCCACGCCGCACGCAAGCAGGCCCGGCTGGCCGCAGAGCGCGGGCAGCACGAAGGCCCGCCGGGCGCGTTGGATCCGGATCGGGACGACCTGCCGGCGCAAGGCCTGGCCGCGCAGCAGCACGATCCCGCGCCGCGCACCTGAAATCCCTGGGCCCATGCGTGGCTTGACCGGCATGGCATCCTAGCTGCCTGCCATGGCCCGCATCCCCGACGCATTCATCGATGACCTGCTTGCCCGCACCGACATCGTCGAGGTGGTCGGCGCGCGCGTGCCATTGAAGAAACAGGGCAAGGAATACTCGGCGCGCTGCCCGTTCCACGACGAGCGTTCGGCTTCGTTCACCGTCTCGCCGACCAAGCAGTTCTATCACTGCTTCGGCTGCGGCGCGCATGGCACGGCGATCAGCTTCCTGATGAATTACGACCGCCTGGAGTTCCTGGACGCAGTCGATGAACTGGCCAGGCGCGCCGGCATGGAGGTGCCGCGCGAAGCGGTCCAACATCAGCAGAACCAGGACAGCCGCGACCTGTATGCGGTCCTTGACGCCAGCGCCAGGTTTTTCCAGCGCCAACTCGCCGGCAGCGACAAGGCTAGGGCCTACCTGGAGGCGCGCGGCGTGGATGAAGCCACCCGCACGCTGTTCGGCATCGGCTACGCGCCCGACGGCTATTCGGCGCTGAAGGATGCGCTGGGGTCCGATGCCCGCCGCATCCAGCTGCTCGAGCGCGGCGGCATGTTCTCCAGGAACGAGCGCGGCCATGTCTATGACAAGTTCCGCGACCGGGTGATGTTCCCGATCGCCGACCGGCGCGGGCGCACGATCGCCTTCGGCGGCCGCGTGCTGGACAAGCAAGACGGCCCCAAGTACCTCAACAGCCCCGAGACCCCGCTGTTCCACAAGGGCCGCGAGCTGTACGGCCTGTGGCAGGTGCGCCAGGTCAACCAGAAGATCGACAGGCTGGTGGTGGTGGAGGGCTACATGGATGTGGTCAGCCTGTTCCAGTTCGGCGTCACCTGTGCGGTGGCCACCCTGGGCACGGCGACCACGCCGGATCATGCCGAACTGCTGTTCCGCAATGCCGCCGACGTGTACTTCTGCTTCGATGGCGACGCGGCCGGCCAGCGCGCCGGCTGGCGGGCGCTGGAATCGGTGCTGCCGCGGATGAAGGACGGGCGCCAGGCGTTGTTCCTGTTCCTGCCCAACGGCGAGGACCCGGACAGCATCGTGCGCAAGGAAGGCGCCGAAGGTTTCGCCGCGCGTCTGGCCCAAGCCACGCCGCTGTCGCAATTCTTCTTCGACGAACTGTCCAAGGAGATCAACCTGGGCACGCTCGACGGCAAGGCGCGCCTGGCGGAAAAGGCCAAGCCGTTGCTGGCGCAGATTCCCGAGGGGGCGTTCGGCGATCTGATGCGCGCGCAGCTGACCCGGATCACCGGGGTGGGCGCCAACCCGCCGCCGGCGCCGCGCCGCGTGCCACCGCGCGGCACCGCCCGTGGCCCGCAGCAGCGGCCCAGCCTGGTGCGCAGCGCGATCGTGCGCGTGCTGCATGCGCCGTCGCTGGCGCTGGACGTGCCCACGCCCTACACCTTCGCCGGCCTGCGCCAGCCCGGGGTGGAACTGCTGACCGAGCTGCTGGACATCATCCGCACGCGCCCGGACATCACCCCCGGCGCGCTGCTGGAGCACTTCGCCGAGCGCGAGGAACTGCCTGCGCTGCAGCAGCTGATGATCCACGACCTGCCCGGCGAGGAACCGGCCTGGCGCCAGGAGCTGCACGATGCGGTGATCCAGTTGGAGAAGCAGACCCTGCAGCAGCGCCTGGACGAATTGCTGGCCAAGCAGCGCGCCCAGGGTCTGGACGAAACCGACAAGTACGAGCTGCGCGAGCTGCTGAAGATTCGCGCCGGCGGGCATTGAGCATGATGGTGACGACGCTTCCCTTCTCCCCTCGGGAGAAGGTGCCCCGTAGGGGCGGATGAGGGTCCGGCGAAACCAACGACGCTTGCACCTGCACGGACTCCGCCAGACCCTCACCCCAACCCCTCTCCCGGTGGGAGAGGGGCTCAAGCGACCGCGCGCGGTGCCCAGGGAGCTCAAGACGCGCGCCATACATGGCCTATGCCACCAGACAAGGCGCATTCGGCGGCGCCCCGTTAAGCTGCACTTCCTGCATCTGCAACGCGATCTGCCGTGAACCTGCTCAAGCGCCTGCGCATCGATCCTTTCACCCTGACCCTGCTGGGCACCGTGCTGCTGGCTTCGCTGCTGCCGGTCCATGGCACCGCGGCGGTGTGGATGGACCACATCACCGACATCGCCATCGCCGCGCTGTTCTTCCTGCATGGTGCGCGGCTGTCGCGCGAGGCGGTGCTGGCCGGGGCGCTGCACTGGCGCCTGCACGTGACGATCCTGGCGTGCACCTTCGTGCTGTTTCCGCTGCTGGGCCTGGCCCTGCATCCGCTGGCCAGCCACCTGCTCACGCCGGGACTGGCGCTGGGATTGCTGTTCCTGTGTGCGCTGCCGTCCACGGTGCAGTCCTCGATCGCCTTCACATCCATGGCCGGCGGCAACGTGCCGGCGGCGGTGGTCTCGGCCTCGGTCTCGAGCCTGCTGGGCGTGTTCCTGACCCCGGTGATCCTGGCCCTGATCGCCGGTGGCCAGGGTGCGATGGGCAGTCCGCTGGAATCGATCGGCAAGATCCTGCTGCAACTGCTGGTGCCGTTCGTGGCCGGTCACCTGCTGCGGCCGTGGATCGGCGGCTGGGTGGCGCGGCGGCGCGCGATCCTGCGCTACACCGACCAGGGCACCATCCTGCTGGTGGTCTACACCGCCTTCAGCGCGGCGGTGAGCGAAGGCCTGTGGCGCGACACGCCGCTGCGGTCGCTGCTGGCCGTGGTGGTGCTGGCGGCGCTGCTGCTGGGCGTGGCGATGACGCTGGTCGCCTTCCTGGCCCGGCGCCTGGGCTTCGAGCGCGCCGACCAGATCGCCATCGTGTTCTGCGGCTCCAAGAAGAGCCTGGCCACCGGCGTGCCGATGGCCAAGGTGATGTTCGCCAGCAGTGCGCTGGGCGCGATCGTGCTGCCGGTGATGATCTACCACCAGCTCCAGCTGATCGTGTGCGCGGTGGTCGCCCAGCGCTACGCGCGCCAGTAGGGCGGGTCTTGACCCGCCACCGCGATGCCCGTTGAACCATGCCTGGCGGGTCAAGACCCGCCCTACGCGAACAGTTCGAACTGGCCCAGGTTTTCCGGTGTGATCAGGCGGAACCGAGTGCGGCCTTCCGGCGCCTGCTCCAGCTCCTCGTTGGCATGCAGCAGGTGCTGCAGGCCGGACAGCACCTGGCCTTCCGGGTCCTGGTCCAGGGTGGCGGCCATGTCGCCGGCACGCAGCAGGTCGGCGTGCTCGCGGGTGGCCTCGTGGCCGATCCACACCGGCGAGGTGGCCAGCGGATGCCGGCGCAGCGCGCGGCGGATGCCGGCCGAGGCCGAACCGGTGTTGTAGATGGCCACGATGTCGTGGTGGTGGCGCAGCGCATCGTGCAGCTGGGCGTAGGCGCGTTCGACATCGTCGAACATCTCCACCGGCGGCAGCGGGTCCAGGTGCGGGAACTGCTCGGTCACGATCTGGGTGAAGCCTTCCACCCGCTCGATGTGGGCGCGGAATTCCATCGAACTCACCGCGATCCAGACCTTGCCGGCGCTGCGGGTGAAGCGCCCGGCCAGGTAGCCGGCGGTGCGTCCGGCCAGGGTGTTGTCGATGCCCACGTAGGCCAGCCGCTGGACCCCGGTGATGTCCGAGGACAGGGTCACCACCGGCGTGCCGGCCGCGTTGACCACGTGCAGGGCCTGGCGGATGCGCTCGCTGTCGCGGGCCACGATCAGCAGGCCGTGGCGCGGATACGGCGGTTGTTCCAGGAACTGCGCCAGGCGCTCGTCGTCGCGCTCGCCCCAGGCGCTGCGATGCACGGTCACGCGCGGACCGATCAGGCCCGAATAGCGCTCCAGCGCGTTGTTGATGCGGCGAAAATGGGCCACCTCGCTGTGTACCAGCACCACGTCGAAATGCAGCACGCCGTGGCGCACGTCCGGCAGCAGCCGGTTGGTGCCCAGGCGCTTGGCCGCCTCGACCACCCTGCGGCGCAGGCTCTCGGACACGCTGCCGCGCTCGTTGAGCACGCGGTCCACGGTGCTGGGGCTGACCCCGGCCTCGAGCGCGATCTCGGTGAAACGGGGGCTGCGTTTGGTGCGGCGGCGCTCTGCGCTCATGGCAACGGGATCGGCGGAAAGGAAGGGCCTGCAGTGGCCCGGCGCGGCGCTGCCCGGCACATCGCCCGGTGCCGCAGCCGCGATGCAACGTGCATGCGCCGCGGCGGGCCTGGTGCAGGGCCGGTGGCGATACTAGTACCGCAACCCGAAGATATCGAAACGTGAAAGCGCGTCTTCAAGCCCAGGGCGGCGTTGCAAGCCTTGCCAAGGCGGCCAGCCTTGGCGGCGGCTTGCGCCTTGCCCTGGACTTGAATCCACCACTTTCACCATGTTCCGTTATCTCCGGGCTACGGTACTAGCCCAGCCTGCGCCCGGCGATGCCGGGCAGCAGCGGCCCGAGCCAGTGATCCACCAGCAGGAAGGCAAACAGCGCCATCAGGTAGACGATGGAATAGCGAAAGGTGCGCATGGCGAAAAACTCGTCCGGCGGGTCCAGCAGCTTCCATGCGTACCACAGGAAGCGCGCGCCCAGCACCAGCGCCCCGCCCAGGTAGAACAGCCCGCTCAGCCCGAACAGCACCGGCAGCAGGGTCGCCTCCACCAGCAGCACGGTGTAGAACAGGATCTGCCAGCGCGTGTAGACCACCCCGTGGGTGACCGGCAGCATCGGGATCAGCGCCTTGGCGTAGTCCTCGCGGCGGAAGATCGCCAGCGCCCAGAAATGCGGCGGCGTCCAGACGAAGATGATCAGCACCAGCAGCAGGCTGTGGCCCCAGTCCCACGGGCCCTGCATGCCGGTCACCGCCGCCCAGCCCAGCAGCGGCGGGGTGGCGCCGGCCAGGCCGCCGATGACGATGTTCTGCGGCGTGGCGCGCTTGAGGTACACCGTGTAGATCACCGCATAGCCGATCAGCGAGCAGAAGGTCAGCACCGCGGTGACCACGTTGACCCACAGCACCAGGATCGCCATCGAGGCCGCGGTCAGCACCAGCGCGAACACCAGCACCTGCCACGGCTTGACCTTGCCCACCACCAGCGGCCGCCACGCGGTGCGCGCCATCTGCGCATCGATGCGCGCATCGAGCAGCTGGTTGATCGCCGCCGCGGCCGAGGCCGCCAGCCAGATCCCCAGAAAGCCCAGCAGCCCATGCCGCAGCTGGGTGGCATCGGGCAGGCCCGGGATGGCCAGGATCATCCCGACGAACGCGGTGAACACGATCAGCGCCACCACCCGCGGCTTGGTCAGGTCCCAGTAGTCGCGAAACGAGAAACGCCAGGCGCTCATGCCGGCCCCTTCAGCCGCGCCAGCAGCGACACCAGCAGGAAGGTCAGCAGCACCGCGCCGGCGTTGTGCAGCACCGCCACTGTCAGCGGCAGGGCCAGCTTGACGTTGAGCACGCCCAGCGCCACCTGGGCCAGCAGCGCCAGCACCAGGCCCACCGCCCAGCCGCGCATGCTCGGCACGCGCCACAGGCGCAGGCTGCAGGCCAGCAGCCAGCAGAACACCACGACCGCCATCAGCCGGTGCGCCATCTGGATGGCGATGCGCGAAGCGCCATCGAGCACGCCGCCTTCGTAATCCACGCCGATGCCGCGCCACAGGGTGAAACCTTCGCGGAAGTCGTGCGGCGGCCACCACTGGCCCACGCACTGCGGGAAGTTCTCCATCCGCCAGCTGCCGCCGCCGCAGGCCAGCGCCGCGTAGTTGGAACTGACCCAGCCGCCGAGTGCGATCTGGGCCACCAGCAAGCCAAGCCCGATCCCCAGCCAGCGCTTGAGCAGGTCGGCCTCGCCCAGCCGGATCGGCAGTTGGGTCGCGCGCCAGGCCATCCACACCAGCAGCGCGAAGGTCGCCAGCCCGCCCAGCAGATGGCCCATCACCACGATGGGTTTGAGCAGCCAGGTCACCGTCCACATGCCCAGCAGCGCCTGCAAGATGATCATCGCCAGGGTCAGCACCGCCACCCGGGACAGATCGCCTCCGCCGCCCGGTGCAGAGGCCGAGGACCAGCGCCAGGCCGCGACCAGCAGCAGGCCCTCGCCGACCAGCGCCACCGCACTGGCCGCCACGTGCAGGCCTTTCATGTACAGCGGGATCGCCGCGGCCACCAGCACCGCCGCCACGATCACCCCGGCCACGCCGAGCCGGCGACGGCGCACCGCCATCAGCGCCAGGCCGAAGATCTCGATGCTGAGCATGCCGGCCAGGAAGCGGTGCACCTGCTCGCGCCAGGCCTTGTGCGTCTCCAGCGGGCGGATCCTGGTGGCGGCGTGGTCGACCACCTCCGACGGCGCCTGCGGCCAGGCGGCGCGGCCATAGCAGGTGGGCCAGTCCGGGCAGCTCAGGCCGGCATCGGACAGGCGCACGAAGCCACCGAACACGATCGTGCTGGCGGTCATCAGCACGGCCAGCCAGGCGATGCGGTGGAAATGCCGGAACGGCAGGCGTAGGGAGGCAGGCATTACGGTGGGGTTCGCAAGTCAGATGAGCTTCAGCAGCTTGGCCAGGTCGGCGCGCAGCTCGGCCGGATCGAACCCCGGCGCGAAGCGCATCACCACGAAGCCATTGGGATCGATCACGTACACCGGCACGCCGGCCGGGTCGTCCACCCGTGGCAGCGCGGCCAGCAGCGCCGGGTCGCGCGCCAGCACCCGCAGCGAGGACGGCTGCGCCGCGCCCGGCGGCGGCGTGCCGATCCACAGGATGTGCACCTGGTCGGCGTTGTGGCCGAACAGCCGCCATACCGTGTCCAGCTGCTGCGACAGGGCCACGCAGTCCGCCACGCAGGCGACCGGCGGCGCCAGCGCGATGCGCCAGGTGCGCTGCGGCTGCTGCCAGCGGTAGGTGCCGCCATCGGCCAGGGCCGGGTTCAGTGCGCGCACGTCGCCGGGTGGATGCAGCAGCTGGCCATGGTTCTTCATCCCGTCCGGCTGCCAGCCGGAGAAGCGCAGCACGCCCGCACCCAGCACGCTGCCGAAGAACAGCACGAACAGGCCGAGCAGGATCAGTCGGCCGCGGCCGCGGCCAGGAGGAACATCAGGGAGGATCATGCCCCCATTTTCTCACGCGCAGCGCCCCGCCGCCGCCGCGTGAGCACCGCCGCGGTGGCCAGCACCGCCAGCGCCAGCCCGAACCACTGCACCGCATAGCCCAAGTGCCGCTCCGGCGGCAGGGTGTTGGGCAGGACGTCCAGGTCGCGCCGATAGCCGATCGGCAGCGCCGGATCCAGCTTCAACACCCGTGGCGCAAGGCCTGGCAGCTTCAACGGCGCCGCCAGCGCAGCCGGTTGCAGCGCGACGGCGAGCAGATCGCCATCGGCCTGCATGGCCGGCGCGGCGCGGATCAGGCCAGGTGAAGGCGGCGGCGCCAGCAGCCCGGCAACGCGGTGCGATCCCGGCAAAGGGGCAACCACCGGCAGCGTGCGATCGCCTCGCAACGGCTGCCAGCCCAGTTCGACCAGCAGCGCCGGACCGCCATCGGCGGGAAGGAACGGACGATAGACGCGCACGCCGGGCTGGCCATCGCGGACCTGGTTGTCCAGCAGCACCGCCGCCCCGGCCGCGAAGTGGCCGCGTCCGGCCGACCAGTCGAAGGTCTGCGCGCGCTCGTGCTGCGCCGCGGCAGCCAGCGGCAGCGGCTGGCGTTCGCGCAGCACCTGCGCAACGTGGGCCAGCATCGCGCGCTTGTGCTGCGCGCGCCCGAGCTGCCAGCTTCCCAGTGCGCAGAACCCGGCCGCCACCGCGATCGCCAGCACCCAACCGATCGAGGTCGGCAGCCGCCGACTCACGCCGGCCCCGCGCACGACTGCGATAATCGCCTCATGCGGCCCCGTGCCGCGCGGAGGCCTGCATGAACGATTCGCTCAAAACGCTGTTGATCGTCGCCTTCATGATCATGATCGTGTGGAACCTCGGCGCCGGCCTGTATTACCTGCTCATCGACCGTGGCCAGACCAAGCGCACCGTGCGCGCGCTGAGCTGGCGCATCGGCCTGTCGGTGACCTTGTTCGCACTGATCGTGCTGGGCATCTGGAGCGGCGTGATCAAGCCGCATGGAATCACCCCGTGACCCAACCGGCCCGACAGGCTGCTAGATCACGTAGACGAACAGGAACAGCGCCAGCCACACCACATCCACGAAGTGCCAGTACCAGGCAGCCGCCTCGAAGCCGAAGTGGTTGTCCCTGGTGAAATGCCCCTTGAGCGTGCGCAGCCACATGATCGCCAGCATCAGCGTGCCCAGCAACACATGCGCGCCGTGGAAGCCGGTAAGCATGAAGAACGTCGAGCCGTAGATGCCCGAACCCAGAGTCAGATTGAGTTCGCGGTAGGCATGCACGTACTCGGTGACCTGAAAGTAGAGGAAGGTCGCGCCCAGGACCACGGTCAGACCCAGCCACAGCAGCACCGCGCCGCGGCGGGCGGCCTTGAGCGCGTGATGGGCGATGGTCAGGGTCACGCCCGAGGTCAGCAGGATCAGGGTGTTGAGCAGCGGCAGGCCCCAGGCCGGGATGGTCTGGAACTGACCGCCGATTGCCGCCGGCCCATTGGTCGGCCAGCCGGCCGAATAGCCTTCCCACAGCAGCGCATTGGTCATCGCGCCATCGCCGATGCCGCTCAGCCAGGGCAGGGCCAGCGTGCGGGTGTAGAACAGCGCAGCGAAGAACGCGCCAAAGAACATCACTTCGGAAAAGATGAACCACACCATGCCCATGCGGAAGGACACGTCGACCTGCTTGTTGTAGCGGCCGGCCACCGACTCGCGGATCACATCGCCAAACCACATGAACAAGGTTGCCGCCAGCATCGCAATGCCGGCGAAGAAGGTCCACCTGCCCCAGGCCGCATCGTTGAGCCAGCTGGCCACACCGACCATCAGCACCAGCATCGCGACGGAGCCGACGAAAGGCCACTTGCTCTGCTGCGGCACGAAATAGACATCGGTCTCGGGGGAGTGGGTCTGCGCCATCACGCGTTCCTTGGGTCACTTAAGGCGCAGAGCGCGCCGTGGAGTTGCCCGCGCTGCCGTTGAGCCGCGCGGTCAGGGCATCGTTCTTGAAGAAGGTGTAGGACAGGGTCACGGTGGACACGTCCGCCGGCAGGTCCGGGTCGAGCATGAAGCGCACCGGCATGTCGCGACTCTCGCCGGCATCCAGGGTCTGGGCGGTGAAGCAGAAGCATTCGGTCTTGATGAAATACTGCGAGGCGCGCGCCGGTGCCACCGACGGCACCGCGCTGCCGACGATCGCGCGCTTGCCCTCGTTGCGCGCGAAGAACTGCGCATCATAGAGCTTGCCGGGCGTGACCTGCATGCGCTGGACCTGCGGATGGAAGGCCCACGGCAGCTTGGAATTGACCCCGCCGTCGAACTCCACCGTCACCAGCCGCGCACTGGCCGGCGCGCCGGAGAGCTGCGACTGCGCCGGCCGGTTGTCCAGGCGGATGCCGAACACCTTCTCGCACGCCAACCGGTACAGCGGCACCAGCGAGAAGGTCAGGATGAACACCGCCACCACCACACCGATCAGCCGCGGCAGGCCGGCGGTCCGGCTGTCGGTCTGCGGCGTGTGGTCTGCCGAATGCGGGGTCATGTGCGCAACACGCCGGACAGGATGAAGGCCACATAGATCGCCACCGCGATCGCACCCACCACCAGTGCGGTGGTGCGCGTGGCCCGGCGGCGGCGCTGCTGTTGCTCAGCGCTCAGCGGAGCGGCATCGATGGGAGCGCGCGGCGCGGGCATCAGTGGCCAATGTCCTCATGGGCCAGGTCACCGGGCTTGAGCACCGGCGGGGTGGTGAAGGTATGCGCCGGTGCCGGCGAGGGCACGGTCCACTCCAGGCCCTTGGCACCCTCCCACGAACGATCCTCGGCGCGCGCGCCCTTGCGCAGCGACCAGCCCAGGATCGCGGCCATCATGAAGGGGGTGGCGAACATGCCGAACGCGCCGATGGAACTGACGAAGTTCCAGTCGGCAAACACCACGTTGTAATCGGGGATGCGGCGCGGCATCCCGGCCAGGCCCAGGAAGTGCTGCGGGAAGAACAGCACGTTGACGAACACCACCGTCCACCAGAAATGGAACTTGCTCCAGAACTGGCTGTACATGCGCCCGGTCCACTTGGGCCACCAGTAATAGGTGGCCGCGATGATCGAGAACAGTGCGCCGGTGACCAGCACGTAGTGGAAATGGGCCACCACGAAATAGGTGTCGTGGTACTGGAAGTCGGCCGGCACGATCGCCAGCATCAGCCCGGAAAAGCCGCCGATGGTGAACAGGAGCACGAAGGCCACCGCCCACAGCATCGGCGTCTCGAAGCTCAGCGAGCCCTTCCACATCGTGGAGACCCAGTTGAACACCTTCACCCCGGTCGGGATGGCGATGAGCATCGTGGCGTACATGAAGTACAACTCTCCGCCCAGCGGCATGCCCACGGCGAACATGTGGTGCGCCCACACGATGAAGGACAGGAAGGCGATCGAGGCGGTCGCGTAGACCATCGCCTGGTAGCCGAACAGCGGCTTGCGGCTGAAGGTCGGGATGATCTCGCTGGCCACCCCGAAGGCCGGCAGGATCATGATGTACACCTCCGGATGCCCGAAGAACCAGAAGATGTGCTGGTACATCACCGGGTCGCCACCGCCGGCCGCGTTGAAGAAGCTGGTGCCGAAGAAGCGGTCGGTCAGCAGCATGGTCACCGCGCCGGCCAGCACCGGCATCACCGCGATCAACAGGAAGGCGGTGATCAGCCAGGTCCAGGTGAAGATCGGCATCTTCAGCAGGTCCAGGCCGGGCGCACGCATGTTGAGGATGGTGGCGATGATGTTGATCGCCCCCATGATCGAACTGATCCCGGCCACGTGGATGGCAAATACGGAAAACGCCACGCTGGCCCCGCCCTGGAGCGAGAGCGGCGGGTACAGCGTCCAGCCGCCGGCCGGCGCGCCGCCGGGCAGGAACAGGGTCAGCAGCAACATGGTGAAGGCCACCGGCAGCAGCCAGAACGACCAGTTGTTCATGCGCGGCAGGGCCATGTCCGGCGCGCCGATCTGCAGCGGGATCATCCAGTTGCCCAGGCCGACGAAGGCCGGCATCACCCCGCCGAAGATCATCACCAGCGCATGCACGGTGGTCATCTGGTTGAAGAACTCGGGCTTGACGAACTGCAACCCCGGCTCCATCAGCTCGGCGCGGATGACCACGCTCATCGCCGCGCCGATCACGAACATGATGAAGCTGAAGATCAGGTAGAGCGTGCCGATGTCCTTGTGGTTGGTCGAAAAGAACCAGCGCTCGACGAACCCCTGCCTGTGGGCGCCGGGGTGATCGTTGTGGTGCTCTGCGGCGGAGTGGGCCATGGGCGTGTTCCTCGAAAGCAGCGAATGTGGCGAAGAAGGATCAGGCCTGCGGGGCAGGCGCAGCTTGCGTGGCGTCGGACCGAGCGCTGGCACTGGTCGCGGCCGGCGCGGCCTGCTCCGGGGTGATGTCCGGCGCGGGTGAGCCCTCGGCCGGCGCCGGGGGCACCGGCGCGGCCGGCTTGCGTGCGGCCAGCCACTGCTGGAACTCGGCCTTGGGCAGTGCACGCACCACGATCGGCATGAAGCCGTGGTCCTTGCCGCACAGTTCGGCGCACTGGCCGCGATAGACGCCGGGCTGCTCGATGTTGGTCCAGGCCTCGTTGATCAGGCCGGGAATCGCGTCCTGCTTCCAGCCCAGGGCCGGCACCCACCACGAGTGAATGACGTCATCGGCGGTGATCACGAAGCGGATCTTGGTGTCCACCGGCAGCACCAGCGGATGGTCCACGTCCAGCAGGTAGTGCGGGTTTGATGCGGCGGTGGGGACCTGGCCCGACTGGCGCATCTGGTCCGAGCCGCGGTCCAGGCGACTGGTGAACTCCACGCCCTGGCCCAGGTACTCGTACTTCCACATCCACTGGTAGCCGGTGACCTTGATGGTCATCTCCGAATCACGGGTGTCGTACATGGCGATCAGCTTGGCCGTGGCCGGCCAGGCCATCACGACCAGGATGATCACCGGCACGATGGTCCAGATCAGTTCGGCGGTGGTGTTGTGGCTGAACTGGGCGGCGACCGCGCCCTTGGACTTGCGGAACTTGAACATCGCATAGCCCATCGCGCCGAACACGATGACCCCGATGACCACGCACACCCACAGCACCACCATGTGCGCCTCGTAGGCCATCCGGGCGGTCTGGGTCACGCCCTTGCCCATGTTGAGCTGCCATTGCTTGGGATCGGCCTGCTGTGCCAGGGCCATCCCGGGAAGTGCCACCAGCGCCAGCAGCATGCCCGCGTGCCTGCACCAAGCTTTCAGTTGCGTCATTGCCTAGACCCCACCCAGTGCCATCGGTCACGGCCGCAGCGCGGCCGCCAGTAAAGCGCGTAACTGTGTTGCCAACTCCATTCGCTCGGCCGGCCCCAGAAGCGCTCCCACTTCCACGTACCTGCCACTGGAAGAGAGCGTGACCCGTTCACCGTCCCTGCCCACACCCAGCCGCACCCAGTAGGGATGGGCCCGGAACGCGGGTACAGGCTGGGTCGAGCGCCGCACCTCCACCAGCTCCGGGCCGATCGCGATCACTTCATCGCGTTGCCCGGACTTCCACACCGCCCGCAGCGCCAGCCCGACCAGCAGGCTGTGCAGGACCGCGAACAGGGGAGCGAACACGTTGCCGGCCCACCACCCCATCGCCGCCGCCGCCCACATCAGGGCCGTGCAGGCCAGAAACAGCCACATGAACTGGGCGGCAGTCAGGGCGCGGGGCGGTCGCAGCGTCAGCCGCGCGTCCCGTCCCTGCGAACCCTGTGTCGCCACTTCGATCACGGCCCTGGCCCTGCGCGCTGCGGAAAACGTCTGAATGGTAGCCCCGCAGGACCCCTTGGGCAACCAAGCCGGCGTTTGTGCAAACGCACGTGAGCGACCCCCAAAAACGCCGGCAATCCGATGCCAGATTCTGCCTGCGCCGGGGCGTTTTTCCGCGCCGGATGGGCCTGGCGCGCTTCCGCTGCCGACGAAGTCCGCCGGTTTCACAGGGGCTTGGGCCAACGCCGGTGACGGAAAATCGCGCGGCGCCATTGCACCAATGGACCAGACCAGGCGTGCATCCAGGCCTACCCGAGGTGACCGATCGTGGCCGAAACAGCCCTGAAGGTCCGCCCCAGGACGAAGCTGGCCGCCATCGCCCCGTCGTTGACGGCCCAAACGTGTATGCCCCCGGCCGGGCGAACGAAGATGAACAGGCTGGCACGGTCTTTGCTAGATGTGCTGTCACAGCAACGCGGCCCGACCCATGCCGCGCGGCGCTGTCCGCAACGGGGGCACGACCATGGCCAACTCGGTGTTCTTCAGCCTGATCAACGACTGCGCGCTGTCGCTGGCGTTGTTCTTCCTGTTTCTTTACGTGAGCCGGATCTCGCGCACGCTGCATGGCGTGGGCACCTGGGGCGCGGCGCACCTGGCCTACACCCTGGGCGCGGCCTTGATGGACCTGGGCACCGAAGCGCTGCGCGCACGTGGCCATCCCGTGGGCGCCAGCCTGACGACCAACCTGAGTGGCATCGCCGCCTGCGCCGGCATGACCGGGCTGGCCTGGGCGGTGGTGCAGTTCGTCCAGCAGCGGCGCCTGCGCCGCGGCGAACTGATATGGATGCCGCTGGCGCTGCTGCTGCCGGTGGCGGCCTGGTGCATCGCCGGCACGCAGGCCTCGCAAGGCGTGGCGCTGACCGTGGTCGAGGTGCTCGCCCTGACGGTGATGATCTGGCAGCTGCGCACCCTGCGTGAGTCGCCCGACCGGGTACCGGCGCGCCTGATGATGGCCTCGTGCGCGCTGTTGATCGGCATTTACGCCAGCGTGGTGCCGGGCTGGTTCCGCGGCCGGTTCGGCATCGACGACATCTGGGTCAGCACCGACCTGGCCCTGTGGTTCATGCTCAACTTCTGCATGTTGACCCTGACCAGCTTCCATGCGGCCGAAGCGCTGCGCCGCAGCGCGCTGATCGATCCGCTGACCGGCGCACTCAACCGACGCGGCCTGAGCCGCGGGCTGGACCAGCGCCGCGCACCGGATGCGGCCGGCCTGCGCGAAGTCCTGGCCGTGCTGGCCCTGGACCTGGATCGCTTCAAGGCGATCAACGACGAGCACGGCCATCAGGCCGGCGACCAGGTGCTGCAGGCGTTTTCCGACGCGGTGCGCCGCTGCATCCGCCAGCAAGACCTGTTCGCGCGCACGGGAGGCGAGGAATTCATCGTGGTCAGCGCCGGACTGGACTGCGACCAGGCCGGCCAGCTGGCCGAGCGCATCCGCGCAGCCACCGAGCAGCTGCAGCTGCCGCAGCACCGGAGCCTGCAGGTCGGAGTCAGCGTCGGGGTGGCCTGCAGCGGACGGAACATGCCGGTCTCGGACCTGATGGCCCTGGCGGACCAGGCGCTGTATGCGGCCAAGCACGGCGGCCGCAACCGCGTGGAACTGCGCCAGGCGGCCTGAGCGACGCGCAGGCGGCAGACAGGGGAAACCCCGCGGCAGGCGGGGTTGTTTCGCATCGACCGACCCGCCGGGCCGACGGTCGTGTCGTGATCGTTGACGGGCCGGGTGTTGTCCGGCTGGACCGAACCCAGGGTCGATGGTGAGCCAGGCGCCCGGTGCATGCGGCTGAGGCACCTTGCGTGACGGAAGCAACTCCCGACATGCGACGCGGTGTGCCAGTATGCCGGCTCGAGTTAACCCAACCGCAAGGTTCAGACAGATTCAGCCGGGTTCAGGCCTGGAATGGCACGCCCGTCCCCTGGACCGCTCCGACCGTGTTCATCGCCACCCCTTCCCGCCGCAAGCCCTCCGTGCGCTGGGCCACCCCCGTGCTGTTCGCGCTGCTGTGGCTGGCGTTCCTGTGGGCGGTCACCCGCCCGGCCGGCCTGTACGGCAACCTGCTGCTGAAGTGGGGCGCGCTGACCAGCGGGCTGGAAACCCCGCGCGACTGGCTGCAGGGCCTGACCGATGGCTCGGTGCTGCGCCTGTTCACCGCGCTGTTCCTGCACGCCGACTGGGCCCACCTGCTGGGCAACCTGGTGTTCCTGCTGATTTTCGGGCTGCCGGCCGAGCGGGCGATGGGCCCGTGGCGGTTCCTGCTGCTGTTCCTGCTGGGCGGGGCGTTGTCCAACCTGGCCGCAGTGCTGGTGATCGGCGCGCCGGACCGGGTGATCATCGGCGCCAGCGGCGCGGTGTCGGCAGTGATCGGCGCATACCTGGCGCTGTTTCCCAATGCCAAGCTCGGGGTGGTGGTGCCGCTGGGCCTGTTCCTGCAGTTCGTCAGGGCCCCGGCCTCGGTCCTGATCGGGGTGTGGGCGCTGCTGCAGGTGCTGTTTGCCTACATCGGGCCGGCCTTTGGCGCGGTGGCCTGGTCGGCGCACCTGGCCGGATTCGTGTTCGGCGTGGTGTTCGCGCTGTTTGTGCGTGCGGCCATTGCCCGGCGGATGCGCCGACGCCACGGCTACTGACCGCGCCGGTGGAAAAGCGGCATGCGCGCCTCCATGTTGTGCGGCATCCTTTTGCCTTTTCGCAGATCCAGGCCATGTCCAAGCCCCTCTACAAGGTGACCTTCCTCAACCACGGCAAGGTGTACGAGCTCTACGCGCACCGGGTGGCCTCCTCCAACGCGCTGTGGGGCTTCACCGAGGTTGGCGAACTGGTGTTCGACGTGCACGAGGGCCTGGTCATCGACCCGACCGAGGAGCGCCTGCGCGAAGAGTTCGGCAACACCCGCGTGCTGCACCTGCCGATGCAGAGCATCGTGCGGGTGGAGGAAGTGGAGAAGAAGGGCGCCAGCGCGATCCGCGACGCGGCCAGCGGCGAGAAGGTCGTCACCCCGTTTCCGATGCCCGCACGACCGCGCTGACCGATGCTGGTCGTCATTGCCGACGACGAGCAGTGAACGCGGCGCGCCGGGATCACCGCTTGCCGTTGGTGTCTGCAGGTGGCGGGGCGGGGGTGGCCGGCGCAGGGACCGGCGTCGGCGCCACCTGGGTGGCCGGCGCGGTTGGCCTGGCGGCTGCAGGCCTGGCGGGCACCGCGGCTGGCTTGGGCGCTGGCTTGGGCCTGGCTGCGGCGGCCTTCATCGCTGCGGCCACCGAGCCCGGCTGCTTCAACTCGGCCAGGGCCTGGTCGACCGGCTTGTCGCCGTTGAGCACCTCGCCGGCGGTGTAGCCCTCGCTGCCTTCCTGATCACCCTGCAGGTGACCGGGAAGTGCGGCTTCGCTGTAGTCGGCCAGCGCGGCGGGGAGGTCCTGGTCAGCCGGTTGGTCGGGCTTGAGCACCACGTCGGGCCCGATGCCGGTGGCCTGGATCGACTTGCCGCTGGGCGTGAAGTAACGCGCGGTGGTCAGCTTGACCGAGTCGCCGTTGTCCAGCGGCAGCACCGTCTGCACCGAGCCCTTGCCGAAGGTCCGCGAACCGATGATGCGCACGCGGCCGTTGTCGCGCAGCGCGCCGGCCAGCACCTCGGCCGCACTGGCCGAACCGGCATCGACCAGCACCACCATCGGCACGCCCCTGAGGCGATCGCCAGGGGTGGCGTCGAACCTGGTGTCGCTGATCGCGATACGGCCGCGGGTGGTGACGATGGTGCCCTTGTCCAGCAGGTCGTCGGCGACCTGCACCGCCGAGGTCAGCAGGCCGCCGGGATTGCTGCGCAGGTCCAGCACCACGCCCTTGAGGGGGCCCTTGGCCTTGAGCCCATCGACGGCCTTCTGGAAATCGGCGCCGGTATCGGCCTGGAAGGCGCTGATGCGGATGTAGCCATAGCCCGGCTCGAGCAGGCGCGAGCGCACGCTGGCCACGCGGATGGTCTCGCGGGTCAGGGTCTTGTCGAACGGCCTGGCGATCTTGTCGCGGACGATGGTCAGGGTGACCTTGCTGCCGGGCGCACCACGCAACGGACCCATCGAATCTTCCCCACTGCCCAGCGGCTTGCCGTCGATGGCGATGATCACATCGCCGGACTGGATGCCGGCGCGCGCGGCCGGGGTGCCATCGATCGGGGCGACCACCTTCAAGGTGCCGTCCGGCTGGGCCAGCAGTTCCACGCCGATGCCGTCGTAGGCGCCATTGGCCTGCTCATCGAAGCTCTGCGCGTCCTCCTTGTCCAGGTAGGCGCTGTGCGGGTCCAGGTCCAACAGCAGGCCGCGGATGGCCGAGTGCATGAGTTTCTTGTCGTCGACCGGCTCGACGTAGGCCTGCCGGACCGCGTTGAACACCGCCACGAAGCGGCGGATCTCCTCCAGCGGGACCTCCGAGGGCGTGGATTCGGCCGCTGAGGGGTCGTCGCTGGAACCGACCTGCCCGGTCTGGTCCTCATCGTCCTCCTGGGCCTGGGCCGGCCGCGCGGGGGCCTGCTGTTGCGGGGTGTCCTGCGCTGCGGGCGCGACCTCCTGGGCCAGGGCCACCGGCGCCAGCGCCAGCAGCAGGGAGGTCAGCAACAGGGACACGCGCATGCGGCAACTCCGGCGGATCATGGGGGGAGGTTAAAAGCGGTCTGGATTATGCGCCAAGCCGCGCCCACGGCTCGTTTTGGCCGCCCTGCTCAGCGCTGCTGCAGCCACGAGGACGGATCCACCGGCGCGCCGCCCTTGCGCAGTTCGAAATACAGCGCCGGGCTTCCCCAGCCGCCGGAGCGGCCGACCCTGGCGATGGCATCGCCCTTGCTGACCGTGTCGCCGGCATCGCGCAGCAGCGACTCGTTGTGCGCGTACAGACTCATGTAGCCGTTGCCGTGGTCGATGATCAGGATCAGGCCGTAGCCGGTCATCCACTCGGAAAAGACCACCGTGCCGTCGGCCACGGCGGTGACAGGGCTGCCCAGCGGCGCGCCGATCAGCACGCCCTGGCTGGCATGGCCGTCGGGCAGCTGGCCGCCGAAGCGGGCCAGCAGGTTGCCCGAGGCCGGCCAGCCCAGGCCGCCGACCTTGAGCGCCGGTGCGCTGGCGACCCTGGCCGGCGGCGGAGGTGGCGGGGTTTTACGCGGCGGTGGGGCGGGACGGCCCTGGGCCAGGGCAGTGTCGCGTTCCCTCTGTGCCTGTTCGCGGGCGCTGGCCTCGCGCGCGGCCTGTTCACGGCGCGCCCGTTCGGCCGCAGCACGGCGCTCGGCCTCGGCGCGTGCGGCGGCGGCGCGCAAGTTGGCCAGCAGGGTTTCCAGCGCCTTGGCATCGCGGCCCAGGGCCTGGACGCGGTCGCTGCGGTCTTCGTAGCGCTGGTCAAGCTGGCTGACCAGCCTGGCCTGCTCGCTGCGATCACGCTCGAGCTGGGCGAGCTGGCGCTGTTGTTCCTGGTGCGCCGCCTGCAGCGCGGCGCGGCGGGTCTGGATGTCCTGTTCCAGCGTGCGCAGTGCATCCAGCTGGACGGTGAGCGCGTCGATGCGCCGGGTGACATCGGCCTGCACGTAGCGGTGGTAGACCAGCGCGCGGTTTGCCTCGGCAACCGTGTCCTGCGACAGCAGCACCTTCAGCGGCGCGTTGGCGCCGGTCATGTAGGCCGCGCGCACCAGCTGCGACAGCGCGGCGCGCTCGCCGGACAGCTGCTGCTGCATGCTGTCACGCTTGGCCTGCAGCTGCGCCAGGGCGGCTTCTTCCTTCTTCAGCGCGGACCGGGTTTCAGCCAGCTCGCGGCTGCTGGTGCCGACCTGCTCGTCGGCCGCGCGCATCTGGCGCGAGGCCTGGCCACGCTGGCCCTCCAGCTCGCGGCGTTCGGCGGCCACGCGCTTGAGTTCCTTGCGGATGCCTTCGAGCTTCTTCTGCGCCTCGGTCTGGCCCTGCGCCAGGGCGAGGCCACAGCCGGCCGTGGCCAGCGCGAGCAGCAGCGCCAGCCGTCCGAAGCGCCGCGATGCCTGCTTCATCCGGCGATCAGGCTCTCGCCGGTCATCTCGGCCGGCTTGGGCAGGCCGAGCAGCTCCAGCAGGGTCGGGGCGACATCGCGCAGCGCCCCACCCTGGCGCAGGCGCACATCGGTGCGCTCGCCCACGTACACCAGCGGCACCGGCGCGGCGGTGTGGGCGGTGTGCGGCTGGCCGGTCTTGGGGTCGGCCATCATTTCCAGGTTGCCGTGGTCGGCGGTAATCACCAGCGCGCCGTGGGCGGCGCGCACGGCGGCCTCGATCTTGCCGATGGCCACGTCCACCGCTTCGGCGGCCTTGATGGCCGCCTGCAGGATGCCGCTGTGGCCGACCATGTCCGGGTTGGCCAGGTTGCAGATGATCACATCGAAGCTGTCGGCCGCGATCGCCGCGACCAGCCTGTCGGTGACTTCCGGGGCGCTCATCTCCGGCTGCAGGTCATAGGTGGCCACCTTTGGACTGGGCACGAGGATGCGCTGCTCGCCGGGGTACGGGTCCTCGCGCCCGCCGCTGAAAAAGAAGGTCACATGCGCGTATTTTTCGGTCTCGGCAATGCGCAGCTGGGTCAGGCCATGGGCGGCCACCACCTCGCCCAGCGTGTTGCGCAGGTCGTCGGGGCCAAAGGCCACCGCCGCCGGCAGCCTGGCGTCGTATTCGGTCATGCACACAAAGCGCGCCAGCCTGGGCCTGCGCACCTGGAAGCCCTCGAACTGCGGCAACACGAACGCGCCGGTCAGCTGGCGGGCGCGGTCGGCGCGGTAGTTGAAGAAGACCACCGCATCGCCATCGGCCATCGGCCCGGTGCCTGACCGGTGGCCGTCGCCGACGATCACGGTCGGCAGCACGAACTCGTCGTTCTCCCCGCGCGCATAGGCCGCTTCCAGCGCCTCAATGCCGGTGGCAGCGGTGAACTGGCCCTTGGCCTCCACGATCGCATCCCAGGCCTTGCGCAGCCGGTCCCAGCGCTTGTCGCGGTCCATGGCGAAATAGCGCCCGGACACCGACGCCAGGTGCGCGTTGCCCACTTCATCGCATTTGGCCTGGAGCTTCTCCAGGCTGGCCTTGGCCGAACGCGGCGGCATGTCGCGCCCGTCCAGGAAGGCATGCACGGCGACCCGGGCCACGCCACGCTGCCTGGCCAGGTCCAGCAGTGCCCACAGGTGACGCTCATGGCTGTGCACGCCCCCTGGCGAGAGCAGGCCCATCAGGTGCAGGGTGCCGCCATCGGCCTTGACCGCCTCGCAAGCCGCGCTCAGCTCGGCATTGTCGAAGAAGCTGCCGTCCTCGATGGCCGCGTCGATCCGGGTCAGGTCCTGGTAGACGATGCGGCCGGCGCCCAGGTTCATGTGCCCCACTTCCGAATTGCCCATCTGCCCGTCCGGCAGGCCGACATGGCGGCCCTCGGTGTGGATCAGCGTGTTGGGGCAGGTCTTGAGCAGCCGTCGCCAGTTGGGCAGCGTGGCCTGGGCCACGGCGTTGTCGGTGGGGTCTTCGCGGTAACCCCAGCCATCCAGGATCAGCAGGACGACGGGCTTGGGGCGCTGGACGGACTCGGACACGGCGGGGATTTCCTTGCGGTGACAGGGCGCCGATTGTAGCGGCGCCCGCTGCAACGCCCCGTCTCGATGCAGGACCCGGCTTTGAATCTTCCGTGCACAGGCTGCATCCCGTCCCGGCAAGCACGAAAGGAAATCTCCACCATGGCCGGCCGCACCGGCCAGCTGCCCTGCGCCGCCCTCGGCCTGGCCTTGGGCCCTGGCCTACGGCAGCGACACCGCCCCGGGCCAATGACCGCACTGTGCCAGCCCGGACAGGCGGGCCCGGCGCTGCCGGCGCCCGCATCGGGCTAGAATCCCCGGTTCCTGACGTCACCTGCAAGGAACCTGCATGTCCCGCACGTTGCTGCTGGGCCTGGCCGCGCTGATCGCGCTGTCGGCCTGCAAGAAACCCGATCCGGCGCCGGCGCCTGCCGCCTCCACGCCGTCGGTCCCGGCCCCGGCCGCGCCGGACGCGCCGCATGCCTTCTCCCCGCAGATCACCGCCGCAGATTTCGCCGAACGGGTCAAGACCCTGTCCTCCGATGCCTTCCAGGGTCGCGCGCCGGGTTCGCCCGGCGAGGACATGACCGTGGCCTACATTGCCGCCCAGATGCAGCGCATCGGCCTGAAGCCCGGCAACGGCGACAGTTGGAGCCAGGATGTGCCGATGGTGGAAACCACGGCCGATCCGTCCACCACGCTGACCGTGACCCAGGCCGACGGCAGCACCCAGACGCTGAGCTTCGGCGACCAGATGGTGATCGGCACGCGCAGCGGCAAGCCGCAGGTCAGCATCAGGGACAGCGAGCTGGTGTTCGTCGGCTACGGCGTGGATGCGCCGGAGCAGAAGTGGAACGACTACGGCAGCGCCAAGCGCTGGGAGGGCAAGACCGTGGTGATGCTGGTCAACGACCCCGGCTTCCACACCGATGATGCGGCGCTGTTCGACGGCAAGAAGATGACCTACTACGGCCGCTGGACCTACAAGTTCGAAGAGGCCGCGCGCAAGGGCGCCGATGCGGCGATCATCATCCACGACCCGCTCGGCGCCAGCTATGGCTGGGACGTGGTGAAGAATTCCTGGGCCGGCGCGCAGTACGACCTGCCGGCCCGGGACGATCCCGAGCCGCGCGTGCCGGCGCAGGGCTGGATCACCCAGGACGTGGCGCGCGCGCTGTTCGCCAAGGCCGGGCTGGACCTGGACCAGGCCTACAAGGATGCCTCCAGGCGCGGCTTCAAGCCGGTGCCGCTCAAGGCCAGGCTGTCCTTGGACCTCAACAGCACCATCGCCGAAAAACAATCGCGCAACGTGATCGGCGTGCTGCCCGGCAGCGAGCAGCCGGACCAGGCCGTGCTGTACATGGCCCACTGGGACCACCTGGGCAAGCACGAGGGCGAGGACGGCGACAACATCTACAACGGCGCGGTCGACAACGCGACCGGCGTGGCCGGCATCCTGGAAGTGGCCGAAGCGTTCGCCCACCAGGATCCCAGGCCGAAGCGTTCGGTGGTGTTTCTGGCGGTGACCCTGGAGGAATCGGGCCTGCTCGGTTCCAAGTACTACGTGGCCCATCCGACCTTCCCGCTCGACAGGATCGCCGGAGTGATCAACCTCGATGCGATGTCGGTGGCGGGCAAGGCGCGCGATGTGACCGTGACCGGCTACGGCGCCTCGCAGCTGGAGGACATCCTCAAGCCGCTGGCCGAGATGCAGGGCCGGACCCTGCATGCCGAGTCCTCGCCGCAGAGCGGTTTCTACTTCCGCTCGGACCACTTCAACTTCGCCAAGGCCGGCGTGCCGGCGCTGTACACCGATGGCGGCGATGACCTGGTCGAAGGCGGCAAGGCCGCCGGCGAGGCCTACGCCAAGGACTATGGCGAACACCGCTACCACTCCCCGGCCGACGAATACGACCCGGCGAGCTGGAAGCTGGACGGCACCGTGCAGGACCTGGAGCTGGTCTACGGCGTGGGCAAGTCGCTGGCCAGCGACGGCCAGTGGCCCAACTGGTACGACGGCAACCCGTTCAAGGCCGCGCGCGACAGGATGATGAAGGCGTCGGCAGGAAAATAACCTGCCGGCTTGGACGCAGAAATCAGAAAGGCGCCGCCAGGCGCCTTTCCTTTTGCTTCATCGATCGGCGCAGGCGCTAAGCTGCGCGCGCCCTTTCGCTGGAACTCTTTCCATGTCCTACGCCGTCGCCTACTGGTGCGTGCTGATCGTCGCGCTGCTGCCCTACCTGTGGACCAGCGTGGCCAAGGCCAGCGCCGGCGCCCGCTACGACAACCGCAATCCGCGCGCCTGGCAGGCCCGGCAGGACAACCCGCGCTCGCAATGGGCGCACGCGGCGCAGCTCAACGGCTTCGAGGCCTTCCCGATGTTTGCCGCTGGCGTGCTGATGGCCCAGGCCGCCCATGTCGGCGCCAACACCGTGGCAACACTGGCCCTGGTGATCCTGGCCGCGCGCGTCGCCCACGGCCTGGCCTATATCGCCGGTCACGCCGGCCTGCGCAGCCTAGTGTGGTTTGTCGGCTTCAGCTGCACCCTGGCGCTGTTGGTGATGGCCGCACTGGGCGTGGCGTAAGCCTGCACGCCTAACGCAGCCGGTGGTCCCAGCCGAACAGGTCCAGTGCCCTGGCGAACTCGGCATCCAGCGGCGCCAGCGCCTCGATCCGCACGCCGGTGGCCGGATGCAGGAACGACAGCCGCCGCGCATGCAGCAGCATGCGCTGTACGCCGCGCATGCGGAACGCGCGGTTGTGCCGGCCCTCGCCGTGGCTGGTATCGCCGATCAGGTGATGGAAGGCATGCTTGAGATGCCGACGGATCTGGCGGAAGCGCCCGGTGTGCGGGCGGCAGCGCAGCAACGCATAGCGCGAGGTCTCAAAGCCGCCTGAGGGGATGTCCAGCTCGCCGGTGGCCAGGCGCACGAAACCGGTGATGGCCTGCTTCCTGGCCGGCCTGCCGGGCCCACCATCCAGGTCGTGGTCGATGGTGAACTGCTGCTCCGGCCAGCCGCGGCAGACGGCCAGGTAATCCTTCTCAACGGCGCGCGACATGAAGGCCTTGCCCAGCGCCGAGGCCGTGTCGCGGTCGAAGGCCACCAGCAGGCAACCGCTGGTGCCGCGGTCCAGCCGATGGATCAGGAAGATCGGCTTGCCCAGCTGCGCGCGCAGGTGCTCGGCCAGGAACTGGTCCTGGCCACGCGCCAGGCCACTGTCATGGACCATCAGCCCGGCCGGCTTGTCGACCACGGCAAGCAGATCGTCCTGATAAAGGATGGCAATCGAGGTCAATTCGGGCATTGGGTCACGGCAGGGTTCGCAGCCGCGATTATCCATCCCCGTGGTCACCGCAACGTCCATACCGGCCAGCCCCAAAAAAAAACTGGCGGCCAAGGGGCCGCCAGCAGGTGCGGTCAGGATCGGCGCTTGTGCGCGAGCCTTAGAAATTCAGGCCGAACTTCACACCGCCCGCTATCGCATTGTTGTTCTCGAAATCACCCGCGTAGCTGTGGGCACCGGTCTGGGCCTCGGCATCGCCAAGCCAGAAATACTTGATGCCGGCGGAAATCTCGACCTTGGGCGTGGGGTTGTAGCGAAGCGCAAGCCCCACATTCCAATAGCCTTCGGTCGGCCCCAGCGTGGTCACCGGGTTGCCGGCACCACTGTCCCAACCCACCGAAAACGAGCCGCCGAGCTGTTCGCCGAGCTTGCGCCCCAGGCCCAGGTTGGCCGACCACTGGTCCTTGGAGTAGTCCACCAGATTGAATCCATTCGGCTGGCCGATCAGGGGACCAAGAGCCTCGGCGAGCTGACCAAACTGCGCAGGACGAATGGCGAATGTGGACCACTGCACCCAGCGGACGTTACCGAAGGCGATCGTGTCGGCCATGATCCCGCTCTGGAAATCGAGATTGACCGACTGCGGCGAGGTGATGTCGGTGGTGCCTCCTGGCAAGCCACCGCTGAGCCCGTTCAGCATGCCGATGATGGCCTGGCCGTTCTGCGCGGGAATGCTTCCTGCCGCGACCAGCCCCTGCACCAGGCCACCGAGCTGTGCACTGTTGGCGCCCAGCGCATCGGCCAGCGGCAGCGATTCCTTTGCATCGAACTCGTAATCGATCTCGGATCGATAGGTGAGCGAGACCTTCAGCGCAATCTCGGGAATCTCGTACGCAACGCCAGCCAGCCAGCCCCACTCGCGCTCGGTGCTCAGCTCAGCGCCATAGCCGTTGAATGCCGAATAGGTCGAGCCATGCAGCTGCACATTCCCTTCAAGTTCCTGATAGACGCCACCACCATAAAGGGTCAACCCTTCCACGGGCTTGAACCCAACGATCGCCGAGAGACTTTTGGTGGTCACCGAGACATCGGTATTGCCGGTGAGATCGGTATTCAGGCCGAATGCAGCCAGCTGGCCATTACTGACAATGCTTGGCCCGGTGACGACCGGCAGGCCGGCCAATACCACGTCCGTCGGCCTGGAGACAAAATCGTTGTTGCCCCGGTACCCGGCAGAGGCCCCAAAAGGTTCGTCATAGATAAACCCGAAAGAGAATCGCTCGGTGGGCTGGAACTTTATCGCTGCACCGATGAAGTTATAGCTACCAGCCATGTCTCCCGTGGGATTGCCACTCTTGTCCTTGCCCTCCACGGCGGGATTGAGGAACGAGCCACCGTACTCCGCATAATTACCCGGCCTGAGAAATGCTGCAATGGACTGTCCGGAGCGATCCAGCGCCGCAGCAAATCCACTCCCGCTCACGGCCGCACAGACGGCACCCACAGCCACCGCCAACACATTTTTGCTCGTCAACATGATTTTCCCTCGCCTTTATCAATCACTGCCAATATTTGAATAAGAAAAAAGCATTCCATTTTTTGGCCTGCGCATCATTTCAGCTGCAAACCCAGCGCCGCGGCCTCCATGCGCAGCAGTACGGACCCATTCTCCATGAGCGCGACGGTCCCCGCCACTGACGTGCACAACCCATTCCTTAAATTTTCGTTGTACTTTAGTCTAACCACGCGTGAGGCTCCCCTGTTCATTAAGGTCGGCCCGCTGATCTGCGCCTCAGCGGGCATGACGGCGCCTGCGCGCTTTTCCCGCCCTGGGCGAGGTTTTCGGCACGAAATCACGAACCCCGCGGGCCACTGACGATCGAGCCGGGCCGCTTGAAGCAGCTTGGACAACCGATCTTCGGACAACTTCTCCCGAGGGGAGAAGGAAGGAAGCACACCGTTCAGCGCCGCCACCACGCCGACAGCAGCGCGATCGCGCCTAGGCCGCCGCTCAACCAGGTCCACAGCGGCACATGGAACAACACCGGGCCGCCCACGCCGAAGGCGTGCAGCACCGCAGCGGCGCCCAACAGACCGGCACCGGCGATCGCGGTGACCACGCGCCGCTGCAGGCGCTGCAATGTCAGGTTGAGCGCGGCCAGGTCCTTCGAACGCATGGCCAGTTCGTGCTTGCCCTCCACCTGCTGCTTGAGCCAGCTGTGCACCAGGCGCGGCATGTCCGGGGCGTGGGTCAGGATTTCCGGCAGCCGCTTGCGCAGTTCCTCGAGCGCACGCCTGGGGCTGTAGCGCTCGACCAGGATGCGCTCCAGCACGGGCTTGGCCACCGCCCAGATGTCCAGCTGCGGATCGAGCTGGCGGCCGACGCCTTCGATGTTGAGCAGGGTCTTCTGCAGCAGGATCAACTGCGGCTGCAGGGTCAGCTCGTACTTTTGCGCGGTGCGGAACAGCTTGATCAGCACCTGCGCCAGCGAGATCTCGCTCAGCGGCCGGGTGAAGTACGGCTCGCACACCGCCCGTGCCGCGGCCTCCAGCTCGTCGATGCGCACCGTGGCCGGCATCCAGCCCGCTTCCACGTGCAGCTCGGCGATGCGACGGTAATCCTTGTTGAAGATGGCCATGAAGTTCTCGGCCAGGTAGTACTGGTCCTGCTGCGAGAGCTGGCCGACGATGCCGAAATCCAGCGCGATGAAGCGCGGGTTGGCCTTGCGCGCCGGGTCGGTGTCGACCCAGATGTTGCCGGCATGGGCATCGGCATGGAAGAAGTTGTCGCGGAACACCTGGGTGTAGAACACGCGCACGCCCTTGGCCGCCAGCGCCTTGCGGTCGATGCCGGCCGCATCCAGGGCGGCGATGTCGTCGGAGGGAATGCCGTCGACGCGCTCCATGGTCAGCGCGCGCTCGGCGGTGTGACTCCAGATGATCTCCGGCACGTACAGGTCCGGCGAATCCTTCCAGAACCGGCGCATCACGCTGGCGTTGGCGCCTTCGCGTTGCAGGTCCAGTTCGGCGGCCAGGGTGCCTTCGATCTCGGCGACGATTTCCTTCGGCCGGATCTTGTCGGCCGACGGGTGCGCGTAGTCCATCAGCGCCGCGCCGGACTTGAGCAGGGCGATGTCGCCGGCGATCTGCACCTCGATGTCCGGACGCAGCACCTTGACCACCACCTGGCGGCCGTCATGCAACGTGGCCGCGTGCACCTGGGCGATCGAGGCCGAGGCCAGCGGCGTGGTGTCGAACGAAGCGAACGCCACCTCGATCGGAATGCCCAGTGCTTTTTCGACGATGCGCAGCGCGGTGTCGCCATCGAATGGCTTGACCCGGTCCTGCAGCAGGGTCAGTTCCTCGGCCACGTCAGGCGGCATCAGGTCGCGGCGGGTGGACAGGATCTGGCCGAACTTGACGAAGATCGGCCCCAGTTCCTGCAGGACCATGCGCAGGCGCGCGCCGCGGCTCAGCGCGGCGATGTCCTCGCGCGCGCGTGGCACGAACGGCCGCGCCAGCTTCAGCCACGGCTCGGCCGGGGTGCCGTCCAGCAGCGCATCCAGGCGATAGCGGATCAACACGCGGCCGATCCTGTTGGCGCGCAGCGCCGCGCGCACGCTCTTCATGCCCGGCAGCATCATGCGCGGGCAGCCAGGCGGCTCAGGCGCGCAGCCAGGCGCTCGAGGTCATCGCGCAGGACATCGACGTCGTCGTGGAAGGCTTCCAGTTCGGCGCGGGCGACCACGTCGCGCGACTCCTCGGTGACGTATTCGGCCGCGCTGGTGGCCAGCTCGCTGCCCGTTTCGTGCAGCCTGAGCAGTGCGGCGCGCACGCCCTGGGCGATCTGCACGCCCAGCACTTCGCCAAACAGCGTCACCAACGGCTGCTGCCAGTCCGGATCGAAGCGCATGGCCAGGGTCTGCAGGCGACGCGCCAGATCGGCATCGCCGGACACGTGCAACTTGCCCACCGGCGCAGGCGCGTCATCCCTGCGGAAGAACGGCAGCTGGCCCAGCAGGCCGCCCACGGTGCTGCGCACGGCCAGATCAGGCTCCTCGCCGGCCCCGACCGGACCGACATGCAGGCGCTGGGCCTCGACCGCAATCTCCAGGGCCAGCGGCGGCGAGTCCACGGTGATCTGGATGCGGCGGCCGGCCAACGGCGCCAGCGCGTCGCGGGTGTCTAGGTCCAGCGCGATGGCGCGGTTGAGGGCAGCCTCCAGCGCGCGGCCGGCCAGCGGTTTGAGGGCGTCAAAGGGGGTCGGCGGCATGGCCGGCATTCTAACCGCGGGCCGAGCGCAGTCGCCGGGCAGACCAGCGCCCAGCTCCAGGCGCAGGACGCGGCGCCAATCCCCTGCCGAGCGCGATCGACTTCCACGGCTTCGCCCAGCAGTGCCAAACGTGGCCTACCCACGGCGGGCCGGTTGGCGGTGCCGCCTGCCCACACAAAAGCCTTGGCGTCAGACCTTTTTGCGGAAGAACGAGACCACCGCCAGGATCAGGAACACCACGAACAGGATCCAGGCGATATTGGAGGCAGTGCCGGCGATCCCGCTGAAACCCAGCACCCCGGCGATCAGGGCGATGACCAGGAAGACGATGGCGTAGTGCAGCATGTCGGTGGTCCCTTGAGGTACGCGCGGATCGGCGTGCGCGCAGCCTGTCGTCTGTGACATCGCGGCGGCGTGAGGATCAGCGCGGTTGTTTCCACGCGGTTTTCAGGCGCAGCAACCCTTCGGCCATCGACACGCGCGGGACGTAGCCGAAATCACGCCGCGCCGGTTCCATCGAATACCAGTGCGGGGTGCACAGCTGTTCGGCCAGAAAACGCGTCAGCGGCGGCTCACCCTTGAGTGGCAGCAGCTGCCAGGCCGCCTCGCAGACCGCGCCGAGGCGGTAGGCGGCCCTGAACGAGAGGGTCTTGTGCACCGGCGGCGTGCCGGTCGCCGCCAGCAGCGCATTGAGCACCTCGCGCATCGGCCAGGGCTCGCCGTTGGAAATGAAGTACGCCTTGCCCGCGCAGGCCGCGCCCGGCGCCAGATGATCGAACGCATCCAGGTGCGCCTGCGCGGCGTTGTCGATATACGTGGTGTCCACCTTGTTGCTGCCGTCGCCGACCAGGCGCAGCCGCCCGCTGCGCGCGCGTTCGACCAGGCGCGGCAGGATCTGCTGGTCACCCGGGCCCCAGATCAGGCGCGGACGCAGCGCGATGGTGGCCAGTTGCGCATCGTTGGCGGCCAGCACCGACCTTTCGGCGATGGCCTTGGTTGCCGCATACGGCGCCTGCAAGTTTTCGCCGTAGGGCACTTCATCGGCGCCCAGGCCTTCGACCGGATGGGTGGCGCGGTGGGTCACGCTGGGTGTGGAGGTGTAGACCAGCCGGCCCACGCCGCTGGCGCGACAGGCCGCGATCACGTTGTCGGTGCCAATGACATTGGCGCTGTGATAGCTGGCGTAGCTGCCCCAGGCGCCGGCCTTGGCGGCGTTGTGGAACACCGCATCGAAGCCGGCCACCGCGCCGGTCACCGCATGCGCATCGGCCAGATCGCCCTGGAGCTGGTCCACGCCCAGCGCAGCCAGCGCCGGCGAATGACTGCGCTGGAAGCTGATGACCGCATGTCCGCGTTCGACCAGCCCACGGCACAGCGCCTGGCCCAAAAACCCACCGCCGCCGGTGACCAGGATCCTCATGCGCTGCGCTCCAGTTGTCGGGCCGCCCACACGGCCAGCTTCTCGCGGCCGATCTTGGCGTTGTGGCGGATGTCCACCGGAAAGCCCGGATGGCACAGGAACGTGTCGATGCCGCGCAGCGCATCGTGCCGGCCGGCGATGGCACGCAACGCAACTTTGATGGCATCGCGCTGGCCGGGCGGCACCCCCGGCCGCAGTTCGAAACACAGCACCGGACGCTGCGCCCCTGGCCTGCCCACGCCCACCAGCGCGGTGCGCCGCACCTGGCTGTGGACGTTGAACACCGGCTCGACCTGCTCGGTGTACAGCGGGCCATGGGCGGTTTCCACGCGCTGGGTCTTGCGCCCGCAGAACCACAGCCGCCCGGCCGCATCGAAATAGCCGAGATCGCCCATGCGATGGACGATGCGGGTGCTGCCATCGGCCAGCGTCTGGCGGATCTTGGCGAGCCTGGTCGCCGAGTCGCGGTTGAAGTAGCTGTCGGTCGCGGTCGGTCCGGCCACGGTGATTTCGCCGACCACGCCCGGCGGCACTTCGCGCGTGCCGGACCAGTCCTCAATGGCGGCATCGTCGATGGCGATGATGCGCACTTCATTCGGCGCCACCGCATGACCGACGCAGGTGCCGGCGCCGGCTTCGGTGGCCGCGCGCGTGGCTTCCAGTTCGCGGCCCTCGATCACCGCCACCGGCAGGCATTCGGTGGCGCCGTAGGGCGTCCAGAACTGGCCATCGTCAGGCAGCAGGCTGCGGATCTTCTCCACGATCTCCGGCGGCACCGGCGCCCCGGCCGAGGTCACCTGCTTCACTGTCGGCAGCGGATGGCCGTATTCGGCCAGCACCCGCATCAACGCCGGCGAACCGAACAGCTGGGTCACCCCGAAGCGCTTGATCGCCGCATGCAGCTTGGTCGGATCGGCATTCGCCGGGCGGGTGGGATCCATGTCCGGGATCACGCTGGTCAGGCCCAGGGCCGGATCGAACAAGGCAAACGGCGGGAAGGTCGGCAGGTCCACCCCGCCGGGCACCATGCCGAAGGCATTGCGCAGCAGTTCGATCTGGCCTGCGAAATGGCGATGCCGGTAGACCACCCCCTTGGGCACGCCGGTCGAGCCGCTGGTGAACAGGATCGCGGCGAGGTCCTCGCCACCGGTCGCGGCCAGTTGCGGACCGGCGCCGGTGCCGATGCGCTCGATCCGTGCCAGCGTGGTGCCGCCCCAACCGAGTCTGGCGCCGGCCGTGACGATCTTCTTCGCGCTGCGCGCCCAGCCCAGCGCCAGGCGCGCCACCTGCGCCAACGGGATGCCGATGAAGGCCTCAGGCTGCGCCTCATCCAGGCACTGCTTCAGCGCGCGCCGATCGATACCCGGATCGACCAGCACCGGCACCGCGCCGGCCTTGAACAGCGCGAACATCAGCAGGAAGAACTCCGGCGAGGGCCGCACCATCACCACGCTGCGGGTGCCGCGGCCAATGCCGTACTGGCCCAGGCCCGCGGCAATGGCATCGCTGCGCGCGTCCAGCTGTGCGTAGCTCAGCTGGATGTCGTAGGCGCCCTTGCGCCCCGGGCAGCGCAGCGCGACCTGGTCGGGGCGTTCGCGGGCCAGCTCCGGCAAACGGGCGGCGATGTTGCAGACGGTGGTCATCGGCCTATTGTCGCCGCTGGGCCGGCGGCGCGGCCAATGGCTTGCGCGCAGGCCGGCTTCGGGCATGATCGGCGCCGCGATCCCTTTGCTTCCACCGTCCACCGCTTCGGTCTTGCCCCCATGCATCCCTGCCTGCGCTGCGGCGCCTGCTGCGCCACCTACCGCGTCAGCCTGCACTGGTCCGAAGCCGATCCGGAGCTGGGTGGCAGCGTCCCGGAGGCGCTGACCGAAAGGCTCGACGCCCACCGCCTGGCCATGCGCGGCACCTGGGAACGCCAGCCGCGTTGCATCGCGCTGGATGCCGACATCGGCACCCGCTCGCGCTGCACCATCCATCCGCTGCGGCCCAGCGTCTGCCGCGAAGTGGATGCGTCCTGGGAACACGGCGTGGCCAGCGCCCAATGCGACAAGGCCCGCACCGCCCACGGCCTGCCGCTGCTGACGCCCGAAGACTGGTCGACATTACTGCGCTAACGCTGCCTCAAATGTTCCAAGCGCTGCACCGCACGGGCCAGGCTGGGGGAATTGGGCAGGGATCGTTCGGGGTCCCAGTGGCGCGCGACGAAGTCGCAAAGATGAAGGTTGTAGCCAGCACCCTGCTTGGTCTGGTCGCTGGGCGAGACCATTTCTTGCCTGAAGATGCGCCGCTTCGAGCGAAGTGCGATCTTCAACACTTCGCGCTTCGGGTCTATCAGTGCGTCCGGCCGGGGCGGGACCTTGGCCTGTGCGACCCCGAAAAAAATCGACATCCCTTCCCTGTCTGCAAGCAGCCAGCTTTCTGCCTCTGGAATCGCCAGCCTCAGGAAAAACCCTGAAGGTGGCTTGGCCGGAAGCCATTGTTGCAGCAACTGGACCGCGCAGCCACCATCGGTGTCTGCAATGCACAGGACCGGCGCCAGGTTGGCCAGGCCAAAGTAACGGTGCAGATTGGATTGCAGTTTGGTCACGCCACCGGTGTCGATCGCCGGCTGAGCCAGGCGCATTCCAAGCACCTTTGTGACCAGACAGGCACCCAGCGCGCAACTGACCGCGTCCTCGCCAATCACATACATCTGGTCCATCAGAACAAGCCCATTTGCTCGATACGCGCTGGGCGAGTCTTCGGAAGCAGGACCTCCGCAGGGTTCAGGCCATTCTCCATGGCTGCAAGCTCCTCCTCGTTCGGCGCACGTGCCGTGGTGCCGTTTTGGCCCGGCTCCAAAAGAAGAACAGCGCTCGGATCACTGACCGCGGCAATCAGGTTATCGCTGTGCGTCGTGACCAGGACCTGTCGTTCACCCTTTTTCCGGCTGCGCAGCACACGCTCGATCATCAATGGAATGTATTCAACAATCGCATCATTGAGAGAAAGCTCAGGCTCTTCCAAAAGAAGTAATCCGTCGCCCTCCTGGAGCGCCCAGAGCAGGCCAATCAATCGCAGTGTGCCATCCGAAAGCTGCTCTTCTCTTTGCCAGGCGCCATGTTCGCGCCAGTGGGTAAAACGCGCCTCCAGATGTGGCGCCCCGGTGACATCATCCTTCTTGAACTGCAACTCCGAAAACAGCGGAACAGCGACAGCGAGCGCTTGAGCGATCCTCTTCAGTCGCGCCGCCTGGGTCTTCTGCGGCGTCCGCGCAATCCTCTGCAGGAGCCCCTGTCCGAAAGGATCACTTTCCAGCACCCTGCCGCTGATTTCATCGCTGAACTTCAGCAACTGGGGGACAAGATGCAGATAAGTAGTCGCGGAAAAAAAGTCAGCCAGTTGCCGGAAACTGGCGTTGTTATTGATTTGTTCGAGATGGGTCTGGGTCAGCCTCACCTCATCCTCCAAATCAACCTTTTCCGGGCGATTCAGGATTTCCAAGCCGTTGTGGGACACCACTTCCCGTGTGATCAGAACACGCTGTGCACCCTTGCCTTCAGCCTTGAAGGCCAAGGCATAGGTCCACCTGGCAGCGTCTTCATCCGAGGACTCACTCAACTCGACCTCGATGCTGATCTCGGGGTCCTTGCGGGCATGAAGGCTGCGAAGCTTGCTGATGCCGCCCCGCTCCTTGAGTGCTTTCTGCAAACCGCCACCATCGATTTGGGCAACGGTGCGCAGGAAACGAAAGACATCCAAAAGGTTGGATTTACCTGATGCGTTGGCGCCAATCACGAAGGCATGCAGCTCAAGCGGCGCATCGAATTCGCGGAAATTGCGCCAATTCTTCAGCTTGAGTCGAGTGATCAGCATCTACCTGTTCTCCACAATCCCGACACATCGTCGGTGAGGCACGCCTGGCGCCGGTTCATCTTAGCCAGATCACAGCGGATGGGCATCCAGAAACCTGCGGATCGCAGGGACCAGTTCGGCGGCCTTGTCTTCCAGCACGTAGTGGCCGGCATCGTCGAAGGCGCTGACCTGGGCGGCGGGCAGCGCGCGGCGGAAGCCATCCAGGAAGTGCCTGTCGAACACGAAGTCCTTCAGGCCCCAGCCGATGAACGCCGGACGATCGGCGAACGCCGGCAGCGCCCGGCCCGCCGCTTCCAGCAACGCCCAGGCACGGTCGGCGGGCGAGAGCGGAATGTCCTGCATGAAGCGCACCGTGGAGATCCGGTGCGCCCAGCTGTCGTAGGGTGCGACGTAGGCGCGGCGCACATCGGCCGGCAGCTTCTTCGCCACGCCCAGGTACGAGGCGCCGCCGGAAAAGGCATTGAACGCGCGGATGATGAAGGACCCGAACAGCGAATCACGACCCAGCGCGATCTGCCAGGGCATCGGCTTGGCCGCCGGCAGCGGGAACGCGGCGGTGTTGGTGATCACCAGCCGCTTGACCTGCGCGGCATGCGACAGCGCCCAGCCGAAGCCGATCATGCCGCCCCAGTCGTGCACCGCCAGGGTCACCGGCGTGGTGTCGTCAATCCCGGCATGGCGCAGCAGCGCCTGCAGGTCCTCCACCCGGCAGGCCAGCGTGTAGTCGTAGGCCGGCGCGCCGCGGCCGTGCGGATGGGCCAGCCCGCCGCCATCGTCGGGCTTGTCCGACAGGCCCATGCCCACGTGGTCGGGCACGATGCAGCGATACTTATCGGACAGGCCGCTGACCAGCTTGCGCCAGTAGTAGCTCCACGACGGATTGCCGTGCAGCATCACCACCACCTCGCCTTCGCGCGGACCTTGGTCCAGGTAGGACATGGCAATGCCCGGACGTACGTCGAAGCGCCTGGGGGTGAAGGGGTAACCGGGAAGATTCATGGCGTTGTTCGGGGTGCGCGCCTGGGTGGCGCGGAGTGGGGCTTGACGGCAGGCAACAGACTGGTCAGGGCCTGGTAGCGTTCAAACAGGAATGCCACCCGCTCGGCGTCGCTGCCCAGTTTCGGCGGCTTGCGGCCAGCGGCTTTTTCGGCGGCCAGGTAAGCTGCGTCCACCGCCCTGTCCAGTTTCTGGTGCGCCTTGACCAAGGCCGGCGGCATGGTCAGCGGGTCGTAGAGATCGGCCAGCGTGGCATCCGGAAACTGCGCACGGGCATCGAGCACGGCCTGCGCAGCCGCCTCGATGGCAACGCGATATTTGTTGTGCCCTTCTTCCCCCGGCATAAGCCCGCTGCTCCCTTCTCTCCCCGGTATAAGCCCGCTGTTCCCTTCTCTCCCCGGTATAAGCCCGCTGTTCCCTTCTCTCCCCGGTATAAGCCCGCTGTTCCCTTCTCCCCGCGGGAGAAGGTGCCCCGAAGGGGCGGATGAGGGATGCCCTTCTCCTCCCGGGGGAAAGTGCCCCGCAGCGCCGGATGAGGGCAGCTCTTCATGCAACGCATCCCACACCACACCCAGCACGCTCTCGGTCTCGCGCAGGACCGCATCGTTCCAGAAGCGCAGCACCCGCAGGCCGCGCGCTTGCAGGAAGGCATCGCGCCGTGCATCGCGTCCCACATCGTCCGCATGCTGGCCGCCGTCGAGTTCGATGCACAACCTGGCGGCATCGCAATAGAAATCCACCGTATAAGGAGGAAAGGGCTGCTGGCGGCGGAACTTGAACCCGCCCAGACGGCGGTCGCGCAACAGCTGCCACATGCGCTGTTCGGCATCGGTGGCGTCGCGGCGCAGGCCGCGGGCGAAGGCAATGGTTTCGGCCGGGAGTGGGCGCTTGCGGGTGGGCAAAGCGCCCTCATCCGCCCCTTCGGGGCACCTTCTCCCGGAGGGAGAAGGGCTGGCCAGCTCGGGCCACGGGAAGTTGTTGTAGACGATGGTGTTTGAATAACTGAAGTCGCTTTTTAGACGACCACAAACGGCGCGGACCCAAGCCATGTGCATGGCGCAGCTCAATATGCCGAAGTGGAATAACGTCGCATCTGGAACGAACTGGATCTTGTTGCTGCAAATCACATCCTTCGACAGGAACGCGATGGGAATGTACGTGCGCCGCTCCGAAGAGACTTCCGGGATGGCAAGATAATCAGAATCGGGCTGCGAGATCTGCCGGAACCGCGTGGGATAGTGGGCATAATCGCGCGTCGATGCCGCCTTGCTTTCAAGCCGGCTGCGCTTCACCGCTTCCACTCGCTTCATCACTTCCGGCAGCGCCTTCAGCTCCTGGGGCGTGGCATCTTTCAGCCACAGGCAATAGCGCTGCTCCCCATTGATGAAGTCGCCACCGCTCATGTAGGTGCGCACGAACTTGCCGGCGTTTGGCTCCTTCTCCAGCAACCGATCTTTTTCGTCCGGTGACAGGATGAAATGACCGCCATCTGTGGGCTTGTTTCCCCACGACATGCGCGGCGCATCGCTGATCGGATCGCTGCGATTGGCCAAGACCACATCTGGCGCATCGACCAGATATGGATTGATGTTCGCCGCTGAAAGCTCGTGCGGCTCGCCGCGGATATCGGAATAATCAAAGATCCGCTTGTTGGCAGGATCGCGCAATCCGAACCCGATGATGACGCAGTGCACGGCTGCGATGCCCCGAGCTTCGTTGTTCCACTGGAAAGTGCGATGCGCGAACTGGATGTGCACCCCCTTCGACAACAGCAACGGCCACAGCAGCCCGACCTGTTCGCCCTGGGTGATTGAATTGGTCGAAACGAACGCACAACGGATCGCTGGATTGGCCTGTATGTAATCGGCCGCCTTGATGTACCAGTTCGCCACGAAATCCAGGACCCCGTGCGCACGGATTTCCCACATCACATGGGCCTGGTCGCCCTTCTGCGCATCGCTCTGGTAATGATGGCCCACAAACGGCGGATTCCCCAGCAGGTAGTCCAGCTTCCCGGCAGGCACGACCTCGTTCCAGTCCATCCGCAACGCATTGCCGTGCACGATGGTGGCCGACTTCTTCAGTGGCAGGCGCACCACGTTTTCGCCGAACTGCTCGGCCACGCGCAGGTTCATCTGGTGGTCCATCAGCCACATCGCCACCTGGGCGATCTGGGCCGGGAATTCCTCGATCTCGATGCCGTGGAACTGGTCCACGTCCACCAGCACGTGGTCCTGCACGTGCGCCAGCACCGATTGCTGGCGGGCAAACTGGCGCTTGAGCAGCTCCAGTTCCAGCGCGCGCAGTTCGCGGTAGGCAATCACCAGGAAGTTGCCGCAGCCGCAGGCCGGGTCCAGGAAGGTCAGCGTGGCCAGGGTGCGGTGCAGCTGCGCGAGCTTCTTCTCGTCGTGCCCGGCCTTGGCCAGCTCGTCCTTCAGGCCATCCAGGAACAGCGGTCCGATCAGCTTGAGGATGTTCTTTTCGCTAGTGTAGTGCGCGCCCAGGTTGCGGCGGGCCTTGGCATCCATTACCGACTGGAACATCGAGCCAAAGATGGCCGGGCTGATCCGGCTCCAGTCCAGGGCGCTGGCATCCAGCAGCAGGCCGCGCATGGCGGCATCGAAGTCGGCCAGCGGCAGGGCTTCGGCAAACAGCTTGCCGTTGACGTAGGGCAGCTCGGCCAGTTGTGCGTCCAGGGTGCGCTGGCGCTTTTCCGGCGGCGTGTCCAGGACCTGGAACAGGCGGCCGAGCCACAGTCCCAGGTCGGCGCCGTCGGCACTGGTGCGTTGCCAGATCAGGTCGTGGAAGGCCTGCCGCGCGAAGATGCCGGTGTCGTCGGCGAACAGGCAGAACAGCAGCCGCACCAGCAGCAATTCCAGCGCGTGGCCGTCGTAGCCGGCGGCCTTGAGCGCGTCGTGCAGCCGGCCCATGCGCTCGGCGGCCTGCACGTTGACCGGATCTTCTTCCTTGTAGCTGCGGGTCTGATAGCCGCTGATGAACCCGAACCGGCCGATGTGCCGGTGCAGCTCGGCCAGGGGAAACTCCACCGGCACCGCATCGCCTTCCAGGTCGTGCAGGCGGAAACGGGCGAAATCGCTGACCAGCACGTACTGCGGCTTTTCGGCCTCAGAAAGGCCGGCGAAGTAATCGGTGGCCTGGTCGAAGGCCGCGTCCAGATCGACTCCGGCGCTCTTGTGCTCGGCCAGCATGACCCCGGGCCAGAACACGTCGATGCGGCCGTGCTGGCTGCCGGTGAAGCGCCTGGCCTTCTGTTCGTAGATCGCCACGCTGCGACGCCTGATGCCGAAGACGTTGAAGAAGTCGTTCCAGAAGCTTTGCGCCTCGGCACGTTCGCTGGTTTCGCCCGACCATTCCTTGGCGAACGCACGCGCGCGGTCGCGGATTTCATTGAGGCTCAACGGCATGCGGGAGTCCTTTTCACAGCGGCTGCGCGCCTTCGCTGAGGATGTCGAGATAGGCCTGGTAGGCGAACACGCGGTGGCGCTGCTGGCCGGTGAGTTCGTTGACGATTTCCAGCGCTTCCAGGGTGCGCACCGCGGCGCGGATGGTGGGTGCGCTGAGCGCCAGATGCGGGGCGATCTGCGGCACCGTCAGCACCACACGCCTGGCGAACTGCTCGAACACCAGGCCGACGTTGCCGGCGCGCTGGCCCAAGGCCGCGATGCGGGCGCGGTCGCGGGCCAACAGTGACAGCAGGCGCTGTGCGGTATCCACCGCCTGCTGCGCGGTTTCAGCCACCCCATCCAGGAAAAAACCCAGCCACCCTTCCCAGTCACCGGTCACCCGGACCGCGTTGAGGCGCTCGTAATAGTCGGCGCGGCGGCGCTTGAAGTAGAGGCTCAGATACAGGCTGGGCTCGCGCAGCACGCCTTCGTTGCACAGGATCAAGGTGATCAGCAAACGCCCCAGCCGGCCATTGCCGTCGCTGAAAGGATGGAGGGTCTCAAACTGCACGTGGGCCAGCGCAGCCTTGACCAGGGACGGCATCTGGCCAGGCGGCATGTGCAGGAATTTCTCGAATGCAGACAGTGCGGCAGGCAGGGCATCGGGCGGTGGCGGCACGAAGTGCGCCAGCGCCGGCGATGCGCCGCCAACCCATACCTGGCCCTTGCGGAATTGCCCCGGCTGCCTGCTGGCTCCGCGCCCGCCCTGCAGAAGCAGGGCATGCATCTCGCGGATCAGGCGCAACGACAGCGGGAAGTCGTCCTGGCGCATCCGGCGCAGGCCATGGTTGAGCGCTGCGACGTAGTTGGACACTTCCTCGACATCGTCGATGGGCACGCCTGGCGCGGCGTCCATCTCGAACAGCAGCAGATCCGAGAGCGAGGACTGGGTGCCTTCGATCTGCGAGGACAGCAAGGCTTCCTTGCGCACGTACTGGTAAAGAAACAGCTCCGGGTCGGGCAGCATCAGGGTGATGCCATCCAGGCGGCCCAAGGCCTGGTCGGCGCGCTCCTTGCGCGAGAGCAGCTCGGCCATGGTGAAATCCAGGGGCGGCCGGGGCGGCAGTGGATCGGGGATGAAGGCCCGGTAGCGGCTTCCGGCAAGGGAGCCGGGGACGTAATGCCCAGTGGTCTGGCGGGACATCGAATATTCCTTACGGTCCGCAATTGCGCCTGTAAGGAAATTTATACATCATTTTTTTCTTAAAAGGCGATTGAGTCGGCGCAAGGAAAATCCGGCGCCGATTCAAGCAGGCCGATCACCACACCACCTCGGCCATCGAGCAGTTCAGGCCCGAGCCGATGCCCAGCAGGGCGATGCGGTCGCCCTTCTTCAGGCGGCCCAGTTCCTTGAGCTTGCTCAGCACGATCGGCACCGAGGCCGGGCCGATGTTGCCGTGCTCGCCGAAGATGGTCATGACCTTCTTCGGGTCGATGCCGAAGGACTTCACGAACGCGGCGGTGTGCGGCAGGCTGACCTGGTGGATCACGAACTGGTCCAGCTCGTCCACCGCCCAGCCCATGGCCTGCCTGGCCGCCACGAAGGTCTTCTGCGCCAGCTTGATGCCCTCGATCAGCAGCAGCTTGGTATCGGTGACCATGCGGTCCAGGTTGCCGCGGCACAGCTTGTTCCACTCGGTGGCCGAGCGGGTCACCCCGCCCTTGTAGACCGGCGCGTTGGGCACCAGCTCGCGGCGCGCCATCACCATCGCCGCCGCGCCACAGCCCAAGGTCAGGGCGGCCAGCTCGCCGCGGAACTCGGCCTCGGTCACGGTGGGCGAGGTCATGCGCTCCAGGGTCTTTTCGTACACCAGGTTGGCGGTCTCGCCATCGACCACCAGGGCGTAGTCGATCTCGCCGTGCTCGAGCATGCGCGCGGCAATGTCCATGCCATTGATGAAGGCCAGGCACGCATTGGCCACGTCGAAGGCCACGCAGTGGTCGCTCACGCCCAGGTTGCCCGAGACGATCGAGGCGGTGGACGGCTCCAGGAAGTCGCGGCTGACCGAGGTGTTGATCAGCAGGCCGATCTTGTCGATGGTGATGCCGGCATCGTCCAGCGCCTTGCGCGCGGCCATGGTGGCCGCATCCGAAGCCTGGGTCTCGTCGTCCCACAGGCGACGGGCATGGATGCCGGCGACGTCATTGAGCACGTCGGTCTTGATTCCCAGCCGGTCGAAGGTCGGCTGCAGGCGGACGTTGATTTCGGTGGAGGTCAGCGTGTGCGGCGCATCGACATGCGCCAGTCCCGCGATGGAGACGTTCTGGAAAAGCATTGGACGGGTGCCCAGGTTCAGGCGAAGGGGCACCAAGGTTAGCCGTTTCCGGGGGTCGCCGCATCTTTGACGCGGCGCGCAACGCCGGCCTGGTCGCCGGCTACGTCGCGCTACGGGCCAGCATCGTGACCAAATGCGGCCAACCGGCTCAGCGGCAGCGGTAGGCGCCGAAGCGTTGTTCGCCGTCCACCGGCTCGCCCATGGGCTGGATCGTGTCGGCGTGCAGGGTCAGCGCCTCGTTGCGGGCCAGGGTTTCCAGCTCGTCGCGCACCTTGACGTCGTTGCGCTGATAGAAGGCCACCTTGTCCTTCACCGAGACCGCCACTTCGCCCAGTTTCTGGCAGCTGCTGGGGCGGCCGGCCGGAACGACCTTGATCGCGTTGGCCTGCGGAGACAGTTCCACCCAGGTGCAGGCGGACAGGACGGGCAGCAGGGCGGCAAGGACGATCAGGCGCATGAAAGGCTCCGGTGCAGGGGATGCGGCGGGAAGGCCCGCATGGTGCCGCAGTGCCGATGAACGAGGAAGGCCCCCTCACGCGGGTCGGTCCATGAAAAAGCCCCGGCATGCGCGCGGCGGGCCGGGGCCTTCAGTTGCGGCGGCGGGAAGGCTATTTGGCTGGCTTGGCACCGGTGCCGGCCGCGGCGACCGGCTTGCCATCGGCGTCGATCACCTTCACCTGCCCCAGTTTCAACGCTTCGATCGGGGCCTGGATCCTGGACAGGTCGCCCACCACCACCCAGGTCAGCGCGTTGGGGTCGATGCTCCTGGCGGCGGCGTTGGCCTGTTCGGGGGTGAAGGCCTCGACCTGCGCGTTGCGGACCTGCACCCAGTTGTCCGGGCGACCGTAGCGCACGATGTCGCCGATGGTGCTCATCACCGCCGCGGCGGTTTCATAGGCGCCGGGCTGGCTGCGCAGTTCGTTGGCCACGACCTTGTCGATCTCGGCCTGGGTGGCCGGCTTCCTGCCGCTGGCGTAGTCGCCGATCTCGCGCTGCATCTCGGCCACCGATTCGGCGGTCTTGTCGATCTGGACCGGGGCCACCGACAGGAACGGACGCTGGCCCAGCGCGCCGGTGAGCAGCGTACGGGCGCCATAGGACCAGTGCTTGTCCTCGCGCAGGTTCATGTTCATGCGCGAGGTGAACGAGCCGCCCAGCACCTCGTTGCTCATCTCCAGCTGGACCGCGCCCGGGTCCTTGCTGGAAGGCACCAGCTGGCCGGCATAGATGTTGGCCTGCACCGCGCCGGGCTGGTCGATCAGGAACACCCGCGGCGCGGCCGGGCGCCTGGCCTCGGGGATCGCCACGCCGGCCTTGGCCTGGCCCTGGCCCTTCCAGTCACCGAAGTACTTGTCCAGCACCGGCACGACCTGGGACAGGGTGGTGTCGCCGACCACGATCACCGTGGCTTGCTCCGGACGCAGCCACTGGCGCTGGTAGTTCAGCAGGTCCTGGCGATCCAGCGAGCCGATCGCCTGCTCGGTGCCGGTGCCGGTGAAGGGAATGCCGTAGGGATGGGCTTGGCCATACAGCAGCGGCGGCAGCACGCGCAGCGCGGCGGTCTGCGGACGTGCCTTCTCCTGGGCGATGCCGGCGATCCACTGCGCCTTGACCCGGTTGATCTCCGCAGGCTCGAAGCGCGGCGCGCGCAGCATGGTCGAGAACAGGCCAACGGATGCATCCAGGTTTTCCTTCAACGCCGACAGCGAGGCGGTGGCGCCGTCCAGCGAGGCGCCGGCCTCCAGCGCCGCGCCCAGTTCCTCGGCGCGCGACTTGAACGCCAGCGAGCCCAGCTCGCCGGCCCCTTCGTCGAGCATGGCGTTGGCAAAACCGGCCGTGCCCAGCTTGCCGCCGTGGTCGCTGGCGTAGCCGCCGTCGAAGGCGTAGCTGATGTTCACCACCGGGATCTCGTGGCGCTCGGCCAGGATCACGGTGCTGCCGTTCTTCAGCGTGGCCCGCTGCAGGGCCGGGAACTTCAGGTCCGGGAAGGTCTCGACCCTGGGGACACCGGCCTTGCGATCCACGGTACTGGCCAGGGTGGTGTACCTGGGGTCGGGCTTGGGCGGGTTGAACGCAGCCGGCTCGACCGAAGGCTCTTCGGCCAGCGGCTGGCGCACGCCGGGCTTGACCACGAAGGTGTGGCTGGGGTTGCCCAGCCACTTGGCCGCCGCCTCGCGCACCTGGGCGACGGTGGCGCCCTCGACGTTGGCCAGCGACTGGCGGAAGCAGCCCGGATCGCCGGTGAAGGTCGCACACGAGGCCAGCACATCGGCCTTGCCACCGAAGCCGCCGATGCGTTCGATGCCGCGGATGAAGCCGGCCCGGTAGTTGGTCTTGGCCCGTTCCAGTTCCTCGGCGGTCGGGCCGTCGGTGATCAGGCGAGCCAGTTCCTCATTGATGACTGCCTCGACCCGGGCCTGGTCCACGCCCTGCTTGACCATGGCCCGGATCGAGAAGCTGCCACTGAGCTGCGCGTTGTAGTTGGCGGTGCTGACGCTGTCGACCAGCTGGTCCTGGTGGACCAGGCGCGCGTCCAGGCGCGAGCTGGCGCTGCCGCCGAGCACGTCGGACACCAGGTCCAGCAGGTCGGCGTCGCGGGTCCCGGCCTGCGGCACGTTCCACAGGCGCTGGACCAGGATCTGCGGCACCTTGTCTTCCAGTTCGGTGCGGCCGTCCTGCTTGAGCACGGCGATGTCGACCTTGGGCTGGGCCATGGTCGGGGTGGCCGGGATATCGCCGAAGTACCGGGTGACCTTGTCCCTGGCCGTGGCCAGGTCGATGTCGCCGGCCAGCACCAGCACCGTGTTGTTGGGGCCGTACCAGGTCTTGAACCAGGTCTTGACGTCGTCCAGCGAGGCGGCATCGAGATCGTTCATCGAGCCGATCGTGGTGTGGTGGTAGGGGTGGCCCACCGGGTACATGGTGCGCGCGATCACTTGGCGCAGCTGGCCGTAGGGCTGGTTCTCGCCCTGGCGCTTTTCGTTCTGGACCACCCCGCGCTGCTCGTCCAGGGTCTTCTGGTCGATCGCCCCGAGCAGGTGGCCCATGCGGTCCGATTCCATCCACAGCGCCATGTCCAGCGCGGTGGTGGGGATGTTCGCGAAATAGTTGGTGCGGTCGGTGTTGGTGGTGCCGTTCATGTCGGTCGCACCGGCCTGCTCGAACGGGGCGAAGAACTCGCCCGGCGCGTTCTCGCTGCCGTTGAACATCAGGTGCTCGAACAGGTGCGCAAAGCCGCTGCGGCCGGCCGGCTCGTCCTTGCTGCCCACGTGGTACCACAGGTTGACCGCCACGATCGGCGCCTTGCGGTCGGTGTGCACGAGCACGCGCAGGCCGTTGGGCAGGGTGAACTGCTCGTAGGGAATATCGACCCTGGCCGGCGCCGTGGCTGGCGCGGCGGCCGCCGTTGGCGCCTGGGCCACGGCGGTGGTCGCCACGCCACCGAGCAGGGCGGTGGACAGGGCAAGAGCAAGCAGGCGGATCTGGGGACGCGGCGAAGTGCGCATTGAAGCTCCTTGAGTTTTGCGGTGTCCGTGCGGCGCATGCCGCGGCGGGTGAAGGGACGACCCGGCGATGCTAGGCCCCGGCCGGCCGATTTTCACTAGGCCACAAGCCATGGCCGGGCACTTGCGGTCGGTCTCGTCATGCAAAACGGGCGATTGAGGCGGGCAAGGCGGGGTTTTGGTCCCTTGCTGATGTCGGCTTCAAGCCTTCTTAGTAAAAACAGGGCGTTGCGATAGACACGCGCCCCGCATGAGGGGGGGACAAGCCCCGTCCCACCAATCCATACGTTGAACAAACGCTGAACGCAAGCGGATGACCCGCAAGCCGTGCTTGACCGCTCATGATTCGGTGTTATACGTTACTACAACACCGCACAACAACATCACTACGGAGAAAAGCCATGAACCGCAGCGTCCTGCTTTCCCTGACCGCCGCCGCGCTTGTTGTCGTGTGCGCCGGGCTCCTGTCCCGCCATGCCCGCACGCAGACTGGCGTGGCCCAGGCGCCGACCGTCAACCACGTGGTCGGCCTGGCCACCGTCAGCGTCCGTCCCGATCCGGCCGACCTGGCCCATTTCCACGCCACCCAGGCACAGCGCGTGGTGGACCTGCCGGCGGTGAAGGTAGCCCCGGACATGGCAGACCTGGCCTACTTTCAGGCGGCACGCGCTGCCGAGCGCATCGTCGACCTGGCCACCGTCAGCGTCCGGCCGGCCGCCGGCGACCTGGCCTGGTACCTGTCGCAACAGGCCGGCCAGATCGCGGTCCAGGCCCAGCGGATGGATGCACGGCTCGCCGCCGGTGCCGGGTCCCTGGTCGGCGACGTCGCCGCCCGCTAGGAGTCTGTCGGGCTTTGGCGGTCGAGGCGAAAATTCGGCTGCGCGAGGACAGATTTTTGGCGATTCGCCGCCCCATCGTGGTTCTATGGGGCAAGAAGCGACGGAAATATGGACCGCACAGCCGGTTTTGCAGCCCGGCCGGCCAAAGTCCGACAGGCTCCTAGGACCATGTCGCACGCGGGCACGGCATGCGCCGCCCCACCGCGCCGCGGCCGCCAACGGAACAGGAGCGGCCAGGCCTCTAGACTTGCCGGGCCCAGGACCTGCCTCCGCCCACATGCACCCGCACCGTTCCCCCGCACTGCGCGCCGCCACCACCAGTGAAGCCTGCGCCGCATGAGTGCGCCGTTCCAGCTGGATGTGCTGCTCTACCAGCCCCAGATCCCGCCCAACACCGGCAACGTGATCCGGCTGTGCGCCAACACCGGCGCGCGCCTGCACCTGATCGGCCCGCTCGGGTTCCAGCTCGAAGACCGCCAGCTGCGGCGCGCCGGGCTGGACTACCACGAGTACGCCGCTGTCCAGGTCCACGACGACCTGCCCGCGGCCCTGGCCGCGATCGCGCCCATCCGGTTGTTTGCGCTGAGCACGCGCGGCACCCGCCGCTACGACGCGGTCCAATACGCCCCGGGCGACGCCTTGCTGTTCGGCCCGGAAACCCGCGGCCTGCCGGCCGAGGTGCTCGAGTCAGTGCCGCCGGCGCAGTGCCTGCGCCTGCCGATGCGGCCGGACAACCGCAGCCTCAACCTGTCCAACACGGTGGCGATCATGGTGTTCGAGGCCTGGCGCCAGCAGGGCTTTGCCGGTGGCGCCTGAACGCTGCTGACACGATCGCTTGCAATTACATCGCGTGCGATTTAAATTGCTGCCCATGCCCGACCAAGACGCCCCGGCCCACGACCTGCTGCACCTGGACCAGCAGCTGTGCTTCGCCCTGTATTCGGCCAACCTGGCATTGACCCGCGCCTACCGCGGCCTGCTGGCCGGGCTGGGCCTGACCTATCCGCAGTATCTGGTGATGCTGGTGCTGTGGGAGCAGGAAGGCCAGACCGTGTCGGCCATCGGCCAGAAGCTGTTCCTGGACTCGGCCACCCTGACCCCGCTGCTCAAGCGCCTGCAGGCCGCTGGTCTGGTGACCCGCACCCGCGCCACCGGTGACGAGCGCCAGGTGGAGATCGGCCTGACCGAGGCCGGCCGGGCGCTGCGTGGCCGCGCCAGCGCCGTGCCGCAGGCCCTGTCCTGCGCCCTGGCCTGTCCGCCGGAGGCCTTGCTGCAGCTCAAGTCGCAGCTGGAAGACCTGCGCGACCACCTGGGCCGCGTCGCCTGAGCCACCCCCTGCACTTCCCCACCTCGCGCCACGTCATAAAAATCGTGCGCGATTCAATCGCTGACAACCAAAGGAGTCATGAGATGCAACCTGACAAGATCCTCTACACCGCCACCGCCATCGCCAAGGGCGGCCGCGACGGCCGCGGCATCACCCCGGGCGGTCCGCTGGACCTGCAGCTGTCCACGCCCAAGGAACTGGGCGGCGCCGGCGGCCCGGGCACCAATCCCGAGCAGCTGTTCGCGATCGGCTATGCGGCCTGCTTCATCGGCGCGATGCGCGCCGTCGGTGCGCGCGAGAACATCAAGGTGCCCGACGATGTGGCCATCGAGAGCCACGTCGGGATCGGCCCGGCCGGCAACGCCTTCACCATCGCCGTCGAACTGAAAATCGAACTGCCCGGCGTGGACCGCGAAACCGCCCAGAAGCTGGTCGACACCGCCCACCAGGTCTGCCCGTACTCCAACGCCACCCGCGGCAATGTCGATGTGGTGCTGACCCTGGTCTGATCCAGGCAGTCGCGCCAGGCACCACAACGGCGTTCTTGGTGGGAGCCGCCATGGCGGCGAAGGGCTTTCCCGTGAAGGCCCATCGCCGCTGCAGCGGCTCCCGCCGGTCACACGCCCAGGTACAGGTCGGCGCTGTTCTTGACCTCTTCCATGACCGCATAGGTGCGGGTCTCGCGCACGCCGGGCAGCTGCCACAGGATCCTGCCGGCCAGCGCCCGGTAGTCGGCCATGTCGGCCGCGCGCAGCTTGATCAGGTAGTCGAAGCCGCCGGCCACCAGGTGGCATTCCATGACTTCCGGCTGGCCGCGGATCGCGGCCTGGAATTGCTCCAGGATGTTGGGCGTGGTCCGGTCCAGCAGGATCTCCACGAACACCAGCATCCCGGCGCCAAGCTTCTGCGGATCGAGCCGGGCACGGTAGCCAAGGATGTAGCCCTCGGCGGTCAGCCGCTTGACCCGCTCCAGGGTGGCGGTGGGCGACAGGTGCACCGCCTCGGCCAGCTTGAGGTTGGTGATCCGGCCGTCGCGCTGAAGCAGGGCGAGGATTCTGCGGTCGGTGCGGTCCAGGGTGGCGGGGAGCTGGCTCATCTCCCGATCATAGGCCTGTGAACGGATAAAAATCCGGCACGCGCGGGATGAGAATGGCATATCTCCAGTCCATGCAGCACCAGGTGGTCATTGATGCGGTTGCCAATCCCTTACCGTCCAGAGGCCGAGGTGCTCGCGCCCCTGCTGCAGCGGTTGCACGGCCTGGACTGGGCCCTGGCCAGCATCGATGCGATCGGCTGGATCGACCAGGTCCGCGCCGGCAAGCCCTCGGCCTTTGCCATGGAAACCCTGCTGCGCGAATTCCCCCTGTCCAGCGCCGAAGGCCTGGCCCTGATGCGCCTGGCCGAGGCGCTGCTGCGCGTGCCCGATGCCGACACCGCCATGGCCCTGACCGCCGACCAGCTGGGCCGCGCGGATTTTTCCGGCGCCTCGCAGTCGTGGCTGGCCACCCTGTCCAACCAGGCCATCAGCCTGTCCAAGAAGATGCTGGGCGAGGACGGGCACAAGGTCGGGTTCTTTGCGCGCGTGGGCGCCAAGGCCGTGCTCGCCGCGACCGTGCGCGCGGTGCAGCTGATGGGCAGGCAGTTCGTCATGGGCCAGACCCTGGAGGAGGCCCTGGATGACGCGCGCAAGCAGCGCAAGGCGCGCGGCGGTCTGCGTTTTTCCTACGACATGCTGGGCGAAGGCGCGCGCACCGAGGCCGATGCGCTCAAGTACATGCACAGGTACCAGGCGGCCATCGCCGCGCTGGCCGCCGCGCGCGAGCGCAGCGTGCCGGTGGAACAGGCCGACGGCGTCTCGATCAAGCTCTCGGCCATCCACGCGCGCTACGAAGCGGTGCAGCACGACCAGGTGATGGCGCAGCTGGTGCCGCGCGTGTGCGCACTGGCCGAAGCCGCCGCCCAGGCCGACCTCAACCTGACCATCGATGCCGAGGAAAGCGAGCGCCTGGAGCTGTCGCTGGAGGTGCTGGAAGCGGTGGCCACACGCACCGCCGCCAAGTACCCGCAGTGGAACGGCTTCGGCCTGGCGGTGCAGGCCTACCAGACCCGCGCCCTGGAGACGATCGAGGAAGTGGCGCGCATCGCCCGGTCATTGAAGGTCCGCTTCATGGTGCGCCTGGTCAAGGGCGCCTACTGGGATTACGAGATCAAGCGCGCCCAGGAGCTGGGCCTGGCCGCGTTTCCGGTGTTCACCCACAGGCACCACACCGACCTGTCCTACCTGGCCTGCGTGCAGGCGATGCTGGCCATGCCCGATGCGATCTACCCGCAGATCGCCGGCCACAACGCCGCAACGATCGCCGCGGCGCTGCACCTGGCGCGCGCGGCCGGGGTGCCGTTCGAACTGCAGCGCCTGCACGGCATGGGCGAGGCGGTGCATGAAGCCGTGCATCGGCAGTATCCGCAGGTGGGCCTGCGCGTGTACGCGCCGGTGGGTCCGCACAGGGACCTGCTGGCCTACCTGGTGCGGCGGCTGCTGGAGAACGGGGCCAATTCCTCCTTCGTCCACCAGCTGGCCGATCCATCGGTGCCGGCCAGCGCGCTGCTGCGCTCGCCGCTGCACATCGAACCGGTCAGCGCGGTGACCCTGCCGCTGGACATCCTGGGCGCGCGCCGCAACACCGCCGGCACCGATCTTGCCTGCGAGCCGATGGCCCAGCTGCTGCTGGCGGCCTATCCGGCCACCGCACTGCCCACCCCGGCGCTGACACCGGTGGCGCAGATCGATGCGATCGTGCAGACCCTGGCGCGCGGCCAGAAGGCCTGGAATGCCACTGCGGTCCAGACCCGCGCCGCCGCGCTCGAGCAGGCCGCAGCCGTGCTCGAGCGCGACCTGGCCCAGTGGTGCGCGCTGATCGTGCGCGAGGGCCATCGCACCTGGGGCGATGCAGTGTCCGAAGTGCGCGAGGCGGCCGACTTCTGCCGCTACTACGCCCTGCAGGCGCGCGACCTGATGCGCCCACAGCTGCTGCCGGGCGTGACCGGCGAGCGCAACACCTATGCGCTGGGCGGCCGCGGCGTGTGGGCGTGCATTTCGCCCTGGAACTTCCCGCTGGCCATCTTCACCGGCCAGGTCGTCGCCGCGCTGGTCACCGGCAATGCCGTGGCCGCCAAGCCGGCCGAACAGACCCCGGGCGTGGCCGCGGCGATGATCGCCCTGCTGCACCAGTGCGGGGTGCCCACCGATGTCCTGATCGGCGTGTACGGCGCCGGCGACACCGGCGCGGCGCTGGTCGCGCATCCAAGGATCGCCGGGGTGGCCTTCACCGGTTCGACCGCGGTGGCCAAGGCGATTTCACGCACGCTGGCCGACAAGGACGGCCCGATCGTGCCGCTGATCGCCGAGACCGGCGGCCTCAACGCCATGATCGTCGACTCCACCGCCCTGCCCGAGCAGGTCGTCGATGCGGTGGTGCAGAGCACCTTCCGCAGCGCCGGCCAGCGCTGCTCGGCCCTGCGCGTGCTGTGCGTGCACGAGCAGATCGCCGAGACGCTGATGCAGATGCTGTCCGGGGCGATGGCGCTGCTGGACCTCGGCGATCCGGCGCTGCTGGCCAGTGACCTGGGCCCGGTGATCGATGTGCAGGCCTTCCAGACCCTGCAGGGCCAGATCAGGGCGCTGGAAGACCGCGCGCGCCTGATCGCCCGCACGCCCTTGCCGGCCGATGCGCCGGCCAACAGCATCGCACCGGTGGCCTTCGAGGTGTCCTCGCTGGATGAGGTGCGCGAGGAAGTGTTCGGCCCGGTGCTGCAGGTGCTGCGCTGGAAGGGCGAGGTCCAGGCCCTGGTCGAGCAGATCAACGCGCTCGGCTATGGCCTCACGCTCGGCGTGCAGACCCGGATCGACAGCCGCGCCCAGGCCATCGCCGCCCAGGCCGAGGTCGGCAACGTCTACGTCAACCGCAACATGATCGGCGCAGTGGTCGGCGTCCAGCCCTTCGGTGGCCACGGCCTGTCCGGCACCGGTCCCAAGGCCGGCGGCCCGAACTACCTGCCGCGCTTCTGCAGCGAAACCTGCGTGACGGTCAACACCACTGCGGCCGGCGGCGACATCGAGCTGCTGATGGGCGCGCACTGAACCGCGGCACGGCGCCGTGCCGACAGGGATTGACCCATGGCGGACACGCGCTCTTGAGCTCCCGGACTGCCACCTGAATTAATAAACCGTTAAGTACAATATTCACGCGTGATTACGACGGCCGGGCGGACACTCGACCCGTACTCGCTGGAGATCTTCCGCGAATACAGCCGGCGAAGCGCCTCTCTCCCGCATCGCCGCGCGTGAAGCCCGGCCTCTCCCCAGGTCGGGCTTTTTTTTGGTGCTCCTCAATCGAGCCTGGCTCGTCAGTCTCCTGGCGGATCGCTCTTGAGCCGTTCTCCGACAGCAAATCGGGTTGGCGGGACCTCAGTCACCATCACCCGTACGGTGTGTATTGGCGCGTCGAGGGTTTCCGAAGCGACCCGCGCCACTTGGCGGATGAACTGCTGAATCTTTTCTTCGGCCCGCCCTTCGACGAGTGTGACCTGGATGATGGGCATGACAGTCCTCAGGTGAGCTCAACGCCGCGTGTTTCCGGCAGGAACAGCAGCACAATGAGCGCCGCCAGCGCGAAGAATCCTGCAGTCGCCACCAACCCAACGCTAACGCCGTAATTGGTGGCGAAGTATCCGACCAAGGCTGGCGCCACTGCCGCAAAGGCGCGACCGCCGTTGTAGACGAAGCCCTGCGCAGTGGCGCGGACCGGGGTAGGGAAGAGTTCTGCAAAGGTGGGGGCAAACCCACTGTAAAACCCGGTCCCGAAGTAGGCAACCACGATGCCGAACACCATCAGGATGACCGGTTGCTGGATCATCGCGAAGATCGGCACTGATACGGCCGAAGCGACGAAGAACAGAATAAAGGTCTTCTTGCGGCCGATGTAGTCGGCGATGTAACCAAACGTGATGAAGCCAAAGACCGAACCGATCTGCATGATCACAATCCAGACCGTCGACTTGACCAGGTCCAGGCCAGGGCCGCCCTCGGCAACGGGTGTTGCGAGGTAAGTCGGAATCCACGTGAACAATCCCCAGTAACCGCACATTGCGGCCATTGTGAAAGCCAGACCGACAATGGTGCCTCGGGCATGTCCGGTGAAAAGCACGCGGATGGTCTCGGTAAAACCCAATCGTTTGGTCTGTTGTGACCAGATTTCTGGCTCTTGGACATGCCGGCGCACATAAAAAGCCAGAAGCGCGGGAATCAAACCGGCCGCAAACACCCAGCGCCAGCCGGCGATTGGCAGGACCACAGCAGCCACGATCGCAGCCAAGGCGTAACCTGCGGCAAACGCGCTTTGCACCCACGCCATGACCTTGCCGCGGTGCTGTGCCGGCCAGGTTTCACTGACCAGCGCCGATCCAGCCGACCATTCACCGCCGACGCCCAGGCCGACAATGATTCGAAACACCATGAGCTGGCCCAGGCTGTTGGAAAGCCCGCAGAGCGCGGTACCGATCGAGTAGCAGATGATGCTGAGCATCATGGACTTGGCTCTGCCGATCCGATCGGCAAGATAACCGAACACCAATCCGCCTGCTGCGGTGGCCAGCAAGGTTGCGGACACGACAATGCCTGCAGCGGACTTATCGAAACCCAGCTCCGCTCCCACGTGCTTGATGACCATGGCGAACAGCATCAGATCCATGATGTCCAAGGCCCAGCCCAGATAAGCACTGCGGAACGTGTTCCATTGCTGGCCGGTGGCGCCCTTCCACCATCGGTCTGACGCGCTGCGCGCGGGCTGAAGCGACTCGGTGCGACTCATAATACCCCTCCCAAAGGGTGTATCGACAGTCGATACGCTCGTATTGTAAGATCCGATCAAAATGCAAATATATTATTCTTTCGTCTACTGTATCTATGATCGATACAAGTGGTATTAACTTTGATGCAAAGAGAGCGAACGAGAGGAGCTGTCATGACTGATTTGACGCTACGCCTGTATGAAGACCGCCTGCTTGGCGGATGCCCGACCATCTACCTGCCCCATCTACCCCGCGCGATCTATGTCCGGGATGGGGGTGTGACCGCCAACGACGATCGTGGTGGACGTCTCGTGGAGGCCGGCCAAGGTCATGTCCATGACGGCACTCTGACCCTTGCGGCTGGCGTGGCCGACACAGTGCTCTGGCGCTGGGAGCTGGAGGAGTCCTCGCGCGCACCTTCTGCGGGGCTGCCGTCTGCGCCCGCAACCACCAGCCGATTGCTTCTTGAACATGAAGTCAGTTTGGATCGACGTTTTGATTGGCTGATGCGGTGCGATCGCGTGGACTTTCCTCCAGGCGGCGTTGCCTTGACCCATGTTCACCAAGGTCCTGGCATCCGTGTCCTGCACCATGGGCAGATCGCCATCGAGACTCTTGGTGAGCGGCACGTTTACAACGCCGGAGAAGCATGGTTCGAACCTGGACATGCGCCCGTGCTCGCACCGACCACCGAGCAGGAGCGGACGGCCTTCATTCGCTGCTTCCTTCTGCCACGACAGCTCAGGGGAGTCAGCTCGATCCGCTACGTCCGTCCCGAGGATGCGCGCGCGCCCAAAGTCCAGGAATACCGGGTCTTCTCGGAGCGCTTCATCACGTTGCCCGCCTAGGCCGCTGTCACGATGAGCGAGACAGGACAATTCTGTATTCGGTAAACTGGAATACGACATGGCATCCCATCAACCGATATGAAGCGCTCTACCTCAACGGCTGATGCCGATACAACCGAGGCCTTGCAGGTTGATTGCGCTACACCGACGGCCATTGTCTCGCTGAAGATCATCGAGGCCCTGGTTTCAACACCACCCGGCCTTGGAGTTACCCAACTCGGGCAGCTGCTGGGGATGCCCAAAGCACGCATGCATCGTCATCTGACGGTGCTGCGTGAACATGGTTATGTGACCCAAGATCCGCGCACCAGCACCTATCAGGCCGGATGGCAGCTCTACCTGCTTGGCCAAGCCTGCAGCCGGCATTTCGACATCATGTCATTGGCCAAGCCAATGCTGGAACGTCTGCGCGACAAGGTGGGCCAAACAGTGGTCGTCTCCAGCTTCACGGAAAGTGAGGTCGTAGTGATCGACATCTTGCGAGGAACGTCAGCGATAGAAATCAGCCTGCGCCAAGGCACGCGTTACGCCCTCAACAGCGTAGCCCAGGGAAAGATCGTGCTGGCCTATGGACCTTCAACGCTGCTGGAAGCCGTGCTTGATCGCCCGCTGCCTCGACTGACCCAGCGCACCATCACCGACCCAGATCGGCTACGAAGCGAAGTGGAACTAGCGAGACGTCGCGGATGGGCAGATGCGCCCGAAGAGCTCTACACCGGTATCAACGCTTTGGCGGCACCGCTGTTTCAGGCCGATGGCTCGCTGTTCGGAACCATCGCCATCGTGGGATCCATCCACTACCTGCCAGCTACTGCTAATCCAACGACCGTAGCTGACCTGCTGGAGGCAGCGGTGCAGATTTCGAATGCGCTAGGGAGTAATCCTGCGCCATTATCTAAGCGCACAGACGACTGATAGACATCTCGTCTGGGCGCAGACTCGCGAACCAACAGCCTCCTCGAAGCCCTTAACAACCTGCTCCGAGCCTCCAGGCACCATCTTCGCGGCTTGAGGCGCCTCGTCAACTCCCGCCGGAACCAGCCCTGACAACGGCAGGCAGAACGCGACAATGCCCTTGAACCGTATCGGCCAGGCTTTGACCCGGCGTCCCCGTCCGCCCACCGCACCTTCGTGTGGCCCCAGTCCTGACCAACCGGGTCGCCACCGGCGCGTTAGATCCTGACCGCGCGGCGCTGAAAGTCCCTGTCCCTGTCCCTGTCCCTGTCCCTGTCCCCTGTCGCGCCGGCCGGCGGCACCCGCCGCGGCGAAGGCGGGGGCGCCAACGCTCATGCCAACGCGCGGGTGAAATCCACGTACTGGCGCAGCCTGGCCGCGGCGCTGCCGTCGGCGATCACCGCCCGCGCGCGTGCGATGCCGGTGGCGATCGAGTCGCTGATGCCGGCCACGTACAGCGCCGCGCCGGCATTGAAGACGACGATATCCAGCGCAGGGCCTGGCTGGCCGGCCAGCACCGCGTGCAGGATCGCGATGGATTGCTCGGGGCTTTCGACCTTGAGGTTGCGGCTGGCCGACATGGCGATGCCGAAATCCTCCGGATGCAGTTCGTATTCGCGGACCTGGCCGTCGCGCAGTTCGCCGACCAGGGTGCCGGCGCCCAGTGACAGCTCGTCCATGCCATCGCGGCCCCAGACCACCAGCGCCCGCTGCGCGCCGAGTTCGTGCAGCACCCGCGCCTGGATGCCGACCAGGTCCGGATGGAACACGCCCATCAGGATGTTCGGCGAACCGGCCGGATTGGTCAGCGGCCCGAGGATGTTGAAGATGGTGCGCACGCCCATCTCGCGCCGAACCGGCGCGACCACCTTCATCGCCGGGTGGTGGAGCGGAGCAAACATGAAGCCGATGCCGGTGCTGGCCAGGGCCGCGGCCACCTGTTCGGGCTGCAACTCGATCTTCGCGCCCAGGGCTTCCAAGGCATCGGCGCTGCCGGATCTGGACGAGACGCTGCGATTGCCGTGCTTGGCCACCTTCGCCCCGGCCGCGGCGGCCACGAACATCGCGCAGGTGGAGATGTTGAAGGTCTGCGACCCATCGCCACCGGTGCCGACGATGTCGACCATGTGGGTGCGATCGGCCACCTCCACCGGGCGCGAGAACTCGCGCATCACCTTGGCCGCGCCGGCGATCTCGCCGACGGTTTCCTTCTTGACCCGCAGCCCGGTGAGGATGGCGGCCGTCATGACCGGAGAAATCTCGCCGCGCATGATCTGGCGCATCAGCTCGACCATCTCGTCGTGGAAGATCTCGCGGTGTTCGATGGTGCGCTGCAGGGCTTGTTGTGGCGTGATGGACACGTTCTGGGCCTTCTCGTAGGAGCGTCCCGGGGGCGCGCGCCTTTGATGCTTCGGGTGAAAGTTCGCGCCCGTCGGGCGCTGCTGCGGAATTATTTTTCCAGGAAGTTCTTCAGCAACGCATGGCCGTGCTGGGTGAGGATGGATTCGGGATGGAACTGCACGCCTTCCACCGGAAATTCGCGGTGGCGCAGGCCCATGATCGCTTCCATCGAACCGTCCTCGTGCTCGGTCCAGGCAGTGACTTCCAATGCATCGGGCAGGCTGGCCTTGTCCACCACCAGCGAGTGGTAGCGCGTGGCTTCGTAGCGGTCCGGCAGGCCGGCGAACACACCGCGGCCTTGATGCCGGATCGGCGAGACCTTGCCGTGCATGATGCGGCCGGCGCGGACCACCTGGCCGCCATAGACCTGGCCGATGCTCTGGTGGCCCAGGCACACGCCCAGGATCGGCGTGGTTGCGCCCAGGCGCTGGATCAGCTCCAGCGACACGCCGGCCTCGTTGGGCGTGCACGGGCCAGGCGAGATCACGATGCGCTGCGGCGCCTTCTGCGCGATCTCATCCACGCTCAGCGCATCGTTGCGCACCACCTCGACCTCGGCCCCCAGCGCCTGCAGGTACTGCACGAGGTTGTAGGTGAAGCTGTCGTAGTTGTCGATCATCAGCAGCATACGTGATCTAACTCTCTGTATTTCCTAGAAATTAAGGAAGAAATAAACCTGAGATACCCCGCTTAAGTACCCGCTTTTTGCTTCGCTGCAATCGGCTGCGACGCCTTTGCAGCAGCCACGCTTCCATTCTTACACGCATCCCTTGCCTGTTCTTGGCGAGAGGTTCTTGCACCCAAGGCGTTTGCGGGTGGCCGTGTTTCGCCCATTGGATGCCAAAAGTGCACAGCGCCTGATCAGCCTGGGCCAAGTGCCGCACGCTGAGTGATGCAGTCAAGATAGTTGTCGCCTGGTTCATGCGGCTTTTTGTGTTTTGGTCGCTGCCGCCACGACCGCCTTTTTCTCCGGATTCAACGCCACTGCGCCGATGGGATCCCAGTCTCAGGTTGGCCCGCTCCAGCGTGCCGGATTGGCTTGGCGGGCCTGCTGGTACAGCGCATGGCGCGCCTGGAGCAGGGTCACGTCCTGCCCGGCGTGGCGCTGCTGCGGGCTGACGTAACCGACGCCGCCTTGGCTGTGTTCGACGTCAGCTTCCAGCTTGCTGGGATCGCCCCATGCCGCATTCATCGTGGCACCCGCGCAGCAGCGGCCCTATACCCGAAGGCTTCCGACAAAGGCCAAAGGGCTGGGAAGGGGGAAAGGAAGGGCGCCAAGGGGAAAGGCCCTATCCTGAAAAGGTCAAAAGGCACCCCTGAGCAGCCCCTCATCCGAGGTTCGCCATGCTCTCGCTGTTCCAGCGCAAACCGGTGCCACCCACCGCCGGCACACCGCCCACCTCCGCCATCGAAACTCCGAAAGGGTCGATGCGGCCGGAACCGGCCGCATCGCTGCTGGCGACGCCGCGTCGGCAGAAACTGCTGGAACACATCTGGCAGCGCACATCACTCTCGCGCCGACAGTTCACCACGCTCTACCTCGCCCCACTGGAGCGCTACGCCGAGCTGGTCCAGCAGTTCCCGGCCTCCGAGAGCCACCACCACGCCTATCCGGGCGGCATGCTGGACCACGGCCTGGAGATCGTCGCCTATGCGCTAAAATTGCGGCAGTCATACCTGCTGCCTGCGGGCGTCACGCCGGAGGCACAGGCGGCCCAGGCCGAAGCCTGGACCGCAGGCACGGCCTATGCGGCCCTGCTGCACGACATCGGCAAGATCGCCGTCGATCTGCACGTCGAGCATGCCGACGGCAGCGTCTGGCATCCCTGGCACGGCCCGCTGCGAAAGCCCTACCGCTTCCGTTACCGAAAGGAGCGTGAGTACCGCCTGCACAACGCCGCCACCGGGCTGCTCTACACGCGCATTCTCGATCGGGACATCTTCGACTGGCTCAGCGGCTATCCCGACCTCTGGGCCGTGCTGCTGTACGTGCTGGCCGGCCAGTACGAGCACGCCGGTACGCTCGGCGAGCTGGTCGTGCAGGCCGATCAGGCCTCGGTCGCCCAGGAACTCGGCGGCGATCCCAGCAAGGCACTGGCGGCACCCAAGCATGCGCTGCAACGCAAATTGCTCGACGGCTTGCGCTACCTGCTCAAGGAAGAGTTCAAGTTGAACCAGGCCGGCCCGGCGGACGGCTGGCTGACCCAGGACGCCTTGTGGCTGGTGAGCAAGACCGTCTCCGACAAGCTGCGCGCCCATCTGCTGTCGCAGGGCATCGACGGCATCCCGGCGAGCAATACAGCGGTGTTCAATGTGCTGCAGGATCACGGCATCGTGCAACCGACGCCGGAGGGCAAGGCGATCTGGAAGGCTGCCGTCACCAGCGACTCCGGCTGGTCGCACGCCTTCACCTTCCTGAAACTCTCGCCGGCGATGATCTGGGATGCCACCGACCGGCCGGCGCCGTTCGCAGGCCGAGTGCAGGTCGAAGAGGAACAAGCGGAGCCGCAGGCGCCGGCGGTGGCCGATGGGCCGCGCGTGGAAGGCATCGAAGCTGCACCCGCGCGCACGGCGCCGATCGCATCCACAGCCACAGACACCGGCGTGGCCGCGCTGCTCGACCTGCTGGGCGACACCGCTCCACCCACAGCACCGGAGATCCCGAGTTGCCCTGCCGCCGAGCCCGAGCCTACCCCTTCGGCCGTGCCCCCGCCACAGACGAACCTCGCGCCTACCCAGGATCGCGCGGAGCCGTCCGGGACGCACTTCATGGCCTGGCTGCGTCAGAGCATCCAGACGCGCAAGCTCATCATCAACGACGCCAAGGCCCTGGTGCATACCGTCGCCGGTACGACCTACCTCGTCAGTCCCGGCGTGTTCCAGCGCTACGCGCAGGAGCATCTTCAAGTCGCCGCGCTGGCCAAGCAGGAGAAGCTGGAGGGGTGGCAGTGGGTACAGAAGCGCTTCGAGAAGCTGGGACAGCACCGCAAGCAGCCCAGCGGGCTGAACATCTGGACCTGCGAAGTCACGGGGCCACGCAAGTCGCGCCGGCTGCATGGCTACCTGCTCGCCAGCCCGGATGCGCTGTTCCAGGAGACGCCGCCAGACAACCCATACCTGCGGCTCCTCGACGAGGCCGCAAGGCGCGAAGATTCAGCCCTTGGGGGAAAGGACGACGATCAGGCGTAGGCATGCGACCGCTATGCGAGCCGGCTTCAATCCGCGGATGGGGCCGACTTTGCCAGCCTGGCTTCGGTCATTGTCATCAAGTGGGCGGAACTGCATTTCAGCGCACGGGCAATCTTAAGGATGAGGGGGAGCGTGGGGACATGCTCGCCCCGCTCGATCTTGCCCATGTGCGACCGTTCGATGCCGGCCATGTGGGCCAGCGTTTCCTGAGCGATGCCTTGGTTGGTTCTTTCTTCCCGCACGGCAGCCCCAAACGCGATGGCTGGTTCCGCTTCGTAGGTCGTGGTGCCCGTGGGGCGGCCCCTTTGGATCGAACGCTTTGGCATTGCCAAGAGCGTCGAACGCAGGCACGATCTAAACCACGTTAAACTTAACTCATTAAACGGTCCGAGAGCAGCTGCCGCGAGTTCACTGCCTGGGGAAGCTGGACGTGGAATCGAGTGACATCACTGCCGAAATTCGCATGGCCATCCTCGGCGAATGGGTGCCTCCCCAGCTCGCCGACGTGCTCGCCCTGCAGCGCGCCGAAGAGCCGGAGACTCATGCCGTCCTGGCCGGATGGACAGATCAAGTTCGAAGCGCGGAGCTGCCGGGCGACGGCTTCGACTTCGCCTTGTCTGCGGTTGCCCGGCAGTGGCCTGGCTGGGTATGCGAGCCGCTGTGGCATGACACGCTGGCGGTCGCCGTGGCCAAGCGCTCCCACCTGCTGGCCTATCGTGAAGTGCCGTGCGAGGAAGTACTCAGGCAGCCCTTGATCTGCGCGCAGTCGACGGCCGATGAACCATGGCGCATGACCGTGCAGCGCGTGTTCGAGAACGGGCTGCAGGAGCGGGAGCAAACGGTGGAGACATTCGACGTGGCGATGACGCTGGTTGCCGCCGGGTACGGAATCGCCATTGCGCCGGCCGCAAGACTGGCGAGCTACCTGCGCCGAGGCATCGCCGTGCGGCCGCTGGCCGGCGCACCAACGATCGTGATGGCTTACCTGCTTCGCCGCGACAATTCCTTGTCAGACCCTCAGGCGAGATTCGCCCGCCGCGCGCGCTTGGTGTCCTGACAGATGCGCGGGGATCGCGATTTCGCCACGATCCCGCACCGCTGCTGCTAGCATAGTGTTCCATTCTATTTGAAACTTAAGCGCTGATTGGCGCGGATCACCTTCTGCAGGATGTCGCGGGCGCTTCTGGTCCAGATGAACGGCTTGGGTTTGGTGTTGTGATGCGCGAGGTACTCGTCGATGGCGGCGGTCAGTTCGGGCACGCTGGTGAACACCCCGCGGCGCAGCCGCTCGGTGGTGATGTCGCGGAAGAAGCGCTCAACCATGTTCAGCCACGAGGCGGAGGTAGGCGTGAAGTGCATGGTGAAGCGCGGGTGCTTGGCCAGCCACTTCTGGGCATTGGGATGCTTGTGGGTGGCGTAGTTGTCGGCGATCAGATGCAGCGTCTTGTCCTTGGGCGTCTGGCGGTCGATCTGGCGGTCGATCTGGCGCAGGAACTTCAGCCATTCGACGTGGGTGTGGCGCGGCTGGCACTGGCCAATGACCTGCCCGTCGAGCACGTTGAGCGCAGCAAACAGCGTGGTCGTGCCATTGCGCTTGTAGTCGTGCGTCATCGTCTGCGCGCGGCCCTTCTTCAGCGGCAACCCGGGCTGGGTGCGGTCCAACGCCTGCACCTGGCTCTTCTCGTCGCAGCACAGCACCAGCGCATGCTCGGGCGGCGACAGGTACAGGCCGACGATGTCTTCGAGCTTCTCGACGAACTGCCGGTCGCGCGAGACCTTGAAGCTGCGCACAAGGTGCGGCTTCAAACCGTGGGCGTGCCAATGCCGCATCACGGTGCTGGGGCTCACGCCCAGCTCGGCGGCCATCTTGCGCGTACTCCAGTGCGTGGCCGCCGCCGGCTGGCTCTGCGTGGTCAACTCCACCAGCCGCGCCGCGTCGACCTTGGCCGGCGGCGCTCCGCGCGGCAAGTCGCGCTCGATCCCGGCCATCCGCGACTGCGCATACCGCGAGACCTGTACGCGCCCCACCCCTACTTGCTCGGCGATCTCCTTGTTCTGCGCGCCGTCCGCAGCCAGCAGCACCATGCGGGCGCGCTGCGCCAGCCTCACGCTCGTGAGCTTGGAGCGAACCAGTCTCGTCAACTCGGCTCGTTCCTCGTCGCTCAGCACAATCTCAGGGGCAACTCGCACTTGCACTCTCCATTCTTCGTCCTCGTAGAGTGTTGGAGTGATGGATTTCATCCAAGTTCCCTCAAGAACAGAACGGTACACTAGGAGGGCTCGCCGGCTCGGAGCCGCAGCCAGTGACTGCGGCGTGTCGAGCCTGAAACCGGAAAGCAGGGCCGGGCTGGTCAGTAGCTCTTGTAAGGCAGGAACTTGCCCGACAGCACCACGTTCACGCGATCGCCTTTCGGGTCCGGCTGGCGCTGGATGTCCATGGAGAAGTCGATGGCGCTCATGATGCCGTCGCCAAATTCCTCGTGAATCAGCTCCTTGATAGTGCTGCCATAGACATTGACGATCTCGTACCAGCGGTAGATCAGCGGATCGGTTGGCACGGCGGTAGGCAGTGAGCCCTTGTACGGTACGATCTGTAGCCACGCCACCGCCTCGTCGGTGAGGCCGAACAGCTTGCCGAGGGTTTCGGCCTGGCCCTTGTCGAAGGCCATCTGCCCCAGCAAGCCGGCTGTAGTCCACTCCTTGCTTTTGCCGATGGCCTCGGCGGCCTGGCTCCATTTGATGCCCTTGGTGACCTTGGCGGAGATGATCATCTGGGTGACTTGTGCGCGGTCGGTAATCATCGATCGATTCCTTCAGTAGGTAGGTTCATACAGCGTGAATGCGGCGCAGCGGTTGCTGCGTTTGCGGATCTGGGGGAGGTGGGTCGGTTTCATCAAGGCCCGGGCGGACGATCAGCGGCTGGTCACCAAGCACACCTTCGCCACCTTGCTGGATGGTCTTCGAGCGACGCACCAGAAAGTCCACGAGGTGGTTGCGGATCCGGTAGAACTGCGGGTCGTGATGGATGGTTTCGCGGGTCCGCTCGCGGGGCAGCGTGTTGATCATGATTTCGGCGATCCGCGCCTTTGGCCCGTTGCTCATGAGCATCACCTTGTCCGCCAAGAGGATGGCCTCGTCGACGTCGTGAGTGACCATGAACACCGTTTGCCGGGTCGCGGCGCAGATCTTCACGAGTTCATCCTGGATCACCCCGCGGGTCAGCGCATCGAGCGCGCCAAACGGCTCGTCCATCAGCAGCATCTTCGGCTCGACGGCGAAGGCCCGGGCGATGCCGACGCGCTGCTTCATGCCGCCGGACAGCTCCGCCGGCTTCTTTTGCGCAGCGCCGGTCAGGCCGACCATTTCGATGAAGCGTGCGCCATGCTGGGCAATCTGCTGGCGCGACCAGGACGGGTGCCGGGACTTCACGGCAAAGGCAATGTTCTGCTCGACCGTCAACCAAGGCATCAGAACGTGCCCTTGGAACACCACGCCACGGTCCAGGCTCGGCCCGGCGGTTTCTTTGCCAGCCATGATGACTCCGCCGCTGCTCGGCTCCTCCAGGCCGGCGAGCACATTGAGGATGGTGCTCTTGCCGCAGCCGGAGTGGCCAATCACGCAGACGAACTCGCCCTGCTCCAGACTGAAATTGATGTTCTCGAATACGGGAGGCGGAACGTGTCAAGGACTTTGAGACCGTAAATTTCAGAAATCTATGTACGGTTGGTTCTGTGTGAGTTGGTGTAGCTGACGACGCTGGATTCGACGGGGACGACTTCGTTTTGCAGTGCGGGTGGTGCGGCGGATGGTAGTGGCGGTGCTGGATTTATCGTGACGATGGTCGGCGGCTTCGGCAGCAGCGGTGGTCTGCTGATCCAGCGCTCGGGATGGCGCGCGTAAGCGGCGTCCAGGGTGGCTTGACGCTCTACCGAGAGCTCGACGTGGCGACCGCTGTACACCTCGTTGGGAGTGAATCCGTTGAGGCCTTCGTGGCGGTGCTGCTCGTTGTACCAGGGCGTGAACTGGCGCATCCAGGATCGGACGTGCTCGGCGTCGTGGAAGCGCCCGGGGAAGTCCGGCTGGTACTTCAGTGTCTTGAAACCACTCTCGCTGAACGCGTTGTCGTTGCTCACCCGTGGCCGGCTGCGAGAAGCCTCGATGCCGAGCGTGGTCAGCATCGCGTCGAACGTGTGCGCAGTCATCGGCGCCCCGCGATCATTGTGCAGGGTGAGCTGGCCAGCGCCGATGCCGGCGTGCTCGATGCTGCGGACGATCAGTTGCTGGGCCAGTGCGCTGGTTTCGCGTCTGGCCACCATCCAGCCGACGATGCAACGACTGAACAGGTCGAGGATCACGTACAGATTGAGGAACACACCGGTGGTCAGGGTGGCCAGCTTGGTGATGTCCCAGGTCCACACCTGGTCGGGGGCAGTGGCGGACAGGCGCGGCACCGCATGGTGCACAGGCGCCCGCTGGTCGCGGCGTTCCCGGCTTTCTCCGAGGTTGGTGAGCAGGCGGTACATGGTCCTGACCGAGCACAGATAAGTGTCGTTCGCGAGCAGGGTTCCGTAGACCTCGCGCGGCGGCTGGTCGACGAACTCGGGGCTGTGCAGGACCGCCATCACCTCACTGCGCTGGGCCTGGCTCAACGCGCGCGCCGATGTCGGCTTGGCTCGCGGTTGCTTGACCGCCGGGGGCTGTTTCCTGCGATGCATCGTGGCCCGGGAAACGCCGAGTGCCGAGCAAGCGCGGGTTAGCGAGATCATCGGGTCGCGTTGTACAAGCAGCGCGGTCACCGGGTCGTCTCCGCTGACGCCAGGGCTGCGAACAGTTCCTGCGCTTTTTTTTGGAGTGCAACCAGCTTCTCGGACAGATCCAGCCGGCTGGTCAGCTTGGCAAGCTGCCGTTCGAGTTCGGCAATCCGCTGATCCTTGATGTTCTGCCTGGGCTTGCGGCCGGCGGGCTTCGCAGCCAAGGCGGCATTTCCACCCTCGCTGAACTGCGCACGCCACTGGGCAAGGTGGGAGCTGTACAGGCCATGCTTGCGCAGCAGCACGGCGATCTCGCCGTGATTCTCGCAGGCAGTGGCTTGCTCCAGTATTCGGCGCTTGAACTGCACCGAGAATGTTCGACGCCGACGGCCATCCAGAACCTCATCGGCGATCACTTCGGAACCTTCAGGCTTCACAACGGACGGCTTGGGCACTTCGCTTCTCCTACCGCCTCTCTGATGGGGAATGCTACAGATGATTCAGAGCAAGAGCGGTCTCAGGGGAGCTTGGCACGGAGGGGGGGCAACTCGCACTTGCACTCTCCACTCTTCGTCCTCGTAGAGTGTTGGAGTGATGGATTTCATCCAACTTCCCTCAAGAACAGAACGGTACACTAGCCGTCTACCGTTGTAGCACGTCCTGCACTTGCCTCGCTGGCGCCTGCGACCTTCACGAAAACGGGGCTCAATCCTCCGACCGTGCAGTCATTGCCATTACCCGCTCCATGAACCGCTTCATGGGTTCCGAGGGTTCGCCCTGGCGGCGCAGCAGGTAGGTAGAGAGCATCGGCGGTATGCCGGCCAGAGGACGAATGGAGATGTCCGGACGCTGTAGCGTCTGCACCTGGGAGGCGATGGCGAAGCCGATGCCGTAGCCAGCGCCAACCAGGGTCAACATCACGCCCAGGCTGGCCACTTCATCGACCAGCTTGAGGGGTGTACCTGTGTCTTCCAGCATCGCTTGAATCTGATGGCGGCAGCCCGATCCCGATTCGGGATGGCACAGAACCAGCGGGAACTTCAAGGCTTCGCCCAGCGGCACCTGCACGTGTGCCAGCAAGGGATGGCGTGCGGGCAGGATCACCGACAGCGGATCGGTCCATATCGGCTCGGCGACCAAGCCATCGTGTACCGCGTTTGACAACGCAAAGCCGATGTCCAGCAGATCGTTGTGCAGCATCTTGAGTTGCTGCGCGAATGGCAGTTCGAAGACGCGAATCTCCAGCTCGGGTTCATCCTCGCGACTGCGTGCCAGCAGGGTGGCGATGCGTGGCTGCGCCAAGCTGTCGCAGATTGCGATGCGCAGATGGCCTTGGTAGCCCTGCGCCGCGGCCTTGGCACTCTTGATTGCCTGCTCCACGCTGGCCTGCACGCGCCGGCACTCGCCGAGGAAGACCTGACCGGCCCATGTCAGCCGCGTCTGGCGTGTACTCCGATCGAATAACTTTACGCCAAGCTGGTTTTCCAGATCGCGCATCGCGCGTGACACGGGCGATTGCTCGACGCCGAGACGTTCGGCCGCACGGGCCAGATGCAGTTCTTCCGCAACTGCGACAAAGTAACGCAGCAATCTGAACTCCAAGAATGCTACCTCCCTTTTTACCTCTCCTGGTCCGGCTTCCCAGCCGCCAGCACTGCCATCCGCGCCCCATCTGCCCATCTTCCGTGGCATCGCGCCAAAGCCTCATGCCTGCTGGGGCGTTGGGCACACCGCAGTCGCTCACTTATGCTGCAGCTTGGGTTCGGCGAAACCGACGACGTCAAGCCGACGTCAGGGTGGACGTGCCGATGCAGTTTCATTGAGGTCTTCCGGCTCACTGTGATCGCTGCCGGGGCGGTCACGAGCCCAGTTTCCACAGCCGAAATTCTCCGCAGCGGCCAACATCTGAGCAACGCGCTGGTAGGCCTACCAAACGGTCGCCCCCGATGAAATCCCCGGGCCGCGGCCGACGCGGCGCGTATACCTGCAGCCGCTGTGCGAGCTGCTCGTCGCCCATGTGTTCCTCGTTGCACGCTGCCATGAATGTTGACGGGTGGATCGCCACATCGCGCTCGATCTGCTTCCCTCCATTCAGACACAGATACTAATCCTGCTTATTGATTGTGCGCGGTGTTGTGTGGTATCGCAACACCGATTGAAGAACGGCCCTGCTTGGATGCTCACCGTATCTCCAGCGACTGAACAAGGCCGGACGCGGGCAACTGGAAAGCCTCTGTGATCGACATCGCCCCCGGGAAGCACTCATGCGATTCCCTACGGACAGAGGAATGGACTCCACTTTCTGGGGAAGGACATGAACTTACGACATCTTCGCTGTTTCATCGCCGTAGGCGAGGAGTTGCACTTCGGCCGGGCGGCGCGGCGGCTGCATGTGGAGCAGTCGCCTCTGTCGCGCACGATTCGCCAACTGGAGGCAGCCCTGGGGGTGACGCTACTGGACCGCATGCAGCGCGGCCTGCGCCTGACCCCGGCCGGGCAGGTGTTCCTCGGCGAGTGCCGGCGCGTGCTGCTGGCCGTTGAGCAAGCCCAGACCAAGGCGCGAGTGGTAGCGGCGGGACAGTGGGGCACCTTGCGCATCGCCTTGGCCGGCTGCATCGGGCGGGTCCGGCTGTCGGCACTGCTTGCGCTGTGCCGGGAGGAGGCGCCGGAACTCGGCATCCGGCTGTTCGAAGCACCGCTGTCGCAGGCGGTAGACGGATTGAGCGACGGCATGTACGACGCCATCCTTGCGATGGCCGGCGAGATGGTGACCGGGGTGGTCGCCACCCCTGTGTGGCAAGACCCGCTGGTAGTGGCCATACCCGCGCGGCACCCCTTGCTGGCGCACAAGCGGGTGCCACTGGAAGAGGTGGTGGGCTACCCGCTGGTGCTGTGCCGCCCGCAGGTATGTGAGGAGTGCAGCCGGCAATGCGAGCGGCTGCTGCGCCGCGTGGAGACACCGCCGGTGGTGGCCGAGTACGTGACGACCCACTCGTTGATGCTGGCCCTGGTGGCGGCCGGCTATGGTGTGGGATTTTCCAACACAGCGCACGTGGCGGCATGCCGGCAGGCAGAGGTGATCGTCCGGCCGCTGGATGAAGACTCGGCAGTGCTGACGACCTACCTGCTACATCCCGAGGGCGCGATGGCGGAGCCGCTGCGCCACTTCATCGAGCGTGCGCAGCGTGTGGGTCAGATGCCGCTGGATGCGCGACGCCTCGCATGAGGTTGATTCAGGCGGGTTGGCCGATTCCATTTTGGTCAAAGCGCCAGACCTGTTTTTCCACAGTGGAATTCCATTGAAGCGCTGCACTCAGGCGTTGCTCGCACTTGCGGTCGGCATCCTGCGATGGAATCCGCATGCCCCCGCGGCGCGTCACAGCGAAGACCCGGGGCGCAACAGTGCTTTCCGTATGTGCATCGGCTCTGGCGTGTTGAGCTGATCGCGCTTTACTGGGCCTTTTCCCATGCAAAGACTTCGGCCTGGTTTATCCGGGTCGGGCATGGTGCCCGCGAATGACGCTGGTGACAGCACGTTTCACCGCTTACGCGTTGTGAGTGCTGGCGCCTTGCGCGACAAGGCGCACATCTCGCGACGAAACCGAGGTCACGGTATTCGCCGTTTCGCCGCCTGCTCGTTTCGCCCGGAGATTCCTGGACAGCCACGCACGCCGCCTGTATGGCGGGTGCGCGTGCATGGACTCGATGCGATGACGAATGGAGGCGCGCGGTATGCCGAAGTCGAGCAGCCTGGCCGATGGCGCCAAGATCTACTACCGCCCGATCGAGGCGGCAATCCGCTGGAGTGGGTTGCTGCGCTTCGAACAGCGCATCCTGGCGACCTTGAAACAGCGGCCTCTGCCGGAGGTAACGGAGTTTCCGCGCTGGCCGATGCTGCGGTTGAATGCCGAAAGAATCTTCGATGCGCTGGCCCACGGCGAAATGCCGTATGGCAAGGATGGCCTGGGGCGGGACACGCTGGGTCTGGCGATGGACGACTCGTCGCTGACCGTGCGGCACGTCGATCTGAAAGCCTGGATGGCGCACTACTACCCCGGCGAGAAACCGGCGTTTCTGTTCGATGAGATCGAGCGTGCGCTTCACCCGGCGATCAGCCTGGACACAGTGGGCACATTGCTGGTCGAGCGGGAAGCGATCAAGGCACGGCTGGCGGAACACTTGAGCGTGTACGAGTCGCTGCGCGCCGAGCACGAGGCGCTGCTGAAAACGCACGCCGCCTGCGCGGCCGACGCGGAGCGTGCGAATGCGCCGGGGCCGCGCAGCGAAACGACCTACCTGAACATCATTGGCGGGTTGCTGACGCTGCTGCTGGGCAAGTCGCCTAGCGGAATGCCGTATTCCAGCTTCCTGACTCAGGAGGCCATCATCAGCGCAATGGTGGCGCACCACAGCAACGCGATGGGTATCACCGAGCGCACCCTGCAGGCCAAGTTCGCACTGGCTCGGCGCAGGCTGCAGAGCACCAATTCCTGAGCGATGCCAACCTGTATCTGCGGTCGTGGATACCGCATTTGCGGTGTCCTTCTTCAACGCGGGCGTTCTTAATTCGAGTCACGCCAATCAGCGCCGCCGAGCGTTAAGGAGTGACCCTCATGTCTTCGCAGACCGCCGCCACGGCAGCACCGACCGAACACCGCATCCTGCGCCGCGCCGAGGTCGAGGCCAGGACCGGCTTCAAGCGCGCGCACATCTACAGCCTGATGAAGGAAGGCAAGTTCCCCAAGGCACTGCGTCTGGGCGTGCGCGCGGTGGGCTGGGACTCAGTGGAGATCGAACAGTGGATCGTCGATCGCCTCAGGGAACGCGCCTGACGCTTCTTCTCGGTTCATGCCATTCGACGAGGAGAAGCCCATGCAGGTGGTGTCCATCATTTCGACCAAGGGCGGCGTGGGCAAGACCACGACGGCGGCCAACCTGGGCGGCTTCATTGCCGATGCCGGGCTGCGCGTGCTGCTGCTGGACCTGGACGTGCAGCCCACGCTGTCGAGCTACTTCACGCTTGACGTGCACGCGCCCGGCGGCATCTACGAGATGCTCGCCTTCAACGAGCGGCGCAACGAGCAACTGGTGTCGCGCACCGCGATCGTAGGCCTGGACCTGGTGCTCTCCAACGACGAGCGCGGCGAACTGAACACACTGCTGCTGCACGCGCCCGACGGGCGCCTGCGGCTGCGCAACCTGTTGCCGGTCTTCCGCGAGCACTACGACCTGCTGCTGATCGACACCCAGGGCGCACGCAGCGTGCTGCTGGAGATGGCGGTGCTGGCGTCCGACCTGGCGCTGTCGCCGGTGACGCCGGAGATTCTCGGGGCGCGCGAGCTACGGCGCGGCACGCTGCAGCTGATCGAGGACATCGCGCCGTATCGGCACCTCGGCATCGAGCCACCGCCGCTGCGCCTGCTCATCAACCGTGTGCATCCGGTGTCGTCGAACGCGCGGCTGGTCCAGCAGGCGCTGCGACAGGTGTTCCAGGAGCAGGCCGGCGTGCAGGTGTTGGGCACCGACGTGCCGGCCATCGAAGCCTATCCGCGCGCTGCGACACGAGGATTGCCGGTGCATCGGGTGGAGTACCGGCAGCCGGCGGGGCGTACGGCGCCCGCGGCGCTGGACACCATGCGCACGCTGGCCGGTGAGCTGTTCCCCGCGTGGCGGGAGCGCTTCGCGCTGGTCACCGGCCGGGCCAATGCGGGAGGGGGCGGCCATGGCGAACGCGCATGAACTGGCGCGCGGCCGTGAACGGCTGCGCGCGCTGATCGAGTTCGCGCTGGGCGAAGGCTGGCGCGTGGTGCGCACGTCCGGTGGGCACCTGAAATTCACGAAAGCAGGCTGCGCGTCGATCTACACCAGCTCGACTGCGAGCGACCACCGTGCCGACCGCAACGCCCGTGCGCAGCTTCGCCGCGCCGACCGGGAAGTGCAGGAGAACGGCCATGGCTGAGCTGACGCCGCAGGACATGGCTGCCAAGCTGCTGGCCACCAGCTTCGAGCGCAGCGGCCCTTCGGCCGCGACCTTGAGCGACCCCATCGCCGACACGCCGATGGTGGTGACGCTGGATCAGTTGCGGCCCTACGACCACGACCCGCGCGTGACGCGCAACCCGGCCTATGCGGAGATCAAGGCGTCCATCCGCGAACGCGGGCTGGACGCGCCCCCCGCGATCACGCGCAGGCCGGGCGAGGCCCACTACATCATTCGCAACGGCGGCAACACGCGGCTGGCGATCCTGCGCGAGTTGTGGAGCGAGACCAAGGAGGAACGCTTCTTCCGCATTGCATGCCTGTTCCGCCCGTGGCCGGCGCGCGGTGAGATCGTGGCGCTGACCGGGCATCTGGCCGAGAACGAGCTGCGCGGCGGGCTGACCTTCATCGAGCGGGCCTTGGGTATCGAGAAGGCGCGCGAGTTCTACGAGCAGGAATTTGGCCAGGCGCTGTCGCAGAGCGAACTGGCGCGGCGGCTGGCTGCCGACGGCTATCCGGTGCCGCAGTCACACATCAGCCGCATGAACGATGCAGTGCGCTATCTGCTGCCGGCGATCCCGACGCTGCTCTACGGCGGGCTGGGCCGGCATCAGGTGGAGCGGCTCGCGGTGCTGCGCAAGGCGTGCGAGCGCACCTGGGAACGGCGTGCGCTCGGCCGCACCGTGGCCGTGGACTTCGCCACCTTGTTTCAGGACGTGCTGACGCAGTTCGACACACGGCCCGACGACTTCTCGCCGCAGCGGGTGCAGGACGAGCTGGTGGGGCAGATGGCCGAGCTGCTGGAGGCGGACTACGACACACTGGCGCTGGAGATCAACGACAGCGAAAGCCGCCAGCGTGCGCTGAGCAGCGAACCGGCGGTGCCGACGCCACCGGCAGCGCCTGACCTGCCTGCTACCCCTTCCCCGGCTGTCTCCGCGGCTCAGCAGCCATCCGCCTCGTCTGTGCCGCGCGACACCACGCCGGTCGCGCATCCGGCGCCAGCAGCGACACCGCCTGCATCGCCCGAAACGCCGGAGGAACAGCACGGGCAACGCGACGAGCGCCTGCAAGGACACATCGTGACACCGGCACCGACCACCGAGCGCCTGCAGTCCATCCAGCGGATGGTCGCGGACCAGCTCGGCGACAAGCTGCCAGACTTCGAGGCCGATGCGCTGCGGGCGATCCCCGTGCAGGCCGGCGGGCTCTACCCCATCTCGGACGTTTGGTACGTCGAGCCGGGGCTGGACGTGCCGGATCGCCTGCGCGCGCACATCGCGCAGTTCGCGCGCGAAATCGCCGGGGAAGCGGCGGTAGCCGATCACATCGAAGTCAGCGACGGCGGCATCGGCTTCATCTGCGTAGCGCCGGCCCTGGGCCAGGCGAACGTACTGCCGGCTTTTGCTCGCGCGGTGCTGACCCTGCTGGACGCACTGAGCGCGGCACCGGCATCTGCGGCTGAGCTGGATCGCGCGCGGCTACCCGATGAACTTGGGCCGCTGCTGCATGGTCACGGCGGCATGGCCATGCGCCTGAGTGATTCCGGGCTGGTGAAGCTTTTCCGTCTGCTGCGCCTGGCGCGCCGGCTGCTGGATCTGGACACCGGCGGCTCGGACCACGAGTCCTGAGCGCGCAGGAGGCTTCCGTATGTCGGCACCGCACCCGCTCAACCAGGCCGTGATCGCGCAGGCCCTGCATGACCTGCGCAATGGCCAGTTGCGCCGCTGCAAGGCCATGGGCTTCGGCGAGGAGGAGCTGGATGCCCTGAAACACCCCGAACTCGTGAGCATGCTGGTGAATGCCACGGTGTCGTGGTGTTCGGTGTCGGTGAACCGGGAAGTGTTGAAGCGGCTGCTGAGCCAGGTGCACGACGTGGAGCGGGAGATCGCCACGGTGGACCGCATGCTGCGCCTGGGGGCGAGCACGGAGATGGTCAGCAAATTCTATGGCCTCACGCATCAGGAGGTGGCGCTGCGCCGCGACATCCTCGGGCTGCCCAAGCGCAAGGGCCGGCATCCGGTGCTCGACGAGGCGCAGGACGCGGCCTTGTGGGAACGCTGGAAGGCCGGCCTCAAGGAGCGGCAGATCGTGCTGAATGACGATATGGCGATGCTGGCGCTGACCATGGACCTGGCCGAGGCCATGACCCTGCCCATGTCGGTGATCTGGTCGGCGATACGGGACTGGGTCGACCAGGGGCTGGTGTAGGCCATGACCACCGGGGGCGCACCACGGCGCGAAGGCCCCATTGCACTGTCGGCGTTGTTCGACGAGGCGCTGAGGCACCTTGAGCCGAAGGAACCGACGCAGGGCACGTCGCCGTGCCAGGACAGCTTTCTCTACAGCGGCAATCGGCACGAGAACGTGCCGCGCGCGTTGTTCCTCGACCGGCGCCTGACGCCGCTGGAGCGCAATGCCTGGCAGGTGTTCCGCCTGCAGCTCAATGACGACGGCGTGACCGCCTTTCCCAGCTACGACCAGCTCCGCCCATATCTGGCGTCCATGCCCTGTGCGGCGCAAGCCTCGCACGAGACCGTGGCGCGCGCCTTGACGCTGCTGCGGCTGACGCGCTGGCTCAGTCTCGTGCGGCGGCGGCGCGACCCCAAGACCGGCCGTATCCAAGGCAACCTCTACGTGCTGCACGACGAACCGCTGTCACCCTTCGAGGCGATGCAACTCGACCCGGACTACCTGGGCCTGGTGAGCCTGGCGCTCACGCACGCGGCGAAGGCGGTGCAGGTCGTGGGCATGAACACGCTGCGGGAGATCGCCGAAGACCCGCTGCTCAGCGGGCGCACGCTGCCGACCCGCCTGCAAGTGCTGGCGCAGCGCATGGCGCGGCCTGGCTGGAAGACGCCAGGTTATCCACAGGAGGGTGCGGACCACGAATCCGAAGAAGGCCATGAAGCCCTGCTTCGGAATGGCGCGCGCCCGTCTTCGGAATCCGAAGGAGGGCCGAAACCCGCGCCAGACGGCTCTCTTCGGATTCCGAAGGAGGACCGTACAGTACGTAATGATCGTATAAATGAAGTACGTACAGTACCGCGCGCGAGGGCCTTGCAGAACCTGCGGCTGCCCGAGCGCTTCCTGCGCTTGAAGGACGAGCAGCAGGCCGGCGCGCTGGTGGCGCTGCAGCAGGTGGACGAGGCGCAGCGGCAAGCCGTGCTCGACGAGTGGGCAGCACGCTGTGGCGGCAATACGGTGCGCAATCCCGCCGGCTATCTATTTGGCATCATCCAGAAGGCGATCCGCGGGGAATTCCGTGCGTGGGCCCGGCAAGACAATGCCCGCGCCATGTCCGGTCCGGCATCCGCTGTGCCAAAGGCCGCCGGTCCGGAGGTTGCACAAGCTCACATCACGCGCCTGCGCTCGATGCTGGAGCAGCCATGACGGCGGCACATCGCGCGATCCCCAGGGGATGGTTGCAACAAGAAGCCTTCCGATCGACACGCACCGGCCACAGAAGCGGCTGCCGGCCGGATGCTTGTCTGCGTATTCGTTTTTGAATATATTGAATACGATAACGGCAACAGGAGCCAGCCATGTCCCGGACAACGACCACGACCATGACGGTTCGCCTCAGCGGACCGCTCAGCGATTTCGTCGCCGCCAACGTGGGCGAGCACGGCGACTACGAGAACGTCAGCGAGTACATGCGCGACCTGATCCGCCGCGACAAGCAACGCAAGGAGCAGGAAGCCTTCGACCGGCTGAAGGCCGAGCTGGCCCATGCCTTTGCCGCCCCGGAGACCTCGTACCGTCCCCTGACTGCCGCCGACGTGATCGCGCGCAACCGAGGCTGACTGCGTGGCCAAGGTCCTGGTCCAGGAGGCGGCGTCCTGGCGGCTCGACCAGATCTACCGCTACACGCGCGATCGCTGGGGCACCGAACACGCCGACCGCTACATCACCGGCCTGTTCGAGGCCTTCGACGGCATCCAGACGCACCGGACATCGTCCAGGCCCATTCCCGCCGAGTTCGGCATCGAAGGCTACTTCTTCCGCTACGAACGGCACTTCGTCTACTGGCGCCGGCTCTCCAATGGCGACATCGGCATCGTGACCATCCTGCACGAGCGGATGCACCAGATCGACCGATTCCGGGACGACTTCGGTTCATGAGCGAGTTGGCCGACGGCGATCTGCAAGACCACCAGCATGAAATCCAGCGCTTGCTCGGCCGCTGCATGCTCCGCCTCCAGCAGTACGAGCGCCTGATCAAGGCCATCGTGGCGTACCACGATCTCACGGGGCCGGCCCACGCACTGGAGTCGATCCGCGCGGCGCGCATTGCCGATGCCGCTGGCAAGACGCTCGGCGCCCTGGTGGGCCAGTTCCTGGGATCGTATGTCGTCACCGATGGAGCCGACACATCCGCCGATGCCTTGGGCAAGGCCCCGGCAGAAGTCACCTCGTTCAGCATGCGGATGCACCTGAGCCTATCCGCGGAAGACTATGCCCAGACCCAGGACGGCCTGTGGGAATTGATGTCGCTGCGCAATAATCTGGTGCACCACTTCATCGACCAGCACGACCTGTGGAGCTCGGACGGATGTCGTGAAGCGCACGAGGCGCTGGCTGCCGCCTACGCTCGCATCGACCAGCACTTCGAGCGCCTCCGGGGCTGGGCCGAACACATGGACCAGGCCAGGCGCCTGGCTGCCGAGTTCGTGCAGTCCGACGCCTTCCGTGACCTGGTGATCCATGGCATCACCCCGGATGGCTCGGTGGATTGGCCGGCAGCAGGCATCGTCCGCGCCCTGCGCGAGGCCTCGGTCGAGCTGGCCGTGGAAGGCTGGGCACCCGTTGCCAGCGCGGGACGACGGATCACGCAACGGTATCCCGACCAGCAACCTGCCAGGTACGGCTGCGCCAGTTGGCGGCAGGTGCTGCACGAGTCGCGCCTCTTCGAACTGCGCTACCGTGACGTGGACGGGCGGCGGCCGCCTGGTACAGGGCTCGCACCCACTGACCAGTCGAGGTCATGGTGCCGCATCGGCGGCTTCCCCCGTCCTGCTGTCATCTCACAGGCTATCCCCAGGGGATAGCCGGTACAGCCAGCCTTCCGGCAGCGAACAAACCGGGCACATATGGGCTGCGGTTTGTTGACTGACGGCCTTCTGGCCGATGCCAATGCTGGCGACTCGCTCCCTTACCGCGAGTCGTCACCCATGGCCAACGAACCCCTGCAACTGAATCTCGGATCGCTGCGCAGCGCGATGTCGCTGACGCTGCATACGCATCACGCTTCGCGCATCTGGCACGGCCGAGCGCCGGCCGAGGGCCGGCCCGGAATCATCGGCCTCAACGGCTACATCAGCGTGATGAACAAGATGAAACGCGGCGCCGAGCAGGACGACCCGTACTCGGATTGGTGGATGTTGCGCATCGAGGACAAGCTGACGCAGACCAAGGCCAGCTTGCAGGCCCTGCGCGAGCAGGTGGACCAGGCGCTGGCCGATGTGCCTCCGGCGCTGACGCTGGGCGAGAACATGAACGTGCAGCCGGTCAAGCTGCCGCTGTTCGTGAACGCCCAGCTCGGCTTCATGGCGGTGTACCTGCTGGCCGACTACGACGACCTGGCGCGCAAGCTGATCCTCGCCCACCACACCGCGCTGATCGACCGTAGTACGCTGGAACGCTGGCTCAACGATGGGGCGCATGCGCTGCGCAGCCTGTTCTCGCTGGCCCAGCAGTACCGCTACTCCGGCACGACGCGCGACGATTTCGCGGCAAAGAATGCTGCGGCGCGTGCGGCGCTAGAGAAGTTTGGAGAGCTGCCGCAGGACGTGCTGGAAGGCACGCGTCGTTCGCGCTTTGCGCCACCCATCGCGCGCCGCACAGGCAAGCCTGGCACACCGGCTGCTGCGCCGGCCGCTGATGCGGCGGCACCAGCTTCCACGAATCGCGCAGCCGATGCCGCGTTTGAGGATGCCAGCCCATGATGGCATCGCCCCCGACCGGCCAACCGGGACGCTTCGCGCCGCTGGAACAGGCAGACTTCCAACGTCTGGAACATGCCGGCTACCTAAAAGGCCTTTTACAGCCCTTTAAAGGTAAGGGAAGTCTGGAGACCTGGGCCAACCAATGCACGGCGCTGCGAGACGAGTTGATCGCGCTGGCGCAGCGGCGTGTGCTGAAGCAGGCGCGGGCCTATCCCTTCACCCTGCTCGACGTGCAACTGGCCCAGCAGGCTACTGGCGCAGGGACGACCTTCCTGCGCTGGCGCAACCACGACCGTTCTTCCATGGGCGTGGCGCTGTGGGAGTCGCTGCTCGACCGCCCGGCGACGCCGGCCTCGCTGATCGACGACCTGTACGCGATGGAGTTGCAGCGCATCGCGCTGAACATGCAGATCAGCCTGACCCACAGCATCGCTCGCCAAGCCCTGGAATGCGCCAGCAAGGCCGCCCAGGCCGAAGCGGTTTACCTGCGGCATGTCCACGGACGTACCGCGACCGTTTCATTCACCACCCCCAAGGAGTCATCATGAGCACGCACTTCGTCGGCGAGGGCAATATCGGTTCAGCGCCTGACTATCGCGAATTCCCCAACGGCAATGACGAGCCGCGCCGTTTGCTGCGCCTGAACGTCTACTTCGACAACCCGATCCCGAAGAAGGACGGCGAGTTCGAGGACCGCGGCGGCTTTTGGGCGCCGGTGGAGCTGTGGCATCGAGACGCCGACCACTGGAAGGACCTGTACCAGAAAGGCATGCGCGTGCTGGTGGAAGGCCGGACCGTGAAGGACGAGTGGGAGGACGCTGACGAGAACGAGCGCGTCACGTTCAAGGTCGAGGCCCGGCGCGTGGGCATCCTGCCGTACCGCCTCCAGACCGTGACCCTCAGCCCCCGGACGCTGGAACCCGAGGCGGCAGTACCGCCGCCGAAGGAAACCAAGGCGACGAAGGCGCCAAAGGAAAGCAAGCCCAAGGGCTGATTCCCTACAGGGGCGGCTGTGGCAACCGTCAGACGCCCGTCATGCACCAACTATCCCCAGGGGATAGCGCCAGGGTCGTCCACTGAATTCCAGCCGCCCTCCCGAAACGACGCCCCCGTTGCGCCAGCCGTTGCACTGCCGCGCATGCCGCTGCGGCAACGCATCGCCTGCCGATCACAAAGCGGTGTCTGCACCAGTCGGCTTCCTTGCTGCCGGCATCTCCCGGCCCCGCCAAGCTGGCGCCCAACCGACGAGTCGCACATTTCCGAGGAGGCTTCATGCGTGTGTTCCTGTGCGAGAAACCCTCCCAGGGCAAGGACATCGCCCGTGTGCTGGGTGCCGGTCAACGCGGCAACGGCTGCTACCGCGGCGCGGGTGTCGTCGTGACCTGGTGCATCGGTCATCTGGTGGAGGCGGTTCCGCCCGAAGGCTACGGCGCGCAATACAAGCGCTGGGCCATCGAGCAACTGCCCATTCTTCCTGAGCGCTGGCGTCTCGAGCCCAAGGCGGCGACCGCGGCGCAATTCGAGGTCGTGCAGCAGCTGGTCGCCAAGGCGGGCGAGTTGGTGATTGCGACCGACGCCGACCGCGAGGGCGAGATGATCGCCCGCGAGATCATCGACCTGTGCGACTACCGCGGGCCGATTCAGCGCCTGTGGCTGTCGGCGCTCAACGATGCGTCGATCCGCAAGGCTCTGGGTGCGCTCAAGCCGTCCGCCCAGACCCTGCCGCTGTATTTCTCTGCGCTCGCCCGGTCGCGCGCCGACTGGCTGATCGGAATGAACCTGAGCCGCTTGTTCACCCTGCTCGGGCGCCAGGCGGGCTATCCCGGCGTGCTGTCGGTGGGCCGCGTGCAAACGCCCACGCTGAAGCTGGTCGTGGATCGGGACCGCGAGATCGCGCGATTCGTCTGCGTGCCGTATTGGACCGTGGACGTACTGCTGTCCCATGCCGGCCAGTCCTTCACTGCGAGCTGGATACCGCCCGAAGGCAGCACCGATGCAGCGGGTCGCTGCCTTCAGCAGCGGGTGGCGCAGCATGCCGCGGATCGCATTCGCGCGGCATGCGATGCGCAGGTCGTGTCGGTGGACACCGAACGTGTGCGCGAGGCACCGCCGCTGCCGTTCGACTTGGGCACCTTGCAGGAAGTGTGTTCGCGTCAGCTTGGCCTCGATGTGCAGGAGACGTTGGACATCGCGCAGGCGCTGTACGAGACGCACAAGGCGACGACATATCCGCGCAGTGACTCGGGCTATCTGCCCGAAAGCATGCTCGCGGAAGTGCCAGCAGTGGTCGATGCACTGCTCGCCACCGACCCAAGCCTGCGGCCCTTGATCGGCCAGCTCGACCGCAACCAGCGTTCGCGCGCCTGGAACGACGGCAAGGTGACGGCGCACCACGGCATCATCCCCACGCTGGAGCCGGCCAAGCTCCCGGCCATGTCGGAGAAAGAACTGGCGGTCTACCGGCTCATCCGCGGGCGCTATCTCGCGCAGTTTCTTCCACACCATGAATTCGACCGCACGGTGGCGCAGCTCGCTTGCGACGGGCAGCCGCTCGTGGCGGTGGGCAAGCAGATCGCCGTGAGCGGCTGGCGCCAGGTACTGGCGACACCGGAGCCGGACGATGCCGATGGCGAGGATGCGCAGCGCAGCCAGGTACTGCCGCCGCTGACGAGCGGATCATGCTGCGGGGTCGAGCATGTCGAGCTGAAGGTGTTGAAAACGCTGCCGCCGAAGCCCTACACCCAGGGCGAGCTGGTCAAGGCCATGAAGGGCGTCGCCAAGCTCGTGATTGACCCGCGCCTGAAGCAGAAGCTGAAGGACACCACGGGTATCGGCACCGAGGCGACGCGCGCCAGCACGATCAAGGGCCTGCTCGATCGCGGCTATCTGGTCAAGAAGGGCCGCGCCGTCCGTGCTTCCGACGCGGCATTCACGCTCGTCGACGCGGTGCCCTCGGCCATCGCCGACCCCGGCACCACGGCGGTGTGGGAGCAGGCGCTCGACATGATCGAGGCCGGCCAGATGACGCCGGACACCTTCATCGCCAAGCAATCCGCCTGGGTGGCCCAGCTCGTGCGCCAGTATCGGGGCGCGACGCTTTCGATCGGGCTGCCGCCGGCGCCGGCCTGCCCGCAGTGCGGTGCACCAGTGCGCCAGCGTACCGGAAAGGGCGGCGCATTCTGGTCTTGCTCGCGCTACCCAGACTGCAAGGGCACGTTGCCGATCGAGTCTCCCACGGGCCGGCGCAGCGCACCGCGCAAGCGGCGCGCTGCCTCCAAGGCGTCCTGATCCTCGCTTGCCCCTGCCGCGCCGGCCACTTCACTGGCGGCGAGGCAAACGTCCCGCACCGCGTGGGACTCCAAAGCGCGCGTCTCCTTCTGCAACGGTGTGCGCGCCCCGTCTGCCCACCGCCGGGCGACGGGGCGAGAAGGTCATTGCTCCACGAATCGCGTCCGCCGCCATTCCCTTGATCGGTGTGCCTTTCCTCGGCCACGAGGGCCTTCCTGACATCTTGCCGGCGCGCGAGCCGTGAGGAGGCCCCTTGGGCCGAGGGTATTCCGTGCCGGTGCCCGCCGGCGGAACAACGGGCTCCCTTTGTGTGTGGATGCACGCCAGAGATTTCCGGCCCCAGCCACGAAACGGGTCGGGTGCGATTGCTGACGCAGCGGATGGCTTTGACGACGGCCTGCGCTGACGCCGCCCACAGGTGGTTTTCCTTCCTCTCCAGCCGAAGGCCGCGTGGCCTTCGGCGCCCTGGTCCTCGCCTTGTCCCGTGACGCGGACTTGGCCTAAAGCGGGCCGTCCGCGAGTCGGTTTTCCCTGCGACGGCAGTCATGCCTGGTGCCCATCCTCACGCCATGCGTTGCTGACAGTCGTCAGCGGCATGCCCCTGGCAGTCCCGGTCTTCAAGACTGCAGCGCGGTTCGCCGCGTTGACCGATCCAGTCCGCTTCGCATCGCCCACCGCGGACGCTCGCCGGCCTGGCGACGATGCCCTTTTCTCACTCACCCGAGGGGAACCCCATCCCCTGCGGGATGCGCGCTCTCCGACCCACCAAGGAGCACGGCATGTCTGAACCTTCCGCATCTTCCTCTGCAACCGCTGTGCGCAGTGGTGCACTGGCGCTGGCCTGGACCGGCAAGCGTCTACCGCTACAGGTGCTGCGCAGCGCGGCCGGCCACTACATCGGCACACAAGGCGACGAAGGCCCGGTATCGCGGGAGTCCGTCGAGTATTTCCCGACTCGCCTGGCAGCACAGCGCGCTCTGGATACCGATGCCTGGACACAGCGCGCTCACCCCTGATTCCCACCCTTCAAGGAGTTCTCTCATGAATCTGTCTTTACCCGAAGACGTGCTCGATAAGATGGCGCTGGAACAGGCGCACTTCGAGGCTGCACCGCAGGCCTTCTTCGAGGCCTGGAAGCGCGGCGCACAGATCGCCGGCCACGAGTGGTTCGGCGACGGCACACGCGAAGGCCTGCAGCGTGCCACCACCAAATGGGATCTGCGCCCGAACCTGCTGATGCTCATCGATGCCCTCGGCGTCCTGAGCAGCGGCCAGCGGATGTTCCTGTCCGCGATGGTCAGCTTCTACAACGCCCGCGAGGGCGGCGCGATGCTCAAGCGTTGCGGCTTCGAGGGGCTGTCCGACCTCGGCGGCCTCGACCTGGAGCGGCGCAAGGTCATTGCCGACCTCACGCTGCACTACAACGGCTGGTGAGCCGAGCCTGACAACCCACCGTCTTTTCATCCCCCGAGGCACATGCGTCCCCGTTCTGGGCGCTGGTCGTTTGTTTCGCCAAACGGATGCGGCGTCCATCCAGCTCACTTTCAAGGGACAGACCTTCCTTGCGGGCGGGAGTCCTTGGTTACCACAAGGAGTCTCCCCACGGTTACCCAAGCCATGCAGGCACAGATGCCAGCGCTCGTCGTCGGTCATGTGCCTTCCAATGTCCTTTCGTTCAAGTTCAACATCTTCGACGGTCAGCCCAAGGTTTCGATGCTGGGATTGCACATCGACCCGAAGCCTTCCGAGGGAAGAGTCATCGCCACCACCGACAAGGTCATCGTCGACAAGATGGGACGGCTGAGTTCGCGGTGCTCGATCGCGCGCTCGTGGCCGAAGTGCCGCGCCGAGTTCGGCGGCGATGACTTTGGCGGGTTCTTCGAGCCGCAGGAGGGGGTATGTGCGCGCCTCCTGCACAGCGAGGGCGAGCTCGATGTGTCCGCCACCGCGACACATCCGCCGCTGCAGGCGGCTCCTCCCACGCCCAGCGGCAACTGATCGCCCATCCCTGCCCCCGCTCCGGGGGCTTCTTCTTTCCCGGCAATGGGGACAGCCACGAGTGCCGATTGCCGCTCGCGTGCGCGCCGTCCCGGCGCCACGCTTCCGGCCATGTTCCGCTGACGTCCGTCAGCGACATGCCCAGGCAGCCACGATCTTCAAGGCTGCGACGCGGTTCCGACCGCGTTGGTCACACCAGTTCGCACCGGCATCCATGCGCGAACGGCCATCGGTTCTCGATGGTGATGCCACCAAGCTGTTCCATCAACCCACGCGGGGGTTTCACACCTTCCCCGCCTCGGGTCGGGTGTGTCTCCGCCTCACTGTTCCCAGGAGATTCACCATGACCACTTCCACCGAAAAGTCCTACTTCGATCTGCACATCACCGGCCTCGGGTATCTCAATCGCATCCGCGAAGTGAAGCCCAAGAAAGGCGATGCGTTCCTGGCCTGCGACATCGCAGCCTTGAATGGTCCCAGCGATGACGTCTCGTACGTGCGTTTCGACACGCGCGTATCGGGTTCGGAAGCGCAGCATCTGGTGCGCCGCTGCATCCAGGCGGTCCACGCCGAGAAGAAGGTGATGATCGGCTTCCGCCTGGGCGACCTGTGGACCGATACCTTCACCTACTCCAAGGGCAAGCGTGCCGGCGAGCAGGGAGTGAGCCTCAAGGCCCGCCTGCTGTTCGTCAGCTGGATCAAGGTCGACGGCCAGCTCGTCTACAAGGCCGAACCCAAGCCGACCGAGACCGACGAGCGCGACCCGGAAGTCCCTGTGACATCCGACGCGCCCGCCGAGCAGCAAGCCCCTGCACCGGAGCCTTCCAGGTCCGTCACCCACGCTGCAGATGCCCCCGCATCGGCCGTTGCCGAGTCGTTCTGATCCGCAAGGCCGCATTCCACGGAGCCTTGTCTTCTCTTCTTCCGCAGGAGACTTTCATGATCACCATCCCCGGCCAACTGGCCATCAAGACCATCCACGGCAGGAACGGCGACTTCAACGTCGGCCGCCTGGCGACCTCGATCGGCGAGTTCGTCGTGAAGAACGCCGAACTCGATCAGTACCGCGAGGGCAAGTACGACGGTGATTTCGTCATCGTCGAGATCCGCCCCTCCAACTACCACGCCAACGGCCGCATGGTCATCGAGATCCGTGCCCTCCTGGGCGGGATGACCCTGTCCAACATCGACGCCCTGAGCCGCGACGAGGCCCGTCGGCTGAGTCCGCAGGAAGTCGATCCGATAGACGAGGAAGTGCAGGCGCCCGCGCCGGCATCGCCCCCGGCCAAGCCGAAGGTGAAGCCGCGCAGTCCGCGTGATCCCCTGGTCGATACCACGCCGTTCGGCACCGACCTGGCTCCCGTGTCCGCTGCGGCCTGGGCCGAGGCAGACGACGCGGCGCTGTTCGGTGCCTTGTGGCCGCTGGGTGAGACCGTGAAGCTCGATGCGACCGTGGATCGTCGTGTGCTGCGTCAACAGCGCGACCGTCTTGACGAGCTCGGCTACGACTTCGCTCCGTTGTCCCAGGACTGGCACCTCAAGGTTGCCTGATTCAACCGCCGCCTTGCGCGGCATTCCGCCACCCGCCGGGGTACTTCCCTGGCTGGGAGTGCTCCGGCCTTTTTCACAGGAGAACTCCCATGGGCTGGTACTTCTCGCGGCAGACCCGCGACCAACTGATCCGTGAACTGATCCGACCGCAGGAGAGCGACTGCGCCTGCTCGGAGAGCATCGCCCACACCCTGCGCGGCAACGTGCTGTGGTCCGTGGTGCGCGTGACCGCCAAGCAGGCGGGCGTGCTCGACCTCGCCGAAGGCGAATCCACGACTTTCATCCGCTGCGACCTGCTGCAAGGCTCGGGCGGCGAATGGGGCCACAAGCCCCTGGATGAATCCATGCATCCCTACTACTACTCGTGCCCGCTGCGCTATCTCGACATGGCACCCGTGCAATCCAGTGAGTGGCGTGAAAGGGTGCGCGCCCATCACGAACAGCGCCGGACCAGACGAGCGGCGGCCACGCCATCGACCGTCTGACACGGCCTTTTCTCACCCGAACCGGGGCACTCGTTCGCCCCGATGGGGCACGGGCGCCTCTCCTACTCAAGAGGACATCACCATGCCCGCACCTTCTTCCGTGAAACCGCTGTACCGCATCGACGAATGCCCCGACCTCATGGCCGATGGTTGTGTCGGTGACGAGCAGGGCAATCTCGTCTTTCTATCGATCTGGGCGCGCGACACCGCCGTTCAGGAGTTCCTCGCCCGCCTGACCCTCGGCCGGGATGAACAGGGGCTCGACCAGTTCCACGTCATCACCGAGCAGGGCGCGTCCATCCCGGTCTTCGTCGGCAACGTCGAGAACCTGGAAAAGCGCATGACCCGTGCCTATCGGCGAACGCTATTCGGTTCGCTGACGAACGTGTGGCTGTTCGATGGTCGCTGCGTGAAGCCAGACAAGCCCAACGCCAGCGCGCTGGCGCTTCTGCCCAGGGATTCCGCTCACCGGCTCGACCGGCTGTGGACGCTGGTACAGGACACCTGCCCGCTGCCACTGCTCGACCACTGGCGCGACACGGTGCTGGAGCTGTTGCAGACGCGGCGGATGCTGACCGGTCTTCCCTTGGCCCTCGGGCCGCTGGAAGGCCATCGGCTGGCCCTCGATGTCCCGGCGCTGACGAAGGCGTTGGGCGAGCTGATCCGCAACGGCACCCTCGGCGCCACGCAGTACGAACTGGCCGCGAACGCACCGCTTCGACGTGTGGCGTGAGCCATTCCCACGGGCATGCGCGCCGCGCGTGCCCGCCTTCCCTCATCACCAGGAGAAATCCATGGCACTCATGTTTCCGCGCCTGGCGCGCAATTTCATCCGTAACGGCTACTTCCCCACCGACGAGCCGACGCTGGAGCGGGCCTTGTCCGCACTGGCGCCGTCTCCCGGCTCCATGTCCATCCTCGATCCCTGCGCCGGCGAAGGCGTGGCGATTGCCGAAGCCGCCCACGCCCTCGGGCGCGAGCAGGTCCAGGCCTTCGCCGTCGAGTATGACGCCGAGCGTGCCCGCCACGCACGGCAACTGGTCGATCGCTGCATCCACGGTGACCTGATGGACACGCTGATCAGCCGGCAGAGCTTCGGCCTGTTGTGGCTGAACCCGCCGTATGGCGACCTGAGCAAGGACGTCAACGGCAACATCGGCTATCAGGGCCAGGGCCGTGCACGGCTGGAAAAGCTGGTCTATCAGCGCGCGCTGCCGCTGCTGCAGTACGGCGGCGTGCTGGTCTTCATCGTGCCGTCCTACGTGCTCGACCCCGAGCTGGTCGGATGGCTGACGCGCCACCTCAAAGACCTGTGCATCTACCGTGCGGTGGACACGCAGTTCAAGCAGGTGGTGATCTTCGGCCGCCGGGTTCGCCAGCGCGACCAGGCATCGGAGTCGGTCAAGGCCATGCGTGGTCTGCTGCTGCAGATCGGACAGGGCGACGCCGAAGCCGAGGAACTGCCGCTTGAATGGCCGTTCCTGCCGTACACCGTCCCTGCCAGCCCGGCCGAGCCGGAGCACTTCTATCGCGTGACGATGGAGCCCGAGCAGTTCGCCGATGAAGTCGGCCGGCTGCAAGGACTCTGGCCGGCGCTCGATACCCACCTGGGCGTCGCGCAGCAGTCGCTGCGTCCGCCCGCGCGGGCCTTGTCCCACTGGCATCTCGCCCTGGCCCTGGCCGCGGGCGCGATCTCCGGCACGGTGACGTCCAAGAGCGGGCGCGTGCTCGTCGTCAAAGGTGATACCCACAAGGAGAAGACCCTCCAGACGGAGTACACCGAACGCGACGACGGCTCCGTGGCCGAGACACGCATCCTCACCGACAAGTTCGTGCCGGTCATCCGCGCCTGGGACATGACGCCGGGCTCGCCCACGTGGGGCGAAGTGCTGACCATCCGCTGATCGCTGTTCCCTGACGGTTCGCCGTCGCTTTCATCCACCCACCGGGGTCACGTTGCCCCCGATGGGGTGCCGTGGCCCCTTCTTCCAGAAGGAGAAATCACCATGGCACCCGCAATCCTCAACCTCGCATCACAAACACGCTTTTCGCCCGGGCAGGTGGTCACGACCGCCGGCGTCGACGAGCTGGTCCGACAGGGCCGGCTCAACCCCATGCCGTACCTGCACCGCCATCTTCATGGCGATTGGGGCGACCTGGACGACAGCGATCGACGGCAGAACGATGCCGCGCTGAAGTCCGGCGAAGATCGTCTGTTCTCCTCCTACCAGGTCACGCGCGACCTGAAGCTCTGGATCATCACCGAATGGGATCGCAGCGTCACCACGCTGCTGTTGCCCAGCGAATACTGATCCGCATCCAGCGGCACCTACAGTTTTCTTTGCCGCGTCTTTCTTCCCACCCAGGGGCATGCCATTGCCCCGCAGGGGTCGGTGCATGCCCCATCTCTTTGGAGCATCACCATGTCACTCGATCTCGAAACCGTTCCCGATACCGCTGTGCAGGGCGACCTGCTCGAAGCGACCGCTTCACCCCTCACGCTCAGCCTGCAGGACTTCGTGTCCGAGTTCGGCGACGAGCTGCTCGATTCGCTCAACCGCGCCAATCCTCCGGTCTACACCGGCCAGGTGCGGGTGCATCGGCAATTGATCCTCGCAACCCTCAAGCGCAAGCTGTTCCCGGCGCAAGCCGATGTGGTCCACGCCGTCACCGAGCTGTTGGTCGACCGCGGCGAACGCGCCGCGATCGTCAATGGCGAGATGGGTTGCGGCAAGACGACCGTCGGCATCGCTACGGCCGCCGTGCTCAACGCCGAAGGCTACCGCCGCACCCTGGTGCTCTCGCCACCCCACTTGGTCTACAAGTGGCGGCGCGAGATCCAGGAGACGGTGGCCGGTGCCAAGGTCTGGGTGCTCAATGGCCCGGACACGCTGGTCAAGCTGCTGAAACTGCGCGAGCAGTTGGGCGTGCCGGCGCAGGGCCAGGAGTTCTTCGTCCTGGGCCGCGTGCGGATGCGGATGGGGTTCCACTGGAAACCTGTCTTCGTTCGGCGGCGCACGCCTCACGGCGATGTGGGGGCCTGCCCGGATTGCGGGCATGCCATCAACGACCTCGACGGCGAGCCGATCAACCCTGTCGAACTCGAAGCCGAGGAGTCCCGCCGCAAGTGCAGCCACTGCCGTGCACCGCTGTGGTCGTTGATCCGTCCCAGAGGCCTGTCCGCCAGCGACCAGTCCTCCGCCGTCCTCAAGGCGTTGAAGCGCATCCCCACCATCGGGGAAATCACCGCGCAGAAGCTGATGCAGAAGTTCGGTGACGCCTTCCTCGCGTCGATGCTCGGGGACAACATCCACGAGTTCATCAACCTGATGGACGACCGCGGCGAGCTGGTCTTCTCGGACCGGCAAGCCCAGCGGATGGAACGCGCGATGGCCAACATGGAGTTCGGCTTCGGCGAGGGCGGCTACCAGCCCTCCGAGTTCATCAAGAGGCAGCTTCCCCAAGGCACGTTCGACCTGCTCATCGCCGACGAGGCCCACGAGTACAAGAACGGCGGCTCCGCCCAGGGTCAGGCCATGGGGGTGTTGGCAGCCAAGGCGCGCAAGACGCTGCTGCTCACCGGCACACTGATGGGCGGCTACGGCGACGACCTGTTCCACCTGCTGTTCCGGGCCCTGCCGGGACGGATGATCGAAGATGGCTACCGGCCGACCAAGCAAGGTTCCATGACCTCGGCCGCAATGGCGTTCATGCGGGATCACGGCGTGCTCAAGGACATCTATTCCGAGAGCACCGGCACGGCGCACAAGACGGCCAAGGGCACCAAGGTATCGGTGCGCACGGTCAAGGCGCCGGGCTTCGGCCCCAAGGGCGTGCTGCGTTGCGTCCTGCCGTTCACCGTCTTCCTCAAGTTGAAGGACATCGGTGGCAACGTGCTGCCGCCCTACGACGAGGAGTTCCGCGAAGTCGCGATGGACACGGCGCAAGCCGCGGCCTACCGCGATCTGGCGGGTCGCCTGACCCAGGAGCTGAAGCAGGCCCTGGCGAAGCGCGACACGACGCTGCTCGGTGTGGTCCTCAACGTGCTGCTGGCCTGGCCGGACTGCTGCTTCCGGTCGGAAACCGTGGTGCATCCGCGCACGCGCAACACCTTGGCGTTCGTACCGGCTCAGTTCAACGAGCTGGAGGTGATGCCCAAGGAACGCGAGCTGATCGAGATCTGCAAGCAGGAGAAAGCAGAAGGTCGCAAGACCCTGGTCTATACGGTCTACACCGGCACGCGCGACACCACGTCGCGCCTGAAGGTGCTGCTGGAGCAGGAAGGCTTCAAGGTGGCGGTGCTGCGCGCGAGCGTGGATGCCTCCCGCCGCGAGGACTGGATCGCCGAGCAGTTGGACCGTGGCATCGACGTGCTCATCACCAATCCCGAACTGGTGAAAACCGGCCTGGACTTGCTTGAGTTCCCGACCATCGTGTTCATGCAGTCGGGCTACAACGTGTATTCGCTGCAGCAGGCCGCACGCCGTTCATGGCGTATCGGTCAGAAGCAGTCGGTGCGCGTGATCTACCTGGGCTACGCCAACTCCTCGCAGATGACCTGCCTGGGGTTGATGGCCAAGAAGATCATGGTGTCGCAATCCACCTCCGGCGACGTGCCCGAGTCCGGACTCGATGTCCTGAATCAGGACGGCGACTCGGTGGAGGTGGCGCTGGCTCGGCAGTTGGTGCATTGAGCGTTGCTGGACTTGGCGGCCCCTTCGGGGGCCGCTCCATGATCGACAGGAAGACGGTGTTGACGAAGGCAACCCACCGGCGATGAGCGGCAAAGCCTGCGGCAATGGCCGAGACGAAAGGCACGATTCGAGTGATTACTTCGTGGGTTACAGTGGCTGAACTCGCAGCGAAGTCGCGCATCGGCCTCGATCGTTCATTCCACTCCATTGCGAAGTTGAGCAGCCCGTGTTCAGCAATGGTGAACGTTGGACGTCGGGCTAAGGTGTCCCGCCAACGGGCGGCGGTGGATCAAGTGTGGCAGCTCCCGCAGCAGCCGCTGTCCTTCTCCGTCGCCCCATCATTGCCGAGGACCCGGTAGCCCTCGTCCTCGATCGCTCTGCGAACGCGCGTCTCGTCCGTGACGCCATCGACCTCGACGGTGCCGGCCGCGATGTCTACACGGGCGGTGCCGCCGAGCGCGGCGGCGGCGCGGGTGATCGCGCGCTCGCAGTGGCTGCAAGTCATGCCTTCGACATTGAATTTCATGAGTCGTTCTCCTCCCCGGCCCGATGCCGGTCGAGATAGAGCATCCGGCTTGCCCCAATGGGAAGGTCAAACCCGTCGCCGCAGCGCGTATGGAAACGTTCAGCTGGGACACCGTGTTGACCTTCCCACGATGGCAAGCTCGACGCTGCACCTGTCCGAACTGCCAAAGGTGCACGATGAACGCCATGACATCCCCGCCCGCCCCGGCCTCGAGCCTGCGTGTCCCGATCGAAGGCATGACCTGCGCCTCATGCGTGGGGCGCGTGGAACGTGCGCTCTCCCGCATTCCCGGCGTCGCGACCGCGCAGGTGAACCTCGCCACCGAGGTGGCCGAAATACAGGGCGCCGCACCACTCGACCTGGCCACCATCAGCCGAGCCGTCGAAGACGCGGGCTACCGGATCGGGACCCGCACGGTCGACCTGGCGGTCCACGGCATGACGTGCGCTTCGTGCGTGGGACGGGTGGAACGGGCGCTCAAGCGGGTGCCGGGCGTGTTCGACGCCACCGTCAACCTGGCCACCGAGCGCGCTGCAGTGACCGCAGCCGCAAGCGTGGAGGATGCGGCGCTCATCCGGGCGATCACCGATGCCGGCTATTCGGCCAAGCGTCCGGCGGCGAGTGACACCGAAGGGCAGCCGCCGGAGGCCACGGCCGGGTCGTTCGGCATGAGCCGCGAAGCACGCCACCTGCTGATCGCCGCCCTGCTCTCGCTGCCATTGGCCGCGCCGATGGCAGCGCTGCTCTGGGGCGGGCACTGGATGCTCCCGGGGTGGATCCAGTGGGCCCTGGCGACGCCGGTGCAGTTCTGGCTGGGCGCACGGTTCTACCGCGCGGCGTGGAAGTCCGTGCGCGCGGGCACCGGCAACATGGATCTGCTGGTCGCACTGGGCACCAGCGCCGGCTATGGCCTGAGCGTCTACCACCTGCTGCAGCCGGCGCTGGACCACGGCATCCGGCCGCTCTATTTCGAAGCCTCGGCGGTGATCATCACGCTGATCCTGCTCGGCAAGTTCCTGGAGGCGCGCGCCAAGCGGCAGACGACCGAGGCGATCCGCGCGCTGCAGGCGCTGCGCCCGAGTACCGCCCGCGTGCGTCGCGGCAATCAGGACGTGGACGTCCCCCTGGCCGAGGTGCGCGTGGGCGAGACGGTCATCGTGCGCCCGGGCGAGTGCTTCCCCGTCGACGGGCGCATCGTCCAAGGCCGGACCCACGCAGACGAATCGCTCATTACCGGGGAATCGCTCCCCGTGGCCAAGGTCGAGGGCAACCGGGTCACCGGCGGCGCGGTCAATGGCGAAGGCCCGGTGCTGGTCGAGACGCTCGCCGTAGGGGCCGAGTCCGCCCTCGCCCGCATCATCCGTCTGGTCGAGGACGCCCAGGCCAGGAAGGCCCCGATCCAGCGTGTGGTCGATCGGGTCAGCGCGGTCTTCGTGCCGGTAGTGATTGCGATCGCGCTGGTGACGTTGCTCGCGTGGGGCCTGATGGGCGGCGACTGGACGCAAGCCATCCTCAATGCCGTCGCGGTGCTCGTCATCGCCTGTCCGTGTGCACTGGGGCTGGCCACTCCCACCGCGATCATGGCCGGCACCGGGGTCGCCGCCCGCGCGGGCATCCTGATCAAGGATGCCGAGGCGTTGGAGAGGGCACACGAGATCGGCGTGGTCGCCTTCGACAAGACCGGTACCCTGACTCGCGGCGCGCCGGTGCTGGTGGAGGCTGTCCCCGCCAATGGCAATGCATCGCAGCTGCTGAGTCTGGCGGCGAGCCTGCAGGCCGGCAGCGAACATCCCCTCGCCCATGCGGTGCTCGAGGCTGCCGCCGGCCTGCCGCGCGTGGCAATGAGGTCGGCACGCGCGGTCGCCGGACGCGGAATGGAAGCCGAGCTCGGCGGTCAGCGGGTGCTGCTGGGCTCGGAGGCGATGATGCGCGAGGCCGGCGTCGACCTCGCGCCGCTCGCGGACCGGGCCGACGCACTGCGCAACCAGGGGCACACGATCTCGTGGCTCGCGCGTGGCACCGACGCTGAAAAAACGCTGGCGGGATTGCTGGCGTTTCGCGACGAACCGCGGCCCGAGGCGCGATCGGCGGTGGCTCGCCTGCATACCCTTGGCATACGCACGGTGATGATCTCCGGCGACAACGAGGGTGCAGCGCACTCGATCGCACGCCTGATCGGCATCGATGAGGTGCGCGCACACGTCCTGCCTGCGCAGAAGGCCGAAGCGGTGATGGCGCTGCGCGGGGGGGCGACGGTGGCGATGGTCGGCGATGGCATCAACGACGCACCAGCGCTCGCTGCGGCGGATGTCGGCATCGCGATGGGGACAGGCACGGACGTCGCCATGCACGCCGCCGCCGTGACCCTGCTGCGGCCGCGGCTCACGCTGGTGGCCGATGCGATCGACATCTCGCGCCGCACGACCCGCAAGATCCACCAGAACCTGTTTTGGGCCTTCGGCTACAACGTGATCGGCATCCCGCTCGCTGCCTTCGGTCTGCTCGACCCGGTCATCGCTGGCGCTGCCATGGCCTTCTCCTCGGTCAGCGTGCTGGCCAATACCCTGCTGCTGCGTCGCTGGGCTCCCGCCACGCAGGTCGAATCGGAGACTGCCCATGACCCGCAGACCGCCCAAGCCTGAGCTCGGCCAATCCCGTGAGCAGGGGCTGCACAACATCGGCGAGGCGTCGGCGCTTGCAGCGGTGAGCGCCAAGATGATCCGCCACTACGAGTCGATCGGGCTGATCCCGGAACCGCCCCGCACCTTCGCCGGCTACCGCCTCTACAGCGACTCTGACGTGCAGCGCCTGCAGTTCATCAAGCGCGCGCGCACGCTGGGCTTCTCGACAAAGCAGATCAAGGAACTGCTGAGCCTATGGGACGACCGCAGCCGGGCGAGCGCAGACGTCAAGCGCCTGGCCAACGCCCACGCAGCCGAACTTGCACAAAGGGTCAAGGAGATGCAGGCCATGCAGCGCACGCTCGAGACGCTGGTGCACCAGTGCCAAGGCGATGACCGGCCCGGGTGCCCGATCCTCGATGACCTCGCGCAGGCCAAAAAAGCGCACTGATTGATCAGCCGAAGGTAAGCGCGTCGCGGCAAATTCCCTACCGGCTCGATGTCCCGGCCAAGCAGCGGCCGGCTTGGCAGGGCCGGCAGCTCACCCTCTGGGCAGATTCTGACCGTGGCTGGGTTATGGCGGCTGCGAGCAACAGCCGCGACACCAGTGCTTCCAGATCACATCCGCGGCTGAGCCTCCACATAGCCTGGGCGAGGCAGCGCTGAGCATATCTTGGCGAAATTGAAGGCGTCATAGGTCCCGTCCAGCGACCGCTTCCGATTCGATAAACACGACCTTGACTCAGCGGGCATTGCCCTGCTCGCAGCCCGCGCGACGACCGCCCTCAATCCCTGCAGAAAGGCCCCTGGTCCATCGCTGTAGACATCCAAGCCCGGGCGCAAGCGCTAGGCGATCCGGTGCGATAGCGCGAACTCGCGACTCCCGGGTCAGGTCGACGACCACATGACGTGGATGGCTGCCTCGCACGGTCTCCACGGCGATCCGGCCAGCATCAGCTCGTGGCTCATTCGCCAGGCGGCCGGATGTCACCCCAGATGGCGCATCAACTCCAGTGCCGACAGGTTGGCCTTGCCTTGGGCTTGCCCTGGCCCCGCAGATACACGGCCAGCAGTCAGGCGCGCCACGGCAGATTGCTGTTGTCCATGAATGTTCCCGGCGCAGGCTGGTCTGTTGGCGAAAGGCCGAGCAGTGCCAGTACTTGCTGCCGCGGCACTCGAACCCGCAGGCAAGGACCCGTGGCAGCGACAGGCCGGGAATCGCACGCGGTTCATGGCCATCATCCGACCTCCGGGAAACGACGGCTCAGCATCCACCGCCGTCCTCTCACCATCTGCGGCCGCGCGCAAAGATCGTGCTGATCAGTCTCCTTATCTAGGGCCATGACCAAACAGAATCGGATGCAGAGAAAGCACCAAAAGAATGGCCATCGAGATATTGAAAACGCGCAGATGGCGCGCATCGGTCAACCAGCGGCGCAGTGCGGTGCCGAAAGTTACCCAGACCGCGATGCTGGGCGCATTCACGATAGCGAAAATGAGGGAGGCAATGACCACGGCCCGCAGGCCGCCGCCTTCTGGTACATAGGTGGTGATGGCACCGATGGCCATGATCCACGCTTTCGGATTGACCCATTGAAAGGCGGCCGCCTTCCAGAAACCGAAGGGACGGCCTGGCGTGATCGGATCCTGCATCTGGCGTGCTGTGGCGATCTGCCAGGCGAGATACAGCAAATAGGCTGCTCCCCCGATGCGCAGCACGGCATACAGCGGCGGATAGGCGGCGAACAGGCGCCCCAGGCCGGCACCCACACCTATGACCATCAATGCGAAGCCAATGCTGATGCCCAAGACATGTGGCAGGCTGCGTATGAATCCGTAGTTCAGTCCCGAGGCCAGCAGCATCGTATTGTTGGGTCCCGGAGTGATCGAGGTCACGAACGCATAGGTGATGAAGGCAAGCAGGAGTTGTGATGGCATGCAATACCTATGGCTGAAAGAAACGGTGGGCGTTGCAGCTGGTGGTGCTCAGGCTGCCTTGGAGGTGCAATGGGCAGCGAATCCGGGGCGTTGCCCGAGCCGCTGGTAGTAGGACTTCACGGCATCAAGCCGTGGGTGATCAAACGGCGTCTCGAACCAGCGATCCACCGACAGGCCCATGGCGATGTCGGCCAGAGAGAACTCAGCGCCCGCCACATAAGCCTTGGTTTCCGACAGCCGTCCTTCGAGAATGGACATGAGCCTCGTCCAGGCAGCCAGGGATGTTTGGGTTTGCGAAGGGTCCGAATGCCCGGGAGAATGGCGGACGAGGGACATGAAGGCATAGCTCCACGCGGGATTGAGATCGGAAGCCTGCCAGTCCAGCCATTGATCGACCCGAGCACGGGCCACGGCCTCATGCGGATAAAGCGAACCCCCGCCGTAACGATTGGCGAGGTAGCGCAGGATGGTGTTGGATTGCCACAGCACGAAGTCGTCATCGAGCAGTACTGGCACCATCGCATTGGGATTGAGCGCTTTGAACGCGGAGATGTTCACTTCGCGGTATCCGCTGCCCCAGTCTTCCTGCTGAAAAGGCAGGTCTAGCTCGGCGCACGCCCATAGGACTTTGCGCACGTTGATGGAGGATCGTTTTCCCAGAATTCTAAGCATGGTGCGGCTTCTTCAGATTTCAGGCTGCGGGCAGTTCTTCTCGCCGGCTGATGATGCGAGAAACCAAGCCGTAGGTAACGGCCTCTTCAGCGGGCATCCATAGGTCACGCTCGATGTCCTCGCGCACGCGCTCGACCGGCTGACCACTTTCGCGCGCGATGACCTGGGCGATGCGTTCGCGAGCCTTGATGATTTCGGCAGCCTGGATTGCCATGTCGCTGGCAGGACCGCCGGCGCCGCCACTGGGCTGATGGATCAGAAAGCGCGTCTGCGGCAGGCAAAACCGGCGCTCGCAGGGTGCTCCCAGGTATAGGTGAGTGGCTGCACTGCCCACCCAGCCGGTGCCGACCATGTTGACCGGAGAGGAGACAAAGCGCGCCACGTCGTGGATTGCATCGCCCGATTCGAGATGGCCGCCTGGGGACGAGATGATCATGGTGATGGGAGCGCTTGATTCAGCATCCAGCGTCAGCAACTTGCGCACCGTCTCCGATGCCAGCGTGTCGGTAATGGTGCCGAATACCAGAACCATGCGGGAGCGGAACGCTTTTTCTTCAAGAAAAGTGCTGTCCTGTGCAGGTGCCAGCTTGGGCGGCGCATCAGCTTCTTGTGCAATCATCTCGATAACTCCATTGTGTTAATTTCATTCAGTAGACGAACGAAGAGGTAGTTCCGTGACATCGCCAGCACACCCCCATCCCTTGGTAGATGACGAAGCCCTGCGTCGGCGTTTGGTTGCATTGGCCCGGCATTGGTTTGACCAGAGCGAGGAAGCCGAAGATCTGGTGCAGGACACATGGCTGCGCACGGCCGATGGCGCACTACCTGCCGCAGCCAACAGCCGTGAGGCCTGGTTGATCACAGTGCTGCGCAACCTGTGCATAGATGCTTGGCGGCGGCAGAGCCGCTATCGAGTCGTCCTTGGCCAGCTTTCGGAGAACAATTCGGCATCCGGTGTTGAGAGTCCCGAACAGCTGGCTGAACAGGCGCAGCGCGTGGGGCTGGCGCTGTGCCAGCTGACTCGTACTCTTCCGCCGGGCGACGTTGCTATGGTGCTGCTGTACGAGGTATTCGGTTTCAGTCACACGGAACTCGGCGAACTGTCGGGGCGCAGCGAGGCTGCATCGCGGCAGCACCTACGCCGCGCGCTGCATCGCCTGCGCCGTGACGATCTGGATGATCCAATGGACGACTCTTGCGATCTGCTCGCGCTATGCCAATTGGCAGTAGCGCAGCGCGATCCGGCCGGGCTGGTCGCCGTGCTGCGGGCCTCCAGGCCGCAGGCGATGGCGCTGTCTGCGCAAGCGCTGCCGCGAGACTCGGGTGAGAGTGCAAGACAGCCGGCTGCACGGCTGTTCCAGATTGGTAACCTACTTGCATTGGTGAGTCAGAGTCCTTGTGGGCTTGTGGCTTTTCTGCCGTTGGGTGAGGTCCTCACGGAACCGACCTAACGGACTGGATTCGCAAGATGGGCCGCTTGTCTGCCGACCTCCGCGGCGCGCCTCATACGGTTACCAATTCGGCGCATTCGTACCGGGGACAGAGGACCGCGTGTAGCAAGCGGGCGTTTCGTGCCAGTTGCGCACCGGCACCGATGGCCTGACCAGACCGAAGCCGGACATCTTCTCCGTGAGCCAGGAGAAAGATCGGACGGATTGGCCCGCAGACCGCCGTCGAGGCATTCCGGCCCATACAGCCAGGCCCGGTCCGTCCGAGCGACACCTGCACGCGCCAGCTGCCGTCTTCGCGTCGTTGGCACCACAAGGCGCGCCCCCACACCAAAGGCCATCAGGAAGCCGCGAGCCTGGTTGAGGAATCGCCCGCCGCTTGGCCTTCGGCGTGGTTGAAGCCCATGGCCGTTTGCACCAGAGAGTCGAAGCCGCGCCTGCCGGGCCATGGCCTTGGGTGACATATGCGGTGAGCGAGGGGTGACGATACCGGGACGGCACGCGGCCAATGCCTCAGGCGAGAAGCCGATGTCGGTCAATCAGCCTGGGCGGTAGCCTTGCGAGAACATGTGGGCAACGGCGCATCATCGAACCGGGCGATCTTCATCAGCGGCTGAGCGGCCATGGTCTGGCCTTGGGGTGTCGCATCCCGCTCGGCGAAGCTGCACAGCGCCATGGGTACCAGCGCACGGTCGGCCACGGCCACGTCGACGATGCAGTGGATGCCGAGCGCGGCCGGCATTGCGTTGTCGATATCACGCAGCAAGGCCACGAACTCCTGGTCCCGATACCTCGGCACGCGGCGGGTCGCGGACCCACCCTGCAGTGCACCTGCTATCGCCGGGCCGGTGTGCCCCCTACTTGGGAAAAAATGGACACCGCGCGTTTCGGATTTTTGGCAGCCCGCGCAGCAAGGTTCGGCAATGGTGAAGGCATCCCGTCACCGTGGGGTGCCACATGCTGTGGTCTCTGCCTCGTTTCCTCTGCATCTTTTCCGTGCTCGGCGGCCTGCTGTCCGGTTGCACGACAACACCGGCCATCCCTGACCCTATAGAAGCGCCCGAGGAGACAGCTTCGGAGCAGGGACTGGTGCCCGTCGCCCGCTACGGCCGCTACACCCTGGTCGAGCTGGTACCGGAACCTGCGCAGCGTGATCTCTTGCAGCAGGTGGCGGAGGTCTCCATTCCGCCCATGCTCGATGCCAGCGTGGGCGATGCCATGCGCCACGTGTTGCTGCGCTCGGGCTACCGGCTCTGCGATACGGCCGAGGCTGCCACGCTCTACGCGCTGCCGCTGCCCGCCGCACACCTGCGCCTGGGCCCGATGATGCTGCGCGATGCCTTGCTGACCCTCGCCGGCCCCGCCTGGGAGCTGTCGGTCGATGACGTGACCCGCCAGGTCTGCTTCAGCCGGCACGGCGCTCCCATCTTACTTTCCGCCAACCCGCCCGGCACCGCCCCGCCCGTGCCGGACGTCGATCGGCCCGAGGAGCGGAAGCCATGACCTTTCCCCAGGCGCCATCCGAACGCGATTCCCGCGCGCGCTGGCTCGGGATCGCCGCAGCCTGCTGGCTGCTGCTCATCAGTGCCGTGGCACTCATCAACAGCGTCGGCCTGTCTCGGCTCGCCGAACAGACCCAGAGCAGCGCACAGGATGCGCAGGTCAAGGCGCTGGGCCTGCGCGTGGCCGATCTCGAACGACAGGCCGATACTGACAAGCGCCGACCGGCGCCGATCAGCCAAGCCGAATTCGCCAACGCGCGGCAGGCGCTGGCCGAACGGATGGCGCGCCTCGAAGAGGCCGAGGAGGCAAAGGCCCTGATCATCGACCTGCAGATGCTGCAGGCGCGCGTGAACGGACTCGAAACCCGGCTGGAAAAGAACCGACAGGTGGCATCCGCCGCTCGCCCGCGCGCTCCGGTTGCGACGAAGCCCAAGGTGCCGGAGCCGCCGTTCCGGGTGCTCGGCGTAGAGCTGCGGGGAGGCGAGCGCTTTCTGTCGATCACCTCCACTGCCGCGCCCTCGCTCGCGGGCGCCCGTCTGCTGCGCGAGGGCGATGCCGAGGGCGGCTGGCGACTGCAATCCATCGAGGCGCAGGCGGGCGTGTTCCAGGTGAACGGCCAGACCCAGCGCGTTGCGGTGCCGTAGGAGTCCTCCATGAACCTGCGGCCTATGCCTGCTGCCGTCGTCCTCTTCGTCGCTTTCGGCGCATCGGCCCAGCCGGCCTCGGTGACGAACTCGCGCATGGTGCCCGCCCAGGTGCAGCCGAGCGCGGATGCCGTGCTCGACGAGAGACAGGCGCGGGATTGGGGGCTTCACCCCGAGGAGTGGGCCCGCTACCGGCAACTGATGCAGGGGCCGCTCGGGGTGTATTCGCCAGCGCTCGATCCGCTCACGGCGCTGGGCATCGAGGCCCGTAGCGAGGAGGAGCGCAGGCGCTACGCGGAGCTGCAGGTGCGGGCCGAGGCCCGGCGAGTCGGCAAGACACTGGCCTACCAGCGAGCCTACGATGCGGCGTGGCAGCGCCTGTTTCCCGGCCAGCCGCGCGTGAGCCTACCCGGTGCCAGGGCGCAGGGTGCCGGCAACACCGGCTCCGGGCGCCTGGCGGTCTTCGTCAAGGCCGACTGCGCACCGTGCGCGCAGCGCGTGCAGCAGTTGCAGGCGGCAGGCACGGCCTTCGACCTCTACATGGTCGGCAGCCGCCAGGACGACGCACGCATCCGGCAGTGGGCCACCCAGGCGGGCATCGACCCGGCCAGGGTGCGCGCCCGCGCCATTACGCTCAACCACGATGCGGGGCGCTGGCTTTCGCTGGGCCTGCCCGGCGAGCTGCCGGCTGTGGTGCGCGAGGTGAACGGTCAATGGCAGCGGCAATAGGTACTCCCGGCCGGGAGCGCCGGCCATGCCGCGTCGCCATCCGCTGCACCAGCGCCGCGCTGCTGCTCGCCACCGGCGGCTGGGCATTGGCCGCCCCGGCGCGGGAAGTGCCACCGCCGGCCTATCGACTGGCGGCGCATCGTGCAGATGTGCCGGCGGCGGTGTTGTACGCGGTGGCATTGCAGGAGAGCGGCGCCATGCTGCGCGGGCGCCTGATCCCCTGGCCGTGGACGCTCAACGTCGCCGGCACGCCGCAGCGCTACGCCACCCGCGCCGAGGTCTGCGCAGGGCTGCGCCGGGCACTCGCCCGCACGCCGGCCAATCGCATCGATGCCGGTCTCGGCCAGGTCAATCTCGGCTACCACACGCATCGCTACACGCGCCCCTGCGAGCTGCTGGACCCGTACCGCAACCTCGCCATCGCCGCAGAAATCCTGCGCGAACAGCACACGCCGGGCGAGGACTGGCTTCTTGCCATCGGCCGCTACCACCGGCCCGCCGGCGGGGCACCGGCGGCGCGCTACCGGCGCAGCGTGCATCGACACCTGACCCGCGTGCTCGACGCCGGCGTTCCCGTTCCAACCCTCCAGGCAGCCACGCCATGAACCACATCGTCCTCATCGCCGCCATCGGGCTACTGTCCACGACCACGGTGTTCGCGCAGACCGGCTCCGCGCCGCTGATCGTCGTCGAAGACCGGGGCGGCGCCTCCGCGCTGCCGTACTACCAGCCGCTGAATCCTCAGCCGGATCAAACTACGCCGCCGGCCCCGATGCCGGCCCCTCGCCTGGGCAACGCGACCGACGCCGAAGCCGCCATGCTGCCGGTGCGCTCGACACAACTCTCGCCGGGCCAGGTGCAGCGCCGCGTCATCCGGGCGCCGGGCCTGACGGCGCTGTTCGTGATCGGCGACGATGAGCGCTCGCGCGCCTGGCTGCGGCAGCGGCAGGCGGCGCTGCGAGAGCTGCAGGCCGTGGGTCTGGTAGTCAACGTGGAGTCGATGGCCGCGCTGACGGCGCTGCGCAGGCTGGCTCCTGGCCTGACCCTCTCGCCGGCCTCCGGCGACGACCTGGCCCAGCGCCTGGGCCTGCGCCACTACCCGGTGCTCATCACGTCCACCGGCGTCGAGCAGTAGGTGCGCAAATGGCCCAGCCGCATGCGGTCGAGGTTCTGCTGCGGCCAGCGGTGGAGCTTTACACCGTGGCGGTGTGCGCCGCCGCCACGCTTCTGTGCCTGCTGGCACCGTGGTCGCTCGCGCTGAACCCGCTGCTCGGCCGGGGCTCGGCGCTGGCCTTCCTGGCCTTCGGCGCGATTCGTCTGCGCGATGCCTGGACGATCCTGCGCTATCGCCGCAACATCCGCCGCCTGCCGCGCTACGTGATGACCAGCCGCGACGTGCCGGTGAGCCAGCAACGGCTGTTCGTCGGCCGGGGCTTTCGCTGGGAGCAGCGACACACGCACCGGCTGATGCAGACCTACCGGCCGGAGTTCCGTCGCTATGTCGAGCCGACGGCGATCCATCGGGCCGCCCGGCGGCTGGAGGAGCGGCTTGAGTTCGCGCCGTTTCCCGTCTCGAAGCTGGCGCGTGCGCTGGCCTGGGACAGCCCTCTCAACCCGGCGCGGCCGCTGCCGCCGGTCGGCGGACTGCCGCGCCTGCATGGCATCGAACCGGCCGAGGTCGATGTCACCCTGCCGCTGGGCGAGCGCGTCGGCCACAGCCTGGTGCTGGGCACCACGCGCGTGGGCAAGACGCGGCTGGCCGAGCTGTTCATCACCCAGGACATCCGCCGCAAGGTCCGCGGCGAGCACGAGGTGGTGATCGCCTTCGACCCCAAGGGCGATGCGGACCTGTTGAAGCGCATGTACGTCGAGGCCAAGCGCGCCGGACGCGAAGGCGAGTTCTACGTGTTCCATCTGGGCTGGCCGGACATCTCGGCGCGCTACAACGCCGTCGGCCGCTTCGGGCGGATCTCCGAGGTGGCCACGCGCATCGCCGGACAGCTCTCGGGCGAAGGCAACAGCGCCGCGTTCCGCGAATTCGCCTGGCGCTTCGTCAACATCATCGCGCGCGCCCTGGTCGAGCTGGGGCAGCGGCCGGACTACCTGCTGATCCAGCGCCACGTCATCAACATCGACGCGCTGTTCATCGAGTACGCCCAGCACTACTTCGCCAGGAACGAGCCGAAGGCCTGGGAGGTCATCGTCCAACTCGAAGCCAAGCTGAACGACAGGAACATCCCGCGCAACATGATCGGGCGCGAGAAGCGCGTGGTAGCCCTCGAACAGTACCTGTCCCTGGCGCGCGTCTACGACCCGGTGCTCGATGGCCTGCGCAGCGCCGTGCGCTACGACCGGACGTACTTCGACAAGATCGTCGCTTCGCTGCTGCCGCTGCTGGAGAAGCTCACCACCGGCAAGATCGCGCAACTGCTCGCACCGGATTATTCCGACCTGTCCGACCCGCGGCCGATCTTCGACTGGATGCAGGTCATCCGAAAACGCGCGGTGGTCTACGTGGGGCTGGATGCGCTGTCCGACGCCGAAGTCGCGGCGGCGGTGGGCAACTCGATGTTCAGCGACCTGGTCTCGGTCGCCGGCCACATCTACAAGTTCGGCATCGACGACGGGCTGCCCGGCGCCGCGGCGGGCGCCAAGATTCCGATCAACGTCCACGCCGACGAATTCAATGAACTCATGGGCGACGAGTTCATCCCGATGGTCAACAAGGGCGGCGGTGCCGGCGTGCAGGTGACGGCCTACACGCAGACCTTGAGCGACATCGAGGCACGCATCGGCAATCGTGCCAAGGCCGGCCAGGTGGTCGGCAACTTCAACAACCTGTTCATGCTGCGCGTGCGCGAGACCGCCACCGCCGAGCTGCTGACGCGACAACTGCCCAAGGTCGAGGTGTACGCCACGGCACTGATGAGCGGCGCCACCGACAGCTCCGACCCGCACGGCAATACCGCATTCACGTCCAATACCCAGGACCGCATCAGCACGACCAGCGTGCCATTGATCGAGCCCGCGCATGTCGTGGCGCTACCGAAGGGGCAGTGCTTCGCGCTGATCGAGGGCGGCAACCTCTGGAAAGTCCGCATGCCGCTGCCGGCACCCGACCCCGACGAAGCCATGCCGAAGGATCTGCAGGAGCTGGCCGGCTATATGCGGCAGCACTACGTCGAGGCAGGAGACTGGTGGGCGAACCAAGGCATCCCCGGCCTGCAGGACAAGGCGCTGCCCGACGACCTGCTGGACGACTTCAAGCAGATGGCCGCGGCCGAAGAGTCCGAAACATGAGCGATCCGGCCGTCGCGGCCCAGCGTCAGCAGCAACGACAGCAAGGCCTGATCGCGGGTCTGGTCACGCTGCCGTTCCGCTTCTTCGGCGTGCTGTGCGGCGCGCTGCTGCTGTGCATCCTGATCGAGTGCGTCGGCATGCACTTCTTCTGGCCCGATCAGGGCTGGCGCCACGCGCAGGGCATGCTGCACTACGAGCTGGATCAGCTCTCCACGCATTTCACGCGCAGCGCGCTGGTACAGGAGCCGGGGCGCACCGCGCACCGGCTGGTCGAGCAGGGCTACGACTGGCTGTTCATGAAGAGCGGCCTGCTGGACTGGATACGCGACGCCTCGGCGCAGGCCAGCGCCGGCAGCCATCGCCCGACCAAGGATTTCCGCTACTACATCGGCCTGGTCTACGTGCATCTGGAGAGCTACCTGATCGCCTCGGCCTACACGACGCTAGTCTTCCTCGTACGGCTGCTGGTGCTGTGCCTGACCCTGCCGCTGTTCCTGATGGCCGCCTTCGTCGGACTGGTGGACGGCCTGGTGCGCCGGGACATCCGCCGCTTCGGCGCGGGACGCGAATCGGGGTTCATCTATCACCGCGCCAGGGCCAGCCTGATCCCGCTGGCCGTACTGCCGTGGGTGACTTACCTGGCCCTGCCGGTCAGCGTGAACCCGCTGCTGATCCTGCTGCCCAGCGCCGCACTGCTCGGCGCGGCGGTATGCATTGCGGCGGCGACGTTCAAGAAGTATCTCTAGCCGATGACTGGACTGGCGCTACACACTACGACCTTCATCGACCCACGGGTCATGGCGACGTAAAGGTTCTGTGCGCTCATACCCTCGATATTTAGCAGCACCGCGACTTCGGCTTCCAGCCCCTTGAGCAACAGCGTGCTGCCGACGGCGCGTTTTGGTAGCGGGCGCCCCAACAGCCGGTTCTCTTCCCGCACGCGCCGGGCCGCTTCTGCCAGAGGGACGGCCCCCGACGAGGCTTCCCGGAGCGCCTTAAGCACCCCGTAGAGGATGGCCGGCCTATGCACACGTACGTTCGGCAGTGCCCGCAGTTCCGACAACAGCGCGGCGGCCGCAGCGAGAGAGGGCGCGCGCCCGAACGCCAGTGCGCGGCTTTCTGCCTCGTTCGGAGGATTCCTTGCAGTTCCCTTTGCCAACGACTCCAGGCGCCGCGTCAACTCCGCCACGCCCACATTGGTCATGACGCTCTGCGCCAGCGCCAGTAACTGCGCGAGAGCATTCGGTGCCCCCGCATCAAAGTTGCTAGCGAAGGCGATGAGGTCTTGCAGATCGACGGCCTCGACCGTCGAAGCGCCCGGCGTCTGGCTCGCAAAGTTCTGCTGTGCTGCTCGGTTGCGGCTATCGGCGATGATGAGCACGCGCCCGTCAGCGGTTGGCGATGCCGTCCTCGCAGCGGCTAGGCGCTGGGCATGGTCGTTGGGTGGTAAGGCCTGCATCCAGGTCACATGCTCCGGTGGCCCACTACGCAGGTCCACCGACTGCCCCGCCGCCAACAACCGGCGAGCCTCCAGCAACCATTGTCCCAGCGCTTCCGCGCCGGCGTTGCGCCATCGCCAGGGCGTTGCCAGTTCCCCGACGACAGGAAAATGCGCGCACACGTGCTGGTTCCAATCGGCCAGTGCATTGCCCCGGAACCCGAAGATCGCCTGCATGGGGTCGCCCAGCACGCAGGTCGGCAAGATCAACGAGAGGAAATAGACGATGTAGTGCTGAGGCACCGAACAATCCTGGTACTCATCCACGATCAGGTGCGCATACGAGGCTTTCAGCACCTCACTGACGTGCCCGGCCTGCAGGAGCTTCCAGGCGGCGTCGCGGATTGCCGGGTAGTCCCGCGCAGGTGCAGTCAGCCGCAGAATCTCCGGATCGTGGGCGCTGCGGCCCGGAAAGGTCGAGATGAGCCGGATGGCCCAGCCATCGATCGTGCTCAATCGATAGGCGCTGGCTGGCACACCGGCGCGGTCCAGCCGGCCACGCAAGGCCGCGACCCCGGCATTCGTGTGTGTCAGCACGAGAATGGGCTTGTTGCCCCGATGACCGGCAAGCGCGTCGGCAATCAGCTGTGTCTTGCCGCAGCCGGCCGGTGCGGTGACGGTTCCGCGTTGGATTGCACGAAGGTCGATTTCAACGTGGTCCATCAGTGGCCCACCCGAATACCTGGTCCATCAGAGCGCGGAATCCCTGATCGCAAAGATGCAGGTCCGGTGCAACGATGGTCCTCGCCACGTCCTCCATCCACGAGATTTGCTTGAACCAGCCAGCCTTTCGGATGCGCGCCGCCTGACCAAGGATGGCCCTGCGTCCGGCCGACAGGAGGCCGGTGTTCTGGATTTCGTCCCAGATCTGCTGGAAGGTGAGCGTGTTGTTCGAGACAGTGCGCAGGTGTTCGACGATCAGGTCGCCATGCAATTCGTTGGCGTAGCCGATCAGCCTCTGGCAGGCAGCCGGCGTGAGACTGCCGAACAGCTCGTCCTCCAGCGCCCGGCCCGCGCGGTAGGCGACGACGGTGCCACCGTTCTCGACAAAAGTCTGCTCGACCGCAGGAGTGGGCTTCTTGTCGTCGTCGCGCAGCACCATCACCCGGTAGCCGAGAGACTGGAACGCTGCGGCGCGGGCATACGGTCGATCCGGCTCCCCGCCACCGCAGTCGACGAGGGCCACGCCCAATGCAGCCAGTGACGCATTCCCCTGGTCAAGCCTGTATAAGTCCAGCCCGCGCAGCAGGCCTATCTCGCTGGCTCCCTCGCACACGACCACGGAGCCAGCCAGGAAGGCCTCGGGGTAGAGGCGGATCGTGCTCTGGATGTCATTGTCGGCGCCGACCAGGCGAGCCTCATGGCCGAGGGGGCCGCGGCGCAACACGAAGAGCTGGCCGCCAGACAGTTCTCTCAGCGCCACGGGTGAGTGGGTGGTGAGGAACACCTGCAGCGGAGCAGCGGCCTCCTTGGCGCCGAGGGAGCCCAAGAACCTCGCGATGCGGTGCGGCTCCAGCCCGTACTCCAGTTCGTCCGAGAGCACGATCGACGCCTGACCGGCCGCCTTGCGCTGTAGGCCAGCGACAAGCAGACGCGTGGACCCGACGCCCAGGCTGCGAAGCGGGATGCCGCTTTCGTTGTGCAGGGAGATGGTGCCGCCACCGAACGACACCGAATGCGAATCCAGCAGCGCCTTGGCCTTAGCGCCGATGTTGACGCCCAGCTCCTGAGCAGTGGCGGTGACGATCCCCAGCGCTTCTCCCAACTGTTGTTCGGCCTGGTCTCCGAAGGCACTCCGCGCATCTCTGGCGGCCTTGACGAGGGCGGCCGAAGCGTCGGCTCGCTCTTCCGAGATGCGGTTCAGTACCGAGCCGCGCTGCCATCCCAGGTTGAAGTCCGCCAGCGCGCCGATACGAGTGGGCGCCAGGGCGACGCGATCCTTCCATGCGAGCGTCTTGACGATGCCTTGCTGTGCGGCGCGGTCGGAGACGAGGGTCCACGAGGGCTCCAGGTCACTGGCGACCGTCAGGTTCAGGCAGAGCACAACCTCCGCGCCGGCAGAGGGCTCGTCTTCGACGACGCCAGTGTTGGCGTGGTATCCGCGCAGGAATGCACCAAAGCCCTCCAGCGTCCTCATGCTGTCATCGAGGTCGCCGAGCGTCAGCGTGATGCTGATTGGGGTTGTGATGTCCAGGCCGAAGAAGTCCGCATCCGAGAACTGGACATAGCGTCTGGCCCCCAGGCATAGGTCGATCGCGTCCAGCACCGTGGACTTGCCGCTGTCGCCCGGGCCGATCAGGCAGTTGATGCCAGGCGTCGGGCACCAGGTCAGCAGCTGGATGCCGCGGAAGTTGGCGATCTGGATTTTTCTGATTCGTGCCATGCCTATCCCCCGCGCATTGAAGCCGCTCCCACTGAAATCGCAACACCTCACTATCCACTCGGGCCGCCTGCTGCAGGCCTCCTGCCCAGTTCTCTACTTGGTAGGGCGAGACAGCGACTCGGCAAGCTCCAACAACTTTGCGACGTCCTCTGCGGGCAATGACGCCTCCTTGAGGTATCGCACTAAAGCCATCGCTTCAGGCTGCGTGTGCAAGTAGTCGACGACTTCAGGGTCAGTCGAAGGCGATAGGCGGAACAACACGTCGGGATCTGCCGCCAGCACCTTCGCTAGAGCTTTGATGACCTCAGGCCTAGGCGGAGACTCCTTGCCACGCTCGATACGGCTCAGGTAGGCCGGCGAAATGCCGACTAAGCCTGCCGCCTCGCGTAAGCCAAGGCTCTGTGCCACCCGAAGGTCGCGAATCGTCTCTCCAAAGCTACTCATGCCGCGCATCCTACCTCAGGTGTTTAGTGTTGTGCAACATTTAACACACTTAGTAGACTACTCCGTTGTTTGGTAAAGTTTGCTCTTTCCTGCCGATCTTGGGCCAGGACCATGCCGGCCAACCTGCCCAGGTCGTCACTTTTCAGGAGCGAACAGATGCTTGGGGAAGAAGTGTTCACGGTTAAAGAGGTCGCCACGCTCTTAAAGGTCGGCGAGAAGACGGTCTACTCCATGGCCCAGGCTGGAGAACTACCTGCGTTCAAGGTGCGAGGTCAGTGGCGATTCGCCCGAAAGGACATCGATACATGGATAGAGCAGCAGAAACACACAACCCATGATTTCGGCGAGGAAGACCAGAAATGACCCCAGCCTCGGTGAGCGGAGTTTTTATATGAGCAGAAAGAAGAACAAGCAGGCCGAGAACACCATCCCGGCGGGATACACGCTCGACTACGTTTCCGGCAAACAGGTCAAGGAAACGAAGAAGGAGCTGGTCCGGCAGCGGGTCGTTCGCGCTTTGATCCACGAATACGGATTCTCGCCGGAAGACATGGAGCTGGATTTTTCCATTGGCGGCCGCAAGAAGGTGGACGTGGCCATCTTCCACCATGGCAAGGAACACACCATCGAAAACCTGGGCCGCGCAGTGCTCTGCCGCCAGGAGCCGAACGTCGGCAAGAATGCCGTGCGTATCCGCGACTTCGAGCAGGCCGCCAAGGACCTCGATGAGATCGAGACCATCATGCGTGAGGTCGACGCGGTTCAGTACGGCCTGTGGACCAACGGCCTGGAGTTCTTCTTTGTCGAGAAGGAACAGAAGCGCTTCGAAACCAAGTGCAACCCCATCGGCGACTGGCCGATGGCCGAAGAGTCGGTCGGCACCAAGGAGGTCATCTCCGATGCCCATACCCGCATCGCCGACAACGAGATGCTCAAGATCACCTTCCGCCGCTGCCACAACTACATCCATGGCAACGAGGGCATGCCCAAGGATGCCGCCTTCTGGCAGTTCCTCTATCTAATCTTCTGCAAGATGCACGATGAGAATCTTCGCGGCAAGCAGCGCCAGGCCTGGAAACGCCGGTTCTGGGCTGGCCCGAAGGAGCAGTTCGAGCCACAGGGCCGCAAGGCCATCCGTGCCCGTATCGAGGAGCTCTTCACCGAGGTCAAGAAGCAGTACAAGAACATTTTCCGGGGCAACGAGGAGATCACCCTCTCCGACCGGGCGCTGGCCTTTATCGTTTCTGAATTAGCCAAATACGATTTCACCCGCACGGATGTCGATGCCAAGGGCGTGGCCTACCAAGAGCTGGTGGGCGTCAATCTGCGCGGCGACCGTGGTCAATATTTCACTCCCAGGGGCGTGGTGAAGCTGGTCGTGGAAATGCTCGATCCCAAGGAGAGCGAGACGCTGCTGGACCCGGCCTGCGGAACCGGCGGCTTCCTGGTCGCCACCCTGGGACACATGCTGAAGAAATTCCGCGAGGAGCAGAATACCCAGGTCGGAAACGAGAACACCACCGAGCTTCTGAACGTCCACGAGCGGCTGAAAGAATACGCCGCCGCCAACGTGTTCGGGGCCGACTTTGACCCATTCCTGATCCGCGCCGCCCAGATGAACATGGTGCTGGCGGGTGACGGCCGGGGACACATTTACAACATCAACTCCCTGGAATTCCCGCTGGGACATCTGGCCGATCTGCCCTCCGCCAAGAAGGAGATCCCGCTGGGGTCGGTGGATATCATCGCCACCAATCCTCCGTTCGGCTCCGACATCCCGATTACCGATAAGCATATCCTGGAGCAATACGAGCTGGCCCATAACTGGGAGTCGGATGGCGAAGGCGGTTTCCGCAACACCGGCAACGCCAAGGGTAGCGTCGCGCCCGAGATTCTCTTTATCGAGCGCTGCATCAAGTGGCTGAAGCCTGGCACCGGCCGCATGGGCATCGTCCTGCCCGACGGGGTTCTCGGCAACCCGGCGGCCGAGTACATTCGCTGGTGGATCATGCGCGAAACACAGGTGCTCGCCTCCGTCGACCTGCCGGTGGAGGCCTTCATCGCCGAGGCCAACGTCAACATCCTTACCAGCCTGCTGTTCCTGCGCCGCAAGAGTGAAGAGGAAAAACGCGCCGAAGCCCTGGGCGGCATCGATGAATATCCGGTCTTCATGGCCGTGGCCGACAAGGTTGGCTTCGACCGTCGTGGCAACAAGCTCTACAAGCGCACCCCGGATGGCGAAGAGATCGTCGAGCCCAAACAGCATATCGAGCGCATCCGCATCGGCGGGCGCTTCGTGGAACGGACCCTGACCCGCAGTGAAAAGATCGAGGACAACGATCTGCCGGTCATCGCTGAGAAGTACCGCGAATTTCTCAAGGAGCAGAACGGATGAGCGATCAAGACGACATCATTGAAGCCCCGCAGGATGCTGCCGAAGAGAGCGGCCCGGATAACTTTTTCATCGACATCCTGACCGGCAACAAAGAGAGCGCCTCGGCCAAGAAGCTGCTGGTGCAGAAAGTTCTGCGCCAGCTCATCGAGAGCTACGGCTTTGATCGGAACGACCTGGAGGTCAACTACAACCCCCAGATCCCCGGCCAGGGGCGCAAGCGCATCGACATCGCGATTTTCCGCCCCGATGCCGAGCATAACAATGAAAACCTGCAGCGGATCATCGTCTGCAAGACTCAGAAGAAGCGCGACAAGCTCCGTTCCATTGCCGAGGCCGACGCCGACCTGCGCGAGCTCAAGGAGCTGCTGGAGCTGATCCCCGGCGCGACGCTGGGCATGTGGACCAATGGCCAGGAGGAGTTCCTGTTCCAGGTCGAGCGCACCCGCTTCGAGGTCCGAGCCAAGCCGCTGGGTGTCTGGCCGGTTCCTGGCGAACGCACCACCGATCTCGACCGCACCGGCGGTGTCATTCAGGTCAGCGCCGAGGCGGAAGACCTGGAAGACGCCCTGATGCGCTGCCGCCAGTATCTGAACCGCAACCTGGGCCTCGACCACAAGGATTCCTTCAAGCAGTTGGCCGTGCTGATGCTGGCCAAGATCCACGACGAGACCCTGCCCACCGGTGAACGCAGATTCTGGATCAGGGGCGACGAGCCTTTCACCGAGGCGGGTCAACAGGCCATTGCCCAGCGCATCAACGAATCCATTACCGCCGCCAAAGCCTGGCAGCCGAACCTGCTGACCCGTGGTTGGGATCTGACGCTGGAACCCCACGAGACCGCCCGCGTGGTCATGGAGCTGGCTCGCTACTCCCTGAGTGAAACCCAGCCCAGATACCGCACCGGGGCCTTCCGTGCGGTCGCCCGCAGCGTGATGGACGGGCGCGAGGGCCGCTACCCAACGCCGCTCAACGTGGCCGAAATGGCGGTGGAGATGCTCGACCCGCAACCCGGCGAACGCATCATGGACTGCTCCAGCGGTACCGGCACTTTCCTGGCCATGACCGCCGCGCACATCTTCAAGAAGAAACTGGCAGGTCTCGGCACCACACCGGAAGAGGCCACCAACGAACAGATCCGTCAGGCGCAAAACGAAACCGCCGCCTGGGCGGCCAGCAATGCCTTGGGCTGCGACATCGATCCCTTCCTGGCCGTCGCCAGCCGCATGAACCTGCTGTTCACCACCGGCAATCCTGGCCGCGTGTTCCGCATCGACGCCCGCACCTTCCCGGATGGCGATCTGGATGGCACCGAAGCCGCCCGCCCGGCCATGCCGCTGGGCAGCATGGATATGGTTCTGCTCAACCCCTGGTTCTCCACCCAAGACACGGTGAGCGACACCTCCATCCTGGAGCGCTATGACCTGGGCAACAACTGGGAGCGCGACGAAGAAGGTGGATTCCGCAACACCGGCAATCTGAGCACCGGTGGCGTGCCGCCCGAGGTGCTGTTCATCGAACGCGCCCTGCAATGGGTGAAGCCCGGCACCGGCCGAGTGGGCATCCTGCTGCCCGATGGCTTGCTGGGCAATCCCAGCGATGAGTACGTGCGCTGGTGGATTCTGCGCCACTGCGAGGTCATGGCCTCGGTTGACCTGCCGGTGGAGCCGTTCAAATTCACCGTCAAGGAGTATGGCCTGACGCCCGCCTTACCCAGCCTGCTGGTTCTGCGCCGCCGCAGCCAGGAGGAACTGTTCAATACCGAGCACCCGGAATACAAGGTCTTCATGGCTGTGGTGGATCGGGCCGGTGTCGATGCCCGGGGCAATCTCCTGTTTCAGCGAGCCCCCGATGGCGAGGAACTGGTTTTCGATGAGGAAGTGATCGAGCGGGTTCGTGAAGGCGGCGAAGTGGAAATCCGCCGGACCACGCGCCGCAACCGCCGCATTCATGACGAGCTGCCGCTGGTGGCAAAGAAATACAAGGAGTTCCGCGCAACCGGTGAGGTGACGTTATGAGTAGAAAATTTCAATGCAAAGCGATTCCAAGCACCTGGCTGGAAAATAATGGTCGTCGCCTCGACTGCGGGCCGTATATGTCGGGAGCTGTTGAAGCAAAAGAACTGCTAAAAAAGCACCGTACTGAGCCTCTGAGGGATTTAACAGCCGGGCACAATGGCGGCATTTTTAATGGCCCTCGGTTTCCGAGGACATACGTTGACGACATAACGAATGGTGTTCCATTCCTCGGAAGCACCGACATTCTCGACGCAGATTTGTCGTATGTTTCTCTGTTATCCAAGAAGCAAGTTGGTGGAAACCCGGCTTTAGTCCTTGATGAAGGATGGACCCTTATTACTTGTTCGGGAACCATCGGGCGGATGGCTTACGCTCGTTCGGATATGAAAGGTATGGCTGGATCTCAACACTTCATGCGAGTTGTACCAGAGGTTGAGGAAATTCATCCAGGTTATCTATACGCATATCTCTCCAGTCGCTTCGGTGTGCCCATCGTTATGTCAGGGACATATGGTGCGATCATCCAGCACATTGAGCCTCATCACATAGCAGATCTTCCAGTGCCGCGTCTCGGAGAGGTAGAGCATAAGGCTCATGATTTAATTCGTCAGGCCGCAATTGCGCATGTAGAGTCAATTGAGCTTAGGAAAAAAGCTGGTGCTCTCGTAAATGAGATTTGTGGTTTTCCTAAAAAATTGGCTCCTGCGGCACGTATGTTTGCCTATTCATCGGCAAATTCGAGTTCTGTATTAAGAAGGCTTGATGCGACATATCACAACCCAATAGCGCAGAAAGCAGAAGAATTAGCGAAAGCTGCAAACGGTATTGCCCTTTCAGCCGCCGGTGTCTTTGGCTTCGAATCAAACCGCATGAAGCAGGTTTTCGTCGAAGAAGGCTACGGAACGCCATTCATTACAAGTGGTGGCATTTTCTCGAAAACCATCATGCCAGAGCGCTATTTACGAAATCAGCTCCTTGGGAAAGATGAGTCCTGGCGCATCAATGAATACGATACGCTTATTGCTCGCAGCGGTCAGGTAGGAGGGATTATTGGTCGTGGCGTCTGGGCGGACACCCGCTTGGATGGTTTAGCCGCGTCTCCGCACATTCTGAGACTGCGCCCTACAAGCGAGGAATTTCCTCCTGGATACGTCTATGCCTTCCTATGTCTGACCGATGTTGGTTACCAATTACTGGCGAGAACGGCCGCAGGTAGCTCCATCCCATTCCTGCCGCTGGATGCCGTGCTTGAGATTAAAATTCCAACCACTCCTTCACTGCAGCAGCGCCAACAAATCGATGCGTTAGTGAAGCGTGCTGGTGAGCTGCGCAAGCAGTCGCAAGAACTCGAAATGGAAGCGGTCGCCCTCGTCGAACGCACCATCGAGGAGGGCGACCGCTAATGGCGAAGGTCATACCCATCGGGCAACCCGCGAACGAATCTGAACGCCAGGCCATTGGTTTCCTTCGGGACCATCTGCCCGATGGCTGGCTGATCTTCCACAACTTCGAGATGCGCCAGGGGCAGGAGGTGTTCGAAATCGACATCGCCATCCTCGCGCCTCACGCGGTGTATCTGGTGGATGTCAAAGGGACGCGGGGCAACATCGATGTGTATGGCTCCAAGTGGTACCCCGAGGGGCGGCAGCCGTTTTTCTCACCGCTGGCCAAACTGCGCAGCCACGCCAAGACCATGGCCACCATCATCCGCGAGAGCAACACCGGCCTGATCGAATTGCGCAAGGCCCACGTACATGCCACGGTGCTGCTGACCGCCGATGATGCCGCCGTGTTCGACCAGGCAGGTATCGACAGCCCGGACGTGACCGACTTCAAGCACTGCCTGAAATACTTCCGTGACCAAAGCCGTATCCCGGATAACCGGCTGGGTAACATCACCCGTTTCCACTCCCAGATCGCCAAGGCGATTACCGGTAACGCCAAGCCCAAGAGCGCGGCGCTGGTGTTCCGTGACTGGCAGGTCGAAGAGAAGCTTGGCGGCACCGACCGCTACACCGAGTACCGCGCCAAGCACAACCTGCTAGGCAAGAGCGGCGGCATGGCTCGTTTGCGGGTCTATCAGGCCGACCCCTACCAGGACGAGGCCGCCCGCAAGGAAGAGTTCAAAAAGATCAGCAACGCCTATCGTGCCGTGGCGCACATGCCGACCCACGCCAACGTGCTGGCGGTGAAGGATCTGTTCGTCTCCGACGATGAAGATAAGGTGGTGCTGGTCACCGAGGACCTGCCCGGGCAGGCCCTGCGCCTGCACATCAACAAGGCCTCCCTGGCGCTGACTTTTGACCAAAAGCTTCAGGTGATGCGTGACGTGCTGTCGGCCCTGGACCATGCGCACCGGCACGAGGTGATCCATCGCAATCTCACCCCGGACGCCATCCTGGTGACCAAGGGCGGCCAGGCGCGTGTGACCGGTTTCGACTTTGCCCGGGTGGGCAAGAGCCGCACCTCCACCATCGCCGATCAGATCATTGATGACCTGGAAACCGCCTACCAGGCTCCGGAGTGTTTCAAGGACCCGACTCAGGCCAGTATCGCCTCCGATTTGTACGCAACTGGGCTGATTCTCTATGAGCTGCTGACCGGCGAACTGCCATTTGAAAGCGTCGACCAGATGATGGAGGCCGACGGCAAATTCCCGATGAAGCCCTCCGAGCACAAGCTGGATCTCCCCAAGGGCATCGACGAATGGCTGCAAAAGTTCTGTGAGTTTGATCCGGAAGAGCGTCATGCCAGTGCGGCCATTGCCCGTAAGGCGCTCGACGACTTGATTTTGCCCGAGGCCAGGGATGAATCCGCAGCGGATATCGGCGGCCCCGCCGTGGCGCTGCCGCAACTCCCTGACAACCTGACCAACCTGCCGCAGGATTTTATTCTGGCGGATCGCTTCCGCATCCAGAAGAAATTGGGTAGTGGTGGTTTTGGGGTTGCCTACAAGGTGTTCGACTCCCTGGGCGATGTGGTGCGGGTCATCAAGCTGGTGACCAAGGATCGCCGCAGCGTTTATGAGCGCCTGCGCAGGGAATACAAGACCCTGACCAATCTGCCGGACCATCCGCACGTGGTGAAAGTGGTCTGGGCGGATCGCATGGCCGACGCCAAGCAGACGCCGTACATCGTGTTTGAGTATGTGGAAGGCCTGGATGTCTCGGATTTGATCGATGCCGAGGCGTTGTCCCTGGAAGATTCGGTGTGCATCGTGCGTGAATCCGCCGAGGGGCTTGGCCACCTGCACAAACACGGGGTTTACCATCAGGACGTCAAGCCTTCCAACCTGCTCTGGACAGACAAGGGTGTTCGCATCATCGACTTTAACGTTGCGGTCACTGAGAATGACGAGGTTCAGGGCGGTGGCGGGACACGCCGCTATCTGCCCCCGGACTACGACTACTCGTCCGAGCCGGATGCTTCGGATCGCATGGACCGTGACCTCTATGCCCTGGGCATCTCCTTCTATGAGTGCCTGACCGGCAAATATCCTTTCGACGAGCCCACACCGCCGATCAAGACCCAGCCCAAGGACCCGAAACAGTTCAAGGGCTGCGCTGATTTGAGCAGCTCACTGGTCAATGTGCTGGTGAAGATGGTTGCTCCCGAGAGAAAGGATCGCTTTGCTTCGGCTGAAGAGCTCCTGATCGCCCTGGCCGAGGTCAAGCGCCTGCGCTCGGTGCTGACGACCGGCGAGATTGGTACCGGACCCAAGGTGGTGTCCAATCTGGGTTTCGAGCCGACCAAGCCCAACACCAACCCCTTTGTAACCCACCTGCTGACGCTCTATAGCCAGAGCCAGGTGTCCAACGCAGGCACCCGTGGCCTCGACGAGGTTGGCAAGGCCACCTACGTGCCGACCTATCTGGACGAGAAGCTCAAGCCCGCTCTGCTCAAGGGCGAGTTCCGGCTGGTGATCATCAGCGGTAACGCCGGCGACGGCAAGACGGCCTTCATCCAGCAGTTCGAGGCCTTTGCCGAGAGCAAAGGCGCACAGATACAGCGCGGCGCGAACGGGGCTGTGTTCCAGCTCAAGGGGCACACCTACCAGAGCAACTACGACGGCAGCCAGGATGAAGGTGACGAGCGCAATGACGCTGTGCTGCAAAGGTTCTTTGCGCCCTTCGCGGGCAAGGACAAATCCGGCTGGGCAGAAAACCAAACCCGTTTGATCGCCATCAACGAGGGTCGTCTGGTCGATTTCTTCCTGGAGCATGAAGAGGAGTTCCCGCTGCTCGCCAAGCAGATTCAGCAGGGGTTGGCCGGAGCCGCTCCGGACGGCGGTATCGCGGTCATCAACCTCAACCTGCGCTCGGTGGTCGCCGAACCCGAGGAAGGCCAGCCTTCGATTCTGGAGCGGCTGATCGCCCGCATGACGCAGCAGGAATACTGGCAGGCCTGCGAGAAGTGCGACCTGAAGGGCAAGTGTTTCGCCTACCATAACGCCCGGACCTTCCAGGACCCGGTTGCCGGACCCAAGGTGATCGAGCGTCTGAAGATGCTCTACACCATTACCCACCTGCGCGGGCGACTGCACATCACCATGCGCGACCTGCGTTCGGCGCTGGCCTTCATGCTGGTCGGCACGCGTGATTGTGATGGCATTCACCAGCTTTACCAGAACGGCGGCGAGGAAAATCAGAACCGCATTCTTGATGGCTTCTATTTCAATTCCTGGCTCGGCGGTGGCGAAGGCTCGAACGACCGCTTGATTTCGCTGCTGCGCGAGATTGATGTGGCCGAAGTCAGCAACCCCGATCTGGACCGCGAGCTTGGTTTCCTCAATCCCAAGACCAAGGCCATGAGCCGCTTCTCGTTCGCGGAGCGGGCCGGGTATGACAATGAACTGGTGGAGACGCTGTTCCGCAATCTGCCTCGCGATTACTCGTCGAAGAACCGTGCCCGATTGATCGCCAAGCACCGGAATTACCTCTCACACATGCGCCGCCGCCATTTCTTTGAACGACGCGACATCGGCTGGAAGGAGATGCTGCCTTACGGAAGCATCGATCCCTTCCTCGATGCCATTGAGCAGCCGGGAGCGAAAAGCGCCGATGAAGTGACCGCCATTCTTCGGGCCATCAACCGGGGCGAAGGTCTGAGCGATCCGGCGCGGCTGGGCAACCAGTTGGCGTTGCGTGTCCGCCAGGTGGAGAAGGGCACGGTCCGCAGTTACCGCCTCTTTGACGGCGACCATTTCATGCTCCGCACCGAGCAGGAAACGGCGGCCCATCCTTTCCTCGAGTGCCTGTCTCAGGCGCTGGTGCTGCTTTATGACTCCGGCGACGGGCACAAGGCCAGCCTGCGCATCAATCTCGACATCTATGAAATGCTGATGCGGCTAAACAGCGGCTATCGCCCCAGCATTGAGGAGCAGGAAGGTTTCTACCTGAGTCTGGCGGTATTCAAGAACCTGCTCGCTTCAGTGCCATACAAGGAAGTGCTGTTAACGAAGGCTGGACACAAATTTTACGAGATTCGCCGGGAGGATGGTGGCCGACTGGTGATGGAAGTGTCGGAGAAGGGGGCTGAATATCATGTCAATTAAGGGGCGCGACAAGGAGTTCAGAATCCCAAAGGTTTCTTATCTCGACTTTAAACATATCGAGATGGACCGTGTATTAACGATGCTCTTTCCTCGCCTCAAGTATGAGGGGTACGCCAGTCGCAGGCCCCCCAGAGGCGGAGACCTTTCTGTAGATGAGTTTCTGGAGGACTTTCTAGAGCATCCAGAGTGGTTTGCTGGCTTCGATAAACACCCCGATATCACTCGCGCATGGATTGAAACCGACCTTATGGATTTGGTCAATCGCGGCAAGAGCAACCAGGCGCTTGCGGCGCCCAGGCCGTTGCATGGCAACACCTATAAGTTCCGCAACGCCAAGCATACACGTGATTACGGCGCGGCCGAGCAGACCTACTGGATGCTTTTCTATGCCCGCAAAGGCAAAGGCCAAGCGGCGCGCGATGCGTTGAAGCGTTTCTTCTTCCCGGGAATCGACCTGGTGACGGACCGCTACGATCCCAACGCATCTGTGGATGTGGAAACGCAGGCCGTCCTGCGTCTGGATCATCAGGTTACCCAGGACATGAAGGACTCCAAGGAACCGTCGCGCTTCCAGCCGCTCTGTATCGGCCAGGCTGATATTATGGCCGACGATATTCTGCGGCTACTGGCCTATGAGCCCTACGTTCCGCGTTCGGTGCTGGTGGATTACCTCAAAACCCTGATGGCATTCCATCTGGCGCTCTACCACCTCAAGCTGCTGCAGATGCTGCCCAGGCTGGTGAAACAGCGCTCCGGCAACGATCTCTGCACTGCCAAGGAATGCCCGATCAACCCAGGCCTCGACAATGCGCTGGAAGGCTGTCCTTACCGCGTGGCGCTGGTCGTGGACATGGGCGACGTCAACAATCCGCATATGGGCGAGTTGGCTCGCAAGTCCACTGACCGGCTCTATCGTCAGATACCGGCCTTTGTGCAGGCCAACTTCGTCGTCAAGAAGCTCGATGAGATGGCGGAATACCTGAGCAAGAAGACGGGCAAGCTGGCTACCCCTGGTGGCGGCGTGTTCACCGTTGGTGATCTGGTATCCCTGCTGAAGCCCGAGCACGACGCCGAGCGTCAAGCCTACTTCAAATTCCGCCTGGCGAGCCTGATCGAGGAATCGACCTCCGGGAACGAGGACGTCGATCCGGAGATCCGGGAAGTCACTGGCATGGGCCTGGGCGAGTTCGAATCCTTCATCGAAATACTGATGGCGTATCGCGGCAAGTATCACCGCCAGTACATCACCGAGTGTCTGGACTCGCTGATGCTGAAGAACAAAGAGAATGGCCTGCTGGCCCAATCCCGGACCAAGGGAAGTCCTCGGCGATTTGTGCTGGGAAGCAAACTGCTCGAAGTGCTCCTTCAGGTGGCCGTGCTCACCCAGGACGGCGGGCGTTTCGTGACCCGCGAGGTCCGCATCGAGGAATTGCTGGCCTTTTTGAGAAACCGCTACGGCCTTCACATCGACCGGCTGCCGGAAGGAGCTCAGGGCAACAGCAGCATCCTGGATAGACGCGCCCTGCGCCTCAACCTCGAAGCCTTCAAGCGCCGCCTGCGTGAAATCGGATTCTACGAAGACCTGTCGGATGCCTACGTGACCCAGAAGGTATCGCCCCGCTATGCGATTGAGAGAAATGACGGAACTGATAACAACGGGAGGCACGCATGAGTAACGCGTTCACCAAGCTTTCCCAGGATAAACTGAACGCGGCGGTAGCTGGTCTGCTGTGCCCTCGTATCGAAGCGATCCTGGGTGATCGTGGCCCAGGCCACTGCATGCGGGTCACCGATCTTGATGACGATGTCATGGAGTCGGTCTGCAAGGAACTGCGGCGAACCCGGCCCGACGGAAACATCTTTATCCTCGGCAGCCATGACCAGGAGGGCATGCCTTTCCGGGTGACCTCCACCAAGCTGGTGGAACTTCGTAACCCTGACGCGAACGGCGAGCTGCGCCAGCCTTTGCTGGTCTTCATTCCGACCTCGCTCCGTACCAGCGCCGAGGATTCCTTTGGCGTGGCCACCTTCGAGGAGTTGGCTTTCACCGGCATCTACGAGGACCTGATCGACTCGCTGCTTGACCGGCTCCCGGCAACGCTGGTCGGCCATGTCCGTGATCTTTTGGGCATCCTCACCGAGGAGGAATGGCTGTTTGCCGACGATGTTTCCCGCGTGGGGTATCTGCTCACCGCGCTCGAAAACGGGATTGATGGAGAAACCCTTGGAGCCAGCCTCTACGAATTGACGTTGATTCCTGACTTCAAGCTCTTTGCCGATCCCGGCATGCTCAATGGCAAGATTCGCCGTAACCTCGGCAGCGTCCGCAGTCTGATGACCTCGCACAAGTCGGTGCGTGGCCGTATTGCCGATCTGGGGCTCAGCGACAAGGCATTGGAGTCGCGCCTATTCGCCTACTTTGAAAAATACGATGTCCAGGAGCCCGAATCCTGGACGCCGCCCATCGCGACCGACAAGAGCTGGTGGAGCATATCTTTCGACAAATGGACCTTCCAGGAAGAGCTTTCGCTGGACAAGGTTCTTCTGACGGTGCTGGAGACCGACTTGCCGGTCGTTGCGGAGGATGAGACCGACGACCAACTCTCCGGCCTCATCGGACAACAGGTTCTGGTCCCGAACGACCGCCGCAAAATGAACGTGGTGTTCGAGGTTAACCCTCACCCCGGCAAGGTCAGCGGGCTTGACCATTTTACGGTGCAAATCATTTCACAGAATGACGGCCCGGTAGGAAAATCCAAAAAGGTCAAAGCCTGGACGCCCAACCGCCTGCAATGCACGACCAACCTGGCCAAACTCAATAAAATCGAATTCGAGGAAGGATGGCATTTCATCCGTGTAATGCCTTGGACGGCCGATGGCGATCCGATTCCGCTCGAAGCAGATTCCGCCTCCGAGGGAGCTAAACGCTCTTACGAGAGTGAACCTTTCTACGTCCTGCCCGGTGGCAACATTGAGGAAGAACCGCCGCAACGCGCCATCCCAATTGAGCAAAGTTTGGAGCATGCACGTTTCCGGCTGCAACTGACTGCCCTGGGCGACGAACGCGATCCCGATGATATCGCCATCAGTGGTGTCGCCTGGGCCGAGGGCGGTCGTTCCAAAAAGACCTCCCGCCAGGAAACCCTGCACGCAAAATTCGGCCGTGAGGGCGCTGTTCAGATCCCGCTTTCGCGTATGCTCAAAACCATCGAGCAGCGCATCTTGGCGGAGCCCAAGCACCCGTCGGGCTGGCGAATGCAGATCAACCTGGATACCGCCGAGCCGCCCTCCGAGGTCGGACTCACGTTGCCATCTTCTGCCGCGATGGCTTCCTTCCTGGCTGCTCGCGAAGAGTTTTTTGCAGCGGTGCGCAAAGACACTGCCGAGCTGATCATGCAGGGGCTGTCGTTCCGGGACTCGGAAAAGGAATGCCTCGCCTATGCTGAAAGCTACCTTGACTTGGTAAGGAGCCTCATCCGTCAGGCCGAGACGACTTCCGGTGCCGAGCGTCAGCAACACCTGCAAGCGCTCAGAAATGTGCTGGCCGTTGATTCCATTCATGTCATCTTGACCGACTTCCGTGGAAGGCATCGCGAGGCTGTTTTGGTCTCACCAACCCATCCGCTCCGCGCCTTGTGGCTGAGCAGTTGGGTCATCCTGGGCAAGGATTGGATCGAGAAGATCAAGTCAGGTGGGAAAGATCACATCCCTCACGTCCGTTCCGCCCTGTTGGATGGCCTTGTGCCCTCTGCCTATCCGGTCGCTATTCCCGTCGAGGATGGTCGCATCTTCACTCCGGTGGACAACCTGAATGCGTTTTGGGCGCTCTACGCCCCGACCACCGAGGAGAATTCCCGTGGCCTGATGGCGGAGATCTGTTCGGCCCTCGGATTGGCCGAGCCCTCTGCGGCGGGGACCGATATTTCCGGAAAGGTCATTGCGGACAAGATCGAGCGCTACCTCTCCCAGCATCCCTATGTGAGGGAGCTATCCCTGAACATCTTCAATCCCGGGGCCGGTTCGGTGATAGCGGAGGCCCTGATATCGCTCCAGCAGAAGCGTGAGCATGCCGATTTGCGCTATGACGTGCGGCTCTTTACCACCGATCCCGACTCACCTGTTTTGGGCGAGGCTCTTGAGTCGATGGTCCGTCCCGGAGCCACGGTAAACGAGGCCGCCGACGCATTTGCGACCTCAACGGGCAGCCATCTGTTCTCCAAACTGAACTTGGCCAAGCACCCCCTGAATGAATTCCATGCAAATTCCAAGGAGTTCCCGGCCCACATCAGTGTTCTTCTGGATGTGTTTCCCGCCGAGGAGCTTTCCATTGCAGAGAAGCCGATGGGCGTGACCCCACTGCATGGGCTGATACAGGACTTCGACACTGAATTCGTCGATGACGATTCGGGAACCTTCTGGAACAAGCGGCCGATTGTCGGGCGCTCCCTCGGCGCGGACAACCATGCGGCGTGCTTCGATTTGCTGTCGTCCCTGAGCCGACACCTCTGCTTTGCTACCTCAGCGGTTGCTGCTTCTGGTGCCAGCTTCAAAGCTGTGCCTGTGGTGACCCTTGGCCTCGATGTGGCCCAACGAGAACTGATCTACGAGGTTCACCAGATCAGCGATTGGGTGTTCACCATCGACCGAAATATGGGGATTGAGTTCTTCGACCATGGCGGCCGGAAGAACAGACCGGACTATCTGATTGACTATGTGCCGGGAGCCAGCTCCCAGGCGACACACAACCTGATCATCTCGTCGCGCTCGAACGATGAACTGGAGGCGATGCTGAAGCCGGTGCTGCTTGAGCATGGCTTGTCCGCCGACGGCGAGCAGTCGGTTCAGATCCTGGCAAATCTGCGGTCACTGTCCGGTCAACTAGCGCTCAAGCTGATTTCTGCTCGCACACAACAGGCGGAAGCACTTGGTCTGGCTTTGGCTCGGTTCTACCTCGAATATCAGGGCGCATTGAGCAATCAGGTCATTGTGCCGTTGGATGCGCACACGGACCTGTACCGCTCAAGCGGTGAGTCAGACGATGTCAATGATGCAATCAGCCTGCAACGCACCGACTTGGGATTGTTCGACTTGGATTTGAACACCAGAACGATCACTTGCAACCTGGTCGAGGTGAAATGCTATTCGCAAGTGGGCGACTTTGCGGCCTTCAACCAACTGAAGGAACGGATTTCCGCCCAGATCAATCAAAGCGAGCGCATCCTCCAGCGCCACTTTGACCCGGCCTTGAAGAAGCCCGACCGGCCGGATAGGTTGCTCAAGAGCCGGGAGTTGGCTCAGATCCTTCGTTTCTATCTAGAGCGCTCACTGCGTTACGGGATCTTTGATGCGACTGTTGCGCAGGAAGCACGAGGGCTACTTGAATCCATCGAGCAGGGCTACTCGCTTCAGTTCAGACGCTGCGCCCTGATCTTCGACTTCGATAAGACCGGAACCGAGGCCCCCGACAACGAGGTTGGCATTGAATTCCACCGCATCGGTAAGGATCTCATTCGCGCCTTACTGGAGAACTGCCGCAAGCCTGTTTCCGTCGAGATTGAGGAAGAACCGACCACGCACCTTCTTAGCGAGCAGTTCATACCGAACGTGCCAAAACTTGAGACAGCGGCCTTTATCGCACCCAAGAGAGCGCGGTCAACGTCCTGGACGGTGGATGAGCTCTGGGACGATGATCCGGAGGTACCAATCACCGCGCCAGCACCCCCGACCGCAGAGGGAGCACCTGCGCCTGCTCACCAAGAGGCAGAAGAACAGGCGAGCCCTGTCGAGCCAACCCCTCCGTCTTCTATCGCTTCGGAAGTAGAAAAGGATGACGAACAACCTGCCGTGGCTGCCGTACCGGAAGCGCATGCTGAACCAGAGCATGGAGGGCACCTGGCGTCCGAGCCTGTGCCTCAAGCAGAGGCCTGCTATGACATCATGCTCGGCGTCAATGGCGACTCGCCTCAGTACGGATTACTCGGAGAGGTCTCCGGTAGAAAGGTCGCGCTAGATCTCAACCACACCCACACGATTAGTCTCTTTGGGGTTCAAGGCGGCGGCAAGAGCTACACCCTTGGAACGGTGATCGAGATGGCCTCCATGCCGTTCCAGCATATCAACGTGCTGCCAAGCCCGCTTGCCACGGTCATCTTCCATTACAGCCCGACGCAGGATTATGCGCCGGAGTTTACCTCGATGATCAATTCGAACTCGGTGGATGAGGAGATTCGCGTCCTTCGCGAACGTTACAAGGCCAACCCAGAAGCGCTGAAAGATGTGCTGATTCTTACGCCTGCGAACAAGGTGGATGATCGCCGGGCCGAATACCCGGATATCGAGGTTAAGCCGATTGCTTTCTCTGCCTCCGAGCTTAAGGCCGCCCACTGGAAATTCCTGATGGGTGCGATTGGCAGCCAGAGCATGTACATGCGCCAAATCAATCTCATCATGAGGGGACTGCGCGACAACCTGACCTTGGACGCCCTACGAGCAGGCATTGATAACTCTGGCCTGTCCGATCACCTGAAGGAGCTGGCCCAGACGCGCCTGCTGTTCGCCAGTGAATACATCAACGATAACCAACGGCTTCAAGACCTGATTCGTCCGGGCCGCTTGATCATTGTGGATCTGCGTGACGAGTACATTGAAAAGGATGAAGCGCTCGGTCTGTTCGTGGTGATGTTGCAGATTTTCTCGGAAGCCACTTACCAAGGAGGCGCCTTTAACAAGCTCGTGGTATTTGACGAAGCCCACAAGTACATAGAGAACGATGATCTAGTTTCCGGATTGGTTGAAGTGGTTCGGGAAATGCGACATAAAGGCACCAGCATCATGGTCGCGTCCCAAGACCCGCCATCGGTTCCCGTTTCTCTAATTGAGCTGTCCTCACAGATCATCATGCACAAGTTCAACTCACCAGCCTGGCTTAAGCATATCCAGAAGGCCAATGCCGCCCTCGGAGAGTTGACTTCCGAGAAAATGAGTCACCTCGGTGCAGGCGAAGCCTATGTTTGGTCAAGCAAGGCCTCAGATGACTCGTTCACCCGCGGCGCAGTGAGAATCAAATGCCGTCCACGCATCACCCAGCATGGCGGCAGCACAAAGACAGCAGTTGCTAACCAGCAATAGCAATGCGAGCAGGCCTCACCAATCTGAACAAAGCGAAGGCGACCTCCACCAAATGAGAACTCCCCTCCTGTGGGAGTGAGTTAGGCACTTCAGCCCCCTCCTGGAACCCATTTACGGACGGGGTGCGGCTCTCCTGCTCCCGCACCCCAACCGCGCCACGCCAACCACGAACATAAATCCGGCACCCTGCCGATTCCGATTGTTTGCAGCAGGTTCCAGCCGACCACCGCAGCATCCCACCATCCAGATGACTGCGGAACGGCGTGATGACACCCCTTGGCAACCTGGCGCCCCCCTTCCGCCGTGTGCCGGCCCTGGCCTTGGCGCTGGCCATTGCGCTGGCCGGAGCATCGCCCGCATCCGCCACCGACGGCCTCGCCTTGGAGAGTGAACAGCTCGCCGCCCTCGCCCACCAGCTCGACCTGATCGACCGATTGGCCGAGCACGCCGCCAACACCGCTCCGCAGTCACGCGCCCGCCATCACTTCGACTACGCCCGATTGCGTGCCGACCTGAAGCGCGTTCGCGCCGGCCTGCAGGACTACCTCGTGCCCCAGCGCGCCCAGCCGCGCGATCCCGTCCCGCTGGCCGGCGATTACGTCCGCCGCGACCGCACCGACGACGAGGAGCCATCGCCATGACGCCCTCTGCCGATCAGGTCGCCGCCTTCCAGGCCAACGGCGGCTTTGCGCCTTCGGCCGTCGCTGCCGTGGTGCTGGGCTTCGTGTTCGCCGTGTTGCTGCTGTGGGGCGTGTGGGCCATGCGCACGGCCTACGTGGGCTGGGCCGAGAACCGCATCAACCAACGTCAGTTCCTGGGCGTCTGTATCCGCTTCGTGGCGATGTACCTGGTGCTGACCTTCTTCCTCCTCTCCTGATCACCACGAAGGGCCATCGATCATGCACATAGCTCCGACTACTTTTCGCGTTCCCTCGCGCATCGCCGCGCCGCTGGCACCGCTGGTGCTCCTGGGGCTGCCGCCTTCCGCGTTCGCGCAGGGCCTGCCGACCATGGAAGATCCATCGCGCGGCCAGGGCAGCGGCATCCTGCAGACCTTGCAGAACTATGGCTATGACATCGTGCTGCTGGTCGCGCTGCTCGTGGTCGCCTCGATGTTCGTCGGTGTCTGCTATCACGCCTACACACGCTACTCGGAGATCCACACCGGCCGCGCCACCTGGGGTCAGTTCGGCCTGACGGTCGCCGTGGGCGCGATCCTGCTGGTGGTCGGCATCTGGCTGCTCACCAAGGCCACCGGCGTGCTGTGAGGGCGGCAAGCGATGGCCGTTCCTTCGGAAAGCCCGCGCGACACGTTGGTGACCTTCCTGCCGCACCGGCTGAACCGCCAGCCGGTGGTCGTGCGCGGGCTGACCGCCGACGAGTTGTGGATCTGCGCTGGCCTGTCGGCCGCAGCCGGGTTCGCGCTCGGCCTGCCGCTGGCCTGGCTCACGCACAGCATCGCCATGGTGCCCACGCTGATCGTCGCCGGCATCGCGCTGGGCGTCTTCGTCGGCGGTGGCTTCCTGCGTGCGCAGAAGCGGGGTCGGCCCGACACCTGGCTGTATCGGCAGCTCCAGTGGCGGCTGGCCCTGCGGCAGCCGGCGCTGGCGGCATACCTGGGCGGCCAACGCCTCATCACCCGATCGGGCTACTGGACGACCCGGCGCAATGCCCATCGAGGTGCGCCATGAGCCGTTTCAGGAACGAGGTTGCGCACCTGCAGGCGCACGTGAAGACGCTGCGCCTGGGGGCCGGCGCGTTGTTCGTGGTGGCGCTGCTGCTCGGCTTCGGTTGGTGGAGTGCGCCGAAGAGTCTGACCATCCATGTGCCGCCGGACCTGCGCTCGGGCAGCACGCGCAAGTGGTGGGATGTGCCGCCCGAGAGCGTGTATGCCTTCTCGTTCTACATCTGGCAGCAGGTGCAGCGCTGGCCGACCAACGGCGAAGAGGACTATCCACGCAACCTGCGCGCGCTGTCGGCCTATCTGACGCCGAGCTGCCGGGCCTTCCTGCAACAGGACTACGAGTACCGGCGGGCCAGCGGCGAGCTGCGTCAGCGCGTGCGCGGCATCTACGAGATTCCCGGCCGCGGCTACGGGGATGATCCGGCCACGCGGGTCAAGGTGGTCTCCGACCGCGATTGGATCGTCACGCTCGACGTGAGCGCCGACGAATACTACGGCTCAGAGCAGGTCAAGCGCGCCCTGGTGCGCTACCCCATCAAGGTCGTCCGGCTGGACATCGATCCCCAGCGCAACCCTTTTGGCCTGGCGCTGGACTGCTACGCCAGCGCACCCCAGCGCATCGAGCCGCCGCCGGCGCCGACCCAGGCCGGCGCGCCCGCCAACGCCTCCGGCCACGTGCAGAGAGACTCCCCATGAAGCCCGTTGCCTTGTCGGCCCTGGCCGGCGTCCTGCTGATCCTCGGCTTCGTACCGGCCAGCCAGGCCGTGGAAATCCTGCGCTGGGAGCGCCTGCCCCTGCCGGTGCCGCTGGTGGTCGGCCAGGAGCGCGTGGTCTTCATCGACCGCAATGTGCGCGTCGGCGTGCCGGCCGGCGTCGGCGACCACCTGCGCGTGCAGAGTGCGGGTGGCGCGATCTACCTGCGGGCGAGCGAGCCGATTCCGCCCACGCGGCTGCAACTGCAGGATGTGGAATCCGGCGCGCTGATCCTGCTCGACATCGCCGCCGAGCCAGCGAAGGACGGCCAGGCGCCGCTGGAGCCGGTGCGCATCGTGGAAGCGGAGGCCCCCGCGAAGCGCTACGGCGGCGGTACAGCAAGCGGCGCGGACGAGCAGGCCGACGCGCCCACAGACGAATCCGCCCCCGGGCGCGAAACACCGGTATCGGTCGTGCTGACGCGCCATGCCGCACAGAATCTGTACGCGCCGCTGCGCACCGTCGAGCCGCTCGCCGGCATCGGGCGCGTGAACCTGCGCCGCGACCTCGCGCTGGACACCTTGCTGCCGACGCTGCCAGTGCGCGCGCGGGCATTGGCGGCATGGCGCCTGGAAGACCAGTGGGTGACGGCCGTGCGACTGACCAATACCGCGGCGCGCTGGCTCGACCTCGACCCGCGCGCCCTGCAGGGGAACTTCGTGGCGGCGACCTTCCAGCATCCGAACCTGGGGCCGGCCGGCACCCCGTCCGACACCACGATGCTCTACCTGGTCACGCGCGGCCACGGCCTGGCCGAGTCGCTGCTGCCGGCGCTGAGCCCGATCGACGCCACCGCGAACCTGCCACCGGCCGCCGCGGCGGGCTCGACCGGAGGAGCGCGCGATGAAGAGTAATCCGCTGCTCAAGTGGCTGCTGATCCCCATGGCACTTCTGCTGGTGTTCGTCGGAATCAAGCTGTTCTCCGGCGTCCCCGGCGGCCGGCCCGCCACCGAGGGCGCGGCCGGTACGCTCACGCCCGATGAGATGAAGGCCCTGGGCATCGCAGGCGACACACCGCGCGATACCGTCGCCACGCTGGTGGCCCAGGTGAAGCAGTTGCGCACCGAGCTGCAGAGCGCGCTCGGCGACAACAAACAGCAGAAGGCCGAGAACGAGCGCCTGCGCGCGCGAGAGAGCGCGATCGACCAACGCATCCAGAGCGCGCTGGAAAACGAGCGCAACCGCCTGGAGCAGGAGCGCAACCAGGTGACCAGCGACAGACAGCAGACCCAGGGGCTGCTGCAGGATCTGCAGCGGCAACTTGACAGCCTTTCCGGCAAGGGTGGCCCCTCCGACCTGCCCGTCGGGCTGGGGCTGGAAGAGGGTGACGGCAAGCGCCTCGACCACGACACCAGTGGCACGCAGTGGGTCGAGCCCGACGATGCCACGGTCGACGCCAGCAACGCCACCAAGGAGCAGAGCGTTCCCCTGGGCTTCGGGCCAGCCCAGAAGAGCCTGTCGGCCGCAGTGGAATCCGTCGCCGACGTTGGCAGCAGTGCCGTGGGCGCATCCACGAAGGCCGTCTACACCGTGCCGTCGAACTCGACGCTCATGGGGTCGATTGCCATGACGGCGCTGATCGGGCGCGTGCCGATCGATGGAACCGTCAACGATCCCTATCCGTTCAAGGTGCTGGTCGGCCCGGACAACCTCACGGCCAACGGCATCGACATTCCCGATGTGGCCGGCGCCGTGGTCAGCGGCACGGCCTCGGGCGACTGGACCCTCTCGTGCGTGCGCGGGCAGATCCGCTCGGTCACGTTCGTTTTTCAGGACGGCACCATTCGCACGGTGCCGGAGAACAGTGCCGGGGACGGTAATGGCCACGCCCAGGACCACAATGGCGCCAGCACCCAAAACGGCCTGGGCTGGATCAGCGACGCCTATGGCATCCCCTGCGTCAGCGGCGAGCGGCGCAGCAACGCCCAGCAGTACCTGGGCAGCCAGGCGCTCATCACCGCTGCCGGCGCCGGCGCAGCCTCGCTCATCGAGTCCGACAACGGCAGCGTGGCCGTGGTGGCCAATAACAACGGCTCGCTGGGCACCGTCGGCATCAGCGGCAACGAAGCGATGGGCCGCATCCTTGCCGGCGGCGTGCGCGACATGGCCGATTGGGTCAACAAACTCTACGGCCAGGCCTTCGCGGCGGTCTACGTGCAGCCCGGTGCCAAAGTGGCCGTGCATCTGGAGCAGCCGCTCGACATCGACTACGACGCCAAGGGGCGTCGGGTCCACCACCGCACCGGAGAAACCCATGCCTCGGCTCTGGATTGACGCGGCCGCTGTGCTGCTGGCGGCCACCCTCCTTGGCGGCTGCGCTACCAGCAAGGAGAAGCTGCTGCCGCGCGGCGACAGCACCATGCTCGACATCTGGCAACAGGAGACCGGCGGCAACGGTGCGGGCGGCGGCCAGGCCGCGCGGCAACTGCTCGATGCGCGCCAGGGCCTGCGACGGCCGCTGACCGAGGCCGATGTGCAGGTGGCGCCCGACGTGCAGGCGCACTACACCCGTACCGCGCAGAACGAGATCTACCGCCAGTTTCACCGTCTTCCGAATCCTGACCTGGTGATGTACGTGTTCCCGCACCTGGCGGGCACCGACCCGGTGCCGGTGCCCGGCTACAGCACGGTGTTCCCGCTCTACCAGCGCGTGCAGTACGCGATGCCGGTCGAGCGCTTGGAGGACTACTGATGGCCTGGTTGCTGCCATGGTCAAGCAAGTTCGACGCGTCACCTGTTGCCGCCGCGGATACGACTGATGATGCCTGGGCACGGCACGTAACGGCGTTGGCGGCACAGGGTGTCGCCGAGCCGGGCAGCGCGCTCGGCCGGACCCGGCGCAGGCCGGCCACCCAGGCCGACCACGATGCACTCTACGACGTCGCGCCGTCGTTCGCGGACTTGCTGCCCTGGGTCGAGTACCTGCCCGGTAGCAAGTGCATGCTGCTTGAAGATGGCCTGTCGGTGGCGGCCTTCTTCGAGCTGACGGCAGTCGGCACCGAGGGCCGCGAGATGGCCTGGCTATGGCAGGCGCGCGACGCGCTTGAGAACGCCCTGCAGGACTCCTTCGACGAGTTTGACGACAACCCCTGGGTGGTGCAGCTCTATGCCCAGGACGAGGCCGACTGGGACAACTATCTGCGCTCCCTGGGGAACTATCTGCAGCCGCGTGCGCAGGGCAGCGCGTTCAGCGACTTCTACCTGCGCTTCTTTGCCCACCACCTGCGGGCCATCGCCAAGCCGGGTGGCCTGTTCGAGGACACCACGGTGACGCGCCTGCCGTGGCGCGGCCAGGTCCGGCGCGTGCGCATGGTGGTCTACCGCCGCACGCCCACGGCCGCGGCCACGCGGCGCGGTCAGTCGCCCGAGCAGGCGCTGACCACGATCTGCGACCGCCTCGTCGGCGGGCTGGCCAATGCAGGCGTGAAAGCCCGCCGTCTTGGCGCGGCGGACATTCACGCCTGGCTGCTGCGCTGGTTCAACCCGAATCCGACCCTGCTCGGTGCCACTGCCGAAGATCGGGAGCGCTTCTACGCGCTGACCCGCTACCCGGAAGAGCGGGAGGAGGGTGAGATCGAACTCGCCAGCGGCACCGACTTCGCGCAGCGCCTGTTCTTCGGCCAGCCCCGTTCGGACGTGCCCAATGGTCTTTGGTTCTTCGACGGCATGCCGCATCGGGTGATCGTGATGGATCGCCTGCGCACGCCACCGGTGACGGGTCATCTGACGGGCGAGACGCGCAAGGGCGGCGATGCCATGAACGCACTCTTCGACCGGATGCCCGAGGACACGGTGATGTGCCTGACCGTGGTCGCCACGCCGCAGGACGTGCTGGAGGCGCACCTCAACCACCTCGCCAGGAAGGCCGTCGGCGAGACCCTGGCTTCGGAGCAGACTCGGCAGGACGTGCAACAGGCGCGCGGCCTGATCGGCAGCGCGCACAAGCTCTACCGCGGCGCGCTGGCGTTCTACCTGCGCGGCCGCGATCTGGCCCAGCTCGATGCGCGCAGCCTGCAGCTCATCAACGTGATGCTCAACGCCGGCCTGCAACCGGTGCGCGAAGAGGACGAGGTGGCGCCGCTGAACAGCTATCTGCGTTGGCTGCCGTGCGTGTTCGATCCGGCGGCCGACAAGCGCCAGTGGTACACCCAGCTCATGTTCGCGCAACATGCGGCGAATCTGGCGCCGGTCTGGGGCCGCAGCCAGGGCACGGGGCATCCGGGCATCACGTTCTTCAACCGCGGCGGCGGTCCGATCACCTTCGATCCATTGAACCGCCTGGACCGGCAGATGAACGCGCATCTATTCCTGTTCGGCCCCACCGGTTCGGGCAAGAGCGCAACGCTCAACAACATCCTGAATCAGGTGACGGCGATCTATCGGCCGCGCCTGTTCATCGTCGAGGCGGGCAACAGCTTCGGCCTGTTCGGCGACTTCGCGGCGCGGTTGGGCCTCAGCGTGCATCGGGTGAAGCTCGCGCCCGGCGCGGGTGTCAGTCTGGCTCCGTTCGCCGACGCCTGGCGCCTGGTCAATACGCCGAGCCAGGTACAGACGCTGGACGCCGATGCGCTCGACGAAGACCGGACCGATGCCGACATGGCCGTGGAAGGCGATGAGCAGCGCGACGTGCTCGGCGAGCTGGAGATCACGGCGCGACTGATGATCACCGGCGGCGAGGACAAGGAAGAAGCGCGCATGACCCGCGCCGACCGCAGCCTGATCCGCCAGTGCATTCTCGATGCGGCACAGCACTGCGTAGCGGAGAAGCGCACGGTACTGACCCGCGATGTACGCGACGCGCTGCGAGCGCGCGCCCGCGACGCCACGCTGCCGGAGATGCGGCGCGCACGGCTGCTGGAGATGGCCGACGCCATGGACATGTTCTGCCAGGGCGTGGACGGCGAGATGTTCGACCGGTTCGGCACGCCGTGGCCCGAGGCGGACATCACCATCGTGGACCTGGCCACCTTCGCGCGCGAGGGCTACAACGCCCAACTCTCGATTGCCTACATCTCGCTCATCAACACGGTCAACAACATCGCCGAGCGCGACCAGTTCCTGGGCCGCCCGATCATCAACGTGACGGACGAAGGCCACATCATCACCAAGAACCCACTGCTCGCGCCCTACGTGGTCAAGATCACCAAGATGTGGCGCAAGCTCGGCGCCTGGTTCTGGCTCGCCACGCAGAACCTGGACGACCTGCCAAAAGCGGCCGAGCCCATGCTCAACATGATCGAGTGGTGGATCTGCCTGTCGATGCCTCCCGACGAAGTCGAGAAGATCGCGCGCTTCCGGGAACTCAACGCGTCGCAGAAGGCGCTGATGCTCTCGGCACGCAAGGAGACCGGAAAGTTCAGCGAGGGCGTCATCCTGTCCAAGTCGATGGAGGTGCTGTTCCGGGCCGTGCCGCCCAGCCTCTACCTGGCGATGGCGATGACCGAACCCGAGGAGAAGGCCGAACGCTTCCAGTTGATGCAGCAGCACGGCATCAGCGAGCTCGATGCCGCCTTGCGCGTGGCTGAGAAGATCGACCGTGCGCGGGGCATCGAACCTCTGGCGCTGGACACGTCGGCCTGAGGGGATCGACTCGATGCGCATGCCTTCATTCGCCCGCCCTCAACCCTGGATCGGTCTGCTGATCGTGATGACGATTGCGGTGGCCTCGTGGATGCTGCTGCGCGTACCGCATCCGGCAACCGAGCCCGTATCCCTGGCCGTCGCCGGGTCCGAAGCATCGAAACCGGCCGGCCCGCCCTGGCTGCATGGCCGTGCCGATGCGCGCTTCACGGTGGTCGGGTACGCCGACCTGGAGTGTCCGTACTGCCGCGCCTACTTCCCTGTGCTCAAGCGTTGGATCGACGCCCATCCCGAGGTGAACTGGCAATGGCACCACCTGCCGCTGTCCATGCACGAGCCGGCCGCGACTGCCGAGGCACGCCTGGCCGAATGCGCGGGCGAGACGGGCGGACATGCCTCGTTCTGGCAGGCGGTGGCATGGCTCTACGCGCACACTCGTGGCGACGGCCAGGGCCTGCCGGAGGGCCTGCGCTATCCCGACCTCACGCCTGCCGTGCAGGATTGTCTCGACAGCGATCGCCCCGACGCCATCATCCGTTCCCACGCGGCGGAAGCGGCACAGCAGGGCATCGCGGCAACGCCGACGCTGCAACTGCGCGACCACCAGTCCGGCAAGACCCTGCTGCTGCACGGTCCCGTCGAAGGCGATGCCTTGCTGTCGGCCATCGACCTGCTCGCCGCCGGCAGCACGACCGCAGCCGAACCCGCACATTCCCCAGACATGCCCGCCGGCGTCGCCGGTGACATGCCCAGGTAGCCATCGATCTTCAAGGCTGCGGCGCGGCTCGTCCGCGTTGATCGAAACCCGTTCGCATCGCATCCCTTGACGCGAACAGCCACTGCATCCGCGGTGGTGGATGCCCGCTCGTCACCTGTTCCATCCCCATCGTCCCCAGGAGGGTTTGTCCTCCAGGGGCAGGCGCCCTCCGATCTCATCCATTGGAGGTTCGTCATGTCTGTCGTCATCGCCGACTCCCACCCGGAGGCGCTCACCCTGATCGCCGCCCAGCACGAAGACTGGATCATCCGGCAGGCCATCACTCTGCTGGAGAACCGCGTGTTCAAGACCGGTCCAGCGCTGGGCAGTCCCGCCGCCGTGCGCGACTACCTGCGCCTGAAACTGGTCGCGGAGCCGAACGAAATCTTCGCCGTCGTGTTTCTCGACAGCCAGCACCAGGTGCTCGCCTTTGAGCCGCTGTTCAAGGGCACGGTCGACCAGACTTCGGTGTATCCGAGGGTGGTGGTCCAGCGTGCGCTGGCGCTCAACGCTTCGGCGCTGATCCTGGCGCATCAGCACCCCTCGGGGAACACCGAGCCCTCGGCCGCTGATCGTGCGATCACCGAGCGGCTGAAGAGCGCCCTGGCCACCGTCGATGTCCGGGTACTGGATCACTTCATCGTCGGCAAGGGCAGCCCGTACTCGTTCGCCGAAGCCGGCTTGCTGTAGCGCACTCAATTCATCACCACGGGAGCCCTTGGCTCCCGTTCCTTTTTCACCGATCCGCAGGAAATCGGGACTGACTGGTTTCGGTTTCTTTGTCGTTTCCTGATCTGCGTTGCACTCGACTACGAGCTTGCATCGACTCTGCGGAGGCGCGACATGCCGGCTCATTCCCTCGACCTTCCTGCTGCCTCGCGGCACTTCCTGACTGCCAGGCTGACCGCTGGGCTGTGCGCCGCACTGCTCGCTCCCATCGCGGCCGCCGCCGATGTGCTCGTGGTCACCGACGGCCATCATCCGGTGCAGGCTCCGGCCGGCGTGCGGGTCATCGAGCTGGACCAAGCCACGCGCATCGAGCTCGAACTCGCCGCGCACCTGCCGGCCGACCCGCAACAGGCCGCGGCCCTGGTGCGGCAGCGGTTGCATGACGGCGGCCAGGCCCTGCAGCGCCGCATCGGCCAGGCCTACCAAGGTGTCGCGGATGCTTGGGGGCTGGGCATCGCCAAGATTCCCGCCGTGGTGGTCGATCGAAGCTACGTGGTCTACGGCGAGCCCGACGTGCCCCGCGCCGTCGCGCGCATCGATGCCTACCGGAGCGCCCGGCCATGAGCCCCCTGCTGGCATCCCGGCGCCTGCGCGCCACCATCGCCTCGCTGCTGCTGGGCGCGGCCACGTCGACGTTCGCCCTGGACACCGCCACCATCGTCTCCTCGGCCCTGTCGCCCGACTGCCTCCAATACCGGGTGGTCGGAATCTGCTACTGGCTGTCCTGCACGCCCTTTGGCTGCTCGGTTCGCACCTCCGTCAAGGTGCGCCACTACGTCCCCGATGCGGTGGTATCGAGCTACTCGAACACTGGAGAAAACCCGTGGCAGGAAGTCAGGGCGATGAGCGTGCCCAACCAGACCGCCAAGGCTGGCGGTGACGGCACGACCAATCACGACAACGAGAACAACCTCGCCAAGTTCAAGAACGCCGATGTCATCGGCCATCCGGCCGGGAAGGTGTTCAGCAAGTTCGCCAGCGCCTCCGGCTACACCTGCGAGGGCGCCGGCACGGCCTTCATGCCGTATTTGCTGAGCACCCTCGACACGATCGCCTGGCGCTACAACATCCCGGAAGCGTTCTACCCCGAAGCACTCATCCCCGGCCGGCGCGAAATCGGTACGCGCACCGGCCTGAACCTCTGGGGCAACGTGTATCCCCGCGGTGGCTTCCTGCACCAGACCGACGACCACAAGAGCGGCGCCGTGGTCGCGCAGCGCGCGGGCGACATCGTGACGCGCCGCAACCAGATTCATGTGTACCAGCCGCTGCTGGCCAACGCCCGCGACGGCTACTGGCCAGCCGGCGCGCTGATGGAGACCGACGCCTCGACGGGCAAGTGGCAGGAGCTGACGCCCACGCTCTCGAACAGTTGCGTGGTCTTCCCGCACAGCCGCACCCGCGTGCAGGCCCAGCAAGGCGACTACGCCTGGGTCTTGTGGCGACCGTACTCCTGCTGCCAGCGCCGTGGCGAGGTCTTCCTCGGCAGCGTCGATTTCATGTGAGGAACCCGATGAACGCCTCCCTCCCTGGCTTCCTGCGCCGCGCGAAGCCGCACCTGCGAGCCGCGCTGCTCGTGGTGGCCATCACGCTGGCCTTCGGCGTCGCCTGGGCGCAGACGCGCATCGACCCCAATGGCGTGAACGTCGGCGGCAGCGTGATCGGCGACGACGTGCTCTACAGCATCGGCGGCGGCCGGGCCGTGTCGATGGGCGGTGCCGGCAACATGCAGAGCATCGGCGTGGGGGTCGGCTGGAACAGCAACCTGATCTGCGGCGACATGAGCATCACCACGACGCTGCAGAATCAGCTCAACGGCATCAGCAACGGCTTCCAGACGATCATGAGCAACGTGATCCAGAACGCCACCAGCGCCGTGGCCTCGCTCCCGGCGCTGATCATCCAGCGCGCCGATCCCGGGCTCTACAACCTGCTGACCAACGGCATCCTGCAGGCGCGCCTGGACTTCGACCGCTCGAAGATGACCTGCCGGGCCATCGCCAATCGGATGGCGGACATGGCCGGCGGCCAGGCCGGCTGGGACCAGCTCGCCGAGGGGATGGCGCTGCGGGATGCGGTCAGCAGCACCGATGCCGTCTCCGCCATCGAGCAGGCCGAGTCCAACAAAGGGAACAACGGCGTGCCCTGGGTCGGCGGCGGCAATGCGGGTGGCTCTGGCCAGAGTTCGATCAAGGTGGTCGGCGACGTGACACGCGCGGGCTATAACCTGCTCAACGGGCGCAGCGTCACCGATACCTCATCGATCGCTCGCAGCGCCTGCGGCAACCGCCTGACCTGCCAGACATGGTCGTCGCCTGGCGCGGCCGCGGCCTTTGCGAACCGCGTGCTGGGCGAACGCGAGCAACGCACCTGCGAGAACTGCACGAAAACCCAGACCACGCCCGGCGTCGGGCTCACGCCAGTGATCCAGGAAGAGTACGAGACCAAGCTGCAGGTGCTGCAGGAGCTGGTGACGGGCACCCGGTCGACGACGCCGACCAATCTCGACGCAGCCGGCAGCAACTCGCTGCCGATCACCCGCGGCGTGATCGAGGCCCTGCGTGACGAACCCGACCAGGACGTGCTCGGCAAGCGCCTGGCATCGGAGGCGGCGCTGTCCAGCGTGTTGGAGAAGGCTCTGCTGCTGCAACGTACGTTGCTGACCGGCAAGAAGGAGCCGAACGTCGCCGCCAACGAACTGGCCGTGCGGGCGGTCGACCAGGAGAACAGCGCGCTGGAGCAGGAGATCAACAACCTCAAGACCGAACTGGAGCTGCGCCGCACGCTGGCCGGAAACTCGGCGATGGCGATCATCCAGCGCCACAGCACCCGCGCGGCCGGTTCGCGCGGCGTCTTCGAGGGCGACACCACGCGCGACCGTCTGCGGGAAGTCCAGAAGCCGCGGAGCGGTACGCCATGAGCCGGCTGGCCTGGCTGCGGCTGCCATGGCTGTTCAACCGCCGCGTCGGCGTGGCGCTGCTGTGGATCTTGCTGGTGGTGGCCGCCGCGGCGGTAGTGAACATCGCGGGCATCCACGTGGTCGGCGGCGTCGAGGGCTGGCAGCACTGGCTGCAGGCGCACGCCGGCCACTTCCTCGTGTGGCGGCTGTGCCTCTACGGAGCGACGGCTTACGGCTGGTGGTGGATGCGTCGGCGCCTGTTGCGGCGGGAGCCGTCACGCGAGACGCATCAGCGCCTGCTGCGCACGGAGGTCGCGGCCGTGATTGCCGTGGTCGTGCTGGAAGCCAGCCAACTGTCGCGGCACGGCTGAGACCGGGGGCAGGCATGACGCTCTACACCACGGACTACCTGGAGTATTACCTGACCCTGGTGGCTTGGGTCGTCAACAACGGCATCTGGAGCATCCTCGTGGCCAGCGGCGTGTTCGCGCTGCCGTTCGTGGCCATCGTGATCCAGGAATGGCTCAAGGCCCGCAGCGAAGGTGCGGACGAGGGCAACAAAGGCGTGCTTTCGTCGATGCGCATCGAGAACCGGGTGTGGGTGGCGATCGTGGTCATCATGTTCGCCGGCATCCCGTTCATCCCGGTGGATCTCGCCACGATCAAGTTCGACACCACACGCTCCGCGCAATGCCAGGTCAACGTCCCGCTGCCCAACGACACGGGCTGGGCCAACGCCTACACCATGCTCGACAACCAGAGCGCGCTGGTGCCGGTGTGGTGGTTCTTCATGCATGCCATCTCGAAGGCGGTCACTGGCGCCGCGGCGGCGGCGATTCCCTGCGGCACGGACCTACGTCAGATGCGCATGGATGTGGATGCCACGCGCATCGACGATCCGGTGCTGGCACAGGAGGTCGCCGATTTCACGCACGACTGCTATGGGCCGTCGCGTGCCAAGCTGTTCATGAACCGGCCGACGCTCTCCGACGAGCAGATGAACGACGTCACCTGGATCGGGTCGAGTTACTTCCTCGATACGCCCGGCTTCTATGACACCTACCACTCCCGCACGCCGCGCGCGGCTTGGCCCTACGACGCAACCCGCGATGCCGGACTGGCACAGGTGGACAGTGGCGGCGGCTATCCGTCCTGCCGACAGTGGTGGGCCGATGGCGGCCAGGGACTGCGCAGCCGGCTGCTGGCACAGGTCGACCCGGACTTGCTGACCCGCATCGGGCACTGGGCGGGCTTCCTGTCGCAGAGCGAGGTCAATGACTCGGTGATCCGCGCCGTGATCTCGCCGCGACAGCAGAAGATGAACCAGGGCGCCGTCTACACCGACTACGGCGGGCAGATCGAGAAGACGCTGCCGAACATCGTCACGCGCGGCGCGGGCGACCTGGGGCTGACCGTCGGCTCGCTGGGCTTCTTTCCGGCGATGGACGTGGTGCGCCAGGCGCTGCCGATGGTGCTGTCACTGCTCAAGATGGCGCTGGTCATCTGCATCCCGCTGGTGCTGCTGATCGGCACCTACGACCTGAAGACGGTGGTGACGGTGAGCTGCGTCCAGTTCGCGCTGTTCTTCGTTGACTTCTGGTTCCAGCTCGCGCGCTGGATCGACAGCACGATCCTGGACGCGCTCTACGGCTGGGGGTTTGGCGCCGACAGGCCGCACACAAACTTCGATCCCCTGATCGGCCTGAACAACGCCTTCGGGGACATGCTGCTGAACTTCGTCATAGCGACAATGTTCCTCGTACTGCCGAGCTTGTGGGTTACCGCACTGGGCTGGGTAGGTGTTCGTGCTGGCGGCATGCTTCAAGGTTTGGCAAACGGGACCAGGGACGCGGGGCAAGCAGGTGGCAAGGGATCGAATTTAGTGATCAGCGCTGCCAAAAAGTAGCTTGCCGTACATCAGTCGTCTTCAAACCGCGGGTCTGAACCGTCGTTGTGCATCGTTGGGTGATAGAACAGACCTTCGCGATGATCGCGCTCCTCTGCCTTGCGACCGAGAAAATCGGGATCGCTTTCCGTGTTGTCTTGCCTTGCGATCCAAGCCGCAGCCAAGATGCCGCCAATCAGCAACGCCAGCCAGAACGCGACATAGAGCAGTATCCCGAGCGCCGCGAGCTTGAGTACCGCGAGAACGACCTTGGCAACGTTCGGCGTCCATCCTTGAGCCACCAGCCATCCATTCGCCAGGCGATCCAAACCCACGCAACCTCGCCATGCCCAACCCGCCTTCCGGCCCAGGATTTTCGCGAAGTTGGTTTGCACAACGGGTTTCATGATGACTACCACCTGAGTTCACGACCTCATCGGGCAGACGTGATTTTACGTTTCAGGGCGTTTCACCGTCCGAGTGGGTAGCATAGCTTTCACGGACCTGACTGGCACGATCCTCCAGCCGCGAGCGCGGGAAGCCTGGGCTTCCGGTGGCGGAGGTTGCTGTTTGGCTTTCGAGAGATCGTCTCGATACCCATTCGCCGCATCAGCATCGCCCGTGCTTGCGCCCGCCGCCGGCGCCTTAGTGGTTCAGCATGTCGCGCAGCGTATGGCTGCTGGCCAAGGGCCGAGCCGTGCGGATGCCTGGGCCAGTCCTATCAGCCAGCAACGATGAACCGGGTAGTGTCGTCAATGAAGCTTTTCTCGCCGATGGGAGCCTCGTTGGAGCCGAACGGCATCTGCGCGGTGGCCACCCATGAGGCCGGCACGTTCCACGCACCGGCCGCGGCAGCCTCGATTACCTGGCTGTAGTGCTGCAGGCTGGCGCCGATGCCGGCGTCGGCCAGCACCGTCCACACCGCGTACTGGGCCATACCGGCCGAGTGCGCCGAGAACCCCGGGAACGCGTCGGCATACAGCGGATAGGTTTGCTGCAGGCTCTTGATAACTTCCTGGTCCTCGTAGAACAGCACAGTGCCGACCCCGGCGGCGAAGCCGTCCATCTTGGCCTCGGTGGAGGCGAACTGATCCGCCGGCACCATCGCCCGCAGGGCTTCCTTGGTCAGCGACCAGAACTTCTCGCTCTGTGCGCCGAACAGCAGTACCGCGCGTGAGCTCTGCGAATTGAACGACGAAGGTGCTTGGCGGATGGCCTCCTTGATCAGCCAAGTCACTTCCTCCTTGCTGGCTTGGACATTGCGCCCTAGCGCGTACTGGGTGCGGCGCTTGCTCAGGACCTGGAGGGCTTGGTTGCTCATGTGGTGGATCCCGTGTGGGGTTGTGAAAGTTGATATGCCGAGCCGCCGTGGAACAGGGACTCCCATCTACCTGTAGAGCGGAGCTTGCTCCCGCTGCTTTCCAGCCAGGTCGCAGTGAAAGCCCCAGCGGAGCAAACTCCGCCCTCTACAAGGCGGATGCTACGTTGGAGCAGGCAGCTGCTCCCGCGTGGCCTACGTCTTCGGGGGAAACACCCCACGCGGAATGCGCACGTGGATACCCTGGCGGCCGTCGACCACCTGAGTCACGCCGAAGTCGGCGGCCACGCTCATTAGCGAATAGGCGTCATTGCGCGAGAGGTTCTGCTCCTCGGTCAGCAGCTGCAGCATGTCTAGCGAGGCGCTGCGCATGGCTACGTTCAGGTCATCGTCGAAGCCGTGGACGATCCAGCAGTCCGGCGCCTCCAGCAGCGGCGAGGGGAACTGGAAATCCTTGCGCAAGATTACCTGGAACAGCACGTTGAGCGAAGACTCGATCGCCGTGCCGCTGAGTTCGCCGTCGCCCTGGGAGATGTGCGGGTCGCCGATGGAGAACAGCGCGCCGTCTACCTGCACCGGGTAGAACATAGTGCTGCCGGCACCGATGCGCCAGTTGTCGATGTTGCCGCCGTGTGCGCCCGGCGGGATGGTGCTGACCCGGCCCTTGGTATCCGGCGCCACCCCGGCGGTGCCCAGGTGCGGGCGCACCGGGATGCGCACCCCGTCCAGGGCCCTCTGGCGCTTGCATCTTGGGCACTCCGTGATCGTGCCAGGTATCTCGTACTTGCCCTCGAAATCGTAGGCGTAGAGGGCAAAGGCGTTCTGCGAGTTGGAGTCGATCTGGTAGATGGTGACCCGCTCCTGCTCGCTGAACTCCTTATACAGGTAGCCCCAGTGGGCCGCCAGGTTGGAGCCATAGCGCACCCGCGGTTCCATCTGCAAGTAGCGCACCTCAAGCATGTCGCCAGGCCTGGCCCCTTTAACGTAGATCGGCCCGGTCATGATGTGCACGCCGGGGCTGCGGTCGCTGGGGTCGATCTCGCGGAAGATCCGGGTGATCTTCTCGTCCATCATCAGCTCCGGCGCGTCGCCAGCGTGGTGGGTGATGGCCTCGGCCTGGATCAGGTCACCGCTCCTGACCCGAAGCGCCGGCGCGATGCTCGCGTCGAAATAGCCCCAGTGTACGTTCTCAGGGGTGGCTTCCAGCTTGTGCAGGGCACCGGGGAGCGTGGTGTCCGTGGGGCTTGCCAGTGTGCTACTCAACGTTGGCTCCTTGGATTCGGATTCGGTGCCGGGACGAAAGGGAAATCCGACGCCCGCCCCTCAGTGCCAATGAGTCTGCCCACTGGCGATTGCGGCGATCTTGCTCAGCCACGCATCAATAGTTGGACGGGCGTGGCTCCGCCGGCTGGGGATCTGCACCGTGGGCGATCAACAGATTTGACGCCGGTGCTCAAGCCGACGCCCGCCGCAGTCCGCATCCTGGCGGACAATTTCATCCGGATACGGCCTGCCATGATCGAACACACACTCTCCCCGGCCATCGACTTCGGCCTGCCGTCGGACCGCGGCGGTAAAGACCTGGGCGTGTTCATGCCGATGGCCAACGGCGGCTGGATCATCTCCACCAACACCCCGACCCTGGACGGCTCCTACGCCTACAACCGCAAGGTCGCCGAGCTCGCCGAGCAGCACGGGCTGGACTTCATCATGGCCATGGCCAAGTGGCGCGGCTACGGCGGGGTGACCGAGCACTGGCGCTATTCACTGGAGTCGCAGATGCTGATGGCCTCGCTGGCCACCGTCACCAGCCGGGTCAAGGTGTGGGCTACGGTGCACACGCTGCTGCAGAACCCGGCAGTGACCGCCAAGATGATCACCACACTGGACCACATCAGTCAGGGCCGCGCCGGCCTTAACGTGGTCACCGGCTCCTACAAGGACGAGTTCGCGCAGATGGGCGCTTGGCGTGACGAAATCGGCCATGATGCCCGCTATGATTTAGGCGCGGAGTGGGTCGAGGTGATCAAGCGGCTGTGGAGCGAGCCAGCGGTGCACTTCGACGGCCGGTACTTCCACATGGATGATTGTCAGTCCGACCCCAAGCCGATCTCACGGCCGCGGCCGTTCCTAGTCTGTGCCGGGACCTCGCCCAAGGGCATGCAGTTCACTATTGACCACATGGACGCGATCTTCCTTGGCGCCAGCGATCTAAACGATCTGGCCAAGAAGAGCCAGATGGTCAAGGAGATGGCAGTTGCCTCGGGCCGCAAGATCAAGACCTACACCATGATCAACTTGGTCATCGCCGACACCGACGAGCAGGCCCAGGCCATGGTCGAGCACTACCGCGAGGGTTTCGACGAAGGCGCATTCCGCGGCGTGATGCGCGCCTACGGCGTCCTGGATGCCGAAGTGGGCAAGGAGAACGCCTTCACCCGCAAGGCCCGCAGCGGCTTCATCAGCGAATATGTGGCCGGCTCGACGGAGTCCGTCGGTGCCCACCTGATGAAGATCCTCGATGATTGCGATCTGGATGGCCTAATGCTGATCTTCCCCGACTATCTGCGCGGCATCCCGTTGTTCGCGCAGGGTATTCTGCCGCGCATCCGCGAGCGTTTCCCCCACGGGCACGCGCAATGAGCACGGCCCCGGACACGCCCGCCTGGCCGGCGCCGCTGGTCGATTCCGGGCGCCTGCGCCCCATGCTGGAGCCGGCCCATACCGCGCTCGTCGCGATCGACGTGCAGCACGATTTCGTCGCCGCCGATGGCGTCCTGGGCCGGGCCGGTGTGGACATGGCGCCGCTGCAGGCGCCGCTGTCACGTATCCAGCAGTTGATCGGCGCGGCGCGCATCGCCAATGTCACCGTGGCCATGGTCCGGGTCGTTACCGAGCGGGCCACCGACAGCCGCGCGCTGCGCCTGTTCTACGAACGCCAGGGCATGCCCTCCGAAGCGCTGGACCTGTGCAGGTCCGGCACGCCCGGCGTGGACTACTACCGCATCGCGCCGGCTGCGGGAGACATCGAAATCAGCAAGCTGCTGTATTCCAGCTTCCATGGCACTGATTTCGAACGACAATTGCACGAGCGCGGCATTGATACACTGGTGGTCTGCGGTTTCTCCACCGAATGCTGTGTCGATTCCACCGTCCGCGACGCTTTCCACCGGGACTTCAACGTGTTCGTGGTGGCCGATGCCACCGGCGCCTACGACCCGCGCCTGCACCTGTCCTCGCTCGACGCGCTGGCCAGGAACTGCGCCCTGCTGGTGGATACCGCGGCGGTGATCGAAGCCTGGTCGTAGGAGCCTGCGCGGAACGCGCCTCGTCATGGCGTGTCCAGACTCGCCTCACCCGCCGAACACCATCGAGGTCATTCCCAGCGAAGCATGCTGGATGAAGTCGTTCTCGAACCGCACCGGCTCGCCGGCCGCACGCGCGCCCAGCACGTACAGCAGTGGCCAGAAGTGATCGGGGGTGGGCGCCGACAGGCGCGCGTCCTCGCCCTGCGATTCGAAGTCGATCACGGCCTGCGGCCGGTCCTGGCGCACGGCAGCGCCGATGTAGTCATGGAAGCGCTGCGCCCACGGGTAGGCCGGGGCATCGACGGCCGACCAGTTCATCCGCGACAGGTTGTGGACAACATTGCCGGTGCCGACCATCAGCACGCCTTCCTCGCGCAGCGGCGCCAGCTGCTGGCCGATGGCGAAGCGCTCGCCTGGGGTGATGCCGGCGTCCATGCTCAGCTGCACCACCGGTACCGATGCGTCGGGATATGCATGCACGAGCACCGACCAGGTGCCGTGGTCCAGCCCCCACTGCCCCGGGTCGGCGAACACCGGTCGCGGCGCCAGCAGTTCGGCGACCCGCGCGGCCAGCGCCGGGCTGCCCGGCGCCGGGTAGCGCACGTCGAACAAGGCTTGTGGGAACGCGCCGAAGTCGTGGATGGTCTTCGGCGCCTCGGTGGAGGTCACCGCGGTACCGCGCGTCAGCCAGTGCGCCGACACGCAGAGGATCGCCCTGGGCCGCGGCAGTTCGCGCCCCAGCACCCGCCAGACCCGGGTCAGCGGACTGTCCTCCAGCGCGTTCATCGGGCTGCCGTGGCCGAAGAACACCATCGGCATGCGCGGCGGCTGGCTCATGCCGCCGCCGCGGACCGCTTCATGCGCTCCCAGCAAGCGCGGTAGCGCGGCACCAGCCAAGTGTTGAACTGGCGCTGCGCGCCCTCCTGCCAAGAATAGCGCCCACGCGGGGCGAAGCGCGAGCGCATGCCTACCTGCACCAGTTCGTCCACGTGCACGTCCTGGCTGTTGATCTGCAGGGCACGCTTCATGATCTGCTCCATCTTGCGTTCGAACTCCGGATCTTGCATTGCCCCGGGGGCGAACAGGAGGCCCAAGTCCAGCTTATGGCTCTCGGGTCCGTCTGCGCGCAGCATCAAGTAGATCACCGCATCGGCGGTAAGCACCAACGACAGAGTCGGCGGCACGTTGGCAAAGGCCATGCGGTCGCGCTCTTCCTCCGACAGCCCCGGGAACACCGGCATCAGCGCGCGCTGGGTGGGATTAAAGCTGGCGTCGCGGTGCAAGGTGCCGTTGAGCCGGTAGTAGCCTGCGGTGTCGGCCGGCAAATCGTCGGGGAACCAAGCAAGCTCGCTGGGCACGTAGTCGTGGAACTCGCCGTGGTGCAGGCGGTTTGCGTGGTAACCGTCGTTGTTGTTCTCGAACATCACCTTCCAGTTGAACGGATAGGCGGTGCCGATCTCCGGCGCCGGGCCTTCGGCGCTGGCGATGTCGTAGCCGGCCAGCACCGTGTCCAGGTGCTTCAGGCGCGGCGCCAGGGGAGCAGCTTTGTCGTCGAAATTGATGAAGATGAAGCCCTGCCAGGTCTCCAGGCGGAAGCTGGGCAGGCGGATGCTCTCCTTCTGGAATTGGCACGTGCGCTCCATCGCCGGGGCGCCGCGCAGGCTACCGTCTAGGCCGTAGACCCAATGATGGTATGGACAGGTGAAGGTTCGAGCGTTGCCAGATCCTTCGGCGACCAGCATGGCCCGGTGCTGGCACACCGAGGACATGGCGCGCAGCTGCCCGCTGCGGTCGCGCACCACCACGATCGGCTCGTCGACGATGGCGGTGGTGAAGTAGTCTCCCGGCCTGGACGCCCAGGATTCGCGACCCACGCACAGCCACTCGTGGTTGAACAGCGCTTCCTTCTCGAACTCGTAGAAATCCCGGTCGGTGTAGCACAGCGGCGGCAGCGACTCGGCCATCTCCACCGGCAAGATCGAGCTCTCCATGCTGTCGAAGAATGCATCGTTACGAAAACCGTTTCTCATGCGGGACTCCGGCTTGACATGTTCGTGTGTGTGTGGCGGCGGATGCATGCGCTGGTCGCTCGCGCACTTCACTTTTGATCGTAGGGCAAAACACCGCCGGCCAGATTGACCGCAGGCGCACTAGAGCGTGTCGCCCCTCCGCGGCCGCCCAGGTTCGTGGGCCGGCGGATCAAGCGGCTACCGGTTCTTTGCGGCCAGAGCAAACGCGTCCAGCGCCGGCTCGTCGTAGCGGATGCCACTGACGGTGAACCGGGAAGGGGTGCCACGTGCGTCACGAACGGGCCATCCAGCACGGCACCGACCGCAGGCCGGCATGCGGAAGTAGTACGCCAACCATTCCCGCAGTCCATGCGCGCCGGCGGACCAGGCATGAGGAAAGGCTTTCCGCTGATGACATCGTGGAACGGCTGGCATCATGGCGGTACCGGCCGCCGTAAGGTGCTACCGCCGCGATTGCGCACCTGCTTCTTGGCGTCCCAGGTGGACCAAAGCGTGCTCAGAACATCCGCGCGCCGTAAGTAGCGCATGCGCAGGTTTGGATGCACCGGCTGCCACACCCGCTGGCTGGTCAGAATGTCGACTGGCGTGATGGTGTCGCCCCTGAAAAAATTGGCGCACAGCGAGCGCCGAGACTAAGGGGAAGTAAAGGGGCCGTGCAGAGCATGCGCGGGCTCGCGAAGCGTGGACGACGTGGCAATAGACATTCCTCTTGACGGCGTTGTCATGTCAATGGCCATTGATGGCCATGGCATCGGCCTGGTCGTCGCCAACCACCACAGTCGGAAGCCGCGCGCTGCATAGAGACGGAAAATTTTGAGCAACGCGACAGCCCGGATCCTGCGCGCATATACCGTCCCGATCGCAACCAGCATCGGCCAGGACGAGCCAGTTTCGCGGGGGCGGGCCGGCCGGATCCAGCGCCGCGAGCCCAAGCAACTTTTAGGACGCCGCAGGTCAAGATGGACAGCGGCCTTGGCGCCACTGTGTCTTGGCCTGCCCGCCCGGCGGCGCCCCCACGCCTTACGCAGGAGTCTTGAGATGCAGCGCAAGCATGCGATCATGCTGGCAGTTTCGCTAGCTTTCTTTTTCGCGACCGCCACTACATTCACCTCGCTGGCGGTTGTGCTCTACACCATGGTCGGCGAGCTGCACTGGTCGCAGGCGGCGGCCGGTTTCAGCTTCTCGCTGCTGGGCTTGGCCTGCGGCCTGTCCAGCCCGCTGCCGGCCTTGACCATGAAGTGGATCGGTTCGCGCTGGACCATGTGCATTGGCGCGCTGGTGCTGGCGGCGGGATTCGCGCTGGCATCGATGGCCCAGGGCATCGGCCTGTTCTTCCTCAGCACCTGCCTGATGGGCGTGGGCTTCACCCTGCTGGCGCCGGCCCCGGCGGTGTACCTGCTGGCCAACTGGTTCCCGCGCCACTGTTCGCGGATGATGGGCTACTACTTCATGATCGGTGCGTTCGGCGGGGTCGTCGGCCCGCCGGCGGTGCGTGGCATCGTCGCCCTGAGCGGCAACTGGCAGACCTACTGGCAGATCATCGCCGGCGCCTCGGTGCTGCTGTCGCTGGTCTGCCTGGCCTGCGTGCGCGATGTGGCGCGCATCCGCTCGGTCGAGGAAGTCCGCAACGTCGGCGCCTTGCTGGAACCACAGGGCCCCGTGCCCGCGCCGGCGCCCTGGACCGTGCGCCAGGCGCTGACCAGCCGGCAGTTCGTGGTCATCGCCCTGGCGATGATGGTGGTGCAGACGGTGGTGACCACCATGCACTCGACCCTGGTGACCCAGCTGACCTTCGTTGACGCCAGCCAGACCGCCGGCGCGCTGGCCATGAGCATGCTGGCCCTGAGTGGCACCATCACCAAGGGTGTGGCCGGGCGCATCGCCGAGCGCCGGGATGCCAAGGGGCTGCTGATCCTGGGTCTGGCCCTGCAGTGCGCCGGCTTTGTCCTGCTGGCGGCGGTGCCTACCGCCTGGGCCGCGTTCGTGTTCGCGCTGCTGTTTGGCATCGGCTGGGGCTTGAGCTGGCTATGCGCGCACGTGTTGATCCTGCGCTACTTCGGCAGCGCCATCTCCGGCACGATGGTGGCCATGGCCACGATGATGACCACCGTGGCGGTGATCGGGCCGTGGGCCGCCGGGCTGGTCGCCGACCATCTGGGCCGCTACACGCCGCTGTACGTGGTCTTCGCCGGGTTGCTGGCCATGGTCACCGTCTCGACCTTGCTGTTCCTGCGCGCGCCGCAGGCGCGCGGCGAGCAGGCGTGGGATCAGCACGGGGAGCGGCCGGCGACGCCGGATGCCGCGCAGCGCATGCCCCTGGCCTCCGGAGTGGAATGAATGACCTCCGCGCCACCCTTCGCTGTCTGCCACCAGGTCACGGTCGAGGAGCGCGAGGCGATCCGGCGCAGCATCGACCGCGACGAGCTGGTCCGGCGCATCCTGCAACTGTGCAACATCCCCAGCCCGATGCGTGGCGAGCGCGCAGCGGGCGAGTACGTGCACGCCTGGATGCGCGAGGAAGGCTTCGACCCGCGCAAGGTCGGCCTGGTCGAGGACCGCTTCAACGTGGTCGGCCGCTATGGCGGGCATGGCGACGGCCCCAGCCTGCTGTTCACCAGCCACCTGGATACCGAAAGTCCCTTCTATTCGGCCGTGGACCGGCACACCTACCGACCCGGTGGCGCGGAGAAGCGTGAATGGCTGGAATCGTGGCTGGAAGGCGAGCGTTTCCATGGCTACGCGGTCGCCAACGATCGCGGCCCGATGGCCTGCTTCCTGCTGGCGGCCAGCGCGCTCAAGCGCGCCGGCATCGCCCTGGACGGCACCCTGTACCTGACCGCCTGCCCGGGCGAGATCGGCCCGGAGCCCGAGCCCACCGAAGGCCACGAGGGCATCGCCAACACCGGCCGCGAACTGGGCGCGGCATACATGCTGGCCCATGGCGGGGTGGCGCCGGATTTCGCCATCGCCGCCGAGGGCACCGATTTCGGCCTGAACTGGGCCGCCTGCGGCTACTGCTACTATCGCATCACCCTGTACGGGGAGGCGATCTTCACCCCGATCCTGGACCACGCCCGGACCCCGCGCGACAACCCCATCGTGCGCATGGGCCAGCTCGTGGCCGCGGTGACCGCCTGGGCCGAGCGCTACGAAGCCGAGCACACCTACCACAGTCCCGGCGGCGGCACGGTGGTGCCCAAGGTCCAGATCGGCGCGATCCGCGGCGGCAACCCGCAGGCCATCGGCGCCAGCAGCGAAGCCTGCTCGCTGTACCTGGAAATCATCACCGGGCCGCGCCAGACAGTGGGCCAGGTGGACCGTGAACTCAAGCAGGTCCTGCGTGCGGCCGGCATCGACAACTGCGAGGTGGAGCCCTACGCGGTGCGCACCGGTTTCGAAGCCGATCCGCAGGCGGTCCAACCCTTGCGCCAGGCCATCGACCTGGCCCACCGGCAGGTGCGCGGCGGCCCGGTGCAGGTGGGGCACCCGGTGTTCTCCAGCATGTGGCGCGACCACAACGTGTTCAACATGAATCGCATCCCCGCCGTCACCATGGGACCGGTGCGCTGGCTGCCGAGCATCGAGGACATGATCCAGTGCACGCAGTGGTACGCGCTGACCGCGTTGGCCCTGTGCGGTCGCCATCGCCCCGGGCAGGCCTCGTGAGCCATGGCCGCGCGCATGCCGTCGTCCGTCTGGTAGGAGCAACTGTCTTTCAGGAACCGCCCCTTCTCCCCCGCTTGCGGGGCAGAAGATGCCCGTAGGGCAGATGAGGGGGCTTTTCGCTTGAAACCAACGAAGCCCAGCAAACCGCAGCCGGCTCCGGTGTCGATGCGCCATCGTCAGCATGGCCGTCGCCCCTTTCCCCCTCACCCCGGCCCTCTCCCCCGCAAGCGGGGGGAGAGGGGACAAACCCGAGCCATGCGGCCGTAGACGCCGCTTCAGCTGCGAAGGGCTTTCCCGGTAAGGCCACATCGCCGCTGAAGCGGCTCCCACCCAACACAGTTGCTCCTACCGGGCCAGCAGCGCCACGATGTCATCGGTGCGGCGCACGTCGGCGAACATCACCGCTAGGTTCAGCAGCGCCGCGTTGTGCTCCTCGTCGCTAACCGCGGCGGTGGCGTCGGCCGCGAAAAGCACCCGGTAGCCGAGCATGAAGGCGTCGCGTGCGCTGCTCTCGCAGCAGCAATTGGTCAGGGTCCCGGCGATGACCAGAGTGTCCACACCTGTCTCCTGGAGCCGCGTGTGCAGGTCGCAGAACCCCGGCAGGAAGGCGCTGTAGCGAAACTTGTCGATCACTGCGTCGCCCGGCCGCACCTTGATGCCCGGGTGCAGGGCGTGGCCGTCCGAACCGGCGCGCAGCGCCGCCTTGGCCGTCGCCACCGAGGCGTCGCCGGCCAGGCGCAGCCAGTGCGGATCAGCGTGGCGCGGGTCGTGGTCGTCCACCGTCTGCCGGGTCCACCACACGCTCCCCCCCGCCACCCGGCAGGCACGCGCCAACCGGTTGACGTTGTCCAGGATGTCCAGCGCGTGCGGGTTGGCGAAGACCTGGCCGGCGCTCGTGAAGGCGCACTGCATGTCGATGCCCACGAACGCGGTGCGCGCCGGGTCCAGTTGACTCAGCGCGTGGACGGGACGGCCGCGTGCCACTGCCCACTCCGGAAGCGCGATGCGGTGCATGGTCGCTACCAGCCTGCCGACCGTTCGCGGAAAATCTCGTCCAGTAGATCCAGTCGCGCCGCCGCCGGCTCGTCCCTGGCACGCGCGCCGTCATTGCCGAACCACATCAGGGCATTGCTGTCCGGTGTCAGCCGCGGCCACGGCGGCAGGCCCGGGCGATTGGGATCGCCGGTCCGCGCGAACTGCGCCCAGTAGTCGTTCAACAACGCGGCCATCTTGCTGTCGCGGGCACTGTGGCCATAGCGGTTCGGCGCGGTCTCATTGTGGAAGACCATGCCCTCTTCGGCGCCGTGGACCGCGCCGGGCGAGGTGCCGCGTGCATCGTGGGCCACGTAGGCGAAGCGGTACAGCCAGGCCGGGTTGCCGGCGGCGGCCATGGCCCGGGCGAAGGCACGCGCCGGCCCGTTGAATCCGGCCTCGCCCCACCACTGCGCCAGCGCCGTGTCTCGTGCCGGGCCCTGCGCGCCGTAGGCGGCCTCGATGCGCGGGACGAAAGCCTCCTCCTGGCGCAGGCGCGCCTGCACGGCGCGGGGCATCCAGCGCAGAAGCCCCTGCTCGTAGCTGTTGGAACCGGCCAGGTATGGCACCTGCGCGTGCAGGCCCCTGGCCATGGCCAGGTCCACCTGCATCGGCAGCACCTGGCCGTCCACCACCGGTTCCGGCAACGGGTCGCGCGGATCGAACCTGGCCACCACGTCGGCCGGCAGGCGGCGCAATGCTGCCGCATCGGCGTCATTGGCCACCCCCTGCGCCTGCGCCCAGTCCCGCGCCCGGCATTCCACTTCCGGCAAGCCACCGCCGGGCAGCGGGTCGACAACGTTCTCCAGCCGGGTCTGGCCGCCGCCGGACTGGGCGATGGCCTTGTGGAACAGGCCGCGCGCCAGCTGCGAGGTCAGCAGCATGTTGACCGAGCGTCCGCCGGCCGACTCGCCGAAGATCGTCACGGTGCCCGGGTCGCCGCCGAAGGCAGCGATGTTGTCGCGGACCCAGCGCAGCGCCGCCACCTGGTCCATCAGCCCGTAGTCGGCCCAGGGCTCGCCGCTTCGCCGGCTTTCCTCGCCCAGCGCCGGGTGCGGGAACACGCCGAAGCGGCCGAGCCGGTAGTTGAGCGTGACCAGCACGATGCCCTGCCGTGCGAAGGCCGTGCCGTCGTACAGCGGCCACGAACCGGCTCCCATCAACCAGGCGCCGCCGTGGATCCAGACCATCACCGGCCGCGGCCTGGCGCTGGACGCGTTCGGAGCCCAGACGTTGAGGAACAGGCAGTCCTCGCTCTGCTGGTTCACGTAACCCGGCCCTGGCGGATCGGTCATGGGAATCTGCAGGCAGTCGTCGCCGAAGCGGTTGGCCACCCGCACGCCCCTCCACGGCACGACCGGTTGCGGTGGTCGCCAGCGCAGCGCGCCCACCGGCGCGGCGGCGTAGGGAATCCCCCGGTAGACGCTGATCCGCGCGTCCAGTGCCACGCCCTGCAGCAGTCCGCCATCGACATGAAGCGCCGCCTGCTGCGCGGAAACGCCCGGCGCCAGCGCAAGACAGGCCAGGCACATCCACAAGCGCCTGACGAATGCGCCCGGCCTCAAGAATGGCCACGGCGCGCTCATCCGGGGAAATCCGTGGAGGTCGTCACCTCCAACCAGCGCGCCAGCTCGGCCTGCTGGTGGGCCTGCTTGCCCAGCACGTAGCCCAGCGCATCGGCCCCCAGCAGCAGCCGCAACGGGGCCGCCTCGGCGGCCACCACCTTGCAGATGGCCAGCGCGGCGCGCGCCGGGTCGCCGCGTTCATGGCCCGCATGCGCGTCCAGGGTGCGCTTGCACGCGCCCAGCGCACCGTCCAGATAGCCGTCGTCGTTGATGGGCTGCGCGGCCAGCGCACGCGAGCGCCCGGCGAAATCGGTGCGGAACCCGCCGGGCTCCACCATCACCACCCGAATGCCGAATCCGGCCACCTCCTGCGCAAGCGTCTCGCTGATGCCTTCCAGCGCGAACTTGCTGCCCGAGTAGATCCCCAGGCCTGGCCAGCCCACCAACCCGGAGACTGAAGTGACGTTGACGATGGTGCCGGCGCGACGACGGCGCATCGCCGGCAGCACCGCCTGCATCATCGACAGCGCGCCGAACACGTTGACCTCGAACTGGGCGCGCACCTCGGCCAGGCTGGCCTCCTCGACGCCGGCCACCAGGCCGTAGCCGGCGTTATTCACCAGCACGTCGATGCGCCCGCCGAACCGGGCTTCCACCGCCGCGACAGCGGTCCGCACGCCTGGCGCGTCGGTCACGTCCAGGCGCACGACCATCACCCGGCCCGGCGCAAGCGCCTCCAGCACCTGGGCATCGGCGGGACGGCGCACGGTGCCGGCCACGCAGTCGCCCTGCGCCAGGACCGCATCCACCAGGGCGCGCCCCAGGCCGGAACCGGCACCGGTGATCAGCCAGACCCGCGCCTGCTTGCTCGATGCAGTTTCATTGCTCGGCATTTTGGTGCTCCTTGGAAATGGCAGCTGCCCCCCGGCAAGCAAGCCAGGCTCCGCACGCGCCCTAGAACGTCGGCCGCGCGCCCTTGAGCGTCACCCGGAAACCCGAGCGGGTCTGCGGGTAGTAGTCCCAGATCGCCAGATGGTGGGTGCAGCGGTTGTCCCAGAACGCCAGCGAATGCGGCTTCCAACGGAAGCGCACCTGGAATCTGGCGTCGGCGCAGTGCGCGGTCAGGTAGTCGTAGAGCATCCTGCTTTCCGCGCGTGAGATGCCGTTGAAGTGCGACACGTACTGCGGATTGAAGAACAGCGCCTTGCGCCCGCTCTCCGGATGGGTAATCACCACCGGGTGGTCGTTGCGCGGATAGACCTTGTCGTAGTCGTGGTAGAGCGCATGGTAGACGTGATTGGCGTCGTGCTCGGCGGTCAGCCCGTCCAGGTAGACCTTCATCCGCTCCGGCAAGGCCTCGTAGGCCGAGTACATGTCCGCCCACAAAGTGTCGCCGCCCACCGGCGGCACCGTGTGCAGGTACAGGATGCTGCCCATCGGCGGCTCGGCGTTGCACGACAGGTCCGAATGCCACTGCTCGCCGGCCACGTAGGTGGAGTCGGCATCGCCGTGGATGGCCACGATCAGCGGGTAGCCCTCGATCCCGGGCGCGCCGGGGTGCACGATCAGGTCGCCGAAGCAACGGCCCAAGCGCATATGGTCCTCGTGGCTGATCGGCTGGTCGCGGAAGAAGATCACCCCGAACTGGAGGAACGCGCGGCCGATCTCCTCCACCTGCTCCGGCCGCAGCGGACCGGTCAAGTCCACGCCGGAAATCTCCGCACCGATGCGCACTGTGCAGGGGCTGACCTGGATGTACTTGTACATGCAATGCCACCTGGAGAAGGAGTCGCGCCGCACCAGCCGGCGCCGGTGCTGCGATGGTGCGGGGCGCTGCGCGCCTCATCTTGCGCAGGCGCGCCCTATTCCTTGGCTAGCTTGCGGCCACCGGGCCGACGTGCTTGACAGCGCCCGCCGGCCTGTATATCTCCGTTGTGCAAGTGCAGCAAACCGCCGGTCGGGTTGCGCCACAGGGACGAAACGACGAGCGACGTGCGCCGGCCGCGGCGGCGTGTTTGCGGTCGTGGCGAAGGCGGGGCCATCGAGCCCGGCAACCTTTCCGGCAACGCCCCTCCATGTTCGGGAACCGTCGTCCTCGCCGCCTTGGTCAAACCGTCCTTCTTCACCGTCGAGTCCTATCCTTCCAGCCACCGCCAGGTGGCCTGGCAGCAGGCCCTGGAACGGATCGGGGTGCGTACGCGCATCACCGCCCCGCAGCTGTTCGGCACCATCACCACCCTGGAATCGCAGCAGGGGATGAGCTTCTCGCTGGTGTCCTCGTGCCCGCAGGAGATCTACTACAAGGACCCCGGCCACGGCGGCTCGATCCAGCTGGCCCTGCATGTGGAAGGCGTCGCCTCACTGCTGGACCGCACCCACCAAACCCGCCTGCACCCCGGCGACATCGTCTACAACATCGCCGACGCGGTGGGCACCATCGCCCTGCAGAGCAACTTCCGCCACCTGCTAATACGGATCCCGCGCTCGGTGTTCCGCGCGCGCCTGCCGATCCCCCTGTCTTCCCGCATGGGTGTGCTGTCAGGGCACTCGGGCATCGGTCATGTGTTCTCCGGGCTGCTGGGCGCGGTAGCCGAGACCATTCAGGACCTGGGCCCAGACCAGCTGCGGCCGATTGAGACGTCTCTGTCCGAGCTGCTCATCACCAGCCTGACCGACGAGGAGTTCGCCGACGCCATTACCGGCTCGACCAGCACCCAGACCGCGCTGCTGCACCGGATCAGCCAGCTGATCGAGGCGCGCCTGACCGAGGCCGACCTGAGTGTCGGCCAAATCGCCCAGGAAGCCGGGGTTTCCCCGCGCTACCTGCAGAAGCTATTCGAGTCGGCCAACGACAACTTCAGCCACTACGTGCGCGTGCGCCGGCTGGAACGCTGCCGCGCGGACCTGATCAACCCGCTCTACGCCAAACTGTCCATCTCCGACATCTGCTTCCGCTGGAACTTCAACGACTCGGCCCACTTCAGCCGCGCATTCAAGGAGCAGTACGGAGTCTCACCGCGCCGCTACCGGCGCCAGATCAGCGATGCGCTGTCCGAGGACCTGCTCAGCCGCTTCAGCCGCGGCTGGCCGGAACTGAGCGAAGAAACCGCCAAGGGCCTCAAGGCCCGGCCCGCCATCTCGGTCAACCCGCCCGCGCTGCCCATCGCCAGCGCGGTCAACCCGCACCTGCACTACCTGCCGGTCAACGCCGAGAACGTGCACTGGGGCTATTTCAGCTCCGCCCTCAAGCCGGTGCTGGAAGTGGACTCTGGCGACATCGTTACCATCGAAACGCTCACGCACCATGCCTACGATGACTACGAACGCATGATCAAGGACGATCCCGGCGCCGAAAGCGTGTTCCGCTGGACCGCCCAGGGCAAGAACGTGGACCGCCGCGGCTCCGGTCCAATGGACGCATCGGTCTACGGGCGCGGCGCCGGCGAAGGCTTCGGCGTGCACGTGTGCACTGGGCCGGTGGCGGTGCGTGGGGCCGAGCCGGGCGACGTACTGGAGATCCGCATCCTCGACGTAAAGCCGCGCGCTGCCGCCGATCCGCGCTTCCACGGCCACACCTACGGCAGCAATGCGGCCACCTGGTGGGGCTTTCACTACGGAGATATGCTGACCGAGCCCAAGCAGCGCGAAGTGGTCACCATATACGAACTCGACTGGGGCGAAGCCGGGCAATATGCCCGCGCCGTCTACAACTTTCGCTGGACCCCGCAGACCGACCCGTTCGGCGTGGTCCACCACACCATCGACTACCCCGGCGTTCCGGTGGACCACCGCACGGTGATGGAGAACCACGATGTCCTGCGCAACGTCCGTGTGCCGGTGCAGCCGCACTTCGGCGTGCTGGCCGTGGCCCCGCGCGAAGCGAAAATGGTCGATTCCATCCCGCCCTCGTACTTCGGCGGCAATATTGACAATAAGCGCGCTGGCAAGGGCGCCACTATGTACCTGCCGGTGAGCGTGGCCGGCGCACTGTTCTCAGTTGGCGACCCTCACGCATCGCAAGGCGACTCAGAGGTGTGCGGCACGGCCATCGAGTGCTCGATGACCGGCCTGTTCCAGCTGGTGCTGCACAAGAAGCGCAATCTGACCGGCAAGCCGTACTTCGACCTCAACTACCCCTTGCTGGAGACCGGTAACGAATGGGTAGTCCATGGCTTCAGCTACGCCAACTACCTCGCCGAACTGGGCGAGAAGGCGCAGAGCGAGATCTACAAGAAATCCTCGCTGGACCTGGCCATGAAGGACGCTTTCCGCAAGATGCGCCGCTTCCTTATGACCTACAAGGGCCTGAGCGAGGACGAGGCGCTGTCGCTGATCTCGGTGGCGGTGGACTTCGGCGTGACCCAGGTGGTGGACGGCAACTGGTGCGTGCACGGCATCCTGCGCAAGGACATCTTCACCGACGGTGTCGAATCGTAGCAGCGGCCCACGGCCGTGAGAGCTTTGCCGATAAAGCTCCCAGCGGCCATGGGCCTCCAAGGCGCTTGCCTGTGACCGTCCGCAAGAATTTGTGCACTCGGCAACAAGATGGTCGCGGCGGAACGGTCCAGAATGGCGCCATGAGTTCTCAAGCCGCTGCGTCCCTGCCCCAGCCTTCCGTACCGGAATCGCAGTTCGACATCCGCCGCCTGCGAGATGCCTTCGGCCACTTCGCCACCGGCGTAGCCATTGTCACCGCCCGCGGCAGCGCCGGTCAGCGCCTTGGCATGACCATCAACAGCCTGGCCTCGCTGTCGCTGCAACCGGCGCTTCTTCTGTGGAGCATCTCCTGCAGCTCGCGCAGCCACGACCAGTTCACCGGACACGTGCACCACTTCGCCATCCACGTGTTGGGTGAGCACCAGCAAGAGCTGAGCCGGCAGTTCCACCAGTCCGGGCAGGAGCGCTTTGCCGGGCTGGAGGTCGTGGACGATGCACACGGCGTGCCGCTGCTGTCCGGCTGCCTGGTGCGCTTCGAGTGCGCCACCGAGCAGATCGTCCCGGCCGGCGACCATAGCATCGTTATCGGTCGCGTCCGGCACATCCAAGAACACCCCGGCCAACCCCTGCTTTTTCACCGCGGCCGCTTCGGCCGTTTTCAGGGCGTGTCCTGACCAGAACCCGGCGGGACACTGGTGCCGATTGACCCGCACAAGCTAGATACCCTAGATACCATGGCACGACCACCTGTTGGCGACGATGCACCGGCGCGATGGGATTCGCTGTGGTCGCCATCTCTGCATCCGTGCTGGTCACGCGTCTGCGCCCGGCCCAATCCCCCGGGCGCGACGTCTCGGCCTGCGGCGGGCTCGCACTGTTGGAACGGCGACGGCTGAATAGTGCCTCGACCTTGGACGAATTGAAATGGCTGCTGTGCCGCTACCGCTACGGGCGCATGTACCGCAAGACCAACACCTGTTCGCCAAACCGACCGAAAACCTGGTGCTGGACCGCGATGCCCGCGGCCTGATACGACGCGATCGGCCGGGACATGGACTTCAACAAAAGTTGGGTCCAGCACTGGCCGCTCGCCCCCCCGCATGTGCTGGCGGTGCTGCGCGATTGCTCCAGCCCCAGCACCTCGATGGCGAGGCCATGAAATGTCACACGCGATAAAGCTCGAGGCGGCGGTAGGCCGCTGTCCGCCGATGCGACCGAAAGGGTTACGGTTCACCTGCTCGACCGGAGACTGGCCTTCACCGCCAAATATGTCTGCACCCACTGCCGCGGTAAGTTGCGCGCCGCCTCCTGCGCCGATCTGCACCTGTGGCGCTGGGAGGACTGACGAGCGCTCAGCATCAAGCAGTTGCAATGGCTAATGCTAGTGGAGCGTGGCCACTAGGACCAGCCGCTGCCGCCCATGTACCCGTCCGGACGGGCACATGGGCGGCAGTCGCCGGGCTGGGTGGGCGGACGCGCTGATCGGCTGGCTGATGGGTTTCGACAGCCGCTCCGTCGGCTGCCAGCGGCGTAACTACGGCGGCCCTGACCGTGCGCCGGGGGCGCCCGAACCGCAACGGCCAGTAGAACAACGAAATGCTATGGGTGCCACCTCAGCGGCAAGGTTCCACCGCAAGGCATCATCGCCGTTAGCTGCTTCGACGGGCTAGCCCGCGCTCCTTCAAGTACAAGTAATCGTCCGGCTGCTTACACCCCTTCCAGCCTAGGCACTGCGGCCATGCCGATGCGGAAGCGCCCGCCCTCGCTGCCGCCGACACCATCGGGATTGACGATGCTGGCCCGATCCTCCACCACCGCGTTCTTGCCGAAGCCGTCGATCGCCGGCCGGTCACCGGTGCGGCGTAGCCACAGCCGCAGCAGATGTCGCCGACGCTGGGGTTCTTCGTAGTCGCTGAAGAAGGTGCGCGAGTGCAGCGCCGCGTAGTTGGACAGCCACTGGATATCGCCCGGACGGAAGTCCATCTCAATGGCCATGCCCGGCTCATAGGTGATGTCGTCGAACAGCTTGAGTAGCTCAATCTGCGCCTCGGTCAGCCGCGGCACGTTCGGGTAATCCTGCGCGGTCAAGATGTACAACGCGCCAGCATACATGCTGAACACGCCATCGGTCAGGTCGATGATCGGCGAGGTGTAGGTGTTGGCCGGAGCGTTGTGGTCCTGGCGCTTCCAGTCCCAGTGAAACGGCTCGAACAGCAGCGGCGCCAGGTCCGGGCGGCGCTTGAGGATCTCGTTGTAGATCTGTGCCCCAGAAACTAGGCATGAGGCGCCGCCCTGCTTGGACGGGCGCAGGCACATTAGCCCCACCACATCCGAGCTGTCAGAATGGAACGGTAGTGCATCGCGGATGCTGGCCGACAGCGCGGTCGGATCGTCCAGGGTTTTGTCCGAGGTGGCATAAACGTGGCCGATCAGGTCGCCGAGCCGATTCTGCCGCATCGGCTCGCCCATGTGCAGGCCGAGGATGTAGTAGATCGCCGCCGACAGCGAGTCCGAGTACAGGTAGGTGCGCAGGCCGCGCACCAGCACGAAGCCGCGCCCGGTGTCGATGTCCCGCCCCCACGAGGCCACCGCCCCGGCGCAAGCCTGCAGCGGATAGTCGGCCGCTTGCACGAAGCGCAGGTCTGGGTCGTCCTCCACTAAACGCGCGCCCAACGCCTCCAGCTCGGCCACCTGCGTGGCCGAAAGTAGGTAGATCCACTCGGCGCGGGCGGAAAGCTCGTCGCCGCGCCAGGCGGCCTCGGTGGTGATAGGTTCCAGTTCAGCGATTCCGGTCATAGGAGGCTCGAGGGTGGGATACCAAGGGGTTGACCGGCGTTTTCCACGCCGCACACCGGGCCGGCTTGCGTTCAGGTGCACGGGTCGTTGCCTTGCTTCAAGACCAGGGAGCGGCCTGGAAGGAGCAGAGCAGGTGCAACGGCGACCGCGTTCATTTCGCATGTTGACCTCACGACACCGACACCGACACCAGCGCCAGTCAAAACGAGTACTGTACCGAGAAGATGTACTGCCGCGGCGCGATGTAGGTTTCGGTGACCTGGGCGCTGCCATAGGGGTCACTGAAGCGCGAGTTCACCCCGTCACGGTCCTGCAAGTTTGTCACCGTCAGCGAATAGTCCCAGTGCGAAGCCGCCGGGGCGAAGCTGAAGAATAGGTTGACCTGATTATAGGACGGCACCTTGTCGTCGTCGGCATTGTTGTACAGCCGATACTGGTAAGAACCTCGATGTAGCAGTTCGGCCTTGGCAGTAAAAAGGCCGCTGGCAAAATCAGTGGTATAGGTGGCGCTGAGGTTGCCCTGAAATCTGGGGATTTTGGGCACAGTATTGCCGTTGATGTTCTGCGAGGCGGCCGCTCGCGCGGCGACCGCATCGGCGAAGTTGACCCAGTACAGCCAGCTCGGGTAGCCAGCAGCAATCTGCGCCTGCGAGGCCGATGCTGGATCCAGCGCGTAGTAGTCCTCGTCGAACTCGCCATGCAGCAGCGAAAAGGAGGCGTCGAAGCGCCAGCTCGGGGTGGCCAACCAGCTGCTCTCCAGTTCGAATCCGTAGATCTTGGCTCGTGGAGCGTTGCTGGTGCCCTCACCGTACAACATGGGGTCCTCGTTGAGGAATTGCATGTTTCTGTAGTCGTACAGGAACGAAGACGCGTTGACCTGCAGCGAATTATCCAGGAAGCGGTTCTTACTGCCGATCTCGAAGGAGTTGACGGTCTCGGGCAGGAAGTGCGGCCCGATCACGGCGGCGTTGCCGTTGGCCGTGGACGAGCCGTTGAGCCCGCCGGGTTTGTAGCCGCGGGTGTAGCTGACATAGCCCATGCTGCTGGGCGTGAACTGGTAGTCCAACGAGACCTTCCCGGTCGTCTCGTGACTCTTGTAGCCGGACAAGGTCTGCGGCTGCAGATAGGCGCCGGAGGTCCAATTGGAAACTCCGCCGCTGAGGCTGTCCGCCTTGCCCTCGTACTTGTCCGTGTTGTAGCGGGCGCCGGCGGTTAGGCTGAGTTTGTCGGTCAGCGCGTAGGTGCCCTGGAAGTACGCCGCCCAGGACTTGCGGGTGTACTCCTCCAGGTCGCCATAGGTCACGCTGGCCACCTCGGCCGCATCCCAGGCGGTGCCGGCAGCGAGCGCCGGGCGCACAAGGACCATGTCGCTGTCGCGGTACTCGACGATGTACTGCTTGTTGGTGGACTTCAGGAAGACCGCACCAGTGATCCACTGGAACCTGCCGTCATCATTGGAGGCCAGATTGAATTCCTGCGAATACGACTTGACATCGCTCTGCCACTTGGCGATATGGTCATAGTTGTAACCGTCATAGGACAGGGGGCTATACGTTTCGGCCCAGAACAGGTCGGCAGTCAGCGCGTCGCCATCCCACGACTGGTTCGAATGCAGCTTCTGGTAGGCCGAGATCGACTTGAAGGTGGCCCAGTCCAGATTCCACTTGAGCGTCATCGCATACAGGTCGAATTCGATCAGCGACTTGCCCGGATAATCCGAACTGATCACGCGCGGGTCCTGTATCGGGTCGAGAGCGTTCTTCTGCGCTGGCGCGTTGGTGTCGCCCTTGTAAGTGATCGCGCTGAAGGTGGCGTCGAAGTCGTCGCTGGGCTTCCACAGCGCCATGATCTTGCCGCCCATGTCGTCGGCTTGGTCGGCCTCGTAGCCGTACTTGCCGTAGACGTCGGTCAGCTTCGCGTAGCCGTCGTGGCGGTACTCCTGCCCGGCCACACGCACGGCGAAGGTTTCGCCCACCGGCAGGTTGATCGAGGCATTGCTCTTGGTCAGCCCGTAGTTGCCCACGCCCACCTTGACCTGCCCAGTCAGATATTCCAGTTCGGGTTGCTTGCTGACCACGTTGACGGTGCCGCCGGTTGAGCCCTGGCCGAACATGGTGCCCTGGGGGCCGCGCAGCACCTCGATCTGGGCGGGGTCGATGAAGGCGGCGTTGGCGGCGATCGAGTTGAAGATGTACACCCCATCCACGTGCAGCGACACGCCAGGTTGGGTGTTGGTGTTCTCTGGGGTCTCCGAGCCGATGCCGCGGATGGACATCACCCGCTCGGCGCCGCCACTCTTGGCCACCACCAGGCCGGGCACGACTCCATTCAATCCGGTGACATCGTTGATGTTGGCCTGGTCCAGCTGCTCGGCCGAGATGGTGCTCACCGACAGGGGGGCCTTCTGCTGGTCCACGGCGCGGCGTTCGGCGGTGACCGTGACGGTGGACAACTGCTGGGCAATGGCCGCATCGGTGGTAGAGGTGGCCTGGTCCTCGGCCGGTTCCTCCGCCGCCACGGCCGGCCGGCCCGCGGACATACCGAACACAACGAAGGACGCCGCCAACGCCAGACTGTCTCTTGCCGGCCTACACTTGGAGCTTCGCATCGAACATCACCTCAATCGATCATGGCGGGATGAGCCGGGCGAGGACGTCGGCGACCCGGGATGAGGTCCCAAGATTGTTCACGCCGCTGTAACCTTCTTGATTTACCGCGCCCTTTTTGTTGTTGCGCTGCGGGAGAGTCGCCCCCCCGGTGATCCTGCCTGACCCTGTTCCTGTAGAGTCGAGTGAGCTCGGCTCTACAACGGGTCGCCGCCGCAGTGCACCGCGTCTTTCACCAAAGGACCGCCCAGGGGCGCGCCGCACCTATAGGTCCAGCACCAGCCGTGCCCCTTTGCAGCCGGAGCAGCAGATCATCATCGTGGCGTTGGCGGCGCGCTCATCCTCCGTCAGGACGTCGTCGCGATGGTCGGGGGTGCCTTCCAGTACGGCCACCTCGCAGTCGCCGCAGATACCCTCGCGACAGGTGTAGTCGACCTGGACACCGGCGCCCTCCAGCGCGTCCAGAACGGTCTGTCCGGGGCTGACCTCCACCTGCCGACCGCTGCGCGCGAGAACGACCACGTAACCGCCGGCGCTGGCCGCCTCCTGCGTGGACTGGAAGCGTTCGGAGTGGACATGGCTGACTGGGCGCCCCTGTACGCGCACCTTGTAGTCCTCCAGCATCGGCGTGCCACCGCAGCAGTACAGGTGCGCCTGCGGCGGCGCCCGCCGGATCACCGAATGCAGGTCCATGCGACAGCCGCCGGCGACGCGGCTGAAGTACAGGCACACACGCCCGTGGCGTGCACTCGCGGCGAACGCCTCAATCTGTACCAGCAGCGCCGCCTCCTCGCGGCTGCGCGCGCCATAGTGCAATTCCCACGGCCGCCCCTGCGCCTCCAGCGCCTGAGCCATCGCCCACAGCGGCGTGATCCCGATGCCGCCGGCGATCAGAATGCTGGGCGCCGGGTCCGAGACCAGGGCGAAGTGGTTGCGCGGCGCGCTGACCCTGAGCGCGTCGCCAGTGCGTACTCGCTCGTGCAAGAAACGCGAGCCGCCCCGGCCCTGCTCCTTCAAGGCCACTGCGATGCAATAGCGGTCGGCCTGGTCTGGCGCGTTGAACAGCGAGTACTGGCGCACGCCGGCCTCGCCGACTGCCACGTCTATATGGCTCCCAGCGTCAAAGGTCGGAAGCAGACCGCCATCGGCTCGACGCAGGTCGAGCAAGCGCACACCCGAGGTGCGGTCGTCCACCGCATGGACCCGCAGCTCCATATCCAATCCGCTGGCCTGCATCAACAACGTCCCATGCCCGCGGCGCCTGCAGCACCCGTGTGCATGAGCATACGGAACGATCACCTTGGCTTTTGCCTCAGCGCGCCCCTATTCTTGCCGGCGGCCCGGCGGCCCGGCGGCTGGGTGGGTGGGCGGCAATGGCACCAGCCGCAGCCGTGCCGGGCACCTCGCCGAACACCTGGCCTATTGGCCTATGTGCGCCAGCAGCTGCAGCGCGCCGTCAGCGGTCTCGCACGGGGCAGTCAGGCTTTCGGCCCAGTCGCCATCGTTGGCATCCACGAGGCCCCCGAGCTTCCGCCCGGCCTCCCGTTCGTCCATGGCCTGCATCAGCTTGTGCTTCATCCGCCAGGCCGCCGGATAGCTCACGCCAAGATGCCGCATCAACTCCAAAGCAGACAGGTTGGTCTTGCTCTGGCCCAGCAGGTACATCGCCAGCAGCCAGGTCCTCAAGGGCAGCCGGCTGTGCTCGAACACCGTTCCCGAGCGCAGGCTGCTCTGATGGCGGCACTGCGAACACTGCCAGTAGGCCTGCCGGTGACGGTAGAACTTGCTACATCCCTTGCCGGCACAGCGGGGACAGACGAACCCATCCGGCCAGCGGGCCGCTTCCAACGCGCCCTCGCACTGACCTTCGCTGCCGTACTCGGCCAGGAAGGCCGGCAGCGACAGCCCTGGTTGGAACTGGACGCGGTTCATTGCCATGATCTGACTCCTGCACAAGCGACTTGCCGTCAATGTGCAGGGCTGCTGACTCACAGGCTGCGACCGGGCTGAAGTAGCGTGCTAATCAGGTGATCGTATGGGTGTAGTGGTAATAGCGCAGGCCCAGGGTGAGATCGAGTGAATCGCTGGCATGCCAGGTGCCTTCGCCGTACCCCGCCTGCTGCTCGAACTGGTCGTGAATGAAGCGGCGGTACTGTACGTGCGGTTGCGGATGGATAACCTGCCCGGTGATCGGGTCGGCCCGGTAATACATGCTGAACAGGCGGTTGTTGCGGTTTTCCAAATACACACCGGTGGTCCAATCGAACCTTTCGCCCTTGTTGGAGCTCAGCCGCCATTCGTTGGACCAGTTGGTAGTGCTGCCTGGGTAGTACAGCAGCGAAGGCACGTAGTCTGCTGCGGTGGAACTCAGGCCACTGTAGTACTGGGCCTGTGCGGCATAGGCCTGGGCTAAGGCCAATACTGTTCAGATACGCAACACCGGCGTAGGCTGATGCCGCTGGTGAAGCAGTTCGCCGCGATGGCGCACATGGAAGTTGCTCATCTTGCGTTTGACGCCACGCGGGTTGAAGCGCCCGCGACTGCTGACACAGCGCCCGCTCGCGATTTCGCTGAGCAGCGCGTCACGCCACGCAGCCAACCGCTCAGGGGGGAACGGCCGCAGCTTGCGGCATCTTGCGCTTGATCACGCGTACCGCGTGGATGAAGCTCAAGCGATCGGGGTCGAGTCCGCGCGGCCATGCGGCCTGGGTCATCAATTGCCGGATCGCGAAGTGCGCCAGCAGCAACCCCCCCCTACGTGTCAACATGCGACCCAACAGCTACCCTCGGTTTTTATCTATAACAAATGGGCTCCGCTGCTGGAGTACACCGATGTCCCCTGATTCACCCACCACGGCCGAGATTGCTCCCGATCCGCAACTGGAAAAGCGGACACGGCGCCGCTTCAGTGCGCCTGAGAAGTTGCGCCTTCTGGCCGAAGCCGACGCCCTTGCTCACGGCGAGCAGGGGGCCTGGCTGCGCCGCAATGGCCTCTATGCCGCCCAGCTTTCTGCTTGGCGCTGGCAGCAGTCGCTCGCGCTGGCTCGCCCGTCCGGTATCGGCCAGCACTTCCTCGATCAGCGTCCTGGGGCAGACGCTGGCCAGCACGCCTGCGCTGATCAGATGCGCGACGTCCGCCCTCGCCGGGAGGGTCTTGCGGGTTCTCGCCATTGTCCATGTCCACCGAAGCTTCGATGGACATGGATTGTCAATGATCTCTTTCTATCTGAACAGTATTGGGGCTAAGGCGGCATAAGCAGGGCCGAGCGACCGGTAGTAGGCTTCCGCCTGCGCCAGATGGCCGTCAGCCGCGCCGTAGCCGGCCTGATAGGCGGCAAACAGGCCGGAGGTGTCCTGACCGTAGGTATTGTCGCGGTCGTAGTAGGAGCTGACGCCGGTCAGCGTGGCCCAGTGCAAGTCCCAGTTCAGCGTGACGTTGGAGATTTGCGTCTGGTCCTTGTAGGGCACGAGAGTCTGCAGCGTGGAGCCCCACTTCACCCCGGCGTCTGGTGTGTAGGCGTAGTTGGTGCCGTTGCTGTTCTGCGAGGAATAACTCAGGTCCAGGGTCAGGTCCTCGCGGGGTTGCATACGAAACATCAGGCGGCCGCCGGCGTTGCCCGAGTAGTTCACGTTTTTCCGATCATAAGTCAGGCTGTCGATGTAGCCACCGGTTTCGCGCTTGTACAATACCGCGCGCATGCCAAGCACGTCCTTGACCAGCGGTGCATTGACCATGATATTGGTCATCCACGACGAATCGCCGCCCTCGATCTGCGCATAGCCGGCCTGCACCGAGCCCTCGGTAGTATCCAGCGCCGGTTTATTGAAGATCACTCGCAATGCGCCGCCCATGGAGCTGGCTCCGTACAGCGTGCCCTGCGGACCTCGCAGCGCTTCGACCCGCTCCACGTCGAACAGGTTCATTTCCGGATTGCGACCGCCTGGATCACTGCCGGTGCCAACGGAACCGCTGATGGGCGTTTCATCGTAGTACACCGCGGTGGTGGCTTCGCCTACGGCATTGATACCGCGCATGGCCAGTCGTGATGAACCCGGGCCGCTGTTGACCACGCTCAGGCCCGGGACGAACTTGGCGTAATCGCCCACGTCCAGCGAGCCGCTATCGGAGATGGTTTCCGACGTCAGTGCAGAAATGGTCACCGGCGTCTTTTGCAGGCTCGTGGTTCGCTTGGTCGAGGTGACGGTGATGGTGTCGAGCATCTTCGCGCTGTCCTGGGGGACGGGAGTCTCTTGGGCCACGGCGACAGAGCCGTGTAGACCCATGTACAGAGCGAGTGCGAGAAGGCCGGGACGGAGCATGTCGAGACGGCGGAGGCGGGCGGACAGCGGCATGATGGCTCCTGGCAGACGGACAGATAGAAGTGGATGGTCATCCCTGATCGGACGGTGCGACACGCCGCACACGGGGTTCAACTGAACATGCAGTTAACGGGTCAATCATGCCCGTCAAGGGGCATTTGGACCAATTACCTTTGGTTCATCCGATGCCTCCGGGTGTCTCGCCCTGAGAGCACAAACCAGGGGGCATGGCGCCCACCGGCAAGGACCTGGGCCAATGACCCCGACCGTGAAGTCTCTCGGAAGTCACTTGCCTATAAACAGGAAGCACAGGGTATGCAGAATGGACATGCCTCAATTCACCGCCCGGTCATGCATCTATGGAACAAACAGGCGCATCGGCTGCTGGTGCTGCGGCGGCGGCGCAGCTGTCGCCGTACGTTGTTGCTGGCGATCGGTGCGACCACGGGAAAAAACGTGATGCGACTGATCGTGTAGTCCCTGCCAGTGTTCTGCAGTCAAGGTGCTGCTCGCGGGTAATTCTCATCCGATAAGTGCCAGGCCGGTTATTGTTCCCTGTGCCCGCCGGGGGCTGCCGCTGGGTCGGCGGTTCGCGCCGTCGCCGCCACTTGCTGTTGTCCTTCGCTGTAGCCCGCCCCACTGCCGCTGACTCCTGCCGCGGCCTACCCGCACGGGCCCGGCCGGACCGCGCAAGGTCGATGCACACGTAGCCCATGCTCCCGCGTTCATGGATGCCGAAGAAAAGCGCAGCAGCAAGTCCGGTAGGAATCACTCAGAGACTGAGAGTTTTTCAGATTTCGACTGCGGCAATTTTTCTGCGGACAACGGCCGCACCTTCATCAAGTAGACGGCGCGGTTTGATCGCCCGGGCCGCTTTTTTGGCGGCACCGCCCGCGTCCATTGCGTCTTGGCGGCGATGTTGAGCCTCTGGAGGCCTCTCATGCGGCCCTGGCAGCCGCGGCGGATGGGCTTGCGCCCCAGCCGATGAGTTGCGGCGCCAGCGCCGCCATGCGCATCAGGTTGTGCGCCAGCACGAACAGCCCGACCACGGACTCGATCCTGGCCAGCCCGCGCACCGGCATTCGCCGCAGGCCCCGAAGAAGAACCCGGGCATCGACAGCCCGGCTTGGAATTGGACGCGGTTGATGCTCATTTGACAACCTCTGTCACGCTCCCGATGGCGGCATCGCCTCGCTCTGCAGTCGCAAATCCCGCGACTGGCGGCTGAGGATAAGGGCTAGTTAGATAGTGCCAAGGCCGCACCTCGCCAGTTCCTTTCTCCCTCGAGCTGTCGGCGAGGCGATACCTGTATCGCTGGGCAGAGCCAATGATGGACCTGGTCGCCCGAAACATCCGCTTTGGTTCGGGAGCGGTCCTTAGAGCATGCAAACCGGAGCTCTTCCAAGGCGCGGCCGTTACGCCCTCTTGGTACGACGGATTGGATCGTTTAGGAAATCCGCCCACTCTTGCATCATTGCCGTGCGCTCTTCCATGTACTCAGCCTGGTTGTAGCTCGCACGTACCTTGTCACGTTCTGCATGTGCCAGCTGACGTTCGATCACGTCCGGACGATATCCCATCTCGTTGAGGAGGGTGGAAGCGGTCGCGCGGAACCCGTGGGCCGAAAAACCGATGCTGTCCTTGCCATTCAATCCCATGCGCTCAAGCGCTCTGTTCAAGGTGGTGGCGGTCATGCATTCCTTTGGACTTCGATAGTTCGGGAACAAGAACCCACGCCCTCCCGTGTAGGTCCGCAGCTCCAGCAGCAGATCTACCGCCGGCCTGGACAGTGGGACGATGTGTGGTTCACGCATCTTCATGCGCTCGGCTGGTATTCGCCACTCGGCGTGCTCGAGATCGAACTCAGACCACTCTGCCTTTCGAAGTTCGACAGTACGAACGAAGGTGAGCAACATCAGTTGTAGCGCAATCACTGTCGTGCGATACCCGCCATATCTCTCCAAGGCCTCTTTGAAGCCAACTATCTGTTCGCGTGAAAGCGGCTTGTGATGTTCGACCTTCGGCCGATGGATGGCGCCCTTCAATGCGGCAGCGGGATCGCCGTCAGCACGCAACGTGGCGACGGCATACCTGAAGATGGCCGACGACCACTGGCGAACCAACAAGGCAACCGTCACGGCTCCGCGCGCCTCAATACGGCGGATGACTTCGAGCAAATGTGCCGACGTCACATTTCGAATAGGCAGCTTGCCCACGTGAGGGAACACGTCCGACTCCAAGAATCGCGTCACCTGGCGCAGGTAATACGCCGTCCACCTTGGAGACTTCTTGGAGATCCACTCCCTGGCAACGGCCTCGAACGTGTTCGCGTTCGCCACTTGGATCGATAGACGCTCAGCCTGCCGATTGTGGGACGGGTGAACTCCCTGCTTCACCAGCGCTCGCGCCTTGCCATGCTCGGCTCGCGCTTCGGCAAGGCCGATGCTCGGGTACTCACCGATCGCGAAGAGGTTCTCCTTCCCCGCGATGCGATAGCGGAAGCGCCATAGCCTCGCCCCAGTTGGACGCACTTCGAGATAGAGGCCGCCCCCGTCCGCCAGCTTCGCGGGTTTGGGGCCTGGCTTGGTGTTGCGGATCTTGACGTCCGTGAGTGGCATGTGCGGGTATCGGGCCTTCGGTACCCTCAACGGTACCCGCATTTTCACTGGCTTACAATGGATTCTTGTGGACACCAGTGGGCGATAAACCTTTACCTTCAGCCAGTTTTGAGGCCACCAATGGATCGCAATGGAATGTCATGGAGGCCAATGCTAGTTGTCGATCATCAGCAGCATGGTCAGGATCCTGTTGCCGATCGCGGCGGGTCGTGGCGGAAAAGCCCGGTGATGCAGGACAGCAGCGCGTCCACCGCCTCCTGGCCGGTGGCCCACGAGCACACCAGGCGGATCACCGCACGGGTGTCGTCGTAAGGCGACCAGCGCTCGAAGCTGGTGAAACCGGCCAGGGCTTGGATCTGGGCGTGGGCCAGGATCGGGAACACCTGGTTGCTCGGCGAGTCGATCAGCAGCGGCACGCCGGCCGCTTTGAGCCCGCTCTGCAGGCGCTGGGCCATGGCGTTGGCATGGGCGGCCAGTTCGAAGAAAAGCTCGTCCTCAAACAACGCCTCGAACTGGGCACCGACCACCATGCCCTTGGCCAGCATCGCCCCGCGCTGCTTGATCAGGTAACGCAGGTCCGGCTGCAGCGAAGGCTCCACGACCACCAGCGCCTCGCCCAGCAGCGCGCCGTTCTTGGTCCCGCCGATGTAGAAGGCATGGGTCAGCGCGGCAATGTCGGCCAGGCTCAGGTCGTTGCCGGCGGCGGTCAGCGCGCAGCCGATGCGCGCCCCATCCAGGTACAGCAGCAGGCCGGCCTGGTCGCACAGCGCGCGCAGGGCCTGCAGTTCGGCCTTGCGGTAGATGGTGCCCAGCTCGGTGGTGTTGGACACGTACACCAGGCGCGGCTTGACCATGTGTTCGCTGGTGTTTTCGGCCAGCAGCGCACGCACGCCATCGGGGGTGAGCTTTCCATCCACGTGCGGGGTGACCAGCACCTTGTGCCCGGTGGCCTCGATGGCGCCGGTCTCGTGGGTGGCGATATGGCCGCTGTTGGCCGCGATCACCGCCTCGTGGGGACGCAGGAAGGCGCTGATCGCCAGCAGGTTGGTCTGGGTTCCGCCGGCCAGCAGATGCACCTGCGCCTGCGGCTGGCCGCAGCGCGCCAGGATCAATTCGGCCGCGCGCACGCTGTGCGCGTCCAGGCCGTAGCCGGTGTGCTGCGCGGCACTGGCCTGCACCAGCGCCTGCAGCAGGCGCGGATGCGCGCCTTCGCTGTAGTCGTTGCGGAACGAGGCCAGGGCCTGGATCGGAGCGGCGCCCATCACAGCCCCTTGGCCGCCTGAGCCACGGCGCGGAACAGGGCGCGGCCCTTGTTCATGGTTTCCTCCCACTCCGCGTCAGGATCCGAATCGTAGACCACCCCGCCGCCGGCCTGCACGTACAGGTAGCCGTCCTGGATCACCGCGGTGCGGATGGCGATGGCGGTATCGCCGTCGCCATGCCAGCCGATGTAGCCCACCGCCCCGGAATACACGTTGCGCCGCACCGGCTCCAGCTCGCCGATGATCTCCAGCGCGCGGATCTTGGGCGCGCCGCTGACCGTGCCGGCCGGGAAGGTGGCACGCAGCACGTCGGCATAGCTCAGCCCGGCCTTGAGCCTGCCGGTGACCTCGCTGACGATGTGCATGACGTGGCTGTAGCGCTCGATCACGAACTGCTCGCCCACTTCGACCGTGCCCGGCTCGGCCACCCGGCCCACGTCGTTGCGGCCCAGGTCGATCAGCATCACGTGCTCGGCCCGTTCCTTGGGATCGGCCAGCAGCTCGGCTTCCAGGGCCAGGTCTTCCTCCGGGGTGGCGCCGCGGCGGCGGGTGCCGGCGATCGGGCGCACGGTGACCACCCCGCCCTGCAGGCGCGCCAGGATCTCCGGCGAGGAACCCACCACCTGGGTGCCGCCGACATCGACGAAGTACATGTATGGCGAGGGATTGAGCGCCCGCAGCGCGCGGTATACATCGATCGGCCGGGCCCGGAACGGCACCCGCAGGCGCTGGCTGGGCACGACCTGGAAGATGTCGCCGGCGCGCACGTATTCCTGCGCCTTGCGCACCACCGCGTGGTACTGCTCGCGGGTGAAGGACGAATGGAAATCGGCCTCGTCGATGGCATCGGACACCTGCGCCTGCGGGTAGCCCACCCCGCCCTGGCGCAGGCGGTGGGCCAGCTCGTCCAGGCGCCGGTTGGCACGGGCCCAGGCCTGCGGCTGCGCAGGATCGGCATGCACGATCAGGTACAGCCGGCCCTTGAGGTTGTCGAACACCGCCAGCTCTTCGGACAGCATCAGCAGGATGTCCGGCGTGCCCAGTTCGTCGGGCTTGTCGCCGGCGGCCAGGCGCGGCTCGATGTAGCCGATGCACTCGAAGCCGAACCAGCCCACCAGCCCGCCGGTGAACCCGGGCAGTCCCTCGAAGCGGGGCACCGAATAGCTGGCACGCAGCCGTTCGACCTCGGCCAGCGGGTCCTCCAGCTGGCGCGTTTGCACCACCTGACCGTACTCGCACACCTCCAGGGTATGGCCGCGCACGCTGTAGATGCGCCGCGCCGGCAGGCCGATGATGGAATAGCGGCCAAAGCGTTCGCCGCCCTCGACCGATTCGAACAGGTAAGTGTAGGGACCGTCGGCGAGCTTCAGGTAGACCGACAGCGGCGTGTCCAGGTCGGACAGCACTTCACGGACGACGGGGATGCGGGTGTGGCCTTCAGCGGCGTGGCGCTGGAACTGCTCTGCGGTGATCAAGACGGCTTCCCTTGCGGAACTCGGTGGCGGCGGTTTGGACGACGGCGGCAGGCCACCATCGCCACGCGCGGCGAGCGGAAAGGGAGCTAAGCGGGGTCGTCAGGACGGGCACGGCCGGTACTTTACCGCAACCCGACAGGGGCGCAACGACGGCCCCTGGGGCGGGCGCGCCGGAAGCAAGCGGGCCGCGCGTGGCGCGCGAGCGGCTGCCTGCATGCCCGACCGGCACGTTCCGATCGATTGGCCATGACCTGGCTGGACACGGCCGACGACGAGCGCGCGCAGCGTGGTGGGCACTGCAGGGCCGTGCCCCACAGCGCCCCTGGCCGCCGTGGGCCACAGCCAGCGGCAGGCCACCGAGTCGCTTCAGCGCAACAGCGGGCAGCCGGGCGGCAGGTGCATGCGCAGCCGACCGGGCACGCAGTCGATGCGGAACTGGCGCGCAGTGGTCGGCTCGCCGTCCAGGTTCAGGGTGATCGGCACATCGGCCTGGATCTCCACCCACGGCAGCCGGCGCCGCACCGCCACCTGCTCCAGCGCGGCGCGCTTGCCGCCGGTGATCAGCGCGCCCAGGGTGGCAGCGACCGTGCCGGTGAGTTCGGGGATGATGGTCAGGTCCAGCAGACCGTCATCGATCAAGGCGTCGGGGCACAGGGCCTGGCCACCGCCGGCCTGGCGGCCGTTGCCCAGGCCCAGGGCAATGAAGGCGCCTTCCCAGCCGAAGTCCGGCCCGCTGAAGCGCGCGTGCTGCGGCTCCACCCGGCCCAGCCGGGCCAGGCCGGTGACCAGGTAGGCCAGGCCGCCGAGCACACGCTTCATGGCCTCGTCGGTCTCCACCGTGACCTGGGTGCCGAAGCCGCCGGTGGTCAGGTTGGCGCACCAGTGCCGGCCGTGCGCGGCGGTGACCTTGAGCAGGTCGATGCGGCGCGGCTGGCCGTCGCGGGCCACGGCCAACGCGGCATCGGGCGCCAGCGGCAGGCCAGCGGCGGTGGCGAAATCATTGGCCGTGCCCAGCGGCAGCAGTGCCAGCGTCGGCAGCGCATCTGCGTCATCCTCGCGCCCGGCCAGCGCGCTGGCCACCTCGCTCAGGGTGCCATCGCCACCGCCGGCGATCACGGTGTTCACGCCATCGGCGATCGCCTCGGCCACATAGCGGCCGGCATCGCCGCCCTCCCAGGTCACCCGCACGTCCAGCTGCACGCCTTGCCTGCGCATGGCGGCCACGGCTTCGCGCACCGCTTCGTTGCCGGCGGACTTGCCGTTGAGGATCAGGCGCCAGTGGGGCTGGGACATGGGAACGATGGGGGGTGTGGGGTGCGGCAGGCTAGCAGCCGCGGATGATGGCCGCTGTCATGTGCCGGTCAGATTTGACAGGTAGCGTGGAAGGCCATAGCAGGGACGACGGAGGGAGGCAGGATCAGCCTCCAGCATTCATCCAGGGCCGCACCGGTATCGACTCCGCCGCGGCCTTTTTCATGGCCGCAGGAACTTCAGGTCCGACGGCGCGGCCACCTCGACGGTCTGCAGGGTCTTGCCGAGCCGGCCGGTGGCCGGATCGCGCGCGATCACCACGATCCGGTCGTCGCCCTGCGCGGCCACCAGCACGAAGCGACCGGTCGGGTCGATGGCGAACTCGCGCGGCAGACGGCCATCGGTGGCGCGGCGCTGGAGCGGCTTCAAGCCGCCATCGGCGGTGACCGCGAAGGCGACCAGATGGTTGTCGGTGCCGCGGTTGATCGCATAGAGAAACCGGCCATCGGCCGACAGATGAAGCGCGCCGCCGCCGTTGTCACCGGCAAAGCCGGGCGCGAACAGATTCACCAGCGTGCGCAGCGCCAGGGTGCCGTCGGTGGCGACATCGAGCACGGCCACCTGCCCGGCCATTTCCAGGGTCAGATAGGCATGCCTTCCCTCCACATCGAACACCAGATGCCGCGGCCCGCTGCCCGGCGGCAGGGCCAGGAACGGCGTCTTGGCCGGCTGCAACGGCTGCTCGGCGTTGGCCTGCGGCGCATAGCGATAGGCATAGACGCGATCGCCGCCGAGGTCGGCGACGTAGGCGGTCTTGCCATCGGGCGCGAAGTTGACCGAATGGAGATGCGCCGAACGCTGCCGTTTCCTGTCCACATGGCTGGCCTGGTAGCTGGACAGCTGGGTCACCGGTTGCAGCGTGCCATCGCCGGCGATGGGCAGCACCGCCAGGGTGCCACCGGGATCGGCGGCGACCGAGTAGTTGGCCACCAGCAGGTAGCGCCCGTCCGGGCTGAGGGTGGCGTGGGTGGGATGCTGGCCCAGGGTGGAGACCTGGTTGCGCAGCGTCAGCCGGTGCTGTCCATCCAGGCTGAGCGCGCTGGCGCGGCCGACCGGATCGCGCGCACCGGGCCCGTTCTCGTTGACCGCATAGACGTGGCTCTGCTCGGGGCAGACCACCAGCCAGGACGGATTGTCCAGGCGCAGCTGCTGCCAGGGCCTGGCATCGAGCCTGCCGCTGGCCGTGTCGAACCTGTAGGCGTACAGGCCCGGGCGCTCGCCTTGCGTGTAGGAGCCCACCAGCAGGTCGACCGAGCCGGCGCTTGCGGCCAGCGGCAAGGCGGTCATCGCCAGCGCCGTGAACTTGAACAAATCCAGCATGCACACGCTCCGTGGATCGCAAACACGCGCCGCTGCTAGCCGCGCGCGAAATCGGCCAGCGCCTGGCCGTCCATGCGGTAGACGGTCCATTGGTCCATCGGCCTGGCACCGGCGGCGCGATAGAAGTCGATCGCCGGCTGGTTCCAGTCCAGCACCGACCATTCGAAACGGCCGCAACCCTGCGCCACCGCCAGCCGGGCCAGGTAGCGCAGCAGCGCCAGGCCCGCGCCCTGGCCGCGCGCCTGCGGGCGCACGAACAGGTCCTCCAGATACAGGCCGTTGCGGCCCAGCCAGGTCGAGTAGTTGAAGAAATACACCGCAAAGCCCACCGCCACCCCGTCCTGTTCGCAGATCACGGCGTGCGCGGTGGCACCTTCGTCAAACAGGCTGCGGGCCAGGTCGGCTTCGCTGGCCTTGACCGCGTCGGGCTCGCGTTCGTACTCGGCCAGCGCCTGGATCAGCTCGCGCAGCAGCGGTACATCGGCGCGGGTGGCCGGGCGGATCTGCAGGCTCATCGGGCACCGGCCACGGCTGCGCGCATGTCCGCAATCACCCGGCCATAGTCGGGCGCGTTGAAGATCGCTGATCCTGCGACGAAGGCGTCGGCCCCGGCCGCGGCGATCTGGCCGATGTTGTCCACCTTCACCCCGCCGTCGATTTCCAGGTGGATCTGGCGCCCGGACGCATCGATCTTGCGCCGCACCACGCGCAGCTTGTCCAGCGCCGAGGAGATGAACTCCTGGCCGCCGAAGCCCGGGTTGACCGACATCAGCAGCACCAGGTCGACCTGGTCCAGGACCCAATCCAAAATGTCCACCGGCGTGGCCGGGTTGAGCACCACCCCGGCCTTGCAGCCATGCGACTTGATCAGCTGCACGGTGCGGTGCACGTGGCGGCTGGCCTCGGGATGGAAGCTGATCACGCTGGCGCCGGCCTGGGCGAAGTCCGGAATGATCCGGTCCACCGGCTCGACCATCAGGTGCACGTCGATCGGCGCGCTCACCCCGTGCTTGCGCAGCGCCTGGCAGACCATCGGGCCGATGGTCAGGTTGGGCACGTAGTGGTTGTCCATCACGTCGAAGTGGATCCAGTCGGCGCCGGCGGCCAGCACGGCGTCCACTTCGGCACCCAGGCGGGCGAAGTCGGCCGACAGGATGGACGGGGAAATGATGCAGTTCGACATGGGCGGGCTCGAGGGTCAGGGGAAAGGACGGTCAGGCCGCGCGCTTGCGGCGCAGGGCCTTGATCCGGTCGTAGGCGGCATTGAGCTCGCGGGCGCGGGTTTCGGCGCGGGCGCGCAACTCGGGCGCAGCGCCGTCCATGCGGTCCGGGTGGTACTGGGAAATGAGCCGGCGGTAGGCCTGGTCGACTTCGGCATCGGACGCGTCGCGGGTCAGGTCGAAGGCCCGGTACGGGTTGTCCCTGGCCAGCCGGAACCAGTCGCGGTCCAAGGCGTGGCCCAGCAGCAGGCCGGCCAGGGCGCCGAACACCGGATTGGGCCGGAACAGCAGCGCCCCGGCGATGCCGCCCAACAGCTTTCCATACCAGCGGTTCATCGGATTCGGCCTGCCTGCCGTGGGGGATGTGCGTGCATTTTACGGCACCTTCGCAGGCCGCCCCGGGCACGCTCCCAAACCCGCGCGGGCGCGTACACTACGCGGCCCGCCGCCGCCAGCCGGCGTGCCGGCGTGCCACGCGCGCGGGTCCATCGCGAGCCAGCGCGTCACCTCAGGAGTGCCAAGTGCCCACCACGCTGTTGCAAGCCGATCTTCCCGGTCTGAACCTGCGCCACCGCGGCAAGGTCCGCGACGTCTTCGAGATCCCGCGCGGGCGCCTGCCCGCCGACGCACAGCCCGGCGCGACCGCCAATGGGGACTACCTGCTGATCGTGGCCACCGACCGCCTGAGCGCATTCGATGTGGTCCTGCCCGATCCGATCCCGGGCAAGGGCGAGATGCTGTGCCAGATCTCCAACTTCTGGTTCGACAGGACCGCCCACCTGATGCCCAACCACCTGACCGGCATCGAGGTGGCCAGCGTCCTGCCCGAAGGCGTGGACCCGGCCTTGTATGCCAGGCGCGCGGTGGTGGCCAAGCGGCTCAAGCCGGTGCCGGTGGAGGCCATCGCCCGCGGCTACCTGATCGGCAGCGGCTGGAAGGATTACCAGCGCACCGGCAAGGTCAGCGGGATCGTCTTGCCCGATGGCCTGCAGCAGGCCCAGCAGCTGCCCGAACCGATCTTCACCCCCTCGACCAAGGCCGCGGTAGGCGAGCACGACCAGAACATCGACTTCGATGCGATGGTCCGCAGCGTCGGCGGCGAGCTGGCCGAGCGGGTCCGCGATGCGACCCTGCGCCTGTATGCCTTCGCCGCCGAATACGCGGCCGCGCGCGGGATCCTGCTGGCCGATACCAAGTTCGAGTTCGGCACCGATGCCGATGGCCGCCTGTACATCATGGATGAGATGCTCACACCCGATTCCTCGCGCTACTGGCCAGCCGACCAATACCGGGTCGGCAGCAGCCCGCCCAGCTACGACAAGCAGATCGTGCGCGACTACCTGGAGACGCTGGACTGGGACAAGACCGCGCCCGGCCCGGTGCTGCCGGCCGAAGTGATCGAGCGCACCCGCGCCCGCTACGCCGAAGTCCTGCACAAGCTGGCCGGCATCACGATCGACTGATGCATCGGGCAGGCACCGCCATGCCGGCACCCGCCAACGACCTGCTTGAATGCGAACGCATCCTCGGGAGGGATCGATGAACGCACCTGCCGCCCGCACGATCGAGGACTGGTTTGCCCGCTATTCGCGTGACCATCGCGACCCGGTCAACCAGGCCATCCATGCGGTGGCGGTGCCGGCGATCCTGTGGTCGGTGGTGGCCTTGCTGTGGTGCATCCCCACCCAGGCCAGCTGGTTGCGCAACGGGGTGTGGGCGGGGCTGGCGATGTTTGCCGCGTGGAGCTTCTACAACCGGCTCTCGCGCCGGCTCGGCTACGGCATGTTCGTGGTGTTCTTCTTCATGGGCTGCCTGTGCCGGCTGGTGGTCCAGCGCGCGGGGCTCGAGGCGTTGCTGTGGAGCGCGCTGGGCGTGTTGGTGCCGGCGTGGATCGCGCAGTTGATCGGCCATCGGATCGAAGGCCGCAAGCCGAGCTTCTTCACCGACACCGTCTACCTGCTGATCGGCCCGCTCTGGGTGCTGGCCAGGTTCTATCGCAGCATGGGTTGGCGGTATTAGCCGCCTCCTGCGTCCTTGGGTGATGCCGGATCCCTTGCCGGGGCCGCATGGGCGCGAGAGGCTTTACCGGGAACGCCCCATCGCGGGCATGGCCGGCGCCTGCCCCAGCATCGCCGCGGTCGGCGCAAAGCCGCGCGGGGCGTAGCCGAAGTGGCGGTGAGCAGGCGACGCATCGAACACCAGATCCTGCCCCATCCGCGCCACGGCCGCGGCATTGAGTGCGCGGGCGATGCCCAGCCGCTGGGCCACGCCCACGGCGAGGTTGAACAGCGGTGCCGGCAGTTCCAGCAGGCGCGCCGGCGGGGACATCGCCGCCAGCGTGCGCGCGACCATCTCGCGATAGGCCAGCGTCTCGCCGCCGGGCAGCGCGTAGGCCTGGCCGAAGGTGGCTGCAACCTCGAGCACCGCGATGGCCGCATCGGCCAGATCCTCCACGTGCACCGGCTGCCGCAGCCCGTCGGCCCCGCGTGGCAGCGGGAATAGGCCGAAGCGGCGGGCCAGCGCCGCGATCCGGGTCAGCGAGGCATCGCGGCCGGCACCGTAGACCAGCGTCGGCCGCAACAAGGTGGCCTGCGCCCCGCGCGCTGCCGCATGCGCGAACACCGCTTGCTCGGCCGCGGCCAGGCGCGCGGCCAGGTCGCGCTCATGGGCATCGGCCGATGCCTGCTTGGTGCCCAGGCTGGTCGAGCCGAAGGCGACCACGCGCCGGCTGTGCACCGCGCCGCGCGCATACCAGTGCGCAAACGCATCCAGCGGCCCGGCGCTGAAGATCGCATCGACGCTGCCCGGCAGCACCGGCATGTGCTGCAGGTCGCCGCGCAGCCACGCCACCCCGTCGCGCGCCGGCTGCGCCCGCCGCGAAATCGCCAACACCTGCCAGCCGTGCGTGTGCAGGCGCGGCAGCAGCGCCTGGCCGATCTGGCCGGTGCCGCCCAGCAGCAGCGCGGTGCGTGGCCGCCGGTGGCAGGCGGCGACGGAATCGACGGTCTCTGGCATCGCACCAGCATAGGCCACCGGCACCGCGCCGCCGGGCATGACCGGCTGGTCAGCGGCCCCTGCACACCGCGGCTGCTATCCTCGTGTGCTCGCGAATCGCTGTATTGCCTGCATGCCGCAAACCCTCGACCTGCTGCTGGCCCTGCCCTTTCTGCTGGCAGCGGTGGTGGCTGCCGCCCATCGACTGCCGCGCACGGTCATCGCCTGGATCGCCGCGCTGGCCCCGTTGCTGGGGCTGGCCCTGCTGGGCGCGATGACACCGGCGATCCTGGACGGCCAGGTGCTGCACAGCCGCCACCTGTGGCTGCCGCGCATCGGTCTGGAATTCACCCTGCGGCTGGATGGATTTGCATGGATGTTCGCCATGCTGGTGCTGGCCATCGGTGCGCTGGTGATCATGTATGCGCGCTACTACCTGAGCCGCAACGACTCGCTGCCGCGCCTGCTGGCCTTCCTGCTGCTGTTCATGGGTGCGATGCTGGGCGTGGTGATCTCCGGCAACCTGCTGCTGCTGAGCGTGTTCTGGGAGTTGACCAGCCTGACCTCGTTCCTGCTGATCGGCTTCTGGTCGCATCGCCAGGATGCCCGCGAAGGCGCGCGCATGGCCCTGGTGATTACCGGCGGCGGTGGTCTGGCCCTGCTCGGCGGGGTGCTGCTGATCGGCCGCATCGTCGGCAGCTACGACCTGGATGCGGTCCTGGCCGCCGGCGACGCCCTGCGTGCCAGCCCGCTGTATCCCTGGGCGCTGTACCTGGTGCTGGGCGGCATCTTCACCAAGAGCGCGCAGTTCCCGTTGCACTTCTGGCTGCCGCAGGCCATGGCCGCGCCGACCCCGGTGTCGGCCTACCTGCACTCGGCCACCATGGTCAAGGCCGGGGTCTTCCTGCTGGCGCGCCTGCACCCGGCACTGGCCGGGACCGACCTGTTCTTCTACACCGTGTGCACCATCGGTGCGCTGACCCTGCTGGTTGGCGCGTGGAACGCGATCTTCGAGCACGACCTCAAGGGTCTGCTGGCGTATTCGACCATCTCGCACCTGGGCCTGATCACCATGCTGTTCGGCCTGGGCACGCCGATGGCGGTGGTGGCCGGCGTGTTCCACATCCTCAACCACGCCATCTTCAAGTGCTCGCTGTTCATGGCCGCCGGCATCATCGACCACGAGACCGGCACCCGCGACATCCGCAAGCTGGGCGGCCTGCGCAGGTTGATGCCTTTCACCAGCGCCCTGGCGATCATCGCCTCGCTGTCGATGGCCGGCATCCCGCTGCTCAACGGTTTTCTGTCCAAGGAAATGTTCTTCGCCGCGGCCATCGAAACCGATGCGCCGCTGCCGATGCGCATCTTCACCGGCATCACCGCGCTGCTGGCCGGCGTGCTGGGCGTGGCCTACAGCCTGCGCTTTGTCTACGAAAGCTTCTTCGGCGATGGCCCGCGCGGGCTGGACACCCTCCCGCATGAGCCGCCGCGCTGGATGAAGATCCCGGTCGAGGTGCTGGTGGTGCTGTGCGTGGCGGTGGGCATCGTCCCGGCCCTGACCGTGGCCCCGGTTCTGCATGCCGGCGCCGGCGCGATCCTGGGCAGCGCCATGCCCGAATACGACCTGGCCGTGTGGCACGGCCTGAACTGGCCGCTGGCGATGAGCATCGCCGGGATCCTGGGCGGGGTGCTGCTGTACTTCGGCCTGGCCAGGCTGCTGAACCTGCACGCGGTGGTGACCCGGGCCATCGGCCGCGACCTGTTTACCTACAACCTGGAACTGCTGTTCGTCGCCGGCAGCCGGATCACCCGGGCCCTGGCCAACGGCAGTCTGCAGCGGACCCTGCTGTGGCTGGTGCTCAGCGCGCTGGTGGTCATGGCGCTGCCGCTGCTGCTGGACCCGGGCACGGCGCTGGCCTGGAACGGCGGCTGGCGCACGCCCATGCAGTGGCCAGGCTGGGTGCTGTGGCTGCTGATGCTGGTCCCGGCATTGACCGCCCTGCGCCTGTACCGGCACCGGCTGCTGGCGGTGGCCTGTGTCAGTGGCACCGGCCTGGCCGTCAGTCTGAGCTTCGTGTTCCTGTCCGCGCCGGACCTGGCCCTGACCCAGCTGATGGTGGACATGGTCACCCTGGTGCTGCTGCTGCTGGCGATGAACTACCTGCCCGAGCGGTCGCCGCGTGAGACGGGCCTGCCACGGCGCCTGCGCGACGGCGCCATCGCGCTGGTGGCCGGCAGCGTGGTCGGCGCGCTGGCCTGGGCGATGATGCTGCGCCCGCACGACACCATCGCGGTGGAGATGCTGCAGCGCTCGCTGCCGCAGGCCTGGGGCCACAACGTGGTCAATGTGATCCTGGTGGATTTCCGCGGCTTTGATACCTTCGGCGAGATCACCGTGTTCGCCATCGCCGGACTGGTGGTGCATGCACTGTTGCGGCGCGCGCGGATGGCGCCGGAACGCCACTTCGACGGCCCGCCGGTGGACCTGTCGATGCCGGCCAACCTGATGCAGGTGCTGGCGCCGATGGTGGCGGCCACCTCGATCTACCTGTACCTGCGCGGCCACAACGCGCCCGGCGGCGGTTTCATTGCCGGGCTGGTGCTGGCGGTGCCATTGCTGATCCAGTACGTGCTGCAAGGCGCGCGTTCGGTCGAGTCGCGGCTGGGTTTCGACTTCATCCGCACCATCGGCATTGGCGTGGTCCTGGCCCTGGCCAGCGGCGCGGCCTCGATGCTGTTGGGCGCGCCGTTTTTGACCAGCGGCCATCTGCAGCTGCAACTGCCGCTGATCGGCGAACTGGAACTGCCCAGTGCGATGGCCTTCGATACCGGCGTGTACCTGGTGGTGTTCGGCGCGGCCATGCTGATGCTGTCGATGATGGGCACCATCAAGGGCTCGCGCACCCGCAAGACCCAGCGTGGGGTGGTCGACAGCTCGGGCCGCTCGGCCTTCACTGGCGAGGAGCCGGTCTGATGGAACTGGCTTTGGCCACCGCCATTGGTGTGCTGACCGCGGTGGCGGTCTACCTGATGCTGCGCGCGCGCAGCTTCGATGTGATCCTGGGGCTGACCTTTCTCAGCTACGCCACCAACCTGCTGATCTTCGCCGGCGGCCGCCCGGTGGTGGGCAAGGCACCGATCATCGCCGACGGCGTGCCGGCCGATCTGGCCCACTACACCGATCCATTGCCGCAGGCGCTGGTGTTGACCGCGATCGTGATCTCCTTTGCGATGACCGCAGTGAGCATCGTGCTAGCCATGCGCAGCCGCGCCGACAACGGCGGCGACCACGTCGATGCCCATGACGCCGCGCCCGAGGAGGCGCGCAGCAACCCGGGTGGGGGCGGCCGGTGAACCATCTGCCGATCCTGCCGGTGCTGATCCCGATGGCCGGCGCTGCCGTCTCGCTGATGGTCGAACGCCGCCGCTTCGGCGCGGGTGTGCGCCGCCTGGTGGCGTGGCTGTCGATGGCCGCCCTGGCCGCGGTGGTGGCGATGCTGGTGGCCGACGCCGCCCGTGGCCAGGTCGGTACGTATCTGCTGGGCGACTGGCCGGCGCGGCTGGGCATCGCCCTGGTGGCCGACCGGCTGTCGGTGTGGATGGTGGCGGTGACCACGCTGCTGGCCGCGGCCAGCCTGCTGTACGCCTGCAGCGGCTGGGACCGGCGCGCCCCGCACTTCCACGCGCTGTTCCAGTTCCAGTTGATGGGCCTCAACGGCGCGTTCCTGACCGGCGATCTGTTCAATCTGTTCGTGTTCTTCGAAGTGATGCTGATCGCCAGCTACGGCCTGCTGCTGTCCGGCGGGCGCGGGCTGGGCATGCGCAACGGCTTTCATTACGTGGTGTTCAACGTCACCGCCTCCTCGCTGTTCCTGATCGCGCTGGGCCTGATCTACGGCCTGCTGGGCACCCTCAACATGGCCGAGCTGGCGGTGCGCATCAGCCAGCTGCCGGCGGCCAACGTGGCACTGGTCAAGGCCGCAATCGGTCTGCTGCTGGTGGTGTTCTGCGCCAAGGCCGCGCTGTTGCCGCTGTATCTGTGGCTGCCGGACACCTACGCACGCGCACCGGCGGCGGTGGCGGCGCTGTTTGCGGTGATGACCAAGGTCGGCCTGTATGCGGTGCTGCGCGTGTCCACGCTGCTGCTGGGCGCTGGCGCAGGCGCGCTGGCCGGCTACGGGCAGTCCTGGCTGCTGGTGCTGGGCGCTGCGACGCTGATCGTGGCCGCACTGGGCGTGCTGGGTTCGGCGCGGCTGCCGGTGATGATCGGCTACCTGGTGGTGTGGTCGGCCGCGACCCTGTTTGTGGCCTTTGCCCTGGGTGAGCCGGGCACGGTGGGCGCGGGCCTGTACTACCTGGCCCATAGCTGCTTCACCACCGCGGCCTTGTTCCTGATCGCCGGCCTGATCCGGCGCCGGCACGGCAGCGCGGACCAGGACGATTCCCTGGCCGCGGCACTGCCCGGGCGCACCTGGCCGGGGGTGCTGTTCCTGATCGCGGGTGTGGCGGTGGCCGGCTTGCCGCCGCTGACCGGCTTCCTGGGCAAGGCCGCGCTGCTGGCGGCCACCCCGCCTTCGCAGGTGGGTCTGGTCTGGAGCACGGTGCTGGTCAGCAGCCTGATGGTGATCATCGGCGTCAGCCGCGCCGGCGTGCGCCTGTTCTGGCAGGCCCCGGCCAGGCTCGAAGAGGCCGGCCCGGTCAGGACCGCGCCGGCGCGCCCGGTGGCCACCATCGCGGCCACCGTCCTGCTGGGCTACGTGGTGGCCATGAGCGTGTTCGCCCAGCCCCTGCTGGTCTACACCGATGCCACCGCGCGCCAGCTGCAGGACACGGCCGGCTACGTGGACCATCTACGCGGGCTGGCGCCGGCCAGGAGGCAGCCTTGATGCGCCGCTGGCTGCCCTCGCCGTCGCTGAGCGTGGCCCTGCTGGTGTTCTGGCTGCTGCTCAACCACAGCGCCTCGCCCGGGCAGGTCCTGCTGGGCGCGGCGTTGGCCCTGGCCATCCCGCTGCTGGCCCGGCGCATGGACCACGAGCACTGCCCGACCGGATCATTGCGCGGCGTGCCCCGGCTGGCCGTGGTGTTTGCCTGGGACATCATCAAATCCAACCTGATCGTGGCCGCGCAGGTGCTGGGCCCCGAGTCCAGGATCCGGCCCGGGTTCGTCTGGGTGCCGCTGGACATCGGCAACCTGCGCGGCATCACCGTGCTGGCCAGCATGATCAGCCTGACCCCGGGCACGCTGTCGGTGGTGCTGACCGACGATCGCCGCCATCTGCTGGTGCATGCGCTGCACCTGGACGATGCCGACGCGCTGGTGCGCCAGATCAAGACCCGCTACGAAACCCCGCTGATGGAGGTCTTCCCGTGAATACCACCGCCCTGCTGGACATGACCGTCACCGGCGCGCTGGGCGTGGCCTGTCTGGCCCTGCTGCTGTGCCTGTGGCGGCTGGTGTTCGGGCCCACCGTCAGCGACCGGATCCTGGCCCTGGACACGCTCTCGGTCACGGCAATCGCCGTGCTGATGCTGTGGGGCATGCAGCTGGATTCGACCGTGTACTTCGAGGCCGCGCTGGTGATCGCCATGCTCGGCTTTGGCAGCACCGTGGTGCTGAGTAAATTCGTGCTGCGCCGGGACATCGTCGAATGAACGCAGCCATCGACCTGGTGCTGATCGCGCTGCTGGTGGCCGGCAGCATCTTCATCCTGGTCGGCGCACTGGGCCTGGTGAAACTGTCGGACGTGTTCCGCCGCCTGCACGCGCCCACCAAGTCCAGCACCCTGGGCGTGGGCTGCGTGCTGCTGGCCTCGGTGGGCTATCACCTGCTGCAGGGCGAAGGTCTGCAGCTGCGCGAGCTGCTGATCACCGTGTTCCTGTTCATCACCGCGCCGATCAGTGCGCACCTGATCGGCAAGGCGGCGCTGGCGTTGCTGCCCGGGCACCAGCCCGCGCCGCCGCCCGGGGACGATTGATCCAACCCGGTCCAGCGTTACGGGGTTCAACCGGGCCCGGCGCCGGGCTGCATGGCCGCCGCCGGCTTGCGTGCCCTCAGCCCGCGCCGGCCATCGCGCGCAGGCCGATGCCGACCAGGTAGGCCAGCACCGTGCCGGTGGCATAGCCCAGCGTGCCCAGCAGCGCGCCGATCGGCGCCAGCGCCGGGTGGAACACCGCGGCCACCACCGGTGCCGAGGCCGGGCCGCCGATGTTGCTCTGCGAGCCCATCGCGAAATAGAACAGCGGCGCCTTGAGCAGCCGGCCCAGGCCCCACAGCAGCACGATGTGCACCGCCATCCAGACGATCCCCAGCACGAACAGCCACGGCCGTGCCAGCACCGCGCCGATGTCCATCTGCATGCCGATGCTGGCGATCAGCACGTACAGCAGCAGCGTGCCGATCTTGGAGGCCCCGGCGCCGTCGAGCTGGCGCGCGCGGGTGAAGCTCAGGCCCAGTCCGGCCAGGGTGGCCAGCAGCACCACCCACACGTAGGGCGAATCCAGGCTGATCCGGTGCGCCCATGGCAACGGCGCAAACCAGCCGGCCAGCGGCACCGAGACCGCATGCGCCAGCCCGACCACGCCGAAGGCCAGCCCGATGATCAGCATGAAGTCGGTCTGGGTCGGGATGCGCGCGTGCTGCGCGTTGTAGGCGGCCAGGCGCTGCTTGAGCGTCTCGATCGCCGCGGTCTCGGCCCCGGCGCGCGCGTCGATCGCCTTGGCCCGGCCGGCCAGGAAGATCAGCACCGCCATCCACACGTAGCCCACGCCCACATCCAGCACCACGAACTGGCCGAAGGTGGTCTCGTCGACCTCGAAGATCTCCTTCATCGCCACCATGTTGGCGCCGCCGCCGATCCAGCTGCCGGCCAGCGCCGCCATGCCGCCCCAGGTGTCGCCGGCGGTGGTTTGCGGATGCACGTGCTGCATCACCCAGAAGGCGACGAAGGCACCGAGCATGATGCTCAACGAGGCGCCGAAGTACATCGCCAGCAGCTTCCAGCCCAGGCCCATCACCGCCTTCAGGTCGATGGTCAGGGTCAGCAGCACCAGCGCCGCCGGCAGCAGCACGCGGCTGGCGATCGGGTTGTAGAGCTGGCTGCCGGTGCCATCGATCAGGCCGATGGAATTGAAGATGCCGGGAATGAAGTAGCACAGCAGCAGCGGCGGCACCACGCCGTAGAACTTCTGCCAGAAGCCCTTGAGCGAAGCGGTCCAGAACACCAGCGCCAGGGTGGCGGCGATCAGGCCGAACAGGACGATGTCATTCTGGATCAGGGCGTGGGAGGAGTCAGGCATGGCGCTCGATGGTAGGGGCCGCACGCGCGCGTGCAAGCACGCCCGGGCGAGGATGGCAGGCAGTGACCTGGATCAATCGGCGCTCAACGCACCGGCACGTCGTAGGCCAGGCGCGGCGTGGGTTCGGGCTGGAAGGTGTAATGCCACCATTCCCTGGGATAGTTGACAAAACCGCGGCGCGCCAACGCTTGCAGCAGCAAGCTGCGGTTCTCGCGCTGCGCGGCGGTGATGTCCGCTGCATCGGTATGCGCGCGCGGGTCGAAGAAATCGAACGGCGTGCCCATGTCCAGCGCATCGCAGCCACCGTCCGTGCAGCGCACCAGGGTCAGATCGACAGTGGCGCCGCGGCTGTGGCCGGAGACGGGCGCCACGTAGCCCTCGGGGATGATCCGCGCCTTGTCCAGGGCCGGGTAGAACCCGGCTTTCATTTTATGGTCGGACAGGTCGTCGGCCCAGCGCACGAAGGCCTGCACCGCGCGCACCGGGCGATAGCAGTCGAACAGCTTCAGGCCCAGGCCCTGTGCGCGCAGGTCGGCCTGCACCTGCGCCAGCGCGCGCGCCACCGGCCGCAGCAGCAGGCACTTGGGGGCCTGGTAGCCGTCCACCGGCGCACCGATGAAGTTGTCCGATCCGGCGTAGCGGATGTCGCGCTGCACCTGTGGCATCAGCGTGGCCACGTCCACCAGGTCGACCTGCGCCGCGTCGGTCGCCGGCGAGATCGTCACCGGCGCCTGTGCCAACGCCGGCGCCAAGGCCAGCAGCGCTAACAGCACCCAGGCGATGCGGCGCGCGCGTGCGCTCACATGCCGTCCTCTTCACCCGCGGCCGGCGGCAGCGGCAAGGTCAGATCGTGCAGGATGCGCAGGTCCTCGGCGTCCAGCGTCTTGCCTTCCATGCCGCGGAAGTGGTGGTGGAACGACTGCACCGCAGCGCCGCGATCGGCCAGCGGATAGCCCAGCGCGGCCAGTGCCAGCCAGGGATCGAAATCGGCCGGGGCCGGCGGCGCATCGGCGCGCGGCCAGTGGCCAAAGCCTGCATCGGCCAGCTGCTTCCACGGGAACAGCGGGCCCGGATCGACCTTGCGGCCCGGCGCCAGATCCTCGTGGCCGATGATCGCCGTGCGCGGAATGTGGTGGCGCTGGCACAGATCGCCCAGCAGCAGGATCAGGCTGTCGATCTGGGCGCGGGCGAACGGGCTGTTCCCGTCGTTGTCCAGCTCGATCCCGATCGAGGCCGAGTTGACGTCGCCGATGGTGCCCCAGTAGCCGGCACCGGCGTGCCAGGCGCGGCGCTCGTCGCTGACCAACTGGTAGCGCTTGCCGTCGGCACCGATCAGGTAGTGCGCGCTGACCGGCCCCTTGCTGTTGGCGGTCTTGAGTGTCTTCAGGCTCTGCGCAACCGAATCCTGGTCGGTGTAGTGGATGACCACCAGCACCGGGCCACGCTTGTTCTGGTTGGGCGATCTTTCCCACTGCGCCAGCGGGTTCCTGTCCGGCAGGCTGGCGCAGCCGCCCAGCACCAGGGCGCACAGCAGCGCGCCGAGCAGGGCCAGGTGGCGGCGCGGACGCAGACATTGATTGCACGGGGTCATGGTCATCAGGAGCTCAGCTTGCATGGAGTCATCGGATGCCCGCGCGGTCACTGCGCCGGGCACGCGCCGCTGCGCTGGAAGTGCAGGTCGCGGTAGTCGTAGCTGAAGTCGGCATCCGGATCGATCGCCGCCAGGGTCAGGGTGACCGCATCACCGGTGCCGGCGAAGCTCAGCCACGGCTCGGCATCGACGCTGGCATCGTCCCAGTCCACCAGCAGGCGCTGGCCCACGCGCATCACCTTGCCATGCATGCGCGGCGACTTGGCCGCGCGGAATTCGGTCTGGTTGCCGGCCGGGCAGAGGCTGACCTGGCCGAACCACGCATCGGTGTACACGCCCTGCCAGCTGCGCGCCTGGTCGGCATGCACCGGCGTGCGCGCAGAAGTGTCCGGCACCGCATCGGGCGAGGTCGCGGTGGCCTTGGCCCGGTCGCCTTCAAGCAGGGCGGCGTAGTGGTCCACGTCCAGCGCAGTGTCGCCGCGGGTGTAGTGCTTGGTCAGCGCCTCGGTCAGGGTGGTGCGCGCGGCCTGCCCTTGGCCATTGATCAGCACCACGAAGCCGACATGGCGATCCGGCAGCAGCGTCACCGACGAATACATGCCCGCAAGCGTGCCGGTGTGCGCCACCCGCCACTGGCCGTCCACGTCCGACAGGCGCCAGCCATAGCCATAGCCGTACAGATGCGTGCCATCCCATTCGCGCAGCTGTCGGCCGATCGGCATCGGCGTATGCAGGGTCCACAGCGCGTTGCGCTGCTGCGCCGAGAGCCACGGCTGCCGGTTGCCATCGTCCAGCCACATGCGCACCCAGCGGGCCATGTCGCGCACGCTGCAGCGGATCCCGCCGGCGGACATCGACGGATTGTCCGGAACCTGCGCGGGGTCCTCGCGCACCACCACGTTGCGCCCGTCTTGGACCATGTGCGGCTGGGCGACGTTGCCCACCGCGTCGCGGTCGAAGGCACCGACCTGGCAACGGGTCATGCCCAGTGGGCCAAACACCTGCTCGCGCACCAGTTGGTCGTAGGGCTTGCCACCGGCGGCGGCGGCCACTTCGCCGGCCACCACGTACATCAGGTTGTCGTAGGCGTAGTGCGCGCGGAAGCTGTGGGTGGGCTGCAGGTGCGCCAGCCCGGCGATGATGTCGGCACGGGTGAAGTCGTTGGGCTCCGGCCACAGCATCAGATCGCCTGCGCCAAGGCCCAGCCCGCTGTTGTGGATCAGCAGGTCGCGCACCTGGATGTTGCGCGTGACCCACGGATCGGCCATGCGGAACTGCGGCAGGTAGCGGGTCACCGGGTCGTCCCACTGCAGCTTGCCCTGGTCCACCAGCCGCGCCAGCACGCCGGTGGTCATGGCCTTGGTGTTGGAGGCGATCTTGAACAGCGTGTCGGCATCGATCCGCTGGCCGCTGCCGGCGCGTGTTTCGCCAGCAGTGCGCAAATACACGACACGGCCATCCTCCACCACCGCCACGGCCAGGCCCGGCAGCCTGTAGCGGGCCATGGCCTGGTCGAACAGCACATCGAAGACCTGCGGCGCCGGGCTGACTGCAGGGGTCTGTGCCACGGCCGGCAGCGCCAGCAGCGCCGCGCACAGCGCCGGCCACAGCCGGCGCGCGGTCCAAAAGAAAAGCTTGCGGCGAACTGGAAACATGCGGGCAACCGGGCAGCGAACCGGCCTGCATCGTGCCGCAACGCACGGCCCGATGCAGACCACCGCGTTCAATAGAATTTGTACTCCAGGGCCAGCGTATAGGCTCGACCGCGCGGGTCGGCCACGCGCGGTTCCCAGCCGGCACCGGCGGCGTAGTCGTTCATGTGCGCGGTGAACGGCGGGTCCTCGTCAAGCAGGTTCTTGATGCCCAAGGTGATGCCCAGCTTGTCCAGGCCCTTGTAGCTCACCGAGTAGTTGTAGGTGGTGTAGCTGGACACGTCCGGATCCCAGTTGGACGGGATGAAGGTGCCGTTGCGCACGCTGACCGGTTCCTCGTCCTTGTAGCCGCCGCGGTAGATCTGGGTCAGCGACTGGGTCCAGTTGCCGCGCAGATAGCTCACCCCCAGGGCGTGTTTCCAGCGGATCGGCAGGCTGTAGTAGCGCACGTACTCGCCGACCAGGTTGTCGGTATAGGGCAGGGTGTCCAGGTCCTTGGTGCGGTAGGTGTCCAGGTAGCTGCCGTTGAGGTGCACGCGCCAGTCGCCGCCGAGCACGTCGTCGAAGGTCAGGTTGACGTCGGTCTCGATGCCGCGCATCAGGCTGCCGCCGGAATTGATGTAGCGCTGGTCGATGGCGGTGATGTTGCCGTTGCCGTCGCGGATGAAGTTGGAGGCGAAGGTGTCGTAGTTGTCCACCAGGGTGTCGATGGAGATGCCCGAGCGGATGGTCTTCTCGCGCTTGATCTCCCACCAGTCCACGCTCATGTTGAACCAGTCCACTGGCGCGATCACCACACCCAGGCTCTTCTGCCGGGATTCTTCCGGGTCCAGGTCCTGCTTGCCGCCGGTGAGCAGGTCGGGCTGGATGGATTCGCAGCCCGGCACGGTCGGCGAGGCCACGCCACCGGGACAGGTCGCCGGATCGGCCAGGTCCAGGCCGGTGTAGGGGCTGAGCGCCTCGCCGTAGAACAGCTGGTTGAAAGTGGGCACCTTGAAGCCGGTGCTGTAGGCGCCGCGGAAGGCCAGTGCGTCGAGCGGCTGGTACTTGAAGGAGACCTTCGGGTTTTCGGTGCCACCGAAGCCCTCGTAGTGGTCGTAGCGCTCGGCCAGGGTCAGTTCCAGCGTATCCAGCAGCGGCAGGTACAGCTCGGCATAGACCGCCTTGGTGTCGCGGCTGACGTTGCGCAGGATGTTGCCGTTGTCGAACGGCGCCAGGTAGATGCCGTCGAACGGATCGTCGGGGTCGCCCTCGCCTGGCTGGTTGCCACCGAAGTCGTATTCCTCGCGGCGCAGGTCGATGCCGGTGGCCAGCTGCACTTCGCCGCCGGGCAGGCTGAAGCCCAGCCCGCCGGAGACGCTGGCATCGATGCTGGTCATGATCGACTCGCCGCCGTACAGGTCGGTGCCATCGGCCGAGGCATCGGCCAGCGCGGCCATCGCTTCTGGCGTCTGCGCCTGGCCCGGTAGCAGGAACGGATTGAGCAGGCCACTGCCCAGCACCTGGCGGAGCTTGGCGGTGTCGTAGTAACCGCCGCCCAGGGTGGAGGTGGATTTGCTCGACGCCCGCGAGATGCCGGCGTTGTAGTCCCAGCTTCCGATCTGGCCCTCGAAGCCCAGCAGGATGCGGTAGGACTTGGTGTTGGTGGCGATCTGACGCTGGCCGCACGCGATGCAGCGCCAGCGGTAGGCGATCGGCGCACCATCGTTCAGCTGGCCGGCGCCGAAGTACGCGGCCAGCGCGTCGTAGACCTCGTCGTAGGCCGCGCCGGTGCTGGGGTAGAACGTGCTGGCATTGAAGACGGTGCCGGGCGAGATCTGGTAGGGCTCGAAGGTCTTCTCCACGTCCACTTCCGAACCGGTGAATTCCACGAACATCCGGTGCCGGTCGGAAATCCTGAAGGTCGCCCGGCCGATGATGTCCTTGCTTTCCACCGGCTGCTGCATCACCGCCGCGGCCGGATAGTCGTAGGCGCACGCATAGCGCGCACTGGCCACGCCCCACAGCACGTGGTCGTAGGGTCCCATCAGGCCGTTGCCGCTGCCGCTTTCGCAGCCGCCCGCGCCGGGCAGGTCGAGCGGGTTGATGTACTGCTGGGTCGAGCGGTCGGCCGGATCGATCAGGCCGTTGCCGATCAGGGTGGGCGTGCTGGCGGGGCGGTTGGCGACGGTCGCATACGGGGTGCCGCGGGTATCGGGCGACAGGCCGCGCTCGGGCTGGAAGGCGTTGGAGAAATCGCGGTCATTGCCGCGCAGGATCTCGCTCTTCCTGTAGCTGAAACTGGCGAAGGCATTCCAGCCATCGGTGTCCAGGTCGCCACCGCCGACCAGCAGGTTGCCGCGATGGATGTTGCCGCCGCCTTCCTCGGTGGTGTCGGTGAACGCCGACAGCGTCAGGCCCCGGTAATCGCTGCGGGTGATGAAGTTGATCACCCCGCCGATGGCGTCGGTGCCGTAGATCGCCGAGGCACCATCGCGCAGCACCTCCACCCGCTCGATGGCGGCGAAGGGAATGGAGTTGAGGTCGACCACGCGGCCCTTGAGCCCGTGCGCGGCCACGCGGCGGCCGTTGAGCAGCACCAGCGTGGCATCGGCGCCCTGGCCGCGCAGGTTGGCGCCGGACACGCCGTTGTTGCCGCGCTGGTCCACGCCGGTGACGATGCCCACGTTGCTGGCCAGGTTGTCCGAGCCGTTGCCGGAGACGTTGAGGTAGCTCATCAGCTGTTCGGCCGAACTGATGCCCTGCGCGTCGATCTCGGCCTTCCCGATGACCGTGATCGGCAGCGCGGTCTCGATGTCGGTGCGCTTGATGCGCGAGCCGGTGACGCTGACGGTGTCCAGCTCCTGGGTCGTCGCCTGCGAGGCCTCGGTGACGGGCTCGGACGTGGCTTGCGCGAGGGCGACCAGCGGCGTGCACAGCCAGGCCAGCAGCGCCAGGGTGAGTGTGCTGCAGCGGGGCAGGCAGGAAACTTCAACGGACATGGTCACTCTCTCCTGGGCCGATGGGTGGATACCTGAAAACAGCTGCGCGTCCGCACCGGCGCTCGAAGCTCCCCTTCCGAACGCGGCCACTGGAGCCGACCATGGTCCGCACCGATTCCTTCCGGTCGACCCCCTGCGCACGGACCGGTCGATGGCCTGGTGCGGTACCGCCGCGACCCCACGCCATGGGTTCACTGCCGATCACAGCGACGCACAGGTCCGGAGAACACGCTGTCGCGTGGCGCATCCCCCGCCACGCTGTGCGGACGCGGTGACGCGCCCGGCAACATCGATGTAACACGGGACGCAGAGCTCGGTCAATAATTTATTCTTGATTTTTTTGAGCTCCCGAATAACTATTCCTGCACTTCCTGGTTGGAGCCCTACGCCATGTCCGGTCAGCCTTCCGCATGGCGACGTGCCACGCGCCCGCCGCACCCGCTCGCTTGGTCGATGCTGTGGCTGGCCTTGCTGGTCGCCACCCCGACCGTGGCCGGCGTGCTCGCCCCGCAGGTACCGGTCGACCCGGTCACTGGCGTGGTGGGCGTGGATCCGCCCAAACTGACCGCCGAGTACTGGATCGGCCGGCAGCCACAGCCTGACCAACAGCTCCTGGACCGCGCCGGCATCGCCGCGCAGAACGCGCGGATGCGGGCCGAGGATCCGGCCATCCACGACCTGCGCGCGCTGCCGGCCAGCATGCCGGCCGGGATGGTGCGCAAGGAGATCCAGTCCCTGTCCGCCGCGCCCACGCGCACGCTCTACGACATGCATGGCCAGGCCCTGGACGCCGCCGCGCTGGATGCGCTGCAGGACAGCCTGGCACTGGAGGCGGTGCCGGCCACGGTTGCGGTGCGCTACGGCCTGGTGACCCAGCGCGCCGACCTGCGCACCTTCCCCTCCACCCGGCGCGTCTTCAGCACCACCGAGAACCACGACATCGACCGCTTCCAGGAATCGGCGCTGTTCCCCGGCGATGCGGTGGCGGTGCTGCACGAGAGCCGCGACCGGCAATGGCTGTTCGTGACCAGCGAGCGCTACAGCGCCTGGATCGAGAAGCGCCACGTCGGGCTGGGCAGCGCGCAGCAGGTGTTCGGCTACGGCGCGCACGGGCCGTACCGGGTGATCACCGGCGCCACCGCCACCACCGTCTTCACCCCGGAACAGCCGCAGGTCTCGCAGCTGCAGCTGGACATGGGCGTGCGCGTGCCGGTGATCGCCGACTGGACCCCGACCACGCCGGTCAACGGTCAGCTGCCCTACACCGGCTGGGTGATCCAGCTGCCGATCCGCACCGCGCAGGGCGCGCTGGCGCTGGTGCCGGCACTGCTGCCGCGCACCGCCGACAGCGCCTCCGACTACCTGCCGCTGACCCCGCGCAACCTCATCACCCAGGCATTCAAGTTCCTGGGCGAACGCTACGGCTGGGGCCATGCCTACGATGCGCGCGACTGCAGCGGCTTCACCTCGGAGATCTACCGCAGCTTCGGCGTGCTGCTGCCGCGCAACACCTCGCAGCAGGCCGTGAGCCCGGCGCTGGACCGGATCGCCTTCAACCAGGGCGACCCGGATGCCAAACGCACCAGTGCGGTGAGCCAGCTGACCGTGGGCGACATGGTCTACATCCCCGGCCACGTGATGGTGGTGCTGGGCCATGTGGGCGCGCTGACCTATGTCATCCACGACACGGCCGGTGGCAGCTGGCTGCGGCCGGACGGGGGGCGCGTGGCCGCCCGGCTCAACGGCGTGTCGGTCACCCCGCTCGAGCCGATGCTGGCCAGCGACACCGCCAGCTACATCGACCGCATCACCAACATCCAGCGCGTGCGCCCCCGGCCGGCGACCGCCAAGCAGGCCGAATGAAGATCACCGATATCCAGCTGGGCATGCTGCGCGTGCCGCTCAAGACCCCGTTCAAGACCGCGCTGCGCATCGTCGATACCGTGGAGGACGTGGTGGTGCTAATCCGCACCGACACCGGCCACACCGGCCACGGCGAGGCAGCCGCCACCGCGGTCATCACCGGCGACACGCTCGGCTCGATCATCACCGCCATCGACAGCTTCATCAAACCGCGCCTGATCGGCCAGGACGTGGCCAACCTCAACCAGCTCACCGCCCTGGTGCAGTCCGCACTGGAGCGCAATACCAGCGCCAAGGCCGCGGTGGAAATCGCCCTGTACGACCTGTGGGCGCAGCGCTACGACGCACCGCTGTACCGGCTGCTGGGCGGTGGCGACCCGGTGATCACCACCGACATCACCATCAGCGTGGACTACATCGACAAGATGGTGGCCGACGCGCGCGCGGCACTGGAGCGCGGCTTCGAATCGCTCAAGATCAAGGTGGGCAAGGACCTGGGCCTGGACATCGAACGGGTCAAGGCGATCCACGCTGCGGTCGAAGGCCGCGCCCTGCTGCGCCTGGACGCCAACCAGGGCTGGACCGCCAAGCAGGCCGTGTACGCCATGCACAAACTGGAAGAAGCCGGGGTGGTGCTGGAGCTGCTGGAGCAGCCGGTCAAGGCCGCCGACATCGAGGGCCTCAAATACGTCACCGATCGGGTCAACACCCCGGTGATGGCCGACGAAAGCGTGTTCGCCCCGCAGCAGGTGTTCGACCTGATCCAGCGCCGCGCCGCCGACATCATCAACATCAAGCTGATGAAAACCGGCGGCATCTCCAACGCGATCCGCATCGCCGACATCGCCGCGCTGTACGGGGTGGACTGCATGATCGGCTGCATGATCGAGTCCTCGATCAGCGTGGCCGCCGCGGTGCACGTGGCGGTGGCCAAGGCCGATGTCATCACCAGGATCGACCTGGACGGCCCGTCGCTGGGCCAGTTCAATCCGGTGGTGGGCGGGGTGCTGTTCAACGAATCGGAAATCAGCATCCCCGATGCCCCCGGGCTTGGCATCCAGGAAATCCGCGGGCTGGAGATGCTGTCGCCATGAGCGCGCTGGGCGCGGTTACCACGGCTCCTGCTCTTGAGCTTGAGCTTGATCCCAATCCTGCTCTTGGTCCTGCTCTTGATCCCGCTCTTGACCCTGCTTTTGCTGCTGCCGTTGACGTTGACGTTGCGCTTGATCCTGCCTTTGCTGACCCGGGGCCCCTCCGCAGCGGCAGGTTCGGCGGGGAAATACCCGAAGGGCGCCACGCACGGATGCGTGGCGTTCGCGGACGGGACAGGATGTCCCATCCGCGAATCCCCGACGGACCTGCGGACCCGCAGCGCGCAGCGCGGAGGGCGCGCAGGCGGGGTGTGCTTTCTTTTGGTTACTTTTCTTTGCACAAGCAAAGAAAAGTGACGCGCGCCCGTCAGGGCGTGAAACGCTCCGGCCTTGGCCTTGGCTCCGGCCTTGGCCTTGGCTCCGGCCTTGGCCTTGGACGCCTGGAGTTGGAAGCGTATTCAAAGGCTTTCACTCCCCTTCGGGGAGCGAGTTACCTTTCTTTGCTCGTGCAAAGAAAGGTAACCCAAAGAAAGCACGCCCCAGGCCTCGCGCCCTGCGCGCCGATGGCGCTCCGGGTCCGCGTCACCGACGGGAATTTTCGGAAGGGGCCTCCTGCCCCTGCCGAAAACGACGCGCATCCATGCGCGTCGCCCCTGCGGGGTTTGGCCCGTCGGCGCCGCCGCTGCGGATGGGGGCCCGGTGAAGCCAACAGCAAGAGCAAGGGCAAAAGCCACAGCCGCAGCCACAGCCGCCGCCGCTGCGGATGGGGACCCGGTGAAGCCAGCAGCAAAAGCAAGAGCAAAGGCAAAAGCCACAGCCGCAGCCGCAGCCGCAGCCACCGCAGCATCAGGCGCCACGTCTGATGCCCCGCGCAGATCACGAGCCCATGCCGCCCCTGGTCAGGATCCGCTCCGAGCGCGACCACATGTCTGCGATCGAGCGGCGGATCGCCGACTACATCCTGGACAACGCCCACCTGCTGCGCGACTACTCTTCCCAGCAGCTGGCCAGCGCGCTGGGCATCAGCCAGTCCAGCGTGGTCAAGTTCAGCCAGAAGCTCGGGTTCAAGGGCTATCCGGACCTGAAGTATTCGGTTGGCCAGGCGGTGGCGCGCGGCAGTGACGGACAGCCGGCATCCAACGACCCGGCGCCGGCCCCTGGCGATGGCTACCAGCAGCTGCAGGATGCGCTGCGCCGCAGCAAGGCGGCGGCCGAGGACGAAACGCGCCTGCTCAACCCGCGCGCGCACATCGAGCAGATCGTGGCGCGGCTGGATCGGGCGCAGAAGGTGTTCGTGTGCGGGCTGGGCGATGACGGTCTGTTCGCGCGCGAGTTCGCCATGCGCCTGTCGCTGCTGGGCATGCTGACCGTGCACCACGCCGATGCGATCCTGATGATGACCAACATCTCGGCCGCGCGGCCGGGCGACCTGATGATCGTGTTCTCCGAATTCGGCAAGCTGCCGCAGCTGTCCCAGCTCTCGCGCACCTTCCAGGACGCCGGTGGCGCAGTGGTGTCCATCACCCGCCACACCGCCAACCCGCTGCGCGCCCACGCCGATGCGGCGCTGGTGGTATCCGCGCACGACCCGGCGCCGCACATCGAGCAACTGCTGTACCGTTCCTCGCTGCAGTACCTGCTGGATTTTCTGTTCGTGCTGCTGTGCCAGACCAACCCCGACCGCGAGCGCCAGCTGGCGGTGAACCTGGAGCGGGTCCAGCGCCTGCTCGATTCCTGACCGCACGCCGGAGTGCCCATGTCGCAGACCGCACCTGTTCCCCGCTTCCGCCGCCTGCGCTGGCTGCTGCTGGCCGCCGCCCTGGCCGCCCTGCCGGGCCTGGCGAAAAAATCACCACCGGCACTGGCGCCGATGCAGCAGGCCCAGCAGCTGGTGGTGGTCACCACCGCCGGCTGGGACGACAACCAGGGCCGGCTGCAGACCTACGTGCGCGAAGGCAAGGACTGGAAGCCGGCGGCGCTGGCCTTTGCGGTGGCAATCGGCAAGCACGGCAGCGCCTGGGGCGAGGGACTGTTCCCGGCGCAGCAGGCCGGACCGCACAAGCGCGAGGGCGATGGCCGCAGCCCGGCCGGCATCTACCGGATCGGTGAGGCCTTCGGCTATGCCGCTTCGGTCGATACCCGGTTGAAGTACCAGCAGATGCAGGCCGGCAGTTGGTGTGTCGACGTGCCCGATTCGCCGTTCTACAACCAGATCGTGGACGAGAAGCAGGTCGGCCCACGCGCAGTGGAAGGCGCCAGCGAGCACATGCGCCTGGACCTGCACAACAATGGCGATGTCCGCTACCGGCAGGGCCTGGTGATCGAGCACAACCCCAAGGCCATCCCTGGGCGCGGCAGCTGCATCTTCGCCCATCTGTGGCGCAGCCCGGGCGAGGCCACCGCCGGCTGCACGGCGATGGCCCCAGCCAGCATGGAAGCGCTGCTGGCCTGGCTGGATCGGTCCAGGCAGCCCTTGTTCGTGCTCTTGCCCAGGGCCGAATACATCCGCCTGCAGCACGCCTGGTCGCTGCCGCTGCTGACCGCCGGATCGCAGCGGTGAGCGCGCCGGCGCCGGGCGAAGGCGAGCTGGTCCGCGCGGTCAGCCGCTGGCAGATCGTCGGCCTGTCGATCAATGACGTGATCGGCAGCGGCATCTACCTGCTGCCGGCGGCCACGGTCGCGCTGCTGGGTCCGCTGAGCCTGTGGGCGGTGCTGCTGGCCGGGGTGGCAGTGACCCTGCTGGTGCTGTGCTACGCACAGGCGGCCAGCTATTTCGACCAGCCCGGCGGCAGCTATCTGTATGCACGCGAGGCCTTCGGCCGCTATGCCGGGTTCCAGGTCGGCTGGATGATCTGGCTGACCCGCATCAGCTCGGCCGCGGCGCTGGGCAATGGCCTGGCCGATGCAGTCTCGCGCTTCTGGCCGGCCGCGGGGGCGGGCGGGTGGCGGCTGCTGGTGGTGGTCGGTTCGCTGGCGCTGCTGACCGGCATCAACGTGATCGGGGTGCGCTCGGCTGCGCGCACCGGCGTGGTGCTGGTGATCGCCAAGCTGGTGCCGCTGCTGTTGTTCGTGGTGGTCGGATTGTTCTTCATGGACTGGTCGCTGGCCTTCGCCGGGACCGCGCCCGACCTGGGCGACCTGCCCAACCTGGGCCAGGCGGCGTTGCTGCTGCTGTTCGCCTATGCCGGCTTCGAGAACATCCCGGCCGCCGCCGGCGAGTTCCGCAACCCGCGCCGCGACGTGCCGTTCGCGCTGATCACCATGATCGCCCTGGTGACGCTGATCTACGCGGCGGTCCAGGTGGTGGCGATGGGCACCCTGCCGGGCCTGGCGCAATCGGCCACGCCGCTGGCCGATGCGGCGGCCCGGTTCGGCGGCGAGGGGCTGGCGCTGGTGCTGACCATCGGCGCGGTGGTGTCGATCTTCGGCACCACCAGCAACACGGTGATGCTGGGCCCGCGCTTCCTGTTCGCGCTGGCCAGGGACGGGTTCGGGCCGAAGTTCCTGGCCTGGGTGCATCCGCGCTTCCGCACGCCGGCCGCCGCGATCCTGGTCCAGGGCGTGCTGTCGGTGGCGCTGGCGCTGTCCGGCTCGTTCGAGAAGCTGGCGCTGCTGTCGATGGTCACTCGCCTGCTGGCCTACATCGGCACCGCTGCGGCGGTGCTGGTGCTGGCCCATCGCCGGCGCGACAACCCCAATGCCCTGCGCCTGCCGGGCGGACCGCTGGTCCCGATCCTGGCCCTGCTGCTGTCGCTGGGCCTGCTGGGCAGCGCCAGCGCCCCCAACCTGCTGGCGGTGGCCGCCGCAGCCCTGGTGGGCACGGTGATCTACCTGTTCCCGCGCAAGGCAGAAACCTAGCAGCCTGTCGGACTTTGGCCGGCCTGGCTGTGCACAAAGCCACGCAACTGTCATGGCAGCTTCATCTGGAGCGGTGACGCTGGATGCACGCCTCTCTTCGCCGCCGCCATGCAACCGCGCAAGACCGCCCTGGCCCACGCCGCCCTGCAGACCCACCGTGCAGGCCTGGACATGCGCCAGCGCCGGGTCCTGATCATGGCAGACGGCCAGCGCTCGCTCGGCGAACTCAGCCAGCTGCTCGGGCCGGAAACCGCGCAGCAGGTGGCCGCGCTGATCCGCGATGGCTACTTGACCGCGGACGCCGAGCCCACGCTTCACGAGGCCCTGGCCACCCCGCAGGCCGCGCCTGCAGCGCCGCCACCGGCACCGGCCGCGCCTGCTTCCCATCGGCGCTCGCTGGTGGCCGCGCGACTCTATCTGCTGGGCATGCTGGAACTGCAGCGTGATCCGGCCGCGCAGCGCCTGCATCAGCAATTGCAACGCACGACCGACGAATACCCGGCGGTCGAGGTCATGCTCGAAGCGCTGACCCTGTTGCCACAACTCACCTCGCCCGGCTATGCCCAGCGTGTGCAGACCCGCCTGAGCGAAGTCCTGCCCGAGGAACATCTGCCGGCGCTGGCCCGCATCGGCCTGGCGCTGGAAGACTGAGGCTCAGCGCGGCGGCTGGAAATTGCGCTTCAGCCCGGCCCAGCACTGCTGGTAATCGCGCTGCCGATGGGGCGCCTGCAGCGCCTGGCGCGTGGGGCGCAGCACCGCACGGGTTTCGAACATGAAGGCCATGGTGTCGGTGATGACATCGGGCCTGGACAGGTCGGCATGCGAGGCCCTCTCGAAGGTGGCCGCATCCGGCCCGTGCCCACTCATGCCGTTGTGCAGCGACGCCCCGCCCGGCGCGAAGCCTTCGGCCCTGGCGTCGTAGGCGCCGTGCACCAGGCCCATGAACTCGCTGGCCACGTTGCGGTGGAACCACGGCGGCCGGAAGGTGTCCTGCGCCACCAGCCAGCGCGGCGGGAAGATCACCAGATCCAGGTTGGCCGTGCCCGGCGTGTCGCTGGGCGAGGTCAAGACGGTGAAGATCGAAGGATCGGGATGATCGAAGCTGATCGAGCCGATCGTGTTGAAGCGGCGCAGGTCGTAGCGATACGGCGCGCAGTTGCCGTGCCAGGCCACCACATCCAGCGGGCCGTGGCCGATGTCGGCGCGCCACAGGTGGCCCTGGAACTTGGCGATCAGTTCGAAGTCGCCTTCCACGTCTTCGTAGGCCGCCACCGGTGTTTGGAAATCGCGCGGATTGGCCAGGCCGTTGGCACCGATCGGCCCCAGTTCCGGCAGGCGCAGCGGCGCGCCGAAGTTCTCGCACAGATAGCCGCGGGCCTGGCCATCGGGCAGCATCAGCGCAAGGCGGATGCCGCGCGGGATCACCGCCACCTGCTGCGGCTCGACTTCGAGCACGCCCAGTTCGGTGGCGATGCGCAGCCGGCCCAGCTGCGGCACGATCAGCAGCTCGGCATCGGCGTTGTAGAACCAGCGCCCGGCCATGTCGCGGTTGGCCGCGTACAGATGGATGCCCACGCCGTGCTGGCTTTCCGCCGAGCCATTGCCGGCCATGGAGACCAGGCCTTCGATGAAATCGGCCGGCGCCTGCGGCAACGGCAGCGGCGACCAGCGCAGCTGGTCCGGACTCACCGGCCCATCGCCGAACACGTTGTGGAACCGCGCCGCGCCATCGAAAGCCGCGAACGGGCCATGTATCGCCGCCGGCCGGATCCGGTACAGCCAGCTGCGCCGGTTGTCGGCGCGCGGCGCAGTGAACGCGGTGCCCGACAGTTGCTCGGCATACAGCCCCAAGGCCACCTGCTGCGGCGAATTGCGCCCGACCGGCAACGCCCCGGCAATCGCCTCGCTGGCGAAGTGATTGCCGAAGCCGGTCATGTACTGATTCGAATCCATGGACTTTCCCGCCATGCGTGTTCCCGCGATGCGCTAAAGCCCCTCTCCCACCGGGAGAGGGGTTGGGGTGAGGGTGCGACCGCAGGCGCAATGCCAGATCGCCCCGACGACCGCTTCGACCTGAAGCAATACCTCGTTGTCCCAGAAGCGCGCCACCGTCCAACCCTGAGATTCCAGAAACTTGGTCCGCGTTTCATCGGCCTGTTGAGAATGCTGGCTTCCATCAAGCTCGATGATGAGCTTGAGTTCGATACAACAGAAATCAGCGATGTATGGCGGAACAGGATGCTGGCGACGGAACTTCAAACCTTCCAGCCGACTGCCGCGCAGGTGCTTCCAAAGCAAGCGCTCGGCATCGGTCATTTCGCGTCGCAGGGTTCTTGCGTGATCCAAGGTGCGCGCAGGAAGCGGCGGTTTGATGTGATCCGGCATCGGCAGACGTCCTGTCTGGTGGATTGGGTGGAGCATAGCGCTGGTTACCATCCGGACTTCGCCGGACCCTCACCCCAACCCCTCTCCCGACGGGAGAGGGGTTCAAGCCTTACAGCACGCCACGCTTGATCTGGTCGCGCTCGATGCTTTCGAACAGCGCGGTGAAGTTGCCTTCGCCGAAACCCTGGTTGCCCTTGCGCTGGATGATCTCGAAGAAGATCGGCCCGATCGCGTTCTGGGTGAAGATCTGCAGCAGCTTGCGCTGGCCGGTTTCGGCGTCGGCATCGATCAGGATCCGGTTGCGCGCCAGGCGCGCCAGGTCCTCGCCGTGGTCGGGGATGCGCTGCTCGATCACCTCGAAGTAGGTGTCCGGGGTCTCCAGGAATTCCACCCCCGCCGCGCGCATCGCTTCGACGGTGGTGTAGATGTCCTCGGTGAAGCAGGCGATGTGCTGGATGCCCTCGCCCCTGTACGTATCCAGGTACTCGTTGATCTGCGACTTGGGATCGTGCGATTCGTTGAGCGGGATGCGGACCATGCCATCGGGGGCGGTCATCGCCTTGGACAGCAGCCCGGTCTTGGCGCCCTTGATGTCGAAGTAGCGGATCTCGCGGAAGTTGAACAGCCGCGCGTAGTAATCGGCCCACTGGGCCATGTTGCCGGGATAGAGGTTGTGGGTAAGATGGTCGATGAAGGTCAGGCCGAAGCCCTTCGGCATGCGCTCCACGCCGTCCAGGAATTGGTAGTCCGGATCGTGGATGGTGCCGGCGCTGTCGTAGCGGTCGACGATGTACAGCATGCAGCCGCCGATGCCCTTGATCACCGGTGCCGCCACCGCCTTGGTCAGCTCGCGCTCGCCGATCTGTTCGGCGCCGTTCTTCAGCGCCTGCACGCGTACCCACTCGGCCAGCTTGTTGACCCGGATGGCGAAGCCGCAGGCGCCGGGCCCGTGCTGGGCGGCGAAGTCGGCGGCGAACGAATCCGGGTCCTCGTTGATCAGCAAGGTGCAGTCGTTCTGCCGGTAGGTGCTGATCGCCCGGGTCCGGTGCCGGGCCACCTGGGTGAAGCCAAGCCTGCGCAAGTAGTCGTGCAGCTGGTCACCCTGGCCGGCCGGCGCGGAAAACTCGACGAATTCGAAGCCGTCGATCCCCATCGGGTTGTCGAACGTGGCATCTTTCACATCCGTTCCGGGGGCCTGCATGGACCGTTGGGCACTCATGGAAACTTCTCCCACCTTGCAGAGGAACTTGCGGCAGCATAGTTTCACATGAAACAAGCACACACGCCGCAGCGCACCATGAAGCAGCCCGACGCCCTCCCCCCAGCCCAGCCGCTGACCCTGCAGCTGGAAACCTTCATCCCCTATCAGCTGAGCGTGCTGTCCAACCGCGTCAGCCAGGCGATCTCGGCCGAGTATTACCGGCGCTTCGGCCTGGTGATGACCGAGTGGCGCACGATGTGCGTGCTGGGCCGCTTTCCGGGCCTGTCGGCCAGCGAGGTCGCCGAACGGACCGCCATGGACAAGGTCGCCGTCAGCCGCGCGGTCGCCCGCCTGCTGGAGCGCGAACTGGTCAGCCGCGACATCCACGGCGACGACCGCCGCCGCTCGGTGCTGGCGCTGTCGGCCAAGGGCCAGGCCATGCACGACCAGGTGGCCCCCCTGGTGCTGGCCTGCGAACAGCGGCTGCTTTCGGTCCTGGATGAAGAGGAACTGGCCCAGCTGCACACACTGATCGGGCGCCTGGGCGGCGAAGGCATGAACCGGCTGCTGTCCGGGCTGCAGGGCATGCCGATGAGCCCGGTGTCCTCGGCCCAGGTCAATCCGCCGCCGGCCTGAACCGGGCCAGGACCGGCCGGTCAGCTGCGCGTTTCGCTGCGCAGCCCGGTGCCAGCGGCATCGGGCCCTGCCAGTTCACCCTGTCCGGCCAGGCCAACCTGATCGTCGCGCAATGTCTCCAGGTGCATCAGACGCCCGATCAATGGGGCGATCACCAGCATGACCACGCCGACCACGATCGCAGTCCAGCCCACGGTCGAGTACACGCCCATCACCACCTCGCGCGGATCGGCGCCGTCGGCCCCTTCCGCGCCGGTCGCTGCGGCAATCAGGCCGGCGGCGAAATTGCCGGTGGCCGAGGCAAAAAACCACATGCCCATGATCAGGCTGGCCATGTTTGCCGGCGACAGCCGGTTCATGGCCGACAGGCCAACCGGCGACAGGCACAGCTCGCCGGTGGTATGCAGCAGGTAGTGTAGTGTTCCATTCTGTTTGGAACTTAAGCGCTGATTGGCGCGGATCACCTTCTGCAGGATGTCGCGGGCGCTTCTGGTCCAGATGAACGGCTTGGGTTTGGTGTTGTGATGCGCCAGGTACTC
>NZ_RDQN01000020.1 GCF_003703395.1 Pseudoxanthomonas spadix
GTTCATCACCTGGGCTGGCTTCGATGCCCCCTCACCCCGGCCCTCTCCCCCGTGAGCGGGGGAGAGGGGGCAGGCGCGGCAAACGGGTAGCCGTCTGCGGGGGTTGCCATCGCTCGGGAGCGACGACAAAAACGCGGGGCTTGCCGTCGGCTTGGGAACGTGCCGCCGTTCATCACCTGGGCTGGCTTCGATGCCCCCTCACCCCGGCCCTCTCCGCCGTGAGCGGGGGAGAGGGGGCAGGCGCGGCAAACGGGTAGCCGTCTGCGGGGGTTGCCATCGCTCGGGAGCGACGACAAAAACGCGGGGCTTGCCGTCGGCTTGGGAACGTGCCGCCGTTCATCACCTGGGCTGGCTTCGATGCCCCCTCACCCCGGCCCTCTCCGCCGTGAGCGGGGGAGAGGGGGCAGGCGCGGCAAACGGGTAGCCGTCTGCGGGGGTTGCCATCGCTCGGGAGCGACGACGAAAACGCGGGGCTTGCCGTCGGCTTGGGAACGTGCCGCCGTTCATCACCTGGGCTGGCTTCGATGCCCCCTCACCCCGGCCCTCTCCGCCGTGAGCGGGGGAGAGGGGGCAGGCGCGGCAAACGGGTAGCCGTCTGCGGGGGTTGCCATCGCTCGGGAGCGACGACAAAAACGCGGGGCTTGCCGTCGGCTTGGGAAGGTGCCGCCGTTCATCACCTGGGCTGGCTTCGATGCCCCTCACCCCGGCCCTCTCCCCCGTGAACGGGGGAGAGGGGGCAGGCGCGGACGGCGCCCACGCAGGACAGTCGCCCTGCAGCAGATCTTCGCTCGCCCTAAAGCGTGAAGACCACCGCGGCGGCGCGCTTCGGGGTGGCGGTGCCCTTGCCACCGCCATCGCTGACCCTGGCCTCGGGGACGCCGGCGGCGATCAGGGCCGAACGCAGCGCGGCCGAGCGGCGGGCGCCTGGGGTCTGTTTGTCGCCATAGCCCTCCACCCGCAGCCTGGCGCCCGGGGTGGCGTCCAGGTAGGCGGCCAGCGCCTTGGCCGCCGACTTGCCGGCGGCCGACAGGGCGGCCTTGTCGGCTTCGAACATGCTGGCCGGCAGCACGAAGCGCTCGGACCCATCGGCATTGAAGCTGGACGGGGGCAGCTTGGCGCCGGAGACCAGCTCGGCTTCCTGGCGGGCCAGCGAAGCGGCCTTGCGGCGTGCGGCGGTGAGCTTGGCCTGCTGGGCGTCGGTCGCGCTGGTCAGCGCCTGCTCGGCCTGCGCGGCGGTCTCGAGTTCGGCCTGCTGGCGCAGGCGCTCGGCTTCTTCGGCCTGGATCTGCTGCTGCACGCGCAGGCGTTCGGCCTCCTGGTGGGCGCGGGCGATCTCGCGGCGACTGGCTTCCAGCAGCAGCTCGCTGCGGGTGCGCTCCAGCGCGTCGGCCTGGCGATTGGCTTGGGCGGTCTGGGCCGCAAGCTCGGCGATCTCCACCCGACGCTGGGCGATGTACAGCAGCGCATCGCGCTCGCTGCGCCCGGAATCGGCATAGCGGGCGATCGCCTGCACGGCCTGCAGGCGCTCGTAGGCGCCGAGCTCGCGCAGGTCGGGGTCGGCATCCAGCGCGCTCAGGCGCGCATCGAGCTGGGCCACCACCGCATCGTCGGCGGCCAAGGCCGCGCCGGCGACGCCCAGCAGCAGTGCCAGGACCAGGTTCCGGAAAACATTCGCATTCATGGCGTCGCCTCCGGGGAAGCCAGGGGCAGCGGCGGCAGGGCATCCCGAGGTGGCAACGGCGATGGAGCCGGCGGCGGCGCAGCCAGTGCCTGCTGCAGGCGTTCGACTTCGGCCTGGGCCTGGGCGAGCCTGGCCTGGGCGACGGCCTGGTTGCTGCGCGCACGCGCCAGATCGGCGTCGGCCTGCGCCTGCCCGGCCAGCAGTGGCGCCTGCCTGCGGCCACTGCGGGTCTGGACCAGCGCCTGGGCCTGGGACACCTTGTCGCGCGCGGCGCCGATCAGGTCCGGCGCGTACTGGTCGGCATCGGCATCGGTGGCGCGCTGGACCGCAGCCTGGGCCGAGGCCAGTTCGGCCAGCGCCGCGTCCTGCGCGTGGGCCGGCGGCACCGCCACCAGGGCCAGAGCGGCCGCACACAGCAGCACCGGGATTTGTGCGAAGCTACCAATCATCATTTGAGGCACGCGGTTTTCAGGGGGAATCCGCGGCCATTGTCGTCAGGCCCGCGGCGCACTTGCAATGCGCGCGGAGGCACCAGCCAGCAGGGGCTCATCATGGACATCGGCTATTTCCTCAAGCTGATGACGGAAAAGAACGCGTCGGACATGTTCCTGACCACCGGCGCGCCCGTCTACATCAAGATCGAAGGCAAGCTCTATCCCCTGGGCAATACCGGCCTGCCGCCGGGCATGGTCAAGAAGATCGCATACTCGCTGATGGATGAAGGCCAGGTGCCGCAGTTCGAGCGCGACCTGGAACTGAACATGGCCGTGGCCCTGGCCGAGGCCGGACGTTTCCGGGTGAATGTGTTCAAGCAGCGCGGCGAGGTGGGCATGGTCATCCGTGCCATCCGCAGCAAGATCCCCTCGATCGAGGAACTGCGGCTGCCACAGGTGCTCAAGGACATCATCATGACCCCGCGCGGGCTGGTCCTGCTGGTCGGCTCGACCGGCTCGGGCAAGTCCACCTCGCTGGCCTCGATGATCGACTTCCGCAACGCGAGCACCACCGGCCACATCCTCACCATCGAGGACCCGATCGAATACCTGCACAAGCACAAGCAGTCGATCGTCAACCAGCGCGAGGTCGGCCTGGATACCCACGCCTTCCACAACGCGCTGAAGAACGCGATGCGCGAAGCGCCGGACGTGATCCTGATCGGCGAAATCCTGGACGCCACCACGATGGAGGCGGCCATCGCCTTTGCCGAGACCGGCCACCTGTGCCTGGCCACGCTGCACTCCAACAACGCCGACCAGACCATCGAGCGGATCCTCAACTTCTTCCCCGAGACCGCGCACAAGAATGTACTGATGAACCTGGCGCTGAACCTGCGCGCGGTGGTCTCCCAGCGCCTGGTCAAGGGCGTGGATGGCCGCCGCATCCCGGCCGCCGAAGTGCTGATCAACACCCCGGTGATCCGTGACCTGCTGCGTCGTGGCCAGATCCACGAGATCAAGCAGGCGATGGAAGAATCGCTGGAAGAAGGCATGGAATCCTTCGACCAGTGCCTGTTCCGCATGGTCAAGGAAGGCAAGATCGTGCAGGAGGAAGCGCTGCGCGCAGCCGACTCGCGCGACGGCCTGGCACTCAAGTTCCGCCTGTCCGAGGGCGCCAGCGGCGAACACGATCCCTACGCGGACCTGTACGAAAGCGGTTCGCCGGCGACCATCACCCACGGCTTCGGCTGATCGCGCGCGGCCCGCGCGAGGTCAGGCGCTGGCGGCCTGCGCCTGCGGAGCGTCGGGCTGCTGCTCGGGGCTGGCCTGGCCGAACGCCGGCAGCGCCATGCACGCCTGCTCGATCCGGGTGATGGTCGGCCAGGCGGCCATGTCCAGGCCAAACCGGCGCGCGCTGTAGACCTGCGGGACCAGGCAGCAGTCGGCCATGCCCGGCGCCTCGCCATGGCAATAGGTGCCGGTGGCCAGGTCGTCGGCCAGCAGGGTTTCCAGGGCCTGGAAGCCCTCGGCGATCCAGTGCCGCATCCAGGCATCGCGCTCGACCGGCGGCACCCCCCATTCCTCTTCGAAATACCGGCGCACGCGCAGGTTGTCGAGCGGATGGATGTCGGCAGCCACCAGCTGCGACAGCGCGCGCACCCGGGCACGGTCGCGCGCGGTGGCCGGCAGCAGCGGGCGTTCGGGCCAGCTTTCGTCCAGGTATTCCAGGATCGACAGCGACTGGCGCATCACCCGCCCGCCGTGCATCAGCGTGGGCACCATGCGCTGCGGATTGAGCCTGGCGTACTCGGGCTGGTGCTGCTGGCCGCCGTCGCGCACCAGGTGCATCGGGATCAGCTCGTAGCGCAGCCCTTTCAGGTTGAGGCCGATCCGGACCCGGTAGGCGGCGCTGGAACGCCAGTAGGAATACAGCCGCAAGAGCTCGGCCACGCGCAGACACCCTCGATTCGATCGGAGGCCTCGCGGTGGCGATGCCCGGTGACCCATTGTGGGACTTGAATGCGCTACGGCAAAGGCTGGCGTTCGATGCGCTGTTCGATCGCCCCGAAAACCGGGCTTCCATCGCGCGCGCGCATCTCGATGCGCACGGTGTCGCCAAAGCACAGGAACGGCGTCGCAGGCTGCCCGTCGCGCAGGGTTTCCACGGTGCGCTGCTCGGCCAGGCATGAAGCGCCCTTGCCGCTGTCGTGGTTGGCAATCGTGCCCGAACCCACCAGCGTGCCGGCCACCAGCGGCCGGGTGCGCGCGGCGTGGGCGATGAGCTGGGCGAAATCGAACTGCATGTCCACCCCGGCCTCGGGCGCGCCAAACCAGGCGCCGTTGATGTGCGTCTGCATCGCCAGGTGCAGCTTGTGCCCGGCCCAGGCCTCGCCCAGCTCATCGGGGGTCACCAGCACCGGCGACAGCGCCGAGCGCGGCTTGGCCTGGAGGAAGCCGAAGCCCTTGGCCAGCTCGCCGGGGATCAGGTTGCGCAGGGACACGTCGTTGACCAGCCCGACCAGCAGGATGTGCGCGCTGGCCTGGGCCGCATCGACTGCCATGGGCACATCGCCGGTGACCACCACGACTTCGGCCTCAAGGTCGATGCCGTCCTCCTCGCTGACCACGCGGATCGGCTCGCGCGGGCCCAGGAAGCCGCCACTGGTGGCCTGGTACATCAGCGGATCGGTGTAAAAGCGCTCCGGCACCTGCGCCCCACGCGCCTGGCGCACGCGTTCGACATGCGCCAGGTAGGCGCTGCCGTCGACAAACTCGTAGCCACGCGGCAGGGGTGCGGCCAGCGCGTTGAAGTCCAGGTCGAATTCGCCATCGGCCTGGCCGGCGTCCAGCGCGGCCGAAAGCGCCTGCAAGCGCGGGGCCAGGCTCGCCCAGTCGTCCAGCGCCCGCTGCAGGGTCGGGGCGATGCCGCTGGCGCGCACGGCGCGGGTCAGGTCGCGCGAAACCACGACCAGCGTGCCGTCGCGGCCGCCTTCCTTCAGGGAACCCAGTTTCATCTGCCGTCCTCCGCGCCCTTGGGCAAATCGTTTCGATTGTAACGAAACCGGCGGAAGACGCTCAGTCCTCGCCCTGGAAGGCGCCGGCACGGTAGGTCAGTACCAGCGTGTCGCGATGCCCCGCCTCGGCCAGCGGCTGGATCGGGGTGGATTCGTGGATCACGCGGGCATCGTCCAGCAGCAGCGCCGACCATGGCTGGCCCAGGGTGAAGCGCTGGCCCTGGGTGCCATCGGCCTCGAACACGCGGGTCTCACCGCCCTTGACGTCGACCCGGTCGACCAGCACCACCACCACGAAATCCACACCGTCCCGGTGCGCCCCTTCCGGCGTCGGCCGACCGATGCCGTCGGTGGTGTCGATCCGGAACTGGTGTGCTTCCACATACCAGCGCGACTGCCCACGCAGCTGCGTCAGCAGCTTGCCGAAGCCCCGGATCAGGCCTGCCCAGGTCGGCTGCGCCAGCGTGGCATCGGCCACCGGCTCGAACCAGCGGTGCATGCCGCCGTGCAGGGCGTTGTAATCCTGCGACTGCCAGTGCGCGCGGTGCGGCGCCTGCACCAGCGCATCGGCATCCTGCACGAAGCAGGCGTGGCGACGACGACGATAGCGCCCGCCATCGCGCAGATAGGTGTCCAGCGCCAGGTCGTCCCAGCCCGGTGCCAGTGCCGCCAGCTGCGCGGCATCGCAACTGGCAAGGCCACACACCGCATCGCGATCGAGCACCGCATAGCCCTGCAGGCGCATGCGCCCGATGACCTCCGTGGCCGGCGTCAGGGGAGGAGGCGGGGAACCACTCATGGCAGGGCCGTACCGGTCGAAAATCGGCGGCGCAGGCGGCCGCGGAAGCGTCGCGATTCTACACCGCCGGTGCGGTTGGCCCGGGCCACGCGTGCCTGCACGCAGGCACGCCACGCTGGCGCGCGCAAGATGCGCCGCGCCCACTTCGGCACCAGAGCAAACGCAAAAAAAAGACCCGCCGAAGCGAGTCTTTTCCTTTGTATCTGGCAGCCCCGGAAGGATTCGAACCTCCGAATGCCTGAGTCAGAGTCAGGTGCCTTACCGCTTGGCGACGGGGCTGTGGAAAACCCGAGCGGCGATTGTAGCGCCGCCGCTTGCAAAGCAGAAGCCGATCAGCGCTTGGAGAACTGGGTCGCGCGACGTGCCTTGTGCAGGCCGACCTTCTTGCGCTCGACTTCGCGCGCGTCGCGGGTCATGAAGCCGGCCTTGCGCAGCTCGGTCTTGAGGGTCTGGTCGTACTCGACCAGCGCGCGGGCGATGCCCAGCCGGATCGCGCCGGCCTGGCCGGTGGTGCCACCGCCGGCGGCGGTCACCAGGATGTCGAAGCTCTCGGTGTTGTTGGTCAGCTCCAGCGGCTGGCGCACGATCATGCGCGCGGTCTCACGGCCGAAGAACTCGTCCAGCGGACGGTCGTTGACGGTGATCTTGCCGGTGCCCTTGCGCAGGAACACGCGGGCGGTGGAGGACTTGCGACGGCCAGTGCCGTAGTTCTGAGTGATAGGCATGATCTTTAACCTTAGGAAGTCCGCACATGGATGTGCGGGCTCTTGCGAGGGACTCGCGTTAGATATCCAGGACCTGCGGCTGCTGCGCGGCGTGCGGATGGTTGGAACCGGCGTAGACCTTGAGCTTGCGGTACATGGCGCGGCCCAGCGGGCCCTTCGGCAGCATGCCCTTGACGGCGGTCTCGATCACCCGTTCCGGGTGACGCTCCAGCGCTTGCTGCAGGGTCTCGGTCTTCAGGTTACCGATGTAACCGGTGAAGCGGTGATATTTCTTGTCGGTGAGCTTCTTGCCGGTCACCGTGATCTTCTCGGCGTTGATGACGACCAGATAGTCGCCGGTATCAACGTGCGGGGTGTAGACCGGCTTGTGCTTGCCACGCAGACGGCGGGCCAGCTCGGTGGACAGACGACCCAGGGTCTTGCCCGAGGCGTCGACGAGGAACCAGTCGCGCTGGACGGTCTCGTTCTTTGCGGTGAACGTGCTCATGAAAGAAGCTCTTGTGTCTGGTCGGGCGGATTGCGCCCAGGGCCTTGCCCCGTGCGGAACTTTGCCACGCGTTGTGAAGGGTGAAACGCGAAGAGGCGGGATTGTACGGGGCTGCCCGGCTGCTTGCAAGACTGACTGTCGGAGTCGGGACAGGGCATCCGGGCTTGGCATCCCGGTCGCCGCGGGGGAACATGGGCCGTTGCTGCTCCGCAGCGCCACGGCCTGCAACCGCCATGACCGCCACCCGCCAGCATTCCCTCATCGACCAATTCCTGGCCCAGACCCAGCACGCCCTGGAAACCACCTTCGGGGATCCGCGCGCGCAGCGCCCCTACCCGGCCGGCGCCACGCCCGACATTGCCCTGGACCAGGCCGAACGCCGCCACGCCGCCGGCCTGATGCGGATCAACCACGTCGGCGAGGTCTGCGCCCAGGCGCTGTATTCGGGCCAGGCCGCCGTGGCCCGCGATCCGGACACCCGCGCCCGCCTGGGCGAAGCGGCGCAGGAGGAAACCGACCACCTGGCCTGGTGCGCCCGGCGTCTGCGCGAACTGGACAGCCGCCCCAGCGTGTTCAACCCGCTCTGGTATGGCGGCAGCTACGCGATCGGCCTGCTGGCCGGGCTGCGCGGCGATGGCTGGAACCTGGGATTCGTGGTCGAGACCGAGCGACAGGTCGAAGCCCACCTGGACCAACATCTGGACATCCTGCCGCCGGCCGATCTGCGCAGCCGCGATGTGCTGCGGGTGATGAAGGCCGACGAGGCCCGTCATGCCGACAACGCCGAACACGCCGGCGCGCGCCTGCTGCCCTCCCCCATCCCCGGGGTGATGCGCTTGGCCTCGCAGGTGATGAAGACGGTGGCCTACCGGCTGTAAGCGCAAGCGGTTTAGCCGCACGAGCGTCGATCACCCCCTTGACCTCCGGTGATATCCCGCTTCTTGACCTCCGGTGATATCCCGCTTCTCGTAGGAGCACCGCAGGGGCGCGATGGGGCGTTCCCGGTAAAGCCTCTCGCGGCCCTTCGGTCCGCTCCTGCGGGAAAGCCCATCGCGGCCATGGGCCCTACGGCCGCATCGCTGGGATTTTGCTCCCTCTCCCCCGCGAGCGGGGGAGAGGGAGCTCCGAACGCGTCTAGCAGACAGCGCGATGGGGTTCTCCCTGCGGCGATCACTCGGCCAGGTTGCGGCCGTGGAAAAGTTCCTCGATCTCCCGGCGCAGCAGGTTCTCGATCTTCATCCGCTCCTTGAACGAGAGATTGCGGGCCTTTTCCTCGAACAGGTACTGGTCCAGGTCGAAGTCGGTCAGGTGCATCTTGGTGTGGAAGATGTTTTCCTGGTAGACGTTGACGTCGATCATCTCGTAGCGCGACTTGATGTTCTTGGCCACGAAGTCCTGGATCGAGTTGATCTTGTGATCGATGTAGTGTTTCTTGCCCTTGATGTCGCGGGTGAAGCCACGGACGCGGTAATCCATGATCACGATGTCCGACTCGAACGACTCGATCAGGTAGTTCAGCGCCTTCAGCGGCGAGATCACCCCGCAGGTGGCCACGTCGATGTCCGCGCGGAAGGTCGCGATGCCGGCCTGGGGGTGGGTTTCCGGGTAGGTGTGGACGGTGATGTGGCTCTTGTCCATGTGCGCAACCACCGCATCGGAGATCACACCCTTGGCGGCGGCCTTGTCGATGACCGGTTCCTCGGAGATGAGGATGGTCACCGACGCGCCCTGCGGGTCGTAGTCCTGGCGGGCCACATTGAGGATGTTGGCACCGATGATCTCGGCCACATCGGTGAGGATCTGGGTCAGGCGATCGGCGTTGTATTCCTCATCGATGTATTCGATGTAACGCTGGCGCTCGTCCTCGGACACCGCATAGCAGACGTCGTAGATGTTGAAGCTCAGCGCCTTGGTGAGGTTGTTGAAGCCCTGCAGCCTCAGGCGCGGCAGTGGTTTGACCACGGCGATGGACCTTCGCTAAGAAAACGGTGAAGGGTCGAATTATGCGGCAAACGCGCTGACCGTGAAATGACAGCGCGACGGACATTGCCGCCGCTGTCCCATTCAGACTAAGCTCGAGACCATTCGCTTCACTTCATGAGCTGCCATGAAAGCAGGTCTTCCCCCGAGTCTGATGCGTTCCCCGGCCAGTGCCCTGATCCCGGATTTGACGACCATCGAGTCGTTCCTCTCCAACAGCCATCGGCGCCGTTACCCCGCGCGCGCCGACGTGTTCCGCCCCGGCGATCCGGCCGGCACCCTGTATTACGTGGTCAGCGGCTCGGTGAGCATCCTGGCCGAGGAAGAGGAAGACCGTGAGCTGGTGCTGGGCTATTTCGGGCCCGGCGAGTTCGTCGGCGAGATGGGCCTGTTCATCGAGTCGGACCGGCGTGAGGTCATCCTGCGCACCCGCACCCAGTGCGAGTTGGCCGAGATCAGCTACGAGCGCCTGCACCAGTTGTTTGGCGGCCAGCTGGCCTCGGACGCGGCCAAGCTGCTGTTCGCCATCGGCGCCCAGCTCTCGCGCCGGCTGCTGGATACCAGCCGCAAGGCCAGCCGCCTGGCGTTTCTGGATGTGACCGACCGCATCGTCCGCACCCTGCACGACCTGGCCCACGAGCCGGAGGCGATGAGCCATCCGCAGGGCACGCAGATGCGCGTGTCGCGCCAGGAGCTGGCCCGGCTGGTCGGCTGCTCGCGCGAGATGGCCGGACGGGTGCTGAAGAAGCTGCAGGCCGATGGTGTGCTGCATGCACGCGGCAAGACAATCGTGCTGTACGGCACGCGCTGATTGCGCATTCGCGCACAGCGCCAAGGGATTTATCCGCTTCCGATCCCCGCGCCCCTTGCCAAGGGGCGCTGTCACGCCCCCGGAGGAGTGACTTGATCCGGGGCGAGCCCTACACCGGGTCCCCGCCGCGGTCGCGGCAGCCCCAGTTGAGGATCGGCGTGCCGGCCGGCAGCCGCTGGCGAAACAGCGCGACCTTGTCGGCCTTCGGGTTGACCACCACGGGCCGCGCGGCGGCCTCCAGCAGCGGCAGGTCGGCGGTGCTGTCGCTGTAGGCCACGGCGACCTGGCCATAGCCGCGCTCGCGCAGCATCCGCATCTTTTCGTCGTGGTGGCAGTGGCGGCGGGCGATGACCGCGCCACAGCTCGGTCCGACCACGGTGCCGATCACCGGTACGTCCTGGTGGGCGACGAAGGACAGGGCCGCCCGGGCAAGCTCCGGCGGCGCGCCGGTGGCCACCACCACCCGGTCGCCGGCGGCACGATGCGCGGTGAGCACCTCCAGCGCCAGCGGCAACAGCCGCTGGTGCACCCGTTCGCGGTTGGCCACCACGTAACGGTCGATCAGTTCGTCCAGGTCGCGTCGCCGACGCAGGCCGAAGGTGGCGATCCACACATAGCCGGAGATGCCGCGTCGGCGCGTGGGCAGCAGCGCCACCAGCGGCCCCAGCAGCGGCGTGGCCAGCAGCGCGGCGGCCAGGCGCAGCCAGCTGCGCTTGATCAGCCAGGCGAACAGGTGGCTGCCCGAGTCGCCGTCGTACAGGGTGTGGTCGAAGTCGAACACCACCACCGGCGCGTCGGCGGCGGGCACCGGATACGGGCCGGGCGCGCTCATGCGAAGAACAGCTGGCGCAGCGCCTCGCCCGGCTCGGGCGCGCGCATGAAGGTTTCGCCGACCAGGAACGCGTGTACCCCCTGCCCGCGCAGCATCGCCACGTCATCGCCGGTGGCGATGCCGCTCTCGGTCACCAGGATCCGGTCGCGCGGCACCGCGCCCTTCATCTCCAGGGTGTTGTGCAGCGACACCTCGAAGGTGCGCAGGTTGCGGTTGTTGATGCCCAGCAGCGGCGCCGGCACCTGCAGCGCGCGCTCCAGCTCGTCGATGTCGTGCACTTCCACCAGCACGTCCATGCCCAGCTGCATGGCCAGGTCGGCCAGCGACACCAGCTGCCGGTCCTCCAGCGCGGCCACGATCAGCAGGATGCAGTCGGCGCCCAGCACGCGCGCTTCGTAGACCTGGTAGGGGTCGATGGTGAAGTCCTTGCGCAGCACCGGCAGGGTGCAGGCCTCGCGCGCCTGCTGCAGGTAGGCATCGGCGCCCTGGAAGAAATCCACGTCGGTCAGCACCGACAGGCACGAGGCGCCGCCGAACTCGTAGCTCACCGCGATCTCGGCCGGGTTGAAGTCAGGCCGGATCACGCCCTTGGACGGGCTGGCCTTCTTGACCTCGGCGATCACCCCGGCATCGCCGCCGGCGATCGTGCGACGCAACGCATCGGCAAAGCCACGCACCGGCGAAGCATCGCGCGCGCGCGCGATCAGCTCGTGCAGCGGGACCCGCGCGCCGCGCGCGGCGATTTCCTCGCGCTTGCGGGCCAGGATGGTGTCGAGGATGTCGCTCATGGAATCGGCCGTGTCCCGCCGGTCGGCGGCTGGAAGCGGCATTGTCGCACTGTCGTCATCGGCAGGCCTTGACCGGTCAGTCAGGCCGCCCGCGCGCAAACCGGCGGCCCGTGTGCGCCGTGCCGGCCGGCCACCGGGCATCGCCGCCCGCGGCCGGAGGAAGCAGGCCGGGGCGCGGCGGCCGCGGAGGGTGAAACCCGGCCCCGCCGCTGCAAGGCTGTGCGGGCACGACGCGTCCGTGGCCGCGGCGACAGGCGGCTTCATCATCCGGCAACACGCCACCGGCAATGCTGCCGCCGTTCGCGCCCTACCGGAGAGATTCAGATGCGCCTTGCTCTTGTCGCCGTTGCCGCTGCCGTTGCCCTGCCACTTGCCCTGTCCGCCTGTGCCTCGGCACCGCTGGCCTTCGAGCCGCTGGACGGCACCATCTCCGGCACCTGCCACACCGACATGGTCAAGGGCGCGGTTGGCCTGGCCGCGGCGCAGCCGACGCTGGAGCGCATCCGCGTGGACAGCGACAGCACCGCCCTGACCACCGGCGAAGGGCAGCAAGGGGTGACCGAGGGCGGCTCGTCGGTCAACGTGCAGATCAGCGACAACAACGCCATCACCGCCATTACCTGCAGCGGCACCCAGGTCGCGTCCAGCTGAGCGTGACCGCCCGCGCCGTCGGCCGCCCGCGCGGGCCGGCGTGGCCCTTGACCCTGTGCCATCCGGCCGGCGTGCAACGCCGGCCGTTTCAGCGTGTGGCCGCGGCTACCTTGCGCGCGCTGCGCAGTGACACCTTGTGCACCCTGGACAGCAGCTTGAGCGCGGCCTGTTCCCACTGGCGCTGGCCACGCACGGTGGCGGCCAGCGTCTGCAGCCGCCCGTCTTCCCAGGCCTGGAACATGCACGGGTCGATGTAGGCCTTGCGCGCCACCGCAGGGGTGTTGCCCAACGCCCGGGCCACCTCCTTGATCACCGCGTTCCTGGCGCGGGTCAGCGCGGCCTTGCTGGGCGGCGCGGGCACCGGTGTGGCGGCCAGCAGCTTGAACGCAGCCAGCGTCCCGCCCCAGGTGCGGAAATCCTTGGCGGTGAAGTCCTGCCCCATCACCTGACGCAGGTAGGCGTTGACCTGACCCGAATCGACCGGCTGCAGCGTGCCCTCATCGTCGCGGTACTGAAACAGGGCCTGCCCCGGCAGGTGCTGGACCGCACGGATCAGCTTGACCAGACGCGCATCATCGATGCCGATGTCATGCTCCAGCCCGCCCTTGCCGCGAAACTGCAGCCGCACCCGGTCGCGGGCGAAGGCCGCATGCCGGTTGCGCAGCGTGGTCAGGCCGAAGGAACGGTTGTCGCGCGCGTAGGTTGCGTTGCCGACGCGCACCAGGGTCTCGGCCATCACCGCCACCACGATCGCCAGCACCTTCTCGCGCGGAAAGCCGGGCAGGCCCAGGTCCTGGCGCAGGCGCCGACGCAGCCTGGGCAGGGTCGCACCGAACTGCACGATCCGGTCGTACTTGCCCTCGCCGCTGACCTCGATCCAGCGCGGATGGTAGCGGTACTGCTTGCGCCGGCGCGCATCGCGCCCGGTGGCCTGCAGGTGGCCGCGCGCATCCATGCAGATCCACACCTCGGTGTAGGCCGGTGGAATGGCCAGCGCGCCGATGCGCGCCAGGGTCGCCGCATCGCGCACCGCATGGCCCTGCCGATCGCGGTAGCTGAACCCCTTGCCCGCGCGCCGGCGTGCGTAGCCCGGATCGGCATCGGTGACGTAGACCAGGCCGGCCAGCCTGGCGATGTCGGCGGCTTGCGAAGGCGCAGGGGCCTTGGAGCAAGCGCAAGCTGCAGCGGCGGCGCGATCGGATCTGACCATGTCGCGGCACGGTGTCGTGCCCGCCATGAAGCCCCCGTCAAGCGTTGCCAGGCCGGCTTAGTAACATTCAGGCTCTGCCGGCCCTGGAGTCCTTGCGATGTCACGCCCCGTCCTGCCGCTGTCCCTGCTGATCCTGGCCCTGGCTGCCTGTGGCGCACCACCGCCGGACGAACAGCAACAGGCACTGGCGCAAGCCGAACAGCGCGCCCGCGCCCAGGCCTCGCGCGCGCCCGAAGCGCCGCCGCCGGCCGATGCCGATGCCTGCGATGCCACCCAGGCCCAGTGGCTGGTCGGCAAGACGCCCGGCCAGGCCGATGCCGACCAGGCCAGGACCGATGCGCGCGCCACCAGCGTGCGCCTGCTCAAGCCGGACCAGCCGGTGAGCATGGAATTCAACGCCGCGCGCCTTAACATCGAGCTGGACGAAAAGGGCATGGTGGTGTCGGTGCGCTGCGGCTGAAGCGGTCAACGCGCAGCGCGGCCTGGGGCCGTTTCGGCAGCGCGGCGGCACGCAATTTTCGTTGCTCCTGCAACCGTCACCGCACCATCTTGGCGCGCCCGTTGCGGCGACGCACCACCTGTGGTGTCATCGGTGCTCCGGTGACACCTTTTTGACGTCTGCGCCGCCCAATGAAGGGCACGGGTGCCGCCTTACCCTCCCTGTTTCGAGGTAGCACCATGGCCCCCCGCACCCGCCAAGGGCTGTACGACCCCAACCACGAACGCGACGCCTGCGGTTTCGGCATGATCGCGCAGTTGGACGATCAGCCATCGCGCCAGCTCGTTGATACTGCCATCTCCGCGCTGTCGCGCATGACCCACCGCGGTGGCGTGGCCGCCGATGGCCTGACCGGCGATGGCTGCGGCCTGCTGATCCGCAGGCCCGAACCTTTTCTGCGCGCGCTGGCGCGCGAGGCGCAGATCCCGGTGGGCGCGACCTTCGCCGCCGGCCTGGTGTTCCTGCCGCGCCAGGCGCAGCTGGCCGCACAGTGCCGTGCCCAGCTGGAAGCCGAACTGGCCAGCGTCGGGGTGCACGTGCGCGGCTGGCGGGTGCCGCCGACCGATGATTCGGTCTGCGGCGAACTGGCCCGGGACACCCTGCCGCGGATCGAACAGCTGTTCGTCGAGGCCGGCCAAGGCCAGGACCTGGATGCCTTCGCCCTGGCGCTGTTCCTGGCGCGCCGGCGCAGCGAGCAGGCCCTGCGCGATGCGACTGAGGACTACTACGTGGTCACCCTGTCGCCGCATTCGATCGGCTACAAGGGCATGGTCCTGCCGGACAAGCTGTCCACGTTCTTCCCGGACCTGCAGCGCAGCGACCTGGCCTCCAGCGCGGTGGTGTTCCACCAGCGCTTCTCGACCAACACGCTGCCGCGCTGGCCGCTGGCCCATCCGTTCCGCCTGCTCGCCCACAACGGCGAGATCAACACCATCGAAGGCAACCGCTCCTGGGCCCAGGCGCGCAGCAAGGTGTGGAAAACGCCCAGGTTCGACATCGCCCAGTTCGACCCGGTGATCTCCATGCATGGCTCGGATTCGCAGAGCCTGGACAACATGCTGGAGCTGCTGATCGCCGGGGGCATGGACCTGCTGCAGGCACTGCGCATCCTGATCCCGCCGGCAAACCAGTCGCTGGAGTTCAAGGATTCGGACCTGGCCGCGTTCTACGAGTTCTATGGCCTGAACACCGAGCCCTGGGACGGCCCGGCCGGCATCGTCGCCTGCGACGGCCGCTATGCCGCCTGCATGCTCGACCGCAACGGCCTGCGTCCGGCCCGCTGGATGCTCAGCTCGGACCGGCATTTCCTGGTCGCCTCCGAAGCCGGGGTGTGGGAACTGCCGGCCGAGCGCATCGTGCGCAAGGGCAAGCTGGGTCCGGGCGAGATGATGGCCATCGACCTCAAGCGCGGCGACCTGCTCGATTCGGATGCCATCGACCGCATCAACCGCGGCCGCGCCCCGTACAAGCAATGGCTGCAGCAGGGGGTGACCTACCTGCGGACCGAGCTGATCGATCCGTCGCTGGTCGAGGAACCCTTCGACGAGAAGACCCTGCGCAGCTACCACAAGCTGTTCCAGCTCAGCAGCGAGGAGATCGAGCAGATCCTGCGGCCGCTGGCCGAGACCGAGCAGGAAGCCACCGGCTCGATGGGCGACGATACCCCGATGGCGGTCCTGAGCCGCCAGACCCGGCCGCTGTACGACTACTTCCGCCAGGCCTTCGCGCAGGTCACCAATCCGCCGATCGATCCGCTGCGCGAGGACTGCGTGATGTCGCTGTCCACCCAGCTGGGCCGGGAGACCAACATTTTCCACGCGGCCGCCGAAACGGTGAACCACGTCATCCTCAACTCGCCGGTGCTGAGCCAGCGCAAGCTGCGCCAGCTGCTGAAGATGGACCAGTACGCGCACAAGAACCGATTGATCGACCTGTCCTATTCGGTCGAGGAAGGGCTCAAGGCCGGCATCGAACGCATCTGCGCCCAGGCCGAGGCGGCCGCGCGCGAAGGCATCATCATGCTGCTGCTGTCCGACCGTTACCCGCAAGCCGGACGGCCGATGGTGCATGCGCTGCTGGCCACCGGCGCGGTTCACCACCATTTGTCCAACGTCGGCCTGCGCTGCGACGTCAACCTGATCATCGAGACCGGCACCGCGCGCGATCCGCACCACATGGCCTGCCTGCTGGGCTGTGGCGCCACCGCGGTGTATCCGTACCTGGCCTACCAGACCCTGTTCGACCTGGGCCGTCGCGGCATCCTGATGCTCAAGGCCGGCGGCGAGCAGGCCCAGATCGGGCGCAAGTACCGCAAGGGCATCTACAAGGGCCTGTCCAAGATCATTTCCAAGATGGGCATCTGCACCATCGCCAGCTATCGCGCCGCGCAGCTGTTCGAGATCGTCGGCCTGGATCCGGAGGTGGTGAAGCTGTGCTTCCCCGGCGCGGCCTCGCGCGTGGGCGGGGTTGGCTTCGGGCGCCTGGATACCGAGGCCCAGCAGCTGTCCAGGCGCGCCTGGAACGAGCTGGCCAAGCCGGAGCTGGGCGGCCTGATCAAGTACGTGCACGGCGGCGAGTACCACATGTTCAACCCGGACGTGGTCATGACCCTGCAGCGCGCCACGCGCACCGGCGATGCGGCCCACTGGCAGGCTTACACCGATGCCGTGCACAGCCGTCCGCCGTCGACCCTGCGCGACCTGCTGCAGCTCAAGCTGGCCGACACGCCGCTGCCGCTGGAAGAAGTGGCCGAATCGGCCGATGTGCTGCGCCGCTTCGATACCGCCGCCATCAGCCTGGGCGCGCTCTCACCCGAGGCGCACGAGGCCCTGGCCATCGCCATGAACCGCCTGGGCGGGCGCTCCAACTCCGGCGAAGGCGGCGAAGACCCGGCGCGCTACGGCACCGAGAAGCGCTCCAAGATCAAGCAGGTGGCCTCGGGCCGATTCGGCGTCACCCCCGAGTACCTGGTCAACGCCGAGGTGCTGCAGATCAAGATCGCCCAGGGTGCCAAGCCCGGCGAAGGCGGCCAGCTGCCCGGACACAAGGTCAACGAACTGATCGCCAGGCTGCGCTATGCCAAGCCCGGCATCGGCCTGATCAGCCCGCCGCCGCACCATGACATCTACTCCATCGAGGACCTGGCCCAGCTGATCTACGACCTCAAGCAGGTCAACCCGACCGCGCTGGTGTCGGTCAAGCTGGTCAGCCATGCCGGCGTGGGCACCATCGCCGCCGGCGTGGTCAAGGCCGGCGCGGACCTGATCACCATTTCCGGCCATGACGGTGGCACCGGTGCCTCGCCGATCAGCTCGATCCGCTATGCCGGCGTGCCGTGGGAACTGGGCGTGGCCGAGGCCCACCAGGCGCTGGTCCAGAACCAGCTGCGCGAGCGCGCCACCCTGCAGACCGATGGCGGCCTGAAGACCGGCCTGGACGTGGTCAAGGCGGCCATCCTGGGCGCGGACAGCTTCGGCTTCGGCACCGCGCCGATGATCGTGCTGGGCTGCAAGTACCTGCGCATCTGCCACCTCAACAACTGCGCCACCGGCGTGGCCACCCAGGACGAGCGCCTGCGCAGCGAGTACTTCACCGGCCTGCCCGAGCGGGTGGAAACCTTCTTCCGCCTGCTGACCGAGGAGGTGCGCGGCTGGCTCTCGCGGCTGGGCGTGCGCTCGCTGGACCAGATCGTCGGCCGCACCGACCTGCTCCAGCAGATCGACTACAGCCCGCGCGAAGGCGTGCACGTGGATCTCTCGCGCCTGCTGGCCGGGGCCCGGGTCGAGGGCGGCACCTGCGCGGCCCAGCGCCTGTACGAATCGCCCGACAGCCTGGCCTGCCAGCTGGACGGCGAACTGGCCCAGGCCATCGGCACCAAGGCCGGCGGCGACCATCGCCACCTGATCCACAACACCGACCGCTCGATCGGCACGCGCCTGTCCGGCGCCATCGCCCGCGCCCATGGCAACCACGGCATGGACGATGCCCCGATCCAGCTGCGCTTCCGCGGCTCGGCCGGGCAGAGCTTCGGCGCGTTCAACGCCGGTGGCCTGAACATGGAGCTGGAAGGCGAAGCCAACGACTACGTGGGCAAGGGCATGGCCGGCGGCCGGCTGGTGGTGCGTCCGCCGCGCGGGGCGCGGTTCGAGGCCCGCAACACCGCGATCCTGGGCAACACCTGCCTGTACGGGGCCACCGGCGGCGAGCTGTACGCGGCCGGCCGCGCCGGCGAGCGCTTCGGCGTGCGCAACTCCGGCGCGCTGGCCGTGGTCGAAGGCGCCGGCGACCACTGCTGCGAATACATGACCGATGGCGTGGTGATGGTGCTGGGCCGCACCGGGCTGAACTTCGGCGCCGGCTTCACCGGTGGCCTGGCCTACGTGCTGGACATGGACCGCGACTTCGTGGACCGTTACAACCATGAGCTGATCGACATCCACCGGATCAGTGCCGAGGGCTTCGAGAACTACCGCCAGCACATCCACACCCTGATCCAGCGCCACCGCGAGCTGACCGGCAGCATCTGGGCCCAGCAGATCCTGGACGAGTTCCGCGACTACATCGGCAAGTTCTGGCTGGTCAAGCCCAAGGCGGCCAGCATCGAATCGCTGACAGACGCCCTGCGCAGGGCCGCCTGACCAGTTCGCCATCGTCGTAGGAGCAACTGTCTTCTCAGGCTCCTGTCATTCTCCATTCAGTTTGGTCTCTGGCCATGGCGTTGAGGCGGGTGAGCAGTACCCGCATGCAGGCGGTGATGGCGACCTTGGCGCACTTGCCCCGTTGGCGCAGGGCTTCGTATCGCGTCT
>NZ_RDQN01000021.1 GCF_003703395.1 Pseudoxanthomonas spadix
CCATTATAGGGCCATTTCCAGGTCCGTCAACACCTCGCCAACAGGCCCTTCGTACCACCACCTCGACCGCCCGGCCCAAACCGCTGAACCGTCACCGCCGAAGCGAGCCGCCCATTATGCAGGCCTTTTAACATCGGTCAAGCACTTCGTTCAAAGCCGCTGACCAATCCACCTCCAGCCTCACCAGCAGAACCGGTGCCGCAGAAGCGGGGGGCGAATTATGCAGGCTTGAAGTCGTTGGTCAAGCACTTGCGGAAGCGGTGGCTACCGGTCCTCCCACTTGAAGCGAAGGCTGCCGAGCGTTGTTTGATGCAGGCCACTTCGGCACCAGGTTGCGGCATTTGCCTCGGTGCGGCAGTAACGCCCTTGGCTGCCCTCGGCAAGCGCACAGCTGGTGAGGCGGGTTTCCGTACACCCTGGAACAGGCAGCAGACTTCAGCAGCAGAGGTTGGACCGGCAGGACGCGACGGGCCGATACTGGTCACCCTTCCTTCCAAGCCACGGCCATGTCCCGGCCTTCCACCCCTGGCCTGGGTGCCCGCCAGGCACCTGCCTGCGATGTCGCTTGCGGCGCCGAGCTGCCGCTGCCGATGGCGCGCATTCGCCTGGCCCTGTTCCTGGCAGGTTTTGCGACCTTCTCGCTGCTGTATTGCGTGCAGCCGCTGCTGCCGGAGTTTGCGCGCAGCTTCGGGGTGAGCGCGGCGGCCAGTTCGCTGCCGCTGTCGCTGGCCACCGGTGGCCTGGCGATCGCGATCTTCTGCGCCGGCGCGGTCTCGGAGAACCTGGGCCGGCGCGGGCTGATGTTCGGCTCGATCGCGCTGGCGGCGCTGCTCAACGGCATCGCCGCCTTCCTCCCGCACTGGGAGTCGCTGGTGGTCGTGCGGGCGCTGTCGGGGGTGGCCCTGGGCGGCGTGCCGGCGGTGGCGATGGTCTACCTGGCCGAGGAATTGCCCGCACACCGGCTTGGCGCGGCCACCGGCCTGTACGTGGGCGGCAATGCCTTCGGCGGGATGATGGGCCGGATCGGGATGAGCTTTCTGACCGACCATTTCGACTGGCGCACCGCGATGGCGGTGCTGAGCGGCTTCGACCTGCTGGTGGCGATCGGTTTCGTGCTGCTGCTGCCGCCTTCGCGGCATTTCGTGCGCAAGGCCGGGGTGAACCTGCGCTTCCACCTGCGGGCCTGGGGCGGGCACCTGCGCGACCGGCAGCTGCCCTGGCTGTTCTCGATCCCGTTCCTGCTGATGGGCACCTTCGTCAGCGTCTACAACTATGCCGGGTTCCGCCTGGGCGGGCCGGAGTTTGGCCTGAGCCAGAGCCAGATCGGCCTGATCTTCAGCGCGTACGTGTTCGGGATCGTGTCCTCGTCGGTGGCCGGCGCGGCTTCGGATCGCTTCGGCCGCGGGCCGGTGGTGCTGGCCGGGATCGGCTGCGCCCTTGCCGGGGTCCTGGCGACGCTGAGCCATGCACTGCCGGTGGTGGTGGCCGGCATCGTGCTGCTGACCATCGGCTTCTTCATCGCCCACTCGGCTGCCAGCGCCTGGGTTGGCCGGCTCGGCCGGGCCAGCAAGAGCCATGCGGCCTCGCTGTACCTGCTGGCGTACTACGTGGGCTCCAGCGTGGTCGGCTCGGTCAGCGGCTGGTTCTGGGAACACGGCGGCTGGGGGGCGCTGGTGGTGTTCTGCGTGGTGCTGCTGATGCTGGCGCTGGTTGCCGCCCAGGTCCTGCGCCGTGGTGCCGACGATAGCCGGCCCTACGGCCGCTTCGGTCCACAGCCGGCGCGCGGCGAGTGAGCATGCAGATGCAGTGCCTGGGCCATCTGCGGCCGAACCTCGCCGGGAGCGTGGCCAGCGGTGATTTCCATGCGCGTGGAAGGGCAGCGGGCGGCGCGTTCGTCACGGGGGCCGCGGCATGAGCACGCCGGCGCAGCTGCAGGATTTCGTCGAACGGCACGAGCGGATCTTCGTGCTCACCGGCGCCGGCTGCAGCACCGATTCGGGCATTCCTGACTATCGCGATGCCGATGGCCAGTGGAAGCGCGCCCAGCCGGTGACCTACCAGGCCTTCATGGGCGAACACGCCACGCGCCAGCGCTACTGGGCGCGCAGCCTGGTCGGCTGGCCGCGCTTGCTGGCGGCGCGTCCCAATGGCGTGCACCACGCGCTGGCGGCGCTGGAAGCGCGCGGGCAGACCTCGCTGCTGCTGACCCAGAACGTGGATCGCCTGCACCAGGCCGCCGGCAACCGCCAGGTCGTGGACCTGCACGGGCGGCTGGACCTGGTGCGCTGCATGGACTGCGAACGGCGCACGCCGCGCGCGGACTTCCAGGCCGAGCTGGTCGCGCGCAATCCCGGCTGGGACACGCTGGACGCCGGCATCGCCCCGGACGGCGATGCAGACCTGGAGGCCGATTTCGATGCCTTCCATGTTCCGGCCTGCACGCACTGTGGCGGCATCGTCAAACCCGACGTCGTGTACTTCGGCGAGCACGTGCCGCGCGAGCGCGTGCAGGCCGCCCAGCACGCGCTGGAGACCAGCGAGGCGCTGCTGGTGGTGGGTTCGTCGCTGATGGTCTATTCGGGATTTCGCTTCGCCCAGTGGGCGCACAAGGCCGGCAAGCCGATCGCGGCCCTGAACCGCGGCCGCACCCGTGCCGACGCGCTGTTGACGCTCAAGGTGGAGCACGACTGCGCCCAGGCGCTGGCCTTCCTGCTTGCGCCACCGCCGCGCGCGCAGGATGTGGGGCGTGAGGATTGGCAGCGCGCTTCGTGACGCAGTGATCCACCGATCCGGTTGAGCGGGTCGCTGGCAACCGCTGCAATGGCGGTCTCGACCGCCACCCGGATTCCCCGTGAGCCAGCTGTTCTCCCCCATCGCCCTGGGACCTGTGTCCCTGCCCAACCGGATCGTGATCGCGCCGATGTGCCAGTACTCGGCCGATGAAGGTCGCGCCACCGCCTGGCACGCGCAGCACCTGGGCAGCCTGGCCCAGTCCAGCGCCGGCCTGCTGATCCTGGAAGCCACCGCGGTGGAACCGCGCGGGCGCATTTCCTGGGCCGATCTGGGCCTGTGGGACCAGGCCACCGAAGACGCGCTGAAGGCCGTGGTCGATGGCATCCGTGCCTGGTCGCCGATGCCGCTGGGCATCCAGCTGGCCCATGCCGGACGCAAGGCCTCCACCCACAAGCCGTGGGAACACGGCGGCTCGGCCATCGCGCCTGGGCAGGAACACGGCTGGCAGACCGTCTCGTCCAGCAACCGTCCGTTCAACGCGGGCGACCCGCCGCCGCAGGCGCTGGACCAGGCCGGCATCGAGGCGGTGATCGCCGCCTTCGCCGACAGCGCGCGCCGTGCGCACCGGCTCGGCTTCGAGGTCATCGAGCTGCATGGCGCGCACGGCTACCTGTTGCACCAGTTTCTCTCGCCGCTGAGCAACGACCGCAGTGATGGTTATGGCGGCGTCCTGGAAAACCGCCTGCGCCTGCCGCTGCAGGTGTTCGATGCGGTGCGTGCGGCGATACCGGACAGCGTGGCCGTCGGCATGCGCATCTCGGCCAGCGACTGGGTCGACGGTGGCTGGGACGTGGCCCAGAGCATCGCCCTGGCCCAGGCGCTGGAAGCACGCGGCTGCAGCTATCTGCATGTCTCCAGCGGCGGCCTGGATCCGCGCCAGCAGATCAAGCTGGAAGCCGGCTACCAGGTACCCTTCGCCAGCCAGATCAAGGCCCGGCTGACGACCATGCCGGTGATCGCGGTCGGCCTGATCACCGAGCCCGACCATGCCGAGCGCATCGTCGCCGAGGGCAAGGCCGATGCGGTGGCCATCGCCCGCGGCATCCTCTACGACCCGCGCTGGCCCTGGCATGCCGCCGCGGAACTGGGCGCCACCGTGCGCGTCTCGCCGCAGTACCTGCGCTGCCAGCCGTACGGTGCCAAGGGATTGTTTGGCTGACGGGGGTCCAGGCCAGGGCCCTGACCAAGGCCAGCGCGCGTCAGACCGGGGCGGGCGTCAAGTGGCCCACGCTTGCGTGCAACGCCGCTTGAGCATGGGCACGTGCTGCGGCTAAGGTGCAGGCGCGCGCCACAGGTGTGGGCGGCACGGTGTCAACGGAGGGCACGATGCAGGCTGGTTCCAGGCAAACCGCGCATGCGCCTTGTTGGCGCAGGAGTGATCCATGAGCGCACCGGCACCGGCGCAGCCGCATTCGTCCGAGCTCATCGGCCCGGACCATCCCGAACACCCGGAGCATCGGCTGTACCAGCAGATCGCCCGCGGCGTGCACCGGCTTGATGCCGAAGTCGGCCGCACCCCGGACCAGGCCAGCGCGCGCATGATCGCCCGACTGTTGCCGCTGGCCCGCGAGAAGGGTTTCCGCCGGGTGGACCACGTGGTGCTCAGCCGCCACATCGGCCTGGTCGAACAGGGCGAGAACGTGTTCCTGGTCCAGGGCAGGCTTGACGATCCGGCCCACAAGCGCGCCTTCATCAGCACCGACGAGGCCACGGCCACGCCGGTGGCCGATTCACTGGAGCGGCTCGAGGCAGTCAACGCGCAGCGCCGACGTCGACGCAGGTCCGGCGCCCAACACGACGACGACTGAAACCATCGCCCCGCAGCGGCCGCGGGGTTGCGTAAGATGCCGGCCCCATGCGCCGCGACCACATCCTCACCCTCTCCTGCCCGGACCGCACCGGGATCGTCTACCGCGTCAGCGGCCTGCTGTTCGAGGCCGGCTGCAACATCCTGGATGCGCAGCAGTTTGGTGATGCCGATAGCGGGCGGTTCTTCCTGCGCGTGCATTTCGATGTGCCGCCGGCACTGGAGGCGCAGGCGCTGCGCGCGCACTTTACGCCGCTGGCTGCGGAATTTGCGATGGACTGGCAGATCCACGACGCCCACGCCAGGGCGCGGCTGCTGGTGCTGGTGAGCAAACACGGCCATTGCCTCAACGACCTGCTGTTCCGTGCCCACAGCAGGCAATTGAACGTGGACATTGCCGCGGTCGCCTCCAACCATCCCGACTTCGGCCCGCTCAGCCAGTCCTACGGCGTGCCGTTCCATCACCTGCCGGTGGATGCCTCCAACCGCGCGCAGCAGGAGCAGGCCATCATCGACCTGGTCGAAGGCGAGCGCATCGACCTGGTGGTGCTGGCGCGCTACATGCAGATCCTCTCGCCGGCGCTGTGCACTGCCCTGGCCGGGCGCGCGATCAACATCCATCACAGCTTCCTGCCCAGCTTCAAGGGCGCCCAGCCCTACCACCAGGCGCACGCGCGCGGGGTCAAGATCATTGGCGCGACCGCGCACTACGTGACCGCGGACCTGGACGAGGGCCCGATCATCGAGCAGGACGTGGCCCACGTGAACCACGCCATGACCCCGCGCGACCTGATCCGCCTGGGCAGCGACATCGAGTCGGTGGTGCTCGCGCGCGCGGTGCGCCGCCATGTCGAGCACCGCATCCTGCGCAACGGCCACCGCACCGTGGTGTTTCGCTGATGGGCCCGTGGCTGGGCCTGGTGCTGGTCGCGCTGGCGCTGGGCCTGGTGCTGGCGCTGGTGGCGGTGGGCGTCAAGCTGCTGCTGGAAAAACGCAGGCGCTGAGCCGGATTGCAGTTGCCGCGCGCCGGTGCGCTGGTCGATGTGCAAGCGCTAGGCTGGTGTTTCCACAGACGATGCGGGAGGTCACATGAGCGAGCCGGTCTATCACGTGGTGGGCAGCTACCTGTCGCCGTACGTGCGCAAGGTGCTGGTGTGCCTGGGCCACAAGGGCCTGCGCTACGCCATCGACCCGATTGCGCCGTTCCTGGGCGGCGATGAATTCGAAAAGCTCAGCCCGCTGCGGCGCGTGCCGGTGCTGGTCGACGGGGCGCGGGTGATCAACGATTCCAGCGTGATCTGCCAGTACCTGGAAGACCGTCACCCCACCCCGTCGCTGTATCCGGCCGACATCGGCCAACGCGCGCAGGCGCGCTGGCTGGAGGAATACGCCGATGCGCGCCTGGGCGAGGTCATCATCGCCAGGATGTTCTATCAGCGCGGGCCCAAGCGCTTCCTGTTCAAGGAGGAAGTGGACGAGGCGTCCTTCAACCGCGCCCGCGACGTGGAACTGCCCGCCTGCCTGGACTGGCTGGAACCGCAGATGCCGCAGGAAGGCTATTTGCTCGGCGCGCTGTCGATCGCCGACATCGCCATCGCCAGCTTCTTCCGCAATGCCGCGTTGGTGCGTTTCGAAGTCGACGCCGCCCGCTGGCCGCGCACTGCGGCCTGGCTGCAGCGCATGTTCGCCCTGCCCGAATTCGCCCGCCTGGCCAGGATCGAAGACACCATCGCCCGGGTGCCGCTGCCGGAACAGGCGCAGGTGCTGCGCGCGCTGGGCGAACCGGTCACCGAAGCAACCCTGGGCACCACCACTGTGCGCAAGGGCGTGATGCGCCTGGATTGAGCGGGCGTGCGGCGGATTTTCCCGGCTCGCGCGTGCGTCCGGGCCCGCCGGCGTCGGACCCGATCCACCCTGACCCAGCCAGAAATGGAGCCGGGCGCGGACGATGGCCCGGCTGGAAGACAGCCTGGGCGCGCGTGAGCTGCAGCTCACGCGCGCGCAATGCGCACGGCTGGACGATACCCGCATGGGTGCGGCACCGTTTTCCGCAGGACGCGCCACGTGCGCCGCTGGCGCCTGGCAACCTGTTTGCCACCACGCGGCTGCAGCCGCCCCCTGATCCCGTTTTGCCGCCAAGGAGTATCGACATGAAAACCCGCACACTGGGCCGCACCGGCCCGAGCGTTTCGGCCATCGGCCTGGGCTGCATGGGCATGAGCCACGCCTACGGCCACTACGACGACACCGAATCGCTGGCCACGCTGGACCGCGCGCTGGAGCTGGGCATCAACTTCTGGGACACCGCCGACATCTACGGCCCGCACACCAACGAGCAGCTGCTCGGCCGCGCGCTGCGGGGCCGACGCGAGCAGGTGTTTTTGGCGACCAAGTTCGGCTTCGTCGCCAACAGCGGCCAGTTCGGCAGCGCGCAGGGACCAAAGGTGAATGGCTCGCCGGCATACGTGCGCCAGGCGGCGCAGGCCAGCCTGCAGCGTCTGGGCACCGACCACATCGACCTGTATTACCTGCATCGGCTGGACCCGGCCACACCGATCGAAGACACGGTCGGGGCGATGGCGCGGCTGGTCGAGGAAGGCAAGGTCCGCTACCTGGGCCTGTCCGAGGTTTCGGCCCAGACCCTGCGCCGCGCCCATGCGGTGCATCCGATCACCGCGCTGCAGAGCGAGTACTCGCTGTGGACGCGCGAACTGGAAACCAATGGCGTGCTCGATGCGGTACGCGAGCTTGGCATCGGCCTGGTGCCGTTCTCGCCGCTGGGCCGTGGCTTCCTGACCGGCACGATCACCGCCCAGGACGACCTGGAGGAAGGCGATTTCCGCCGCAGCAACCCGCGCTTCCAGGGCCAGGCGCTGCAGGCCAACCTGCGCCTGGCCGAGACCGTGAAGGCGGTCGCGGCCGAGCTGGGCGCCACCCCGGCGCAGGTCGCGCTGGCCTGGGTGCTGGCCCAAGGTGAGCACGTGGTCCCGATCCCTGGCACCAAGCGGCGCAAGTACCTGGAAGACAACGCCGGCGCGGTCGCGCTCACACTCCCGGCCGATGTGCTGGCCAGGCTCGAGGCAGTCTTCCAGCCCGATGTGGCCGGCCCGCGCTATGGCGCCACCGAACTGGCGCTGGTGGACCGCGGCCGGTAGCGCCCGCAGTCTGCAGCGTCGGTCGAAGGCCGATCATGCGGGGCGTAAAATCCCCGCATGAACACCCCCCAAGATTCGCTGCTGGGTCGCACGGTCGCCTATCCCGCGCACTACGACCCGGACCTGCTGTTTGCGATTGCGCGCGCCGGTGCGCGTGCCGAACTTGGCCTTGACAGCGCCGCTCTGCCCTTCGTCGGCCACGATCGCTGGCATGCCTACGAGCTGGGCTGGCTGGACCTGCGTGGCAAGCCGCAGGTGGCGACCGCGACACTGACCGTGCCGCAGGACTCGCCGAACCTGATCGAGTCCAAGTCGCTCAAGCTCTATCTCAACTCGCTCAACGCCACCGGCTTTGCCAGCGCCGAGGCGGTGTGTGCGCAGATCGCGCAGGACCTGTCCGCGCGCGCCGGAGCGCCGGTGACGGTGGCGCCGGGGCTGCCGGGGTTTGGCCACCACGCCGATGCACTGCTGCTCGATACGCTGGAGCTGGACATCGACGACTATGGCCCGCCCAATCCGGGGCATCTGGCCGCAGGCAGCCACGTGGTCAGCGAGACCCTGGTCTCGCACCTGCTCAAGTCCAACTGCCCGGTCACCGGCCAGCCCGACTGGGGCAGCGTGGTGCTGCGCTACGAAGGCCCAAAAATCGACCACGAAGGCCTGCTGCGCTACCTGGTCAGTTTCCGCGAGCACGCTGGCTTCCACGAGCAATGCGTGGAGCGGATCTTCGTCGACCTCAGCGCGCGCTGCGCTCCGATCAGGCTGTCGGTGGAAGCGCGCTATACCCGGCGCGGCGGCCTGGACATCAATCCCTGGCGGGTCACCCCGGGTTGGGAAGACCACGCGCCGGCGCCGCTGCGCGAGTTGCGCCAGTAACCTCGCGCCGACAGGGGCGCGATGCCTTGCCCCGGCGGGCTGTGCAAGGGTGGGAATGCACGGAGGGGCTTGCGGCTGGCGTTTGGCTCCGAGCCTGGCCGGGGCGGCGTATCGAACCCTTCCGCGCCGGCAGAGAACACGCCGCCGCAGAGCAGTCGGCCTGCGGACAAGTAAGCCGCATCATCATCGGAAGGAAAAGACAAAGGGCGCGGTGCAGACCGCGCCCTTTTCGTCATCGGATTTCCGTGCATCGCGTGCGCCCGACCCTCACCCCAACCCCTCTCCCGGTGGGAGAGGGGCTTAGAAGCCATGGCTCCAACGCGCTAGCTAGGAGTCTGTCGGGCTTTGGCGGTCGAGGCGAAAATTCGGCTGCGCGAGGACAGATTTTCGGCGATTCGCCGCCCCATAGTGGTTCTATGGGGCAAGAAGCGACGGAAATATGGACCGCACAGCC
>NZ_RDQN01000022.1 GCF_003703395.1 Pseudoxanthomonas spadix
GGCGCCGGCTCGCGTTTGGACTTGTGACGTAGTGAGTTGGTTTTGATGCCATCGACACGTGCTGTCGAGGTTAAGCTGGTCATCGGGTTTGGCCCGAAGCCACTTGAGGTTATATGGTCAAGCCACACGGATCATTAGTATCAGTTAGCTCAATGCATTGCTGCACTTACACACCTGACCTATCAACCACCTGGTCTTGATGGTTCCTTTAGGGGACTTGTGTCCCGGGAGATCTCATCTTGAGGCGCGCTTCCCGCTTAGATGCTTTCAGCGGTTATCGCTTCCGAACATAGCTACCCGGCAGTGCCACTGGCGTGACAACCGGAACACCAGAGGTTCGTCCACTCCGGTCCTCTCGTACTAGGAGCAGCCCCTCTCAAATCTCCAACGCCCATGGCAGATAGGGACCGAACTGTCTCACGACGTTCTGAACCCAGCTCGCGTACCACTTTAAATGGCGAACAGCCATACCCTTGGGACCGACTACAGCCCCAGGATGTGATGAGCCGACATCGAGGTGCCAAACACCGCCGTCGATATGAACTCTTGGGCGGTATCAGCCTGTTATCCCCGGAGTACCTTTTATCCGTTGAGCGATGGCCCTTCCATACAGAACCACCGGATCACTAAGACCTACTTTCGTACCTGCTTGATCCGTCGATCTTGCAGTCAAGCACGCTTATGCCTTTGCACACAGTGCGCGATGTCCGACCGCGCTGAGCGTACCTTCGTGCTCCTCCGTTACTCTTTGGGAGGAGACCGCCCCAGTCAAACTACCCACCATACATGGTCCCCGATCCGGATTACGGACCTAGGTTAGAACGTCAAGCACATCAGGGTGGTATTTCAAGGTTGGCTCCGCTGCAGCTAGCGCCACAGTTTCATAGCCTCCCACCTATCCTACACAGACGAACTCAACGTTCAATGTAAAGCTATAGTAAAGGTTCACGGGGTCTTTCCGTCTTGCCACGGGAACGCTGCATCTTCACAGCGATTTCAATTTCACTGAGTCTCGGGTGGAGACAGCGCCGCTGTCGTTACGCCATTCGTGCAGGTCGGAACTTACCCGACAAGGAATTTCGCTACCTTAGGACCGTTATAGTTACGGCCGCCGTTTACTGGGGCTTCGATCAAGAGCTTCCCCCCGGTTTCCCGAGAGTGACCCCATCAATTAACCTTCCAGCACCGGGCAGGCGTCACACCCTATACGTCCACTTTCGTGTTTGCAGAGTGCTGTGTTTTTGATAAACAGTCGCAGCGGCCTGGTCACTTCGGCCTCCCCCAGCTATTCACCAGAAGAGGCGCACCTTCTCCCGAAGTTACGGTGCTATTTTGCCTAGTTCCTTCACCCGAGTTCTCTCAAGCGCCTGAGAATTCTCATCCTACCCACCTGTGTCGGTTTACGGTACGGTCTGCGTAAGCTGAAGCTTAGGAGCTTTTCCTGGAAGCGTGATATCAGCAGCTTCGCCCAAATGGGCTGGTCCTTAGTCTCAACGTTGCTCCCCCGGATTTGCCAAAGGGAACCGCCTCAACTCTCTCACCAGGACAACCAACGCCTGGCCTGCCTAACCTTCTCCGTCCCTCCATCGCACTTACGCGAGGTGCAGGAATATTAACCTGCTTCCCATCGACTACGGCTTTCGCCCTCGCCTTAGGGGCCGACTCACCCTGCGTCGATTAACGTTGCGCAAGGAAACCTTGGGCTTTCGGCGTGGGGGCTTTTCACCCCCATTATCGTTACTCATGTCAGCATTCGCACTTCCGATACCTCCAGCAGCCTTCTCAAGCCACCTTCGCAGGCCTACGGAACGCTCCTCTACCGCGCATTACTTGCGTAATGCACCCCAAGCTTCGGTTCACTGCTTAGCCCCGTTAAATCTTCCGCGCAGACCGACTCGACCAGTGAGCTATTACGCTTTCTTTAAAGGATGGCTGCTTCTAAGCCAACCTCCTGGCTGTCTGTGCCTTTCCACATCGTTTTCCACTCAGCAGTGAATTTGGGACCTTAGCTGTGGGTCTGGGTTGTTTCCCTTTTCACGACGGACGTTAGCACCCGCCGTGTGTCTCCCATACAGTCCGTCTTGGTATTCGGAGTTTGCAATGGTTTGCTAATCCGCGATGGACCGCTAGCCATAACAGTGCTCTACCCCCAAGAGGATACATATGAGGCGCTACCTAAATAGCTTTCGAGGAGAACCAGCTATCTCCGGGTTCGATTAGCTTTTCACTCCTAATCACAGCTCATCCCCGTCTTTTGCAACAGACGTGGGTTCGGGCCTCCAGTACCTGTTACGGCACCTTCACCCTGGCCATGACTAGATCACCCGGTTTCGGGTCTACTGCCCGCGACTATGCGCCCTTATCAGACTCGGTTTCCCTTCGCCTCCCCTATACGGTTAAGCTTGCCACGAACAGTAAGTCGCTGACCCATTATACAAAAGGTACGCAGTCACTCCTTGCGGAGCTCCTACTGCTTGTACGCACACGGTTTCAGGATCTATTTCACTCCCCTCTCCGGGGTTCTTTTCGCCTTTCCCTCACGGTACTGGTTCACTATCGGTCGGTCAGGAGTATTTAGCCTTGGAGGATGGTCCCCCCATGTTCAGACAGGGTTTCTCGTGCCCCGCCCTACTCGATTTCACTGATATGGCCCTTTCAAATACAGGGCTGTCACCTTCTCTGGCCAGTCTTTCCAGACTGTTCCTCTAAAGCCATATCAGCTTAAGGGCTGTTCCCCGTTCGCTCGTCACTACTCAGGGAATCTCGGTTGATTTCTTTTCCTCCGGGTACTTAGATATTTCAGTTCCCCGGGTTCGCTTCCAGCAGCTATGGATTCACTGCAGGATACTGCCGAAGCAGTGGGTTTCCCCATTCGGACATTACGGGATCAATGCTTGTTGCCAGCTCCCCCGTACTTTTCGCAGGCTGCCACGTCCTTCATCGCCTCTGACCGCCTAGGCATCCACCGTGTGCGCTTATTCGCTTGACCATATAACCCCAAGTTGCCTCAGGGCCATACGCCATGTCCCAGGGGTACAAAGCCTGGTCCACGAATATAACCACTCAATTTCTTAGGGACTCGTAGTCCCCGCCTTAGCCTCAACGACACGTGTTTAGATGATCATCTAAAACGCTCGCTACGTCACAAGTTGTTAAAGAGCAAGGGTCAGGCCTCAACGCCTGACACTCAAAGCTTGAATCATTCGTATGCGCAATCAAACATCCAGAGTGGTGGGTCTAGGAGGACTCGAACCACCGACCTCGCCCTTATCAGGGGCGCGCTCTAACCACCTGAGCTACAGACCCAAAAAGATTTCCTTCCCCACCACGCAGCACAGGCGCGCGATGGGCTGCGAGAACCTCGCATGGTGTGCCAGATGGTGGAGCCTGTCGGGATCGAACCGACGACCCCCTGCTTGCAAAGCAGGTGCTCTCCCAGCTGAGCTAAGGCCCCGTAACGGGACTTGCCTGATCAATCGGATCGATCAGAAATTCTGGATGCAGGTTACTTGTGTGGACGCCTACAAGAAGCGCTTGTCATGCTCAAAAGGAGGTGATCCAGCCGCACCTTCCGATACGGCTACCTTGTTACGACTTCACCCCAGTCATCGGCCACACCGTGGCAAGCGCCCTCCTTGCGGTTAAGCTACCTGCTTCTGGTGCAACAAACTCCCATGGTGTGACGGGCGGTGTGTACAAGGCCCGGGAACGTATTCACCGCAGCAATGCTGATCTGCGATTACTAGCGATTCCGACTTCATGGAGTCGAGTTGCAGACTCCAATCCGGACTGAGATCAGGTTTCTGGGATTGGCTCACCGTCGCCGGCTTGCAGCCCTCTGTCCTGACCATTGTAGTACGTGTGTAGCCCTGGTCGTAAGGGCCATGATGACTTGACGTCATCCCCACCTTCCTCCGGTTTGTCACCGGCGGTCTCCTTAGAGTTCCCACCTTTACGTGCTGGCAACTAAGGACAAGGGTTGCGCTCGTTGCGGGACTTAACCCAACATCTCACGACACGAGCTGACGACAGCCATGCAGCACCTGTCTCACGGTTCCCGAAGGCACCAATCCATCTCTGGAAAGTTCCGTGGATGTCAAGACCAGGTAAGGTTCTTCGCGTTGCATCGAATTAAACCACATACTCCACCGCTTGTGCGGGCCCCCGTCAATTCCTTTGAGTTTCAGTCTTGCGACCGTACTCCCCAGGCGGCGAACTTAACGCGTTAGCTTCGATACTGGGTTCCAAGTTGAACCCAACATCCAGTTCGCATCGTTTAGGGCGTGGACTACCAGGGTATCTAATCCTGTTTGCTCCCCACGCTTTCGTGCCTCAGTGTCAGTGTTGGCCCAGATAGTCGCCTTCGCCACAGATGTTCCTTCCGATCTCTACGCATTTCACTGCTACACCGGAAATTCCACTATCCTCTACCACACTCTAGTGATCCAGTATCCACTGCAATTCCCAGGTTGAGCCCAGGGCTTTCACAACGGACTTAAACCACCACCTACGCACGCTTTACGCCCAGTAATTCCGAGTAACGCTTGCACCCTTCGTATTACCGCGGCTGCTGGCACGAAGTTAGCCGGTGCTTATTCTTTGGGTACCGTCAGAACACCCGGGTATTAACCGAATGCTTTTCTTTCCCAACAAAAGGGCTTTACAACCCGAAGGCCTTCTTCACCCACGCGGTATGGCTGGATCAGGCTTGCGCCCATTGTCCAATATTCCCCACTGCTGCCTCCCGTAGGAGTCTGGACCGTGTCTCAGTTCCAGTGTGGCTGATCATCCTCTCAGACCAGCTACGGATCGTCGCCTTGGTGAGCCATTACCTCACCAACTAGCTAATCCGACATCGGCTCATCTATCAGCGCCAGGCCATTGCTGGTCCCCGGCTTTCCCCCGAAGGGCGTATGCGGTATTAGCGTAAGTTTCCCTACGTTATCCCCCACCAAAAGGTAGATTCCGATGTATTCCTCACCCGTCCGCCACTCGCCACCCGTAAGAGCAAGCTCCTACTGTGCTGCCGTTCGACTTGCATGTGTTAGGCCTACCGCCAGCGTTCACTCTGAGCCAGGATCAAACTCTTCACTTAAAACTTTCATTGCCTTGCGGCAAAAGCCTTGAATGCAGATGTCCAACCCAAGCTACGTATCGCTTGCATTTCTACAATCTCTATGCGCTTGTATAAGTCATCTGCAAGATGGACAGCTCGTCCTTCCTGCAGGCGCCCACACAAGTCACCTGCGCATACTGTCAAAGAACTCGAAGTCGGCCTCAGCGCCTCCCCCGTCATCACTGCAACCTATCGCTGCAGCGAGCCGCCCATTATAGGGCCATTTCCAGGTCCGTCAACACCTCGCCAACAGGCCCTTCGTACCACCACCTCGACCGCCCGGCCCAAACCGCTGAACCGTCACCGCCGAAGCGAGCCGCCCATTATGCAGGCCTT
>NZ_RDQN01000023.1 GCF_003703395.1 Pseudoxanthomonas spadix
GGAGAGAGCCGCCTCGATCCTGCCCACGCTTGTGAAGTTCGAGCTTGAGCTCGTTCAACTGTTCGGGCTAGGGACGAGGTCGATGTGCGGCGGCCCGGGCTCCTACACGTGCTTGGCAACACTGCGCTCCATCGGCCTGCCGCACATCGCTCTCCACCCAAACTCTAGACCTTCGCGCAGACACAAGCGCACCGCAGGGGCGCGATGGGGCTTTCCCGGTGAAGCCTCTCGCGGCCCTGCGGTCCGCTCCTACACGGTCCGGTGCAGGCTCAAACGCCCGCATCGACGATCCTGCGGAAAGTCAGATTGATCCGCGACCCCACCGGCCTGGCCGTGCGCGGCAGGGCATGCTGCCAGTCACGCTGGCTGACGCCCCGCATCACCAGCAGGCTGCCCGGTTCCAGCACGAGGGCCTGCTTGACCGCATGATCATCGCGCCGGCGCAGCACGAACCGCCGCGCCGCGCCCAGGCTGAGCGAGGCGATCACCGGCTCCGGGCCCAGCTCCGGCTCGTCATCGCTGTGCCAGCCCATCGCATCGCGCCCATCCCGGTACATATTGGCCAGCACACTGTTGAAACCGACACCCAGCTCCTCCCGCAGCCGCTGCCGCAACGGCAACAGCGCCTGCGGCCAGGGCTGCGGCGCGAAGGTCCGCCCCGAGTACCGATACACCGCCCCCGGATCCCCGATCCAGCAACTCAACCGCGGCGCGTCCACCCAGCGCCCGAACAGGCGCAGGCGATGGGTTTCCCAGGCAATGGCCTGTCGACTTTGCTCGAAACACGCGACCTGCCCGGCCTCATCAAGCCATCCAGGCGACACCTGAAATGCAGCAGCGGTGTTGCTCAAGCGGCGAGCTTCACGCCAGTCTTCTCTGATACCTGCGCCTGGCTCACCCCTTCGGCCAGCTCCACCAGCTTCAAGCCTTCAGGCGTGACATCGAACACGCCCAGGTCGGTGATGATGCGGTCGACCACGCCCACGCCGGTCAGTGGCAGGTCGCATTCGGGCAGCAGCTTGTGGCTGCCGTCCTTGGCCACGTGCTCCATGAGCACCACCACGCGCTTGACCCCGGCCACCAGGTCCATCGCCCCGCCCATGCCCTTGACCATCTTGCCGGGCACCATCCAGTTGGCCAGATCGCCCTTCTCGCTGACCTGCATCGCGCCGAGGATGGCAAGGTCGATATGTCCGCCACGGATCATCGCAAACGACTCATGGCTGCCGAAGAAACTGGCGCCCTTGCGCGCGGTGACGGTCTGCTTGCCGGCGTTGATCAGATCAGGGTCGATCTCATCTTCGGTCGGGAACGGGCCGATGCCGAGCAGGCCGTTTTCCGACTGCAGCCACACATCCACGCCCTCGGGAATGTAGTTGGCCACCAGCGTCGGCAGGCCGATGCCCAGGTTGACGTAGGCGCCGTCGGTGAGTTCCTGCGCGGCGCGCGCGGCCATCTGTTCGCGGGTCCAGGCCATTTTGGTTCCTCTCTAAAGGTTTGGATTCCTGGGCGCCATCGCTGGCGCGACCTCTCGCTTCATCAGGCATCGGCCTGGCCCTGCCGGGCCAGGTGCGTGCGCTCATCCTTCGCGCACGGTGCGCTGTTCGATGCGCTTTTCCGGATTCGGGTTGACCACGATGCGATCGACGTAGATGCCCGGCAGGTGCACCTGGTCCGGGTCGATCGCACCGACTTCCAGCACCTGTTCCACCTCGGCCACGCAGAGCTTGCCGGCCATCGCGCAGGCCGGGTTGAAGTTGCGCGCGGTCTTGCGGAACACCAGGTTGCCGGCGGTGTCGGCCTTCCACGCCTTGACCAGCGCAAGGTCGGCGTGCAGCGCGGTTTCCAGGATGTAGTGCTTGCCATCGAACTGGCGCGTTTCCTTGCCCTGGGCGATCACCGTGCCGTAGCCGGTGGCGGTGAAGAAGGCCGGGATGCCCGCCCCGCCAGCGCGCAGGCGTTCGGCCAGGGTGCCCTGCGGGTTGAATTCCAGTTCCAGCTCGCCGGCCAGGTACTGGCGGGCAAACTCCTTGTTCTCGCCCACGTAGGACGAAATCATCTTGCGGATCTGGCGCGTTTCCAGCAGCTGGCCCAGGCCGAAACCATCCACGCCGGCGTTGTTGGAAATGACCGTCAGGTCCTTGACCCCGGTGTCGCGCAGCGCGCTGATCAGCTGCTCGGGGATGCCACACAGGCCAAACCCGCCCACCGCCAGGGTCTGGCCGTCGGCGGCGATGTCGGCCAGGGCGGTGGCGGCATCGGGAAACACCTTGCCCGAGCGCCTGGCGCTGCCAGCAATCGTCTGGGTCATTGCTTCACTTCCGCTGTTGCCGCATCGCCGAGCATTCTAGCCGCGGTCCCGGCAAGGACCTGTTGGACTTTGGTCCTGCGCGCTAACGCCCGCTTGCCATCGGCTTGGCTACACTCGCCGGCCCCGCTCCCCGCACACAAGGACTTCCTCCATGGCGCTTCCCGCATTCAAGGCCTACGACATCCGTGGCCGCGTCCCCGACGAACTGGACGAGGACCTGGCCCGCCGCATCGGCGTGGCCCTGGCCGACATGCTGGGCGCCGGGCCGGTGGTGCTGGGCCACGACGTGCGCCTGACCAGCCCCGCCCTGCAGGACGCGCTGTCGGTCGGCCTGCGCTGCAAAGGCCGCGAGGTCATCGACATCGGCCTGTGCGGCACCGAGGAAGTCTATTTCCAGACCGATCACCTCAAGGCCGCCGGCGGGGTGATGGTCACCGCCAGCCACAATCCGATGGACTACAACGGGATGAAGCTGGTGCGCGAGAACGCGCGCCCGATCAGCTCGGACACCGGCCTGTTCGAGATCCGCGACCGGGCCGAGGCCGACAGGACCCCCGCCGGCGAACCGATCGGCCAGGAAGCGCACCGCCCGGACAAGACCGCCTACATCCAGCACCTGCTCAGCTACATCAAGCCCGGCACGCTCAAGCCGCTCAAGATCGTGACCAATGCCGGCAACGGCGGCGCCGGCGCGATCATCGACCTGCTGGCCCCGCACCTGCCGCTGCAATTCATCCGCATCTACCACGAGCCGGACGGCCATTTCCCCAACGGCATCCCCAACCCGCTGTTGCCGGAAAACCGCGCCGCCACCGCCGAGGCGGTCCAGCAGCATGGCGCGGATTTTGGCATCGCCTGGGACGGCGACTTCGACCGCTGCTTCTTCTTCGACGAGAAGGGCCAGTTCATCGAGGGCTATTACCTGGTCGGCCTGCTGGCCCAGGCGATCCTGGCCAAGCAGCCCGGCGGCAAGGTCGTGCACGATCCGCGCCTGACCTGGAACACCGTGGAGATGGTCGAGCAAGCCGGCGGCATCCCGGTGCTGTGCAAGAGCGGCCACGCCTTCATCAAGGAGAAGATGCGCGCCGAAAACGCCGTATACGGCGGCGAAATGAGCGCCCACCACTACTTCCGCCAGTTCGCCTTCGCCGACTCGGGCATGATCCCGTGGCTGCTGATCGCCGAACTGGTCAGCAGCTCGGGCCGCTCGCTGGGCGACTGGGTGGAAGACCGGGTGGCCAAGTTCCCGTGCAGCGGCGAGATCAACTTCAAGGTCGACGACGCCAAGGCGGCCGTGCAGCGGGTCATGGAGCACTATGCTGCCCTCAATCCGCAGCTGGACCACACCGACGGGATCAGCGCCGATTTCGGCCAGTGGCGCTTCAACATCCGCAGCTCCAACACCGAGCCACTGCTGCGCCTGAACGTGGAAACCCGCGCCGATGCAGCGCTGCTGAAGCAGAAGACCGACGAGATTTCAGCGTTGCTGCAGGGCTGACGCTTCGCCCCCTCTCCCCCGCGAGCGGGGGGAGAGGGCCGGGGTGAGGGGGCACCGAAGCCGATCCAGGTGAGACTGCCGGTACGTTCCGAAGCTGGAGCCGCCTGACCCGCGTTTTCGTCAGCCGTTTGCGCAAACAGCAAAGCCCCCCTCATCCGCCTTCGGCACCTTCTCCCCCGCGAGCGGGGGAGAAGCGGGACAGCAACCCATCCCCATCCCTCCCCTGCTTCGCAAGGGAGGGGGCCAAGCGGCTCGCTCGGTGGGCCGGACAAATCAAGAACGCTGCCTTGCCCCCTCCCTTTCGCGCGTCAGCGCGAAGGGGAGGGTCGGGGAGGGGTGCCTTTGCTTTCGGCGCGGAGCACATGCAAGAACGAGCAGATCAACAGCAACCCCTCCCCATCCCTCCCCTGCTTCGCAAGGGAGGGGGCCAAGCGGCTCGCTCGGTGGGCCGGGCAAATCAAGAACGCTGCCTTGCCCCTGCCTTTCGCGGGTCAGCGCGAAGGGGAGGGCCGCGGGGAAGGGAGCAACAAGCCCGCCTCCGCTCCCTCTCCCCCGCGAGCGGGGGAGAGGGCTGGGGTGAGGGGGCACCGAAGCCGACCCAGGTGAGGCTGCCGGTACGTTTTCGAAGCTGGAGCCGCCGGGCTCGGGTGTTCGTCAGCCGCTTGCGCCAACAGCAAAGCCCCCCCTCATCTGCCTTCGGCACCTTCTCCCCCGCGAGCGGGGGAGAAGGGAGCAACAGCCCGGCTGTCCAAGCCTTCTCCACGCGCAGGCGGGGAGAAGGGGAGTAACAGCCTGGCCTTAGTTGTCGCCAAACAGGTCGCGCGTGTAGACCTTGTCGGCCACGTCATCCAGCGCGCTGGACCTGCGGTTGCTGAGGATCACGTCCGATTCGCGCTTGAACGCGTCCAGGTCGTTGACCACGCGCGAGCGGAAGAACTCGGGCTCGTTCAAGGCCGGCTCGTAGACGATCACCTCCACGCCCTTGGCCTTGATCCGCTTCATCACGCCCTGGATGCTGGAGGCGCGGAAGTTGTCCGAGCCGGCCTTCATGATCAACCGGTAGATGCCCACCACCTTGGGGTTGCGCCGCAGCACGTCGGCGGCGATGAAGTCCTTGCGGGTGGTGTTGGAATCGACGATCGCGCGGATCAGGTTCTGCGGCACCGCCTGGTAGTTGGCCAGCAGCTGCTTGTGTACTGTTCTATTCTTGATGGAACTTATATGAAATCCATCGTTCCAACACTCTACGAGGACGAAGTGTGGAGAGTGCAAGTGCGAGTTGCCCCTGAGATTGTGCTGAGCGACGAGGAGCGAGCCG
>NZ_RDQN01000024.1 GCF_003703395.1 Pseudoxanthomonas spadix
CTAGTGTAGTGTTCCATTCTGTTTGGAACTTAAGCGCTGATTGGCGCGGATCACCTTCTGCAGGATGTCGCGGGCGCTTCTGGTCCAGATGAACGGCTTGGGTTTGGTGTTGTGATGCGCGAGGTACTCATCGATGGCGGCGATCAGTTCGGGCACGCTGGTGAACACCCCGCGGCGCAGCCGCTCGGTGGTGATGTCGCGGAAGAAGCGCTCAACCATGTTCAGCCACGAGGCGGAGGTGGGCGTGAAGTGCATGGTGAAGCGCGGGTGCTTGGCTAGCCACTTCTGGACATTGGGATGCTTGTGGGTGGCGTAGTTGTCGGCGATCAGATGCAGCGTCTTGTCCTTGGGCGTCTGGCGGTCGATCTGGCGCAGGAACTTCAGCCATTCGACGTGGGTGTGGCGCGGCTGGCACTGGCCAATGACCTGCCCGTCGAGCACGTTGAGCGCAGCAAACAGCGTGGTCGTGCCATTGCGCTTGTAGTCGTGCGTCATCGTCTGCGCGCGGCCCTTCTTCAGCGGCAGCCCGGGCTGGGTGCGGTCCAACGCCTGCACCTGGCTCTTCTCGTCGCAGCACAGCACCAGCGCATGCTCGGGCGGCGACAGGTACAGGCCGACGATGTCTTCGAGCTTCTCGACGAACTGCGGGTCGCGCGAGACCTTGAAGCTGCGCACGAGGTGCGGCTTCAAACCGTGGGCGTGCCAATGCCGCATCACGGTGCTGGGGCTCACGCCCAGCTCGGCGGCCATCTTGCGCGTACTCCAGTGCGTGGCCGCCGCCGGCTGGCTCTGCGTGGTCAACTCCACCAGCCGCGCCGCGTCGACCTTGGCCGGCGGCGCCCCGCGCGGCAAGTCGCGCTCGATCCCGGCCATCCGCGACTGCGCATATCGCGCGCGCCAGCGCGAGACCTGTACGCGCCCCACCCCTACTTGCTCGGCGATCTCCTTGTTCTGCATGCCGTCCGCAGCCAGCAGCACCATGCGGGCGCGCTGCGCCAGCCTCACGCTCGTGCGCTTGGAGCGAACCAGTCTCGTCAACTCGGCTCGCTCCTCGTCGCTCAGCACAATCTCAGGGGCAACTCGCACTTGCACTCTCCACTCTTCGTCCTCGTAGAGTGTTGGAACGATGGATTTCATATA
>NZ_RDQN01000025.1 GCF_003703395.1 Pseudoxanthomonas spadix
TATATGAAATCCATCGTTCCAACACTCTACGAGGACGAAGAGTGGAGAGTGCAAGTGCGAGTTGCCCCTGAGATTGTGCTGAGCGACGAGGAGCGAGCCGAGTTGACGAGACTGGTTCGCTCCAAGCGCACGAGCGTGAGGTTGGCGCAGCGCGCCCGCATGGTGCTGCTGGCTGCGGATGGAATGCAGAACAAGGAGATCGCCGAGCAAGTAGGGGTGGGGCGCGTACAGGTCTCGCGCTGGCGCGCGCGATATGCGCAGTCGCGGATGGCCGGGATCGAGCGCGACTTGCCGCGCGGAGCGCCGCCGGCCAAGGTCGACGCGGCGCGGCTGGTGGAGTTGACCACGCAGAGCCGGCCGGCGGCGGCCACGCACTGGAGTACGCGCAAGATGGCCGCCGAGCTGGGCGTGAGCCCCAGCACCGTGATGCGGCATTGGCACGCCCACGGTTTGAAGCCGCACCTCGTGCGCAGCTTCAAGGTCTCGCGCGACCCGCAGTTCGTCGAGAAGCTCGAAGACATCGTCGGCCTGTACCTGTCGCCGCCCGAGCATGCGCTGGTGCTGTGCTGCGACGAGAAGAGCCAGGTGCAGGCGTTGGACCGCACCCAGCCCGGGTTGCCGCTGAAGAAGGGCCGCGCGCAGACGATGACGCACGACTACAAGCGCAATGGCACGACCACGCTGTTTGCTGCGCTCAACGTGCTCGACGGGCAGGTCATTGGCCAGTGCCAGCCGCGCCACACCCACGTCGAATGGCTGAAGTTCCTGCGCCAGATCGACCGCCAGACGCCCAAGGACAAGACGCTGCATCTGATCGCCGACAACTACGCCACCCACAAGCATCCCAATGTCCAGAAGTGGCTAGCCAAGCACCCGCGCTTCACCATGCACTTCACGCCTACCTCCGCCTCGTGGCTGAACATGGTTGAGCGCTTCTTCCGCGACATCACCGCCGAGCGGCTGCGCCGCGGGGTGTTCACCAGCGTGCCCGAATTGATCGCCGCCATCGACGAGTACCTCGCGCATCACAACACCAAACCCAAGCCGTTCATCTGGACCAGAAGCGCCCGCGACATCCTGCAGAAGGTGATCCGCGCCAATCAGCGCTTAAGTTCCAAA
>NZ_RDQN01000026.1 GCF_003703395.1 Pseudoxanthomonas spadix
CCTGTCATTCTCCATTCAGTTTGGTCTCTGGCCATGGCGTTGAGGCGGGTGAGCAGTACCCGCATGCAGGCGGTGATGGCGACCTTGGCGCACTTGCCCCGTTGGCGCAGGGCTTCGTATCGCGTCTTGAAGTCGGGTTGTTTGCGGATCACCGAGAGGCAGGCCATGTACAGCACCCGGCGGATCGGCGCCCGTCCGCCGCGGATGCGGCGTTTGCCGGCGTGCTTGCCGCTGTCCACGTTGTAGGGCGCCAGCCCGGCCAAGGCGGCGATCTGCTTGCGCGTGAGCCGGCCCAGCTCGGGCAGGTAGGCCAGCAAGCTGGCGGCGGTGACCTGGCCGATGCCGGCGACGGCCATGAGGGATCGGCCCAAGGCATCGTCGAGCTGGCCCTGGGCCTGGGCGATGACCTTGTCGATCTTGAGAATGCGCTGGCCCAGCTGCTTGATGTTGTCCAGCAGGTCCTTGCGCAGTCCAGCCAGCTCGGCCTGCTTCAGGCGACGGCGCTCATCGTCGCGCTGCTGGACCAGTTGTTCGCGGCGCTGAACCCAGGCCCGCAGGGCTTCGCGCTCGGGCTCCACGGCCTGACAGGGGGCCTTGACCACGCCGGCCATGTGCGCCAGCACCTGGGCATCGATGGGGTCGGTCTTGGCGATCTTGCCCAGGGCCTCGGCGAAGGCACGGGCTCGGCGCGGGTTGATCCGGGTGACGGGAAGTCCGGCTTTGCTCAACACGCGCATCAGCGCCCGCTCGTAGCCGCCGGTGGCTTCCAGCAACAGGTTGTCCACGCTGTGCCCCTTCAGGTGCGCCAGCAGTTGGGCATGGCCGGCAGAGGTGTTGGGCAGGGTCAGATGCAGCTTGTGGGGGAGCACGCAGACGGCCAGGGTGGCTTTGGCCACGTCGATACCAACAAGGGTCAGGGACATAAAGTTCTCGTACACTGGGGACAGGAGAGAGCCGCCTCGATCCTGCCCACGCTTGTGAAGTTCGAGCTTGAGCTCGTTCAACTGTTCGGGCTAGGGACGAGGTCGATGTGCGGCGGCCCGGGCTCCTACACGTGCTTGGCAACACTGCGC
>NZ_RDQN01000003.1 GCF_003703395.1 Pseudoxanthomonas spadix
GCTTGGAGCGAACCAGTCTCGTCAACTCGGCTCGCTCCTCGTCGCTCAGCACAATCTCAGGGGCAACTCGCACTTGCACTCTCCACTCTTCGTCCTCGTAGAGTGTTGGAACGATGGATTTCATATAGGTTCCATCAAGAATAGAACAGTACACTAGGAGCCTGGCCGTGGCCCGACACGCGCGTGGCTTCGATACCGCCGCGGTCTGGGACCACCTGGCCAGGTGCGACCGCAAGCTGGGCGCGTGGATGAGGCGCATCGGCGTGATCCAGGCCGAGCCGCGCTGGCGCGGGACCTTCGACCCGGTCGATGCGCTGGCCCGGGCGATCCTGTTCCAGCAGCTCTCGGGCAAGGCCGCCGCTCCGACCAGCCGCTCACAGGATTGACCTCGCCGGCCGGTGGGCTGCGCGTCGGAGCCAGGCGCCTGGCGGTCAGTTGACCGGCTTGGGGCGTCTTTCCGAGAACTCGGTTTCCAGCAGTTCCAGCCAGGCATCGACCCGATAATCCTCTTCCGGGGCAATCTTCAGCAGCTCGTTGAGCACCTGCTTGGCTTCGGCCAGTTCGCCCAGCTGGTAATGCGCCTTGGCCAGGGCCCAGTGCGCCTCGGGCCGGCGCGGTTCCAGGGCGATCCATTCGGTGGCCGAGAACTTGGCCGCCTTGCTCTGGCCCGAGGCCAGCAGGTCGTCCAGTTCGGTCTCACGCAGGTCACCGCGGCGGCTGCTGCGGTTCTCGCGCATCACGCTGACCACGTTGACCACCAGGATCACGAAACAGACCGACATGACCAGGATTCCGGCGCTGATGAAGACCAGCAGCCAGGTAATGGTGTTCAAGGACTGCAGCAGGGGTTGGATCGATTGCAAGGAGGTGGCCTCTGTCGGCGCGCCGGGCGCCAGAGCGGGCGCGTGGCTGCCTTCGTGCGAGGGCAGCGGCTGCGCCGGATGGGGGAAGGTTCGAGCGCCGTCGTTCTTTGGTCGGCCAGGCGCGCAGCAAGGGTAGCCGATGCCCGCGTGGGGGCGACAGCCGCGCGCGGCAGGTCAGCGGCCGCCGTGGCGCCAGTGCCAGGGTTCGTAGATGATGCCATGCGCATTGCCGCGCGGATAACTCATGTAAAAGCTGAAGCGCGTGGCGTTGGCCTGCAGCCAGGCGAAGGCAGCAGTGGTTTCGAACGATTCCTCGGCCGGCGGCTGGCCGGGCGTGCCGATGTCCAGGGCGGTGCCGGCGTGGTGCTCGCTGTAGCCGGGGGCGGCGTTGACGGTCAGGATCCGGGCCAGGGGCTGGCCGCGTTCCAGCTTGCGCTGAAAAATGCCGAGCTGGTAGGCGTGGCTGCGATAGCCGGAAATGGCCTCCAGGGCGATCTGGTCACCGGCCGCGGCCTGGCGCATCGCCTGCCAGGCGCGGCCGGCCGCGCGGGTCAGCCACAGCGGGCGGCGGTAGCGGTCGAACCCGGCCAGGGCCAGGGTGGCCGGTTCGGCGACCAGGACCAGGCCGGTGCGGGCGGCGTAATCGTCCGCGTCCAGGCCCAGGTGATCCAGGCGGCGGCGCAGGCCATGCAGGGGCAGGACGCCGGACAGATCGGGATCGATGGGTGCCCCGCGCGCCTGGGCCGCTTCCAGCCGGTCCAGGGCATCGTCCATGCCGACGCTGCGGCTCCAGCCGGGAACCAGGCCGACCAGGCCTTCGGGCAGCACCGCAGCCAGATAGCGGCCGTCGTCCTTGCGCCGCAGGACCCGGCTGGCGCGGGCCAGGGCGCGGGCATCGGCGTTGCTGCGCGCACGCAGCAGGCCGGCGGGCCACAGTTCGACCTCGGCGGTGTTGAGCAGGGTGCGGGCGTTGGCGAAGGTCGGGCGGACAGGCATCGCCTGCACTTTAGCGAGGGTGTGGGTGTGCGGCCAGTTCACGCAACCGAGGCAGCAGGCCATCGGGATCGCCCACGTCCGGCAGCAGGCCGTGCCCGGCACTGCTGGGCAGCCACAGCAGCAGGCGGCTGTCGGCGGTGGCGACGAAGGCCTTGTCCCGGTTGCGCAGCCGATACCAGCCGCTGCGAAAACCCGGCAGGCCATGGCCGCGCAGCTTGCGCAGCGAGCGCAGTTCGGCCAGATCCACCACGCGCGCCTGATCCAGCTGCAGCTGGGCAATGGACACCTGGGTGCGGAAGAACGTGGACCGCACGGCGATGCACTGCGCATCGACCTGGCGCATGGGCACCCGGGCCACAGCCGCCCACTGGCTAGAATGGCGTCCCATTTTCCCCTGAAGCACCGCCATGACCACGCTCGGCACGCCGCGCTCGCCTTCCGCCACCCGGGTCCTGCTGCTGGGCGCGGGCGAACTGGGCAAGGAAGTGGCCATCGAGCTGCAGCGTTTCGGGGTGGAAGTGATCGCCGCCGACCGCTATGCCGACGCGCCGGCCATGCAGGTCGCCCACCGCAGCCAGGTGCTGGACATGCTCGATCCGGTCGCGCTGCGCGCGCTGATCGCCGCCGAGCAGCCGCACTTGGTGGTGCCGGAGATCGAGGCCATCCACACCGAGACCCTGGTCGAATTGGAGCGCGACGCCGGCCTGCAGGTCATCCCCACCGCACGCGCCGCGCGCCTGACCATGGACCGCGAAGGCATCCGCCGGCTGGCCGCCGAGACCCTGGGCCTGCCGACCTCGCCGTATCGCTTTGTCGATAGCGAAGCCGAGTATCGCGACGCGCTGGCCGCGATCGGCTTGCCGTGCGTGGTCAAGCCGGTGATGTCGTCCTCGGGCAAGGGCCAGAGCACGCTGCGCAGCGAGGCCGACATCGGTCCGGCGTGGGCGTACGCGCAGACCGGCGGCCGTGCCGGCGCCGGGCGCTGCATCGTCGAGGGCTTCATCGACTTCGATTACGAGATCACCCTGCTGACCGTGCGCCATGTCGGCGGCACCAGCTTCTGCGATCCGATCGGTCACTGGCAGAAGGACGGCGACTACCGCGAAAGCTGGCAACCGCAGCCGATGACCCCGGACGCGCTGGCGCGCGCGCAGCAGATCGCACGCGCGGTCACCGACGCGCTGGGCGGGCGCGGCCTGTTCGGGGTGGAGCTGTTCGTCAAGGGCGACCAGGTCTGGTTCTCCGAGGTCTCGCCGCGCCCGCACGACACCGGCCTGGTCACCCTGGTCTCGCAGGATCTGAGCGAATTCGCCCTGCACGCGCGCGCGATCCTGGGCCTGCCAGTGGGCGCGGGCGATAGCGGGGTGATCGCTGCGATCGCCCCATCCGCGTCGTGCGCGATGCTGGCGCAAGGGCATGGCGTGCCGGTGTTCGCCAACGTGGAGGCGGCCCTGGCCGCGCCCGGCAGCGCGCTGCGCCTGTTCGGCAAGCCACGCGTGGAAGGCCAGCGCCGGGTGGGGGTGACCCTGGCCCGCGGCGCGGACATCGAGCAGGCGCGCGCCAGGGCGCGCGATGCGGCGGCAGCGATCGAGATCCGCCTGGAGTAACGGTTCAACTCACCCTTCAGGCCAGACCCGCCTGACGGGAGTGTGTGCTCGGCCCGGCGGCAGGGACTCCGAGTCACAACGCCAGCTCGGCCCACACCAAATGATGGTCGCTGCCGTCGGCGATCGGTGCGTGCCGATCGCCTGACGCAGGCCAGAAGATGCCGCCGCCCAGATAGCCAAAGCCGACCGAGGGCAGCACGTAGTCCAGCCGCATCGCGCCGGATTTCGGGCCGAAATCGCCGGTGACCTGTTCGGGCGCGCCCTTGCGCAGCAGGCCTCTGGCCGCGTAGGCGCGCGCGGTCTCGGCGCCGCCGGCGCTGGTCGGCGCGGGATGACGCAGCATGCGCGGGTGTTCCATCAATTCGATGATGGCGGCGTGGTGACCATCGCCATCGATGGGGTCATTGTTGAGGTCGCCGGCGATGACGAACCTGGCGTTTGCCTCGAGCCCGCCGCAGCGGCCGGCGTCATCGCACAGCCAGGCCGCATCGGGCGCATTGTCCAGGTAATGCCGCCACACGGCGATTTCCTGCGCGTTGCGGTGGCCGTTGCGGTCTTCTGGCCCGTCGAACACCGGCGGTGTGGGATGTGAGACCAGAAAATGCACGAGGCCGCCGGGTGTCTGCACCGGCACGTCCCAGTGCGACTTGGACGTGAGCCGCAGCTGCGCCCAGGCCGCGGCCGCATACCAGGGCCGGCTGGTGCGCGGATCGATCGGGTTCACCGCACCGGGCACGGTGGACCATTTCAGCAGGCGGAAACTGCGCACGGCGGCCGGGTCGATCGGATATTTCGACAGCACCAGCATCCCGTACTGGCCCGGGTGCAGGCCGTAACCCCAGGCATCGTTGCCGGCATCGCGGCCGCTGCCGCCGATGCGGCCGTTGTTGTCCAGGTCCAGGCCGCTGGGCACGCCGGTGTTGACCTGCGCCAGGTAGCGATACGGATAGCGCAGGGGCTGGCCGCCGCCGGGCTGCGGGGTTTCCAGGTACTTGTGCTGAAACAGGTCGGCCGCGCGATGGGCCTGGTCGTAATCGAACTCGTTGAGCAGCACCAGGTCCGGCCGTATCTGCTGCAGCACCGCAGCAATCTTGCGCGCATGGCCGCTGTCGCCTTCCAGTTCGGCGATCAGGCCACCGGCCTGGTCCGAATACAACGAGGTGTTGTAGGTGGCCACGCGCAGCGGCGCGCTGGCAGTGGCATCAGGGGTGCTGCTGCACGAGGCGGTGGCGAAGGCGGCCATCAGGCACAGCAGGGCAAGTCGTGGGCGCATGGCCACATTCTAGTACCGTAGCCCGGAGATAACGGAACATGGTGAAAGTGATGGATTCAAGTCCAGGGCAAGGCGCAAGCTGCCGCCAAGGCAGGCCGCCTTGGCAAGGCTTGCAACGCCGCACTGGGCTTGAAGCCGCGCTTTCACGTTTCGATATCTTCGGGTTGCGGTACTAGGGTGCGCCTGTGACCGGCCTGCGCGCCTTCAGCCGACCACCTTCTCGATGTCGTCCCAGCTGCGCCCGTCGAAGGCTTCCAGCGGCTTGAACCTGCGCTTGTATTCCATCTTGCGATGGCCGTTGATCCAGTAGCCCAGGTACAGGTACTGGTGATGGTCGCGGCGGGCCCATTCCACTTGGCGCAGGATCGCCAGCGTGCCCAGGCTGCGCGCGGTCAGGTCCGGGTCGAAGAAGGTGTAGACCGCCGACAGTGCGTTGGGCACCAGGTCGGTCACGGCCACCGCGATCAGGCGTCCGTCCTCGCGCAGTTCCAGGAAGCGGGTCTGCGACCAGCGCCCGATCAGGAACTGCTGGAACTCGCTGGCGCCATGGTCGTCCATGCCACCGCCGACATGGCGGCTGGTCAGATAGCGCCGATACAGCGCCAGATGCTCCTCGCTGCGTTCGGCCGGCGCCACCCGCGCTTCCACCTGTGCGTTGCGCGCGGCGCAGCGGCGCTGGCTGCGATCGGGCGTGAAATGGCTGACCGGAATGCGCACCGGCACGCAAGCGCGGCAGCCCCGACAGTGCGGGCGGTAGACCAGGTCGCCTGAACGGCGGAAACCCCAGGACAGCGCCGTCGGGTAGAACGCCGGCAGGCGCGGGTCGCGCGGATCCAGGACCAGGTCGCGCGCGATGCGGTCGGACCAGTAGCCACAAGGGTGTTCGCCGGTGTGGAACAGGCGTACGTCCTCGCGCGGGGGGAACGCATCGGTCTTCATGCGCCTGGCTCCGTGCACCGGCCCCGGACACGCCCGTCGGGGCGGGCGTGGGACAGGAAACGGATCGGCGGGCAGGGCAGGCAGATGGCCATGGCCTTCAGCATACTGCGCCGCCGTCCGCCCGGGTGAGACGCCCGCGCTGCGCGTGCTGCCCGGGGCACGCGTTTGCCGGCCGATGTCATGCGTCGTGCAGCCAGGCGATGCCTTGACCCAGCTAACCGCCGTCTTAACGCGGTCGGCGTGGCGGTCAACCCGGCCGCCGCGGCAGCGTTTTCCCTGGCAGTGGCAAGCAGCCACGGACCTGAAGGAACACTCATGATGCGCAAGACCCTGATCGCCTTCTCCATCGCCGCTGTGCTGGGCGCCGGCGCGGCCGCCGCCGCCGCGCAGGATGCCAACACGCCGTCGCCACCGCGCCACGGCGAGCGCATGGCCAAGCTGGACACCAACAAGGACGGCCGCATCAGCGCCGAGGAAGCCAAGGCCGATCCGAAGTTCGCCGAGCACTTCGCCAAGATGGACGCCAACAAGGATGGCTCGGTTGATCGCGCCGATGGTGAGCTGCGGATGAAGCAGCGTCACGACGCCTGGTTCGCCAACGCCGACACCAACAAGGATGGCCAGCTGAGCAAGGCCGAGTTCGACGCGGCCAAGCCGGACCGGTCGATGCACGGCGGCCGGCACGAGGGCAAGGGCATGCGGGATCGCCGGGGTGGCCCGGGTGCGCCGCCATCGGCAGGCGAGGCGCCAGCCGCCAGGCCGTAATGCCTCTGGCCCGGGCTCAGGCCCGCCCCGCGCCCTGCCGGCGCGGGGCTCGAGGCGTCGGAACGCAAGCTCAAAACGCCAGGTGGCCGCGCGCGACCAGTCCGTAGAGCAGTGCGCCGCCGCCGCACAGCAGGCCCAGCGTGCAGCCGATCCAGGCCCACAACCGTTCGCGCCGACGACAGCGCGCCGCCTTGATCGGATCCTGGCGTGCTTCCAGTGCATGGCGCCGCGCCTTGATTCGCGGCTCCACCACCAGGCCCTGGTAGGCGACGACCGCGAACAGCACCAGCGACAGCCCGGTGGGAATCAGCCAGCCGTCACCCCAGGCGGCGTAGGCGCACATGGCCAGGACGAAGGCGGCGGTGACCGCGGCGTTGATCATTGCGCTGCGTCGCAATTGGGTGCGTTCCCGGTCATCGAGGGCGCCGCGTAGGTTGCGCTTCAGGCCCCACCAGATGCCCAGCCAGGCGCCCGCGATCCCGATGCCGATACTGCCAAGTCCACCGAGCAGCACCTTGCCCAGGCTCTTGGCGCCGACCGAACCGGCCATGCCCAGCGCCGTGGCGGCCGCCGCCGGCGGGGCGGCCACGCTCAGCGCACTGGTCACCAGCAGGGTGAAGGCTGCGGCCGGCGTCGAGTCGCGTGCAAACTCGCCGAACCGGGCCAGCAGTTCGCTGCGCACCGTCTCGCGGGCCCGCGACAGGCGCTTGCGCACCGCCGCGTCGGACAGTCCCAGCAGCAGCGCGACCTGCTGCGAGCGCTGGCCCTCACGGTAGTACAGCAGCAGGGTCTCGCGCGCGTCCTCGGGCAGGGCGGCGATGATGTCGGCGGCCGCGGTTTCCTGTTCGGTGACCAGCAACTGCTGGGCCGGGCCGGGCGCCGGGTCGGCGGCGATGGCGATGGCCAGTTCGGCGTCCTCCCCGGTCATCGCCTCGTGGCGACGCGCACGCAGGTGGTCACGGCCCAGGTTGCGGGTGATCTGGCGCAGCCAGGGCAGGAAGCTGTCGTGGTTCTTCAGCCGGTCCAGCCGTTGCCAGGCGCGAAGGAAGGCGTCCTGGGCGATGTCCTCGCTGGCAGCCACGTCGCCGGTGATGGCAAGGGTGATGGCGGTGACGGTGTTCTGACAGCCGCGCACGATCCGGCCGTAGGCGGCGGTGTCGCCGCGGCGGGCGGCGGAGAGCTCCTGGCGGAGCATGACATCGAGCGGAAGGGCGTTCATCGCAGCGGCTCGCAGGCGGGGCCAGACTTCCAGGACGCGTGCCGGGGCCGGACGTGACCGGAGTCAGCGCCGCGGAGCAGGCGCCGGCGGGGCCGGCGGCAGGGTGGGGAGGCGGATGCGCTCCTCGTCCTCCTTCAGGCCGGCATCCGGCGGAGCGGCCTGGCGCTGCGCCGGCGCAGCGGCCGCTGCCGGCTGCCGCGGCGCTTGGCGCAGGCTGCGCTGGCGCAGGAAGGTGAAGCCTGCCGCCGCCACGATCAGCGCCAGCAGCACCAGGCGGATGCGCGTGGCCCAGCGGCGCCTGCGGTCGGCGGCATCATCGGACTCGCCCGGTTCCGGCAGGCGCAACCGGCCGGGCCGGGTGCTGCCCAGCAGGCCGTGTTCGCGCAAGAGCTCGCGTGCCCGTGGCTGGTCGTCGGCGCGGCGCACCCAGACGGTGGGCTGCTTCTGCTTGCCGACCGGTTCGGAGTAGCGGAACTGGCTGCCGCGCCGGCCCTGGTAGGAGCGGCCGTTGCTGATGTAGGTCTCGATGCCGTTGCGTTCCAGCAGCTCGGCCACCCCTTCGACGGTTTCCACGCGCTGGCTGGTGAAGATCTGGCGCATGCTGCGCCTACTCCCTGGCAGGCACGTGGGCCACGTCGCTGGCGGTGGGGACCACCCGGATCAGGCCTTCCTGCGCAGCGCTGGCGACCAGCCGGCCGGTGCGGTCGAAGATCAGGCCGCGGGCCATGCCGCGCGAATTCTGGGCGGTGGGACTGTCGATGGCATACAGCAGCCAGTCGTCGGCGCGAAACGGGCGGTGGAACCACAGCGCGTGGTCGAGCGAGGCCATCTGCACGTTCGGCTGGTAGTAGCTGATGCCGTGCGGGAAATTGGCCGCGCCCAGCAGCTGGTAGTCCGAGGCATAGGCCAGCAGGGTGCGGTGCAGTTCCGGCGAATCGCCGATTTTTTCGGTCAGGCGGAACCAGAACCGCTCGCGCGGCGGCAGGGGCTGCGGATTCAGCTCGTTGCGTGGCTGCACGTAGCGAAACTCGAACGGCAACTCCCGGCTGAGCCAGCGCTGCATCTTGACCGGAAGCGTCGCCATCACCTCCGGCGGCACCGGGGGCGGTTCGGCGATGTCCTCCGGTGCCGGCACCTCGGGCATCTGCGCCTGGTGTTCCACTCCGTCCTCGTCGCCCTGGAACGAAGCGGCGCAGAAGAAGATCACCTTGCCGTGCTGGATCGCGCTGACCCGGCGCACCGAAAAGCTGCCGCCGTCGCGGGTGCGGTCCACGTCGTAGATGATCGGCGCCTGGACGTCGCCGGCGCGCAGGAAGTAGGCGTGCAGCGAATGCGCGCGCCGCCGGGAATCCGGATCCACCGTGGCCTGCGCGGCCGACAGTGCCTGGCCCAGGACCTGGCCGCCAAACACGGCCTTGGAGCCGATGTCCCGGCTCTGGCCGCGGAACAGGTTCTCCTCCAGGCGCTCCAGCGCCAGCAGTTCGATCAGTTCGGCGACGAGGGGTTTGTTGGGCATGGGCGGGCTGTGGCTGAGGGGGGAGAAATGACATCGTATTATAGCCGCCGCGCCCGCTGCCCCTGCCCCTGCGTCCTTGCGCCCTTGCGTGGCGGTGCAGGCTTTGCGCTACCATGCCGGCCTTGGCTTTCAACAGGAACAGGTGGCTCGCGCACCCGCGCCGGCCGAGCGTGCGACATGAGCACTATCAACGTCTGACGCCGCCCCAGCCCGCATGGCCACCTGCAAAGGCGCCGATGTGGCGCCTTTGCCGTTTCCAGTCCTTGTATCCCTGCATTTCACTGTTGCCCGGCGCGCTCGGGCCACGGCCCACGAGCTTTCAGGACCCATGATCACCATCACCCTCCCCGACGGCAGCCGTCGCCAGTTCGAAGCCCCCGTTTCGGTCCTGCAGGTCGCCCAGTCGATCGGCGCCGGCCTGGCCAAGGCCACCATCGCCGGCGCCGTGGACGGCACCCTGGTCGACGCCAGCGACATCATCGACCACGACGCAACCCTGCGCATCATCACGCCCAGGGACGAACAGGGCCTGGAGATCATCCGCCACTCGTGTGCGCACCTGGTCGGCCACGCGGTCAAGCAGCTGTATCCGGACGCGAAGATGGTGATCGGCCCGGTGATCGCCGAGGGTTTTTACTACGACATCTACTCCGAGCGCCCGTTCACACCGGAGGACATGGCTGCGATCGAGGCGCGGATGGCCGAACTGATCGCGCAGGACTACGACGTGATCAAGAAGATGACCCCGCGCGCGCAAGTCATCGAAACCTTCAAGGCCCGTGGCGAGGACTACAAGCTGCGCCTGATCGAGGACATGCCCGAGGACATCCAGGCCATGGGCCTGTACTACCACCAGGAATACGTGGACATGTGCCGCGGCCCGCACGTGCCCAACACGCGCTTTTTGAAGGCGTTCAAGCTCACGCGCATCTCCGGCGCCTACTGGCGCGGCGATGCCAGCAACGAGCAGCTGCAGCGCATCTACGGCACCGCCTGGGCCGACAGGAAGCAGCTCGATGCCTACATCCTGCGCATGGAAGAGGCCGACAAGCGCGACCATCGCAGGATCGGCAAGCAGCAGGGCCTGTTCCACCTGCAGGAAGAAGGTCCGGGCCTGGTGTTCTGGCATCCCAAGGGCTGGGCGATCTGGCAGGTGGTCGAGCAGTACATGCGCAAGGTCTACCGTCAGAGCGGCTACGGCGAAGTGCGTTGCCCGCAGATCCTGGACGTGTCGCTGTGGAAGCAGTCCGGCCACTGGGACAACTACCAGGACAACATGTTCTTCACCGAGTCGGAGAAGCGCACCTACGCGGTCAAGCCGATGAACTGCCCGGGCCATGTCCAGGTGTTCAACCAGGGCCTGCACAGCTATCGCGACCTGCCGATCCGCTACGGCGAATTCGGCGCCTGCCACCGCAACGAGCCTTCGGGCGCGCTGCACGGTATCCTGCGCGTGCGCGGCTTCACCCAGGACGACGGCCACATCTTCTGCACCGAGGAACAGATCGAAGCCGAGGTCACCGCCTTCCACCGCCAGGCGCTGAAGGTCTACGGGGATTTCGGTTTCGAAGACGTCCAGATCAAGATCGCCCTGCGCCCGGAAAAGCGCCTGGGCGACGACGCCACCTGGGACAAGGCCGAGGCTGCCCTGCGCGCTGCGTTGAGCGCGTGCGGCGTGGAATGGGACGAATTGGCGGGTGAGGGCGCCTTCTACGGCCCCAAGATCGAGTACCACCTCAAGGACGCCATCGGCCGGACCTGGCAGCTGGGCACGATGCAGGTGGATTTCATGATGCCCGCCCGCCTGGGCGCCGAGTACGTGGACGAAAACAGCCAGAAAAAGCACCCGGTCATGCTGCACCGGGCCATCGTCGGCTCGATGGAGCGGTTCATCGGGATCCTGATCGAGCACCATGCCGGCGCCTTCCCGGCCTGGCTGGCCCCGGTCCAGGCGGTGGTGGCCAACATCACCGACGCCCAGGCCGACTATGCCGATAGGGTCCAGAAAACCCTTGCGAATCAAGGCTTCCGCGTGGTTTCGGATTTGCGCAACGAGAAGATCGGCTATAAGATCCGCGAGCACACCCTGCAGCGGGTGCCCTATCTGCTGGTGATCGGCGACCGCGAGAAGGAAAATGGCGCCCTCGCCGTGCGTACGCGCTCGGGCGAGGATTTGGGCACAATGAGCATCCAGGCTTTCGCCGAGCGCCTTGGCGCTGAGCAACTGGCCTGACATCGGAACCGGCACCGGAGGGATGCCGGCCCACCCCATCACGGAGACTGCAACATCAGCACCCCTGACAACAAGCAAAACCGCAAGAACCAGGAAATCCGCGTCCCGCGGGTCCGCGTGATCGGCAGCGACGGCGAGATGATCGGCGTGCTTTCGCGCGACGAAGCGCTGGCCAAGGCCGAGGAAGAAGGCCTGGACCTGGTCGAGATCCAGCCACAGGCCGACCCGCCGGTGTGCAAGATCATGGACTTCGGCAAGTTCAAGTTCGAAGCCCAGAAAAAGGCCAACGAGGCCAAGAAGAAGACCAAGCAGGTCGAGATCAAGGAACTCAAGTTCCGCCCGGTCACCGACGAAGGCGACTACCAGATCAAGCTGCGCAACATGCGCCGTTTCCTGGAAGAGGGCGACAAGGTCAAGGTCAACATCCGCTTCCGTGGCCGCGAGATGAGCCACCAGGAGCTGGGCCGGGAGATGGCCGCACGCATCGAGAACGACCTGGGCGAGGAGATCGTCATCGAATCACGGCCGCGCCTGGAAGGTCGGCAGATGGTCATGATGATCGCGCCCAAGAAGAAGCAGTAAGCCTTCGCCGGCACCGGGAGCGGGAGCGGGAGCGGGTCGCTGCGCAACGTCGGGCCAGCCAGGTCCGGCTTTTGCGTCTACCACTGCGGCCGGCCGGCGTAAAGCTGCTGATTTGCAAGGGAAAGCGCAGGCGTGCATAATGCGCGGCCCGGTTGACGCCGGGGCGGCTGCAAAGCCAGAGGGAACCCGTCTTGATCCTTTTGGATCAACGACTTACAAGCCGGTTCGGGCAGGACGGAAAGCGTGGCGCAAGCCACCGCCCAGGCCAGTTATCGAAATTCCACAAGGATCTCAAGCAATGCCCAAGATCAAGACCCACCGGGCGGCGGCGAAGCGTTTTCGCAAGACCGCATCCGGCAAGTTCAAGGCTGGCCACGCCAACCGTAGCCACATCCTCACCAAGAAGGCGACCAAGCGGAAGCGTGGTCTTCGTGCGACGAACATCATTCGTGCCGAAGATTCCGGCCGTCTGAACCGCATGTTGCCTTACCTCTGAGGAGATAGACCATGGCACGAGTCAAGCGTGGCGTGACCGCACGTCGCCGTCACAAGAAGGTCCTGAGCCGTGCGAAGGGGTATTACAACGCCCGTCGCAAGGTCTTCCGCGTCGCCAAGCAGGCCGTCATCAAGGCCGGCCAGTACGCCTACATCGGCCGCAAGCAGAAGAAGCGCAACTTCCGCTCGCTGTGGATCACCCGGATCAACGCCGCCGCGCGTTTGAACGGGATGAGCTACAGCCGCTTCATGAACGGCCTGCTGAAGGCGAACATCACCCTGGACCGCAAGGTGCTGGCCGATATCGCCGTGCACGATGCCGCCAGCTTTACGGCCCTTGCCGAAAAGGCCAAGAGCGCGCTCGCGGCATAAGTGTGGATCCATCGCAGGCCTCGCCGTCGGCGGCGCCTGGCTGGAGACAACATTGCATGCATGGGGAAGGGCGCCAGTCCTTCCCCATTTTTTTGGGATTCATTCCCGTAGGAGCGCCCCCATGGGCGCGAGCTGTTGGGAGTCCTGCAGTTGCGCCAAGCGCTCGCGCCCATGCCCCAGGAAGGGGACAAAGGGCGCTCCTACAGAGGATCGGACATCGTGGGAGCCGCTTCAGCGGCGATGGGCTTTGCCGGCAAGGCCACATCGCCGCTGAAGCGGCTCCCACCCAAGACGGTTGCTCCTACGAGGAGCTCGTTACACATTCGAGGTTGACCGCCCATGAGTGAAATCGAATCCCTCACCACCCAGGCGCTTGCCGATATCGCATCGGCGCAGACGCCCGATGCGGTCGAAGCCCTGCGCGTGGCGTTGCTGGGCAAGAGCGGCCAGGTCACCGCCCAGCTCAAGGCGCTGGGCACCTTGCCCGCCGACCAGCGCAAGGCGGCCGGCGAATCCATCAACCGTGCGCGCGATGTGATCTCCCAGGCACTGACGCAGCGCAAGGCCGTACTGGAAGACGCCGCCCTGGACGCGCGCCTGGCCGGCGAGGCGATCGATGTGACCCTGCCGGGCCGCAATGCCGGCCGCGGCGGCCTGCATCCGATCACCCGCACCCTGGAGCGGATCGCCGACCTGTTCGGCCGGCTGGGCTACGAGCTGGCCGACGGTCCGGAGATCGAGGACGACTGGCACAACTTCCAGACGCTGAACTTCCCCCCGCACCACCCGGCGCGGGCGATGCACGACACCTTCTACTTCGGTGATGGCCGCCTGCTGCGCACCCACACCTCCGGCGTGCAGGTGCGCTACATGGGGCAGCACGCGCCGCCGCTGCGCATGATCGCCGCGGGCAAGGTGTATCGCTCCGACAGCGACCAGACCCATTCGCCGATGTTCCACCAGGTCGAAGGCCTGCTGGTCGACGAGCATTCCACCTTCGCCGATCTGAAGGGCACGCTGGCCGAGTTCGTGCGCGCGTTCTTCGAACGTGACTTCCAGATGCGCTTCCGTCCCAGCTACTTCCCCTTCGTCGAACCCGGCGCGGAAGTGGACATCGCCTGGCAGCAGCCCGATGGCAGCACCCGCTGGCTGGAAGTGCTCGGCTGCGGCATGGTCCATCCGAACGTGCTGCGCAGCGTGAACATCGATCCGCAGCGCTACACCGGCTTTGCCTTCGGCATGGGCGTGGAGCGCCTGGCGATGCTGCGTTATGGGGTGAGCGACCTGCGTGCGTTCTTCGAGAACGACGTCAGGTTCCTCAGGCAGTTTGCGTAGGGCGGGTCTCGACCCGCCGCCCCGGCAGTTCGCGTAGGGCGGGTCTCGACCCGCCGCTTGGTTCGACATCACGACGCTTGATACATGGCAAATGGCGGGTCAAGACCCGCCCTACGGATCACCAACGATGAAATTCTCTGAAAACTGGCTGCGCAGCCACGTCCCCACCAGCGCCACGCGCGATGAACTCACGGCCACGTTGACCGCGATCGGCCTGGAGGTCGAAGAGGTCACCGCGCTGGGCGAGGGTCTGGACAAGGTGGTCGTGGCGCGCATCGTCGACTGCGCCAGGCATCCGCAGGCCGACCGCCTGCAGGTGTGCCAGGTCGATGCCGGACTTGGCGAGCACCTGCAGATCGTGTGCGGCGCGCCCAATGCGCGTGCGGGGCTGGTCGCGCCGCTGGCGATGGTCGGGGCCAACGTCGGCGGGATCGCGATCAAGGCGGCCAGGCTGCGCGGCGTGGACTCCAACGGCATGCTGTGTTCGGCCAGGGAGCTGGGCGTGGACGCCGATGCGTCTGGTCTGCTGGAACTGCCAAGCGATGCACCACTGGGCACCCCGATCGCCGATTTCCTGGGCCTGCCCGATGCGAGCATCGAGATCAAGCTCACGCCCAACCGGGCCGACTGTTTCAGCGTGCGCGGCATCGCCTTCGACGTGGCCGCCGCATTCGGCAGCCAAGTGGTGCCGTTCGATGCCACGCCGATTGCCGCACGGCATGAGCGCGCGCTTGAAGTCAGGCTCGACGCCGGCGCCGATGCGCCGCGCTACTGCGGTCGCATCATCGAAGGCGTCGACGCCACTGCGCAGACACCGGCCTGGCTGGCCGAGCGCCTGCGCCGCAGCGGCGTGCGCCCGGTCTCTTTGCTGGTGGACATCACCCAGTACGTGATGCTGGAGCTGGGCCAGCCGATGCACGCCTTCGATCGCGACCTGCTCACCGGGCCGATCGGCGTGCGCAAGGGCCGCGCTGGCGAATCGCTGCAGCTGCTCGACGGCCGCACCGCGGCGCTGGACGATGGCTTCCTGGTGATCACCGACGCCGACCGTCCGGTCGCCCTGGCCGGCATCATGGGCGGGCAGGACACCAAGGTGACCGACGCCACCGGCAACGTGTTCCTGGAATCGGCGTACTTCGCGCCGTCGGCGATCATCGGCCGCGGCCGTCGCCTGGGCCTGCACACCGATGCCTCCCATCGCTACGAACGCGGCGTCGATCCGGCGCTGGCGCCGCAGGCGATCGAAGTGGCAACGCGCCTGATCGTCGAGCTGGCCGGCGGTTCGCCAGGCCCGGTCGTGCACGCTGCGCTACACGAACATCTGCCCGCTCCGGCGCCGATCGCCCTGCGCCGCGCGCGCGTGTCCCGGGTGCTGGGCATGCAGATCGCCGATGCCCAGGTCGTGCGCATCCTGCGTGCGCTGGGCATGGAACTGACCGAAACGGCCGAAGGCTGGTCGGTGGTGGCACCCAGCCGCCGCTTCGACATCGCCATCGAGGAGGACCTGATCGAGGAACTGGCCCGCATCCACGGCTACGACCGGATTCCAACCACGTTGCCGGGGGGAGCGACCCGCATCGGTGCCGGGACCGAGACGCGACTGGACGCGGCCACCGTGCGCCGCCAGCTGGCCGCGCGCGAGCTGCTGGAGACGATCAATTTCGCCTTCGTCGATGCGCAGCTGCTGGACAGCTGGGGCCTGAGCGAAGGCGCCGTGCCACTGGCCAACCCGCTCAGCGGCGAACTGGGCGTGATGCGCACCAGCCTGCTGCCAGGGCTGGTCGCCACACTGCAGCGCAACGCCGCGCGCCAGGCCGGGCGGATCCGCCTGTTCGAGCTGGGCAACGTGTTTGCCGCTGCCGGCGGGCAGGGCGCAGCGCCGGTGGAAACCCTGCGCGTGGCCGCCGCGGTCAGTGGTGATGCCGCGGCCGAGCAGTGGGGCGTGCCGGCCCGTCCGGTGGATTTCTACGATCTCAAGGGCGACCTGCAGAGCCTGGCGGCTGCATCCGCGGCCCAGTTGACCTTCCAGCAGTCCGCGCGCGGCTACGGCCATCCGGGCCGCTCGGCCGAGGTCTTCCGCGATGGACGGTGGATCGGCTGGATCGGCCAGCTGCATCCGCGACTGCACAGGGCGCTGGACCTGGACGGGCCGGTGCTCGGCTTCGAAATCGACTTGGATGCACTGACCCAGCGCGCGCTGCCGCAGGCGGCCGAGCTGTCGCGCTTCCCCTCGGTGCGCCGCGACCTGGCCTTCACCGTGGCCGAATCGGTGCCGTTCGCCGCGATCGAACAGAGCGTACGCGAGGCCGCCGGACCGCTGCTACGGCAGGTGCTGCTGTTCGACCGCTACCTCGGCCCGGGGGTCGAAACGGGACAAAAGAGCCTGGCTATGGGCTTGATTTTGCAGGACAACACGCGCACATTGAACGACCGCGATGTGGAAACGGTGGTGGCCGAAACGGTCGCTGCCCTGGCACGCGAACACGGCGCCCGCATCCGCGGTTGAGGCTCAGGGGACATCGATGGCATTGACCAAAGCGGAAATGGCCGAGCGGCTGTTCGACGAAGTCGGTCTGAACAAGCGCGAAGCCAAGGAGTTCGTCGACGCGTATTTCGACGTGCTGCGTGACGCCCTGGAACAGGGGCGCCAGGTCAAGCTGTCCGGGTTTGGCAACTTCGATCTGCGGCGCAAGAACCAGCGCCCGGGCCGCAACCCGAAGACCGGCGAGGAAATCCCGATCTCTGCCCGCACCGTGGTGACCTTCCGCCCCGGCCAGAAGCTCAAGGAACGCGTCGAAGCCTATGCCGGAGGCGACCGCAATGCTTGACCCCGGCAGCAACCGCGAACTTCCGCCGATCCCGGCCAAGCGCTACTTCACCATCGGCGAAGTCAGCGAGCTGTGCGACGTCAAGCCGCACGTGCTGCGCTACTGGGAGACCGAATTTCCCAGCCTGGAGCCGGTCAAGCGCCGCGGCAACCGCCGTTACTACCAGCGCCACGACGTGCTGATGGTCCGCCAGATCCGCGGGCTGCTCTACGAGCAGGGCTACACCATCGGTGGCGCCCGGCTACGCCTGGAAGGCGAGGGCGCCAAGCAGGAATCGGCCCTGAGCAACCAGATCGTCCGCCAAGTCCGCATGGAACTGGAAGAAGTCCTGCAGCTGCTGCGGCGCTGAAACGCACGGGCCTCAACTTCTTGCATCGCCACTGCGCTGGGCGGGAGGGAGGGAGGGGTGCGCGCCAACGGATGAATCCGGTATGATGCGCGGCCCGCTGCAAGGCGGGAGCGCTTTTGCGAAGTCGGGGCGTAGCGCAGCCTGGTAGCGCATCTGCCTGGGGGGCAGAGGGTCGTCGGTTCAAATCCGGCCGTCCCGACCAATCGCATATGACATGAAAAGCCCGGCTTGCCGGGCGTTTTTATTTTCGGCCACCAGGCGCGCAAGCGCTGCACAGCACGGGCTCATCTTCGTGCGATCGTGAATGGCCGTTGAGGTTGCTGAGTCGCGTATAACTGTTCTGTCAGGGTTAAATCGTGTTTCTCGTCACGAATTAATGTCCGGTCCCGCCCGGCTCCGGCGTTCTACAAGTGGTGCAAGGCAGCATCAAACAAGACTTCTGCTGGAAGCCCGTTCGCGTCGTGCGTTTTTGCGGTGTCACTTGTTGTTGATATGAGCCACGGGTTTGGATCTGGGTTGTTGTCTGGAGCGCTCGGCACGGTTGTGCCATAGTCGATCCAGGGTCGCATTCACTTTTGTCGCACCGAGGGCATCGCCCCCGGCAACGACAAGGTGGCTGGCACCATTCCAGATCCAATCGCCTGATCCGCGCGGTTCCACGGCTCGGCGCCCGCGGGCTCCCCCCAACCCAAAGGTAAAGACCACCGTTCATGGATCCCAACGCCTCGTCACCCCGAAGTCCGCTCCTCCTGTTCGCCCTGGCCTGCCTGGCCTTGCTGGCCGGCTGTAGCTCGGTCCCCGACATGGCCTCCTCGCTGCCCACGCCCGACCCGTTGGGTGAGGTGAAGGAAGCGCCCGAGTACCGGATCGGGGCAGGCGATCTGATCCAGATCCAGGTCTTCCAGATCGAGGATTTGGAGCGCCAGGTCCGCGTAGACAACGAAGGCATGATCTCGTTGCCGCTGATCGGCAACTTCAAGGCCGCCGGCCTGACCCGCTCGGAACTGGAGACCGAGATCACCCGCGCCTACGGCGGCAAGTTCCTGCAGGATCCGCAGGTATCGGTGCTGATCGAGGAATTTACCAGCCAGCGCATCACGGTCTCTGGCGCGGTCTCCAAGCCAGGGAACTATCCGCTCGAGGGCGCCACCCAGCTCACCTTGCAGCAGGCATTGGCTGAGGCGCAAGGCGTCAGCGACCTGGCCAGTCGCCGGAACGTGGTGGTCTTCCGCACCATCGGCGGCCAGAAAATGATCGCCCGCTTCGACCTGACCCAGATCGAGACCGGTCAGTCACCCGACCCTGAAATCTACGGAGGCGACATCGTTGTGGTCTATCGCTCTGACGCACGCTTGCTCCTGAGAACGGTGTTGGAGCTGACCCCCTTCGTGATGGTCTTCAGGGCGTACCAATGAGTACGACCGAACGCCCTTCCGGGCACATCCACACCAGGCTGCCAGACGTGAGCTTGCTCGAATACTGGCAGGCGATCACCTCGCGCCGCTGGCTGATCGTCGGGGTCACGGTCCTGGTGGTCGCCATCGTGCTGGTCGGTACCCTGCTGACGACGCCCCAGTACCGGGCAACCACGACACTGCAGATCAATCGCGATGCGATGAACGTGGTCAACATCGAGAACCTGATGCCGGCCGAGTCGCCGATGGATCGCGACTTCTACGAAACCCAGTACGAGCTGCTGCGAAGCCGCTCGCTGGCGCAGGCGGTGATCCGCAAGACGCGTCTGGCCGAGCATCCGGCCTACAAGGAGCTGGCGGACAAGGCCGCCGCGCAGGCCGCGCAAGGTGCCGAAGGTGACCAGGCCACGATCCAGAAGCGCCAGCAGGAAGCGGCCGAACGTGCACTGACCGCAGTTGTGATCCAAGGGCTGGAGATCGAGCCGGTGCGCAACTCGCGCCTGGCCAAGATCCACTTCAGCTCTCCTGATCCGGCGCTGTCGGCGAGGGTGGCCAACGCCTACGCCAGTACGTTCATTTCCGACAACCTGCAGCGCCAGCTGGATGCGTCCACCTTTGCGGTGAAGTACCTGTCCGAACGTCTGGAGCAGCTGCGCGGCAAGGTCGAGGAATCCGAGCGCGCGCTGGTGGATTACTCGGGCGACCAGCAGATCGTATCGGTAGGCGAGGACGCACCGTCGCTGCCGGCGCAGAACCTGAGCGAGCTCAACGGATTGCTGGCTGCCGCCCAAAGCGCGAAGATCCAGGCCGAAGCGGCCTGGAATGAGGCGCGTGGCGGTGACGGCCTGAACCTGCCGCAGGTGGTGTCCAGCCCGCTGATCCAGAACTTGCGCGAAGCACAGTCGCAGATGGAGGCCGAGTACAACCAGAAACTGGCCACCTACAAGCCCGACTATCCGGAGATGCTGCGGTTGAAGAGCCGCATCGATGCTGGCAATGCACAGATCCGGCGCGAAGTGGGCGTCATCAGGGCGTCATTGAGGTCGCAGTACGACATGGCTGCGCAACAGGAACAGCTGACCGAGCAGCGCATCAGTTCGCTCAAGCATGACCAGCTGGACCTGGAAGAGCGAAGCATCCGCTACAACATGCTCAAGCGTGATGTGGATACCAATCGCCAACTGTATGACGCGCTGTTGCAGCGTTTCAAGGAGATCGGGGTGGCGGGCAATGTCGGCGCCAATAACGTCTCGGTCATCGACCCGGCGGAAGTGCCCGGCGCGCCTTACTCACCGCGCCTGCCGATCAATCTGGCGCTGGGCGCGGTGTTTGGAGTGTTCCTCGGCTTGGTGCTGGCTCTGATGCTGCACCTGGTTGGCTCGGTACGCCGCGCGCATCGGGTGTGAGCAGAGCGTTCACGCTTTGCACCAAGGCGTGAATCGCGACTGTGAACGTGCGTTGGTGCACAGAACAACAGGCTTTTTCGTGCGATTGTTGCATCGCAGCAGGCGCTTGTTCCAGACCGATTAGGGGACAGCGTGGTTGGATGCAGCTCAAGTTTGTATGTCACAACGGTGCCGCCGTCGACCACGGGGCCAATGCGCATGAGCGCATTGCGCAGCGGTCGGGCAGCGGACAATTTTTGGATTCTTCCGGCAAAACGATCCCCCGCGTTTTGCCAGTGATGAACCGGGACCGGAGGACACCATGCTCCTGGCTGATCTAAGTGGCGGTACGCAGACCACCTCATCGCCGCGACTGCTTTCAAAATATTCCGCTGCGGCTGACGTCGTCCTGCGCGTCTCGGATATCGTGGTGGTGGTCGCTGCGGCGATTGTGGCCTATCGCCTCAGGTTTGACACCTGGCTGCCGGCGGCTGGCTATCGCGTGGTCATCGGCACCACGCTGCTCTACGCGGTGATCTGCTTCAGCGCGTTTCCCCTGTATCGCAGCTGGCGCGGACGTGGGCTGTTGCGCGAGTGCATGGTGCTGGGCCTGGCTTGGACCGGCGTGTTCGCGCTATTCGCGGTGCACGCGCTGATCGTGCAGATGGGCCAATATGTCTCACGGGCCTGGCTCGGGACGTGGTACGTCGGTGGTTTCGCCGCGCTGGTGTTATCGCGCACCCTGCTGCGCAACTGCCTGAACATGCTGCGCAGCACTGGCCTGGACGTGCAGCGCGTGGTGGTGATCGGTCTGCGCACGCCTGTGTTCAAGCTGCAGAAGTACCTCTTGCGCAACAGCTGGGTCGGGCTGCAGATCGTGGGTTATTTCCAGAGTCGCTACGACATGGTACCCAGTGCCGCGTCGAGCAGGTTGCCGTGTCTCGGGATCTCCGCGCCCGAAGAGCTGGAGCGCTACCTGCAGGAAAACACGGTCGAACAGGTGTGGATCTCCATGCCGCTTGGCGATCGTGATCGGATCAAGAGCCTGCTGCAGGTGCTGGATCGCTTCCCCATCACGGTCAAGCTGGTGCCTGACCTGTTCGATTTTGGCCTCCTCAACCAGCAGGGCGAGCAGATCGGCAATGTGCCGGTCATCAACCTGCGCCAGGGCGGCGTGGATCGTGACAACTACTTCGTGGTGGCCAAGGCCCTGCAGGACAAGCTGGTCGCGGTTGCGGCGCTGCTGGTGCTGTGGCCGCTGCTGCTGGCCATCGCCATCGGCGTGAAGCTCAGCTCGCCGGGCCCGGTGTTCTTCCGGCAGAAGCGCCATGGCCTGGGCGGGCGCGAGTTCCACATGCTCAAGTTCCGCTCGATGTATGTGCACCAGGAAGGCCAGGTCGAGGTCAAGCAGGCTACGCGCGGCGACGCGCGCATCACGCGGTTTGGCGCTTTTTTGCGCCGCACCAGCCTGGATGAGCTGCCCCAGATATTCAATGTCCTGGGCGGTAGCATGTCCATTGTCGGCCCGCGTCCGCATGCAGCTCAGCACAACAGCCATTACGAAAAGCTGATCAATCATTACATGCAGCGCCATTACGTGAAGCCGGGCATCACCGGCTGGGCGCAGGTCAATGGATTCCGTGGTGAGACCCCGGAGTTGCGGACGATGAAAAAGCGCGTGCAATACGATCTGGATTACATACGCCGCTGGTCGCTGTGGCTGGACTGCAAGATCATCGTGTTGACCGCGTTCCGCGTGCTCGGCCAGAAGACCGCGTACTGACTTATGGCCGCGGTTCCCCATGAGGCATTGGTCCAGCACGGGACGCGAGCCCAGGCCAGACACCGCCTGCGTGACGTCCTGATTGAATTGCTGTTGCTGTTCGCGATTGGCTACAACTTTCTGCTGGCGATCATCAACGCCCAGCTGTTCGCCGTGACTCCGGCCATGACCTACGCGGCAGAGCTGGTGATCTATGCGGGCTGCTTTGGCCTTGGGATCTGGACGCTGCAGCGCGAGAAGATCGCCGCGGTGCTGGTGGGCATTGGCCTGATTGCGGCGGTAATGCTGTTTCGCTACGTGGTGGAATGGCGGGTCGATGCCAAGTTCATCCGCGATGCGATCATCCCCTTTGCCTTCCTGGTGCTTGGCGCGGCCTATGGCGGCTCGCTGCCGCGGCTGTTCCTGCGCATGAGCGTGATCGTGGCGCTGGTCGCCGCGGTTGAACTCGCCGTGCCCGAGGTCTACGGAGACGTGGTCAATCCGAAAAGCTATTACGTCAACACCCGTGGCGTCGACGAGGGTGGCTTCTGGAACCAGGACAGCAACCTGTTCGTCAGCGCCACCCGTCCTGGCGAGCGCAACTTCCTGGCCGGCAGTAACCTGCCGCGTGCTTCGTCCATCTTCGTCGAGCCGGTCACTACGGGCAATTACCTGGTGTTCTTCTGCGCGATCCTGCTGGTGTTCTGGCGATCGTTCGGGCCAAAACGGATCATCTTTTCGGTTGGCTTGCTGTTGTTCCTGATCGTGGCCTCCGACGGCCGGCTTGCGGCCGGGACAAGCTTTCTGTTGCTGTTGGGCGCGCCTTTTTTAAGGAAGCTCGACCAGCGCCTGTCCTTCCTGATCATGCCCCTGGTGATCCTGGCGGCGGCTGCATTGATCTGGGTGATGGGCGTGGAAGCCTATGACGACACCACCCTGGGCCGTGTCTATCTGACGGTGGCCGCGCTGCGTGACATGACAGCCGAGGCCTGGCTGGGCCTGGATTTCGACGTGCCGTACAGGTACGCCGACAGCGGTATCGCGTACTTCATCGCCTCGCAGTCGATCATGGTGGTGGGCGCTTTCCTGCTGGCGTACTCGTTCGGGCTGGAGATGCCCACCGAGGATGGCCAGGCCTTCAAGAATTTCTTCATGCTGGCCTTTGCCACGGGTCTGCTAGTCTCCAACAGCCTGTTCTCGGTGAAGTCGGCGGCGCTCTGGTACTTCGTGCTGGGCGCGATGTGGCAATTGCCCAAGGGCGCATGGTTCTCGCATCCCTCGCTGTTGGCTGGGCGTTCTTTTGATGAGGCGGCATTGCCCGTTGGCCGCGCCACCCGCGCGGAAACAACGACGGCCGGAACTCCTTGAACCATGAGCAGCGATCTGGCTGCGCGCGATCTACGAATCGATGCAGCCAAGGCACTTGCGATCATGCTGGTCGTGATGGGGCACGCGCGCGGCATCCCGCACCTGTTCACCATCCTGGTCTACAGCTTCCACGTGCCGCTGTTCTTCGTGCTGTCCGGCTGGGTGTCGCGCGCGCATGGCACCGCGCGCGGCCTGGGCGAGACGGCGCTTCGACTGGCGCGCACGCTGCTGCTGCCGTACGTGGTGTTCTATCTGCTGGGCTATGGGTACTGGCTGGTGACCCGCCACGTTGGCGAAAAGGCTGCGCGTTGGGGCGCACTGCCCTGGTGGGATCCGTTGAAGGGGTTGGTCAGCGGCATAGGACCGGATCTGTACGTCAATCCGGTGCTGTGGTTCCTGCCGGTGCTGTTCGTCACCACCTTGGCGGCCATCATGCTCCGGCGCGTGCCGGCCGGCTTGCTGGTCCTGCTGTCGATGCCGGTGGCTGCACTGTGGATTCTGGTGTTCCCTCCGCTTGGCGTACGCCTGCCATTCGGCCTGGACGTGATGCCGATCGCGCTGGCGTTCTACGCACTGGGCGCCTGGATGGCCTCGCGGAGCCTGCTCCCGAAGGAGGCCTGGCTCAACGTCATTTTCACGCTGGTGCTGGTCGTGCCGTGGATGGTGCTGGCATTGCGCAACGGGCGGGTGGATGTCAATGCGCTGGAGTTCGGCCAGTCGGTGGGGCTGTTCTTCGTCAACGCCATCCTGGGGACCTTGCTGACGTTGTTCGTCGCCAGGCTGGTGGCGCAGGCTTCGGTCCTGCAGTGGATCGGGCGCAATACGCTGTTGATCCTGTGCACGCATATCCTGGTGTTCTTCGTGCTTTCCGGTGTGGCGTCGCTGGCGGGGCTGTATTCGGAACAGAACAAGCCCGGCCCGGGATGGGCGCTGCTGGTCTCCCTGGTGGCCATGGGCCTGGCCTTGCCGATGCGTTGGGTGTTCGTGCGCATCGCGCCCTGGGCCATCGGCCTGTCACGTGCAGGTGGCCGATAAGCCGGCTGGCGATGTCCTGCAACAAGGTGTCTGTATGAAAGTGGTCCACGTGGTGCGTCAGTTCCATCCTTCGGTCGGCGGCATGGAGGAGGTCGTGCTGAACGTGGCGCGCCATCATCAAGCCAGCAGCACCGACGAGGTGGAAGTGGTGACGCTGGACCGGGTCTTCTCCCAGCCCGAACTGCGGCTGGCGCCTTCAGCACAGCACGGCGGGCTGCCGGTCAGGCGCCTGCCCTGGCACGGTTCGTCGCGTTATCCATTGACGCCGGGCGTGCTGAAGGCCATCAACGGTGCCGACGTGGTACATGTGCATGGCATCGACTTCTTCTACGACTACCTGGCCATGACCGCTGCGGTGCATCGCAAGCCGATGATCGTGTCCACGCACGGCGGGTTCTTCCACACCGCTTATGCATCCAGGCTCAAGCGGCTGTGGTTCAACACGCTCACCCGCACCTCCGCGCTGGCCTACAAACGCGTGGTGGCCACCAGCGAAAACGATGGCGATCTGTTTTCCCGGGTGGTCTCGGCGCAGCGCCTGCGGGTGATAGAGAACGGCGTGGATGTCACCAAGTTTGCCGGGCGCGGAAGTGCGGCCAATGGCCGGACGTTGATCTATTTCGGGCGCTGGTCGGTCAACAAGGGGTTGCTGGAAACCCTGGACCTGTTCGCCGCCCTGCGCCGCCGCGACTTGCGGTGGTCGCTGATCGTCGCCGGGCGCGAGTACGATCTCACCCGCCAAGACCTGACGCGCGAGATCGCCACGCGTGGACTGCAGGGCCAGGTCGAGATCGTGGTTTCGCCTACGCAGTCTGAACTGGCCACTCTGCTGGGCAAGGCGCAGTATTTCGTGTGTCTGTCCCGGCACGAGGGCTTCGGCATCGCGCCGGTCGAGGCGATGAGCGCCGGCCTGCTGCCGGTGTTGAGCAACATCCCGCCCTTCGCGCGGCTGCATCAGGAGTCCGGACTGGGCGTGGTGGTCGAGGCGGCCCATGCCGAGGCGGCCGCCGACGCCGCCCAGGCACAGGCCGCGGTATCCGACGAGGTCTATGCCGCTCGCCGGGCTGCCGCGATGGCCTATGTGGAGCGCTATGACTGGAAGCACGTGGTGGGCCGCTACGTGGATGAATATCACGCTGCGCTGGTGCGCCCGTGCTGACCGTGCTGCAACAAGTCGATCGGCCCACGCCCACGACCAATCCCTATCTGGTGCAGTTGTTCCGCGCGCTGGAGCCGATGGTGCACCTTCGTTACTGGTCGCTGCGCAATGCCCTGTTGACCCGCTATGACGTGGTGCACCTGCACTGGCCCGAATACATGATGCGGCACCCGAGCGCGTTGGGGCGGCTGCTGCGCCAGTGCGCGGTGGCCTTGCTGTTGCTGCGCTGGCAGGTGCTGCGCACGCCGGTGGTCAGGACCATGCACAACCTGGAGCCACATGAAGGCGGCGGCCGGTTCGAGACGCTGCTGCTGCGGTGGATGGATCGGCTGACCACGCGCTGGATCCGCATCAACGCCACCACCGAACTGCGCGCACCGGGCACCGACACCGCGCTGCATGGCCACTATCGCCACTGGTACGCCGGCTTCGCCAAGCCCGTGCAAGTGCCCGGGCGCCTGTTGCATTTCGGCCTGATCCGCCCGTACAAGGGCGTCGAAGTCCTGATCAAGGCGATGGCCGAGGTGTGTGAACCCGGCTGCACCTTGCGCATCGCCGGCAACCCGGCCGATGCGCAGATGCGTACGCTGGTCGAGCAGGCGTGCGCGGCCGATCCGCGCATCAGTGCGCTGCTTCAGTACGTGCAGGATCCCACCCTGGCGGCCGAGATTTCCGAAGCCGAACTGATCGTGCTGCCGTACCGGGAAATGCACAACTCCGGCACACTGTTGCTGAGCCTGTCGCTGTCGCGCCCGGTGCTGGTGCCGCGCACGCCCAACAACGTGGCCCTCGCCGATGAGGTTGGCCCGGGCTGGGTCTTCATGTACGAAGGCCAGTTGACCGCGCAGGTGGTTGAAGAGGGCCTGCGCCGCGCGCGCGCCGCGCACCGCCAGGCCGATCCGGACCTGTCGCTGCGCGACTGGGACCGGGTTGGCGAACAGCACTACCGCAGCTATATGGCAGCCATCGATCAGCGGCGCGGGCGAGGCCGTGGCCAAGGTCAGGAAGATCGCGCCGCGCCCGTCGGCAGGGACCGGTGAGGCCGTGTCCGTGACCACGCCACCCGGTTCGACCTCCGGGTTGGGTTCGCGTGCTGCAACCGGTGCTGCCAAGACCATGGCCGGGCAGGGCGTGCGCATGGTGGTGCAGTTCGGCGGCATCATCCTGCTGGCACGGCTGCTCAGCCCGGAAGATTACGGCCTGATGGCCATGGTCACCGCGCTGGTGGGAATCTGCGAGATCCTGCGCGATTTTGGCCTGTCCTCGGCCGCGATCCAGGCCAGGACGCTCTCGCGTGAGCAGCGCGACAACCTGTTCTGGATCAACAGCGGTATCGGCCTGGCGCTGGGCCTGTGCGTGTTCGCGGGTGCCGGGCTGATTGCCGATTTCTACCAGGAGCCGCGCCTGCGGGCGGTCGCGCAGGTGATGTCGGTCACCTTCCTGCTCAGTGGCATGAACACCCAGTACCGGGCAACCCTGAGCCGCGGGCTGCAGTTTGGCCGGCTGGCGATGAGCGATGTCGGCGGCCAGACGCTGGGGTTGATTTGCGGCGTGCTTGCAGCGCTGGGTGGCCTGGGCTATTGGTCGCTGGTGATCCAGCAGGTGGTGGGTTCCAGCGTGGGCCTGGTGATCTCGGCCATGGCGTCACGCTGGCTGCCCGGGCGCCCGCGTCGTGGCGTGCCGATGCGCAATTTCCTGATGTTCGGCGGCAACCTGATGGCCGCGCAGATGCTGGGCTATGTCAGCCAGAACATCGGTCAGGTGGTGATCGGTTATCGCACCGGCGCCGAGGCGCTGGGTCTGTACAACCGCGCCTTCCAGCTGCTGATGATGCCGTTGAACCAGATCAACGCGCCGGCCACCACCGTGGCCCTGCCGGTGCTGTCCAAGCTGCAGGACGAACCGCCACGCTATGCCGCCTTCCTGCTGCGCGGGCAGACGGTGATGGTGCATATCGTGACGGCGATCTTCGCCTTTGCCTGCGCGCAGGCGCATCCGCTGATCGTGCTGTTCCTGGGGGAAAAGTGGCAGCCTGCGGTGCCCATCTTCCAGATCCTGAGCGTGGGTGGCATCTTCCAGGTGGTCGCTTACGCCTCGTACTGGGTGTTCCTGTCACAAGGCCTGGCGCGCGCCCAGCTGACCTACTCGGTGGTGGCGCGCGTGCTGATCATTGCCTGCATCTTCGGCGGCTCGCAGTGGGGTGCCCTGGGCGTGGCCGCAGGCTACGCATCAGGCCTGGCGCTGATCTGGCCGCTGTCGACGGTATGGGTTTCGCGTGTCGGCAAGGCGCCGGGCGCGGCGATGTTCAACAACGGCCTGCGCGCCATTCTCGGCTATGGCGTGTGTGCGCTGGTGTCCTGGGCGGCAGCGCGCCAGTGGGCACACACGCCGGTCATGGAGCTGGTCATCGGCGCGCCCGCCATCCTGCTGGCCTTCGGCATGGTGTGCCTGTTGTGGCCGGCTTTTCGCCGTGACGTGCAGACCATCATGCACAGCAGGGAATTGTTGCGTCGGCGCGGTTGATGCGAGTGGATGATGTTGCTGAACAGCGGCATGCATCGATTCACGCGCAGATTCATATCAGTGCGCGCGGTCACGCTCTGGATACCGGGAAAACAGCATCCTGCCAAGGCGATTCCTGCCTTCATCGAAGGGGGGCATCGTTGGCGCCATCCCCCCGCGTTTTCTGGCTCCACGCTCATGCGATCGATCATGCAATCGATTCTGTCCTGGGTCACCCAACGCACGCGTGGTGATGGTCATATCCGCGTGCGCTTTGCCATGTCCGCCCCCACGACCTGCTCCTGACGAGGACACGCTTTATGTCGGTTTCTGAATCCCCCGCAGTTACCGAAATGCCGGTTGCACCACCGGGCGCGGCTTCGCGCCCGTTCCCACGCAGCAAGTTGCGCTACCTGGTGCTGTCGGCCCACGACTACCGCACGCCGCGCCGGGCCAATATCCACTTCATCACCGATGAGTTGGTCAAGCGCGGCACCACGCGGTTCTTCTCGCTGCGCTACAGTCGCCTGTCGCGATGGAAGCAAGACATGCGCCTGCCGCTGGACGGCACGGCCAACACCGTGGTCAAGCACAAGGGCGTGGAGTGCTACCTGTGGCGCACGCTGGTCCATCCGTTCAACACCCGCCGCCGCTGGTTGCGGCCGGTGGAGAACGCGATGTTCCGCATGTATGCCAAGCATCCGCCCGAGCTGCTGAAACGCTGGATCCGCGAGTCCGACGTGATCGTGGTGGAAAGCGGCGCGGCGGTGGCCTTCATCCGCCTGGCCAAGCGTCTGAATCCCGATGCTCGGCTGGTGTACCGGGCATCGGACGGGCTGAGCACGATCGAGGTGGCCGAGTTCATCGCGCGCGAGTTCGACGATGTCTGCGGCTGCCTGGATGCCATTGCGCTGGTCTCGCCGGTGATGGCCGATGAGATCAACAGTAGGCACAACGTCTACCACGTCGGCCACGGTGTCGATCCGGGCCTGCAGGACATGGGTGATCCGTCGCCTTATCCGGGCACCGGCATCCACGCGGTCTCGGTGGGGTCGATGCTGTTCGATCCGGAGTTCATCGTGCTGGCCAGCCGGGCCTTCCCGGAGGTGACCTTTCATGTGATCGGCTCGGGCCGCGGCGCGATGCCCGGCTATGGCGAGAACGTCAAGGTCTACGGCGAAATGAAGCATGCCGACGTGATCGGCTACATCAAGCACGCGCGCTTCGGCATCGCGCCGTACTCGTCCGAGCAGGTGCCGGCCTACCTGGCCGACAGTTCGATGAAGCTGCTGCAGTACGACTTCTTCGGCCTGCCGGCGGTGTGCCCGCATGCGGTGGTCGGCAGCTACGCCTCGCGCTTTGGCTATACGCCCGGTGACGCCGAATCGATCCGCGTGGCCATCCAGAGGGCGCTGGATGCACCGCATGTGCGCTCTCGACAGTGCCTGGACTGGCCGCAGACCACCGATCGCCTGCTGGAGCCGGAACGCTATCCGGAAACGCATCTGGAACGGTAACGGCAACTGTCATCGCCGCCTTGTCGGGAAACTTCCGTTTTTTTTCATTTTCTACGTACGCCTTGGGTAGGCCAGGACGCGAGGAGCTGTCAGTTATGCCGTTGATCGAAGGTATCGTGGAGCGCCAGGAACGCAAGTCGCTGTTCTGGTGGAAGCCCAAGGATGGTTCGGTCAACGTGGGTGACCACCTGTCCAAGGTCCTGGTGTCCTCGATTCTGGCGCTGCAGGACACCAACCTGTTGCGCAAACGGCCCGGGACGCCGCGCCTGCTGTGCATCGGTTCGGTCCTGCATTTCGCCACCGGTGGCGAAGTGGTGTGGGGCACGGGCATCAACGGAAAGATCCCTGCGAGCGCGCACCGGTTCACGGCCCTGGACGTGCGCGCGGTGCGCGGACCCGGGACGCGCGAGGTCCTGGGCAGCATGGGCATTCCTGCACCGCCGGTGTACGGCGACCCGGCGCTGCTGATGCCACGGTTGTTCAATGCCGATCTGCTGCGCAGCGGCGCACCCAGGAAGCCCTACGTGGTGGTGCCACACTTCAACGAGCCGCTGGACAAGTACCGCGGCTACGAAGATCGTTTGGTATCGCCGCGGATCGAGCCGGCCGCTTTCGTCAGTCAGCTGCTGGAGGCCGAGTACGTGGTCAGCAGCTCGCTGCACGGCGTGATCCTGGCCGAGGCCTATGGCATTCCCGCGGTGTACCTGGACTGGGGCAACGGCGAAGATCGTTTCAAGTACGATGACTACTATGCAGGCACCGGGCGGATGCAGTGGCGCTCGGGAAATTCGGTGGAAGAATGTCTGGACATCGGCGGCAATGGCCGTTTCGACCTGGCGTCGATCCAGCGCGGCTTGATGGATACTTTCCCTTACGACCTGTGGTGAGCTGATGCTTGTTTTCTCCGGACATTCCCAGGACATCACCCTGCAGGGCGATCCGATCTGGCTGGGGGGTTACCCAATCGCCAGCACCGAGCTTGCGCCCTTCACCGATGCACTGCTCAAGACGGTCGCGCTGCGCGAGCGGCGCAACGTGTTCTTCGCCAATACCAATTTCGTGGTCCAGTGCCGGCCATTGCGCCAGGCGCTGCAGGATCCATCGGTGACCATCGTCAACGACGGCATCGGCCTGGACCTGGCGGCGATGCTGATCCATCGCAAGCGGTTCGCGGCCAACCTCAACGGCACCGACCTCATCCCCAGCCTGTGCGAGCGCAGCGTGCGTCCGCTGCGGTTCTTCCTGCTGGGCGCCAAGCCCGGTGTGGCGGCCGCGGCGGCGGCAAAGCTGGAAGGCAGCTACGGCCAGGACGTAGTCGGCATCTGCGACGGTTATGGCCAGATGCGCAGTGAAGGAGCCGACCTGGTGCGCAGCATCAATCGCGCGCAGCCCGACGTGCTGCTGGTGGCGCTGGGCAATCCGGTGCAGGAACGCTGGATCCTGGAACACAGCGCCCAGCTGCAGGTGCCACTGGCCTTTGGTGTCGGTGCGCTGTTTGATTTCCTGTCCGGCAATGCCCGTCGTGCGCCGGCATGGGTCCAGCGCATCCACATGGAATGGGCGTTCCGCCTGCTGCACGAGCCGCGCCGGTTGCTCAAGCGCTATTCGGTGGACCTGTTGACGTTCTTCGGCGTGTGCCTGCGCAATCGGCAGCAGCAGAGCGCTGTGCCGCAACGCGCCGGCTAGTCCGCGCCGCAGCCGCGCGTCGCACAGGCTGCGCAATGCCGGCGGCACCACCCAGCGCCCGACCCCGGCGATACGCATGGTTCGCCAACGAATCGACGACACCATGGCGCGGCCCGATAGCGCGCTGCCGTATGGCCAGATGTGGCGCTCGAGGCCTGGCAAGGCTGCCGCGTTTTTCACGCCCGCATCCTGCGACCGGGCAATTCAGCGTTTGCAGTGGATTGGTACGATGCCGCCATGACGGAGTTCGCCGATCAGCTCATTGACTCGCTCGCCCTGGCCCCGCACCCGGAAGGCGGCCATTACCGCCGCATCCATGCATCGGATGTGGTCGTGCAGCATCGCGGCGCCTGGCGCCCGGCAATGACGGCCATCCAGTTTCTGTTGCGCCACGGCGAATGCAGCCGCTGGCATCGGGTGGACGCCGATGAAGCCTGGCATTGGCAAGACGGCGGTGCGCTGCGCTTGCAGACCTACGATCCGGCCACGGGTGAACTGGCTCTGGTCACGCTGGGCGAAGCGGCGCACCAGCCGGGCATGATGCTGCACGTGGTGCGCGCGGAGCTGTGGCAGCGCGCCTGGACCGACGCGCCGTTTGCGCTGGTGGCGTGCACGGTGGCGCCGGGATTCGTGTGGGAAGGCTTCGCCCTGCTCGATGCTGCCCCACAGGTGGCCGGGCAGCTGGCCGCGCTGGGCGCGGGTGAGGCAGGATGAACGCGCGGATGTGGGGCTCTTTGCATGGTGCAGCCGAGCCGCTGAGGACGGGCGCTTCGAATCTGCACGGTAAAAAGCGGATGCATGGATGGATCGTGGCGGTGGCATGGAGCCTGGTGTGCCTGGCAGGGCCCGCCCTGGCCCAGCAGCAGGCCCCTGGCGCGCCGCCGCCGATCACCGAGCTGGCGCCGATGACCGTCTCCGGTACCCATCCCGGGCCCGGCCTTTGGAAGGTCAGCCGCGATGGCCACGTGCTGTGGGTGCTGGGGACGCTCTCGCCACTGCCCAGAAAGATGGAGTGGCACTCACAGGAGGTGGAGCTGGCCATCGCCGGCTCGCAGGAACTGCTGTTGCCGCCGACGTTGTCGGTGGACACCGGGCGAGGCCTGTTCCGCAACCTGTTCCTGATCCCGGCGCTGCTGAAGGCGCGCAAGAATCCCGATGGCAAGACGCTGCAGGAGCTGGTGCCGGCCGATGCGTACGCGCGCTGGACCGTGCTCAAGGCGCGCTACATCGGCGGCGACCGCAGCGTGGAGCAATGGCGCCCGATCTTTGCCGCGCTCGAGCTCTACACCGCGGCGATCAAGCGTTCCGGGCTGACCCTGGACAATCCGGTGCGCGAGCGGGTCGAAAAGCTGGCCAAGCGCGCCAGGCTCACCATCACCCCGGCCACCAGCACCGTGCGGCTTGAGGATCCCAAGGCGGCGATCAAGGAATTCCAGCGCACCAGCCTGGAGGACCAGACCTGCTTTGTGCGCACGCTGGAGGTGATCGAGCGCGAGATCGACACCATGCGCGAACAGGCCAACGCCTGGTCGGTGGGCGACGTGGAGCTGCTGCGCCACAGCCCGCAGACCAGCCAGTACGCGGCCTGCCAGGCCGCGCTCAGCGAAAGCACCCTGGCGCGCAACTTGGGCATGGGCAACCTGCGCCAGCAGTCGCTGGACCTGTGGCTGGACAAGGCCGAGGCTGCGCTGGTCAGCAACGCCAGCAGCTTTGGCCTGCTGCCCATCGGTCTGGTGCTGGGGCCCGGCAACCTGATGGACGCGCTCAGGGCGCGCGGCTACACCGTCCAGGCACCGGGCGAGGATTGAATCGCCGGCAGGCGCAGGCCTGCGCCTGACTTGATGGCGCTCAGCCCGCGGCGGTCAGCGGGACGTGGCCGACCTGCAGTTGCGGCCAGCGCGCCAGCACCGCGGCGCGGATGCCAGGCGCATCCAGGCCGGCTTCGGCCAGTAGCTGTTCGCGGCTGGCGTGATGCTGGAAGGCATCGGGCAGGCCCAGGTGCAGGATCGGCACGGCCAGGCCTTCGGCGCTGAGCAGTTCGGCCACGCCCGCGCCGGCGCCGCCGGCCACCACGTTGTCTTCCAGGGTCACAAGTCCAGCGTGGCTGCGGGCCAGTTCCAGCACCAGCTCGCGGTCCAGCGGCTTGACGAAGCGCATGTTGACCACGGTCAGGCCCAGCTCGCAGGCGACCTGCTCGGCCGCCGGCACGATCGCACCGAATGCCAGCAATGCGACCTGCTTGCCACGCCGGCGCAGCTGCGCCTTGCCGATCGGCAGCGTCTCCAGCGACGGATCGATGGCCACCCCGGGGCCGGTGCCGCGCGGATAGCGCACCGCGGCCGGGCCGCGGTGGCCAAAGCCGGTGGAGAGCATCTGCCGGCATTCGTTTTCGTCGGCAGGGGCCATCACCAGCATGTTGGGCACACAGCGCAGGAAGCTCAGATCCAGGTTGCCTGCGTGGGTGGCGCCGTCGGGTCCGACCACGCCGCCGCGATCGATCGCGAACAGCACGTCCAGGTCCTGGATCGCCACGTCGTGCACCAGCTGGTCGTAGGCGCGCTGCAGGAAGGTCGAATAGATCGCCACCACCGGCTTGGCACCCTCGCAGGCCATGCCGGCGGCCAGGGTCACCGCATGCTGCTCGGCGATCGCCACATCGAAGTAGCGCCTGGGGAATTCCCTGGAAAAGCGCACCAGGCCCGAGCCTTCGCGCATGGCCGGGGTGATGCCCATCAGCAGCGGATCGGCCGCGGCCATGTCGCACAGCCAGTCGCTGAAGACGTCGGTGTAGGTGGGTTTTCTGGCTGCCGTGACAGCCTTGACGGGCAGGCCCTTGAGCGGGTCGAACGGCCCCACCGCGTGATAGCCGATCTGGTCGCCTTCGGCCAGCTGGTAGCCCTTGCCCTTGGTGGTGATCACGTGCAGCAGCTGCGGGCCCTTCAGGCCCTTGAGGGTCTTGAGCGCGCCGACCAGCGCCGGCACGTCGTGGCCGTCGATCGGGCCGGTGTAGTGGAAGCCCATCTGCTCGAACAGCGTGGACGGCACGAACATGCCCTTCCAGTGTTCTTCCCAGCGACGCATGAAGCGCGCCGGCGGCTTGCGCTTGTCGCCCAGCAGCTTCTTGCCGCCTTCGCGCAGCGCGTTGAGGGTCCGGGAGGAGCTCATCCGGCCCAGCATCTGGGTCAATGCGCCGACGTTCTCGGAGATCGACATCTGGTTGTCGTTGAGCACCACCAGCAGGTCCGGCTCGTCTTCCATGCCACCGGCGTGGTTGAGCGCCTCGAAGGCCATGCCGGCGGTCATCGCGCCGTCGCCGATCACCGCCACCGTGCGCCGCCCGTTGCCCAGCTGCGCGTTGGCAATGGCCATGCCCAGCGCGGCCGAGATCGAGGTGGACGAATGGCCCACCCCGAAGGTGTCGTATTCGGATTCCTCGCGCTTGGGGAACGGCGCCACGCCCCCGGCCTGCTTGACCGTGTGGATCGCATCGCGGCGGCCGGTGAGGATCTTGTGCGGATAGGTCTGGTGACCCACGTCCCAGACCAGGCGGTCATTGGGCGTGTCGTAAAGGTAGTGCAGGGCGACGGTGAGCTCGATCACCCCCAGGCCGGCGGCGAAATGCCCGCCGCTGCGGCCGACCGATTCGATCAGGTAGGCGCGCAGTTCATCGGCGATGGCGGTCAGCTCGGCCTCTTCGAAACGGCGCAGGTCGGCCGGGTTTTCGATCCTTGAAAGACGGGGATAGCGGGAGGAGTCGATCATCGTGGCGGTCGGCAATGCAGTTGCGCATTTTCCTCCCGTGGACAAGGAGGGGCAAGCAAGGGGATTCAGTCTGGGATCACCCAAGGTCGGGGTGATGTGAAGCCAACCGGTGCCGGCTCAGGCCGAAAGCCGCGAGCGCTTGGGCAGGTGGGTCTTCAGGAAGGCCATCTGGTCGGCCAGGATGTTGCGGTTGGACAGGATCAGGTGCTCGATCCAGCTCGGCCGGTAGGGCACGGCCAGCAGCGGCATGTGCGCCTGTTGCGGGGTGCGGTTGGCCTTGCGCGAGTTGCAGTGGAAACAGGCGCTGACCACGTTTTCCCAGGTGTCGCGCCCGCCCTTGGACACCGGCAGCACGTGGTCACGGGTCAACAGCTGGCGCGAGAACTGCTGGCCGCAGTACAGGCACAGGTGGTCATCGCGGGCGAACAGCGCCTGGTTGGTCAGCGACGGCGTCGGTGACAGCCCGGCCGCGCGCGCATGTCCGCGCGAGGCCACGATCGGATGCAGCTCGATGAAACTCTGCTGGCCGGTCAGGCGGTTAGTGCCGCCGCGCACGGTCAGGCAGGGATCACCCAGGGTCCAGGCGACCGCATCGCGCGCATACAGGCAGGTCGCGTCCTGCCAGTTGATCCAGTCCAGCACGCGGCCATGCGCGTCCAGCGACAAAAAGCGCACGCTGCCAGGACGAATCAGGGGCGAAATTGAACTGACGACAGAATCGGCGAGCAACTGTCCGTCCGGAGTGGCACTGTCGAACAGTGCCGGGTTTCCGGAGTCATCCGAATGAAGCTGAGCAGGGTCTGCTTCCATCGGGGGAACAGGGTATACCTGATGGGTGACCAATTGTGTACTGGGTTGCACGGTCTCGGCAAAGGCTCGAAGTTCAAGGCTTCTGCTGCCGCGGCCGGTGCGCCCGTGACCCGCGACGGCGACGCAACTGCGCAGGACCGGCCGGCACGGTGGCCAGCCCTGCGCGTGCCTCATGCGTCGAAGCGGTCGGCGTCCATGGCCATCAGCGGCTCGGCGCCGGAGCGGATCGCCGCGGCATGGGCCAGCGTGCGCGGCAGGATCCGGGCAAAGTAGAAGCGGGCCGTTTCCAGCTTGGCCTGCTTGAACGCCGCCTGGTGACCGGAGGCCTGCGCGGCCACCACGCTGCGTGCCCACCAGTACGCCAGTACCACGTAGCCGGAATAGAACAGGTAATCGGTGCTGGCCGCGCCCAATTCCTCCGGGTTGCTCGCCGCCCGTTGCAGCACGGTCTTGGTCAGCTCCCCCCATTCGGCGGCTTTTTCGCGCAGCGGGGCGATGAATTCGGCTGCCGTGGCATCGCCTTGATGGGCGCTGGCGAACTGCTCGATCAGGCCCAGGAACAGCTTCAGCCCGGCCGCACCGCTGGCGGCGGTCTTGCGGCCGATCAGGTCCAGCGACTGGATGCCGGTGGTGCCTTCGTAAAGGGTGGTGATGCGCGCGTCGCGGGCCAGCTGCTCCATGCCGTGCTCGTGGATGTAGCCGTGGCCGCCGAAGCACTGCAGCGCGTTGTAGGTGTTCTCGATGCTCCACTCGGTCTGGCAGGCCTTGGAGATCGGAGTGAGGAAGCTCACCAGTGTGTCGGCCTGCTCGCGCTCGGCAGCGTCATCGGCGTGGTGGGCGATATCGATCAGGGTGCCGGCGTGCAGGGCCAGCAGGCGCGCGCCTTCGGTCAAGGACTTGATCGACAGCAGCATGCGCCGCACGTCGGGGTGGACGATGATCGGATCGGCCGCCTTGTCGGGGAACTTGGCGCCGGACAGGGAACGGGACTGCAGGCGCTCGCGTGCATAGACCAGCGCGTTCTGGTAGGCGCGCTCGGACAGGCCGATGCCCTGCAGGCCCACGCCCAGACGCGCGGTGTTCATCATGGTGAACATGGCCTGTAGGCCCTTGTGCGGCTGGCCGACCAGGTAGCCCTGTGCGCCGTCGAAGTTCATCACGCAGGTGACCGAGCCCTTGATGCCCATCTTGTGTTCGATCGAGCCGCAGCGCAGGGCGTTGCGCGCACCGACGCTGCCATCGCGGGCGACCTGGAACTTGGGCACGACGAACAGCGAGATGCCCTTGGGTCCCGGCGGTGCGTCGGGCAGCTTGGCCAGCACCAGGTGGACGATGTTGTCGACCAGGTCGTGCTCGCCGGCGGTGATGAAGATCTTGGTGCCGGTGATGGTGTAGGTGTCCTCGCCGACCGGCTCGGCGCGGGTCCGCAGCAGGCCCAGGTCGGTGCCGCAATGCGGCTCGGTCAGGCACATGGTGCCGGTCCAGCGGCCTTCCACCAGCGGCTTGAGGAAGACCTCCTGCTGCCACGCCTGGCCGTGGAACTTCAGTGCCTCGATCGCCCCGTGCGAGAGCAGCGGGAAGTTGCCCCAGGCCAGGTTGGCGGCATTGACCATCTCGCCCAGCGGCACGCCGACGGTGTGCGGCAGGCCCTGGCCGCCGAACTCGGTCGGCGCGGTCAGCCCGGTCCAGCCGCCTTCGGCGAACTGGGCGTAGGCCTGCTTGAAGCCGGGCGGGGTGGTGACCTCACCGGTGGCGGTGTCCAGCGTGCAGCCGATCTCGTCGCCAACCCGGTTGAGCGGGGCCAGGACGGTGGTGGTGAAGCGGCCAGCCTCCTCCAGGACCGCATCGACCAGGTCCGGCGTGGCATCGGCGAAGCCCAGGCGGGCAAACAGGGGTGCGACGTTCAGCACGTCGTTCAGGGCGAAGCGGAGGTCTTTCAAAGGGGCGCGGTAGCTGCTCATGCGGATGCTCTTGTCACCTTGCAGGCCGCCTGCCGGCCCGCCGAACGGGCGAGGATACTACGGCGTATGGAAACGATGAGGACACCGCCGTGGCGCCCGGGTCCGATGCGCGCATCCTAGGAGCCTGTCGGACTTTGGCCGGCCGGGCTGCAAATCCGGCTGTGCGGTCCATATTTCCGTCGCTTCTTGCCCCATAGAACCACTATGGGGCGGCGAATCGCCGAAAATCTGTCCTCGCGCAGCCGAATTTTCGCCTCGACCGCCAAAGCCCGACAGACTCCTAGGCAGATGGAAAAAGGCCCGGCCGCCGCTGCGCTCAGCCTCTCAGCGCAGGACCCCGGTCAGCCCCGGCGCTGGGCTCAGGGTGCTGTGCATGTCGATCTCGAAGCTGCGTTGCGCGCCCTCCACCGGCGTCACCGTGACCTTGCCCTTGAGGGCGTAGCCGAGCATGCCGCTGCCCGCCAGGGCATTGGCCACGGCCATGCGCGCGGTTGGCGTGGGCGTCAGGTCAAGCGTTACCACATCGGCAGCGCCGGGACCGATCGAGAAGCCCGGCCTGCCGGCCAGGGTGCCGGCAGGCTGCCCTTCGACCGTGACCTGCAGGTCGACCGCGTCGTACATCATCGAGACGGTGCTGTAGTTCTGCAGGCGCAGCTCCACCGTCCAGCGGCCGTCGCTGGCCACGCTGACCTGCTGCAGGCTCACGGCAGGTTTGGACACCCGCTTGATGTTGCCGTGGCTGCAGGCGACCAGCAGCAGGGTGCATGACAGGAGTAACAGCAACAGGCGAGGCGGCATGGCTTGAAATCCAGCAAGGCCCAAGGACGGGCGAGGATACAACGGCCGGCCAGGCCTTCAGCGCAGTGGCGCGGTCACCACCAGGCCAGACAGGTCGTAGCCCATCTGGGTGGCGCGCAGCTTGAGGCCTTCGAACAACGCCCGATCCATCGACGGCTCGCGCGCCAGGATCCAGAAATAGTCGCGGCCCGGTTCGCCCACCACCGCCCAGGTGTAATCCGGGTCCAGGTCGATCACCCAGTAGTCGGCCCACACCAGCGGCAGCCACGCCAGCCAGTGCGGGGCGAAGCGCACCTCCAGCTGCCCCGGGTGGCCCTTGACCGGCCGCGCCTCGCCGTCGGCCACGATCGCTTGGCCATCCTTGTCAATGCAGGCGTTGCGCACGCCCAGGTGGCCGTCCCGGCGCAGGGTGTAGCTGGCGGTGATGTCGCGCGCGCAGTCTTTCTGGAAACGATTGGGCAGGCGCGCGATTTCGTGCCATTGCCCGGCGTAGCGCGACACGTCCAGCGCCGGCACCGAGCTCACCGGCTGGGCGGCCAAGGACGGGGTGCAAGGGGCAACCAGCAGCAGGGCCAGCAGGCCAACGGGCAGGCGCATCGATGAATCCGGCGTTTCCGAAACCAGCGACCAGCTTAATGGAAATGGACTGCGAGCCGGCCAGGACTTGGCCAGTCGATCCATGCATGAGGCGTTTTTTGCCTGGGGCTGGGCACCATGGTCAACGGTTTGAGCTTTGGCAGGTTCTTCTGTTTGCCGCCGTGATGAAAAAAGCCCTGCATCTCTGCAAGGCCTTGGTTCATAACGCTTTAGATCGCCACCAGGGTGGTGGCCGGGGAGGGAATCGAACCCCCGACACAGGGATTTTCAATCCCTTGCTCTACCGACTGAGCTACCCGGCCGTTGCCGCACTTGCGGCCGAGCCGAAGCGAGGGCGGCATGATACGGACGCAGACCCGATCCGGCAAGCCTAAGTCCTGACTGAATGCTCGCTTGGGCGCGCCGGGCGACCGCCACCCTTCGGGGGCATGATCGGCCTGCCGGGGTGGTCTCGGCTTTCATAAGGAAGTGCCATGCCAATCACACGTCAACCTCATGTCTTGGCCATTGTTGCTGCCTTGGCGGTTGCCGGATGTGCAAGCAATGCACCGCGACTGACCAACCAGCAGGATCAGTCGCTGTACCGCGCCCATGCGGGCGAGCCAGTCAAGAGCTTTCGCTACTTTGGCCGGATCCGCCAGTGGGAAACCGTCGGTGACTCCGGGGTTGCCGTCTGGACCAGGCCGGATACGGCATTCCTGCTTGATGTCTCTCAAGGATGCCTGGATCTGGAATGGTCGCCTTCGCTGTCAATGACCACCGAGCGCGACCGCGTGCAGGTGGGTTTCAACGACATCCTGGTTCAGCGCACGGGAGACAAGGCGGTCAAGCGATGCCGTATCCAGGCCATCAGGCCGCTGGATGTCAAGGGTCTGCGCAACGCGCAGAAGCAGCTCGCCGATCTGGGGTGAATCCCGTGCGGATCACCGTGCAAGCGGCGCTGCATCGCCGACTTCCCCGCGGTGGCGCCTTGCCCGAGGCCACGCCCATGCAGCGCAAGGCCCGCCTCTGCTTCGCTGCCGCCGCGACCTTGCTGGCCCTGCTTGCGGGCGGCTGCGCAAGCACCGGGCTGAGCGATGCCCAGGAACTGGCCCTGTACCGGTCTCACGCCGGCGAGCCGGTCAAGAGTTTCACGCTGTTCGGTCAGCTCAGCGGCTGGGTGCCGCTGGGCGACACTGCGCTGGCGGTGTGGACCAAGCCGAGCGAGGCGTTCCTGCTGGAGCTGCCGGGCCGCTGCCTGGACCTTGACGTGGCACCGGCCATCACCGTGACCAGCCAGGGCAGCCGGGTCTACGCCAAGTTCGACCAGGTCCTGGTGCTGGGCGGGCCGCCCAGCCGCTTCCGCATGCCCTGTCGGATCGACACGATCCGGCCACTGGACGTCAAGGCGCTGCGCCAGGCGCAGAAGCAGCTGCGCGAGGCCAGGTCCACCGAGCGCGCGGCGCAGCCGGCGCCGGACATGGAAAACTGAAGGCGCGTCCTCACGGGCGCTTGCCTCACACACGCGTGTGATGGCTTTCCCGGCGCCCAGATGCACAGGAGTCTTCGCCATGCCTGGTTCGATCCCATTGACCTTTGCCGCCGCGGTCTGTGCGGCGGCGCTGGCCAGCTGTGCCACCACCGGCCTGAGCGATCAGCAGCGCCTGGCGCTGTATCGCGAGCACGCCGGCCAGCCGCAGCGCGATTTCCGCTATTCGCGCCAGCTCACCGGCTGGACGGCGCTGGGTGATGAGGCGCTGGCGGTGTGGACCAAGCCCAATGAGGCTTACCTGCTCGAATTTGGCGGTGGCGGCTGCAACGGGCTGGACAGAGCCTCCACGATCCTGATCACCAACCTGCTGGGGCAGGTGTCGGCCGGGCTGGACCGGGTGAAGACCCTCGACCGGCCGCCCGGGTTCAACCTCACCTGCCGGATCGAGACGATCCGCCCGCTCGACACCCAGGCGATCCGTGCGTCCGAGAAGGCCTTGCGCCAGGCGCGCACGGCCGAGCGCGACGCGGTGCCCACCGATCGCTGAAATCAGCGCTCCTCAGGCGGAGCGACGTAGCCAGCTGGCTTGTCGGCGCCTTCGCCAAACAGGAACTTGCGCAGTTCGCTTTCCAGGAAAGCGCGGTCCTTGGGCGTGCGCGGGGACAGGCGGTTTTCGTTGATCAGCATGGTCTGGTGCGCCAGCCAGGCGGTCCAGCCGGCCTTGCCGACATGCTGGAAGATCTGCTGTCCCAGCTCGCCCGGGTAGGGCACGTAGTCCAGGCCTTGGGCTTCTTTTTTCTCGTACTGGCAGAACACGGTGCGGGGCATGTCAGGCATCCAGGAGTTTGCGGATCGGCGCAGGCAGGCCCAGCGTCGCCAGTTCGCCGGGTGCGACCCAGCGCAGGTCGGTATTGTCGCCTACCGCCGCGCGCGGCGTCAGGCGCCGCCAGCGCAGCGGCTGCATGTGCAGGCGGTAGTGGGTGAAGGTGTGCGGGATCTGCGCCAGTGCGTCGGCCTGGTCGAAATCACCTGTGAGGTGTGCGTCGAACCAGAGCCGCGCTGCGGACCTGTCATCGGCCTGCGGCAATGACCACAGTCCCGACCAGATGCCCACCGGCGGGCGCCGTTGCAGCAGCACCCGGCCCTGCCCATCGAAGGCCATCAGCATCACCGCGCGGCGTTCGGGCAGTGGCTTGCCGGGCTTGGGCGTGGGCAGCGTTTCGGTGAGGCCTTGGCCGAAGGCCACGCAGCTGCCTGACAGCGGGCACAGCAGGCAAGCCGGATTGGCGCGCGTGCACAGGGTGGCGCCCAAATCCATCTGCGCCTGGGTGTAGTCGGCCAGGCGCCCGTCGGGCACGTGCCGCAGGTGGTCGATCGCCCGTGTCCACAGCTGCCTTTCGATGGCCGGCAGGCCGGGCCAGCCGGCGATGCCGTGCACGCGCGACAGCACGCGCTTGACGTTGCCATCCATGATTGCCACGCGCGCATTCCAGGCCTGCGAGAGGATCGCCCCGGCGGTGCTGCGGCCGACCCCGGGCAGTGCGTGCAGCGCATCGAAGTCACGCGGCAGCTCGCCGTGATGCAGTTCGACGCAGCGCCTGGCGGCGGCATGCAGGTGGCGGGCACGGGCGTAGTAGCCCAGCCCGGCCCACTGCGCCATCACCTCGTCCAAACTGGCCGCGGCCAGATCCGGCAGGGTCGGGAAGGCCTGCACGAAGCGCTCGAAGTAGCCAATCACCACCCGCACCTGGGTCTGCTGCAGCATGATTTCCGACAGCCACACCCGGTAGGGCGTGCGCGGATGCTGCCAGGGCAGGTCATGGCGGCCATGCTGGTCGAACCAGGTCAGCAGGTTGGTGGCGAAGGTGTCGATGGGCTGGCTGGCTCGTGCTGGTTTTATTGCGTCTGCACGCGGGAGAAGCCGGCGCGGAGTGCTGGAAGAGGGTTCGGGCGAAGCTGCGCGCAGCTGTGGTATTGCGATGTACTGCACCCTCACCCCAACCCCTCTCCCAGCGGGAGAGGGGCTCAAGCATCAAGCGCTGCCCAGCGGGAGAGGGGCTCAAGCGTCAGGCGCTGCCCAGCGCCTCCGGCAGCAGTGCATCAACGAAGGCTTCGGCGTCGAACACGCGCAGGTCTTCCGGGCGTTCGCCGATGCCGGCGTAGCGGATCGGGATGCCGAACTCGCGGGCCAGCGCGAACACCACGCCGCCCTTGGCGGTGCCGTCCAGCTTGGTCACCACCAGGCCGGTCACCCCGACTGCGGCATGGAACTGGCGCAGCTGCGAGAGCGCGTTCTGGCCGGTGGTGCCGTCGATCACCATCAGCACTTCGTGCGGAGCGGCAGGATCGAGCTTGCCCAGCACCCGGCGGATCTTGCCCAGCTCGTTCATCAGCCCGGTCTGGGTATGCAGGCGCCCGGCGGTGTCGGCGATCAGGACCTGGGTGCCGCGCGCCTTGCCGGCCTGCAGCGCATCGAAGGCGACCGAGGCCGCGTCGGCGTTCTGCCCCTGGGCGACCACGGTCACCCCGTTGCGCTCGCCCCAGGCCTGCAGCTGGGCCACTGCCGCGGCGCGGAAGGTGTCGCCGGCGGCCAGCATCAGGCTGTAGCCGTCGTCCTTGAAGCGCTTGGCCAACTTGCCGATGGTGGTGGTCTTGCCGACCCCGTTGACGCCCACGGTCAGGACCACGAACGGCCTGTCCTGGGGGTCGATCACCAGCGGCACCGCGACCGGCCTGAGGATCGCGATCAGCTCGGCGCGCAGCGCGGCCAGCAGCGCGTTGGCATCGGCGAACTCGCGCGCCTTCATGCGCTTGCGCAAGGCCTCGACCAGGGCGGTGGTGGCGCCGACGCCGACATCGGCGGTGATCAACGCGGTCTCGATTTCATCCAGCAGATCCTCGTCAAGCCTGGGGTTGCGCGAGAACAGGCCCCCAAAGCTGCGTGCGAACACGCTGCCGCGCAGGCGTTCGCGCCAGCCGGCCTTGCCGGCCGGCGCGGCCGGGCGCTCGGCGGTGCCCAGGCTGCCGCTGGCGATCGGCTCGGGGGCAGGGGCAGGGGCAGGCGCGACCGGCTGCGGGAGCACCTCCGGCGCGAGGGCCATGACCGGCGGCGCAGCCGGCTCGGCCGGGGCCGGCGCGGGGGCGACCGGAGCGGGCGCCGGCTCGGCCGCCACTGGTGAGACTGGCAGCGGCGTGGGTTCTGCGCGCAGTGGCGAAGGCGCCGGCACCACGAACTCCGGCTGGCCGCCATCGGCCGGCGCGAAGGTCTGGGTGTCCGGCGTCCGCGGCGGCGTTGCTGGCGCCTGGTCGGGCGCGCCGTGTCTGGCCCGTTCGATCGCGGCGGCTGCATCGACCTGCTTCGGCGCGGCCGGCCGGGGTTCGGGGAAGGCCGCAGCCAGCTCCTCCACGCTGTAGCGCCGGGTGTTGCCGTCCTGACCGGACGGCGCGTCCCCGGGCTTCTTGCGGCGGAAGAAACTGACCATGTGCAACCTTGGAATGGGGAGAAACCGGGGCCGAAATGCTAACACCGGGGTTGGAAACGGCCGGCGCCCGGCATGCACGCCAACCTGCAACAACGATAGGCGACCCGATCCTGCTCGCCTCGCCTCCAGCGCCCCGCCCTAAGCCGGGACTTGCTGTCCCGGTGGGAGGGGGCTTTCAAGCGTCAGCGCGCCAGGTCCAGCAGCAGCTTGTTGAGCCGGCGCACGTAGCCGGCCGGATCCTTGAGGCTGTCGCCGGCGGCCAGGGCGGCCTGGTCGAACAGCACCCGCGACAGGTCGCCGAAGCGGTCCTCGTCGGTTTCCGCATCCAGCCGCTCGATCAGCGGATGGGTCGGGTTGAACTCGAACACCGGCTTGGCCTCGGGCACCTTCTGGCCGCTGGCTTCCAGCAGTTGGCGCATCTGCAGGCCCATGTCGCCTTCGCCGATGGCCAGGATCGCCGGCGAATCGGTCAGGCGGTGCGAGATGCGCACTTCGGACACATCCTCCCCGAGCGCCTGCTTCAGGCGGTTGATGAGCTTTTCCTTGTCCTTGGCCGCAGCTTCCTGCGCCTTTTTGTCCTCTTCGCTTTCCAGCGCGCCCAGGTCCAGGTCGCCACGGGCGACATCGACGAAGGCCTTGCCGTCGAACTCGGTCAGGTACTGCATCAGCCATTCGTCGATGCGGTCGGTCAGCAGCAGCACCTCGATGCCCTTCTTGCGGAACACCTCCAGGTGCGGGCTGTCCTTGACCTGGGCGTAGCTCTCGCCGGTCAGGTAGTAAATCTTGTCCTGGCCTTGGACCATGCGCGCCACGTAATCGGCCAGGGCCACCTCCTGCGCATCGGTACCGGATTTGGTGGAGGCAAAGCGCAGCAGGCCGGCGATCTTCTCGCGGTTGGCGTAGTCCTCCGAGGGGCCTTCCTTGAGCACCTGGCCGAATTCCTTCCAGAACGTGGCGTACTGATCAGGCTTGTCCTTGGCCAGCTTCTCCAGCATGTCCAGGGCGCGCTTGGTCAGCGCCGACTTCATCGAATCGATCACCGGGCCCTTCTGCAGGATCTCGCGCGAGACGTTGAGCGGCAGGTCCGATGAATCGACCACGCCCTTGATGAAGCGCAGGTACAGCGGCAGGAACTGGTCGGCCTGGTCCATGATGTAGACCCGCTGCACGTACAGCTTCAGGCCCTTGGCCGCGTCGCGGTGGTACAGGTCGAACGGCGCGTGCGCCGGCACGTACAGCAGCGAGGTGTATTCCAGCTTGCCTTCGACCTTGTTGTGGCTCCAGGCCAGCGGGTCGCTGAAGTCATGCGAGATGTGCTTGTAGAACTCGCGGTATTCCTCGTCCTGGATCTCGCTCTTGGGCCGGGTCCACAGCGCGCTGGCGCGGTTGACCGTTTCCCACTCCGGTTCGGCGGGCTTGTCGGCATCCTCGCCGGTGGCTTGCTGCCTGGGCAGTTCCACCGGCAGGGCGATGTGGTCGGAGTACTTCTTGACGATGCCGCGCAGGCGCCAGGGGTCGGCGAAGCCGGCTTCGTCCTCCTTCAGGTGCAGCACGATGGTGGTGCCGCGCTGCGGCTTGTCGATGGTGGCCACCTCGAAGTCGCCTTGGCCCGCCGAAGACCAGTGCACGCCTTCGCTGGCCGGCAGGCCGGCGCGGCGGCTGTAGACATCGACCCGGTCGGCGACGATGAAGGCGCTGTAGAAGCCCACCCCGAACTGGCCGATCAGGTTGGCGTCCTTCTTCTGGTCGCCGGACAGGTGGGCAAGGAAATCAGCGGTACCGGACTTGGCAATCGTGCCCAGGTGGGCGATGGCTTCCTCGCGGCTCATGCCGATGCCGTTGTCGTCGATGGTGATGGTCCGGGCCTGGGCATCGCAGGAAATGCGCACGCGCAGGTCGCTGCCGTCGCCCTCGAGCAGGCCGGGATTGGTCAGCGCCTCGAAGCGCAACTTGTCGGCGGCGTCGGCGGCGTTGGACACCAGCTCGCGCAGGAAGATCTCCTTGTTGGAGTACAGCGAATGGATCATCAGCTGCAGCAGCTGTTTGACCTCGGTCTGGAAGCCCAATGTTTCCTTGTGGGTTTCGGTGGCAGTGGTCATGAGGGCTCGTGCTCCGTGGGTTGGCCGGGCCGCAGGGCGGCCGATGGATCTTCGGGGTGTGGGTGGAAGCGCGATTTTCAAGGGCGGCGCCGGTGGGCGGCCGCGGTTGGAACGGCCGCCAGGCCCCGCTCCACAGCGCGGCTGCAGGGCGCCCGGATCGTTATCATCGGCGGCCCGATCCAGCCCGCGCCGCGATGCCCCGTCCGCCCTCGAAGCCAGCCGCGCAACCGTCCAGCGCCATGGACACCGGCCAGGTCCGCATCGTCGGCGGCCGTTGGCGCAACACCCGCCTGGCCGTGCCCGCGCTGCCGGGCCTGCGCCCCAGCAGCGACCGGGTGCGCGAAACGCTGTTCAACTGGCTGACCGGGCAGCTGGCCGGCGCCCGGGTCCTGGACCTGTTTGCAGGCACCGGCGCACTGGGGCTGGAGGCGCTCTCGCGCGGCGCCGACAGCGCGGTGCTGGTCGAACGCGACCCCGGCCTGGCCCGCCAGCTGGACCAGGTGGTGACAAGACTGAAAGCCGCCGACCAAGCCAGGATCGTCAATGCCGACGCGCTGGCCTGGCTGGAGCAACAGGCCGCTGCGGCCTTCGACATCGCCTTCGTTGATCCGCCATTTGCCGCCGGCCTGTGGGACACGGTGCTGGCCCGGCTTCCCCGGCTGCTGGCCCCCGGCGCCTGGCTCTACATCGAGTCCCCGCACGCGCAGGCCCCGGCGCTGCCGCCGGGCTATCTGGTCCATCGCCAGGGCAGCACCCGACAGGTGCGCTACACCCTGGCCCGCGCGCCCGGCTGACTGGCCGCTGCTACACTGAACGGCGAACTTTCCGACGGTACATCCCTCAATGAGCGTGTCGCCCATCCGGACCGCGGTCTATCCGGGCACCTTCGATCCGATCACCAACGGCCACATCGACCTGATCGACCGTGCCGCGCCGCTGTTCGAGCGCATCGTGATCGGGGTGGCCGCCAGCCAGAAGAAGGGCCCGGCGCTGGGGCTTGAAAAACGCGTGGCCCTGGCCCGCGAGGCAGTGGCCCATCACCGGCACGTGGAAGTCACCGGGTTTGACAGTCTGCTGGCCGATTTCGTGCACAAGGTCGGCGGCGGGGTGCTGCTGCGCGGACTGCGCGCGGTGTCCGATTTCGAATACGAATTCCAGATGGCCAGCATGAACCGGCACCTGATTCCCGACGTGGAAACGCTGTTCATGACCCCGGCCGAGCAGTTCGGCTTCATCTCCTCGACCCTGGTGCGCGAGGTCGCGCGCCTGGGCGGTGATGTGTCCAGCTTCGTGCCGGCCTCGGTGGCCCGGGCGCTGTCCGAGGCGCGCGAAAACGCCGACTGAGCGACCCGCGTTTCCTGCCAGAACATCCCTGAAAGATCCCAACCGGAGGCTGTACCCATGAAGTCCACCAACCGCCTGATGCTGGCCGCCTGCCTGGGCATGTCGGTCGTGTCCCTGGCCGCGTGCAAAAAGGAAGAGGCGCCCGCGCAGCAGGCCGAAGCCACGCCGATGACCGCCCCGACCGGCACCGAAGACGCGGCTTGGAAGCCTTACCTGCAGGACGTGGTCGGCCGCAACATGGGCACCATCAGCAACTCGCCGATCATGTACTACCTGCCGGCCGAGACCGACAGTGATTTCCAGGGCAAGTACGACCGCCTGGCCGAGCAGGTCGGCAATGCCGTCCAGCGCGGGGTGACCGCCGGCAACATGGTGGCCTTCGGTTCGCCGTCCAGCGCCAAAATGGCCGACCTGATCGTGGCCTCCTTCGCCAAGGCCGAACCCGGCTCGTTCAAGGGCGCACGCGTATTGTTCGTTGGCGCCGCGGTCGACAACGACCGGGTCAAGGCCGCCGTGGCACCGAGCGGCGCCGAATACGTCTTCATCGAAGCCAAGTGACGAAGTGGCGCGTGGCCGCACCGCGGCCACGCCTTTGCCACTCCCGGAGGAGGCATGCCTCCTCCATCCCCGCGAAAGCGGGGGTCCAGCGCTTTTGCCTTCCCGCAGCAGGCAGCCTGCTCCGCTCCCGGCGGAAGGGGGTCCAGTGGGAGCCGCCATGGCGGCGATCAGCCTTTCCCAGCCATCCATCGCCGCCATGGCCACTGCTGCGGCCAAGGGCTTGGGCCTTGCCCCCATCACCCCCACCAAGACGGTAGCCCCGGCGCAACGAGTGCCCGCATGTCCCTCAAGATCAATTCCCTGTGCGTGAACTGCGACGTGTGCGAACCGGCCTGTCCCAACCAGGCCATTTCGATGGGCCAGGACATCTATGTCATCGATCCGGCGCGTTGCACCGAATGCGTCGGCCACCATGACGAACCGCAATGCGTGGTGGTCTGCCCGGTCGAGTGCATCGACCCGGACCCGGCGTATCCTGAGACCCGGGAGGACCTGCTGGCCAAATTCCAGCGCCTGCGGGACGGTTGACGCCGTCCGGCCCTTATCTTGGAGCGTGCGTGAAACTTTCGAGACTGATTGCCGTCGCCCTGACGGTTTTGCTTGCGGTCGCTGCCAGTGCGCAGCAGGCCTCCACCGCGGCCCCGGCCGCGCATCCGCCTGGCACGGCCATCGCCTCCGGGCACAGGCTGGCCACCGAGGCCGGCCTGGAGATCATCGCCCAGGGCGGCAACGCCTTCGATGCGGCGGTGGCGGTGTCTTCCACCCTGGGCGTGGTCGAGCCGATCAGTTCGGGCCTGGGCGGCGGCGGGTTCTTTTTGTTGCACCAGGCCAGCACCGGCAGGGACGTGATGATCGATGCGCGCGAAACCGCGCCCGAGTCGGCCTCGCCGGACAAGTTCCTGGACAAGGCCGGCAACCTGGACCCGTCCAGGTCGATCAACGGCCCGTGGTCGGCCGGGATTCCCGGCCTGCCGGCGGCACTGGTGGAATTGGCGGGCAAGTACGGCAGGCTGCCGCTCAAGCAGTCGCTGGCCCCGGCCATCCGCATCGCCAGCGAGGGCTTCCCGGTCTACGAGCGCATGGCCAAGGGCTATGCCCTGCGCCGCGAGGAGATGGAGAAGTATCCCGGTACGCGTGAGGTCTACCTGCGCAACGGCAGGCCGATCCAGACCGGGGATATCTTCAGGCAGCCCGAGCTGGCGCACACCCTGACCCTGCTGGCCGAACACGGCCGCGACGGCTTCTACAAGGGCGAAACCGCCCGGAAGCTGCTGGCCGGCGTCAAGCAGTCCGGCGGCAAGTGGACCGCCGCCGAGCTGGCCAGCTACCAGGTCAAGGAACGTGCGCCGATCCAGTTCGACTACAAGGGCTGGAAGATCACCACCGCGCCGCCGCCGTCCTCCGGTGGCATTGCACTGGCCGAGATGCTGCAGATCCTGGAAGGCTACGACCTGAAGGGCATGGACCCGGTGCAGCGCACGCACCTGACGGTCGAAGCCATGCGCCGCGCCTATCGCGACCGTACCTTTTTCCTGGGCGATCCGGACTTCACCACCATTCCGCAGAAGGTGCTGGTGAGCAAGGATTACGCGCTGGGCCTGCGTTCGACCATCAATCCTGAAAAGGCCACGCCCAGCGACCTGCTCTCGGGCAATCCGACGCCGCTGGAAGACGAGGAGACCACGCATTTTTCGATCATCGACGCCGAGGGCAACCGCGTGGGCGCCACCCAGACGGTCAACCTGCTGTATGGCTCGGGGCTGATCCCCAAGGGCACCGGGGTCCTACTCAACGACGAGATGGACGACTTCGCCCTGAAACCTGGCACGCCCAATGCCTTTGGGGTGATGGGCTACGAGGCCAATGCGCCCAAGCCCGGCAAGCGCCCGCTGAGCTCGATGACCCCGACCTTCATGGAAAATGCCGACAAGTCCGCGGTGCTCGGCACGCCCGGTGGCAGCCGCATCATCACCATGGTCCTGCTGGGCATCCTCGGCTATGACGACGGCCTGACCGCGCAGCAGGTGGCCGCGCTGCCGCGCTACCACCACCAATGGCTGCCGGACCTGATCGAGGCCGAAAGCGGCACCTTCGACGGGGCGACCGCCAAGGGCCTTGAAGCGATGGGGCACAAGCTCAAGCTGCCCGGCGACACTGCCGCCGGCGGGCGCGGTTCCAGCCACGTGTGGGGCAATCTGCAGACCGTGGAGTGGGACAGGAAGACCAACACCCTCAGCGGCGGCAGCGACCCGCGCAACCCGGTCGGCGCGGCCCTGGTGCGGCCGGGCACGCCGTAGGCCGCAGGCGCACGCATCATCCAGGCAAGCGGCGCCTGCGCGTTACCCTGCGTGCATCGGGGGTGCGCAGGGATCGCGCGCCTGGCGGAGGCGCTGCAGTCTTCGGGAGCGATCGCATGAAACTGTGGTCCATCATCGGCAATTCGCAAAAGCTCGACGGCGGGGCGATGTTCGGCAATGCGCCGCGCGCGCTGTGGGCCAGGTGGGCGCCGCCGGACGAGCACAACCGCATCGACCTGGCCTGCCGCGCCTTGCTGGCCACCCCGATCAACGGCAAGACGGTACTGTTCGAGACCGGCATCGGCGCGTTCTTCGAACCGAACCTGCGCCAGCGCTACGGCGTGGTCGAATCCGAACACGTGCTGCTGCAGTCGCTGGCGCAAGCCGGCTTCTTGCACCAGGACATCGACGTGGTGGTGCTGAGCCACCTGCACTTCGACCATGCCGGCGGGCTGCTGGCGCCGTGGGCGCAGGGCCAGGGGCCGCGGCTGTTGTTTCCCAATGCGACCTTCCTGGTCGGTGCGCGGCATTGGCAGCGGGCCAGGGCGCCACACCCGCGCGACCGGGCCAGCTTCATCCCCGAACTGCCCGGTCTGTTGGAAGCCAGCGGCCGGCTGGAGATCGTCGAGGGCGCCCATGCCCGCGCGCTGGGCCAGGCGGTGCGGTTTTCCTACAGCGATGGCCACACCCCGGGCCTGATGCTGGCCGAGATCGTCGGTGCCGACACCGACAACGATGGGATGGCGCACGGCGGGGTGGCGTTCTGCGCCGACCTGATTCCGGGGCGCTTCTGGGTGCACGTGCCGATCACGATGGGCTACGACCGCAACCCCGAACTGCTGATCGATGAGAAGCGCGCGTTCCTGGAGGATGCGCTGGCACGCGATGTGCGGCTGTTCTTTACCCACGACACCGACTGCGCCCTGGCCCAGGTCACGCGCGATGAAAAGGGGCGCTTCGGCACCGCGCAGGAAGTGGCCGAGCTGCGCGCGCAGCCGCTGGCGCAGTAACAAGCCCGTGGGAGCCGCGACCGCGGCGATGGGGTTTCACTGCGAAGTTCCATCGCCGCTGTAGCGGCTCCCACGCGGCCTTCAGCCCAGCCGCGTGCCGAAGATCCGATCGCCGGCATCGCCCAGTCCGGGCAGGATGTAGCCCTTCTCGTTGAGGCGCTCGTCGATGGCCGCGGTGTAGACCACCACGTCCGGGTGCGCCGCTTCCAGTGCCTTCAGGCCCTCCGGCGCTGCGACCAGGAAGATGCCCTTGATCCGTCGCGCGCCGGCCCGCTTGAGCATGTCGATGGTGGCGATCAGGGTGCCGCCAGTGGCCAGCATCGGGTCCAGGATCAGTGCATCGCGCTCCTCCAGGCGGCCGGTCAGGCGTTCGAAGTAGGGCACCGGCTGCAGGGTTTGCTCGTCGCGCTGCAGGCCGACCACGCTGACCCGCGCGGCCGGGATCAGCGCCAGCACGCCGGGCAGCATGCCCAAGCCCGCGCGCAGGATCGGCACCAGGGTGATCTTGGCGCCGGCGATCTTCTGGACCTGCACATCGCCGGCCCAGCCCTGCACGATCCCGACCTCGGTGTGCAGGTCGGCGGTGGCCTCGTAGGCCAGCAGCGTGCCCAGCTCGGTGACCAGTTCGCGGAAGCCCTTGGTGCTCAGGCTCGCATCGCGCAGCAGGCCGAGCTTGTGGCGGACCAGGGGGTGGCGGACTTGGACGTGCTTCATGCAGGGTTACCAGGGCTCGACCCGGCAAGTCTGCACCAAAGTCCCGTGCCTTGCTAAGGCTGGCCCCGCGCCGCCGCGCCGTTGCGTGCCATGCGGCCACCCGTGCATGTCCGCCTGCACGGCAGCGCGGCCCGGCTTGCGAAAACGCCGACGCTCGGTCGGCCTCTTCGTGCCGCAGGCAGGACGCGATCAGAACGCCCAGCGCATGACCACCTGGTACCGTGGCCCGGCCTCTTCGGTTTCCAGTTCGTATTCGTCGTAATCGCGCTCTTGCTGGTCGGCCTGGTTGTCGAACTTGTGGATGAACTCGTCCTTCGAGGCATCCAGCAGGTTGGCGGCGCTCAAGCGGATCGAGAAGCTGTCGCCGAAACGTTTTTCGGCGAACAGTTCCAGGTCTTCGCCGTAGCTGGTGGTCACTTCCTCGGCCAGGATGCGGCTGTAGGCGTCGCCCTGCTTGCGGTAGGTCACGCCGAAGCTGGCGGCCAGATCCGGCAGGTCATGGATGAAGCCGATGTTGTAGACCGACTTGGCCTGGTTGTTGAAGCGGCGCTCGCCCAGGAAGTCGTCGACCTTGCTGTCCAGGTACGAGTAATTCAGGAACACGCCGGTGTTCGGCAGACCCAACGCGGTCAGCGGGGTGGAAAGGTCGAATTCGACGCCATAGACCTTGCCGTCGCCGACGTTGGCCGAGGTGAACACCCAGCTTTCCGGGTCGAATGGATTGGCAGCGATGGCGTCTTCCTCGCTGACCCCGTTTTCCTCCACGTAGTCCTCGATGTCATCGGCGTAGCCGTCCAGCGCGTCCTCGCTCGGCTCGCCGGTGTTGACCAGTTCGATCAGATCCTTCACATCGCGGTAGAAGAAGTTGATGCCGATGACACCGTGCTTGCCGAGGCGATGCTCGAAGCCCAGATCGATGCCGACGGCGGTCTCTGGCTCGAGCAGCGGATTGCCGAGGTAGTCGTTGTCGCCGTACTCGCCGTCCAGCAGGGCCGGAATCAGCTCGTTGAAGTTCGGGCGCTTGACGCTCCTGGCCAGGGACAGGCTGACCCGGTCGGTGTCGGTCAGATCCCACTTCAGGTGCAGCGACGGCAGCAGTTCGTTGTAGTCCTTGCTGGCAGCGCCTTGCGCTTCGCCGTCCTCGCTGTAGGTGATGTCCGACTGGGTGGTTTCATAGCGCACGCCCGCTTCCCACGAGAAGCGCTGGCCCCTGCCCGAGAACATGATGTACGGGTCCAGGCGATCTTCCTCGATCACGCTGGCGAGGCGGCCATCCAGTTCGTAGACCACCGAGTCGCCTTCCTCCTCGGCTTCCCACGCATAGTTGGTGTAGGCGATGTCGCGCTCCTTGGTGCGGTAGTCCACGCCCAATTCCAGTTCGGTGGCGGCGCCGATCGCGCGCCTGTGCGCAACCTTGAGGCTGGTTTCGGTATCCCTGGCATCGACCGACTGGGCCTCGGCTTCGGAGGCGTCCCATTGGCCATTGACGTATTCGTGCTTTTCCTCGGTCACCGAGCTGTCGTCTTCGAAGCGGGCATGGTCGAGGTCAAATTCGGTCGTGCCGCCGGACATGTCGAACTTGTAACCGGCGCCGATGCCCCAGTTTTTCTGGTTGATGGGATTCAGGCCAGGCACGTCGGATTCGATCACGTCTTGGTCGTCGTATTCCACCTCGTGCGAAACCTCGGTCACGTCGCGATCGGTCTTGACGTAGAAGCCGTTGATGTTGACGCGTCCGGTTTGCCCGACATCGGCGGTATAGGAAATGTTGCCCGAGTAGTCGCGGCCATCCTTGACTTCGGTCTGGTCTTCCCAGCTGACCCGCTCTTCCATCGACGGGTCGTTGAAACGGTCGGAACGCTTGATCTTGGCGTTGTAGCGGTCCTGCACATTGACGCCGGCAAGGATGCGCCCACCCAGGGCCTGGCCGCTGGTCACGGCGCCGAAGGTGGGGTTGACTTCGTCGTCGTAGTAGCGGTTCGCGCCCAGGCGGACGTAGCTGCCTTCGAACAGGTAGGCATCGCGCAGGACGATGTTGATCGCGCCGGCGACGGCGTCGCCGCTGCGGTTGGCGCTGTTGCTGCGCAGGATTTCGATGTGGTCGACCATTTCTGCCGGGATGCGGTCTACCCAGAACGAGCGGTCGTCGCCGGCGCCCGGTACCTTCTTGCCGTTGATCAGGACCTGGGTGTAGCCCGGATCCAGGCCGCGCATCCGCACCCCGTCGTATTCCATGATGTCCGAAATGAACACCGCGCTGGGCAGGCGCTTGACCATGTCGCCGACGGTGTTCGGTTCGAAACGCTGGAAGTATTCCAGGTCGTAGCTCAGCACCGGTTCGATGTCATCGGTGCGGTTGCGGTAGGCGATTTCGCCCTGCACGACGAGCGTGTCGAGCTGTTTCGCCTGGGCCTGGGTCGATCCGTCCGGCATGGTGGTCTGCGACCAGGCGGCGCTGGCGGGAAACAGTGCGGCGCAAGCGAGCGCACGCCTGAGGCCGATGGCCAGTGCGTGATGTTTCATGTGTGAGCCCCGTCGAAAAAAAGTTAAGCGGGCTTTTTTCTACGTGGGGGACATGGCGGAAACATGACGATGTCGGCAGCAATGGCGAGCCCGGCAATGGCAACCAAACCGTCATGCGTCGTGCATAGATTGGCCGGTTTCACTCAGGCAGGACGGGAATGCTCCACGTGACCAACCGCAGCGTTCCTTTTGCCGCACTGCTGCTGCTCGCAGCCTGTTCGACCACGGCGCCCTCGGCGGCGCCCGTCATGCAGGCCGGGCACGGCAAGGAAGGCGACGAGCAGGGCAAGGCGGCCCTGCTTTTCAGCCAGCACCGGGCCGACATTCCGCACGTGGTGGTGAAGGAGGCCTGGGTCAGCGTGGCGGCGCCCGAAGACAACGTCGATTCGCCGGCCAGCTGGCTGCAGGATGGCAGGCTGATGGTCGCGGCCACGGCCAAGTCCACCGACCAGCTGATCATCTACGATGGCGATACCGGCCAGCGCCTGCGCAGCGTCGGCAGTTCCGGCACGCGACCGGGGCAGCTGAACCGTCCCAACGGCATCGCCACGGTGGACGACCAATATGTCTTCGTGGTCGAACGCGATAACCATCGCGTGCAGATGCTCGCCTTGCCGGACTTCAAGCCACTGCTGGCCTTTGGCGACGCCGAACTCCTTCAGCCCTATGGGCTGTGGGTACGCAGGCATGGCCAAGGCTACCAGGTGATCGTCAGCGACAACTACACCCTGGGCGAAAACGCCAACGGTGAGGAGATCATTCCGCCGCTGGCCGAGCTGGACCGGCGCTTGCGTCGCTACCAGGTACGCCGGGAGGGCGGCCGGTGGACGGCCGGCGCGGCCGGCCACTTCGGCGATACCAGCGAAGCCGGCGCGATCCGGGTGGCCGAATCGGTGTTTGGCGACGCGGCCAACAACCGCCTCCTGATCGCCGAGGAGCACATCCCGACAGGCACTCGCCTGCGCGAATACACGCTGGACGGCAAGTACGCAGGCCGCGATGTCGGTGCGGCCAACTACAAGGCCCAGGCCGAGGGCATCGCGCTGATGCGTTGCCGGGACGGCAGCGGCTGGTGGCTGGCCAGCGATCAGTTCGACGACCGCACGGTGTTCCACCTGTTCGACCGAAGGACCCTGGAACACGCCGGCTCCTTCGTCGGCAACGTCACCGGCCTGACCGACGGCGTCTGGCTGGAGGAGCGCGGCGATGCACGTTTTCCGCAGGGCGTGTTCTACGCCTCGCACCTGGACGTGGCCGTGTCCGCGTTTGACTGGCGCGACATTGCGGCCGCGCTGAAACTGCCGGCATGCGAGCGCTGAACATGAAAGCCCTGGCGATGAACAAGTCGCCTGCCGTTTTCGCCATTGCACTGGTCACCGCTGGCAACATGCTTGGTAGAGTTGCCACAGTCCGGGCGCGATTGCATCGAAGCCGCCATCCCCTCATCTGGCGCTTCGCGCCATCTCCCCCGAAGGGAGAAGGTGCAGAGATCACGCCGCCTGCGCTTCCTGCTTGCGCGGGCCCTCGCGCAGGGCCCGGCCGACCAGGTCGATCATCAGGTCCAGCTCGGCTTGGTCCAGATTGAAGTGCGGGGTGAAGCGCAGCGAGTTGGCGCCGCCGTGGATCACGTTGAGCCCGTGCTGGCGCAGCCATTGCTCGGTCGAACCTGCGCCATAGCACTTGAACTGCGGCGCCAGTTCGCATGAAAACAACAGGCCGGTGCCCTGTACGTTGGTGATCAGTCCGCCCAGTTCGGCCCTGAGGTGTTCCAGCCTGGCCACCGCCTGCGCGCCGCGGCTGCGGATGTTGGCACGCACCTGCGGGGTCAGCATGGCCAGGCTTGCGCAGGCCACCTCCAGCGCCCGCGGGTTGCTGGTCATGGTGTTGCCGTAGAGGCCCTTGCGGTACAGCCCGGCGGCGTGTTCGGTCAGGGCCAGCACCGACAGCGGGTACTGGGCGGCGTTGAGTGCCTTGGAGTAGGTCTCCATGTCCGGCGCGTCCAGGTCTTCGAAACCCGGGTAGTCCACCACCGAGAGCACCCCGTGGGCACGCAGGCCGGCCTGGATGGAATCGACCAGCAGCAGGCTGCCGTGCTCGCCGGTCAGTTCGCGGGCCAGCGCATAAAAGGAGGCGGGCGGCGCCCGGCCCGGGTCGCCTTCGCCCATCACCGGCTCCAGCAACACCGCCTCGACGAACCAGCCGTGGGCTTGCGCATCGGCAAACACCTTGCGCAGCGCGGCCTCGTCGTACGGCGCCACCGCGATGACCGAGGTCTCGTTGCGATAGCTGGCCAGGTGCTGCTGGTAGGCCTTGCGCGAGGAATCCGAATACAGCCCCGGCCGGTCGGTGCGACCGTGGAAGCTGCCCTTGACCACCACGCGCTTGATCGTGCGGCCGGCGTGGCGCGCACCGGGGTCGGTCATCAGCTTGCTGTTGACATCGGCGATGCGCGTGGCCAGGCCGACCGCCTCCGAGCCCGAATTCAGGCACATGAACTTGGCGAACGGGCAGCCGCCACGGGTATGCCCGATCTCGGCGCGCAGGGCGCGTTCCAAGCGCAGCTGGGACAGGCTGGGGGTCATGATGTTGGCCATCGCCTGCGGCCGCGCCATCGCCTCCAACACTGGCTGCGGGGTGTGGCCGAAACCGATCATCCCGTAACCGCCGGCATCGAACAGCACCGCGCCCTTGAGGCTGACCACCCACGGACCGCACGCGGCCAGGGCCACATACGGGTTGACTGCATCGTCGGGGTAGAAATTGACATAGCCGGCCTGCACCGCGGCCACCTGGTCGGCTTCGTCCAGGTCCAGGAGTTCGTCAAACTCATCTTCCAGCGCGGCAAACTGCGCGGCGGCCGCGTCGATGGCCCGGCCCAGGTCCGGATGGCCGGCGGCCAGCCGCTCCAGGGTCGCCTGGTCCAGGCCGGGGGTCTGGACGGCGCCGGCACGGCTGCGCAGCGGGGCCAGCAGGGCGGTCACGGACATGGTGGTCTCCTCAGGAAACGGCAGGCAGGGCGGGCGGCTGCGACGACCGCCGCGGACGGGGCAGTCGCAGCGGCGCCGGGCTCGCCCCCATTATCGGGAAAGCAGCTCGTCGTTCGGCAGGGCCGATCCGCGCAAACGGGTGGTAGATTTCGGCGCAATGACGAGCGGATTGGTGGAAATGAAGGTTTCGGCGGCCGACCAGTTGTTGCTCTCGGTTCTGCGCGAGAACGCACGCGCCTCGGTGGCCGAGATCGCCCGGCGCCTGGCCCTGTCGCGCACCACGGTGCAGAGCCGGATCGAACGCCTGGAGCGCCAGGGTGTGATCAGCGGCTACACCGTGCGCCTGGCCGACGAGGTCGAGCACGGCCACATCCGCGCCCACATCATGATCACCGTGCGTCCCAAGCAGATGCCGGCGGTGACCCGGGCCCTGCGCGCCATGCCGCAGGTGCGGGTGCTGCATTCGGTCAGCGGCCCCTACGACCTGATCGCCCTGGGGACCACGCCGACCGTGGGCGAAATGGACGTGCTGACCGACCAGATCGGCCAGATCGAAGGGGTGGAGCGGACCACTTCCTCGATCGTACTGTCGACCAAGTTCGAGCGCTGAGGATTTGGACCCCCATCTTGTCCTCGTCCGCAAGCGCCATGGGCGAGGCGGCGATGGTGGGCGCGCTCAGGAAGGGAGCTGCTCGCGCAGCTGGTCGAGCAGGCGCCGGCGATCGGGAATACCGGGAGCGCGCTGAACCAATCCGCAGAGTGCCAGCACGTCCTGGCGCCGGCCGAGGTGGTCGCTGCGCCGGCGCAGCGAGCGCAGGTCCTTGCCGGTGTTGGCCGGGTCCTTGGCCAGGTTGGGGGCCAGCGAGCGGAGGGCTTCCTGCTGCATGCGCAGCCGACGCACGCGGCGGCGGAACCGGTGCAGGTTCTCGGCCGAAGGTTCCTTGCGTGCGCGCCGTTCGGCACGGGCCAGGCGTGCCAGGCTCCGCTCCAGGCCAGCACGCAGATCCTTGTTGCGCAGCCGGCGCCATTCCACAGCGTCCAGCGCTGCCATCTGGCGGCTGACGATGGCGCGGCGGCGATCGAATCCCGGGTCGCGTGCCAGCAGTCGGGCGGCCAGCCGGTCCTGCCTTTGCACCAGGTAGGAGATCATCGGCTGCCATCGGTCGGTGTTGTCCCCTGCGGCGAAGGCATGGGCGAGCTCGACTGCAACGTGGGCATCGCGCAATGCGGACAGGCCATCGCCGAGTTTGCGCAGGGCGCGATCAATGGCCGCCACTTGCTCGAACCGGCCATCCACCAGCGCCAGCAGTGCCCGCAGCCGACGGATGGCCTTGCGTGCCAGGTGGACGCCGCGGTGCAGATCCGGTTGTCCGGACAAGCCGCGTTGAATGGCGCGGCCCTGGCGTTGTGCCAGCGCATGCGCCTTGGCGCCCACCTTCGGGGTATCGCGAGAATCCATGGGTGCCGTTCCTGTCCTGTTTTTCGCCAACAGAATTGATCAATAACAACAAAACTTGGGCTCGTCGGCGAAATCCGTGGTGATCTTCAGTGGATTGTCGGGGGTTGTGTGGTGAAGAAGGCACGGAGCTTTCGGCAAGTGGCGTCGACGCTGCGCTGGTCTTCCCCCGGTGGCTGGCCGATGGAGCAGGGGGGCGCGTCTTCGTTGTCGCTCTCATCGAGCGAAGGGAGCGAGGACGCACCGACCAGCGCCTCGGGATCGACGTGCGACGCACCGCCGATCGCCCCGGATACCCGGGCTGCGGCTGGCGCTGGCGTGGCGACGATCAGCTGCCGGTGCGCCTACAATACCCGGCTCCCTTTCACGCGTGCCGCCTTGAAGAAATCCGATTTCCGCTACGACCTGCCGCCCGAGCTGATTGCCCAGGCGCCCTTGCCCGAGCGTTCGGCCAGCCGCCTGCTGGTGGTGCCGCCGGGCCAGGCGGCGTTGCTCGACCTGTACATGCGCGACCTGCCCAGCCAGCTGCGCGCCGGTGACCTGCTGGTGTTCAACGATACCCGGGTGATCCCGGCGCGGCTGTTCGGCCAGAAGGACACCGGCGGGCGGGTCGAGATCCTGATCGAGCGGCTGCTGCCGGACAACCGGGCACAGGCGCAGATCGGCGCCAGCAAGTCGCCCAAACCCGGCGGCCACATCGCCCTGGATGCCGGCGGCAGCTGCGAGGTGCTCAGCCGCGAAGGCGAGTTCTACCAGCTGCGCTTCGATGTGGAAGATGCGCTGGACAGCTGGCTGCTCAAGGCCGGGCGCATGCCGCTGCCGCCGTACATCACCCGTGAGCCTGGCCAGGACGACGACGAGCGCTACCAGACCGTGTTCGCACGCGAGCCCGGGGCGGTGGCTGCGCCGACCGCCGGGCTGCACTTCGACCAGCCGCTGCTGGACACGCTGAAGGCGCAGGGCGTGCAGTTTGGCCACGTGACCCTGCACGTGGGCGCCGGCACCTTCCAGGCGATGCGCGTGGAGGACGTGCGCGAACACCGCATGCACAGCGAGTGGCTCAACGTCGGGGCGAAACTGGTGCAGCAGATCCGCCGCACCCGCGCCGCCGGCGGCCGAGTGATCGCGGTGGGCACCACGGTCGTGCGTGCGCTCGAAAGCGCGATGCGCGATGGTGAGCTGCAGCCTTTCGCCGGCGAGACCTGCATCTTCATTTTCCCTGGCTACCGCATCGCCAGCGTCGATGCGCTGATCACCAATTTCCACCTGCCTGAAAGCACGCTGCTGATGCTGGTGTCGGCCTTTGCCGGCAGGCAGCGCATCCTGGAGGCCTACGCGCATGCGGTGGCGCAGCGTTACCGGTTCTTTTCCTATGGCGATGCGATGCTGCTGTTCCCGCAGGCCGATCCCAGGCGCTGCGCATGAGCCGCATGACCTTTGCCCTGGCCCGGGCCGATGGCCGCGCCCGCCGCGGCCAGTTGCACTTTCCGCGCGGCACGATCCAGACCCCGGCGTTCATGCCGGTGGGCACCTATGGATCGGTCAAGGGGATCCTGCCCGAACACATCGCCGAACTCGGCGCCGAGATCATCCTGGGTAACACCTTTCATCTGTATTTGCGCCCGGGCCTGGAGGTGATCCAGGCGCACGGCGGCCTGCATGGCTTCGCCCGCTGGAGCAAGCCGATCCTGACCGATTCGGGGGGGTTCCAGGTGTTCTCGCTGGCCCATCGCCGCAAGATCACCGAGGCCGGGGTGACCTTCGCCTCGCCCACCGATGGTGCCAGGGTGTTCCTGGGGCCGGAGGAAAGCATGCAGATCCAGAAGACCCTGGATTCGGACATCGTGATGATCTTCGACGAGTGCCCGCCGGTGAACGTCGATGGCCAGCCGGTGGACAAGGACGTGGTGCACAAATCCATGGCGCTGTCGCTGCGCTGGGCGCAGCGCTCGCGCGATGCGCACGACGGCCTGGGCAACGACGCGGCGCTGTTCGGCATCGTCCAGGGCGGCGTGCATCCGGACCTGCGCACGCAATCGTCCGACGGCCTGCAGGCGATCGGCTTCGACGGCTACGCCATCGGCGGGCTGGCGGTGGGCGAGACCGAGGCCCAGCGCAACGCGATGCTCGAACACCTGGATCCGCAGCTGCCGGCCGACCGGCCGCGCTACCTGATGGGCGTGGGCCGCCCGGAGGACCTGGTCGAAGGCGTGGCTCGCGGGGTGGACATGTTCGACTGCGTCATGCCCACCCGCAACGCGCGCAATGGCCACTTCTTCACCTCCACCGGCACCGTGCGCATCCGCAACGCCAGATACGAAAAGGACCTGGACCCGATCGAGCCGGGCTGCGGCTGCCATGCCTGCCGCAACGGCTTCACCCGCAGCTATCTGCGTCACCTGGATCGCTGCAACGAGATGCTGGCGCCGATGTTGGGCACCCTGCACAACCTCTGGTACTACCAGCAGCTGATGGCCGGCATGCGCGCGGCGATCGAGCAGGGCAGGTTCCAGGCCTTCCGAGCCGAGTTCTACGAGGCCCGCGGGATGCCCGTCCCGGCGTGACCGGATTGTCATCGGGGACGTGGGCGTGGCGCCGACGGCGCAACGTTCGGCCCCTCTCACCCGCTTGCAGGGGAGAGGGCCGGGGTGAGGGGGAAGACCGCAGGAAACATGCTGACGATGCCTATCGACGTTCCGGGGCCGGCGACGGTGCGTTGGGCCGCGAACGAAAACACCCCCTCATCTGCCCTGCGGGCATCTTCTCCCCGAACGCGGGGAGAAGGGGCAATACTGCATCCACATCGGCAGATGGGCTGCAGGCCTGCTCGAAAGACACGACAAAGAGACAGCGCTTGCGAAGAGGAGCAAAAGCCGACATGGCCATGGGACATACAAGCGTCCCCGGCGCTGCCTGCGGAACCTTTGCCGCCGGCCGGGGTCGCAAGGTGACGCAGGATCCGGAGAGACGCGCGTTTTACCTGCGGCGCGACCCCGGACCACGCCCGTGCGAGCGCGTGGCATAATCCCCGGCTGCTTTCGGCCCACCAATGGACCCACGATAGATGAACGTGCTCGATTTGCTGATTCCCGCCGCCCATGCCCAGGCTGCCGGCGCCGCACCCGCCCAGGGTGGCGGGTTGTCCATGCTGATCTTCCCGGTCGTGTTGATCGCGGTGATGTACTTCGTGATGATCCGCCCGCAGATGAAGCGCCAGAAGGAGCACAAGTCGCTCCTGGACAAGCTTTCCCGCGGCGACGAGATCATCACCTCCGGCGGCATCGCCGGCACCGTGGCCGAGATCGGCGACAACTTCGTCACCGTCGAGATCGCCGACGGGGTCAAGGTCCGCGTGCAGAAGGCCGCCGTGGGCAACGTGCTGCCCAAGGGCACGCTGAAGTCCGCCGTCTAAGCGTTTGGCTGTATCCGACGGACCGCCTGCCGCGGTCCGTCTGCGTTTCATGCCGTGCCACATGGCCATCGGGCCAGGCGGCGTTTTCGGTTTCATCACGTAGAGCGCGCCTGGGGATGCAGGTGCGCGGGTGCTGAGCAATGCTTGAGTTTCCCCGCTGGAAGTATGTCCTGATCGTGCTGGTGCTGGTGTTCAGCACGGTCTACGCGCTGCCCAACATCTATCCGCAGGATCCTTCGGTCCAGATCACCGCCAGCCGCGGCGCGGCCATCGATGAGGCGCTGCGGCAGAAGGTCGCCGCGGCGCTGGCGACCGTGCAGATCACGCCCAAGCAGCTGGAGACCCGCGACGGCGACCTGCTGGTGCGCCTGGCGTCGCCCGAGGCGCAGGCCAAGGCCAACGACGTGCTGCGCCAGTCGCTGGGCGATGACTACACCGTGGCGCTGAACCTGGCGCCCACCGTGCCGCGCTGGCTCTCCAGCCTGGGCGCCAAGCCCATGGTGCGTGGCCTGGACCTGCAGGGCGGCGTGCACTTCACCTTGCAGGTGGACCAGAAGGCGGCGCTGGACAAGCGCGTGGAGGCCTATGTCGAGGACGCCCGGGTGACACTGCGTGACGCCAGGATCCGCGTCGATTCGGTCACCCGCGGCCCTGACAACACCATCGTGGTCAACGTGGCCCAGGGCCAGGACGTGGCTGCGGCGCGCAAGGCGCTGGCCACCACGCTCAGCGCCAGCAGCAGTGCCAGCGGGGCGCTGGTGGGTGCCTCGCCACTGAGCTACCAGGTGCAGGGCAACCGCATCACCATCGGTCTGCCGGAAAGCGAGCTGGCCCGCATCTCCGGCGACGCCATCGCCCAGAACATCGCCACCCTGCGCAACCGGGTCAACGCGCTGGGCGTGGCCGAACCGGTGATCCAGCAACAGGGCAGCGACCGGATCGTGGTCGAACTGCCCGGCGTGCAGGACACCGCGGCGGCCAAGCGCCTGATCGGCGCCACCGCCACGATCGAGTTCCGCGCGGTGGTCGATGGTGATGCGCTCGAGGCCCAGCGCACCGGCAACATTCCGCCGGAAGCCAAGGTCTACCAGTTGCGCGATGCGCCCGGAGTCCCGGTGCTGCTGAACAAGCGCGTGCTGGCCTCGGGCGAGCAGATGGTCAATGCCGTGGCCACGGTGGACCAGAACGGCCAGCCCGCGGTGGACATCACCCTGAACAACGTGGCCGGCCAGCGCATGTTCGATTTCACCAGCGCCAATGTCGGCAAGAAGATGGCGGTGGTCTACATCGAGCGCATTCCGGAAGTGAAGGTGGTTGACGGCAAGGAAGTGCGCAGCGTGCGGGTGAGCGAGCAGGCGCTGGCGCCGTCCACCATCCAGGGCGTCTTCAGCAAGAACTTCCAGACCACCGGCCTGAGCAAGGACGAAGCCGACAACCTGGCCAAGCTGCTGCGCGCCGGTTCGCTGGCCGCGCCCATGAGCTTTGTCGAGGAGTACGTGATCGGCCCCAGCCTGGGCGCGGAGAACGTCGAGCGTGGCATCAAGGCGGTGGTGTATTCGTTCCTGTTCACCCTGGTGTTCTTCACCATCTACTACCGCGTGTTTGGCGTGATCACCTCGCTGGCGCTGCTGTTCAACCTGCTGATCGTGGTGGCGGTGATGTCGCTGTTCGACGCGACCATGACCCTGCCCGGTTTCGCCGGCCTGGCGCTGTCGGTGGGCCTGTCGGTGGATGCCAACGTGCTGATCAACGAGCGCATCCGCGAGGAACTGCGCAACGGCATGCCGCCCAAGTCAGCGATCGACGCCGGCTACGACAAGGCCGGCGGCACGATCCTGGACGCCAACCTCACTGGCCTGATCGTGGGCATCGCGCTGTTCGCCTTCGGCACCGGACCGCTGCGCGGCTTCGCCCTGACCATGATCATCGGCATCTTCGCCTCGATGTTCACCGCGATCACCGTTTCGCGTGCGCTGGCGGTGCTGATCTACGGCCGCCGCAAGAAGCTCACTTCCGTTGCCATTTGATGCGAGTCCCTCGCAAGAGCCCGCACATCCATGTGCGGACTTTTAAAAAGGAAGAACATTCCATGAAACTGTTCCCGCTGCATCTCATCCCGAACGACACCAGGATCGACTTCATGCGCCACCGCCGCCCGGTGCTGGCGGTGATGCTGGTGCTGCTGGTGGCCTCGTTGGCGATCATCGGCCTGAAGGGCTTCGACTATGCGCTGGAATTCACCGGCGGCACCGTGGTGCGCGCGCACTTCGAAAAGCCGGTCGACGTGGACCAGCTGCGCACGCGCCTGGACCAGGCCGGCTTTCAGAACGCCCAGGTGCAGAACGTCGGCAGCGCCAACGAGGTGATGGTGCGGCTGCAGCCGCATGGCGAGCACAACAACGACGAGAACGCCGGCCGCACCGTGGCCGAGGCCGTGCGCAAGGTGGTGACCAGCGATGCCAACCCCGCCACCGTGCAGCCGGGCGAATTCGTCGGCCCGCAGGTCGGCAGGGACCTGGCCATGAACGGCGTGTACGCGACGATCTTCATGCTGGTGGGCTTTTTGATCTACATCGCGGTCCGCTTCGAATGGAAGTTCGCGGTGGTGGCCTCGCTGACCGCGTTCTTCGACCTGATCCTCACCGTGGCCTACATGTCGCTGCTGGGCCGCGAGTTCGACCTGACCGTGCTGGCCGGGCTGCTGTCGGTGATGGGCTTTGCGATCAACGACATCATCGTGGTGTTCGACCGGGTGCGCGAGAACTTCCGGTCCCTGCGCGTGGAGCCGCTGGAAGTGCTCAACCGTTCGATCAACCAGACCCTGTCGCGCACCATCATCACCGCGGTGATGTTCTTCCTCTCGGCGCTGGCGCTGTACCTGTTCGGCGGCCGCTCGATGGAAGGCCTGGCCGAGACCCACATGGTCGGTGCAGTGATCGTGGTGGTTTCCTCGGTGATCGTGGCCGTGCCGATGCTGAGCATCGGCCCATTCAAGGTGACCAAGCAGGACCTGTTGCCCAAGGCCAGGGACATCGAGGCGCTGGCGCGTCGTCCCTGAGCCCGCCGAGCCTTTCGTCGGAGCCGCTTCGACGGCGATGGGGCTCTACCAGCAAAATCCCCATCGCCGCTGACGCCTGACCCGTGCCATTTGGTCAGTGCTGGCGCTGGACCGCGTAGCGGGCCAGCCCGCGCAGGGCAGCGATGGCCTCGTTTTCGGGCAGGCCCTCCAGCGTGGCTTCGGCGGCACGCGCGTACTCGGCTGCGCGCTGCTGGCTGTAGGCGATGCTGCCGGCGGCGTGGATCGCGGCCAGCACCTCCGGCATCGCATCGCCATCGCCGTCCTGGATGATCTGGCGCAGGCGTGCGGCGGTGGCCGGATCGGAATGGGCGATGGCATGGATCAGCGGCAGGGTCGCCTTGCCCTCGGCCAGGTCGTCGCCCAGGTTCTTGCCCAGCTCGGCCGCGTCGGCGGTGTAGTCCAGCACATCGTCGGCAATCTGGAAGGCATGACCCAGCTGCAGGCCATAGTCGTACAGGCACTGCCGGGTGGCCGGATCGGCGCCCGAAGCCAGCGCGCCCAGCTCGGTGCCGGCGGCGAACAACACCGCGGTCTTGCGCTCGATCACGCGCAGGTAGGCCGCTTCGTCGGTATCGGGGTTGTGCACGTGCAGCAGCTGCAGGACCTCGCCTTCGGCGATGCGGTTGGTGGTATCGGCCAGGATGCGCATGACCGCCATGCGCTCCAGTTCGACCATCAGCTGGAAGCTGCGCGAATACAGGAAGTCGCCGACCAGCACGCTGGGAGCGTTGCCCCACAGCGCGTTGGCGGTGCTGCGGCCGCGGCGCAGGTCCGACTGGTCCACCACGTCGTCGTGGAGCAGGGTCGAGGTGTGGATGAACTCGATGATCGCCGCCAGCTGGTGGTGTTCGGCCGTCGCATCGACCCCGCAGGCGCGTCCGGCCAGGGCTACCAGCATCGGCCGCAGGCGCTTGCCGCCGGCGGAGATGATGTGGTCGGCGATCTGGTTGATCAGGACCACCTCCGAGGCCAGGCGGCGACGGATCAGGGCATCGATGGCCGCCATGTCCGGGGCGGCGAGGGACTGGATCTGGGCCAGCGCCAGGGCGGGGCGGGGAAGCTGGACGGCGGACATGCGCTCTGGGCTGTTCCAAGGAGAATTGCGATTATAGGTTCAGCCAGCGCCGGGCGTTGGGGAATTCTCCTACCCGTGGGCGGGTCGTTGCCCGATGGCGCGGACCGGGGTGGCTATAATCGAATGTCAATGCCCGCAATCGGCGGGCCAAGCTAGAGCGGATACTCATATGGCACGCGGCATCAACAAGGTCATCCTGGTCGGCAATCTGGGCAATGACCCGGACACCAAGTACACGCAGGGCGGCATGGCTGTGACCCGCATCAGCCTGGCCACCACCAGCGTGCGCAAGGACAAGGAAGGCAACAACCAGGAGCGCACCGAATGGCACCGGGTGGTGTTCTTCGGCAAGCTCGGCGAGATCGCCGGCGAGTACCTGCGCAAGGGCTCTCAGGTCTATGTCGAAGGCGAACTGCGCTACGACAAGTACACCGGCCAGGACGGGGTGGAGAAGTTCAGCACCGACATCGTCGCCAACGAGATGCAGATGCTCGGTGGTCGCGGTGAAGGCGGTGGCGGCACGGGTGGCGGCGAGCGGCCGCAACGTTCGGCTGCGCCGCGCCAGGAATACGGCGGCGCGGGCGGCCAGCGCGGTGGCGCAGACGGCAACTACGGCGGCGGCCAGCAACAGGGCCCGCGCGGCCAGGCCCCGGCCACGCAGCCGGCCCCAAGCGACGACTTCGCCGACGACGACATTCCGTTCTGATTGATCGGACCGGCTGGCGGTTGCACTGACCAGAGTCCCGCACGCGCGGGGCTTTGTTCTTTCGCAGCGGCAAGGCCCTGCTTGGCGGTGCGGCCGCGGTGTCCGCGCGACTTTGCCGGCCGGGCCAGTTCAGGTAGCGTTGCCGGCTTGCGTCTTTCCCAAGGTCCTTGTCATGCAGCAGCCCGTTGCCCAACCGCGGCAGCTCACTTTTCGCGCGATCGTGCTGGCCGTCTTCCTGGCGGTGGTGCTGGCCGCGGCCAACGCGTACCTGGGGCTGTTTGCCGGGCTGACCATCGCCACCGCGATTCCGGCGGCGGTGGTCTCGATGGGCGTGCTGCGCCTGCTGGGCGGCGGCACGATCCTGGAGAACAACATCGTCCAGACCGGCGCCTCGGCCGGCTCGTCGATCGCCGCCGGGGTGATCTTCACCATCCCGGCACTGGTGATCATGGGCTACTGGCCGGACTTCAAGTACTGGTGGGTGCTGGGCATCGCCGGCATGGGCGGCCTGCTGGGCGTGCTGTTCTCGGTGCCGCTGCGGCGCTCGATGATCGTCGAGGAGCCGCTGCCCTTCCCCGAAGGCAAGGCCGCGGCCGAAGTGCTCAAGGCCGGTGACCGTGCCGGTGAAGGCGCGCCCGGCCCGGGCCTGAGGATCCTGGCCGCCTCCGGCGCGATCGGCGCCCTGGTCAAGCTGGCCGCGGCCAGTGGCCTGCGCGTGATCCCCGACACCTGGACCCAGGCGGCCTATCTGGGCAGTTCCAGGATCACCGCCTTCATCGGCACCAACCTGTCGCCGGCGCTGCTGGGCGTGGGCTACATCGTGGGCCTGAACGTGGGCATCGTGGTGCTGTCCGGCTCGGTCCTGTCCTGGCACATCGCCATCCCGCTGTACCAGGCGTTCTTCATGCACACCGATCCGGCGCTGGCCGCCTCGATTGCCGGTGCGCCCCCGGCCGATGCCGCCTTCGCCATCTGGGGCGCCAAGCTGCGTTACCTGGGCGTGGGTGCGATGCTGATCGGTGGCATCTGGACACTGTTTTCGCTGCGCAAGTCGCTGCTGGGCGGGATCAAGTCCGGCCTGGCCGCCGCACGCAGGAACACCGCCGGCGCGGCGGTGGCCGAGACCGAGCGCGACCTGCCGATGAAGTGGATGCTGGTGGCGCTGGTGCTGTGCACGCTGCCGTTGCTGGGCCTGTATCAGGCCATCGTCGGCCAGTGGCATGTCTCGATCCCGATGACGATCATCATGATCGTGGCCGGCTTCCTGTTCGTCTCGGTGTCCGGTTATCTGGCCGGGTTGATCGGTTCGTCCAACAACCCGGTCTCGGGCATCACCATCTCCACCATCCTGTTCGCCTCGGTGGTGCTGGTGCTGCTGCTGGGCAAGAGCGGCCTGACCCCGGTCGGCAGTGGCGGGGCGCCGCTGGGCGCGGTGGCGGCGATCATGATCGGCGCGGTGGTGTGCTGCGCAGCGGCCGTGGGCGGGGACAATCTGCAGGACCTCAAGGCCGGTTATCTGGTCGGGGCCACGCCATGGAAGCAGCAGCTGATGCTGGGGATCGGCGCGTTCTCGTGCGCACTGATCATGGCCCCGGTGCTGAACCTGCTGGCCCAGGCCTACGGCATCGGCGCGCCGACGCCCGAGCATCCCCAGTCGCTGGCCGCACCGCAGGCCAACCTGATGGCCTCGGTGGCGCGTGGGTTGTTCGGCGGCCAGCTGCCGTGGAGCTTCATTGCGCTGGGCGCAGTGGTCGGTGCGCTGGTGATCGCCCTGGACCAATGGCTCAAGCGCACTGGCAGGCGTTTTCGCGTCCCGGTGCTGGCCGCGGCCATCGGCATCTATCTGCCACTGGAACTGATGGTGCCGATCTTCCTGGGCGGCCTGCTGGCGCATCTGGTCGAACGCTTCCACAGGATCGGTGCCGATGACGAGGACGGCCGCGACCGCGTGCATCGCCCGGGCGTGCTGTTTGCCGCCGGTCTGATCACCGGCGAGGCGCTGATGGGCATTGCCATCGCCGTGCCGATCGTGGTCTCGGCCCGGGCCGACGTGCTGGCCCTGCCCGAGGCCCTGCAGCTCAACCAGTGGGTCGGCCTGGCGATCCTGGCGCTGGTCGGCTGGCTGCTGTACCGGGTCGGCAGGAAGGCCGAGCAGGTCGCCTGAGCAGCCGCATGCGTGTCAAGGAAAGGCGGCCGCTGGCTGCTTTTTTGCCCGGTGGGAGCGGCCATGGCGGCGAAAGGGTCTTGCCGCCGATGTCCCTTCGCCGCCATGGCCGCTCCCACGGTTGCCTGGATGACGGCTCGGCCAGGCCATGACCGCATTCCTTTGCGCCGGCTGACGTGCCCGGCCTACCATCGAGCACTTTTTTACCTTTTTCGGAGTTCGAGCCAATGAAGTTTCGCCCCGTCTGGTTGGCCCTGTCCCTGATCGCCGTGCTGCCGGCCGCCGCTGCCGAGCGCGGCTTCGATGTGCGCGACCTGGTCAAGCTGGATCGGTATTCCTCGCCCACGCTCTCGCCGGACGGCGCGCGCCTGGTGTTCGCCAGGCGCGTGATGAACGCCGAGCTGACCAAGGCCAGCACCGCGCTGTACCTGCGCGATCTGCGCACCGGCGATCTGGCCGCGCCCAGGCAGATCACGCCCGAGGGCTGGAATGTCAGCGCGCCGGCGTTCTCGCCCGACGGCCAGACCGTGTATTTCCTGTCGGACACATCCGGCAGCCAGCAGCTCCATGCGGTGCCGGCCACCGGCGGGCAGCCGCGCCAGCTGACCGATTTTGCCGTGGGCGTGGATGGCTTCAGGCTTTCACCGTCGGGCGATCGCATCGTCTTCAGCGTCGGCGTGTTCCAGGACTGCGGCTCGGATCTGGCCTGCACCAGGCAAAGACTCGACGCCGCTGAAAACGCCAAGGCCACCGGCAAGGTCTTTGACAGTCTGTTCGTGCGCCACTGGGATACCTGGAACGACGGCCGTCGCAACACCTTGTTCGTCGCGCCGCTGCCGGCGGCCGGCGCCGGGCCGGTGGTCGGTGCCTCGGCCATCAGCGCGACCATCGCCGGTGACGCGCCGTCCAAGCCGTTTGGCGGCATGGAGGACATCGCCTGGTCGCCGGACGGCAAGTCGGTGGTGGCCAGCATCCGCGTGGCCGGCAACAGGGAGCCGTGGTCGACCAACTTCGACCTGTACATGCTCGATGCCGCCGGCCGTGCCGCGCCGAAGAACCTGACCGCGGCCAACCCCGCCTGGGATGCCGGCCCGGTCTTCAGTGCCGACGGCAAGACCCTGTACTACCGTGCGATGAAGCGCCCGGGCTTCGAGGCCGACCGTTTCGGCCTGATGGCGATGGACCTGGCCAGCGGCAAGCTCAGCGAAATCGCTGTCGACTGGGACCGCTCGGCCGGCGAAATCGTGCTCGCCGATGACGGCAAGGCGATCTACACCACCGCCGACGACATGGGCGAACACCCGCTGTTCCGCATCGAGGTGGCCAGCGGCAAGGTCGACAAGCTGGTGGGCCAGGGCAGCATCGGCTCGCCGACGCTGGCCGGCCCGACCCTGGCCTTCACCCGCAACTCGCTCAACAGCGGCGATCAGGTGTTCGTGGCGCAGGCCGATGGCCAGCGGCCGCGTGCGATCACGCCCAGCGCACAGCAGATGCTGCCGGAGGTGAAGTTCGGCGATTACCAGCAGTTTTCCTTCAAGGGCTGGAACCAGGAGACCGTGCACGGCTATGTGGTCAAGCCGTACGACTACCAGGAAGGCAAGCAGTACCCGGTGGCATTCCTGATCCACGGCGGGCCGCAGGGCAGCTTCGGCAACGGCTGGAGCTATCGCTGGAACCCGCAGACCTATGCCGGCCAGGGCTACGCGGTGGTGATGATCGACTTCCACGGTTCCACCGGCTACGGCCAGGCCTTCACCGATGCGATCAGCCAGCACTGGGGCGACCGCCCGCTGGAAGACCTGCAGAAGGGCTGGGCCGCCGCGCAGGCGCAATACCGCTTCCTCGATGGCGACAAGGCCTGCGCGCTCGGCGCCAGCTACGGCGGCTACATGGTGTACTGGGCCGCCGGCAACTGGTTCAAGTCCGATGGAAGCGCGCCGTGGAAGTGCCTGGTCGACCACGACGGCGTGTTCGACAACCGCATGATGGCCTACAGCACCGAGGAGCTGTGGTTTTCCGAGTGGGAAAACGGCGGCACCCCGTGGGCCAATCCTGACAGGTTCGAACGGTTCAACCCCATCAACCACGTCAAGGACTGGAAGACGCCGATCCTGGTGATCCACGGCCAGCAGGACTTCCGCATCCCGGTCGAGCAGGGCCTGGCCGCGTTCACCGCCGCCCAGGGCCTGGGGCTTGAGTCGAAGTTCCTGTACTTTCCCGACGAGAACCACTGGGTGCTCAAGCCGCAGAACTCGATCCAGTGGCACGACACGGTCAACGCCTGGCTCAGGCAGCACATCGGCGACTGAGTAGGCACGTCGGTGGGTCATGCCTGTCGCAGGGCGCCTTCGGGCGCCCTGTTTGTCTGAGGGTCACGCTGAGGCCTCTGATGAGCGGGAAATGTGCGTTCCGATGCGCGATCGGCTCCTATGGCCGCATGCCGCGCCGCCCGATGCGGGACTTCGGCTGGCCCACGACGGGCCTCGCCGCCAGCGCGCTTCAGGCCATCGTCGGGCGCGGTGCCTGCCGTTGCTGTTGTTCCTGATCCTGCTGCGTGGCGAGCACCTGCGCTTGCGCGCGCAGTTGCTGGGCGCTCTGGTCTGCAGGTACCTGTGCGGCCTGGTTGGCATCGACATGGCTGCGCCGGTGTGCGGGATCGTCCAGTCGCCCCTGCACCGCGAACACGCCGCCGCGCGCATCGGGCACCAGGTGATCGATGCGTGACATGCCATCGGCACCGGCCTGAGCTGCCACTCGCGCCGCCGCGTTGAGGAATCGCACATCGTCCTGCAGGCCCAGGCGCTCGCGCTGTTCGCCGAGACTGCCGACCGCATCGCGCAGCAGCGTGTTGGCGGTGTCATCGGCAGCTCGCGCGTTGGCCGGATGGGCCGGTGCTGCCTCCCGGACGCGCAGCTGCTGCAGGCTCTGCGACTGCATCACCGCCTCGATGCCATGCAGGTCGAGTCGATGCCCCAGCATCTTGCCGGGCACCAGCCGTTCCAGCACCGACAGCGGATCGGGATCGGGCAGCTCGATCTGATGCCCCGCCGCATCGGGCATCGCGTACCTGATCGGGAAACTGTCTTCCTGCAGATGGGTCAGAATCTCGTTGTCAACGTGGTAGCCGCGGATCAGGCCTTCCTTGGCGTAGTCCTTGGCGGCCTGTGCGTCGAGGCCGTGACGCTCAAGCGTGTGATCATGTACCCCTGCAGCGTTGTAGGTGACTGCAGGTACGTCATTGACCATGGAGGCAGCGGCCGCCAAGCCTCCGCCCAATGAGTGGCCGGTCATCACCAGGTTTTTCCCGAACACCTGCTTGGCCTGGTCAGCCAAGGCGATGGCAGATTCGTACTGCGGATCTTCGAGCCCAAGGCCTTGCCGAACGTTGGGGTTCCAGTCCCTTCCTTCATCGGTGCCACAAAACGCCAGTGCCACATGGCCGTTCGCATCTTGATAGAACGCTGCATCGAAGCCGCTTTTCTCATCATGTAAAAGTGCAGGATCGATGCCCGCATTGCGAACAGTGGCATCGTCCATGCGTCGCCAGGTACCAGAAAGCGTGCTTATGGCGGGCGATGCACTGGCTTTGCGGTCGTTGGCCACCGCGTAGAGATCACTCAACAGGCTCGGAAGCTGAAGGTCTTCGGCGTGCGGGGACCTGCCTCTCATTGCGTCGGAGAAGGGGAGCGAATTTCCGGTCGCTGTCGCCGCTGTGTCGGCAGGCATGTCGTCGGAGATATTCATTGCGCTGTCCTTGCAAGGCGGGGGATTTTTCAGCCCGCCTCTTCGACAGGGATGCCATGATCAGCCAGCCAGGCTTTGACAGCGGCGCGCGCGCGCTTCCCATCTGCGTTGAGCAGCTTGTCAGGGGTGGTGAAGAAGTAAGGCTGGAATGTCGCGTGCTGGGCATTCCTTAGCCTCGGATCTACGCCCAGCTCAAGCAACTTCAGCACAAGGTCGCCGCCGGACGTTTGCGCGGCGACGTGCAATAGCGAGTTGTTCATGCTGTCGACCCGTTTCAGGTCCGCGCCCGCTTGAACCAGCAGATTGAATTGTTCGATGCGTTTGCTTTCCACCGCGCGAAAAATGGGTGTTCGCCCTCCGCGCGGGCTGACGACATCAATCGGGGCGTTCTTGTCGATCAGGACTTTCAGGTACTTCGGATCGTTCACCATCGCTGCCATGTGAACGACGGTCTCTTGGTCAATGCCAAACTCGGTCGGGTTGGCACCTGCATCCAGCAGCGCGGCCAGCGCCTCGGTGCTGCGGCTGTAGATGGCCCATTCCAGCAGGGTGACGTTCTTGTCGCCGTGGCCGGAAAGGTCAGTGGTGGGAGCAAGCGCGAGGATTTTTGCGCGGTCGCCGTCGGCGATGGCGCGAGCCATCTTTTCCAGCGACGGGTCGGGGAAGATCGCTTTTATATCAGTGGACTTCATCGCGGGTTGCTCCTGGGCGCCGGCGTCGTGGGTGCTGCAGCCGGCCAGGAAAAGGGTGACGGCAACGGCGATGGCGGCGGGGGCGTGCTGCATGGGGAGAGGGATTCCGGTAAGGGCGGCGTTGGTCTGGGACGTCAATAGGCGAGGGCAGTGCGCAGGCCGGCTTCGCCCGCACCATCGTATCGTGCTCGCGCGACTGTTGAGCCTTCAGCGCCAATGCTGTCTTCGATGCAGGTTGGGGCAGGCACATCGGGGCCCGGTGTCGGTGTAGATGCCGGCGCTGAAACCGCGCTTGTCGCTGTGCAGTTGCGGCTCGATACCGGCGCAGCGGACCTGGTCGGCAAAGCAAGACGCTGCGGCGTCGCTGGCAGGGGCGGTCTGAAACAGACGTGCGGCGCCGCTGATCAGCGAATCGAACTGCAGGCTCATGTTCTACCCGATGGCCATCGCACGGGCCGAGCGTAGTGGCTGACGGCGAATCGGGCGACCCTGGTCATGTCCATCCGGATGTATCGAGGCCTGTTCCAGGACCTGTGTCGCAGATCAGCCCGACCGGAAACTGGAAAGGGCCAAGCGCCGGCCTAGCGCTCGACCTGCCCGGTCTTGGCTTGAGCTGCCCTGGAGAATTCTTCGAATGCTTCCAGTGCGTGCGCGGCATACATCAATGACGGACCGCCGCCCATGTAGACGGCGACGCCGAGCATTTCGCGCACCTCTTCTTCGGTGGCCCCCACGCGTACCAGCGCCTTGCCATGGAAGCCCAGGCAGTCTTCGCAGCGGACCGCAACGCCGATGGCCATCGCGATCAGCTCCTTGGTCTTCTCGTCGAGCACGCCGGGCGCCATCGCACTGCGGGCCAACTCCCCGAAGCCTTGCATCACCCCGGGTAACCCGTTGCGAAGCGATATCAGATGCTGGTTGGTGTTGGCGGTTAGGTCCTGATAGCGGTTGCTGGACATAAATCCTCCTCTTGGCCAAGGATTGTATGGAGCATGGTCGTCACCACGCCATGCTGGGCCAGCAGAATGGCTGCAAGCAGATCTTCCGTTCACCAGTGAAAGTCAGCAGCGATTTCAGGAACCCGATCAAGAGTCGACTTTCCTTTTCGTCCGTGCCGGCGCGCAACAGATGCCGTAAAGCGCCTGGATCACCTGGAGCGCCGGCCCCGGCGCCAGCGAATAATAGACGGTCTACCCCTCGCGCCGCGTGTCGGCCAGGCCTTGGCCTTGGCTGACGGGGACGCGGGCAACTCTGGTCATGTCCATCCGGATGTATGGAGGCCTGTTCCAGGACTTGCGTCCCAGATCAGCCCGACCGGAACTGGAAAGGGCCAAGCGCCGGCCTGGCCCTGCTGCGCAGATCAACCAACTTTGGTCAGCAGCAGCGGAACCCGTTCCCACCGCCGAAGCGCGCCTGCTGGCGTTCGCGGAAGAAGGTCTTGTAGTCCATCGGCGTGCGGTCCGGGTGCTTGTCCAGCACGTGGCGCACGTAGTTGTCGTAGTCGGGAATGCCGCAGCACAGCCGCGCGGTCTGGACCAGGCGCCGCCACAGGCGGCGGTGCGCCTGGTACTGCCCGACCGGAACCAGTTCGGTGCCCATTACACGTCCACCATCTGGTGCGGCTCGAGCTTCACGTACGCCGTTTCCTTGTCGCTGCGTTGCGGATTGCGGCGTGCAGCCAGGATCGTCTTGACCGAATAGACCAGGACCGCGGCCACCACGAACAGGAACAGCACCGTCAGGCCGGTATTGACGTAGGCATTGACCACGATCTGGTGCATCTGGTCCATGGTCGTGGCCGGGGCGGTGACGGTGCCCTCGGCGATGGCCTGCTGGAACTTGCGCGCCTGGGCCAGGAAGCCCTGGCCCGGACTGGGGTCGAAGACCTTGATCAGGCCGGCGCTGGTCGTGCACAGCAGCAGCCATACCGCCGGCACGATGGTCACCCACGCGTAGCGGTCGCGCTTGAGCTTGAACAGCACCACCGTGGCCAGCATCAGCGCGATCCCGGCCAGCATCTGGTTGGAGATGCCGAACAGCGGCCACAGGGTCTTGATCCCGCCGAACGGATCGGTCACGCCGGTGTACAGCAGGTAGCCCCACAACGCCACGCAACCGGCGGTGGCGATGACGTTGGCCACCCACGATTCGGTCCGCTTCATCGCCGGGATGAAGTTGCCCAGCAGGTCCTGCAGCATGAACCGGCCCGCGCGCGTGCCGGCATCGACCGCAGTCAGGATGAACAGCGCTTCGAACAGGATCGCGAAGTGGTACCAGAAGCCCATGGAGTTCTCACTGGGCAGCACCTGGTGCAGGATCTGGGCGATGCCCACGGCCAGGGTCGGGGCGCCGCCGGCGCGGTTGAGGATGGTGGTCTCGCCGATGTCCGTGGCGGTGGCGGTGAGGACCTCGGGACTGATGGCAAAGCCCCATTCGCTGACCTTGGCGGCCACGGCCACCACCTCGGTGCCGACCGCGGCCGGCGGGGCGTTCATGGCGAAATACACGCCCGGCTCGATGATCGAGGCCGCCACCAGCGCCATGACCGCCACGAAGGATTCCATCAGCATGGCGCCGTAGCCGATGTAGGGCATGTGGCGCTCGTTGGCCAGCAGCTTGGGCGTGGTGCCCGAGCTGATCAGCGCGTGGAAACCGGAGACCGCGCCACAGGCGATGGTGATGAACAGAAACGGGAACAGGCCGCCGGTCCACACCGGCCCCAGGCCGTTGTGCGCGTACTCGGTCAGCGCCGGCATCTTCAGGTCGGGCCTGACCAGCAGGATGCCGATGGCCAGCGCGACGATGGTGCCGATCTTGAGGAACGTGGACAGATAGTCGCGCGGGGCCAGCAGCAGCCACACCGGCAGCACCGAGGCGATGAAGCCGTAGCCCACCATCATCCAGGTGATCGACTCCTTGGTGAAGGTGAACGCCGGGCCCCAGGTCGGGTCCACCGCCACCTTGCCGCCCAGCCAGATCGCCCCGAGCAGCAGGATCAGCCCCACCACCGAGATTTCACCGATCTTGCCGGGGCGGATGTAGCGCATGTACACGCCCATGCCGATTGCGATCGGCATCGTCGCCACCACGGTGAACATGCCCCACGGACTTTCGGCCAGGGCGTTGACCACCACCATCGCCAGCACCGCCAGGATGATGATCATGATCAGGAAGGCGCCGAACAGCGCGATGGTGCCGGGCACCTGGCCCATCTCCTCGCGCACCAGGTCGCCGAGCGAGCGCGCGTCGCGCCGGGTGGAGATGAACAGGATCATGAAATCCTGCACCGCCCCGGCCAGCACGACACCAAAGACCAGCCACAGCAGGCCGGGCAGGTAGCCCATCTGCGCGGCCAGCACCGGGCCGACCAACGGACCTGCGCCGGCGATGGCGGCGAAGTGGTGGCCGAACAGCACGTGCTTGTTGGTCGGCACGAAATCCAGACCGTCGTTGCGCAGCACCGCCGGGGTGGCCCGGGTCGGATCCAGGCGCATCACCTTGTCGGCGATGAACAGCGCGTAGTAGCGGTAGGCCACCAGGTAGATCGAGACCGCGGCGACCACGATCCAGATGGCGTTGACCGTCTCGCCGCGCCGCAGCGCCACCGTGCCCAGGCAGAACGCGCCAAGCAGCGCAAGCAACGCCCAGGCAACTTTGGAAAACCATTTCATGGTCAAGATTCCCGCTGGAAGTGATGGCAAGGGTTCATGAAGCCAGGTTGGGGGTCAATTGAAAAGCACGATTGGCGCCTCGTACTTTGGTCTAGGAGTCTGTCGGGCTTTCGATGGGCGGACCGAAGATTGGTCAAAAAATCGCCAAAACCGTCCGCGTACGTGCATAAAGCGAGTTTGCAGGACGCGAAGTCTCTGGAATTCACGTACGTGGCCCATTTTTTGGAAAGCCCGACAGGCTCCTAGGGCACAGGGCCGGGGATCCGGTCCTGGCCCTGGCCGCGGTCACAGCCAGCGTGCGCGCTTGAACAGCGCGTACAGCCCCGTGCAGACCACCGCGACCGCGCCCATCAGCCCGACATAGCCGAAGCGGGCGTGCAGCTCGGGCATGTGCTCGAAATTCATGCCGTACCAGCTGGTCATCAGGGTCGGCGCAGCAAGCAGCGCGGCCCAGGCGCCCAGGCGCTTGACCGTTTCGCCTTGGCCCAGGGTCACCAGCGACAGGTTGACACTCAGCGCGGTGCCCAGCATCTCGCGCAGGGTGTCGATGCCGTCGTTGACCCGTAGCGCATGGTCGTGGACATCGCGCATGTACAGCCGGATTTCCTCTGGCACCAACGGGCTCTGGGTGCGCACCAGGTGGTTGAGCACGTCCTGCAGCGGGCCCACCGCCACGCGCATCAGGGTGAGTTCGCGCTTGAGGTCATACAGGCGCCGCACCACTGCGCCCTTGTAGGTCTCGGAAAAGATGTCGCGCTCCAGCGCGAACAGTGCGTTGCGCGCGCCCTCGATGATCGGCAGGTAGTTGTCGACGATGAAGTCCAGCACGGTGTACAGGCAATAAGTCGGGCCCATCGCCAGCAGCTCCGGCTCGCGCTCGATGCGCAGTCGCGCCGGGGTGTAGGACAGCGATGCGCCATGGCGCACGGTGATGAGATAGCGCTGACCGAGGAAGGCCTGGGTCTCGCCGTAGCGGATCTTCTCGTCGATCACCTGCACGGTATGCATGGCCAGGAACATCGACTGGCCATAGGCTTCCAGCTTCGGCCGCTGGTGCGCCTTGCTGGCGTCCTCGATGGCCAGGTCGTGCAGGCCGAATTCCTCCTGCAGCTTCAGCAGCACCTCGCGAGGCGGCTGGTACAGGCCGACCCAGACAAAGGAGCCATCATCGGCGGCCAGCACGTCGCTGATCTCATCCAGGGTCAGGTCGTGGCGCTTGCCGGCGCGGTCGTAGGAGGCGCAGGTGATCACGCTGGCGGGATTGCCGGGCGAGGAGGGCGGTTGGGGGATCGGAGCGGCGTCGATGTCCGCGGGCAGCAGGCTCATGGCAGACATCGTGCGCCAGCGGCGGTGGATGCCACAAGCGCCGGTGCCCGCCCGTGGTGTTGGCCACCTGCATGGCTGGCTGGCCAGGCAGTTGCTGGTGCGCTTGCCGATGACCTGAGCAATACCTCGCCCATAACCAAAAAAACCCGCCTTTGCTGGCGGGTTTTTTGGGGGCGCTTCTGGTAGGGAGCGGCCATGGCGGCGAGGGATTCCTTGATGAATGCTGTCGCCGCCATGGCCGCTCCCACGACAAATCAGGGAAGGTCAGGCGTTGTACCTGGCGAAGAACGCCTTGACGTCCGGGTAGACCTGTTCGCGCCAACGACGGCCGCTGAAGATGCCGTAGTGGCCGGCCCCCTTGACCGTGAGGTGCTGGTGGCTGGCCTCCGGGATGCCGGTGCACAACGCATGCGCTGCCTCGGTCTGGCCCAGCCCGGCGATGTCGTCCAGCTCGCCTTCGATGGTCATCAGCGCCGTGTCGGTGATCGCGGCCGGATCGACCCGTTGGCCGTCGATCTCCCACTGCCCGCGCGGCAGCAGGAATTCCTGGAACACGATCCGGATGGTGTCCAGGTAGAACTCGGCCGGCATGTCCAATACGGCGTTGTATTCGTCGTAGAAGCGGCGATGCGCAGCGGCGTCCTCCAGGTCGCCCTTGACCAGGTCGGTGTAGAAATCCCAGTGCGACATGAAGTGCCGGTTGGGATTCATCGCGATGAATCCGGCATGCTGCAGGAAGCCCGGATAGACCGCGCGGCCGTGGCCGGGATAGTTGGACGGCACGCTGTGGATGACGTTGTTCTCGAACCACGACAGCGGGTTGCGGGTGGCCAGGTCATTGACCTGGGTCGGGCTGACCCGCGCATCGATCGGCCCGCCCATCATCACCAGCGAGCGCGGCGTGGGCTCGCCGGCCGCGGCCATCAGCGACACCGCCGCCAGCACCGGCACGGTCGGCTGGCACACGCTCATCACGTGCAGCTGCTCGGCGCCGATATGGCGGATGAACTCCTGGATGTAGCCGACGTAGTCCTCCAGCCCGAAGCCGCCCGCCTCGGTGGGCACCAGGCGCGCGTCGACCCAGTCGGTCACGTACACCTTGTGGTCGCGCAGCAGCGTGCGCACGGTGTCGCGCAGCAGGGTGGCATGGTGGCCGGACAGCGGCGCGACCACCAGCACGGTCGGTTGCGCCTTGAGCTTGTCGATGTAGACCGGGTCGTCGGTGTAGCGCTTGAAGCGCAGCAGCCGGCAGAACGGCTTGGCCATGACCTCCAGCTCGATCACCGGCACGGTGCGGCCTTCGGTCTCGACCTCGGGGATGTCCCAGGCAGGCTTCTCGTAGCCCTTGCCCAGGCGGTGCATCAGCTCGTGGTAGGCCGAGATGCGCTGCGCGCCGGGCAGGTTGGACAGCCAGCTGCTGGGGTCGGAGAACGCCCGCGAACTGGCCTCGGCCAGATGCACCCACGGGGCCATCCACTGGCGGCCAAATTCATGCCACTGGTAAAGCATCATATGTAAAAGCCGTTACAAATCCGGCGGTTGCCGCGGTGCAGCATAGCCGAATGTGGCCAGGCCAACGTGAACCGGCGACCGTCCGGTGCGGCCCATCAGGCCGAGGTTTCCAGGGCGGCGGCCTCGCTGGCCAGCTCCGGGCCCAGCCAGCAGTGCGATCCGGCCGGGCGCAGGCCCACCCTGCCCAGCTGGCGCCGGTACCAGGCCGCCGGACGCGCCACGAAGCCGTCGTGGTCGCCCTCGAACGCGTCCTGCGCGGTGAAGGTCTCCAGGAAGGCGACCCCGCCGCACAGTTGCGCCAGGCCGGGCAGGCCACGCTTGAGTTCGGCATCGGGCAGGTAATGCAGGACATCGGCGCAGACCAGCAGGTCCACCGGCGGGCACGGCCGCAGCCACTGGAAATCGCCGAACGCGGCAAGGTGCAGGTTGCGGCGCCGGCCATGACGCTGCACCGCATAGTGGCTGCTGTCAAACCCCAGGTAGCGCAGCTTCGGCCGCAGTTTCAGCAGCGGGCCACGCCAGGCACCCTCGCCGCAGCCGATGTCCAGCACCGTGCGCAGCGGCCGCTCCAGCCAGTATTCGGCGCAGGCCACGGCCAGGGCCACCTTGCGCGCCAGACGCGCCGGGCCGCCGATGTCGCCGTGGCGGTACCAGCGCTGGAAATATGCCTGGTCGTACTGTTTGTCCAAGGGGGGGCCGCCGCTGCGAGGAAATGGGCGACAATCATCGCCCCACCTTCGCCGCGCGCGCCACGGAGTCGATGCATGCAGGCCTACTTGCTGGTCAAGACCTTCCACCTGCTGTTCGTGATCGGCTGGATGGCCGCGGCGTTCTACCTGCCGCGGATCCTGGTCAACATCGCCGAAAGCGCCGGCCAGGCCGAGGTGCAGGCGCGGCTGCAGCTGATGGGACGGCGCCTGTACGGTTTTGGTCACGGCATGTTTGGGCTGGCGCTGATCCTGGGAGTGGTGCTGTGGCTGGGGTATCGGGTGCTTCCCGACTTTCCGACCATGGTCGGCGGGCCGGCCGGCTGGCTGCACGCCAAGATCGCGCTGGTGCTGCTGCTGCTGGCGCACTACATCGTGGCCGGACGCTGGCTCAAGGGCGTGGCCAGCGGCAGGACCGTGCCTTCGGCCAGGGCCCTGCGCTGGTTCAACGAGGTGCCGGTGCTGCTGCTGGTGGTGATCGTGTACCTGGTGCTGGCCAAGCCGTTCTGAGGATGGGTTCCGGGCCAGCAGGGTCCGGTTGAAGTGGAACGGGAAAAGCCCTGGTGAAAAGCCGGGGCCACGGTGACGGGCCGGGCCGGCTGCACGGCCGGCCCGGTGCTTGGAGGGTCATGGAGCCGACCTGCGGCAACTCCGTTCCGACATGCCGCTGCCTTCGCATGGCCTGCGTGGCCTCGGGCACGATCGGCGCGGGGCCACGGCGCGGATGTTCCGGCGCGGCTTCCGACGGGTTTCCCACAGGAACTTGGCCATCCTTCCGGTGCCGTTGGACCCGACCCCCGTTGGCCATGCCCGAGCGCAACCTCTCTCCCGCTGTCTTTGCCAGGCGCCGACCGCCGTGGGCCGCTGCAGCGCCGGCGGCGCGGTCAGGTTGCCGTGCCCGGCGTGATCAAGCGGCCACCGTGCCGCCAGGCGCTGGCCGGGGCACCGGGCTCGCAGACCCCCGCGCAGGTCGTGGAGGCTGGTGGAGGGTTGGGGCATGGCGGTGACCTGGCAGCTGCCGCCCCGGGTCGTGGGCGTTGCCACCAACCTGTTGCTGACCTGCGCCCTGGGCGCACTGCTGGCGTTCTCCTTTTTGGGTTCACGTGGCATCTGGGATCCGGACGAAGGGCGCTACAGCAACGTGGCGCTGACCATGCTCGATACCGGCGACTGGCTCACGCCCAGGCGCAACAGCACCATCGGCCACTGGACCAAGCCACCCGGCACCTATTGGCTGGTGGCCGGCAGCGTGGCCCTGTTCGGCGAAACCCCCTGGGCCGCCCGGCTGCCCATTGCGCTGTCCTACCTGGCCTGCATGTTGCTGGCCGGCCTGTGCGCGGATCGGCTGTTCCCGGGCAGCGGGCCAGTGGCAGCCATCGCCTACGCCACGATGATCACCCCGTCCGTGGCCGGACAGTTGATCACGACCGACTTTCCCCTGGCGGCCAGCCAGGCGCTGGCGATGTATGCCTGGCTCGGGCGCAGGGCGGGCGACGCGCTGTATCGGCATCGATGGCTGCTGCTGATGTGGGCGGCCTTCGGCATCGGCTTCATGATCAAGGGGCCTCCGGCGCTGCTGCCGCTGCTGGCGGTGGGGCTGGCAGGCATGCTCTGCCCGGCGCCCGGCCTGCGCTGGCGGTGGCATCTGTCCGGCATCGTGGTGTTCCTGGCGATCGCGCTGCCGTGGTACCTGATGGTGGCGGCGCGCAATCCCGGGCTGCTCGGGTATTTCCTCGGCGCCGAGGTCATTGACCGCGTCGCCACCGACCGCTTCGGCCGCAGCGGGCAATGGTATGGCTGGCTGCAGGTCTATGTGCCGGTGCTGGTCCTGGGGACGCTGCCGTGGACCGGCGACCTGTGGCGCTGGCTGCGCCAGCTGCCGGGCCACCTGCGCAGCTGGCGTGCGCGGCGCCAAGGCAGCGTGGACCAACAGCTGCTGCTGGCGCTGTGGATCCTGGTGCCGCTGCTGGTGTTCTGCCTGGCCAGGTCGCGCATGCCGCTGTATCTGCTGCCGCTCTTCGTCCCGCTGGCCGTTGCCGTGGCCGGCCAGCGCCTTCAGGCGGGCAGGCGGTTCAACTGGAAATGGCTCGGCGCATGGATCGTGCTGCTGCTGGCGGCGCGTGCCGGCGGTGCGCTATGGCCCACCCACAAGGACGCCTCCACCTGGGCCGAGGCGATCAGGGCCCGGGTCCACGGCCCGATCCATGAAGTGGTGTTCGTCGAAGACATGGCCCGCTATGGACTTCACCTGCACCTGGGGACCGAAATCAGGAAGGTGTCGGTCATGCCTGTCCCCGCTGCGCGCTTCAATCCCACCTACGACGGCGCGCTGCAGGCCGAACTGAAGCAGGCCGAACGCGACCCGGGCCTTGTGTTCGTCGTCAAGCAGGCGCGATACCCAGAGGTCGAGCGGGTGATCCACGCCTACGGCTATGCGGTCCACCCGTGGGGCTCGCCGTTCCAGGGCCGGGTGTTGTTCGGCGTGGAACCTGCCGCGGATGCGGCCCGGTGACGGTCAGGTAAACCGGGGGCGCGGCGGCAGCGTGGCCGCCGCGGTGCAGGGCGCAGCGCGCCCGGCCGGGGCGTCCATGTCTTGCCCTGGACGCGGCTATTTCGCCTCGAATGCCTTGGCCGGCGGCAGTTCCACCGGCACGCCCGCTGCATCGCACGTGCCTGCCGCGCACAGGCGCTGGCGCAGCTTCGGGGTGGCCTGCACGATCAGGTGGTAGAGCGTGTTCTGTTCGAGCGTGCCGTGGAAGGCCGCGCTGCCCGGGCCGGTGGCCCAGATGCCGACGTCATCGCCGCCATGGGTCTCGGCCTTGAGCGGGATCATGCTTTCCTGCAGGTAATCCGGTGCTTGGGTATCGACGTGGGTCAGGTCGGGGCGGCCGGTCGAGGGGTGCACGTTGGCCGGTTGGTGCGGATGGTGTTTGGATCCCTGCGGCTGGGCGTTGCTGGCCCCGGGGTAGCCGGGGCCGTTGGCATAGCTGAGCGTGGTGTAGGGCAGGCCGAGCTGGTCGCGGGCGTACTGGGTGCGGTCGCCCTCTTCGCCGCCCAGGCCGCGGACCTTGCCCAGGATCGGGTTGCCGCGCACCGGATAGCCGACGAAGTTCAGCGAATGGGAATGGTCGGCAGTGACGATGATCAGCGTCTCCGGCGGCGCGGCCTGCATGGCGGCGCGCACCGCATCGGACAGGGCCACGGTCTCGTCCAGCGCGCGGAAGGCGTTGCCGTTGTGGTGGGCGTGGTCGATGCGGCCGGCTTCAACCATCAGGGCAAAGCCCTGCGGCGTGCGCGCCAGCGCCTGGATCGCGGTGGTGGTCATCTCGGCCAGGCTGGGTTCGCCGCCGGGCGTGCGGTCGCGGTCATGGTCGAACTGCATGTGGTCCGGCTCGAACAGGCCCAGCAGCGCCGGTGCATCCTTGGCTGCCCGCAGTTGGCCGGTGTTCCAGACGTAGGCGCCGCCGGGGTGGGCCTGTTTCCACTCGGCCACCAGGTCGCGGCCGTCCAGGCGCAGGCCGACCTTGTCGGCGTATTCGGGGTCGCGCGCGGTGGCCGGCTGGAACTGGCCGCGCCCACCGCCCAGGGCCACCAGCGGACCGCGGCCAAAGCGCGCGTCGGTCAGCAGCTGCTGGGCGATGTCGGTGCAGCCGGCGGCCCTGGCTTTGGGCGGCAGGTCGGCGTCGCTTTCCCAGTTGCGCTCCGGGGAATGGGCGTAGGTGGCTGCGGGTGTGGCATGGGTCAGGCGCGTGGTGGTCACGATGCCGGTGGCCATGCCGGCGCTGTCGGCCAGCTGCAGCCAGCTCAACAGGCCCTTGTCCAGGCTGTCGGCACAGTCATTGCGGGTGCCGGCGCTGACGCCGATGGCGCCCATGTGCGACTTCACGCCGGTCATGATGGCGGTCATGGTCCCGGCCGAATCGGGCGTCTGCGAATCGGTGTTGTAGGTCTTGCTCAGCGCGGTGGCGGGGAAGCCCTCCCAGCTCAGGGCATTCTCCTCGCCCGGGCCGCCCTTGCGCTGGCCTTCCAGGATGCGCGCGGCGGCCACGGTGGTCAGGCTCATGCCATCGCCCAGGAACAGGATCACGTTGCGCGCCCGGCCGGTCATTGCGCCGTTGCCGGCCGCGCTGGCCGCACCGCTGCGATACCACCATTGCGGGGTTTCGCCTTGCGGATGGGTCACCCCGGGCACCTGCATCGGCGGTGCGGCCATGGCGGTGGCGGTGGACGAGGGCGGGGTCGCGCAGCCGGCCAGGACGGTCGCGGTCAGGACGGCGGCGATGCGGGTGGCGTGGCGCATGCGGGAGCGGCTTCTGTAGGGATCGGCCCTCGATTATGCGCAGCCTCCGCGGCACTGCTGTGACGCCTGCCCACGCTGTCGTGGACGCCAGTGCTGTCGGCGCTGTCCCGCCACTGGTCCGCCGGGTTCCAGCGCGGGCGTCGTCACCGCCCGGTGCCTGGGCTAAGGTGCGCCCCGAGACCAAAATGACGGCAAGGGTGTGGCAATGAAACTGATCCAGGCGTGGCTGAAGATTCCGTTCTGGCAACGCGTGGTGGCCGGCTTCGTGTTGGGTGCGCTGGCTGGCTGGGCGCTGGGGCCGCGTGCGGAAACCTGGTTCGGTCCGCTGGGCGAGCTGTACGTCACCCTGATCAAGATGATCGCCATCCCGCTGGTGTTCTTCGCGGTGATCAACGCGATCTCGGCGCTGAGCGGGCAGAAATCGATCGCCGCCCTGGGCGCACGCACCTTCGGCTGGTTCGTCATCACCGCCTGTCTGGCGGTGGGCGTGGGCCTGCTGGTCGGCACGATCCTGCAGCCGGGCCATGGGGCGCCGAACATCGCCATCGATCCGGCCTGGAAGCCACGCGATGTCCCCAGCCCGGTCAGGGTGTTGCTGGACGTGGTACCCGCCAACCCCTTTTTTGCCCTGGCCGGGATCGGGACCCGCACCAACGCCGCCGGTGAGACCGTGCTGGCCGCCGGCCGCGGCTCGATCCTGCCGGTGATCTTCTTCGCCGCGCTGCTGGGGTTTGCGATGGTCAAGCTGGGCGATCGGGTGAGCGAAGCGCGCAGGCTGACCGCGCAGCTGAGCGAGATCATTATCAAGGTGACCCGCTTCGTGCTGGAGGTCACTCCGATCGGCACCTTCGGCCTGATCGCGGCGCTGGTGGGGGCCTACGGGTTCGAGAAACTGTTGCCGCTGGGCAACTTCGTGCTGGCGCTTTACCTTGCCTGCGCGCTGCACATCGTCTTCGTCTACGGCGGCCTGCTGGTGGCCCACGGATTGAATCCGCTGAAGTTCTTCCGCGGTGCCGCGCCCGGCATGGAGGTGGCCTTCGTCAGCTCATCCAGCTTCGCGGCCATGCCGGTGGCGCTGCGTTCGATCACCCACAACCTGGGCGTCAACAGGGACTATGCGTCCTTTGCCGTGCCGCTGGGCGCCAGCATCAAGATGGATGGCTGCGGGGCGATCTACCCGGCGCTGTGCGCGGTGTTCATTTCGCAGTACACCGGCGTGCCGCTGACCGGCAACCAGTACCTCATCGTGCTGATCGCCTCGGTGCTGGGCAGCTTCGGCACCGCCGGGGTGCCGGGCACGGCGGTGGTGATGGCCACGGTGGTGCTGAGCGCCGCCGGCCTGCCGCTGGAGACCATCGGCTACCTCTACGCGATCGACCGCATCCTGGACATGATGCGCACCCTGACCAACGTCACCGGGCAGATGCTGGTGCCGGTGCTGGTCGCACGCGAGACCGGCCTGCTGGACAGGCAGACCTACGATGCGGCGCCGACCAACGTCGGGATCGAGTCGCCCACGCGCGGCTGAAACCCGGCAATGTGCAGGAAATGGCGCTGTCGCCGCGCGCGCCTTGTCCGTTTTCACCGCCAGCTGCGCATCGCGCGCAAAGTACGATGACCCGGCCAGGCAGTCGGTGATCGTGGTCGGCGACGGCAAGGCGGTGGGCGAGCAGCTCAAGGAGTTCGCGACCTTCAAGCTGCAGAGGTAGACCGCGTTGACAAGGCACTGAAGGGCCTCGGCCGTGCGCAGGGATCAGTGTTCCTGCACGGGGTTGCTTTCTTCAGACTTCCAGCCGCGGAGTGGCCAGGCGCGTGGCCACCAAGGCCAGCGGGATGGGCAGCAGCAGGCTGGCCACCGTCACCAAGGCGGGGAAGGGAACCAGCGCCGCCAGCCCGATCGCCGCCAGCATCACCACCGCACCGACGGTGACCGCCGCACCGCCACGGTGGCTGCGTGCGATGAACGCCGCGCACAGGCCTCCCACCAGGCCCGCCAGCGCGTAGCCGCCGATCACCCAGGCCAGGGCCTGGCGGGGCGCGGCCAGCGCGTAGGCAGCCAGATTGGAGAAGGTGTAGAAGTCCGGGCCGGCCGGCAGCCGATACACACGCTGGTAGCCGTGATAGGCGCCGACCATGACCGCCGCGGCGACCAGGCTGCCAAGCACGACGGCGATGAGCGTGCGCATGAGACATGCATTCCATTGGGGGAGGGCAGAGGATCGCGCGAAACTCGGCGTTGCCGCAACCGGGCTATGCTGCGCCCAGTCACGGCCAGGCCGCACGCTCCGGCGGTGGCCACTGCCCCCAGGCACGACCCAGGAGTGCGCATGCGCGGCGAACAGCGTGAACTGACGTTTCGATTCCTTGCCGAGCCCAAGGATGTCAACTACGGCGGCAAGGTGCACGGCGGGGTGGTGATGCGCTGGATCGACCAGGTCGGCTATGCGGCGGCGGTCGGCTGGAGTGGCCACTACAGCGTCACCGTGGCGGTGGGCGGCATCCGCTTCGTCGCGCCGATCCGGATCGGTGATGTGGTGACCATCACCGCCAAGCTGGTGCACACCGGCACCAGCAGCATGCACTTTGCCGTCGACGTGCGCGCCCGCGGCCTGGGCCTGGAGGATGGCAGCTCCGCCAGCCGGCTGTGCACGCACTGCGTGATCGTGTTCGTGGCCATGGACCAGGCAGAAGGCCGACCGACTGCGGTGCCGGCCTGGACCCCGGTCAACGACCAGGACCATCGCCTGGCCGAATACGCGACCAAGGTGATGGAGCTGAGCAAGGGCATCGAGCAGACCGTGGCGGCCTTCCACGCCGACGCGCCTTGATGGCCCGGCCGCAGACCCCTGCAGGCATGAAAAAAGCCAGCGCATGCGCCGGCTTTTTTCATGATCCAAGTAAGGCGCTGCGTTACATCGCCACGCGACGGGCCTGCATGAAGCGGCCGCCCCAGTAGCCGGAGGTCAGGGTGTCCACGCGGACATCCTTGCCGGTGCTGGGTGAGTGCAGGAAGCGGCCTTCGCCGACGTAGATGCCGACATGGTTGACCCGGCCACGCACGCCGAAGAACACCAAGTCGCCCTGGCGCAGTTCGTCGCGGTTGCTGATGAGCTGGCCCTCGCCGCTGGCCGCCATGTCGCGCGACACGCGCGGCAGGTCCACGCCCAGCGCGGTACGGAACACGTAGCCGACCAGGCCGCTGCAGTCCAGGCCACTGTCCGGATCGGTTCCGCCCCAGCGGTACGGGGTGCCCAGCAGGGTCAGGGCCCGCTGCAGCACGCTCTGGACCTTGCCGACCTCGGTTTGGTTGGCGGCGGCCGCGCCGGTCAGGTCGTAGTTGCTCAGCAGGCGGCTCAGGTCGCCGGCCAGCATCGCCGAACGGTCCATCACCGGCACCGTGTCGGTGGCGGCCAGGCGCGGCAGCAGGGCGGTCAGGGTGGCGGCGGCGGCCTGGGTGGCCTTGTCGCGCAGGCTGCTGCCGGTGCTGGCCACGGCCGGCACCGCGGCGCCGGGCACCAGGGCCGAAGCGGGAAGGGTCACTGCCAGGGGTGTGGCGGCGAGGGACTGGCCTGCCGGTACGGCGGCCGGGCCGGCGGGGGTGATGGTGGTCGGAACGCCGGTGGCGACCGTGGTCGGGACCGGGCTGGTCACCGTGGCGACATCGCCGGAGAGGGTATGGATGGCCTGCGGCTGGGAGCCAGGGGCAGCATCCTGAGCCATCGCCAATGGCGAGGCCGACGTGCCCAGCAGGGCCAGGATCAGAAGGTGGAGCGAACCGCGACGGGGTCGGCGGGTGGTGAGCGGTGTGCCTGACGGCAGGTCATCGTTCGTCACGGGCAGATGAAGGTTTCGTGGCGGAGACAGGAGTGTGCCGTTAGATCCAAGTGAAAATGTTCAAAGTTCGTTAGGTTTCCGGGGTGTGACCTGATACTTCCATCACATTTTCAGCCATCACCTCTACTCAACAACGCGCCGGGCGCCGGTGTAGTGATCCCGCCAGTAGGGGCCGTCCAGATCATCCAGGCGCACGGTGCCACCGCTGCTGGGGGCGTGGACGAAGCGCCCCTGACCCAGGTAGATGCCAACATGGCTGACGTTGCCGCGGCTGCCGAAAAACACCAGGTCGGCCGGCGCCAGACGGTCCTGGTCGATCTTCGGGCCTTGGACCTTGGCCAGTTCGCCCGAGCTGCGCGGCAGGCGCAGGTCGAGCATGTCGCGATAGACATAGCTGACCAGGCCGCTGCAGTCGAAGCCCGAATCGGGCGTGTTGCCGCCGTAGCGGTAGGGCGTGCCGACCAGGCCCAGCGCCCGCATCAGCACGCCGTTGACCGCGGCCGGGTCGGCGACCTGGACCGTCGGCCAGGCCTTGCCCGAGGGTGGCGCGGCAGGCCTGCGGACCAGCGCGCGCTCGCTACCACAACCGGCCAGCAGCAGGCTGGCACCCAATGCCAGCCAGGCGGCGGCATGGGCGACTGGCAAGCGCTTGGGCGAGCCGGGATAATGGGCGGTCTTCATGGCGGCCCATGTTGACCGCATGCCCTGCGGCAGACAAGCCGTGCACCCGCCGCCCGCCGCGGCCCACCCAAGAGTGTTCAATGAAAATCGCCAAAGACAGCGTCGTGCGTTTCCACTACACCGTTTCCGAAATCGGCGCCGAGCCGCTGGAGAGTTCCGAAGGCCGCGAGCCGCTGGCGATCCTGGTCGGCCACGGCAACATCATCCCGGGCCTGGAGAAGGCGATGATGGACAGGGAAGCCGGCGAGCAGTTCGGCGTGGACGTCGAGGCGGCCCAGGCCTATGGCGACAAGCGCGACGGCCTGACCCAGCGCGTGCCCAAGAAGCACTTCGGGGCGCAGAAGCTGGCCCCGGGTCAGCAGGTCGTCCTGCAGACCAACTTCGGCCCGCGCGCGGTGACCGTGCAGAAGGTGGGCATGAGCGTGGTCGATGTGGATCTCAACCATCCGATGGCCGGCAAGGACCTGCATTTCGAGGTGGAAGTGGTCCAGGTGCGGCAAGCTACGCCCGAAGAGCTCGAGCATGGCCATGTCCATGGCGACGGTGGCCACGATCACTGATCGGCGTCCAACGCGATCGATCCGGCGGCCCGCGTGCGCGGGCCGTCTTCGTTTGCGCCGGTCGCGATGAGGGCGGACACGCGCGCGGGGCAGCCGGCCGCGCCGCTGCCGCCGATGACACGCGTGGCGGCGCTGGACGCGCTGCGCGGGCTGGCCCTGCTGGGTATCGTGCTGATGAACCTGGAAGGCTTTGCGGGCCCGCCGGCGCAGATGGGCACCGGGATCGACCCGGCCTGGCGGGGCCTGGACCGCTGGGCCGATGCGGCGATCTACGTGCTGGTGCAGGGCAAGTTCGTCGCGCTGTTCTCGTTGCTGTTCGGCGCAGGCTTTGCGGCGATGGCCGCGCGCGCCGAGGGTGAAGGCTGGTCGCTGAGCCAGGTCTGGTTGCGGCGTTGCGCCGGACTGCTGCTGATCGGGTTGGCGCACGCGCTGCTGCTGTGGTCCGGCGACATCCTGGTGACCTACGCGCTGTGCGGACTGGTGCTGCTGGCCTTTCGCGAAGTGCTGGGCGGACTGCTGGCGTGGGTCGGGGCAGGGGTGTTCCTGATCCCGGCCGGTGTGTCGTTGCTGGCCGGACTGGCCGAACCGGCGCTGGCCGGCTCGGCGCAGTGGCAGCACGCACTGCAGGCACAGGCCGCGCACGTGGCCGAAGTGACCCGTGCGCAGGTGCTGGCCTACGGGCACGGCGACTTCGCGATGGCCACCGCCCAGCGCCTGCGCGACCTGGGCCAGAGCCTGAGCGTGTTGCCCATCACCGGTGCGCAGGTACTGGGGCTGTTCCTGATCGGACCGTGGCTGGGCCAGGTGCTGGCCCGGCCGCAGGCGCATGCGCGCGCGCTGGCGTGGATGCGCCAGGGCGCCTTGCCGCTCGGGCTTGGCATGACCCTGGTGTCGGTGTGGCTGGCGCCGTGGATCGCGCCCGGCCGTGCCGATCTGCGCGCCGGCCTGGCGGCGGCCCTGATGCTGGCCGCCAGCCTGCCGCTGTGCCTGGGTTATATCGGCTGGACCCTGCGCTGGCTGGCACATCCGGCCTCGGCGCGGCTGGCTGGTCTGCTGGCCGCGGCCGGGCGCCTGGCATTGAGCAACTACCTGCTGCAGTCGCTGGTGTGTGTGGGGGTGTTCTATGGCTATGGAATGGGGGCCTTCGGACTGGGGCGCGCCTGGCAGGTGGCGTTGGGCTTCGGCTTGTTTGCGCTGCAGCTGCTGGTGAGCCGCTGGTGGCTGGCACGTGCAGCGATGGGGCCGGCCGAATGGCTGCTGCGCGCCGCCGCCTATGCGCGTGCGCCGGGGCGCCGCGCCAGCTGACCTCCCGCGCGCCAGGCGCGGTCGGTCGGCGCGATCCTCACTTCCTTCGATCGCCCTGCACGGCATGCTGGAGCGACAACGGCGGGCCTCGGTTCGCTGCGGGTTTTCATTCGATGGAGTGGTGTAGATGCCTCAGCGCGACAACAGCCAGTACGACCTGATCGTCATCGGCGCTGGGTCGGGCGGCCTGGCCGGCGCCTTCCGTGCAGCCGAATATGGCGCCAGCGTCGCGATCCTGGACCCGGGTGAACTGGGCGGCACCTGCGTCAACGTCGGCTGCGTGCCGAAGAAGGCGATGTGGCTGGCGGCCGAGCTGGGCCGGCACGTCGAGATGGCCGCCGACCTGGGCTTCAGGGTGCATGGCGGGCCGCTGGACTGGCAGGAGTTCGTCGTCCACCGCCAGCGCTACATCGCCGGTATCCACGACAGCTACCGCAAGCGCCTGGCGAAGGCCGACATCATGCGCATCCCCTCGCGCGGCACCCTGGTGCCGGGCGGGGTGCGCTGCGAGGACGGCCTGGACCTGAAGGCCAGGCACGTGCTGCTCGCCACCGGTGGCCATCCGCTGCGACCGCAGATCCCGGGCGCGGAACTGGCGATCGATTCGGACGGCTTCTTCAACCTGTGTTCGGCGCCGCCGCGGGTGGCCATCATCGGCGGCGGCTACATTGCCGTGGAGCTGGCCGGTGTGTTGCAGGCGCTGGGCAGCCAGGTCGAACTGTTCGTGCGCGGGCCATGCCTGCTGCAGTCCTTCGACCGCGACCTGACCCTGCAGCTGGCCGAGAACCTGCGCCAGGGCGGCATTGGCCTGTTCTTCGACACCGAGGTCACTGCGCTGGAAAAAGCCGGCCAACAGACCTGCGTGGTCACCGATACCGGGCCGGTGCCGGGCGGTTATGACTGCGTGATCTTCGCCACCGGGCGCGCGCCCAACACGCGCGAGCTCGGGCTGGAGGCGGTCGGCGTGGCCACCGACACCCACGGCTCGGTGCAGGTGGACTGCTGGCAGGACACCACTGTCCAAGGCGTCCACGCGATCGGCGACGTCACCGACGTCGGCGTGGCGCTGACGCCGGTGGCCATTGCCGCGGCGCGCCGGCTGATGGATCGCCTCTTCGGCCACAAGCCGCAGGCCCGGCTCGACTACGCCAACATCCCCAGCGTGGTGTTCTCGCATCCGCCGATGGGCAGCGTCGGAATGACCGAAAAACAGGCCCGCGCCGAGCATGGCGATGACACGGTGCGGGTGTTCGCCACGACCTTCAGGCCGATGCTCCACGCGCTGGCCGACACGCCCCAGCACAGCCTGTTCAAGCTGGTCTGCGTCGGTGATGAAAAGCGCGTGGTCGGCGTGCACCTGATGGGCGAGAACGCCGACGAGATCCTGCAGGGGTTTGCGCTGGCGGTGAAGCTGGGCGCCACCCTGGACGACCTGCACGACACCGTGGCGATCCATCCCACCAGTGCCGAGGAATTGGTCCTGCTGCGCTGAAGCCAGGTGGCAGACCCTGCGGCAATCGGGAAGGGCCGCATCGCAGTGGCCCTCAGTCTGCGGACCCAGCAGATGTGGGAGCCGCTTCAGCGGCGAAAGGGCTCTCCCGGGAAAGCTCCATCGCCGCTGAAGCGGCTCCCACCGGAGCGGTGTTGATCCCTCGCTGGCGACAGGCCATGGAGTCTGGCAGCAACCGGAGGGGACGCACTGCAGCGCCCCGTTCCCGTTGTGCGTGCTGCAAATCCCGGAAGGTCAGTGCCCGGCCGCGGCACCGGTGCCGGCCTTGGCCGCGAACGGCGGCCGGGCAAACCACACGAACACGATCACGCCCAGGAAGATCCAGCCCAGCAGGTAGAAGATCTCGTTGAAGCCGATCTGCAAGGCCTGCTGGCCGATCATCTGATTGAGCATCACTGCCCCGGCCTGGGGATCGCCGTGGCCGAGCTGGTACACGGTCTGCTGCATGGCCGGGTCGTAGGCGCTGATATGTTCGGTCAGCTCGGCGTGGTGGATGGTGGTGCGCCGGTTCCAGGCCCAGGTGGTCAGCGAGGCGGCGAAACTGCCGCCCAGGGTGCGCACGAAGGTGGCCAGGCCCGACCCTGCGGAGATCTCGTGCGGCTCCAGATCCGAGAGCAGGATGGTCAGCACCGGCATGAAGAACAGCGCCACGCCCAGGCCCTGGATCAGCTGGATTTCGGCCACCCGGCCGAAGTTCACCTCCAGGTTGAAGCCCGAACGCAGGAAGCTGGTCGCGGCCATCACCACGAACGCCACGCTGGCCAGCACGCGCAGGTCGAAGCGGTGGGCGTACTTGCCCACGAACGGGGTCAGGATCACCGGCAGCAGGCCGATCGGCGCGGTGGCAAGGCCAGCCCAGATCGGCGTGTAGCCCATGTTCCGCTGCAGCCACAGCGGGACCAGCAGGCTGATCGAAAAGAATGCCGAATAGGCCATCACCAGCGCCAGCGTGCCGGCGGCGAAGTTGCGGTGGCGGAACAGGCGCAGGTTGACGATCGGGTCCTTCTCGGTCAGTTCCCAGATCACGAACACGCTCAGCGCGATCGCCGCCACGATGGCCAGGATCACGATCCTGTGCGAGTTGAACCAGTCCTCGTCGTTGCCCAGGTCGAGCATGATCTGCAGCGCGCCCACGCCCAGCACCAGCGTGGCCAGGCCGATGTAGTCCATCTTCGGCGTTTCCAGCTTTTCCGGACGGCCCTTCATCTGCCGCCCGACCACGATGCTGGCGAAGATGCCGATGGGAATGTTGATGAAGAAGATCCATTCCCAGCTGTAGTTGTCGGTGATCCAGCCGCCCAGGATCGGTCCGGCGATCGGCGCCACCACCGTGACCATCGCCAGCAGGGCGATGGCCTGCCCGCGTTTTTGCGGTGGATAGATCGAGATCAGCAGCGCCTGTGTGACCGGGTACATCGGCCCGGCGACGAAGCCCTGCAGCGCCCGGGCCACCACCAGCAGGCCCATCGAGTTGGCGATGCCGCACAGGAACGAGGCGATCACGAAGGCCAGCGTGGCCCAGGTGAACAGCCTGACCTCGCCGAAGCGGCGGGTCAGGTAACCGGTCAGCGGCAGGGCGATGGCGTTGCTCACCGCAAAGGAGGTGATGACCCAGGTGGCCTGGTTGGCGCTGGCGCCCAGGTTGCCGGAGATGGTGGGCAGCGAGACGTTGGCGATGGTGGTGTCCAGCACCTGCATGAAGGATGCAAGGGCCAGCCCCAACGTGCACAGGGCCATGTTCGGCGGCCGGAACGGCGCGGCCGCCGGCTGTGGAGCGGCCCGGGGGCCGCCGGCGTCTTCGGCGATGGTGGACATCTGCGGCGTCCTCAGTGGCTCTGGGACGATGCGGGCAGGTTCTGCTCGATGATCGAGGCGATCAGCCGGTCGGCATCGGCCAGCTGCTGCGCGTAGGCCGCGGTGGTCATCAACGGCCTGGCATCGGCGCGGTCCTGGCGCGCCGGGGCCAGCACCGGACCGTTTTGGTCCTTGAGGTTGACGTTGACGTCCATGCTCAGGCCGATGCGCAGCGGATGCTCGCGCAGCTGCCCGGGGTCCAGGGTGATCTTCACCGGCAGGCGCTGGACGATCTTGATCCAGTTGCCGCTGGCGTTCTGCGCCGGCAGCAGCGAGAACGCACTGCCGGTGCCCATGCCCAGGCTGTCGACCGTCCCTGCGTAGGTGACCTCATCGCCGTACAGATCGGCATGCACCTGCACCGGCTGGCCGATGCGCATCTTGCCCAGCTGGGTTTCCTTGAAGTTGGCTTCCACCCAGAGCTGGTCGATCGGCACGATGGTCATCAGCGTGGTGCCCGGCTGGACCTGCTGGCCCAGTTGCACGCTGCGCTGGGCCACATAGCCGGAGACCGGTGCCACGATCGCCACACGCTGCAGGTTCAGGTACGCCTGGCGCAGCTGCGAGGCCGCAGCCTGCACCTGCGGGGCCTTGCCCACGGTGGTGGCATCGACCAGCGCGCGGCTGCGCTGCAGGCCGCCGCGCGCAGCGCCCAGGGCCGCCTCGGCCGAGGCCAGGACATCGCGGGCATGGGCCAGTTCCTCGCGCGAGACCGCACCGCTGGCCACCAGGCCTTGGCGGCGCTTGACGTCGGCCCGGGCCTGATCGACCGCGACCTGGCGCGCGCGCAGGTCCGACTCGCCGGACTGGACATCGCTGAACAGGCCGCGCACCTGGCGCACGGTCGCGCCCAGGTTGGCCACGGCCTGGTCGTAGCTGACCTGGGCATCATTGGGATCCAGGTGCACCAGCGCCTGGCCGGCCTCGACCTTCATGCCGTCGTCGGCATCGATGCTGACCACCGTGCCCATGGTCTGCGGCACGATCGAGACGATGTTGCCGTCCACATAGGCGTCGTCGGTGGACTGGTGCCAGCGGCCGTACAGCAGCGCGTAGGCCAGCCAGCCCAGGCCGGCCACGATCACCACGGCCACCAGGATCAGCAGCGCGCGCCGGCGGTGGTTCTTCTGCGGTGGCGTGGCGGCCGCTGCGGGAGGTGGGGTCTGCGTGTTCATGGGCTGGTTTCGGCGGTGAGGTTGGAAGAAGGGACGGTCAGCGGCAGGCCGCCGCCGAGGGCTTGGTCGAGGTCGACCACGGCGGCGTAGCGCTGCGCATGCAGGCCGGCCAGCTGCTGTTCAAGCTGCAGCAGCGGGCGCTGCGCGGCCAGGACCTCCAGCTGGGTGCCAAGGCCGGCGTCGTAGCGGCTGCTGGCCAGCTCGAAGGCCTTCTGCGCCGCGTCGCGGGCCTGACCGATGGAGGCGATCTGCGCGTCCAGCGAACGGGCGGTCTGCACCGCATCGGCGACTTCGCGCATGGCCCCGACCAGGGACTGGTTGTAGTCGGCCACGGCCAGGTCGTACTGCGCCTGGGCGCTGTCGAGGTTGGCGCGCAGGCGGCCGCCGTCGAAGATCGGCAGACTGATCGCCGGCCCACCGAAGACCAGGGCCGAGTCGTTCTCGAACAGGTCCGACAGATGGGCCGAGGCCAGGCCGGCGATCACGCTGAGATTGACGCTGGGCTTGAACGCGGCCTGGCGCGCGTCGATCCCGCGGTTGGCCGCCTCCACCCGCCAGCGCGCGGCCACCACATCGGCGCGGTGGCCGAGCAGTTCGCTGGGCAGCACGCCGGGCACGGCCGGGGCCGGGGCCTGCAGCAGGCGCGGCTGGGTGATCGACTGGCCGCGGTCCGGGCCCTTGCCCAGCAGTGCGGCCAGGGCGTTGTGCAGCAGGGTGATCTGGTGCCCGGCGGCCTGTTCCTGCTGGCGCGCGGCGGCGATCGTGCTTTCGGCCTGGCGCAGCTGCAGGTCGTTGTCCAGGCCGGCGTCCACGCGCTGCTGGCTGAGCTCGCGCAGTTGGGTGGAGCGGTCCATTTCGCGCCGGGCCACGTCCAATGCTTCATGGGCCTGTGAAAGCGAAATGTAGGTGCGGGCGATGTTGGCCGACAGGGCCAGGCGTGCGGCCTGCGCATCGACCTGGGTCGCCCGGGCCTGGCCGACCGCCGCTTCCCAGGCGGCGCGCTGGCCGCCCCACAGATCCGGGGCCCAGCTCAAATCGAGCCTGAGCACATTGCTCCACCTCAGATCGCCGCCGAGATCTTCCCCGGCCAGGCCCTCGGGCAGCTGCACGCCGCTGTGCTGGGCCGAAGCATCCAGGGTGGGCCTGCGCTGGGCATCGGCCAGTCCGGCCTGGGCCCGGGCCTGGCGCAGGCGTGCGTCGGCAGCGGCCAGCGACGGGCTGCCGGCCAGGCCTTCGTTGATCAGGCTGTCCAGCTGCGGGTCGCCCAGCGTCTTCCACCAGTCCTGCTGCGGGAAGGCAGCGGCGCTGAAGGCGTCCTTGCCCAGGCTCTGGCGCGCGCTGAGGGTGTCGGCATCGAGCGCCTGGCCGGTGGTGGTCAGGCCATGGCTGCTCGCGCAGCCGACCAGGGCCAGGGCCCAGGCCAGCGACACGGTGAGCCTGACGGGCAGGCGCGTGGAAACAGGCGTGGACATGGTCAATCGGTCTCGGAGGTGAGGTTGTCGCGGGCCAGCTGGAGCAGGCGCATGAGTTCGCTGGCTTCGGTTTCGGACATGCCGGCGGTGGCCTGCTGGAGGATGCGCTGACCGCACAGGTGGATGTCCTGCCAGATGGCCTGGCCGGCATCGGTCAGGTGGATGTGCAGGGCCCGGCGGTCGCCCGGATCGGCCTGGCGCACGATCAGGCCGCGCGCCTCCAGCCGGTCCAGCAGCCGGGTCATCGCGCCGGGGTGAACCTCGGCGGCACGGGCCAGGTCGGTGACGCTGGCCATGCCGCCGGCCAGCCTCTTGAGGGTGATGAACTGGCTGAAGGTCAGATCGTGGCCGGTGGCGGCCAGCTCCTTCTCCAGGGCTTGCCAGACGGCCTCACGCACCTGGCGAATGAGCAGGCCAAGCGAGGCACCGCTGGCAGGCGCGGCGAGGGACGCGGGGGGTTTCATGGCGCGGCATGATCTGCGCCCACGAAATAACTGTCAATGCAATTATTGTCTCGGCAGCAGAATGACGCGTCGCATCATTCTGCTGACAGAACGGTCAGCTACAGGGTGCGATGCAGGATCAGTTCCAGCACCGCCTTGCTGCCGAAGAACGCCAACAGCAGCAGCGCCATCGCCACCAGGGTCCAGCGCACCGCCTTGGGCCCGCGCCAGCCACGCCGCCAGCGGCCCAGCAGCAGCCCGCCGAACACCAGCCACGACAGCACGCTCAGCACGGTCTTGTGGATCAGGTGCTGGGCGAGAAGGTTCTCCACGAACAGCGTGCCGGTCAGCAGGGTCGCGGTCAGCAGCGCGAAGCCGACCCCGATCGTGCGGAACAGCAGGGTCTCCAGTTCGGTCATCGGCGGCATCGCGCGCAGCCAGCTGTGGAATTCGCGCCGGCGCAGGGCCCGTTCCTGGACCCACAGCATGATCGCCAGCAGCGCCGCCACGGCCAGGGCGGCATAGGCCAGCAACGCCAGCCAGGCATGCAGCTGCAGGCGCCAGTCCAGGTGCGGTGAAGGCCGGTGCCCATAGCCGTGGTAGACCGCCAGCAACAGCGCGGCCAGCGGAAAGGCGACCACGCCCACCGTGGCCATGCGCCCGCGCGCGCCCACCACCGCCGTCATTGCCGCCATCCCCAGGCTGACCAGCGACAGGGCCGAGAAAAAGTGCATGTCCGGCCCGCCCGGCGTGCGCCAGGCGATCCACAGGTGATAGCCGGCGTGCAGGACCAGCGCCGCCAGCGCCGGCCAGCGCCAGCTGCGCGACGGGCCTGCGGCCTCGTGGCCGAGCGCGCGCACCAGCAGCACGGTCGCCAGCAGGTAGAAGACGATGGCAGCAAGGATGAAACCCATGCAAACAGTGTCGCACGCAGCCGCGCGCGGCGAGGATCATTGCCGATTGCCCATGCCGATGCGGCCCGGGCAAAACGCGCCGGATATACTGCGCGCCTGCCTTCGCCCCCCCCGGTTCCTGCCATGTTCGAATCCCTGACCCAGCGCCTGTCCGGCACCATCGAGCGCCTGCGCGGCCGCGGCCGCCTGACCGAGGAAAACATCCGCGAGGCCACCCGCGAGGTGCGCATCGCGCTGCTGGAAGCCGACGTGGCCCTGCCGGTGGTCCAGGCCCTGGTCGAGCGCATCAAGGTGCGCGCGGTCGGTCAGGAAGTGCTCAAGTCGCTGACGCCGGGCCAGGCCCTGATCAAGATCGTGCGTGACGAGCTGGCCACGGTCATGGGCTCGGCCGCCTCCGACCTGAACCTCAACGTGCCGGCGCCGGCGGTGATCCTGATGGCCGGCCTGCAGGGCGCGGGCAAGACCACCACGGTGGCCAAGCTGGCCAAGCACCTGAAGGAAAAGCGCAGGAAGAAGGTGATGGTGGTGTCCGCCGACGTCTACCGCCCTGCTGCGATCGAGCAACTCAGGACGCTGGCCCAGCAGGTGGACGTGCTGTTCTTCGCCTCCAGCGCCGAGCAGAAGCCCGAAGCCATCGTCCGCGCCGCCATCGAGGACGCGCGCAGGTCCTATGCCGACGTGCTGATCGTCGATACCGCCGGCCGGCTGGCCATCGACGAAGCGATGATGGACGAGATCAAGGCGCTGCACGCAGCGGCCAGGCCGGTCGAAACCCTGTTCGTGGTCGACTCGATGACCGGCCAGGACGCGGCCACCACCGCCAAGGCCTTTTCCGAAGCGCTGCCGCTGACCGGCGTGGTCCTGACCAAGACCGACGGCGATGCCCGTGGCGGCGCGGCGCTGTCGGTGCGCTACATCACCGGCAAGCCGATCAAGTTCATCGGCGTGGGCGAAAAGCCCGACGGCCTGGACGTGTTCCACCCCGAGCGCGTGGCCAGCCGCATCCTGGACATGGGCGATGTGCTGTCGCTGGTGGAGCAGGTCGAAAGCCAGGTCGACAAGGACAAGGCCCAGAAGCTGGCCGAGAAGGTCGCCAAGGGCAAGAAGTTCGACCTCAACGACATGCGCGACCAGCTCGAGCAGATGCAGAACATGGGCGGCATCGGCGCGCTGATGGACAAGCTGCCCGGCCTGGGCCAGGTGCCCGAGCATCTGAAGCAGCAGGTTGCCGGCAACAAGGAAGTGCCGCGCATGATCGCCATCATCGGTTCGATGACCAAAAAGGAGCGGCGCAATCCGGCCCTGCTCAACGGCTCGCGCCGCGCCCGTATCGCCAAGGGCTCGGGTACCCAGCCTTCGGACGTGAACAAGCTGATGAAGCAGTTCACCCAGATGGAAAAGATGATGAGCAAGCTCGGCCGTGGCGGCATGAAAGGCATGATGCGCGGCATGAAGGGCATGATGGGGGCCATGGGCGGCCGCGGCGGCATGCCGCCGTTGCGTTGATGCGCTGATGGCATCGGCCGCGCGCCAGCGATCGCAGGCTTTCTGTGCGCGCTTGGGCGCACGGCTTCCGATCCTGCTGGCGCCAATGGCGCCGATGGCGCAGGCCACGCCGGCGGCAACGCTGCTGAAGGACTGGTGGATCCAGGCCGAGGCGCTGCTGTGAGCACGCCGGCACTGTATTGCGGCAGCCGGCTGGCCGGCACCGACGAGCTGCGCGCGCTGGCGAGCGTCAACTATGGCCACTTCACCGTCATGCGCGTGCGCGGCGGCGCGGTCCAGGGGCTGGATCTGCACCTGGCGCGGCTGCGGCAAGGCCATGCGGCGTTGTTCGATGCCGACTTCGACCAGGCCCAGCTGCGCCATGACCTGCGCACGGTGCTGGCCGGGCAGGGCGAGGCGTGGGTGCGGATCACCGGCTTTGCGCGGGACTTCAACTACCGCGATCCCTTGCAGGCGGTGCAGCCGGCGTGGTTCATCTCGGTGGCCGCCGCGGCGCCGGTGGCCGGCGGGGCGCCGCTGTCGCTCAAGTGCTTTGCATTCGTGCGCCCGCTCCCGCAGATCAAGCACCTGGCGACCCTGCCGCTGTTCCATTACCGGCGCCAGGCTCGCCTGGCCGGACATGACGATGCGCTCTTCGTCGCAGGGCCCGGCAGCGACGCCCGGGTCGTCGAAGGCTCGCTGTGGAACATCGGCTTCTGGGACGGAACCGGTGTGCTGTGGCCGCAGGGGCCGGCCCTGCGCGGCACCTGCGAGGCCCTGCTGCAGCGCGGCCTGGACCAGCTCGGCGTGTCGCAGCGCGTGGCCGCGGTGAGCGTGGCCCAGGCCACGACCCTGGCCGCCTTTACCGCCAACGCCAGCGGGTGTGCCGGCGTGGCGCGGATCGAGGCCACGACGCTGCCTGCCGCGCCCGGCCTGCAGGACTTGCTGGCGCGCGCGCTGGCGACCCAGGCCTGGGACCTGATCTAAAGGGGGCTGGCGTGAGGTCGGGCGGCTGAACCACGCAAGTTTGCGTGTCGCGCGCAGCCGGCTATAATTGCCGGCTTACCGCGCCATTCCGGCGACTGGGCAACACCCGAGAAAGCACCATGGTCAAGATCCGCCTTAGCCGCGGCGGCGCCAAGAAGCGCCCCTTCTATCACATCATCGTCAGCGACGTGCGTGCTGCACGCGATGGCCGCAACATCGAGCGCGTGGGCTACTACAACCCGGTCGCCCAGGGCGCCGAGCCGCGCGTGGTGCTGGACACGGCCCGGGTCGACCACTGGGTCGGCCAGGGTGCCCAGCTGACCGACAAGGTCCGCAACCTGTACAAGGAAGCGGCCAGGCTCAACCCGCAGGCTTCGGCCTGATCGCGCCTCGGGCGCGGCTGCCAGCCGCGGCCGAAAGATCCCCATGACCGGGAACACGACGCGCCACATTCTGCTGGGCAGGGTGGTTGGCGCGTTTGGCGTGCGTGGCCAGGTCAAGATCGAATCCTGGACCGAGCCGCGCGAGGCCATCTTCCGCTACCAGCCCTGGACCCTGCGCGACGCCGCCGGCAACGCGCGTGAGCTCATCGGCGCGCGTGGCAGGAACTCCGGCAAGCACCTGGTCGCCGATTTGCCCGGGGTGGAGGATCGCGATGCGGTCGATGCGCTGGTGGGCCTGGAAATCTCGGTGCCGCGCAGCGCGCTGCCGCCGCCCAGGCCCGACGAATATTACTGGGTCGACCTGGAGGGTCTGCGTGTGATCAACGCCGACGGCCGCGATTTCGGCATCGTCTCGCACCTGTTTTCCACCGGCGCCAACGACGTGCTGGTGGCCAAGGGCGACAAGGAGCGGCTGATTCCGTTCGTGCAGCCCGAGTTCGTGACCGGGGTGGATTTCCAGGCCGGTGTCGTCGGTGTGGACTGGGATCCGGACTTCTGACCGGTTGGCGGGCCGCGGGTTCGCCATACTGATCTTGTTCGTTTCCTGCCGCCGCCTGCACGCATCGCCATGCGCATCGACGTCATCAGCCTGTTCCCTGAATTCATCGACCAGAGCACCGGCTTTGGCGTGGTCGGGCGCGCACGCGAACGCGCCCTGCTGCAGCTGCAGGGTTGGAATCCGCGCGACTACGCCAGCGGCAACTATCGCCGCGTGGATGATCGTCCGTTCGGCGGCGGGCCGGGCATGGTGATGCTGATCGAGCCGCTGCGCGCCTGCCTGGAGGCCGCGCGCCAGGCCGATCCGACCCCTGCGCCGGTCCTCTACCTGAGCCCGCAGGGCCGCCCGCTGACCCAGGCGCGGGTGCGCGAACTGGCCCTGCTGCCGCGGATGATCCTGCTGTGCGGGCGCTATGAAGGCGTGGACGAGCGCTTGCTGGCGCACCAGGTCGACGAGGAGATCTCGATCGGCGACTACGTGCTGTCCGGCGGCGAACTGGCTGCCGCGGTGCTGATCGATGCGGTCACCCGGCTGCAGGAGGGCGTGCTCAACGACGCCGAATCGGCCGCCCAGGACAGCTTCGAGGGCGAGGGCGGGCTGCTGGACTGCCCGCATTTCACCCACCCGGCCAGCCACGCCTGGGGCGAGGTGCCCGAGGTGCTGCGTTCGGGCAACCACGCCGCCATCGCCCGCTGGCGGCGGCAGCAGTCGCTGGGCCGGACCTGGCTGCGGCGCCCGGAGCTGCTGGACGAGTCGGCCCTGTCACCGGCCGATCGCAAGCTGCTGGAGGCGTTCCGGCAGGAATGGGCGGCAGATGGATCGCCCGCGAAACCCTAGGAGCCTGTCGGACTTTGGCCGGCCGGGCTGCAAATCCGGCTTGTGCGGTCCATATTTCCGTCGCTCCTTGCCCCATAGAACCACGATGGGGCGGCGAATCGCCGAAAATCTGTCCTCGCACAGCCGAATTTTCGCCTCGACCGCCAAAGCCCGACAGACTCCTAGCCACGGCGGCCAATTTGTCTATAATGCGCAGTTCTCACGGCCAGCTCGGCTTGCGGGGAACCCCATAACAACAATCGTGCGGCGCAATCCTGCGAACGCATCAGTGCCTGCTGTCGAAACCCGACACGCCCACCTCAACAGATAACCGGTGCCACCATGAGCAAGTTGAACAAGTCCATCGTCGCGGAGTTCGAAGCCGCCCAGATCACCCGCGAGCTGCCGCAGTTCAGCCAGGGTGACACCATCGTGGTCAACGTGAAGGTGAAGGAAGGCAACCGCGAGCGCGTGCAGGCCTACGAAGGCGTGGTCATCGGCAAGAAGAACGCCGGCCTGAACTCGGCCTTCACCGTGCGCAAGATCTCGCACGGCTACGGCGTCGAGCGCGTGTTCCAGACCCACAGCGCGACCATCGACTCGGTCGAGGTCAAGCGCCGCGGCAAGGTCCGCGCCGGCAAGCTGTACTACCTGCGTGGCCTGCAGGGCAAGGCCGCACGCATCAAGGAAGACCTGGCTGCCGCGGCTCAGGCCAAGGTGGCCCGCCAGGCCGCTGCTTCGGCCAGCGCAGGCAAGTAAACCTGGCCACATGCGCCGCTGCGGCGGCGCTGCGCTATGCTCGAAACCCGGCGAAAGCCGGGTTTCCTGTTTTTGCTGGATCGCACAGGCGCATGCCTGCATGCAGGACGATTCCGCTCAAGGCTTGAGGTGATGGCGATGCAGCCCAATGCATTGAAGTTGCTGTGCGGCATGGCGATGCTGGCCCTGGCCGGCTGCGCCAGCACGATCGGCCAGGATGGCTCGACCGTTTCACTGGTCTGCCAGCAGCAGGCGCGCGAGGCGGCCAACCAGCCGCCGTTCCCAAAGTCGTTGCGAGACGGCAAGCATGGTCAGGAGTTTCAACAAGGCATCCGCGACGCGCAGATGTCGCGATCCTGCCAGCAGGAAGTCGATTCGCATGTCGAAGTCACCTTCAAACCCACGCACGGCAGTTGAACAGGCGCATCCGATCGTGGCATTGATGGCCTTCGGATATTCAGGAATTCATCCATGAAACTGCTGGCTTCGTCCTCCTCGGCCGCAACATTGGCCAGGTCGAGCGCCGGCACGATGGTCCGTGACCCCTGCCAGCCCAACGATTTGCCGGAATGGTCCAGCGGCAAGCGGGACACCATCAAACCCGACTTCTTCAGGAAAACATGACTGAACCGCTTGTCGCACGAACCGTCCGCCTGGATGTCTGGCTGTGGGCGGCGCGCTTCTACAAGACCCGTGTGCTGGCCAAGGATGCGGTGGCGCTGGGCAAGGTGGAGATCGGCGGCCAGCGGGCCAAGCCGGCGCGTGCGGTGCGAGTGGGCGATGTGTTGCAGGTCCAGCGCGGCGATGAACGCTTTGAGGTGACCGTGCTGGGCCTGTCCGATGTGCGCGGGCCGGCGCCGGTGGCGCAGGCGCTCTACGGCGAAAGCCAGGCTTCGCAGCAGCGTCGCGCGCAGGTCCGCGCCACACGCGCTGCCGAGCGCAGCGGCTACCGCGCGCCGCAGACCAAGCCGGACAAGCGTGCACGGCGCCTGATCCAGGCGCTGGGCGACATCGACGCGTTCTGATCCGGCCTCTGGCGGCCGACGCTGCAGGGACTGGCCGGCTGCTCAGCCCGGCGCGGCAGGATCGGCCACCGGCAAGGAACAACGAAAACGTCCAGCGGTCCAGCAGGACCAGCGTCAGCATCGACGTGGTGACTGGCAGGTGCCGCCGGCTCCGCATGGTCGTGGGTCGAAGCCAGGAGCTGTTCTGCATTCGCGCCGGGCAACCCACCGCCCGCGCCGCTGGGGTTTTGCCCCCTCTCCCCCGCCTGCGGGGGAGAGGGCCGGGGTGAGGGGGATCGAGGTGATGGCCGTGCTGACGACGACACATCGCGTGCCGGAGCCGGCTGCGGTTTGCTGAGTTTCAAGCAACAAGCCCCCCTCACCCAACCCTCTCCCCCGCCTGCGGGGGAGAGGGGGCTTATGTGCCGCGTCGCTGGCCGGAGCCCAGGCTAGCAGCCTGTCGGGCTTTGGTGGTCGAGGCGAGAATTCGGCTGTGCGAGGTCAGATTTTCGACGGTTCGCCGGCCCATAGTGGTGCTATGGGCCAAGAAGCGGCGGAAAGATGGACCGCACAGGCGGATTCGCAGCCCGGCCGACCAAAGTCCGACAGGCTGCTAGGGGATTGACGAGGTGACAGAGAGACAGTGCAGGTGGGGGAAAGGGAGCCGAGCACCATGTCGTGAAGACCGCTGCGCCTACACGCCGGTGGTCAGCGCGGGATCGCCGGCGCGGCGCCAATGACGCAGGCCGAGTACGGCCAGCCCGACGAAGCCCAGGTACAGCGCCGCGGTCACGTCCAGCGACTTGTACAGGTACAGCCCGGTGTAGATCACGTCCACCACGATCCACAGCCACCACGCCGCCACGTGGCGGCGTGCCTGCCACCACTGCGCCACCAGGCTGAAGGCAGTCAGTGCCGCGTCCAGCCAGGGCAGGGCGGCATCGGTGAAGGTGTGCATCACCATGCCCAGCGCCACGGCCAGGACCACGCCGCAGGCCAGGTCGCGCAGCATCGCGCGCCCCGCCAGCGGCGCAACCTGGACCAGGCCATCGCCATCCAGGTGCGCCTTCCAGCGCCACCAGCCGTAGCCGATGAAGCCGGCGAAGGCGCCCTGCAGCAGCGCATCCGAATACAGCCTGGCCTGGATGAACACCCCGGCATACAGCGCCACCGAGACCAGCCCGAGCGGCCAGCCCAGCAGGTGCCGGCGCGCGGCCAGCCAGACCGCGGCCACGCTCACCGCCGCGGCGATCCATTCCAGGGTCTGGGCGTTCACAGCGCGTAGCTCACCGACAGGCGCGCCATGCGCGGCGCGCCGGGGAACAGGTAATAGTCGCCGCCGCTGCTGCCGGTGTCGCGCCAGTAGCGGTGGTCGAACACGTTGTCCACCGACAGGCGCCAGGTCAGCGCATGGCCGCGCAGCTCGCTGCGCAGGCGCACGCCGGCGTCGAACACGTTGTAGGCCGGCGCGCGCACCGCGCCGTCGGCGGTGGCCACGTTCGGCGCGGCATAGCGCCAGCCGCCGCTGAGCGTCCAGGCCGGCGCGAACGGCAGCTGGTAGTCGGCATACACGCTGGCGCGCGCCTTGGGCACATTGAGCAGCTGGTGGCCTTGGTAGGCCGGCGTGCCGGCATCCTCGGCGCGCGCGCGCAGCACACTGGCGCTGGCGGTGACGCGCAGGTGCTCGGTGATGCGGCCGTTGGCGCTCAGTTCCAGGCCGGTATGCACCTGGTCGCCCTGCTGGACGAAGCTGTAGCCGGCGGCGCTGTCGTCGGGCCGTGCGTACTGGAACGGCTGGCTGATGCGGAACAACGCCGCGCCCAGGTCCAGGGTGTCGGTCGCGGAGAACTTGACCCCCAGCTCGACCTGGCGCGAGACCATCGGCGGCAGGAAGCTGCCGGCATTGGAAGTCCAGTAAGGCGCCTGCTGGCCCAGCGACAGGCCCTTGCTGTAGCTCAGGTATGCGTTGAGCTGCGCGGTGGCCTGCCACAGCAGCGCGGTCTGCGGCAGGAACTTGCTCAGGCGCGTGTGCCGCTCGCGCACGCCTTGGCTGTCGTTGGCGTCTTCGTCCAGGCGCACATGGCGCCCGCCCGCCAGCCACTGCCAGCCGTTGCCCAGGCCGATGCGGTCCAGCGCGAAGACCGCGCGCTGCCTGTCGTCCAGGCGGCGCGCGGAGGGACCGGGCTGGTTGGGCGAGGGCGCGAACACCGGCACCTGCGGATCATCGATGTTGGCCGTGCCCACGTAGTCGTATACGTCCTGGCGCCGGTCCACCGTGCGCTGGAAACCGTCCACGCCAAAGGTCAGCTGATGGCTGAGCGCGCCGGTGTGGAAGCTGCCCTGCAGCTGCGCGCGCAGTTGATCGTTGACCCGGGTGTCGTCGGGGCTGCGGTAGTCGTAGATGTCGTAGTCGCCGTTGGGCGCGAAGAAGTTGCCCGGCACGCTGCCATCGGCGCACTGTGCGGCATAGAAACACCCGTAGGCGAAGGCCACGTTGTCATCGATCACGCTGCGGCTGTGGCCCAGCGCCACGCTGCCCTGCCAGGCATCATTGAACCGGTAGCGATAGCGCGCGGTAAAGTTGCTCGAGGCGATGGCCACCGGCTGCTGCCAGGGCTGGTAGCCGAGCATCCGGGTGCGGCTGGGATGGTCGGGCAGGGCCTGGCCGCCCAGCAGCTGATAGCCGGAGACCGAGCGTTGCGCGCTGGTCTGGTAGTTGCCGTCCAGTTCGAGCCTGGCCTTGTCGCCGATCAACCAGTCGGCCGCCAGCGCATAGAAATTGCGCCGGCCATCGGCGTGCTCGACGTGGGAATGGGTGTCTTCCCAGGCCGCATTGAAGCGCAGGCCAAAGCGCGGGGTGATCCAGCGGCCCAGGTCCACCGCGGTGTAGCGCGAGCCATGCGAGTCGGTGCCAACGGTCAGCTCCTGCACCCGCGCCGGGCGCTTGGCCACGTAGTTGATGATGCCGCCAGGGGCCATGATGCCCGCGGTCAGGCCGGCTTCGCCCTTGAGGATCTCCACCTGCTGGATGTGCTCCAGGGCCAGGCGCTGCTCGCCGGCGATGGTCAGGTCGTTGAAGCGATAGCCGGTGGCCAGATCCAGCGCAAAGCCGCGGATGGCCACGTTCTGGTAATAGCCCACCGCGGCATAGCTGTCGCCGAGCGAGGCGTCGCTGTAGGCCAGCTCGCTCAACGTGCGCGGTTGGCGGTTGTCGAGCAACCCACGACCCAGCACGTTGATCGAGGCAGGGATGTCCTTCCAGCTGCCGGGGCCGAAGCTGCTCAGCTGCGGGGCCGGAGTGGTCGGTTCCTGGCCCTGCACCCGCACCGGTGCCAGCTCGGTGGCGGAAGTTTCGGTTGCCTGCGCATCGTCGGCCTGCTGGGCCTGGAGCGGCAGCGCGGTGCAGAGCAGGGAGGAAAGTAGCAGGGTGGAGCGAGAGCGGTTCATCGATTCGTCACCAGGGAGTGGCTCAGGGACGAAGCGACGGCCGCACGTGCGCACGCCTGCCACAGGCGGTGCTTGCGTGCTGCTCAAAGCTCCCTACGCCGGTACGAACCGGATCAGGTTCCAAGGGACTCTCTCAGCCTGGCAACGCCAGGCACCCCCGCTTCAGGGGTCATTTGACAACAAACCGCGGGCAATTGCACACCCGGCGTGTTCAGGCCGCCGCGCCGATCGCCTGCAGCAGGGCCTGGCCCGGCGCGGTGTGGAACCAGCGTGCATGCCCCAGCAGGAAGGTGTCGTAGGCCACCTGGGCATTGCCGGGCGAATGGGTCACGGCCTGGAAATACTCGACTTCGGACAGCGCGAACTCCACGTGCACCAGCGGCAACAGGTCGGCCAGCAGTTGCAGGCGCGGTGGCTCCAGCGCCAGCACGCTGCGATAGCCGTCGATGAGTGCCAGGGCGGTGTCCAGGTGGAGCGCGTCCATGCCGCGTTCTGGCGTCAGCCAGGCGATCGCGTTGCGTTCGATCGCCGTGGCCAGGTCGAACAGCGCGCTGGTCGGCGAGGCCAGGCCGAAGTCGAGCACGCTGCTCACGCGCATGGCCGCGCCATCGTGTTGCCACAGCAGGTTGGAGACGTGCCAGTCGTTGTGCGCCCACAGGCGCGGCTCGGCGCGCAGGCGCGCGGCAAGACCGGCGTGCCGGGGCAATAGCGCATGGCGCAAATCGGCCTGCCACTGGCGATGCTGCAGGTACGCCGCCAGGCCCGGGCGCTCGCCCAGCTGCGCCTGCAGCGCGGCAATCGGATCGTCGGCGCGCAGCAAATCGTCGCGGGCGACCAGCAGGTGGGTGCTGCGCTGGGGCGCGCGGTAGTCGGCAGCGGCCCGGTGCAGGCGTGCCAGCATCGCCCCGGCTTCATGGGCCTGCCCAGGATCGGTCAGCGGCGTCCACGAGGCGCTCTGGCGATACAGGTCTTGGCCGATGCCGGCACTGTGGACCTCGTAGGTCCAATCGCCGATGGCCGACGCCGTGTGCGCGTCCCGGTCGGCAAACACCTGCACCACCGGCACGCCGTGCGCGGCCAGGTGCGCGATGAAGCGATGTTCCTCTTCCAGCTGGGCCGGGGTCCGCACGCGGGCATGGTGGCGCTTGATGAAGACCTGCCGCTGCGGCGTGCGCACCAGCGCCGCGGCCGACAGCGGGCGCGGGCTGTGCCACAGCACCGCTGCATCGCCATGCAGGCCCGGATAGCGCCTCAGCAGCTGCGCAATTTCCTGCTCGCGCAGCGGTGGCCAGTCCGGCGGCACCTCCTCGGCGCCGACGCCATGCACGCGATGGGTGGGAGCGGTCATGGCAAAACGCGCGGCGACATGGCCGGTATTGTGCGACAACGGCGCCAGAAGGCGCCGTTGTCGTGTTGCCGATGCCGTGGCGCGAAGGGCGCGCGCGGTGCGATCACTTCAGGTCGAAACGATCCAGCTCCATCACCTTGGTCCAGGCCGCGACGAAGTCCTGCACGAACTTGTCCTTCGCATCGCTGGCGGCATAGACCTCGGCCAGCGCACGCAGGACCGCATTGGAGCCGAACACCAGGTCCACGCGCGTCGCGGTCCACCTGACCGCGCCGGTCTTGCGGTCACGTCCCTCGAAGGTGGTCGGCGAGGCCGGCTTCCAGTCGATGCCCATGTCCAGCAGGTTGACGAAGAAGTCGTTGCTCAGCGTGCCCGGCCTGTCGGTGAACACCCCATGGCCGGCGCCGCCCACGTTGGCGCCCAGCACGCGCAGGCCGCCGACCAGCACGGTCAGTTCCGGCGCGGTCAGGGTAAGCAGCTGCGCCTTGTCGATCAGCAGCGCCTCTGCCGGCACGCCGGGCTGGCCCTTGACGTAGTTGCGCAAGCCATCGGCCAGCGGTTCGAGCATGCCCACCGACTCGACATCGGTCTGTTCCTGGGTGGCGTCGCCGCGGCCAGGCGTGAACGGCACGGTGATGGCCTGGCCGGCGGCCCTGGCCGCCTGCTCCACCCCGACTGCGCCGCCCAGCACGATCAGATCCGCCAGCGACACCGGCTTGCCGAAGTCCTGGCCGATCTGTTGCAGCTTGCCCAGCACCTGGGCCAGTTGTGCCGGCTGGTTGACCTGCCAGTCCTTCATCGGCGAAAGCGCGATGCGTGCGCCGTTGGCACCGCCACGCTTGTCCGAGCCGCGGAAGGTCGACGCCGACGCCCAGGCCGTGCTGACCAGCTGCGCAACGCTCAGCCCGCAGGCGGCGATCCTGCCCTTGAGCGCGTCGATGTCGGCCGCCTCCAGCCGGGTCTGCGAGGCCGGGATCGGGTCCTGCCAGAGCAGGTCCTCGGCCGGTACTTCCGGCCCCAGGTAACGGGCCTTCGGGCCCAGGTCGCGGTGGGTCAGCTTGAACCAGGCGCGGGCGAAGGCATCGGCAAACTGGTCGGGGTTTTCCAGGAAGCGGCGCGAGATCTTCTCGTAGGCCGGGTCGAAACGCAGCGCCAGGTCGGTGGTGAGCATGGTCGGCAGGATTTTCCTGGACCCATCGTGTGCGTGCGGGATGATCGCCCCGGCATCGCGGGCCACCCACTGGTGCGCACCAGCCGGGCTTTTGGACAGCTCCCACTCGAAGCCGAACAGGTGCTCGAAGAAGTCATTGCTCCACCGGGTCGGGGTCTTGGTCCAGGTCACTTCCAGGCCGCTGGTGATGGTATCGGCGCCCTTGCCGGTGCCGAACCTGTTGGCCCAGCCAAGGCCCTGTTGTTCCAGATCGGCCGCTTCAGGCTCGGCGCCGACATTGTCGGCCGGGCCTGCCCCATGGGTCTTGCCGAAGCTGTGGCCGCCGGCGATCAGCGCCACGGTCTCCTCGTCGTTCATGGCCATGCGCGCGAAGGTCTCGCGGATATCCAGGGCGGCCTTGAGCGGATCGGGATTGCCATCCGGGCCTTCCGGGTTGACATAGATCAGCCCCATCTGCACGGCGGCCAGCGGGTTTTCCAGCTTGCGCGAATGGCTGTGGCCGGCATCGTCGTCGGCCACCAGGACCGCCTCGTCGCCCGGCTTCTGCACCCCTTCCGAGCCGTGCGCATAGCGCACATCGCCGCCCAGCCAGGTGGTTTCGGCACCCCAGTACACGTCCTGGTCCGGCTCCCAGGTGTCCTGGCGGCCACCGGCAAAGCCGAAGGTCTTCAGGCCCATCGACTCCAGCGCGACGGTCCCGGTGAGGACCAGCAGGTCGGCCCAGGAAATGGCCTGGCCATACTTCTGCTTGATCGGCCACAACAGGCGCCGCGCCTTGTCCAGGTTGACGTTGTCCGGCCAGCTGTTGAGCGGGGCGAAACGCTGCTGGCCACGGCCGGCGCCGCCGCGGCCATCGGCGGTGCGATAGGTGCCGGCGCTGTGCCAGGCCATGCGCACGAACAGCGGGCCGTAATGGCCGAAGTCGGCCGGCCACCAGTCCTGCGAGTCGGTCATCAGCGCGTGCAGGTCGGCCTTCAGCGCGGCGTAGTCCAGCTTGTTGAAGGCTTGGGCATAGTCGAACGTGTCACCCAGTGGGTCGGACCTGTTGGAATGCTGGGCAAGCAGGTCCACGCGCAGGCGCTTGGGCCACCATTGCGCGTTGGTCGTGCCGCCGCCGGCGGCGTGGTTGAACGGGCACTTGGCTTGGGTTGTCATCGTGGCTGTCTCGTGATGGGCGTGGCGGAGGGGCGGGTGCGGGTGAGCGGCCACCATAGGCAGGCACGATAAAAAATTAAAATCGATAGTTGTGGCCGTTTCGATAGTGAGGCGCTATTGCAAATCCAGCGCGGTGGCCGGCGCTCAGAGCAGTGCCTTGAGCCGATACAGCGCCTCCAGCGCCTGCTTGGGCGTCAGTTCGTCCGGGTCCAGAGCGGCCAGCGCCTCCTGCGCCGCGGACGGGGCCGCGGCGAACAGGCCGAACTGCTGCGGGGCGTCCAGCGCCCGCGGCGCCATCTTCGAGGCCTGGGTGTGGCGGCCGCGCTGTTCCAGCTCGGCCAGGCGGCGCCGGGCCTGGGCCAGCGTGCTGCGCGGCAGGCCGGCCAGCGCCGCCACCTGCAGGCCGAAGCTGCGATTGGCCGCCCCATCCTTGACCGCATGCATGAACACCAGCGTGTGGCCATGTTCGACCGCATCCAGGTGCACGTTGGCGATGCCGCTGGGACCGCCTTCGAAGCTCTCGCTGGCCAGCGCGGTCAGCTCGAAATAATGCGTGGCAAACAGCGTGTAGCAGCGATTGACCGAGGCCAGGTGGCGGGCGACCGCATCGGCCAGCGCCAGGCCGTCGTAGGTCGAGGTGCCGCGGCCGATCTCGTCCATCAGCACCAGCGACTGGTGGGTGGCGTGGTGCAGGATGTAGCTGGTCTCGGCCATTTCCACCATGAAGGTGGACTGGCCGCGGGCCAGGTCGTCGCCGGCGCCGATGCGGGTCAGGATGCGGTCGATCGGCCCGATCTGCGCGCGTGCGGCCGGCACGAAGCTGCCGATTGCGCTGAGCAGCACGATCAGCGCGTTCTGGCGCATGTAGGTGGACTTGCCGCCCATGTTGGGGCCGGTGATGACCAGCATGCGCCGCGCCTGGAGCGTGTCGCTGCCGTCCAGGCGCAGGTCGTTGGGTTCGAACGGCTCGCTGCGCACCGCCTCGACCACCGGATGACGGCCGCGTTCGATCACCAGGCACGGCGCGTCGGTCAGCTGCGGGCGGTTCCAGTCCAGGGTTTGGGCGCGCTCGGCAAACGCGCACAGCACGTCCAGTTCGCTCAGGGCCAGGGCGCAGCGCTTGAGTGGTTCGATCACTTCGTTGAGCGCGTCCAGCAGCCGTTCGTACAGCACGCGCTCGCGCGACAGGGCGCGTTCGCGCGCGGACAGCACCTTGTCCTCGAAGGATTTCAGTTCCTCGGTGATGTAGCGCTCGGCATTGGCCAGGGTCTGGCGGCGGCTGTAGTGCACCGGCGCCCGGTCGGCCTGGCCCTTGCTGATCTCGATGTAATAGCCGTGGACGCGGTTGTAGCCGACCTTCAGGGTGGCGATGCCGCTGGCGGCGCGCTCGCGCGTTTCCAGCTCGATCAGGAACTGGTCGGCGTTGCTGGACAGCTGGCGCAGTTGGTCCAGCTCGACATCAAAGCCATCGGCCAGCACGCCACCATCGGTGAGCTTGAGCGGTGGCTGCTCGGCCACTGCGGCGACCAGCAGCTGCGCGGTGGCATCGTGTTCGCCCATCGAGGCGGCCAGCGCGTGCAGTCTTGGCGAATCCAGCGGGCCAAGCAGTTGGCGCAGGCGCGGCAGCTGCGCCAGGCTGTTGCGCAGGGTGGACATGTCGCGCGGGCGCGCCGAGCGCAGGGCCACGCGGGTGAGGATGCGTTCGACATCGCCGAAGGCGCGCAGCGCCTGGCGCAGCGCCTGGCCGGTACTTGTTGCGGGGTCGGCATCGGTGCCGTGCTCGATCAGGGTCTGGACCGCATGCTGGCGCTGGTTCAACACCGCGTGGTCGCGCAGCGGACGGTGCAGCCAGCGCCGCAGCAGCCGTCCGCCCATCGGAGTGATCGTGCTGTCCAGGATGCCCAGCAGGGTGTGGCGGGTGTCGCCGTCCACGCGCGTGTCCAGCTCCAGGTGGCGCCGGGTGGCCGCGTTCATCGCGATCGCCTCGCTGGATGACTCCAGCGCGATCGCGGTCAGGTGCGGCAGCTGGGACTTCTGGGTTTCCTCGACATAGCCCAGCAGCGCGCCGGCGGCGGCAATGGCCAGCGGCTTGTCCTGGATGCCGAAGCCGGTCAGGTCATGCAGCCCGAAGAACTGCAGCAGCTGGCGCCGACCGCTGTCGGCATCGAACAGCCATGGCGCGCGGCGACGGATGCCGCTGCGGGCGGCCAGAAACGCCGGCCAGCCTTCCTCATCGGGCACCAGCAGCTCGGCCGGTTCCAGGCGCGCGATTTCAGCTTCCAGCGCGTCTTCGGATTCGACCTGGTTGACCAGAAAACGCCCGCCGGCCAGATCGGCCCAGGCCAGGCCGTAGCCGCGCTTGTCACGCGAGAGCGCCATCAGCAGCGTGTCGCGGCGTTCGTTGAGCAGCGCCTCGTCGGTGACCGTGCCCGGTGTGACGATGCGCACCACCTTGCGCTCGACCAGGCCCTTGGCCAGGGCCGGGTCGCCGATCTGCTCGCAGATCGCCACCGATTCGCCCAGCGCCACCAGCCGCGCCAGATAGCCTTCGTAGGCATGCACCGGCACACCGGCCATCGGGATCGGCGCGCCACCGGAGCTGCCGCGCTGGGTCAGGGTGATGTCCAGCAGCCGCGCCGCCTTGCGCGCATCGTCGTAGAACAGCTCGTAGAAATCGCCCATGCGGAAGAACAGCAGCAGGTCCGGGTACTCGGACTTGGCTGCGAAGAACTGCTTCATCAGCGGGGTGTGTTCCAACACAGCCTTGCCGGCTGGCGAATCGTCTTTTTTTGTCATTGACTTCAGAACGTATCGCTTCTTTGTGCGGACAACCACTTGACCCGTCCCGCGCGCCCCAACGCCGTTTGGCTTGAGTCACGCCGCCATGGGCAGCGCGGCCGGTTGCCGATGGTGGGCTGCTTCGGATTGCGCCTGCGGGGTGTGCCCGATCGGCCCCGTTCCTTGCGGCGCACCTGCTCCTTGGAAGTGGCCACGGTGCGCATCGATGAACGCAGTCATGGCTTCAACCGGCAGCCCCGCTCGGACTGGACAGGATACGCCGACGCCTTGGCAGGATAGCGTTGGCCTGAACCGCTTGGGCTTTCGTGGAGGCCGGTTGAGAAGGTCCGGTTGTGGCAGCGGACCGCGCCGCTGGCTTAGCATCGGCGCGTCGATTGCGAGAAGGAGATTTGCATGTTGGGCCTGATTTCCCGTTCCAAGGATCCGTGGCCGTTGAAGTTCACGCGGCATAACTTCGAAGCGGCTTGCTACAACACGCAGCGTTGCAGCGTGGTCTACGACCGGGACCAGTTCACGCGTCGCTACGAGTTTGAAGCCTCTGGCCCTCCACCCGCTGGGGATTGGAAGCAGCGGTGGACGGCGGGAACGGGCGTCGACAAGTGTTTCCCCCCGCCTGCGCAGGTGGACTGGATCTCGCTGGACGGCACCGAACACCATGCCCGGATCGACATCGGCGCCATGTTCAAGGACCGGTTGGTGCGCCACAACGTGCCCAGGGAGGACATTCCGGAGGGCTGGCTTGCGGCCAATGCAATCGATCCGGTCTCCATTCACGTCCTGATGGAGATCAATGACCGCACGATTACGGTTTATACCCGGGCGCTAGTCGCCACCAAAGAACCTCAGATTCCTGGCAACCCTAGAAGCATGGGACGCAATGACCTGATAGAAGTCTGGACCCATACCTACTGACTCGGACAAGGAGCGCCGACATGGCGGACAACGACCAACAGCCAATCGTGCCGATGGACGATGACGTCACCTCGTTCCCCGCCGACCAAGCGCGGCTGCAAACCTTCCGGGACGCCAGCGCGCAGCTGTCACGCTTCCAGGTGCCGCGCCTGCTCGATGCGGCCAATCCGCGTGAGAAGCTCTTCTATGCCTTCTTCGACGGGACTGGCAACGACGCGGAGAAGGATCCGCTGCATGCCACCAATGTTGGACGGCTGCGCGATCGGATCATCGATCTGAAGAAAACCGATGCTCAGGTCGATTTTCACTATGTCGCAGGCGTCGGCACTCAGGACCAGGCACTTGCTCGGGCGCTGGATGGTGCGCTTGGCTACACCTACGAAACCCGCTTGGAGGAGATGTACGAGAAGCTCGTGGACAAGGCTTGGGAGTGGGATCAAGCAGAACCAGGCGTCAAGATCAGCGTCTGTTCGGTCGGCTTCAGCCGAGGCGGCACGCAGTGCGCGATCTTCACCAACCTGCTGGATCAACGCGGCATCGTCGACCCGACCAGCCGTGTCGAAGATGCCGAAGGACGCATCTCTTACACCCGCCACATCGCGCCCCCCGGACAGACGCCGCAGTCGGTGGCCCTGTTCGATCCGGTCTCCACCGGCGTGCAGGAGCTGGCCGATCGCAGACTGGCGCCGTCAGTGGTGTCCGGTTTCCAGATCACCGCGCTGGACGAACAGCGGGTGAAGTTCATCTCCGACCGCGTCATGCCGTTGGGGCTGTCCGAGGACGGACGTTTCCTCAACGTGGCGGTGGCGGGCGCGCACTCGGACATTGGTGGAAGCTACCTGCGTGATGGGTTGTCCAATCGCAGCCTCAACCTGACGGTCGATTTTCTCAACGCGCAGCGGCCAGGCGCGCCCATGTTCGAGAAGGTGCATGAGCCGGACGATCCGCGCCTGAACCGGGTGCACAACTCACACGAGGGCATGCCGATCTACCAGCTGGACCGCAAGGTCAGCCGGTCCATGCCCGAAGGCGTCAATACACGCCTGGCCCCTGAGCTGCCCGTGGCGGCCGGCCAGGTCGCCATGCCGGAGTCGGTGCCGCATGGTCCCAAGCCGCTTGCGCGGGAGCTCGCGCGTGAGGCGATGACCCAGGTGCGCATCGGTCCGGTGCCAGACCGGCCTGGCGAGCGCGCCGTGGCCAACCTGGAACGCATCGCCGCGGCCGAGGCTGCAGGCATCGGGCCGCTGACCGGCGAGCAGAAACTGGCCAACCTGGCCCGCGGGGTTGCCGGCGGGGCTGGCGTCGCGTTGGGTGTGGGCGCGACAGCCTACGACGGCGTGCAGACAGCGCGCCGCGTCTCGGAGCTGATGGAGCAGGGCAATCACACGGCCGCCCAGTCCGAGATCAACCATGCGTGGGCCAGAAACGCAGGCGGCTGGGTGGGCGGAGCTGCGGCGACCTATGCCATGGGTGCGTCCGGCTTCGTGCCTGCAGCCATCGTCGCCGGCGATGCATTGTTGATGAGCAAGGCCTTCGAACATGGTTCGGATCTGGTGGACAACCACAAGGTCTTCCGCCAGACCGACAAGGCCGGGGTGGACTGGCAGTTCACGGGGCGGGAATGGACACGCGAGGGCCAGCTCGACCGCGGCAACGGTGACGGTGACGATGCTGCCATCGACTCCTCTTTCGGCGCCAGCTACGAAAAGTCGCGCGAACTCAATGCCCATGCCAACGCGGCGGCCGTCGAACTGGCCCTGGGCAAGGTGCCGGCACCGCAAGACCCCTTCAGCGTGCCAGCCAGTGACGGCGAGCGCAGGCTGGACAATCCCGATTGGCGCTACGACGCCCGCTCCGATCAATGGTCGCGCTCGGTCAAGGTGGCATTGACGGGGGTCAATGACACGGGCGTCTACCAAACCCAGATCGCACTGCCCGAACGCAAGGTCGAACTGGACAGGCAAGCGCTGGGAATCATCCAGCACAACATCGCAAACAGCCGGGAAGCCATCGCCCAGTCATATCTGGAAAACGCCGCCGCGCAGCGGACACAGGATTTCATCGGCGTGCCTGCTGCGGTGGAAGCAGCCCGCGCCAAGCCCGATACGGTGACCGGTTCGGACAATCGCCTCTATCGCCGCGAGCAAGCCGAACAGACCGTGCAATGGGTCCGCAAGGACACTGGCGAAGCGGCAGAAGGCAACCGGGCATTGGAGCTGGAATTGACCTGGCAGGTGCGCCAGCCTGTTTTGGAGCAGGCGCAGCAGACCTTGGCCCAGTTGCAGGCCCGGCCCGCACCGACACCGGCGCAGGTGGAGCAGAACGAACTGCTGCACCGCTATCGGGTCGCAGGGACCGAGCTGAACCCTGACTTCCAGCAGGCCATCGAACTGGCCAGCCAGCGCACGCGCCAGGCGCACGGCATCACCGGTCAAGGATCGGTAAAGCTGTTGCGCAACGAGACCGGGCAGTTCGGTGCCGACAGCCCGATCGCCCACTATCAGCGGGGCACAGACGGCGTGGACCACCTGGTGGCGACCACCACCACACAAGAAATCCGGCAGGCGCTGGCTGAGGTCCGCCAGCAGCACGTCGAAACGGCAACGGCCACCTTGGCCACGGTCTCGGTGGTCGCACCCAGCACGGGTCATGGACAGTCCACTCGGCCGCCCGCGTTGACACGGGGCGAAGCGACGCCGCCGGACACGCCTACGCCACCGGCCAACGTGCCCGGCCCGGCGATGTCCGATACCGCTGGCCAGCCCGGCCCTGCGCTGCCGCAGGAGCCCCAACCCGCACCACCACATTCGCAGGAGCAGGCGACACCGGCGCCGATGCCGGCACGCTCGGCCAGCTTTACCGATCCCGGCCATGCAGGCCATGCCACCTACCAGCGCATCCTGCGCGAAGTGCATTACATGGAAGCCGGCCAGGGCATCGCCCCGGGTCCGCACAGCGAGAAGATCGCCGCTGCCCTGCTCAATGAAAGCGTGGCCAAGGGCTTGCACATCAGTCAGGTCAGGATGGGGGCGGATGGCAATGTGCGCGGCATCCAGCAGCTCAGCGCATTCGACACGCCACGCGAGGTCAGCATCGTCCCCAGGCAGGCGCAGGGGCTTTCGATGCAGGAATACGCCGTGCGGCTGGAAAGTACGCTTTCATCGCACCTGGCCGGCAAGGCGCCTGCGGCCGCGCGTGAACCTGCACAGGCTCACGCCATTTCGGCCATGTCGATGGCCGACCAGGTCATGTTCGCCCATCTGCGGCGAGGCACGCCGGGCCACATTGGCGACGATCAGGTGGCCCAGTCCATGCTGGCTGCCAAGCGGAGCGGCATCGATGACGCCAGCAAGATCGGGGGCATGACCATGGCCGGTGATCGGCTGTGGATCATTGGCACCGGTGAAGGCCAACGCGTGGCGATCGATGTCAGTCGACAGGCACCGCCGGTGCAGGACACCCTGCAGCAGCTGCAGGTGGTCAACCAGCAGCGCGAGCAGCAGCTGGCCATGGACCAGCAGCGCAGCCAGCAAGCTCCCGGGCGCGGCGCGCCAGTGATGGGTTGAGGGTTTTCAGCTGCGGCTTCAGGCAGCCAGGCTCATCGGTGCCGAACCGCGTCACTTGCCTGGCCGCGCGCCGGATGCTCGCTTGCCGTCTGGTCAACCACGGTGTCGCCTGAGGAACGAGCAAGCAGTCCGCCGATGCACGGCGCGATCCTCCGGTGCCGCTATTGCACCGGATCCAGGCGCGCAAATCGCGCCGCACCCGTGCTGGGCTTGTCCGGTGAGGGCGGTGGTGGCTTGGGTGTTGACCGGCCTTCGGCACAGAGGTCGGCACAGAAAATCGTATACATCGCCGCCAGCAGCTGCTGCACGCGCGGGTCGGCGATCCGATAGAAGATCGAACGCGACTGGCGCCGGGTGCTGACCAGCTTGTGCTGGCGCAGGTCGGCCAGTTGCTGGGACAGGGCCGGCTGACGGATGCCCACGGCCTGTTCGAGTTCGCCCACCGAAGCTTCTCCTTGCGACAGCTGGCAAAGCAGCAGCAGCCGCGAGGGGGTGGCCATCAGTCGCAGCAGTTCGGACACTTCCGGTGCCTTGGCCTTCATTTCCTCCAGTTCGGCGGCGCTGATGGCCCTCATGCCTTGCTCCAGAGGTAGTACCAGGCCTCGCCTTGGCCAGGCTGGAGCGCCAGGGCGGTGCCGGAGTCGACTGCGGCGGATTGCAACAGTCTGCCGCCCGGCTGCCAGCCCTCGGGGGTCCCGGTGTCGGTCTGGTCCACCGCCTGCAGCGCGGCGACCAGGCGCAGCAGTTCCTCGACCGAGCGGCCCACGTTCATCGGGTACCAGCTGATCGCGCGGATCACCCCCTGCGGGTCGATGACGTAGGTCGCCCGCACCGTGGCGCTGTCGCCGGCCTCGGCGCCGACCATGCCATAGCCGCGCGCAATGGCCATCGACGGGTCTTCGATCAGGGGAAAATTCACCGTCACCCCGAAGCGGTCGCGGATGTCACGGATCCAGGCCAGATGGGAGAACAGCCCGTCCACCGACAGGGCCAGCAGGTCGCAGCCGATCGCTTCGAAGCGTGGCTGGGCCGCGGAAAAGGCCATGAACTCGCTGGTGCACACCGGGGTGAAGTCGGCCGGGTGCGAGAAAAACACCAGCCAGCGGCCGCGGTAGTCCGCAAGCGACACCTCGCCAAGGGTGGTGCGCGCGTGGAAACCCGGCGCCACATCGTTCAGGCGAAGCGGAGTGGACGCATTGGCGAAAGGTTCGGTTCGAGACATGCGGGAGCCGGTGTGGGAAAGGCGCGCAAACAAGTCTAAAGCGCCGCCTGTCGACACGCGCGCTTCCAGGGGCGTCCAATAGTTGCATACTTTATGAGTATGTATAACTATAGCGCCACTCTGATCTTCATCGGTGTACATGCGCATGACTGGCGACACTCGGGATTCCGCACTCCTGCTTGCCCAATCCACCGTCGATGACGCCCTGCACGGACGCTCGCCGCGTCCGCAGGTGACGACTTTCTTCGACGAGGCCACCTTCACCGCCAGCCATGTGGTGAAGGATCCGGACAGCGCTGCCTGCGCGATCATCGACAGCGTGCTGGACTTCGACATGGCCAGCGGGCGGACCTCGCACGCCTCGGCGATGCAACTGGTCGAGTTCGTGCGCGACCAGGGACTGAAGGTGGAATGGCTGCTGGAGACCCACGCCCACGCCGACCATCTCTCCGCCGCACCGCTGCTGCAGGAACACCTGGGCGGGCGACTGGCGATCGGCTCCCACATCACCGTGGTGCAGGAAGTCTTCGGCAAGATCTTCAACGCCGGCACCGGCTTTGCGCGCGACGGCAGCCAGTTCGATCACCTGATCGCCGAGGGCGAGCGCTTCGGCATCGGTGGCCTGCAGGCCACGGCCCTGCACGTGCCCGGCCACACCCCGGCGTGCATGGCCTACGTCATCGGCGATGCGGTGTTTCCGGGCGACACGCTGTTCATGCCCGACTACGGCACTGCCCGCTGCGACTTCCCTGGCGGCAGCGCGCGCACGCTGTACCGCTCGATCCAGCGCCTGCTGGCCCTGCCGGGGCAGGCGCGGGTGTTCCTGTGCCATGACTACAAGGCGCCCGGACGCGACCAGTACGCCTGGGAGACCAGCATCGAGGCCGAGCGCAGCGGCAATGTCCACGTGCACCAGGGGGTGGACGAGGACAGCTTTGTGCAGATGCGCGAGCAGCGAGACGCCACCCTGCCCATGCCGCGCCTGATCCTGCCTTCGGTGCAGGTGAACATGCGCGGCGGACGCCTTCCCGAACCGGAGGACAACGGCGTGCGTTACCTCAAGCTGCCGCTGGACCTGCTGTGAGTACGGTACAGACCATCGCCTGGTACTGGCCGGTGGCCGGTGGCGCCCTGATCGGGCTGGCCGCCGGCGGCTACCTGATCCTGCTGGGCCGCATCGCCGGCATCTCCGGTCTGGTCGCCGCGGCCACCGGGCTGGCGCGCAACACCGCGCGCGGGCTGGCGGTGTGGTTCCTCATCGGGCTGCTCGGCGGCAGCGCCATTGCGATGCGGCTGCGCGGGATGCCGGACCTGCAGGTGACCGGCGCCTGGCCGGTGCTGGTCATCGGCGGCCTGCTAGTCGGCTACGGCACCCGGCTGGGCTCGGGTTGCACCAGCGGACACGGCATCTGCGGAATCGCCCGGCTCTCGCCGCGCTCGCTGGTGGCCACCGGCGTGTTCATGGCCTTCGGGGTGGGCACGGTCTGGGTCGTGCGGCACCTGATCGGAGGTGCGCCATGAAGGCCCTGGCCGCCTTGGCCTGCGGGTTGCTGTTCGGCGCCGGCCTGATCATCTCGGACATGGCCAACCCGGCGCGGGTGCTGGCTTTCCTGGACATCTTCGGCGCGTGGGATCCGTCGCTGGCATTGGTGATGGCCGCCGGTCTGGTGCCTTCGACCCTGGCCTACCGCTGGCACCTGCGTCGCCAGGCGCCGGTGCTGGAGGACCGCGCCCAGGTGCCCAGCGGCGGACGCATCGACGCCCCGCTGGTCATCGGCGCGGCGCTGTTCGGCATCGGCTGGGGCCTGGTTGGCCTGTGCCCGGGCCCGGCCGTGGCCGCGCTGGTGAGCGGGCGCTGGCCCTTCGTCGTGTTCGTCCTGGCCATGCTCGGTGGCATGGCCCTGTTTCGCCTTTTCCACGCGCGTCGCTGACGCAAAGGAACACCCTGCCATGACACCTCGCATGCTCGATGAGCGCCTTTCGGTGCTTCCGCAAATCCAGCCTGAGGATCTGCCGGCCCTGGCGGCAATGGGCTTCCGCTCGATCATCAGCAATCGGCCCGATGGCGAATCGCCAGACCAGCCCGCCACCGCGGAGATTGCCAGTGCCGCCAAGGCGGCCGGCCTGCAGTTCGAACACGTGCCGGTGGTCGGCGGCGCCATCTCAGATGCGGACATCGCCCGTTTCGGCACGCTGCTGGACACCTTGCCCGGCCCGGTGCTCGGGTTCTGCAAGACCGGCACGCGCGCGGCCACCCTGTGGGCGTTGTCGCAGGCGCGACAGCAGCCGGTCGCGCAGCTGCTGCAGGCAGCCGCCCAGGCAGGGTACGACCTGTCCGGGCAGGCCGAGCGGATGGCAAAGCTGGCCGCGCCGGACAAGGCGAGCTGACAGATGTACGACGTGGTGGTCATCGGCGGCGGCAGTGGCGGCCTGGCGGTGGCCGCCAGCCTGCTGCGGCGCGAATCCGGCCTGCGCATCTGCCTGCTCGAGCCGCGCCAGGAACACTACTACCAGCCCGGCTGGACGATGGTCGGCGCCGGCGTGTTCGATGCACCGCAGACCGTGCGCCCGATGGCCAGCCTGGTGCCCGCATGCATTGGCTGGAAGCAGGTGGCGGCCGAAGCCATCGATGCGCCGAATGACCGGGTCCACCTGGCTGGCGGCGGCTCGGTGTGCTACCGCGCCCTGGTGGTCGCCACCGGCCTGGAACTGGACTGGGATGCCATCCCCGGCCTGCGCCAGGCGCTGGGCCATGGCGGGGTGACCTCCAACTACCGCTTCGACCTGGCGCCCTACACCTGGGAGCTGGTCCAGAAGCTCCGCGGCGGCAAGGCACTGTTCACCCAGCCGCCGATGCCGATCAAGTGCGCCGGTGCCCCGCAGAAGGCGATGTACCTGTCAGCCGACCACTGGCGCCGACAGGGCCTGTTGTCCGATATCAACATCGAGTTCCACAGTGCGGGGCCGGCCTTGTTTGGCGTGGCCGACTACGTGCCGGCGCTGATGGAATACGTGGAGCGCTACGGCATTGAACTGAACCTTGGCTCGACCCTGGTCGCCGTGGACGGTCGCGCCAAGGTGGCCACGTTCGCCACACAGGCGGCCGATGGCGCGAGCAAGGAGAGCATCCGCCCGTTCGACATGCTGCACGTATGCCCGCCGCAGCGGGCGCCTGGCCTGATCGGCGACAGCCAGCTGGCCAATGACGCCGGTTGGCTGGAAGTGGACCCGGCCAGCCTGCGCCACCCCAGCCATCCCAACGTGTTCGGCGTGGGCGATGTCGTCGGCACGACCAACGCCAAGACGGCCGCTGCCGCGCGCAAGCACGCGCCGGTGGTGGCAGAGAACGTCCTGGCGACCCTGGCCGGCAAGCCGCTGACCGCGGTATACGACGGCTATGGCGCGTGCCCGCTCACCGTCGAGCGCGGCAAGATCGTGCTGGCGGAATTCGGTTACGGCGGCAAATTGATGCCGACCTTCCCGGAATGGCTGATCGACGGACGGCGTCCCTCGCGCCTGGCCTGGTATCTGAAGTCCGAGGCGATGCCGCTCCTGTACTGGGACGCCATGCTCAAGGGTCGCGAGTGGCTGTGCGCGCCCGATCGCGTCGCCGCCCCGGGAACCCTGTAAAGATGCCGACGCTGACGGTGTTGCAATACGTGCTCGGAATGGGTGCGGGCGTGCTGGTGGGCTTTACCCTGGGATTGGTCGGTGGTGGCGGCTCGATCCTGGCGGTACCGCTGATGGTCTATCTGGTCGGGGTGGACAACCCACATGTCGCCATCGGCACCAGCGCCCTGGCGGTGGCGGTCAACGCCGCGACCAACCTGGCCAACCACGCCCGGCGTGGCAACGTGAAGTGGGCCTGCGCGGGCGTGTTCGCCCTGGCTGGCGTTGCTGGTGCTTTCCTCGGCTCCAGTCTGGGCAAGGCCTTCGATGGACAGAAGCTGCTGATGCTGTTCGCGTTGCTGATGATCGTGGTCGGCGTGCTGATGTTGAAAAAGCGCGACGCCCAGGGCGACCCGGATGTCCACCTCAACCGGCAGAACGGGCCGCGCCTGCTGCTGGGCGGGGGCCTGGCCGGCGCGCTGTCCGGGTTCTTCGGCATTGGCGGTGGCTTCCTGATCGTGCCGGGGCTGGTGGCGGCCACGCGCATGCCGATGCTGTATGCGGTGGGCAGTTCACTGGTGGCGGTCACTGCCTTCGGCCTGACCACCGCACTCAACTACGCCCGTTCCGGCCTGGTGGACTGGGCGCTGGCAGCGGTCTTTATTGGCGGTGGCTTGTTCGGCGGACTGTTCGGGGCGCGTCTGGCCACGCATCTGTCCAGGCGGCGAGGCACGCTCAATGCCGTGTTCGCAGCACTGATCTTTGTCACCGCGCTGTACATGCTGGTCAAGTCGGCCCTGGCGATCCATGGCGCGCGTTGATCACGGTGGATTGACGATGCGGTGCGGACCCTGCGTGCGTCGGCTGCCCCGCCAGCCGCTGGTGATCGGATGGGTGTCAAAGGTGGTCGACAAGGTTGGCTTGTTTTGCAAGGGCGCCCGGCGCCGCGACTTGATTGAGGTGATCTGATGGATGCCCTGCTACTGGCGCGGGCGCAGTTTGCGTTTACCGTCTCCTTCCACTTCATCTTTCCGGCGTTTTCCATCGGCCTGGCCAGCTTCCTGATGGTGCTCGAAGCCATGTGGCTGCGCACCGGCAGCGGCCTGTACGCCAACCTCTACCGTTACTGGCTGAAGATCTTCGCCGTGGTGTTTGGCATGGGCGTGGTCTCGGGCATCGTGATGTCCTACCAGTTTGGAACCAACTGGTCGGTGTTCTCGGCCAAGGCGGGCCCGATCATCGGGCCGCTGATGGCCTACGAGGTGATGACGGCGTTCTTCCTGGAGGCCGGGTTCCTGGGGGTGATGTTGTTCGGCATCTCCAAGGTTGGCCCCCGGCTGCATTTCTTCGCGACCTGCATGGTGGCGCTGGGGACCCTGATCTCGGCGACCTGGATCATCAGTGTCAACAGCTGGATGCAGACCCCTGCCGGCTATGCGATCAATGCCGACGGGCAGTTCGTTCCGGCAGGCTCGTGGCTGCCGATCATCTTCAACCCCAGCTTCCCGTATCGCCTTGTGCACACGGTCATTGCCGCCTTCCTGACCACCTCGCTGGTGGTCGGCGCGGTCGGCGCCTGGCACCTGCTCAAGGACCGCGCCAACGCCGGCGCCCGCAAGATGTTCTCGATGGCGATGTGGATGGTGGCCATCGCCGCGCCCATCCAGATCCTGGTCGGCGATGCGCATGGCCTGAACACGCTGGAGCACCAGCCGGTCAAGGTCCTGGCCATGGAAGGTGACTACCAGCCCAGCCCGGAAGGGGCGCCACTGATCCTGTTCGGGCTTCCGGACAATGACGCAGCCAAGGTGCATGGCGAGGTCTCGATCCCCAGGATCGGCTCGCTGATCCTCAAGCACGACCCCAATGCGCCACTGCCCGGGCTGACCGATTATCCGCGCGAGTTGTGGCCGCCCACGCCGGTGGTGTTCTGGTCGTTCCGGATCATGGTCGGGCTGGGCATGGCCATGCTTGGGCTTGGGGCCCTGGGCCTGCTGGCACGGGTGCGCAAAAAGTTGTACGCCTGGCGCTGGCTGCATCGTGCGGCGCTGGCCATGGGGCCTGCCGGGTTCATCGCGGTGATCGCCGGTTGGGTCACCACCGAAGTCGGTCGCCAGCCATTCACCGTCTACGGCCTGCTGCGGACGGCGCAGTCGGCCTCGCCGCTCCATGCGCCGGCGCTGGCTGCGTCGTTGCTGGCGTTCGTCATCGTGTACTTTTTTGCCTTCGGTGCAGGCACCTACTACATCTTGCGGCTGATGGCCAAGCCTCCTCAGCCGCACGAGGCCGAGCCGGAGCGGCTCCCGCAGCACGCGGCCGGCATCACACCGGCCGCGGCCGCGGTCCGGCGGCTTCCCGGGGAGCATTGAGCATGGCAGGCGTTGATCTGACACTGGTCTGGGCAGGCATCATCGCCTTCGCCGTCTTTGCCTATGTGGTGATGGACGGCTTTGATCTTGGCATCGGCATTCTTTTTCCCAGTTTTGCCGTGGGCCAGGAGCGCGACCAGGCGATGAATTCCATCGCCCCGGTCTGGGATGGCAACGAAACCTGGCTGGTCATGGGCGGTGGCGGGCTGATGGCGGCATTCCCGGTGGCCTATGCCATCATCCTGCCGGCGACCTATCCGCTGGTGATCGCCATGCTGTTGGGCCTGGTGTTCCGCGGTGTGGCCTTCGAGTTCCGATGGCGTGATGGGCGACACCGTGCATTCTGGGATTGGGCGTTTTGCCTGGGCTCGATCATGGCGACCTTCGCCCAGGGCGTGATGCTGGGCGCGATCCTGCAGGGCATCCATGTCCAGCGCCAGGCGTATGCCGGTGGATGGCTCGACTGGCTCAGCCCGTTCTCCCTGGTCACTGGCGTTGCCCTGCTGGCCGGCTATGCGCTGCTGGGTTCGACCTGGCTCATTGGCAAGACCGAAGGCAGTGCCCAGGCGCATGCCAGGCGCCTGGCTTCCTGGCTGCTCTTGGCAGTGCTGTTTGCCATTGCAGCAGTCAGCGTCGCAACGCCATTGCTGTCACTGGAATACGCGCGTCGCTGGCTGGCCATGCCCACCGTCCTGCTCACCGCCCAGGTGCCATTGCTCACGTTGATCGTGGCCTTTGTCCTGTTCCGAAGCCTGCGCGCTGGCCGCGAGCGGGTCCCCTTCCTCATGGCGCTGGCGCTGTTCCTGCTTGGCTTCACCGGCTTGTTGATCAGCGTCTTCCCGTACGTGGTGCCGGGCGCGGTGAGCATCTGGGAAGCAGCCGCTCCGCCGGAGAGCCAGGAATTCATGCTGGTCGGTACCGCGATCATCGTCCCGGTGATCATCGCCTACACCGGTTGGTCCTACTGGATCTTCAGGGGCAAGGTCGGCACCGAGGGATACCACTGATGGAAAAGCCCGAGTCCCCGCTCTGGAAACGGCTCGCATGGCTTGCAGGCATCTGGCTGTCCAGCGTGCTGGCGCTTGGCATCGTCGCCGGCGTGCTGCGCCGATGGTTGCAGCAGTGAATGGATGCAGTCACGCCGGCTTGCATGGTTTGCCCGGTTGCGGCGAGCGCGCCTGCGCAGTACCAAGATCGGCGCGAAATGATGATGCCTGGTGTCGTGACCAGACTGCCGATCACAGTGGCTTGAAGACTGACCCTGCACAGGTCCATACCCATGAATGATCCTGCCATGCGCATCGTGCTGCATGCTTCAAGTCCGGCCAGCCTGGAACGTGCGCGCAGCAATGCCAAGAACGCCGCCGGCGCCGGCGAGCGCGCGGTCGAAGTACGGATCGTGGTCAATGGCGCGGCGGCGGTATCCAGCCTGCTCGACCAGGCTGACGCGGCGGTCGATGCGATGACCTGGGTGTGCCCCAATACCCTGCGCGGCCTGAAGCGCCAGGCGGCTGCCCCGCTGCGCGTGCTCGAAGAAGGCGCGGTGCTGGCCATCGCCCGCATGCAACAGGCGGGCTGGCACTACATCCACGCCTGAGCCGGGCTCACTTCGGGCCCAGGACGTTCTCCAGGTCTGCGCCCTGCGGCATGCCCGAGCGGGTCTGCACCTGGCCCTGTGCATCCTTGAAGACGATGGCCGGCGTGCCCTGGAAGCCCAGCGCGGTCATCAGCATGAGGTTCTGCTGCAGGGTCTTGGCCACCTCCGGCGAAACCGAAGCGGCCGGCTTGATGCCACCCTGGTCGTGGTGCTGCTCGTTGTAGGCCAGCGCCTGGGCGGGCGAGCTGGCCTGCAGGATGGCGGCGGCCTTGGTCGGGCTGTCCTGCTTGATGATCCCGACCAGCACGTGCCGCAACTGCACCTTGCCCGCTTCCACCCAGGGCCGCGAGGCGCGCCAGAAGGCGTTGCAATACGGGCAATTGGGATCGGTGAAGGTGTAGATGATCCGGGCCGCGTCCGCTTGTCCGTCCACCACCACCGTGCTGTGCTCCAGCTGCTCCCACATCTTTTGCCCAGCCGGTCCGGACACCAGCTTGCGCAGCGCTTCGGCGCCCACGTCGTTGCCCTGGGCATCGATGAGCGTGCCAACCAGTGCGTACTTGCCATCGGAGGTCAGGTAGACCGAGATCGGACGCCCGCCGGCCGATCCTGCGTAGCCGCGCAGGCCCGAGGGCGCCTCGAAGCGCCCCTGGATCTCCAGCCCCTGCTGCTCCAGCGCCTTGATCACCGCTGGCTGGTCCTGTTGCGATGCGGCCGGCTTTGCGTCGGTGCCCTGGTCGGCCTGGCCCGGCGTGCTGTTGGCGCATCCCATCGGGAGCGCCATGGACATGGCAATCAGGCTACGGCGAAGGTCAAAACGCATGCGGTGGCTCCACTTGGGTAGGTAAGGGTGTCAATCAAGAAGGGAAAGCTTGTCCTGCAGCACCGGGGCGGTGATCTCGCCCATGTGGGCGTCGACCAGCCGGCCGTTGGCGTCGAAGAACAGCGTGGTGGGCAGTCCCTGTGTCCCTGCGGCCTTCATGCTGTGCATGCCCGGATCGAGATAGACATCGCGGACCTGCAGGCCCTGGGTCTGCAGGTAGTGGCTGATGGTCGCCTGGTCTTCCCCCTGGTTGACCAGCAGGATCTGGGCGTGCGACTGGCTGGCCTGTGCGCGAGCCAGGACCGGCATTTCGCGACGGCAGGGGGGACACCAGGTGGCCCACAGGTTCAGCACGATGGGCTTGCCGCGGTGGGCGGCGAGCGTGGTCGGTCGGCCATCGAGGGTCTGCAGTGCGACCTCCGGCAGCACGATCGCTTCGCGCTGTGCCGCGCTGATCGCCCAGCCGCCGACCCACCACAGCGCAAGCGCTGCAGACATCGACACCAGCAGCGGCGCGCGTAGCCGCCGCTGGCTGCGGGTCGCCCAGCCGCCGTACAGCAGCGCCGCCGCGATCCCCCAGGGCAGGCTGAAGCCGCCGTCAGCGAAGCGCAGCAGCGAGAGCGGGTCGCTGGCGTAGCTGTCCATGCGGGTCAGCACGAAGCCCGCCCGCGCCGCCAGCAACAGCCACAGCAGCATCCAGAAGGCGACGTCGGCGCCACGCCGGGGGACGGGAGGCGCCTGGCGGCGCAGCTGCCACTTCACCAGCCCCAGCGCGATGCCGCAGCAGGCCAGTGCCAGGATCGCCACGATCGGCAGCGGGCCCAGGCTGATCATCGGCCGACACCGGCTGCGTCCAGGCGCGCGAGGAAGTCCTCGGCGCTGGTTTCGCCCACCATGCGCAGCTGCCTGCGCTCGTGCCCGTCGGGGCCGATCAGCATCAATGTCGGCGGGCCGGCGATGCCATGGCGCGACATCAGCGCCTGATCCTTGGCATCGTTCTCGGTCACGTCAGGCCGCAGCAGGGTCACCGTGGCAAGGCGCGCCTGCACGCGTGGGTCGCCGAAGACTTCACGCTCGATCACCTTGCAGCTCACGCACCAGTCGGCATAGACATCCACCAGTGTCCACCGTGCCCGCTTGCCGGCTTGGGCAACCGCCTGATCCAGGGAGGTGACATCGGCCGGCTCCTCGAACCGCAGCGGTGCACCTGCCTGGCTGGACGGCGTGCTGTCGGCGGTCCCTGCAAACACCTGGAGCGGGCGCAGCGGATCGCTGTTTCCGGCCAGGGCACCCACCAGCAGCGATACGCCGCACAGCAGGCAGATGCCCGCCAGGTAGCGCGGGGCCCAGCGACGCAGGCCCCTGCTGGCGCCAGCTTGCTCACGCGCCACCAGCAGCACGGCCACCAGCAGGAGCCAGGCACCCCACAGCGCCTGCACGCTGGCCGGATCAACAAAGCGCGCCAGCATCGAAATGGCCACGGCCAGCATCACTGCCCCAAAGGCCACGCGAATCACATCCATCCAGGGGCCGGGCCGCGGCAACACCCGCGCCCCCAGCGTGGCCACCAGGATCAGCGGCAGTCCCATTCCCAACCCCAGCGCAAACAACGCGGCGCCACCGACCATCGCGCTACCGCTCTGGCTGAGGAAAAGCAGCGCCCCGGCGAGCGGAGCGGTCATGCAGGGGCCGACGAGCGCCGCCGACAGCACCCCCAGGACCGCCGCGCCGGCCAGCTTGCCCGCCTGACTGTTGCGGCCCAGGCCATCCAGCCGCCGCGAGAGCGACGCCGGAAGCTGCAGTTCGAACGCACCGAACAGCGACAATGCCAGGATCACGAACACGCCTGCGAAAGCCGACAGGATCACCGGGTGCTGCAGCGAGGCCTGAAGGCCGGCACCAGCCAGGCCGGCGATCACCCCCAGCAGCGCGTAGGTGAGCGCCATGGCCAGCACATAGGTGCCGGCCAGCAGCGCGGTCCGGCGCATGCTGCGTTGCCGTCCCACCACAAGGCCGGAGACGATTGGCAGCATCGGCAGCGAGCAGGGCGTGAACGCCAGGAGCAGCCCCATGCCGAAGAACAGCGCCAATGACAGCGGCAAGGGTGCCTGGCGCAGGCGTGCGGCCAGCGACTGGTCCTGGGCGGCCATCGGACCGCCATTTGTCTGGGTCTGCGCGGCGCCCGCCGCCGACGGCGGCCCCGCAACCGGCATCGATGCGGGCGTGGCTGCTGCAGGGGGCGAGGCGGACTGGACGGTGTCCGCCGGGCTGCGGCCGGACCCAGCCGGCGCGTACAGGGTGTGGGTCTGCGGCGGATAGCAGATTCCACCTTCGGCGCAACCCTGCCAGCGCAGGCTGATCTCGGGCTGCGCAGGCGTTTCGATGGTCAGCGTCTGCCGGCCTTCGTAGACCCTGGTGTCGCCATAGCTGTCATCGTGGCGTGCTGTTCCCGGCGGCAGCGTCAGCGCCAGTGCGCGCCCGCTGGCATCGCTCGCGGCAAACTGGTCCCGGTACAGGTAGTAGCCTTGCGCGATCTCCAATTCCACGCGCAAGTGGCCAGGGTCGGCGGCCTCCACCTGGAATTCCACGACCTGCGCGGCAGGCAGGTAGGTCGGCTCGCCGGCCCAGGGCCGGGCCTGGGCGGCGGGCTCAAGGTGTACCGCAGTCAAGGACAGCGCGGTGGCCAACGCCAGGCGGACAACGGTGTGAGGCAAGGGCAAGCTTCCGGTGGAGGAACCGGCTCCATGCTGCCCGGGTGCGATTAAGCCAGTCTTAAGCGGCGAACCGGCGCGGCGTGGCGCGCTACAGTCTGGCGCCCATTGCCGGAGATCATGCATGCGCATCCTGCTTGTCGAGGACAACCTGCTCATCGCCAAGGGGATCGTGGCCGGGCTCGCGGCAGCGGCGATCACGGTCGATCACGTGGCCAGCGCGGCCGAGGCCGAGGCCGCGCTGGCCAGCGCCACCCACGAGGTCATCGTGCTGGACCTGGGCCTGCCCGATGAGGATGGCCTGTTGCTGCTGCGCCGTCTCAGGCAGCGCGGCGAGCAGGCGGCGGTGCTGGTGTTGTCGGCCCGCGGCGAGACCCCGGAGCGGATCGTTGGACTGGAGGCCGGCGCGGACGATTACATGGGCAAGCCATTCGACCTGGGCGAACTGGCGGCCAGGCTGCACGCCCTGCAGCGCCGCAAGGCCGGCCGCGCCGCGCAGGTCATCGAGCATGCCGGGCTGCGACTGGAGCCGGCCAGCGGCTGGGCCAGCCTGGATGGTCGTGAAATCGCATTGTCGCGGCGCGAAAGCCACCTGCTGGCTGCGCTCATGCAGGCCAATGGACGCTGCCTGAGCGCAGAGCAGCTCAAGGGCGAGCTGTATGGATTTGATGACGATGTGGAGAGCAACACGATCAACGTGCACATCCATCATCTGCGCCGCAAGCTGTGGAAGGACGTGGTGGTGACCGTGCGCGGGCTCGGCTATCGCCTCGGACACCGGCCGTGAAGTGGCTTCCCCGCAGCCTGACCCTGCGCCTGACCCTGGGCATCGGCGTGGCCCTGGCACTGCTGTGGTCGGCCTCGGCTGCGTGGATGTTGCACGACCTGGACCGCAGCATCGGCCAGGCCCTGGACCGGCGGCTGGCGATGTCGGCCGAAATGGTGGCCGGCCTGGTCGGCAACATGGGCGGTGCGCTTGCTCCGGGCAGCCGGCTGGCATCGGGCCCGGTCACCATTCCACGCCAACAGGCGGTCGCCTGCCAGGTGCGTTCGCTGCGTGGCGAGATATTGGCCACCACGGCCAATGCGCCCCAGGACGTACTCGGTCGCGGCATCCCCGGCTACGGCATGGCCATGGCCGGTGGCGTGCGCTGGCGGACCTATACCCTGGTCAGGGACGGCCTGGTGATCAGCACGGCCGACCGGATGGGCGAACGCGACGCGCTGGCGCGGCATGTCGCGCTGGTGGCAGGGCTGCCGTTTGCAATCGCCGGTCTGGGCGGATTGGGACTGCTGTGGTGGGGCCTGGGGCGTGGATTGGCCCCGCTCAGGCTGATGAGCCAGCGCATCGCCGGGCGCAGTTCAGCCCAGCCGACCGTATTGCCGACGGCGGGCATGCCCACCGAACTGGCGGCCCTGGCCGGGGTGCTCAACGAGAGCTTCGAGCGCGATGCGCGTGCCTTCGAACGTGAGCGCGCCTTTGCCAGCAGCGCAGCGCACGAGCTGCGCACCCCGCTGACGGTGATCGATACCCATCTGCAGGTCGCCCGGCTCGACGCCGGCCCGCGCGGACGCGAAGCGCTTGACGACGCCCGGCAGGGGGCCCTGCGCATGCGCGCGATCATCGAGGACCTGCTGTTGCTGGCCAGGCTCGATGCCAGCGAGCCGCTGCCGGACAATGCCGAACCGCTGCGCCTGCAGACCCTGCTCAGCACTGCCCTGGACGGCAGTGAAGCCGGCAGCGCACGGGTGGCGCTTCAGGTCCATCCAGGGCTGGCGATGCTGCACATCCCGGGGCGCGCAGCGCTGTGGACGCTGGCCCTGGCGAACCTGGTGGACAACGCGCTCAAGTATTCGGATGGGCCGGTGCGGGTCGAGGTCACGCGGGTCGACGCCACCGTGCACATCGCGGTCAGCGACCAGGGCCCCGGAATGGACCCGGAGCTGGCCACGCGCCGGTTCTGGCGACACGGTTCGGTCGAAGGCCATGGCCTGGGTTTGCCGCTGGCGCAAGCCATCGCCAAGCGGCTGGGCGGCAGGCTCTCGATCGAAAGCTCGGCCGCAGGCAGCGTCTGCGTGCTGGCGCTGCCATTGAAGTCCTGAGGGGTTGGCCGGCAGCCCGGCCGATGGGGTGGGCACTGGGCGCACCAGGCCAATCAAGCCAGCAGTTCGAAGGTGGCGTGCAGGCCATCCACTTCGGCCGACGGGGCGACCCACAGGTCGAAGGTGCCCGGTTCGACGGTGGGCTTCAGGTCCTGGCCGATGAACAACAGGTCGGCGCGGCGCAGGGTGAAGTGCACTTGCGCGCTGGCACCGGGCGCCAGTGCGACCTTGCGGAAGTCCTTCAGCTCCTGCACGGGGCGGGTGATGCTGGCCGCACGATCGTGGATGTAGAGCTGGACCACTTCCTCGGCCGCGCGCGTGCCGCGGTTGTGCACGGTGGCGCGAATGGCCAGCGTGCCCTCGGCGGTGAGCCTGCCCTCGCCGATGTCCAGCCCGCCGTATTCGATCCGGCCATAGGTCAGGCCGAAGCCGAACGGAAACAGCGCCGCATTCGGCGTGGTCATGTATCGGGTCTTGAACGCGCTCAGCTTCTCCGGATGCGGATCGGGCCGGCCGGTGATCTTGTGGTCGTAGTAGTAGGGCACCTGGCCCGATTCGCGCGGGAAGCTCACCGGCAGACGCGCGGATGGGCCGTACGTGCCAAACAGCACGTCGGCCAGCCCCAGGCCCGAGGCCGAACCCAGGTACCAGCCGACCAGCACCGCCTGCGCCTTGGGCAGCAGCTCGCCCAGCGCCAGCGCGCGGCCGTTGCCGAGCACTACCACGACCGGCTTGCCGGTGGCGGCCACCGCGTCCAGCAGGTCCAGCTGCGGCTGCGGCACGGTGATCGAGGTGCGCGAACGCGCCTCGCCCGAGTGGTCGCGCGACTCGCCGATGGCCATGATCACCACATCGGCGGCATTGGCCGCGTTGACCGCGTCCTCGATGCCGCCGGGCAGCGGGCCTTGGTAGCCGCAGCCGGCCACCACGCTCAGCTGGGTCGGATCGGTCATGGCCTGCTTCAGGCCACTGGCCAGGTCGCTGGCCGAATCGTCGCCGCCGAACAGCGTCCACGGCCCCTTGGTGCTGTCCCAGTCCTGGGCCAGCGGACCGATCAGGGCGATGTGCTGGCCGCCGGCGCGCAGCGGCAGGACCTGGTTGTCGTTCTTGAGCAGCACCACCGACTTGCGCGCCGCTTCGCGCGCCAGGGCCAGGGTTTCGGGCAGGCGCTGGCGCGAGGGCGCCGACGGCCTGATCCGGCGGAACGGATCGTCGAACAGCCCCAGCTGCGCCTTGAGCTGCAGCACCCGGCGCACCGAGGCATCCACCACCGCCAACGGCACCTCGCCGCTTTCCACCAGGTCGGGCAGGTGCTTGAGGTACAGGCCGCTCTGCATGCTCATGTCGACACCGGCCAGGATCGCCAGGCGCGCCGCGTCGCGGCCATCGCGGGCAAAACCATGCGCGATCAGCTCCTCATCGCCGGTGTAATCGGACACCACCACGCCGCGGAAATCCCATTGGCCGCGCAGCACATCGTCCAGCAGCCACTTGTTGGCCGTGGCCGGGATCCCGGAGATCTCGTTGAACGCGGCCATCGTGGTCAGTGCGCCGGCCTCGAACCCGGCCTGGAACGGCGGGAAATAGGTCTGCCGCAGCACCCGCTCGGACACGTCGGTGGTGTTGTAGTCCAGGCCGCCCTCGGCCGCGCCATAGGCGCAGAAATGCTTGGGACAGGCGGCCACCGCCTCCGGATCGGCCAGGCCGCGCTCGCCCTGGAAGCCCTGCACGCGCGCGGCGGCCATGCGCCGGCCCAGCAGCACGTCCTCGCCACTGCCTTCCACCCCGCGGCCCCAGCGCGCATCGCGGGCGATGTCCACCATCGGCGCGAAGGTCCAGTCGATGCCGACCGAGGCCGCTTCCATCGCCGCCGCGCGTGCGGTGCGCCGGGCCAGCTCCGGCTCGAAGCTGGCCGATTCGCCCAGCGGCACCGGAAAGACCGTGGTGAAGCCATGGATCACGTCGGCGGCGAAGATCATCGGGATCTTCAGCCGGCTCTGCATCGCCGCCTTTTGCAGGCGCTCGTGCCAGAGCACGTTGGAACTGTTGAACACGCCGGTGAGCTGGCCGGCGATGGCTGCGGCGATCTGCGCGGACACCGCACCGGTGAAAGTGACCGGGTTGGCCGCGGCGGCCGCGCCGTTCTGGCTGGCCGAGCTGAACAGGGTCAGCTGGCCGGCTTTCTCCTGCAGGGTCATCTTGCCGATGAGGGTGTCGATGAAGGCCGGCGCCTTGCCCGCGTCGCGGCCCAGGGCCAGGCCCATTGGCAGCTGCCAGAGCAGGGTGGCCGCGCCGGTGGCCACCAGCAGCTGCCGGCGCGTGATTCCGCCTGGTGTCATCTCGCTCCCCTTCAGAGCCTGATTGGCCGCCCCACGGCGGCGCCGGGGACGCAATGTAATCGTTTACAAGCAGGAAGCACGCCGCACTGCACGACGGCCACCCCGCAGGTCGCCGCGGCCCGATCTGGGATACTCACGGCAGTCCCTCAATGCAAGTGCCTCACCGATGCCGCCCACCGATGCCGAACTCGAACAGCTGGCCATCTCCGTCGGCCAGCAGCTGCGCGCCCAGCGCGACATGCTGGTCACCGCCGAAAGCTGTACCGGCGGCTGGATCGCCAAGGCCATGACCGACATCGCCGGGTCCTCGGTCTGGTTCGACTGCGGCATGGTGGCCTACAGCTACGAGGCCAAGCAGGCGCTGCTGGGAGTGCGCCCGCAGACCCTGGAGACCTTTGGCGCGGTCAGCCGCGAGACCGCGATCGAAATGGTCTCCGGCGCGCTGGTCAATTCCGGGGCCAGCGTTGCGGTGGCGGTGACCGGCATCGCCGGGCCGGGCGGCGGCAGCGAAGACAAGCCGGTCGGCACCGTCTGGATCGGCTGGAAACGCCGCGGCGGCTACGCCCGCGCCCAGGTCTTCCGGTTCGACGGCGATCGCGACGCGGTGCGCCGCCAGACCGTGGCCGCGGCCCTGCAAGGCCTGGAGTCGATGCTGTGAGCGGGTCCGGGCACGGTTCGCTGTGGGACACGCTGAGCAGCGTGCGCGACCTGGGCCGGATCCAGGAGATCGCCGTGGTGCTGTTGCGCTACGGGTTCGGCGATGTGGCCGCGCGCGTGGGCATGACCGGCGCGCTGGAAAAGGCGGGCCGGCTGCTGCGCATGGAGCATGCCGACCAGTACCTGACCATGCCCACGCCCGAACGCCTGCGCCGCACCCTGCAGGACCTGGGCCCGACCTTCATCAAGTTCGGCCAGATCCTGTCCACCCGCGTGGACCTGCTGCCGCCGGAATACCTGCGCGAACTGGGCCAGCTGCAGAACAACGTCCCGGCGCTGGATTTCGAACTGCTCCGGCCGCAGGTGCGCCAGGACCTGGGCTGCGAACCGGAGGACATCTTCGCGCGCATCGACACCGTGCCGCTGGCGGCCGCCTCGCTGGCCCAGACCCACCGCGCCTGGCTGGCCGACGGCACCGCGCTGGTGCTGAAGATCCGCAGGCCGGGCATCCGCGAGGTGGTCGAGGCCGACCTGCGCCTGCTGGCGCGGCTGGCCGACATCGCCGAGGCGCGTGCTCCGGATCTGCGTCGCTACCACCCGGTCGAGGTGGTGCGCCAGTTCACCGCGTCGCTGCGCAACGAGCTGGACTTCGCCGCCGAATGCCGCAACGCCGAGCGCATCGCGGCCAATTTCGCCGGCCACCCGGAAATCGTGGTGCCTGCGGTGGTCTGGCCGTTGACCAGCGAGCGGCTGAACGTGCAGGAGTTCGTCGGCGCCATTCCCGGCGCGGACATCGCCGCGGTCGAGGCCGCCGGCCTGGATCGGGCCCAGCTGGCACGCAGCGGCGCCAACATCGTGCTGAAGATGGTGCTCGAGGACGGCCTGTTCCACGCCGATCCGCATCCCGGCAACATTTTCTACCTGCCCGACGGGCGCATCGCGGTGATCGACTTCGGCATGGTCGGCCACGTCAACGCCCAGCGGCGCGGGCAGGTCGCGCGTCTGCTGTACGGACTGGTGGCGCAGCGGCCGGAGGACGTGGCCGACATCCTGATCGACTGGGCCGGCCAGGCCGAGGTCGACGAAGCGCGGCTGCAGGCCGACATCGACGAGATGATCGACCAGTACCGCGGCCTGGCGCTGAAGGACCTGCACATGGGCCGGATGCTGCTGGGGGTGTCGGCGCTGCTGCGCCAGCACGCACTGGTGCTGCCGGGCGACCTGGCGCTGATGATCAAGGCCTTCCTGACCCTGGAGGGGCTGGGCCGGCTGCTCGACCCGGACTTCGACATGGCCAGCGAGGCGCGCCCGTTCCTGGAGCGGGCGATGCTGCAGCGCTATTCGCCGCGCCGCCTGGCCAAGCGCGGCCAACGCGCCCTGGCCGGTTCGCTGGACCTGCTGGAAGACCTGCCGCGCGAACTGCGGCGGATGCTGCGCCGCTACGGGCAGGGCAAGTTCAAGCTGGAAGTGACCAGCCTGCGGCCATTCGGCAACCAGGTCGCCCACGCGGTCAACCGGCTGACCATGGGCATCATCACCGCGGCCCTGATCGTCGGCTCGTCCATCGTCATCGACAGCGGCGGGGTGGCCAGCCGCTTCCGCACTGTCCTGGGACTGGGCGGCTTCATCGGCGCGGGGCTGTGCGGAGTGGTGCTGCTGGTCTGGATCCTGCGCAGCGGCAGGCGCTGAAGCGGCTGTTCTCGCGCCTGCGGCGGCCGTGGTGGCGGGCGCGAGGTGGGTAGCGCGGGGACTTGAGGAATTCCGATCCGGCCGGGATGGGAGCAGGTCGCCGGGCTGGCCTTCGAGAATCGTGCAGATGGCTTCCAGCGTGTGCTTGCCGGACTTGCGAGCTGGCCGCGTTAGTAGTATTAATACTAATCATGGACCTCACCGCTACCCAGCAGGCGATCCTCGCCCACATTGCCGAGCGCATCGAAGCCGAAGGCATGCCGCCCTCGCAGGCCGAGATCGCCAGGGCCTTCGGCTTCAAGGGCGTGCGCGCCGCGCAATACCACCTGGAGGCGCTGGAAGCAGCTGGCGCCATCGAGCGCAGGCCCGGCCGGGCGCGCGGCATCCGGGTCCTGCACGCGCCACCGCCGGTGCAGGCCTCGATGAACTTCGCCGCGGCCAATGACTCCTCCGCGCTGCGCCTGCCGGTGCTGGGCCGGGTCGCCGCCGGCACGCCGATCGGGGCCGACGCCGACCACCATGCCTACGTGGTGCTGGACCGGGTGTTGTTCTCGCCCTCGCCGGATTACCTGCTCAAGGTCAAGGGCGACTCGATGCGGGACGAGGGCATCTTCGATGGCGACCTGATCGGGGTGCACCGCACCGGCGATGCGCGCAGCGGCCAGATCGTGGTGGCGCGCATCGATGAAGAGATCACCGTCAAGCTGCTCAAGATTGGCCGCGATTCGATCCGCCTGCTGCCGCGCAACCCCGACTATTCCCCGATCGAGGTCAAGCCGGGCCAGGACTTCGCCATCGAAGGCCTGTACTGCGGGCTGGTGCGGCCCAACCGATGAACCGCCCAGGCGATTGCGGATTTTTCCGACGCCACGCCGCGTGCTTGCCTGCTGTCCGTTCCACCCCGGCTGACGCATTTTTACAGGGGGTCGCGCCGGTCTCAGTCCGTGCGATCACCTACCCCTAGATTGCTTCCCAACAGATCACCACCCCTTTGAGGACACCGAAAATGGACGAGAACAAGAAGCGCGCCCTGGCTGCCGCCCTGACCCAGATCGAACGCCAGTTCGGCAAGGGCTCGGTGATGCGCATGGGCGACCGCGTGATCGAGGCGGCCGAAGTCATCCCGACCGGTTCGCTGATGCTGGACATCGCACTGGGCATCGGCGGCCTGCCCAAGGGCCGCGTGGTCGAGGTCTACGGGCCGGAGTCCTCGGGCAAGACCACCCTGACCCTGCAGGCCATCGCGCAGTGTCAGAAGCTGGGCGGCACCGCGGCCTTCATCGACGCCGAGCATGCGCTGGATCCGATCTACGCGGGCAAGCTGGGCGTCAACGTCGACGACCTGCTGCTGTCCCAGCCCGACACCGGCGAGCAGGCGCTGGAGATCGCCGACATGCTGGTGCGCTCCAACTCGGTGGACATCGTGGTCATCGACTCGGTCGCCGCGCTGACCCCCAAGGCCGAGATCGAAGGCGAGATGGGCGATCAGCTGCCGGGCCTGCAGGCCCGGCTGATGAGCCAGGCGCTGCGCAAGCTGACCGGCAACATCAAGCGCTCCAACACCCTGGTGATCTTCATCAACCAGCTGCGCATGAAGATCGGCGTGATGATGCCGGGCCAGAGCCCGGAAGTGACCACCGGCGGCAACGCGCTGAAGTTCTACGCCTCGGTGCGCCTGGACATCCGCCGCATCGGCGCGATCAAGAAGGGCGATGAGATCATCGGCAACCAGACCCGCATCAAGGTCGTCAAGAACAAGATGGCGCCCCCGTTCAAGCAGGTCGTCACCGAGATCCTGTACGGGGAGGGCATCAGCCGCGAGGGCGAGCTGATCGACATGGGCGTGGAAGCCAAGCTGGTCGACAAGGCCGGCGCCTGGTACAGCTACGGCGACGAGCGCATTGGCCAGGGCAAGGACAATGCCCGCACCTACCTGCGCGAAAATCCGGCCGTGGCCGCCAGGCTGGAGGCCGAGCTGCGCGAGAAGTTCCAGCCGGCCGAAGTGGCGGCCCGTGAGAACGACGAGGTCGATGTCGACTGAGCTCATCGCTGCCACGCGGGTCGGCGCTGCGGTCAGTGGCGCCGCCGCCCTGGGTGGTGCAGGGCATGCCGGGAGCAGGGGCCCGCGAGGGTGCCGCCTCCGGTCTTGTTTTCCGGCCAGGGATTTCGGTCCCGGCCGGCTGGAGGGCCGCAATGGAAGACCCTGACCCCACCGCTGCGCCTGCGCAAGACGCCGCGGCGGAAGGCCGGCGCCGGCGCAGGCCCGAGCCGACTCCGCTCCAGCGCGCCCTGTCGCTGCTGGTCCGGCGCGAACACTCGCGCAAGGAGCTCATCGGCAAACTGACCGCGCGCGGAGTCGACGGCGAGGCGGCCGCGGCGGCGGTCTCGCGCCTGGCAGGGGAGGGCTGGCAGGACGACGCGCGCTTTGCCGAGCTGCTGGTCCGCAGCCGCGCCGGTTCCGGCTACGGGCCGCGCTACATCCAGCTCGAACTGGAAACCCACGGCCTGGACGCGGCCCAGGTCGCGGCGGCCATGGCAACGTTTGAAGGTGACTGGCGCGCGCTGGCCCAGGGCCTGGTTGCGCGCCGATTCGGCCCGGACGGTCCACGGGAACTGACCGGCCAGCGCAAGGCGGCCGACCTGCTGATGCGGCGCGGCTTCGACGGCCCGACCGTGCGAGCAGTGCTGCGCGGGCAACCGGACGACTGAAGGCCATGGGGTTTGTTACCCTTTGCGGCTCAAGGTTGTCCGGGACTGGCTGCATCCGCATGTAAGGGGATCGCGGCCCGTTTTGCCAGCCGCTCGCCCAACGCAAGTTCCCACATGACCGCCCCCACCTTCAGCAGCAACCAGGTCCGCCAGGACTTTCTCGACTTTTTTCGCGGCAAGGGCCACACCATCGTGCCGTCGGCGCCGCTGGTGCCAGGCAACGATCCCACGTTGCTGTTCACCAATTCGGGCATGGTCCAGTTCAAGGACGTGTTTCTGGGCGCGGAGAAGCGCAGCTATGTGCGCGCGGCCGACGTGCAGCGCTGCCTGCGTGCCGGCGGCAAGCACAACGACCTTGACCAGGTCGGCTACACCGCGCGTCACCACACCTTCTTCGAAATGCTGGGCAACTGGTCCTTCGGCGACTACTTCAAGAAGGACGCGATCGCCTGGGCGTGGGAACTGTTGACCCAGGTCTGGAAGCTGCCGGCCGAGCGGCTGCTGGTCACCGTCTACCACACCGACGAGGAGGCCTACGCGCTGTGGCACGAGATGATCGGCATCCCGGCCGAGCGGATCGTGCGGATCGGCGACAACAAGGGCGCGCCGTTCGCTTCGGACAACTTCTGGCAGATGGCCGACACCGGCCCGTGCGGCCCGTGCACCGAGATCTTCTACGACCACGGCGCGGACATCGCCGGTGGCCCGCCGGGCTCGCCCGATGAGGATGGCGACCGCTTCATCGAGATCTGGAACCTGGTGTTCATGCAGTTCGACCGCCAGCCCGACGGCACCCTGGTGCCGCTGCCAGCGCCATGCGTGGATACCGGCATGGGCCTGGAGCGGCTGGTGGCGGTGCTGCAGCACGTGCACAGCAACTACGAGATCGACCTGTTCCAGACCCTGATCAAGGACGCCGCGCGCCTGACCGGCACCACCGACCTTGAAAACAAGTCGCTGCGGGTGATCGCCGACCACATTCGGGCCTGCGCGTTCCTGATCGTCGACGGCGTGCTGCCATCCAATGAAGGCCGCGGCTACGTGCTGCGCCGGATCATCCGCCGCGCCTTGCGCCATGGCTGGATGCTGGGCGTGCGCCAGCCGTTCTTCTTCCAACTGGTCCCGACCTTGTCGGCGCTGATGGGCGATGCCTATCCCGAGCTGCCGGCCAGGCAGGACCTGGTCGAGCGCGCACTCAAGGCCGAGGAAGAGCGCTTTGCCGAGACGCTGGACGCCGGCATGCGCATCTTCGAGGAGGTGGCCGCGCGCGCGCAGGGCAAGACCATCCCGGGCGTGGACGCATTCCGCCTGTACGACACCTATGGCTTCCCGGTCGACCTGACCGCCGACATCGCGCGCGAGCGGGGCATGGAGGTGGACCTGGCCGGGTTTGACGAGGCCATGGCGCAGCAGCGCCAGACCGCGCGCGCCGCCGGTCGGTTTGCGTCCGGCACCGGCCTGCCGGCCGAGCTGGTGGCCCAGCTCAGGCCGACCGAATTCCTAGGCTACGACTGTCTGCAGGCCCAGGACCTGCCCGTGGTCGCGCTGCTGCGCGATGGCCGCCCGGTCCAGCGCCTGGAAGCGGGCGAGTCCGGCGTGGTACTGCTGGCGCGCACCCCGTTCTATGCCGAATCCGGCGGCCAGGTGGGCGATACCGGGGTTCTGGAAGGGGAACGCGGCCGCTTCGAGGTGAGCGACACGCTGAAGCTGGCCGGACAATTCCATGGCCATGTCGGTCAGGTGAGCCAGGGTGCGCTGGCGGTTGGCGACGTGCTTTCGGCCACCGTCGATGCCCAGCGCCGCGGCGCGACCATCCTCAACCACTCGGCCACCCACCTGCTGCACGCGGCGCTGCGCTCGCTGCTGGGCACCCATGTGCAGCAGAAGGGCTCGCTGGTGGCGCCGGATCGGCTGCGCTTTGACTTCTCGCATTTCCAGCCGGTGTCGGCCAGCGAGCTTGCCGAGGTCGAACGCCGGGTCAACGCCGAGATCCGTCGCAACCACGCCGTCGAGATCCACCACATGGGCATGCAGGAGGCGCTGGAATTCGGCGCCATGGCCCTGTTCGGCGAAAAGTACGGCGAACACGTGCGCGTGCTGCGCATGGGCGAGACCTCCGCCGAACTGTGCGGCGGCACCCACGTGCAGCGGACCGGCGACATCGGCCTGTTCAAGATCGTCAGCGAAAGCGGCGTCTCCGCCGGCGTGCGCCGGATCGAGGCCGTGACCGGCCAGGGCGCACTGGACTACGTGGATGCCGAAGAGCAGCGCCTGGCCGAGGCCGCCGCGCTGCTGGGCGGCCATCCCACCGAGGTGGCTGACAGGATCCGCCAGTTGGTCGAGCGCCAGAGGAAACTCGAACGCGAGCTGGAAAGCTTCAAGGCCAAGGCTGCCGCGGGCGCAACCGCCGAGCTGGCCGGTCAGGCCACCGACCTGGATGGGATCAAGGTCCTGGCCGTGCGCCTGGAGGGCTTCGATGCCAGGGCCTTGCGCGAGGCGATGGACCGTCTCAAGCAGCAGCTGGGCGATGCGGTGATCGTGCTGGCCGGGACCAATGCCGGCAAGGCCGCGCTGGTGGCCGGCGTGAATGGCAGCGCGATGGGCCGAGTCAAGGCCGGGGAACTGCTCAGCCACGTGGCCGGTCAGATCGGAGGCAAGGGCGGTGGTCGCCCGGATCTGGCCCAGGGGGGCGGCGAGGATGGACCTGCCCTTGCCTCGGCGTTGGAGGGGATCAGGACTTGGGTGGCACAACGGCTCGCCGCCTGATCGACCTTCAAGCCTTGCGGGCCGGCATGGCCGGCCGCTACCATGTTTCACGTCCATGAACCTATCTGGAAGTGTTTTGGCAACTACCGATGCCAAACGCTTCTGCCGGCTTTAGGCTAGCCGGATTACGGAGAAATGAAATGTTGATTTTGACCCGCCGTGTCGGCGAAACCCTGATGATCGGAGATTCGGTCTCAGTCACCGTCCTCGGCGTGAAAGGCAACCAGGTGCGCATTGGCATCACCGCGCCCAAGGATGTTGCCGTGCACCGCGAAGAGATCTACCAGCGCATCCAGCGTGGCGAAGAGGCCGGTTCGGCTGAGCACGCCGACAACAATTCCTCGAACTGACGATTTTCGTTTGCCGTGCGCACCTTCAGTCGGTATCCTTGCCGGCTGCTGCGTAGGCATACGTCAGCAGCGTTGCCTGGAGTGGTGCCCGAGCGGCTGAAGGGGCTCCCCTGCTAAGGGAGTATAGGGTCAAAAGCTCTATCGAGGGTTCGAATCCCTCCCACTCCGCCAAAGCAAAAACCCGCCTTTTTGGCGGGTTTTTTGCAATTCAAGGCCAGGCGTGGGCAGGTCATGTGTTCGGGCCGGGGTGGATCGATGCGCCCAGGATAGGGTGCAGTGACGCGCGGCCATCTGCGCGTCGGCGACGCGTGCTGGCGTCCACGCACCATCGCGGCCAAAAAAAAACGGGCAACAAAAAAGCCAGCATTCGATGCTGGCCTTTTTGTCTTGATCGCATGGTGCGCCCGGAGAGATTCGAACTCCCGACCGCCTGGTTCGTAGCCAGGTACTCTATCCAGCTGAGCTACGGGCGCCTTGCGAGGAGCGAAATTATGGTGACGAAGGTCCTTTTCGTCAACCTCTTTTTCGGCCGGTTCCCGTCAAAGCCTCCGGTCCGCCAGTCAACCTGCGCGGTGGCGCCCCGCAGCGCGAACGGTGGCCAGGCAGGCCGCGCAGCTTGTCGTGCTCAGACCTTGTAGTACGTGCGATACCACTGGACAAAACGCACAATGCCGGTCTGGATCGGCGTGGAAGGGGCGTAGCCCACATCGCGCTGCAGGGCACTGACGTCGGCAAAGGTGTCCGGCACGTCACCGGGTTGCAGCGGCAGCAGGCGACGCTGCGCCTTGCGCCCCAGCGCATCTTCGAGCACTTCGATGTAGTCCAGCAGCTGCACCGGCGCGTTGTTGCCGATGTTGTAGACCCGATACGGCGCGTCTGAAGTGGCCGGATTGGGCGCGCGCGGGTCGTAGTTCGGGTCGGGGCCCGGGACGTGGTCAAGCGTGCGGATCACGCCTTCGACGATGTCGTCGATGTAGGTGAAGTCGCGCGTGTGCTGGCCGTTGTTGAACAGCTCGATGGGCTCGCCCGCCAGGATCCGCTGGGTGAACTGGAACAGGGCCATGTCCGGGCGGCCCCACGGCCCGTACACGGTAAAGAAACGCAGGCCGGTGGTCGGCAGGCGATAGAGGTGGCTGTAGGTGTGGGCCATCAGCTCGTTGGCCTTCTTGCTGGCCGCGTACAGGCTCAAGGGATGGTCGACGCTGTCTTCCACCGCGAAGGGCAGCTTGCGGTTGCCGCCATACACCGAGCTGGAAGAGGCATAGACTAGGTGCTCCACGCCGCGATGCCGGCAGGCCTCCAGGACATTCATGAAGCCCACGATGTTGCTCTGGATGTAGGCGTGCGGGTTCTGCAGCGAATAGCGCACGCCGGCCTGTGCGGCCAGGTTGACCACGCGCTGCGGGGCGAAGCCGTCGAGGGCCGCTTCGAGCGCGGCGCGATCTTCCAGCGCGCCGCGCACCATCGCAAAGCCGGGCTGTCCCTGCAGGCGGTGCAGGCGGGCCTCCTTCAGCGACGGGTCGTAGTAGTCGTTGAGGTTGTCGTAACCAAGGACGGTATCGCCGCGCTCGAGCAGGCGTTCGCTTAATCGTGCGCCGATGAAGCCGGCCGCGCCGGTGACCAGGATTTTCATGGAAGGCTCTCTCGCATTCGAACAGGAGGAGGCAGGTCAGAGGCGGTCGTCGACGTCTTCGCGCGACAGCACGCGCTGCACGTCGAACAAGGTGCCGCAGGGTTTGGCGAAGGCGCGCACCCCGGCGCCACCGAGCGCGATGAACTGGCGATGGGCCACGGCCAGGATCACCGCGTCGTAGTGGCCGGGTGCGGGCGTTTGGACCAGGTCCAGGCCGTATTCGTGCCTGGCCTGGCCAGCGTCGACCCAGGGGTCGTGCACGTCCACCGACACGTTGTACTGCTGCAATTCCTGGACGATGTCGATCACCCTGGTGTTGCGCAGGTCCGGACAGTCCTGCTTGAAGGCCAGGCCCAGCACCAGTGCCCGCGCCCCGGAGATCGGCTGCCCGCGCCTGGCCATCAGCTTGATGGTGCGCTGGGCCACGTGCGCGCCCATGCCATCGTTGATGCGGCGCCCGGCCAGGATCACTTCCGGATGGTGGCCCACATGCTGGGCCTTGTGGGTCAGGTAATACGGATCCACGCCGATGCAGTGGCCGCCGACCAGGCCCGGCTTGAAGCGCAGGAAGTTCCACTTGGTGCCGGCCGCCTCGAGGACCTCGCCGGTGTCGATGCCGAGGCGGTGGAACAGCAGGGCCAGTTCGTTGACCAGGGCGATGTTGACGTCGCGCTGGGTGTTCTCGATGACCTTGGCCGCTTCGGCCACCCGGATGCTGGGTGCGCGGTGGGTGCCGGCCTGGACGATGCTGCTGTACAGCGCATCCACGCGCGCGGCCGCTTCGGGCGTGGAGCCGGAGGTCACCTTGACGATGGTTTCCAGGCGGTGTTCGCGATCGCCGGGGTTGATGCGTTCGGGGCTGTAGCCGGCGTGGAAATCGCGGTTGAACACCAGCCCGGATTCGGCCTGGATGATCGGCACGCAGATCTCTTCGGTGGCACCGGGATAGACCGTGGATTCGAAGATCGCCAGGCCGCCGGGGCCGATGGCGCGGCCGACGGTGCGGCTGGCCGCTTCCAGCGCCCCCAGGTCCGGGCGCTTGTAGTCGTCCACCGGCGTGGGCACGGCGACGATGAACACCTCGCAGCCGGTCAGGTGGGCGGCATCGTCGGTGCAGGTGAGGCGTCCAGCCGCCTTCCATTGCTCGGGTGAGATTTCCAGCGTGTCATCCTGGTGGGCCTGCAAGGCGCGCACGCGTGCAGCGCTGATGTCGAAGCCGACCGTTTCATATTGCCGGCCGAAGGCCACGGCCAGCGGCAGCCCCACATAGCCAAGCCCGATGATGGCGATCCTGGGACTGGCGTTGGTCTGCGGCATCGATGCGGATTTCCTGCTGGACTGGCTCAGGGCCAGGTGCCATAGCATCGCATTGCCGTTCATCCGGCGCGATGGCTGCGCGTGCGGGGCAAGCCGAGGTCCCTCAGGGCAGGCAAGCGGCCAGTGCTTCAGCCACTGCCTGTGGCTGGCGCATCCACGCAAAGTGATCGGCCCTGACACCCAGGGCGCGTGCGTCCAGGATCACCGGCGGTTCGACGGTGATGGCGAACTTGCCGGTCAGGCCCTGCAGCGAACGGGCAGGCGCCAGCCAGTCCCGCGCCAGCACCACGCTGCGCACCGGCAGTGCCAGGCGCGAGAGGGCCTGTTCCAGGTCGATCTGCATGCCACGGCCGGCGTAGCGTCCGCTCAGGCCCACGCGCGACCAGTCCTCGATCAGGCCGCGTGCCTCGTTGCCGCCGAAGCCGATCCTGCGCCCCGGCAGCGCGCCATTGCGCCGGGCCAGCCAGCGCATGAAGTGGTAGGCCATCGGCAACAGCACGCCGCGTGGGCCAGGAAAACACCGCCAGTACGGCGTGCCACTGGCCACCAGCCACAGGGCATCCAACTGCGCAGGCGCCAACGCGGCCAGGCAGCACGCCAGCTGGCCGCCCAGGCTGTGCCCGCCGACGATCCGATGGGGCACATCCACCGCATCGCCCATCGCCCGCAGGCTCAACGGCAGATCCAGTTGCAACTGTTCGCGATAGCCCCAGTCGCAGCGTCGCGCTGCACGCCAGCTGCTGCTGCCGTGCCCGCGCGCTTCATGCACGAACACCGCCACGCCCAACCCCGCCAGCGTATCGGCCAGGGGCAGGTAATGCCTGGCGGCCACGCCCAGCGCCGGCACCCACAGCACGCTGGCACGCGGCCGCGCGGGAATGCGATACAGCAGTGTCCACGCATGGCCATCGGCCGCGCGCAATGGTGACTGGCCAGCAGCCACGTTCGTCATGCGCGTGGTGCGCCAGGCGAAAGCACGCCGCAGCGCAGGCCTTGCAGCGCTCTCCGGTGCAGGCGTGCGCCCGGGATCACAGCACTTCCGAGGCGTAGTCGGCCAGGCGCGAACGCTCGCCGCGACGCAGGGTGATGTGCGCGCTGTGCGCCCAGGCCTTGAAGCGGTCCACCGCGTAGGTCAGGCCCGAGGTGGTCTCGGTCAGGTACGGGGTGTCGATCTGCTCCACGTTGCCCAGGCACACGATCTTGGTGCCCGGGCCGGCACGGGTGATCAGGGTCTTCATCTGCTTGGGCGTGAGGTTCTGGGCCTCGTCCAGGATCAGGTAGCGCGAGAGGAACGTGCGCCCGCGCATGAAGTTCATCGAGCGGATCTTGATCCGGCTGGCCAGCAGGTCGTTGGTCGCCTGGCGGCCCCAGGCGCCGCCCTCCTGGTTGTGGGTGAGCACTTCCAGGTTGTCGGTCAGCGCGCCCATCCACGGGGTCATCTTTTCTTCCTCGGTCCCGGGCAGGAAGCCGATGTCCTCGCCGACGCTGACCGTGGCGCGGGTCATGATGATCTCGCGGTAGCGCTGCTGGTCCATGGTCTGGGCCAGGCCGGCGGCCAGCGCCAGCAGCGTCTTGCCGGTGCCGGCGGTGCCGAGCAGGCTGACGAAGTCGATTTCCGGGTCCATCAGTGCATTGAGCGCGAAATTCTGCTCGCGGTTGCGCGCACTGATGCCCCACACCGCGTGCTGGCCGCTGCGGAAGTCATCGACCAGGGTCAGCGTGGCCCGGCCGTCGGCGTTGACCCTGGCCACGCGCAGTTCCACTTCGTCCTCGCCCGGCATGTACAGGTACTGGTTGGGGAACCAGTCCTCCTCATCGGCCATGACCACTTCGTAGCTGGTGCGTCCGCTCTTGTCGCTCCAGGATTTCAGGTCGCTCTGGTGGCGGTGCCAGAAATCCTCCGGCAGCGCGGTGGCGCCGGTGTAGAGCAGGCTGAAATCGTCCAGCGCGCGGTCGTTTTCGTAGTCCTCGGCGACGATGCCGCTGATCGAGGCCTTGATCCGCAGGTTGATGTCCTTGGACACCAGGATCACCGGCGTGCCGGGATGTTCCTCCTGCAGCTGCAGCACCGCGGCCAGGATCTTGTTGTCCGGCGCGATCGCGCCGAAGGTCAGGCCCGGATCGACCGCCTTGAGCTGGAAGTGCAGCTGGCCGATCTGGCCGGGCTGCCTGAGGTTCAGGCTCTTGGGGTGGAGCAGGGTGATGCCCAGGGAAATGCGCGCCGCATCGGCGCCGACGATCAGCTCGTTGAGGAAGCGGCTGACCTGGCGCGCGTTGCGACTGACTTCGGACATGCCCTTCTTGGCATTGTCCAGTTCCTCGATCACCTGCATGGGCAGGAACACGTCGTGCTCTTCGAACTTGAACAGCGCGGTCGGGTCGTGCATCAGCACGTTGGTGTCCAGCACGTAGATGCGCTTGCTTCGGGTCATCGACATTTCCTGTTGGGCGGACAGCAGCAGGCCACCACAGCCCGCGTGGCGGGGTGGTGGAAGTAAAGACAAACGGTAAAGGTCACTGGGACTGGGCGGCCTTGAGCGCGTCGAGCACGGCCTGGGCGTGGCCGGGGACCTTGACCTTGCGCCACTGCGCCACGATGGCCGACTCGGGCGAGATCAGGAAGGTGCTGCGCTCGATGCCCAGCACCTGGTGCCCGTACATGTTCTTTTCCTTGATCACCTCGAAGGCCTGGCACAGCGCTTGGTCAGCGTCGCTGACCAGCGGGAAGTTGAATCCCTGCCTGGCGCAGAAGTTGTCGTGCGACTTGACCGAATCGCGCGATACACCCAGCACGCGGGCATCCAGCGCCTCGAACTGCGGCAGCAGCGCGTTGAACTCCAGGCCCTCCGTGGTGCAGCCCGGGGTGCTGTCCTTGGGGTAGAAGTACAGCACCAGCCAGTGGCCGGCGTGTTCTGCGAGGGTCGTCGAGGTGCCGCCGGACAGGGCCAGCGGCAGTTTCAGGGTGGACTTCGGAAGCGCTTTTGCGGTTGCCGTCATCTTCAGAACTTCATCGGGTCCATGATCGCGTCCAGGTTCAGATGGTCGCAGAATTCGAGGAAATCATCGCGCAGCGCGGCGATGTGCATGTTGGCCGGCACACCGATGGTCACCTGCGCGGAGAACATCTCCGCACCGGTCTGCATCGCGCGGTAGCGGGTGGACTGCAGGTTCTCGATGGTGATGCCCTGGCGGTCGAAGAAATCGGCCAGCTGGAACAGGATGCCGGGCTTGTCGGCGGCCACCACCTCGACGATGTAGGGCAGCAGGTTGGACTGCACCACCTTGGGCCCGGTGCGGTACCAGACCAGCTTCAGGCCTTCCTCGCGCTCAAGCCGGGTCATCATCGCTTCCAGCTTGGCCACCGCATCCCATGAACCGGTGGCCAGCGCGGTCACCGAGACGTCGCGACCCACCGTGGACAGGCGCGCATCAACCAAGTTGCAGCCCGAATCGGCGATGCGACGCGTCACTCCCAGCAAAGGCGACTCCGGATGGGTCGTATAGGCGTTGATCAGGAGGTGGTTTTCGTTCGGCGAGGGCCGGGGCGTGGAGTCGGTCAAAGGGGCTTCCGGCATTACAGCGAGTCTGAATGGCGCCCGGGACGGGGCCTGTGATGCGCGGCCAGCATACTTGCCCGTCCTTTCGCGCCGCAAGTAACATCGCCGCCGGTACGTGGCATTTGCGTGCGTATTCCTCCTTACAGGCGCTTCGTTTGTCCCTTCCCGGATGCATCACCGCCCTGGCCACGCCGTTTTCCGGCGCTGCCACGCTCGACCAGGATGCCTGGCGCGGCCTGCTGAACCTGCAGCTGCGCGGTGGCGTGCAGGGCGTGGCGGTGGCCGGATCGACCGGCGCGGCGGCCGCGCTGTCCGATGATCAAGATCGCGTCCTGACCTGCGAAGCGGTGCAGCTGGTCGAAGGCGCGATGCCGGTGGTCGCCGGCACCGGCCCGATGAACATCGGGACCATCGCCCAGACCCGTTCCGGGCCGCCTCCCGCCGGCGGCGTTGCCCCGGCTGTGCGCCTGGCGCCTCAGGGCGATCCTGCCGCGGTGAGCGCATGGGACGCGCAACTGGCAGAATTCCACGCCTAGCCAGGGCCTGCGCCAGAGGCGTACCGCTCGCGGCCCGACTTCAACGGCCTGAATTTTAAAAAATGGAGATTCATCCAATGCGTTTTTCCCGTGCTTCGCGTCTCGCCTTGCCAGTGGTGCTGGCGATGTCCATCGTCGGCCTGTCCGGCTGCAAGTGGTTCCACAAGGGGCCCAAGGGCGACTACGCGCTGGCCGAGCAGGAGCGTCCGCTGGAAGTCCCGCCCGACCTGAACGTACCCAGCACTGCCGGCGCCATGCAGGTGCCGACCGTGGCCACCGGCGCTGCCGCCGGCGCCGGCCAGCAGAGCGGGCCTTCGAGCGTGAACACCTCCGGCTTCAACGTGGCCGGCACCCGCGAGGAGGTCTTCACCAGGGTAGGCCAGGCGCTGGGCACGGTCGATGGCCTGACCATCGCCAGCAGCGCGCAACTGCTGGGCAGCTACGACGTGTCCTACCAGGGCCAGAGCTTCCTGGTGCGGGTCTCACCCACCGCCTCGGGGACCTACGTGTCGGCGGTCGATCCGCGCGGCGTGCCGGCCAATGGCCCGGAAGCCACCCGCCTGATGGCGGAGCTGAAGAACAAGCTCGGCGGGACCTGATCGGTCCGCCGATGGCTGCTCACGGAAAAGGCGCCGATGGCGCCTTTTCCGTTGATCCCGGTCTGGAGCCGGGGCGGGTCCCCGAGCGGGCGTGGCGGTGCGGCGCCTTCAGCGTTGCAGCAGCGGCAGCTTGCCGGGCTTGCCTTCCCAGTCGGCGGCGTCGGGCAACGGCTCCTTGCGCACGGTGATCACCGGCCAGGCCTTGGCCAGTTCGGCATTGAGTGCCACGAAGGCCTCCTGGCCGGCCGGCACGTCGTCTTCGGGATAAATGGCGTTGATCGGACATTCCGGCTCGCACAGGGTGCAGTCGATGCATTCGTCCGGGTCGATCACCAGGAAGTTGGGGCCTTCATGGAAACAGTCCACCGGGCACACCTCGACGCAGTCGGTGTACTTGCACTTGATGCAGTTCTCGGTGACGACGAAGGGCATGACAGATCCGGTGGCGCGCAACAAGGGGGCTGGCAATTCTATAGGAAGCCCCCGGCATGATTCAGGCCGGACGCAAATGAAAAGACCCGGCGTGGGCCGGGTCTGATCACTTCCAGGCAGTCGCGGTGGTGCTCCCTAGGGAATTCGAATCCCTATTTTAGCCTTGAGAGGGCCACGTCCTAACCGTTAGACGAAGGGAGCGTTTTGGCCGCGAGCGCTTAGCTGGTTAGTATATCGGCAGCGTTGGCCCCCGGCAATCGGGTCGGCCGCTCAAATACACGGAAGCCGCAATCATCACCGCCGAACTCCAGCCCATCGTCATTCCCCGCGAGGCGCACACCATCTCGCGTCGGGATATCAGTCCCAATGCCCTGCGCGTGCTGTATCGCCTGCGCGATGCCGGCTTCTCGGCATATCTGGTCGGTGGCGCGGTCCGCGACCTGCTGGTCGGGCAGCACCCGAAGGATTTCGACGTGGCCACCGACGCCACGCCCGAGCAGATCAAGCAGCAGTTCCGCAACTGCCGGCTGATCGGCCGCCGCTTCCGCCTGGCGCACGTGGTGTTTGGCCGCGAGATCATCGAGGTCGCCACCTTCCGCGCCAACAGCGACGACGGCAGCGGCGACCGCGAAACCCACGAGGATGGCCGGCTGCTGCGCGACAACGTCTACGGCTCGATCGAGGACGACGCGATCCGCCGCGACTTCACCGCCAACGCGCTGTATTACGCGATCGAGGATTTTTCGGTGCGCGACTACTGCGGCGGTTTCGAGGACGTGATGGCGCGGCGGCTGCGGCTGATCGGCGATCCCGAACTGCGCTACCGCGAAGACCCGGTGCGGATGCTGCGCGCGGTGCGCCTGGCGGCCAAGCTGGGTTTCACCATCGATGGGCCCACCGCCGACCCGATCCCGGTGCTGGCCCCGCTGCTGGCCGAGGCCGCGCCGGCGCGGCTGTTCGAGGAGATCCTCAAGCTGTTCCTGTCCGGCAACGCGGTGGCCAGCTTCCAGGGCCTGGAGCACAGCGGCCTGCTGCCGGTGCTGCTGCCGGAAAGCGCCGCGGCGCTGCAGTCCAACCGCAGCGGTGCGCTGCGCGCGATGTTGCTGGAAGGCCTGGCCGGCACCGATGCGCGGGTGGCCAATGACGAGCCGGTCTCGCCGGCGTTCCTGTTTGCACTGTTGCTGTGGCCGGCGTACTGCAAGGCGCTGATCGGCCTGCAGGCGCAGGGCGTCCATCCGGAAGAGGCCGCGCGCCGGGCCGCCGACCGGGTCACCGTGCACCAGCTCAATACCATCGCGCTGCCACGGCGCTTCTCGCTGCCGATGCAGGAAATCTGGCTGCTGCAGTCGCGCTTCTCCCAGCGCCAGCGCAAGCGGGTCACGCGCCTGCTGGCCCATCCACGCTTCCGCGCGGCGTTCGATTTCCTGGTGCTGCGCCAGTCGGCCTCGCCCGACCATGCGGCCGACGTGGAGTTCTGGACCCAGGCCCAGACCCAGACCAACGAGGAGCTTGCCGCGACCCTGGGCGTGGAGGTGCCCGGCGACAGCTACACCGACGAAGATGCGGTGCCGTCCAAGCGCCGCCGGCGCCGTCGTCGTCGCAGTGGCGCTGCGGGCGCAAGCGGGGAATGAGCATGGTGGTCACGGCCTGCATCGGCCTGGGGGCGAACCTGGGCGATGCGGCCGGCACGGTGCGCGCCGCATTGTCCGCGATCGGCGCGCTGCCCGGCACCACGCTGGTGTCGGCTTCGCCGCTGTACCTCACCCTGGCCTGGGGCATGCAGGCGCAGCCGGATTTCATCAACGCCGCCGCGCGCGTGGACACCACGCTGGACGCGCCGGCGCTGCTGGCCGCGCTGTTGGAGATCGAGCGCCAGTTCGGCCGCCAGCGCAGCGGCGAGCAGCGCTGGGGCCCGCGCACGCTGGACCTGGACCTGTTGCTCTACGGCGATGCGATGATCGAACTGCCTGGCCTGCAGGTGCCGCATCCGCGCCTGCATGAGCGCGCCTTTGCGCTGGTGCCGCTGGCCGATGTGGCGCCGGAACTGCGCATCGCCGGCCACGGGACGGTGCGGGAAGCTGCATTGCGCGTGGGCCATGACGCCATCCGGGTGATCAGTGGATAATGCGCGGCGATGAGTACCCACGCCGACAGCAAGCCCTGGACCGTTCCCGCCCTGCGCCAAGCCAAGCAGGCCGGGCAGAAACTGGTGATGTTGACCTGCTACGACTACGGCTTCGCGCGCACGCTTGACGCGGCCGGCGTGGATCTGATCCTGATCGGCGACTCGCTGGGCATGGTCGTGCAGGGCCACGATTCGACCCTGCCGGTGACGGTGGAGGCGATGGTCTACCACACGCGCATCGTCGCCCGCGGGCTGGCGCGCGCGCTGCTGGTGGCCGACCTGCCGTTCCAGGCCGATGCCACGCGCGAACGCGCCCTGGTTGCCTCGACCCAGCTGCTGCAGGTCGGCGCGCAGATGGTCAAGCTCGAAGGCGCTGGCCACAAGCTGGAGGTCATCCGCTTCCTGGCCGAGCGCGACATCCCGGTGTGCTCGCACCTGGGCCTGACCCCGCAGTCGGTGCTGTCCTTCGGTGGCTACAGGGTGCAGGGCCGCGAGGAGGCGGCGGCCGAAAAACTCCTGGCCGATGCCATCGCCGTGGCCAATGCCGGCGCCAGCCTGCTGGTGCTCGAGTGCGTGCCATCCGCGCTGGCCGCGCGCATCACCGCCGCGGTGGACATCCCCACCATCGGTATCGGCGCCGGCGCGCAGTGCGATGGCCAGGTGCTGGTGCTGCACGACCTGCTGGGCCTGGAGATGGGCCATCGCCGGCCGAAGTTCGTCAAGGATTTCCTGGCCGAAGGTGGCTCGGTCGCCGGCGCCGTGCGCGCCTATGCCGCCGCGGTGCGCGAGGGCAGTTTTCCCGATGCCGCGCACTCGTATTGATCGCGCCGTTTTCCACGATTCCCCACGCGCGGACAGGGCGCTCATGATCGAAACCATCACCGAACTGGACGCCCTGCGCGCCCGCGTCATGGGCTGGAAGCGCCAGGGCCTGCGGGTGGGCTTCGTGCCGACCATGGGCAACCTGCACGCCGGCCATTACTCGTTGATCATGCTGGTCCGGCAGTACGCCGATCGCGTGGTGTCCAGCGTGTTCGTCAACCCGACCCAGTTCGGGCCCAACGAGGACTACACCCGCTACCCGCGCACGCCCGATGCCGACACGACGGGACTGGAAGGCGCCGGCTGCGACGTGCTGTGGTTGCCCACGGTCGAATCGATGTATCCGTTCGGCATCGAGCTGGCGGCCAAGGTGCACGTGCCGGGCGTGAGCTCGGTGCTGGAAGGCGAATGCCGCCCGGGTCATTTCGATGGCGTGTGCACCGTGGTCAGCCGTCTGTTCAACCAGGTCGTGCCGGACGTGGCCGGCTTCGGCAAGAAGGACTATCAGCAGCTGGCCGTGATCCGGCAGATGGTCACCGACCTGGCGTTCCCGATCCAGATCCTGGGCGGCAGCATCGTGCGCGAGGCCGATGGCCTGGCGATGAGCTCGCGCAACCAGTACCTGTCGGCCCAGGAGCGCCCGCGCGCGGCCGAGATCCGCCGCACCCTGCAGCAGATGCGCCAGGCCATGCTGGCCGGCACCGCGCGGGCGGAGGTCGAAGCGGCCGCGCGCGCGCACCTGACCGCTGCCGGTTTCCAGGTCGACTATGCCGTGGTGCGCCGACCGGACCTGTCCGAGCCGGGGCCGGCGGACACCGGTGCCCGGGTGGCGCTGATTGCCGCGCGCCTGGGCCGCACGCGCCTGATCGACAACCTGGAATTCTAAAAGGCGCCAGCGCTTGCACGGCCGCGTGCGGCGGGCGCTGCTAGACTCGCCGGCCTGTGTTCCCGGGGTCGATACGACCATGCAACTGAGCCTGCTCAAGACCAAGATCCACCGCGCCACCGTCACCCATTCGGAGCTGAATTACGAAGGCTCGGTGGCCATCGACGGCCACCTGCTCGACGCCGCCGGCATCCGCGAGTTCGAGCAGGTGCACATCTGGGACGTCACCAACGGCGCCCGCTTCAGCACCTATGCGCTGCGTGCCGACGAAGGCAGCGGCATCATCTCGCTCAATGGCGGCGCGGCCCGGCACGTGCAGGTCGGCGACATCATCATCATCGCCGCCTTCGCCGCGATGAGCGAGGCCGAAGCCGACCTGTTCAAGCCCACCCTGGTGTACGTGGACGGGCACAACCGCATCACCCACACCAACCAGTCGATTCCAAAGCAGGCCGCCTGATGACGAACTTCAACGCGTTGCGCTCCGACGCTGCACGCCTGCGCGGTGTGCGCGCGCCGGACTTGCTGGAACAGGACCCTGCGCGCGCCTCGGAGTTCGCCCTGCGGGTCGGGCCGCTGTACGCCAGCTTCGCCCGCCAGGGCTACGACCGCCAGGCCCTGGCCGCGCTGCATGCGCTGGCCGCCGAGCTGGACCTGAAGGCCGCCTACCAGCGCCTGTTCTGCGGTGAAGTGGTCAATCCCACCGAAGGCCGCGCCGCATTGCACACCGCGCTGCGCAGCAACCTGACCCAGGGCAGGCTCGCGCAGCAGGCCCATGCCGAAGCGGCCAGGGTGCGCGCGTGCATGGGCCAGCTGGTGGCCGCGCTGGAAGCCAGCGAAGTCACCGACATCGTCAGCGTCGGCATCGGCGGCTCGGACCTGGGTCCGCGCCACGTGGTCGATGCGCTGGGTCCGCTGCAGCCGAAGCTGCGCGTGCACTTCATTTCCAATGTCGATGGCGCCGCCGCCCAGCGCACGCTGGCCGGGCTGGATCCTGCGACCACCGCGGCGATCCTGATCTCCAAGACCTTTGGCACCCAGGAGACCCTGCTCAACGGCCGGATTCTGGCCGACTGGCTGGGCGGCAGCGAGCGCCTGTATGCGGTCAGCGCCAACCCGCAGCGCGCATCCGATGCATTCGACATTCCATCCGAGCGCGTGCTGCCGATGTGGGACTGGGTGGGCGGGCGTTATTCGCTGTGGTCGGCGGTGGGGTTTCCGATTGCGCTGGCGATCGGCTTCAGGAACTTCGAGGCGCTGCTGGAGGGCGCGGCGCTGATGGACCAGCACGTGCTGGAGGCCCCGGCCGAATCCAACCTGGCCATCCGCCACGGGCTGACCGCGATCTGGAACCGCAATGTGCTCGGCCACGCCGCCCATGGCGTGATGACCTATGACCAGCGCCTGGCGTTGCTGCCCAACTACCTGCAGCAGCTGGTGATGGAGAGCCTGGGCAAGTCCACGCGCATCGATGGTAGCCCGGTGGACTGCGAGACGGTGCCGGTGTGGTGGGGCGGGCCCGGCACCGACGTGCAGCACAGCTTTTTTCAGGCGTTGCACCAGGGCACCCAGATCGTGCCGCTGGATTTTGTCGGCACCATCCACAACGACGACCCGTACACCGAAAACCACATCGCGCTGCTGTCCAACCTGCTGGCCCAGTCCGAAGCGCTGGCCAATGGCCAGGCCAGCGATGATCCGCACCGCAGCTACGCCGGCGGCCGCCCCAGCACCATGATCCTGCTCGACGCACTGACCCCGCAGTCGCTGGGCGCGCTGATCGCCATGTACGAGCACAGCGTCTACGCGCAGTCTTTGGCCTGGGGCATCAACGCCTTCGACCAGTTCGGCGTGGAGCTGGGCAAGCAGCTGGCCAGCGGCCTGCTGCCGGCACTCAAGGGCCAGGCCCAGGCCGATGACCCGGTCACCGGGGCGCTGCTGGAGCAGATCCGCACGCGTTGAACCGTAGGGCGGGTCTTGACCCGCCATCGCGATATCGTTGAATTAACGGCGGCGGGTCGAGACCCGCCCTACGCCTCTGACGATCGTCAGGCCTCGTGTTGCGCCAGCGCCCAGGCCACGTGCTCGCGCACCAGCGGCGAAGCATCGTCGCGGCGCGAGGCCAGCGCCTGGAGCACCGCCGGCGAGCTTGGTGCATTGCCCAGCGCCACGGCGATGTTGCGCAGCCAGCGCTGGTGCCCGCTGCGGCGGATCGCCGAGCCTTCGGTGCGGGTCAGGAACTCCGCTTCGTCCCAGGCGAACAGCTGCGGCAGCGTGGCCACGTCCAGGTCATTGCGGGCGCGGAAGTCCGGCTCGTCGGTGCGCCTGGCGAACTTGTTCCAGGGACATACCAGCTGACAGTCGTCGCAGCCGAAGATGCGGTTGCCGATCGGCTTGCGCAGCTCGATGGGGATCGGGCCTTCGTGTTCGATGGTCAGATAGGCGATGCAGCGGCGCGCGTCGAGCCGGTGCGGGGCGATGATCGCCTGCGTGGGGCACACATCGATGCAGCGCACGCAGCTGCCGCAGTGGGCGCTGGCCGGGGTGTCCACCGGCAGCGGGATGTCGACGTAGATCTCGCCCAGGAAAAACCACGAGCCGCCGTGCCTGTCGATCAGGCAGGTGTGCTTGCCGATCCAGCCCAGCCCTGCGTTGCGGGCCAGGGCGCGCTCCAGCACCGGCGCCGAATCGACGAACACCCGATGGCCCATCGGCCCCACTTGCTCCTGCAGGCGCGTGGCCAGTGTCTGCAGGCGCTTGCGCATGAGCTTGTGGTAGTCGCGGCCCAGCGCGTAGCGGGCGACGTAGGCGCGCTCGCCGTTGGCCAGCGTGGCCCAAGCCTGGCTGCTGTCATCGTGGCCGTAGTCCAGGCCGACCGAGATCACCCGCAGCGTGCCGGGGATCAGTTCGGCCGGGCGCGAGCGCATGTCAGCATGCCGCGCCATCCAGTCCATCGAGCCGTACAGGCCTTCGGCCAGCCAGCTGCGCAGGTGCTCCTGGTCCTGGCCGAGCTCCACGCCGGTGATGCCGCAGCGCTGGAACCCCAGCTGGCGCGACAGCGTGCGCGCCTGCGCAGCCAGCGCGTGCAGGTCGATCGGCGTGGCAGAGCAGGCACTCATGCGCGCAAGTATAGAATCGCGCGCCATGACCGCCTTGATTCCCCTGCACGGCAGCGCCGCGGCGCGTGCCCTGGACCAGCAGGCCAGTGCGCGGCTGGCCGGTGGTGCGTTCGAGCTGATGCAGCGCGCCGGCCACGCGGCCTGGCGGCAACTGCAGGCGCGCTGGCCCGATGCGCAGCGCCTCACCGTGGTCTGCGGGCCGGGCAACAACGGCGGCGACGGCTACGTGCTGGCCCTGGCCGCACTGCAGGCACGCCGCGCGGTGGTGGTGCTGCGCCTGGAAGAGCACACCCCGCGCACCGACCTGGCCCAACGCGCCTGCACCGCCTACCTCGCCGCCGGGGGCGCGATCGCGCTGTTCCCTGAGCAGTTTCCGGCGGCCGAGGTGGTGGTCGATGCGCTGTTCGGCATCGGCCTTGCGCGTGCGCCAGAAGGGCAGGCGCAGCGGCTGATCGAGGCGATCAACGCGCAGCCGGCGCCGGTGTTTGCCCTGGACGTGCCCAGCGGCATCGATGCCTCGCTGGCGACGGCGCCGGGTGTGGCGGTGCGCGCGCAGGTGACCCTGCAGTTCATCGTGCGCCACCACGGCCTGTACACCGGCGCCGGCCTGGAACACGCCGGCGAACTGGCGTTCGATGCGCTCGAAGTGCCCGCCGACCTGGTGCAGATGTCCGCACCCAAGGCCCTGTTGCTGACCCCGCAGCTGCTGCACACCTGGCTGCGGCCGCGCCGCCGCGACACCCACAAGGGCGAAAGCGGCCGGGTGCTGTTGATCGGCGGTGACCTGGGCCATGGCGGGGCGATCGCGATGACCGCCGAAGCCGCGCTGCGCAGCGGTGCCGGGCTGGTCAGCGTGGCCACCCGCAAGGCGCATGTCGGCCCGCTGCTTGCCCGTCGCCCGGAAGCGATGACCTACGCGGTGGAATCGGGCAGCGACCTGCAGCCGCTGCTCGATGCGGCCGATGTGGTCGCGATCGGCCCGGGGCTGGGCCAGGGCGACTGGGGCAGGGCCCTGCTGCGCCTGGCGATGGAGGCCGGCAAGCCGCTGGTGCTCGATGCCGACGCGCTCAACCTCATCGCGGCCAATCCGCGCCCGCTGGGCGATGCGATCCTCACCCCGCATCCGGGCGAAGCGGCGCGCTTGCTCGGGCGTACACCCAGGGAAGTGCAGGCCGACCGCTTTGGCGCCATCGCCGAGTTGTGCACGCGCCTGCACGCGACCGTCGTGCTCAAGGGTGCCGGTAGCCTGATCGCCAGCGAAGGCCAGCTGCCGCGCGTGATCGCCGCAGGCAATCCCGGCATGGCCACCGGCGGCATGGGCGACGTGCTGACCGGGGTGATCGCCGCCCTGCGCGCGCAGGGCCTGCCGTCGCTCGAAGCGGCCAGCGCCGGCGCCCTGCTGCACGGCATGGCCGGTGATGCCGCAGCCAGGCGCGGCCAGCGCGGCCTGCTGGCCAGCGACCTGTTCGAGCACCTGCAACCGCTGTCCAACCCGCAGCCGCGTTGATGCAGTTGCACCTGGCCACGGTCGAGGACACCGCCCGGCTGGGCGCTGCGCTGGCCCAGACCCGGCCGCCGCTGGCCGCCGTCCATCTGCATGGTGACCTGGGCGCCGGAAAATCCACCCTGGCGCGGGCGCTGCTGCGCGCCCTGGGCGTGACCGGCGCGATCCGCAGCCCGACCTACACCCTGGTCGAGCGCTATCCCATCGCCGGCGGCGAGGCCTGGCATCTGGATCTGTATCGGTTGGGCGATGCCAGCGAGCTGGATTTCCTGGGCCTGGACGAGGCAGTGGCCACGCTGTGGCTGATCGAATGGGCGGAAAAAGGCCGCGGCGGCCTGCCCCCGCCGGACCTTCAGATCCACCTGGCCATCGACGGCCAAGGGCGCAGTGCGCGTCTGCTGGCCGGCTCCGAGTCGGGCCGTGCCTGGCTGGCGCAACTGGCCGAAAGTGCCATTTAGAAGGTTCTTCTGTTGGCTGGCCGAGGAAGTTCAGGCAGGTCACGGATTATTAAGGGAAAAACGGGTTGCATTAGCAGGTCGTTAATGCTTGAATCCGGGGCATGCCAATGGGGAAAGCCGCAATCGCACTTGCCTTGGGGGGCGCTGTCCTGCTCCAGGGTGGCCTGTCGCCCGCGTTTGCCGGGCAGGTCAGTGGCATCGACCTGAGCAACGGTGTCACCGGTACCCGCGCGGAAATCACCCTGCAGGGGGCCGGCAAGTTCAAGATCCTGTCCCTGGCTGGCCCCGACCGCCTGGTCGTGGATCTGCCTGAGTCGTCGGCGCCGAAACAGCTCAAGCTGCCCGCGCCCACCGGGGTTGTCACCGCGGTGCGCACCGGCCAGCCCGTGCCGGGGACCGTGCGCGTGGTGTTCGAGCTGGCCTCGCCGGTCAAGGCCATGACCCCGCATATCGAGGGCAGCGGTGCGCAGTCGCGGCTGGTGATCGCGTGGCCCGGCGACGGCCAGCCGCCCGCGGCTGCACCTGCAAGGGCCGTAGCGCCGGCCGCTGCGCCGCAGGTCTCGGCCGCCCGTGCAACCTCGTCGCTGGCCGCCGAGGTGGTGCGTCAGGCCACCGCAGCCCCACCCGAACCAGCCGCCGCCATGCCGGCGCCCACGCCTACGCCGACGCCGCCCTCGGCCTCGCAGCAGGCGCCGGCTGCTGCTCTGGCCATGGCCATGCCCGGCGATCTTTCGCCGGCCGCCATCCTGGCCGGTCAACCGGTGCCGGGTATCATCGTGCCTGCGCCGAGCAAGCCGCAGACCGTCGCCCCGGCGGTGACCATCGCCACCGGCCGTCCCGCGCCGAGCGAACCGCAGACCGTCGCCCCCGGGGTGACCATTGCCACCGGCCGACCGGCGCCGGTCGAACCCAAGACGACCGTGGCCGATCAGCCGGCCACCACCCTGCCGCAGCCCAGGCTGGCCATGCGCGCCGGCATGCGCCCGCTGGTGATCGCCATCGACGCCGGCCACGGTGGCCAGGACTCGGGCGCGATCGGCCCGACCGGCAAGTACGAGAAGAACGTGACCCTGGCCATCGCCCGCGAACTGGCCCGCCAGATCGATGCCACGCCGGGCCTGAAGTCCTACCTCACCCGCAATGGCGACTACTTCATCCCGCTCAACCAGCGGGCGGTGAAGGCGCGTGCCGCGCATGCGGACATGTTCATCTCGATTCACGCCGATGCCGCGGAAAACCGCAGCGCCAGCGGTTCGTCGGTGTATGTGCTCTCGCTCAAGGGCGCCACCTCGCAGCGCGCGCGCTGGCTGGCCGACAAGGAAAACGCCTCCGACCTGATCGGCGGCCGCAGTCTGCAGAGCGTGGACAGCACCCTGGGCTCGGTCCTGATCGACCTGGCCCAGAGTGGCCACATGAAGGCTTCCGAGGACGCTGCTGGCCACGTCCTGGCCGGCCTCAAGCAGGTCGGCAACGCGCACAAGACCAGCCTGGAAAAGGCCAACTTCGCGGTGCTGCGCACCTCGGACATGCCGGCGATGCTGGTGGAGACCGCATTCATCTCCAACTACAGCGAAGAAAGGCAGCTGACCGATCCCAGCTTCCAGCGCGGGATCGCCAGGGCGGTGCTTGGAGGCGTGGAAACCTATTTCAGCCGCTCGCCGCCGCCGGGCACGCTGTTCGCCGCGCGCGCGCAGGCCGCTTCGACTGGCAGTGCCGGCGGCGGCGCGCCATAAGCCGCCGGGCCCAGTCGGCTATCATCGAGGCTGGCTTTTCTCCTTCGCGCCGCGTGCGCGTGATGCCCGTGCCGATCCGCCAGCTGCCCGAGACCCTGATCAACCAGATCGCCGCCGGTGAAGTGGTCGAACGACCCGCCTCGGTGGTCAAGGAGCTGGTGGAAAACGCCCTGGACGCCGGCGCGCAGCGGGTCGACATCGATCTGGAGGAAGGCGGCATCGGCCTGATCCGGATCCGCGACGACGGCGGCGGCATCGCCCCTGAGGAGCTGGCGCTGGCGCTCTCGCGCCACGCCACCAGCAAGATCGCCTCGCTGGACGATCTGGAAGCCGTGGCCACGCTCGGCTTCCGTGGCGAAGCGCTGCCGTCGATCGCCTCGGTCAGCCGCCTGTCGCTGAGCTCGCGCCGTGCCCATGACGCACACGGCGCGACCCTGCAGGTCGACGGCGGCCGCCTTGGCCAGGTCGGTCCGTGCCAGCACGGGCAGGGCACCACGGTGGAAGTGCGCGAGCTGTTCTACAACGTGCCGGCAAGGCGCAAGTTCCTGCGCGCCGAACGCACCGAACTAGGCCATATCGAAGAATGGCTGCGCTCGCTGGCATTGGCGCGGCCGGACGTGGAGCTGCGCGTCTCGCACAACGGCCGGGCCTCGCGTCGCTACAAGGGCGGCAGTCAGGCCGAGCCGGCCCTGCGCCTGCACGAAACCCTGGGTCAGGATTTCGCCAGCCAGGCGCTGCGCGTGGAGCACAGTGCTGCCGGCCTGCGCCTGCACGGCTGGATTGCGCAGCCGGCCTATTCGCGCGCCAGTGCCGACCAGCAGTACCTCTACGTCAACGGCCGCCCGGTGCGCGACCGCAACATCGCCCACGCGGTCAGGTTGGCCTATCAGGACGTGCTCCATCACGGCCGCCAGCCGGCCTATGTGCTGTTCCTGGAGCTGGATCCGGCGCGGGTGGATGTCAACGTGCATCCGGCCAAGCACGAGGTGCGCTTCCGCGAGTCGCGCATGATCCACGACTTCGTCCACCGCACCCTGCACGAAGCGCTGGCCGCAACGCGCGCCGGCGTGGCCGGCGGCGTCGAGCAGGCGCCGGTGCAGGCGATGCCGTTCGCGCAGGCGGCCTACGGCGTGCCCGCAGCGGCGGCGCTGCCGCAGCCCCTGCAGTGGACCGGCGCCCGGCAGTCGCCACTGGGCCTGCGCGTGGCCGATGCCCCCAGCGCGTATGCGGCGCTGTACAACAGTCCGTCGCCGCGCACCGCCGAACCGGCGCCGGTGTCGCCGATGCCAGCCAACGATGGCGAAGGCGGCACTCCACCGCTGGGCTACGCGCTGGCCCAGCTGCACGGCATCTACATCCTGGCCGAAAACGCGCAGGGCCTGATCGTGGTCGACATGCACGCCGCGCACGAGCGCATCGGCTATGAACGCCTGAAGAGCGCGCACGACGGCATCGGCCTGACCGCGCAGCCCTTGCTGGTGCCGATGACCCTGGCCGTGGCCGAACGCGAAGCCGATGTCGCCGAGCGCGAAGCGGCCACCCTGACCGAACTGGGTTTCGACCTCACCCGCAGCGGCCCGCAGACCCTGATCGTGCGCAGCGTGCCGGCATTGCTGGCCCATGCCGAACCCGGCGCGCTGCTGCGCGACGTGCTGGCCGACCTGCGCGAACATGGCCAGAGCCGGCGCGTGGCCGCCGCGCGCGACCAACTGCTGTCCACCATGGCCTGCCACGGCGCGGTGCGCGCCAACCGCAGGCTGACCTTGCCCGAAATGAACGCACTGCTGCGCGACATGGAAATCACCGAGCGCTCCGGCCAGTGCAATCACGGACGCCCGACCTGGGCACATTTCGGCCTGGCCGAAATCGACAAGTGGTTTCGACGGGGACGCTGATGAAACGCGCGACGGAAGCATGCCTGGTCGCGCTGGCCCTGGTGCTGGCAGGCTGCAGCGACAAGCCCGCGCCACAGGCGGAACAGGCGCCGACTGCCGACACCACCTTCCTGGCCGACAACGCCATCTGGCAGACCGAGCGGCGCAACGCGCTGCTGGCGCCCGATGGCTGGACCAGCCTGGTCGGCCTGCACTGGCTGGAACTGAAATCCCACTACATCGGCAGCGGTCCCGGCAGCGGCATCAGGCTGGAAGTCGGCCCGCCCAGGCTGGGCCTGGTCCAGCAGCTGGGCGGCAAGGTGTACTTCACGCCCGAGCGCGGCGTGGCGATGACCGCCGACGACCAGCCGCTGACCCGCCGCATCCAGTTGATCGACGACCAGTCCGGCAAGGCGACGGTGATCGGCTTCGATGACGGTGCCAACCAGATGACCCTGATCCGCCGCGGCTCGCGCCTGGGCCTGCGGATCAAGAGCGCCAACGCACCGGCGCGGCTGCAGTTCACCGCGCTTGAATACTGGCCGCCCGACCCGTCGTGGCGAATCCAGGGCAGGTTCATCGCCAGCGCGCCGGGCAGCACGTTGACCTTCACCGACATGGTGGGCAATACCGTGGCCGCGCCCAGCCCGGGCGTGATCGAGTTTGAGCGCGATGGCAGGCCGTACCGGCTGACCGCGATGGAGGGCGAGGACGGCGGTCTGTTCCTGGTCATGGCCGACCGCACCAGCGGGCATGGCTCGTATCCGGCCGGGCGGTTCCTGGACGCGCCGGCGGCCGATGCATCGGGCAAGGTCGTCCTGGACTTCAACCGCGCCTACAACCCGCCGTGCGTGTTCACCCGCTTTGCGACCTGTCCGTTGCCGCCGGCCGAAAACCGGCTGGACCTGCTGGTCGATGCGGGCGAGAAGATCTACACCGGGCCGGTGGGCTCGCACTGACTCAAGGCGATTGCAAGGCATGTTCCTGCGTTGTTGTGTGCTGACCGGCCTGCTGTGTGTGGCAGCGTGGTCCTTCGCTGCGTCCGTGGCGCCGCCGGTGCCGCTGCTGTGGAAGGTCAGCCATGGCCAGCACACGCTGTACCTGCTGGGCTCCTTCCACCTGCTTACGCCGCAGGACTATCCGCTCGCGCCCGAGGTGCAGGCGGCCTTCGCCGACGCCGAGCAGCTGCTGCTGGAGCTGTCCCCGGAGGAACTGGATTCGCCCGCGCTGGGCCAGGCCATGCTGGCCGCCGCGCAGCTGCCGGCGGGCGATTCGCTGCAGCGCCACCTCAAGCCAGCCACCTGGAAGGCGTTGCAGGCCTATGCGCAGGCCAACAACCTGCCGCTGGATTCACTGCAGCACCTGGAGCCGTGGCTGGTGGCCACCTCCATCAGCCTGCAGGAGATGGCCAGGCAGGGCCTGGATGCGCAGCTCGGCCTGGACCTGCATTTCGGCAACCTGGCCAGGCAGGAAGGCAAGCCGGTGGCCGGCCTGGAACTGGGCCAGGAGCAGATCGACATGCTCGATGGCATGTCGCCGGCCGAACAGGAGCAGTACATGGCCGAGACCCTGGACGATGCCGGCAGCAGCGGCGTCCGCGAAACCCAGCGCCTGCACGCGGCCTGGCGCGCCGGCGACGTGCAGGCCCTCAGCGAGGGCCTGGCCGCCGACATGAAGCGCCAGTACCCGGCGCTCTATCAGCGCATCAACGTCGCCCGCAACGACGCCTGGCTACCCAAACTCCAGGCCCGCCTCGATGGTCCCGGGCACGAGGACACCCTGGTCGTGGTCGGCGCCCTGCACCTGCTGGGCAGCGACGGGGTGGTCGAGAAGCTGCGGGCCAGGGGCTACGCGGTGGAGCGGATCTGCAAGGCCTGCAAGCAAGCGGATTGATCGAGCGCCCAGCCCGGCCGGTGTCCACTTCGAATCAGCCTCTCAGGCCGCCGGCACCATTTGGATGCAGTCCACCGGGCATGGCGGCAGGCACAGCCCACAGCCGGTGCACAGGTCCTCCAGCACGGTGTGCATGAACTTGGCGCCGCCGACGATGGCATCTACCGGACAGGCCTGGATGCACTTGGTGCAGCCGATGCAGTCGGCCTCCGTGATCAATGCGACCTGCGGTGGCAGGTGCTGACCGCGCTGGCGATCGAAAGGCTGCACCGGGACCTTGAGCAGCCGTGCCAGGGCGCGGGCGCCCTCGTCACCGCCCGGCGGGCAACGCTCCACGCCGGCTTCGCCGCGGGCCATGGCCTGGGCATAGGGACGACAGCCGTCGAAACCGCATTGGCCGCATTGGGTCTGCGGCAGCAGGCGGTCCAGGCGTTCGACCAGGTCGGCAGGCAAGGCGCTCACGGCTGGCGAAGGCTGCACGGTGCGCCGCAGCAGCGATGCGCTCAGCGCACCGGCATGCCGGGCTGGGCGCTGTCGTCGGCACTGAGCAGCGCCAGCGCGTCGCCGTCGAAACCGGCCGACAGGATCATCCCTTCGCTCACCCCGAAGCGCATCTTGCGCGGGGCCAGGTTGGCGATGAACACCACGCTGCGGCCGACCAGTTTTTCCGGCTCGCCGTAGCTGGCGCGGATGCCGGAGAAAATCTGGCGCTTGCCCAGCGCGCCTGCATCCAGTTCGAAGCGCAGCAGCTTGTCCGAGCCTTCGACCAATTCGCAGGCCAGCACCTTGCCGACGCGCAGGTCGAGCCTGGCGAAATCGTCCATGCCGATGAAGGCCGCGCCGTCCGCGGCAGGCGCCGGAGCCTGCACGGTGTCCTTGTTCTTGTCCTGCGGCTTGGCCGCCAGCGCAGGCGGGGTGGCGAGGGTATCCGTGGAAGCCTCGGTCATGGCGTCGATCAGTTTCGGATCAATGCGGGTGAACAGCGGCGTGTAGGGTTGGATGACGTGCGCGGTCAGCGGTGCGTCCAGGTCGGCCCAGGTCTGCACGGGCGCGGACAGGAAGGCCTCGGCTTCGGCACTGGTGCGCGGCAGCACCGGCTTGAGCGCGGCCGCCAGCACCCTGAACAGGTTCAGGCCCTGGCTGCACACGGCCTGCAGCTGGGCGTGTGCGCCTTCCTGCTTGGCGATGACCCATGGCTTTTGCTCGTCGATGTACCGGTTGGCCTCGTCGGCCAGCGCCATGATCTGGCGAATCGCCGCGGCGGCATCGTTGCGCTCGTAGGCCTCGCGGATCGGTGCCAGGGCCTGGACGAAGCGGGTGTACTGGGCGGGGTCGGGCAGCGCGTCGGCCAGCTTGCCGTCGAAGCGCTTGCCGATGAAGCCGGCGCAGCGGCTGGCCAGGTTGACGAACTTGCCGACCAGGTCCGCGTTCACGCGGGCGACGAAATCGCCCAGGTTCAGGTCCAGGTCGTCGGTGCCGCCGGAGGACTTGGCCGCGAAGTAATAGCGCAGTGCTTCCGGCTCCAGGCCCACATCCAGGTAGGTCCGGGCCATGACGAAAGTACCGCGCGACTTGGACATCTTGGCGCCGTCGATCATCAGGTAGCCGTTGACGTGCAGGCGCGTGGGCGGGCGGTGGCCGGTGCCGTGCAGCACCGCCGGCCAGAACAGGCCGTGGAAGTTGACGATGTCCTTGCCGATGAAATGGTGCAGCTCGGTCTGGGTACCGGCGGCCAGGTGCGACTGGAAGTCCTCGCCGATGCGCGCGCACAGGTTCTTGAAGCTGGACAGGTAGCCGATCGGCGCGTCCAGCCAGACGTAGAAGTACTTGCCCGGATGGCCGGGAATCTGGAAGCCGAAATACGGCGCATCGCGCGAGATGTCCCACGCACGCAGGCCGCCTTCGGCATCCAGCCATTCCATCAGCTTGGCCTTGACCCCGGGGCGGGCGACCTCGCCGGCCAGCCACTGCCGCAGGAAACCGTCGAAGTGGCCGACCTCGAAGAAGAAGTGCTCCGAATCGCGGATCTCCGGCGGCACGCCGGACAGCACCGAGCGCGGCTGGATCAGTTCGGTCGGGGCGTAGGTGGCGCCGCAGTGCTCGCAGTTGTCGCCGTACTGGTCGGCGCTGCCGCAGTTGGGGCAGGTGCCCTTGATGTAGCGGTCCGGCAGGAACATGCCCTTGGCGGTGTCGTAGAACTGGGCCACGCTGCGGCGGCTGATGTGGCCGTCCTGTTCCAGCCTGGTGTAGAAGCCTTCGGTCAACTCGCGGTTGGTCTCGCCATTGGTCGAGTCGTAGTTGTCGAAGGCCACGCCGAAGGCGGCAAAGTCGCGCTCGTGGCTGGCCTGGATGTTGGCGATGAAGGCTTCGGGGGTGACCCCGGCCTGTTCGGCGGCCAGCATGATCGGGGTGCCGTGGGTGTCGTCGGCGCAGACGAAGAAGGTCTTGTCGCCGCGCAGGCGGCGGGCGCGCACCCACACATCGGCCTGGATGTAGCCGACCAGGTGGCCCAGGTGCAGGGGGCCGTTGGCGTAGGGCAGGGCAGTACTGACGAGTGCGGTGCGGGTCATGGCGATCAAGCGGCTGGGGTCGCCGATTATCGCATGGGCACCGCGCAGGCCTTCGGAAGCGGGACGGCCCGGATCAAGGCCGGGCCGTCCTGGTCAAGCGCTGCGGCGATGCGTCATTCGCGCACCCAGGTCTGGGCGCGGCAGATGAAGGCGATGCAGCCGGAGACGTCCAGCTTCTTGCCGCCCGGCTGCAGCTCCAGCTTGGACTTGTAGGTCTTGCCGTTGTTCGGGTCCAGGATCGTGCCGCCGGCCCATTCATTGGCGCCGTCCGCTTTGAGATGCCACAGAATGGTCATGCCCTTGATCGGCTTGTCCTTGCGCTCGCCGGTGCAGGCCTTGCACAGCGGGTTGGGCCCGTCGTCCGACTTGAGGATCTCCACCACCTTGCCGGTCAGGCCGCTGCCGTCGCTGGCCTGGCTGATCTCCACGATCGACCTCACCTCGCCGGTCTTGTCGTCGATGGTCTTCCAGCGGCCAACGGCGCCATCGGCGGCCATCGCCGCCGAACACGCGCCGGCCAGGGCCAGCAGGGACAACATGATCAGCTTGGTCTTGCGCATGACTCCCCTCCCGGGGTTGAGTGGTGATGCTTTATACCGTAGCGGGGCGTGTGGTGGGACCATCCAGCGATGGCTGCCTCCAGGCGTCTCGCACATGTGGGCACTTCCAAGGACAATGGCGCCATGAACACTCGCGCACACCAGCCCCAGGGCGGCCTGCAGCCCCATCCCCGCGTCCGCAACGTCATCGCCATCGGCTCCGGCAAGGGCGGGGTGGGCAAGTCGACCACGGCGGTGAATCTGGCGCTGGCCCTGGCGGCCACCGGAGCCAGGGTCGGCGTGCTGGACGCGGACATCTACGGGCCGAGCATTCCGGCCATGCTGGGGCTGTCGGGGCGGCCGGAGAGCCCGGACAACAAGTCGATCGAACCGCTGCGGGCGTTTGGCCTGGAAGCGATGTCGATCGGCCTGCTGATCGATCCGGACACGCCGATGGTCTGGCGCGGGCCGATGGCCACCGGGGCCCTGACCCAGTTGTTCAACGACACCCTGTGGGGCGATCTGGACTACCTGCTGGTCGACCTGCCGCCGGGCACCGGCGACATCCAGCTGACCCTGTCGCAGAAGATCCCGGTGGCCGGCGCGGTGATCGTGACCACCCCGCAGGAGATCGCCACCCTGGATGCGCGCAAGGCGCTGAAGATGTTCGAAAAGGTCAACGTGGCCGTGCTGGGCATCGTGGAGAACATGGCCCAGCACGTGTGCAGCAACTGCGGGCACGTCGAGCACCTGTTCGGCCAGGGCGGCGGGCAGGCGATGGCCGCCGCCTATGGCGTGCCGCTGCTGGGCTCGCTGCCGTTGGACGTGCGCATCCGCGAGCAGGGCGATGCCGGCGAGCCGGTGCTGGTGGCCGCGCCGGATTCGGCCGTGGCCCAGGCCTATCGCCAGGTGGCGGCAGCACTGGTGGCCGAGCTGGACAAGCGCCCGCGCGCGGCCATGCCGATCGCGTCCTCGCTGCTCTGAAAGTCCGCTATGGCCGGCCGTGGCCCCCTTACAATGCCCGGCTTACCCACCGTACTGCCACGGGAACCCCACACCGCATGAGCATCAAGTCCGACCGCTGGATCAGGCGCATGGCCGAAGAGCACGGCATGATCGAGCCGTTCGAGCCGGGCCAGGTCAAGCACGATGCACAGGGCCATCGCATCGTCAGCTACGGCACTTCCAGCTACGGCTACGACGTGCGCTGCTCGCGTGAATTCAAGGTGTTCACCAACATCAACTCCACCATCGTCGACCCGAAGCACTTCGACAGCGGCAGCTTCGTGGACGTGGAGTCGGATGTGTGCATCATCCCGCCCAACAGTTTCGCGCTGGCGCGCACGGTGGAGTATTTCCGCATCCCGCGCAGCACCCTGGTGGTGTGCCTTGGCAAGAGCACCTACGCGCGCTGCGGGATCATCGTCAACGTCACTCCGCTGGAGCCGGAGTGGGAAGGCCACGTGACCCTGGAGTTTTCCAACACCACGCCGCTGCCGGCGCGCATCTACGCCAACGAAGGCGTGGCGCAGATGCTGTTCTTCGAGTCCGACGAGGTCTGCCAGACCAGCTACAAGGACCGCGGCGGCAAGTACCAGGGCCAGACCGGGGTGACCCTGCCGCGGACCTGAGCTTGTAGTGACCGCTGCTTTGCGAGGTGAACGGCGCCGCTCTGGCGTCCGGGAATCAGCCCAGCAAGGCGCGCCAGTGGCTCAGTTGTTGTTCCAGCGCCTGCGCACTGTGGCGTTGCGGGGTGCCGCTGCCCCAGACCGGGCCCGGCCAGGCGGGGTCGCCGGTGTGGCGGCCGACCAGGTGCACGTGCAGCTGGCGCACGCTGTTGCCCAGCGCGCCGATGTTGAGTTTCTCCACGCCGGGCCGGGCCCGCAGCAGCTGGCCGACCTGGTTGACCTCGGCCAGCAGCAGGCGCTGCTGGGCCCCGTCCAGCTCGATCCATTCGCTGGCATCGGCCAGGCGTGGCACCAGCAGCAGCCAGGGAAAGCGCGCATCGTTCATCAGCCGCACCTGCGACAGCGGCCCGTCGGCGACGAACACGCTGTCGGCGGCCAGGCGCGGGTCCAGGCTGAAATCGCGCACCTGCGCCGATCCGATCAGCCGACGTGTTTGCGCAGGAACGCCAGCGCACGGGCAAAGGCGGTCCTGGCGCTGGCCGGGTCGTACACCGCCGGACTGGCGTCGCGGTTGAAGGCGTGGTTGGCCGGGTAGGTGAACACCTCCATGTCCGGCCAGGCCTTGCGCTGGGCCTGGACGATGTCGGCGGTGATGTACGGGTCCAGCTCGCCGAAGTGGAACTGCACCGGCGCCTTGAGCGGCTGGTCCAGGAAATCGCCGTTGCGGCCGCCGTAGTAGCTGATGCTGGGCAGGGCCAGGCGCTGGGCGGCGAGCAGGGCCACCGTCCCGCCCCAGCAATAGCCGACCGTGGCAACCTTGTCCTGGCCCGTCGCCGTGCGCGCGGCCCGGGCCGCGATCTCCACCACGTCCACTGCGGCATCCAGGCCGATGGTGTTGGCGATCTCCAGGCCGCGCTGGGTGCCGGCCTGGTCATAGGGCAGTTCCAGGCCGGGCTCGACCAGGTCGAAGAACGCCGGCGCGATCGCCAGGTAGCCTTCGGCGGCGTACTGCTCGGCCACGTTGCGGATGTGTTCGGTCACGCCGAAGACTTCCTGGATGACGACCAGGCCGCCGCGCGGCGCACCCGCCGGTTCGGCCTGCCAGGCGGCCACCGGCCCCTTGGAGGTGGTGAGCGTGATCCATTGACCCATGGGCTGTCCCTCTTCAAGCAGGATGTGGGACGCGGAGTCTAAATGACCGCGCAGTACGGTTCCGTTGCGGGACTGCCGTCAGTGCGTCGCGCCGGGCGCAGATGCACGCTCAGCCGGCGTAGGACACGGCCACGATCACGAAGCTGCCGTTGCGCCCGGGCAGGGCCACTTCGAACTGGTCGTCCACCCTCTTCCTGAGCATGGCCCGGGCCAGCGGCGAATCGATGCTGATGTGGCCCAGCGCCGCGTCGGTCTCATCCGGGCCGACGACGCGGTAGCGCGCGGTCTGCCCGGTTTGGAGGTCTTCCAGTTCCACCAGGGCGCCGAAGAACACGGCCTGCGGGTCCGACGGTGGCCCGGCGACCACGCGCAGGGCCTCCAGGCGCTTGCTCAGGTAGCGCACGCGGCGGTCGATCTCGCCCAGCTGTTTCTTGCGGTAGGTGTACTCGGCGTTCTCCGAGCGGTCGCCCTCGGCCGCAGCGGCGGCCAGCGCCTTGACCACCTCGGGCCGGCGCACCCGCCACAGCTGCTCCAGCTCGGCCTTGAGCGTGGCGTGGCCGGCGGGAGTGATCAGGGCGGTGCTTTTTTCGGCAGGCGGGCGCCAACGGCTCATGCGTGATGGGACGAGGTGTTGCGGAAGATGGCGCCGATTTTACGGCGTGTGCGTGTACCCGGACGCGGCGTCGGTGCAAGGCGCCGACACGCCAGCAAACCGGTCCGCTCAGCGTGCACGGCGGCAGGGCGACCGCGGCCACCGACGCGGTGCCGGGCAGGGAACAGTGCAAAAAAGTTCGGAGCCGGGCCCGGAACGGTTTGAGTGGCCGCAGGCCGCGCGCTGCGCCGGCGGGTGCATGCCTCAAATCCTTCCATCTCCCTGCACAGCGCCGACGGTGTGGTCCGCCTTCGCCTGGCGCAATCGTCAACCCGATGACGCGTTCGGCAGCCGTGCCGAGCCCCCTGCGCCGCTGGCGGGTCGCTTCAGCGCGCACGCTTGAAGGTGTAGGTACCGTCCTGGCTGTGCAGCTCGTCGGCCGAAACCACCTCGAAGTGCACGTCCTGCGCGGCCTTGTCCTGCGGGTCCAGGAGCAGCAGGCCCGGGCCAGCCGCCGACCAGGTGCCGCTGCTGCTGAGCTGGGCGCCACCGGCATTCAGGGTCTGGGTATAGGCGCCGTCGGCCTCGAGGATGAGCGTGGAGCCATTGCCTTCGAATTCGCCAGCCAGGGCCTTCGCATCGATCACCACGCCGGCCTTGTCGGTGACTTCGGCGGCCGGCGCCTGGTCCACGGCGCTGGTGGCGTCGGTGCCGGGCGTGGTTGCGGCCGGCGTGGTGGTGGCCTTGGTCTGGGGCGGCGTCGAGGCCTGCGGCGCGTCGGCCGGTTTGCAGGCGGCCAGGGCAAGTGCGACGGTGACGGCGAGCAGGGGCAGGCGGAGCACGGTCATGCGGCGGTTCCTTGTGTGGCACGGTTTCTTCAACGCACCTGAGGGCAGAGGCGTGCGGCAGCTTTGGCTAACGCCGGTGCCCGGCAGGATCGGGTCCATGGAGGCTCTATTTCGCGAAGTCGTTTCGATTCTAGGCGCAGTTGGCAGCCAGCAGTTGGCAGCCAGCGGTGCGCCGACTGCGGCCGCCGGCCCCGATCCCGACCGGCCGCTGCCGGGCCGGTCGCCTGCGACCCTTGCCGCTGCGCTGCGACCACGGCTACCCTGCCGAACCGTGTTTGCCTGTGTCGTGTGTCTGATGCCCGTTTCGCTCCGCGCCGTGCCGCTGCTTGCCGCGCTCGTCCTGCTGCCGTTGTCCACAGCGGCCCTGGCACGGGTCTCGGCCAGGGACCAGGCGGCCGCCGACGCCCTGGCCCAACGCATGCAGGCCGCCGAGAAGCGCTACACCGATGCCCTGGTGCTGGCCTCCAACAGCGATCCCAAGGGTCAGGCCGAAGGCGACGCGGCGCTGGAGGACATGGAGGACGTGCTGGATGCCTGCGCCAGGCAGAAGGGTTGCCAGATCCACACCCTGCTGGCCAGCTATAAGCGCCTGCTCAAGGAAAAGGTGGACGCCCAATCCGATGCCGAAGGCGACGACCTGGTCGGCGAGAACACCAGCGACGATCCGCTGGACGATGGCAGCGACCACAGCGTCCCGGCCGATTCCAACATCCCCGACTCGGCCCGGACCACGCGGCTGCTGGACGACCAGCGCCATCGGTTCGATTCGATGGTTGCCTACAACCCGGCCGTGCAGGCCGGCATCCGCCGCTGGCTGACCGACATGCGCGGCACCCTGATCGACAGCTACGAGAACTACCAGAACCTGCGTCCGCAGATGCTGCCGGCCTGGCAGGCCACCGGGCTGCCCGAGGCGCTGCTGTTCGGGATCATGGCCAAGGAATCCAATGGCCGGGTGCATGTCAGTTCGCGCGCCGGCGCGGCCGGGCTGATGCAGTTCATGCCGGCCACCGGCAGCCGCTTCGGGCTGGGCCAGGACGGGACCGGCTTCGATACGCGCTTTGATCCGTACGCGGCGACCGAGGCGGCGGCCGCGTACATGAACGAGCGCATGGGCGAATTGGACCGCAACATCGAGTTTGCCCTGGCCGCCTACAACGGCGGCGAAGGCCGCGCCGCGCGGATTTATCGCGACCGCCCCGGCGCCAGCTTCTGGGATGCGGACGTGTACCGCCAGTTCCCGGCCGAAACCCAGGACTACGTGCCGATGGTGATCGCCGCGGCCTGGCTGTACCTGCATCCCAGGCAGTACGGGCTGAAATTTCCCAAGGTCGACGCCAGCCCGGCGCCGCTGAAACTGGCACGCACCGCCTCGATCTACGAGCTGACCATCTGCCTGGGCAACGGTCGTACCCGCGAGGGCTTCATGCGCGCGCTGCGCAATCTCAACCCGCGCTACCAGGCCGAAACCTGGATCCCGGCCGGGACCACGATCAACGCCAGCTCGCACATGGTCCGGCTGTACAACCGCCAGTGCGTCAAGGGCCCGACCGCCGAGCTGGCCCACACCCTGGTCACCGCCACAGTCGATTCGGCCATCAGGGACGACAGTCCCCGCACCACGCGCGTGGCCGTGGGCGATGTCAGCGGCGTGCCGGTCGGGGTGCCCACCACCGTGGCCACTGGTGCGCCCAGGCCGGCCAAGCCCACGGCCGCGCAGGTCCGCAGCTACAAGGTCGCCCGCGGCGACACCCTGGGCAGGATCGTGGGCAAGTTCCAGTGCGACACCAGGGAACTGGCCAGGGCCAACGGCCTGCGCGCGCCATCCTATGTGCTCAAGCCCGGTCAGCAGCTCAAGCTGACCGGCTGCGATCGCTGAGCTGATCCGGTAGCCGCCGCCGACCGCGACATCTGGCGACCGGACGCGGGGCGCCTTGCTGCCGCAGCGTGCAGGGGCGCGCAGGTGTCAGCGCGGTGGCAAGGCGCCTGGGTTGGCTGAACGAATGCCGTTGACGCGGCCGTGCCCCTGTCATCAGTCATGCAGGCAGCTGCGTTCACTGCCGGTAACCTTGTGGCCTGTCGCCGGGGGGCGTGCGGCCCCCCCATCCGGAGAATCATTGCATGTCGCGTAAATGGAAGATCGCCCTGGCGGTGGTCGTGTTGGTGGCGGTCGTGGCATTTGGCCTGCGCGCATGCGGCAGGAAGGGCGCGCCGGAGGAGACCAGGCAGGGCGGCCAGGACAGCACCAGGCCGGTGCCGGTGACCGTCGAGTCGGTGACCACCCAGGATGTGCCGGTGTACCTCAGCGCCACCGGCACGGTGACCGCGCTCAACACGGTCACCATCAATCCGCAGACCAGCGGGCGCCTGATGAGCCTGGAGTTCAGCGAGGGCCAGCCGGTCAGGAAGGGCCAGGTGCTGGCCCGGATCGATCCGCGCGAGCTGCAGGCCGCCTACGACCAGGCCGCCGCGGCCAAGAAGCAGAACCAGGCCCAGTTGCAGACCGCGCGCGACACCTACGCGCGCCTGACCGATCCGGCCTACGCGCCGTACGTGGCACGCACCGACATTGATACCCAGAAGAACCTGGTTGCCCAGTACCAGGCCGGCGTGGCCGCGGCCGATGCGGCCATGCAGGCGGCCAGCGTGCAGCTGCAGTACACCAACATCATCTCGCCGCTGGACGGCATTGCCGGCATTCGCGGCGTGGACGTGGGCAATATCGTCAACACCAGTACCACGATCGTGACCATTACCCAGGTCGAACCGATCTATGCCTCCTTCAGCCTGCCGGCGCAGGACCTGAGCGCGGTGCGCGCGGCCCAGGCCAGGGGCGAGGCGGTCGTGGCCGCGCTGGACAGCACCGACCAGCACGTGATCGCCAGCGACGGGGTCCTGGACGTGGTCGACAATCAGGTCAGCACCGACACCAACACCTTCCGCCTGCGCGCGCGTTTCCCCAACACCGATCATGTGCTGTGGCCGGGCCAGTTCATCAACGTGCGCCTGCAGGTGGCCGTCATCAGGGGCGGGCTGGTGGTGCCGACCCAGGCGGTGCAGCGCGGCCCGGACAGCGATTATGTGTACGTGGTCCAGCCCGACAACACGGTCAGGATGACCAATGTGATCACCGGGGTGGAAGTGGGCGATACCCACATCGTGGTCACCAAGGGCCTGAAGGCCGGCGACCGGGTGGTCACCGAAGGCCAGTTCCGGCTCAAGCCCGACGCCAGGGTCAATGCGCTCAAGCCTGGCCAGGCGCCGCCGGAGCCGACCGAGCAGGAGCTGCAGCAGGCCATCCAGGGCCAGCGCGGTGGCCGCCGTGGCGGTCCGCCGCGCTGATCCACCCCACGCCTGCGCTGCCTCGGCAGCGCAGGTGCGCCGCCTTCGGCGCGGCTGCACGACGATCTGACAGGACGGACTTCCCTTGGGCTTCTCCAGCATCTTCATCCGCCGCCCCATCGCGACCACGCTCCTGATGATCGGGGTGATGCTGCTGGGCATCCTGGGCTACCGCAGCCTGCCGGTCTCGGCGCTGCCGGAAATCGATTCGCCCAGCCTGGTGGTGACCACCCAGTATCCGGGCGCCAGCGCGGCGACCATGGCCGCGCTGGTGACCACCCCGCTGGAGCGCCAGCTGGGCCAGATCTCCGGCATGGAGATGATGACCTCCGACTCCTCGGCCGGGCTGTCCACGATCGTGCTGCAGTTCTCGATGGAGCGCGATATCGACGTCGCCTCCCAGGACGTGCAGTCGGCCATCCGCCAGGCCACGCTGCCCAGCGGCCTGCCCTACCAGCCCACCTACAACCGGGTGAACCCGGCCGACGCGGCGATCCTCACCCTGAAGCTGACCTCGGACACGCTGCCGCTGCGCGAGGTCAACCGCTACGCCGACTCGATCCTGGCCCAGCGCCTGTCGCAGGTGCCGGGCGTGGGCCTGGTCTCCATCGCCGGCAACGTGCGTCCGGCGGTGCGCATCCAGGCCAATCCCGCCATGTTGTCCAGCATGGGCCTGACCCTGGAAGACCTGCGCAGCGCATTGACCCAGGCCAACGTCAACGCGCCCAAGGGCTCGCTCAACGGTGTCACCCAGTCCTACAGCATCGGCACCAACGACCAGATCGAGGACGCCAACGGCTACAACAGCATCATCATCAGCTACCGCAACGGGGCGCCGGTGCGCCTGGGCGATGTGGCCAGGGTGGTCGATGGCGTGGAGAACGACCAGCTCTCGGCCTGGGCCGACGGCAAGCAGGCGGTGCTGCTGGAGATCCGCCGCCAGCCAGGCGCCAACATCGTCCAGACCGTGGCCGCGATCCGCGCGCTGATGCCGCAGCTCCAGAGCGTGCTGCCGGCTGAGGTGAAGCTGGACATCTTCTCCGACCGCACCGAGACCATCCGCGCCTCGGTGCACGAGGTGCAGTTCACCCTGATCCTCACCATCGGCCTGGTGGTGGCGGTGATCTTCGTGTTCCTGCGTCGGCTGTGGGCCACGATCATTCCCTCGGTCGCCGTGCCGCTGTCGCTGGTGGGCACCTTCGGGGTGATGGCCTTTGCCGGCATGTCCCTGGACAACCTGTCGCTGATGGCGCTGGTGGTGGCCACCGGCTTCGTGGTCGACGATGCGATCGTGATGATCGAGAACATCGTGCGCTACATCGAACAGGGCAAGAGCGGGCCGGAGGCGGCCGAGGAGGGCGCCCGGCAGATCGGCTTCACCGTGCTGTCGCTGACCATCTCGCTGGTGGCGGTGTTCCTGCCGCTGCTGCTGATGCCGGGGGTGACCGGGCGGCTGTTTCACGAGTTCGCCTGGGTGCTGTCGATCGCGGTGGTCATCTCGATGCTGGTGTCGCTGACCCTGACCCCGATGATGTGCGCCTACCTGCTCAAGCCCGACGCGCTGCCCGAAGGCGACGATGCGCACGAGCGCACCCACGCCGCCGGCAGGCAGAACCTGTGGTCGCGCACGGTCGGCCTGTATGAGCGGACCCTGGACTGGGTGCTGGCCCACCAGCGCCTGACCCTGGTGGTGGCCCTGGCCACGGTGGCGGCGACGGTCCTGCTGTACATCGCCATCCCCAAGGGGCTGCTGCCCGAGCAGGACACCGGCCTGATCACCGGCGTGGTCCAGGCCGACCAGACCGTGGCCTTCGACCAGATGCAGGCGCGCACCCAGGCTGTGGCCACGGCGCTGCGCAAGGACCCGGCGGTGACCGGGGTGGCTGCCTTCATCGGCGCCGGCACCATGAATCCGACCATCAACCAGGGCCAGATCAGCATCGTGCTGGCCGAGCGCAGCCAGCGCGAAGGTCTGGACCAGATCGTGCCGCGCCTGCACAAGGCCGTGGCCGGCATCCCGGGCGTGGCGCTGTACCTCAAGCCGGTCCAGGACGTGACCCTGGATACGCGGGTGGCGGCGACCGAATACCAGTTCTCGCTTTCGGATGTGGATTCGGCCGAGCTGCAGGTCCAGGCCGAGCGTGTGACCCAGGCGCTGCGCCAGCGTCCGGAACTGTCGGACGTGGGCAACAACGCCGCCAATGCCGGCCGCGCGCTGATGATCAACGTCAACCGCGACACCGCCAGCGCGCTGGGCGTGCCGATGCAGACCATCGACGATACCCTGTACGACGCCTACGGCCAGCGCCAGATCTCGACCATCTTCACCGCACTCAACCAGTACCGGGTGGTCCTGGAAGTGGCGCCGGAATTCCGCACCCGCGAGGCACTCATGAACAAACTGGCGGTGGCCAGCAACGGCAGCGGCGCGCTGACCGGCAGCAACGCCACCACCCTGGGCCAGGTGACCTCGTCCAACTCGGCCACCGCCACCGGCATCGGCAACGCCAACATCGGCATCAATGTGGGCACCGGTGGGGCGATCCCGCTCTCGGCGCTGGCTACCTCGCAGGTGGGCACCACGCCGCTGGTGATCAGCCACCAGCAGCAGCTGCCGGCGGTGACCGTCTCCTTCAACGTCACCCCCGGCTATTCGCTCTCCCAGGCGGTGGCCGCGATCAACCAGGTGCGCGAGCAGCTCGACCTGCCCGATACGTTGCGCACCGAGTTCATCGGCAAGGCCGCCGAGTACTCCTCCAGCCAGTCCGACGTGGTCTGGCTGCTGATCGCTGCAGTGGTGGTGATCTACATCGTGCTGGGGGTGCTGTACGAAAGCTACATCCACCCGCTCACCATCATCTCGACCCTGCCGCCGGCCGGCGTCGGCGCGCTGCTGGCGCTGATGCTGTGCGGGATGAGCCTGTCGGTGGACGGCATCGTCGGCATCGTGCTGCTGATCGGCATCGTCAAGAAGAATGCGATCATGATGATCGACTTTGCCATCGATGCCCGCCGCGAGGGCATGAGCGCGCACGATGCGATCCGCCGCGCCTGCCTGCTGCGCTTCCGCCCGATCATGATGACCACTGCCGCCGCGCTGCTGGGCGCGCTGCCGCTGGCGCTGGGCGATGGCATCGGCTCGGAGCTGCGCAAGCCGCTGGGCGTGTCCATCGTCGGCGGCCTGCTGCTGTCGCAGCTGGTGACCCTGTACACCACCCCGGTGATCTACCTGTACATGGAGCGCTTCTCCGAGCGCGTGCAGCGCTGGCGCAACCAGGGCGCGGCCGGCGATGGCGCGCCGCTAGCGGAGGCCGGTTGACGGTCGCCCCACGCGATCGCAACCGCGAACCGAGCCATGACGCGCCGAGTCAGTCTCTCCACCATCTTCATCCGCCGGCCGATCGGCACCTCGCTGCTGGCGATGGGGTTGTTCGTCATCGGCCTGATCTGCTACCTGCGCCTGGGCGTGGCCGCGCTGCCGACGCTGAGCATTCCGGTGATCTTCGTCCAGGCCAGCCAGCCCGGCGCCGACGCCAGCACCATGGCCGCCACGGTGACCGCGCCGCTGGAGCGCCGCCTGGGCCAGGTGCCCGGCATCGACACGATGCGTTCGAGCAGCTTCGAAGGTCGCTCGATGATCTTCCTGAGCTTCAATCCCAGTCGCGACATCGACTCGGCCGCGCAGGACGTGGCCGCCGCGTTGAGCGCGGCCAGCATGGATTTGCCCTCGGGCATGCAGCCGCCCAACTACCAGAAAGCCAACCCCAACGACGATCCGCTGATTGCCATGGCCCTGACCTCCGACACGCAGTCGGCGGCGGAGCTGTACAACCTGGCCGACTCGCTGCTGGCCCAGCGCCTGCGCCAGGTGGCCGGCGTGGCCTCGGTGGACATTGCCGGCGCGTCCACTCCGGCGGTGCGCGTGGACGTGAACCTGCGTGCGCTCAATGCCATGGGCCTGTCGCCCGACGACCTGCGCAATGCCATGCGCGCGGCCAACGTGGTCTCGCCGACCGGCTTTCTGTCCGACGGCAAGACGACCATGGCGGTGATCGTCAACGACTCGGTGCGCAAGGCGGCCGACTTCGCCAACCTGGCCATCTCCAGCCAGAACGGCGTGACCGTGCGCCTGAAGGACGTGGCCAGCGTCTACGACGGCCAGCAGGACGCCTACCAGGCCGCCTGGTTCAACAGGAAGCCGGCGGTGGTGATGTACACCTTCATCCGCAGCGGCGCCAACGTGGTGGAAACCGTCGACCGGATCCGCGCCCAGCTGCCGCGGCTGGAGGCGTACCTGCCGCCAGGCACCACGCTGACCCCGTACTTCGACCGCACCCCGACCGTGCGCGCCTCGCTGCATGAGGTGGAGATCACCCTGCTGATCAGCCTGGCGATGGTGGTGCTGGTGATGGCGCTGTTCCTGCGCCGGCTGGCGCCGACCCTGATCGCCACGGTCACCGTGCCGCTGTCGCTGGCCGGCTCGGCGGTGGTGATGTACACCCTGGGCTACACGCTCAACAACCTGAGCCTGCTGGCGCTGGTGATTGCCATTGGCTTTGTGGTCGATGATGCGATCGTGGTGATCGAAAACATCATGCGCCACCTGGATGAAGGCAAGTCGCGGATGGAGGCGGCCATCGCCGGCTCGCGCGAGATCGGCTTCACCATCGTCTCGATCACCGCTTCGCTGATCGCGGTGTTCATCCCGATCCTGTTCGCCAAGGGCATGATCGGGGCGTTTTTCCGCGAGTTCACCGTGACCCTGGTGGCGGCCATCGCGGTCTCGGCGATCATCTCGCTGACCCTGACACCGACCCTGTGCAGCCGCTTCCTGCAGCCACACGATGCCAGCCAGGCCACCTCCAGGCTGGGCCGCCTGATCGAGGCCGGCCACGCGCGGATGCTGCACCTCTATACCGTGTGCCTGGATTTCAGCCTGCGCCATGCATTGCTGCTGTCGATGACGCCGTTGATCCTGATCGGCCTGACCATGTTCCTGTTCACCAAGGTCCAGTCTGGCAGCTTCCCGCCGCAGGACACCGGCCTGATCTGGGGCCGCGCCCAATCCAGCGCCACGGTGTCCTTCACCGACATGAAGAAGCGCCAGGAGCGGATCACCAACATGCTGCTGGCCGACCCGGCGGTCAAGGTCGTGGGCGTGCGCCTGGGCAGCGGCCGGCAGGGTTCCAGCGCACAGTTCAACGTCGAGCTCAAGACCCGCGCCGAGGGCCGCAGGCAACCCACCTCGGTGGTGCTCTCGCGGCTGAGCGCCAAGGCCGACAAGTATCCGGACCTGCAGCTGCGCCTGCGCGCGGTCCAGGACCTGCCCAGCGATGGCGGTGGCGGCAGCAACCAGGGCGCGCAATACGAGAAGTCCCTGCAGGGCAACGACCTGCAGGAACTCCAGTACTGGCTGCCCAGGGTGGTGGCCGAACTGAAGAAGAACCCCAAGTTCCGCGACGTTGGCAGCGACGTGGAAGAGGGCGGTCTGCGTCAGAACATCGTGATCGACCGTGACAAGGCTGCGCGCCTGGGGGTGTCGATCGGCGCCATCGACGGCGCGCTGTACGGCGCCTTCGGCCAGCGCTCGGTGTCCACGATCTACTCCGAGCTCAACCAGTACTCGGTGGTGGTCAATGCGCTGCCCAGCCAGACCGCCAGCCCCGCGCAGTTGGACGCGATCAAGCTCAAGACCCGCAGTGGCGAGATGATCCCGCTCACCGCCCTGGCCAGGCAGACCGATGCCCTGGCGCCCTCGCAGGTCACCCACCTGAACCAGTACACGGTGATGGACCTGAGCTACAACCTGGCCCCGGGCGTGAGCACCGGCGAGGCCGATGTCATCTTCAGGTCGGTGGTCGAAGGCATGCGCATGCCCGGGGACATCAAGATCGCCCAGGACAGCGGCTGGGGCGCACAGCTGAATCCCAACTCGATGGGCGTGCTGGTCCTGGCCGCCATCCTGACCGTCTACATCGTGCTGGGCATGCTCTACGAGAGCCTGATCCACCCGGTCACGATCCTGTCCACGCTGCCGGCGGCCGGTGTGGGCGCGCTGCTGGCACTGGTGGCGACCAACACCGAGCTGTCGGTGATCTCGATGATCGCGCTGGTGCTGCTGATCGGCATCGTCAAGAAGAACGCGATCATGATGATCGACTTCGCCCTGGTGGCCCAGCGCGAGCACGGCCTGGAGCCGCTGGCTGCCGTGCGCGAGGCCTCGATCGTGCGCTTCCGCCCGATCATGATGACCACCATGGTCGCGCTGCTGGCCGCGCTGCCCCTGGCGATCGGCCTGGGCGAAGGTTCCGAGCTGCGCCGGCCGCTGGGCATCGCCATGATCGGCGGCCTGCTGGTCTCGCAGAGCCTGACCCTGCTCAGCACGCCGGCGCTGTACGTGATCTTCTCCTGCCTGCAGCGGCACTGGCGCAACTGGCGCGCGCGCCGCCGCGAGAAGAAGCTGGCCGGTCGCCGCCAGCGCCTGGCCCGGGCCAGCTGAACGATCGGGGACCGGGATCGGTGCTGCAGTGCAAACGCGCGGCGGCACCGGTGGGGGATGAAAACGATCTCTTCGTGACCCGGCGCACACCGGGCGCGCGTGTGCATGCCGATGACCGCGCACGTTCAACAATCTGCAATGCGCCAGCGCCACACTGGCTGCACAGGGGCGGTAACCAGTCAGGGAGTCCGCAATGAACGTCATCAGCAACACCCGCCTGCCGCGGGTCTTCATCGACATCGAAGCAGAACAGGAGTACTGGCAGGACTGGTACCAGAACCTGCCCGGCGCTGCGGCAGCGCGCGGATTTGCCGCCTACTGGCCGGTGATCGGCGCGGTCTACGACGTCTACATCAACTATCCCGGCTGGGATTCGGACCGCGCCCAGGCGCGCTATGCGCGATGTGCCGCAGTCCAGCTGCTGGGCCTGAGCGAGCGCCAGGCCAGCGAGGTGTTCTCCCAGGTCTGGGGCCGCATCAGCGGCGAGCGCCTGGGCCGGGCGGCGCTGGAACGCACGGCGCGACCGTACGCGGCGTAGCCCCGGGATTCGCCGCGGGCCCTACCGCAACCGCGCCAGCGCCTGGCCCAGCCGCACCGGGGTCTGCGCACCCAGGTTTGGTGCCAACGTGGCCACGCCCGGCGGCAGCAGCACGATCACGGTGGAGCCGTAGTTGAAGCGGGCCATCTCGCCGAAACGCTCCAGCACGATGCCGCGGCCGCGGTAGTCCTTGCGCGTGATCCTGGTGGCGTACGCGGGGATCTCGACCCCGCTCCACACCGTTTCCACGCCCGAGACCAGCATCGCCCCGACCATCACGCAGGCCATCGGGCCAAAGTTGGTATCGAAGTGGCACACCAGCCGCTCGTTGCGCGCAAACAGGCCCTGGACCCTGGCCACCGCGTCGACGCCCACGCTGAACAGGCGCCCGGGCACGTGCACGGTCTCGCGCAGGGTGCCGGTCCAGGGCATGTGCACGCGGTGGTAGTCGCGCGGCGACAGGTACACCGTGGCGAAGGCGCCGTGCTCGAACGGCGCGGCGTCGGCGTCGCTGCCCAGCAGCGCGCTGGCGGTGAAATGGCGGCCCTTGGCCTGGAAGATGCGGCCGGACTCGATCGGCCCGCACTGGCTGATGTGGCCATCGGCCGGCATCAGCAGCGCACGCGGATCCGGGTCGGGCACCCGCGCGCCCGGCCTGAGCGCGCGGGTGAAGAACGCATTGAAGCTCGGGTAGGCGGTGGGGTCCGGCTGCGCCGCTTCGGACAGGTCCACGTTGAACCTGGCCACGACCAGGTCGATCAGGCGCTGCTTGATCGCCGGGTTGTGCGAGTACGCCAGCCTGCGCGCGAGCGAGGACAGCAGCTGGTGCGGCAGTGCATAGGTGACGGTGGTGACCAGGCTCACTTGCTGGCCTGTGTGAGCGCGAGCATGTCTGCGGCGATGGCTTGCGGATTGAACGGCGGCTGGATGAGCCCGGCCATGCGCGCCTGCGGATCGAGCACGATCAGCTGTGCGGAGTGGTCCATGGAGTAGTCCTGCGGGTTGTCCTTGAAGTGTTCGCCTGGCACCTTGATGAACACCAGGCTCATCGCGCGGGCGAAGTCCTCCAGGGCGGGAATGTCGGCGGTGGCCGCCAGGGTGTCGCGGTGGAAGGCGTGGGCATATTCGCCGACCCTGATCGGGCTGTCGCGCTCGGGATCGACCGAGACCAACAGTACCCGCGGCCGCACGCTGTCGGCCAGCGCGGCCCACTGCTTCTGCGCCTGGGCCAGCTGGGCCAGGGTGGTGGGGCACACATCCGGGCAATAGGTGAAGCCCAGGAACGCCAGGGTCCAGTGCCCGCGCAGTTCGCCCTGGGTCAGCTGCGTGCCATCGGACTGGCGCAGCGAGAATGCCGGCAGTGGGCGCGGCGTGGGCAGCAGGGTCACCGCCTGGGTTGCCGGCCAGCGCGCGTTGTTGGAGGTGGACGGCCCCAGCAGCCTGTTGCCGGCCAGCACGCCCAGCACCGCGGCGATTGCGACCAGGAGTGCGACACCCAGAGTGCGTTTGGACATTGTTTACGTTTCCGCTGCAACGAGGAACCATGATACCGGCCGCCCCCCTATAATCGGCGGCCGCCTTCCGCTGTTGCTGTCCATGACTGCCGACGCAGCCAACGCCCTGCACACCCTCATCGACCTGATCCGCTACGGCGCCAGCCGCTTCAACGCGGCCGGGTTGACCTTCGGGCACAGCCACGACAACGCGCTGGACGAGGCCACCGCGCTGGTCCTGCATACCCTGCACCTGCCGCCGGACCTGGGCCCGGCCTATGGCCAGGCGCACCTGCTGGCCGAAGAAAAGCAGGCCATCCTGGCGCTGATCGAGCGTCGCGTGGCCGAGCGCGTGCCGGTGGCCTACCTGACCGGCGAGGCCTGGTTCGCGGGCCTGAGCTTCAAGACCGATGCGCGCGCGCTGGTGCCGCGTTCGCCGATCGCCGAGCTGATCGAGTCGGGCTTTGAGCCCTGGCTGGGCGGCCGCCAGGTGCAGCGCGTGCTGGACCTGTGCACCGGCTCGGGCTGCATCGCCATCGCCATGGGCCACTACAACCCGGACTGGCAGGTCGATGGCGCCGACATCAGCGATGAGGCGCTGGCCCTGGCTGCCGAGAACAAGGCGCGCCTGCACGCCGACAACGTGCAACTGATCAAGTCCGACCTGTTCAACGGCCTGTCCGGCCGTCGCTACGAGCTGATCGTCAGCAATCCCCCGTATGTCACCAACGAGGAAACCGACGCGCTGCCGCAGGAGTATTCCCACGAGCCGCAGCTGGGCCTGCGCGCGGGGCAGGACGGCCTGGACCTGGTCCTGAAGATCCTGCGCGATGCGCCGAGCCACCTGTCCGCCGACGGCCTGCTGATCTGCGAAGTCGGCGAATCCGAACGGCACCTGGTCAGACTGCTGCCGGAAGTGGACTTTTCCTGGATCGAGTTCAAGGTCGGCCAGATGGGGGTGTTCGCGGTGGAATGCCGCGAACTGATCGCGCACAGCGCTCGGATCACGGAATTGGCAGCGCAGCGGTCGTGAGCTGCGCTTTCGCCCGTCATGACGGCAACAGCGAAAACAGTAGGTAACGGTACATCCCAATCGTGAACACATTCGGCCATCTGTTCCGCGTCACCACCTTCGGCGAGTCGCATGGCCCGGCGATCGGCTGCGTGGTCGATGGCTGCCCGCCGGGGCTGGAGCTGGACCCGGCCGAGTTCGCCCACGACCTGCAGCGTCGCGCCACCGGCAAGAGCCGGCACACCTCGGCCCGGCGCGAGGCCGACGTGGTGGAGATCCTCTCCGGCGTCTACCAGGGCCGCACCACCGGCACTCCGATCGGCCTGCTGATCCGCAACACCGACCAGCGCAGCAGGGACTACGGCACCATCGCCGCCCAGTTCCGCCCCGGCCATGCCGACTACAGCTACTGGCACAAGTACGGCATCCGCGATCCGCGCGGTGGCGGGCGCTCATCGGCGCGCGAGACCACCATGCGCGTGGCCGCCGGGGTGATCGCCAAGAAGTGGCTGGGCCAGCGCTTTGGGGTGCGCGTGCGCGGATTCCTCTCGCAGCTGGGCCAGATCAGGCCGGCCGGTTTCGACTGGAACGCGGTCGAGGACAACCCGTTCTTCTGGCCGCACGCCGCGCAGGTGGATGAACTGGAAACCTACATGGACGCGCTGCGCAAGTCCGGCGATTCGGTCGGCGCACGGGTGGACGTGGTCGCCGACAACGTGCCGCCGGGCTGGGGCGAGCCGGTCTACGGCAAGCTCGACGGCGAACTGGCCGCGGCGCTGATGAGCATCAACGCGGTCAAGGGTGTGGAGATCGGCGACGGCTTCGCCGCGGCTGCGCAGAAGGGCACCGAACACCGCGACCTGATCACCCCGCAGGGCTTTTTGAGCAATCACGCCGGTGGCATCCTCGGCGGCATCTCCACCGGCCAGGCGATCACCGCCTCGATCGTGCTCAAGCCCACCTCCAGCCTGCGCCTGCCCGGGGCCACCGTTGACGTGGACGGCAACGTGGTGGAGGTCGTCACCACCGGCCGCCACGACCCGTGCGTGGGCATCCGCGCCACGCCGATCGCCGAGGCGATGGTCGCCCTGGTCCTGATGGACCAGGCCCTGCGCCATCGCGCCCAGTGCGGCGATGTCGGCGCCGTCAGCCCGCGCATTCCCGGGTGAGCAGGAACGTGCCACGCCCGGCATGCCGCGCGGTTCCTGCCAGCACCCGGCCATGGAGGGTCGGGCCGGTGCCGCCGGCCTTGCCGTCTGGCGCCATGGATGGCCGCAGGGAATCTCGTGATGTCTAGGCCCCGGGTCTGGGTCAGCCAGCCGTTGTTCGACGACATCGTCGGGCAGCTGGCCGCGCATTTCGAGTTGACCCTGGAGCGCGAAGTGCGCAGCTATTCCTCCGATGAGCTGGCCGAGCGGCTGGCGCCGCTGGACGGGGCGCTGGTCACGCTCAACGAGCGCATCGGCGCGGCCGAGATCGGCAGCGCCGGCAACCTGCGCGCGATCGCCAATGTCGGCGTCGGCTACAACAACCTGGACCTGGAGGCGCTGAGCGCGGCCGGCATCGTGGCCACCAACACGCCCGACGTATTGACCGAGACCACCGCCGACCTCGGCTTCGCCCTGCTGATGGCCACCGCGCGCCGGATCACCGAGGCCGAAGCGTTCGTGCGCGAGGGTCGCTGGCGTGCCTGGTCGTTCACCACCCTGCTCGGCGCGGACCTGCACGGCAGCACCCTGGGCATCCTGGGACTGGGCCGGATCGGCCGGGCCATCGCCCGGCGCGCGCGCGGCTTCGGCATGCGCGTGGTCTACCACAACCGCTCGCGGCTGGCGCCGGCGCTGGAAGCCGAACTCGGCGCCTCCTGGCTCGGCTTCGATGACCTGCTGTCTGCCTCCGATCACCTGGTGCTGGTGCTGCCGTACACACCGGCCTCGCACCACCTGATCGACGCCCGTGCTTTGGCCAGGATGAAGCCGACCGCGACCCTGGTGAACATCGCCCGCGGCGGCATCGTCGATGAACTGGCCCTGGCCGATGCGCTGGCCCATGGCCGCCTGGCCGGCGCCGGGCTGGACGTGTTCGAAGGCGAACCCAGGGTCCGCCCGGAGCTGCTGGCGCTGAAGAACCTGGTGCTGACCCCGCACATCGGCAGCGCCAGCCTGGCCACGCGCCGGGCCATGGTGCAGCTGGCCGTGGACAACCTGATCGCGGCGATGGGCGTGGGGCCCAACGCCGGCCATCCGCCGAGCATCCTCAACGCCGACGCGCTCAAGGCCGCCGGGACTGGCGCTGCCGTCGCCGGCGCGAAAAACACCACCGCGAGCAAACGATAGGGAACCTTGCGCGCGCACACCGACAGCGAAAGGTTCCCCGAGCCCAAGCCCCGCGTGCCCCATGCCCCTGACCATCCTTTCCCTTGAAGAAGACACTTCCATGAGCAACACCCCATCGCGCACATTCCACGTCGCCGTCGTGGGCGCCACCGGCGCCGTCGGCGAGACCATGCTCTCGATCCTGGCCGAACGCGATTTCCCGGTCGGCACCCTGTCGGTGCTGGCCTCCGAGCGTTCGGCCGGCGGCCAGATCGAGTACCGCGGCCGCACGGTCGTGATCCAGGACCTGGCCAGCTTCGATCCGGCCGGCGTGGACATCGCGCTGTTTTCGGCCGGTGGCGCCATCTCCAGGGAATACGCCCCCAGGTTCGCTGCCGCCGGCGCGGTGGTGATCGACAACTCCTCGGCCTTCCGCTACGAGGACGACGTGCCGCTGGTGGTGTCCGAGGTGAACCCGGAAGCGGCCAGCAACCGCCCGCGCGGGATCATTGCCAACCCCAACTGCTCGACCATGCAGATGGTGGTGGCGCTGGCCCCGCTGCACCGCCAGTACGGCATCGAGCGCATCAACGTGGCCACCTACCAGTCGGTGTCCGGCGGCGGGCGTTCGGCGCTGGAGGAGCTGGGCAAGCAGACCGGCCAGCTGCTCAATTTCCAGCAGATCGACCCGCAGCGCTTCCCGGTGCAGATCGCCTTCAACCTGATCCCGCACATCGACGAGTTCCTGGACAACGGCTTCACCAAGGAGGAAATGAAGCTGGTCTGGGAAACCCGCAAGATCCTGGGCGACGACAGCATCCTGGTGAACCCCACCGCGGTGCGCGTGCCGGTGTTCTACGGCCATTCCGAAGCGGTGGCGATCGAGACCAGGATCAAGGTCACCCCGGAAGCGGCGCGCGAACTGCTTTCGCGCTCGCCGGGGGTGGAAGTGGTCGACGAGCGCGTGGCCGGCGGCTACCCGACCCCGGTGACCCATGCCTCGGGCACCGACGCGGTGTACGTGGGCCGCATCCGCGAGGACCTCTCGCACCCGCGCGGACTCAACCTGTGGATCGTCTCGGACAACATCCGCAAGGGCGCCGCGCTCAACGCCGTACAGCTGGCCGAACTGGTCGCTGCCGGCGGCTAGTGGCGGGTCCCGGGACTCGGGAGTCGGGGCTCGGGACTCGGGACTCGGGACCCGGGACCCGGGACCCGGGACCCGGGGAGGAGCAAGCGCCGACAGCGACGGCGACAGCGACAGCAGGCTTTCGCGCTGATGCGTCCGCGCCTCGGCTTTTCCGGGCCCCGGGTCCCGAGTCCCGAGTCCCGAGTCCCCAACAAGCCGTCAGACGACCAGCGCCGCGGCGCGAACGGCTATAGTCGCGGCGGGAAAACGCAGGGGATGTCCTTGAGACTGGCGGGGTGTAAACCGGTTGTGCGTGGCGTGCTGGGGCTGGTATTGCTGGCCGCCAGTGGCATGGCCATGGCGCTGGGTCTGGGCGAGATGCGGGTGAAGTCGCGGTCCGGCCAGCCGCTGGTGGCCGAGATTCCGGTCATCTCCGGCGCGCCGGGCGAGCTGGAACAGCTGCGCGCGCGGCTGGCCTCGCCGGAGATCTTCGAACGGGTGGGCCTGCAGCGGCCGACCGGGCTGGTGGGCCAGCTGGACTTTGCCGTGGCGCTGTCCGACGCCGGCGAGCCGGTGATCCGGGTCACCAGCCAGGATCCGGTGGACACCGCTTCGGTGAATTTCCTGATCGAAGTGGACTGGGGCCAGGGCCGGCTGGTGCGCGAGTATTCGGCACTGGTCGGCGCGCCCGGCGCGCTGGCCGCCGCCGACGCCCCGCAGCTCCAGGCGCCCGCGCCGGCGCCGTCAAACCGCATCGACCGCCCGGCCGTGGCGGCTGCAGCGGCACCCTTGCCGGGCCAGCCGGAGGAATCGGTGGCCAGCGAAGGGGCTGCTTCGGTCGCCTCGGCGCCGCGCGCAGACAACAGCGCGCCGGTCGCGCCCACGGGCGTACTCGAAACGGTCCGTGTCCAGCAGGGCCAGTCGCTGTCGCAGATCGCGCGCAGCCTGCAGCAGGGCGGCACCCTGGACCAGACCATGATCGCGCTGCTGCAGGCCAACCCGCAGGCCTTCATCGACAACAACATCAACAGGCTGCGCAGCGGCGCGCTGCTGCGGGTGCCGCCGGTTTCGGAGATGACCGCGCTGGCCGCGGCCGAGGCGGCGGCGATGGTCCGCCAGCAGGTCAGCGACTGGCGCCAGGCGCGCCAGACCGTGCCGCAGCCGGCCGACGCATCCGGTGCGACGCCGATTCCCCTTGCCAACGCCGCACCGGCGGTGGCCGGCGCACGTCTTGAAATCGCACCGCCGGCGGCCGATGCCGCGCAGCGGGCAGGAACGACATCCGGCACCCAGGCCGGGGGCGAGGGCGACATGCTGGCAAACGAACAACTGCGTCAGACCAGGGAAGACCTGGCCGCGCGCAACGCCGAGGTGCAGGAACTGCGTACCCAGGTGGCCGAACTGGAAAAGCTCAGGGCCCAGCAGGCCCAGCTGATCGCGATGAAGGACAGCGACCTGGCCGCCGCGCAGCAGCGCCTGGGCCAGGCCCAGGGCGGGGCAGGGGTGCCGGCCTGGCTGTGGATCGGCGCGCTGCTGGTGATCGTCGGCCTGCTGGCCTGGGCGCTGCTGCGGCGCCACCGTGGCCTGCGCCCGACGCCGGTCTACCAGGGCGCGCTAGCGGTGCCGCCGGCGGCCGGTCCGGCCGAATCGGTGCCCGTGGCCACGCCGCCGGTCGAAGCGGCCGTGCCCGGATCGGTTCCCGAAACGGCGCGCTACACGCCGGTGTACGTTTCCGCCGAACCGGCGCCGGACACGCCCGCGTCCGCGCCGGCCAGGGTCGCCACGCCGGCCTGGATGCAGACGGCCACCGCCAAGCCCACCTGGCACACCGTCGATGGCCCGCAGCCGGCCGCCACCCGGATCCTGTCCGGGATATCACCGGCCGCGGCGGCGCCTGCGCCGGCGGCCGACCCGGTGCCGGCGATTGCGCCGTCGGCCGGCAGCCGCGAGCGCCTGGAGCTGGCCATCGCCTACCTGGACCTGGGCGACACCGAAGCGGCCCGTTCGCTGCTGGCGCAGGTGGCCGCCGGCGACGATCACCAGGCCCGCGCCGAAGCCGACAAACTCCTGCGCGAGCTCGGCTAACGCCGCGCCGCGCACGGGAGTTCTTCGGCATGCGTTATGCGCTGGGCGTCGAGTACGACGGCAGCGACTTCAATGGCTGGCAGCGGCTTGAAAAAGCGGGCGCGCCGGTACACACGCCCAGCGTGCAGTCGGCGCTGGAAGCGGCCCTGTCCAGCGTGGCCGATGCGCCGGTGGCCACCGTCTGCGCCGGGCGCACCGATGCCGGGGTGCACGGCCAGTGCCAGGTGGTGCATTTCGACAGCGACGCCCCGCGTGCTCCGCGCGGCTGGGTGCTCGGGGTCACCGCCCAGCTGCCGCCGTCGGTGTGCGTGCGCTGGTGCCAACCGGTGGCCGAGGACTTCCACGCCCGGTTTTCGGCGCGCGCGCGTCGCTATCGCTACGTGCTGCTGAACCGCCAGGTGCGCCCGGCCCTGGGTCGCCAGCTGCTGGCCTGGGAGCGCCTGCCGCTGGATGCCGAGGCGATGCATCGCGCCGCGCAGGCCCTGCTGGGCGAGCAGGATTTTTCTGCGTTTCGCACCGTGCACTGCCAGGCCCGCCACCCGATGCGCGAGCTGCAGTCGATCACCGTCACCCGCCAGGGCGAGCAGGTCATCGTCCAGGTGCAGGCCAACGCCTTCCTGCACCACATGGTGCGCAACATCGTCGGCTCGCTGCTGCTGGTGGGCCGCGGCGAACAGCCCGAGCGCTGGATCGGCCAACTGCTGGCCGGCCGCGACCGCACCCTGGCCGGCCCGACCGCCCCGGCACAGGGGCTGGTGTTCGTCGGCCCCCTGTACGCGCCGCAATGGGGCCTGCCGGACGAAGTAACCTTGCAGCAGGGTGGCCCGGGGCCAGGCGTGAGCGCCGGATCGGCGCGCCGCGGCGCCTGCGATCCATCCTGAGCACGGCGCCAGCGTCTCTTTCGCGCTGGCGTGCCGTCCTTCCCCTTCGTTTCTCACTCCTTCGACCTCACTGCCTGCTGCATGTCGACCCGAATCAAACTCTGTGGCATGACCCGCCCCCAGGACGTGCGCCTGGCGGTGGAACTGGGCGTGGACTACATCGGCCTGGTCCTGGCCCGCAGCGCGCGCCAGCTGTCCATCGCCCAGGCCCGCGCGCTGCGTGAGCTGATTCCGGACAGCATCGGCGCGGTGGCGCTGGTGATGGACCCCAGTGCCGCCGAGCTGGCCGCCATCGCCGAACAGGTTCGCCCGGACCTGATCCAGTTCCATGGCCAGGAAGACGATGCGGCCTGTGCCGCAGCCGGCCTGCCCTTCCTCAAGGCGCTGCCGATGGGGGCCGGCCTGCAGGCCGAGGCGGCGATGCCGGCCTTCCCGTCGGCCTGGGGCTTCGTGCTGGACAGCCACGCGCCCGGCGGCGCCGGCGGCAGCGGCAGGACCTTCGACTGGTCCCGCTATCCGCACAAGGCCGCCAGGCCCTGCCTGTTGGCCGGCGGCCTGACCGCCGCGACCGTCGCGGCGGCCATTGCCGCCGCCCAGCCCTGGGGCGTGGACGTCTCCGGCGGCATCGAATCGGCGCCGGGACACAAGGACCCCGAAGCCATGCGCCGCTTCGTCGCCGCGGTGCGTGCGGCCTGAGGCGCCACCCGCAGACCGTCAGCCGGCCGGCGCGGGCGCGGCCAGCTCCGCCTGCATCCACTGCGCCAACGACGCCAGGCGGGCATCGGGACCGCGGCGCGGCGTGCACAGCGCCCAGCTGCCGCGGGTGCGGGTGAAGCCCCACGGCGCCAGCAGGCGGCCGCTGGCCAGATCCTCGGCCACCAGCTGGCGCGGGGCGATCGCCACGCCCAGGCCTGAGGCGGCCGCTTCCAGCAGGTAATACAGGTGCGCGAAGCGCTCGCCGTAATTCAGGTCGGCCGTGGCCAGCCCGTGTTGGGCCGCCCATTGCGGCCAGGCCTGCGGGCGCGAGCCGGTGTGCAGCAGGCGCTGCCCCGACAGTGCCTGTGGCGGTTGGCCTTCGAGCGCCGCCAGGCCCGGGTAACGCGGGCTCACGACCGGGCCGATTTCCTCATCGCCCAGCGCGATGACCTGCCAGTGGGCCGGCCAGGGCGGCTGGCCCAGCAGCAGCATCGCGTCCGCGCCGGACTGCAGCTCGGGGGATTGCTGCGCGGAAAAATGCAGGCGCACCCCGGGCAGGACCTGACCCATGCGCTCCAGGCGCGGGATCACCCAGCGCGCCAGCACGCTGGCCGAGCAGCCCAGCACCAGGGTGTCGCCGGTGTCGGCGCGGCGCAGCGCGCTCCAGGTCTGATGCAGCTGGGCGAAGGCGGCCCCGGTGGCATCGCGCAGGCGGGCGCCGGCCGCGGTCAGGACCAGGCCGCGGCCGGCGCGTTCGAACAACGGCTGGCCCAGTGCCTGCTCCAGCGCGCGGACCTGGCGGCTGACTGCGCCGTGGGTGAGGTGCAGTTCGGCGGCCGCCTGGGTCACGCTTTCCAGGCGGGCGGCGGCTTCGAACGCCCGCAGGGCGCCCAGCGGGGGCAGGGAAGGGCGGGCCATCGGTGAGTTTTCCTGACAGGTCGTGGCGATCTTATCGCTATGGGCCGGCGACCGGCTGCGCTAACATGTCGCTCCAGTCCCAACCGCCCCGCGCCCATGCCCAACGCCGCCATCGGTGACTTCCACGCCTATCCCGATGCCGCCGGGCATTACGGCCGCCACGGCGGGCGCTTCGTCGCCGAGACCCTGATCGGGCCGCTGCAGGAGCTGGCCGCAGCCTATGACGCGGCCCGGGTCGATCCGGCCTTCATCGCCGAATACGACCGCGACCTGACCCATTACGTGGGCCGGCCCAGTCCGATCTATCACGCGCAGCGGCTGAGCCGCGAGGTGGGCGGGGCGCAGATCCTGCTCAAGCGCGAGGACCTCAACCACACCGGCGCGCACAAGATCAATAACGCCATCGGCCAGGCGCTGCTGGCCAGCCGCATGGGCAAGACCCGGATCATCGCCGAGACCGGCGCCGGCCAGCACGGCGTGGCCAGTGCCACCGTGGCCGCGCGCCTGGGCCTGGAGTGCGTGGTCTACATGGGCGCCACCGACATCGAGCGGCAGAAGGCCAACGTCTACCGCATGCGCCTGCTGGGCGCCACGGTGGTGCCGGTGAGCAGTGGTTCGGCCACGCTCAAGGACGCCCTGAACGAAGCCATGCGCGACTGGGTCAGCAACGTCCAGGACACCTTCTACATCATCGGTACCGTCGCCGGCCCGGACCCGTATCCGCGCATGGTCCGCGACTTCAATGCCATCGTCGGCCGCGAGGCGCGGGCGCAGATGCTGGCCGAATATGGCCGCCTGCCGGACCTCATCACCGCCTGCGTCGGCGGCGGCAGCAATGCGATCGGGATCTTCCACGCCTTCCTCAACGACCGTGAAGTCAGGCTGGTCGGGGCCGAAGCGGCCGGTGAGGGCATCCAGACCGGGCGCCACGCCGCTTCCATCGCCGCCGGTCGGGTGGGGGTGCTGCACGGCAATCGCACCTACGTCATCTGCGATGACGACGGCCAGATCACCGAGACCCATTCGATCTCCGCCGGCCTGGACTACCCGGGCGTCGGTCCGGAGCATGCGTTCCTGGCCGACGTCGGCCGCGCCGAGTACGTGGGCATCACCGACCAGGAGGCGCTGGCCGCCTTCCACACCCTGGCCCGCAGCGAAGGCATCCTCGCCGCGCTGGAGTCCAGCCACGCCGTGGCCCAGGCGATCAAGCTGGCGCGCGAGCTGCCCGCCGACCAGTTGGTGCTGTGCAACCTGTCCGGGCGTGGCGACAAGGATGTGCATACCATCGCCGCGCACGACAACATCCAGCTCTAAGGGGGGCGCGTTTCGCTGCACCCTTCATCATCGACTTGCAAGGAACGTTTCATGGCTGACGACACCGCGTCTTCGCAGACCCCGCCGGACCCCGAGGCGCTGCCGCTGGATCCGGCGTTCTTCGAGGTGGTCAACAAGTTCGTGCAGCTGGCCAACCGCCAGGGCGGGATCCACGGCCTCAAGCGCACCAGCTTCGCCGCGCTCTACGGCGTGGCCCGCTACAACGCGTTTACCTATGTCAGCGTCGAACCGGACCTGGCGGGTTCGCGCGCCGGTTTCCTGGACTACATGAGCGCCCTGTACCGGCGCATGCTCAACGAGCACCTGGACGCGCTGGGTGCCGAACGCGGCCTGGATGTGGGCGTGTCAGAACTGGCCGAACCGGCCGCCGTCCAGGACACCAAGCCCGAATGAATCGCCTGGACAGCAGGTTCGCCGCACTCAAGGCGGCTGGGCGCAAGGCGCTGGTGCCCTTCGTCACCGCCGGCGATCCCTCGCTGGAAGCCACCGTGCCGGTCATGCGCGCGCTGGTGGCCGCCGGCGCCGACGTGATCGAGCTGGGCGTGCCGTTTTCCGACCCGATGGCCGATGGTCCGACCATCCAGCGCTCCTCCGAACGGGCGCTGGCGCGCGGGGCCGGGCTGCGCTTCGTGCTGGAGGTGGTGTCGGCCTTCCGCCAGACCGATGCGGACACCCCGGTGGTGCTGATGGGCTATCTGAATCCGGTCGAGATCCACGGCGCGCAGCGCTTCGCCCGCGAGGCCATCGATGCGGGCGTGGACGGGGTGCTGCTGGTCGACCTGCCGCCGGAGGAGGCCGCCGAGACCCGCGCGCTTTTCAACCACGCCGGCCTGCAGCTGATCGCGCTGGCCGCGCCGACCACCTCGCCCGCGCGCACCGCGCTGCTGTGCCAGCAGGCGCAGGGCTATCTTTATTACGTCAGCTTCGCCGGGGTCACCGGAGCCTCGGAGCGGCTGGACAGCGCCGCCGCCGGCCCCCGGCTCAAGGCGCTGCGGGCCGCCTCCCCGGTGCCGGTGGTGGCCGGTTTCGGCATCAAGGACGCCGCCAGTGCCGCGGCCATGGCCCCTGAGGCCGACGGGGTGGTGGTCGGCAGCGCCCTGGTCCAGGCCATCGCCCAGGCCACCAGCCCTGCGCAGGCTGCTGAACTGGCAGGGAATTTCCTCAGGCCCCTGCGGGAAGCGCTGGACCGGGGGCTGGGCTAAACTGCCGCGCTTGCATCCCGCCCCGCGCGCTGAATCAGGTTTCCATACATCCATGAGCTGGCTGAGTAAACTGATGCCTTCGGGCATCCGCACCGACGCGGCAACCCGCAAACCCAGGCGCAGCGTCCCCGAGGGGCTGTGGGAAAAATGCGACAGCTGCGGCGCGGTGCTGTACCGGCCCGAGCTGGAAGAAAACCTGGAGGTTTGCCCCAAGTGCAACCACCACATGGCCATCCGCGCCCGTGCCCGGCTGACCGCGTTGTTCGATCCGGATTCGACCCAGGAGATCGGCGCGGCCCTGGGGCCGACCGACGTGCTCAAGTTCCGTGACCAGAAGCGCTACGCCGACCGGATCAAGGCCGCGCAGAAGGCCACCGGCGAGCGCGATGCGCTGATCACCCTGCAGGGCAAGGTCAAGGGACGCGCGCTGGTCGCCAGCGCCTTCGACTTCGCCTACATGGGCGGGTCGATGGGCTCGGTGGTCGGCGAGCGCTTCGCCCTGGGCGCGGAGAAGGCCCTGGAGCTGGGCTGCCCATTCGTGTGCTTCTCCGCCTCGGGCGGGGCGCGCATGCAGGAAGGCCTGTTCTCGCTGTTGCAGATGGCCAAGACCTCGGCCGCGCTGGGTCGCCTGCGCGCGGCCGGGTTGCCGTACATCTCGGTGCTGACCCACCCGACCACCGGCGGGGTGTCGGCCAGTTTCGCGATGCTGGGCGACATCAACATCGCCGAACCCAAGGCGCTGATCGGCTTTGCCGGCCCGCGGGTGATCGAGCAGACCGTGCGCGAGAAGCTGCCCGAGGGCTTCCAGCGCGCTGAATTCCTGCTCGAGCACGGCGCCATCGACCAGATCTGCGACCGCCGCGCGCTGCGCGAGCGCATCGCCGAGCTGACCGCGATGATGATGCGCCAGCCGGCGCCGCAGGAAACCGCGGCATGAGGGTGGGTGGGAGGCCGGGACTCGGGACCCGGGACCCGGGACCCGGGAAAGCAGTGGCAAGGCTTGCAACTGGAGCCAGCGGGGGGAGGGGAAAGCGCGCCTGTGGCCCGCCGGCTTTTTCCTGGGTCCCGGGTCCCGGGTCCCGGGTCCCGGCCTCCCCATGACCCGCAAGTACTTCGGCACCGACGGCATCCGCGGGCGGGTGGGGCAAAGCCCGATCTCGGCCGATTTCATGCTGCGCCTGGGCAATGCCTATGGCCACGCGCTGGCCGCGCGCGTGCGCCGGGCCGGGGCCGGCAAGCCGATGGTGATCATCGGCAAGGACACGCGCATCTCCAACTACATGTTCGAGGCCGCGCTGGAAGCCGGGCTGGTGGCCGCCGGCGTGGACGTGCAGCTGATGGGCCCGATGCCCACCCCGGCCGTGTCGCACCTGACCCGCGCCCTGCGCGCCTCGGGCGGGATCGTGATCTCGGCCTCGCACAATCCGCATTACGACAACGGCATCAAGTTCTTCTCGACCGAAGGCGAAAAACTCGACGACGCCACCGAGCTGGCCATCGAGGTCGCCCTGGAACAGCCGTTCCGGACCGTGGCCTCCGAGCACCTGGGCAAGGCGGTGCGCACCCGCGATGCGGTCGGCCGCTACGTGGAAAGCTGCAAGAACTCGGTGCCGCGCGAGTTCGACCTGACCGGGATGAAGATCGTGGTGGACTGCGCCAACGGCGCCACCTACCAGGTCGCGCCGATCGTGCTGCGCGAGCTCGGCGCACGCGTGGAAGTCATCGGCGATGCGCCCAACGGCCTGAACATCAATGACGGGGTGGGTTCGACCCATCCCGAGCACCTGGCCAAGCGCGTGCTCCTGTCCGGCGCCGACCTGGGGATCGCCTTCGATGGCGACGGCGACCGGGTGCTGTTGGTCGATGGCCACGGCAAGGTGGTCGACGGCGACGGTCTGCTGTACGTGCTGGCCAGCGACTGGAAGCGCAGCGGCCGCCTGCACGGGGCCGTGGTCGGCACGCTGATGACCAACTACGGCCTGGAAAAGTCGCTGGGTGAGCAGGGCATCGCCTTCGTCCGTGCCCAGGTCGGCGACCGCTACGTGCACCAGGCGCTGGTCGATGGCGGCGGCGTGCTCGGCGGCGAAGCCTCCGGCCACATCCTGTGCCTGGACCGGGCCAACACCGGCGACGGCATCGTCAGCGCGCTGCAGGTGCTGGAAGTGCTGCGGCGCACCGGCCAGCGCCTGGACCAGGCATTGAAGGGACTGGTGATGCTGCCGCAGCAGACCGTCAACGTGCGCCTGGAGGGCGTATCGGCCAAGGACGTGGTCCAGGCGCCGGCGGTCAGGGCGGCACTGACCCAGGCCCAGCAGTGCGTGGCCGGGCGTGGGCGCGCGTTCCTGCGTCCGTCCGGTACCGAGCCGGTGGTGCGGGTGACGGTGGAAGCCGACGACGATGCACTGATGCAGGCCACCCTCGACGCCCTGGCCGGTGCGGTGCGTGCCGCGGCGTGAAAGGCTGCTGATCGCCCTGGGCGTGGTCATCGCCAAGGCGTTCACGTTCTGGGGCTTGTGTCTGCTCCTGCGTTAGCTGCGTGCCAGGCGATAAACTGGCCGGCCAAGCATGCTGACCGCCGATCGCCCATGAGCGCCATCCCCACCCTCGACATCGCCCGCTTCATCCATCCGACCAGCGCGGCCGATCGCGCCGCGTTCGTGGCCGAACTGGGCGCGGCCTACCGCCAGTGGGGCTTTGCCGGGATCGGCAATCACGGCATTGCGCAGGCGCAGATCGATGCGGCCTACGAGGTGTTCAGGGACTTCTTCGCGCTGCCGGAGCAGACCAAGCTCAAGTACTGCCTGCCCGGCAGCGGCGGGGCGCGCGGCTACACACCCTTCGGTGTGGAGACGGCCAAGGACTCAAGGCATTTCGACCTGAAGGAGTTCTGGCACATCGGCCGTGAGCTTCCGCCCGACTCCAGGTACGCCCAGGTGATGCCGCCGAACCTGTGGCCGGAGGAAGTGCCCGGCTTCCGCGAGCATGGCTACGGCCTGTACCAGCAGCTCGATGCACTGGGCAGCCATGTGCTGGCGGCGCTGGCGCTGCATCTGGGCTTGCCGGAAGACTATTTCCTGGACAAGACCGACTGTGGCAATTCGATCCTGCGGCCGATCCATTACCCGCCGATCACCAGCCAGGACATCCCCAACGTGCGCGCCGGCGCGCACGAGGACATCAACCTGATCACGCTGCTGGTCGGCGCCAGCGCCGCTGGCCTGGAAGTCAAGTCCAAGCAGGGCCAGTGGGTGCCCTTCACCAGCGATGCGGACACCATCGTGGTCAACATCGGCGACATGCTGCAGCGCCTGACCAACCACGTGTATCCCTCCACCACCCACCGGGTGACCAATCCGCCGGGTGAGGCAGCGCGCCAGCCGCGCTATTCGGTGCCGTTCTTCCTGCACCCCAATCCGGATTTCCTGATCGACGTGCTGCCTTCGACGATCACCCCGGACAATCCCAACCGCTATCCGGAAGCGATCACCGCACAGGGCTATCTGGAACAGCGCCTGCGCGAGATCAAGCTGAAGTAGGAGCACACCGCAGGGGCGCGATGGAGCGTTCCCGGTAAAGCCCCTCGCGGCCGCGTCCCAAGAAGGCGACAAAGGCCGCCCCCGTTCACCCCTGCGAGCGCACCCGCCGCGAGCTGCGCGCCATCAGGCGCAGCAGCCAGGCCTGTGGCAGATGCCGCAGTACCTGGTACAGCCCGCGATAGCGCCAGCCGGGAATGACCAGCACCTGGCCGCGGCGGACACCTTCGATGCCGGCGCGCACCACTTGCTCGGCGCTGAGCCAGACCCACTTGGGCAGCCTGGACATCTGCGCGCGGGTGCCGGTGACATCGTGGAACTCGGACCAGGTGAAGCCCGGGCACAGCGCGCACACGTGCACGCCGCGGTCGGCGTATTCCAGCGACAGTGACTGGCTCATCGCCAGCAGCCAGGCCTTGGCCGGTGCATACAGGGTCTGGCCATCCGCACCCGGGACCAGGGCCGCAAACGAGGCAACGTTGATGATCTGGCCGCTGCCGCTCTGGATCAGGTCTGGAAGCAGGCGCCAGGTCAGTTCGCTGGGCGCGGTCACCATCAGCTGCACGAAGCGTGCATGCACGGCCCAGTCGCGGGTCAGATAACGGCCGGCAACGCCATAGCCGGCATTGTTGACCAGGATCTGCACGGGCAGCCGGCGGCGCTGGAGTTCCGCCTGCAGACGCGCCGGCGCGGCCGGGTCTTCCAGATCCTCGGCAATGACCTGGACGTCCACCTGCGATGCCAGTTCGGCCGCCAGCGATTGCAGGCGATGGACCCGTCGCGCAGTGAGGATCAGCGGCACGCCAAGGGCGGCGTACTGCCGCGCGAATTCAGCCCCGATGCCGCTGGAAGCACCGGTGATCAGGGCATAGCCTCGGGCCGCCGTAGCATCCATGGATGCGCCTTTTGCTCTGGTTGAGGCGGCAGAGTGTGCATGACGTCCGTCGGCCTGGCATCGACACACGCTTCGGCCCCTTTGCAAGAGGGCGGACATATCGCACCGTCAACCGGTGACGACAGGCGCCGCGGTATGCTGTGGGCCCTATCCAGACAGGAGCCCCCATGCGCCGCAGGATCGTCGCCGGAAACTGGAAGCTGCATGGCAGCCGCGCCTTCGCCACCCAACTGGTGTCGGAACTGGTGGCCGCGCTGCCATTGGGCGGCGTGGAGCTGGTGATCCTGCCGCCACTGCCCTATCTGGGCGACCTGATCGAGGATTTCGAAGACCGGCCCATCGCATTCGGGGCGCAGGATGTCAGCGCCAACGAGAAAGGCGCCTACACCGGTGAAGTCTCCGCCGCGATGCTGGCCGATGTGGGCGCGCGCTACGGCCTGGTCGGCCATTCCGAACGCCGCCGCTATCACCACGAGAGCAACGCGCTGGTCGCGCGCAAGTTTCTCGCTGCACGCAACGCGGGCCTGACGCCGGTGCTGTGCGTGGGCGAAACCCTGGAGCAGCGCGAGGCCGGCCAGACCGAGGCGGTGATCGCCGACCAGCTCGAGTCGGTGCTGGCCCTGGCCGGCGTGGCCGCCTTCGACGGCGCGGTGGTGGCCTACGAGCCGGTCTGGGCGATCGGCACCGGCCGCAGCGCCTCGCCGCAGCAGGCCCAGGCGGTCCATGCCTTCATCCGTGGCGTGGTGGCGCGACACGATGCTAGAATTGCCGATTCACTGCCGCTGCTGTACGGCGGGAGCGTCAAGCCCGACAACGCCGCCGAACTGTTTTCGCAAGCCGATGTCGATGGTGGGCTGGTCGGAGGCGCCTCGCTGGTGGCTGCCGACTTCCTGGCCATCGCGCGTGCGGCGGCCGGCTGACCTCACGCGTATTAGAACGGCTCCGCTGCATGCCGGCGGGGTTCTTTACCGAGAAACCGATTCATGTCGATGTTGATGCTGATCCTCAATGTGGTCTACGTGGTGGTGGCGATCGCCATCATCGGGCTCGTGCTGATGCAGCGCGGCTCCGGTGCGCAGGCCGGCTCGGGCTTTGGTGCCGGTGCTTCCGGCACCGTATTCGGCTCGCGCGGCGCGTCCAACTTCCTGTCCAAGAGCACCAAGTGGCTGGCCGTGGCGTTCTTCGCCATCAGCCTGTTCATGGCCTGGAGCGCCTCGCGCACCGCCCACACCGGCAGCCAGCAGCAGGACCTGGGCCTGATGTCCGAGCAGCCGGCCGCCGCCGCACCCGAGCCGGCGGCGCCGCCGCCGCCGGGCGAACTTGCACCGCCGGCCAGCAGCCAACCAGCTGCTTCGGCCCCGGCCGCCGCCACGCCGGCACCGCCACCGCAGCAGGCTCCCGCTCCGGCGGAGTGACGCGTACAATGCCCGCCCGGCGCAGGTCGGGTTGGCAGACAGCTTTGCCCAGGTGGCGGAATTGGTAGACGCACTACCTTGAGGTGGTAGCGGCGAAAGCCGTAGGGGTTCGAGTCCCCTCTTGGGCACCAAACGAGCAGGACACGACAGAGGGCCTTGATGGCCCTTTGCCGTTGCTGGCATCGGCATTTTGCGCGGCTGGCCCGTCCAGTGGGCCATTTGAGCGACGTGTTGCGGCCCAGTGCGTTCGCAGTCGATGGCAGCGCCTCAAAACGTTTACTCACCAGTTCAGTGAACGCTACAATTGAACGGTTCGCTGCAGTGTCCGGTACGAATCAACGGAAGGAGACTGAAGCGGAGCGCCCGGCTTGGCCGGACCGGAGTACGGAAGACGCGGGTCGCGGCTTCCGGGCGCCAGGCCCACCGCAAGGGTGGACCCGCAAGACCGGACCCGTTTGCGACCTTCGCATCGCCTGCCGCATTGCAGCAGTAGACTGTGCCCAGTCGCCGGACCCCTACAGAGAGAACTGCGCGTGCTGGCCAATTACCTGCCGAACCTGCTTTTCCTGATCGTCGCCACCGGCATCGGCATCTCGTTGATGGTGATCGGTCGCCTGATCGGCCCCAGGCGCCCTGACGCCGAGAAACTCTCCCCCTACGAATGCGGCTTCGAGGCATTCGAGGACGCGCGCATGAAGTTCGACGTGCGCTACTACCTGATCGCCATCCAGTTCATCGTCTTCGATCTGGAAATCATCTTCATCGTGCCCTGGACCCAGGTGTTCATGGAAATCGGTGCGCGCTCCCTGGTCACCATGGGCCTGTTCGTGGGCATGTTGTTCCTGGGCTTCATTTACGTCTGGAAGAAGGGAGCGCTCGAATGGGAGTGATCCAAACCATCGACAAGCTGATGACCAACCCCGTGCCGGAGGGTCGGGTGGACGACATCCTGCGTCCCGAGGGCGACAATCCGCTGCTGGACAAGGGCTACGTCACCACCAGCGTCGATACGCTGATGAACTGGGCCCGCACCGGTTCGATGTGGCCGATGACCTTCGGCCTTGCCTGTTGCGCGGTGGAGATGATGCATGCCGGTGCCGCGCGCCTGGACCTGGACCGCTATGGGGTGGTGTTTCGCCCAAGCCCGCGCCAGGCCGACGTGATGATCGTGGCCGGCACCCTGGTCAACAAGATGGCTCCGGCGCTGCGCAAGGTCTACGATCAGATGCCCGACCCCAAGTGGGTGATCTCCATGGGCAGCTGCGCCAACGGCGGCGGTTACTACCATTATTCGTACTCGGTGGTGCGCGGCTGCGACCGTATCGTGCCCGTCGACATCTACGTGCCGGGCTGCCCGCCCACTGCCGAGGCGCTGGTCTACGGCATCCTGCAACTGCAGAAGAAGATCTGGCGTACCCAGACCATCGCCCGCTGAACCCCTTTATCTAGAGCACGCAAAGCCCCCATGGCAGAGCAAGCCGCTTATATCCAAGAGCTGTGCACGCGTTTGACCGACGCGGTCGTGACCGTGTCGCCCGCGGGCGAGACCACCATCGAGGTGCCGCATGCGCAATGGCATGCGCTGTGTCTGGCGCTGCGCGACAGCTTCGGCTTCGAGCAGCTCAGCGACCTGTGCGGGGTCGATTACCTGGGCTATGGCAGTGACGAGTGGGATACCGCGGATGTGTCCTCGCAGGGCTTCTCGCGCGGGGTGGAAGGCAAGGCCGTGGGCCGTTTCGCCTGGGGTGAGTTCCCCTCCCAGGAAAACGGCAACGCCGACGGTGTCCAGCCGATGCAGGTGCCGGTCCAGCGCTTTGCCGTGGTGGTCCACCTGATCTCGTACCAGCACAACCGTCGCCTGCGCCTGCGCTGCTATGCGCCCAACGACGACGTGCCGGTGGTGGCCTCGGTCACCGACATCTGGCCTGGCGCCAACTGGTTCGAGCGCGAGGCATTCGACCTGTTCGGCATCGTCTTTACCGGCCACCCGGATCTGCGCCGCATCCTGACCGACTATGGTTTCGTCGGGCATCCGTTCCGCAAGGATTTCCCGCTGATCGGCAACGTCGAAGTGCGTTACGACGCAGAGCGCAAGCGGGTGGTGTACGAGCCGGTGACCTCGGTCGAGCCGCGCGTGGGCGTGCCGCGCGTGATCCGCGAGGACCCCCGCTACCAGACCGCCGCCGGTGAAGCCGCAGCGCGGGAGTCGAGCAAATGAGCGCACACGTCAGGCCATCGCATGAAGCCTTCGCCAGCAATCCCAGCGAAGGCAAGCAGGAAATCCGCAACTACACGATGAACTTCGGCCCGCAGCATCCGGCCGCGCACGGCGTGTTGCGCCTGATCCTGGAAATGGACGGCGAAACCATCGTCCGTGCCGATCCGCACATCGGCCTGCTGCACCGTGGCACCGAGAAGCTGGCCGAGTCCAAGCCGTTCAACCAGTCGATCGGCTACATGGATCGCCTGGACTACGTGTCGATGATGTGCAACGAGCACGCCTACGTGCTGGCCATCGAGAAGCTGATGGGCATCCAGGCGCCCGAGCGCGCGCAGTACATCCGCACGATGTTCGACGAGATCACCCGGATCCTGAACCACCTGATGTGGCTGGGTTCCAACGCGCTGGACCTGGGCGCGATGGCGGTGATGCTGTACTGCTTCCGCGAGCGCGAAGAGCTGATGGACTGCTACGAGGCGGTCAGCGGCGCGCGCATGCATGCCACCTACTACCGTCCGGGCGGGGTCTATCGCGACCTGCCCTCGCAGATGCCCAAGTACAAGGAATCGCCCTGGCACAAGGGCGCTTCGCTCAAGCGCATCAACGCCGCGCGCGAGGGCTCGCTGCTGGACTTCCTGGAAGACTTCACCAGGACCTTCCCGAGCCGCGTCGACGAGTACGAAACCCTGCTCACCGACAACCGCATCTGGAAGCAGCGCACCGTGGGCATCGGCGTGATCACCCCGGACCAGGCGCGTGCCTGGGGCATGACCGGGGTAATGCTGCGCGGTTCGCAGATCGAATGGGACCTGCGCAGGAAGCAGCCCTACGCCAAGTACGACGCGATGGAGTTCGACATCCCGGTCGGCATGAATGGCGACTGCTACGACCGCTACCTGGTGCGCGTGGCCGAGATGCGCCAATCCAACCGCATCATCGCCCAGTGCGTGAAGTGGCTCAAGGCCAACCCCGGTCCGGTGATGGTGGAGAACTTCAAGGTCGCCCCGCCCAGGCGCGAGGCCATGAAGGACGACATGGAAGCGCTGATCCATCACTTCAAGCTGTTCAGTGAAGGCTACTGCGTGCCGGCCGGCGAGACCTATACCGCGATCGAGGCGCCCAAGGGCGAGTTCGGCTGCTACCTGGTGTCCGATGGCGCCAACAAGCCGTTCCGCGTGCACCTGCGCGCGCCGGGCTTCGTCCATCTTTCGTCGATGGACGCGATCGTGGTCGGGCACATGCTGCCGGACGTGGTCGCGATGATCGGCACCTATGATCTGGTGTTCGGCGAGGTGGACCGGTGAACGGCTCGGGACTCGGGTTTCGGGACTCGGGGCTCGGCGAACGTCGGTCCATGGCTCCCCTTTCTGCAACTGCACCAAGGTTTTTCGACGGTCCGGGCATTCCGGCGCATGGGCTCTTCCGAGTCCCGAGTCCCGAGTCCCGAGTCCCGGAGATTCACGCATGAGAGCCACAGGCAATTTCGAAAACGCGCGCCACGTCGATCCGATGGTCGTGCTGAGCGAAAAGACGCGCGCCCATATCGATCACTGGCTGAGCAAGTTTCCGCCGGACCGCAAGCGCTCGGCGGTGCTGCAGGGCCTGCATGCGGCGCAGGAACAGAACGGCGGCTGGCTCAACGACGAGCTGATCGCCGCGGTGGCCAGGTATCTGGACATTCCGGCCGTGTGGGCCTATGAGGTGGCCAGCTTCTACTCGATGTTCGAGCTGGAAAAGGTCGGCCGCCATAACGTGGCCTTCTGCACCAACATCAGCTGCTGGCTCAATGGCGGCGAAGAGCTGGCCCAGCACGCCGAGCGCAAGCTCGGTTGCAAGCGTGGCCAGTCCACCGCCGACGGGCGCATCTTCCTCAAGCGCGAGGAAGAGTGCCTGGCCGCCTGTTCGGCCGCGCCGATGATGGTCATCAACGGCCATTACCACGAACACCTCACACCCGAGAAAGTCGACGCACTGCTGGACGGGCTGGAGTAAGCGCATGGCAGATTCGCACGCATCCACCGGCCCGGTCGGGCCGGCGCCGCAGCCGCACCAGGTGGTCTACACCACGCTGCATTACGACACCCCGTGGTCCTACGAGAACTACCTCAAGACCGGCGGCTATGCGGCCCTGCGCAAGATCCTGGAAGAAAAGATCGCGCCGGCCGACGTCATCGAGATGGTCAAGGCCTCCAACCTGCGTGGCCGCGGCGGGGCGGGCTTTCCGACCGGTCTGAAGTGGTCCTTCATGCCCAAGGGCGACATGCAGAAGTACATCCTCTGCAATTCGGACGAATCCGAGCCTGGCACCTGCAAGGACCGCGACATCCTGCGCTACAACCCGCACTCGGTGGTGGAGGGCATGGCGATCGCCTGCTATGCCACCGGATCGACGGTGGGCTACAACTACCTGCGCGGCGAGTTTCACCACGAGCCGTTCGAGCATTTCGAACAGGCCCTGGCCGATGCCTACGCCAATGGCTGGCTGGGCCGGGACATCCTCGGCAGCGGCGTGAACATTGACATCCACGCCGCGCTGGGCGCCGGCGCCTACATTTGCGGCGAAGAGACCGCGCTGATGGAGTCGCTGGAAGGCAAGAAGGGCCAGCCGCGCTACAAGCCGCCATTCCCGGCCAACTTTGGCCTGTACGGCAAGCCGACCACGATCAACAACACCGAGACCTACGCCTCGGTGCCGGCGATCATCCGCAACGGTCCGGAATGGTTCCTGGGGCTGAGCAAGACCAAGAACGGTGGCCCCAAGATCTTCTCGGTCTCCGGCTGCGTGACCAAGGGCGGCAATTTCGAAGTGCCGCTCGGCACCACCTTCGATGAACTGCTGGAAATGGCCGGCGGCCTCAGGCCGGGCCGCACGCTCAAGGGCGCCGTGCCCGGCGGCGTGTCGATGCCGGTGCTCAAGGCCGAGCAGCTGGCCGGCCTGCAGATGGACTACGACACCCTGCGTGCGCTGGGCACCGGCCTGGGCTCGGGCGCCATCGTGGTGCTGGACGACAGCGTGTGCTGCGTGCGCTTTGCCTGCCGCATCAGCCAGTTCTTCCACAAGGAATCCTGTGGCCAGTGCACCCCGTGCCGCGAGGGCACCGGCTGGATGCACCGGGTGCTGGAGCGGATCGTCGCCGGCAAGGGCACGATGGAAGATCTACATCAGTTGAAAGCCGTGGCCGGCCAGATCGAAGGCCACACCATCTGCGCGTTCGGTGAAGCGGCGGCATGGCCCATCCAGGGCTTCCTGCGCCAGTTCTGGGACGAATTCGAGTACTACATCGTCAACGGTCGTTCGATTGTGGACGGTCCGCTGGAGGCTGCGGCATGAGTGCCCAACCGGTCGATCCCAAGGTCCCGCCGGATCACGTCACCATCGAGATCGACGGTCGCGTCCTGTACGCGCCCAAGGGCTCGATGATCATCCAGGCCGCCGACAAGGCCGGTATCCCGATCCCGCGTTTCTGCTACCACGACAAGCTGTCCATTGCGGCCAACTGCCGCATGTGCCTGGTCGATACGGAAATCGGTGGCCGCGGTGCGCCCAAGCCGTCGCCGGCCTGCGCCACGCCGGTGGGCGATGGCCTGAAGGTCTTCACGCGCAACGAGAAGGCGCTCAAGTACCAGCGCAGCGTCATGGAGTTCCTGCTGATCAACCATCCGCTGGACTGCCCGATCTGCGACCAGGGCGGCGAGTGCGAACTGCAGGACGTCTCGCTGGGCTATGGCCGTTCGGTCAGCCGCTTCAATGAGCGCAAGCGCACCGTGCCCGACGAGGACATCGGTCCGTTGGTCGCCACCGAGATGACCCGCTGCATCCAGTGCACGCGCTGCGTGCGCTTCACCGCCGAGATCGCGGGGACCTACGAGCTCGGCGGCATGTACCGCGGCGAGAACCTGCAGATCGGCACCTACGACGGCCAGCCGCTGACCACCGAGCTGTCCGGCAACGTGGTGGACGTGTGCCCGGTCGGCGCGCTGACCAACAAGGTGTTCCAGTTCCGCGCCCGTCCGTGGGAGCTGCAGGCGTACCCGTCACTGGGCTACCACGACCCGATGGGCTCGAACCTTTTCGTGCACGTGCGCCGCGGCGAAGTGCTGCGCACGGTGCCGCGCGACAACGAGGCGGTCAACGAGTGCTGGCTGTCCGATCGCGACCGTTATTCGCACCAGGGCCTCTATGCCCAGGACCGCGCGGTCAAGCCGCTGCAGAAGGTCGACGGCGAATGGAAGGAAGTGAGCTGGGCCGAAGGCCTGGCCGCCGCCGCGCAGATCCTCAAGGCGCACCAGGGCGATGACCTGGGCGTGCTGGTCCATCCGGCCACCTCGAACGAGGAGGGCGGGCTGCTGGCCAGGCTCGCCGCAGGGCTGGACAGCGGCAATCTCGACCACCGCATCCTGTCGTGCGACCTGTCCGATGGCGCAGTGGCGCAGCCGTTCGCGCTGCCGCTGGCCGACATCGAGAAGGCCGGCGCGATCGTGGTGTTCGGCAGCAACCTGCGCCATGAGCTGCCGCTGCTGCACCAGCGCATCCGCAAGGCCAACCGCAACGGCGCCCAGGTGCACGTGGTCAATCCGGTGGATTTCGAGTTCACCTTCGCCACCACCGGCAAGTACATCGTGCCGCCCTCGCAGCTGGCTGACGCACTGGACAATGCCGAACTGCGCGACGCGGTGAAGGGCGCCAGCTCGGCCGTGGTCATTGTGGGTGCGATCGCCGAAAACCACCCGCAGGCTTCGGCACTGCGCAAGGCCGCGGCCGACTTTGCCGCGGCCACCGGCGCTGCGCTGTGCCGGATCCCGCAGGGCGCCAACGCCGTGGGCCTGACCCGCGCCGGGGTGCTGCCGACCGGCAGTGACGCGGCCGAGATGGTGTCCAGGCCGCGTGCTGCGTATGTGATCTACGGGATCGAGCCGGGCCTGGATTTCGCCCATGGCTTTGCCACCCAGAAGGCGCTGGCCGCAGCCAAGGTCGTGGCCTTCAGCCACTTCGCCTGCGCCTCCACCCGCCGCCTGGCCGATGTGATCCTGCCGATCGGTGCGCTGCCGGAAATCGAGGCGACCCTGACCAACCTGGACGGCCGCGAGCAGCGCGCCCAGGCCGGCGGCAAGCCGCCGGGCGAGGCACGCGAAGGCTGGAAGGTGCTGCGCGCCCTGGGCGGCGCGCTGGAACTGCCAGGCTTCGAGTTCACCGACCTGGCCGGTGCCCGCGCCAGCCTGGCTGGTGCCGCCACCGTGACGCCCAGGGCATCGGCGGCGCCGTCGCTGGCGGGCGAGGGGCTGGAAGTGGTGACCACCGCGGCGATCTACCGCACCGACGGCTTCGTCCGTCGCGCCAGCGCGCTGCAGTCGCATCCGCTCAACGCCGCGCCGGCCGTGAGCCTGCACCCGGACGACGCCAAGGCCGCCGGGCTGGCCGACGGCCAGGTGGTCAAGGTGCAGGCCAGTGACGGAACGGCCACCCTGCCGGTGGTGATCAATGACCGTGTCGCACCGGGTTCGGTGTGGATCGAGTCGGGCCATGGCGCGACCGCGCCCATCGGTGCCGGCCGTGTGAAGGTGGTGGCTGCATGAACGAGCTGTTGATCAATGGGGTCAGCCCGCTGCGCGACTGGCTGCTGGGCCTGGGCGCCATCGGCGTGATCGTGTGGATCGTGCTGAAGATCCTGGTGATCGCCATGCCGGTGATCATTTCGGTGGCCTTCTACGTGGTCTGGGAGCGCAAGCTGATCGGCTGGATGCACGTGCGCCACGGGCCGATGTACGTCGGCATGGGCATCTTTCAGGCCTTTGCCGACGTCTTCAAGCTGCTGTTCAAGGAAATCATCCAGCCAGCCAGCGCGCAGAAGTCGATTTTCGTCATCGCCCCGCTGATCACCCTGGCGCCATCCTTCGCAGCCTGGGCGGTGGTGCCCTTCGATGGCCAGCTGGTGTTGTCCAATGCCAACGCCGGGCTGCTGTATCTGCTGGCGATGACCTCGCTGGGCGTGTACGGCATCATCCTGGCCGGCTGGGCCTCCAACTCCAAGTACGCCTTCCTGGGCGCGCTGCGCTCGGCCGCGCAGGTGGTCAGCTACGAGATCGCGATGGGCTTTGCGCTGGTGGGCGTGATGATCGCGGCCGGCAGCCTCAACCTGTCGGCCATCGTCGAGGCCCAGCGCGGCAATGCCGGCTTCCTGGAGTGGTACTGGCTGCCGCTGTTGCCGCTGTTCATCGTGTACTGGGTGTCCGGGGTGGCCGAGACCAACCGCGCGCCGTTCGACGTGGTGGAAGGCGAATCGGAAATCGTCGCCGGGCACATGGTGGAGTACTCCGGCTCGGCGTTCGCGCTGTTCTTCCTGGCCGAGTACGCCAACATGATCCTGGTCAGCTTCCTGATCTCGATCTTCTTCCTGGGTGGCTGGCTGAGCCCGATCCAGGGCTGGGTCGAGGCGGACGTCTCCCCGTGGGTCGACTGGATCTGGCAGGGTGGCTGGCCGTGGCTGTTTGCCAAGGTGTTCTTCTTCGCCAGTGCCTACATCTGGTTCCGCGCCAGCTTCCCGCGCTACCGCTATGACCAGATCATGCGGCTGGGCTGGAAGGTGTTCATTCCCCTGACCATCGTGTGGATCGCAGTGACCGCACTGATGGTCTTCTACGGCGTCATCCACCGAGGCGCCTGACCCCTATGAACAAGATCGCCCATTACTTCAAGAGCCTGTTGTTGCTTGAGCTGCTGCAGGGTCTGTGGCTGACCCTCAAGTACACCTTCAAGCCCAAGTACACGATGATGTACCCGATGGAAAAGTTCCCGCAGTCGCCGCGCTTCCGCGGCCTGCACGCGCTGCGCCGCTATCCCAACGGGGAAGAGCGTTGCATTGCCTGCAAGCTGTGCGAAGCGGTCTGCCCGGCGCTGGCGATCACCATCGATTCGACCAGGCGCGAGGATGGCACCCGCCGCACCACGCGCTACGACATCGACCTGTTCAAGTGCATCTATTGCGGCTTCTGCGAGGAAAGCTGCCCGGTGGACTCCATCGTGGAAACCCACATCCTGGAGTACCACTTCGAAAACCGTGGCGAGAACATCGTCAACAAGCAGCAGCTGCTGGCCATTGGCGACCGACTCGAGTCGGAAATCGCCGAGCGCCGTGCCGCCGACGCCGCCTTCCGCTGAGGACGAGATGGACTGGGTACTGATCAGCTTCTACATCTTCGCCGCCGTGGCCGCCCTGTCGGGCGCGGCAGTGATCAGCGTGCGCAACCCGGTGCACGCGGTCCTGTTTCTCATCCTGACCTTCTTCAGCGTGGCCTGCACCTGGCTGCTGGTGGGCGCCGAGTTCCTGGGCGTGGCCCTGATCCTGGTGTACGTCGGCGCGGTGATGGTGCTGTTTTTGTTCGTGATCATGATGCTGGACATCGACGTGGCCAACCTGCGCGAGGGGTGGGTCAGGTTCCTGCCGGTGGGCATCCTGGTGGCGGTGGTCATGCTGGTCCAGATGCTGGTGCTGATCGGGATCAAGGCCAAGACCGGCGCGCCGCTGCCGGACAACGCGGCCTCGGTGGCGGCCGAGACCTCCAACATCACCTGGCTGGCGCGCACGCTGTTCACCGAATTCCTGCTGCCGTTCGAGTTCGCCGCGGTCATCCTGACCGTGGCGGTGATCGCCGCGGTGATGCTGACCCTGCGCAAGCGCGAAAACGTCAAGACCCAGGACGTGTCGGAGCAGACCAGGGTCAAGGCCAGCAACCGCTTGCGCATGGTGCACATGGAGTCGGTGCGCCCGGTGGTGGCTGTTCCGGAAACGCCGGCCGACGATTCGCAGGAGACCAAGCCATGATCACCCTGGGACACCTGCTGGCCCTGGGCGCGGTGCTGTTCTGCATCTCGCTGGCGGGCATCTTCCTCAACCGCAAGAACATGATCATCCTGCTGATGTCGATCGAGCTGATGCTGCTGTCGGTCAACATCAACTTCGTGGCCTTCTCGCGCCAGTTGGGCGATCCGGCCGGGCAGCTGTTCGTGTTCTTCATCCTCACCGTGGCCGCGGCCGAGGCCGCGATCGGCCTGGCGATCCTGGTCGCGCTGTTCCGCAGCCGGCGCACGATCAACGTCGCCGAAGTCGACTCCCTCAAGGGCTGATGTACTGATGATGGGCGAAATCCTCCTTTCCAAGTCCATGCTGGTCGCCGTGGTGCTGGCGCCGTTGCTGGGCAGCATCGTGGCCGGCCTGTTCGGCCGCCAGGTCGGCCGTGTCGGTGCGCACACCATCACCATCCTGGGCGTGGCGATCAGCTGCGCACTGTCGTGCTGGGTGCTTTACCAGCTGGCCTTCAACGGTGCGGCGCCGTTCAACGAAAACCTCTACACGCTGTTCGACATCGGCAATTTCCATGGCCACGTCGGCTTCATGGTCGATCGCCTGACCGCGATGATGATGGTGGTGGTGACCTTCGTGTCGCTGCTGGTCCACATCTACACCATCGGCTACATGGCCGACGACGACGGCTACCAGCGCTTCTTCAGCTACATCTCGCTGTTCACCTTCAGCATGCTGATGCTGGTGATGAGCAACAACTTCCTGCAGCTGTTCTTCGGCTGGGAGGCGGTGGGCCTGGTGTCCTACCTGCTGATCGGTTTCTGGTTCAAGCGCCCGACCGCGGTGTTTGCCAACCTGAAGGCGTTTCTGGTCAACCGGGTGGGCGACTTCGGCTTCCTGCTGGGCATTGCCGCGGTGCTGCTGTGGTTCCGCACGCTGGACTACAGCGCGGTGTTCGCCAGCGCGCCGATGCTCAAGAACATGTCGTTGACCCTGATCGAGGGTCATCCGTGGCAGGTCTCGACGGTGATCTGCATCTGCCTGTTCATCGGTGCGATGGGCAAGTCGGCCCAGGTGCCGCTGCACGTGTGGCTGCCCGACTCGATGGAAGGCCCGACCCCGATCTCGGCCCTGATCCACGCCGCGACGATGGTCACCGCCGGCATCTTCATGGTGGCGCGCATGTCGCCGCTGTTCGAACTGTCGCAGGCGGCGCTGGACTTCGTGCTGTTCATCGGCGCGACCACGGCCTTCTTCACCGGCCTGATCGGCATCGTCCAGAACGACATCAAGCGCGTGATCGCCTACTCCACGCTGTCCCAGCTGGGCTACATGACCGTGGCGCTGGGCGTGTCGGCGTACAGCGCAGGCGTGTTCCACCTGATGACCCATGCCTTCTTCAAGGCGCTGCTGTTCCTGGGCGCCGGCTCGGTGATCATCGGCATGCACCACGAGCAGGACATGCGCAGGATGGGCGGGCTGCGCAGGTACATGCCCATCACCTACGTCACGATGATCATCGGCACCCTGGCCCTGGTCGGCACGCCGTTCTTCTCCGGGTTCTACTCGAAGGACACCATCATCGAGGCCGCCGGCCACCACGCGCAACAGGCGCACGGCTGGGTTGCCTCCTACGGCTACTGGGCGGTGCTGGGCGGGGTGCTGGTGACCAGTTTCTACAGCTTCCGCCTGCTGTTCCTGACCTTCCACGGCGCTGAACGCTTCCGCGATCCCCATGTCGCGCAGGAATCGCAGCACGGCGCAGCCGCGCACACCGATGCGGAGGCACAGGTGCACGCCGATGATCGCGGCGTGCAGGCCCATGGCGATCACGCCCATGACGAGCACGGGCATGGCGCGCATGAGCCGCACGAGTCGCCGTGGGTGGTGACCGTGCCGCTGATCCTGCTGGCGATCCCCTCGGTGCTGATCGGCTTCTTCACCATCGGCCCGATGCTGTTCGGCACCAACTGGGCGGGGCATCACGCCGAGGCGGCAGTGCCTGGACAGGAGGTGGGCTTCTTCACCGGCATCATTGATTTCTACGAGCCTGCACGCGATACGGTCGGGGCGCTGGCCGAGGAATTCCACGGTCCGGTGGCGTTTGCGCTGCACGGCATCTGGGCCTGGCCGTTCGCGCTGACCGTGCTCGGTTTCGTGCTGGCCGCGCTGCTGTACCTGGTGCTGTCGCCGGAATGGCCGGCCAGGCTGCGCCAGCGCTTCTCGGTGCTGGTGAAGATCCTGGAGGCCAAGTACGGCTTCGACATCCTGTGGATCGACGGTTTCGCCGCTGGCGGTGTCCAACTGGGCAAGCTTTCGCGCTGGATCGATACGCGCATCATCGATGGGTTCTTCGTCAACGGCAGCGCCCGGGTGGTCGAGCTGGCCTCGCAGCTGCTGCGCCGCACCCAATCCGGTTTCCTCTACCACTACGCCTTCGCCATGATCCTCGGCCTGATTGCACTGCTGGCCGCAGTCATGACGTACTGGCGCTGATCTGTACGGATACGAACACGTGTCGAACCTGCTGAGCATTCTGATCTGGCTGCCGATCCTCGGCGGTGCCCTGGCACTGGCGATGGGGGCCGGACGCGCGCAAGCCGCACGCTGGCTGGCCCTCATCGTCGCGCTGCTGACCTTCCTGGCGAGCATTCCGTTGCTGACCCACCTGCAGTGGGGCAGCGGCGAGATCCAGTTCGTCGAGAAGCACGCCTGGGTGTCGGCCTTCGACATCTGGTATGCGCTGGGGGCCGATGGCATCTCGGTGGCGCTGATCGTGTTGACCACGCTGACCACGCTGCTGGCGTTGATCGGCGCCTGGACGGCGATCGACAAGCGGGTCAACCAGTACGTGGCCGCCTTCCTGATGCTGGAAGGCATGATGATCGGCGTGTTCAGTGCCACCGACGCGATCCTGTTCTACGTGTTCTTTGAAGCGATGCTGATCCCGATGTTCCTGATCATCGGCATCTGGGGCGGCCCGCGCCGCATCTATGCGTCGATCAAGTTCTTCCTGTACACCTTCCTCGGCTCGGTACTGATGCTGGTCGGGTTGATCTACCTGTACATGAAGGGCGGCGAGCTGGGCCATGCAAGCTTCCAGTTCGCCGATCTGTACATCCTGCCGCTGACGGCCAGGGAACAGACCTGGTTGTTCTTCGCCTTCCTGATCGCCTTCGCGGTCAAGGTGCCGATGTTCCCGTTCCACACCTGGCTGCCGGACGCGCATGTGGAGGCGCCGACTGCAGGCTCGGTGATCCTGGCCGCGATCATGCTCAAGATCGGTGGCTATGGCTTCCTGCGCTTCTCGCTGCCGATCACGCCCGATGCGGCCCACGAGTGGGGCCAGCTGGTGATCGTGCTATCGCTGATCGGCATCGTCTACGTCGGCCTGGTGGCGCTGGTGCAGGAGGACATGAAGAAGCTGATCGCCTATTCGTCGGTCTCGCACATGGGCTTTGTCACCCTGGGCACCTTCATTGCCGCCGGCCTGATGCGCGATTACGACAACGGCGATGCCGCGCGCCTGGGCCTGCAGGGCGCGGTGGTGCAGATGATCTCGCATGGCTTGGTCTCCGGCGCGATGTTCTCGCTGGTCGGCGTGGTCTACGACCGCATGCACACGCGCATGATCAAGGACTACGGCGGGGTGGCCAATGTCATGCCCTGGTTTGCGGTGTTCTTCGTGTTCTTCGGCATGGCCAACTCGGGCCTGCCGGGCACCAGCGGCTTCGTTGGCGAGTTCATGGTGATCCTGGCCAGCTTCCAGAAGCATCCCTACATCGCCGTGGTCGCGGCGCTGACCCTGATCATCGGCGCCGGCTACACGTTGTGGCTGGTCAAGCGCGTGCTGTACGGGGAAGTGGCCAACAGCCACGTCGCCGAACTGAAGGACATCAACTGGCGCGAAGCCCTGGTGCTGGGCGTGTTCGCCGCCGGCACGCTGGCCATCGGTGTGTATCCCAAGCCGCTGACCGACCTGCTCGAGCCGTCGATCGCGCAACTGGCGATGCAGCTCGCCACCAGCAAGCTGTAAGGACTCCAACGTCATGGCCGCCCCGATGCTTTCCTCCGCCCCCGTCACCGACCTGCTGCCGATCATTCCGGAGCTGGTCGTGGTTGCCGGTGCCTTCGCGCTGCTGATCCTGGACGTGTTCCTGGACGCGCGCCGCCGCGTCGTCACCCACGGCCTGACCCTGGTGGTGCTGGCGATCGCCTTGGTCCTGCTGGTGACCCACGTCGGCTGGGATGCCGCAGGCGCCAGGACGGTGTTCAACGGCATGTTCGTGCGCGATCAGCTGGCCGATGTGATCAAGGCCGCGATCGTGCTGGTCTCGGGCCTGTCGCTGGTCTATGGCTGGCCGTACCTGCGCGAGCGCAACCTGTATCCGGGCGAATTTCCTGTGCTGGTGCTGTTCGCCAGCGCCGGCATGATGATGCTGGCCTCGGCCGGCAGCCTGGTGATGGTCTACCTGGGCCTGGAACTGCTGTCGCTGTGTTCGTATGCGCTGGTCGGCATGAACCGCGACAACGGCCTGGCGACCGAGGCGGCGATGAAGTACATCGTGCTCGGGTCGATCGCTTCGGGCTTGCTGCTCTACGGCATGTCGCTGGTCTACGGTGCGACCGGTTCGCTGGAGCTGTCGCAGATCAACGCCGCCATCGCCGGCATTGCCGATCGCCCGATGCTGCTGACCGGGATGGTGTTCATGGTCTGCGGCATCGCCTTCAAGCTGGGCGCCGCGCCGTTCCACATGTGGCTGCCGGACGTCTACCAGGGCGCGCCGACGCCGATCACGCTGTTCATCAGCGCCGGTCCCAAGCTGGCCGCCTTCGCCATGGCCTATCGCGTGCTGGAGCAGGGCGTGGGCCCGACTTCGCCGCAGTGGCAGCTGTTGCTGGCCGGCCTGGCCGCACTGTCGCTGATCATCGGTAATGTCGTGGCCATCGCCCAGCGCAACCTCAAGCGCATGCTGGCCTATTCGACCGTGTCGCACATGGGCTTCCTGCTGCTCGGCCTGGCCGGCGGTGGACCCGAGGGCTATGCAGCGGCGCTGTTCTACGGCATCACCTACGCGCTGATGTCGGCCGCCTCGTTCGGCGCGATCCTGGTGCTGTCGCGCCGCGGTTTCGAAGCGGAGATGATCGACGATTTCAAGGGGCTGAGCTCGCGCAGCCCGTGGATGGCCGGCATGGTGCTGTGCGTGATGGCCTCGCTGGCCGGGGTGCCGCCGTTCCTGGGCTTCTGGGCCAAGCTGGTGGTATTGCGCGCGGCCTTGAACGGCGACCTGATGTGGCTGGCGCTGCTGGCGGTGGTGTGCGCGGTGATCGGCGCGTTCTACTACCTGCGCGTGGTCAAGGTGATGTACTTCGACGAGCCGGTTGGCGCATTGCCGGCGCCGCGCGCGGGCAAGGTCGTGCCGTTTCTGTTTGGCGTCAACGCGCTGGGCCTGCTGGTGCTGGGTCTTGCCTGGAACCCATTGATGACCTGGTGCAAGGCCGCCTTCGGCCTGTGATCCATTCAGTCGCCAAGGTGTCACAGGGCTTGCCTATTTTCCTGTAATTCTCCATAATTCCGCTCCTGATGCGGGGTGGAGCAGTCTGGCAGCTCGTCGGGCTCATAACCCGAAGGTCGCAGGTTCAAATCCTGCCCCCGCTACCAATGAATCTACGTTCGAGATGACGTAGTCGCTTCAGAAGTTTCTGTTGCGGGGTGGAGCAGTCTGGCAGCTCGTCGGGCTCATAACCCGAAGGTCGCAGGTTCAAATCCTGCCCCCGCTACCACGGAAAATCTGCATCGGCGACGATGCAGCGGTGGTACACGAAACGGCGTTCCCGGCAACGGGCTCGCCGTTTTCGTTTGTGCTGGATCGTGGGGTTTCGGGCCAGGGCTTGCGATCGTCCAGACGGGGGTTTCCCTGCAGCGACTTTGCGCAGCTGCTTCACTGGATCTGTCGATCCTTGTCAAGGCGACGCGCCCATGTGCATGCCCACATGGCTTCAGAACGCGTCGAGGGAGCGAATCCTGCGGCGGTGGATAGATCGAGGAACGCATGAACAAGCGCGCGGGTTGGAGTCTGGGAATCGGCATGGCATTGGGCGCCGCGCTGGGCGTGGGCTTTGGCGCGGCCATGCATGACATCGGTGCCGGCCTGGCGGTCGGGCTCGGCCTGGGTGCCGTGCTCGGTGCGTTCAAGCTCAGCCAGAAAAAACGCCGCTGACCCATGAGGGCCGCCGCGCATGCGGTCACATCGGCCGGCGTGATGCGTCCTGTCCCACAAGGGCCCCGCACGGCGGCGTGTGGTGCGGCCCGGACAGGAGCAACGACATGAAACGCCATCGCGGCATCGTGGTATTGGTACTGGGCATCGCCCTGGGCGCGGCCCTGGGCGCGGCGACTGGGGAGATGGGCCTGTGGCTGGGCATGGGCGCCGGCATCGGCGCGGGCTGGATGGCGCTGCTGGGCGGGATCGATCGCGGCCGTCGCTGCCTGCGCGGGCGCGCGCGCGACTGACGCGTATCATGCGCGCTCGCTGAAACTGCCCACGGAGTGCGCCGCATGTTCGACACCTCGGTCCAGCTGGATTGCGCCGGGCGCCTGCTGCGTCTGGACCGTCCGCGGGTGATGGGCATCGTCAACGTCACCCCCGATTCGTTCTCCGACGGCGGCGCGCACGACACCCTGGAGGCGGCCGTCGCCCATGGCCTGCAACTGGCTGCCGAAGGCGCCGACCTGCTGGACGTCGGCGGCGAGTCCACCCGCCCGGGCGCGCAGCCGGTGCCGCTGGAAGAAGAGCTGCGCCGGGTGGTGCCGGTGATCGAGCGGCTCGCGCGCCAGACCACGCTGCCGATCAGCATCGATACCTTCAAGCCGGCGGTGATGCGCGCGGCGGTGGCCGCCGGCGCCGGCATGATCAACGACATCCGCGCACTGCGCGAGGACGGCGCGCTCGAAGCGGCCGCCGAACTCGGCGTGCCGGTGGTGCTGATGCACATGCTGGGCCAGCCGCAGTCGATGCAGGACGCGCCGGTGTATGACGACGTGGTGGGCCAGGTGCATCGGTTCCTGGCCGAGCGGATCCTTGCCGCGGAAATGAGCGGCATCGACAGGAAGAAGCTCGTGGTCGATCCCGGCTTCGGCTTCGGCAAGACCACCGCGCACAACCTGGCGCTGCTGGCCCAGCTGCAGCGCTTTGGCGAACTGGGGGTGCCGGTGCTGGCCGGGCTCTCGCGCAAGCGCAGCATCGGCGAAATCACCGGGCGCCAGGTGCCGGCCGAGCGTCTGGCCGGCTCGGTGGCCGCGCACCTGATCGCCGCCCAGCGCGGCGCGATGATCCTGCGCGTGCATGACGTGGCCGCCACGGTCGACGCGCTGAAGGTCTGGGCGGCGGTGGCTGCCGTGCCGATGCCGCGTGCCGATGCGCCGGCGGCGCAGGTCCGCTGGCCCGACGAAGATTGACCAGCTCAGCTCAGCGCAGGGCAGGGAGCTGGGCGATGATCTGGGCGACCGTGCCTTCGACCGGGCCCTTGGGCACCACCCGCACGGCGCGTTCATCGGCCGCTGGCGGTTCCAGCGTGGCGAGCTGGTCATCGAGCAGGCTGGCCGGCATGAAATGGCCGGACCGGTGTCCGATGCGCTGCTCCAGGGTGGCGCGGTCCACGTCCAGCCACACGAACACCATGTCCGGATCGGCCTGGCGCAGCACATCCCGGTAGCGGCGCTTGAGGGCCGAGCAGGACACCACCACGCGGTGCTGCAATGCGCGTTGCTCGGCGATCCACGCGGCCACCTTCTGCAGCCACGGCAAGCGGTCGGCATCGTCCAGGGCGATACCGGCGCGCATCTTCTCCACGTTGGCGGCCGGGTGCAGGTCGTCGGCGTCGAGCACATGACAGTCCAGCTCGGCGCCGAGCAGGTTGGATATCGTGGTCTTGCCGGAGGCCGAAACGCCCATCACCACCAATGTCCCGGGATTGCTCATGGCTGCGCCTTCGCGTGAAAGGAATCGGATCGGATCAGGGCGAGGCGGTGCAGCCGTCGCCGTACGGCACTGGGCCGCGTCGCGGTCTGCCGGCCGCGCCGGTCACCTTGCGCGCTTGCCGGTGCGCGACCTGGCCGCGGGCGGCGATGTGACGGCCTTGGTCGCGGTCTTCGCCGCGTGCCTGGCAGGCGCCTTGGTCGCGTTACGTTTCGCCGGCGCCTTGGCAGGCGCGGCCGCGGCCGCCTTCGGGGCGCGCTTGTTCTTCGTCGCGCCTGGATCGACTGGACGCCGCGCACGCTGCGGCGGACGCGTGCGGCCCGGCGTCAACACCCGCCAGGTGCGTCCGCCGTCCAGCGCCAGCAGCGCATCGGCTGCGGCCGGGCCGGCGCTGCCGGCGGCGTAGTTGGGGAATTCGACCGCTGGCTGCCTGGCCCAGGCATCCAGCACCGGCTGCACGATGCGCCAGGCCGCATCGACCATGGCCGCGTCCTGGAACAGGCCGGCCTCGCCGCGCATGCAGTCGTGCAGCAGGCGCTCGTAGCCGACCGTGTTCTGCTGCGGGAACCAGTCGCGGTAGCGGAAGTCCATCCGCACCGGCGCCAGGGCCACCGGATAGCCCGGGCGCTTGACGTCGAACTGCAGCGAGATGCCCTCATCCGGCTGGACGTGCAGCACCAGCCAGTCCGGTCCGTAGCCGCCCACGGCGGTGTGCCGGAACGGCGCCAACGGCGCCGGCTTGAAACGGATCGCCACCTCGGTGGTACGGGTGCGCAGGCGCTTGCCGGTGCGCAGGTAGAACGGCACCCCGGCCCAGCGCCAGCTGTCGATGGCCAGCTTGATCGCCACGTAGGTTTCGGTGTCCGAGGTGGGCGAGACCGTGTCCTCGTCGCGATAGGCCGGCACCGCCTCGCCATTGACCGTGCCGGCCGCATACTGGCCGCGCACCACATCATCCGGGCCCAGCGGACGCACTGCCTCGATCACTTCCGAGCGCCGGCGCAGCATCGCCTTGGGGGTGAACTCGCTGGGCGGTTCCATCGCCACCATTGCCAGCAGCTGGAACAGGTGGTTGGGCACCATGTCGCGCAGTGCGCCGGTGGGTTCGTAGAAGCTGCCGCGGCCTTCCACGCCGATCGTCTCGGCGGCGGTGATCTGCACGTGGTCGATGCGGTCCCGGTTCCAGACCGGTTCGAACAGGCCGTTGGCGAAACGGAACGCCAGGATGTTCTGCACCGTCTCCTTGCCCAGGAAATGATCGATCCGGAACACCTGGTCCTCGCTCAGCACCTTGCCGATCTGGGCATTGAGCGCGCGGGCGCTGTCCAGGTCGTGGCCAAAGGGTTTTTCGATGATGACCCGGCGCCATGGGCCCTCCTGCGCCTGCTTGACCAGGCCGGCGCGGCCCAGTTCGCTGACCGCCTGGCCAAAGAAACGCGGTGCGGTGGCCAGGTAGAACAGCGCATTGCCCTGGGTACCGTGCCTGTGGTCCAGCTCGGCCAGGCGCGTCTTGAGCGCGCGGTAGTCCGTGGCCACGGTGAAGCTGCCGCGCTGGTAGTACATGCGTCTGGACAACCAGCGCCAGGTGTCCTCGTCGATGCCGTCGGCCTGGAATTCGCCGCCCCCGCGCTTGGCCTGGCCACGCAGCGCATCGCCGATCATGCGCCGCCAGGCGGCCTCGCTGATGTCGCCGTGATCGAAGCCGACGATGGCGAAGCGCTCGTCCAGCTGCCCGGCGCGCCTGAGGTTGTACAGCGCCGGCATCACCAGGCGCCGGGCCAGATCACCGCGCGCGCCGAACAGCACCAGTACGCACGGCGGCGCCAGGGCGGAGGAGTCGGTCACGCCGGGGGACGGGGTATCGTTCATGCATGAACCTCCGCGCTGGTGCGCTTGGCGTTGTGGGCGTCGTTGAGACGGTAGGCGGCGTTGACCAGCGCCACGTGCGAATACCCCTGCGGGAAATTGCCCAGCATGCGCTTGCTGCGCGGGTCGTATTCCTCGGCCAGCAGGCCGACATCGTTGCACAGGGCCTGCAGGGTGTCGTAGAGCGCGGTGGCCTGCTCGGTACGGCCGATCATCACCAGCGCCTCGACCAGCCAGAAGCTGCAGGCCAGGAAGGTGCCTTCGCCGGGGGGCAGGCCATCGGCGTGGTCGTGGGTGTGATAGCGCTGGACCAGGCCATCGACAGTCAGTTGCGCCTGGATCGCCTCGACCGTGGCCACGATCCGCGGATCGTCTGCCGGCAGGAACCCCACCAGTGGCATCAGCAGCAGGGCCGCGTCCAGCGCATCGCTGTCGTAGCTCTGCACGAAGTAGCCGTCGGCGTGCAGGCCGCGTTGCAGGATCTGCGCATGGACCTGCTCGGCCTGCACCTGCCAGCGCTGCCGATCTTCCTGGCTGAAGCCGCTCTGGTCATTCTGCGAGGCCAGATGGAAGGCCAGCCACGCCATCAGCTTGGAATGGGTGAAATGGCGGCGTTCGGAGCGCACTTCCCAGATGCCTTCGTCCGGCTCCTGCCAGCGGGCCTCCAGCTCCTGCAGGAAGGCGCGCTCGAGCTGGTTGCCATCTCTGCCGACCTTCATGCCGCGCATGCGCGCCACCTCGAACAGCGCGATCAGCTCGCCGTAGACGTCCAGCTGGAACTGGCACGCGGCCGCGTTGCCGATCCGGACCGGGGCCGAGCCCTCATAGCCGGGCAGCCAGTCGGCGACCCATTCCTGCAGCCGGCGTTCGCCGCCGACCCCGTACAGCGCCTGCAGCTGGTCGGGCGTGCCGGCCACCGCGCGCTTGACCCAGTCGCGGAATGCGCCGGCTTCATGGCGGAAACCGGCGTTCATCAGTGCCAGCAGGATGAAGCTGCTGTCGCGCAGCCAGCAGTAGCGGTAGTCCCAGTTGCGCTGGCCTGCGATCTTTTCCGGCAACGAGGCGGTGGGCGCGGCGACGATCGCGCCGGTGGGCAGGTAACTCAGGCCCTTGAGCACCACCAGCGAGCGCCTGACCTGCGCGCTCCAGCGCCCGGCCGGTGCGCAGCGCGCGGACCAGTCTTCCCAGAAGGCCAGGGTGGCCTCCAGCGCATCCTGCGGTTCCAGCGCCGGTGGGCGCTCCAGGTGCGAGGCGCCGTGGCTGAGCACGAACCAGGTCGATTCACCGGCGGCCAGGGTGAAATCGGACTGCGAGGTCAGGTCGCGGCCTTGCATCGCCACCGGCGTGCGCAGCAGTACCTGATCGGGACCGGCCACGGCCCGCAGCGCATCGTCGTCCTCGGTCACCCACGGCACGATGCGGCCATAGCCGAAGCGCAGGACCAGCTCGGTGCGCATCGGCACGCGGCCCTGGACGCCCTCCAGGCAGCGCACCAGGTGGCTGTGCGGATGGCCGTTGCCACTGGCAACCATGAAGTCGATCATCCTGACCACGCCGGTGGCGGTGGTGAAGGTGGTTTCCAGGATCAGGCTGCCGTCCAGATAGCGGCGCGTGCTGGTGGCCTGGTCGTCCTGCGGACACAGCAGCCAGCGGCCGTGTTCCGGGGTGCCCAGCAAGGCGGCGAAGACCGCATCGGAATCGAACCGGGGCAGGCACAGCCAGTCGATGGAGCCGTTACGGGAGACCAGGGCGGCGCTGCGGCAGTCGCCAAGCATTGCGTAGTCTTCGATCGGGGTCGACATGGGTCCTGTTCCGGTAAAAACGTGGCAGTTCTACCAGCGCCCATGTCGTCCCGGCGTGCGGGTTCGGTGCCATCGGCAGGACACACGGTGTCGGCGCGGCCCGGCGCGCGGGCCGATGTGCTTGCAATATCGGCCCTGCAGCGCCATGACAGGCCTGTCAGCGGGTATGCCGGTGGCGACCTAGTAGAATCGGGCGGCGCTGCGTTCCGGGGAACCGGAGCGCGTGCACCTCATCAATTTTGGAGTGGGCATGGCCTGGAACACCCCTGGTAGCGGTTCGGGAGACAACGGTGGCGGCAGCGGATCGGGCGGGGGACGCAATTCCTGGAAGCCAGGCCGCGGCGCCGCGGACAACCTGCTGGAGCGGCTACGCACCCTGCTGGCCGGTGGCGGTGGCAGCAATCCGCTGCGCTGGATCGGGCTGATCGTCGTCCTGGTCCTGGCCTTCAGCAGCTTCCAGCTGGTGGGCGAGCAGCAGCGCGGGGTGGTCCTGCGCTTTGGCCAGTTCGCCCGCATCATGCAGCCCGGCCCCAACTTCAAGTGGCCCTGGCCCATCGAGACCGTGCGCACAGTGGAAGTCACCACCATCCAGACCTTCAGCAATACCCTGCCGGTGCTGACCAGCGATGAGAACATCGTCAATGTCACGGTCAACGTGCAGTACCGCATCGACGATCCGCGCCAGTACCTGTATGGCACCGCCGCGGCCGACCAGGTACTGACCCAGGCCGCGCAGAGCGCGGTGCGCGAGCAGGTCGGCCGGGCCACGCTGGAGGATGTGCTGAACAAGCGCGGGCCGCTGGCCATCGCCGCCAAGGATCGCCTGCAGGCCGCGCTCAACGCCTATCGCAGCGGCATGGCCGTGACCGACCTGACCCTGCCCAACGCCCGCCCGCCCGATGAGGTCAAGCCGGCCTTCGACGACGTCAACAGTGCCCAGCAGAGCCGCGAGCGTCTGGTCAACGAGGCCCAGGCCTATGCCGCCCGCGTGGTGCCCGAGGCCCGTGGCGAAGCCGCGCGCACCCGCACCGCCGCCCAGGGCTACAAGGAGGCCGCCATCGCCAACGCGCAGGGCGATGGCGATCGCTTCACCCTGCTGCAGCAGCAGTACGCCGCCGCCCCGGAGACCACCCGCAAGCGCCTGTGGCTGGAGACGTTGGAACAGGTGCTGGCGCACAACCGCAAGGTCGTGGGCGGCGACGCTCGCCAGCTGATCTACGTGCCGATGGACGGCAACGCCCAGGCCCAGCTGCCACCGGCCACCAGCCTGCCGCGCCTGCCGGCCGAGACCTATCTGCCGCCGCTGGAGGGCACCGGCAGCAACGCCGCCGGCAGTTCGGGCAGCGACATCGTGCGTCCGGCCCGACCCAGCGGCCGCGAGGAGGCCCGCCCATGAAGACTTCCGCGACCGTGGCCCTGATCGTGGCCGTCCTGCTGGCGCTGATGGGCTCGGTGTTCGTGGTGCGCGAAGACCAGACCGCGATGGTGCTCAACCTGGGCCGCGTGGTCCGCGCCGACCTCAAGCCGGGCCTGCACTTCAAGCTGCCGGTCGTGGAAACCGCGCGGGTGTTCGACCGCCGTTTCCGGATCATGGACACCACCCCCGAGCGTTACTTCACCAGCGAGCAGAAGGACGTGTCGGTGGACTTCTTCGCGATCGGCTACATCTCCGATGTGCGTGCCTACTACCGCGCCACCGGCGGGCTCGAGGACGTGGCCGACAAGCGCCTGGCGCCGATCATCACCAACTCGCTGCGCAACGAGATCAACTCGCGCACGCTGACCCAGCTGGTCTCCGGTGACCGCAGCGAGATCATCGCCGGCCAGCTCAAGGGGATCAACGCGGCGATCAAGAACCTCGGCATGCAGCTGGTGGACATCCGCCTCAAGCAGATCGACCTGCCGCAGGACAGCAAGGTGCTCAGCGAGGTCTACGACCGCATGCGTGCCCAGCGCCAGCAGGTGGCCAGCGCCCTGCGCGCCGAAGGCGAGGAACAGGCCCGCACGATCAAGGCCGAGGCCGACCGCCAGCAGGTGGTGATCGCCGCCGAGGCCGAGCGCGATGCGCAGCGCCTGCGCGGTGAAGGCGACGCCCAGGCCGCCCAGCTCTATGCCAGGGCCAGCGCCACCGATCCTGGCTTCTACGCCTTCTATCGCAGCCTGGAGGCGTATCGCAATTCCTTCTCCGACGGCAATGCGGTGATCGTGCTGGACAAGAACGATCCGTTCCTGCAGTACATGAAGAGTGATCGTTGATCATCTGATCGGCTGATCCAGTGGCGCGGGCGCCTTGGGCGCGCCGCGTTGCGTCACCAGGTTCCGCGGTGGTCCGCGCCGCCGAAAACCCGGATAATGCACAAAAGCCGGCCGGGCGCTTCCCACCAGAAGCACCCCCCGGCTTTTTCCGTGTCCCGGGGCACGGCGCCGCACGCGGCATGCCCCGACGGCGTGCCGGCCCACGTGCGCAACGCCGGTCCCGGGCAGCGCGGTCCAGGTCCGCGGCCCCGATGGCCGCAACAAGAACAGGAGTACCGGTCATGGGTCAGTCAGTGGTGGTGTTGGGCGCCCAGTGGGGCGATGAAGGCAAGGGCAAGATCGTCGATCTGCTCACCGAGGAGATCGGCGCGGTGGTGCGCTTCCAGGGCGGCCACAATGCCGGCCATACCCTGGTCATCAATGGCAAGAAGACCGTGCTGCACCTGATCCCGTCCGGGATCCTGCGCGATGACGCGCTGTGCCTGATCGGCAATGGCGTGGTGATCAGCCCGGCGGCGCTGAAGAAGGAAATCGACGAGCTGGAAACCTCGGGCGTCGAAGTGCGTTCGCGCCTGAAGATCTCCCCGGCCGCGCCGCTGATCATGCCCTACCACATCGCCCTGGATCAGGCCCGCGAGAAGGCCGCCGGCGGCAAGGCCATCGGCACCACCGGCCGCGGCATCGGCCCGGCGTACGAGGACAAGGTCGCCCGCCGCGGCATCCGCGTGGCCGACCTGCGCTATCCCAGGCAGCTGGAAGAACTGCTGCGCACCGCGCTGGACTACCACAACTTCGTGCTGACCCATTACCTGAAGACCGACGCGGTCGACTTCCAGAAGACCTACGACGAAGCCCTGGCCTTCGGCGAATACGTCGAGCCGATGAAATCCGACGTGGCCGGCATCCTCCACGACCTGCGCAAGCAGGGCAAGCGGGTGTTGTTCGAAGGTGCCCAGGGCGCGCTGCTGGACATCGACCACGGCACCTATCCGTACGTCACCAGCTCCAACACCACCATTGGCGGCGCACTGGCCGGCACCGGGGTGGGCGCGCAGTCGATCGACTACGTGCTGGGCATCGCCAAGGCCTACGCCACGCGCGTGGGCGGTGGCCCGTTCCCGACCGAGCTGGACGACGAGATCGGCCAGGGCATCCGCGACCGCGGCGCCGAGTACGGTGCCTCGACCGGACGCCCGCGTCGCTGCGGCTGGATGGACATCGTCGCGCTCAAGCGCGCGGTGGCCATCAACGGCATCTCCGGCCTGTGCATCACCAAGCTGGACGTGCTGGACGGCATGGACAAGCTGAAGATCGCCATCGCCTACCAGTACCGTGGCAAGCGCACCGAGTACGCGCCGCTGGACGCGCAGGGCTGGGACCAGATCACCCCGGTGTACCTGGAGTTCCCCGGCTGGAGCGAGAACACCCACGGCATCACCGAGTGGGACAAGCTGCCGGCCGCCGCCCGCGCCTACCTGCGCGCGCTGGAAGAACTGGCCGGCTGCCCGATCAGCATCGTCTCCACCGGCCCGGACCGCGACCACACGATGGTGCTGCAGGATCCGTTTGCCTGACGTTTGACGCTGGACCGACGCCGCAGAGGTCCCGGCGGGAGCCGGGGCTTCTTCCTGGCCAGTTCCGGCTTGCGTTTGACTTGGCGCCTGGCCTTCGTCTGAATCGTGCCTTGGCCCGGCGAGCGTTCAACTTGCCCACTACAGCAGGCCCCACATGAGCAATCCCCTGGGCATCCGCCCGCTCGTTGCACACATGCCCGAATCGCAGATCCGCGAAGTGGCCAATGCCGGTCTCGGCGTGGCCGGCGTGTTGCCGTTCTGGTTCGGCGAATCGGACATGCCCACCACGCCGGAGGTCACCGCTGCGGCGACCGCGGCGCTGGCGCGCGGCGAGACGTTCTATTCGCACAACCTCGGCCTGCCCGAGCTGCGCCAGGCCATCGCCGGCTACGCCTCGGCGCTGCACGGGCCGATCGGCGCCGACCGCATCGCGGTGACCTCCTCGGGCGTCAATGCGCTGATGATCGCCAACCAGCTGCTGCTGGAGGCCGGCGACGAAGTGGTGGTGATCACCCCGGTATGGCCCAACCTGGTCTGGCAGCCACGCCTGCTCGGCGCGCAGGTGCGCGAGGTGAGCCTGGCCCCGACCGCCGATGGCTGGCAGCTGGAGATCGAGCAACTGCTGGCCGCGATCACCCCCGCCACGCGCCTGCTGATCCTGAGTTCGCCCAACAACCCGACCGGCTGGACGCTGACCGGCGCCGAGCAGCAGCGCATCCTCGACCATTGCCGCCACACCGGCACCTGGATCCTGGCCGACGAGGTCTATGAGCGCCTGTACTACGTGCCCGGTGCCACGGCCGCGCCGAGTTTCCTGGACATCGCGCAGGCCGCCGATCGCCTGATCGTGGTGCAGAGCTTTTCCAAATCCTTCCTGATGACCGGCTGGCGGCTGGGCTGGCTGGTCGTGCCGGCGTCGCTGGTGCGCCAGGTCGGGGTGCTGATCGAATACAACACTTCGTGCGCGCCGGTATTCGTGCAGCGCGCCGGCCTGGCCGCCATCGACAACGCGGCCACCGTGGCACCGCTGGTGGCGCATCTGCGGCAGTGCCGCGACACCCTGGTCAAGGCGCTGGCGCCGCTGCCCGGGGTGCAGGTCATCCCCGCCGATGGCGGCATGTACGTGCTGCTACGCGTGCAGGGCCACGACGACTCGCTGGCCCTGGCCAAGCGGCTGGTGGTCGAAGCCAGGCTGGGCCTGGCCCCGGGCAGCGCCTTCGGCAGCGCCGGCGAAGGCTGGCTGCGCTGGTGCTTCGCCTCGCGCGAGCTGGGACGGCTGGAAGAAGGCGCGGCGCGGCTGCAGAAGTTCCTGGTGGGGTGAGCGCGACATGCGCATCCTGATCGTCGAAGACTCCCAGACCCTGTCCGAGGCACTGGATCGACGCCTGCGCCAGGAGGGCTATGCCTGCGACATCGCGGCCGACGGCGTGGCGGCGCTGGAATTCCTGCACCGCTATCGCTACGACGCGATCGTCCTGGATCTGATGCTGCCGCGACTGGACGGCTTCGGCGTGCTGCGCCAGATGGGGCGCGAGAGCGGGGCCGCGCCGGTGCTGGTGCTGTCGGCGCGCGAGCTGGTCGATGACCGGGTCAATGCGCTGGACGCCGGTGCCGACGATTACCTGGTCAAGCCCTTCGCGCTGGACGAGTTGCTGGCGCGGCTGCGCGCGCTGGTGCGTCGCCCCGCGCAACGCGACGCGCCGGTGCTGCGCCATTGCGAACTGGAAGTGGACCCGCGCGCGCGCGCCGCCCGCTGGCGTGGGCAGGACCTGCGCCTGACCCCCAAGGAATACGGATTGCTGGAACTGCTGTTGCGTCGGCAGGGTGCCACGCTGTCCCGTACCCAGATCTTCGAGCATCTCTACGACAGCCGCAGTGATGCCTCGGACAAGGTCGTGGAGGTCATCGTCAGCACCCTGCGCACCAAGCTGGCACGCCATGGCATCGGCGATCTGATCCAGACCCGGCGCGGCTTCGGCTATGTTTTCGATGAGCCGTTGAAGACGCACCTGCCTTGAACGCGCCATCGACGCCGGGCGCAGGCTCGCCGCCCTCCTGGTCATTGCATCGCCAGCTGGCGGTGGGCCTGGCGCTGAGCATCGGCTGCGTGTTCGGCGTGCTGTTCCTGGCGCTGGATTACTGGATCGACCGGGAGATCTACCAGCGCATGGACCTGGCGCTGCTGGAGCGCGCCGGGGCGGTGGGCCGGGTGCTGCAGGAGCAGGACCTGCGCGAGCTGGAACGGCTCATGCCCGAGTACGAGTCCGAGCGGCACACCGAATTCTTCACCGTGTTCGATGCCCATGGCCGCAGCCTGCTGCTGTCACCCAACAGCGCCGGCAGCGCGCTGTCGATGGGCCCCGAAGGCAGCGGCACGCCGCGCTATTTCGACCTGGTGCTGCCCGATGGCCATGCCGGCCGGGCGCTGGCCACGCGCCTGCCGTCGCGCTCGTCCGATGCCGCGCCGCGGGTGCTGGTGGTGGCCACCGAGCGCGAGAACTGGGACCGCACCGAGGGGCGCATTCATTTCGCCCTGCTGGGCGGGATCGTGCTGGCCCTGGTACTGGCCGTCGGCCTGGGCCTGCTGGTGGTCCGGCATGTGATTACCCTGTTGTACCGGGCCGGCGCCAGGGTCGCGGCGCTGGACGCCGAAGCCCCCATGCAGCCCATCGGCGACGACTTTCCCAGCGAGCTCAAACCTTTCGCCGAGGCCTTCAACACCGGCCTGCAGCGCCTGTATGCGGCGATCGCACGCGAACGCCGCTTTGCCCGGGACGTGGCCCATGAGCTGCGCACCCCGCTGGCCGAGATCCGCGTCAGCGCCGAAGCCGCACTGGCCGATGCCGATCCGGCCCAGGCCCGGCGCAGCCTGCGCGCGGCCGTCCAGGCCAGCACGCGCATGCAGCGCAGCGTCGATGCGCTGCTGCTGCTGGCCCGGCTCGAATCCGGCCAGGCTGCGATCGCACCCGATCCGCTGGACCTGGCCGACCTGGTCGCTGGGCTGGTCGCGGCCCTGCACGAGCTGGCGCTGGCGCGCGCGATCACGGTCCACACCGAGCTGCCACCGTCGGCCTGGGTACAGAGCGATCTGGGCATCGTCGAGCGGATCGTGTCCAACCTGTTGCGCAACGCGCTGGAGTATTCGCCCGAAGGCGGGCAGGTGGTGTGCCGCGTGCGCCGCGAAAGCGCGGGCTGGTTGCTGATCATCGACAACCCCGCGCCGGACCTGGAGGCGGCCGACCTGGAGCACTTCGGTCATCGGTTCTGGCGCAAGCATCCCGAAGGCGGCACCGCGCACCATGCCGGCCTGGGCCTGGCCTTGACCCATGGCCTGGCCCAGGCGCTGGCGCTGCCGCTGCGCTTCGATCTGGACGGCGGCCGGTTGTCGGTGCGGCTGGGGCCGTGGCCGGCGCTGTAGCGCTGTAGACCGCGCCGGGCAGGGCCGGCCGCAGCGGCGGATCGCGCCGCACCAAAGCTTGGCCAAAGCTTGGCTCGGCAGGATGTCGGTCCCCGTCCATGTCCGATCGACCTCGATGCGCCACTTGTCCATTGGTTTTCCGGTGCAGGCCCGCAGCCCCCATGCGGCGGTCCGGCCATGAGCCCGGCTCCCCCAGGTCGGGCGCGCCGGCGCCGGCCGCTGATCTGGCTGGCCGCTGCGGTGGTGCTGGCCGCGGTGCTCGCGGTGTGGCTGTGGCCTTCGCGTGCGCCGGACAGCGTTGCGCCGGCGCCGCCGGCCGCCAGTGCCGAGGGCGGCGTGGATCTGACCGACGCCCAGATCCGCAACCTGGGCATCGAAAGCGCCGCGGTCGCGGCCGCCACCGAGCTGCCGTTGCCCGGCTTGCCGGCCCAGGCCGCCGCGCCGCTGGAGGCCAGCGCGCAGGTGGCGGTGCCGTATGCCGGGGTGGTCACCCGCATCCTGGTCGACGAAGGCGGCTCGGTGCGCAAGGGCCAGCCGCTGGCACGGCTGCAGAGCATTGACCTGCTGACCGCGCAGGCCGACCTGGCCCGGGCACGCAGCGAGGCGGCGGCGGCTTCGCAGCAGGCGCGCCGGGACGCGGCGCTGCTGGCCGAGGGCATCATCGCCGCTTCGCGCAACGAGCAGAGCCAGGCCCGCGCCAGCGCCGCCGAAGGTGCGCGCCGCCAGGCCGAGGGCGCGTTGTCGCACGTGGGCACCGCGACCGGCGGCCAGCCCGGCGAATACGCCTTGCTGGCGCCGATCTCCGGCACGGTGCTGCGCCGGATGGTCGCCCCCGGGCAGGCGCTGGCGGCGCTGGAGCAAGCCTTCGTCATCGCCGAGCCCGGCCCGCTGGACGTGACCTTCACCGCACCGGTGCGGGTCCGCAATGCGCTGGCGCCAGGCCTGGAAGTGCGCCTGCCCGATGGTGGCAGCGCGCGCGTGGTCGCGGTCGGCGCCGACACCGATCCGGCCAGCCAGAGCCTGCGCGTGCGTGCCCGGGTGGACGATGCGACGCCCGCGGCCGGCTACGCGGCGGGCCAGCAGTTCAGCGTGACCTTGCTGTTGCCGGCCCCGGCCGGCACCTGGGCCGTGCCCACTGCCGGGTTGCTGCCTTCCGGACAGGGCCAGGTGCTGTACCGGCGCGATGGCCGTCACTTCCGCGCGGTGCCGGTGCAGGAACTGCTCGGCGGCGATGAAGCCATCAGCATCGTCCGCGCCGATGGGCTCGGTCCCGGCGCGCAGGTGGTGACCCGCGGCACGGCGCTGCTCAAGTCGCTGATCCCGGCGGAGTGACGCCAGCCATGCTTTCCCGGCTCATTGAATTCTCGCTGCGCCAGCGCGTGCTGGTGCTGCTGGCTGCCGTCGCGCTGGCCGGCGCCGGCGTCGCCGCGTTCCTCAGTCTGCCGATCGATGCCTATCCGGACATCTCGCCGACCCAGGTCAAGTTGATCCTCAAGGCGCCGGGGATGACCCCGGAAGAGGTCGAGTCGCGGGTCATCTCGCCGCTGGAGATGGAGCTGCTGGGCGTGCCGCAGGGCGTGATGCTGCGCTCCACCGCCAAGTACGCCATCGCCGACATCACCCTGGACTTCGCCGAGGGCAGCGACATCTACTGGGCCCGCCAGCAGGTCGCCGAGCGCTATGGCAACGTCGCGCCGAACCTGCCCGCCGACGTCAGCGGCGGCCTGGCGCCGATCTCCACGCCGCTCTCGGACGTGTTCATGTTCACCATCGAGGGCGGCGGGCTGTCCCTGGCCGAACGCCGCAGCCTGCTCGACTGGACCCTGCGCCCGGCGCTGCGCACGCTGCCCGGCGTGGCCGACGTCAACGTGCTCGGCGGCCAGGCGCGCAGCTTCACCGTGATCCCCGATCGCGCGCGGCTGTCGGCGGCCGGGCTGCACTTTCGCGACGTGATCGACGCGATCGGGCGCAACAACCGCAATGATGGCGCCGGCCGCGTCGATGCCGGCGAGGACACCCTGATCGTGCGCGCCGAGGGCGCGATCCACACCCTGGAGGACCTGTCGCGGATCGTGATCCGCCCCGGCCCGGCGCCGGTGCGGATCGGCGATGTAGCCCAGGTGCGCACCGATGCGCTGACCCGCTATGGCGCGGTCAGCCGCGACGGCGCCGGCGAGGCGGTGGAGGGCATCGTGGTGGCCCTGCGCGGTGCCGATGCCTCGACCCTGGTGCAGGCCATCCGCACGCGCCTGGACGAGCTGGCGCCCAGCCTGCCGGCCGGGGTCAAGGTGGTGCCCTTCTACGACCGCAGCACCCTGATCACGCGCGCGGTCAGCACCGTCGAGCACGCGCTGATCGAAGCCACCGTGCTGGTGGTGATCCTGCTGCTGCTGTTCCTGGGCGAGTTCCGCGCCGCGCTGGTGGTGGCCCTGATGGTGCCCTTCGCCACGCTGGGCACGTTCCTGCTGATGCGCCTGACCGGCATGAGCGCCAACCTGATGAGCCTGGGCGGCCTGGCGATCGCCATCGGCATGCTGGTCGATGCGGCGGTGGTGGTGGTCGAGAACGCGGTCAGCCGGCTGGCCCCCGATGCGCCCGGCGCCCACCTGCCGCGCGTGCACCGGGTGTTCGCGGCCGCACGCGAGGTCGCCACGCCGGTGGCCGCCGGCATCCTGATCATCTGCCTGACCTTCATGCCGCTGCTCACCCTGCAGGGGCTGGAGGGCAAGCTGTTCGCACCGGTGGCGCTGACCATCGTGTTCGCACTCGGCGCCTCGCTGCTGCTGTCGCTGACGCTGGTGCCGGTGCTGGCCTCGCTGCTGCTCAAGGAGCGCGCGCACAGCGAACCGTGGCTGATGCGCCAGGCCGACCGGCTGTACCGGCCGCTGCTGGAGCAGGCGCTGGGCCATCCCGGGCGCGCGGTGGCGCTGGCGGTGGTCGCGCTGGTGCTTGGCGCCGCCGCCTACCTGGGCACCGGCAAGACCTTCATGCCGACCATGGACGAGGGCGACATCCTGCTGCAGTTGCAGAAGCCCGCCTCGATCGGCCTGCAGCGTTCGCTGGAGATCGATCTGGCAGTGGAAAAGGCCATCGCCGCCAACGTGCCGGAGGTGCAGCACAGCATCGGCCGGGTCGGCTCGGACGAGCTGGGCCTGGACCCGATGGGCCTGAACGAGACCGACCTGTTCATGCAGCTCGCCCCGCGCGAGCAGTGGCGGGTCAACGACAAGGCCTGGCTCACCGACCGCATCCGCGAACAGATGGCCGCCTTCCCCGGCCTGGACTTCGGCTTCACCCAGCCCATCGAGATGCGCGTGTCGGAGATGCTCACCGGCAGCCGCGGCGATGTGGCGATCAAGGTGTTCGGGCCGGATCTGTCCACCCTGGGCGAGCTGGCCCAGCGCATCGCCGCGGCCGTCGAGCGGGTTCCCGGCGCGCAGGACGTGCTGACCCAGTCCACCGACGGCGTGGAGTACCTGCAGGTGAAGGTGGATGCACAGGCGGCCGGACGCGCCGGCCTGGCGGTGACCGACGTGCAGGACGAGCTGCGCGCGCAGCTGGAAGGGGTGCCGGCCGGCATCGTGATCGAGCCCGACCGGCGCACCCCGATCCTGGTGCGCGGCGATGCACAGGTGCGCGGTTCGGCGGCGCGGTTCGGGGAGCTGCAGCTGGCCCGCGGCGATGCCGGGCAAGTGCCGCTGGCCGCCCTGGCCACGATCGCCTCGACCTCCGGGCCGGTCCAGGTGCGGCGCGAGAACGGCTCGCGCTTCTCGCTGATCCAGTCCAACGTCAGCGGCCGCGACCTGGTCGGCTTCGTCGAGGAGGCGCGCGCTGCGGTCGCGCGCGATGTGCCGCTGCCGCCGGGCTACCGGCTGGCCTGGGGCGGCCAGTTCGAGAACCAGCAGCGCGCCGCCGCGCGCCTGGGGCTGGTGGTGCCGGTCGCGCTGGGGCTGATCTTTCTGGTGTTGTTCATGACCTTCGGCTCGGTGCGCCAGGCCCTGCTGATCCTGGGCAATGTGCCGTTCGCGATGGTCGGCGGGATCCTGGCGCTGTGGCTGGCCGGGCAGTACCTGTCGGTGCCGGCCTCGGTGGGCTTCATCGCGCTGCTCGGCATCGCCGTGCTCAACGGCCTGGTCCTGGTGTCGCATTTCAACCAGCTGCACGCGCTCGGCCATCCGCTCGAACATGTCGTGCGCGAGGGCGCCTGGCGCCGGCTGCGCCCGGTGCTGATGACCGCCACCATCACCGCCTTCGGCCTGGTGCCGCTGCTGCTGGCCAGCGGCCCGGGCTCGGAGATCCAGCGTCCGCTGGCGATCGTGGTGATCGGCGGGCTGGTGACCTCCACCGCGCTGACCCTGCTGCTGTTGCCGGTGATGTACCGCCGTTACGGCCAGCCGCCGGCGCCGGCGTCCCGACCGCCGTCCACGCCCGCGGCGCCCAGCACGGAACTGCACCCATGAGCCTGCCCGGCGAAGACCACGTTGCGCACCGCCAGGCCACACCGGGGGCCGGGTTGGTCCGCCTGAACCTGGTGTTTCCGCCCAGCCTGGAGGATGCGGTGACCGAGGCGTTGCTCGCCGGCCCGGCGCTTCCCGGCTTCACCCTGTTCCATGCCGAAGGCCACACCAGCGACTTCAGCCGCGCCTCGGCCAGCGAACGGGTGCGCGGCCGGGTCGAGCGCCGCGTGCTGTGGGTGGTGATCGAATACGCGCGCCTGGATGAGGTGCTGTCCGTGCTGCACGCGCGGGTCGCATCGACCGAGGTGCGCTGGTGGGCTGAGCCGGTGATCGCCTCCGGGAGGCTGGCATGAGCCCGCTGCAGCGCCTGCTGGTGGCCGTGCTGGCGTCGCTGCCGGCCGCCGCGCTGGCCCAGGATTACCTGCCGCCCGAACACCTGGTCGGCATCGCCCTGGAGGCCCAGCCGAACGTGCGCGCGGCCATGGCCCGGGCCGGCGCGGCCACCGCCAATGCCCGTGCGCTGTCGGTGGGAAGCCATGAATTCGAGGCCAGCGTGATCCCGCAATACCGGACCACCGACGCCGACGGCGACTTCCGCGAATGGGAAGCCCTGCTCAGCCGTCGCATCCGCCTGCCCGGCAAGGCCCGGCTGGACCGCCAGATCGGCGACCACACCCGCAGCGCCGCCGATCTGCGCCTGGACGATGCCGAACACCAGGCGGCGCGGCGCCTGCTGGAGCTGTGGATGGGCTGGCTGGGCAGTTCGGTCACCGCCGAGGAAACCGCGGCCCAGCAGGCGCTGCTGGTCCGCGAACGCGATGCGCTGGCACGCCGCGTGGCCCTGGGCGATGCCGCGCAGCGCGACCTGGAGCTGTTCGAGGCCGAGCGCGCGCAACTGGCGGTGCAGGCGCTCGGCGCGCGCGCCGCCGCGATCGCCGCCCGGCAGGCGCTGGCCGCCGAATTCCCGCAGATTCCCCTGCCGGAACGGGCCCCGGCGTTGCCCGAACCGGTGGCCTTGCCCGGCGACGTCCGGTCCTGGCGCGAACTCATCATCGCCCGCAGCCATGAGATCGGCATCGCCATGGAGGACGCCACCCGGCAGTCGCTGGTCGCCGCGCGTGCCCGCGCCGACCGCCGGCCCGACCCCAGCGTCGGCGTGCGGGTGATGTCCGACCGCAGCAACGACGAACGCGCCATCGGCCTGGTCCTGAGCATCCCGATCGGCAGCACCTATCGCAGCGCACAGGCCGCCGCCGAGAGCGCCAACGCCACCGCCGCCGAAGCCGACGCCGATGCCGTGCGCCTGATGATCGAGCAGGCGGCATGGGCCACCGCCCAGGCCGCGCAGGACCGCATGGTGCAGTGGCAACTGCAGCAGCAGTCCCTGGCCGCCCAGACCGCCGCCAGCACCCGCACCCGCCGCGCCTGGGAGCTGGGCGAGACCGCCCTGAGCGAGTACCTGCTGGCCCAGCGCAACCAGCGCCAGGCCCAGCTGGCCGAGGCCCTGGCGCGGGTGCAGGCCCTGCAGGCGATCCTGCTGGTGCGCGTGGACACCCACGAGCTCTGGCATCCGGAACTGGCCTCGGCCCAGCCGCATGCCGGCGGCGAACCCGCGCGATGAGCGGCGTCCAGACCCGCGCCCGGCTGCGCGTCTGACGCCTGCCGAAGATCCGGCAAGGCTGAAGCAGCAGCAGCGCTGAGTTTTCAGCCAACCGCCGCAAACAAGGGCCCCGCATCGCGAGGCCCCTGCTTTTCGCGTGCCTTGGCGCGGCGTGGATGGCTCAGGAGTCGAGGCAGCCGGTAAACTCGCGGCTCAAACCATGCGGCCTGGATGTCTCTCACGGCACTGTGCTGCTCGTCCGGGGAACGAGGCTGTCATGCACGTCAAGGAAAGCACCATCGAGCAGGAGCTGATCGAGAAGCTCGGCGAGCTCAAGTACACCCTGCGACCTGACATCCGCGACCGTGCGGCCATGGAACGCAACTTCCGCGAGAAATTCGAGGCGCTGAACCGCGTCAGCCTGACCGATGCCGAGTTCCAGCGCCTGCTCGATGAGATCGTCACCCCGGACGTGTTCACGGCCGCCCATACGCTGCGCCACCGCAACGCGTTCACCCGCGACGACGGCACCCCGCTCAACTACACGCTGGTGAACATCAACGACTGGTGCAAGAACGATTTCGAAGTCGCCAGCCAGTTCCGCATCAACACCGACTACAGCTACCACCGCTACGACGTGCTGCTGCTCATCAACGGCGTGCCTGCCGTGCAGATCGAGCTGAAGACCCTGGGCATCAACCCGCGCCGGGCGATCGAGCAGATCGTCGAGTACAAGAACGATCCCGGTAACAGCTATACCCGCACGCTGCTGTGTTTCATCCAGCTGTTCATCGTCAGCAACCGCGACTTCACCTACTACTTCGCCAACAACAACGCGCGCCACTTTGCGTTCAACGCCGACGAGCGGTTCCTGCCGATCTACCAGTACGCCGCGCCGGACAACACCAAGATCAACGGCATCGACGCCTTCGCCGAAGCGTTCCTGGCCAAGTGCACACTGGGGCAGATGATCAGCCGCTACATGGTGCTGGTGGCCAGCGAGCAGAAGCTGTTGATGATGCGGCCCTACCAGATCTACGCGGTCAGGAACATCGTCGAGTGCATCGACAAGAACCTTGGCAACGGCTACATCTGGCACACCACCGGCAGCGGCAAGACGCTCACCAGCTTCAAGGCCTCCACCCTGCTCAAGGCCAACCCCGCCATCGAGAAGTGCCTGTTCGTAGTGGACCGCAAGGACCTTGATCGCCAGACCCGCGAGGAATTCAACCGCTTCCAGCAAGGCTGCGTCGAGGAAAACACCAACACCGGCGCACTGGTGCGTCGCATGCTTTCCGACGATGCGGCCGACAAGGTCATCGTCTGCACCATCCAGAAGCTCGGCCTGGCGCTGGACGAAAACAGCAGGCGCAACAAAGGTCGCGAAAAGGGTGGTCTTGCCAGCCACAGAGAGCAGCTTGCGGCGCTGCGCGACAAGCGCATCGTCTTCATCTTCGACGAATGTCACCGCTCGCAGTTCGGCGACAACCACCAGGCCATCAAGGAATTCTTCCCCAAGGCCCAGCTGTTCGGTTTCACCGGCACGCCGATCTTCGAGGCCAACGCCAGCTACAAGCGCATCGAGGGCGAGGAACAGACGCTCAAGACCACGCAGGACCTGTTCCAGCACTCCCTGCACGAATACACCATCACCCACGCCATCGAAGACCGCAACGTCCTGCGCTTCCACGTGGACTACTACAAGCCTGAGAAGGGCGGGCCCGACGGCAAACGGCCGCCCACGCCCGGCGAAACGCTGGCCAAGCGCGCCATCGTCGACGCCATCCTGGCCAAGCACGACGCCGCCACCGGCGGGCGCCGCTTCAACGCCCTGCTCGCCACCGCGTCGATCAACGACGCCATCGAGTACTTCAGGCTGTTCGAGTCCGCGCAGGCCGAGAAGCAACAGGCCGACCCGCACTGGCAGCCGCTCAACATCGCCGCGGTGTTCTCCCCGCCGGCCGACGTCAGCGCCGATGTCAGGCAACTGCAGGAAGACCTGCCGCAGGAGCAAGCGGACAACCGGCACGACCCCGAGGCCAAGAAGAACGCGCTCAAGGCCATCATCGCCGAGTACAACGCGCGCTTTTCCACCAACCATCGCATCGAGGAGTTCGACGTCTACTACCAGGACGTGCAGCAGCGCATCAAGGACCAGCAGTTCCCCAACGCCGACCTGCCGCACAAGGGCCGCGAAAAGCTCGACATCGTGATCGTGGTGGACATGCTGCTCACCGGCTTTGACAGCAAGTACCTCAACACCCTGTACGTGGACAAGAACCTCAAGCACCACGGCCTGATCCAGGCGTTCAGCCGCACCAACCGCGTGCTCAACGACACCAAGCCCTACGGCAACATCCTCGACTTCCGCGGCCAGCAGAAGGAAGTGGACGCGGCCATCGCGCTGTTCTCCGGCGCCAAGGCCGACACCGCCCGCGAAATCTGGCTGGTGGACAGCGCGCCGGTGGTCATCGACAGGCTGAAGGACGCGCGCGACAGGCTCGACCGCTTCATGGCCTCGCAGGGCCTCACCGGCAAGGCGGGCGACGTCGCCAACCTCAAGGGCGATGCGGCCCGCGCCGCCTTCGTCGAGCACTTCAAGCAGGTGCAGAAGCTCAAGGTGCAGCTGGACCAGTACACCGACCTGGACGAGGAGCAGAAGCAGCAGATCGAGGCCGTCCTGCCGCGCGATGAGCACAACGCCTTCCGCGGCGCCTATCTGGAGACCGCGCAGCGGCTGCGCGCCCAGCAGGCAAAGTCGTCAGGGCAGAAGGACGGGGCGGCCAACGAACAGATCGACCAGCTCGATTTCGAGTTCGTGCTGTTTGCCTCCAGCACCATCGACTACGACTACATCATGAAGCTGATCGCCGACTACTCGGCCAAGACCCCCGGCAAGGCCAGCATGAGCCGCGAGCAGCTGATCGGCCTGATCGCCTCTGATGCCAAGTTCATGGACGAACGCGAGGACATCAGCGAGTACGTGCGCGGCCTCAAGGCCGGCGAAGGGCTCAACGAGGCCGCCATCCGCGCCGGCTACGAACGTTTCAAGCAGGACAGGGCGGCGCAGGACATGGCCGCGCTGTCGGAAAGACACGGCCTGCCCGTGACCGCACTGCAGGCCTTCGTCGATGCCATCCTGGCCCGCCGCATCTTCGATGGCGAACAGCTCACCGAGCTGCTGGCACCGCTCGACCTGGGCTGGAAGGCGCGCACGCAGAAGGAGCTGGCGCTGATGGGCGATCTGCTGCCATTGCTGAAGAAGCGGGCCGGTGGGCGTGAGATCGCCGGGCTCAAGGCATACGAGGATTGATGATGGCGAAGCAGGGAAACTCAACGGCGGTGCCGAGGCTGCGGTTTCCGGAGTTTCGGAATGCTGAGGCGTGGAAAGAAAAAAAGCTGGGGGAGTTGATCGAGACGGTCAGCCCGCCGTCGAAGTTGCCATCGTCGAGCTATCTGGCGACGGGCAAGTTTCCAATCGTCGACCAATCCCAAGACGCGATCTGTGGATGGACTGACGACGCGCAGGCCCTGGTGGAAGAGCCGCTGCCACTTATCGTCTTTGGCGACCATACCTGCGCCATAAAGTTGGTTGAGATGCCGTTCGCGCAAGGCGCAGATGGCATCAAGATACTGGCAGCCAAACCAGTGGTTGCGATCGAATACTTGTTCCATTCGCTCAACCACCAACCGTTAGTAATGGAAGACTACAAACGCCATTTTTCTGTGTTGAAGGAGCGGCGAGTTTTCTTTCCAAGCGTCGAATCTGGCGAGCAGCAAAAGATCGCCGACTGCCTGACTTCGCTGGACGAGGTGATTGCCGCGCAGGGGCGGATCGTTGCGGCGTTGAAGAAGTACAAACGCGGCCTGATGCAGCAGCTTTTCCCCCGCGAAGGCGAAACCCGCCCCCGCCTCCGCTTCCCCGAGTTCCGCGATGCGCCGGAGTGGAAGAAACTACCACTTTGCGATTTGGGTGAAATAGTCACGGGAAAGACGCCAAGCACGACTGATGCCGAGCGATGGGGTGGAGATGTTCTTTTTATCACTCCGACTGATATCAGCGAAAATAATAAATACCAAAGATCAAGTCAGAGAACCGTTGTCGCGACGCCAAAATTGAAAGTATTGCCTGCAGGTAGCATTACGTATACTTGCATTGCGTCAATAGGGAAGATGGCAATCACTGTGCGCCCGAGCATCACAAATCAGCAGATCAACTCTGTCGTAACACTTCCAACAATCAGCAATGAGTTCGTTTACTACGCTTTAGCGAATTTGACGCCATGGATAAAGTCGATACCGGCATCTTCGACTCTTGCGATTATTAATAAGAAGGATTTTTCTGGAATCGATATCTGGATCCCAGTCGATAGCTCCGAGCAGAAGGTAGTTGCCGACTGCCTGTCCTCCTTAGACACACAGATCGCCGCCGAAACCGACCAGCTCGCCGCCCTCAAGACCCACAAGCAGGGCCTGATGCAGCAGTTGTTCCCGTCGCGGGAAGTCGTCGCCGCATGGGGAAGAAGATCCTCATCCTCGCCGGCCCGAACGGCGCCGGAAAAACCACCTTCGCCCGTTCGTTTCTTCCCGAGGAGGCGCAGTGCCCGCGCTTCATCAATGCCGACCTGATCGCGGCAGGCTTGTCGCCCTTCGCACCGGACGCAGCGGCGGTGAGGGCGGGGCGGCTGATGCTGGAGGAGATCAACGCCAGCGCTGCCCGCGGTGAAAGCTTCGCGTTCGAAACCACGCTTTCCGGCGTCGGCTACCGGCGGTACATCCGGCGCTGGCGTGGATTGGGATACCACGTCAGCCTGTTCTTCCTGCGCCTGCCCGATGCAGGCACTGCCATCGCCCGTGTGGCGATGCGTGCGTCAGGGCGGCCATGACATCCCCGACGAGGTGATCCGGCGCCGCTTTGATGCCGGACTGCGGAACCTGGAGGCGATCTACAAAGAGGAAGTGGACGCCTGGGCTTTGTACGATAACGCGGGGCGAGGAGCCCGCCCTGCTTGACTGGAGCCAGAAGTGATGAACCCGCGCGATATTTCCCAGGCCAGCGATCCGGATCTGCGTGCTTCGCTGACGGCGTTGCGCCGTGCAGCCGCTTTGGCACGCAAGACGGCGATCCAGACCGGCACCGACCTGATCGTGGTGCGTGACGGCCAAACAGTGCGGATTTCCGCCGATACCCTGCGCAGCCAGACCAAGACCGACAGGGATTCGGCACCATGACCGAAAACGACCAGAAACAACTCGGCAAGACCCTGTGGGCCGTCGCCGATCAACTGCGCGGCACCATGGACGCGGACGACTTCCGCGACTACATGCTCTCGTTCCTGTTCCTGCGCTACCTCTCGGACAACTACGAAGCGGCGGCTCGGAAGGAGCTGGGATCGGACTACCCGGACCCCAACGCCATCGGCAATGCCGGCAAGACGCCGCTGTCGGTCTGGTATGCAGAAAACGCCGCCGATGTGGCTGCATTCGAGCAGCAGATGCGACGCAAGGCGCACTATGTCATCGAGCCGGATTTCCTCTGGAACCATATCGTCCATCTGGCCAAGACTCAGCACGGCGACCTGTTGACGACGTTGCAGCGCGGTTTCAAGTACATCGAGGAACAGTCGTTCGAGAGCAAGTTCCAGGGCCTGTTTTCGGAGATCAACCTCGCCTCTGACAAGCTCGGACGCAATTACTCCGACCGCAACGCCAAACTGTGCGCCATCATCAGCGAGATCGCGCGTGGCATGGCGCGATTCTCCACCGACAGCGACACGCTGGGCGATGCCTACGAATACCTGATCGGCCAGTTCGCGGCAGGCAGCGGCAAGAAGGCGGGCGAGTTCTACACCCCGCAGCAGATCTCCAACATCCTCTCGGCCATCGTCACCCTGGACAGCCAGGAGCCAAAGACCGGCACGCGCAGCAAGCTGGACAGCGTGTTCGATTTCGCCTGCGGCTCGGGCTCGCTGCTGCTCAACGTGCGCCACCGCATGACCGCCGCCGGCGGCAGCATCGGCCGCATCTACGGGCAGGAATCCAACATCACCACCTACAACCTGGCGCGCATGAACATGCTGCTGCACGGGGTGAAGGACACCGAGTTCGAGATTTACCACGGCGACACGCTGAAGAACGACTGGGACTGGCTGCGCGAAACCAATCCGGCGAAGAAGCCGCAGTTTGATGCCGTGGTGGCCAATCCGCCTTTCAGCTACCGCTGGGAACCCAAAGACGAGGCAAGCCAGGATCCGCGATTCAAGAATTACGGCGTGGCGCCCAAGAGTGCGGCCGACTTTGCCTTTCTGCTGCACGGGCTGCACTACCTCAAGGACGACGGCGTCATGGCCATCATCCTGCCGCACGGCGTGCTGTTCCGCGGTGGCAAGGAGGCAGACATCCGCACCAAGCTGCTCACCGACGGGCACATCGACACGGTGATCGGCCTGCCGCCGAACCTGTTCTACTCCACCGGCATTCCCGTCTGCATCCTGGTGCTGAAGAAGTGCAAGAAGCCGGACGACGTGCTGTTCATCAACGCCGCCGAGCACTTCACCAAGGGCAAACGGCAGAACCAGCTGGGCGACAGCGACATCGCCAGGATCGTCGAGACCTACCAGCAACGGCCTGAAGAGCCGATCGAGCGGTACGCGCGCCGCGTGTCCATGCAGGAGATCATCGACAACGACTACAACCTCAATATCTCGCGCTACGTCAGCACTGCCGGTTCGGAAGCGGACATCGATTTGGCCGCGACCCATGCCGAGCTGGTGAAACTTGATGGCGAACTGCGCGCCGCCAAAAACAGGCACAACGCGTTTCTGCAAGAGCTTGGCTTGCCGCTGCTGCCATGAGCGGCTGCTTCAGCGTGCCCGGGCATCTGTTGCGATATGCAGCAGCAGCGCGAAGAGAACAAGGCTGGCGGATCAGCCGAGCGGAAATTTCTCGCACGGATCGTGAGCATGTGCCACACTTAATTTCGGTGGGCACGATAGAGGGCGATGTGGCAATACATCCTTCAAACAACGAAGTCCAGGTCGGCGCGCAAGGGCGATTGGTCATTCCCGCCGCGCTGCGCAAGGCGCTGCACCTGAAGCCGGGGGATCGGCTGATCGCCCGGCAAGAGGGCGAAAGGCTGGTCCTGGAGCGGCGCGAGGCGATCGAGAAACGGCTCCAGGATCGGTTTCGCCACATTCCCAAAGAGGTCAGTCTGGTGGATGAGCTGATCGCCGAGCGTCGCGCCGAGGCAGCGAAGGAGGCGGCGGAGGGGTGACGCTGGTCCTTGATGCATCAAGTTTGCTGGCGTTTCTGCACGACGAGCCAGGGGCCGACCGGGTCTGGTCGGCATTGGCGGGCGCCATGGTCTGCGCGGTGAACTGGTCGGAAGTCGTGCAGAAATCCCTGCGCCGTCAGGTCGATATCGCCGGGATGCGGCAGGAATTCGCGGAGGCGGGCGTCATCTTCATGCCGTTCACGCAGGAGCAGGCCGAAATCGCCGCCCTGTTGTGGGATAAAACACGTCACCACGGCCTGTCGCTGGCTGATCGCGCTTGTCTGGCGCTGGCGATGGAACGCCAACGACCCATTCTTACCGCGGACCGGGCCTGGTCCGGGCTGAGCCTGGGCCTGGATATCCAGCTCATCCGCTAAAGAGGGACCATGGCAAAAAAGCACCAGCGAAGCTGCGTTTGAAACCGCCAGTCCGGCGGGTGCATCGGGTCACGTTGCGCTGCCGGGATGGCGATATCATCGCCCTGGAGAGCAGGTGATCCACCTGCCGGGCTGTGCAGATTCCCGGCGGCAAGCTCTCTTCGAGGAAGACCGCTCATGGAAAAGAAAAATCAGTGGCACGTCGGCTACTGGATCTTCGCCTTCGTGTTCCTGCTGATGCTGCAGAACTACTGGCAAGTGGCCAAAACGGTCGAATCGGTGCCGTACAGCGAATTCGAGAAGGCGCTGGACGAAGGGCGCATCGCCGAGGTGCTGGTGTCCGACCGCACCGTCACCGGCCGCCTGAAATCGCCCGACAGCCAGGGCAAGACCACCATCGTCGCCACCCGGGTCGAACCTGACCTGGCCGATCGCCTGTCCAGGTACGACGTGCGCTACGCCCGCGTGGTGGAAAACACCTGGCTGCGGGACATCCTGTCGTGGATCCTGCCTGCGGTGGCGTTCTTCGGCGTCTGGTTCTTCCTGTTCCGCCGCTTTGCCGACAAGCAGGGCATGGGGGGCTTTTTGAGCATCGGCAAGAGCCGGGCCAAGGTCTTCGTGGAGAAGAACACCGGCGTCACCTTCGCCGATGTCGCCGGCGTGGACGAAGCCAAGGCCGAACTGGTGGAGATCGTCGATTTCCTCAAACACCCGCAGGACTATGGCCGCCTGGGGGCGCGGATCCCCAAGGGCGTGCTGCTGGTGGGTCCGCCCGGCACCGGCAAGACGCTGCTGGCCAAGGCGGTCGCCGGTGAGGCCGGGGTGCCGTTCTTTTCCATCTCCGGCTCGGAGTTCATCGAGATGTTCGTCGGGGTGGGCGCCGCGCGCGTGCGCGACCTGTTCGAACAGGCCCGCGGTCAGGCCCCGGCCATCATCTTCATCGACGAGCTCGACGCGCTCGGCCGCGCGCGCGGTGCCGGCGGGCCGATGGGCGGGCATGATGAGCGCGAGCAGACGCTCAACCAGTTGCTCACCGAAATGGACGGGTTCGACGGCTCGGTGGGGGTCATCATCCTGGCCGCCACCAACCGTCCGGAAATCCTCGACCAGGCGCTGTTGCGCGCCGGTCGTTTCGACCGCCAGGTGCTGGTGGACCGGCCCGACAAGAAGGGCCGCCGGGACATCCTCAAGGTCCATGTCAAGAAGATCACCCTGGCCAGCGAGGTCGATCTTGAACAGGTCGCAGCGCTGACCACCGGCTTTTCCGGCGCGGATCTTGCCAACCTGGTCAACGAAGCGGCGTTGGCCGCGACCCGGCGCAAGGCGCAGGCCGTCGAGCTGCAGGACTTCACCACCGCCATCGAGCGCATCGTGGCCGGCCTGGAAAAGAAGAGCCGGGTGCTCAACCCCAAGGAGCGCGAAACGGTGGCCTATCACGAGATGGGCCACGCGCTGGTGGCGCTGTCGCTGCCGGGCACCGACCCGGTGCACAAGATCTCGATCATCCCGCGCGGTATCGGCGCGCTGGGCTACACGCTGCAGCGCCCCACCGAAGACCGATTTCTGATGACGCGTGCCGATCTGGAAAACAAGATCGCGGTGCTGCTGGGCGGGCGCGCCGCGGAGAAGCTGGTGTTCGGCGAGCTCTCCACCGGGGCTGCAGACGATCTGGCGCGGGCCACCGACATCGCCCGCGACATGATCACCCGCTTCGGCATGGACGAGGGACTTGGCTATGTCGCCTACGAGGCGCAGCGGCCGCGCTTCCTCGACGCGCCCGAGCTGGCGCACGGCGGCTTGCAAGTGGCCGAATCGACCCAGGCGCGCATCGACCAGGCCATCCGCGAGATCGTGATGGGCGTGTTCGCGCGTGCATACCGGATCCTGGAGACCAATCGCGCGGTGCTGGAGCGCTGCGCGCGCGAGCTGCTGGTGCGGGAAACCCTGGACGAAAACGACATCCGCCAGCTGACTCAGGGGCTGCAGCGCCAAGCCGCGGAAGCGACCGTCTCCGCGGCGGGTTGAACCCTCCCGGGAAGGGCTGAACGACATGACCTGACGTGAGCTCGGTGTGCCGATGATCGTGGCATCCACGATCGTGCCCCGCGCGGAGTTCGACGCCGTTGCCGAAGCTGGGTATGCCGGCATCATCGCTCGGGGCGACGTGCGGGAGAACCGGCTTGCAGGGCCAACCAGCCAGGTGCCTGGTGACGCGGCAACAATGGCGGCATCGAGCTGGCCAGAGGCGGGCAGGGATCTGGCGCGGATCGCCGATCACCTGCAGCGCCATGAGGCCGCGCATGTGCTGCCCGGTGGCCGAGATCACCCAGGCGATCAGCATGCCAGACACCAATCCTTGTTGGCGCCTGGTCAGCGGGCACGAGCGTGAGTTGGTAATCGGTCCAGATGCGTGCTGCTACCGGGCGCTGTACGGGTACGTGGTCCGGATCGACACGGTGCCCGTGCTGGCAGTGCGCGCACAGCGCGAGGCGGGTTTGGTCGGCCCATGATCACATCGATGCGCACGCTCCGGGCCCCGATGCTTGCGCGCACTGCCGGTCTTCGGGTATCAAATCCTCCGTACCGCCGGGGGCAGCGGCCACAAGGAACAGGGGAAACCCATGGCAGGTCTGAAGAACGTGCGCCAGCGGCGCACCGACGCATTGACGAGGGTGTCGTGGCAGCAGTTCGAAACGCTGCTGGCCGATTACTACCGCGCGCAGGGTTACACCGTTGAGCATGTCGGCACCGGTTTGTCGGGTGCGGAAAGCGACGGCGGCATCGACCTGAAGCTACGTCGTGATGGCCGCTATGTGGTCGTGCAGTGCAAACACTGGAACGCCAAGCAGGTCACCCACAACCCGATGCATGAGCTGCTCGGCGTGATGCTCACTGAAGGGGCGACCGGCGCCATCCTGGTGACCAGTGGCGAGTTCACGCGCGCAGCCTGGGAGAAAGCCCAGGCGTTGCCGCAGATCACGCTGATCGATGGCCAGGCCGCGCGGGAGATGCTGGGCCCGCTGTTGGACGAGCCGGGGTCACCCACTGTGCCGGCCCCGGCCCCGTCGCGCGCCGATCAGCCCATGGCGCGGCGTCAGCATGTGGTGCCTGCTACCAGCGCGCCGATGGCCCATCGGCTGATCGAGAACGCAGCTTCGCGCCTGATTTGTGCGGCTGAAGACCGCATTCGCTATGGCGGCCGTTCACGTCGTTCGCGCCGGCGTAGTTCCGGTCCGCTGACATCCCTGCTGGGTGCATTCGGCGCCAAGCTGCTCGTCGCGGCCTTCGGTTTGATCGTGATGCTGGTCTGCATCCAGGTGTTCCTGAGCCAGATGCACAAGACCGTCGCGGGCATTGGCCCGCAAAGTGCGCAGGGCGCGCAGCGTGTCGCGCCCAGCCAGCGTCCCATGGCGTTACAGGTGGCTGCTACACCGCTACAGCGATCAACCGAGGCGACACTGGCCGCCCCGCCCCGGCAGGTAGACCAGATCCCGCAGATGTCCATCGGCAATACGATGAGCAAGAACGAACAGGAAGAGTGGAAGCGCAAGAACGCAGAATCGATGCGAATCCTTGAGGCGACCACGCCTGAGCTTTAAGTCCGGCCATAACCAGGACGAACCCGCTGGCCAACCTGGCGATGAAGGCTTCGGACAACGCGATCACTTACAACGACGACCTCGGCGATGCCTCCACCCAGGTGGAAATCCCGGCGTATGCGATCCAGACGCTGGTGTATTGAAACGATGCGCATCGGCGCTGGGTTGAAGCACAGCGCCTGCCGAGGCCAGGCTCAGGCCGGCCAGTGGATCGGCGCCAGCCCGTCCAGCTGCGGGCGGGCGAACAGGTAGCCCTGCTGCAGGTCGATGCCCAGATCCTGCAGCGCGCGCGATTCGTCGGCGGTCTCGATGCCTTCGGCGATGACCGCGATGCCCAGCTCCAGGGCCAGCGCGGCCCCGTGGCGGGCGATGGCCTGGCGCTTGCGGTCTTGGTCGATGCCGCGCACCAGGTGCATGTCCAGCTTCAGCAGGTCCGGGGTGAAGTCGGCCAGCAGGTTCAGGCCCGAGTAGCCGGCGCCGAAGTCGTCGATGGCCGTCTTCAGGCCGACGTCGCGGTAGGTGCGCAGGATGTCCAGCAGGTGGGCCGGGTCGCGCATGACCTCCTGCTCGGTCACTTCGAACAGGATCGAGGACAGCGGCCAGCCGTGCTGGGTGGCCGCCGCCACGGTCGCGCGCAGGCAGTGCGCCGGGTTGTAGACCGCGTTGGGCATGAAGTTGATCGACAGCAGCGCCGGCAGTGCCAGCGCGGCGGCCTGCTCGATCGCCCTGACCCGGCAGGCCTGGTCGAAGGCGTAGCGGTTGTCGGCGGTCACCTGGGCCAGCACCTGGGCAGCACCTTCGCCATGGGCCCCGCGCACCAGCGCTTCGTGGGCAAAGACCACGCGGCTGGAGACCGCGACGATGGGCTGGAAGGCCATCGTGATGTCCAGGGAAAGCGCATCCCCATCGCGGCAGGCGCGACAGACGGGAATCGAGGGCATGGGTTGTGGCGCGTGGTGATGGGAACTGATTTCATTATCGGCAGCGGAGGCGAGAATCTTGAGTGAAGCCGGGGGCCGCGGCCGGCGTCGGACGTGAACGCGGGTCGCGCAGTCTGTGCGCGAGAGCCGCAATGGCAACGTGCCGATCTTGGCGCTTGCCTGATGCACCTGGCCTGCCGTCTCAGGTGCTGAGATGGGCATGGGCCAGGGTTGCGCGATGAGAGCCGTTCCATGACCCGCCGCGCCGGCAGCGCCGATCTTCCCCTGCATGGCGGGCGCGTGCCGGCGTGGCTGGGACAGCGGATGACCCGGCTGGGGGCGGTGATGTGCCAGGCCATCGTTCACAGCTACGGGCGCGACGAACTGCTGCGCCGGCTGGCCCATCCGTTCTGGTTCCAGTCCCTTGGTGCGGTGATGGGGATGGACTGGCATTCCTCGGGGATCACCACCAGCGTGATCGGCGCGCTCAAGCGCGGGCTGGCGCCGCTGTCGGGCGAACTGGGGATTCATGTCTGCGGCGGCCGCGGCCGGCATTCGCGCGCCACGCCTGAGGAGCTGCTGGCGGTGGGCGAACGCACCGGCGTGGATGGCGCGGCACTGGCGCGCGCCAGCCGGCTGGTGGCCAAGGTGGACAGCGCCGCGGTGCAGGATGGGTTCGATCTGTATCTGCATGGCTTCATCGTCAGCGACGAAGGCCGCTGGGTGGTGGTGCAGCAGGGCATGAACACCGCCAGCAGGCAGGCGCGCCGCTATCACTGGCTGTCGGAGGGGCTGAAGGATTTCGTCGATGCCCCGCATGCGGCGATCGATGGGCCGCGCCAGGGCAACATCGTCAACCTGGCCGACCGGCGTGCGGCCGGCGCGCGCGCGGCGCAGGTGGAACTGCTGCAGGCGCTGGGCCCGCAGGAAATCGCGCGCGAATATGCGCACCTGGCCACGCCCTCGGCCGCTGCGAGCAGGCGCGCCGCGCGGGCGCGGGCCAAGGCGGCGGTGCCGGTCACCGGCGACCTGTTCGCCATGCCAGCCGCTTGGCCCGAGCCACAGGCGTGGGACCCGGCCGTACAGCCGCATCTGTCGCTGCCTGATCATCACGACGTGCGCGCGCAGGACATCGTGCTGCGCCGCCTGCATGGCAGCCTGGCCGCCGCGGCCGAACAGGGCCCGAAAGACTTCGCGCAACTGCTGCAGGTGCCCGGGGTCGGTGCGCGCACCGTGCGCGCGCTGGCCATGGTGGCCGAAGTGCTGCACGGCACGCCGTGCCGGTTCAGCGATCCGGCGCGTTTCTCGCTGGCCCATGGCGGCAAGGACCGGCATCCGTTTCCGGTGCCGACCGCGGTGCTGGACCACACCATCGGCGTGCTCAGGACCGCCGTGCAGCAGGCCAGGCTGGGCAACGAGGAAAAGCTCGCGGCGATCGCGCGGCTGGATGCGCAGGCGCGCCAGCTGGAAGCGCACGCCGGCGGACCGTCGCTGGATGCCTACCTGGACCAGGAGCGGCGCCAGTCGCATCGCTATGGCGGGCGCAGCGTGTTCGGCTGGGAGCCGGCGCCGGACGAGGCGGCGCGGGCGCCGTGCCCAGCAGACCTTGCACGAGGTGCTGGAGGGTGACCGCGCTGGACATCGACCCTGGCGACCGGCTGCCGCCGGCGATCCCGCGCCGGTACGGCCTGGCCTGACATTAGCCGGTGTCGGCGATCGGATTGATCGGGGCGGCGTGCCGGTGCGGCTCACGTGGCGCCAAGGGCGCTTGCGCGAACATTTCTCCTTCCTTGCTGTTGCCCACCGGTTCCGTTGAAACCCGAACGCCTGCTCCCGCTCATCGTCGCCACGGCCCTGTTCATCGAGAACATGGATTCCACCGCCATCGCGACCTCGTTGCCGGCCATGGCCGCGGATCTGGCGGTGGAGCCAGTGGAACTGAAGATGGCGCTGACCGCCTACCTGCTGGCGCTGGCGGTGTTCATCCCGGTCAGCGGCTGGGTGGCGGACCGGTTTGGTGCGCGGCCCACCTTCATGAGCGCGATCGGGGTGTTTCTGCTGGGCTCGCTGGGCTGCGCGGTGTCCACTTCGCTGGAATGGCTGGTGCTGGCGCGCTTCATCCAGGGCATGGGCGGGGCGATGATGGTGCCGGTGGGCCGGCTGGTGCTGCTGCGCAGCGTGGCCAAGGCCGACCTGGTGCGCGCCTTGAGCTGGCTGACGATCCCGGCGCTGCTGGGGCCGATCCTGGGGCCCTTGCTGGGCGGGCTGATCACCACCTACAGCCACTGGCGTTTCATCTTCCTGATCAATCTGCCGATTGGGGCGCTGGGCATCTGGCTGGCGTGGAAGTACATCCCGCTGCTCAAGGGCGAGGTCAAGCCGCTGGACTGGACCGGCTTCGTGCTGTCCGGTGCGGGCCTGGCGCTGTCGATGTTCGGCCTGGCCACGCTGGGCCGGCACATGGTCGGCACCTGGACCGCCGTGGCGTGCGTGGCCGCCGGCGTGGCGATCCTGGCAGCCTACGTGCGGCACGCGCGGCGATATCGGCATCCGCTGATCGACCTGGGACTGCTGAAGCTGCCGACCTATCGCATCGGCGTGATCGGCGGCTCGCTGTTTCGCATCGGCATCGGCGCGATCCCGTTCCTGCTGCCGCTGATGCTGCAGCTGGGCTTCGGTCTGAATCCGCTGCAGTCCGGCGCGGTGACCTTTACTTCGGCCGCCGGGGCCATGTTCATGAAGACCCTCGCCGCGCGCATTCTCAAGCGCTTCGGCTTTCGCAGGGTGCTGGTGTTCAACGCGGTGGCCGCCTCGCTGATGCTGTGCACCTATGGCTTGTTCCGGCCCGGGACGCCGTACCTGCTGATGGTCGCGATCCTGCTGGTCAGCGGCTGCTTCCGTTCGCTGCAGTTCACCAGCCTCAACGCGATCATCTATTCGGAGGTGGACCAGGCGCGGATGGGCCAGGCCACCAGCCTGGCGGCGATGATCCAGCAGGTCTCGCTGGCCCTGGGCGTCACCGTCGGCGGCCATGCGCTGAGCCTGGCCAGCCTGGCCACCGGGCAGGCCACCGGCGCACCGATCAACTTCACCTTCGCCTTCCTCACCATCGGCCTGATTTCGGCCAGTTCGGTCTACACGATGAGCAAGCTGGCGCCCGATGCCGGCGCCGAGATGGCCGGGCGCGCCCAGCCTGGCGGTGAGATCACCGATCCCAAGCCGATGGCGCGGCCGGGGACCTGAGCTGGAAGAGAAGCAGCGGTGCAGGCCCGGCGCGACAGGGATCTCGCCAGTGCAAGGCGTCGATCAGCGGCGATAGTGCGCCGCGGCTTCGTGCACCTGGCTGCCCGGCTTGGGCTTGAGGTGGACCCGCAACCAGTCGGCGAATTGGGCTTGGCCCAGGGAGCCGTCGGCCAGCCCTAGATAGACCGGATAAAGCGTCAGGTCATCGGCATCCAGCTCCACATCATTGAGCAGCAGGAAGGTTTCGCAGACGACCGCTGCGGTGCGCTTGTTGCCGTCCACGAAAGGATGGTTGCGGGCCAGCCCGAACGCCAGGCTGGCTGCCAGCGCGGCAATGTCGGGGGGCGGGTCGCCATAGGCGAACAGTTGCTGCGGCCGTGCCAGGGCGGAGTCGAGCAGGGCATCATCGCGCACGCCGCTGGCGCCGCCATGCTCGGCCAATTGTCGATCATGAATGGCCAGGGCCAAGGCACGACTGATCCAGACGATCATGGTGTCACCCTACTGCGCGAGCTTGTTCAGCAAGGTGCGGCGATTGCGCATCACCTGCTCGGCCAATTCCATCTGCCGGGCCAGTTCCGGATCGAATACGGTCAGCTTGATCCCGTCCGGCGTCTCCAGCGCATACAACTCGTCGCCCTTGCCCAGGCGCAGCCGCGCCAGCAGGTCCTTGGGCAGGATGACGCCTGCGGAATTGCCGATGGTGGTGATCTTGAGCTTCATGGCAGCGGCCTGTTGGTTATAACGGATGTTATACGGACCAACTATAAACCGCCCGTGCCTGCGGCGCAAAGCAGGTGGGCCGGCACGGATCTCGCCGCGTGCGACCGAATAGGTGTACAAATGTACACCCATGGACACCTTGCCCCCCAAACGCGCGGCCGTGCTGGCCTTCCTGCAGCAACAGGCTGCGCTCGGTCACGCGCCCAGCCTGGCCGAGATCGCCGCCGCCTTTGGTTTTTCCTCGCGCAATGCTGCCCAGAAGCATGTCCAGGCGCTGGCCCAGGCCGGGCTGATCCACCTGCAGGCCGGCCAGCGCCGTGGCATCCGCTTGCCGGGCGCTGGGCGCCGGGCGGCGCTGCTGTCGCTGCCGGTGCTGGGCCGGGTCGCCGCCGGCGTGCCGATCGGCGCGGACATCGGCCTGGACCAGCAGCTGCTGCTCGATGCCGGCGTGTTCTCGCTGTGCCCGGATTACCTGCTCAGGGTGCAGGGCGATTCGATGATCGACGACGGCATCCTCGATGGCGACCTGGTCGGGGTGCATCGCAGCGCCGAGGCGCGCGACGGGCAGATCGTGGTGGCGCGGGTCGAGGGCGAGCTGACCATCAAGCGCCTGGAGCGCGGCCAGCGCCAGATCCGCCTGTTGCCGCGCAACCCGGCCCATGCGCCGATCGTGGTGCCGGCCGGCGCGGACTTCGCCATCGAAGGCCTGTACTGCGGCCTGGTCCGGCAGGGCTGAGCGATGGCCCCGGTGCCACCTCGGGCAGCGTCTGCCGTGCCGGCCCAGGCCATGGCGCTGGAGGACCTGCTGGCCGCGCGCACGGTTTGGCGGGCAGGGCGCGGCGGCGCAATCCAGCATGCGGGTGAAGCCAGCGGCCATGCCGCATTGGACGCGCTGCTGCCCACCGCCGGCTGGCCGCGCAAGGCGCTGACCGAACTGCTGCTGCCGGCCGATGGCATCGGCGAGATCACGCTGCTGCTGCCGGCGCTGGCGCGGATGACCGCCGCCGGCGGGCGGGTGGCGCTGGTCGCACCGCCGTACATCCCCTACGCGCCGGCCTGGCAGGGCGGCGGCATCGACCTGGCGCAGCTGGAGGTCATCGAAGCCGCGCCGCGCGATGCGCTGTGGGCGTTCGAACAATGCCTGCGCAGCGGAGCCTTCGCGGCGGTGCTGGGCTGGCCGCAGACGGCCGACGAACGCGCGCTGCGGCGCCTGCAGGTGGCGGCCGACAGCGGCCACTGCTGTGGCTTCGCCCTGCGCGATGCACGCCATGCGATCAATGCCTCGCCCGCGGCGCTGCGCCTGGAATATCGCAGCCAGACCGGCGCCTGGCACGTGCGCAAATGCCGCGGCGCGCAGGTGCCCTCGCAGCCCTTGCGGCTGGTCCATTGAGGCCCGGCCATGGCATCGCACCCTTCACTGCCGTGGAATCCGGTCTTGCGCTGCGACGCTGAAGCAACCAGCACGCGGCAGGCGGCGCGCTGATGCTCTGGGCCTGCATCCTGCTGCCGCACCTGGCGATGGACAGCGTCCTGCGCCGCCGCCCGGACCCGGCAACCGATACGCCCCTGGTGCTGGTCGAAGGCCCGGCGCAGCTGCGCCGCCTGCATTCGGTCAACGCCGCCGCCGCGCAGGCGGGCCTGAAAGCCGGCATGCGCCTGTCCGCCGCGCATGCGCTGATGGCCAAGGTGGAGACGGTCGATTTTGATCCGCGCGAGCAGGCGCGCAGCCAGTGCTTGCTGGCCAACTGGGCCTACCGGCACAGCTCGCTGGTCAGCCAGCAGTGGCCGCAGGCGATCGTGCTGGAGGCGCGCGCCTCGTTTCGCCTGTTCGGGCCATGGCCGCAGTTCGCCCGGCGCCTGCGCAACGAGCTGGCCGCGCTGGGCTTCCGTCATCGTCTGGCGCTGGCCCCCACGCCGCGCGCGGCCTACGTGCTGGCCGGGCTGGAAGACGGCCTGGCCATTGCCAGTATCGAACGGTTGCAGCAGGTGCTCGATGGGGTGTCGGTGCGGCGCGCGCACCTGCCCGAAGACAGCGGCGAACGGCTGCATCGCATGGGGCTGCGCACGCTGGCTGCGCTGCGCGCACTGCCGCGCGATGCGCTGCGGCGGCGCTTCGGCGCGGGGCTGCTCGATCACCTGGATCGGCTGTACGGGCAGGCCGACGATCCGCTTGGCTGGTACAGGCCGCCGGATCATTTCGATGCGCGCGTGGAAATGGGCTACGAGGTCGAGAGTCACATGGCGCTGCTGTTCCCGCTGCGGCGCCTGATCGGCGAGCTGTGCATGTATCTGTCCATCCGCGACGGCGGCGTGCAGCATTTCCTATTGCGGCTGGAGCACGAGCACGGCCACAGCGACGTGGAGGTGGGCCTGCTGGCACCGGAGCGCGAGCAGGCGATGCTGTTCGAACTGGCCCGCAACCGGCTCGAGCGCGTGGCGATCGATCGCCCGGTGGTCGGCGTGCGCCTGCTGGCGCGGCAGCTGCCGCCATTCGTGCCGGCCGCGCGCGACCTGTTCGATCCACGCCCGCAGCAGGCGCTGGACTGGCCGCAGCTGCGCGAACGCCTGCGCGCGCGGCTGGGCGACCAGGCGGTGTATCGGGTCGAACCGGCCGGCGATCCGCGCCCGGAGCGCGCCTGGCGCCGCGCCAGCGGCGATGCACTGGCCGGTGGGGTGCAGAGCGCACCGGCACGCCCACCGCGTCCGGCCTGGCTGCTGCCGCAACCGGTGCCGCTGCAGGGCATGGCCAGGATCATCTCCGGCCCCGAGCGCCTGGAAAGCGGCTGGTGGGATGACGGCGACGCCCGCCGCGACTACTACGTGGTGGAAACCGTCCACGGCCAGCGCGCCTGGGCGTTCCAGCCGGCAGGCGTGCGCGATGCCGGCTGGATGCTGCATGGGTGGTTCGGGTGAGCCGGGAGGACACCATCGACGGGCTGGATCGCGACACGCCCGGCGGCCGCATGCCGCGTGCCTGGCGCAGGCCTCCGCGCCTGCAGCAGGCGGCCAATGACGATCTGCTGCAGGGCGGCCAGGACGATGGCCTGCCGGCCTATGCCGAGCTGCATTGCCTGTCGGATTTCTCGTTCCTGCGTGGCGCCTCCGATGCAGCGGCGTTGTTCGAGCGCGCCGGCCGGTGTGGCTACCAAGCCCTGGCGATCACCGACGAATGCTCGCTGGCCGGCATCGTGCGCGGCTGGGAAGGGGCCCAGGCCACCGGCGTCAAGCTGATCGTCGGCAGCGAGTTCGCCCTGGTCGACGGCACCCGGTTCGTCCTGCTGGTGGAAACGCGCGCCGGCTACAGCCAGCTGTGCGCGCTGATCACCACCGCGCGGCGCGCGGCCACCAAAGGCCACTACACGCTGACCCGTGCCGATGTGCAGGCGCAGTTCGAAGATGCGGCGCCCGAGCTGTTCGCGCTGTGGCTGCCGGGCAGCCTGCCGCAGGCCGAAGCCGGGCGCTGGCTGCAGCAGGTGTTCGGTGAGCGCGCCTATCTGGCGGTGGAGCTGCACCGCGAGTGCGACGATGCAGCGCGGCTGGATGCGCTGCTGGCGCTCGCCCGCCAGCTGGACATGACGCCGCTGGCCAGCGGCGATGTGCACATGGCCAACCGCCGCGACCGCGCCTTGCAGGACACGCTCACCGCCATCGGCCATGGCGTGCCGCTGGCCGAGGCCGGCGCGCTGCTGTTCCGCAACGGCGAGCGCCACCTGCGTTCGCGCCGGGCGCTGGGCAACATCTATCCGCCGCAACTGCTGCAGGCAGCGGTGGAACTGGCCCGGCGCTGCAGCCGATTCGATCTCAGGCGCGACGTGCGCTACGACTATCCGGCCGAGCTGGTGCCCGCCGGGCACACCGCGACCAGCCATCTGCGCACGCTGACCGAAGCCGGCATCGGCGAGCGCTGGGACGCGCGTGGGCTGAAAATCTCGGCCAAGGTCCGCCAGGACATCGAGCAGGAACTGGCGCTGATCGAGGAACTCGGGTACGAGGCGTTCTTCCTCACCGTCCATGACCTGGTGCGCTTTGCCAACGATCGGCAGATCCTGTGCCAGGGGCGTGGGTCTTCGGCCAATTCGGCGGTGTGCTACGCGCTGGGCATCACCGCCGTGGACCCGGAAGAAAACCGCCTGCTGATCTCCCGGTTCCTGTCCAAGGCACGCAACGAGCCGCCGGACATCGACGTGGATTTCGAGCACGAACGGCGCGAGGAAGTCATCCAGTACATCTATGGCAAGTATGGTCGGCATCGTGCGGCCCTGGCCGCCACGGTGATCTGCTATCGCGGCAAGAGCGCGGTGCGCGATGTCGCCAAGGCCTTCGGCCTGCCGCCGGATCAGATCTCGCTGCTGGCCAACTGTTTCGGCTGGGGCAATGAGCAGACGCCGATCGAACAGCGCCTGGAGGAAGCCGGGTTCGATCCGGCCAACCCGTTGATCGCCAAGATCCTGGCGCTGACCGGGCAGCTGCAAGGCAAGCCGCGCCATCTCTCCCAGCATGTCGGCGGATTTGTCATCGCCGAGCAGGCCCTGTCCACCGTGGTGCCGGTGGAGAACGCGGCCATGGCCGATCGCACCATCATCCAGTGGGAAAAGGACGACCTGGAGACCATGGGCATGCTCAAGGTCGATTGCCTGGCCCTGGGCATGCTGACCTGCATCCGCAAGACCCTGGACCTGATCCGGGTGCACCGCCGGCGCGATTACCAGCTCGACACCATTCCCCGGGAGGACGCGCAGACCTACGCGATGATCCAGCTGGCCGACACCGTGGGGGTGTTCCAGATCGAATCGCGTGCGCAGATGGCGATGCTGCCGCGGCTCAAGCCTGCAAGGTTCTACGACCTGGTGATCGAAGTGGCGATCGTGCGTCCCGGGCCGATCCAGGGCGCGATGGTCCATCCGTACCTGCGCCGTCGCCAGGGCCTGGAAAAGCCCACGTATCCTTCCCAGGGCGTGGAAGACATCCTCGGGCCAACCCTGGGCGTGCCCTTGTTCCAGGAACAGGTCATGGAACTGGTGATCCATGCCGGCTATTCGCCTGACCAGGCCGATGGCCTGCGCCGTTCGATGGCCGCCTGGAGGCGTGGCGGCGACATGGAATCCCATCGCGCGCGGATCCGTGCCTTGATGGAGCAAAAACACTACGCCCCGGACTTCATCGACCAGATCTTCGAACAGATCAAGGGCTTTGGCTCCTACGGCTTTCCGCAGAGCCATGCCGCTTCGTTCGCCAAGCTGGTCTACGTCAGCTGCTGGCTGAAGCGGCACGAACCGGCCGCCTTTGCCTGCGGGCTATTGAATGCGCAGCCGATGGGGTTCTATTCGCCCAGCCAGATCGTGCAGGACGCACGCCGTGGTCGCGCTGGCCGCAAGCCGATCCAGGTGCTGCCGGTGGACGTGACCTGCAGCGACTGGGACAACACGCTGGTCGGCGGCACACCCTGGCGCGGTGAGGATGACCAAGGCCAGCAGCCGGCTATCCGCCTGGGCCTGCGCCAGGTGGCAGGGCTATCGGGAAAAGCCGGGCTGGCGATCGTGGCCGCACGTACGCGGCAGCCGTTTGGCGATGTCGCCGACCTGTGCCTGCGCGCGCAACTGGACGAAAAGGCCCGCACGGCACTGGCCGAAGCCGGCGCCCTGCACGCGCTGGTCGGCAACCGCAATGCCGCGCGCTGGGCGGTGGCCGGCATCGAACGCCAACGGCCGTTGCTGCCGGGCAGTCCCGAAGAACTGCAGGTCGAGCTGCCCGCGCCGCGCCTGGGCGAGCAGATCACCGCCGACTACCGCAGCCTCGGCCTGAGCCTGCAGGCCCATCCCCTGGCGCTGCTGCGCCCACGGCTGCGCGCCCAGCGCATCCTGGGCCTGCGCGAACTGCAGGGCCGACCCAGCGGCAGCGGCGTGCACGTGGCCGGGCTGGTGACCCAGCGCCAGCGCCCGGCCACGGCCAAGGGCACCTTCTTCGTCACCCTGGAGGACGAGCACGGCATGATCAACGTGATCGTGTGGCCGCACCTGGCCATGCGTCGGCGCCGCGCGCTGCTGGAGTCGCGCCTGCTGGCCGTGCGCGGGCGCTGGGAGCGGGTGGACGGGGTCGAACACCTGATCGCCGGCGACCTGCGCGACCTGAGCGCGCTGCTGGGTGAGCTGTCGCTGCCGTCGCGGGATTTCCGATGAACGCACACCCGCAGGATCTGTTTGCGCCGCAGCCGTTGACGGTGTTCGACGATGCAGAAGGCGGCATGCGCTACTGGCCGGGCGTGGTCGATCCGGCCACCGCCGCGCGCTGGTTCGACACGCTGCGCGAGCAGGTGGACTGGAAGCACGAGCGGCGGCCGATGTACGAGCGCATCGTCCAGGTGCCGCGCCTGCGTGCCGGCTATCGCCTGGATGCGCTGCCGGCGCAGCTGCCGCTGGCGCAGATGCTGGCCGTGGTCCAGGGCAGGGTGCCGGCGCCGTACACCGAGGTGGGATTGAACTTCTACCGCGACGGCCGCGACAGCGTGGCCATGCATCACGACAAGCTGCACATGCTGGTCCCGGGCCAGCCGATCGCGCTGCTGTCGCTGGGCGGCCCGCGGCGCATGCGGATCCGCGCCATGCACACACCCAGGACCTGGTCGCTGGAGCTGGCGCCGGGCAGCCTGTTGATGATGAGCCACGCCTCCCAGCGCACCCACCAGCACGGCATCCCCAAGGTCGCAGGTCCGGTGGCGCCGCGGATGAGTGTGGTATTGCGCGCACGCCCGGATTGAGACCGGCGTTGAAGATTGGAGATGCGGTGCAACGCCGCGCTTGTGGTGGCGCCGCAGGTCCGGTAGATCGGGCGCAGGCCTTCCATCTGGAAGGCTCAGGAACAGGGGCGTCACACCATGCAGCATTTCATCACCTTGGCCGGTCAGCGCGCAGCTGACGGCTTGGTCGTATCGTCATCCAGCGTGGGCGCCACGCGCCTGGCACAGGTCTATCGCGAGCAGGGCTTCCGCGTCGAGCAGCTCGCGCCCGCTGCCGATGCCGCGGATGAGGCGCCGGATGCCGCGCTGGTGCTCCATCGCGGCGGTGACAGCGTGCTGGTGCATGCCTACTGTCGAGCCCAGGCGCCGCTGGCGTCGCAGGCCGTGGGCCACCTGGCCCAGGCGTTGTTCGATGCCGGTGCCGATTCGGCAGTGCTGGTCGGCCGCTCGGGCTTCAGCGTCGGTGCGCGCCGCGCGGCCGCGCGCCTGGGCCGGATCGCGCTGCTGGACGGGGCCGCGCTGCAGGCGATGACCGGTGGCAGCGAAGCCGACGCCTGGGACTTGCTGGCAACGCCGGACGCACTGCCCGGCACGCTGCCGCGCGATGCAGGCCGTCCCGGCTGGCCGATGCGCCTGGCAATCGGCATGGGTGGCCTGGCCATGGCGGCCACGATGGCCTTCGCCTCGGTGCCGGCCCTGCGCGGCGAACTCCTGCAGCTGCTATTCAAGCCGAGCGTGTCGGCCGTGGTCGCCCCGCCGTCGCAGGCCGACGAGCCCTGGCTGGCGCCTTCCCAGTCGCGATCGGGCGAGCTGGCACTGAAGGCGGCCGCCGCCGATGCCGCTCCGCGCATGCAGCAGGCTGTTCATGAGACCACCGGCGAGCTGCCGGCCAACTTCAACCAGGCCCTGGCCGCGCCGCGCCTGTAAGGTGGTTTCACGCCGCGCTGCCGCGGCCATGACGCGGCAGCGCGCAGACTGGCAGCTCCCGTCAGGAGTGCCCGCGATGCCTGGTCTTCCCATCGATCCGATCCCGCCGTCCGACATGGACCCGCATGCCGCCGAACCGATGCCTGCACCGTCGCCGGCCCGGCACGACGACCAGGACCAGCAAGAGCCCCAGGTTGACCCCGGGCTGCATCACCGGCCGTTGTAGGTCTTTGAGCCAGCCCGCCTGCGTGCCTTGAGCGGCGAAAGCAGCGCGAAGTCGCCTCGCGGTGTGCAAGCGGCTTTGAGCCCCCCGGGCCATTCGGCCACTCCTGGCGCTCCTGGTGTTAACGCCCCATGCGCATGGCAGGCCCGGGATGAGACGACGTGTTTACTCCGTCATTGCTACATCTGCATGGGTCACTGCCACCGCAGGGAGACCTCACATGCCAGAAGCCAGTACCCGCAAGGCTGCCGCCAGGGACAAGCGCCAGGGCAAGTCGGCCAGCACCCAGGCCGGCGAATACGTGCACGAGGAAATCGAACACGTCCGGCACGGCCAACATGGTGTCAAGAACACCAGGCAGGCCATCGCCATCGGCCTGTCCAAGGCGCGTCGCGACGGGGTGCCCGTCGAGCCCTCCAGGTCCGCATCCAAGGCCACCAGGGAAAAGGCCGGGCAAGACAGCCAGGCGGCGAAGAAAACCACCCACAAGCCCGCCACCAAACGCTCGGCGGGGGCCCGCAAGGCGCTCAAGACCGCCAGCAAGGCCACCACGGCACGCAAGACGGTTGGCAAGCAGGCGCTTTCCGCCCAGGCCAGCAAGGCCGCCAGCAAGCGCACGGCCGCCAGCCGTTCGGCTGCTGCAAGGAAAGCCTCCACCACCAAGGGCCCGGCCGTGCGCAAGGCGGCAGCCAGGAAGGCCGCACGCACGCGCAAGCAGGTTGCGTGAGCCCTCAACCCCAGGAGCATTCCATGACCCAGCCAGGACCGGACAAACAGGCGCCGATACCGCGGCACAACGCCATCGAACGTGAGCGCATGCCCGACGGCCAGCCGCCGCTGCGCGGCGAGCAACCCGGCAAGCGGACCAACGACGAACGTAATGATCCCCACGCCCAGCCGGCCTCCGTGGACGGGATGCCGCATCCGCCGCGCACGCCCTGATCCAAACGGACGGCAGCGATTGTCCGCCCTGGTTCCAAACACGCGGGTGCCAGGCTGAACCCAGCCGCGCCACGCCAGGAGACAGACCTCATGCATGCTTCCGCCTCGCGCGCCGCCGGCGTGCTGTTGTTACTGGCCGGCGGCACGGTGATCGCCACCAATGCGATCGCCTCCGACACGGCGCCACCTGCCCAGGGCCAGGCACGTCCGACCGACGAGGAAAGCCTCGCCCTGGTCCAGGCGATCAACCTGCACGAGATCGAATTGGCCAAGCTCGCCTTGACCCGTCCGGCCGCCCAGACCACCCAGGCCATGGCGACCATGCTGGTGCAGGAACACACCCGGAACGAGGCCGCGCAGGCCAGGCTGGGCATCGCGCCCGGCCAGACCCAGGCGGTGCTGGCCCTGCAGCGTCAGCAGCAGGCCGAAACCGATACGCTGATTGCGCTGGCACCTGATGCCTTCGAGCACGCCTACATCGATGCGATGGTCAAGGATCACATGGCAGCCAAGGATCTGCTGGACGAGCGCGCCGGCCTTGCGCGTTCGGCGCCGGTGCGCGCGTATCTGGTACAGACCCGCACCGCGGTGGAGGACCACCTGAGCCAGGCGCGCAAGCTGCAAAATGGCGCGGTGGGCAAGTAATCGCGCCATCTTTTTTTCACATCCCGGCCGCTCCTGCGTCTTTAACCTCACTGGGTCTTCCAGAGGCGTTGCGATGCACGGAAATTTATTGGGCCGCACAGCAAGTGCGGCGGCGACCATCGTCTCGGGCCATGGCCTGGAAGCCCTGCGGCCCAACGGTGTGCTGTACCAGGCCCAGGCCGTCGCGCCTGGCGAACGCCGTGTGCCCGATGACCCGAGAGCCCGCGCCTTGCTCGGGCTGGAAGGCGTGGACCGGCACAGCTGGTGGCATGCGGTGCTGGCGCAGGACCTGGACGGCGCGCTGGCGGGCTATCTGCAGTTCATCACTGCCGGTGAAAGCCTGGATATCCAATACCGCATTCAGCTGCCCGATGGCAGCCAGCGCTGGCTGCGCGACCGTGCACGCGTGGTGGAGCGCGCCGGCGACGGCGTGCCGCTGCGGCTGTTTGGCGTCATCGACGATGTCACCGCGTGCAATAGCTTGCAGCGTCGTGCCCAGGAGGCGTCGGACAAGTATCGGCTGCTGTTCGATTCAATCGACGCCGGCTTCTGCGTGATCGAGGTGCTTTTCGATGCCGCCGGCGAGCCGGAGGATTACCGCTTCCTGGAAGTGAATGCTGCCTTCGAGGGCATCACCGGCATCCGCGACGGGGTAGGGCGCAGGATGCGCGAATTCGCCGGCACCCATGAGCGGCACTGGTTCGAAACCTACGGACGGATCGCACGCACCGGCATTCCCGAGCGCTTTGAGAACAGCGCCGAGCAACTGGGCTTTTACTACGATGTCTATGCCTTTCGGGTCGGCGACCCGGGGCTCAACCAGGTCGGGGTGCTGTTCACCGACATCACCCAGCGCAAGCGCGCGGAGGACGCGCTGCGCGAGGATGGCCGGCGCAAGACCGAGTTCATCGCCATGCTGGCCCATGAACTGCGCAACCCCCTGGCCACCATCACCAGCGGCCTGCAGGCCATGAAGCTGGGCAGTCACGGCGTGGCCTCGCACCCGGCCACGGCGATGATGGAGCGCCAGGTCGGGCAGATGCGGCGCCTGCTGGATGACCTGCTGGACATCAACCGCATCACCCTGGGCAAGGTCCACCTGCGCCGCGAACGCTGCGACCTGGTCCAGCTGCTGCGCCAGGTGTCCGAGGCATTCCAGCCGCACTACGACCAGCAGGGCCTGGTGCTGGACTGGGCCTGGCCGGTGCAGCCGCTGTGGGTCAAGGCCGATCCGGCGCGCCTGATGCAGGTGTTCGGCAACCTGCTCAGTAATGCCGCCAAGTTCAGCAATCCCGGCGGGCGGGTGACGCTGTCGCTGCAGCACGATGGACAACAGGCCGTGATCCAGGTGCGCGACCAGGGCGTGGGCATCGAGGCGGCGCAGCTGGAGAGCATCTTCGAGCTGTTCGCCCAGGTGGACAGCGAGCGCAATGCCTCCTCGGGCGGACTGGGGGTGGGCATTGCCCTGGCGCGTCAGCTGGTGGAGATGCACCAGGGCCAGATCCTGGCCCACAGCGACGGCCTGGGCCACGGCAGCACCTTTACCGTGTGCCTGCCGCTGGACCTGCAATCCAGCGCGCCGCCGGCCCTCGCCCCGCCCGAAGAACCGGTGCCTGCCAACGATGGCGTCCTGCACATCCTGCTGATCGACGACAACCATGATGCGGCCGATTCGATCAGCATGGTCCTGGAGCTGCTGGGCCACCGGGTGACCACGTGCTATAGCGGCCAGCAGGGCCTGGACGCGCTGGCGGCGGCGCGCCCGGACCTGGTGTTCACCGACATCGGCATGCCGGGCATGGACGGACACGAAGTGTGTCGGCGGATGCGGGCGATGAGCGAGGGCGCGCCGCTGAAGATCGTCGCACTGACCGGCTGGGGCACCCTGGAAGACCGCGCGCAGAGCGCGCAAGCCGGCTTCGACTACCACTTGGTCAAGCCGATTACCACGGCCAAGCTGCGCGAAGCGCTGGGCATCATCTCCGGCCGCCTGCCGGCCTGATCCAAATCCGCGCATCAAAAAAAACAAGGCCGCGGGGCTGCCGCGGCCTTGTTGCCTGTCGTGCGGGCCGGGCGATCAGGCCAGCATGCGCAGCTTGGGTTCGCGCGCCCACTGGCGGGTCTTGGCCGCGGCAATGAAGCCCTTGGCATCACCGGCATCGACGATGCCGGCATCCTTGCCCACGTTGCCGGCCTCCAGCAGCGGCTGCGCGCCGGCATCGCTGGCGATGGCCTTCAGGTGGGCCCAGGCGTTGCTGACGAAATCGATCGCGGCCGACTCGTTGGCCAGCATCTTGCCCGCCTCCGCGGAGAGCACCACGGCCACCGCGTCGAACACGAAGGAAGGGGTCCCGGCCAGCTGCCCGTCGGCGGTGATCTGCTTGCCGTCGGAAAGCTTCACACCCAGCTTGGGGGCGACGATCTTGCAAGTGGCACCGGCGTCCTGCGCGGCTTTCTGCAAGGCCTTGACCGTGGCCGCGTCCGAGTCGTCGTGCACCAGGATGCCGACGGTTCGCCCTTCCAGGGTGTCCTTCATCTTGCCGATGAGCTGCAGCGCGGGCGAGGGCGGCATGTCCTGTGCTTCGACCGCGGCCGGTGGCGCGGGCGGCAGCTGCTCCAGCCCCAAGCCGTCGGCGACGCGCTGGGCCAGATCGGCATCGATATGGCGCAGCTGGCCGACCACTGCTTCGCGCACGTGCGGGGTCTGGACCTTGGACAGCTCGAACACCACCGCCGAGGCGATGTGCGCCTGTTCGGGGCTGGTCTGGCTGCGATAGAACAGCCGCGCCTGGGTGAAATGATCGGCAAAGCTCTCGGCGCGCACGCGGCCCTTGACGCCGTCATCGGGCGTGGCATGGCTGCGGAAACCGGCCGCCGTTTCGCGCGGGCTGTCCTCCTGCAGCGAGGACGGCTCGTAGGCGACCCGGCCCTTGGGCACCTGGGTCTGCATGTGGCCATCGCGCTGGTTGTTGGCAAACGGGCACTTGGGCGCGTTGATCGGCAGTTGATGGAAGTTGGGCGAGCCAAGCCGCGAAAGCTGGGTGTCCAGGTACGAGAACAGCCGGCCCTGCAGCAGCGGATCGTTGGAGAAGTCGATGCCGGGCACGATGTTGGCCGGGCAGTAGGCGACCTGTTCGGTCTCGGCGAAGAAGTTGTCCGGCCAGCGATCCAGGACCATGCGGCCGATGATCTGCAGCGGGATCAGTTCTTCCGGGATCAGCTTGGTCGAGTCCAGGTGGTCGAACGGAAAACCGTTGGCCTGTTCCTCGGTGAACAGCTGCACGCCCAGTTCCCATTCGGGGAAGTTGCCGGAACTGATCGCCTCGAACATGTCGCGGCGGTGGAAATCCGGATCGGCACCGGCAATCTTGACCGCCTCGTCCCACACGGTGGATTGCAGGCCAAGCCTGGGCCGCCAGTGGAACTTGACGAAGGTGCTTTCGCCGCGTTCGTTGAGCAGGCGGAAGCTGTGGATGCCGAAGCCCTCGATCATGCGCAGCGAGCGCGGGATCGCGCGGTCGCTCATCGCCCACATGATCATGTGCATGGCCTCGGGGGTGAGCGAGATGTAGTCCCAGAATGTGTCATGGGCGCTGGCCGCCTGCGGAAAACCGCGGTCCGGCTCCATCTTCACCGCGTGGATCAGGTCGGGGAACTTGATCGCGTCCTGGATGAAGAACACCGGGATGTTGTTGCCCACCAGATCCCAGTTGCCTTCCTTGGTATAGAACTTGACCGCGAAGCCGCGCACATCGCGCGGGGTGTCGATCGAACCGGCGCCGCCGGCCACGGTGGAGAAGCGGGCAAACAGCGGCGTCTTCTCGCCGACCTCGGTCAGGATCTTGGCCGTGGTGTACTCGGACAGCGACTTGGTCAGTTCGAAAAAGCCATGGGCGGCCGTGCCGCGCGCATGCACGATGCGCTCGGGGATGCGCTCGTGGTCGAAGTGGGTGATCTTCTCGCGCAGGACGAAGTCTTCCAGCAAGGTCGGCCCGCGCGTGCTGGAGCGCAGCGAGTTCTGGTTGTCGCTGACCGGGATGCCCTGGTTGGTGGTCAGCGGCGGATGGCTGGCACCACAGGATTGGTGCAGTTCGCCGCCCGTGCCACGGGTATCGGCCGGTGCGGGCGGGGAGGTGGGGACGGGTTTGCGTGCGGCCATGGCGTAAAGGCTCCAGGTGGCGTGCGAAGGGGAGCCCGCATGCTCCGGCCATGGTCGTGAATGCATTGTGCCCATCGGGGCACGTTGGCTTCACGCCATCCAACGCGGCACGGGCGCTGCGCATGGTCGAAGCGACAGGTGACGGCACGGGGGGCTTGCTTGATTGCGCCGGATGCTGGCCGCGATGGCAGGCGCTGCATGCCGATGGGGCCCTGCGCGGCGCCTCGCCCCGACGGGCGCCAGAAACCATGGACCAGGCCGGCATCCGATCACCCACGGTGCGTTAACATCGCCGCCGCGGGCGCATGGGCGCCATCGGAACCTGACGTTGCGGAACGTCTGACCATGCGCTACGCCGGCATTGCCCTGGTCCTGACCTTGCTGCACCTGTTGGTGGCTGCCCGCGGCGGCACGCACGCGGACATCATCGGCCAGCTGCTGCGGATCGGCGTGTTCGCCAGCGGTGTCTGCGCCGCGCTGCAACGACAACGCCGGACCCGGGGCATGGGCCGGGTGTTGTGGGCGCTGCTGGCGCTCGCGCTGTTGATGCAGGTGTTGTGGGCCGCGTCCATGCTGGCCTCGGTGCTGTGGCCGGCCCATGGGCTGGCGCTGGCGATCGCCGCCAGCGTGCTCTCGGCGCTGTACACCATCCCTTGCATGTACCTGATCACCAGCGCCTTCACCGGACGCGAGCCACGCCTGGTCAAGGCGCTGGATACCGGCATGTCAGTGCTGCTGGCGGCCTTGCTGATCCTGCTGATCTCCACGGTCATGGGTGGGGACACCCCTGGCGATGTGGCCTCGGTCCGGCTGGCGATCTGGCATGCCGATGTGATCGATTTCTCGCTGGCGATCCTGGCCACGGTGCGGCTGGTCGGCGCACGCGGGCTGGGCCGGCGTCACTTCTACCTGGCCACCTCGGCCTTTCTATGGGTCAACGCGATCGCCGCGGCGATCTACAACCGCCTGGACATGGCCGGCCAGACCTGGTGGGGACCGGTGCTGATCGATGTGGCCTTCGTCCTGGTTGCAGTGCTGGCCTGGCGGCCGCCGCCGACCTGGCTGCGGCGGTACGTGCCCAGCGTGCAGGCCGCGCGCCTGATCGCGGCCTTCGCGCCGGTGGCCATCGCCCTGGGCGTGCTGATCCTGGGCATCAGCCTGTCGCGGCTGAACTTCATCGGTGGCGCCTCGGCGGTGCTGCTGGCCGCGGTGCTGTACGGCCTGCGCGTGGCCGTCATCCAGACCCAGCACGAGGACAAGCAGCAGCTGGCGGACCTGAGCAACCGCCAGTTGCTGCGTCAGCTGGGCGTGGACCCGCTGACGGCCATCGCCAACCGCGGCGCGCTGGATGCGCGCATGCGCCAGATCCTGGCCAGCGGCGTGAGCTGCTCGCTGATGATGATCGACATCGACTACTTCAAGCAGTTCAACGACAACCACGGCCACGTGCTGGGTGATCGCTGCCTGGTGCAGGTGGCCGCGGCGCTGAAGGGCGCGCTCCAGCGCAGCAGCGACCTGGTTGCACGCTATGGCGGCGAGGAGTTCGCCGTGGTCCTGCCCGATGCCAGTGCGCAGGAAACCGAGCAGATGGGCCAGCGCCTGCTGGCCGCGGTGCAAGGGCTGCACATCGCCCATCCGTCCTCGCCATTGGGTTACGTCACGGTGAGCATCGGCGTGGCAATCGGCCGCCACGACTGGCTGGATGAAGGCGACGCCGTCACCGCATTGCTCCAGGCTGCCGACCATGCGCTCTACCAGGCCAAGGCCGACGGCCGCAACCGCATCCGCCACGCCGATGGCGACGCCGGCCAGCGTGCGCCGACATTCGATTTATAGGCGTGCCCGATCAGGCCTGCACGTCTTCCTTGTAGGCCTCGACCGGGATGCAGGCGCACATGATGTGCTTGTCGCCGTAGACGTTGTCCACCCGCGCCACCGGCGGCCAGTACTTTGCCTGCTTCAGCGAGGCCAGCGGGAAGGCCGCCAGCTCGCGCGGGTAGGTGTGGGTCCACTGGCTGCCCGAGACCTGCATGGCGGTGTGCGGGGCGTGCTTGAGCGGGTTGTCCGTAGCGTCCAGGCGGCCGTCTTCGACCGCGCGGATTTCCTCGCGGATCTGGATCATCGCGTCGATGAAGCGGTCCAGCTCGTGCAGTGATTCGCTTTCGGTCGGCTCGACCATCAGCGTGCCGGCGACCGGGAAGCTCAGGGTCGGGGCGTGGAAGCCGAAGTCGATCAGCCGCTTGGCCACGTCCTCGGCGCCGATGCCGGTGGCCTTTTCCAGCGGGCGCACGTCCAGGATGCATTCGTGCGCGACCAGTCCGTTGCGGCCGGTGTAGAGCGTCCTGTAATGCGGGGCCAGCCGCCTGGCGATGTAGTTGGCGTTGAGCAGGGCGACCTGGGTGGCCTTGCGCAGGCCGGCGCTGCCCATCATGGTGATGTACATCCAGCTGATCGGCAGGATGCTGGCACTGCCGTAGGCGGCAGCCGAGACCATGCCGCCGCCGCGCGAGGCCGAACCCTCACCCCGACCCTCTCCCGAGGGGAGAGGGGGAAGAGCCGACGGCAAAAACGGGGCCAGATGCGCCTTGACCGCGCACGGGCCCACGCCCGGACCGCCACCGCCGTGCGGGATGCAGAAGGTCTTGTGCAGGTTCAGGTGCGACACGTCCGAGCCCCACTTGCCTGGCTTGGCCACGCCGACCAGGGCGTTCATGTTGGCGCCGTCGGTATAGACCTGGCCGCCGTGCGCGTGCACCGCTTCGCAGATGGCGACCACGTCTTCCTCGAATACACCGTGGGTTGACGGGTAGGTGATCATCAGCGCGGCCAGGCGGTCCGAATACTTCTGCGCCTGTGCGCGGATGTCTTCCACGTCGACGTTGCCGTTGGCATCGCACCTGGTCACCACGACCTTCATGCCGCACATCTGCGCCGAGGCCGGGTTGGTGCCGTGGGCCGATTCGGGAATCAGGCAGATGTCGCGATGGCCTTGGCCGCGCGCGCGGTGATAGGCGCGGATCGCCAGCAGGCCGGCGTACTCGCCCTGCGCGCCGGAGTTGGGCTGCAGGCTGACCGCGTCGTAGCCGGTGCATTCGGCCAGCATCGCTTCCAGCTCCTGGATCAACTGCCGGTAGCCCTGCGTCTGTGCGGCCGGGGCCAGCGGATGGATCGCGCAGAACTGCGGCCAGGTGATCGGGACCATCTCGGCGGTGGCGTTGAGCTTCATGGTGCAGCTGCCCAGCGGGATCATGGTGCGATCCATCGCCAAGTCCTTGTCGGCCAGGGCGCGCATGTAGCGCAGCAGCTCGTGTTCGCTGTGGTGGGTGTTGAACACCGGGTGCTGCAGGAACGCACTGCTGCGCCTCAGGCCTTCCGGCAGGGCGTCGGCGGTGATCGCATCCAGCGCATCGACATCAACGGTGACACCGAACAACTGGGCCAGGGCGACGATGTCGGCACGGGTGCTGGTCTCATCCAGGCTGATGCCCAGCGCTTCGCTGTCGATCACCCGCAGGTTGATGCCGGCGGCCAGGGCCCTGGTGTGGATCGCATCGGCCTGGACACTCTTGACGTGCAGGGTGTCGAAGAACTGCGCACCGACTTCAATGCCGGCGCCACGCAGCGCCGCGGCCAGGATCGCGGCCAGGCGATGGGTGCGGCGGGCGATCCGGGTCAGCCCGTCGGGGCCGTGGTAGACCGCATACATCGAGGCCATCACCGCCAGCAGCACCTGCGCGGTGCAGATGTTGGAGGTGGCCTTCTCGCGGCGGATGTGCTGCTCGCGGGTCTGCAGGGTCAGGCGGTAGGCCGGGTTGCCCTGCGCATCAATGGACACACCGATCAGGCGGCCGGGCATCGAGCGCTTGAAGGCATCACGGCAGGCCATGAACGCCGCATGCGGGCCGCCGAACCCGAACGGCACCCCGAAGCGCTGCGAGTTGCCGACCACGATGTCCGCGCCCCATTCGCCGGGCGCGGCGATCAGGGTCAGGGCCAGCAGGTCGGCGGCCACTGCGACCAGACCGTGGCGGGCGTGCACCGCATCGGCCAATGCCTGGTAGTCACCCATGGTGTTGAACGAGAGGCCGCCGAAGGTGTCCGGATACTGCAGCAGCACGCCGAAGGCATCGGCTTCCAAGGCCTGCTGCACGGTGCCCAGCTCCAGCACGATGCCCAGCGGCTCGGCGCGGGTGCGCAGCACTTCCAGGGTCTGCGGATGCACGGCGTCATGGACGAAGAACACCTGCGACTTTGACTTGGCCGAACGCCTGGCCAGAGTCATCGCCTCGGCTGCGGCGGTGGCCTCGTCCAGCAGCGAGGCGTTGGCGATCTCCATGCCGGTCAGCTCGGCGCACAGGGTCTGGAAGTTGATCAGCGCCTCCATGCGGCCCTGCGAAATCTCGGCCTGATACGGCGTGTAGGCGGTGTACCAGGCCGGGTTTTCCAGGATGTTGCGCAGGATCACCTGCGGGGTATGGGTGCCGTAATAGCCCTGGCCGATGAAGCTCTTGAAGACCTGGTTCTTCAGCGCGATCTGGCCGATCCTGGCCAGCGCTTCTTCCTCGGTGATCGCTTCGGGCAGCGCCAGCGGGGCTGGCGATTTGATCTTGGCCGGGACGATGGCATCGGTCATCGACTCCAGGGTCGGGTGGCCGATCACCGACAGCATCTGCGCGATCTCGGCGTCGTTGGGGCCGATGTGGCGCTGGACGAAGGCGTCGTGGTGTTCGAGTTCGCGCAGCGAGGGGGTGTTCCGGGACATGGCAGGCATCCGAAGGGTGGGGCACGCGGTCATCAACGGATGCCTCGGATCTTCAAGCCGTCATCCCCGCCAAGGCAGGGATCCAGCGCCTCCACGGCGTCGCCGCAAAGCCGCTGGGTTCCCGCGTACGCGGGAATGACGATCGGATCAGGACATCCTCTCGCGCCCCTCTGTCCTTTTGCCTGAGAGTTTGGAAGCGCGCCGACTGCCGCTTCGTGCCCCTTCGGCGCCGGTGCCGACCCATGCGGGCCGACCGGTCTCTCCAGAGTGTGTGCTGCCTGCGGTGGTATCGGGCCTGAGCGATTACGGGCGTTGCGCCTTCGGCAGCGGCGATGGCCCTGGGGGCCGGCGCCGCTTCTCCCACCTGAACTACGCGGCCGATTATACGGGCCTGCCGGCTGCGCGGGTGCTGTGCACGCGCTCATGGGCGATGCGGTCCCGCAATGGCGTGTTCAGCCGGCGGCGGTGACCGGCCCGGGGGCAACGCCTATCATGCCGCCTCTTCCCACCAGCGTCGGCCCGTGCCTTGTCCTTGGCGCGGCCTGCGTCGTGTCGCCGCCGGACACCGGTCGCGGCGGTCCCTTCCAGGATGTCCCATGCCGTTGCCTGCCACCTCGACCCGTCGGCTTGCCCTGTTGCTGGCGGGGCTGGCGATGTTCGGCCCGTTCACCATCGACACCATCTTCCCGGCGTTCCCGCAGCTGGCCCAGCGCCTGAGCGTGGACCAGGTGGCGGTGCAGCAGACGGTGAGCGTGTACCTGGCGGCCTATGCGGTGATGAGCCTGGCCCACGGCGCGTTGTCCGACGCGTTCGGCCGCAGGCGGGTGATCCTGGGCGGGCTGGTGGTGTTCGTGATTGCCTCGGCCGGTTGCGCGCTGTCGCCTGACCTGGGCACGCTGCTGGCATTCCGCGCCCTGCAGGGCTTCTCGGCCGGGGTCGGCATGATCGTCGGCCGTGCGGTCATCCGCGACCTTTACAGCGGGCACCTGGCGCAGAAGCTGATGAGCCAGGTGTCGATGATCTTCGGCATCGCCCCGGCCATCGCGCCGATCATCGGCGGCTGGATCCTGGGCGCCGGCGCGGGCTGGCCGGTGATCTTCTGGTTCCTGGTCGCCTTCGGTGTGGTGCTGCTGCTGGCCACGGCGGTATGGCTGCCGGAAACGCACCCACCGGCATCGCGCACGCCGCTGTCGGTGACCGGCCTGTGGCGAGGCTATACGGGGATTGCGCGGGACCGCCGCTTCCAGCGGCTGGCCGCCGTCGGCGCACTGATGTTCGCCGGCATCTTCCTGTATATCGCCTCGGCGCCGGTGTTCGTGCTGGAGTTGTTGCACAAGACCGAGCAGGACTTTGCCTGGCTGTTCATCCCCACCATCGGCGGCATGACCCTGGGCTCGTGGTTGTCCGGGCGCATGGCCGGCAGGATGAAGCCGGCCGCGCAGGCGCGCGTGGGCTTTGTCTGTTGCGCGGTGGCCAGCGTGGCCAGCATCGGCTATGCCGCGCTGTCCAGCACGTTCGTCGTGCCGTGGGCAGTGCTGCCGATCCTGCTTGCCGGCACCGGCATGGGCCTGGTGTTCCCGATCGTGGCGCTGGCCGTGCTGGACCTGTATCCACGCCAGCGCGGGTTGGCCTCGTCGTTGCAGGCCTTCGTGCAACTGACCTGCAATGCCATCGTCGCCGGCGTGCTTTCGCCCCTGGTCGCGCACGATCCGCTGAAGCTGTCATTGGGTGCGAGCGCGTTCTTCACCGCTGGCTGGCTGTGCTGGAAGGCCGACCGGCGTGCCGGCCGACGCCTGCAGCGCCAGGGTGCAATCGCGACACGGCTGGAATCGACCGACGGCGCCTGAGCGCGGACGGCCTGTGCAGGAGGAGGGCTTGCACCAAACCCGGCCCTGCGCGCAGGCAGCGCGCGGTTGCGCTAGACCGCTTGCCCTGCGGCGTGCCCGGAGGCCCAGGCCCACTGGAAGTTGTAGCCACCCAGCCAGCCGGTCACATCCAGCACCTCGCCGACGAAGTACAGGCCCGGCGCGCGCCTGGATTCGAAGGTGGCTTGCGAGACCTCGCGGGTGTCCACCCCGCCCAGGGTCACCTCGGCGGTGCGATAGCCCTCGGTGCCGCTGGCCACCAGCGGCCAGGCGCGCAGCAGCTGCGCGGCCTGGCGCAGTTGTGCTGGGTTGAACTGTTTCATCGGCCTGTTGGGCAGCCAGTGTTCGCACAGGCGCTGGGCGAACCGGCGCGGCAGCAGGTCGCCCAGCACGGTCTTCAGCTCGGCTGCCGGGCGCGCGGCGCGCTGGGCCTGCAGCAGGTCCAGTGCGTCCTGGCCGGGCAGCAGGTCCAGGTGCAGCGGCTGGCCGGGCTGCCAGTAGGAGGAGATTTGCAGGATCGCCGGGCCGCTGACGCCGCGGTGGGTGAACAGCATCGCGTTCTCGAACGCGGTCCTGCCGCTTGTCACGCGCACCGGCAAGGCCACCCCGGCCAGGTCGGCCAGCTGTTCCTGCGGCTTGCCGCTCAAGGTCAGCGGCACCAGCCCGGCCCGCGTGGGCAGCAGGGTGTGGCCGAACTGTCTGGCCAGCGCGTAGCCGAAGCCCGACGCCCCCATCGAGGGGATCGACAGGCCGCCGCTGGCCACCACCAGCGCGGGCGCAGCGAACGCCCCGTGCGCGCTGTGCACCAGATAGCCGCCGCCTTCGTGCACGGTCACCTGCTCGATGCTGCAGCCGGTGGCGATGTGGACCCCGGCCTGTTCGCATTCGGCCAGCAGCATGGCCACGATCTGCCTGGACGAATCGTCACAGAACAGCTGGCCCAGTTCCTTTTCGTGGTAGGCGATGCGGTGGCTTTCGACCAGGGCGATGAAATCGCGCGGGGTGTAGCGGGCCAGCGCCGAGCGGCAGAAATGCGGGTTGCTGGACAGGTAGTTGGCCGGGCTGGCGCCGGTATTGGTGAAGTTGCAGCGCCCGCCGCCGGACATCAGGATCTTCTTGCCGACCCGGTTGGCGTGTTCGATCACCAGCACCGAGCGACCGCGCGCGCCGGCGGTGGCCGCGCACATCAGGCCCGCCGCGCCGCCGCCGATGACCAGCACGTCGTGGCTGAAGCCGGACGCCATCTTCAGGCCGGCGGCGCGTGCCGGATCGTCGGGACCAGCACCAGCTGCAATGCATCGCCCATCAGCTGGGTTTCGCCATCCTGGGTCAGCACGTCCAGGCGCATGGTGCGCTGGAGCGTATCGGCCAGCTGCCTGACCTGCGCGTGCGGCAGGTCGATCACGGTCAGTTGCTTCATCCGCTTGAGCGAGGCGGCGTTCCTGGACCACCACACATCGCCGGGATTGCCGCTGTAGTTGAGCACCACCACCTGGCGCGAACGGCCGGCCGCCTTGCGCAGGCGGCTCTCGTCCGGCTGGCCCAGCTCGATCCATTGCTCGATCTGGCCGCTGTAGTCGCGCCGCCACAGGTCCGGTTCGTCCTCGTTGCTCAGGCCGCGGCCGAATTCCAGGCGCTCGTCGGCGTGCAGGATGAAGGCCAGCAAGCGCGCCGCCAGGCGCTCGTCGGTCTCGGAAGGATGCTGGGCCAGGGTCAGCGCGTGGCTGGCGTAGTGGTTGCGGTCGATGTCGCTGATCTGCAACTCGACCTTGCGAATCGTGGCGGAAAGGGCCATGCCGGTACCGATGAAGAACAGGCGTCATGATATGGCCAGTTCGCCTCGATGCGCGCCGGAGCAGACGCCTGATGGAAAACCCGCCGTCTCCCGCCTCGATTCCCGCTCGCCTGCAGCTGGCGCCCGGCCCGTGGACCACGCTGCTGGAAGGGCTGTGCGCGCGCTTTCCCTGGATTTCGGCCATGCAGTGGCAGGACCGGTTCGCCCGGGGCCGCGTTCAGGATCGCGGCGGCCGCGCCCTTGCGCCAGGCGATCGGTGGCGGGCGGGGCAGGAGATCGTCTATTTCCGCGAGGTTGCCCATGAACCGGTGATCCCGTTCAGCGAAACCATCCTCCACCACGATGAGCACCTGCTGGTGGCCGACAAGCCGCACTTCCTGCCGGTGGTCCCGGCCGGGCGTTTCGTGCGCGAAACCCTGCTGGCCCGGCTGCAGGCGCGCACCGGCTGCGCCACGCTGGTGCCGTTGCACCGGATCGACCGTGACACGGCTGGCCTGGTGCTGTTCTCGACCGATCCGGCCACGCGCGGGGCCTACCAGGCGCTGTTCCGCGAGCGCCGCATCGACAAGGGTTACGAGGCCCTGGCGCCGCCGTTGCCGGACCAGGGATTTCCGCTGGAACGGCGCAGCCGGCTGCAGCGTGGCACGCCGTTCTTCCGTACCGAGGAAGGCCAGGGCCCGGCCAACAGCCTGACCCGCATCGAGGTGCTCGAACGTGGCCAGATCCACTGGCGCTACGCGCTGACCCCGGTCAGCGGCCGCAAGCACCAGCTGCGCGTGCACATGGCGGCCCTGGGCGCCCCGATCTGCAACGACCGCTGCTATCCGCTCCTGCAGGCTGAAACGCCGGATGATTTCAGCCGTCCGCTGCAACTGTTGGCCTGCAGCCTGGGTTTCCTCGATCCGGTTTGTGGTGCAACGCGCCATTTCCGCAGCAGGCTTGCGCTGGCGTAACGGCGGCCCGGGAGCATCGCGTCAATTCACAACCGTATGAATTAAAAGTAATTTTTGTTGGTTTTCCAAACCTGGCTGCGGCCGGTCCGCGCCTGCGCCGAACGAACCGATGAACGGGCTTGCATTTGTGTTGGCTTTTTCCCCGCAACCTGCGTATGGTGCGCCCACTGTGCTTGCCAGGCTCACCCGTAAATCGTGAGACCTGATGCGGTAGATCGCTAGATCGCTACATCGTTTGCGTTTTTCCTACGCCTGCAAACCCAGTCTCAGCCGCGGTTCTTCGTGGTTGTGATTACCCATCAACATGTTTCCAGGAGTAGTAAAAATGTCCGATAACCAGCGCCAGCAGGGCACCGTCAAGTGGTTCAACGATGCCAAGGGCTTTGGCTTCATCACCCCGCAGAGCGGCCCGGACCTGTTCGTGCATTTCCGCGCGATCCAGGGCACCGGCTTCAAGTCGCTCAAGGAAGGCCAGGCCGTGACCTTCGTGGCCGTGCAGGGCCAGAAGGGCATGCAGGCTGACCAGGTGCAGCCGGTCTGATCGACCGCTTCATCGCCTCACACGCAGCATAAAAGACGCCGGGCCTGTCCCGGCGTTTTTTTATGCGCCGCTTGCAAGGGCTTGCCGTTGAACGCAGCGGCGTGCGCCTGGTTTGGCTGCCCTGCAGGCATGGGCGCGTAGGCTGTGCGCATGCAACTGAACTTCGACAACCGCTTGCTGCGTGAATTGCCGGGCGACCCGGTGTCCGGGCCGCAGGTGCGCCAGGTCCGCGGCGCGCTGTGGTCGCAGGTCGCACCGACCGCCGTGGCCGCCCCGCGGGTACTGGCCTGGTCGGCCGAGGTGGCCGACCTGCTGGGGCTGAGCGCAGGCGACATCGCCGATCCGCAGTTCGCCCAGGTGTTCGGCGGCAACGCGCTGCTGCCGGGGATGGCGCCGTATGCCACCAACTACGGCGGCCATCAGTTCGGCAACTGGGCCGGGCAGTTGGGCGATGGCCGGGCGATCTGCCTGGGCGAGGTCATTGCGGCCGATGGTTCGCGCCAGGAGCTGCAGCTCAAGGGCGCCGGCCCCACGCCGTACTCGCGCTTCGCCGATGGCCGGGCGGTGCTGCGCTCGTCGATTCGCGAGTTCCTGTGCAGCGAGGCGATGGCGCACCTGGGGGTGCCGACCACGCGCGCGCTGTGCCTGATCGGGACCGGCGAGGCGGTGGTGCGCGACATGTTCTACGACGGCCACGCCGCGCCCGAACCGGGCGCTGTGGTCTGCCGGGTGGCGCCGTCGTTTCTGCGCTTCGGCCATTTCGAACTGCCGGCCTCGCGCGGCGAGTCCGCGTTGCTGCGGCAGCTGGTGGACTTCACCATCGCCCGCGATTTCCCGCACCTGGACGGGCCGGCGGGCCAGGCCCGCGATGCGGCCTGGTTCGCCGAGGTCTGCACGCGCACGGCCACGCTGATGGCGCACTGGATGCGGGTGGGCTTCGTGCACGGGGTGATGAACACCGACAATCTGTCGATCACCGGCCTGACCATCGACTACGGCCCCTATGGCTGGATCGACGATTTCGACCTGGACTGGACGCCCAACACCACCGATGCCAGCGGCCGGCGCTACCGCTTCGGCTGGCAGCCGCAGGTGGCGTTCTGGAACCTGAGCCGGCTGGCCGGTGCGCTGGCGCCGTTGTTCGCCGACGCCGCGCCGCTGGAGGACGCGCTGCGGGGCTACGCCGACGCCTATGCCGCGGCCGAGAGGGCCACCATCGCGGCCAAGCTGGGGCTGGCCGAATGCGGACCGGCCGACCAGGCCCTGATGGCCGATCTGCATGCGCTGCTGCAACAGGCCGAAGTGGACATGACCCTGTTCTTCCGCGGCCTGGGCGAGCACGCGCCGGGTGCGCAGGCACTGCAAGGGCTGCGCGAGGCGTTCTACGACGATGCCAAGTACCAGGCGCATGCCGGCGCGTTCGGTGCGTGGCTGGAGCGCTACGCGCAGCGCTGTGCGCAGGAGGGCAGCGAGGATGCGCGCCGCGCCCGGATGCGCGCGGCCAATCCGCGCTACGTGCTGCGCAACTACCTGGCCCAGCAGGCGATCGACCGCGCCCACGCCGGCGATCTGGGCGGCGTGCACGCGTTGCTGGAGGTGCTGCGCCATCCGTACGACGACCAGCCCGGACGCGAGGCATTCGCGCGCAAGCGCCCGGACTGGGCGCGTTCCGCGCCCGGCTGCTCGATGCTCTCGTGCAGTTCCTGATCGCTGCTGCACCGCTGCGGCTGGCACCGCCGGTCATGTGCAGTAGGATCGGCCTTCATCCAGGAACGTGAGAGCGTGATGTACGGCCAAACCGAGTGGGCGGGCCTGATCCGCGATGTGCCCGATTTCCCCAGGCCGGGAATCCTGTTCAAGGACATCACCCCGATGCTGGCCAACGCCGCGGCCTTCGCCGCGGCCACCGGCGCGCTGGCCGAACCCTGGCGCGACGCCGGCGTGCAGGCGGTGCTGGGCATCGAATCGCGCGGGTTCATCCTGGGCGCGGCCCTGGCGCGGGCGTTGAAGAGCGGTTTCGTGCCGGTGCGCAAGCCCGGCAAGCTGCCCGGATCGGTGCTGACGGTGGAATACGGGCTCGAATACGGCAAGGACACCTTGCAGCTGCGCGCCGATGCGGTCGCGCCCGGCACCCGCGTCCTGATCGTCGACGACGTGCTGGCCTCCGGCGGCACCTTGCACGCGGCGCTGTCGCTGGCCCGCCAGCAGGGCTGCGACGTGCTCGGTGCGGCGGTGCTGATCGAACTGCAGTCGCTGGGTGGCCGTGGGCGCTGGCAGGCGGATCTGCCGCTGACTGCGACGCTGCGCTTTCCCTGAATGCTCCCGGCAGCAGGCTGGGACCCCTTTGTTGCAGGGGCGGACCTGCTGCGATTGCTTGCCGGGGCTGCGCCGCCCTGGTGCGGATCCGGGAGAAAGGTCCCAACGGACCAGACTCGGGGCTGCATGCGCTTGGGCTTGCGCCGCGGGACGATGATTTCTACAGCGCGCGCACGCGGAAGCTGCGGCCCTTGATCTTGCCGGCCGACAGCCGCGCCACCGCCTTTTCGGCGTGTTCGTGCCGGATCGAGACGTAGCTGCGCACCGGGCCGATGATGATCCGGCCGATCGCGCTGGCGGGCAGCCCGGCCTCGCCGGTCAAGGCGCCGAGGATGTCGCCGGGGCGCAGCTTGTCCTTCTTGCCGCCGTCCACGCGCAGCGAGACGAATGGCGCGCGCGGCGGCTGGCTGGGCCGGCCGGTGGCCAGCGGGGTCTTGATCCACGCCAGCGGCGCGCCGGCCAGTTCCTCCAGGGCGCGGGCGCGCGGCAGTTCGCGCGGGGTCACCAGGCTGAAGGCCAGGCCGCTGCGGCCGGCGCGTGCGGTGCGGCCGATGCGGTGGGTGTAGGTGTCGGTGTCGGTCGGCAGTTCGTAGTTGAACACCGCGGCCAGCTCTTCCACGTCCAGCCCGCGGGCGGCCACATCGCTGGCCACCAGCACGTTGCAGCTGCCGCCGGAGAAGCGCACCAGCACTTCCTCGCGATCGCGCTGTTCCATGTCCCCGTGCAGGGCCAGCGCCGAGAAGCCATAGCCCTGCAGGGAGTTGGCCACCTCGTCCACGTCCTTGCGGGTGTTGCAGAACACCACCGCCGGCTCCACCCGCTGCTGCAGCAACAGGCCGGCCAGGGCCTTCTGGCGCAGTGCCGGCTCCACTTCGCAGAAGCGCTGCAGGATGTCGGGGGTGTCGGCGGTGGCCAGATCGGTGGCGACCTCGACCGGTTCCTTGAGGCTGTCCTGGGCGATGGCGCGGATCGCCTGCGGCCAGGTCGCCGAGAACAGCAGGCTCTGGCGGGTCCTGGGCGTGCGGCCGAGGATCTCGCGGATCTGCTCCTCGAAGCCCATGTCGAGCATGCGGTCGGCCTCGTCCAGGACCAGCACGCGCACGCCGTTCAGGTGCAGGGCCTTCTTGCGCAGCAGTTCCTGGATCCGGCCCGGGGTGCCGACCACCACGTGCGGGTCGTGTTCCAGCGAGGCCAGCTGCGGTTCCAGCGCCATGCCCCCGCACAGCAGCGAGACCTTCAGGTTGGGCAGGCCCACCGCCAGGCGGCGCACCGCGCGGGCGACCTGGTCGGCCAGCTCGCGGGTCGGGCACAGCACCAGCGCCTGGGTCTTGACCAGGCCGGTGTCCATGCGGGTGAGCAGGCCCAGGGCGAAGGCGGCGGTCTTGCCGCTGCCGGTGGGGGCCTGGGCGATGACGTCGCGCCCTTCCAGGATCGGCGGCAGGGCGCGGGCCTGGATGTCGGTGGGCCGGGTATAGCCGGCGGCGTCGAGGCCGCGCCGCAGCGCGTCGGACAGCGGCAAAGTCGAAAAATCTTCCATCGGCCATGATCGCAGCTTCGCCGGTGGCTGCGAAGCAACATCGGCGAGCGGCTTCAGTCTTCCAGCTCGGCGATGTCCTTGTCGCGCAGGGCCATGAACGCCCAGAACGGGACATTGCGCGCGCGCCAGGCCGCTTGCGCCTGGTCCAGCACCGCGACCAGGGTGTCGAAGTCCGGCTCGTTGTGGGCGTGCATCTCGCCGGCGCCTTCCAGCAGCAGCGCGTAGCCCGGCGCCGGCAGCCACTGCAGGTCGCGCAGGCAATCCAGCAGGCCCTCCCAGTTGCGCCCGGAAGCCATCGGGAAATCCAGCGCCACGGCGATGCGCAGCAGCAGGGTGCGCCTGTCGCGCACGCCCATCAGGTCGATCCGTCGCACCAGCAGCCGCGCCTCGAAGGCGAATGCAGCCAGCACGTCCAGCTCGTGGGCGCTGACGAAATACACGCCGGCGCGGCCGGGATCTTCCAGCTGCGGGTCGTGGCTGCTCATCGGGCGGGTACCTGGGATTGGTCAGGGACGAACACCGGTGCGCTTTGCCGCGCTGGCGCGGGCAGGAATGCGGGCAACGCGCCACCTGACGCCCGTGGCAACGCGCTCGCCGCCTGATGTGGTGCGGCGCGCTGCAGCTTTCCGGTACTGCCTGAGCACCACCATGGGCGCCAGACCAGTGCCATGGCCCCCGCGCTTGCAGCGAGCAGGCGCAGCCACGCGCTGTTCCCCTGGGCGCCCCACGCGCCCAATCCCCCAAGCGACATGCGCTTTTCCCTGTTCAGGTTGAGAGACGAGAGTGTCGGCCGACGCGGCCCGCTTGTAAACGGTTCAATGGGTGAAGATCGGTCACCATACGCCGGTCTGTGACGGGGATTCCGCTGGCGCCACGGGCCTGCAGCGGGCGTCGTGCGCGTTACTGCACGGTCCGGGCAGGCGGGTCCCGGGCCAGTCCCTTCGGGTGGTGGGCCGCGTCGGTTCCAGGCCAGCGGCGGGCCGGCCACGACTCTCCCAGGCCTTGGCACTGGCCGGTCGCCGAACCGGACGGGCGCGGCCGGCCGGTGCCCTGCCGGGCCGCTTGCCGATCATCGAGCCGCCGTAACCGGCCTGGTTTGAGCATGTGTTCGCTCCCGGGAATGGGTTGATGACGTCAGGGCGGCGCGGTATCGGTGCCCAGCACCGGATACAGGCCGTAGCGGGTGTCCCACGAGGGATGGCGGCGGGCGAAGAACTCCAGCCGCGCGCGTGGATTGGCGGCAAAGTCCGGGTCGTCCTTCAGGCGCTGCTCGAACTGCGCCTTGACCTGCCGATCGCGCAGCATCTGCCGTGCGACTTCCTCGGCGACGTAGCCTTCCATGTACTCCTTGCGCTCGAAGGCCGCATTGAACAGGCCCCACTGCAGCAGCGAATCCGGCGCGGCCGGATCCAGCAGGGCCACCACCAGCCGCGCGCGCGGCTGGGCGATCGGCACGAACAGGCTGCCGGCGGGCAGCTGGGCCGGTTCGTCGGCCCAGGCGCCGCTGAGCTTCAGGCGCTGGCGGCCCTCGGTGGAGGTCTTGGCGAAGTCGATCTTCGTCGCGCGGAAGGCCTGCACCTGCTGCGCCGACTCAGCGTCCAGGCGCCGGTACTGCAGGCCATGCACGCGCAGCTTTGGCTCCACGATCGACGCCCAGCCGGCTGGCACCAGATAGCCGGCGCGCGGGGCGGTGGTGGTGACCGAGGGCGTCATCGTCTCGCGCAGCGGAATGTGCCAGACCTGCGGCCTGGTTTCGTCGTACTGCGTCATCAGCGCGCCGGAGACGTCCGAGGGCGTGCGCGTGTAGGCATAGCCGAGGAAGTCGATCATCCGCACCTGGTCGCTGGCCTTCCAGTCCAGCACCTGCGGCTGGCCACCGAGCGCGGTGGCGGCCTGGTCGGCGGCAGCGGCGTCGGCGCGCCATGCGGCGCCATGCGCGGCAACCTGCTGCAGCACCGCGACGATGGCATTGCCGGTGATCGCCACGCGCTGCGGGTAGCGCAGCCACGCGTGGGTCTCCACCAGCATGCCCAAGCGGTTGCGCAGCTGGAAATAGCCATGCGAGAAGCGCGGCGGATAGACCTCATCGGCAAAGCCGGCAGCCGGATTGTCGTTCTGCGCCAGTGCCGGATAGAACGGCAGCGCGTGCGAGCCCTGGCGGTCGAGCTGGGCAATCACCGCTGCACGCAGGGCCGCACCATCGCGCTGCAGGGTGGCATCGCCTGCATGCGAGGGCTCGACCTGCACCGACACGTCATGGCGGAACTTGGCCCCGTCGGTGACGTGCAGGTCCATGGCCAGCAGCGGATCCCACTGCTCGACCAGCGCCAGCATCGCCTGCATCTCCGGCGCATCGGCCTTCATGTAGTCGCGGTTGAGGTTGAGGTTCTGCGCGGTGGCGCGGAAGCCCATCTGTTCCGGGCCGCGCTGGTTGGGCCGGTTCCACGGGCCGAAGCGCTCATGCCCGTCGACGTTGAACACCGGCACGAACAGCCACACCAGCCTGTCCAGGGTGCCCCTGGCGCGGGTGCCCTGCAGCAGCTGGCGCGCGACCTGGAAGCCGGCGTCCTTGCCGTCGATCTCGCCGGCGTGGATGCCGCCCTGGATCAGCACCACCGGCAACTTGCGCGCCCTGGCCGCGGCCGGGTCCAGCGCGCCGCTGGTGGACAGGGCCATGGCATGCATCGGCCGGCCCTCGGGCGTGGTGCCGTAGTCGAAGCAGCGCACGGCAGCGGGCCAGCGGGCGGCGAAGGCCTGGCACAGCCGGCCGACCTCTTGGTAACGGCCGGTCCGGTGGAAGCCGGAGGCCTCCGATTCGGTGACCAGATCGGCATCACCGATGGTGGACGCCGCGCCGGCCAGGGGCGAAAGCAGCAGGCAGGCGAGGGTCGCGGCCCTCGCCAGGGGGCGCAGCCTGGAGACGGTCATCGTGGCGCGGCGCAAGGCACGCTGCGTTGCCCGCACTGGCAATGCGGGCAACGTCTGCGCGGCCGCGAGCTGGTGGGTGGGCACATTCGGCTCGACATTTTCCGGCTGTCGCGGTACCAGGGCGGGACGCAGGCGCATCGGGCAGCTTCACCGTGTTCAGTGCGGGCCGCCATGATGCCAGCGGCGGCGCGCCTTGCCAGCCGATCAACAGCACATGGGCAAGCCGCGGCATGACAGGAGGGTCAGCCGGGCGCGGAAGGGGAAGACGCCCGTCTGTCGTGTGGCTGCAAGGGTAACGAGGATGTCTGGCGCCGGATCGCCGCGCGCTCGGCGCAAGCACCTGCTCTGAGACATCAGGCGAGCGGATGCAGGACAATGCTCGGGTCGCCTGAGGCGGCGCTCCTCGTCCCGACCCCAGGATTTCGATGTTCACCCTGATCTTCATCGCCGTCACCGTCGTGGTGTCGCTGCTGGCCCTGAACAACCGCCGCATCGCCGACCGCCTGATCCTGTGGCCACCGGCCATCGCCAGGAACCATCAATACGATCGCCTGCTCACCCATGGCTTCATCCATGCCGACTTCATGCACCTGTTCTTCAACATGCTCACGCTGTTCTTCTTCGGCCGGCCGATCGAGGGCTTCATGGCCGAGCAGACCGGTGCGCTGTGGGTATTTCCGCTGTTCTACCTTTCGGCGCTGGTGGTGGCGATCCTGCCGACCTACCTCAAGCACCAGAAGGACCCCAACTACTTCAGCCTCGGTGCCTCCGGCGCGGTCTCGGCGGTGCTGTTCGCCTTCATCCTGCTGGCGCCGTGGTCGAGGATCGTGGTGTTCGTGTTCCCGATGCCGGCGATCGTCTTTGCCATCCTCTACGTCGCCTACAGCATCTGGATGGACCGCCGCGGCGGCGACCGGATCAACCACAGTGCGCACCTGTCCGGGGCGGCCTACGGAATCCTGTTCCTGATGATCATGCAGCCGCAGGTCCTGCAGCACTTCCTGTCCGAACTGAGCCGGCCGAGGTTCTAAACCGGTTGATGCAGCCGGGAACTGCTGAACTTGCAGGGCAGCGTCTGCTGGGTGTGAATGCCGTGCATGGGCCCGAAGGGCCGACCGAGCAAATCACAGGCAAAAAATCGCCTGGAGCGATTCTTGACGTTGCGCAGCAACGGCCCGAAGAGCCTGCCCCGGACTTGATCCGGGGGTGGCCGCCAGGGATGGTGGGCCACAAAAAAAGACGGGCGACCCCCGTCGCCCGTCGTGGCAATGTTGAAGCAGGTGTTGCTGCTGTATGCGCCTTCGGTCAGGAACCGGTGAACCGGCGCTTGCTTTTGTCAAACGAAGGAGGTTTGCCGGCGTAGGAGGACAGCAGGCGCTCGTACACGGCGTTGTTGAGGCGCTCGAACTCCCAATCCTTGGTATGGCCGGTGATGGCCAGCTGATACAGGCCTTCGAGCAAGGTAAAGTCGCTCGGCCCTTGCGACGGGTCTTCGATGTGGCTCATTGCACTGCCCCTGTCCAGATGATCTCGAGGTGTTTCACGCATCATCCGTGCCAATCGTCCAGGCGGCGTTGGCCACGGCTGCGAGCCCGCAATGCGCGGTTCCTGCCAAAAGGTGACGCGCTGGGTCCAACCCTGCCATCCACGCCGGACCGGCCAGGGCAGTGCCGGGATCGACACCCGCAACCGGAGAGATGCCCATGACCCAGCCTGTCCATCACCAGCCCCAGGCCAACCGCTTCGTCATCGACGCGGACGGACAGCAGGCCGTGCTCGATTACCAGCTGCAGGGCCACCGCATGGTCATCACCCACACCGGCGTGCCGACCGCCCTGCGCGGGCGCGGCCTGGCCGAAGCCCTGACCCGCGCCGCACTGGCCCATGCGCAGGACCAGGGGCTGAAAGTGACGCCGGCGTGTTCGTATGCAGCCAGTTTCCTGGAGCGCCATCCCGAATATGCGGCGCTGTCAAAATGAAACGCGCGGCGGCGGATGATGGGTACACTCGCGCCGTTCTCTGCCCGGAGATGTCCAGCGTGCGCTCTGCCAAGACCATCGCCAGTGTGACCGTGCTGACCATGTTGCTGGCTGCCTGCAACCGGGCACCGCCGCCCGCACCGGCCGCCAGCGCGCCGCCGGTTTCGGCGCCGGCCCAGGCGCCCGCGCCGGCACCGGCTTCCACCGTACTGACCGACGTGGCCGAGTCCGATCCGCGCTATGTGGTGGGCATCAGCTATCCGCCGCAGGCCAACCGGTACCCGGGCCTGGCCAAGGCGCTGGGCGACTACGCCGGCGCCGCCCGCGCCGGACTCATGCAGGCGGTCGATGGCCTGGGCAGCGAGAAACCCCCCGCGCCCTATGAACTGTCGCTGGCGTTCGAAATGGTGGCCGAAACGCCCGAGGTGGTGTCGGTGGCCGCCGATGGCGGGCGCTACACCGGCGGCGCCCACGGCGAGCCGCTGGTGGCGCGTTTCACCTGGCTGCCCAGGCACGAAGCGATGCTGACCACCCAGGCGATGCTGCCTTCGCCCGAAGGCCTGCAGGCGGTCAGCAGCTACGTGCGCGAGCAGCTGCACACCAGCCTGTCGCTGCGCGCCGACGGTGCGGACATGGCACCGGAGGAGCGCGCCCGGATGCTGCAGTCGGGCACCAGCATGATCGACGCCGGCACCGGCCCGGAAGCGGCCAACTTCAGCCAGTTCCAGCCGGTGATGAACGCCGACGGCAAGATCGCCGCGGTCCGGTTCGTGTTCCCGCCCTATCAGGTGGGGTCCTATGCCGACGGCACCCAGACCGTCGATGTTCCGGCCCAGGTCCTGGGCCCCTACCTGGCACCGGCGTACGCCGATCTTTTCCTGAGGTGAAATGAAACAGTTCCAGGCACCGGCCACCACCGCCACCACCCGCGCCCCGCGCTTCCAGGCCCGCGTTGCCCGCCTGCTGAGTCAGGCCGATGTGCGCATCGGCGGCGACCGGCCCTGGGACCTGCAGGTCCATGATCCGGCGCTCTACGCGCGGCTCTTGAGCCAGGGATCGCTGGGGCTGGGCGAGGGCTACATGGACGGTCAGTGGGATGCCGTTTCGCTGGACCGGTTCCTGACCCGGCTGCTGGCCGCGCGCCTGGACGAGCAGGTCCACGGCATCGGCGAGATCTGGGACGCGCTGCGGGCGCGTTTGTTCAACGCGCAAACCCTGCGTGGCAGCCGCAAGGTCGGCGAACAGCACTACGATCTGGGCAACGACCTGTACGCGGCGATGCTGGGCCAGCGCCTGGTCTACAGCTGTGGCTACTGGCGCAATGCCGATACGCTCGATGCCGCGCAGGAAGCCAAGCTGGACCTGGTCTGCCGCAAGCTGGGGCTCCGGCCCGGCATGCGCGTGCTGGACATCGGCTGCGGCTGGGGCGAGGCGCTCAAGTTTGCCGCGCAGCGCTATGGCGTCAGCGGGGTCGGGGTGACCATCTCCAGGGAGCAGGCCGAGTATGCGCGCCAGCTGTGCGCCGGCCTGCCGATCCAGATCGCGCTGCAGGATTACCGCACGGTGGAAGGTCCGTTCGACGCGGTGCTGTCGATCGGCATGTTCGAGCACGTGGGCGTGAAGAACTACCGCACCTATTTCGAGACGGTGCGGCGTGTGCTCAGCGAGCAGGGCCTGTTCCTGCTGCACAGCATCGGCACCAACGTCTCGCAGACCCGCACCGATCCGTGGATCGCGCGCTACATCTTTCCCAACTCGATGTTGCCTTCGCCGGTGCAGGTGACCCAGGCACTGGAAGGCCAGTTCGTGATCGAGGACTGGCACAATTTCGGCACCGACTACGACCGCACCCTGCAGGCCTGGCGCAGCAACATCGAAGCGGCATGGTCGCGGCTGTCGGCGCGCTACGATGAGCGCTTCCGCCGCATGTGGCGGTTTTACCTGGCCGCCTCGATGGCCACCTTCCGCAGCCGGCGCTCGCAGCTGTGGCAGCTGGTGCTGTCCCCGCGCGGTGTGGTTGGCGGCTACATCGCGCCGCGCTGAAGGCACGGCGCGATGTGGCGCTCAAGCCGCCTTGCGCGGCTTGCCGTAGAGCGCGCGCAGTTCGTCCTTGGCCTGTTCCAGGATCTCCCGCTGCTGTTGCGAGAGGTTCTTGCCGGCCCGGTTGATGTAGAACACCAGCATCGACATTGCCGAGCGGAACGGCGGCGCCTTGCGCCGGGTGCTGGATTCGGCCGAGTGCTTCAGCGAGCGGGCGATGGCGCGGGGGTCGTCCTGTTCGAATACGCCAGCGGCCAGATCCATGGCATCACTGGTCTCGGTGACCTGCTGCGACCAGCGGTGGTCTTGGTGCGCATCGTCATCATGTCCGTGCTTCAAGGCCATCATGGGTTTCGGTCCTCGTTCGCGCGCAATGCGGGGGAAAGTCTGCGCGGGCAATCAAGGACGCTATCGGTCCTGACGTAAAACAACTGCAAACCGGTTGTTGTGAAAACCTTCAGAGGCCGTGTACAGGTGCGGGCACCGTCCCACTTGGGGACCGGCCCGCGGTCACAACACCGCTGCATCGCGTATTGACCGCGCCCGGACGCGTCCCCATCTTGGGCACTTCATCCTCGCCGCGCTGTTCGTGCCGCCACCCGTGGCCCATTCGTTCCATCCTGCCGTCCAGCGCTGGTTCGCCAGTGCATTTGCTGCGCCCACCCCAGCGCAGGAACAGGCCTGGCCGGCGATCCAGTCCGGCCGCCACACCCTGGTCGCCGCGCCGACCGGCTCGGGCAAGACCCTGACCGCGTTCCTGGCCGCGCTGGATGCACTGGTGCGCGAAGGCCTGCAAGCCGGCGGCGTGCTGCCCGATGAAACCCGGGTGCTGTACGTCTCGCCGCTGAAGGCGCTGTCCAACGACATCCACCTGAACCTGGACGCACCGCTGGCCGGCATCCGCGCGCAACTGGCCCAGCTTGGCCTGCCCGATGTGGCCATCCGCACCGCCGTGCGCACCGGCGATACCCCGCAGCCCGAGCGCGCCGCCGCGCGCAAGCGGCCGCCGCACGTGCTGGTGACCACGCCCGAATCGCTGTATGTGTTGCTGGGCAGCGACTCCGGCCGCGCCGCGCTGCGTCAGGTGCGCACGGTGATCGTCGATGAGATCCATGCGCTGGCCGCCAACAAGCGCGGCAGCCACCTGGCGCTGACCTTGGAGCGCCTGGCCCACCTGTGCGAAAGGCCGCCCACCCGCATCGGCCTGTCGGCCACCCAGAAGCCGATCGAGCAGGTCGCCCGCTTCCTGGTCGGCACGCGCCACGTGCACCAGGACACAGCGGACTGCGCGATCGTGGACATCGGCTACACCCGCCAGCGCGACCTGGCCCTGGAGCTGCCGCCCACGCCGCTGTCGGCGGTGATCTCCGGCGACCAGCTGCAGCAGGTATTCGAACGGATCGCGCAGCTGGTGCGCGCGCACCGCACCACGCTGGTGTTCGTCAACACCCGGCGCATGGCCGAACGGGTGACCCGTCACCTGGGCGAATTGCTGGGCAAGCAGGCCGTGGCCGCGCACCACGGCAGCCTGGCGCGCGAGGCGCGGCTGCTGGCCGAACAGCGGCTCAAGGCCGGCCAGCTGCAGGTGCTGGTGGCCACCGCCTCGCTGGAGCTGGGCCTGGACATCGGCGAGGTCGACCTGGTCTGCCAGATCGGTTCGCCGCGTTCGATCGCCACCTTCCTGCAGCGCGCCGGGCGCTCGGGCCATGCGGTCGGCGGCACGCCCAAGGCGCGGCTGTTCCCGCAGTCGCGCGATGAGCTGGTCGAATGCGCGGCGCTGCTCGATGCCATTGCCCGCGGCGAGCTGGACGCGCTGCACCTGCTCCAGGCTCCGCGCGATGTGCTGGCCCAGCAGATCGTGGCCGAGGTCGCTACCGGCGAATGGGACGAGGACGCCTTGTTCAACCTGGTCCGCGGCGCCTGGCCGTATGCGCAACTGGCCCGCGCCGATTTCGATGCGGTGGTGCGGATGCTGGCCGAAGGCTTCAGCACCGGCCATGGCCAGCGCGCCAGCCACCTGCATCGCGATGCGGTCAATGGCCGCCTGCGCCAGCGCCGCGGCGCGCGCATGACCGCCCTGACCAGCGGCGGCACGATTCCCGAGACCGGCGACTACGCGGTGGTGCTGGAGCCGCAGGCGCAGACCATCGGCACGGTCAACGAGGATTTCGCGGTGGAAAGCCTGGCCGGCGACGTGTTCCAGCTGGGCAACGCCAGTTACCGGATCCTGCGGGTGGAAGCCGGCCGCGTGCGCGTGGAAGATGCCCGTGGCGCGGCGCCCAACATCCCGTTCTGGCTCGGCGAGGCGCCCGGGCGCAGCGACGAACTCTCCCAGGCAGTCTCGCGCCTGCGCACCCAGGTGGCACAGGCCATCGAGCGCGGCGGCCGCGAGGCGGTGCAGCCGATGCTGATGCACGCCCTTGCGCTGGAGGCCGAGCCCGCCCGGCAGATCGCCGATTACCTGGGCAGCGCAACGGCCGCGCTGGGTACCCTGCCGACCCAGCAGCAGCTGGTGATGGAGCGCTTCTTCGATGCCTCCGGCGGCACCCAGCTGGTGATCCACAGCCCGTATGGCAGCCGCCTCAACCGGGCCTGGGGCCTGGCCCTGCGCAAGCGCTTCTGCCGCACCTTCAATTTCGAATTGCAGGCCGCGGCCACCGAGGACGCCATCGTGCTGTCGCTGTCCACCAGCCACAGTTTCGCGCTGGAGGAGGTCTGGCATTACCTCAAGTCGGCCAGCGCGCTGGAGGTGCTGGTCCAGGCGCTGCTGGATGCGCCGCTGTTCGGTGTGCGCTGGCGCTGGAACGCGACCAATGCGCTGGCCCTGCCGCGCTTCAGCGGCGGCCGCAAGACCGCCCCGCAGCTGCAGCGGATGAAGTCCCAGGACCTGCTGGCCGCGGTGTTTCCCGACCAGCTCGCGTGCCTGGAGAACCTCGCCGGCCAGCGCCAGATCCCCGACCATCCGCTGGTCGCCCAGACCCTGGAAGACTGCCTGCACCAGGCCATGGACGCCGACGGCTGGCTGGTCCTGCTGCGACGCATGGAGGCAGGCGAGGTGAAGCTGCTGGCGCGCGATCTGGCCGCACCCTCACCGCTGGCGGCCGAGGCCTTGAACGCCAAGCCCTACGCCTTCCTCGACGACGCGCCGCTGGAAGAGCGCCGCACCCAGGCGGTCCAGACCCGCCGCTACAGCGATCCGGACAGTGCCGACGACCTGGGCCGGCTCGATCCGGAGGCGATCGCCGCGGTGCGCGCCGAAGCTTGGCCGCAGGTGCGCGATGCCGACGAGCTGCACGAGGCGCTGACCGGGCTGGGCCTGCTGACCCCGGCCGAAGTCGCCGCCAACCCGGGCTGGGCCGCATGGCTGGCCGAACTGGCCGCTGCCGGCCGCGCGGCGCAGCTGGTCGATGCCGACCGAACGCCCGGGCTGTGGGTCGGGGCCGAGCGCCTGGCCCAGTTCGGTCCGCTGTATCCGGGCGCCGGGCCCGAGCCGCAGATCACCGTGCCGCGCGGCTACGCCGTGGCCGACTGGCAGCCGGAAACCGCACTGCGCGAGCTGTTGCGCGCCCGGCTGTCCGGCTTCGGCCCAACACCGGCCGCGCTGCTGGCAGCCGACCTGCAGCTGCCGCTGGCCCAGGTGCAACTGGCCCTGCTGGCGCTGCAGGCCGAGGGCTTCGTCATCGCCGGCCGCTTCAGTCCGGGCGCGGCGCAGGATGAGTGGTGCGAGCGCCACCTGCTGGCGCGCATCCACCGCTACACGCTGGGCCGGCTGCGCCGCGAGATCGAACCGGTGCCGGTGCGCGACTACGCGCGCTTCCTGTTCCAGTGGCAGCACCTGGATGCCGACAGCCGGGTGGCCGGGCCCGAAGCGCTGGCCGGCGTGCTGGCCCAGCTGGAAGGCTTCGAGGCGCAGGCGGCGGTGTGGGAAAGCGAGATCCTGTCGGCGCGCGTGCGCGACTACGCGCCGTCCTGGCTGGACGAGCTGTGCAGCGCCGGGCGCCTGCTGTGGACGCGGCTGCGGCCGCCGCCGGCGACCGCTTCAGCCGCGATACCGTCATCCCCGCGCACGCGGCGGCCCAGCGCCTTGCGCTCGGCACCCAGCGATGCCGTCGCCGCGCTGCCGGCACAGCCACCTTCGCGCGGCACCGTGGGTAACTCCCTGCGTTCGACCCCGATCCTGCTGCTGCCCCGGCGCAGCGCCGCGCACTGGACCCGGCTGGCGCCAGCCGGCGAGGGCCAGGCGGCGCTGGGCTCGCGCGCGCAGCGCGTGGCCGATTACCTGGCCGCGCACGGGGCCTCGTTCTTCGACGAGATCGCCGAGGGCACGCGCCTGCTGTCCACCGAACTGGAGGACGCGCTGTCCGAACTGGTGGCCCGCGGCCGCGCGCACTGCGACAGCTTCGGCGGCCTGCGCGCGCTGCTGGTGCCGGCGTCCAGGCGGCCTTCGGCGCTGTCGCGCAAGCGCCGGCGCGTGCCCTTGTTCGGCATCCAGGACGCCGGCCGCTGGGCGCTGGTGCGTGCGCGCCAGGTGCCCGATGCCGATCAGGCCCAGGGCCGTGCGTTGATGGCCGAAGCGCGTGGCGAGTCGGTCGAACACATCGCCCGGATCCTGCTGCAGCGCTACGGCGTGATCGCCTGGCGCCTGCTGGAACGCGAGGCCGCCTGGCTGCCCCCCTGGCGCGAGCTGGTGCGGGTCTACCAGCGCCTGGAAGCGCGCGGCGAGATCCGCGGCGGCCGCTTCATCGACGGGCTGTCCGGCGAACAGTTCGCCCTGCCCGAGGCCATCGGCCTGCTGCGCCAGATACGCCATCGCCCGCACGACGGACGCCTGCTCAGCCTGTCGGCCTCGGACCCGGCCAACCTGCTGGGCAGCGTGCTGCCCGGCGAGCGGGTGGCGCGGGTGCCGGGCAACCGCGTGCTGTTCCGCGACGGCGTACCGATCGCAACCTGGGTGACCGAGCACTTCAACGCGCTGGTCAGCCTGGACCCGCAGACCCGCGCCGCCGCGCTGGCCGTCCTGAGCGGCCGCCAGGCCAGGCTACAGGCGTCGATGCCGGCCTGATCCCGGCGGCCACTTCTCCCCCGCAGGCGGGGGAGAAGGAGCTGCTTGTCCCTGTCAACGGCCAGGCGGGGCTGTTTTGCTCCCTCTCCCCCGCGAGCGGGGGAGAGCTCGAAGTCGCGGCGAGCGACTGAGGGGGGTGATGGAGCTGGCGCCGGCGACGATCACGATCAACGGTCAGGCGGGGCTGTTTTGCTCCCTCTCCCCCCGCGAGCGGGGGAGAGGGCCGGGGGTGAGGGGGGCGCGAGCAAAGCGAGCGCGCGCCTTTGCGTCGTTTCAACCCAAGGGGCAACAGCACACTCGCTGCGCTCGCCCCCTCATCGACCCTTCGGGCCACTTCTCCCCCGCAGGCGGGGGAGAAGGAGCTGCTTGTCCTGGTCAGCGGCCAGGCGGGGCTGCTTTGCTCCCTCTCCTCCGCCTGCGGGGAGAGCTCGAAGTCGCGGCGAGCGACTGAGGGGGGTGATGGAGCTGGCGCCGGCGACGATCACGATCAACGGTCAGGCGGGGCTGCTTTGCTCCCTCTCCCCCGCGAGCGGGGGAGAGGGCCGGGGGTGAGGGGGGGCGCGAGCGCAGCGAGCGCGCTCTTGCCTCGTTTCACCGCATGTGAGGCAACAGCACACTCGCTGCGCTCGCCCCCTCATCGACCCTTCGGGCCACTTCTGCTTCGCCCCCCGGCCCGCGCTAGCGGCGCGGGCGCTCCAAGGCACGCGCGCCAGTGGCGCGCAAGCCGTGCCTTCTCGCCCCGCAGGCGGGGGAGAAGGAGCTGCCAAACGCGATGTCCGCCGGCTGCGCTCGCCCCCTCATCGACCCTTCGGGCCACTTCTCCCCCGCAGGCGGGGGAGAAGAAGCTGCTTGTCCCTGTCAACGGTCAGGCGGGGCTGCTTTGCTCCCTCTCCCCCGCTCGCGAGGGAGAGCTCGAAGTCGCGGCGAGCGACTGAGGGGGGTGATGGAGCTGGCGCCGGCGACGATCACGATCAACGGCCAGGCGGGGCTGTTTTGCTCCCTCTCCCCCGCTCGCGGGGGAGAGCTCGAAGTCGCGGCGAGCGACTGAGGGGGTGAGGGGGGCGCGAGCAAAGCGAGCGCGCGCCTTTGCGTCGTTTCAACCCAAGGGGCAACAGCACACTCGCTGCGCTCGCCCCCTCATCGACCCTTCGGGCCACTTCTCCCCCGCAGGCGGGGGAGAAGGAGCTGCTTGTCCTGGTCAGCGGCCAGGCGGGGCTGCTTTGCTCCCTCTCCTCCGCCTGCGGGGAGAGCTCGAAGTCGCGGCGAGCGACTGAGGGGGGTGATGGAGCTGGCGCCGGCGACGATCACGATCAACGGTCAGGCGGGGCTGCTTTGCTCCCTCTCCCCCGCGAGCGGGGGAGAGCTCGAAGTCGCGGCGAGCGACTGAGGGGGGTGAGGGGGGGCGCGAGCGCAGCGAGCGCGCTCTTGCCTCGTTTCACCGCATGTGAGGCAACAGCACACTCGCTGCGCTCGCCCCCTCATCGGCTCTTCGAGCCACTTCTCCCCCGCAGGCGGGGGAGAAGAAGCTGCTTGTCCTGGTCAACGGCCAGGCGGGGCTGCTTTGCTCCTTCTCCTCCGCCTGCGGGGAGAGCTCGAAGTCGCGGCGAGCGACTGAGGGGGGTGATGGAGCTGGCGCCGGCGACGATCACGATCAACGGTCAGGCGGGGCTGCTTTGCTCCCTCTCCCCCGCGAGCGGGGGAGAGGGCCGGGGGTGAGGGGGGCGCGAGCAAAGCGAGCGCGCTCTTGCCTCGTTTCACCGCATGTGAGGCAACAGCACACTCGCTGCGCTCGCCCCCTCATCGGCTCTTCGGGCCACTTCTGCTTCGCACCCCGGCCCGCGCTAGCGGCGCGGGCGCTCCAAGGCACGCGCGCCAGTGGCGCGCAAGCCGTGCCTTCTCGCCCCGCAGGCGGGGGAGAAGAAGCTGCCAAACGCGATGTCCGCCGGCTGCGCTCGCCCCCTCATCGACCCTTCGGGCCACTTCTGCTTCGCACCCCGGCCCGCGCTAGCGGCGCGGGCGCTCCAAGGCACGCGCGCCAGTAGCGCGCAAGCCGTGCCTTCTCGCCCCGCAAGCGGGGGAGAAGAAGCTGCCAAACGCGATGTCCGCCGGCTGCGCTCGCCCCCTCATCGGCTCTTCGAGCCACTTCTGCTTCGCACCCCGGCCCGCGCTAGCGGCGCGGGCGCTCCAAGGCACGCGCGCCAGTGGCGCGCAAGCCGTGCCTTCTCGCCCCGCAGGCGGGGGAGAAGGAGCTGCCAGCGCTGCAGCTTCACGCCGCCGGCGCCAGGGCCGCGAGTAGTCCCTTGGCCGCGTTGAAGCGGTCGGCTGGCTCGGGCAGGGGCAGCTTGATCCTGAGCTTGTCCGGGCCGTCCATGACGTAGATCCGCGGCTGTTTCTGGATCATCTGGATCACGGTCATCGGGTCGACCTGGGGCTTGGCGTCGAACACGATGCGGCCGCCGTTCTCGCCCAGTTCCAGCTTGCGGATGCCCAGCGCGTCGGCGGTGAGCTTGAGCTCGGCGGTGGCGAACAGGGACTTGACCGGGTCGGGCAGCAGGCCGAAGCGGTCGATCATCTCCACCTGCAGTTCGCGCAGTTCGTGCACGTCCGGGGCGCTGGAGATGCGCTTGTACAGGGTCAGGCGGGTGTGCACGTCGGGCAGATAATCTTCCGGGATCAGCGCGGGCACGTGCAGGCTGATCTCGGCCCCGCGCGCCTGGCCGGCATCCAGGTCGGGCAGCTGGCCCCTGCGGATCGAGCGCACCGCACGCTCCAGCAGCTCGGTGTACAGGCTGAAGCCGATCTCGGCCATCTGCCCGCTCTGGTCCTCGCCCAGCAGCTCGCCGGCGCCGCGGATCTCCAGGTCATGGGTGGACAGCATGAAGCCGGCGCCGAGTTCGTCCATGGAGGAGATGGCTTCCAGCCGGCGGCGCGCGTCGTCGGTCAGCGAGCGCATTTCCGGCGTGACCAGATATGCATAGGAGCGATGGTGCGAGCGACCCACCCGCCCGCGCAGCTGGTGCAGCTGGGCCAGGCCGAAGCGGTCGGCGCGATTGATGATGATGGTGTTGGCGTTGGGGATGTCGATGCCCGACTCGATGATGGTCGAGCACAGCAGCACGTTGAAGCGCTGCTTCTGGAAGCTCAGCATCACCTGCTCCAGCTCGCGCTCGGGCATCTGGCCGTGGGCCACGCCGATCCGCGCCTCGGGCACCATGACCTGCAGGTCGCGCTGCATGCGGCCGATGCTTTCCACATCGTTGTGCAGGAAATACACCTGGCCGCCTCGGCTGAGCTCGCGCTGGAAAGCCTCGCGCAGCAGCGCCTCGTCCCACACGGTGACAAAGGTCTGCACCGCCATGCGGTTGGCCGGCGGGGTGGCGATGATCGACAGGTCGCGCAGGCCGGCCATGGCCATGTTGAGGGTGCGTGGGATCGGCGTGGCGGTGAGCGTGAGCAGGTGCACGTTGGCGCGCAGCGCCTTGAGCGCCTCCTTCTGGCGCACGCCGAAGCGCTGTTCCTCATCGACGATGACCAGGCCCAGGTCCTTGAACTTCACATCCGGCTGCAGCAGCCGATGGGTGCCGACGATGACATCCAGCTCGCCCTCGGCCAGCTTGGCCAGCTCGGCCTTGATCTCCTTGGCCGACTTGAAGCGCGAGAGCACTTCAACGCGCAGCGGCCAGTCGGCGAAGCGGTCGCTGAAATTGCGGTAGTGCTGCTCGGCCAGCAGCGTGGTCGGCACCAGCACGGCCACCTGCTTGCCGGCGCTGGCTGCGGCAAACGCGGCGCGTACGGCGACCTCGGTCTTGCCGAAGCCCACGTCGCCGCAGACCACCCGGTCCATCGGCTGGCTGCTGGCCAGGTCACGCAGGACCGCGTCGATGGCGTGCAGCTGGTCGGGGGTTTCCTCGAACGGGAAGGTCGCCGCGAACGGCTCGTACATCGCCCGGTCCACGTCCAGTGCCAGGCCGGCGCGCGCCTGACGGCGGGCCTGGATTTCCAGCAGTTCTGCGGCCACATCGCGCACCTTCTCCGCCGCCCGGCGCTTGGCCTTGGTCCAGGCCTCGCCACCGAGCGAATGCAGCGGCGCGGTTTCCACCGAGGCACCGGAATAGCGGCTGATCAGGTGCAGCTGGGCCACCGGCACGTACAGGCGGTCGCCCTTGGCGTATTCGATCTCCACGTATTCGGCCGGCATGCCGCCGGCTTCCAGCGTCACCAGGCCGCGGTAGCGACCCACGCCGTGGTCTTCGTGGACGATCGGCGCGCCTTCGGACAGCTCGCCCAGATCGCGGATGATCGCCTCGGGCTCCTTGCCGCTGCGGCGCCGGCGATGCGGCTGGTTGGCCCGCTCGGGGAACAGCTGGCGCTCGGTCAGCACCGCGATGGGCGGGGATTCCAGCGCAAAGCCGTCTTCCAGCGGCGCCACGGCGATGGCGAACCTGCCTTTGAGCCCCTCTCCCACCGGGAGCGGGGTGAGGGTGCGGGACGCGCGCGATGGTTCGGACGTTGCGGTCTTCGTCGTACCCTCATCCGACGCTTCGCGCCACCTTCTCCCGGAGGGAGAAGGGTTCAGAAAAGCATTGAAATCGGCCACCACCTCCGGCATCAGACCGGCCGACTGCATCACTTCCATCAGCGCTTCGCGGCGGCCGGCCGAGTCCGAGGCGATCAGCACCCCGCCCGGATAGTCCTGCAGGAAGGTCTTGAGCGCCTGTCCTGCCGGTGCATCGCGCGGGGCCAGCGGCAGCGGCGGCAGGGCGACATCGCCCAGCGGCGTGGCGTCCTCGAAACGCGGATGCGCCGGCCCGCACAGCTCGATGCGCGGCAGCCGGTTGAGCGCCTCGCGCAGCGGATTGGGCCCCAGGTACAGTTCCTCGGGTGGCAGCACCGGGTGTTCGACATCGTGGCGGCGCTGTTCGTAACGCGCCTGCGCCTGCAGCCAGAACGCATCGCCATTGCTCAGCGCCACCTCGGCCAGCAGCGGCAGCGCCGTCTGGCCCAGGTAATCGAACAAGGTGGCGGTCTGCGCGTAGAACAGCGGCAGGTAGTACTCCACCCCGGCCGGGGCGATGCCGGATTTGAGGTCCTGGTAGAGCGCGCTCTTGCGCGTGTCCACGTCGAACCGCTCGCGCAGGGTGTTCATCGCCTGCTCGACGCTGCGCGGATCCAGCGGCACTTCGCGCCCGGGCAGGATGCGCACTGCATCGGTCTTTTCCAGCGAGCGTTGGGTGTCCGGGTCGAAGGCGCGGATGGTGTCGATGGTCTCGTCGAACAACTCGATCCGCAGTGGCGCTTGCGCGCCCATCGGGAACACGTCCAGCAGCCCGCCGCGCACGGCGAAGTCGCCCGGGTCCTGCACCTGCGGCACGTTGCGGTAGCTGGCCGCTTCCAGGCGGCGCTTCTCCGCGTCCAAGTCCAGCCGCTGGCCGACCTTGTAGTCGAAGCTGCTGCCGACCATGCGCGCCACTGGCGGCAGCCGCTGCATCAGGGTCTGGATCGGCACCACCACGATCCCGCGGCCCAGCGTGGGCAGGCGGTTCAGTGCCGACAGGCGCTGGGAAATGATGTCCGGGTGCGGACTGAACCGGTCGTAGGGCAGGGTCTCCCAGTCCGGGAATGGCAGCACCGGCAGCTCCGGGTCCGGCCCCAGCAGGGTGTGCAGGTCCGATTCGAGCTGGCGCGCGGCCTGGTTGTCGGCGGCAATGGCCAACAGCGGACCGTCATGTGCGCGGGCGGCCTGGGCGATGTACCAAGCCAGCGCGGTCGGGGACGAAGGGGCGCGCCACCAGGCGCGCGATTGGCCGGCACGCGGCAGCGGCGGGGAGTGGGGGGACTTGCTCATCAGTCCGCCATTTTAGCGTGGCCAGCGCGCTGAACCGCGTCCGAGCGCGCCACCGGCGCGATGGGGCTTGAGCGCGATGGGGCTTTCCCGGTGAAGCCTCTCGCGGCCCTGCGGTCCGCTCCTACGGGGCGCAATCACAGGATAGGGGGGATGGAGGCTGCCCGGCCACGCAGGGCCGGAAACGGTCAGCGAGCCGGCACAAGATCCGGCTCGCCGGCCTTGCCGGCTGCGGTTCCAAGATCCAGCACCACCCGGGCCAGGCCGGGGGCGTCATGGGCTGGCAGCACGCGAAAGCCCAGCGACCTGACCAGCTGCAGCATCGGCTGGTTGTCGTCTAGGACTTCGCCGTGCAGCTGCTCCAGCTTGCGGCCGCGGGCCCACTTCACCAGCCGGCGCATCAGGTGCCGGCCGACACCTTGGCCGACGATGAAACGGCTGACCAGGATCGCGTATTCGGCATGGCGCGCGCCGTCCAGGACCCGGGCCCTGGCCACCGCACCGACCAACGCCTCGCCGGGCGGCAGCGGCTCGGCGGCGACCAGGGCGAATTCGCTGCGCGGGTCCGGGCTGCACAGGCGTGCGGCCTGTTCCGCCGGAAGTTCGGCCATGGTCGTGAGAAATCGCCGACGGATCTGCTCAGGCTCCAGCAGCGGAAAACCTCCGCAGATCGGGGCCGCATCCTCGTGCCGGATGGGGCGAATCAGCAGCTCCCGACCATCGCGCAGCCGGAACTTCTCATGCCATGGCGGCAGTCGCTTTTGCCCGCTCATGCAACCGATGCTGGCACGCATGAAGTGAAAGCCGGTTTGATATCCGCATTACAGGCGCGACAGCGCAACGTGGGGGCCGCGCGATGGCGTTATTCGGGTTGCTTGAGCCACTCCAGGCGGGTGGTGGCACCGGCCTGGCCCAGCAGGTTCTGCAGGATGGGCAGGGCCGGGGCGATGGCCTGCTCCAGCTGCCAGGGTGCGTTGATCATCAGCATGCCGCTGCCGGCCAAGCGCAGCGGTGAATCATCCGCGCGCACCTGCAGTTCGGCCAGCCAGATGGAGCGGGCCGGCAGCGCGGCGGCCTTGCGCAGGAACGGCAGCAGGGTGCGGCGCTGCTTGATCGGGTACCACACCGCCCAGGTGGCGTGGGGCCAGCGGCCCAGGCCTTCGCGCACGCTGGCGATGATCTGCCGGTACTCGGCGTCCTGCGTTTCGTAGGGCGGGTCGATCAGCACCAGGCCGCGGCCGAACCTGGTCTGGCCGATCCGCGGCGGCAGCAGCGCCTTGATCGCGCCGTAGCCATCGCGGGTATGCACGGCCACCCGGCTGTCGTGGTGGAACAGCTCGCGCAGGCGCTGGGCTTCCTCCGGCTGCAGCTCGCAGGCGGCCAGGCGGTCCTGCTGGCGCAGGTGCTGGGCGATCAGCAGCGGCGAGCCGGGGTAGGCCAGCAGCGCGCCGACCGGGTTGTGCGACTGCACCGCGCGCAGGTAGCGCTCGATGCTTTCGTGCAGGCGGGCCTGGCCGAACAGCTTGAAGACCCCTTCCTCGGCCTCGGCGGTTTTGCGGCTTTCGGCCGCGGCCAGCAGGTAATGGCCGCGGCCGGCGTGGGTGTCCAGCACGAAATACGGACTGTCCTTGCGCGCCAGCGCCTCCAGCAGGTTGACCAGCACCATGTGCTTGAGGACATCGGCGTGGTTGCCGGCGTGGAAGGCGTGGCGGTAATTCATCGCGTGCAGGATACAGAAAGGCCGCAGGGCGCCGTTATGCTGCGCGCCATGCCCAACGTGCTGGTTGTCGAAGACGAAGCCGCCATTGCCGACGCCGTGCTCTACGCGCTGCGCAGCGAAGGCCTGCAGGCCGAGCACGTGACGCTGGCGCGCCAGGTCGCCCCGCGGGTGCGTGCCGGCGGGGTGGACGTGGTGGTCCTGGATGTGGGCCTGCCTGACGGCAGTGGCCTGGATGTGTGCCGGCAGCTGCGCGCGTTTTCCGAGGTGCCGGTGCTGTTCCTGACCGCGCGCAACGAGGAGATCGATCGGGTGCTGGGGCTGGAACTGGGCGCGGACGACTACATCGCCAAGCCGTTCTCGCCACGCGAGCTGGTGGCGCGGGTGCGCGCGCGGCTGCGTCGCAGCATCGCGCAACCGGCACAAGGCCCGGCGCGCGGCGAGTTCAGCGTGGACCACGAGGGCCACCGGGTGCGCTTCCGCAACACCGTGCTGGACCTGACCCGCTATGAGTACGCGCTGCTGGCCGCGCTGCTGCAGCGCCCTGGCGCCATCCTCAGCCGCGCCCAGCTGATGGACCGCGGCTGGGACCGCGATGCCGACAGCGCCGACCGCACCGTCGATACCCACATCAAGACCCTGCGCGCCAAGCTGCGCGCGGCCGGCGCCGACCCCGACCCGGTGCGCACGCATCGCGGGATCGGCTATTCGCTGGAGCTGTAGGCCGTGCGGATCGGGGTGCGGCTGTTCCTCGGGTTCTTCCTCATCACCGGCCTGGCCGCGTTCTTTGTGATGCGGGTGTTCGTCAACGAGGTCAAGCCCGGCGTGCGCCAGGCGATGGAATCCACCCTGGTCGATACCGCCAACGTGCTGGCGGTGATGGCGGCCGATGACCTGGCCGAGGGCCACATCGCCGATGGCCAGTTCGCGCGCGACCTGCAGGCCGCCGCCGAGCGCGAGGTGGATGCGCATATCTGGCAGATCCCCAAGAAGCGGGTCGACTACCGGGTCAGCATCACCGATGCGCAGGGGGTGGTGGTGTTCGATTCGCGCGGGGGTGAGGTGGGCCGCGACAACTCGCGCTGGAACGATGTCTACCGCACCCTGCGCGGCCAGTACGGCGCGCGTTCCAGTCCCGAGTCGCCTGGCGATGAGGTGCACACGGTGATGCACGTGGCCGCGCCGATTCATGCGCCGGGCGTGACGCCGGCACGGCTGATCGGCGTGCTGACCCTGTCCCAGCCCAACCGCACCTTCGAGCCGTTCATCGCCGCCAGCCAGCAGAGCATCCTGCGCCGCGGCGGCTGGTTGATCGGGCTGTCGGCACTGATCGGCCTGGCGATGACCTGGTGGCTCTCGCGCGGCATCGGCCGCCTCAATCGCTACGCGCAGGCGGTCAGCGCCGGCCTGCCGGTGGCCCCGCCCAAGCCGCGCCGCGACGAGATCGGCGACCTGGGCCAGGCGCTGGAAACCATGCGCCGCAAGCTGGAAGGCAAGGACTACGTCGAGCAGTACGTGCAGTCGCTGACCCACGAGATGAAAAGCCCGCTGGCCGGCATCCGCGGCGCGGCCGAACTGCTGCAGGAGCCGCTGCCCGAGGCCGAGCGCCAGCGCTTTGCCCGCAACATCCTGGAGCAGCAGCAGCGCCTGACCGAGACCATCGACAAGCTGCTGGCGCTGGCCGAAGTGGAGCAGCACGGCTGGCTGCAGAGCCGCGAGCCGGTCGCGCTGCAGGACCTGTTTTCGCAGGCGACCGGGGCGGTGCGGACGCGACTGGATGCGGCCGATGTGCGCCTCGAGGTCCAGCTCGCCGATGGGCTGGCGGTGCACGGCGATGGCTTCCTGCTGCGCCAGGCGCTGTCCAACCTGCTGGACAACGCGATCGCGTTTTCGCCGCGCGGCGGACGGATCGTGCTGTCGGCCGTCGCCCAAGGCGATCAGGTGGAGATCAGCGTGCGCGATGACGGGCCGGGCGTACCGGATTACGCGCTGGAGCGGGTCTTCGAACGGTTCTATTCCCTGGCCGCGCCGGCAACCGGACAGCGGGGCACGGGCCTGGGATTGCCGTTCGTGCGCGAGGTCGCACGGCTGCATGGCGGCAGCGTGACGCTTGTGAATGCCGAGGGTGGGGCGTTGGCGGTGGTCGTGCTGCCGGTCGCGTGATTCTTCGGCTTGATCAAAATTTCTGAAGCAAGGGCTTTCGCACCGCTTCGTGGCCCGCCCGCCCGCTTCGCGGGTCCGCGACGGGTCGAGGGATTGTTGGATGGAACATCACTGTCAGTGCGAACATGCCGCACATGCTTGTGCGGCGAGCCGCGGGTCTGATCCTCGCCCTTGGCCGCGGCTCACCGAGGATTTCAGCGCGTAAGCAAAAAGCAGCCGCGCACGCCCGGCTGCTTCGGCTTCGGCTTCGGCTCTGGCTTTGGCTCTGGCTCTGGCTTTGGCTGTTGCCTGCTCTTGATCTTCAGCGCCTTCAAAGCGAGCCGAGCACCGCAGGCTGATCGGGTCGTAGAGGCGCCCTGTTTGAGCGTAGCGAGTTTGGGCGCCGTGCCCGATCAGACGAGGAGCACAGGGCACCGCCGCCAGAGCGGCGGCGAGTGTCAGGCGCAGGCGGTTTTGGCTACTTTTGCCAAGACAAAAGTAGCTCGCGCCGTCAGGCGCGAAAGCCTTTGATCTTGCCGTGCAAAAAAGAACAGGCCGTGATCGATTTTGATCCGTTGCAGGATTGGAAGAGCGGACTCAAGCCGTCGCCCGGATCACATCCCCCAGCACATTGAAGATCCGGTCAATGTGTTCCTTCTCGATGATCAGCGGCGGCGACAGGGCGATCACATCGCCGGTCACGCGGGTCAGCATCTGGCCCTCGTGGAAGGCGCGGTTGAACACCTCGAACCCGCGCGCGCCCGGCGCATCCGGGCGGGCCGCGAACTCGATCGCACCGATCAGGCCGAAGTTGCGGATGTCGATCACGTTGGGCAGGCCCTTGAGCGAATGCAGGCCCTGCTGCCAGTAATGGCCCAGTTCGATCGCCTTCTCGAACAGGTTCTCCTCGGCGTAGGTGTCCAGGGTGGCCAGCGCAGCGGCGCAGGCCAGCGGATGGCCGGAGTAGGTGTAGCCGTGGAACAGGTCGATGGCGCTGTCCGGGCCCTGGGTGAACGCCTCGAAGATGTCCTCGGACACGAACACCGCGCCCATCGGTACGCAGCCGTTGGTGATGCCCTTGGCCGCGGTGATGATGTCCGGGGTGACGCCGAAACGCTGCGAGGCGAAGGCCTTGCCGACGCGGCCGAAACCGGTGATCACCTCGTCGAAGATCAGCACGATGCCGTGCTTGCTGCAGATCTCGCGGATGCGCCTGAGGTACCCGTCCGGCGGCAGGATCACCCCGGCGCTGCCGGAGATCGGCTCGATGATCACCGCGGCGATGGTCGACGGATCGTGCAGGGTGATGACCCGTTCCAGCTCCTCGGCCCATTCCAGGCCGTGCGCCGGCAGGCCCTGCGAAAAGCCGTTGCGTTCGATGTCCAGGGTATGGCGCAGGTGGTCCACGCCGGGCAGGCCGGGGCCGAACCACTTGCGGTTGTTGGGCAGCCCGCCCACGGAAATGCCGCCAAAACCCACGCCGTGGTAGGCCTTCTCGCGGCCGATCAGGCGGAAGCGCTGGCCCTCGCCGCGGGCGCGGTGGTAGGCCAGGGCGATCTTCAGTGCCGAATCCACCGACTCCGACCCGGAGTTGGTATAGAAGACGTGGTTGAGATTGCCCGGGGTCAGTTCGGCCAGGCGCTGGGCCAGCACGAACGGCAGCGGCGAGGACATCGAGAAGTTGGGCGCGAAATCCAGCGTGCCGATCTGCTGTCTGACCGCCTCGACGATGCGCGGCCGCGCATGGCCGGCGTTGACGCACCACAGGCCGGCGCAGGCGTCGAGGATCTGCCGGCCCTCGATGTCGGTGTAGTACATGCCCGCGGCGCTGGCCAGCAGGCGCGGGCTGGCCTTGAAGGCCTTGTTGGCGGTGAACGGCATCCAGAACGCCTCCATCGAGGCCGGCATCTGCATGCCCAGCTCGGCGTAATGGGCGGCGTAGCCGGCAGCGGGAGACAGGGAATCGGCGCTCATGCGGATCTCGGGGGATGGCGGACGCGGCTAGCCTAGCGCGTTGAAAAAACTTTACAACCAAGCCGGAAAAAGGGCTCAATGCGGGCGGTAGTGTCAAGAATTTCGCAACGCGGCGGACGAGGAAGTCGATGGACATCGGGGCGCGACTGCAGCAGGTGCGCACTTCCAAACAGCTCAGCCAGCGCGAGCTGGCCAAGCGCGTGGGGGTCACCAACAGCACCATCTCGCTGATCGAGCAGAACAAGGTCAGCCCGTCGGTGAGTTCACTGAAGAAGGTGCTGGACGGGATCCCGATCTCGCTGGCCGATTTCTTCACCCTGGACCTGGAAGCCGGCTCGCCGGACAACCCGTTCTACGCGCTGGCCGACACCCCGGATGTGGGCAGCGACGGCGTCCATTATTTCCTGGTCGGCCAGCGCGTGGCCAAACGCCAGATGTGCATCCTGCGCGAGGTCATGCCGCCGGGCACCGACACCGGCCAGACCATGCTGGCCCATGCCGGCGAGGAAGGCGGCGTGGTGGTGTCCGGCGAGGTGGAAGTCACCGTGGGCGATCAGGTGCGGGTGCTGCGCGCCGGCGAGGGCTATTACTTCGAAAGCCGGCTGCCGCACCGGTTCCGCAACCTGGGCGATGCCGAGGCCGTCATCGTCAGTGCCAACACGCCTGCCACCTTTTAGTACTTGGCTTTGAGCCCCTCTCCCGCCGGGACGGCAGCCCCCTTCTTGGGGGAGGGGTTGGGTGAGGGTTCGGAACGAGCGATAGACCGCCCATGCCACGGTGAAGTCCGCGAGCACGGTGCGAGTCGCCCGTCCCGCACCCTCATCCGCCCCTTCGGGGCACCTTCTCCCGATGGGAGAAGGGGAAAAGCAGTGTGCTGGCTTTCCTTAATTCTCTGCCCCTGGAATCCCCATGACCGCCACCTTCGAATCCCGCAAATCCCAGGCCGCCGCGCTGTCCATCGCCACCCAGGCCTTCATCGACGGTCAGTACGTGGACGCGGCCAGCGGCGCGACCTTCGACTGCATCAGCCCGATCGACGGGCGGGTGCTGGGGCAGGTGGCCGACTGCGGCCAGGCCGACATCGACAAGGCGGTGCGGGCGGCCCGGCGCAGCTTCGAGGCCGGCCACTGGGCGCAAACGGCACCGACCCATCGCAAGAAGGTCCTGCAGCGCTTTGCCGAGCTGGTGAACGCGCATGTCGATGAGCTGGCGCTGCTGGAATCGCTGGACATGGGCAAGCCGGTCGATGACGCGCTGGGCTACGACGTGCCGGCCACCGCCCGCTGCCTGGCCTGGACCGGCGAGGCGATCGACAAGGTCTACGGCGAAGTCGCCGCCACCGGGCCGGGCGAGCTGGGCCTGATCACCCGCGAGCCGCTGGGCGTGGTCGCGGCAATCGTGCCGTGGAACTTCCCGCTGGTGATGGCCGCGTGGAAGATCGCCCCGGCGCTGGCGATGGGCAATTCGGTGGTGCTCAAGCCGTCGGAAAAATCGCCGCTGAGCGCACTGCGCCTGGCCGCACTGGCGATGGAAGCGGGCATCCCGCCCGGCGTGTTCAACGTGGTGCCGGGCTTCGGCAAGACCGCCGGCGAGCCGCTGGCCCTGCACATGGATGTCGACGGGCTGGTGTTCACCGGCTCGACCGCGGTGGGCAAGCGCCTGCTGCAGTGCGCGGGCCTGTCCAACATGAAACGCGCCTACATGGAATGCGGCGGCAAGAGCCCGAACATCGTTTTTGCCGATGCGCCGGACCTGGACAGGGCCGCGCAGGTCGCGGCTTCGGCGATCTTCTACAACCAGGGCCAGGTGTGCACCGCCGCCTCGCGGCTGCTGGTGGAGGAATCGATCCACGCGCAGTTCGTCGAGCGGGTGGTCGCGGCCGGCCGCAAGCTGCAGCCGCAGCATCCGTTCACCCCCGGCGCGGCGATGGGGGCGATGGTCGATGCCGGCCAGGTCGAGCGGGTCATGGGCTACATCGCCAAGGGTCAGCAAGAAGGCGCGCGCCTGGTGCTGGGCGGCCGCCAGGCCAGCGTGGTGGAAGGCGGCTGCTATATCGAACCGACCATCTTCGACGGCGTCCAGCACGGCCAGACGATCAGCCGCGAGGAGATCTTCGGGCCGGTGCTGTCGGTGATCGGCTTCAGCGACGAGGCCCAGGCGATCCGGTTCGCCAACGACAGCGAGTACGGCCTGGCCGCGGCGGTATGGACCGGCGACATCGCCCGCGCCCATCGGGTGACCCGCAAGCTGCGTGCCGGCAGCGTGTGGGTGAATTACTGGGATGGCGGCGACATGACCGCCCCGTTCGGCGGCTACAAGCAGTCCGGCAACGGCCGCGACAAGTCGCTGCACGCCTTCGACAAGTACACCGAGCTCAAGGCCACCTGGATCAACCTGGAAGGCTGAAAGCCAGGCGCGCAGGCCGCTTTCCGCGCGCGCCGCACCAGGTTTGGACTGGTGCCTGCTGCGCACGGCCGTTGCGGTCGGTGTCGTTGCATTGCCCCGGACACGGCGGTGTCGATCCACATCATGCCTGCCGCGCCGCGAACGCTTCTGCGGTCATGATCAAGTCGGGAAAGACCTCTCGCAAGGCAAGAATGTCCGCATCGCCCGTGATCAACGCATCGGCCTTGCCGACGTGCGCGAGCACCAGGAACACCTGGTCCTTCTCGTCGCGGCAGGCTGGCAGGTCTGGCCATGGTGCCGGCAGTTCCACCACCTCGGCGTAGGGCAGAAAGTCCGCCAGCAACTCCTGCTGCTCCAATGCCGAGAGCTTGAACTTGGGATAGGCCAGGACGCGCAGGAGTTCACCGGCCGTCGCCCGGCAGACCAGCGGCTGCAACTGCTGGCGCTGCCAGGCCTGTCGAATCCAGGCCACACGTCCGGCACTGAAGATCAGCGCCGAGAGCACGATGTTGGTGTCCAGGACGACCCTGCGCATCAGCGCCGCGCCCAGGCCACCGCATCCTCGACGTCCTGCTCGGTGATCCCCAGTTGCTCCAGCTTCTCACGCACGGCCTGGGCATTCTGGACCCGCACCGGCGTCAGCACGATCCGGCCGCCCTCGACCGTCACCTCGAAGTACTCGGCAGCATCCACGCTGGAGACAGCCGCCTTGGGCAGCGTGATCTGATTTTTCGACGTGAGCTTGGCAAGCATGGGAGCCTCCTGTAGGTTTCAAAGGAAATCTTACTTCCTTACTTCATTCCCAGCAAACACGCCTTGGGCGCCAAAAGGTCAGCCCCGGCGTCCATCAGCGATCCAGCCGCAGTGGCCCGGCATTGACCGGGCAAGGCAGGCGCGCGAGGCCGCGTCGCGGCGTTTAGAATTGGCGTTCTTTCTTTTCCAGCACCCCTGATCGCCTTCATGACCACTTCCCACGCCCCCCTGCGCGGTAGCATCGTCGCGCTCGTCACCCCCATGCACCAGGACGGCAGCGTCGACTACGCCGCCCTGCGCAAATTGGTGGACTGGCACGTGGCCGAAGGCACCGACTGCATCGGCGTGGTCGGCACCACCGGCGAGTCGCCCACGGTCAACGTGGACGAACACTGCCAGATCATCCGGGTCGCGGTCGAACAGGCCGCCGGCCGGGTGCCGGTGATGGCCGGCTGCGGCGGCAATTCCACCGCCGAGGCGATCGCACTGGCCCGGTTTGCGCGCGAAGTCGGCGCCGACAGCCAGCTGCAGGTGGTGCCCTACTACAACAAGCCCGGCCAGGAAGGGCAGTACCGCCACTTCGCCGCCATTGCCGAGGCCACCGGCGATCTGCCGATCGTGCTCTACAACGTGCCCGGCCGGACCGTGGCCGACCTGCAGCACGACACCGTGCTGCGCCTGGCCCAGGTGCCGGGCATCGTCGGCATCAAGGAAGCCACCGGCAACATCGAACGGGCGCAGTGGCTGATCCGCGAGGCGCCGCCGGGGTTTTCGATCTATTCCGGCGACGATGCCACCGCCGTGGCGCTGATGCTGTGCGGCGGCCACGGCAACGTCAGCGTGACCGCCAACGTCGCCCCGCGCCTGATGCACGATCTGTGCATGGCCGCCCTGGCCGGCGATGTCGCCACCGCGATGTCGATCCAGCTGCGCCTGCTGCCGCTGCACAGGCAGCTGTTCGTCGAATCCAACCCGATCCCGGTCAAGTGGGCGGTCTCGCGCCTGGGCCGGTGCGGCGGCACCCTGCGCCTGCCGCTGACCGAGCTGGAGCCGGGCAACCAGGCCCGGGTGGAAGCGGCCCTGCGCGGAGCGGGCCTGCTGGCATAAGCCAGCGAGCCGGCCCATCAGCGCCCGGCCTGCGCCGCGGTGTCCGGGCGCAGCCCCATGACGCGCGGTCGCGGGGACCGGCGCGCCGGCGCGCGGGCACCGCATGCTGCCGAAGCGTCAGACGTGACAGAATTCGCCGGATTGGTTCATGGAACAGACCCTGAAGATGGCCGCCGTCCCCACCACCGCCCCCGCCAATTCGCCTGCCCGCGTGCTGCTGGCCAGCCTGATGGGCACCACCATCGAGTTCTTCGACTTCTACATCTACGCCACCGCCGCGGTGCTGGTGTTCCCGAAGCTGTTCTTCCCGCAGGGCGATCCGGTCGCCGCGCAGCTGGCTTCGCTTGCCACCTTCGCAGTGGCCTTTGTGGCGCGGCCGTTCGGCTCGGCGCTGTTTGGCCACTTCGGTGACCGCATCGGCCGCAAGGCCACGCTGGTGGCCGCGCTGCTGACCATGGGCATCTCCACCGTGGTGATCGGCCTGCTGCCCACCTACGGCACCATCGGCGTGATCGCGCCGGCGCTGCTGACCCTGTGCCGCTTTGGCCAGGGCATCGGCCTGGGCGGGGAATGGGGCGGGGCGGTGCTGCTGGCCACCGAAAACGCACCGCCAGGCAAGCGCGGCTGGTATGGCATGTTCCCGCAGCTGGGCGCGCCGCTGGGCTTTCTGCTGTCGGCGGCAACCTTCCTGATCATGGGCGCCACGCTGAGCCCGGAGCAGTTCATCGGCTGGGGCTGGCGGGTGCCGTTCATCGCCTCGGCGCTGCTGGTGATCATCGGCCTGTGGGTGCGCCTGAGCATCAACGAGACCCCGGCCTTCCAGCAGGCGATCGAACGCAACGTGCGCCTGCGGGTGCCGTTTCGCGCGGTGTTCTCCCAGCACCTGGGGCCGCTGGTGCTGGGCACCCTGGGCGCGCTGGCGACCTTCGTCCTGTTCTACATCATGACCGTGTTCGCGCTGGGCTACGGCACCGGCATCCTCGGCTACAGCCGTCAGCAATTCCTGCTGCTGCAGATGGTGGCCATGCTGTTCTTCGCCGCGGGCATCCCGCTCTCGGCGCTGTACGGTGACCGCACCACCGCACGCGGGGCGATGCTGGTGGCCAGCGTCGGCATCCTGGTGTTTGGCCAGCTGTTCGGCCCGCTGTTCCAGGCCGGGCACGTGGTCCAGGTGGCGATCTTCCTGTGCATCGGTTTGTTCATCATGGGCTGGACCTACGGCCCGGTCGGCACCCTGCTGGCCGAGGTCTACCCGACCGAAGTGCGCTACACCGGCTCGTCCCTGTCGTTCAACCTGGCCAGCGTGCTGGGCGCGGCGCCGGCGCCGTACGTGGCCACCTGGCTTGCGAGCAACTACGGCGTGCAGATGGTGGGTTACTACCTTAGCGCCGCGGCCCTGGTCACGATCCTGGCGCTGCTGGCGGTGCAGCGCCACCCCAGCGTCAAGTAGGAGTCAGCTCACGAAATTCGTTCAAACGCATGCCGAAACCGCCCGTGCTCTTCAATCAACCCCAGTGCAACGCGCGGGCCGGGTGCGTCGACGAATTTGCAGATCCAACGCCGTGAAGGGTCAGCACGAGCAAAGCAGGCATGGGACGACTCATGGGTGAGAAGCGTCGTCGTTGTTGCGCACGGTGCCCAGTAACTGCAACAAGTTGGGGAGCGCGGTTTGCACCGTCTCCCACACCACGTCGAGGTTGATGTCGAAGTAGCCGTGGGCGATGCGGTTGCGCATGCCACGCATACTCCGCCACGGCACGTCGGGATGGGCCTGGGTGAACTCGGCGTAGCCATCCATCACCTTGGTGGCGGCCTCACCGATGACGATGAGGCTCATGACGACCGCCTGCTGGGTGCGCTTGTCGGCAAGGAAGTCGCCCTTGCTCAAACCGTCCACAAATCCGCACGCGTCGGCCGCCGCCTGCCGCATATGGTTCAGGTAGTCGGCCAGGCGGCGATCGCTCATACGGGCTGCGCTTCGGCGAGCACCTGCGCACGGAACGACGCTGGAAGATCACTCGGCGTCAGCAGATCGACGGAGATGCCGAGCAAGGCTTCCAGCTCGACCTGCAAACCGCCGAGGTCGAACAGCGTTGCGCCGGGCAGCGCGTCGACCAGCAGATCCAGGTCGCTGCCCTCCTGATCCGTGCCACGCAGCACGGAACCGAAGATGCGCGGGTTCGCCGTACGAAAACGGCTTGCTGCTTCGCGGACGGCACTTCGCTTGAGATCGAGCACGATCGACGGGCGCATCCGGCATTCTCCTTTATCGAAACTCATGGTTACGGTATTCGTGCATGAATAGGGTTTCAAGAACTGTTGTGCTACCTGCGCCGTCCCGGTTTCGCGTTGCCGCCCGATGGCGAGCCGCCCGCGGCCTTGCTGATGCACGTCGTCGACAGTTGCGCATCGAGCCGGCGGTGTGGCCGCAGTATGCACAGCGGCCGGAAACTCGGCGCGAGCATCTCGCCGAATTGCAGACGTGGCTCAACCTGAAACCGTTCTCGGCCGCCGACTATCGCCGCGTGGTCCACCAGCTCAGCGAGCTCGCCCAGCAGACCGACCGTGGCATGGTGCTGCCGCACGCGCATCGCTCTTGGCGGCCGGCCGCGCGCGGGGCAGGGCCGTCGCCGCCCTTGCAGTCTCGTCCAGCCCCCGGCGCGCGGGTTCGCGACCGGCCCGGGCCTCGGCCTGACCCGGCAGGTCAATAAGCCGGCGCCTGGTGCCAGCGCCAGGCGCTGTCGATGATCTCCTCCAGCCCGGGGTGGCGCGGCTGCCAGCCCAGCACGCGGCGGGCCTTGTCGCTGGCGGCGACCAGCACGGCTGGATCGCCCGCCCGGCGCCCGGCCTGCTGGTAGGCAATGTCGCGGCCGGTGACCGCGCGCGCCGCCTGCAGCACCTGCAGCACGCTGAAGCCTTGCCCGTTGCCCAGGTTGAAGGCGTGCGCGCCCGGCTGGCGCTGCATCAGTTCCAGCGCACGCAGGTGTGCATCGGCCAGGTCCAGCACATGCACGTAGTCGCGCACGCAGGTGCCGTCGATAGTGTCGTAGTCATCGCCGAACAGCTTCAGGCCCGGGCCGGTGCCCAGTGCCGCGCGCAGCACATTGGGGATCAGGTGGGTTTCGGGCTGGTGCGATTCGCCGATGTTCTCGTCCGGCGCCGCGCCGGCGGCGTTGAAATAGCGCAGGCACACCGAACGCAGCCCGTAAGCCTGGGCCGCATCGGCCAGGATGCGCTCGACCATCAGCTTGCTGGCTCCGTACGGATTGATCGGCGCCTGCCGATGGTCCTCATCGATCAGCGCGCTGAGCGGGTTCCCAAAGATCGCCGCGGTGGAGGAAAACACCAGCCTGTCCACCCCACGCCGGGCCATCGCCTGCAGCAGATGCAGCGTGCCCACCACGTTGTTCTCGTAATAGGCGTAAGGCGCGCGCACCGATTCGCCCACCAGCGAGCGCGCGCAGAAATGCATCACCGCATCGACCGGGCGCTGAAACGCGGCATCCAGGGTGTCCGGCTGGAGGAGGTCGGCCTGCACCAGCGGCCCCCAGCGCACCGCGGCGCGATGGCCGGTGGCCAGGTTGTCCAGGACCGTCACCGCGTGCCCGGCCCGCGACAGGGCCAGCGCCGCATGCGCACCGACGTAGCCGGCGCCGCCGCAAACCAGGATGTGCATGCTCGCTCGTGGTTGTCCCCGTGGGGCGCAGATTGTAGCCAGCCAGGGCGCCGCCGACGGCGCGCAGGCGTGCGCCGGACCAGCGGCCGGTGCAGATTTACCCGCGCCGGCGCCCATGGCAGACTGCAATGGCTCGCGCCAGCTTGCGGCGGCGGCACACGGGGCAACGCGAAGGCCATGGGGTGTGCCGGCGCAGCACCGCGCCCCGCCCATCCTCGGCACGCCCCCCCTGCGCGCAACCTTCCCTCACGTGCCCGGTCCCCACATGAACCCTGACTCCCGCATTTTCGTCGCCGGCCACCGTGGCCTGGTCGGCAGCGCCATCGTCCGTCGCCTGCAGGCGCTGGGCTACAGCAACCTGCTGCTGGCCGGCCGCGAGGTGCTGGACCTGCGCGAGCGCACCGCGGTTGATGCCTTCTTCGCCCGGGAACAGCCGCAGGTGGTGTTCCTGGCCGCGGCCAAGGTGGGCGGCATCCACGCCAACGACACCTATCCGGCCGAGTTCCTGCTGGAAAACCTGCAGATCCAGAACAACGTCATCGACGCGGCCTACCGCAACGGCGCGCACAAGCTGACCTTCCTGGGCTCCTCGTGCATCTACCCCAAGTTTGCCGAACAACCCATCCGCGAGGATTCGCTGCTGACCGGCCCGCTGGAACCCACCAACGAGTGGTACGCCATCGCCAAGATCGCCGGCATCAAGCTGTGCCAGGCCTACCGCCGCCAGTACGGATTCAACGCCATCAGCCTGATGCCCACCAACCTGTACGGCCCCGGCGACAACTTCGACCTGGACAACTCGCACGTGCTGCCCGCGCTGATCCGCAAGTTCCACCAGGCCAAACTGGCCGGCGCGCCGGAGGTGGTGATGTGGGGCACCGGCACGCCGCGGCGCGAGTTTCTGCACGTGGACGACATGGCCGCCGCCACCGTCTACCTGACCCAGACCTACAACGGCGCGGACATCGTCAACGTGGGCGTGGGCGATGACATCAGCATCCGCGAGCTGGCCGAACTGGTGAAGGACATCACCGGCTACACCGGCAGGATCGTCAACGACACCAGCAAGCCCGACGGCACCCCGCGCAAGCTGCTGGACGTCAGCCGCCTGCACAGCCTGGGCTGGAAGGCACAGGTGGAGCTGCGCGAGGGCATCGCCGCCACTTACCAGTGGTTCCTGGACAACCAGCAGTCCCTGCGCGCGGCCTGAATGTGCGGACGCGCTGCCAGCCGCCCCCAAACCGCTGAAGGGACAGCAAGGCCAGCTCAACTGACAAATCCTCGCCCAGCCCGCATGCCGCCGCGTTTGCCCCATGGCCGTGCTGCCCGCGATGGGTGACGGGCTGCCCCTTGGCAGCTGGCGCTGGTTCACGCCGTGGGGCGATGCCCTGCTGGTGCTGCCGCTGGTGGCCTGCGCGGCGGCGCTGCTGGCCTGGCACCACCGCGATGCGCGCCGGCCCGCACTGCGCTGGCTGCTGATCGTGGCGATGGCCGGTGCGGTGACCGCCGCCAGCAAGATCGCCTTCTACGGCTGGGGCACCGGCGTGCCCGCCTGGGACCTGACCTGCTTCAGTGGACATGCGGTGGTGGCGATGGTGTCCTGGCCGGTGCTTGGGGCGCTGCTGGCACCACGCCGGTGGCCGGGCGCGCGCCAGGCCATGTGCCTGGGCGGCATCGTGCTGGCACTGTTGACCGGCTACTCGCGCGTGCACGTGGGCGGGCACTCGCTGGCAGAAGTGATCGCCGGGGCCGGCCTGGGCGGCCTGGGCGCCTGGCTGGCGCTGCGCGCCCTGCGCACGCACACGCTGGACCTGGCCCGCCGCGTGGTGCTGGTCCCGCTGGCCCTGGTGCTGGTGGCCATCACCGTCGCGCCCCCGGTCCGCATCCCCACCGAGGGCCTGCTGGCCCGCATCGGCACGCTGCTTTCAGACGCACCCACCCCGGTCTCCCGGAAAAGCTGGCGCCAGGCGCATGGCTACGGCGACATTGGGACAGAGAAGGAATAGATGCGCCGACCGAGGCCAGGTCTGGCAGCCGGGTGGGGCCCGTCCTCGGCTGCTACAGCCGTGCATGACCGGCCTCCCGTTGACTTCGCACGGCCAGGACGAAAACCGTATCAATCGCCGCGGCATAGCGATACAGCGCCACATACCCGCGCGCACCCCGACCGATCACCAATTCGCGATTGCCCGCGGTGTCCGGACGGCCGATCAGGGGATTGCGTTCCAGCACGTCGATTGCCGCGATGATGTCCTGCAACCGCGACGGGGCGTCCGCTACGTCGTACTCGGCAAGATGGGCCAGGATCCGGTCAAAGTCATCCGCAAGCTCCGGAGCCAGCTCGATACGGGACACCTTCAGGGCGCCAGCTTGCGCGCCGCCGGCCGCGCGGGACGCTTGCCCTCCATGCTTTGCTCAAGGTAGCGCCGCATTTCCTGCCACGGGATGGTCTCACCGGACGCCACGATGTCCGCATACCGCTGGTTTGCGGTCTCGTTGAAATCCTGCCGCAAGGCTTCCTGTTCGGTTTTCTCCACAATGGCTTGCAGGATGAAGCCGTGGGTTGTGGTGCCTGATCGTTCCGCCGCCAGACGGATACGCTGTTTGAGTTCATCCGACAGGCGAATGGTCGTGGTGGACATGGGCCGCTCCAGAAGCAAAATGATGTAGCACTTTAGTGTCACATGCTCGCAGGTTTCCGCGCCGCAAGTCCAGCCCGTAGGAGCGGCGCCCCGCCGCGACCAACGCCGGCGGCCACCCCCGTAGAAGCGGCGCCCCCGCCGCGATCGGTCCCCGATGCCGTTCGCAATCCATCGGCCCGGGGGCGGGCTTCCTACAACCGATGTCCTGTAGGAGCGGCGCCCTCGCCGCGATCGCCCCCGCGCAATCAACGGCCCGCGGCCACACCGCACCGCCCAAACAGAAAATCCGCCTGCACCGCGCGGCCTTGGCCGTCATCGGCCATGTTGTAGGCGCCCGCAAGCCCCAGCCCGCGCTCGCGCTCGCGCAGCCAGGCGATCACCGCATCGGCCAACGCCTGTCCCGCATACAGCTCCATGAACCAGCACTCCACATATATCCAGGCGAAGCGGTCCAGCATGCCCTCGCAACCGGCCAACGCCGGCAGCTCGAAGCCCTGGACATCCATCTTGAGCGGTGCCGGTTCGGCGAGATCCGCCGCTGGCACTTCACCCGCCGCATCACACGAATGCTGGCCGTGCCCGCCTGCAAGAATGATTTGATTGCAAGACCAGAGGATCGTCCACCAGAGGACACCTACACCAGTGCAACGCTCACGCCCAAGGCCTCTGCCGCAGCGGCAAGACCACGATCCAGCGTGCGCACCCGGGCTCCGCGCCGGCTGGCAACCGCCAGGTGCAGGGCATCACCCGCGCGCAGGCCGGTGGCGTGCTGATCGGCGAGGCGCGCGGCGACCCGGAAATCCTGCCCCGAGACCGGCAACACCTGAAAGGAGGCGTCCACCAAAGCCGTGAAAACCGCCAGGGCTTCCGCCCGATCGGGCGCGGCCAACTGCCCGGTCCGCACCTTGACCGACATCGCCGCCGAAAACTCCGTCAACACCCACTCACTGATTGCGAGCACCCCCGCGGCCTGATCCGCCAGCCACGCCTGCATCCGGCCGGTAGCCGGTTCGCGGGTCAATGCCGCCACCAGAATGCTGGTGTCGACGTACAGCATCAATACCGGCTCTGATCGCGCACCTGGCGCATGAACTCGCCCGCGCTCTGCGGCTGCTCGGCCATGCGTGCGGTCAGCTCCCGCAGCGCATCGGCATCCACCGGCCGCAGCAGCCGCTCGGCACGAATCAGTCGGCCCACCGGACGGCCCCGCTTGGTAATCACCACCTCGTCACCTGAAGCCAATTGCTCCGTCAATTCGCTCAAGTGAGCCTTGGCGTGCGCAAAGCTCACGATTTTCTCGCCCATACTCACCTCGTGACCACATTACTGGTCACATAGTAGCCGCCGCCATGCATCGGGACAATATCCGCCACGCCCGTCGCCCACACCCAACCCATCGGCCCGGGGGCGGGCCTGCTACAACTGATGCCGCGTAGCCGATGCCGCTGTGGCGGTGCTGGACGTTGTACCAATGCACGAAGGCCGCCGCTCACTGGCGTGCGCCGTGCAGGTCGGCAAAGCCCTTGGCCGGAAATTCGGGCCGGTACTTGGCGGTGCGGAACAGGGACAGGGGCCAGATCTGCCAGCCGGAGGGTGCAGGCGCCTGCAGATACTCCCTCCGGGCGCAGCAGAAGCCGCGCGCGGGTGGGGGCGGTGCGGTGGCCACTCAGCAGCCAGCCGCCCGCATCACGCAGCAGCAGGGCGACCGGAGACCTGCGGGGCGCTACGCACCACCTGAAAGAGCGTGGATGGGTCGAAGACAGTCCATCGCGTTCAGTCCGTGCCCGCCACCAGCTTGAGCCCGGTCAATCGGCTCAGTTCCGCGCAGATCTCATGTTTGTCACTCAGGTGGGCGATGGCACGCTGCAGCTCCATCTTCCTGGCGCCCACCAGAAAGCGGTACCAGTAACCCTGCAGGAAGTGGTAGACCAGCCCCTCGCGCCCATCCAGAAAACCAAGCTGGAAGATGTAGCGCCACAGAAAATACAGCGGGGCACTGACCGTGAATGGGATCCGGTTGTAGACCCGCTCCTTGCCCCAGCGCTTGAACGCGGCCTGCCAGGACGCGCTCTCGCTGCTCAGCGCCTCATCGCGGCCGAACAGGCCGAGCTCCTGGTTGAGTGCTTCAATCGCCTCGCGCGTGGCGTACTTGTTGTGCTTGTCAACGAAGTACGTCAGGTCGTTGAGGTTGTGGTCTATGAAACCGCCGTTGAAGGTGACGGTGCGACCTTCGGTGACGACAATATGCTCGTCCATCCAGCGATCTTCGATATGGCCTTTGCCGCGCCGGAAGATGCGGAGCATCAACAATGGGTAACGCCCACCGCGGCGGACCCATCGACCCATGAAGATGTGTTTGCGCTTGAGGACGATACCGGTAACGTCAGCGGCAAGGACGGGCAGTCTTCGTCTTATCTCGTCGGCCAGGTCCGGCTCAATGATCTCGTCCGCGTCGAGTCGAAATATCCAGTCGGCAGAAATAGGGGCGTTGTCCAGGGCCCATTGGAACTGCTTGGCTTGGTTGACAAAAGGGTGATAGAGCACCGTGGCCCCGTGGGATTCAGCGACGCGCACGGTATCGTCGGTGGAGCCGGAATCAACGACCAAGACTTGAGAAGCAATTTCCGCCACCGAAGCCATTGCACGGGTGACGTGCCTCGACTCGTTGTAGGTGAGAATGATGACGACAAGGTTCATTGAGCGGAGATTCCGAAGTGCATGTGTAGAATCTCGTCTACATGCCTCCGTGGCGACATAGCTGCCCGGAGCGGCTCGGAGAGCGTGCTGCCAAAAGCGATCATCATCGCCAACCGTTCGCCGGCTGGGATGTCGGCCGCGGTCTTTATTTTGCGCTCAATTTTGTTGGTAATGGCCAAGTTTAGTGGGCAGGCCGCGACGCCCCGCGAATGGAAAGCGAGGAGCAGGCACATTGCGAAGAGAGCGCTGTCAACATAGGGTTGGTTTCTTTGGCCGGGACCGCCCCATGCGGCAATCTCCGAGGTCACTACGAACAGGTTCCCGACGTGCTTTGAGAACCCTCGCGAACCTCCCTGAAGCGCAAGTAGTTCGTCTATCCGGCTGCGATCCTGGTAAAGATGAACCTGTGAAGACTGACGATTGCACTGAGAGGGCGCGCTTTGGGCGATTCGGACCACCTCCTGAACAACATCTAGCGGTAGGGCTTTGCCATCAAACATGCGCAAGCTGACACGGGATTGCAGCAATACGGGGCGGGCGTCGCCGGTGTCTCCATGCAGTTGCACAGACTTGACGCCACCGCGCGTAGTCAGCCGATACTTGTCATGCCAACGCGATAGGAAAACGGCAATCTCGTCGAGAATTGGATCATCGATCGATCCATCACGGTGGAATCGGAGGTACGATTCCAGCGCACCCAACGCCATTTCCGCTGGCAGTGGGGAGAATGATGGATCATACCCATCCAGTGAGGACATGACAAAGCGAATCTTGTCGCGACCGAACAGCGGACGTCGAAACGGAAGGGAAAGCCCCTTTTCAATTGTATGGGTTTCTATGATGATCTTATAGAATAGTCGCTTCTGCCGATCAACCAGCGGCGAGTAGCCATTATAGCGCAGGCATAGCCACAGGTCTTGCATGTATTCGGACAGAAACTGAAGGATTTTTCCAATCTTGGAAAACATGCTCATGTGGCCTGGGGATTAGTGGAGAGGACTCGTGGCCTGACGGGTTTGCACGGGCTGCCGATGCATATCGACCATGCTGGTAGGTCTCGCGTTACAACGGACCGAGCACCGACTACGGCGCCTTCCCCGATGCTGGTCCCCGGATGGATGAAGCACTCCGCTGCGATCCACGCATGGTCGTGGATTGTGATCGGAGCGGTGATGAGCGGACGAAGCAGGCTGCCTATCTCATGCGAGCCAGTGCACAAAAATGCGCGCTGGCTTACGGCGACCTTTGAGCCGATGCGGATTTTATCCATCGTGTAGCAATCGACGCCTTCTCCGAGCACAGAGTAACTTCCCATCTGCAGATTCCATGGCGCCCAAACTCTGCAGCTGGGTGAAATACGGCAGCCCGGACCGATTGTCGCGCCGAAGACTCTTAGCAATCCCCGGCGCCAGCCGTGCAGCGCCCATCGCGGAGTTGGTCGGAAGGCGAGCAGCCAGACGGCTTCCCATACAAAGCGCTTAAGCTTGCTTGAAGCTGGAAGCGTGTTGACATACTTGTATTGTTGAAATTGGTTCAATGTGACTCCGCTCGCGTGAGCTCGTCTTCCAGAAAAGATGTACCGCTTTGACGCAGCGTTTTCTGTTTGGTTGCGACCTCGGCCCAGTCTATTGGTGAGTTGACAAGTTCGCGTACTTGCGAAATCTGATCCTTGCTGACAAAGCGGTCCATTAGTCCGAGCTGCGCCAAAAGATTGCGCGAGCGGGCATTCATTACCGCTCGGCTACCCGGCAATTCTGCCACCAGGAAAGGTTTGCGGAACAAGATCGAGAAAACAGTCCCATGGAACGAGTTGGTGACGACGAAGCTGGCGTTGGCGAGTTGGCTCACCCATTCGGCAGGGCCGGGATGTACGGTCTGGCCGATCTCCCGCCAGCGACGGTGTACGTTGTAAGGCGAAATGATGCTAACAGATAGCGCGCTGGCGGCACTCTCCGCCACCTCGCGGATTCCGTCGGCTGTGCGCAACGCGTAGCAGAAGACATGCCCTTTCCGGCAGTCGCCTGAACACCGCAGCAACTCGTCGTATTGATCGTGAAGCAGCGTTGGATCCGGCACGCAGACTGCGTCACGCCCAGATGCCGTTTTAATGATATCGAGGCCGCTCTGTTCCCGCACAGAGATGCTCGACAGAGACTGCAGCAGCGGCGCAAGCGCTTCCACCTCCAGCGGAGCTAGCCTGTCCCTACCGAAACTTGCCGCATAGGAGATGCGTCGCGCGCTGGAATCCTTGGCAAATGTAAGAAAGTAGGCTGGGTCGAAACCGTACTGGACGGACGGGCTCCATATCTGGTCACTGCCCGCCACGATCAAGTCGTAACTTGACGCAATCGCTTGCAGCTCGGCGATGGTCTGCAACGGGCTACCTGAAATGCCGAGATGACTCCTGCGGAAATCCGCAAATTGCGCGGCCTGTTCCTTGTTTCCCAGGTGTCTGTGCAGAAACCCGGATGACTTGAGGTACAGGATCTTCGCGTTGGCCTTAATAGCGGAATTGCTTAGAGAAAGCCGAATCGGTCCGCCTTTTTCGACGTGCGCGGGATGATAAGGGATGAACTCGGCGATGTGCCCGCGATCGCAGAACCACTTGCGCAATGCATAGGCTTGAAGCAGAGCCCCGAAGTTCTCGCTGAAATGGAAGGTTAGTATGCCTACTCTCACAGCTTCTCCGCGGGCATCGTTTTACTAATGTGCAAGATTTCTATCAGTCGTTTGGCTACCTGTTCGATACGGTATCGGGTATCGAAGCAGTTGCGGGCTGCGCTACTCATAGACACAAGGCCGGCCTCCGACATGGATAGCCAGGTGCGCATAGCATCTTCTGTCCCCTCCAGCGTATCGTCACGGACGATGCCGGCGCCGTCCGCTTCGACCTCGCGCCAGATGTTGACCTTGTTGCTGATCAGCACCGGTTTGCCGCAGCCCAGCGCTTCTGCCACCACGATACCGAAGTTCTCCTGATGCGAGGGCAGGCAGAACACCTCCGCCGCGTGGAATGCGCCCCACTTTTCGTCGCCCTGCAACATGCCCGGCCAGGTGATGCGCCCGGCAATACCCAGCGCCTGTGCCTGCCGCTTCAATTCCGCGGCCCAGCCGGTCTGGTCCGGGCCGGCCATGACCAGGTGCAGGTCCGGATGATCCCTGGCCACGCGAGCAAAGGCCTCGACCAGCAGGTCGCAGCCCTTCTTCTCGTGGATGCGGCTGAGGAACAGCACGATGCGCTTGCCGTGCAGCTCCGGGTGGCGGGCACGGAAGCTGGCGGCCAACATGCCATCAGCATCCGCTGGAGGCGAGACCGTCCCCAGACTGATGACCTCTTCGTTGGCCCGGTAGAGCCAGAACGATTTCCGCGCAAGGAGCTTCTCCTCCTCGCAGGTGAAAAGCACGGCCCTGGCACCGCGCAGCACGCGGTATTCTGCCCACGGCCAGTACAGCCACTTCTTCAAGTGCTTGAGCGGGTAGGTATGCTTGAACCAAGGATCCAGCATGCCGTGGGGAAACACGAAGTAGGGCGTGTCCGTCCCGGCGAGTGCTCGCCATGCGGCAAGTCCATGGTACTGCCAGAGGCCGTCGACGATGACCGCATCAAACCGCGCGCGATTTTCTTTCAGCCATGGCACCAGGCGCGGTTGATAACGATAACCCCTAGTGGAAGGCCCCAGGGGATGGACCGGGACCGGATAATCCAGAAGAAAATCGCCTTCATTCGGCGAGTCCAGGCAAACGACTTCGACATGTACTCCCCGCGCAGCCAGCGCGCCGTCCGTGCGCCGGGCCACCTCCATCGGCCCACCGCCGCGTGGGTCGATGCTGGGGATGATGCGCAGCAGATTCACGCAGAAGGGCCTGCGGCGGAAAGGATAGTTTTGCAGCCATACAGTATCTTCATGGCCGCGGCTTCTGGGGTGTATCGACCGATGTGCTTCAAGCAACGATCCGCCACGAGCGCCTGGTCCGAGAACGTGGCAGCCAGCTTCAGAAGCTTGTCGGAAAGATCATTTGGGTTCCCTGTTTCAAAGACGTAGCCGGTAATGCCGTTTACTACAAGTTCGGGCGCGCACCCACAACGATCACTAACAATGACTGGACAGCCGTAGTGCAAGGCCTCATTGACGACAAGGCCCCAGGGTTCGCTGCGGCTTGGAAGGACAAGGCACGTGGCACGAGCGTAATACTGGGCTAACGCCAGTTGATCCATGCTTCCTACGAATTCGATCGATGCACCCAGGCCAAGATCGATCGCAAGCTCTTTCAGGTCCTTGGCTTGCGGCCCGCTCCCTACAAGCAATAATCTTGCGGCAGGCAATGTATCCAATACTTGTCTGAACGACTTGAATAGCACATCCAGGGATTTTTCGGGGGCCAGTCGACCGACGAATAAAAAAATCGGCGCTTCGGCGCGCGGTGGCTGGCGCAAACGCATCCGGCGTGCGTTGTCCTCGGAATATCCATCCGGCAGGGCGGCTGCCTGGCAGGGCTGGAAGACGCGATTCTTCGGCGCGCCATAGTGAACCAGCAGATCTTCCGAACGCCGGCCATATCCGAAGTAGCCGTTGCAAGCGGAAAAAAATACCCTTTTAAGGACGCCTTTCCACGCCGACTGCGGCCTATCGAGAAGCGTGGAGTCGCAGAACACGCCGCGTTGCTTGCCGGTGAAGACTGCAGCCAGCAGCATGGCCCAATGCTCCAGTTTGTCGTAGCCGGGGATCAGCACCAACTTTGCGTCGGAGGCTACAACTCTGCGGACTAGGGTGCTCGCGAGGCGGATCTGGCCTATCTCTTCATAATTTCCAGGAAACAGCAGCTCATGCGGATACTGGTGATAGTCGATATCCACGCCGGAAAGTGCGACCCGCGAACCGCTGGTATCGGAGATATGAGTGAAGCGGATATCCACGCCCTCGCTAGCCGCCAACGGATGCAGGGCCGAAAAAATCCTCGCTTTATAGCGAGACCAGCGGATGTTGTGGTAAAGGTCGACTTTCATCATTTCATGATGGGCGTGTGGCGGGCCAACTGGTCAGCTCGTTGCACAATGGCCCGAGTATCAACAGCACTGTATGCTGACTTGCGGACGGGCAGCGCTGTAATTGTCAGGAGAATGAAAACGAGTTTTGGAAGACTCCACGAGTCCGTTAGATAGCCCTCCAGCATGCTCCCTGCCAAAAGTGCCAGCAGCAATGCGAATTGTAGATGTTCGGGGCTCTTGAGATCATGCCGCGAGCTCCACGCTAAGCGCAGATGTCGGTAAACGCAGAAGAACGCCAAGGCGAGGAGCATCAGGCCATAGGGTATACCGAAGGCAGCCATGGCCCGAAGGTACGAGTTTTCGGAATCTCCGGTGAAGTAGCCCTGCCCGAGCCATGGTCGATCGGAGATCAGCTGCAACATTCGAAACCATGCGGCCGTTCGTGTATCCCCGCTCTCCCCGCGTGAATAAGCCTCGCCGGTGCCATAAAGCGTAAAAAAAACATAGCTGCAGATCAGCGCGAACAGAACCAAGGAAATCAAGGAACCGACGCTCGGCTTGTATTTTCTGCGCGCAAGCCATAGCGTACCCAAGCCTATGAAGAGCGCGATTAATGCCGTCCGCGACCCAGTAGCGAATTGAGCAGTGAGCCCTGCAACCAGGAGCAATATCGCCGTGGCAGAACCACGCTCTCGAAGGAGGTTCGGACCGAGCAGGCGGGATGCAACGACAATGTTGCAGAGAGCGAGTTGCACTCCGATGAAGTTTGGATGACTGGATGTTCCAAAAAAACGCGGGTTTCCAGGAACGAATCCGTAGCCCAACGCGAAATTCAGTGTGTTCATGACAACGAACGCTGCCGAAAACAAGTAAAGGGCATTGCGGGCCTGCTGCCTAAAAGGCACGATTCCGCGCGAGGCAATGAAGTTCCCGCTCGACGCTAGAATAAACATAATCATCAAGGAAGCTTGCAATAACTTTACTGCGGAGTCGGTTCCAAAAAAAGCAGCGCGTAAGGAGGCGGCTCCAGAAAGGAGAAGCAATGCAAAGGCGGCACCGCTGACTTGTACGAAGGCCAGTCTGGCGCGGCCGAATGAAAGGACGCCAGCAACAGCCGCCAACGCCAAAAAGAGCTGGGAATTGGCTTTCAAAGCAGCGACTGCAGGATGTACCGCCAGCTCCGACCAGAATGCGCTAGTCGCGATGGCGCCACTGTCATCTTTCAATGAGGCGGCGAGCAATAAAAAAAACCACAGCATGGCCGTCAAATTTGGCTTTTTGAGTTTCAAGGAGCACCTACTTCTGGATCGACGTTAGATGTCCACATCGCTCGGGTGCGCATTTACCTTACCGCCGCGGCATGGAGAGGAGGATCTCGGCAGCTTTCGCGATCCGTCCTTGCAGGAGTTCCAGCTGCTTTGTAGGAGCCACGGTGAGTCGTCCAAGGTCGATCGCTCTCATCGCATGACTTTCGATCGCGTCGATGCTGGATTCAGAAAGCGGAGAATAGAGATATTTGAACGTCGACTGCGGAACTTTATTTCTGCTTATCAAGCCCAAGAGAAGCCTGCGCGATGGACGTCTGCCAGGTGTCGGCAGCGCGAGAGGAATAGGAAGCGAGTCGATTTTCAACGAGAGATAGAAATCAAGCCATTTTGTTTCATCAACGATACCCAGCAATTTGACACGTATGAACGGGATGCCATATGCCGCAGCCAGGATGGCAGCGTGCAAAGATTCAGCGAGGACCAAGTCTGCCTGCTTGATGGTTTCTATATATGAATTCAGAGGCTTCAATGCAGGATCCAGATAGTAAAAGCTCCCGCCCCCAGCGTTGCGGAAATCCCAGAATTCAGCCGTCCGGTGATGCAGGGCGATTACATATTTTTTGTTTGTCGCTGCGATCCCATTGTTGAAACCAGGCAGCTTCGGGAGAAGTAGCGCGGGGTCGCCCATCACTATCGAGCCGGCTGGGTCATGCCCGATACTCATTGCTGTAAGTGGGCCTCTGACGCCCAGAATCTTGATCTGAGCACCGACGTTGGCAGGATTTCCTTGTCCGTAGCCGGAGCCAAACACGATGGAGTCATTCAGGGAGTTGATGGACCCGTTTAGAAGCGTGCCAATTCCTATCAGCTTGTTCCCTTTGATTTTTTTGTAATCTGGACAAACTGCTTCAAAAAATTGTGGATTGAGATCATCGCCGAAGTTGCCGCGTTCGCTCCGATAATAATGAAGTTCCATTAATGATCCCCCTTTGTGGGCCGGGTGCTCCCCACGTAAACCCATGTGATGAATTCGGGTATGGCCAGTGCAATCGAAGCAACGTACAGCGGGGGTAGAATTTTTACGAGGACGGGCCATGCACAAAGGCTTAGGATGCATCCGGCCAAGTAGATGGCGGAAGTTTTTGCATGCAGATTGACGGCCACCTTGTAGGTCAGGGGCAGATACCACATAACGTTAAAAAGTGCATGCAGCCCAATGGCAGCCAATACCATGTGGTTCGTCGTGAGGCGATGTTGGCTCCAGATTTCCATGACCCACGGTCCGATGCCAGTCAATAAAAGGTAAGAGGCAACAGAGACCAAGATTACAACGAGGGAAATTCTCGTATGGAGGGACTTGGCCGCGGAAACTTCTCCTTGGCCTACGAGGCGCGACAATTCCGGGCGCACGGCATGGCTGGCAGTGACACCCAATTGCAGGACAAGACGCATTAGGGTACGGCCCATACTGTAGATCACGACCACAGAGGGTGGAGCAATCTGGTTGAGCAGCTGCAACCCGCCCTGCAGGGTTACGACTTGGCCTACAGTGATTCCAACATGTCCCAGTGCTGGTTTGAAGATGCTGCGAAACTCAGTCCACGAGGCGTGCCGGAGGCCGAGGAGGGGCCATGGTGACAATCTGTGAAGCAGGAGAAGATAGAGAAACGTTAGGGTCATTTGACCAAGAAGCAGGGCTGCCGCAAGTGCGACTGGCCCGTACCCATAGGACAGGATGGCAATGGTGACGATGACGTCGAGGGCGCGCCGATTGGCAAGCAGGAAAATTCCCGTGCTGGTTCGGTCGATTACTCTAAACCACCCACTCATGGGCCCGTTGCCGACAAGCGTGAAACACAAGTGCCCACAAAGAAGCAGTAGGACGGTATTTGCCTGAGAGCGATTCAAAAAAGAAAGCTTGAGCAAGTCTGCCCAGTCGATAACGTGGCCAAGAAACCACGCGATCACAAGTAATGTTGCTGCCACTATCGACGTGAAGAACAAAGACGTTTGCAGGGTGCACCTTACGCCGTCGATCTGGTTCCGGGCGGCCAGCATGATGGCCTTACTGCCAGAGGCTTGGCCAACACCTAGGTCAAGGAGTCCCAGTAACGTCGGGACGCCCGAGAGCACCAGCCATTCGGCATAGCCTTTGTTTCCCCAATGATGCAAGAAGAATGGGACCGTGATGAACTGGACTGCCAATGTGACGACTTGCGTATAACCGTAGCCGAGAAGGTTGGCGGAAAAGCGGCGCCACAAGTTGCCTGTGCTTCGCGGGGAGAGGCTGTCAGTCGTCATGGGCGTGGCGGCGTGTTGCGGCTGCACCTACCCTTCCTTGCCTATCGCCACGTGATAGCCGTGCGTACTGAGCAACGCATGCTGCCTTGCCACGTGTAAGTCGCTCGCCACCATCTCCTTCACCATCTCCTGCAACGTGACCTGCGGCACCCAGCCCAGGTCTGCCTTGGCTTTGGCCGGGTCACCCAGCAGCGTCTCCACTTCCGCCGGGCGGAAGTAGCGCGGGTCCACCTGCACGATCACATCGCCTGGCTTGACCGCAGGGGCCCTGTCGCCTGCCACCGCCTGGACCACGGCGCGCTCGTGGGCGCCTTGGCCCTCGAAGGCCAGGGTGATGCCAAGTTCGCTGGCGGCCATCTCGATGAACTGGCGCACGCTGTACTGCACGCCGGTGGCGATCACGTAGTCCCTGGCCAGCTCCTGCTGCAGCATCATCCACTGCATGCGCACGTAGTCGCGGGCGTGGCCCCAGTCGCGCAGGGCGTCCAGGTTGCCCATGAACAGGCAATGCTCCAGGCCCTGGGCGATGTTGGCCAGGCCGCGGGTGATCTTGCGGGTGACGAAGGTTTCGCCGCGGCGCGGGCTTTCGTGGTTGAACAGGATGCCGTTGCAGGCGTACATGCCGTAGGACTCGCGGTAGTTGACCGTGATCCAGTAGGCGTACAGCTTGGCCACCCCGTAGGGGCTGCGCGGGTAGAACGGGGTGGTTTCGGTCTGCGGGGTCTGCTGGACCAGGCCGTACAGCTCGCTGGTGGAGGCCTGGTAGAAGCGGGTCTTGTCGGTGCGCTTGAGGAAGCGGATCGCCTCCAGCAGGCGCAGGGTGCCCATGCCGTCCACGTCGGCGGTGTATTCGGGGGCCTCGAAGCTCACCGCCACGTGGCTCTGCGCGCCCAGGTTGTAGACCTCGTCCGGCTCGACCTCGGCGATGATCCGGGTCAGGTTGCTGCTGTCGGTCAGGTCGCCGTAGTGCAGGTGCAGGCGCGCGCCGGGCTGATGCGGATCCTGGTAGAGGTGGTCCACGCGCTGGGTGTTGAACGAGGAGGCGCGGCGCTTGATGCCGTGGACCTCGTAGCCTTTTTCCAGCAGCAGCTCGGCCAGGTAGGAGCCGTCCTGGCCGGTGATGCCGGTGATGAGTGCGCGCTTGCTGGTCATGCAGGGTCCGTGTCGGTCAAGGGTTCGCTGGGCGCGCCGCGCGCCAGCAGCGATTGGATGTCGATGTTCAGGCGCGTGAGGATGGACTCGCGCGCCAGCGTGCTTTCGGCCTGGGCGCGGGCGGCAGCGCCCAGCTTGCCACGCATGGCTGCATCGCAGGCCAGCTCGCGCAGCGCATTGACCAGTGCCTGGGCATCGCCGGGCGGCACGCTCACCCCGGAGCCCAGCAGCGCGTTGGCCACGCCGGTGCCGGGCAGGGCGGTGGCCAGCACCGGGCGTCCGCTGGCCAGCATGCCGGTCATCTTGGATGGCATGACCAGGTCGGCCACGTCGGCGCGTTGCGGCAGCAGGTGGATGTCGGCCAGGCCCAGCCAGTCGTTGAGGCGCTCGGTGGGTTGCAGGCCCAGGAAGTGCACGTTGGACAGGCCCTGGCAGTTCTGTTCCAGCAGTTCGCGCCCCGGGCCCTGGCCGCCGAACACGAAGTGCAGCTGTGGCAGGTCGCTGGTGGCGCGGGCCACTTCAGCCAGCAGCTCCAGGCCCTGCTTGAGGCCCATGTTGCCCGAGTACAGCGCCACCAGTGCGTCTTGCGGGATGCCCAGCTCGGCCCGGTACGGGCTGGGCGCATCCAGCGGACGGATGCCGTCGATGTCGGCCCAGTTGGGGAAACAGGTGCAGGCATCGGCCTGGACCCCCTTGGCGTGCAGCCGCTCCAGCATCTTGTCCGAAATCGTCGACACCCGGTCGAACGCGCGCATCACCAGGCGCTCGATGCCCATGGCGATCTTCCTGGCCGGGCCGGCGTTGACGATGCCCATGTCCAGGGCGGCATCCAGCTCGAAATCCTGCACGTGCAGCCAGGTCTGCGAGCCGGACAGCCTGGCCGCCAGCAGGGCGCCCGGGGCGCTGGCCAGGGTCGGGGCGATGTTGATCACCACGTTGGGGTGGAAGAACAGCGAGCCGACCAGCGGCGGCAGGCACGACAGGCCAAAGCTGGCCAGGTGGATCATCCGGGTCAGGCCGCCCGGCCTGGCCGGCACCCAGACCGGGCAGCGGATCACGTCAACGCCCGCGATGGTCTCGCGCGACCACCACCAGCGCCTGTAGCCGGCGGCGACTTTCCACGCCGGGTAATAGGGCGGGGCGGTGACCACCCGCACCCGGTGCCCCTGCGCGGCCAGCCAGGTGGCCATCTCGCTGGTGTACTTGCCGGTGCCGATGTTCTCCGGGGCGTAGTTGATGCCGGTGATCAGGATATTGGCCACGGTGGACTCTCCTTGCAGGCGACGCACCGCGGCGCGCCAGGCGCCACGGACCGAAAAAAATGGGCGGGGGAGTGGACCGCGGCTGCGGGGCTGCCGGACGTGGGATCGGGGTGCGCGCATCAGTACGCGTTCCTTCCCGCAAATCCGGTCAGCACGGTCTGCACGATGATGCGCAGGTCCAGCAGCAGCGACCAGTGCTGCAGGTAATGCAGGTCCAGTTCGATCCGCCGCGACATCTTGTCCACCGTGTCGGTCTCCCCGCGCAGGCCGTTGACCTGGGCCCAGCCGGTGATGCCCGGCTTGATGCGGTGGCGCTGCATGTAGTCGACGACCTGTTCCATGTACTGCTGGTTGTGGGCCACCGCATGCGGGCGCGGGCCGACGATGGACATCCGCCCCTGCAGCACGTTGATGAACTGTGGCAGTTCATCCAGGCTGGTGCGGCGCAGGAACGCGCCGAAGCGGGTGAGCCGGGCGTCATCGCGGGTGGCCTGGGTCACGCTGCCGGCGTGCTCGTCATGCACGTGCATGCTGCGGAACTTCCAGACCTCGATTTCCTGGCCGTTGCGTCCGTGGCGCGACTGGCGGAACAGCACCGGGCCGGGCGAGGACAGCTTCACCCCGATGGCGATGGCCAGCATCAGCGGCCAGATCAGCAGCAGGATGAGACAGGCCAGCAGGCGGTCTTCCACCGCCTTCAGCAGGTAGGCATTGCCGTTCATCGGGGTGCTGCGCAGGTTGATCACCGGCATGCCGGCCACCTGCTCCACCGAATGGTTCAGCAGCTGCAGGCCGAACAGGTCGGGCACCATCTTGATGTCGGCGGTGGAATGGCGCAGCGCGTCCAGCACGTGGGCGATCTGGTCCTGCGCGCGCATCGGCAGGACGATCCAGACCTGGTCCACGCGGTGGGTTTCGACGAATGCCGGCAGCGCGTCCAGTTCGCCCAGGCATGGCGACTCATCCAGGTATCTGTGGCTGTTGGGCGCGGCAAACCAGCCCAGCACGTGGATGCCGGCCCAGGGCTGGGCCTTGAAGGCGCCGACGATGCGCCGGGCATTGGCGCCACCGCCGACAACCACGGCGGTGCGCTGGTCCACGCCGCGCGCGCGCAGCCGTTCGGCGGTGTGGCGCACCGCCACCCGCACCGAGATCACCGCAGCCAGGCCCAGGCCGTACCAGGTCAGCCACCACGCCCGGGACATCCCGCCAAACTGCTGGACCAGGGTGCTGTACATCACCATGCACCCAAACAGCATCGTCCACAGCGACACCACCCGGGTCAGCTCCGCGGGCAGGCCGCGGCCGCGCCAGCTGCGATAGAGCGAAGAACTGGTCAGGATGATCAGCGCGAACAGCACCGAACACAGCAGGGTCTGGCGGTAGGCCAGTTCCAGGGCGAAGCTGCCAAAGCGCAGTCGATACGCGAGCACGCCGCCGCCCACCAGCGCCATGATGTCCGTCAGCCGCAAGGTCAGGCCAAACAGTGCCGTGAACTTGCTTGCGGAGCGCGCAGCCGTTTCAGCTTCCCGCCAAATCGGTACCAGCAACATGCTCTTTCGCCCCCAGTTGGGCCGCTTTCCTGATGCAGCCGCGTCTTCCATTGGCGCCATCCCCAGGTCTCGGCAACGCTAGTCCCACAAGATCAACAACATCGGTCCCCGCAAGCAGCGCGGACGGTTGTTCTCGTGTGCAGGCAGAAAAAGGCATCTTCACTCATGGTTCGCGAAGTTGACGCGCCCATGAATGCAGCGCCCCACCTTAATGAAAAGGTGACGGACGTGCAACTTCGGTTGGCGCTAGCGGCCATGGCTGGCAGCGGGTCACTTGTCGATCTGGTCGAAGTTGTCACGGAACAGGTCGGTGTCGCGCTCGCTGGTCAGCTGGTACAGCGAATAGCGTCGCGCCAGCCGTGCGCCGCCGTCGCGGGTCAGTGGACTCCACACCACCGTGGCCCGGCCGCGGGTGGAGCGCGGCAGCAGGAAATCCATCGGCACCGAGAAATAGATGCCCTTGTCGAAGCTGCCTTCGCCAAACTCGGCTGCCGAGACGTTGGTCTTGGTCGCATAGGCGCCCATGGTGACGCCGTTGTCGAACACCCGGCCCACGTTGAGCGTCGCGCCCCAGTCGCCGGCCAGGTAGCGGCCCGCTGCCACCGACACCACCGTGCGCTGCGCGCGGCCCAGCTCGTAGTAGCCGCTGACGTGGCCGGTGGTGATCCGGTAGTCGCGGAAATCGAAGTGCTGTTCAAAGCCGCGCTGCTTGACCCAGTTCAGGTCGATGCCCAGTGCCCAGCGCTCGCCGAAGGGGCGGTACAGCAGCTCGCCGCCGGCGCCGGCGTACATCGATTCCAGCAGGCCCGCGTAGCCCATGCCGTAGAGCGCGCCGCCCAGGCTGCGGGCCGTGGTCAGCTGCAGGCTGGGCACGGTGATATCCGAGCTGGTCAGGTACTGCCGCATGTAGGTGCGCACGCGCGGCAGGTTGCTCGGCGCGTCGTAGCGGAACTTGTCGAAGTTGTTGAGCAGGTTGACGCTGACCACGCCGCTGAGCCAGGTGCGGCGGCTGAAGAAATAGCTGGCCCCATAGTCGGCCGACAACTGGTACAGGATGAAGCCATCGGGCCCGCCCAGCACCTGCCGATAGCCGGGCGCAAATCCGCCGCGGTAGCGCTGCAGCGGGGCCTGGTACAGCACCTCGCGCTGCTGCTGGGTGGGCGCGGTCAGTTCGGTCGCCCGCGCCAGGGCCTGCAGGTCGCGGTCGTGGCCCAGGTATTGCCGGAATGCGCTGCGGTTGATGCTGCTTTCGGCCACCGGCATGCCCAGGCGGGTATGGGCCAGGGTGAACCACTCGATCGGCGGGCCGACGCTGTTGTCCAGCACGCGCGCCGCGCGGCCCAGTCCCTGCGCCGGATAGAAATAGCGCACCTGTTCGCCACTGACCACCAGCTCGCTGCCGCGCACCGAGATCTGGTCGACCCGCAGGCCGGCGTTGTCGCGCAGGCGGGCGGCGACATCGGCCCAGTCGGTGCCGGCCAGCGCGGCCACGGTCTGCTCGCGTTCGGCATGGGCCTTTTCGGCGGCATCGCGGTAGGCGCGCGCCGGTGCCGGGCTGGCTTGCGCGGCGGTCGATGACGACGGGCGTGGGCGCACGGGCTCGGGCGGCGGATCGAGCAGCTTGGGCATGCCTCGCGCGCGCTTGAGGTTGTTGTGCAGCGCGATGCTGGCCATCATCGTGGTGCCGCGCTCCCAGCCCAGGCTGACATCGACGTTGCGGTTCAGTGCGTACACCACGCCGACGTTCACCGGCGTGCGCTGGCGCTGGTTGTTGTTCTGGGGTTCGTGCCGGTAATCGTTGCCGTCGTATTCCAGCTTCAGCTGCAGTGGCGCCCACGGGGTCTGGTAATGGATGCCGCCGAAGATGCCGACCCGGCCGCGGAACATGGCGCTGGTGCTGAAGTCACCGGCGGCCACCGAGCCCCCGGGCCGGGTCTTGAACCGGTCATCCAGCACGCCCAGTGGATTTCCGAAATCGCCGCGGTTGCCCAGATAGCCCGTTGCCAGGCCCAGGCTGGCATCGAAGGCACCAAAACGCTTGCTGGCCACCAGGTATTCGCCGGCAAACAGGCCGGTGCCACCGATGTCGCGGATGCCCAGGGCCACGTCGGGCAGCCAGCGGCTTTCCTTCCACAGGCGGACCTTCACATCGATCGACTTGTCCTTGTAGTTCTGGTCGCCGGCGATGGCCGGGCCATACCGGCGGTTGGCCACCGAGGTGTAGCGGAAGCTGCCTTCCAGCCAGGAGAAGGGCTGCAGGGCGATGTTGTAGCGGCTGTAGGGCGAGACATGGCTGGCGCTGAAGGCCAGCTCGCCCTCCTCGGCCATGCGCGCGCTGGGAGTCTGCAGCAGGCCCACGCCGCCCCAGTCGCTCTGCGAGGACAGGGCCTGGGCGTGCGCGCCGCCGGCCAGGCCAAGGCCCAGCGCGGCCAGGATCTGGCGGCTGAGCCTGCAGCTGAGGGGGCGGCCGGAGTTCATGGCGACCCGGCCGGCGCGGGCAGTGGCTGGGTGGCGATGAAGGCCGCAAATTCGCGGTTGAAGTCCGGGTCGACCTTGCCCACGGCGCGCTCGGCCAGCGGCACATACACCGTGGCCCCCGGCGCCAGGGCCTGGGGCGGGCTGCGATTCCAGGCCGCGATGCCGACCGTTTGCACGTGCCCGTCCGGCTGCACGACATAGACCTGGTCGCGGTCCGCGGCCCGGCTGCGGGCACAGGCGGGCAGGTAGACGGCCACGTCCTGCAGTGGGACATGCGGCAAGGTGCAGTCCTGGACCACCGCGCCGACCACGGCAATGGTGCTGGGACGAAGCGGATAGACAAAGTGGTCGCCGTCGGCGAGCAGGCCGTTGGCGGCCAGGTCCAGTTCCAGCCGGCGGGGCTCCAGCTGCACCACCACGCGCCCGGTGGCCGCTCGCCCGGCCAGCCACGCGCGCAGGCGCGAGGCGTCCTGGGACAGCGGCGCATCGGCCGAGGCCGGATCGGCCAGCAGATCCAGGTCGTACAGCAGGCCGGCCTTCAGCCGGACCTGGGCCTCGATCTGGCTGCGGCGCATGAGCGCGGCGCCCAGCGGATAGGCCAGTTCGGTCGGCCGCGCGTCCAGGACCGCATCGGCCAGGCGGGCGCCGGCGCCGAAGGTGCGGGTGCCGGGGACTGCGACCGCGCCCTGCACGCTGGCCTGGACGGTCTGCGCCCGCGCATCGGCCAGGGCTAGCGCAAGCACAAGCACAAGCACAAGCAACATGACCAGGCCAGGTCCGCGCCTCATCGCTGCGGCCTGTAGGGTTTGAGCTGGGTGATCTCCACGCTCAGGCCGGGGGCGACCAGCTGGCGGCTCTTCCAGATCTCGCCGCTGGCCGGATCGACCCAGTACTGGTTGAGCGCGCGCAGGCCCGGGCCTTCCAGCGCTTCTTCGAAATGATCCAGCTGCCTGTCCGTGCCCAGGATCCGGACCGTCTCGCGGCCGCGGCGGACCAGGCGGCCGCGCACCACCGCGCCGTAGCGGTAGCCCGGCATCCAGTCATAGCGGCGGATCACGGTCGTGGCCTGCGCAGCGCGGGTCAGCTCGTCGAACGGGTTGTCGCCTTCGATCCGGATCTGCATGGCGTCCTGGGCAAAGCCGGTGCTTCCAACCAGCAGGCCATCGCGCAGATACACCATGTGCCGGTCGTTGCTGTACCAGGAGGTCTGCCCGGCGTCGTCATTGCCCAGCACCATCAGCGCGCTGCCATCGGGCCAGTTGAGCAGGATCTGCGCGTAGGGCAGGGCCGCCACCTGGGCCGGGGTCGGGGCAAGCTCGCGATGGCTGGCCACGATCGTGCGCAGCGCGTCGTAGCTTGCGCGGCTGGTGGTGCTGCAGCCAGCCAGCGCCGCCAGCGCCACGGCGCAGGCGAGCAACCGGCGTCGACCGGCCGCAAGCCGTCGGGGGCGATGAATCGGGGGGGCACTCATGCGCGCGCTTACGACCGGGCCGACGGCGGCGTCAGTTGGACAGGTCGTTCTTGCTGCTCGCTGCGCTGCTGATGATCCCCGAGAAGGGCAGCAACTGGCTCACGAAGCGGCTCCAGCGCGTGATTCCCGCCGCCCCCACAAACACCACATCGCCCGGAAGCAGTTTGAACTGGCTGGCCACGGCAAAGGCCGCCGGTGACCTGGCTTCCAGCTGGTAGACCGCCGAAGGGGTCTGCTGCAGGTCGGCCGAACCCCGGATGACATAGACCGCGTTGCCGTTGGCAGTCGGTTGCGCCAGCCCACGGGCACGGCCCAGCGCCTGGCTCAGGCTGATGTTGCCGGTCTTGAAGTTGAGCGCGCCGGGTGCAATGACCTCGCCGACCACGAAGACTTCCTTGGCATCGAGGAAGGGCACGTACACCTGGTCGTCCTTCTTCAGGTAGATCGTGCTGCCGGCCTGGCTGTCCAGGTCGATGGTGTAGGTCACGCCGTCGCGGATCAGGCGCACGCCGGACAGATCGGCAGATTCGGGATTGAGCCCGGCCTGGCTGACCGCATCGCTCAGGGTCAGCGGCACCACGGTGAGCGGGATCGCGGAGGACTGGTTGACCGCGCCGGTGATCCACACGCGCTGGCTGGCGTAGGAAAGCACCGTGACGTCCACCTGCGGGGACTCCACATAGCGGGCCAGTTTGGACATGAGCTGGTCACGCAGGGCCTGCGGGGTCATGCCGGCGGCCTGGATCATGCCGACGTAGGGGTAAAACAACGTACCGTCGGACTGGACCGGGCGCCCGGCCGCGTTGAGCTGTTGCTGTGGGCCGGCCGGGACCGTCAACTCCGGATGGTCCCACACCGTGATGTACAGCACATCACCGGGGCCGATGGTGTAACTGGGTGGCCGGTAGCTGGTGAGCGCCTCGGGCAGCTGCGGCACCTCGCGCGCGGCGCGGTCCATGGCCACCAGCTTCGGGGTGATGCCGATGACCTCCACCTGGTCATCGCCGACGGTCTGCATCTGGTTGGGTCCACCGGCCTGCCGACGCATGTGCTGGCCAGGTGCCCAGGCGCAGCCGCTGATCAAGAGGGCCGCCGCTGCGGCCGCGACAACAACGCGCGGGAACTTCATTGCAGACTCCATTTCACACATTTATAACAGCGGAATGCTGCCCATAAAAAACCCGCCGAGCCAGCCCAGCGGGTTATTTGGCCCCCGGTCCAGGGGCCTGATGCGGTTCAGTTCGTGGTACCGGTGGTTCCAGTCGTGCCGGTCGTACCGGTCGTGCCGGTCGTGCCGCCGGTACCGCCGGTGCCGTCACCGCCGCCATTGTCATTGCCGTCATCACCGCCGCCGCCACCGCCACCCGAGGCGGCCGCCGCGCCCACTGCGGCAACACCTGCCACGATGCCGATGGTCGCTGCGGTGCTGAGGCCGGCGCCGACCGCCACGCCGGTCCCGGCCGCGCCGCCAGCGACTGCACCGCTGCCAGCCGCACTGCTGCCAGCTGCACTGCTGGCGGAAGAACCTTCAGCGCCCGAGGCCGGCGTGGTCGCGGGCTGCTGGGCAGGCTGCGGCTGCGGGGTTGGCTGCGGAGCCTGCTGCTGGGCGAGGCTGGTGGAGGACAGGGCCAGAAGTGCCGCCATGCCGACTGCATTCACGAGCTGCTTCATGATGTACCCCTTGCGCCGTCGATGGGTTTAACAAAGATTAAAGCTAGGCGCCTGGGTCCGCCCTGTCAAGCTTGGCCCGGCGCGGGCTCATCGGGGCGGGCTGCGGCAGGCATCTCGGTCGCAGTGGTGCAGCATGCGCTACCCTGTGGCGGCTGCAGCCTGGGGCCGCCAGGCATCGAGCAGGGGAATCGGGGACGCGTGTTTCGCAAGATCTTGTTTGTCTGCGTAGGCAACATCTGCCGCAGTCCGACCGCCGAAATCATGATGCGGCATGCGCTCGGGCGCGATGACATGGACATCGGCTCGGCCGGCCTGCAGGCAATGGTTGGCCATCCCATCGAAGCCACCGCCGGCCTGTTGCTGCGCGAGCGCGGCCTGGACGGCAGTGCGCATGTCGCCCGCCAGGCCACGCCGGCCCTGCTGACTGCGGCCGACCTGATCCTGGTGATGCAGCGCAGGCACCTGGCCGACATCAGTCGCGACCTCCCGCAGGTCAGCGGCAAGGTCTTCCTGCTGGGAAAGTGGCGCGAAAACTGCGAAATTCCTGATCCCTACCGGCAGCAGCGTGTCGCCTTCGAACACGTCTATGACCTGATCGCCGACAGCGTGGCGAGCTGGGTTCCCTACCTGCGGTAGTTTTTTTTTATCCAAGAGAGAACAGCCTGAATGAGCAACGACCTGAGTGCCAACTCCGCACAGGATGAAGATGAGATCGACCTGCGCGAACTGGTGGGCGTGCTGCTGGACCACAAATGGCTGATTGCGGGCATTACCGGGCTGTTCTTCGTGGTCAGTGTCGCCTACGCGCTGCTCGCAGCGCCGGTGTACCAGGCCCAGGCCATGGTCCAGGTCGAATCCAAGATGCCCTCGATTCCCGGCCTGGCCGACCTGTCCTCGCTGGGGATGGACGGGTCCAGTTCGGCGGCGACCACCGAAGTGGCGCTGATCACCTCGCGCGCGGTGGTGGGCAAGGCGGTGGATCAACTGAAGCTGGACACGCAGGTCGCGCCCAAGCGGTTGCCGCTGCTGGGGGATTTCCTTGCGCGGCGGTTCAAGCCGGAGACCGAAGGCGCGGTCGCCCCGCCCCTGCTCGGCCTGAACCGCTACGGCTGGGGTGGAGAGCGTCTTGCGATCGCCAGGCTGGCGGTGCCCGAGGCCATGCTTGGTTCGCCGATGACCCTTGAAGTGGGCGATGCGGCGGGCCGGTACACCTTGTTTGACGAAGAAGGCGAGGTGCTGCTCGAGGGCCAGGTTGGCGAGGAGGCCCGCGGGCACCAGGTGACCCTGCTGGTCGAGTCGCTGGCCGCCAACCCCGGCACCCATTTCAGTGTCACCCGGCAGCGTCGGTTGAACGTGGTCACCTCGCTGCAGGAGCAGGTCAAGGCGTCCGAGCAGGGCAAGGAGTCCGGCATCCTGCAGCTGAGCTATCAGGATGAGGACCCCGACCTGGCTGGCAGGTTCCTGCAGGAAGTGGCCGAGGCCTATGTGCGCCAGAACGTGGACCGCAATTCGGCCGAAGCCTCCTCGCAGCTGAGTTTCGTCAGGGAGCAACTGCCGGTCGTGCGCCGCCAGGTCGAGGCGGCGCAGGCGGCGATGAACGCCTACCAGACCCAGGCCAAGTCGGTCGACATCACCATGCAGACCCAGGGCCTGCTGGAGCAGCAGGTCGCGGTCGAGACCAGCATCCAGCAGCTGCACATGCAGCAGGCCGAAATGGATCGCAGCTTCACCCGTGAACACCCGGCCTACCGCGCGCTGCTCAAGCAGATCGCCGAGCTGGAAAGCCGCAAGGCTGGCTTCAATCGGCAGGTCGGCGAACTGCCAGACACCCAGCAGGAACTGCTGCGGCTGAGCCGCGACCTGCAGGTCAGCAACGAGTTGTACACCGCGCTGCTCAACCAGGCCCAGCAGCTGGACGTGGCCCGCGCCGGCACTGTCGGCAACGTCCGCATCATCGACGCTGCCGCGGTGGATGTGACCCATCCGGTGAAGCCGCGCCGGTCGCTGGTGGTGCTGGTCGGCACCCTGCTGGGCGCCTTCCTGGCGGTGGGTCTGGTGTTCCTGCGCCGGATCATGAACCCTGGCATGGAAGATCCCTCGCAGATCGAGGAGCTGGGCCTGCCGGTGTACGCGGTCATTCCGCTGAGCCCGGCCGAGGACCTGCTGGAGCGCGGCAAGCGCCGTCGGCGCGGTCGGCGCAGCAGCCGCAGCACGCAAGGCCGCCTGCACCTGCTGGCGGTCAATGCGCCGGCCGACCCGGCGGTGGAAGCGATCCGCAGCCTGCGCACCAGCCTGCATTTCGCCATGCTGGAAGCCAAGAACAACGTCCTGATGATCTCCGGTCCGCGCCCCAGCGTGGGCAAGACCTTCGTCTCGGCCAACCTGGCCGCGGTGATCGCCCAGACGGGACAGAAGGTGCTGGTGATCGATGCGGACATGCGCAAGGGCACGCTGCACAAGGTGCTGGACGTGGTGCCCGGCGCCGGGCTGTCCGACCTGCTGGTGGGCAAGGCCGACCAGGCCGCGACCATCCACCCGCTGGAGCAGGTGCCGAACATGTACTACATGACGCGCGGCGAGATCCCGCCCAACCCGTCCGAGCTGCTGATGCACCCGCGCTTCACCGCGCTGCTGGAATCGATCTGCTCGCAGTTCGACCTGGTCATCATCGATACCCCGCCGATCCTGGCGGTGACCGATGCGGCCATCGTCGGCCAGCACGCCGGCTCGTCGCTGCTGGTCACCCGGTTCGGCGTGAACCAGCCCAAGGAAGTGCTGTTGACCAAGAAACGCTTCGAGCAGAACGGCGTGCAGATCAAGGGCGCGATCTTCAACGCGGTCGAAAAGCGGGTCACCGGCTACTACAGCTACGGTTACTACGAGTACAAGTCCGGCGGCGCCAGCGCCTGATCGCGCCGGTCGGACGGGAGCGGGAAACGGCGCCGAGGTGGCGCCGTTTCACTGTCCGCAGGGTCGAACCGGAACGGGCTGTCGATCAGGGGCGATGCCGGCGCGCGCTTGCATGCCGGCTGGCGGGCGCGCCTTCAGCGCATCGTCGGGCTCACCACAGGGCATCGCGCAGCTTGTACCAGCCCATCGCCGCCACCAGCAGCGGCGTGCGCAGCGCCTGGCCACCGGGGAACGGCGCGTGGCCGATCTTCGCAAACAGGTCCAGCCGCTGCGCCTGGCCGGCAATGGCCTGGGCAATCAGCTTGCCGGCCAGTCCGGTGGCGACCACGCCGTGGCCGGAGAAGCCTTGCGCGAAGTACAGGTTCGGTTGCAGCCGGCCCCAGTGCGGCGCTCGGTTGAGCGAGATGTCGACCAGGCCGCCCCACACGTACTCCAGCGGCACCTCCTTCAACTGCGGGAAGACGCCGGCGATGCGCCGGCGCATGATCCCCTGCAGGTCGCCCGGGTCGCGCCCGGAATAGCTGGCGCGCCCGCCGAACAGCAGCCGGTGGTCATGGCCGAGCCGGTAGTAATCCAGCGCCCAGGCGGTATCGGCCACGGCCATGTCGTTGCCGATCAGGGCGCGCGCGCCATCCTCGCCCAGCGGCGCGGTGGCGGCGATGTAGGTGCCGACCGGCATGATCCGCGACTCCAGCTCCGGGGCGATGCCGTGCAGCAGCGCGTTGCCGGCCAGCACGGCGAAATCGCAATGCACCTCGCCCTGGGTGGTCCTGAACAGCGGACGTGCGCCGCGCACCAGCGTGGTCACTTCGGACTGCTCGAAGACCTGCACGCCAGCCTCGATGGCGGCGCGGCCCAGGCCCAGCGCATAGGCCAGCGGATGCAGGTGCCCGCTGACCGGGTCATACAGCGCGCCCAGGTAGCGGTCGCTGGCCAGCGTCTGGCGCAGGCGTTGCCGGTCCCACCATTGGACCGGATGGTCGTAGCGCGTATTGAAGTGCTCGACCATGGCCTGCAGCTCGCGCTGCTGGCGGGGTTTCAGCGGGACGGTGGCGTGGCCGGGGCGCCAGTGCGCCTGGATGTCGTGCTGGGCCAGACGGCCATGCAGCCAGTCCAGGCCTTCGCGCGAGAGGTCGAACATGCGCCGCGCATCGTCCGCGCCGACCAGGGCTTCCAGCTTGCGCTCGCCACAGCCGAAGCCGACGATCGCCTGGCCGCCGTTGCGGCCCGACGCGCCCCAGCCGATCTGCCGGGCTTCCAGCACCACGACGCGATAACCGGCTTCGGCCAGTTCCAGTGCGCAGGCCAGGCCGGTGTAGCCGGCACCGAGCACGCACACATCGCAGTCGATGCGGCCGGCCAGCGCGGGCTGGACGGGCAGGGGCGTGGTGCTGGCGGCGTACCAGCTGGGCGGGTAAGCCGAGGTCATGTCACGTGCCGAGGCGGGTGGACGGGGCCAGCGCAGCGCAGTGTCTGGACCCCTTCTCCCCCACGTGCGGGGGAGAAGATGCCCGCAGGGCAGATGAGGGGGGCTGTTGCTTGGGGATCCGGCGCTTGGCTGTGGGCTTCGGTGCGGGCTCTGGAGGCTGTCAGGGCCCGGTCTTCGGCGGCCCCCTCACCCCGGCCCTCTGCTTCGCACCCCGGCCCGCGCCAGCGGCGCGAGCGCTCCAAGGCACGCGCGCCAGTGGCGCGCAAGCCGTGCCTTCTCGCCCCGCGGGCGGGGGAGAGGGGGCAAAGCGGGACTGCGTGCTCGTTCCGGCAGGCGGGGGAGCGGACCACCCGCGAGCCGACGTGCTGCGGGAGCTGCTCAGACTGCACGCAGGTACCAGGCGTATTCCAGGTCGGTGACCTGGGTCTCGAAGCTGCGCAGTTCCTTGAGTTTCTGCTGGCCGTAGATGTGGCGGAAGCGCTCGCCGAACTGGCGGGCGATGAACTGGCTGGTCAGAAAATCGTCGATCGACTGGCGCCAGTGCGGGCTGCGGTTCTCGGTCTGCTGGTAGGCGTTGCCGACGATCGGTGGGCCCGGGTCGAAGCGATGTTCCAGTCCGTGCAGCATGCCGGCCAGTACCGCCGCGCAGGCCAGGTAGACATTGGCGTCGGCGCCGGCGATGCGGTGTTCGATGCGGGTGTTGCTGGCATCGCTGTGCGGGATGCGCATGGCCACGGTGCGGTTGTTGAAGCCCCAGGTCTCACCCAGCGGGACGAAGGCGTTCAGCACGTAGCGGCGGTAGCTGTTGGCATGCGGGGCGAACAGCAGCATGGTGTCGCGGGCGCTGGCCTGCAGGCCGCCGATGGCGTGCCTGAGGGCGTCGGCGGGCGCGGCCTGGCTGCCGGCGAAGAGGTTGTGGCCGTCGCGGTCCAGCACGCTCACGTGCACGTGCAGGCCATTGCCGGCCTGGTCTACCAGCGGCTTGGCCATGAAGCTGGCTTGCAGGCCTTGGCGCTGGGCCACCGCCTTGATGGTGCGCTTGAGCATCAGCGCCTCGTCGCAGGCGCGCAGTGCATCGGCGCGATGCTTGAGGTTGATCTCGAACTGGCCCGGCGCATATTCGGCCACGGCCGTGTCGGCCGGAATCTCCTGCACCGCGCAGGCGCTGGACACCGCGTCGATGAAGTCGCGGTTGTCGTCCAGGTCCTCCATGTAATAGACCTGGGTCGACGCGTTGCGCGCGCCGGTGCTGGGGTTGATCGCGGTCTGTGGGCGGCCATCGGCACCGGGCAGGCGGTCGAACAGGTAGAACTCCAGTTCGATCGCCACCACCGGGGTCAGGCCGCGCTCGGCGAAGCGCTGCACCACCCGGCGCAGGACCTCGCGCGGGTTGGCCTCGAATGCGCCACCGGCGCCGTCCTCCATCGCCAGCAGCAGTTGCGCCATCGGTCGTGGCGACCACGGCACCGGGCGCAGCGAGCCGGGCACCGGCCGGCAGATCCGGTCCTCGTCGCCGATGTCGTAGCCCAGCCCGGTTTCCTCGACGGTGTTGCCGGTGATGTCGGTGGCGATCAGTGACATCGGCAGGCACACCCCGTCGCTGTAGACCTTGTCCAGCGCGTCGGCGGTGATGCGCTTGCCGCGCAGCAGGCCGTTCATGTCCGGCAGCAGCAGGTCGACCGCTTGCAGGTCGGGGAGCGCGGCCAGGGTGGCGGCATCGCGGGCGCGCAGGGCGTGGTCTGAGGCGTCGGAAAAGGCGGTCATGGCGGCCTCGGGAATGGTGCAGGCCAGCTTATCAGGGTGCGGCGCTGTCAAGAATACTCAACAGTCGGCGGTTTCCAGGCAGCAAAATGGCCCTTGATGTCGGCGAAACCCCGGTCACAGGCGCTGGGCGTGTTGTAAAAATAAAACGCCCACGCTACTTTGCGGCAACGCCCCACGCCCGCCGAGTCACGCATGGCCAAGCCGCCGCTGATCGGAATTCCCACCGACCGCACCCAGATCGGGCTGCACCCGTTTGTGGCGGTCGGCGAGAAATATGTGCGCGCGGTGGTCGATGGCGCCGGCGGGATTCCGCTGCTGTGGCCGGCGCTGAGTCCGCCGCTGGATCCGGCCGTGCTGCTGGAGACGGTCGATGGCCTGTTGTTGACCGGCGCGGTCAGCAACATCGAGCCGCATCACTATTCCGACGAGCCCAGCTGGGAGGGCAACCTGCACGACCCGGCGCGCGATGCCACCACGCTGCCGCTGGTGAGCGCAGCGCTGGCGGTCGGCGTGCCGATGCTGGCGGTCTGCCGTGGCTTCCAGGAGGTCAATGTGGCCCTGGGCGGCACCCTGCACCAGAAGGTCCACGCGGTGCCCGGCCTGATGGACCACCGCGAGGACCAGCAAGCGTCTCTGGACGTGCAATATGGTGCAGCCCACGTCGTGAGCCTGGCCCCCGGCGGCCTGCTGGCCGCAGTTGGCGGCGCGCAGCAACAGGTCAACTCGCTGCACGGGCAGGGCATCAAGCGGCTGGCCGAGGATCTGGTTGTTGAAGCCACCGCCCCGGACGGGCTGGTCGAAGCCTTCCGCCATGGCGGCGCCACCTTCCTGCTGGGCGTGCAGTGGCATCCGGAGTGGAAGCTCACCCAGAACCCCTTTTATGCCGGCATCTTCCGTGCGTTTGGCGATGCCTGTCGCGCCCGTGCCCGTCTTCGCCGCGAGCTTGCCTTCGCATGAGTCGCCGCCTGGTCCAACGCGCCACCCCGATCGAGCAGCCGGAGAATTCGCTGCGCCGCTGGCTCAAGGAGCGACGCATCACCGAGGTCGAATGCCTGGTGCCGGACATCACCGGCATCGCCCGCGGCAAGATCATCCCGGCCGACAAGTTCAGCCACGACTACGGCACCCGCCTGCCCGAAGGCATCTTCGCCACCACCGTCACCGGCGACTATCCGGACGACTATTACGAACTGACCAGTCCGTCGGATTCGGACATGTTCCTGCGCCCGGATCCGTCCACCGTGCGCATGGTGCCGTGGGCCGCCGATCCGACCGCGCAGGTGATCCACGACTGCTGGACCAAGGACAACGTCCCGCACGAGCTGGCCCCGCGCAACGTGCTGCGACGCGTGCTCAAGGCCTACGAGGATGCCGGGCTGCAGCCGGTGGTGGCGCCGGAGCTGGAGTTCTTCCTGGTGCAGAAGAATACCGACCCGGATTTCCCGCTGCTGCCGCCGGCCGGCCGCTCCGGCCGTCCGGAGACCGCGCGCCAGTCGTATTCGATCGACGCGGTCAACGAGTTCGACCCGATCCTGGACCTGATGTACGACTACTGCGATGCGATGGAACTGGACGTGGACACGCTGATCCATGAATCCGGCGCCGCCCAGCTGGAGGTCAACTTCACCCATTCCGATGCCTTGAGCCGCGCTGACCAGGTGTTCCTGTTCAAGCGCACCATGCGCGAGGCGGCGCTGCGCCACGGCATCTACGCCACCTTCCTGGCCAAGCCGATGGAGAACGAACCGGGCAGCGCCATGCACATCCACCAGAGCGTGCTGGACCGCAAGACCGGCAAGAACGTGTTCGCCGGCAAGGTGGAAGGCAAGGAGAGCAAGACCTTCCATCACTACATCGGTGGCCTGCAGAAGTACGCGCCGCTGACCATGGCCTTCTTCGCCCCCAACGTGAATTCCTACCGGCGCCTGGCGATCGGCCAGGTCGCGCCGATCAACGTGCAGTGGGGTTACGACAACCGCACCTGCGGCCTGCGCGTGCCCAAGGACACCCTGGAGAACACCCGCGTGGAAAGCCGCTTCGCCGGCTCGGACGCCAACCCGTACCTGGCCATGGCCGCGACCCTGGCCTGCGGTCTGATGGGCATCCAGGAAAAGCTCAAGCCCACCACGCCGCTGGCGACCAGCGCCCAGGACCTGGGTTTCGAACTGCCGCGCTCGCTGGGCGAGGCGCTGGACGAACTGGAAGCGGCGACGATGCTGCACGAGCTGCTGGGCCCGCGCTTCGTGCGCGCCTACATCTCGGTCAAGCGCAAGGAGTACGAGACCTTCTTCCGGGTGATCAGCTCGTGGGAACGGGAGTTCCTGTTGTTGAACGTGTGAGGGGTGGTGCTGAGTCGGTGTTCGGGAACGGCGCAGAGCAACAGCTTTTCGCGTCAGGCGCCGACGCGAGCCGCCATGGCTGCGCCGTAAAGCAACGGCAACGGCAACGGCAGATTGCATTGAATCTTTCCAACGCCTGTTCTGACCAATCAAAGAAGAAGGACTGATGGACATCCAACAAACCCGCATCCTCCAGGGCCTCGATGCCGCCCACCACCTGCATCCGTTCAACGACAACGGCGCGCTGGCGGCCAAGGGCACCCGGATCCTGACCAGGGGCCTGGGCTGCTACGTCTGGGATGCCGAGGGCAACAAGCTGCTCGATGCCTTCGCCGGGCTTTGGTGCGTCAACATCGGCTACGGGCGCAGCGAGCTGGGCGAGGCGGCGTCCAGGCAGATGACCCAGCTGGCCTACTACAACAGCTTTTTCCAGTGCACCACCGAGCCGACGATCCGGCTGGCGGCCAAGCTGGCCGAACTGACCCCCGGCGATCTCAACCATGCCTTCTTCGTCAATTCCGGCTCGGAAGCCAACGACACCATCCTGCGGCTGGTGCGCCATTTCTGGGCGGTGCAGGACCAGCCGCGCAAGAACATCTTCATCGGCCGCCACAACGGCTACCACGGCACCACCATGGCCGGCGCCAGCCTGGGCGGGATGAAGGGCATGCACGGCCAGGGCGGCCTGCCGATCCCCGACATCCACCACATCGAGCCGCCGTTCTGGTTCTATGACGGCGGTGACCTGTCCGAGGACGAATATGGCCTGGTCGCCGCACGCCGGCTGGAAGACAAGATCCTGCAGCTTGGCCCCGAGCGGGTGGCCGCCTTCATCGGCGAGCCGATCATGGGCGCGATTGGCGTGTACATCCCGCCACGCACCTACTGGCCCGAAGTGGAGCGCATCTGCCGCAAGTACGACGTGCTGCTGGTGGCCGACGAGGTGATCTGCGGGTTCGGCCGCACCGGGCAATGGTTCGGCTCGCAGTATTTCGGCTTCCAGCCGGACGTCATGCCGATCGCCAAGGGCATCACCTCCGGCTACATCCCGCTGGGCGCGGCGATGTTCAACGATCGGGTGGCCGGCGTGCTCAAGGACCAGGGCGGCGAGCTGGCCCACGGCGCCACCTATTCCGGCCATCCGGTGTGCGCGGCGGTGGCGCTGGAGAACATCCGCATCCTGCAGGAGGAGAAGATCGTCGAGACCGCGCGCGACCACATCGCCCCGTACCTGGCCCAGCGCTGGGCCGAGCTGGGCGAGCATCGGCTGGTCGGCCAGGCGCGCATCGCAGGGCTCATGGGCGCGCTGGAACTGGTCCCGCACAAGGGCCAGCGCACAACCTTTGCCGAGCGCGGTACAGTGGGCACGCTGTGCCGCGACAACGCGTTGCGTCACGGCCTGATCCTGCGCGCCACCTATGATTCGATGCTGCTCTCGCCGCCGCTGGTGATCACCCGCGCGCAGGTGGACGAGCTGTTCGACAAGGCCTGGAAGGCGCTGGACGAGACGGCCGAGGCGATTGCAATCTGAAGTTCCCTGGGGAGGGATCAACGCGCGAGCCGCACCGGTGTGTGGACCGCACTTCCTGTCCAACGCCCCGCATGGGGCCGCAAGTGGAGAGACGCGATGAAGTTGCGATTGCTGTATGTGATGGTGGCGGCGGCGACACTGGCCGCCTGCAGTGGCGGCGACAAGGCACCAGAGACATCGGCCGCAGGTGACCAGGAGCCGGCCGCCGGCGGCGGCTCCAAGACGGTCAACGTCTACAACTGGTCCGACTACATCGCCGAGGACACCAATGCCAACTTCGAGAAGGCCACCGGGATCACCGTCACCTACGACGTGTTCGACAGCAACGAGGTGCTGGAGGCCAAGCTGCTGGCTGGCTCCAGCGGCTACGACGTGGTGGTGCCCTCGCTGAACTTCCTGGGCCGCCAGATCCAGGCCGGCGTGTTCATGCCGCTGGACAAGAGCAAGATCCCCAACAGCGCCAATCTCGACCCGGAGATGATGAAGCGGATCGAGAAGCAGGACCCGGGCAACAGGTACGCCGTGCCCTACATGTGGGGGACCACCGGCATCGGCTACAACGTGGACAAGGTCAAGGCCGCCTTCGGCAACACCGATGTCGCCAACAGCTGGGACCTGGTGTTCAAGCCGGAGAACCTGGCCAAGCTCAAGGACTGCGGGGTGACCTTCCTGGATACCCCCAGCGAGATCGTGCCGATCGCGCTGAACTACTTGGGCGAGGATCCCAACAGCACCGATCCGAAGGTGATCGACAAGGCCGCCGCGCTGCTCAAGACCATCCGGCCGTCGATCAGCCAGTTCCATTCGTCCTCCTACATCGATGCGATGGCCAACGGCGATACCTGTCTTGTGGTGGGCTGGTCCGGTGACGTGATCCAGGCGCGCGACCGCGCCGAGGAAGCGGGCAACGGGGTCAAGATCGCTTATGCGATCCCGAAGGAAGGCGCGCCGCTGTGGTTCGACATGCTGGCCATCCCCAAGGACGCCAGGAACGTGGACAACGCCTACGCCTATATCAACTACCTGCTTGATCCGCAGGTGATGGCCAACAACTCCAACTTCATCAGCTATCCCAACGCGGTTCCCAAGGCCAAGGAGTTGATGGACGAGCAGATCACCTCCGATCCGACCATCTATCCGCCACCGGAAGTGGCCGCCAAGCTGTTCACCTTCGCAATCATTCCGCCGGAAGTGGACAAGCAGTACACCCGGCTCTGGACCGACCTGAAGACCAACAGGTAAGCCGTCGCGGGGCAGGCCACCGGGCCTGCCCCGCGCGCCGTGCGGCAGAGGCAAGGTCTGCGCACGCACCAGGAGACGCACGCCACGCACCGCCGGCCGCACGCGCCGCGCGGCACCAGACAGCGACGGGGACCGACATGGCAGCAGTGGAACAGCACGCGGTTTCGGGCCACGGGCCCTTGCACCTGCCCGGCGCGGAAGGCTATCTGCGCATCGAGAACGTGCGCAAGGAGTTCGACGGCTTCGTGGCGCTGGACGACATCACCCTGTCGATCCGCAAGGGCGAGATCTTCGCGCTGCTGGGCGGCTCGGGCTGCGGCAAGTCCACGCTGCTGCGCTGCCTGGGCGGGTTCGAACATCCCACCGCCGGGCATATCTTCCTGGACGGCCAGGCGCTCAACGGCCTGCCGCCGTACGAGCGGCCGATCAACATGATGTTCCAGTCCTACGCGCTGTTTCCGCACATGACGGTCGAACAGAACATCGCCTTCGGGCTCAAGCAGGACCGCATGTCCAGGGCCGACATCGCCAGGCGCGTGGAGGAAATGCTGGCGCTGGTGCAGTTGAACAAGCTGGCCAGGCGCAAGCCGCACCAGCTCTCCGGCGGCCAGCAGCAGCGCGTGGCACTGGCGCGCTCGCTGGCCAAGGGGCCCAAGCTGCTGCTGCTGGACGAGCCGATGGGCGCGCTGGACAAGAAGCTGCGCACCCTGATGCAGCTGGAGCTGGTTTCGATCATCGAAAAGACCGGGGTGACCTGCGTGATGGTCACCCACGACCAGGAAGAGGCCATGACCATGGCCACCCGCATCGCGCTGATGGATGCCGGACGCATCCGCCAGGTCGGCCCGCCCGATGAAATCTACGAGCAGCCGGCCACCCGCTTCGCCGCCAGCTTCATCGGCTCGGTCAACATGATTGACGCGGTGATCGACCAGGATGAGCCGGAATTTGTGACCCTGCGTTCGCCACAGCTGGAGACGGCCATCTACATCGGCCACGGCATTTCCGGTTTCGAAGGGCAGCAAGTGTCCTTCGCGGTGCGCCCGGAAAAACTCGGCATCGGCAAGGACGAACCGGCGCAGGCGCACAACAAGGCCCGCGGCGTGATCGAGGACATCGCCTATTTCGGCAGCCACTCGGTCTATCACGTCAAGCTGGCCACAGGCTTCACGATCATGGCCAACTTCGCCAACGTCCAGCGCTGGGCCAGCGAAGGCATGACCTGGGGCGACACGGTGTGGGTGTGGTGGGGCGACAACGACGGCGTGGTGCTGACCCAATGAGCGCGGCCAGCGTCTTCCACGCGCTGCGCAAGCTGACCCCCGGACCGCGCTGGGGGGTGATCGGCATTCCCTACCTGTGGATGCTGGTGTTCTTCGCCATCCCGTTCCTGATCGTGCTGAAGATTTCCTTCGCCCGGCTGGCCATTGCGATGCCGCCGTACACGCCGATCCTGGAAATCGACGGCGCCGAGGTCGCGCTCACGCTCAACCTGTCCAACTTCCTGCAGCTGGGCGCGCTGCAGAACGGCTACATCGCCGCCTACTGGAGTTCGATCGAGATCGCGGCCATTGCGACCTTGCTGACCCTGCTGGTCGGCTATCCGATGGCCTACGTCATCGCCAGGCTGCCGACCTCGAGCCGCAACACCGCGATGATGCTGGTGGTGTTGCCGTCGTGGACCTCGTTCCTGATCCGGGTCTATGCGTGGATCGGCATCCTCAAGAGCAGCGGGCCGGTCGGGCGCCTGCTGGAAAGGATCGGGGTGATCGACGCGCTGCAGTCGCTGGGCTGGATCGAGGGCCGGCAGATCCTGTACACGCCGCTGGCCACTTACATCGGCATCGTCTATTGCTACCTGCCGTTCATGGTGCTGCCGCTGTACACCAACCTGGTCAAGCATGACGGGCACCTGCTTGAAGCGGCCTACGACCTGGGCGCGCGGCCCTGGAAGGCGTTCCTCAGGATCACCTTGCCGCTCTCGCGCGCCGGCATCATTGCCGGCTGCATGCTGGTGATGATCCCGGCCGTGGGCGAGTTCGTGATCCCTGAACTCCTGGGCGGCCCGGACACGCTGATGATCGGCCGGGTGCTGTGGAACGAGTTCTTCGCCAACCGCGACTGGCCGCTGGCCTCGGCAGTGGCCATCGCCATGCTGCTGCTGTTGATGATCCCGATCGTGATCTTCAACCGCGTCCAGCAGCGCCAGATCGAAGGCAGGCTGACGTGAGCATGGTCGGACGTGCGCGCTGGCCGAGCTGGATCATCCTGGGTCTGGGATTTGCCTTCCTGTACCTGCCGGTGCTGCTGTTGATGCTGTGGAGCGTCAACAGCTCGCGCCTGGCCACGGTGTGGGCGGGGTTTTCGTTCAAGTGGTACGGCGAGCTGCTGCGCGATGCGTCGATGCTGGAGGCGGCCTGGGTCAGCCTGCGCATCGCGTTCTGGACGGCCTGCGCTTCGGTGGTGCTGGGGACCCTGGCGGCGCTGGTGATGACGCGCATGCGCCGCTTCCCCGGCAAGACCCTGTTTGGCGGGTTGATCACCGCGCCGCTGGTCATGCCCGATGTGATCATTGGCCTGTCGATGCTGCTGATGTTCGTCTCGCTGGGTGATCTGTTCCATTTCCAGCCCAAGGGCATGCTCTCGATCTGGATCGCCCATACCACCTTCGCGCTGGCGTTCGTCACCGTGGTGGTGTCCTCGCGCATGGCCGAGCTGGACAAGTCGCTGGAAGAGGCCGCGATGGACCTGGGCGCCAACCGGATCAAGGTGTTCTTTCTGATCACCCTGCCGATCATCGCCCCGGCCCTGGTGTCCGGCTGGCTGCTGGCCTTCACCCTGTCGCTGGACGACGTGGTGATCGCCAGCTTCGTCTCCGGTCCCAGCTCGACCACGCTGCCGGTGAAAGTGTTTTCCTCGGTGCGCCTGGGGCTGAGCCCCAAGATCAACGCGCTGGCCACGTTGATGATTGCCATCGTCTCGGTCTGCGCCTTCATCGGCTGGTGGCTGATGTCGCGCAGCGAAAAGCGCCGCCGGCGGGACATTCAGCTGGCACTGCAGGAACATGATTGACAAGAAGTGGGACTTCGAGTTTCACTTTCACAACGTCATGCGGTTGTCGTGATCTAGCATCCGGCGGCGTATTTGCACGGCATTGAGGCCGGCATCTCGGCCGCCCGGTGCCTGGTGCAGGTCGGGCCCATACCCATCCCACCCAGCAGGACCTGCCGCCTTGAGCCAACACGAAGACGACGACCACAACGACCAGGCACGCGCCCGGGACAAGGATCGAGGCAAGGATCAAGGCAGGGATCAAGGCAGGGATAACGGGCAGGGCGGGGCTGACGGCCAGGCGGGTGGCGCGGACAAGGACGGTCCTGGAAAGCCTTCGCCGCTGAAGAATCCGAAAGTGAAATGGACCCTGATCGTGGCCGGCATCGTGGCCCTGGTGCTGCTGATTGCCTGGCTGGTCTACCACCTGCTGGTCGGCCGCTACCTGCAGGAAACCAACGATGCCTACCTGCAGGCCGATTCGGTCGCCGTGGCGCCGCGGGTCAATGGCTACGTCACTGCGATCTACGTGCAGGACCACGCCTGGGTGAAGGCCGGCCAGCCACTGCTGCAGATCGACGACCGCACCTATCGCGCGCAGCTGGAACAGGCCCAGGCCGCCGTGGCCCTGCGCCAGGCCGACATCGAGGCCGCCCAGGCCGGCCTGGACGGTTACCGTGCCCAGCTGGCGCAGTCGCGTACCCAGGTCACCTCGGCCGCGGTCCAGCTGAAGTTCGCCAATGCCGAGGTCGCCCGCTTCGCGCCGCTGGCCGCCTCCGGCGCCGACACCCACGAGCACCAGGAGCAGCTGCAGCAGCAGCGCGACCAGGCCAAGGCCCAGTACGAGGCGGCCATGGCCCAGGTCACCAGCGCGCAGAGCCAGATCGCCGCGGGCGAGGCGCAGCTGGAGCAGGCCCGGGCCGGTCTGAAGCAGGCCCAGGCCAACGTCGACCAGGCCCAGGTGGCGGTGGAGGACACCCACCTGAAGGCTGCCATCGACGGTCGGGTGGGCGACAAGACCGTGCAGGTCGGCCAGTTCCTTGGTGCCGGCACGCGCACCATGACCATCGTGCCCATCCATGCGCTGTACCTGACCGCCAACTACAAGGAAACCCAGGTCGGACTGATGCGCGAAGGCCAGCCGGTGGAGATCGAAGTGGACGCGCTGCCCGGGGTCAGCCTGCAGGGCCATGTGCAGAGCCTCTCGCCCGGCACCGGCGCGCAGTTCGCACTGCTGCCGCCGGAAAACGCCACCGGCAACTTCACCAAGGTCGTGCAGCGGGTGCCGGTGCGCATCCGCGTCGAAGCCGGTCCAGAGGCGCGCAAGGTGCTGGTGCCGGGCATGTCGGTGATCGCCACGGTCGATACGCGCTCGGCCAGGGACGCCAGGGAGCGCACCGAGGACGAAGCCGAACGTCAGGACGCCGCACGCCCGTGAGCGCGACCGGCGCCAGCGCAGGCGGCAGGGCGCAGTCCGGCGGCGCACAAAAAGCCGACACAGGCGCCTGGCTGGCCGTGGCCGCCGGCACCATCGGCTCGTTCATGGCGACCCTGGATATTTCCATCGTCAATGCCGCCCTGCCCACCATCCAGGGTGAAGTCGGCGCCAGTGGCACCGAGGGCACCTGGATTTCCACCGCCTACCTGGTCAGTGAGATCGTGATGATCCCGCTGACCGGCTGGTTCGTGCGCACCCTGGGGCTGCGCAACTTCCTGCTGATCTGCGCGGTGATGTTCACCGCGTTCTCGGTGATGTGCGGGCTGGCCACCTCGTTGCCGATGATGATCATCGGCCGGGTCGGCCAGGGCTTTGCCGGCGGCGCGCTGATCCCCACGGCGCTGACCATCGTGGCCACCCGCCTGCCGCCGTCGCAGCAGACCCTGGGCACGGCGCTGTTCGGCATGACCGTGATCATGGGGCCGGTGATCGGTCCGCTGCTGGGCGGCTGGCTGACCGAGAACGTCAGCTGGCACTACGCGTTCTTCATCAACGTGCCGGTGTGCCTGGGCCTGCTGGCGCTGCTGCTGCTGGGCCTGGAACACGAGCAGGCCAACTGGGCCGGGCTGCTGGAGGCGGACTGGCTGGGCATCTTCGGCCTGACCGCCGGGCTGGGCGCGTTGACCGTGGTGCTGGAGGACGGCCAGCGCGAGCGCTGGTTCGAGTCGACGTTCATCGTGTGGCTGTCGGCGCTGGCGGCGGTGGGTTTGGCCGCGCTGCTGCTGTCGCAGTTCATCAGCCGCGAACCGGTGATCCAGCTCAAGGTGCTGCTCAACCGCAGCTTCGGCGCGGTGTTCCTGATGATACTTGCGGTTGGCATGATCCTGTTCGGCGTGATGTACATGATCCCGCAGTTCCTGGCGATGGTCTCCGGCTACAACACCGAGCAATCCGGCTACGTGCTGCTGCTGGCCGGCCTGCCCACGGTGTTGCTGATGCCATTCATGCCACGCCTGCTGCAGACGGTGGACGTGCGCGTGCTGGTGATCAGCGGGCTGCTGTGCTTCGGCGCGGCATGCTTCATCAATATCGATCTGACCGACGAAAGCGTCGGTACCGACTTTGTCGCCGGCCAGTTGCTGCAGGGCTGCGGCCTGGCGCTGGCGATGCTCTCGCTCAACCAGGCCGCCATCAGTGCGGTGCCGACCGAATTGGCCGGCGATGCCTCGGGCCTGTTCAACGCCGCGCGCAACCTGGGCGGCTCGATCGGCCTGGCCCTGATCTCCACGTTCCAGGACCGGCGCCTGACCTATCACACCCAGGTCCTGGGCAGTGCCACCACGGCCAATTCGCCGCTGGGCCAGGACTACATGCAGCAGCTCAGCGGCGCGCTGCAGGGCAGCGGCGCCGATGCGCCGATGCAGGCGATCGGCGCGTTTGCGCAGACCGTCCAGCTGCAGGCGCTGGTGATGACCTACAACGACCTGTTCTGGATCTTCGGGGTGATCGTGGCCTGTTCGATCCCGCTGGCCTTCCTGCTCAAGCCTTTGCCGAAAGGGGCACACCTTGCAATGCACTGATCTGTCCGGTGTGCGCAGCGCACTGCTGGCGCTGACGGCGCTGCTGCTGGCCGGCTGCGTACTGGGCCCCAACTACGTGCGTCCGGAGGTCGCGCCCGCGGCGGTCAACGCGCCGCAGCTGCATCGCGCCGCCAATGCCGGGGTGGTCAGCGCGTTGCCGCCCAGCCGCTGGTGGCTGCAGCTGAACGATCCGCAGCTGACCTGGCTGATCGACACCGCGCTGGCGCACAGTCCCAACCTGCGCGCCGCCGATGCGCGGGTGCGTGCCGCGCGCGGACTGGCTGCGCAGCGTCGCGCCGAGCGCCTGCCGCAGGTCGGCGCGCTGGGCGCCTACGCGCGGGTGGAGGCGCCGGACTCGGCCGAGGACGCCAGCCGTGATGCCGCCGAGGGCCTTGCCCAGGCGACCGATCCGGCGACTGGCACGGCCATCCGCCAGGCCAGCGAGAACCTGGAGCTGGACGAGGACCTGTATGTGGCCGGGTTCGACGCCAGCTGGGAGCTGGATTTTTTCGGGCGCCGGCGCCGCGCATTGGAAGGTGCCGCTGCCCAGGCCGAGGCCGCGCAGGCGCAGCTCGCCGACGCCCAGGTGCGCCTGGCCGCCGAGATCGGCCAGGTCTACGTGAACTACCGCGGCCTGCAGCAGCGCATCGACCTTGGCCAGGGCAACGTGGTCAGCGCGCAGCGCTCGCTGGAGCTGACCCAGCAGCGGCGCGGTCGCGGTGCCGCCTCGGACCTGCAGGTCGAGCGCATGCGCGGCCAGCTGCAGCAACAGCAAGCGATGCTGCTGCCGCTGCAGGCCCAGCGCGAAGCGGCGCTGGACCAGCTGGCGCTGATGATCGGCCAGGTGCCCGGTGCGCTGGATGCGCGCCTGGCTGCGCAGCAGCCGATTCCGCAGCTGCCGGCGCAGGTCAGGGTCGATGATCCGGCCGCGCTGATCCGCCGTCGCCCCGACGTGCGCCAGGCTGAACGTGAGCTGGCCGCTTCAAACGCCCAGATCGGCCAGGCGCTGTCGGGCTATTTCCCGCAGGTCACGCTGGTGGGCAATTACGTGGCGGTGGGGACCTCGCCGGGTGATCTGGGCGGCGATTCGACGGCGACGTTGCTTGCACCGATGCTGCGCTGGTCGATCTTCGATTTCGGCCGGATCAAGGCGCAGGTCGCCCAGGCGCGCGCCGGCACCGAAGCTCGCCTGGCCGCATACGAAAACACGGTGCTGGCCGCGCTGCAGGACGCCAACACCGCGCTGTCCAACCTGGGTTCGGCGCGCAGGCAGGCGCTGGTGGCGCAGCAGGCGCAGACCTCGGCCGATCGTGCTTCGGAACTCATGCAACAGCGCAACCACGCCGGCGCCTCGTCCTTGGTTGACCTGCTGGACGTGCAGCGCCAGCAGCTGTCGGCCACCGACCGCGCCGTGCAGGCGCAGGTCCAGCTGGTGGTGGATTTCATTGCCCTGCAGAAGAGCCTGGGCCTGGGCTGGCAGGACGCGCCGGTGCCGGGTGCCGCCCAGCCCGATACTGCCTCCCGCTGACCTCGACTCAAGTTGTGGGAGCCGCGGCGAAGCGGTCTTCCCGGTCTGTCCCGATCGCCGCCGTGGCGGCTCCCACCGGCAGATCGCGCACGCGGCAAGTGCGCCGGTCCGCCTGGCTGGACCCTGCCCAAACTCGGCAGTTCCCAGGGCAGAGCGGATCCTGCCCAACGGGACACTTCAGCTGGCTGAAGCGGCCTGTCGGGGGGGGGGGGCGGCCACGGCAGGCACGACCCTCTAACGGCGCCGCGAGGATCATGGCCGCCTATATTTTTGACTTACGGAGACGCACATGATCACCGAAACCCCCAATCCCGCCACCGGCCAGGTCGAGCATCGCCAGGAGCTGATGGGTGCCAACACCGTCGAGGCCATCCTGCACGCGGCGCAGACCGCGTTTCCCGAATGGGCCCAGCGTTCGCTCGAGCAGCGCGCGGGCGTGCTGCATCGCGTGGGCGAGGTGTTGCGCGAGCGGCGCGAGGCGATCGCGCAACTGATGACCGCCGAGATGGGCAAGCTCAAGGGCGAAGCGCTGGCCGAAGTGGACAAGTGCGCCGGCGCCTGCGATTACTACGCCGACCATGCCGCGGGGTATCTGCAGCCCGAGCCAATCAAGACCGAGGCGCGCGCCAGCTATGTGCGCTACGAGCCGATTGGCTGCGTGTTTGCGGTGATGCCGTGGAACTTCCCGATCTGGCAGGTGTTCCGGTTCCTGGCCCCGACCCTGATGGTCGGCAACACCGCACTGCTCAAGCACGCCACCAATGTGCCGCGCTGCGCTGATGCGATCGCCGATGCGCTGCGCGCCGCTGGCGTGCCCGAAGGCGTGTTCGGCGTGCTGCACATCGACAACGACCAGGCGGCCGAAGTCATTCGCGACCCGCGCATCGCTGCGGTCACGCTGACCGGCTCCGAGCGCGCCGGCAAGTCGATCGCCGCCACCGCCGGCAGCGTGCTGAAGAAGTGCGTGATGGAACTGGGTGGCAGCGATGCCTTCGTGGTGCTGGACGATGCCGACCTGGACAAGACCGTGGCCGCGGCGGTGAAGGGCCGGTTCGACAACGCCGGCCAGACCTGTATCGCGGCCAAGCGCTTCATCGTGGTCGATGCCATCGCCGATGCCTTCGTGCAGCGCTTCGTCGAAGCGGCCGGCAAGCTGCAGACCGGCGACCCCAACGATGCGGCCACCACGCTGGCGCCGATGGCGCGCCAGGACCTGCGCGATGCGCTGCACCGCCAGGTCGCCAGCAGCGTGGCCGACGGCGCCAGGGTGCTGCTGGGCGGCAAGCCCGGCCCGGGCCATGCCGACTATCCGGCGACCATCCTGGATGGCGTGCGGCCCGGCATGGCCGCCTACACAGAAGAACTGTTCGGCCCGGTCGCCAGCATCGTGCGGGTCAAGGACCAGGCCGAAGCCGTGCGCGTGGCCAACGACACCAGCTTCGGTCTGGGCGGCAGCGTCTGGACAAGCGACGTCGAACGCGGCGAACGCGTGGCCCAGCAGCTGCAGTGCGGCTCGGCCTTCGTCAACGCGCTGGTCAAGAGCGATGTGCGGTTGCCGTTCGGCGGGACCAAGCGCTCGGGCCATGGCCGCGAGCTCGCCCGCCACGGCATCCACGAGTTCACCAACATCAAGACGGTTTACGTGGCCTGACCGCATCTGCCCGGGCGTGCGAAACGCAACGCCCTGGGGACATCCGATGAAGGGATGGGCAGTTGCGCGGCTACCTTCCAGCTGCCGGCCTGCATCTGTTGCGAAATCACGATGCGAGGATCGTCGTGCGCATCCAGCAATGCGGCAAGCAGGGCGCGGCCGTAGGCGATCAGCACCGCGCGCTTGTCCAGGGTGGCGGTGCGTTCGTCCAGCGCCTTGTAGAGTCGGCGAAGCGCTTCATGGAGACGCCTCGTAGCAGAAACAGCAGACGTCGTTCCCGCGAAGGCGGGAACCCAGAGGCCTTCCTCGCAAATCCGTCATCGTGCGCAGTGCCACTGGATCCCCGCCTTCGCGGGGATGACGGCAAAAATGCAACAACCGAGAGCGAGGCACCTTCACTCCTCGCCACCGTCATCGGTGCGAAAGGTTTTGGCGGCGATCCCGGCTTCGTTCATCGCGCGGATGATCGCCTCGGTGTTGTCGTGGGCGCCGACCTGGCCGTCGGCCAGACCACAGGGAGGGTCAACGCCCGTCAGCAGCTTGCGGCACAATCGCAGGCCGGGAGGAGGACCCATGGACACACCCAGCACGCGCTCGTTCGCCACGCACGTGGTGGACAACCAGCCGCCGGAGTTTGCACCACGCGATCTGCATGCCGATGACGCGGTGTTGCGTGAGGGCCTGGCGCGCGCAGGCGCCGCGGCCTTCGATGCGGCGCTGGCCGGCTATGGCGCGCTGGCCGGCAGCACGCTGTACGCGCTGGGCTTCGAGGCCAATGGCGACAAGCCGCGGCTGAAGACCCACGACCGCTTCGGCCATCGCATCGACCTGGTCGAATTCCACCCCGCCTATCACCAGCTGATGCAGGCGGCCAAGGAACACGGCGTGGCCGGGCTGTCCTGGCACGCCCCGCAGCCCGGGGCCCACGTCGCCCGCGCCGCGCTCAGTTACCTGCATCACCAGGCCGAGGCCGGCACCAGCTGTCCGCTGACCATGACCCATGCCGCCGTGCCCGTGTTGCGCCGCGAGCCTGCCCTGCAGGCGTGGGCCGACAAGGCCGCCGCGCCGCACTACGACCCGCGCGATGTGCCCATCGCCGACAAGGCCGGCATCACCGTCGGCATGGGCATGACCGAGAAGCAGGGCGGCTCGGACGTGCGCGGCAACACCACCTGCGCCACCGCGACCTCGGTCGAGGGGGAATACACGCTGGTCGGGCACAAGTGGTTCTTCTCCGCGCCGATGTCCGATGGCTGGCTGGTGCTGGCCCAGGCGCCGGGTGGCCTGACCTGCTTCCTGCTGCCGCGGCGGCTGCCCGATGGTCAGAAGAACGCCTTCCAGCTGATGCGCCTGAAGGACAAGCTCGGCGACTGGGCCAACGCCTCCGGCGAAGTCGAGTTCACCGGCGCCTGGGCACGCAGGGTCGGCGCCGAAGGCCGTGGCGTGGCGACCATCCTGCAGATGGTCATGCTGACCCGCCTGGATTGCATGCTGGCGGCCACCGCCGAGATGCGCATGGCCCTGGCCCAGGCCGTGCATCACACGCGCCATCGCAGCACCTTCGGCAAGGCCCTGGTCGAACACGCGCTGATGCGCAACGTGCTGGCTGACCTGTCGCTGGAATGGGAAGCGGCCCTGGCCCTGTGCCTGCGCGTGGCCGCCGCGGTGGATCGCGCGCCCACCGCGCCGGCCGAGGCGGCCTTGGCCCGGGTGGCCACCGCGATCGGCAAATACTGGATCTGCCGGCGCGCCCCGGCCTTCGTCAACGAGGCACAGGAGTGCCTGGGCGGGGCGGGCTACGTGGAGGAATCGATCCTGCCACGGCTGTTCCGCCAGTCACCGCTCAACGGCATCTGGGAAGGCAGCGGCAACATCCAGTGCCTGGACGTGCTGCGCGCGCTGGCCAAAGAGCCCGAATGCGGGCAGGTGCTGCTGGCCGAACTGGCCGCCGCGCGCGGCCTGGACCACGCCTACGACCGCCAGTTCGAGGTTGTCGCCGCGCAGCTGGCCGCAGGCCACACCGTCGAGGCCGGCGCCCGCCTGCTGGTGGAACATCTTGCCCTGCTGCTGCAGGCCAGCGTGCTGCTGCGCGCCGGCAGCCCGGCCGCCGAGCTGTTCTGTCGCTCGCGCCTGGGTGGACAGCACGGACTGGCACTGGGCACGCTGCCGGCCGGTGCCGATTTCAGGATGTTGATCGGGCGGGCGTTGCCGGCGTGAGGTGCATCATGGGCTTGCTGAAGTAAATGTGTGCCATGACCACGATAAACGAGCCTCAGATGAAGGACCTCACCCCACTTCGAGACCGACTCGATCACGTGGCTCGATTCCTGCTAATGTTGGTGCTCACTCTCAGTGTGGCATGCGGCGGGATGCCTGCAAGTGCAGCTGGGCGGGAAGTTAGGCGGCTCGATCAGCTTGGCATGCGCGGAAACGTAGGCGAGGCACCAATCGCGATGATCGCGACCCTGGACGAGCAGCACACGTTGGTGGATATCCATTACTCGTATGCGTCACGGGGGGAAAAAATTCCACTCACCGCGGCCGTCGATGGCTCAGTGCTGACCCTGACTGAGCCTGGCGGCGGAAAGTTCGACCTGCACTTCGTGTCGCATGGAACCGCCAGACAGGATGGACCATTGGGCTTCTACACGGCGACGGGGCTCGAAGGGCGCTGGAAGCACGCGACGCGCGAATTGCCGGTCAGGATCCAGTTCGTCCAGACGCGCGATGTGCTGGAGGACTGCATTTTCTATCCTGATCCGGTCTTTGAGACGCAGCAGCCGCATTTCCCGGCCCCGGGTTGCGAACACACACCGGACAAGGCGGCACTGGATGCCTGCATTGCCAGTCCGTTTGTCTCGGATCAAGCCACCATTGAATGCGCCAAAGCGACCCTTCGTCCCTGCCGGTTCGACCAGTTCAACCAGAACTTCTGTACCAGCAACCTGTCGAGCTATCTGGATCAGGTGATCGAGTCACGCCTGCGTCAGCCGGCGACTTCATCGATGACCGAAGAGCGCTATCCCGCGTGGAGCAAGGCGGCCAGGACAAGCTGCGAGCACAGCTCAGAGTTTGGAAGCGATGGCAGCGGCCATGGCGCTGATGTCGTGATGTGCATCGCTTACGAACAGCTGCGCCTGCTGCAGCGACATCTTGAACCGGCTTCGCAACCGATCCGTCGTACTGCCCGGCATTGAAGCGCGCTTCGGTGGCCCGCGTCAGCTGCCGTGCGCCATCGCCCGCGAGCCGGTCAGGATCATCCGCAGCATGGTCGACAGCTGCTCCACCAGCTCCGGGTCGCGTTCGGGCGGCAGGTCCATGGCGGTGGCACCGGCGGCGAAGACCAGGCGGGTGATTGCCTTGGAGACCAGCGCCGGCGCGTGCAGGGTCGCGCCGTCGGCGGCGGCCAGGCGGATCAGGTCCACCTTCAGCTCGTCCTCGAAATAGCTCAGCTCGCGCTCGACCGCGGCCTTGAACGCATCGGAGCCGACCATGCCTTCGCACAGCAGCACGTGCAGCAGCTCACCGTGGGTTTTCCGGCATATTGGGTGAAGTGAGCGGGTCCTGCCTCAGGAAGGGTGGGGCGTCGCGGGTTAATCCGATGACGCATCATCAGGTGCACTCACCTGATAGCCCTTGGCGCTCAGTTGGGCCAGCTGTCCATCAGCGCCCACCAGGTCAGCGATCGGTAGCACCGCCAGGGTGACCTGGTTTCGGTCCAGCGCTGACTGGGCAGCCGCCAGCCACTTCGCACGCGCCTGCGCGGCCAACTCCGGCCGCTCCTGGAACCCCATCAGTCGATCGTATTCGGCCTTGCAGGCAGGCTGTCTTTCGACGTTGCCTGGCGCGCCCAGTACAGCAGGATCGCCGGTGGCCCAGGCGTTTGCCGTCTGCTTCATCGCCTCCAAGTCTGACTCCAGCGTATCGAGAGTTTCGGTAAAGCAGCTCACCTCGTCCGCGCGCGCGTTGGACAGCGCCTGGATACCGGCCTTGTACTTGTCCCGGTCGATCACGAGGGGAAAGTTGACGTCGGTTTCAGTGATCGCCACGCCCTTGGCCTTTGCAAGCGCTGATACGCGATCCCAGACCAGCGCTGAGCCCGTCATCCCCGAGGCAGAAATCGCACTGGAATAAAGTTCCTGGGAGGCAAAGATCGGCCGGACGCGCTCCACAGCGGTGTCATTGGGCAAGTATTTCGCCTTCAGCGCGCGCCACTGGCTGAAAACCGGGGCGGGTAGCAAATCCTGGAGCGTTTGCCTATCCGGGATACGGGTGGCCTTCATGGCTGAGCGGGCCAGCGAGGCGATCTTGAACGCTGCGCCGATGCCGACCTTGTTCTGTGCGCGTCCGGGGGCGATGACTTCCTGCGCCTGTGCAAGGACTGACTCGACTTGCGCCGCGTTCCAGTCCATGCCGCTGGGCAGTGGGCTGATGGTGCCAAGGATGTAGAGGGTGTGTTGTCCCCTGGTCACTCGCCATAGGCCTGGCCCGGGGAGCGAACCGGTCACGACCACGGTGCCCATGGTGCTCGGTTCGGCCTGCGCAGCGGGAGGCTGGGGCGCTTCGGTCTGCGGCGTCTGCTGTGCCGATGCCGGCAGCATCGCAGCAAGACTGCCACCGGCGAGAATCACTGCAAAAACTGCTGTGGTGTGGCGCATGAGTTCGCTCTGTTTAGTGATCCAATGAACTGCATGAAGTCAATTGCATGCGTGATCTACGCGGCGCGCTGTTCAAAGCGCCATTGCCGGCCAGAAACCTTCTGGCGATGCCTCACTTGGAGAGCTCAGGCGCTGGAGGCCATCGCCCGCGAGCCGGTCAGGATCATCCGCAGCATGGTCGAGAGCTGCTCCACCAGCTCCGGGTCGCGTTCGGGCGGCAGGTCCATGGCGGTGGCACCGGCGGCGAAGACCAGGCGGGTGATCGCCTTGGAGACCAGCGCCGGCTCGTGCAGGGTCGCGCCGTCGGCGGCGGCCAGGCGGATCAGGTCCACCTTCAGCTCGTCCTCGAAATAGCTCAGCTCGCGCTCGACCGCGGCCTTGAACGCATCCGAGCCGACCATGCCTTCGCGCAGCAGCACGTGCAGCAGCTTGTCGTCGGCGCGCAGCTGTTCCATGAAGGTTTCCACCGAGGTGCGGATCACGCTGCGCTCGGCGCGCAGCGCGCGCCGGCGGGCCTGGCCGATGATCTGGCGCAGCGAGCTGCCGGCCAGGTCGATCAGGGCCACGGCCAGTTCGTCCATGTCGCGGAACTGGCGGTAAAAGGAATTGGGCGCGATCCCGGCCTCGCGGGCCACCTCGCGCAGGCTCAGCGAGGACAGGCTGCGATGCGGGCCGACCAGGCGCAGGGCCGCCGCCAGCAGGTCCTGGCGCGAAATGCCGGCCCGGCGGACGGGAGCGGCGTCTTCTGCGGTGCTGTCGATGGCAGATTCCGGAACGGACATGGCGGGCAATCCTTTTCCCGGGGCAGCCGGGTCAATGGATCATAGTCGCATCATGAATGCACAAGTGTATAGACAGATGTTCTGACATCTGTATAGTGGCCTCCATGACTGCCGTCCTGCCCCGCCGTACCTCTGCCCCGTTTTCCCGCGTTCTGCGTGTCGCCAGTGCGCTGGTCGAACCGGCGGTATTCGATTTCTGGGCCACCCGGGTCAATCCCCTGTGGACCTGGGAGCGCCCGCTGGCGCGCCTGCGCGAGCGCCGCCAAGCTTCGGCCGATGCGATGACCCTGGTGCTGCAGACCAACCGGCACTTCGCCGGTGTGCGTCCGGGCCAGCACGTCAACCTTGGGGTGGAGGTCGATGGCGCCCGCCTGAGCCGCAGCTACAGCCCCAGCGCGGTGGCTGGCGACCGGATCGAGATCACCGTGCGCGAAGTGGCCGGCGGCCGTGTCAGCCGCCATCTGTGCCGCGATGCGCGGGTGGGCGAGGTGTTCGACCTGGGCGCGGCCTTCGGTGAGATGACCCTGCCGCCGGCGGTGCAGGGCCGCTGGCTGTTCCTGGCCGCCGGCAGCGGCATCACCCCGCTGATGGCGATGCTGCGTCAGCTCGACGCCGCGGGCATGGCGGTGCAGATGGACCTGGTGTACTGGGCCCGCACCCGCGCCCAGGTCTGCTTCGCCGATGAATTGCAGGCGCTGGCCGCCCGGCACGCCGGTTTCAGGCTGCACCTGGCGCTGACCGGGCAGGACGATGGCCGGGGCGGCTTCGCGCCGCGGATCGGCCAGACCGACCTGGCCACGCTGGTGCCGCAGCTGGCGCAGTGCCAGGTCTATGCCTGCGGCCCGCACGGCTTTGTCGAAGCCGCCCGCCAGGCGCTGCAGGCCCGCGTGGCCCGCTTCGAGGCCGAAGCCTTCACCCCGCCCCAGGCCCAGCCCGGCGAAGCCGGCACGGTCCAGGTCACGCTGTCACGCAGCGGGCGCACCCTGACCGTGCCGCGAGACCGCCCGCTGCTGCAGGCGCTGGAAGAGCAGGGCCTGCGCCCGGCCTCCGGCTGCCGCATGGGCATCTGCAACACCTGCGCCTGCGGCAAGCGCGAAGGCATCACCCGCGATACCCAGACCAATGCACGTTCGGCCGAGCCGGACGCCACCGTGCGCATCTGCATCAACGCCGCCGCCTCCGACCTCACCCTGGATCTGTAATGGCCCACAAGAACCGCCCGCTTTCCCAGGACGAACTGCAGCACTTCGGCGCCGAGCTGGACGCGTTGCGCGCACGCACGCTGGCCCAGCTCGGCGCGCCCGACGCGCGCTACATCCGCCGTGCGGTTTCGGCCGTGCGCTGGACCGGCGCGCTGGGCCGGATCCTGTTGTTCGTCGGTGCATTCGTGCCGATGCTGCTGTGGCCGGCCTGCATCGCCGGCACCCTGCTGCTGGCGCTGTCCAAGATCCTGGAGAACATGACCGTCGGCCACAACGTGATCCACGGCCAGTACGACTGGATGGGCGACCGGCAGCTGCACAGCCGCAGCTACGAATGGGACATCGTGGCCACCAGCGAAAACTGGCGCAGGACCCATAATTTCCGCCACCACACCTACACCAACGTGCGCGGGCTGGATGACGACATCGGCTACGGCCTGCTGCGGATCTTCCCCGAGCAGAAGTGGAGGCCGTTCTACCTGCTGCAGCCGCCGATCGCGGTGGTCTTCTGCCTGCTGTTCGAGTGGGGCGTGGCGATCCAGGACCTGCGCCTGGGCCGGTTCTTCGCCGGCAAGATGAGCTTCAGGCAGCTGCGCGCGCAGCTCAGCCCGCTGGGCCGCAAGATCGGCCGCCAGATGCTCAAGGACTACGTGATCTTCCCCGCGCTGGCCGGCCCGTTCTTCCTGCCGGTGCTGCTGGGCAACATCACTGCCAACGTGCTGCGCAGCATCTGGACCTACGTGGTGATCTTCTGCGGCCACTTCACCGCCGAAGCGGAGACCTTCCCCAAGGACGTGGTGCGCAACGAGAGCCGTGGTCACTGGTACCTGCGCCAGCTGCGCGGTTCCTCCAACATCAGCGGCGGGCGCGTGATCGACGTGCTGACCGGCGACCTGAGCCATCAGATCGAGCATCATTTTTTCCCGGACATTCCGGCCAACCGCTATGCCGACATGGCCGTGGAAGTGCGCGAGATCTGCAAGCGCTACGGCCAGCATTACAACACCGGCTCGCTGTTCAGGCAGTTCGGTCAGGTGGCATGGCGCATCGTGCGGCATGCGTTCCCCAGCAAGCCGCGTCGCCAGGCGGCGTTGACCCGCAAGCCGGCGGCCGCGCTGGAGATGGGCGCAAACCAGGCCGCCCAGCAGGCTGGCTGAACGATCCGCCTGGCGGCAACGCGCCTGCGGTGCATGAACAGCCGAAAACGGCGGGTCAAGACCCGCCCTACCGATGCCGGCCCCGTCAGGCGGCCTTGGCCGGATACCGCGAAACGCCGCCCTGCACGCGCAAGCGGCGATTTTTTTCACCGGCGATGCAGCCGTGCCGGCGTACCGTCAAGGCATTCCTTCGCAAGCAGGACATCGCCATGAAAGCCTCCGTCATTTCCCTGTCCGCGGCACTGCCGCTTCTGGCCGTGTTTGCCGCCGGCGCGCAGCAGCTCAGGCAGCCAACCATCGCCCCGGCACAAAGTGGCGCCCGCACGCTGCCGCAGCCGGCCAGCCCGCAGAGCCGCTCGGTCGCCAGCGACCCCGGCCAGCGCAGCCAGGCGCCACTGATCAGTCCGAAGGGCCCGGCCACCGATGCCAATCGTCCGGTCCAGCCGAGCACCGCAGCACCGGCCACGCCGGCAGCGTCAGCGCGCGTGGTCGATCCGCAAGGCAGGCCGATCAGCGGTGCGGTGCCGATGGGGACCAACCAGGTCATGGACCCCAAGACCGGAAAGGTCTACACCACCATGCCCCACGGTGATGGCCAGCGGATCATCCAGCCGACGCCCAAGCCCTGAGCGGATGCACCTTGCCCGCGCTGCAGGCACCGGTGTCGACGCGTTACGTGCTGGACCTCTGCACGCCGGATGTGGCGGCATGAAGACCCTGCTGATTTGCGCCTTCTCCGCACTGCTGCTCCTGCCAACGGCCAGCGGCGCGCAACAGCTGGGTCAGCCCCACCCGACTGCCTCGGTGCGCCAGGACCTCTCCGAGCGCGCCGACGCGACGCCCAAGGTCGCTTCCGACACCGGCATCACCCCTGTCCGCGTGGAACAGCCGCTCTCCATCCAGCCCGACCCGCCGACCCGGCCGGTCCGGGTGCTCGATGCGCGCGGCCGGGAAATCCCGGGCGCGGTGCAGCTGGGCCCCTATCGCGTGCTCGATCCCAGGGACGGCAGGATCCATATGACGATGCCGGTCGGCGACGGCCAGCGGATCATCGACTTGCCCAAAAAGAGCGACCCTCCCGGATAGGCGAGAGCCCGGCCATCGGCCGGGTTTGTTCTTGCGCCCAATACACCGGCCCCTGGATCAGTCCAGTTTGGTCTGCAGGCCGCGTTTTTCCAGCAGCGGTTCGATCTGCGGCGCGTGGCCGGCAAAATCCTGGAACAGCTTCATCGCGTCCTGGCTGCCGCCCTGCGAGAGCAGCAGCTTGCGGAAGCGATCGCCGTTGGCCCGGCTCAGGCCGCCGTGCTGCTCGAACCACTGCTGGGTGTTGGCATCCAGGACCTCGGACCAGATGTAGGCGTAATAGCCGGCCGAATAGCCGCCCATGATGTGGCTGAAGTACGGGGTGCGATAACGCGGCGGGACCGGCGGATAGGCGATGCCGTCGGCGGCCAGGGCCCGGGCTTCGAACGCCATCACGCCTGCCGCATCGGGGATCTGGTCGACGCTGATCTGGTGCCAGCGCTGGTCCAGCATCGCCGCGCCCAGATATTCGGTGGTGGCAAAGCCCTGGTTGAACTTGGCCGCGGCCAGGACCTTGTCCAGCAGCTCCTGCGGCATGGCCTCACCGCTCTGGTGGTGCCTGGCGTAGTGCTTGAGCACCGACGGATAGTCGGCCCACATCTCGTTGACCTGCGAGGGGAACTCGACGAAATCGCGTGGCACGCTGGTCCCGGAGAAATACGGGTACTGCACGTTGGAGAACATCCCGTGCAGCGCATGGCCGAACTCGTGGAACGCGGTGGTGACCTCATCCCAGGTCAGCAGGGTCGGCTGGCCGGCCGGTGGCTTGGGGATGTTGAGGTGGTTGGCCACCACCGGCTTGTCGCCGGTCAGGCCGGACTGGGAGACATAGGCATTCATCCAGGCACCGCCGCGCTTGGAGGCGCGCGCGTACGGATCGAAGATGAAGATCGCCAGCTGCGAGCCATCGGCATCGAACACGTCGTAGACGTAGGTATCCGGGTGGTACTTGGGCAGGTCCGTGCGCTCCTTGAAGGTCAGCCCGTATTCCTGGCCGGCGGCGTAGAAGACGCCGTTTTCCAGCACGTTCTTCATTTCGAAGTACGGCTTGAGCTGGGACTGGTCAAAGTTGTACTTGGCCTGGCGCACCTTCTCGCTGTAGAAGGCCCAGTCCCAGGCGGCCAGCGTGAAGCTCGGCTTGCCGGCCGCCTTCTGCTCGGCATCGATCATCGCCTGCAGGTCGGCCGCCTCGCGTTTGGCGTTGGCCACCGCCGCCGGCGCCAGCTTGCCCAGCATGTCGTTGACCGCCTGCGGGGTCTTGGCGGTCTGGTCTTCCAGCGAATAGGCCGCGTAGGTGGGATAGCCCAGCATCTTCGCCTTCTGCGCGCGCAGGGTCATGATCCGCGACACCAGGGCGGTGTTGTCGTAGGCATTGCCGCGGCTGCCGCGATTGATCGAGGCCTTGAAGATCTTCTCGCGCAGGTCGCGGTTGCTGAGGTTGGTCAGCGGCGGCTGTCCGGTGGTATTGAGCAGGGTGATGACGTATTTGCCGGGCAGGTTGCGCGAGTTGGCTTCGTCGGCTGCGGTGGAGATCTGCGACTGGCTCAGGCCGGCCAGTTGTGTGACGTCATCGACCACCACGGCCGAGTCGTTGACCTCCTTGAGCACGTTCTGGCTGAACTGCGTGGCCAGCGCGGCCAGCTCGGCATTGATCTGCTTGAGCTTGGTCTTGTCCGCATCGGAAAGTTTGGCACCGTCGCGGACGAAATCGGTGTGGTACTTCTCGATCAGGCGCACGCCCTGCGGGTCCAGGCCCAGCTCGGTGCGCGTGTCGTACAGCGCCTGGATGCGCGCAAACAGCTTGCCGTTGAGCGAGATCGCATCGCGATGGGCGGCAAACCTGGCCGAGTAGTCGCTGCGCAGTTTCTCGCGCACCGGGTTGGTATCGGTGCCGACCAGGTTGAAGAACACCGTGCTCGCCCGCTCCAGCAGCTGGCCGCTCTTTTCCATCGCCACGATGGTGTTGTCGAAGGTCGGCTTGGCCGGGTTGTCGGCGATGGCTTGGATTTCCTCAAGCTGCGCAGCCATGCCGGCATCGAAGGCCGGCGCGAAATCGGCATCGGTGATCCTGTCGAACTGCGGGTAGTGCAGCGGCAGCGGGCTTTGCGCAAAAAATGGATTGGCCGGCTGGCTGGCTGCGCTGGCAGGCGTCTGGGCATGGGCGGACATGGGCATTCCAAGGGCAAGGGCGAGCGCCAGGGCGAGGCGGGTGGTCATGCGTTGCAGCTTCCGGTTGCGAAGGATGACCGTGAAGGCTACCGCAGTCGCGCATTTGCAGCACGCACGGGCGCGCGATGCATGACGCGGCTGTCATCTGCCAGCTGCCCGCTCGCACCGGGTCCAGGCCCAGGACCCAGGCGGCACGCTGCTGGCAGGGCACTCCTGCAGCGCCTATGATCGCGGCGGGACTGGTCGGGGAATCGATGCATGCGGGGCGTCTTCGCGTTTTCTGCGATTGATATCAACGGGCACGAGCAGCCATTGTCCGACTGGGCCGGTTCGGTCCTGTTGATCGTCAACGTCGCCTCGCGCTGCAGCTTCACCCCGCAGTACGGCGGGCTGGAAGTGCTGTGGCAGCAGTACCGCGATCGCGGACTGGTGGTGCTGGGATTTCCGTGTGACCAGTTCGGCCACCAGGAGCCCGGTGACCAGGACCAGATCCGCGCGTTCTGCAGCCTCAACTACGCGGTCAGCTTCCCGATGTTCGCCAAGGTGGAGGTCAACGGCGAGCGCGCACATCCGCTGTGGCAGCGACTCAAGCGCGAGCGGCCCGGCCTGCTGGGCACGCAGCGGATCAAGTGGAACTTCACCAAGTTCCTGGTCGGCCGCAACGGCCAGGTGCTCAGGCGTTACGGACCGCGGCGCGCGCCGGCCTCGCTGGCGGCTGACATCGGGCGCGCGCTGGGTTGAAGCCGGCCGCAGTGCGCACGGCATTGGTGCCTGCGAGCCGGGCCGGTGGCGCCGGCACGGGCGCTTTCACTTCTCCACGAAGGCCCGTTCGAACACGTAGTGCCCGGGGCTGCCAATGCGCGGCGAGGCCTGGAAGCCGCGGCTGTCCAGCAGCGCACGCAGGTCGGCCAGCATCTGCGGGCTGCCGCAGATCATGAAGCGATCGCGCGCCGGATCGATCGGTTCCAGCCCCAGGCTGCGCGCCATCTGGCCGCTGTCCAGCAGCTCGGTCAGGCGCCCGTGGTTGCGGAACGGCTCGCGCGTGACCGCCGGGTAGTACAGCAGCTTGTCGCGCAGCATCGGGCCCAGGAACTCGTGCCGGGGCAGCACCTTCTCGAACTCGTCGCGGTAGGCCAGGTCCTTTTCGAAGCGCACGCCGTGGGCCACGATGACCTTGTCGAAGCGCTCGTAGGTCTGCGGATCCTTGGACACGCTCAGCCACGGCGCCAGGCCGGTGCCGGTGCCCAGCAGGTACAGGTTCTTGCCCGGCTGCAGGTCGGAGATCAGCAGGGTGCCGGTGGGCTTCTTGCCGACCAGCACGCTGTCGCCGGGCTGGAGATGCTGCAGGCGCGAGGTCAACGGACCGCCCGGCACCTTGATGCTGAAGAACTCCAGCTGCTCTTCCCAGTTGGCACTGGCGATGGAATAGGCACGCAGCAGCGGCCGCGGCTGCGCGTCCAGGCCGATCATCACGAACTGGCCATTCTCGAAGCGGAAGCCGTCGTTGCGGGTGGTGGTGAAGCTGAAGTAGTCGTCGGTCCAGTGGTGGACCTCAAGCACCGTCTCGGTGCCGTAAGCGGAAGACATGGGCGAATCGTCGTCACGGAGGGGATCATGCAAGACGCAGTGTAAGTGGCGCCATGGAACCGGTGCTCACCTCTTGCGAGGTGGCGCGCACTTGGCTGCAAGCGTGGTCGGGCGCGGGCGCGCCCTGGAACAGACACCTCGAGGCGAGCGCGGCACGCGCGCCCCCCCCAAAGTTGGTGGCGCCTAGCCGTTGCCGCCGCCGCGCGGACCGCGGCTGCCGCCGCGTGGGCCGCCAGGCTTGCCACCGGGACCGCGATTGGCGCCCGGACGTGGGCCGGCGCCGCCGGGACGCGGGCCGCCAGGCGGACGGTTGCCGCCGCCGGGCCGGCCCTGGCGCTGGCCGTACGGGTTGTAGGCGCCGGGCGTGGCATGGTCGGACGGGAAGCTCGGGGCGTTGCCCGGATGTCCATACGGCCTGGCCTTGCGCTGCTGGCCCTGGCCGGCGCCCTGGCCGACGCCCTGACCGCGCGCGCCCTCGCCGAAACCGCCGTAGGGACCGCTGCCACCGAGGCCTGCGCCGGGACCGCCGCGACGCGGGCCGCCGGGCTTGCCGCCATAGGGCTTCTTCGGGCCGCCGGGACCGGCGTTGCGGTGGCCGGTCGGGCCGGTGTCCACGCCCTCGGGCACGTACCAGCTGCGGAACGCGGCCGGGTTGCCATCGGGCAGGGGCTTGGGACCCTTGGCCGCGCGCGTCTTGAAGGGCTTCTGCGACTGGTTGGCCGCCGCTTCACCGGTGACCGTCAGGCCGCCCTTGAAGCTGGGCTTGCCGCGGCCGCCGCGGCCACGGTCCTCGCGCACGTGGTCGAAGCGACGCAGCTCACGCGCCTCGTCGGCCGCGGTGGTGTGGCCGTTGACGTAGGCATTGCCGGCGCCGCGGGCGTTGACCACGGTCCTGGACGCCCTGCGCTGGCCGATGACCGGCTGCAGGGTCAATGCGGCCGGCGCGCCATCCTCGAGCTTGAGTGACTTGCGCAGCGCCTGGACCTGGCCATCGGACAGTTCCTGCGACTGGCCGCGCAGCAGCGGCTGCGGCAGTTCGATGGCCCCGTAGCGGGTGCGCTTGAGCCGACTGACCTGGCAGCCCTGCGACTCCCACAGGCGGCGCACTTCGCGATTGCGGCCTTCCTTGAGGGCGACCCGGTACCAGTCGTGCGAATCGGTCCCGCCGATGCGCTCGATCTCGTCGAACTTGGCCGGGCCGTCTTCCAGCTCCACGCCATTGCGCAGGCGCTCGACCAGCGCGTCGGACACCGTGTCCTGGCCTTCCGGGGCGCGCACGCGCACCACGTACTCGCGGCTGACCTCGTGGGACGGATGCATCATCGCGTTGGCCAGCTCGCCGTCGGTGGTGAGCAGCAGCAGGCCGGTGGTGTTGATGTCCAGGCGGCCGATGGCGATCCAGCGTGCGCCCTTGATGGCCGGCAGCGACTCGAACACGGTCGGGCGGCCTTCGGGATCCTCGCGGGTGGTCACCTCGCCTTCGGGCTTGTTGTAGATCAACACCCGCGCCGGCTCGGTCAGTGCGCTGGCGACGAAGGTGCGGCCATCCAGCTCGACCCGGTCGCCGCTGCCGATGGACATGCCGGTCTGTGCGACCTCGCCGTTGACCTTGATCAGGCCGTCGGCGATGCGCTGCTCCAGCGCACGGCGCGAGCCGAGTCCGGCCTGGGCCAGCACCTTGTGCAGGCGCTCCTGCAGGCGGACTTCGGGGATTGCGGCGGCGTCGCGCTTCAGCGACAGCTTGCTGCGGGGGGTGTCACTCATGGTTTCTGCTCCGACGAGACCGGTGCGGCGTCGTCTTCTTGGGGTTGTCGGGAAGTGGAGGGGTCGTGCGCGTGGCGGCCGTCATCGGCGGTGGGCGCGGCGTCTTCGACGGCGTCGGCCGGGGCCGGGACGTCATCGGGGTGTGGGCCTGCGTCGTCGAGCGCGGCCTGCTGCAGGTCCTGGGCCGGCCACTCGGACCCAGCTTCGGGATCGGCGCCCGCTGCATCCTGCGGTGCTGCCCCCACCGCGGCGTCGCGCGCATCAGCCCGGTCGGCCTGTGCGGTCCCTGCGCCGTGCTCGGGCGGCTGGCCCTGGGCATCGGCCCTGGCCGCGATCGGCGCCCTGGCGAACGGCAGCTGCGGGTCCAGCTCGCCGATCTCCTTGAGCTCGGACAGTGGTGGCAATTCGTCCAGGCGCTTGAGGCCGAAGTAGTCCAGGAACGTGCGGGTGGTGCCGAACAGGGCCGGCCGACCGGGCACGTCGCGGTGGCCGACCACACGGATCCATTCGCGCTCTTCCAGGGCCTGGATGATGTTGCTGCTGACCGCCACCCCGCGGACCTGTTCGATCTCGCCGCGGGTGATGGGCTGGCGGTAGGCGATCAGGGCCAGGGTCTCCAGGGTGGCGCGGGTGTAGCGGGTCTTGCGTTCGGTCCACATGCGCGAGACCCAGCCATGGACCTCGGCCTTGACCTGGTAGCGCCAGCCGCTGGCCACCTCGACCAGCTCCACCCCGCGGCCGGCGCAGGCGGCCGACAGCTGCTCCAGCGCGGCCCTGACGCTGGCCTCGGCGTCGGGATGGTCCTCGGGCAGCAGGCTGGCCAGCTGCGGCACGGCCATCGGCTGGGCCGAGGCCAGCAGTGCCGCTTCGATGATGCGGCCGACCAGCGCCGGCTCCAGCTGGGCTGGCATGGCGGTGTCGGTCCGGGGTTGGTGGTCGAAGGCGTCGTCTTGCATGCAGTGTCGTTTCAGGCCGGGCATCGGCCCAGGCGTGACAGGTCAGTCGTGGCGGCCGGGTTCAGGCGTCATTGGCCGCATCGGAATCATCGAACGTGCTGGAGAACTGCAGCGGCTCGTTGGTGTTGCCAAGCGCCAGGGACTTGACGTAGATCGGCGCCAGCGCGGCTTCCTGGACGATGTCCAGCAGCTGTTCCTTGGCCAGTTCCAGCACCGCCAGGAAGGTCACCAGCACGCCCAGGCGTCCTTCCTCGACGGTGAACATCGTCTCGAACCGGTGGAACCTGCCGTCCTCCAGGCGCGAGAGCACCTCGCCCATGCGCTGGCGCACGCTCAGGGCCTCGCGCTTGATCGCGTGGCCGGTGAACAGCTCGGCGCGCCTGAGCACTTCGTGCAACGCCAGCAGCATTTCCTTCAGTTCGACATCCGGCAGGACCTTGATCGCCGCCCGATCCGGTACGTGGGCACGGGCCGGCGCGGTGTCGCGGTCCTGGCGGGGCAGGGCGTCGATGTCCTCGGCGGCCTGCTTGAAGCGCTCGTACTCCTGCAGGCGGCGCACCAGCTCGGCGCGTGGATCGCCTTCCTCGGCTTCCACCGCTGGCGGCCGCGGCAGCAGCATGCGCGACTTGATCTCGGCCAGGATCGCGGCCATGACCAGGTATTCGGCTGCCAGTTCGAAGCGCAGCTCCTGCATGACGTTGATGTAATCCACGTACTGGCGGGTGATCTCCAGTACCGGGATGTCCAGGATGTCCAGGTTCTGCCTGCGGATCAGGTACAGCAGCAGGTCCAGCGGGCCCTCGAACGCATCCAGGATCACTTCCAGCGCATCCGGCGGGATGTACAGGTCCTGCGGGATCTGCAGCACCGGCTGGCCATGCACCAGCGCCAGCGGCATCTGGTGCTGCTGCCGATTGTGCGTGGTCTCGGTGGAAGCGGTCGCGCCGGGCGCGGGTTGCGATGTCATCAGGGGCCGTGTCGCGTCAACACTACGGTTGGGGCCGTCCACCGCGTGCTGGCGCCGGTGGAGCATGCAATTGCGAAAAACACGCGGGCCTGGCGGGCTGCGCGCGGGTGACTGCAGCGATGAAACCTTGCGTGGCCAAGGCGCTTGGCACGTAAGCCCAATGCGGCGCACGCCCACGGGGGATGGCGGCGGGGAACGTTGGGAGAAGGTGATCTGGCTGCGAAACGCGCGTGGCAGCGGTAAAAGGGTCGTCCACGGACCCCACTGGGATCTGGACGAGCGCCGCTGCAGGTCGTGCCGTGCCGAATTGTGCCAAAGAGTACGGGCTGGCAAGGCCCGTGTCCAGCGGACAGGGCCAGTACAATGCGCCGGTGTTCAAGCTGCGGACCTGATATTGCCATGTGGTATGCCATCGAAGGCCATGACGTGGCCGACTCCCAGCCCCTGCGCCAGCAGGCGCGTGCGGCCCACCTGGCCCGGCTGCAGGCCCTGCAGGACGCTGGCCGACTGCTTGTGGCCGGGCCGTGCCCGCGGATCGATTCGCCCGACCCGGGACCGGCCGGCTTCAGCGGCAGCATCGTGATCGCCGAGTTCGAATCGCTCCAGGCCGCGCGCGCCTGGGCCGAGGCCGATCCCTACGCGCTGGCCGGTGTCTACGCGCGGGTGGAGGTGCGCCCGTTCCTGAAGGTGCTGCCGTGAGTCAACCGCGCCTGGCCCGGATCCGCGCCGCGCTGGAGTCGGGGCTGCAGCCCTGTGCGCTGGAACTTGAGGATGAAAGCCACCGCCATGCGGGCCACGCCGGCGCGCGCGATGGGCGCGGTCACTTCCGGGTGCGGGTGGTCAGCGAGGCCTTCGCCGGCAAGCTGCCGCTGGCCCGGCACCGGATCGTGTATGCCGCGCTGGGCGAGCTGATGCAGACCGATATCCATGCCCTGAGTATCCAGGCCCTGACTCCGGCCGAGTCCGAACAGGCCGGTTGAGCGGCCCACCCGGGCCAGCTGCGCCGACTCGGGCGTGGAACCGCGGCCGGTTTTCGCAAGGCCTTGATCACACGCCTGTAACCTCCTGCGAACGTCGGGTTTACGCGACTGCGTGGAAGCGTTTACAGTGCGCGCCGACCAACGACAGTCATGACCGCGGAGGGCGGACGTGCGGCGAAGCGGCACCATCACCATCAGGGACGTGGCACGTGAGGCTTCGGTCTCGGTGGCTACCGTGTCGCGCGCGTTGAACGGCCAGGCCAATGTTGCCGCCGGGGTCCGCAAGCTGGTGCTGGAAACTGCCCAGCGCCTGCGTTACCAGCCCCATGCCGCTGCCCGCAGCCTGAGCAGCCGCACCACCCAGACCATTGGCGTGGTCCTGCCGGACCTGTACGGCGAATTCTTTTCCGAACTGATCCGCGGCATCGACGGGGTTGCGCGCGCGCGCGGCAAGCACCTGCTGGTGTCCAGTTACCACGGTGCCCAGGAGGCACAGGGCGCGGCGCTGCGGGCGATGCGCGGGCGCGTGGATGGATTGGTGGTGCTGTCGCCGTACGCCGACCAACCCGGATTTTTGACCGACAACCTGCCGGCAGGCCTGCCGGTGGTGATGATCAACACGCGCGTGCCCGACGGCGCTTATCCGGTGCTCAACATCGACAACCACGGCGGGGCGGTGACGATGATGCGGCACCTGGTCGCGGCCGGACACCGGCGCATCGCCTTCATCGCCGGGCCACAAGGCAACTTCGATGCGGCCGAGCGCCTGCGCGGCTACCGCGACGCGCTGGCCGAGCTGCTGCCCGGCAGCCAGGCCTGGGTGGTGCCGGGCAACTTCGACGAGGCCTCCGGCATGGAGGCCGGCACCGCGCTGCTGGCGGCGGCGCAGCGGCCCGATGCTGTGTTCGCCGCCAACGACATGATGGCCCTGGGGTGCCTGTTCGCCTTCAACCAGGCCGGCGTGCAGGTGCCCGGCGACATTGCCCTGGCGGGTTTTGACGACGTGCCGGTGGCGCGCTTCGTCCACCCCACGCTCACCACCATGCGGATCAGTATTGCCGAGCTGGGCGCCAATGCCCTGCAGCGCCTGCTGCAGGACATCGACGCCAAGGACCAGCTGATGCCCGCGCCGGAACCGCTGATCCCGGAACTGGTCGTACGCCATTCGGCGCCGGCAGTGAAGCAATGAACGCCCGTGCCTGACCGGCGCGGTTTTCCCCCCTTGCAGCACGCCTGCTGCACTGACGATCCCCCGAGTCATTGATTGGGCAAGCCCTGGGAGGGGCCAACGCATGAAGCACTGCACGCACATTTCCGCCCGGCCTGCGCGCCGCCTGCTGAGCTGCGCCCTGGCCAGCTGGCTGTTGATCGGCGCCGCGCCGCTGGCCCATGCCCAGTCGACCTCGGCCACCCTGCGCGGCCAGGTCAGCGGTGCCGGCCAGGGCGCCACGGTGACGGCAACCAACACGGCCACCGGTCTGTCCCGCACCGCGCGCGTTGGCGCAGACGGCAGCTACATCGTCGGCGGATTGCCGCCCGGGCCCTACAGGGTCGAGGTCGTTGCCGATGGCCAGGCCAGCAGCCAGGCCTTGACCCTGCAGGTGGGCCAGACCGCGACGCTCAACGTGGACGCCGCGCCATCGGCGGCGGTTACCCCGGACCGCGGGGCGACCGACCTGAGCACGGTCAAGGTCACTGCGCCGCCGGTCATTGCAGAAACCAGGACGTCCGAGGTGGCGAGCTACGTCAGCCAGCAGCAGATCCAGTCGCTGCCGCAGAGCTCGCGCAACTTCCTGGCCTTTGCCGATATCGTGCCGGGCATGATCTTCGAACAGTCCGCCGATGGCTCGGCCAGGCTGCGTAGCGGTGCCCAGAACGGCAATGGCATCAACGTCTTCATCGATGGGGTCGGGCAGAAGAACTACGTGCTTCAGGGCGGCGTCAGTGGCCAGGACTCTTCCAGCGGCAACCCGTTCCCGCAGCTGGCAATTGGCGAATACAAGGTCATCACGTCCAATTACAAGGCCGAATACGACCAGATTTCCGGGGCAGCGGTGACCGCCCTGACCAAGTCGGGGACCAACGCGTTCAAGGGCCAGTTCTTCTGGGACTACACCACCGAAAAGTGGCGCGATCGCACCTACGCCGAGGAGCAGCCCGGCGGGGTCAAGGTGCCTTCCAGTGAGGAGCAGTTCGGCGCGTCCTTCGGCGGTCCGATCATCCAGGACCGCCTGTTCTTCTTTGCAACCTACGAGGCCAAGCGCATCGACCGGCCCCGCACGGTGCGTGTGGGGGATACCGCGTTCGATCCGGCCGACCTGACGCCCGAGCTGGCCAACTACCTCGGCCCGGTGACGGTGCCGTTCGAGCAGGACAGCTACTTCGGCAAGCTGACCTTGCAGGCCAACGAGAACAACCTGATCGAGCTGTCGGCCAAGATTCGTGATGAGACAGAGCTGACCAACGTGGGGGATGGTCCCAACGTTCCTTCCTACGGCAGCGACAAGTCCAACGACTCCCAGCGCTTCGACCTGCGTTGGCAGTTCAGCAACGAGAACTGGCTCAACGACCTGCACCTGACCCACGAGGATGACGCGTGGAGTCCTCGCCCGATCAGTTTTGGTCCCGGCTATCAGATCCGCAACAACCTGGTCAATACCGAGGACGGCAACGCCATCCTCAACGTCGGTGGCGGCGCGGACTACCAGGACAAGGCGCAGAAGGGCGACGGTCTTCAGAACGACCTCACGTTCTACGGGCTGCAGGGACATACCATCAAGGTGGGCGTCAAGTACAAGGACGTTGAAGTCAGTTCCCTGCAGCGCAATCCGGCCAGTCCGCAGTATTCGGTGGATTACTACGAGAACCTGGACGCCGGCAACACCACCCTGGACAGCTTCATTCCGTATCGCGTGCGTTTCCAGTCGGTGCTGCCAGGGGCTGAAGAAGGCGCGGTGAAATCCAAGAACAAGCAGTTCGGCCTCTATGTGCAGGATGACTGGCAGGTCAACGACAGGCTGGAGCTGAATCTCGGGGTGCGCTATGACTATGAAAAGACGCCGGCCTACGAGGACTTCGTGACGCCGCAAGGCCTGGTCACGGCCCTGCAAGGCTGGAGCAATATCCAGAACACCGACTACAACATCAACGACTACATTTCCACCGGTTCAAACCGCGAGGCCGACAAGGACAACTGGGCGCCGCGCCTTGGCTTTTCCTATGACCTGGCCGGCGACCAGCGTCACGTGATCTTTGGTGGCGCAGGTCGCTCATACGATCGCAACCTGTTCGACTACCTGGCGCTGGAGCAGATTTCCACCAGCTTTGCGCCCTATACCTATAACTTCGACAGCGCCAATCATCCCTGCGACGTCGGCACGACAACCTGCCTTGCATGGGACACGAGCTATTTCGATCCAGCCAATCTCGATGCGCTGGCGGCGGCCAACCCGAACCTGGGTTCGGAAGTCCAGTTGCTCAACAACGACCTCAAGACCCCGTACTCGGACCAGTTCAGCGTGGGCATGCGCAACATCGTCGAGCTGGCCGGCGCGCAGTGGAACACCTCGGCCGCCATCGCACACGTGCGCAGTTACGATGGCTTGCTGTTCACGCTGGGCAACCGCAATCCGGATGGCTCCTTCCACGGCTGCGACAACGGCGCGCAGTGGAGCTGCGCACCATTCGATCAGCCGATCCCCGGCTACGGCAATCTGCTTCTGGTGGACAACGCCATCGACACCAAGCTCAACCAGCTGCTGCTGTCGGCGGACAAGGCCTATACCGAGCAATCACCCTGGGGCGTGACCATCGCCTACACCTTCAGCGATGCCAAGGAAAACAGGCTCAGCACGGCCGCTACAAACGAGCATTACCTCTTTGATTTGCCCAGTCTGGACGGACAGTCATTCCTGCGTTCGGCGGGCGTCCCGCGCCAACGCCTGGTGATGACCGCAATGGCCGGGGTTTGGGGTTTCACGCTCTCCAGCAAGCTGACCCTGGCCACGCCCGAACCGATTGCGGCGGTCGATTGCCGCGCCGGGGATGGCAACTGCAAGTTCGCCTCGTATACCCCCGATCACACGATCGGATACAAGCAGTTGGACATGGCCCTGGAAAAGGTGTTCGACACCGGCACCAGCGTGAAGATGCGAGTCCGTGGCGACGTGTTCAACGTCTTCAACTGGAACAACTTCACCCAGTACAACACCGACTACGCCAGCGCGCTGCTCGGTACCCGCAGTGGTCCCGATACCCGCTGGCCGCCGCGCATGTTCAAGCTGTCCTTCGGCCTGGACTGGTAACCTTCAGGCACCGCTGCCGGGCCGGTCCCGGCAGCGGTTGCAGTCCGCGCCGCTTCGGCTGTCCAGGTGCGGACGTGCATCTGCCTTTGTAAACGTTTACATGGAATTCCGGACTTGAAGATTCGCCATTTCCTTCCTCCGCTGGTGCCGGTCGCGACGGGCATGCTGGTGGTCCTGCTGGCCGCCTGCGACAGCAGGCCCGCGCCTACCCCGATCAAACCGATCAAGGTCACTGGTCGTCCGCCCGTGGAGTTGCCCGTGGAAGACAAGAAGCCCGATCTGTCGCCGCTGTTCCGCGACATCGAGCGCCGCACCTTCCAGTTCTTCTGGGACACCACCAACGAAGTCAATGGCCTGACGCCCGACCGTTATCCGTCGCGCCCGTTCGCCTCGGTGGCATCGGTGGGCTTTGCCCTGACCGCCTATCCGATCGGCATCGAGAACGGCTGGGTCAGTCGCAACCAGGCGGTGGACCGCACCCTGACCACGCTGAAGTTCCTGCAAGGGCTCAAGCAGGGCAAGCAGCCGACCGGCACGGCCGGCTACAAGGGGTTCTACTACCACTTCCTGGACATGCAGACCGGCGAGCGCTTCAGCAGCTGGGTCGAGCTGTCCACGGTGGATACCTCGCTGCTGTTGATGGGCGTGCTGTTTGCCCAGTCCTACTACGACAAGGACGATCCGCGCGAGAAGCAGATCCGCGAGCTGGCCGAGCAGATCTACCGGCGCGTGGACTGGACCTGGATCCAGCCACGCTCGCCGTTGATCTCGATGGGCTGGTTCCCCGAAAGCGAGTTCATCAACCATGACTGGACCGGTTACAGCGAAGGCATGATGGTCTACATCCTGGCGCTGGGCTCGCCCACGCATGCGGTCGAACCCGATGCCTGGCAGGTGTGGACGCGCACCTACAACGAGATCTGGGGCGTCTACCAGGGCCAGGAATACCTGTCCTACGGTCCGTTGTTCACCCATCAGTACACCCATGTGTGGGTGGACTTCCGCGGCATCCAGGACGATTTCATGCGCGAACACGGCATGGACTACTTCGAAAACAGCCGCCGCGCCGCCTATGCCCATCGCCAGTACGCCATCGCCAATCCGATGAAGTGGAAGGACTACGGCGAGAACGTGTGGGGCCTGACCGCCGGCGATGGCCCGCAGCAGACCCTGCAGGAATACCGCGGCGAACAGCGCGAGTTCCGCCACTATTCTGCACGCGGCGCCGGCCTGCGCGACAACTTCGATGACGGCACCATCGCCCCGACCGCAGCGATCGCCTCGCTGCCGTTCGCGCCGGAGATCGTGATCCCGGCCACCGAGGAAATGCACAGGCGCTTTGGCGACTACCTGTATTCCAGCTACGGCTTCCTGGACTCGTTCAACCGCAGCTTCACCTACGACATCCCGCTCAAGACCGGACGCATCGTGCCGGGCAACGGCTGGGTGGCCAGTGACTACATCGGCATCGACCAGGGCCCGATCCTGGCCATGATCGCCAACTACCGCAACGACTTCGTCTGGGAGGTGATGAAGAAGAACCCGCACATCCGCAGGGGACTGGAGCGGGCCGGTTTCAAGGGCGGTTGGCTGGCGGCCGAGGAGGGCGAAAAGCCCAAACCCGCCGCGAAGGCGCCGGCCGCCGAAGGCCCGGGCCAGATGGACGCGGCCACCGCGCGCGCGCTGGGCACGGCCGAATCGCGCGCCAACCGGCAGCCGACCCAGACGCCGCAGCGTCCGCAGCAGCCCGAGTAAGGCCGGCATGCCGTTCGCGCGATTTCCCTTTGCCGGCCGGGTGACGGCGCGTCGCCTCCGCGCCCGCGTCGGCACAGTGCTTGCGCTCGGCCTGGCTGCGGCCGTCTCGGTGCTGGGCAGCGGTTGCAGCCGCACGCCGGCGGACACGACCACGGTGAGCTTCTGGGCGATCGGGCGCGAGGGCGAGGTCATCAGCACCTTGCTGCCGGAGTTCGAAAAGGCCCATCCCGGCATCCGCGTGGACATGCAGCAGATCCCCCTCACCGCTGCCCATGAAAAGCTGCTCACTGCCTTCGCCGCCGACACGCTGCCGGACCTCTGCCAGCTGGGCAACACCTGGATTGCCGAGTTCGCCGCGCTCGATGCGCTGACCCCGCTGGAGCCCTACGTGCAGGGCTCGGAGGTGGTGAAGCAGGACGATTACTTCCCCGGGATCTGGGAGACCAACGTCATCGACGGCCAGCTGGTCGGGATCCCCTGGTATGTCGACACGCGCCTGCTGTTCTATCGCAAGGACATCCTGCGCCAGGCCGGGGTCAAGTTGCCCATCGACACCTGGGAACAGTGGAACACGGCCATGGCCCAGGTCAAGGCGTACGTGGGCCCGGACCGCTATGCGATCCTGATGCCATTGAACGAGTTCGAGCAGCAGCTCTCGCTGGGCCTGCAGCAGGACGATCCGCTGCTGCGCGATCACAACAACCGCGGCAACTTCCAGAGCCCGGGCTTCCGCAAGGCGCTGGCCTTCTATGCCAACATCTTTGCCCGGCAGTGGGCGCCGCTGGCCTCGGAAACCCAGGTCTCCAATGTCTGGGACGAGTTCTTCAACGGCTACTTCGCCTTCTATTTCTCCGGCCCCTGGAACATCCGTGAATTCCGCAACCGTGCGCCCGAAAACCTCAAGGACCAGTGGGGCACCATGCCGCTGCCCGGTCCGCACGGACCGGGCGCCGGGATTGCCGGTGGCTCGAGTCTGGTGCTGTTTCAAGGCTCCCGGCACAAGGATGCGGCGTGGAAGCTGGTCGAGTTCCTTTCGCGCCCGGATATCCAGCAGCGCTTCCACGCGATGATCGGCGATCTGCCGCCGCGCCGTTCGACCTGGCGCACGCCGGAGCTGGAAAGCGATCCGCTGGCACGGGCCTTCGCCGACCAGCTCGAGCGGGTCAAGCCCACCCCCAAGGTGCTGGAGTGGGAACGCATCGTGCAGGAGATGCGCCTGGCCACCGAGCGGGTGGTGCGCGGCGGGCAGCCGCAGGACGCTGCACTGGCCGAACTGGACAGGCGCGTGGACCAGATCCTGGCCAAGCGCCGCTGGATGTACCAGCGCGACCACACTGACGCCGGCACCGCAGGGGCGTCGCCATGAAACACAACACGCTTGCCGGCTGGGTGTTCGCCGGGCCTTCGCTGGTGGTGCTGGGCGTGTTCTTCGGCCTGCCGGTGCTCTCGGCGCTGGCCCTGAGCCTGACCGACTTCGACCTGTATGCGCTGGCCAACCTGCACAACCTGCGGTTTGTCGCGCTGGGCAACTACATCGACCTGCTGGGCACGCCAATGTTCTGGAAGTCGCTGTGGAACACGACCTATTTCGTGATCCTGGGCGTGCCGATGTCCATCGCCGCCTCGCTGGGCGCGGCCTTGCTGCTCAACGCGCCGGCGGCGCGCTTCAAGGCGCTGTTCCGCACCGCCCTGTTCGCCCCGGTGGTGACCACGCTGGTGGCGGTGGCGGTGATCTGGCGCTACCTGTTCCACACCCGCTACGGCCTGGTGAACTACGCGCTGGCGCACCTGGGCATCGACCCGATCGACTGGCTGGGCGACCCGCACTGGGCGATGCCCACCATCATGCTGTTCGCGGTGTGGAAGAACTTCGGCTACAACATGGTGATCTTCCTGGCCGGCCTGCAGGCGATCCCGCAGGACCTGTACGAGGCTGCGCGCATCGACGGTGCCAATCGCTGGCAGCAGTTCCTGCACATCACCCTGCCGATGCTGGGGCCGGTGCTGCTGGTGGTCGGGGTGATCACCATCTCCGGCTATTTCCAGCTGTTTGCCGAGCCCTACGTCATGACCCGCGGCGACCCGCTGCAGAGCACGGTCAGCGTGCTGTATTTCATGTTCGAGGAGGGCTTCAAGTGGTGGAATCTGGGCCGTGCCTCGGCGGTGGCGTTCATGCTGTTCCTGATCATCCTGGCGGTGACCACCCTGATGCTGCGCCTGGGGCGCAGAAAGGACCTGGTATGAATCCCTCACAAGCGCAGCGCGCGCTTCCAAGCGCGGGTGATTGTGTATGAGCCGCGAAGTCGGTCAGTCGCGCTGGAACGCGATCCTGGTCAATGGCGCGCTGTTGGCGGTGGCCATCATCAGCCTGGCGCCGCTGGCGTGGATGGTGTCGGTTTCGTTCATGCCGGCCGGCGAAGCCAGCCGGTTCCCGCCGCCGATGTTGCCCAGCGTCGCGACCCTGGCCAACTACCACGCCCTGTTCGAGCGCACCGGCATGGCCCGCAACTTCATCAACAGCCTGATCGTGTCGATCGCGATCACGCTGGGCGCGCTGCTGTTCAACACCATGGCCGGCTATGCATTCGCCAAGCTGCGCTTTGCCGGGCGTGATCGGATCTTCCAGGTCCTGCTGGCCGCGCTGGTGATCCCGGCGCAGGTCGCGATGCTGCCGCTGTTCCTGCTGATGAAGCAGCTGCACCTGATCAACAGTTTCGGCGGGGTGATCGTGCCGGCCCTGGCCACGGTGTTCGGCATCTTCCTGGTCCGCCAGTACGCGCGCAGCATTCCCGACGAGCTGCTGGAGGCCGCGCGCATCGATGGCGCCGGCGAGATGCGGATCTTCTTCCAGATCGTGTTGCCGATGCTCAAGCCGGTGCTGGTGACGCTGTCCATCTTCACCTTCATGGCGGCATGGAATGACTTCATGTGGCCGCTGATCGTGCTGACCGACCAGGACCGCTACACCTTGCCGGTCGCCCTGGCGTCGCTGTCGCGCGAGCACGTCATGGACGTGGAAATGATGATGGCCGGGGCGGTGGTCACCGTGGTCCCGGTGCTGGTGTTGTTCCTGCTGCTGCAGCGCTACTACATCCAGGGCCTGCTCCTCGGAAGCGTGAAGGGGTGAGCGGCCGCGCTTGCGCGCCACTGGCGCGCGCGGCCGCGAACGCCCGGCCATGGATGGCCGGGCCGGACGCCCCGGAGCCGAGGTGCCGCGCCACGGATGGCAGCATGAAACCAGGTGTGGCCGGACCCGCGCCACTGGCGCGCAAGGCGCCGAACGCCCGGCCATGGATGGCCGGGCCGGACGCCCCGGAGCCGGGGTGCGCCGGACCCTCACCCCAACCCCTCTCCCGGTGGGAGAGGGGCTTTTTGCCGCCCTTGCAGTTCTTTTTGCCGCCCTTGCAGTTCCTGATGTCCTGCGGAAACTTTCCATGACCTCCACCCATCTTCCGCCGTCGCATTCGACTTTTCTCGCCCTGTCCCTGCTGGCCGGCGCGGCCACCTCCGCGCCCGCGCAGGAGCGGGTCATCGACAGCTTCGATGACCCGGCCAGCTGGAAGGTGGTGACCTCCAACCAGGTCACCGCCGCCCTGCGCGTGGTGCCTGGCGCCGACGGCGGCAAGGCGCTGTGCCTGGACTACGACTACCACGGCGTGTCCGGCTATGCCGGCCTGCAGAAGGTGGTCGACATCGATTACCCGGACAACTACCGCTTCGACTTTCAGATCCGCGGCCATTCGCCGGCCAACGACCTGCAGTTCAAGCTGATCGATGCATCCGGCGACAACGTGTGGTGGGTCAACCGGCCCGGCTACGATTTCCCGGAAAGCTGGACGCCGGTGAGCTATCGCAAGCGCCACATCGACAAGGCCTGGGGACCGGACCCGGACAAGACCCTGCGCCACAGCGCCAGGCTGGAATTGACCGTCTACAACAACGCCGGCGGCAAGGGTTCGGTGTGCCTGGATGCACTGACCTTCGCACCGCTGCCGGCGCAGGACGACAGCCCGCTCACCGGCTCGGCCAGCGCCTCGGTGGCCAACATCGGCAGCAATGCGAACCAGGCGGTGGACGGCAACGCGGACACGGCCTGGTATGCGGATTTCGATGCGCCAACGCCGCCACAGCTGATCCTGGACCTGCACAGGCTGCGCGAATTCGGCGGGCTCAAGCTGGTCTGGAAGCCGGGCGAACACGCCGCCGACTACCTGCTGCAACTGTCCGATGAGGGCCAGCAGTGGCGCGATGCGCGTGCGGTGGTGGGCGGCAACGGCGGCACCGACTGGATCGCGCTGCCCGAAACCCAGGCGCGCTATGTGCGCCTGCTGCCGGTGCAAGGGCCGCATGGCTCGTTCGGCCTGTCTGAACTGCAGGTGCTGCCGCTGGCGTTCTCGGCCACGCCCAACGAGGTGGTCAGGACCATTGCCGCGCAATCGCCCCGGGGCTGGTTCCCGCGTGGCTTCAGCGGCCAGCAGCCGTACTGGACCATCATCGGCCTGGATGGCGGCACCGAGCAGGGGCTGATCGGCGAGGACGGCGCGGTGGAAGTGGCCCGTGGCGGTTTCACGATCGAGCCATTCGTGGTCACCGACGGGCAACTGGTGGGCTGGGCCGACGTCACCCAAGCGCAGTCCCTGCAGGACGGCTACCTGCCGATCCCCAGCGTCCAGTGGCGCCATCGCGCGCTGCAGCTGACCACCACCGCCTTCGCCGATGGCACGCCGGCCGATGCCCAGCTGGTGGTGCGCTACCGCCTGCACAATCCGGGCGAGGTGCCGCGTGGTTATCGGCTGGCGCTGGCGCTGCGGCCGTTCCAGGTCAATCCGCCGACCCAGTTCCTGAGCGTGCAGGGCGGCATCAGCCGGATCGAGACGCTGTCCTTTTCCGGCACGAGCGCCAGCGTCAACGGCGCGCCGCGGGTGTTTGCCTCGCAGGCGCCCGATGCGGTGTTTGCCAGCAGCTTCGATGGCGGCATGGCGGTCTCGCACCTGACCGAGGACGTGCTGCCCGAATCCACCAGCGTGGTCGATCAGACCGGCCTGGCTTCCGGCGCGTTCGTGTACGAGCTCACCCTGGCCGCCGGTGAGTCGCGCGAGTTCGACCTGCGCATCCCGATGACCGGTACGCCCAGGTGTGCGCAGAAGGCGACCGCGCCCGAGTGCAGCGCGCAGGCGCGGCAAGATGCGGTGGCGGCGATGTGGCGCGACAAGCTGGACCGGGTGCGCTTCAGCGTGCCGGCCGCCGGCCAACCGCTGGTCGATACCTTGCGCACTTCCACCGCGCACATGCTGATCTCGCGCGTGGGCCCGCGCCTGCAGCCGGGCACCCGCTCCTACAACCGCAGCTGGATCCGCGACGGGGCGATGATCTCCGAAGGCCTGCTGCGCATGGGCCGGCCCGAGGTGGTGCGCGAGTACATCCAGTGGTATGCGCCGTACCAGTTCAAGGACGGCATGGTGCCGTGCTGCGTGGACCGCCGCGGCAGCGATCCGGTGCCGGAAAACGACAGCCATGGCGAGCTGATCTTCGCCATCGCCGACTACTGGCGCTATAGCGGCGATGCCGCTTTCGTGCAGCGCATGTGGCCACACGTGGAAGGCGCCTACCGCTACATGGAGAAGCTGCGCCTGTCCGAGCGCACCGAGGCCAATCGCCTGAAGAACCCGGCGTTCTACGGGATGATGCCGGTGTCGATCAGCCACGAAGGCTATTCGGCCAAGCCGGTGCATTCGTACTGGGACAACTTCTGGGCGCTGCGTGGCTACAAGGACGCGGTGGTGCTGGCCAGGCTGCTGGGCAAGACCGAGCAAGCCAAGCGCATGGCGGCCTCGCGCGATCAGTTCCACGCCGACCTGATGGCCTCGCTGGAGCTGGCGGCGCGCCAGCACCACGTGGATTTCATCCCGGGCTCGGCCGAGCTGGGCGATTTCGATCCAACCTCGACCACCATCGCGCTGGCGCCGGCCGGCGAGCAGGCCAGCCTGCCGCAGCCACTGCTCAACAACACCTTCGAGCGCTACTGGGTCGACTTCCAGACGCGTGCCAATGGCCAGCGCCCATGGAAGGACTACACCCCCTACGAATGGCGCAACGTGGCGGCCTTCGTGCGCCTGGGCTGGCGCGAACGGGCCAACGCGGCGGCGGCGTTCTTCTTTGGCCATCGCACCCCGCTGGCCTGGAACCAGTGGGCCGAGGTGGTCTCCCACACGCCGCGCACGCCGTTCTTCCTTGGCGACCTGCCGCATGCGTGGGTGGGCTCGGATTTCGTGCGCACCGCGCTGGACATGTTCGCCTACACGCGCGAGGACGATGACAGCATCGTGCTGGCGGCGGGCATTCCCACGGCATGGCTGGACGGGCCGGGCATCGCGATCAGCGGCCTGCGCACCCCGCACGGGCAGCTGGCGTATTCGCTGCGGCGCCAGGCCGGCATGCTGCAGCTGGAGCTGCCGGCTTCGGGCCTCACGCTGCCCAAGGGCGGCCTGGTGCTGCCCTGGCCCTACGCCGGGGCACCGGGCAAGGCCACCATCGATGGCAAGCCGGCCAGATGGGATGGCAACGCGCTGCGCATCAGGCAGCTGCCGGCCACCGTGCAGGTGGCCGCGCCCTGAGCGCGGCGCGACCGGTCGCCTTCACCGGCCCATCTATCGCGGCGCGTCCACCTCGATGCCGATGAAAAGCCACCCTTGCAGGTGGCCTTTCGGTGCTCGGCCGGGGCGCCGGCGGCCCGATTGGATCAGGGCGAGGCCGTCACCCGCCAGACCGTGTCGCCGACATCGTCGGCAATCAGCAGCGCGCCGTCCCGATCCTGGGCCAGGCCGACCGGCGCACCGTAGAGCCGCTTCTCGTCCTCGGAGTGGAAGCCGCTGACGACCGTCTGCGGCAGGCCAGTGGGCTTGCCCTGCTGGAACGGCACGAACACCACCTGGTAGCCGCTCAGCGGCGAGCGGTCCCAGCTGCCGTGTTCGGCCACGAACGCGCCGCCGTGGTACCTGGCCGGCAAGGCGTTGTCCTGCGAGAACCACAGCCCCAGCGCGGCCACGTGCGACCCCAGCGCGTAATCGGGCTTGAGCGCCCTGGCCACCAGGTCCGGACGCTGCTGCTTGACCCGCGGGTCCAGGTGCTGGCCGTAGTAGCTGTAGGGCCAGCCGTAGAAGCCGCCCTCCCGGACCGAAGTCAGGTAGTCCGGCACCAGGTCGGCACCGATCTCGTCGCGCTCGTTGGCAATGGCCCACAGCGTGCCGGTCTGCGGTTCCCACTGCAGCCCGGTCGGGTTGCGGATACCCGAGGCGAAGATCCGGCTGCCGGCACTGGCCACGTTCACTTCAAGCACCGCGGCGCGGCGGTATTCCACATCCAGGCCGTTCTCGCCGATGTTGCTGTTGGAGCCCACGCCCACGTACAGCTTGCTGCCGTCCGGGCTTGCCAGCAACGCCTTGGTCCAGTGGTGCTCGATGGTGCCGGGCAGGTCGGTGAACAGCGTGCCGGGCGCGCTGATGCTGGTCTGGCCCGGGCTGTAGGGGAACTTCATGATGTTGTCGGTGTTGGCCACGTACAGCCAATCACCGATCAGCTGCACGCCGAAGGGCGAGTGCAGGCCCTCGATGAAGACGTGTTTTTCCCAGCTGCCATCGGCGCTGCTGCGCAGCAGGGTGATGCGGTTGCCGCCCTTGCCGCTCTTGCCGGACAGGGCCTTGATCTTGTTGGCGATCAGCTGCTTGGGTGTGGTCACCGGTTCCAGGCCCGGGCCATTGGCCTCGACCACCAGCACATCGCCGTTGGGCAGCACGTAGAGCTGGCGCGGATGCATCAGCCCGCCGGCGATCTTCTCGATCTTCAGGCCAGGGGCGACCGTGGGCGTCTGCCCGTCCTTCCAGCCCACGCCTTTGGGAACCTGCATCGGCGGGACCAGGAAGTGCTTGGGCGGCGGCAGCGGCGGCGCGCTGCCTGACTGCTGGACCGGCTGCAGTTCGGCCTTGCCACTGCAGGCGCCCAGCAGGGCCAGGCAGGCCAGGGCCAGGGTACGGCCAAAGATGGACTTAGCCATGGACATAGCCTCCCGCAGCCGTATTGCGCACCGCGATCACCACATGGCCGACGGCCAGCAGCAGCACGGTCACCGCCGAGAGCCATACCCCGGCCGGGATGACGCCATAGGCGTCGCGGCTGTGGACGAAGGCGTTGAAGATGGCGGCCACGATGGCCAGCAGGTTGAGCCAGAAATCCAGCCTGTCCGCGCCCAGCGCAGTGCGCCGCGCCGTGATCCAGACCTGGGCCAGGTTGATCAGGCGCGGGATGATGGCAATCACCAGGCCAATGACGATCAGCCACGCGGCGGCCTTCATCCACAGGATGACGCCGGTGTTGGCATAGGTGATGTCGAAGATCAGGGCAGCGACGAAGAACCCGAATGGGATCGGGTTGAGCAGGCCATAGATGGCGTTGGCCACCACGGAGCGGTGCGGTTGTGGCTTCATGGACAGGTCTCGATGCGGGTGATGAAAAAGGACATTGCTGGGGCGCGCCCGATGTGGGCGCACGCCTGGGCCGGTCAGGACACTCTCACCGCCGCGGTGTCGAGGGCGCGTGGCGATGGCCGGCCCCTGGCCGGGCGTCAGCTGACCGGCCTGGCCAGGCGCGATGAAAAAAACCGCCTCGGAAGACGGTTTTGCGGGGCACGAGAGCAGGCGACCAGCGCTTCAGCCGGCGCGCACCTGGCGGACGATCTGCGCCGCGCGCGCGGCGCTGTCGCGGATCGAGGTCCAGTCGCCGGCCTGGATCCACTGCCGGGGCACCATCCACGAGCCGCCGACGCAGACCACGTTGGGCTGGGCCAGGTATTCGGCCGCGCTCGCCTCGGTGATCCCGCCGGTGGGGCACAGCTTGAGCTGCGGCACCGGGCTGTGCAGGGCCCTGATCATCGCCAGGCCGCCCACGGCGCTGGCCGGGAACAGCTTGCACACATGGAATCCCAGGTGCAGCAGGGTCAGCAGTTCGGTCGGCGAGGCCGCACCCGGGATCACCGGAACCGGCGCACTGGCCAGCGCTTCGGCCATGTGGGTCGGGGTGCCGGGGGTCACCAGGAAGTCGGCGCCGGCCCCCACGCACTGGCCGATCTGGTCGATGGTCAGCACCGTGCCGGCGCCGATCGCGAAATCGGGCAGTTCCTTTTTCAGGGTGGCCAGGGCATCCATCGCCACCGGCGTGCGCAGGGTCAGTTCGATCACCGGCAAGCCGCCTTCCAGCAGCGCGTTGGCCACGCCGCGGGCCTGGTCCAGGGTATCCACGGCCACCACCGGCAGGATGCCGGCGCGTGACAGGAGGTCTTCGGTCTGCTGCTGGCGCTTGGAGATGATCATCGGTCGGTCCTGTGCGAAATGAAAAGGCGGCGGCGCCCCAGGCGCCGGTCAGGCGTCCTTGGCTTCGTGCGGCGCGGCGGCAGCTTGGGCGTCGTGGCCCAGTTCGTATTCGGCATCCACCTCTTCCCAGCCGTGCTCGGGCGAGGGCGGGCCGCAGGAGATCGACAGCGCGCCCTCGTCGGCCGGGCTGACGAAGGCGCGGCTGAAGGCGAACAGGTTGCGGCCCAGGTTGTGCGAAGGCCTGGTCGTGTTGGGGGCCAGGGTACGCAGCTTCCATTCCTGCGCATCGACCTGTGCCTCCAGGATCCCGGCCTGGGCATCGAGCAGGATCATGTCGCCTTCGCGCAGCCGTGCCAGCGGGCCGCCTGCAGCCGCCTCGGGGGTGAGGTGGATGGCGGCGGGGATCTTGCCCGAGGCGCCGGACAGGCGCCCGTCGGTGACCAGCGCCACCCGCCGGCCCTGGTTCTGCAGCAGGCCCAGCAATGGGGCCAGCGAATGCAGTTCCGGCATGCCGTTGGCCTTGGGTCCCTGGTAGCGCACCACCGCGACGAAATCGTGCGGCAGCGCGCCGGCGGCATGCAGCGCGTTGAGGCTGCGCGGGTCGTCCACCACCACGGCCGGAGCGTGGATGCGGCGGTATTCGGGCTTGACCGCAGAGACCTTGATCAGCGCACGGCCCAGGTTGCCGCGCAGCAGGCGCAGCCCGCCCTGGGACTCGAACGCGTTGGACACCGGGCGCAGGACCGTGTCGTCGGCACTGCTGGCAACGCCGGGCGCGTAGCCCAGGCGGCCATCGGCCACGCGCGGCTGGTCGCAGTACGCACGCATGCCGCCGGCGACGATGGTCGGGATGTCGTGCATCAGGCCGGCATCGAGCAGTTCGCGGAACACGAACTGGGTGCCGCCGGCGGCGGCGAAACGGTTCACGTCGGCCTCGCCATTGGGATACACGTGCGCCAGCAGTGGCACGGTCTGCGAGATCTCGTCGATGTCGTCCCAGCTCAGCACGATGCCGGCCGCGCGCGCCACCGCCACCCAGTGGATGGTGTGGTTGGTCGAACCGCCGGTGGCCATCAGCGCGGCGATCGCGTTGACGATGGCGCGCTCGTCGACCAGCTGGCCGATCGGGCGGTAGTCCTGGCCCAGCGCGGTGATGTGCAGGGCGCGCTCGGCCGCGGCCCGGGTCAGCACCTGGCGCAGCGGCGTGTCCGGATTGACGAACGAGCTGCCCGGCAGCTGCAGGCCCATGGCCTCCAGCAAGGTCTGGTTGGAATTGGCGGTGCCGTAGAAGGTGCAGGTGCCGGCACTGTGGTAGCTGGCCGATTCGGCTTCCAGCAGTTCCTCGACGGTGGCCTCACCGGCGGCGTAGCGCTCGCGCACCGCGGCTTTTTCCCTGTTCGGGATGCCCGGGGTCATCGGCCCGGCCGGCACGAACACCGCCGGCAGGTGGCCGAAGGCCAGCGCGCCGATCAGCAGGCCCGGCACGATCTTGTCGCACACGCCCAGATAGAGCGCGGCGTCGAACATGTCATGGCTGAGCGCGATGGCGGTGGCCTGGGCGATCACATCGCGCGAAAACAGCGACAGCTCCATGCCCGGCCGGCCCTGGGTCACCCCGTCGCACATGGCCGGCACGCCGCCGGCGACCTGTGCGGTGGCGCCCAGCTCGCGCGCCACCTGGCGGACGATGTCCGGATAGGTCTGGAACGGCTGGTGGGCCGAGAGCATGTCGTTGTAGGCGGTGATGATGCCCAGGTTCGGGGCCACGTCCGCACGCAGCCGGCCCTTGTCGGTCGGGCCGCTGGCGGCAAAGGCATGGGCCAGGTTGCCGCAGCTCAGGCGGGTGCGTCGCGGGCCGGCGCTGAGGCTGGCGTCGATGACTTCCAGGTAGGCCTGGCGCGGATAGGTGCTGCGGCGGCGGATGCGGTCGGTGACGGCTTCAATGCGCGGGTGCAGGCTCATGGGCGGCGCCTTGTAACGGATCGAAGAGGGGATGCGCGCCTTCCGGCGTGTAGACCACTGGCAATACCAGTTTCAGGTCCATCACCGACGACGCGACATCGGGCAGGATTCTAGCAGCCTGTCGGACTTTGGTCGGCCGGGCTGCGAATCCGCCTGTGCGGTCCATCTTTCCGCCGCTTCTTGGCCCATAGCACCACTATGGGCCGGCGAACCGTCGAAAATCTGACCTCGCACAGCCGAATTCTCGCCTCGACCACCAAAGCCCGACAGGCTGCTAGCGCTTCCTCACACACCTGATGGACTGACGAGAAGATACCAATGCAAGCCCAGTCAGGCGTGGGCTGGCGTAGGCAGGGTTCCGCCGGCATTGCCAAACGCTTCGGCCGCCGCCGCCGCCGCACCCAGCAGGCCCGATTGCGGATGCAGGTTGGCCAGCACCGGGATCGTGCCCATCGTCGGCGAGAACCGGCCCTTGTTTTCAAAGCGCTGGCGGAAGCCGGAGCGCTGCAGTTGCGGCAACAGGCGTGGGACCAGGCCGCCGCACAGGAACACCCCGTCCCATGCGCCCAGGGTCAGGACCAGATCGCCGGCGATGGCGCCGAATACGGCAAAGAACACATCCAGCGTATGCAGGCACAGGGCGTCGCCTTCTGCCGCCCGCGCGGTCACGTCGGCCGGCTGCAGCGGGCCGGGATCCTGGCCGGCCATCTCGCTCAGCGCGCGGTGGATGTTGACCAGCCCCGGGCCGCAGATCAGGCGTTCGTTGGACACCCGGCCGAACTGGCGCGACAGCCGTTGCAGGATCTCGATTTCCTCCGGATTGCCCGGCGGAAAGCTGACGTGGCCGCCCTCGGCGTCCAGCGCGATGCGCTTGCCGTCACGGACCAGCAGGCCGCCGGCGCCCAGGCCGGTGCCCGGGCCGATCACCGCGTAGGTGCTCTTCCTGGCCAGGTCGAACGGCATCCAGCGGGCCGAACCGACCTGGGCCACGTCGGCCGGGGTCAGCAGCGACACGGCCAGGGCCTGGGCAGTGAAATCGTTGATCAGCCTGACCCCCTCCAGCCCCAGCATGCTGCGCAGGCGCGGCACCTGGATCACCCACGGATGGTTGGTGATGCGGGCCTCGTCGCCATCCACCCGTCCGGCCACCGCGAACACCCCGTTGCGGACCTTGGCACCGGTTTGCTCCAGGTAATGCCTGGCCGTATCGGCGAGCGAGGGGAACTCGGCCACGCGGTACTCGCGCGTGCTCTCGGCCAGGAACGGATGGTCGGCGCCGGTGTCGGCCAGCGCAAAGCGCGCATTGGTGCCGCCGATGTCGGCCAGCAGGACGCACTGCGCGGGATCGGGTGGGGTCATGTGGAGTCCTGGGGCATGAAGTTGGGTCGCCGCGCGCCCCGCATTGACGGCGACCGGGCGTGGGGCGCGGCCGATGGTAGCGCGTGGCCGGTGCCGGAGATGTCCCCGCATACGAATGCGCGGATGATTGCGACATGGATTCTCCGGCGGCGTCGGCAATGGCAGGGTTGCGTGGTGAAAACGCTTACATGGCACAATGCCGCGCCGCGCCGGCACCCGTCACGAGGGCTGGCGTAGCCTTTTCGCAGCGTCGCAGTCCGGGCAGGCTCCGCTGCGCCGTGGCCACCTTTTGACCGCCCACGGGAGTGACGATGGCGAGTGTGCAACTGGACCAGGTCCGCAAGGTCTACGACAACGGCCAGGTGGCCGTGCAGGGCGCCACCTTCGAGGTCGCCGATGGCGAGCTGATGGTGCTGGTGGGCCCCTCTGGCTGCGGCAAGTCCACCTTGCTGCGCATGATCGCCGGCCTGGAGCAGATCAGCGGCGGCACCCTGAAGATCGGCGAGCGGGTGGTCAACGAGGTGGCGCCCAAGGATCGGGACATCGCCATGGTGTTCCAGTCCTATGCGCTGTATCCGCACATGACCGTGGCCGAGAACCTGGCCTTCGGCCTGAAGCTGCGCAAGCACGACAAGGCCACCATCCAGGCGCGGGTCAAGGCCGCGGCCGAAACGCTGGGCCTGACCTCGATGCTGGACAAGCTGCCCAAGGCGATGTCCGGCGGCCAGCGCCAGCGGGTGGCCCTGGGTCGTGCGCTGGTGCGCGAGCCGGCGGTGTTCCTGCTCGATGAGCCGCTGTCCAACCTGGACGCCAAGCTGCGCACCTCGGTGCGCACCGAGATCGCCCGGCTGCACCGCCAGCTCGGCACGACCATGATCTATGTGACCCACGACCAGGTCGAAGCGATGACCCTGGGCCAGCGCATCGTGGTGCTCAAGGATGGCCAGATCCAGCAGATCGATACGCCAATGGCGCTGTACGACCGGCCGGCCAACCTGTTCGTGGCCGGCTTCCTGGGCAGCCCGGCAATGAACGTGCTGCGCGGCACCGCCGCCGCGCAAGGCCTGCAGCTGGAGACCGGCGTGCTGGTTCCCTGGAATGGCGCCGCGCCGGCCGCGGCCGGTACCGGCCGCAGCCTGATCGTGGGCGTGCGTCCGGAAGACCTGCACCTGGCCGAACCCGGCGCACCCGGCAGCTTCGCCGCCACCATCGAAACCGTCGAACCGGTCGGCAACGAGATCTTCGTCCACCTGCGGGTCGGGACGCTGGCGCTGATCGCCCGGGTGGCCCCGCGCACCCTGCCCGCGGTGGGCGAGCCGATCGGCCTGCAGCTGGCCGCCGGCCGCCTGCATTGCTTCGATCCGGTCGACGAGCGCCGCCTGGACACCTGACCCGCCGGCCTGTTCAGGCGCCGGTGGCAGGCCAGCGCCGCCGCTATACTCCGCTGTCCGCCGATGGCCTCGCCGCGCCGGGCCGGCCTGTCGCAGACGCCGGCCTTCCAGGGGCGCAGCGCCGCCGGCACCTGTTCAATGGCTGCCTGGCGACTCGATCGAAAGAGCCCGCCGCGCGCCCCAACGCGATGCCACGCATGCGCCTGTCCACGATCAAGCTGTCCGGTTTCAAATCCTTCGTCGATCCCACCACGCTGCACCTGCCGACCAACATGACCGGCGTGGTCGGGCCCAACGGTTGCGGCAAGTCCAACATCATCGACGCGGTGCGCTGGGTCATGGGCGAAAGTTCGGCCAGCCGCCTGCGCGGCGATTCGCTGACCGACGTGATCTTTTCCGGCTCCTCGGCGCGCAAGCCGGTGTCGCAGGCCACCGTCGAGCTGATCTTCGACAACACCGACCACACCATCTCCGGCGAACTGGCCGCCTTCAACGAGATCTCGGTCAAGCGCACCGTCAGCCGCGACGGCCAGAGCAACTACTCCCTCAACGGCACCAGGTGCCGGCGCCGCGACATCACCGACCTGTTCCTGGGCACCGGCCTGGGCCCGCGCAGCTACTCGATCATCGAGCAGGGCATGATCAGCCAGATCATCGAGGCGCGCCCGGAAGACCTGCGCGTGTACCTGGAGGAAGCCGCCGGCATCTCCAAGTACAAGGAGCGGCGCAAGGAAACCGAGACCCGCATCCGCCACACCCGCGAGAACCTGGAGCGCCTGACCGACCTGCGCGAGGAAGTGGACAAGCAGCTCGAGCACCTCAGGCGCCAGGCGCGCCAGGCCGAGCAGTACCAGGCCCTGCAGGAAGAACGCCGGATCAAGCACGCGCAGTGGAAGGCGCTGGAATACCGCGGCCTGGACCACGCGCTGGGCGGCCTGCGCGAAGGGCTCGCGGTCGAGGAGACCCGCCTGCAGCAACTGATCGCCGAGCAGCGCCAGGCCGAGGCCCGGATCGAAGCCGAGCGTGTGCGCCGCGACCAGGCGGCCCAGGCGCTGGCCATTGCCCAGGCCGATGTCTACCAGGTCGGCAGCACCCTGGCCCGGATCGAACAGCAGATCCAGCACCAGCGCGATCTTGCCAGTCGTCTGGCCAAGGCCCAGGCCGAAGCGCAGGCGCAACTGGCCGAGCTGGGCAGCCACATCGAGGGCGACAGCGCCCGCCTGACGGTGTTGCGCCAGGCCGTGGACCAGGCCGAGCCGCAGCTGGAGCAGCTGCGCGAGGAGGACCTCATGCGCCAGGACGCGCTGCGCGAGGCCGAAGCCAGGCTGGCCCACTGGCAGTCGCGCTGGGACGCGCACAACCGCGCCACCGCCGAGTCCTCGCGTGCCGGCGAAGTCGAACGCACCCGCGTGGATTACCTGGATCGCCAGGCGCTGGAAGCGGACCGCCGCCGGCAAGCGCTCAAGGCCGAGCGCGCCACGCTCGACCTGGACGCGCTGGCCGCCGCCTACCAGGCGCTGTTCGAAGAACACCAAACCAAGCTGGCCGCCCTGGAAGAGCTCAACCAGATCGTGGCCCAGCGCAAGCAGGCCGTCGACGGTTTCAGCGAGCAGCAGCGCACCCTGCAGACCGAGCTGGCCGAGGTGCGCAAGACCGCCCAGGCCGCGCGCGGCCGGCTGTCCTCGCTGGAAACCCTGCAACAGGCCGCGCTGGGCCAGGAGCAGGGCGCCGCGGTGGCCTGGCTCAAGGCGCGCGGGCTGGATTCGGCCAGGCGCGTGGGCGAGGCCCTGAGCGTGGAAGCCGGCTGGGAAAATGCGGTCGAAGGCGCGCTCGGTCGCCTGATCGAAGGCGTGCTGGTGCAGTCGCCCGAGACGCTGGTCGAGGCCCTGGCCGAGCTGGGCGAAGGCCGGATCGCGCTGGTCTCGGCCGAAGCCGGTGCCGAGACCTTCGCCCCGACCTCGCTGGCGGCCAAGGTCCAGGGGCCGCTGGCCGTGCGCCGGCTGCTGGCCCGCCTGCACGCGGCCGAGGATCTGGCCGCCGCGCGCGCCCTGCAGCCGCAGCTGCCGGCGGGCGATGCGGTCATCACCCGTGCCGGCGAACGCCTGGGCCAGGGCTGGGTCCACGTGCAGCGCTCCGGCGCAGCCAGGCAGGGCGCGCTGCTGCGCGAGCGCCAGATCCAGGCGCTGCGCGAACAGATCGACACCCTGCAGGCGCGCGAAGCGCAGGTCGAGCAGGCGCTGGCCGGCCTGCGTGCGCAGGCCCTGGCCGGCGAGCAGGCGCGCGAGGAAGCCCAGCGCAGCCTGTACGCCGCACACCGTCTGGTCTCCGAACTCGGCGGCCAGCTGCAGGCCCAGCAGGGCAGGCTCGAGGCCGCGCGCACCCGCATCGAGCGCATCGACGGTGAGCTGGCGCAGCTGGTCCAGACCCTGGAAGAGGCGCACGACCAGGCCGCCGAAGCACGGCTGCGCCTGGAAGAGGCCATCACCCGCATGGCCGACCAGGAAGACGCGCGCCTGCAGCTGGAGGCCGAGCGCCGCGAACTGACCGCCGCCCGTGATGCCGCGCGCGAAGCCGCACGTGCCACCGGCGAGGCCAGCCATGCCCTGGCGTTGACCCTGGAATCCCAGCGCGCCCAGATTGCCTCGTTGACCCAGGCGCTGGAGCGCATGGGCGGCCAGCGCGGCCAGCTGGATGCGCGCCTGGGCCAGATCACCGCGCAGCTGAGCCAAGGCGATGATCCGATCATCGCGCTGGAATCCGAGCGCGAGAACGCCCTGCACGAGCGGGTGCGCACCGAGCGCGTGCTGGCGCAGGCGCGCTCGACGCTGGACGGCATCGACCATCGCCTGCGCCAGGACGAGCAGACCCGCCAGCAGCGCGACCAGCAGGCCCTGGCCCAGCGCGAGGCAATCGCCCAGCGTCGCCTGGACCAGCAGGCGCTGGTGCTCAAGGCCGAGCAGTTGTCCGGCGCGGTGGAGCAGGCCGGCTTGGTCCTGCAGGCGGTGCTTGAGACCTTGCCCGAGGCCGCCGACGCAGCCGAGTGGGAAGCGGCGGTGCAGCAGATCGAGGGCCGCATGCGCCGGCTGGAGCCGGTCAACCTGGCCGCCATCCAGGAATACGGCGAGGCCAGCACCCGCAGCGAATACCTGCAGGCGCAGAACGCCGACCTGAGCGCGGCGCTGGACACGCTGGAGGAGGCGATCGGCAAGATCGACCGCGAGACCCGCGGCCGCTTCAAGGACACCTTCGACAAGGTCAACGCCGGCGTGCAGGAACTCTATCCACGCCTGTTCGGCGGTGGCCATGCCTATCTCGAGCTGACCGGCGAGGACCTGCTGGACACCGGCGTGACCATCATGGCGCGCCCGCCGGGCAAGCGGGTGTCCAGCATTTCGCTGCTGTCCGGCGGCGAGAAGGCGATGACCGCGGTGGCGCTGGTGTTTGCCATCTTCCAGCTCAATCCGGCCCCGTTCTGCCTGCTCGACGAGGTGGACGCGCCGCTGGACGAAGCCAACGTCGGCCGCCTGGCCGCACTGGTCAAGGAGATGAGCCAGAAGGTGCAGTTCCTGTTCGTCAGCCACAACAAGGCGACGATGGAAGCGGCCAACCAGCTTGCGGGCGTGACCATGCGCGAACCGGGCGTCTCGCGCCTGGTCTCGGTGGACCTGGCCGAGGCCTCGCGCCTGGCCGGCGCCGGGTGAAGCCGAGGAGTGAGGAGTGAGAAGTGACGGGACGGCATCCCTGCTTTCCCTCATTTCTCGCTCCTATGTCCTCATTCCTCGCCCCACAGGGATGGATGCCTTGCGCCAGCCATGGCACCATCCGGCCTGTTTTATGAAAGGAGTGCCCGATGTCGGATATGTGGATGCTGCGAATCGGCATCGCCGTGGTCGGCGTCATCCTGATCGCCGCCATGATCGTGTTCGGCCGGCCGAAGAAGCCGCCGCAGGGCCGGCGCCTGGATTCGGGCGAGCGCGATCCGTCTCGGGTCGAGCCCAGCCTGGGTGGTGAGAACACCGGTTACGACGCGCAGGCCGACTACAGGGGCGAAGGCGTGGTCCAGCCCGAGCTGGGCCTGGCCGATGCCAGTGCCGCCGACAGCGACCTGGGCAAGCGCCCGGCCGCGGACTTCGACAAGATCATCTCGCTGTACGTGGCGGCCAAGTCCGGGCACATGCTGCGCGGTGAGGACATCGTGGTGGCCGCCGAGAAGACCGGGCTGACCTTCGGCCACATGAACGTGTTCCACCGCCTGATCGAGCATCATCCCGAGCGCGGCCCGGTCTTCAGCATGGCCAACATCATGCAGCCGGGCAGCTTCGACATGGCCGCCATCCGCGAGCTGGAAACCCCGGCGATCGCCTTCTTCCTGACCCTGCCGGCGCCGCTGACCGCGCTCGATGCCTGGGAAATGATGCTGCCCAACGTCCAGCGCATGGCCGAGCTGCTCAATGGCGTGGTCCTGGACGACAGCCGCAACGCGCTGGGCCGCCAGCGCATCCAGCACATCCGCGAAGAACTGCGCGGCTACGACCGCCAGCACCAGGCCCCGCCGCTGAGCAAGGCCCCGCGCTGGTGAGTGGGGCGCCTGCTGCAACGGATCGACGCGGAATCCTTGTTGGCGCGGCCGCGCGCGGCCAGCCCAGATAGGGCGGTCATCGCCGAGCGCCACGCGCCTCGTGCAACGCGGGCGTGGCCAGCGCTTGGGTAAGATCGCTCGATGACCAATCCCCCTGATCCTGCTGCGCGCATCGCCGCGCTGCGCCAGCAGCTGGACGAGGCCAGCTATCGCTACTACGTGCTGGACGCGCCCACCATCCCCGACGCCGAATACGACCGGCTGCTGCGTGAGCTGGAGCAACTGGAAGCGGCGCATCCGCAACTGGTGAGCCCCGACTCGCCGACCCAGCGGGTGGGCGCACCGGCCGGATCGCACTTTGCCCAGGTCCGCCACGCCATCCCGATGCTGTCGCTGGGCAATGCGTTCGACGATGCCGAAGTGCTCGATTTCGTGCGCCGCATCGGCGACAGGCTCGGTCGCGAAAGGCTGATCTTTTCGGCCGAGCCCAAGCTCGATGGGCTGGCCGTGAGCCTGCGCTACGAACACGGCAGGTTCGTGCAGGGCGCCACCCGCGGCGATGGCTTCACCGGCGAGGACGTCACCGCCAACCTGCGCACGGTCAAGGCGATCCCACTGAAGCTGCGCGGCAGCGGCTGGCCGGACGTGTTGGAAGTCCGCGGCGAGGTCTACATGCCGCGCGCCGCGTTCGAGGCCTACAACCAACAGGCGCGCCTGCACGGCGGCAAGGTGCTGGCCAATCCACGCAACGGCGCGGCCGGATCGCTGCGCCAGCTCGATGCGCGGATCACCGCGCAACGGCCGCTGGCCTTCTTCGCCTATGGCGTCGGCCAGGTGGAAGGCGGCGCCCTGCCGGACCGGCATTCGCAGGTGCTGCAACAGCTGCGGCAATGGGGCCTGCCGGTCAGTGATCTGATCAAGGTGGTGGAAGGCGCCGAGGGCCTGCTGGCCTACTATCGCCAGATCGGCGCGCGCCGCGACACGCTGCCCTTCGACATCGATGGGGTGGTCTACAAGCTGGACGATGTGCAGGGCCAGCGCGAGATGGGCTTCGTCTCGCGCGCCCCGCGCTGGGCCCTCGCCCACAAGTATCCGGCGCAGGAGCAATCCACCACGGTGGAAGCCATCCAGATCCAGATCGGTCGCAGCGGCGCGGCCACGCCGGTGGCGCGGCTGGCGCCGGTGCAGGTCGCCGGCGTCACCGTCACCAATGCCACCCTGCACAACGCCGACCAGATCAAGCGGTTGGACGTGCGGGTGGGCGATGCGGTCATCGTGCGCCGTGCCGGCGATGTGATCCCGGAAGTGGTCGGCGTGATCCTCGAACGCCGGCCCAAGGGCACCACGCCCTGGCAGATGCCCAGGCATTGCCCGGTGTGCGGCTCGGACATCGTGCGCGAGGAGGGCGCCGCGGTCTGGCGCTGCTCGGGCGAGCTGAGCTGCCCGGCCCAGCGCAAGGAGGCCATTGGCCATTTCGTCTCGCGCCGGGCGATGGATGTGGACGGGCTGGGCGAGAAGTTCATCGAAGTGCTGGTCGATGCCGGCGTGGTCCAGGGCGTGGCCGACCTGTACAGGCTCGACCTGGACCTGCTGCTGCAGTTGCGCCTGGTCACCAGCGCGCAAACGCCCGAAGGCTTCCTGCGCGCGGCGCGCGAGCATCTGGCCAGCGGCGCGTATTCGACCCTGGAGGCCACCGTCGCCAGGATCTGCGGCAAGGCCGGAGCGGCGCCGGACACCTGGCAGGCCGAGCTGCTGCGCGCCGGTCTTCCGGCCTTCGAGTGGAACCGCAAGAAGATCGCCAGCAAATGGGCCCAGAACCTGATCGCCGCGCTGGACAAGAGCAAGCACACCACCCTGGAGCGTTTCCTGTTCGCGCTGGGCATCGAGCACGTCGGTGAGAGCACGGCCAAGGCGCTGGCGGCGTGGTTCGGCGATCTGGCGCTGATCCGCACGCTGCCCTGGCCACTGTTCAAGCGCGTGCCCGACATCGGCGGCGAAGTGGCGCGCGCGCTGGGCAGCTTCTTCGCCCAGGCAGGCAACCAGCAGGCCATCGATGCGCTGCTGCAACGCGGGGTGGTGATCGGCGACACCCATCCGCCCAGCGCGCTGCTGCGCCAAGGCCTGGACCTGGCCACGCTGCTGGTCGACCTGGAAATCCCCAGGCTCACCAGGATCCGCGCCGAGTCCCTGGTCAAGGCGCTGCCCGATGTCGACGACATTCTCCAGGCCGGGCCAGAGGCGCTGGTCGGCGCGGGCCTGCCGCAGGACACGGCCGCCGCCCTGATCCAATGGCTGCGCGAAGACGACCACGCGCAACTGCTGCAGGCCGCCGGCGCGGCCCTCAAGCAGCTCGACGCGATCACCCCGCAGCAGGCGACGGGCCAAGCAGGCCCGCTCAGCGGCCAGACCGTCGTGCTCACCGGCAGCCTGGAAGCCATGACCCGCGAGCAGGCCGGCGCCAAGCTCGAGGCACTGGGCGCCAAGGTCACCGGCAGCGTGTCGAAGAAGACCAGCTTCGTGGTGGCCGGCGCCGAAGCCGGTTCCAAGCTGACCAAGGCCCGGGAGCTGGGCATCGAAGTCTGGGATGAAGCCAGGCTGCTGGAATTTCTAGCAGGGCAGCGTGCATGAGCCCGCCATCCTCGATGCCGTTGCCGTTGCCGTTGTTGCTGTTGCCCCCTCTCCCCCGCTCGCGGGGCGAGAAGGCACGGCTTGCGCGCCACTGGCGCGCGTGCCTTGGAGCGCCCGCGCCGCTGGCGCGGGCCGGGGTGCGAAGCAGAGGGATGGGGTGAGGGGGGAGCTTTCCGCATGGACCACAGCAAACGCCTGCGCCAAGAACAAACCGATGCCGAGCACCGGCTCTGGCAACGCCTGGGCAATCATCAGCTCGGGGCGAAGTTTCGGCGCCAGCACCGCATCGGTGGCTATATCGTGGATTTCGTCTGCCTTGAGGCTGGGGTGGTGGTGGAGCTGGATGGCGGGCAGCATCTGGAGCAGGCAGAGCGTGACGCCGAGCGGACCGCTTTTTTGGAGTCGCTCGGACTGGCCGTGCTGCGCTTCTGGAACGACGATGCGTTGTTGCGGACTGATGCGGTGGTTGAGGCGATTTGGCATGCGTTGCAGCCTGCAGAGCGGCCCCCTCACCCCAACCCTCTCCCCCGCTCGCGGGGGAGAGGGGGCAAGAGCAAAAGCAACAGCCACGGCGGAGGCGAAAGCAACAGCAACAACAACAGCAACGACAACAACAGCAACGACAACGACAACGACAACGACAACGACAGTGAACCGGCTACGCGGGTTGCCGGCGCAAACGCGCAACCGACAGCCGACGCCTGGCGTCCCGGCGCGACGCTGGAAGTCATCAGGTTGCGTGCGCAGCTCAACGCCCACGTGCGCGCCTTCTTCGCCCAGCGTCAGGTGCTGGAAGTGGAGACGCCGGTGCTCTCGCAGGCCGGCAACACCGAGCCGAACATCGACAGCTTCACCACCGCGTTCAGCGGCCATGTCAGTGCCGGCGCGCGTACCCGCTGGCTGCGCACCTCGCCGGAGTATCCGCTCAAGCGTCTGCTGGCCGCCGGTGTCGGCGATTGCTACGAACTGGGCCGGGTGTTCCGCAATGGCGAAGCCGGCGGTCGCCACAATCCCGAGTTCACCATGCTGGAGTGGTACCGCGTCGGCTGGGACCACGTGCGCCTGGCCGAGGAAACCGTGGCCCTGGTGCAGGGCGCGCTGGCCCTGGTCGGGCGCAGCGCCACGGTCCGGTCGCTGAGCTACCGCGCCCTGTTCCAGCGCGCGCTGCAGATCGACCCGTTCAGCGCACCGCTGGAACAGCTGCAGGCCGCGCTGGGCCCAGTGCGGGTCGACCCGCAGGGGCTCGAGCGCGACGACTGGCTGGACCTGCTGGTCAGCCATCGCCTGCAGCCCGATTTTGCTGGCGATGCGATCACCATCGTCCATGACTGGCCGGCCAGCCAGGCTGCCCTGGCGCGCATCCGCCCGGGCGACCCACCGGTGGCCGAGCGCTTCGAGCTGTACCTGGGTGCGGTCGAGCTGGCCAACGGCTACCACGAGCTGCGCGATGCGGATGAACAGCGTGCCCGGTTCAGCCACGACAACCAGCGCCGGGCTGCGCGCGGGCTTGTTCAGCCACCACCGGATTGGCACTTGCTCGACGCCCTGCCACTCATGCCACACTGCGCCGGCGTGGCGGTCGGGATGGATCGGCTGCTGATGGCGATGCTGGGGACCTCCCGGATCGCCGAGGTGCTGGCCTTCGATTTCGCAAGGGCCTGACATACGCACGGCATACAGGAACCGTAAACACGTCAATGAGCTGGCAGGTACTGCCAGCGAGGAGCTCAGTCTGGGTACCGTTCAGGGGAAGGCCGTGTCGAACTGCCACTGGGTCCGCTGGAGCATGCTCGCCTGCGCTGCGTCGGCCCTGGCCGGCTGCAGCACCTTCGGGCGCTGGTTCGGTGGTCATGAAACCGCCCCGGGCCAGGTGCCGGTGCAGCACTTCAGCTGCGAGTCCAAGGGTGCCGAGCTGAAGTATTGCGACGTGGACGCTTCGGCCGGCGTGCGCCTGACCAGGCAGCTGTCCAGCATGCCCTGCATCAAGGGCCGGACCTGGGGCTACGGGCGCTTCGGGGTGTGGGTGGACCACGGCTGCCGCGGCGAGTTCGTCAGCGGTGCCGGCGATGACGATAGTGGCCAATTCGACCCCAGGCACCAGGTGCTGCGCTGCGAATCGCGGGACCAGAAGCGCAAGCACTGCCCGTTGCAGGTGGCCAGCTCGACGGTCGAGCTGGTGCAGCAGCTTTCCGACAGTGCCTGCGTGGAAAACAAGACCTGGGGCTGGGACGCGGACGGGGTCTGGGTCGACGCGGGCTGCCGCGCGCTGTTCCGGGTGCGCTGACCGCACCCGTCATTCCGGGAACGCCACATGGCGCGGGTAAAATGCGCCGATGAACCAGACCTTCGACTACGCCCGCTACGACCGCATCCGGCCCCTGCTATGGACCGGCGATGCCCTGCAGGTGCTCGACCAGCGCAAGCTGCCGTTCGCGGTCGAACACGTGCAATGCACCACCAGCGACGAGGTTGCCGCCGCCATCCACGCCCTGGCCGTGCGCGGCGCGCCAGCGATCGGCATTGCCGCAGCCTGGGGCGCGGTCCTGGCCGCACGCCAGATCCAGGCCGGGGACGGCGCGCAGGCGGCGCCGAAGATCGAACCGGCCCTGCAGCGCCTCAACGCCGCCCGTCCCACCGCGGTCAACCTGGCCTGGGCGCTGGCGCGCATGCGCCGGGCCCTGTTGCCGGCCGGCGCCGACTGGCGCGCGGTGCTGGAGCGCGAGGCCCAGGCCATCGCCAGCGAGGACCTGGCGGCCAACCGCCACATGGGCGAACTGGGTGCGGCGCTGATCGGGCAGGGCAGCGGCGTGCTGACCCACTGCAACACCGGTTCGCTGGCCACGGCCGGCTTCGGCACTGCGCTGGGCGTGATCCGCGCCGGCGTGGCCCAGGGCAGGATCCTGAAAGTCTTCGCCGACGAAACCCGGCCCTGGCAGCAAGGCGCGCGCCTGACCGTGTGGGAACTGCAGCAGGATGGCATCGAGGCGACCCTGATTGCCGACTCGGCCGCCTCGCACCTGATGAAGACCGGCGCGGTGCAGTGGGTGGTGGTCGGCGCCGACCGGATCTGCGCCAACGGCGATACCGCCAACAAGATCGGCACCTACCAGCTGGCCATCGCCGCGCGCTACCACGGCCTGAAGTTCATGGTGGTGGCGCCTTCGTCCACGGTCGACATGGACACCGCCAGCGGCGAGCTGATCCAGATCGAGGAACGCGATCCGGGCGAGTTGCATGGCATCGGCGGGGTGCGCATGGTGGCCGAGGGCATCAAGGCCTGGAATCCGGTCTTCGACGTCACCCCGGGCGAGTTGATCGATGCGATCGTGACCGAGAAGGGCGTGGTCCAGGCGCCGACCACCGAGAAGATGCGCGCGCTGTTTGGCTGAACCCTGGCGCGCAGCCCGCGCGCTCATGCGGGCGGGCCGGAAGGCCTTGGTGGAACCTGCCGCGCAAGGTCTCCGCCGGCGCCGGGTTCCACGCGCAAGTGCTTGATTTGCGCCGAATCCCGGGCGGCGTCGTGGGGGCGTGGCGTGTTACAATTTCACGGTTCAACACCCCTCCCAGACCCAGGTGCCGCGATCGTTGCGGCAGACCGGGTTTTGGCCTGACGTACCGAAGACAAGCACGGACATTCAATGGCTGATCTCGCCACCGAAATCATCCCGGTCAACCTCGAAGACGAGATGCGCAAGAGCTACCTCGATTACGCCATGAGCGTGATCGTGGGCCGCGCCCTGCCCGACGTGCGCGATGGCCTCAAGCCGGTGCACCGGCGGGTGTTGTTCGCGATGCACGAACTGGGCGCGCACAGCAACAGGCCGCACTTCAAGTCCGCGCGCATCGTCGGCGATGTGATCGGCAAGTACCACCCGCATGGCGACCAGTCGGTATACGACACCCTGGTGCGCATGGCCCAGCCGTTCTCGCTGCGCTACATGCTGGTCGATGGCCAGGGCAACTTCGGTTCGGTCGACGGCGATTCGGCCGCGGCCATGCGCTATACCGAGTCGCGCATGTCGCGCCTGGCCCACGAGCTGATGGCCGACATCGACAAGGAAACCGTCGATTTCACCCCCAACTACGACGAGAAGGAACAGGAGCCGTCGGTCATGCCGACGCGCTTCCCGAACCTGCTGGTCAACGGCTCGGCCGGCATCGCCGTGGGCATGGCCACCAACATCCCGCCGCACAATCTGTCCGAAGTCATCGACGGGTTGATCGCGATGATCGACAACCCGCTGATCGAGATCGACCAGCTGCTGGAATACATCCCCGGCCCGGACTTTCCCACCGCCGGCATCATCAACGGCACCGCCGGCATCATCGCCGGCTATCGCACCGGCCGTGGCCGGGTGCGCATGCGCGCCAGGGCCGAGGTGGAGGTGGATGACCGCAGCGGACGCGAGGCGATCATCGTCACCGAGATCCCCTACCAGGTGAACAAGGCGCGGCTGATCGAGAAGATCGCCGAGCTGGTCAAGGAAAAGAAGCTGGAGGGCATCAGCGAGCTGCGCGACGAATCCGACAAGGACGGCATGCGCATCTACATCGAGGTCAAGCGCGGCGAATCGGCCGAGGTGGTGCTCAACAACCTGTATTCGCAGACGCCGATGGAATCGGTGTTCGGCATCAACATGGTCGCCCTGGTCGACGGCCGTCCGCAGCTGCTCAACCTCAAGCAGATGCTGGAAGCCTTCGTCCGCCACCGCCGCGAGGTGGTCACCCGCCGGACCATCTTCGAGCTGCGCAAGGCCCGTGCCCGCGCGCACGTCCTGGAAGGCCTGACCGTCGCGCTGGCCAACATCGACGAGATGATCGAGCTGATCAGGACCTCGGCCAACCCCGGCGAGGCGCGCGAACGCATGCTGGCCAGGACCTGGGAGCCGGGCCTGGTCGGTTCGCTGCTGGCTGCGGCCGGCAGCGAGTCCTCGCGTCCGGAAGACCTGCCCAAGGGCGTGGGTTTCCTGGACGGTCGCTATCAGCTGACCGAGACCCAGGCCCAGCAGATCCTGGAAATGCGCCTGCATCGCCTGACCGGGCTGGAGCAGGAAAAGCTCACCGAGGAATACAAGCTGCTGCTGGAGACCATCGCCGGCCTGATCCGCATCCTGCAGAACCCGGATGTGCTCAAGCAGGTCATCCGCGAGGAGCTGCTCAACGTCAAGGAGGAATTCGGCGATGCGCGCCGCAGCCAGATCCGCCAGAGCGAGGAAGACTTCGACATCCTCGACCTGATCGCCCCGGAAGACATGGTGGTCACGCTCTCCCACGCCGGTTACGCCAAGCGTCAGCCGGCCAGCAGCTACCGCGCGCAGAAGCGCGGTGGCCGCGGGCGCAACGCGGCCACCACCAAGGAAGAGGATTTCATCGATCACCTGTGGCTGGTCAACACCCATGACACGCTGCTGACCTTCACCAGCAAGGGCCGGGTGTTCTGGCTGGCCGTGCACCAGCTGCCCGAAGCCGGGCCCAATGCGCGCGGCCGCCCGATCGTCAACTGGATCCCGCTGGAAGCCGACGAGAAGGTCCAGGCGGTGCTGCCGGTGCGCGAATACGCCGAAGGCCGCTTCGTGTTCTTCGCCACCCGCAACGGCACGGTCAAGAAGACCCCGCTGACCGAGTTCGCCTATCGCCTGGCGCGCGGCAAGATCGCGATCAACCTGGACCAGGGCGACGCGCTGGTCGGCGTGGCCCTGACCGATGGCCAGCGCGACGTGCTGCTGTTCGCCTCCAATGGCAAGACCGTGCGCTTCGGCGAGGAAGCGGTGCGCTCGATGGGCCGCACCGCCACCGGCGTGCGCGGCATCAGGCTGGCCAGGGGCGAGCACGTGGTCAGCCTGATCGTGGCTGACCGTGCGGCCGGCGCGGACGCCGACCAGACCGATGACGAGGTGGCCGACGCCGATGAAGCCCTCGAGGCTGCCGCCGAGGACACCGTGCTGGAGACCAGTCAGGACGAATCGGGCTGCTACATCCTCACCGCCACCGAGAACGGGTATGGCAAGCGCACCGCGCTGGCCGAGTATCCGCGCAAGGGCCGCGGCACCCAGGGCGTGATCGGCATCCAGACCAATGCCCGCAATGGCAAGCTGGTCGGCGCGCTGCTGCTGGGCAATAGCGACGAGGTGATGCTGATCTCCGACGGCGGCACCCTGGTGCGGACCCGTTCGACCGAGATCTCGCGGGTGGGCCGCAACACCCAGGGCGTGACCCTGATCCGCCTGTCCAAGGGCGAGAAGCTGCAGGCGATCGAGCGCCTGGATGCCTCGCTGGAAGAAGGCGAGGAACTGGACGCGGCGGCCCAAGGCACCGACGCATCCAGCCAGATCCAGCCCGAGGGCTGAAACGTCGGATGGCCTCCGGTTCGCCCCGTAGGAGCAACTGTCTGCTCGGCGCGTTCGTGCCCCCTCTCCCTCGCTTGCGGGGGAGAGGGGGCAAAATCCCAGCGATGTGGCCGTAGGGCCATGGCCGCGATGGGCTTTCCCGTAGGAGCGCACCGCAGGGGCGCGATGGGGCTTTCCCGGTAGGTCACATCGCCGCTGAAGCCGCTCCCACTCCAGACAACTGCTCATTGGCGCCGTTTTGAAGGATCGTCCGCGTTCTATACTCCCGCGCAAACCTGGGCAGGGGAATGCGTCACATGGAGAGCACGCAGGGCCACGGCGCACGCGCATTGCAGCACGCCGCCGCGCTGGATGCGCACCAGGCTTCAGCCGCCCGGATGTCTTCCCGCTTCGCATCGCAACGTCCCTGGCGCAACGCGCTGCTGGCCGCCGCGCTTGGGCTGCTGGCACTGGCCGGCTGTGACCGCAACAAGACCGGCGAGCTGCCCCAGGTCTCCGGCGAGGCAGTCAGGGCCGAAAAGGCCAAGGCCATCGCCGGCTTCGGCCTGGTCAACGCCTATCCGGACCAGGAGGACGGCGAAGTCGCCCTCGCCCTGGAATTCAGCCAGCCGCTGGTGGAATCGCAGGACTTCGACGCGCTGCTGCACGTCACCGACGACAAGGGCGCGCCGGTCAGCGGCAGCTGGGTGCTGGGGGATGAGGGCAAGGTCCTGCGCTTCCCGTCGGTGGAGGCCGCGCGCGACTACACGGTGAAGATAGACGCCGGCCTGCTGGCCGCCGCCGGTGCGCGCCTGGGCAAGGGCGTCGAGCAGGTGGTGCACAGCGGTTCGCTCAAGCCGTCGGTGGGCTTTGCCTCGCAGGGCAGCGTGCTGCCGGCCAAGGACAGCCGCGGCCTGCCGGTGGTGTCGATCAACGTGGCCGAAGTGGACGTGGAATTCCTGCGCGTGCGCGAGGCGGATTTGCCGCGCTTCTTCGACCAGTACCAGCGCGGCGGCAGTCGCGGCGCCTGGGACCTGGACCGCAGCTACGGCGACCACACCCCGCTTGGAGACATGGCCGACTCGGTCTACCTCAACCGCTTCGTACTGGACGGCAAGCCCAACGAGCGCGCGCTCAGCTACCTGCCGACCCAGGACATCAGGCAGCTGCAGGAGCCGGGCCTGTACTTTGCGGTGATGAAGCGGGTGGGGCGTTACTCGGAAGACCTGCAGACCGTGTTCTTCAGCGTCAGCGACTTAGGCCTGCATGCACGCGCCTACAAGGACACGCTGTTCGTCCACACCGCCTCGCTGGCCACCGGCGAGGCGAGCAAGGGCGCTCAATTGCGGGTGCTCGACGCCAAGGGCAATACCGTGCTCAAGGGCGAGACCGACGGCAACGGCAACGCGCTGCTCAAGTACGCGCTGGACGCCGGCCAGGTACTGGTGGCCAGCCGCGGCAAGGATGTGACCCTGTTGCCGTTCAACCAGCCGGCGCTGGACCTGTCCGAGTTCGCGGTGGCCGGGCGCGAGCAGGCCTGGTTCGATGTGTTCGCCTGGTCCGGCCGCGACCTGTATCGCCCGGGCGAAACCGTGCGCGTGTCGGCGCTGCTGCGCGATTTCGACGGCAAGCCGGTCAAGCCCGGCCAGCCGCTGTACCTGCGGCTCAAGCAGCCCGATGGCAAGGTGTTCCGCGAAACCCGCCTGGCGCCGGCCGAGCAGGGATATTTCGCGTTCGAACAGGCCATTCCCGCCGAGGCGCCGACCGGGCGCTGGCAGATCGAGTTCCGCACCGATCCGGCCAGCGCCCAGGCGGTGCAGGGCATGACCCTGCGGATCGAGGAATTCCTGCCCGAGCGCATGAAGCTGGACCTGTCCGCGGCCGATACGCTCAGGCCCGGCGCGCCGCTGGCGCTCAAGGCCGACGCGGCCTACCTGTACGGCGCGCCGGCCGACGGCAACCGCTTCACCGCCAAGCTGGCCGTGGCGGTCGAGCAGCACCCGCTGGACAAGCTGCCGGGCTGGTTCTTCGGCGACCCCACCGTCGAGCTGCCCAGGGAAGCCAAGGAGGTGGTCGATGCGACCCTCGACGCCAGGGGCCATTTCGAAGGCGACCTGGCGCTGCCCGAGGAGGTCAAGCCGGTCACGCCGGTGGCGGCCATCGTTTCGGCCAGCGTGTACGAATCCGGCGGCCGCACGGTCAACCGCACCCTCAAGCGGGTGATGTGGCCGGCCGCCGTGCTGGTGGGCGTGCGGCCGCTGTTCGACGACAAGGAGGGCTCCGATGCCAACGGCACCGCCGGCTTCGAGATCGCGCGCATGGACGCCAGCGGCAAGCGCGTGCCGGGCCAAGGGCTGAAGGTCACCCTGGTGCGCGAACGCCGCGACTACCACTGGACCCACGACGAGGACACCGGCTGGGCGTTCGACTACACCCAGCGTTTCGAGAACGTGGACACGCGCACGCTCGATGTCCGGACCGACGCGGCGCGGGTCGAGTTTCCGGTGGAGTGGGGCGGCTACCGGCTGGAGGTGTTCGACCCGGCCACCGGCCTGACCACGCGCTATCCGTTCACCGCCGGCTGGAGCTGGAGCGACGAAAACCGCGGCCTGGACGCGCGCCCGGACAAGGTCAAGCTGTCGCTGGACAAGGCCGGCTATCGCGCCGGCGACACGCTCAAGGTGACGCTCACCCCGCCGCACCCGGGCAAGGGCGTGCTGATGGTCGAGTCCGACCACATGCTCTACGTCAGGAACATTGACGCCAAGGCCGGCAGCACCTTCCAGATCCCGGTCACCGCCGACTGGGAACGCCACGACGTATACGTGACCGCGCTGGTGTTCCGCGGCGGCAGCGCGCCGTCCAGGATCACGCCCGCACGCGCGGTCGGGGTGGCGCACGTGCCGATGGACCGCAGCGCGCGTCGCGTCGCCGTCGGCCTGAAGGCGCCGACCCAGATGCAGCCCGAGCAGGACCTGGCGGTCACCATCAGCGTGCCGCAGCTTGCGGGGAGGAACGCGCACGTGACCGTCTCGGCGGTGGACGTGGGCATCCTCAACATCACCGGCTATCCGGTGCCCGATGCGAACGCCCAGTTCTTCGCCCAGCGTCGCCTGGGCGTGGACAGTTACGACGTGTACGGACGGGTGATCGAGAGCTTCGAGGGCGACACCGCGCGCATGCGCTTCGGCGGCGACATGGCCCTGGGCCCGCTGCCGCAGGCCAGGCGGCCCACCGCCAGGGTGCAGACGGTGGACTTGTTCGCCGCTCCGGTGAAGCTCGATGCCAAGGGCAATGCACGCATCGTGCTGCACGTGCCGGACTTCAACGGCAGCCTGCGCGTGTCGGCGCTGGTGTACTCGGACGACCAGTACGGCAACCGCGACGTGGAAACCCTGGTGCGTGCGCCCGTGGTGGCCGAGGCCAGCCTGCCGCGTGTGCTGGCACCGGGCGATCGCAGCATGGTCACCCTGGACGTGCAGAACTTCACCGGCAAGCCGGGCACCTTCAAGGTGCAGGTGGACGGGATTGGCCCGCTGGCGATCGGCGAGGGCAGTCGCAGCGCGCAGCTGGCCGATGGCGCCAAGACCACCCTCAGCTTCCCGCTCATGGCCAACGAGGGCTACACCACCGCGCAGGTGCGGGTGCGGGTGGAAGGCGGGGCGACCAGCTTCAAGGTGGACCGCAAGTATGACCTGCCGGTGCGCGCCGGCTGGCCCAGCGTGGTGCGCACCGAAAGCCGGGTGATCGATCCGCTGGCGCCGGTGAGCATGGGCGCGGCCTTCGGCGAGGGGCTGATGGCCGGCTCGATCAACGCGCGCATGGTGGTCAGCGCGCTGCCGCCGATTCCCTTCGCCGCGGCGCTGGAGGACCTGCTCAAGTATCCCTACGGCTGCATCGAGCAGACCACCAGCAAGGGCTACGGCACCCTGCTGCTGGACCAGGCCACGGCCGAGCTGCTGGGCACGCAGGGGCTGGATGCCAACAAGCGCCGCGAGCGCATGGAAGGCGCGTTCGGCCGCATCACCTCGATGCAGGTGGCCAACGGCAACTTCTCGATGTGGGGCGATGACAGCGACGTGGTGCCGTACCTCACCCCGTATGTCGCCGAGTTCCTGCTGGACGCGCGCGATGCCGGCTTCGCGGTGCCCGATGCGGTGCTGCAGAAGGCACTCAACCGCCTGAGCGAGGACCTGCTGTCCGGCGGCAACCAGTTCTATGGCGCCGACTTCCGCGACCACCTGCGTTTTGCCAACCAGGCCTACGAAGGCTACGTGCTGGCGCGCGTGGGCCGTGCGCCGCTGGGCACGCTGCGCGCGCTCTATGACAACGACCGGGTCAAGTCGATGACCGGCCTGCCGCTGGTGCATCTGGGCATCGCGCTGTCGCTGCAGGGCGATAGCAAGCGTGGCAGCCGGGCGATCGCGCTGGGCTTCGACAAAACCGGCGACCGGCCGGGTTACCTGGGCGACTACGGCACCCGGCTGCGCGATGACGCGTTGATGCTGGCCCTGGTGCGCGAGCGCAAGCTCTCCCGGCCCGAATACGATGCCCGTGTGATCTCCCTGGGCCGCGAGCTGGACGAGCGCCGCAAGGCGCGCTGGTTCTACCTGAGCACCCAGGAGCAGGTCGCCCTGGCGCGCCTGGGCAAGTCGCTGCTGGCCGATGCGCAGGCCAAGACCGTCAGCGGGACCTGGGCCGCCAATGACGCCAGCGAGGTGGTTGACGGACAGCGCCTGTTCGCGCGCAGCTTCGACGGGCAGACCCTGGCCAAGGGCGTGACCTTCACCCCACGAGGCCTGTCCCCCACCGGATCGGGGAGCACGCCGCCGCTGTACGCCAGCCTGGAAATCGCCGGCGTGCCGCGCAGCGCGCCGGCCGAGGACACCTCCAGGCTCAGCGTGGTGCGCCGTTACTACACCACCGATGGCAAGGAATGGACCGGCGGGACGTTGAAGGAGGGGCAGGCGCTGATCGTCGGCCTGCGCATCACCGCCGATACCGCCATGCCCGACGCACTGCTGACCGACCTGCTGCCGGCGGGCCTGGAGATCGAGAACTTCAACCTGTCCGACGCCAAGCAGTGGGCCGATGTGGTGGTCGATGGCATCAACATCACCGACCGCGGCGATGCGGCCGACGTCAAGCACGAGGAGTTCCGCGACGACCGCTACGTGGCCGCCCTGCGCCTGTCCGCCGGTGGCCGCGGCGCCAAGGTGTTCTACCTGGTCCGCGCGGTGACCCCCGGCACCTACACCGTGCCACCGCCGCTGGTGGAAGACATGTACCGGCCCGAGATCCGCGGTGTGGGCGCCTCGATGCCGGCGACGATCACGGTGGTGCAGCCGTAAATGAAAAGCGCCCGCCAGCAGTCGGGTTGATGCTGGCCGGCGCGTTGTCCACGTCCGGGACGATCAGGCTGACCGGCACGGCCGCTATCATGCGTGGCCGCCGTGGATGCCTTCACCTGCGCCATCGCTGACCAATGAGCCAGGACCCGCACCGTCGATGAAGGCGCTACGCCCGCGTATCGCCATGCTGCTCAAGGTCCTGCGCTGGACCAGCGTGGGCGGGCTGCTGACGTTGCTGGTGCTGGACTTGACCTTCCCGCCGCCGTTGCCCAGGGCGGGCGACACCAGCACCCTGGTGGTGGCGCGCGATGGCACCCCCCTGCGTGCGTTTGCCGATCGCGATGGCGTGTGGCGCTATCCGGTCCGGCGCGAAGGCGTCTCGCCGCTGTACCTGCAGGCGCTGCTGACCTATGAGGACCGCTGGTTCTGGCGGCATCCGGGGATCAATCCCTGGGCGCTGGCGCGTGCCGGTGGCCAGCTGGCCATGCACGGGCACATCGTCTCCGGCGGCTCGACGTTGACCATGCAGGTCGCGCGCATCCTGGAGCCGCCGGCGAACAGCCGGCACACGCGCACGCCGTGGGGCAAGGCCAGGCAGCTGCTGCGCGCCGTGCAACTGGAAGTGCACCTGAGCAAGCGCCAGATCCTGGACCTGTACCTGGAGCGCGCCCCGTTCGGCGGCACCATCGAAGGGGTCGAAGCGGCCAGCTGGGCCTACCTGGGCAAGCCGGCCTCGCGCCTGTCCCATGCCGAGGCCGCGCTGCTGGCGGTGCTGCCGCAGTCGCCCAGCCGGCTGCGCCCGGACCGCCACCCGCAGGCTGCCCGTGCCGCGCGCGACAAGGTGCTGGCGCGCATGGTCTCGCTGCAGGTGTGGTCGCAGGCGCAGGTGGACGATGCGCGGATCGAGCCGGTGGTCGCCCGTTCGCTGCAGCCACCGCTGAGCGCGGCGCTGCTGGCCCTGCGCCTGCACCAGCGCCAGCCTGCCGCCTCACGCATCGTCTCCACCATCGACGCCGACCTGCAGCGCACCCTGGAGCAGCGCGTCACCGCGTACTTCTCCAAGCTGCCCGAACGCACCTCGGCCGCGCTGCTGGTGGTGGACAACGCGACCATGGAAGCGCGCGCCTACGTCGGCTCGGTGAAGTTTGGCGATGGCAAGCGGCTGGGCCACGTGGACATGGTCCGGGCCTGGCGTTCGCCGGGCTCCACGCTCAAGCCGTTCCTGTACGGCCTGGCGCTGGATGATGGGCTGATCCATTCACAGAGCCTGCTGGTCGATGCGCCGCAGGGGTTCGGTGGCTACCGGCCGGGCAACTTCGATGCGGCCTTCAACGGCCCGGTCGGCGCCGCGCAGGCATTGCGGCTCTCGCTCAACGTGCCGGCGGTGGATGTGCTGGACCACGTCGGCCCGTCGCGTTTTGCCGCGCGCCTGGCCAATGCCGGGATCGACCTGCGTTTTCCCGCCGGCTCCGGGCCGAACCTGGCGATGATCCTGGGCGGGACCGGGGCGCGGCTGGAGGATCTGGTCGGTGCGTTTGCCGCGTTCAACCGCGACGGGCTGTCCGGTCGCGTGCGCTACACCCGCGACGATCCCAAGTCCGACCGCCGCCTGCTCTCGCCCGGTGCGGCCTGGATCGTGCGCCAGATCCTGCAGGACAACCCGCGTCCGGGCTACGCGCTGGACACCTTCGATACCGGCTCGCGCCCGCGCGTGGCCTGGAAGACCGGCACCAGCTACGGCTATCGCGATGCCTGGGCCATCGGCGGCACCGGCCGCTACACCGTCGGGGTGTGGGTCGGTCGCCCGGACGGCACGCCGTTGCCAGGCCAGTACGGCGCGGTCACCGCGTTGCCGCTGATGTTCGAGGTGATCGACAGCCTGCCGCGTGGTCGCAGCGATGCGATGACCACGCCGGCGCCGGCCACCGTGGCGCAGGTGGAGGTGTGCTGGCCGCTGGGCCTGCCGCCCGATCCACGGGCGCCGCAGCTGTGCCAGAAGCGCCTGCAGGCCTGGACCCTGGACGGCAACGTGCCGCCGACTTTCGCCGAGCGCGACGCGCGCCTGTGGCGCAGCGGGCTGGAAACCTTCCAGCGCGATGCCGTCAGTGGCAGGCGCCTGTCGGCTGACTGCACTGCGCCGCACCTGGCGCAGCCCGCGCAGATCGCACGCTGGCCGGCGCTGGCTTCGCCGTGGCTGACGGCAGCCCAGCGCAGCGCCTCGCAACTGCCGCCGTTGGCCGCCGACTGCGCTGCCGACGGCCGCGACGCCAGCGCCGCCTTGCGCATTGAAGGCCTCAATGACCGGGCCACGATCGCCCGCGCGCCGGGCAGCCCTGCGCCGGCCACGCTGCGCCTGCGGGCGCTGGGCACCGACACCGACGTGCAATGGCTGGTGGACGGCCGCTGGATCGCGCGGACCCGCGGCACGCGCGGCTTCGAGCATGGCTTCGACGCGCCCGGCGAGCACACGCTCACTGCGCTGGCCGAGAGCGGGGCATGGGCGAGCGTGCGCTTTCGCGTGCTTCGCTGAGCCCTGGTCGCGGTGATGCAATGTGCGCAAGAAGAAAAACGGGCGCTGCAGGCGCCCGTTTTCATTCCCAGGATCCGGCGATGAATTACCTGCCGGTGTAGCCTTCCAGCATGTCCGACAACTCGTCGGCATGTTGTTCTTCCTGCTCCAGGATCGCTTCGAGCAGGCGCTTGGTGGTGGTGTCCTTGTCGCCGATGTAGTTGATCATCTGGCGGTAGCTGTCGATGGCGATGCGCTCGGCGATCAGGTCTTCCTTGACCATGTCGTGCAGGTCGCTGCCTTCCTTGTATTCGGCGTGCGACCGCTGGCTTAGCGTGTCCGGGTTGAGATCCGGCTCGCCGCCCAACTGGACGATGCGTTCGGCCAGCTTGCCTGCGTGCTCCTGCTCCTGCTGGGCGTGCTCCAGGAACTCGGCCTTGATCGAGTCGGCCAGCATGCCCTTGGCCATGAAGTAGTGGCGGTAGTAGCGCAGCACGCACACGTACTCTGTGGCCAACGCTTCGTTGAGCAGCTTGATCACCTGGTCGCGGTCGGCGGTGTAGGTGTCGGTGATCGCGCCGTCCTCGATGCGCTTGCGCGCGTTGGCGCGCAGCGTGTCCCGGTCGGACAGGGCGCTGGCGGAAGTCTTGTCGAAGGTGGCGGGCGTGTGGGACATGTGTGGGTTCCTGTTTGTGCGATAGGGAAGAAAAAGGGTCAGGCGGGAATCTGCTGCAGCACCTGTTCGGCCGAGGACACCTTGAATTCGCCCGGCGCCTCGACCCAGATGTCCTGGACCACGCCGTCGACCGCGTACAGGGCATAGCGGCGCGAACGCAGGCCCATGCCGTTGCCGCTCAGGTCGATGTCCAGGCCCATGGCCCTGGTCAGCTCGGCGCTGCCGTCGGCCAGCAGTTGCAGGCCATCGGGCACATGCAGCGATTCGCCCCAGGCCTTCATCACGAAAGGGTCGTTGACCGCCACGCAGTAGACCTCGACGCCGCGCTTGCGGAATTCGTCGAAGTGCTCGATGAAGCCTGGCAGGTGGCGCTCGGAGCAGGTCGGGGTGAAGGCGCCGGGTACGCCGAACAGGACCACCTTGTGCGCCTGGAACAGGGTCGGCGTGTCGACCTTCTCCACCCCCTGGCGGATGCGGTTGAGGGTGATCTCGGGGATGCGCTGGCCACGCTGGATGGTCATGGGCAAGTCTCGTCAAGGGGCGCGCCCGCCGCGCTGGCGGGTGCATGAACGCCACCCTAGGAGCGGCCATGGGAAGGGCGCGTCAAGGCCCTTGAAAACTGCCTGGAGGCGCCTATCTGCTGGCCATGGAGGCCACGGGCCCCTGCCGCGCCGCAGTCGCGGAATGTCGGCAACCAAACAGGAGACATGCCATGAATTTTGTGCGCTACAACGGCTGGTCCGGCCTTCCTGCCCAGGCCGATCTGGGCCGGGTCATCGAGCGTTTCGTGCAGGCCAATCAGTCCCCCGAACAAGCCGAATGGTCGCCGCCGGTGGACGTGAAGGAAGAAGCCACCCGGTTCGTGATCTTCGCCGATCTGCCGGGCGTGGACCTGGATACGATCGAGGTGCAGATGGACAAGAATGTGCTCAGCATCCGCGGCCAGCGGGCCGCGCCGGAGGCGGGCGAAGACCAGCGCTTCACGCGCCAGGAGCGCCGCCACGGCAGGTTTGCCCGCAGCTTCACCCTGCCGGAAACCGCCGATGCCGACGGCATCGTGGCTTCGGGCCGCGACGGGGTGCTGGAAGTGGTGATTCCCAAGCGTGCGCAGGCCGCGCCGCGCCGGATCCAGGTGGGGCGCGAATCGATCCAGTAAGCTGTACGCCGCCAGCCCGGATTGCCGGGCGCGAGTGACGGGCGTGATGTGCTGTTGAATGCATCAGGCCCAGGTTCAAGCCCGCGGCTGCGAGGTCGCGGGCTTTTCTTGCTGGAGGTGCGATGGAATTCAAGGATTACTACCAGACGCTGGGCGTTGAACCCACGGCCGGCGAAGCGGAGATCAAGAGCGCCTACCGCCGCCTGGCGCGCAAGTACCACCCCGATGTCAGCAAGGAAGCCGATGCCGAGGACAGGTTCAAGGCCGTCAACGAGGCCTACGAAGCGTTGCGCGATCCGGAAAAACGCGCGGCCTACGACCAGCTGCGCGCGCGCGGCTACCGGCCTGGGCAGGAATACCAGCCACAGGATTTCGGCGGCCGTCCCGGTCAGGGCTTCGATTTCGAGGAGGTATTCGGCAGCACCGGCGGCGGCGGTGCCGGCTTCAGTGATTTCTTCGAGAACCTGTTCGGCCAGCGCGCCCGCGGCGGCGGTCCGGGCTTTGGCGGTCAGGCGCCGCGCGGAGAGACCCGCGCCCGGCTGTCGGTGCCGCTGCGCGCGGTCTACGAGGGCAGCACCATCAGGGTGACCGTCAACGGCAGACAGCTGGACGTGCGCGTGCCCAAGGGCATCAGGCCCGGCCAGGCGATCCGGCTGGCCGGACAGGGCAGTGGCGGTGGCAACCTGCTGCTGGAGGTGGAATACGCCGCCGACCCGCAGTTCGAGGTGGATGGCAGCAACGTGATCCACGTATTGCAGGTCACACCGTGGCAGGCCGCGCTCGGCGCCACGGTCAGCGTGCCGACCTTGGGCGGGCCGGTGGAATTGAAGGTGCCGGCCGGTTCGGAAGCCGGTCGCAAGCTGCGCCTGCGCGGTCGCGGCCTGCCAGGCGCGCAGCCGGGCGACCAGATCGTGGAGCTGGAGATCACCGCGCCGCGCCCGGAGACCGAGGCCCAGCGCAAGGCCTACGAGAAGCTGGCCAAGGCGTTCGCGTCCCAAGCCTGAACCGGCCGGTGCAGAAAGACCGGATCCCGACCAGGCGTCTGTGTAGCGCCCCATCGCGGCCATGTCCCGAAAAGGGGATAAAGGCCTACGGGAAAGCCCATCGCGGCCGGGCCGCATCGCGGGGATTTGCCCCCTCTCCCCCGCTCGCGGGGGAGAGGGGGCTCCGAACGCGTCGAGCAGACAGTTGCTCCTACGGGCGCCCGGCAGCTCAGGCGGCCGGCAATGGCGGCTCGCTGCTGGCGCTGAGGATGCGTTCGATCACTTCTGACAGTTCGTCCTCGGAAAACGGCTTGGTCAGATAGGCCTTGGCGCCCTGGCGCATGCCCCACATGCGATCGGTATCCTGGTCCTTGGTCGTGACCAGGATCACCGGAATGTGGCTGGTGGTCGCTTCGCGGCTGAGCTGGCGGGTGGCCTGGAAGCCGTTGAGATTGGGCATGACCACATCCATCAGGACCATGTCCGGCAACTCGCGCTTGGCCACTTCAACACCCTGCGCGCCGTCCTCGGCCGTGATCGAGGCGTGCCCCAGCTTTTCCACGATGCGCTGGATGCCCAGCAACTGCGACGGTGAATCGTCGACGATCAAAATCCGTGCCATGCGATAACCCCCTGATTGTCCCCGCGCCGATTGTAGAGGCTGTTCATGGACAAGGTAATACGCCGGTGACCGGTCGGCGGTGCCGATGTTCCGCTCGTCCGTCGGCGCTCCCACGCGGCCACGCGGCCGCTCTGAAAGCATGAAGACCATCACACTTGCGGGTATCGACGGTCCTCATCGAACCACGCTGGCGCGTTTCTCGTCGATCCACTTCGAGGCCTGCGCCGGCGTATAGGCCTGCATCCAGCCCAGCATCGCGTCGATGTCCTCGCCGTACCACAGGTCGGCGCGCTGGTCCGGGTGCAGGAAACCTTCTTCGACCATGCGATCGATCATGCCGATCAGCGGTGCGTAGAAGCGGTCCATGTCCAGGAACGCGCACGGCTTGTTGCCGATGCCCAGCTGGCGCCAGGTGAGCATCTCGAAGATCTCCTCCATGGTGCCAAAGCCGCCGGGCAGGGTGACAAAGCCATCGGCCAGTTCGAACATGCGCGCCTTGCGCTCGTGCATGGAACCGACGACCTCCAGCCGGGTCAGGCCGCGATGGGCGACTTCCCAGTCGGCCAGCTGTTGCGGAATGACGCCGGTGACCTGGCCGCCGGCCTCCAGGACCGCGTTGGCCACCGTGCCCATCAGACCGACGTTGCCGCCGCCATAGACCAGGCGCAGGCCGTCGGCGGCCAGGCGCCTGCCCAGTTCGGCCGCGCGCTGGGCGTAGAGCGGCTTGGAGCCGGGGTTGGAGCCGCAGTAGACGCAGATGCTTTTCATGATCAGGAGCCGGGACTGGGGACTGGGGTTTCGGGACCCGGGACTGGTTTCGGGACCCGGGACCCGGGACCCGCAAGGCAGGATCTTTGGCCTCGCTCTCCTGTCAGGGCCTTTTGAAGCAATTTGCATCCGGACCGAGAAACCGGGGCTCAACCAGTCCCGACCGGATCAGGCTCTTCCGGGTCCCGGGTCCCGGGTCCCGGGTCCCGAAACCCGAAACCCGAAACCCGAAACCCGAGTCCCGAGTCCCGAGTCCCGAGTCCCGAGTCCCGAGTCCCGGCCTTCAGTTCGCCTTGTGGATTGCCCGCTTGCTGACCGCCATGGCGGCGTCGTGGATGGCTTCGGACAGGGTCGGGTGGGCATGGCAGATGCGCGCCAGGTCGTCGGCCGAACCGCTGAACTCCATCGCCAGCACGCCCTCGTGGACCAGCTCGGACACGCCCACGCCCACCAGGTGCAGGCCCAGCACGCGGTCGGTCTCGGCATGGGCGATCACCTTGGCAAAGCCGGCCGGCTCGCCCATCGCCACGGCCCGGCCGATGGCGGCAAACGGAAAGCTGCCGGTCTTGTACGGCACGCCTTCGGCCTTGAGCTGCTGCTCGGTCTTGCCGACCCAGGCAATCTCCGGCTCGGTGTAGATCACCCAGGGGACGGTGTCCAGGTTGACGTGGCCCGGCAGCCCGGCGATCAGCTCGGCCACCGCGATGCCTTCCTCGAAGCCCTTGTGCGCCAGCATCGGCCCGCGTACGCAGTCGCCGACGGCCCACACGCCATCCACGCCGGTGTGGCAGTGTGCGTCGACCTCGATCTGGCCGCGCTCGGTCAGCTTGACGCCGGTGCCTTCGGCCAGCACGTCCTTGGTCGCGGCCCTGCGGCCCACCGCCACCAGCAGCTTGTCCACAGTCAGGGTCTGCTCGCCGGCCGCGTCGGTGTAGCTGACCACGACCTCCTTCTTCTTGCCCTTGCCGGCGACTTCGGTCGCGCTGACCTTGGCGCCGAGCTTGATGTCCAGGCCCTGCTTGGTGAGTTCCTTCAGCGCGGTTTTGGCGACCTCGGCGTCGGCGGCGGCCAGGAAATCCGGCAGCGCCTCGAGGATGGTGACCTCGCTGCCCAGGCGCTTCCACACACTGCCCAGCTCCAGGCCGATCACCCCGGCACCGATCACCGCCAGGCGCTTGGGCACCTCGAGGAAGTCCAGCGCGCCGACATTGTCGACGATGGTCTCGCCGTCGAACCTGGCGAACGGCAGTTCGATCGACTCCGAACCGGCGGCGATGATCACGTTGGTGCCCTTGAGCTCCACTTCCGTCCCGTCGTGCTGCCTGACCTTGACGATGTTGCCCGGCTGCAGCTGGCCAAAGCCGTGGTAGGCGGTGATCTTGTTGGCCTTGAACAGCATCGCGATGCCGCCGGTGAACTGCTTCACGATCTTGTCCTTGCGGCCGACCATGGTCGCCACGTCCATCCTGGCGTCCTTGAAGCTGATGCCGTGTTCGTCGAACAGGTGGCCCATGTTCCAGAACTGGCGCGAGGAATCGAGCAGCGCCTTGGACGGGATGCAACCCACGCGCAGGCAGGTGCCGCCCAGGGCCGGCTTGCCGTCCTTGCCCAGCGCTGCGTCGATGCAGGCCACCTTCATGCCCAGTTGCGCGGCGCGGATGGCCGCGTGATAGCCGGCCGGGCCGGCCCCGATGACGACGACGTCGTAGTTTTGTTCTGACATGTTGCAGGAGTCCTGTGCTTTTTGCGGGAGTCGGGAGTCGGGACCCGGGACGCGGGACCCGCAAAGCATCACCTGCGTGTCCCGAGTCCTGCTTGATCTGCATCGCCGGGTCCCGGGTCCCCGGTCCCGAGTCCCGGCAGTGGAATCACAGGCCGAACAGCATCCGACCCGGGTTTTCCAGCTGGTTCTTGATGTCCACCAGGAACTGCACCGAATCCTTGCCATCGATGATGCGGTGGTCGTAGGACAGCGCCAGGTACATCATCGGCGCGATCACGACCTGGCCGTTCTCGGCGATCGGGCGTTCCTTGATGGCGTGCATGCCCAGGATGGCGCTCTGCGGCGGGTTGATGATCGGGGTGGACAGCAGCGAGCCGAAGGTGCCGCCGTTGGTGATGGTGAAGGTGCCACCCTGCAGGTCGTCCAGGCCCAGCTTGCCGGCCCGGGCCTTGGCCGCGTAGTCGGCGATGCCCTGCTCGACCTCGGCGAAGGACTGGCGCTCGACGTTGCGCAGGACCGGCGTGACCAGGCCCTTGTCGGTGGACACGGCGATCGAGATGTCGCTGTAGCCGTGGTAGATGATGTCCTCGCCGTCGATCGAGGCGTTGACCAGGGGGAAGCGCTGCAGCGCGTTGGCCGCGGCCTTGACGAAGAAGCTCATGAAACCCAGCTTGATGCCATGGGCCTTCTGGAACTCGTCCTGCAGCTCCTTGCGCGCGGCCGAAACCTTGCTCAGGTTGACCTCGTTGAAGGTGGTCAGCATGGCGGTCGAGTTCTTCGACTCCATCAGACGCCTGGCGATGGTCTTGCGCACCCGGGTCATCGGCACGCGCTCTTCCGGACGGGCGCCTGCGGCCCTGCCCACCCCGCCAGACCGGGCGAAGTTGACGATGTCTTCCTTGGTCACCGCGCCGCGCCGGCCGGTGCCTTCCACCTGGGCCGGATCCACGCCTTCGGTGAGTGCGGAAAACCGCGCGCCCGGCGGCAGCGAGGCGGTGTCGCCGGCGGCCTTGGGTGCTTCGGCCTTGGCGGCCTTCGGTGCCTCGGCAGCCTTGGGAGCTTCCTTCTTCTCTTCCTTGGCGGCAGGCTTGACCTCCTCCTCGGCCGGCTTGGCCGGGGCGGCCTCGGCGGCGGCGCCTTCCTCGATCACGGCCAGGACCTGCGAGGAGGTGACCGTGTCGCCCTCCTGGAACTTGATCTCCTTGAGCACGCCATCGACGGGCGAGGGCACTTCCAGGACGACCTTGTCGGTCTCCAGGTCCACCAGGTTCTCGTCGCGCCTGACCGCATCACCGGCCTTCTTGTGCCAGCTGGCGATGGTGGCGTCGGAAACGGATTCGGGAAGTGCCGGAACTTTGACTTCGGTTGCCATGCGGGGAGCGTCCTAGATGTCTCGTCGGTAGGGATTGGATTGCGGTGTTCTATTCAGCGACGACGTCGTTGCCGAAATCGTTGACCAGCGCATCGGCGACCAGCTTCTGCTGCTCGGCCACGTGCTCGGCCATGTGCCCGGCCGCCGGCGAGGGCGAACGTGGGCGACCGGCGTAATGCAGCGCCTGCTTGCTGCCCAGGCAGGCCTGCAGGTGATGCTTGATCTGGTACCAGGCGCCCTGGTTCTGCGGCTCTTCCTGGCACCAGACCAGGTCGGTGGCGTTGCCGTATTGCTTCATCTGCGCGGCCAGCAGCTCGCGCGGGAACGGATACAGCTGCTCGATGCGCAGGATCGCCACGTCGTCCTGCTCGCGCTTGTTGGCGTCTTCCAGCAGGTCGTAATAGACCTTGCCCGCGCATGCCACCACGCGCTTGACCTTCTTCGGATCGGCCTTGGGGTCCGGGATCAGGTGCTGGAACTGGCCTTCGGCCATTTCCTCCAGGCTGGAGACGGCCAGCTTGTGGCGCAGCAGCGACTTGGGTGTCATCACGATCAGCGGCTTGCGCGTGGTCATGCGCATCTGCCGGCGGATCATGTGGAAGCACTGGGCCGGGGTGGTCGGCACGCAGACCAGCATGTTCTCCAGTGCGCACAGCTGCAGGAAGCGCTCCAGCCGGGCCGAGCTGTGCTCGGGGCCCTGGCCTTCGTAGCCGTGCGGCAGGAACAGCGCCAAACCGGTGATACGGCCCCACTTGGCCTCGCCGGCGGCGATGAACTGGTCGATCACCACCTGGGCGCCGTTGGCGAAGTCGCCGAACTGCGCTTCCCAGATGCACAGCGCATTGGGATCGGTGGTGGAGTAGCCGTATTCGAAGCCCATCACCGCCTCCTCGCTCAGCAGCGAGTCGATCACGGTGGCATCCTGCGGATCATCGACCAGCTGGCGCAGCGGCAGGTAATAGCTGTCGGTCTTCTGGTCGTGCAGGATCGCGTGGCGATGGAAGAAGGTGCCGCGACCGGCATCCTGGCCCACCAGGCGCAGGGTGTGGCCTTCGGCCAGGATGGTGGCGTAGGCCAGGTTCTCGGCGAAGCCCCAGTCGCCGGGCAGGTCGCCCTCGGTCATCTTGGCGCGATCTTCGTAGATCTTGGCCACGCGGGCGTGCAGGGTCACGCCCTCGGGAATCGTGTTGATGGTCTTGGCCAGCTGCCTGAGCTTGGGCAGCTTGACCGTGGTGTCCACCGGATCGGTCAGCTTGCCCGACAGGTACTTGGACCAGTCGATGGCCAGCGGGTCGCGCTCGGGCTTGGCCAGCTCGGTGGTGTACTCGCCCGAGTCCAGCTTGTCGCGATAGGCATCGACCATGGCCTTGGCCTCGCCCTGGCCGATCACGCCGGCCTGTTCCAGCTGCGCCGCGTACAGCTCGCGGGTGGTCTTGTGCTTGCGGATCACCTGGTACATCACCGGCTGGGTCGCGGCCGGCTCGTCGGCCTCGTTGTGGCCCCAGCGGCGGTAGCAGACCAGGTCGATGACCACGTCCCGCCTGAAGGTCTGGCGGTAGTCGTAGGCCAGGTTGGCCGCGAACACCACCGCTTCGGGATCGTCGCCATTCACGTGCAGCACCGGGGCGCTCACCATCTTGGCCACGTCGGTACAGTACAGGGTCGAGCGGGCGTCATCGCGCGCACTGGTGGTGAAGCCGATCTGGTTGTTGATGACGATGTGCACGGTGCCGCCGATGGCAAAGCCACGGGCCTGGGACATCTGGAACAGCTCCATCACCACGCCCTGGCCGGCGAAGGCCGCGTCGCCATGGATCAACACCGGCAGCACGTGCCTGCGCTCGGTGTCGTTGTAGCGCTCCTGGCGCGAACGCACCGAGCCTGCGACCACCGGGTCGACGATTTCCAGGTGCGAGGGGTTGAACGCCAGCGCCACGTGGACCGGGCCGCCCGGGGTGGAGATGTCGGCCGAGAACCCCATGTGGTACTTCACGTCACCGGTGTGGGCGCGGTCGTCGTGGGCATGCTCGAACTTGCCCTCGAACTCGTCGAACAGCTTGCGCGGATTCTTGCCCAGGGTGTTGACCAGCACGTTCAGGCGACCGCGGTGGGCCATGCCCACGGCGATGTCGCGCATGCCGTCGCTGCCGCTGCGGCGCAGGATCACGTCCATCATCGGGATCAGCGAATCGCCACCTTCCAGCGAGAAGCGCTTCTGGCCCACATACTTGGTGTGCAGGTAGCGCTCCAGGCCTTCGGCGGCGGTCAGGCGCTCCAGGGTGCGCTTGCGGGTCTCGGGGTCCAGGCCGTAGTTGCCCCCGGCCTGTTCCAGGCGCTCGTACATCCAGCGACGCTGGTCATGGTCGGGGATGTGCATGAACTCGGCGCCGATCGAGCCGGTGTAGGTCGCCTTCAGGCGCGCGAGCAGGTCGCGCAGCACCATGCGCGGCTGGCCGGCCACCCCGCCGGTGCTGAATTCGCTGTCCAGGTCGCGCTCGGACAGGGTGTGCCATTCCAGGCCCAGGTCCGGTGGATTGACCGGCTCGCTCAGGCCCAGCGGATCGAGCCTGGCGCCGAGGTGGCCACGCGAGCGGTAGGCGGTGATCAGGCGGCCGACGTGGCGTTCACGCTCGTCCGAGGGCGCGGCGCCGTTGGCAGCGTTGGCGGCCTGCCTGGAGGCCTGGGTGATGTGTTCGATGGCCACCGAGTGCGGCACGTCGCCGGCTTCGCGGCCCTTGAAGCCGTCGAAGAAGGCTTTCCACTTGGGGTCCACACTGTCGGGCGAGACCAGGTACTGCTCGTACAGGTCTTCGACATAGGCGGCACTGCCGCCGTTGAGCGGGGAGGACTGCGCAAACTGCTTGAGAAGATTGTCCACGGTGATTGCCTGCGGCGTCTTTTGTGGGGTTGGAGAGCCCGCGGAGGCAGCGAAACAGGCCGGTCAGGGCGCGCTGGAGCCGCGAAACCAGAAAATTATAGGCCTCGCCCTGAACCCCGGCGGTCACGCGTGCCGGATTGCCGGAACGCACCAAGGCAATGCCCCACTATGCGGGACATTGCCTGTGGCCGGCTTTCACAGCCCCAGGGCGCGCAGTTCGGTGCAGGGCCGGGCGCGTTCCCAGAAGCGGCCAAATTCATCGCGCAGCTGGCGACTGCGCCCCGGTGCGGCCAGCTCGGCCTGGCCCTCGAAGCGATGGCCGAGCGGGCGGAAGTAATAGCCGCCGCCATCGCTGGCGACGAACGCACCGGCATAGCTGCGGTCGACCGGCTCATCGACCGCGCGCAGGACAAAGCTGCTGGGCAGGCGCTGGGCCAGGGTCAGCAAGGCCGAGCCGGCGCGCTGCGGCACCAGCGGGTCCTGCAACAGGATGCGGATCTGTGCGCCACGATGGTGCACGGCCAGGGCGCGCAGGGCATCGAGCACGGCCGGCGCATCGAGCAGGCCGGGGTCCAGTTCGCGGCTGTAGATGCACAGCAGGCTGCGGGTGTCCTGGGCCAGGGCCGCCACGGTCTGGATGGCCTGGGCCTGGTGTTCGACTTCCACCGCCTCAGCCCTTGAGCTTGAGCCGCATGAACTGGTGTTGGATGCCGACGTCGTCGAAGGGTTCGCCTTCGACCACGAAGCCGTGCCGGGTATAGAAGCCTTCGGCAGCCACCTGCGCATACAGGATCAGTTCGGACCAGCCGTGACTGCGGGCCTTGTCGATCATGGCCAGCAGCAGCGCCTGGCCGACACCCTTGCCGCGCCAGGGCTTGAGCACCGCCAGGCGGCTGAAGCGACCGTCCGGGGTGAGCCGGGCGGTGCCGATCGGCGCGCCGTGGGCATTGACCGCCAGGATGTGTTCGGCGACCGGGTCCATCGAATCCCATTCGGTATCCATCGGCGCGTGCTGCTCGGTGACGAAGACCGTCTCGCGCACCGCCCGCAAGGCCTCGCGGTCGGCGATGAACGAGGCAGGGCGCAGGGTGAACTCAGCGGTGGTCGTTGTACTCATCGGCATTGGCTTCGGGCAGCACGTAGTGGCCGGACGTTATCAGAACCAGGACCGCCTCGCGGCCTTGTTCGCCCAAGGTCTGGTACAGCGCGGCGTCGATCCGCTCGGCCGCCGCCAGGGCGCGCGCGTCGCGCACCGCCATCGGCAGCGCCTGGCCGCTGGCGAACAGCACCGCGCCCTTGCTGGCCCGGCGCCAGGCCATGCGGGTCATCGGGTGGCGCTGCAGCGTGGCGCCCTGGCTCAGCGCGAACTGCAGCTGGATCAGCGACGGGGCCTGCGCTGGCGCTGCGGCCTGCCCGGCGCTGCGGTAGGTGGTGATGAAGCGGCCGAACCACTCGCCCAGCCGGTCCGGGTCATTCATGCGCAGCGCATTGAGTGCCTCGACCACCCGGCCCATGGCGGTGGCGTCGATCTCGTTGGGATCGGTCGGCGGGGCCAGGTCGGGGTCCCGATAGCGGATCGCCTCGTCGGCCTCGGCCACCAGGGTGTCCAGGTAGTCGGCAATCAGTTCGGCCGAGGAGGGCGCGCGCATGCCCACCGAGAAGGTCAGGCACGGGTCCTGGGCCACCCCCAGGTGGGGCACGCCCGGCGGCAGGTACAGCATGTCGCCCGGACCCAGCACCCAGTCATGGGTCGGGGTGAACTGGCGCAGCAGCTTGAGCTCGACATCGTCACGGAACTCCAGCGGCGGATTGTCCGAGGCGTCGATCTGCCAGCGGCGCTGGCCGTGGGCCTGCAGCAGGAACACGTCGTACTGATCCACGTGCGCCCCGACCGAGCCGCCGGTCGCCGCGAAACTGACCATGATGTCGTCGATGCGCCAGCGCGGCAGGAAGTCGAAGGCGTCCAGCAACGCGGCCACGTCCGGGTCCCACTTGTCCACGTCCTGCACCAGCAGGGTCCAGTCGTGGTCGGGCATGGTCGGGAACTGGTCTTCCTCGAACGGGCCGCTGCGCAGCGACCAGCCGTCGCTGGCGCGGTCATGGGTGATCAGCCGCGAGAGCGCGGCTTCCTCGCAGGCCAGTCCGGCCAGCTCGTCCGGCTCGATCGGCGAGACCAGGCCGGGGAAGGCGTTGCGGACCAGCAACGGGCGCTTCTGCCAGTAACGGCGCAGGAACAGCTGTGGCGGCATGCCCAGCGGCGGCCGCCTGGACGCGTCGACTTCGATCGGCGGCAGGGTGGGGGACTTGGCGGTTTTTTTGGTCATCGACGTGGGCGGCAGAGGTGGGAGAGACGCATCGGCTGTACCAGAGGTGGCGGTCGGCTGTTGTAGGAGCGCACCGCAGGGGCGCGAGGGGCTTTACCGGCAAAGCCCCTCGCGGCCCTGCGGTCCGCTCCTACGGGTCAGATTTCCCGCGCCAGCTTCGCCGCCAGCCCGGTGTAACGGCCCGGGGTCAGTTCGCGCAGGCGCTGCTTGTCTTCGGCCGGCAGCTCCAGCGATTCGATGAAGCCGCGCATCGATTCGGCGGTGATGCCCTGGCCGCGGGTCAGCGCCTTGAGCTGTTCGTAGGGATTGGGCAGGCCGTGACGGCGCATCACCGTCTGCACCGCTTCGGCCAGGACTTCCCAGGCCGCGTCCAGGTCGGCGTCCAGGCGCTCGGGTGCCACGGTGAGTTTGCCCAGGCCCTTGGCCAGCGAATCCAGTGCCACCAGGGTATGGCCGAAGGCGGTGCCCAGGCCGCGCAGCACGGTCGAGTCGGTCAGGTCGCGCTGCCAGCGGCTGATCGGCAGCTTGGCGCTGAAGTGCTCGAACAAGGCATTGGCCACCCCGAAGTTGCCCTCGGCGTTCTCGAAGTCGATCGGGTTGACCTTGTGCGGCATGGTCGAGGAGCCGACTTCGCCTTCCTTCAACCGCTGCCTGAAGTAGCCCAGCGAGATGTAGCCCCAGATATCGCGGGCCAGGTCGATCAGGATCGTGTTGGCGCGGCGGCTGGCATCGCCCAGCTCGGCCAGGCTGTCGTGCGGCTCGATCTGGGTGGTGTACGGGTTGAACACCAGCCCCAGGCCCTCGACGAAGCGCTGCGCGAAGGCCGGCCAGTCCACCTGCGGGTAGCTCACCACATGGGCGTTGTAGTTGCCGACCGCGCCGTTGATCTTGGCGGTCAGTTCGACCGCGGCGATCTGCCTGATCTGGCGCTCCAGGCGCGCCACGACGTTGGCCATTTCCTTGCCCAGGGTGGTCGGCGAGGCGGTCTGGCCGTGGGTGCGGGCCAGCATCGGCTGCTCGGCCTGGGCGTGGGCCAGGGCGCGCAGGCTGGCGGCGATGCCTTCCAGGCTGGGCAGCAGCACCTCGCGCCGGGCCTGGCTGAGCATCAGGCCGTAGGACAGGTTGTTGATGTCCTCGCTGGTGCAGGCGAAATGGACAAATTCCAGTGCCGGGCCCAGCGCCGGGTCATCGGCGAGCTGCTCCTTGATGAAGTACTCCACCGCCTTGACGTCGTGGTTGGTGGTGCGCTCGATCTGCTTGACCCGCGCGGCCTGCTCGACGCTGAACTGCTCGGCCAGGGCGCGCAGCTTGTGGATCTGTGCCGGGGCGAACGGGGCCAGTTCGGTGATGCCCGGTTCGGCGGCCAGGGCCAGCAGCCATTCCACCTCGACCCTGATGCGGGCGCGGATCAGGCCGTATTCGGAGAAGATCGGGCGCAGGGCGTCCACCTTGGCGGCGTAGCGGCCGTCGAGCGGGGACAGGGCGAGCAGGCTGGCGTGGGTCATCTGGAAGGGCAACTGACGAGGGGGAAACCGGTGCGGGCGCGGCGCGTGGGAGGGCAGCCAGGCGGGCCGGGCAAGGCCGCACAGTCTACCGCTGTCGTCCGCTCACGCGCCGGGGGCGTATCCTGCGCCGCTTCAAGCCAGCCGTTGCGGACTGACCACCGCGTGCCAGCCGTAACCTTGTCCACAAGGAAACACGCTGATGCCGCAAAAAGTCCGACTCGAACACGACAGCATGGGCGAGCTGCAGGTCCCCGAAGCGGCGCTGTGGGGTGCCCAGACCCAGCGCGCGGTGCAGAACTTCCCCATTTCCGGCCGGCCGATGCCGCGCGGCTTCATCCGCGCGCTGGGTCTGATCAAGGCGGCCGCCGCCGAGGTCAACGCCGAGCTGGGCCTGCTGCCCAAGGCCACCGCCAAGGCGGTGCGCAAGGCCGCCCTGGAAGTGGCCGAGGGCGGCTACGACGCGCATTTCCCGATCGACATCTACCAGACCGGTTCGGGCACCTCGTCCAACATGAATGCCAACGAGGTCATTGCCAACCTGGCTGCGCGCATGTCCGGGCAGGGTCAGGGCAAGCTCGCCGTGCATCCCAACGACCACGTCAACCTGGGCCAGAGTTCCAATGACGTGGTGCCCACCGCGATCCGCGTGTCGGCCCAGCTGGCGGTGGTCGAGGACCTGCTGCCGGCGCTGGCGCACCTGCGCAAGACCATCCAGACGCGCGGCAAGGCGCTGGGCAAGATTGTCAAGACCGGGCGCACCCACCTGATGGACGCCATGCCGCTGACCTTCGCTCAGGAATTCGGCGCCTGGGCCGCGCAACTGGAATCGGCGCAGGCGCGCATCACCGACGCACTCAAGCGCCTGCGCCGGCTGCCGCTGGGCGGCACCGCGATCGGCACCGGCATCAATGCCGATCCGCGTTTCGGCAAGCAGGTCGCCAAGGCGCTGAGCGAGATGACCGGGACCAGGTTCGAAAGCGCCGACAACAAGTTCGAGGGGCTGGCCGCGCAGGACGATGCGGTGGAGCTGTCAGGCCAGTTCAACGCGCTGGCCGTGGCCCTGATCAAGATCGCCAACGACCTGCGCTGGATGAATTCCGGGCCGCTGGCCGGCCTGGGCGAGATCGAGCTGCCGGCGCTGCAGCCGGGCAGCTCGATCATGCCGGGCAAGGTCAATCCGGTGATCCCCGAGGCCACGGTGATGGTCTGCGCGCAGGTCATCGGCCACCACACCGCGATCACCGTCGCCGGCCAGACCGGCAACTTCCAGCTCAACGTGACCCTGCCGCTGATCGCCGCCAACCTGCTCGAATCGGTGCAGCTGCTGGCCAACGTCTCGCGCCTGCTGGCCGACTCGGCCATCGCCGGGTTGAGCGTGCGGCAGGACAACGTGCGCCGCGCACTGGACCGCAACCCGATCCTGGTGACCGCGCTCAATCCGGTGATCGGCTATGAAAAGGGCGCGGCGATCGCCAAGCAGGCCTACCGGGAGAATCGCCCGGTGCTGGAGGTGGCCATCGAGGTCACCGGCATGAGCCAGGCCGAACTCAAGCCGCTGCTGGACCCGGCCGCGCTGACCAGGGGCGGCATCCTCGGCAAGCCGGGTTGATCGAACGCCTAAGCGTGCGACGCGGGGCCGGACGCGCGCGGTCGACCGGTGGCAGAGGCAATGACGACTTACGTGGCGGAACTGCCGCGCGGGTTGCCGAGGCAGGCGCCCACCGGGGCGTGATGGCTGTCGCCAAGCGCGACCGGGTGCGTTAAAACAGGGGGCTTGCCGACCGAAGGGGAAACTCCATGTCGATCCGTTCCGCGTCCCGCGCGCCGCGACACCCTGCCCGCATCGCCACCGCGGCGCTCGCACTGGTCATTGGCCTGCTGGGCGGCGCACCGGCCCATGCCAGCGACACCGCGCAGGCGCGCATGCAGCGCCAGGCGCAGGCGGTGACGATCACCCGCGACGACTGGGGCATCGCCCACGTGCGCGGCACCACCGATGCCGACGCCGTGTTCGGCATGGCCTACGCGCAGGCCGAGGACGACTTCCACCGCGTGGAAACCAACTACCTGCTCTCGCTCGGACGCATGGCCGAGGTCAAGGGCGATTCTGCGATCTGGCTGGACCTGCGGCAGAAGCTGTTCATCGATCCGGTGGAGCTGAAGAAGCTTTACGCGCAGAGTCCGGCCTGGCTGCGCCGGCTGATGGACGCCTGGGCCGATGGCCTGAACCACTACCTCGCCACCCATCCGCAGGTGCACCCCGAAGTGATCACCCACTTCGAGCCGTGGATGGCGCTTTCCTTCACCGAGGGCAGCATCGGCGGCGACATCGAGCGGGTCGACCTCAAGCAGCTCAAGGACTTCTACGGCCAGAGCGGCGATGCGCCGTTGGCGACCCTCCAGACGCATCCGAGCTGGGTCGAGCCGACCGGCTCCAACGGCATCGCCATCGCGCCCAAGCTCACCGCCGACGGCCACGCCCTGCTGCTGATCAATCCGCACACCTCGTTCTTCTTTCGCTCCGAGCTGCAGATGTCCAGCGACGAAGGGCTCGACGCCTACGGCGCGGTCACCTGGGGCCAGTTCTTCATCTACCAGGGCTTCAACCAGCACGTGGGCTGGATGCACACCTCCACCGGACTGGACGCGGTGGACGAGTTCGCCGAGACCATCGTGCGCAAGGACGGCAAGCCGTTCTATCGCTACGGCAGCGAGCTGCGCGCGGTCACCACGCGCCAGATCAGCGTGCCTTACCGCACCGCGGACGGCACGCTGTCCCGGCGCAGCTTCACCGCGTACTTCACCCACCACGGCCCGATCGTGCGCAAGGACGGCGAGAAGTGGATTGCCCAGGCGCTGATGAACACGCCGATCCCGGCGCTGCAGCAGAGCTGGCTGCGCACCAAAACGCACGACCTGGCCAGCTACATGAAGGTGGCCGAGCTCAAGGCCAACTCGTCCAACAACACGCTCTTGGCCGACGACAAGGGCCAGATCGCCTTCCTGATGCCGCAGTTCGTGCCCCGGCGCGACGACCGCTTCGACTACACCAAGCCGGTGGACGGCGCGGACCCGGCCACCGACTGGCGCGGCCTCACCCCGCTGGACCAGCTGCCGCAGGTGGTGAACCCGCCGAACGGCTGGGCCTTCAACACCAACGACTGGCCCTACTCGGCCGCCGGGCCCAACAGCCCCAAGCAGGCCGACTTCCCGCGTTACATGGACACCTTCGGCGAGAACCCGCGCGGCCTGCACGCCACGCGCCTGCTCACCGGTGCCAGGGACGTGACGCGCTCGTCGCTGATCGCCATGGCATTCGACCCCTACCTGCCTGCGTTCGCGCGCCAGTTGCCGGTGCTGATCGGCGACTACGATGCGCTGCCGGCCAGCGACCCGCTGAAAGCGAAGCTGCGCGGCCCGATCGCCCTGCTGCGCCCGTGGGACTACCGCTGGGGCATCGCCTCGATGCCGACCACGCTGGCGGTGTTCTGGGGCGATACGCTGTGGGACGAAGTGAGCAAGGCGGACACCGCCGAAGGCCTGTCGATCTACGAGGTGATGGCCGAAAAGGCCGGCCCGCAGCAACGCCTGCATGCGCTGGCCGAAGCGGTGGACCGACTGCAGCGCGACTTCGGCCACTGGGGCGTGCCGTGGGGCGAGGTGAACCGCTTCCAGCGCCTCACCGGCGCCATCGGGCAACCGTTCGACGACGGCAAGCCAAGCACCCCGGTACCGTTCACCTCCTCGCGCTGGGGCTCGCTGGCCTCCTTCGGCGCGCATCGCTGGCCGGGCACCCGGCGCTACTACGGCACCAGCGGCAACAGCTTCGTGGCGGTGGTGGAGTTCGGCCCCAGGGTGAGCGCCCGCGCGATCACCGCTGGCGGCGAGAGCGGCCAGCCGGAATCGAAGCACTTCAACGACCAGGCCGAGCGCTACACCATCGGCAACCTGCGCGAGGTGTACTTCTGGCCGGAGCAACTGAAGGGCCACACCGAGCGCAGCTACCATCCGGGCCAGTGAATGGCCGCGTCTGCTGCGGCCACGCGCGGGCAGGCTAATGCCTCACGCCACACGCCTCACGCATCGCGGCGAAACAGGCGAGCAACAGCGCCATTGGCCACGCTCGCCGCGCTGAAGGTGCCGGTGAGCATGCGCAGGCCCAAGCGCTCGCGCGCCGGCGGGTTGCAACGCACTTTCGCCGGCTCGTCGTGGAAACGCGGGCCGATCCAGACGTTCGCTGGCGTGCTGCTGCGATCGACCAGGCTCGATGAAAGTTCTGGTTGCGGCCGGGCGCGAGGGCAGCGCCCGGCGGCAAGGTGTCGCCGACGGTCACCGTGGGCGTCGGCGCGGTTTCCTGGGCCCAGGTGCCGCCAGGAGGCAACGCCAGCGCGAACGCGAACAACATGTCGAGCGTCTCTGGTGGTCCAGCCTGGTCTGGCGCCTTCCTTACCGCCAGCGCATCGTGCTGCGCCCGCAGGAGATCTCCAACCACGCCGAGATCAGGTCCAGCCGCGCACCAGCGGCGCCGGCAGCTGGCTGCCGATCAGGAAGCCGCTGAGCACGAAGAAGATGTCCACGCCCACCCAGCGGGCTACTGCGGCCGAAAGCGCTGGGGATCGGGTGGCACCTCGGGCGGCAGCGCGAGAATCCATTGCGCCAACTCGCGCGCCTGCGCCGGGGGCACCGCAAGGTTCGGCATCACGCCGCCCCAGGGCCCCCCCTGCCCACCCTGCGTGATGAATGACGCCACCGCGTCCTGGGCACCGGGCTGTCCCTGATAGCGCCATGCGATCCAGGCAAACGCCGGCCCCACACCGCCATCATGCAGCGCGTGACAGGAGCTGCATGCGTACTGGTCGAGCGCCGCCGGCGCATCGACGGGAACAGCCTCGCGAGGCCGCCCCATCATGCCGTGCATGCCATGGTGCATGCCCTGGAATTGTCCGGCGTGCGATCCAGGCCACCATCCGGTATCCGTGCCGGTCACGCCGGCCCAGGCCGCCAGCACGACGACAATCAAGACGAACAAGGCGAGATATTTCATTGGCCGGCCTGCTGACGGTGGATGCCCGAAATCCAGACGCTTCCACTTCTACGCCAAGCCAGTGGCAACAACAAGCACGGCCGCCGCCACCGCGGAGCGGACGGCACGCGCACCAAGGCATCCCCCGTCCTTCACGCCCATCTCGTTTCGGCCTGTGCGCGCGAGAACCATGAACGCACCGCGAAATGACATCCGTCGCGGCGGTGGAATGGCGTCAGGCGTTCGCGCAGGGCAGTATTCATTCGGCCGGTGCTGGTGAGTCCTCGACAACTCCATCATGCCTTCAATGACAACACCCGCTCTACTCTTTTCACCGCTATCGCCGGTGAGAAAATCAGCCTCGTCGGGGAATTTCGCAAGAGGCTCACCAGGCTTTTGAAAAGCATCTCCCGTCTGCGCGGGAATGACGATCGCACCGTTCGACGCGTGCCGATCCACGCCCCTTGTCGCCGCGCGGAGGAGCCGGGGCGTTCGACCGACCCGAAAAAAGCCGGCGTCAGCACCGGCTTTTGCACTCGCGTCCAATGCGCGGCAATCGCCTATCGCGCTTCCAGCCGGATGGTTTCAAGACTGTCCTGGTAGGGGCGCAGCTCGGGGAAGTCGGCCATCAGCCGTTCCTGCAGCGGCTTGAGCTGGGCATCGGGCGCGATGGTGACCGGCATGCCGCCGCTGGCCTGCAGCTGCGGCAGCGCCTGCTGGCGGCGCATCTGCAGCTGGCCGAAGTAGTTCTGCAGCTGCTGCCGTTTTTCCGGCGGTTGCGGCAACACCACATCGTCGATCTTCAGCGTGCCGTCGGGGCCGATGCTCACCGCCGCGCCGGGCGGCTGGCGCATGGACACCTGCATCGTCGTCACCGAGGTGGCAGGCCTGGCGCGCTCGGCGCGCGACAGTGCGGCCTTGTCGTCGCCGCCACCGCAGGCTGCCAGCGAGAGGGCGGCCAGGGCGGCAAGCAGAAAGGGCTTGGTCGGAATGTGCATGGGCCGATTGTAAGCGAGCCATCGACCGGGACCTGCGCAAACGTCCCGGCCGCTGTCACAGGTTGACGATGCCCTTGTCCTTGCAGTCATCCACGTCAGACTGGTCCATCGTGGCGTAGGGGCGAAACTCCGGCTGCGCCGCGGCCCAGGCCTGCTGGGCCTGGAGCAGTGCGGGCAGGCGCGCGCACAGGCGCGCGACCTGCGGCTGGATCCGTTCCCTGGCGATGGCTTCGGTCTGCTTGCCGGCCGCTTGGCCGCCATCGCCGTTCATCAGGCCCTTCAGCGCCGCAGCGGCCGCATCGATGCCCAGCCTGGCGCCTTCCATGCCGATGGCGATGCCATCGCTGGCCACGCCCTGCAGCTGGGTGCGATAGGCCAGGCCCAGCGCCTTCTGCGCAGGCGTCATCGCCACCGGCTTGCCATCGACCAGCAGTTCGCCGGCGGGCGTGACTTCGGCCTTGGGCAGGCCGGGGCGACTGTCGCCGAGCGACATGTTCTCGGTGTCCAGCTTGTGCTGGGCCTGGGCGATTTCCTGCCTGGCGTTCTCCATTTCCTCGGAGGCTTTCTGCAGGCCCTTCTGGGCTTGGTTGATGCCTTGGGCGAGGCCGCCGTTGCCGGTGCTTGGCTGGCATGCGGCCAGGGTCAGCAGAGTGGTCGCCAGCAGGGTGCGCAACAGTTGGGTGGTCATGGCGTGGTGCTCCTGGTGGTAGGAAACAGCGGAAGATCAGTGTTCTTCGGGCACCTGGACCGTGCCGGTCACGCCGCGCTGGTCGAGGTCGCCGCTGCCGCGGCTGTGGACGGTCAGATTGCCGCGCACGTTGCGGATGGTCAGCTCGCCCGAGCCGATCGCGCCAACCTCGACATCGCCGGTGACATCGTGCAGGTCCACGTCGCCCGAGCCGATCGACCTCAAGGAGACGCCGCCACCGACGCCATTGAGGGTCAGATCGCCGGAGCCGACGCTGCCGAGCTCGGCCTTGCCGGCGACGCGGGCGGCTTCCAGCTCGCCCGAGCCGATGCTCAGCACCTTGAGCGCACCGGCGCCATTGAGTTTCAGGGCGCCCGAGCCGATCTTGGCGGTGACCAGGCCGGCGATGTCGTGCAGGTCGACATCGCCCGAGCCCACGTCGGCGCTGGCGGCCCTGGCGCCGCTGAGGGTCGCATCGCCCGAGCCGACGTCCAGCTGGACCAACACGTCGTTGGGCACTGCGCCCGTCAGGTCCAGGTAGGAATAGCTGCTGCCGAAGCTGATCCTGATGGGCCGGTCCTCGGTCAGGCTGACAATGAGTTTGTCGTCCGACCGCTTCTGGGTCACGATCAGGCCCTTGAGCAGGTCCTGGCTACTGGCGCAGGCCCGGCCAGCCAAGGCATTGTCGGCGCCCGCGGCGGCCTTGAGCTTGAGGCCACTGGAGCCGACCTCGAACAGCACGGACGTGGCCCCGGCAAGGTCCAGCTTCAGCGAACGCGGCTCTGAGAACTTGCAGTGCCCGTCCTCGGCGCTGGCCAGCAGTGGGGCGGCCAACCATGCGGCCGCCAGGGCCGGGATCAGCAGGAAACGGTTCGTGGACTTCATGGTCAAGCTCCCTGGAAGGTTCAGGCGTCGTCGCGGCGACGGCGGACGATCACGGCCAGCGTGATCAGGACGATGCCCACCACCACGCCGATCCACAGGTCGGGGTTGGCATAGATGGACGGATTGCTGGTGTGGTGCAGGACCATGTCCAGCATGCCGGCCGGGCTGTCGATCTGGCGGCTGGCACTTTCCACCGTCTCGTGGCGGGCCGTTTCGGCCGGAATCCAGGTGCCCGGCAGCACGCTGAGCAGGCCGCGGTACATCACCACGTACCACACCCCACCCAGTGGCAAGCTCAGACCGGGCATGGCGCCCATGATGCTGATCACGATGCAGGCCAGCAGCGGCACCAGCACCGCCCACAGGAACGGCACGCGCCTGGCCCAGGCCGAGCACAGCATCAGCCAGCCGATGGCCGGCAGCGACCACAGCACATAGATCGGCAGGGTCGTCAGCATGGTGCCGATCACCCGGAACGGATGGGAGGCGGTAAAGATCGCGCCGGCCCCTGGCATCCCGGCGAACGATGAGGACAGGGCGATGATCACCCACAGCCCCAGGCCGATCAGCAGGCCGACCACCAGCGAGATGATCTGGGTCAGCAGCAGGGCCCAGGTCAGCTTGGACGCCACGGTCATCGCATCGGACACCGGCAGCGACTTCCAGAACAGCACGCTGCGGTCGTTGCGGTCGTTGTACAGGCTGCCTAAGCAGTAGAAGAACACCACGAAGGCGACCACGACCCCGGCGATGGCAAAGCCGGCCAGCAGGGCGAAATCGCCGGTGGCGCCGAAGCCCTGGGCCAGTCCGTCGAAGTTGGAGGGGACCGAGTCGCCCGGCATCTTGCCGCGCAGCTGGATCGCACCAATCACCGCACCCAGCGCGGCAAACACCAGGATGATGCCGGCGGTGATCAACTGGGCCCAAAGGAAGCCGCCGCGGTTTTCCCAGTATTCGCGGCGCAGCAGCCAGCCGAACACGCCGGGCTTGGTCAGAGTGCGGGCAGGGGCGTTCATGCATAGGTTCCTTTCATGATGGCCACGAACAGGTCGGCCAGGCCGGGGTTGCGGGTTTCGCCGAACGCGGCGAGTTGTTCGCGGGTCACCCCCGAAGGCGTGCCATCGGGCAACTGGCCATCGAACAGCATCACGGTCTTGCCAAAGGGCAGGGCGCGCTGGTCGATGGGATGGAGGGCACGCGCCTGCGCCGCGGCGGCCTCGGACACCAGCACCTCGGTGTAGCGGGTGGCGACCTGGTCCATGCTGGCGGCCAGGGCGATCCTGCCGTCGCGGATGAACATCACGTCGGTCAGGATGTGCTCGATCTCCTCCACCTGGTGGGTGGTGACGATGATGGTCTTGTGCTCGTCGAAGTAGTCCTCCAGCAGACGCTGGTAGAACTGCTTGCGGTAGAGGACGTCCAGGCCCAGGGTCGGCTCGTCCAGGACCAGCAGGCGCGCGTCGATGGCCATCACCAGGGCCAGGTGCAGCTGCACGATCATGCCCTTGGACATTTCGCGCACGCGCAGGTTGGGCTTGAGCTGGGTACCGGCCAGAAAGCGCTCGCACCTGGCGCGATCGAAGCGCGGATGCACGCCGTCGACGAAGTCGATCGCCTCGGAAACCTTTATCCAGCGCGGCAGCACGGCCACGTCGGCGATGAAGCACACATCGTTCATCAGCGCGTCGCGGCTGCTGCGCGGGTCCATGCCCAGCACCTGCAGCTCGCCCTGGAACGGGGTCAGGCCCAGGATGGCCTTGAGCGCGGTGGTCTTGCCGGCGCCGTTGGGGCCGATCAGGCCCACGATGCGCCCGGCTTCGATGGTGAAACTGGCGCCGTCCAGGGCGGTCTTGTTGCGGTAGGTCTTGCGCAGGCCCTGGGCCTGCACGACCGGTGCGATCGCCGCGTTCATGGTTTGTCTCCCTTGGGCAGGTCTTCCAGCTTCAGTCCCAGGCGCGCGATGCGCGTGGCCACGGCCGGCCATTCTTCGGTCAGGAAGCGCACCCGCTCGGTGGCCAGCAGTTTCCTGGCCGCCTGCTCGGTGACGAACATGCCCAGGCCGCGGCGTTTCTCGACCAGGCCTTCGTCGGCCAGTTCCTGGTAGGCGCGCGAAACGGTGATCGGGTTGAGCTGGTAGTCGGCCGCGACCTGGCGCACCGAAGGCAGCGCATCGCCGGGCTTGAGTTCACCATCGAGCATCATGGCGATGACTTTCTCCTTGAGTTGACGGTAGATGGGAGCGCGGTCGCTCCACTGGACGGATGTCATGGGTTTCAGCTCCCGGGTCGCAACAGACGGGCGAATGAGAAGTAGGGCATCGACAGTGCGGGACGCCGAGGGTGGGCGGCGTCCTGGGCGGGGGAAGGGCGCGTGCCCGGGCGGGTGTCCAGCACCGGTTGCAGCACCGTCTCGGTCGTGGCGGCGGCCTGCTGCCGATGGACCTGTGCCATCAGGCCGGCCACGGCCAAGGCCAGCAAGGTCAGGCCGAGCCAGATCGTAGCGGAGCGTTTGCGGCTGCTGTCCATTGCGTCCCCTGCCCTGGATTAATGGTGTTGTAGTAAACTACAACACAAGGAGACAGGTCGTCAACAGGGGCGAAGGCTTGTGCTCGGCAAGGGCAGGGCGGGGCGCATCGGGCGCCAGCCCGCATGGACGCAAGTGGCCGGCTCACTCGCAAACCCCGGGGCCTGGCCTTCACTACAGGCCGGCGATTCTGCCTGCCGCATGCGCCCATGCCACAATATGCGCCTGTCGCGCCGGGATGCTCCGGCGCTTTTTGCCGCATGAGGAATGCACCGGATGAAATCGTTTGGCACTTGGGTGGCGGGCGTGTGCCTGGCCTCGGCCCTGATCGGAGGAAACGCAGTGGCGCAGGAGAAGCAGACGCTGGACACCCAGCGCGAGAAGGTCAGCTATGCCATCGGCATGGACATCGGCCGCTCGTTCGCCCCGGTCGCCGACTATATCGATCCGGCCAGCCTGCAGACCGCGCTGCAGGGCGCCCTCAAGGGCGAGCAACCGACCCTGAGCGAAGCCGATGCCCAGGCCACCGACGCCGCGCTGCGCGCCAACCTGGCCGCCAAGGCCGGGCAGACGCCGCCGGGCCAGCCGCCGGGCAGCCAGCCTCCGGCCGTCAACAAGCAGGACGTCGGTGCACTGATCGGCGGTTACATGATCGGCCCCAAGCTGGCCCCGCTGAAGGATGAAGTGGACCTGCCGGTGGTGATGCAGGCCGTGCGCACCGTGTTCGCCAAGGGCAACACGCTGTTGACCGAGGACCAGGCGCGTCAGGCCGTGCAGTCCTACGCCAGCGAGCGCCAGGCCGGCCAGGCGCAGCGCAACCGCGACGAAGGTGCCGCGTTCCTGTCAAGGAACAAGACCGCCAAGGGCGTGGTCACCACCCCGTCGGGCCTGCAGTACATGGTCCTGCGCGCCGGCAGCGGCGAGCGTCCGACCGCCGCCAGCACCGTGCGCGTGAACTACGAAGGCAAGCTGCTGGACGGTACCGTGTTCGACAGCTCCTACCAGCGCGGCGAGCCGGCCACCTTCCCGTTGGCCAACGTCGTGCCGGGCTGGACCGAAGGCCTGCAGCTGATGCCGGTTGGCTCCAAGTACCGCTTCTGGATTCCCGCCTCGCTGGCCTACGGCCAGGCCGGCACCCCGGGCGGTCCGATCGGCCCGGATGCCACCCTGACCTTCGATGTGGAACTGATTGGCATCGTCAAGTAATGCAGCCGGCCGACCCTGCCCTGCCCGAGGCGCTGGAGCAACGCCTGGTCGAGCTGGAGACCAGGCTTGCCTTCCAGGAACACGCCCTGGCCGAGTTGAGCCAGGCCCTGGCCGATGCACGTGCGGAAGGCAACCGCAACGCGGGCATGATCGGCCACCTGCTCGCGGACCTGCGCAAGGTCCGTACCGAACTCTATGCAGACCCGGGCGAAGAGCCGCCGCCCCCGCACTACTGATCCAGAGCCGGACCGATGACAGACTCACTGCGAGACCAGCTGCTGGGGCTGGGTTTCAAGCCGGCGCCCAAGCCTGAGCCCAAGTCCGAACGCCCGGCCGAGCGCAAGCCCGGGGGCAAGCCCCCGGGTCGCCCGCAGCACCCGGCGCGGGGCCCGCGCCCGCCGGGCGCCAGGGACGAGCGCCGTCAGCACGCCGGTGGCAAGCCGGGTGGCAACCCGTCGGGCAGCGGTGCTGCGCCAGGCAACAAGGCGACGCCGCAGGGCCGTCCCGGTGGCCAGCGCGGGGCAAACAGGCCGGCGCGTTCGCGCGAGGACATCGACCTGGCCAAGGCCTACGCGATCCGCGCCCAGCGCGAGAAGCAAGAGCGCATCGAGGCCGAGCGGCTCAAGCAGGAGCAGGCCCGCCTGCGCCGCGAGGCGCGGGCCAGGGTCGACGCCCTGATCGAAGGCAAGACGCTCAATGACCCGGCTGCCGAGCTGGTGCGACACTTCCCCTACGGCGGCAAGATCAAGCGCATCCACGTCACCGCCGAACAGCTCGGCGCGCTCAATGCGGGCCAGTTGGGCATCGTCCAGCAGGCCGGCCGCTACCTGCTGGTCACTGCCGCCCTGCTGGACGAAGTGGAAGCGGTGTTCCCCCCGGCCGTGGCCCTGCGCGTGGACCCCAATGCCACCGCCGAGGAAGATCCGTATGCCGACCCCAAATACCAGGTGCCGGACGATCTGATCTGGTAGGGCGGGTCTTGACCCGCCATGCGCGGTTCAACGGCCATGGCGATGTGGGGTTTCGATCGCCATGCCAGGTTCAACGGCCATGGCAATGGCGGGTTTCGATCGCCATGCCAGGTTCAACGGCCATGGCAATGGCGGGTTTCGATCGCCATGCAGGTTCAACGGCCATGGCAATGGCGGGTCAAGACCCGCCCTACGGTTTTTTGGGGGGCGGCGCGGCGGCCTGGGCGGTCTTGCGGATGAAGGCCAGCAGCGAGGCCAGGCCGTTGCTGCGGGTGGGCGAGAGGTGCTTGGCCAGGCCGATGTCGGCGATGTAGTCCGGTTCGGTGGCCAGGATCTCGGCCGCCGGCCGGCCCGAGTACACGCGCAGCGCCAGGAAGATCAGGCCCGAGACGATGGCCGAATCACTCACCGCTTGGAACTCCAGCCGCTGCGCGTCGCCCTGCGGCACGATCCAGACCATCGACTGGCAGCCGAGCAGGCGGTGCTCCTCGGTCTTCCACGCGTCGGGGAACGGGGGCAGCTTGCGGCCCAGGTCGATCAGGTACTGGTAGCGTTCGGCCCAGTCGGAGAAGAACGCAAATTCTTCCTTGATCGCCGCCTGTGCCTGGGCGGCGGTGGGTTCCATCGGAAACACGGTGTCATTCACAGCCGGAATTCTCTCGAGTCGTCATTCCCGCGCAGGCGGGAAGCCAGCGAGGCCTTGGCCTCGGGATGGGCGCGGCTGAAGCTCATGCGCGTTTCCAGCGCACGCCCTGGGCGGTGTCTTCCAGCAATACGCCTTGTTCGGCCAGTTGCTGGCGGATCGCATCGGCCCGGGCGAAGTCGCGCGCGGCCTTGGCGGCGCTGCGTGCCTCCACCAGCGCCTGGATGCGCGCATCATCGTCGCCGGAGGTGCCGCGGCTGAACCATTCGGCCGGCGCCTGCTGCAGCAGGCCCAGCGCCAGGCCGGCGCCGAGCAGCTGCGACTTCAGCGCCGCGCGCCCATCGCCGCTGGCCCTGCGCACCTGACCGGCGATGCGCGCCAGCTCGGCCAGCGCCTGCGGCGTATTGAGGTCGTCGTCCAGCGCCGCCTCGATGCTGGCCGGGATCACGCCTTCGGCCCGCACATCGGCCACATCGCGCAGCGTCCCGTACAGGCGGTCCAGGGTACGCACGCTCTGCTCGATCAGGCCATCGGACCACTCCAGCGGCTGCCGGTAATGCGCCGACAGCAATGCGTAGCGCAGCGCCTCGGGCGGGTGCTGCTGCAGCAGGTCGTGCACGCGTTCGATGTTGCCGATCGACTTGCTCATCTTGGTGCCGCCGAAGTTGAGCATGCCGTTGTGCAACCAGAACCGGGCGAAGGTCTGGCCGCCATGCGCGCACTCGCTCTGCGCCACTTCGTTTTCGTGATGCGGGAACTGCAGATCCACGCCGCCGGCATGGATGTCGAGGGTCGGGCCCAGATGCGCGGCGGCCATCGCCGAGCATTCGATGTGCCAGCCCGGGCGGCCGCGGCCCCACGGCGAATCCCAGCCGGGCAGTTCCTCGGTGGAGGGCTTCCACAGCACGAAGTCGCCGGCGTGCCGCTTGTACGGTGCCACCTCCACCCGCGCGCCGGCCAGCATCTCGTCCGGATCGCGGCGCGAGAGCTGGCCATAGCGGTCGAACGAGTCCACCGAGAACAGCACGTGGCCGTCGGCAGCGTAGGCGTGGCCGCCTTCGATCAGCTGCTCGATCATCGTGATGATCTGCGGGATGTGCGCGGTGGCGTGCGGCTCGATGTCCGGCGGCGCCACGCCCAGGGCGGCCATGTCGGCGCGGTAGGCGGCGGTGAACCTGTCGGTGATCGCGGCGATCGGCACGCCCTGTTCGGCAGCGGCGGCGTTGATCTTGTCGTCCACGTCGGTGATGTTGCGCGCGTAGCGCAGGTTTCCGTAGCGCCGACGCAGCAGCTGGGCCAGCACGCCGAACACCACCGGGCCGCGGGCGTTGCCGATGTGCACGTAGTTGTAGACCGTCGGGCCGCACAGATACATGGTGGGGCAGGCCGGGTCCAGCGGGGCGAACGGTTCGACGGTGCGCGACAGGGTGTTGAACAGCTGCAGGGGCATGGGGGCCGTACGTGAGAGGCAGATCCGCGATTCTAGCGACCCGCCAGGATCGCTGACAGCCCGGATTCAGCCCCGGGTGTTTCGCGCTGCCTACACTGTGCCGTCGTCGACCTGGTCGTCCGCTGCTTAGTGTCGCTGCATGCCCCCCCGAGCTTTCCGTGCCCTCCTGCTTGCCTGCCTGTCGGCCCCGCTGCCGGCCGCGTTTGCCCAGCAGACGACGGTGGTTCCCATGGAAAACGTGCGCATCGACTACGCCCAGGTGCTCTCGGTCGAGCCGGTCTACCAGGTCCTGCGTGCCAGCCGCAACGAGCAGCAGTGCGATCGGCCGGCCGATGCGCCCAGCGTCGATGCCGACGCCGACAAGCCCAGGGAAGAAGGCCGCATTGCGCGCATGGTCGATTCGGTCAAGGGCATCTTCGGCAGCGATGACAAGGATGCGGCCGAGCCCAACCCGCAGGCGGCCACGCCGCCGGCGCCCGGGCAGAACTGCAGGATGGTCACGGTCGAGCGCGAGTTCCGCCGGCCGATCGCCTACGACGTGGATTACGTCTACAAGGGCAGCAAGTACCGCTCGCGCCTGGCCGAGGATCCGGGCAACCGGTTGCGCATCCGGGTGTCGGTGATGCCCTATGCGCCGGGCCAGATCCGCGCGGGCAATCCATAAACCCCGCGCACCCGGCGCCAAGCCTTGCGCCGCAACATGCGCACGTGCGAGGATTCGCGCCCGATGAAGACCTCTTCGCACCAGCACGCAAGTTCGGCCCGGATGGCCTCGGGCATGACCTCGCGTGCCCGTCGACCGGACGCCTGCAACTAGCTGGGTTACCGGAGGTCGTCTTGCATTTACCGGGAAAACCCAGCCAGCAGGCTGGGTTTTTTCGTTTTTCCGTGACAGAAAGGTTTCGCCCGCAACCGCGCATCGCGCGCCGCCCTCGCCGCAAAGGATGATTCGATGGCCCTGAAGCACTTCCTGAACACCCAGGACTGGTCCCGTGCGGACCTGGACGCCCTGCTCACCCAGGCTGCGCTGTTCAAGCGCAACAAGCTGGGCAACGAGCTGAAAGGCAAGTCGGTGGCGCTGGTGTTCTTCAACCCGTCCATGCGCACCCGCACCAGTTTCGAGCTGGGGACCTTCCAGCTGGGCGGACACGCGGTGGTGCTGCAGCCGGGCAAGGATGCATGGCCGATCGAGTTCGACCTGGGCGCGGTGATGGACGGCGAGGCCGAGGAGCACATCGCCGAGGTGGCGCAGGTGCTGGGCCGATATGCCGATCTGGTCGCGGTGCGTGCATTCCCCAAGTTCGTGGATTGGGCGATCGACCGCCAGGACCGGGTGCTCAAGAGCTTTGCCAGGTACTGCCCGGTGCCGGTCATCAACATGGAGACCATCACCCATCCGTGCCAGGAACTGGCCCACATCATGGCGCTGCAGGAACACTTCGGCAGCAGCGACCTGCGCGGCAAGAAGTACGTGCTGACCTGGACCTACCATCCCAAGCCGCTCAACACTGCGGTGGCCAACTCGGCCCTGACCATCGCCACCCGCATGGGCATGGACGTGACCCTGCTGTGCCCGACGCCCGAGTACATCCTTGATGAGCGCTACATGGGCTGGGCGCGGGACAACGTCGATGAAAGCGGCGGCTCGATCCAGGTCAGCCACGACATCGACAGCGCCTACGCCAATGCCGACGTGGTCTACGCCAAGAGCTGGGGCGCGCTGCCGTATTTCGGCAACTGGGAGCGGGAAAAGCCGATCCGCGAGCAGTACAGGCACTTCATCGTGGACCAGGCCAAGATGGCCCTGACCAACAACGGCGTCTTCAGCCACTGCCTGCCGCTGCGCCGCAACGTCAAGGCCACCGATGCGGTGATGGATTCGCCGCAGTGCATCGCCATCGACGAGGCCGAGAACCGACTGCACGTGCAGAAGGCGATCATGGCGGCCCTGGTCGCGCAGGGCGCGACGACTCGGGGCCCGGGGCCCGGGACCCGGGACCGGTAAAGCCCCATCGCCGTTCTGGCCTTTCGCTTCGCTACTTTCCCTTCTGGAGTTTTCCGATGTCACAGCACCCAGCCAGCCCCTCCAATCCCGAGTCCCGAGTCCCCAGTCCCGGCTCGAAAGACATCGTGCTGGCTTTTTCCGGCGGCCTGGACACCAGCTTCTGCATTCCCTACCTGCAGGAGCAGGGCTACGCGGTGCACACCGTGTTTGCCGATACCGGTGGGGTGGATGCCGACGAACGCGATTTCATCGAAAAGCGTGCCGCCGAACTGGGCGCGGCCAGCCACGTGACCGTCGATGGCGGCCCGGCGATCTGGAACGGCTTCGTCAAGCCGTTCGTGTGGGCCGGGGAGGGCTACCAGGGCCAGTATCCGCTGCTGGTGTCCGATCGCTACCTGATCGTCGAGGCCGCGCTCAAGCGCGCCGCCGAGCTGGGCACCAAGGCCATCGCGCACGGCTGCACCGGCATGGGCAACGACCAGGTGCGCTTCGACCTGGCGATCAAGGCGCTGGGCGATTACCAGATCGTCGCCCCGATCCGCGAGATCCAGAAGGAGCACACCCAGACCCGCGCCTACGAGCAGAAGTATCTGCAAGACCGTGGCTTCGGCGTGCGCGCCAAGCAGCAGGCCTACACCATCAACGAGAACCTGCTGGGCCTGACCATGTCCGGCGGCGAGATCGACAGGTGGGAAGCGCCGGGCGAAGGCGCGCGCGGCTGGTGCGCGCCGCGCGCGGCCTGGCCAGAAAGCCCACTGTCGGTGACCCTGACCTTCGTCAACGGCGAGGCGGTGGCGCTGGATGGCGAAAAGCTGGCCGGCGAGAAGCTCCTGGCCAGGCTCAACACGCTGTTTGCGGCCTACGGCGTGGGCCGCGGCGTGTACACCGGCGACACCGTGATCGGGCTGAAGGGCCGGATCGTGTTCGAGGCCCCGGGCCTGGTCTCGCTGCTGACCGCGCACCGGGCGCTGGAAGAAGCGGTGCTGACCAAGCAGCAGAACCGCTTCAAGCCGGAAGTGGCGCGCAAGTGGGTGGAGCTGGTCTACGAGGGCTTCTATCACGACCCGCTCAAGACCGATCTGGAGGCGTTCCTGCAATCCTCGCAGGCCAAGGTCAACGGCGAGGTGGTGCTGGAAACCCGCGGCGGTCGCGTCGATGCGGTCGCGGTCAAATCGCCGCACATCCTCAACGCCAAGGGGGCCACCTACGCGCAGTCGGCCGACTGGGGTGTGGAAGAGGCCGAAGGCTTCATCAAGCTATTTGGCATGAGTTCCACGCTGTATGCGCAGGTCAATGGCGCCGATGCAGGGGTGAGGAGTGAGGAGTGAGCGTGTCGTTGCATGTCGCGTTGGCGGTTCTTCATTCGGTTCGCACTGTGCTTGCTTTGATTTCCAAACCCATGGCAATCGACACGACCCGCAGGGATATGCGTGTGTAGCCGCCGGCCGCGGCCTGACCCGTTGCACCACTTGAGACCTTGTTGATGACTTGCCTGCTCGAGCACACGCTGAAGCATCTGGAAAAGCTGGTGTCCTTCGACACCCGCAACCCGCCGCGTGCGATCGGCACCGGCGGCATCTTCGATTACCTGCGCGCGAACCTGCCCGGCTTCAACGTGGAAGTGATCGACCACGGCGCCGGCGCGGTCAGCCTGTATGCGGTGCGTGGTGCGCCCCGGTACCTGTTCAACGTGCACCTGGACACGGTGCCCGATTCGCCGCACTGGAGCGCCGATCCGCACGTGTTGCGGCGCGCATCGGACCGCGTGATCGGCCTGGGCGCGTGCGACATCAAGGGCGCGGCCGCCGCGCTGCTGACTGCGGTCAACGCCGGCCAGGGCGATGCGGCGCTGCTGTTTTCTTCCGACGAGGAAGCCAACGATCCGCGCTGCATCGCCGCGTTCCTGGCGCGCGGCCTGCCCTACAGGGCGGTGCTGGTGGCCGAGCCGACGATGGGTGAGGCAGTGCTGGCCCATCGCGGGATCAGTTCGGTGCTGATGCAGTTCGCCGGCCGCGCCGGGCATGCGGCGGGCGAGCAGGATCCGGCGGCCAGCGCGCTGCACCAGGCCATCGGCTGGGGCTGCCGGGCGCTGGATCATGTGCAATCGCTCAGCCACGCGCGTTTTGGCGGACTGACCGGGCTGCGCTTCAACATCGGCCGGCTCGAAGGCGGGATCAAGGCCAACATGATCGCGCCGCAGGCCGAGCTGCGCTTCGGTTTCCGCCCGTTGCCATCGATGGACGTGGACCAGCTGCTGGAAACCTTCGCAGGATTGGCCGAACCGGCCGCGGCCGGCTTCACCGAAACCTTCCGCGGGCCGAGTCTGCCGGCCGGCGACATCGCCCGCGCCGAGGACAAGCGCCTGGCTGCGCGCGAGGTGGCCGATGCGCTGGACCTGCCGATCGGCAACGCGGTGGATTTCTGGACCGAGGCCTCGCTGTTTTCGGCCGCTGGCTACACCGCGCTGGTCTATGGCCCGGGCGATATCGCCCAGGCGCACACCGCCGATGAGTTCGTGGCCCTGGCACAGCTGCAGCGCTACGCCGAATCGGTGCATCACATCATCAACGGGCGCTGAGTCTCCAGCGCGCCAAGCCGGCCTGCGCGCCGCCCGCCACCTTCTTAGAGCCCCACCGCACACCGTGAACATTCCCGCCAGCCACGCCCAGACCCGCCAGACCATCGTCCGCCTGCTTTCGAGCATGGCCAGCGCCAAGGAAATCAGCCAGTACCTCAAGCGTTTCTCGCAGCTCGATGCCAAGCGCTTTGCGGTGGTCAAGGTCGGCGGCGCGGTGCTGCGCGACGAGCTGGACGACCTGACCTCCTCACTGACCTTCCTGCAGGAGGTCGGCCTGACCCCGATCGTGCTGCACGGCGCCGGCCCGCAGCTGGATGCGGAACTGTCGGCCGCCGGGATCGAGAAGCAGACCATCAATGGTCTGCGCGTGACCTCGCCCAAGGCCCTGGCGATCGTGCGCAAGGTGTTCCAGGCGTCCAACCTCAAGCTGGTCGAGGCGCTGCAGGCCGCCGGCGCGCGTGCCACCTCGATCACCGGCGGGGTGTTCGAAGCCGACTACCTGGACCAGGACACCTATGGCCTGGTCGGTGAGGTCAAGGGCGTCAACCTGGCGCCGATCGAGGCCAGCCTGCAGGCCGGTTCGATCCCGGTGATCACCAGCCTGGGCGAAACCCCGTCCGGGCAGATCCTCAACATCAACGCCGACTTTGCCGCCAACGAGCTGGTGCGCGAACTGCAGCCGTACAAGATCATCTTCCTCACCGGCACCGGCGGCCTGCTGGACCAGAACGGCAAGGTGATCGACTCGATCAACCTGTCCACCGAGTACGCGCACCTGATCGCCCAGCCGTGGATCCACGGTGGCATGCGGGTCAAGATCGAGCAGATCAAGGACCTGCTGGACAAGCTGCCGATGGAATCCTCGGTGTCCATCACCCGCCCGGCGGACCTAGCCAAGGAGCTGTTCACCCACAAGGGCTCGGGCACCCTGGTGCGGCGCGGCGAGCGCGTGCTCAAGGCCACCTCCTGGGATGAACTGGACCTGCCCAGGCTCAGGGCGCTGATCGAATCCAGCTTTCGCCGCACCCTGGTGCCGGATTACTTCGACAAGACCCCGCTGCTGCGCGCCTACGTCAGCGAGAACTATCGTGCCGCGATCATCCTCACCGAGGGCGCGGGCATGGTGTACCTGGACAAGTTCGCGGTGTCCGACGACGCGCAGGGCGAAGGCCTGGGCCGTGCGGTCTGGAACGTGATGCGCGAGCAGACCCCGCAGCTGTTCTGGCGCTCGCGCCACAACAATCAGGTCAACATTTTCTACTATGCCGAGTCCGACGGCTGCTTCAAGCAGGAGAAGTGGAAGGTGTTCTGGTATGGCATGGACGACTTCGACCAGATCAAGCGGTGCGTGGCCCACTGCGCCACGCGCGTGCCGACCCTGGAGGGCTGAATGACTTCCAAGACGCGCTTTACCGTGGGCATCATCGGCGCACGCGGCCATACCGGCGCCGAGCTGATCAAGCTGATCGCCCACCATCGGCAGCTGGAACTGGCGTTCGTGTCCTCGCGCGAACTGGCCGGACAGCCGGTCGCCGACCACAGCGATGCCTACGCCGGCCCGCTGCACTATGAAAACCTCGATCCCGATGCGGCCGCGGCCAAGGGCGCCGACGCGGTGATCCTGGCGCTGCCCAACGGCAAGGCCGAGCCCTACGTCAAGGCGATCGACGCCACCGCGCCACAGACGATCATCGTCGACCTGTCGGCCGATTACCGCTTCGATCCGGGCTGGTACTACGGCCTGCCCGAGCTGACCCGTGGCAAGTACGCCGGGCAGCGGCGCATCAGCAATCCGGGCTGTTATGCCACCGCGATGCAGCTGGCGATCGCGCCGCTGCTGGACCAGCTGGCCGGCCCGCCGGTGTGCTTTGGCGTGTCGGGCTATTCCGGCGCCGGCACCACGCCTTCGGACCGGAACGACCCGGCGCTGCTGCGCGACAACCTGATGCCGTATGCGCTGACCAACCACCTGCACGAACGCGAGGTCTCCGCGCAACTGGGCCTCCCGGTGGAGTTCATGCCGCACGTGGCGCCGCATTTCCGCGGCATCACCATGACCGTCAACCTGTGGCTGCAGCAGCCGATGACGCGCGAGGACATCAAGGCGCGCTACCAGGCCCGTTACGCCGGCGAGCCGCTGATCGAGGTGATCGATGAAGCGCCGTGGGTCAGCCGCATCGCCGGCCGCCACGGCGTGCAGATCGGCGCGTTCGCCACTGCGCCGGGCAACAAGCGCGTGGTCATCGTCTCGACCCTGGACAACCTGCTCAAGGGCGCGGCCACCCAGGCCATGCAGAACCTCAACCTGGCCCTGGGCCTGGATGAGCTGACCTCCATTGCGCATTGAAATCGTGGGCGCCGCTTCAGCGGCGATGGGCTGTCCCCTCGGACCCCATCGCCGCTGAAGCGACTCCCACATCAAGCAAGACACAGGCATCGATGCTGGCAATGGCCGGCATCGCAGGAGAACACCAATGACCAACCTGCTCTGGCAAAAGCCCGGCGTTGCAGTGGACGCGAAGATCCAGGCCTTCCTGGCCGGTGACGACGTGATCCTGGACCGCGAGTTCTTCCTCTACGACATCGCCGCCAGCACCGCCCATGCCGAGGGCCTGCAGCACATCGGCATCCTCTCGCCGGAAGAACTGGATGGGCTCAAGCGCGAACTGGCCATACTGGCCGACGATTTCCGCAGCGGTGCGTTCGTGCTGGATGAGCAGTACGAAGACTGCCATTCGGCCATCGAGGCGCGCCTGACCGAACGCCTGGGCGATGCCGGTCGCAAGATCCACACCGGGCGCAGCCGCAACGACCAGATCCTGGTGGCCACCCGTCTGTGGCTGAAGGACAAGCTGCAGGCCGTGGCCCAGCTGAGCCGCGAGGTCGCCAAAGTGGCGCTGGACCGCGCGGAGGCGGAAAAGGACCTGCCGATTCCCGGCTACACCCATATCCAGCGCGCAGTGGTGTCCTCGGCGGGCATGTGGTGGGCCGGCTGGGCCGAAGGCTTCATCGACAACGCGGTGCGCGCGGCCGATACCTTGCGGCTGGTGGACTGCAATCCGCTGGGGACCGCGGCCGGCTACGGCGTCAACCTGGCACTGGACCGTGCGCACACCACGGCCGCGCTGGGCTTTGCGCGGATGCAGGTCTCACCGATCTACGCCCAGCTTTCGCGCGGCAAGTTCGAACTGGCCGCACTGGAAGCCCTCGGCGCGGCCACCCTGGACCTGCGCCGCATCGCCTGGGACCTGTCGCTGTTCACCAGCGCCGAGTACGGCTTCGTGGCGCTGCCGGCGCAGTACACCACCGGCAGTTCGATCATGCCCAACAAGCGCAACCCGGACGTGATCGAGCTGATGCGCGCCACCCACGCCAGCGTGGCCGCCGCGCGCACCGGGATCGAACAGCTGCTGTCGCTGCCCTCGGGCTATCACCGGGACCTGCAGGGCAGCAAGGGCGCGATCGTGCATGGCTTCGGCCGCGGCCTGGCGGCGCTGGAACTGCTGCCGGCGCTGCTGGCCAACCTGGAGTGGCGGCCCGACAAGCTGCGCGCGGCGATCGATTCGGGCATGTATGCAACGGACGTGGCGGTTGAGGCAGCCATTGCGGGCGTGCCGTTTCGCGAGGCGTACCGGGCCGCTGCGGCGGCTTCGGACACTGCCGGGCAGGGGCGTACGCCGGAAGCCAGCCTGGCGGCGCGGGTGTCGCCGGGGGCGGCAGCGGACTTGAAGCTGGAGGTGTTGCTGGCGCGGTGGGAGGGGTTGGAAGGGTGAGGGGCGAAGCCGGCCCGAAGGGCAGGCACATGGATGTGCCGAGTCGAACTGATAATGGAATACGCCGCCTGACACGCGGCATCGCAATCCACCCCTCCCATCGATCGAGCGCATGAACGACACCGCTTCCCTGGTTGCCACGCCTTTCACCCCGCAGCCGATCCCGACCTGGCGGCGGGCGGTGCTCAAGGTGGGCAGCAGTCTGCTGGCCGCCGATGGCGTGGGCCTGTCGCCGCGTTTCGCGCTGGGGTTGGCGCAGTTCGTCTCGGCGCACGTGCAGGCCGGGCGCGAAGTGGTGATCGTGTCTTCCGGCGCGGTCGCGGCCGGGCGGGCGATCGTGCCCAGGGTGGCCGACGCGGGCGGGGCGATCGCCGCGCGCCAGGCGCTGGCCGCGTTGGGTCAGGCGCAGCTGATCGCGCTGTGGCAGCGTTTTTTCGAACGTCCGGTCGCCCAGGTGCTGCTGACCCACGACGACCTGCGCAATCGCCGCCGCTACCTCAATGCGCGCGCCACGCTGCTGGAATTGCTGCGATTGGGCACCCTGCCGGTGATCAACGAGAACGACACCGTCTCGGTGGACGAGCTCAAGCTGGGCGACAACGACAACCTGGCGGCCATCGTCGCCGCGCTGGTCGATGCCGATGCCCTGTTCATCGCCACCGACATCGATGGGCTGTACACCGCCGATCCGCGCAGCAACCCGGCCGCGCGCCCGCTGGATGAAGTGCAGCTGCTGACGCCGGAGGTGTTGGCCATGGCCGGCGGCAGCGGCAGCAGTGTCGGCACCGGCGGCATGCGCACCAAGCTGGAGGCCGCCGCCAAGGCCGGTGCGGCCGGCGTGGAGACCTACCTGTTCAACGGCCGCAATGCCGAGGTCGTGCGCGGCCTGGCGCAGGACCGACTGAGCGGCACGCGCATCCATGCCGCGCAGACCCGCATCGCCGCGCGCAAGGGCTGGCTGCGGCACGCGCCGGTCGAACCGGGCGCGATCCTGATCGATGCCGGCGCCGCCGCGGCGCTGGTCGAAAAGGGCGCATCGCTGCTGCCCGGTGGCGTGACCGGCGCCGAAGGCGATTTCCGCCGCGGCGACATGGTGCTGGTGCGCACCGGCGACGCCGACGGTCAGCGCCCGCTGGCGCGCGGCATCGCCCAGTATTCGGCGGCCGACATCCGCCGCATCGCCCGCCGCCATTCGCGTGACATCGAGGCCGTGCTGGGCTACAGCTATGGTGAGAACGTGATCCACCGCGACGACCTGGTGCTGTTGGCCAGCGCCGCTCCACTTCCGAGGACTCCACGATGAGCGACATCAAGACCCAGGCGCTGGCCTGCCGCGAAGCCTCGCTGACCCTGGCCCAGCTGTCCTCGGCCGACAAGGCCGCGCTGTTGGAGGCGATGGCCTCGGCCCTGGAAACCCAACAGGACGCGATCCTGTCGGCCAACGAACAGGACCTGCAGGCCGCGCGCGAAAAAGACATCGGCAGCGCCATGCTCGACCGGCTCATGCTCAATCCCGAACGCATCGCCGGCATCGCCGCGGCCTTGCGCGAGGTGGCCGCCTTGCCCGATCCGGTCGGCCAGGTCACCCGCAGCGACACCCGTCCCAACGGCATCCAGGTCAGCAAGGTGCGGGTGCCGCTGGGCGTGATTGCGATGATCTACGAGGCCCGGCCCAACGTGACCGCCGATGCGGCAGCGCTGTGCATCAAGGCCGGCAACGGCGTGATCCTGCGCGGTGGCTCGGAGGCGATCCATTCCAACACCGCCATTGCGCAGGCCCTGCAAGGCGCGCTGCGCCAGGCCGCAGTCCCCGAAGCCGCATTGACCCTGGTCACCGACCTGCGCCGGCAGACCATGCTCGAGCTGCTGCAACTGAGCGACATCGTCGACCTGGCCATCCCGCGCGGCGGCGAAGGCCTGATCCGCTTCGTCGCCGAGCACGCGCGGGTGCCGGTGATCAAGCATTACAAGGGCGTGTGCCACCTGTTCGTCGATGCCAGCGCCGATGTCGATCTGGCGCTCAAGCTGCTGGTCGATGGCAAGGTCTCGCGCCCGAGCGCCTGCAATTCATTAGAAACGCTGCTGGTGCACCAGGACATCGCGCCGGTGTTCCTGCCGCTGGCGGCCAGGGCGCTGCTGGCGCGTGGCGTTGAACTGCGCGGCGATGAGGCCACCCGCAGGCTGGTGGCTGAGGCCAAGCCCGCCTCGGAGGAGGACTACGCCGCCGAATTCCTGGACCTGATCCTGGCCGTGCGCGTGGTCCCGGACCTGGCCGAGGCGATCGCCCACATCCGCCATTACGGCTCGGACCACACCGAGGTGATCGCCACCGCCGATGAAGCCAACGCCACCGCCTTCGTCGCGGCACTGCGCGCGGCGGTGGTGATGGTCAACGCGTCCTCGCGGTTCTCCGACGGCGGCGAGCTCGGCCTGGGCGCGGAGATCGGCATTTCCACCACGCGCCTGCATTCCTACGGGCCGATGGGCCTGGAAGCGCTCACCGTCGAGCGCTTCGTCGTCCACGGACAGGGCCAGACCCGGGTGCCGATCCGCGTGGACTGAAACCCGCTGCGGCAGAGGCCACCTGGCTGCGGATCGCTCTCGCGCATGGATGTTGTGCATTGCGTCAAATAGTGACGTATGTCGCATCTTCACGGCGCTGACACCAACCGCGAATCAAGCGCTTGAATTTGGCATGAAACATGCGTAAGCGAGGCACCCCCTCGCTTGGCAAGGCCATGCAGCAACCTGAAACTTATACCCCCGTCTTTGGCGTGGAAGCCGCCCCCACGGCGCCAGGCGGAGCACCGGTGCCCGTGCGACGGCCCCGGCACTTCTATGTCCCGGTCCGCGCGAAATTCGCGCTGGTCCTGGTGGTGGCGCTGCTGTGGACGGTGCTCAGCGTCGTGTTGTCCATGCGCTGGCTGCATGACCTGTCCCAGCCGCTGGGCCTGGCGCTGGCACTGCTGGTGATCGCGTTCATTGCCTATGTCCCGGGCTTCATGAACGCATTTCTGATCGGTTCGATCCTGGCCGACCGGCGCCCGCCGCGGCGGGCGCTGGCTGCCTATCCGGACATCTGCGTGCTGGTGGCCTGCTACAACGAGGGCAACAACATTGCCGAGACCCTGGCCAGCTTCGCCCGCCAGGATTATGCGGGAGACGTGGAAGTGGTCGTCATCGACGATGGATCCACTGACGACAGCCTGGTGATCGCGCAGGCAGCCGCGCGCATCCACACCCGGCCCGGCCTGCAGATCCGGGTGCTGGCCCAGCCACGCAACGGGGGCAAGTCCAAGGCGCTGAACCGTGGACTGAGGGAAACCGCGCGCGAACTGGTCATCACCGTCGATGGCGACTGCTGCCTGCGCGCGGACGCACTGCGCAAACTGGTCGGCCGTTACCTGTCCGATCCACCCAACACCGTGGCCGTGGCTGGTGCGGTCCTGGTGGCCAACTCACGCGAGAACCTGCTCACGCGCGCGCAGGAGTGGGACTACTTCCATGGCATCGCCGCGGTCAAGCGGGTGCAGAGCATGTACCACGGCACCCTGGTCGCCCAGGGCGCGTTCTCCTTGTATACGCGCACCGCCTTGAACCAGGCCGGGGGCTGGCCCGAATGCGTGGGCGAGGACATCGTCCTGTCCTGGGCGCTGCTGAAGACCGGCGCGCGGATCGGCTATTGCGAGGACGCCTGCCTGTTCACCAAGGTGCCGCCCACGCTGAGGCAGTTCTCGCGCCAGCGCCAGCGCTGGTCGCGCGGCTTGATGGAGGCCTTCGCCCGCCATGGCGGCCTGCTGCTGAAGCCGCGCATGAGCACGCTGTTCATCTGGTGGAACCTGCTGTTCCTGCCACTGGACCTGATCTACACGCTGGCCTTCATCCCCGGCCTGGTGCTGGCGCTGTTCGGCGTGTACTGGATCGCCGGGCCGATGACCTTGCTGGTGCTGCCGCTGGCGATGATCTGGAACCTGGTGATCTTCCGCGTGCAGGCGATGATGTTCCGCAGAGAAGGCCTGAAGGTGCGGCGCAACTTCACCGGCTTCCTGTTCTACAGCCTGGCCTACACGATGATCCTGCAGCCGGTGTGCGTGCTGGGCTACGCCAAGGAGGCCCTGGGCCTGCGCAAGACCTGGGGAACGAAATGAGCCATGCATTGAAGGCGCTGGCGATGGTGTGCGCGCTGGTGCCGGCCGCCGCGGCGGCCCAGGCGCAGGACCGGCAGGCTGCGCGGGCAGGGGTGATGGCCAGTTCCGACTCGGACGGCAACCACACCACCAAGACCAGCCTGGGCTGGGACTGGCGCTACGCCGCCCCCGACCAGTGGAGCGGCGTGCAGGTCCAGGACGCGCGCTTTTCCGGCGATGGCTGGCGCAAGCAGGAGCAGCGTGTCTACCTGGACGCCGCTGGCGCGGCGCGCAGCTGGCGCTGGGAGGGCAAGGTGGGTAGCAACGGCCACCGACTGCTGGGCAGCGGCACGATCCATAGCCAGGATGCCTATCGCAAGGAATTTTTCGCCGAGCGTGACGTGCTGGAGACGCGCCAGGGCGTGCGCCATGGCTGGGTCCAGACCTATGCCGGCGCGGCGCTGGACCTGCCCCTGTCCGAGCGCTGGAGTGGCACCGTGCTTGGCGGGCTCCAGGACTTCGGCGTCGGCGACAACCTGCGCACGCACGTGCGCGCCAACCTGACCTTCGCATTGTTGCCGCAGCAGGGCCTCAGCCTGCAACTGCGCACGCGCTACTTCCACGACAGCCACACCGGCGAGGCCGACTACTTCGCTCCCGGCGACTACCGGCAGGCGTTGGGCGTGCTGGCCTGGCGCCGCTACGTGGGGGGCCACCAATGGTTTGCCCGCGGCGGCCTGGGCCGGCAGCGCAGCGGTGGCGATGGGTGGCGACAGGCACGCCTGCTTGAGTTCGGCGTGGACACCGCGCGCTGGAAACAGGCGTGGCTGCGGCTGGACGCCGGCTACAGCGACATGCCGGCCATCAACGGCAGTACCGATAGCGGTTACGACTACCGCTATGCCCAGCTACAGCTGCGCTACGCATTCTGACGCGGGTCCCCCAGACCTGCCGGTGCGCGCGACGCATCCACCCCGAAGCGGATCTCTGTGCGGGCGGCAGGGGTGCCATCAGTGGGGTCCCCAGGGGGAATCGCCGCGCATAGACTGTCGGCTCGGTCATCTTGCAGGAACGCCCCCACGATGCGTCAGTCCGCGCTGCTTCCTTCGCTGTTGTCCCTGCTGCTTGCCGCGGCCCTGCCCGTGGCCGGCCTGGCGCAGACCGCGCCGATGACCCCGGACATCACCGGCAAGGACTTCGTCGCACCCGATGCGGCCAACGATTACCTCAAGCGCGTGGTGGAGATCCCCATGCGCGACGGGGTCAAGCTGCACACCGTGATCGTGATCCCCAGGGGCGCCACCCATGCGCCGATGCTGCTCACGCGCACCCCGTACAACGCCGATGGCCGCACCGCGAGGATGGAGTCGCCACACATGCGCAACCTGCTGGCGCAGGGTGATGAGGTGTTCGTCGATGCAGGCTATATCCGGGTGATCCAGGACGTGCGCGGCAAGTACGGCTCGCAGGGCGACTACGTGATGACCCGGCCGCTGAGGGGGCCGCTCAACGGCACCGACGTGGACCATGCCACCGATGCGTGGGACACCATCGACTGGCTGGTCAAGCACGTCCAGCAGTCCAACGGCAAGGTCGGCATGCTGGGCTCATCGTACGAAGGCTTCACCGTGGTGATGGCACTGACCGACCCGCATCCGGCGTTGAAGGTCGCCAGCCCGATGAGTCCGATGGTCGATGGCTGGATGGGCGATGACTGGTTCAGCTATGGCGCGTTCCGCCAGATCAACTTCGACTACTTCACCGGCCAGCTGTCCAAGCGCGGCAAGGGCAGCCGCATCGCCCGCCAAGGCTACGACGACTACAGCAACTTCCTGCGTGCCGGCTCGGCCGGTGACTACGCCAGGGCCGCCGGGCTGGAGCAGCTGCCGTGGTGGCACAAGCTGACCGAGCACCCCGCCTACGACGCGTTCTGGCAGGAACAGGCGCTGGACAAGGTGATGGCCAGGACCCCGATCAGGGTGCCGACCATGTGGCTGCAGGGCCTGTGGGACCAGGAGGACATGTACGGCGCCAACCACAGCTACGCGGCGATGGAGGCGCGCGACAAGGGCAACGACAGGAACTACCTGGTCATGGGCCCGTGGCGCCACAGCCAGGTCAACTACGACGGCAGCAGCCTGGGCGCCCTGAAGTGGGATGGCGACACCGCGCTGCAGTTTCGCCGCGACGTGCTGCTGCCGTTCTTCAACCAGTACCTGGTCGACGGCGCGCCCAGGGCCGACACGCCGCCGGTGCTGATCTACGACACCGGCGCCAACCACTGGGATCGCCTGAAATCCTGGCCGCAAGTGTGCAGCGAAGGCTGCAAGGCCAAGCCCAGGGCGCTGTACCTGGGCGCAGGCGGCAAGCTTTCGTTCGACGCCCCGGCCGCCGGCCAGGCCGAATACGACGCGTACCTGTCCGACCCGGCCAAGCCGGTGCCGTTCGTGCCGCGCCCGGTGGACTTCGCCGACCGCGACATGTGGACGAGCTGGCTGGTGAAGGACCAGCGCTTCGTCGATGGCCGGCCGGACGTGCTGACCTACGTCTCCGAGCCGCTGGCCAAACCGCTGAAGATCGCCGGCCGCCCGCAGGTCAACCTGCAGGCCTCCACCAGCGGCAGCGACAGCGACTGGGTGGTCAAGCTGATCGACGTCGGCCCGGACCAGGTCGCTTCGGATCCGAAGATGGGCGGCTACCAGCTGCCGGTGGGCATCACCATCTTCCGCGGCCGCTATCGCGAGCGCTTCGAGCATCCCAAGGCGATCACGCCCAATGCGACGCTGGCCTACGACTTCGAGCTGCCCAACGCCAACCACACCTTCGGCAAGGGCCACCGAATCATGGTCCAGGTGCAGTCCAGCCTGTTTCCGCTGTATGACCGCAACCCGCAGACCTACGTGGACAACATCTTCTTCGCCAGGCCGGCCGACTACCAGACGGCCACCCAGCGCATCTGGCACACGCCGCAGCAGGCCAGCTTCATCAGCCTGCCGGTGGAATGAAACCCCGCGCCAGCGGCATCCGCACGGCCGTGCCGTGACGCGTCGCCGGCGGAGTGCGGCGCAGTCCAGGGCGCGGTTGCCGCTGCCGAACGCATTCCGTTTTTCGTGACGTGACACGCCGGTAAAACCCTGGAGCCGGCATGCAGCGCAGTTCAGCGTTGCCAAAGGCGATTCATGCCGCTGCCTGGATCAACGCTCCAGGTTGAACTCCACCGGAATGTCGACCGCGGCGGGCACCGGTTCGCCGTCCTCGATCGCCGGGTCGAAGCGCCATTTGCGCACCGCCTCCATTGCCGCCCGGTCAAGCTCGCGCGACCGGCTGCTCTGGATCAGGGCCACGCCGCCGGGCCTGCCTTGCGCGTCGACCTGGATGCGCAGCACCACCGTGCCGGTCTCCCCGCGACGCAGCGCCGCGGGCGGGTAGGTCGGTGGCGGGCTTTGGCCCTCGATGGGCAGCGGCGTCACCCGGTCGGGCCGCTCGGTCGTTGCCGCTTGCGCAGCAGGGGCCTTGCTGGCGCTGGCCGGCGCCTCTTCCAGCACCGGCTGGGGCAGGGCGCTGCTGTCGCCATTGGCCTGCGCGGCATTGGCCTGCACGCCAGGCGCCGGGGCCTGCATGCCGCTGGCGCTGTCCTGCGCGGCCAGGGGTTCCGGCAGCGGCGCGATGGCGGCTTGCTCGCCGCTCTTGTCGGCCGGCTTGACCGAGTAAAAGGCGTCGTCGTTGCGGTTGCTCAGCCACACGATGCCAAACAGGGCCAGCCCGGCGAGGAAGGCGCCCAGTGCGATCCACAGTGCGCGATGCGGCAGGTGCAAGGTGAAGGCGCGGCGGCGCGGCGTGGCAGGTGACATGGCATGGGCAATGCGGCGGAAACGGCCTGCGATTCTTGCACAGCGGCCGGCCCGTTCCCGATCACGCGCCGCCGGCCGCGGACGGGCGCGGGTGGAACAGGCGATAATCCAGGGTTCTTCCACGTGCAGCCAGCCCTTGCCCATGCTTGATCCCGTCCTGCTCCGCAACCAGCCTGCCGACCTTGCCCAGCGCCTGCGCCAAACGCGCGGTTTCGACCTGGACGTGTCCGCGCTGGAATCCCTGGAAGCTCGCCGCAAGCAGCTGCAGGTGCGTACCCAGGAACTGCAGCACCTGCGCAACGCCCATTCCAAGGCGATCGGCCAGGCCAAGGCCCGCGGCGAGGATGTCGCGCCCCTGCTGGCCGAGGTCGCCGGCTTCGGCGAGGAGCTCAAGGCCTCGGAAATCGAGCTGGACCAGCTGCGCGCGCAGATCGAGGCCATCGCCATGGGCATCCCCAACCTGCCGCACGCCAGCGTGCCGCCGGGCCTGGATGAAACCGGCAACGTCGAGCAGCACCGCTGGGGCACGCCGCGCCGCTTCGATTTCCCGGTCAAGGACCATGTCGAACTGGGCGCACGCAACGGCTGGCTCGATGGCGATACCGCGGCCAAGCTGTCCGGGGCGCGCTTCACCGTGTTGCGCGGGCCGATCGCACGCCTGCACCGGGCCTTGGCGCAGCTGATGCTGGACCTGCATACCGGCGCGCATGGCTACCAGGAAGTCAACGTCCCGGTGATCGTCAACCCCGAGTCGATGCGCGGCACCGGCCAGCTGCCCAAGTTCGAGGAGGACCTGTTCCGCACCGAAGTGGGCCAGGCCACGCGCTACCTGATCCCGACCTCGGAAGTGCCGCTGACCAACATCGTGCGCGACAGCATCGTCGAGGACAGCGCGCTGCCGCTGCGCATGACCGCGCACTCGATGTGCTTCCGCGCCGAGGCCGGCAGCCACGGCCGCGACACCCGCGGCATGATCCGCCAGCACCAGTTCGAAAAGGTCGAGCTGGTCGCCATCACCCGCCCGCAGGACAGTGACGACGAGCACGAGCGCATGACCCGCTGTGCCGAAGTGGTACTGGAAACCTTGGGCCTGCCCTACCGCCGCATGCTGCTGTGCGCCGGCGACATGGGCTTCTCGGCGGCCAAGACCTACGACCTGGAGGTCTGGCTGCCCTCGCAGGAAACCTACCGCGAGATTTCCTCGATCTCCAACTGCGAGGCGTTCCAGGCCCGGCGCATGCAGGCACGCTGGCGCAATCCGGCCACCGGCAAGCCCGAGAGCGTGCACACGCTCAACGGCTCGGGCGTGGCCGTGGGCCGCTGCCTGATCGCGGTGATGGAAAACTACCAGCAGGATGACGGCAGCATCCAGGTGCCCGAGGCGCTGCGCCCGTACATGGGCGGCATCGCGCGCATCGCCTGAGCCATCCCCGCGGGCGTGGGAATGAATTCAGCCCAATTTGGTCCGATTTCGTTGTGCCAGCGGGATGCGGGTGGTTAAATAGCGAGAATCGTTCCAGATTCGGGATGGCGCCATGCAAGACCTCAATGACCTCTATTACTTCGCCATGGTCGTGGACCACGGCGGCTTCGCCGCGGCCGAACGTGCGCTGGGCATTCCCAAGTCGCGCCTGAGCCGGCGCATCAGCCAGCTGGAAACCGACATGGGGGTGCGCCTGCTGCAGCGCTCCACGCGCCGTTTCGCGGTCACCGACGTGGGCATGAGCGTGCATCGCCACGCCCAGACCATGCTGGCCGAAGCCCAGGCCGCGCGCGAAGTGGTCGATCGGCTCTCGGCCGAGCCACGCGGCGTGGTCCGGGTCAGCGTGCCGGTGGCGGTGGCGCAGATGCAGCTGCCCAGGATCCTGCCGGGGTTCCTGGACAAGTACCCCAAGGTCCGCCTGCAGCTGCACGTCAACAACCGCCGCGTGGACATCATCAACGAGGGCTACGACGTGGCCCTGCGCGTGCGCGCCAAGCTCGATGACGACGGCAGCCTGGTGATGCGCAGCTTCGGCCAGATCCAGGAACTGCTGGTGGCCAGCCCCAAGTACCTGCAGCGTGCCGGCCGCCCGCAGCGTCCGGAAGACCTGGTCGAGCACGTGACCATGTCGATGAGCGAGGACGAGGCACGCCAGCGCTGGGAACTGCACGGCCCCGATGACCAGGTGCGCAAGATCGAGCTGCAGCCGCGCCTGGCCGGTTTCGACTTCCCGCTGCTCAAGGCCATGGCCAAGGACGGATACGGCATCACCATGCTGCCGGAAACCGTGTGCGCCGACGCGGTCCGCAGCGGCGAGCTGGAGGTGGTGCTGCCCGAGTGGTCGCTGCCGCAGGGCGTGTGCCATGCGGTGTTCGCCTCGCGCCGCGGCATGCTGCCGGCGGTGCGCGTGTTCATCGACTACCTGGCCGAGCACCTGCCGCAGCAGATCGAGGACTCGCGCCTGGACTGCGGCGGCAAGTGCGTCGAACGCCTGGTCGAACTGGGCCTGCGCCAGGCCTCCTGAGCCCACCCAGGGCCTGGGCGGTACCGGCCGGCCGGCTCGACATGCGAGAATGCAAGGGCGGAATCCCGCGTGATGTCTGACCGGAAGCGTGGCCGAGTGGTTGAAGGCACTGGTCTTGAAAACCAGCAACGGGCAACCGTTCGTGGGTTCGAATCCCACCGCTTCCGCCATGAATCCAGTGAATATAAGGCCTTCAGACCTTCCTGGATTGCGTCTCTACCAAAGGATCTACCATAACCTTCGGTAACGAATTGGCGGGTGGGTCGAGAGCCGGTACGACTGGATCCGATGCAGAATTGGTAGCATTTGTGAAGATTCGGAAGGCTAGGTCCGGGGCCGGACGGCTCCCAAACACACCCAATACGAACTTGGTTGGCGCCGTCTCGCGGCAGCATTGGGCATAGAGGGATACCCTTTTTCGCGAATCGAGGCGCCATGGGAAATAGGACGACCATCTACGACAAGACGGCACGGACGATACGGACGATCAAGGAAGTAAAAAACTATTCCGAAGCACACAAGACTGCGGTGTTGTGGCACGCTTGGCTCAAGCGGTGACGGTACTCCGGCATCCCCACCTATCAGTTCAGTCAAGCCGACTGGCTTCGCCAGTCGGCTTGACTCAGGCGTAGGCCTCACCCATCCACCATGGAGATCCCAATGAGAGGCACCGCACTGATCTTCCTCATGGCATTTGCCCTCATTGGTACTGCGAGTGCGAAACAACCGGCAAAGAAGCTCACCTGTACAACTGCGCAAGGAATCAAGACGGAAGCAGAGCTGAGTACTGCGTCGGGGCAAAATACCAATATTGTCAATGTGGCTTTTGTTGGGAGGCGCCCAGGCGCAAAAGAGATCGATCGTATCCTTCGGGATTGCGTCAGGGCCGCGGCAAAGATCGACGGAACTAAGGACATCCTCGGAACCGCATGGCTCAGAAAGAAGGCTGGTGATGATCCGCTTGATGACGAAATCATCAATAATTACGGCGTCTTGAGCTACTTGTCCTATCAAGCCAGCACAAAGACCATTGAGGTTCGTCAAATGAAGCTCAAGGGGAAATAGGTGTGAGGCCTAACAATTCATTCAAGCGGAACCTGCTTCGCAGGTCGGCTTAATTCAGGCGGTAGGGCGCAATGGCACCAAACATGCACGTCGTCATTCGCTCCCTTGCAGCCATATTCTTTCTGGTCGCACCTGTTATGGCGCTCGCTCACCCTGGCGGCCTGAACGCGGAGGGCTGCCACACCAATCGGAAGACCGGTGAATACCACTGCCATCGCGGCGGCGCGTCGAGTTCACGCGCATCCAGCGCGCCACGGCAGAGTTTCGCGCCGTCCAGTCGGGCGGCCGGCGGGTCCCGCCCGTTTGCCAATTGCTCGGAGGCTCGTGCCGCCGGTGCGGCGCCGGTGCGTCGCGGTGACCCCGGATATGCGCCTAAGCTGGATCGCGACAATGATGGTGTGGGGTGCGAGTGATGTTTGGCGGGTTGCGCCCTAACAATTCGTCCAAAGCCGGCGCCGCTTTGCGGGCCTCCGCTTCTTCGGCTGCCTCAGCGAGAATCTTGAGCGTCGGCATCCTTAGCTTACCTTGGGCGATTGTTGAGGCGCTCGGTAAATTCTTCGCGGGAAATCGTCTTTGCCGTTCCGTTCCGCACTTGCGCGAGTCGACGGCTCACCTCCTGCTCCCAAGCCGTCGCTGCGTCGGCATCGGGTTGCCCGTCCAGGGTTGCCAGCAGGTCGTGCGCCAAACGGGCCCGGTCGGGCTCGGACAGGCTTTTCGCCTGGTTGAGGATCGTTTCAAGGTCGGCTGCCATCACTTGGTCCTCGCTCTCACGTTGCTGTCTTCATTCTACGCGGCGTGATACGGCGCTTCCTGCGACCGTGTGCCGCTTCGCAGGCCGCCTTACTCGGCCGCTGCCGCGCCGCCCCCGCTGACCACCGGCAGCACCAGCGCGCTGCCATCGGCACCGCCCAGCTTCACCGTGATGGTGGCCTTGCGGTAGTCCTGCGGCTGGGCCAGGAAGATGCTGGGCACATAGGTCTGTGGGTTGCGGTCGTACAGCGGGAACCAGCTGGATTGGACCTGCACCATCACCCGGTGGCCGGGCAGGAAGGTGTGGTTGGCCTGGGGCAGGGCGAAGCGGATGCCGACCGGGGTATTGGTCGGGATCGGGCTGGGATGCTCGAAGCTGTCGCGGTAGCGCCCGCGCAAGATGTCGGCCGAGACCATCAGCTGGTAGCCGGCCATCTGCGGGTCGGCCGGCGTCTGGTCGGGATAGACATCGATCAGCTTGACCACGAAGTCGCCATCGCTGCCGGTCGTGGACAGGGTCAGCGCGACCCTGGGCGCGCCGCTGATGCGCAGCGGTGCGTCCAGCACCTGGCTGACGAAGGTCAGCACGTCCGGGCGCGTGGCCGCTTCACGCTGGTCGGTGACCAGCCACTGCGGCCAGGGGTTGTCATCGTAGCCCTGGCCCTTGACCGGGCGCGGCAGGAACGGCACCGGCTTGGCCGGATCGGACGTGTATGTGGCGCTGGCGGGCGCCGCCTGCGCCTGGAAGGCCAGCTGGCCCTGGTCCTGCAGGTACAGCGGGGTGGGCTTGATGCTGCAGCCCTCGGCACAGCCCAGCGGCCAGGCCTTCAGGTGCTCCCAGTGGTTCTCGCCGGTGCGGAACACGGTGACCGGCGCCACGTCCATCGCCGGCGCGGCATCCATCAAGTAATGGTCCAGGAACGGGCGCAGGACCTGGCGGCGGAAGCTGGCCGAGGTATCGCTGCCGAACTTGACCGGGCCCAGCGCGCTGCCATCGGTGCGCTGGCCGCCGTGGTTCCAGGGGCCCATCACCAGGAACACCTTGTCGTTGCCGGTGTCCTTGGGCTCGATCGCCTCGTACACGGCCAGCGCGCCATAGATGTCCTCCTGGTCCCACAGGCCATGGACCAGCATCACCGGCACCTTGAGCGGCTCGCGGGCCAGCAGCTTGTCCACCGCCTGCTGCTGCCAGAACGCGTCGTAAGCCGGATGCGCCAGCAGCTTGCGGAAGAAGCCGTTCTGCTCCATCCCGCGCGACTTACCCAGCGCACCGGCTGAGCCGGCCTTGAGATAGAAGTCGTACTGGTCGGTGGTGGTTTCGATCCAGTCGATGGTGTTGTCGGCCGAGTTCACCTGTTCGTAGATGTAGGGCAGGCCGAACTGGCGGAAGGCGCCGTTGTGGAACCAGTCATCGCCGATCCAGCCATCGACCATCGGGTTCATCGGCACGGCCACCTTCAGCGCCGGATGCGGATGGAACAGCGCCATCAGGCTGGTGAAGCCATCGTAGGAGATGCCCAGGATGCCGACCTTGCCGTTGCTTTCCGGCACGTGCTTGACCAGCCAGTCGATGGTGTCCCAGGTATCGGTGGAATGGTCCACGCTGCTGTCGTTGAGCGGGCCGATCTGCGGCCGGTTCATCACGTAGTCGCCTTCCGAGCCGTACTTGCCGCGCACGTCCTGGACCACGCGGATGTAGCCGTCCTTGTCGAACAGCTCGGGAAAGTTGTCGTAGCCCTGCAGCACCGCGCCGAGCTGGTTGCTCTTGGCGTGGCTGGTCATGCCGTCGGCATCGTACGGCGTGCGGGTCAGCAGCATCGGCGCGCGCCGGGCACCGGCGGGAATCAGGATGACGGTGTGCAGCTTGACCCCGTCGCGCATCGGGATCTGGACCACGCGCCGTTCAAAATCGGCCTGCGGATCGTGGGCGACGAAGTGCGCCGGCCGGTCGCTGGCCGCCGTCCCGGTGGTCTGTGCATGGAGCGCGGCCGCGTGGCCCAGGCTCAGCAAGGCAGCCAGGCAGAAGAGCAAGGCAGGGCGGTGCAGGGGCATCAGACGCTCCGACAAGGACAGGGATGCCGCACGACCTCCAGGCCGGGACGGACGCCGGCAGCGGATGGACGTGGGAAACGGCAGCGTAGCGTGTTCCAGACTGTGGGCAAAAGCGCTTTCGCCACCCGCGTTTGCGCGGCATGGAGGCGCGCCACCGGCCCGCGCGCGGCTCAGGGGGCGGGCGGCAGCAGCGGTGCCAGCACCTCTTCCAGCTGCTCGCGGCGCCAGCCGGACAGCGCGGCCGGCCATTGGCCGCGCTCCATCAGTGCCTCCAGCCAGCGGCGCGAGGCCAGGATGCCGTCGGGCAGGCCGAGCGCGGCCGCTTGCCGGGCCACCGCGTCCTGCAATTTCTTCAGGCGTTGCTTGTCCTGGTCGGTGGCCTTGGCCAGTGGTGCCTCGGCTTCGTCTTCCAGGGGCGTGGACAGCGCCTCCCAGATCGCATCGGCCAGCTTCCTGGGGGCCTTGGGCTGCTGCTCCAGCCAGCGCGTCAACGCTTGGCGCGAGGCCGGCGGGTTGCGCGCCAGGGTCAGGGCCAGTTCGTTGTCCAGGATCCAGCTGCGCGGCCGATCGCTGGCCCGGGCCTGGGCCTCGCGCCAGCGCAACAGGCGCAGCAGCCGGCGCTGGGCGTCGGCATCGACAAACTGCGCACTGCGCATGGACAGGTGCGGCCAGCGTTCGCCACCGGCGTCGCTGGCCTGGGCGACCATGCGCGCACAGTCGGCGGCCAGCCATGCGCTGCGGCCCAGCGCGTCCAGCCTGGCCGACAGGGCCTGGTAGATCGCGCCCAGGTGGGTGACATCGTCGGCGGCGTATTCCAGCTGTGCGGCTGACAGCGGCCGGCGCAGCCAGTCCGAACGGGTCTCGCCCTTGGCCAGGGGCACGCCGGTGATCTCGGCGACCAGCTTCTGGTAGCCCAGGCCGCCGCCCACGCCGGCCAGCGCCGCGGCGATCTGGGTGTCGAACAGCGGCGAAGGCTGGGTGCCGCAGGCCCATCCCAGTGCCACCAGGTCTTCGCTGGCGCTGTGCATCACCTTGACCACATCGGGATTGGACAGCAGCGGAGCCAGCGCCTGGTTGATGCCCGGCACCAGCGGATCGACCAGCAGGATCCTGTCGCCGATGGCGATCTGGACCAGCGCCAGCTGCGGCCAGAAGGTCTTTTCGCGGATGAATTCGGTGTCCATTCCCACCCAGGCGGGCAGCTGCTGCAGGTGCGCACGCAGCGCGTCGGCGGTGTCGATCCAGAGGGTCACGCAGGTCTCTTCGGTGAATGCGGGGTTTGCCGGCTCGGGCGACAATAGCCTACCGTCCTTTGCCAACCGGCTGCCCGGCCCCACATGATCGGAGCAAGATTGCGGCGCATCGTCCCCGCCCTGCTGATGCTGGCCCTGCTGATGCTGATGCTGGCCGGCTGTGGCGAGCGCGCGGCCGATCCGGTAGCGGCGCCACAGGCCTCGCCGCCGCCCACCTCGCCGCCGGCGGCATCGGTCTCCGTGCCGCGGCGTCCCAGCGTCACCGTCAGCACCGATGCCGGCGACGAGGCCGGACTCAACTGGACCCCGCCGGCGCTGGTGCTGACCAGGGAGCAGGTGCGTCAGGCACGCCGTGATGCGGCCGCCGCCGTGCGCGCCGGCGACCTGTTCGAGGGCCCGCGTGATGCCATCCCGCTGTATCTGGCGCTGCTGCGCCTGGACCCGGAGGACCGCCTCGCCCAACGTGGCCTGGCCCGTGCGGCGAGCGCGCTGCTGGCCCAGGGCGAGCGCGCCCTGGCCGCGGCCGAGGATGACAGCCAGGCGCTGGCCCGCGCAGTGCGCATCGCAGCGGTCCTGCGCACGGTGCTTCCCGATGACACGCGCACCCAGGCCTACCTGGCCAGGCTGGACCTGGCCGAACAGCTGGCCCGGCTCAACGCCACTGGCGAGAGCCAGCTGCGCCAGGGCCTGCTGGGCGAGGGCGACGCGCCTGGCGCGCTGGACAGCTTTCGTAGCGCGCTGGAGCTGGCCCCGGGCCAGTCACGCGCCCGGCAGGGCCTGGCCGCCACCGAGAGCGCCTTCATCCGGCGCGCCGAGGACGCCGCGCGCGCCGGTGACTTTGAGGGTGCGGCGCGCTGGATGGGCTTTGCCAGCCAGGTGCGTGCCGACGCCCCGACCGTCAAGGACGCCTACGTGCGGATCGAGCAGGAGCGCGCCCGCCAGATCGCCGCCTTGCGCGATGCCGGGGTGGCCGAGCTGGCTACGCCACTGGGCCTGAAATCGGCGCGGGAAAAACTCGCTGCCGCGCTGCGCATTGCTGCGCCGGGTGATCCGGTGGTCGCCGACCTGCGCCAGCGCATCGACCTGGCGACCCATTACGGCCTGTTCCGCCCCGGCCAGGCCTTTACCGATGCGCTCGCGGGCGGCGGACGCACCCCGACCATGGTGGTGGTGCCGCACGGCGGCTTCCGCATGGGCGCTGACGAGGACGAGCCGGGCGCGACCCAGGCCGAGCAGCCGGCGCATTACGTGCGCTTCGATCGCGGCTTCGCGGTATCGCGCCATCCGGTGACGGTAGGTGAATTCCGGCGCTTCGTGCAGGCCACCGGCCACCGCGCGCGGGCCACCCGACGCGGGCACTCGATGGTCTACGACGAGCGCAGCGGCAACTTCGTGCGGCGCAGCGGCGTGGACTGGCAGTCCGGCTATGCCGGGGCCAGGGTCGGCGATGACATGCCGGTGCTGCACGTGAGCGTGCGCGACGCCGAGGCCTACGCCGACTGGCTGGCCGAGCAGACCGGCCACGGCTACCGTCTGCCCAGCGAGGCCGAGTTCGAGTACGTGCTGCGCGCCGGCACCCAGGGCCGCTATCCCTGGGGCAACGAGAACCCGCCACCGAAGGGCGTGGCCAACCTCGCCGGCGGCAACGACGTCTCGCCCAGCGGGCGGCGCTGGGCCAACGCCTTCGTCGGCTATGGCGACGGCTGGTGGGGGCCGGCACCGGTGGGCACCTTCAGGCCCAACCCCTGGGGCCTGTACGACCTGGGCGGCAACGTCAGCGAATGGGTGGCCGACTGCTGGCACGCCAGCTTCCGCCGCGCCCCGGCCGACGGCGCGGCCTGGTTCAACCCCGGCTGCCGGGCGCGGGTGGTGCGCGGTGGGGCATGGGCCAGTTCGCCGCAGCAGGCGCGGGCGGCGTGGCGCTCCTCGCAGGATTCGGACGTGACCAGTGCACGCGTGGGCTTCCGGGTGGTGCGCGGTATCTAACGCGACGTCAGCGCAGGCCCGAACCGGGCCGACGGGCCTGTCCGCCGGTGCCGGGCGACGCGACGCAGCGATCGGGCCAGGCGCAACGCGCCCTGGCTGGCATTGAGGCCGCGGGTGGCAATGCCAGGATCGTGACCGCGGCGCCAGCGAGCGCAGCCCAGGACCAGCCGCTGTCAGCGCGGCGGTGGGGCCTGCTCAGAAGCCCATGTACAACCCGCCGTTGACCGGCAGGTTGGCGCCGGTGATGTAGCCGGCGTCTTCTTCGCACAGAAAGCGCACCGCGCGGGCGATGTCGGCCGGCTCACCCAGGCGGCCGATCGGCACTGCCGCCAGGGTCTTGTCCAAGACCGCCTGCGGCATCGCCGCGGTCATTGGCGTGCGCACGTAGCCGGGCGAGACGCTGTTGACGGTGATGCCCTTGGCGGCCACCTCGCGTGCCAGCGACATGGTCAGCCCGTGCAGGCCGGCCTTGGCCGCGGCATAGTTGGCCTGGCCAAAGTTTCCGGTCTGGCCGCTGACCGAACTGATGTTGACGATGCGCCCGTAGCCGCGCGCCACCATGCCTTGGACGGCGTAATGGCACAGCTGGAAGGCGCTGGTCAGGTTGACCTGCAGCACCGCGTTCCACTGGCCAAGGTCCATCTTGCGCAGCGTGGCATCGCGGGTGATGCCGGCGTTGTTGATCAGCACGTCCAGTGCGCCAAAGCGCGCCTGCACGCGGGCCACCAGCGCTGCGCATTGCCCATCGTCGGCGACATCGGCCGGTTCGAAATGCACCGCCCCTGCGGTTGCCTCGGAAAATGCCTGCAGGCGCGCCGCGTCGGCGGGCAGGTCGGTGGCCACCACCGTGTGGCCGGTTTCGGTCAGTGCGCGGCAGATCGCCGTTCCCAGGCCACCGATGCCGCCGGTGACCAGTGCGATGCGTGGAGTCATTCGGTCTTTCCTTAACAAAAAACCCGCGCCAGGCGGGTGGGGGCGATCAAGCCGCGACGCATGTGGATCAGCGGCGCGTCTTGTTCGGCTCGCGCTGCGGCGGTGGGTCCTTGCTGGGGGTCGAAGACGGCGTCGGACGGGCGCTCGGGCTGCCCATGCCGGCGGTCATGTTGCGCTGGAACTCCTTCCAGATCTCCAGGTTGCGCTCGGTCAACTGGTTCATCATGGCCCACGGCGTCTGTCCCAGCAGGTTGCCCATCTGCTGGCGGAACTGCGCCTGCTGGTCCATGAAGACCTGCATGCTGCGTTCCAGGTAATTGCCCATGAAACCCTGCAGCGAATCGCCATAGAACCGGATGATCTGGCTGAGCAACTGGGTGGACAGCACCGGCTCGCCATCCTGCTCGCGCTCGCTGATGATCTGCATCAGCACCAGACGGGTGAGGTCCTCGCCGCTCTTGGCATCGCGGACCTCGAATTCCTCACCGTCCACGATCAGCTGGCGCACGTCCTCGATGGTGATGTAGCTGGAGATTTCGGTGTCGTAAAGACGGCGGTTGGGGTACTTCTTGATGATTCGGGTCGCAGCCATGTAGCGGTCACCTCAACCAAGGTGCGCGGAGCATGCGCCCGGGTTTTTTGCGGCGCAACCATACTTTTGGAGCGTTCCAGGTTCGGAGTTTCCGTGCCTGATGTGTGTCTGGCCACGTTTTTGCCAGCACCCGCCGGCGTTGGCCGACAGGTTGGCGGCGGTGCGGATCCGGGAGAGGACCGAGCTGCGCAGGTCCGTTGGCCTTGCCATGCGTGCCGATGCCGGGCGCGATGCGGGAAGTCATTGGGTCGATCGTTGTGCCGCAAGGCCGGGCAGTGCTGATTCTAGCAGTCTGTCGGACTTTGGTCGGCCGGGCTGCGAATCCGCCTGTGCGGTCCATCTTTCCGCCGCTTCTTGGCCCATAGCACCACTATGGGCCGGCGAACCGTCGAAAAACTGACCTCGCACAGCCGAATTCTCGCCTCGACCACCAAAGCCCGACAGGCTGCTAGTCAGCCGCATCGCCCAGGCCATGGTGCGGCGCGGCGTAGAGGGCCGGCACCGCCGGCAGCCGTGCCGGATCGAAGTGCTGCCGTGCCGCTGCCAGCGCGGCATGGGTGGTGTGGGCGCGTGCCAGCGCAGCGGGTGCCTGGCCAAGCTGGCGCCAGGCCGTGCGCATCGCCTCCAGCGCATGGGCCGCGTCCAGTGGCTGGGCCGCGTCGGACTTGGACAGCTTGCGCCCGCTGCCGTCCAGCAGCAGCGGCAGGTGCAGGTAGCGCGGCGTGGGCAGGCTGAGCGCGCGCTGCAGCAGGATCTGGCGCGGCGTCGAATCGAGCAGGTCGGCGCCACGGACCACCTCGGTGATGCCCTGGTCGGCATCGTCGACCACCACCGCCAATTGGTAAGCCCAGCAGCCATCGGCGCGACGCAGGACGAAGTCGCCAACCTCGGCCTGCACATCCTGGGTCCGCACGCCCTGCAGGCCGTCTTCGAAGGTGACAATGCTGTCACCGCCAACCTTCAGTCGTACCGCCGGATCGGGCTGTTTCCTGCGTGCCACGCAGCGATGGTGGATGCCGCCGGTCGCGGCCAGATCGGCGCGGCTGCAGTGGCATTGGAACGCCAGGCCTGTCTCCAGCAGCCGGGTCAGCGCTGCCTGGTAAGCCGCATGCCGTGTGTGTTGCCACAGCACCGGTGCATCGCTGCAAAGGCCCAGGTTTTCCAGCATTTGCAGCTGCGCGCGCGCCGCACCAGGGACTTCGCGTGGCCGGTCCAGGTCCTCCACGCGGACCAGCCATTGGCCATGGGCATGGCGCGCCAGCAGCCAGCTGCCCAGGGCAGCGAGCAGCGAGCCGGCGTGCAGCAATCCGGTCGGGGAGGGCGCGAACCGGCCCCGGTAGCAAGTCGATGGCATGGGGGAAAACTTGGCAGGAATGGCTGAATGCGCGGTCAGCAGGCAGCTTGAAGTCAACCGGTGGCGTCCACAAGATTCGCTGCAGTTCCCCCCCCCCCCCCCAATATTCCGGAGTTCCCCGTGTTGACCCGCATCGCGTTGTTCCTGCTGACCAACCTGGCCGTGCTGGCCCTGGCCAGCGTGGTGATGTCCCTGCTTGGCGTGAATCCATCCAGCATGGCGGGCCTGCTGGTGATGGCCGCGCTGTTCGGCTTTGGTGGCTCGATCATTTCACTGCTGATGTCCAAGTGGATGGCCAAGCGCGCCACCGGCGCGGTGGTCATCGACACCCCGCGCAACGAGTCCGAGCAGTGGCTGGTCCAGACCGTGCGCCGCCAGGCCCAGGCCGCCGGCATCGGCATGCCCGAAGTGGCCGTGTACGAGGCGCCGGAGATCAATGCCTTCGCCACCGGCGCCAACCGCAACAACGCCCTGGTGGCCGTGTCCACCGGCCTGCTGCGGCAGATGACCCAGGCCGAGGCCGAGGCGGTGCTGGGCCACGAAGTCAGCCACATCGCCAATGGCGACATGGTCACCATGGCCCTGCTGCAGGGTGTGCTGAACACCTTCGTGATCGTGCTGGCGCGGGTGGTCGGCGGGGTCATCGACAGCACCCTGTCCGGCAGTCGCGAGGGCGGCGGTCGCGGCATGGCCTACTACGCCATCGTGTTCGTGCTGGAGATGGTGCTGGGCCTGTTTGCCACGATGATCGCGATGTGGTTCTCGCGTCGCCGCGAGTTCCGCGCCGACCACGGCGGCGCCACCCTGGCCGGCCGGCAGAAGATGATCGCCGCGCTGGAGCGCCTGTCGACCAACTACGGCGCCAGCACGCTGCCTTCGCAGGTGGAAGCCTTCGGCATCAATGGCGGCGTCGGCCATGGCCTGAAGAAGCTGTTCCTGAGCCACCCGCCGCTGCCCGAGCGCATTGCCGCGCTGCGTGCGGCCCAGCAGCGCACCGGCACGGTGATGTAAGGAGACACCGGGGTGCGGCAGCACGCGCCGCCCGATGGCTCGGCGTTGCGGATGTGCACGGCGGCGTTTTGGGGCGGGTCAAGACCCGCCCCACGCTCGCCGTTTGCATGTGGCCATAGCTCATCGAAAAAGGCCAATCGGGAGATATGATGGTCATATCAGCAAGGGAGGCTCGCCGATGAGCAGCGCGGTTCACGTCACTGAAGCGGTGGATGCCCTGGTTGGACTGCCGACCGCGACGGCGGCCGATGTGAAGCGGCTGGGATGGCGCAAGATCATGGACACCGCCCAGTCCCAGGGTGCCGTGGTGGTGACCCATCACGGCGTGCCGGAGGGTGTGGTGGTGTCTGCGGCGGAGTTTGAGCGCATGCAAGCTGCTGGCAGGGCCGCGCAGGCCACGCAGGAGCAACTGTCTTCTCAGGCTCCTGTCATTCTCCATTCAGTTTGGTCTCTGGCCATGGCGTTGAGGCGGGTGAGCAGTACCCGCATGCAGGCGGTGATGGCGACCTTGGCGCACTTGCCCCGTTGGCGCAGGGCTTCGTATCGCGTCT
>NZ_RDQN01000004.1 GCF_003703395.1 Pseudoxanthomonas spadix
AGACGCGATACGAAGCCCTGCGCCAACGGGGCAAGTGCGCCAAGGTCGCCATCACCGCCTGCATGCGGGTACTGCTCACCCGCCTCAACGCCATGGCCAGAGACCAAACTGAATGGAGAATGACAGGCGCCTGAGAAGACAGTTGCTCCTACGGGGTCTCAAGCGACAGCAGCAGCTTCCATTGCGCCGCGCTCACCGGCAGCACCGACAGGCGCGTGCCCTTGCGGATCAGGGCGAAGTCCTCGCCCAGCTGCTCGGCATGCTGGCGGATGGTGTCCAGCGCGATGCCGCCAGCGAGCTTGCGCTCGAAGGCCACGTCCACCAGGAACCAGCGTGGCTGCTCGGGCGTGGCCTTGGGGTCGAAGTACTTGGAGGTCTTCTGGAACTGGGTCGGGTCCGGATACGGCGTGCTGGCCACCCGCGCGATGCCGTAGATGCCTGGGACCTGCGTGTTGGAGTGGTAGAACAGCACGCCATCGCCGACCTGCATGCCGTCCTTCATGAAGTTGCGTGCTTGGTAGTTGCGCACGCCGGTCCACGGCTCGGTGCCCACGCGCGCCAGGTCGTCGATGGAGAAGTCCTCCGGTTCGGACTTCATCAACCAGTAGCGGGTGCGCGTGCTCATCGAAGGTATGCCAGCAAGGTGTCCGATTCGGTGCAGATCGCATCGGGGCGCACGTCCCAGTCCTGGACGTCCAGGGCACTGGTGCGCTGGACCTCGAAGCCCACCCCCACCAGCCAGGGCGGCGCGGGCGCGGCGATGCGCAAAGCGAAGCTGCGATCGTACCAGCCGCCGCCCATGCCCAGCCTGTGTCCCTGATCATCGAAGCCCACCAGCGGCATCACCACCAGCGCCATCTGTTCCGGCGCCAGCGCCGAGGACGGCGCCACGTCGGGTTCGGGAATGCCGAAGCGGTTGGTGACCAGGCCATCGCCGGCGCGCCAGGGTGCAAAGCGCAGTTCCTCGCCATGCAGCACCGGCAGGCAGTACACCAGCCCGGCCGGCAGCCTGAGCTGGAAGGCGTGCAGGCCGATCTCGCCATCCATCGCCCAGTAGCCGGCCACGTGGCCGCTGGCGGGCAGGAACGGCAGGGCGAGCAGGCGTTGGGCCAGGGCCTCGGCCGCGGCGATGCGCTGGGCAGGCGGCAATGCGCGGCGGCGCTGGCGCAGGTCGCGGCGCAGGCCTGCGCGGGCGTCGTTTTCGCTCATGAAAAAAACAATGCCGCGTCCTGGTTCAGGGCGCGGCATTCTAGAAGATTCAAGACATCCTCCGCCAATGGCGATGCTTCGAAACGACCTTGAACCCGGGGTTCAAGTGGGACACCTTGGGGGCCATCGGGCTTCCCGCTGCGAGGCGGACTTGCGCTCCCGGCTTCCGTTGATGCCCCGTAGTCGTCATTAAGGGACAAGGCGAATGTTTTGACGCTGTCGCACACAGCAGAGGATGTGCGGCCAGTATAGCCCTGGCTCTTTTCTTGCCTAGCCCGTCTGTCGGCGCGGTTCAGTGCGCGGTGGTGAAAACGAGGATGGCGTGCACGGGTTCGCCGCCGTAGGAGCAACTGTCTGCTCGACGCATTCGGGGCCCCCTCTCCCCCGCGGGGGAGAGGGGGCAAAATCCCCGCGATGCGGCCGCTCCGACCGGGGGATCGCTAGCCCAGCCAGCCGTCGAGCCGGCGATGCAGATCGCCCAGCGTGCGCGCGAGCTCGCTGTCCTGCGCGGCCTGCTGGTCGCGCAGCTGCTGCAGCTCGTGGGCCAGGTTGAGCGCGGCCAGGACCGCGATGCGATCGGCCGAGGCCATGCGGTGCGCGCCGCGTACTGCGCGCATGCGGGTGTCCAGCAGCTTGGCGGCGGCCATCAGGCTGCCGCGTTCGCCCGGTTCCACGCCGATGGTGTATTCGCGGTCCAGAATGTGGACGTTGACCGGTTCACTGCTGCTCACGTGTGCTGCTCCAGCGACCGCAATCGGGTGATCATGGCTTCCACGCGCGAGCGGGCCAGTTCGTTCTTGGCCAGCAGCTGCGAGCGCTCGCTGGCCAGCTGTTCCTGCTGCACGCGCAGGCTGCGGTTCTCCTCGGACAGCCGTTGGCAGCGATCGCCCAGTTCCTGCAGGCGTGCGGCCAGGGCGCGTAGCTGTTCGATCGAGGACGGGTCCATGAGCGGCACGATAGGCACGCGCCCGGCGGCCGGTCAAGCGCGGCGCAGGGGCCGGCCGGGGGTGCCGGTTCAGGCCTTGGCCAGGGTGGCCGGCCGCGGGTCGAAGTCGCGGATGAAGGCCATGCACTGCGCAGGCTCCAGCGCACGCGAGACATGATGGCCCTGCACCTCCTCGCAGCCGCGCTGGCGCAGGAAGGCCAGCTGCGCGGAGGTCTCCACGCCTTCGGCGACCACCTTGAGGTCCAGCGACCGGGCCATGGCGATGATGGCGCTGGTGATGGCCTCGTCCTCGAGGTCGTGGTCGATGTCGCGGATGAATGCCTGGTCGATCTTCAGCGTGTTCAGCGGCAGCCGCTTGAGGTAGGCCAGCGAGGAATAGCCGGTGCCGAAGTCGTCGATCGCGATCGACACCCCCAGCGCGCGGCAGTCGCGCAGCACGCCGCTGGCATGGTCGGGGTTGGCCATCAGCACGCTTTCGGTCAGTTCCAGTTCCAGCAGCGAAGCGTCGATCCCGGTCTCGGCCAGCACCCGCGCGACCACGTCGGCCAGGTCGCCGCGCTGCAGCTGCAACGAGGAGACGTTGACCGCCACGTTCAGGTGATCCAGCCCGGCCGCGTGCCACTGGCGCAGCGTCTGGCAGGCCTGGCGCAGGGTCCAGATGCCGATATCCACGATCAGGCCGCTTTCCTCGGCCAGCGGGATGAACTGGGCGGGCGAGATCTCGCCCAGCTCGCGGCTGTCCCAGCGCAGCAGCGCCTCGGTGCCGGTGATCCGGTTGTTGGCCAGCGACAGGCGGGGCTGGTAGACCACGCGCAGTTCGTCGCGCTCCAGGGCCCGGCGCAGGGCGCTGGCCAGGATCGCGCGGTGGCGGGTCTTTTCGTCCATCGCTTCGGAATACACCGCCCAGGTGTGACGCCCGGCGGCCTTGGCCTGGTACATGGCCGTGTCGGCGTGCTTGAGCAGTTCGGTCGGGACCTGGGCATGGTCGGGATACAGGCTGATGCCGATCGAAGGCGATACCGCCAGTTCCAGCCGGTCGCCGAAGGACAGCGGCTGGGTGAAGGCCTGGATGATGCGTTCGGCCACCCGCTCGGCGTCGGCCGGCGAGGCGATGCCTTCGAGCACCACGGTGAATTCATCGCCGCTCAGCCGTGCCACGGTGTGCTGGGTGCCCACGGTCTGCTGCACGCGCGCGGCGGCCGCGCGCAGGATCCGGTCACCGGTGGCATGGCCCAGCGAGTCATTGATGTCCTTGAAGCGGTCCAGGTCTATGAACAGCACCGCCACGCGGCTGCGTTCGCGGCGCGCACGCACCACAGCGCGTGCCAGGCGCTCGAACAGCAGCGAGCGATTGGGCAGGCTGGTCAGGGTGTCGTAGTTGGCCAGGTAGCGCAGCTCCTGCTCGACGCGCTTGTGCTCGGTGATGTCGTTGAGCACCAGCACCACCATCAGCCGCTGCTCGCTGGCATCGGGCACCATATTGGCCTCGATCCGGCAGAGGATTTCCTCGCCGTCCTTGCGCACCTTCCAGGCTTCGCCCGACCAGCGGCCCTCGCGCTGCAGCTGGGCGCTCATGCCCGCGGCGCCGTCGCCGGGGTGCTGACGGCCGTCCAGCAGCGACAGCGGCTGGCCGGCCACTTCGGCGCCGTCGTAGCCGGTCATGCGGCTGAAGGAAGGGTTGACGGTGATGAAGCGGTATTCCGAATCCAGCACCGCCACCGCCTCGCTCATGCTGCGCATGACCTGGCTGGCCACGCGGTGCTCGTACTCGGCGTTGCGGCTGGCGGTGATGTCGCGCGCGGTGCCGGCCAGGCGCAGGGCGCGGCCGCTGGCGTCGGATTCGACCACCCGCCCGCGTGCGCGCACCCACGACCAGGTGCCGTCGCCGGCCATGTCCATGCGGTGTTCGGAGGTGAACTGGGGCGCATCGCCGCGCAGGTGGCTGCGCAGGCGCTGGACCACCAGCGGCAGGTCCTGCGGATGGATCGCCGGCATTTGCCCCACGCCAGTGAGCATGGTGATGGCGTTGCTCGACGGCGACTGCTCGTCGGCGCGCATCTGGTGCATGCGCCGGCCGATTAGGTCATAGTCCCAGAACACTTCGCCCGAGCCCCACAGCGCCAGTTTGAGGTGGTCGTCGGCTTCGCGCACCGGCGCGGCGCGCGGCAGGCGCCGGCGCAGCAGCGGCAGCCAGTGACGGCGCAAGGCGGCCACCACCACCCCGGCCAGGACCACGCCGGCCACGGCAATCAGCGCCAGGCGCATGCTGGGCGGTATTTGCACGGCGCCCAGCAGCAGGGACGGGGGGAACGTTGGCATGACTGTCGGAACGGCTCCGCCCCGTTCGCCAGCGTCGGGAATGCGCCCGAGTGTAGGCGTGCCAAGCGTCACCCAACAAGCGGTTGCACGGCTTTTTTCGTTCTACAATTTTGGCCATGCACCCTGATGCCTTTGACCGCCCGCAGGCCGCCTGGCGATGACCTTGCCGACTCCCGAAGACGTCGACCAGGCCGCGCGCGGCCTGGGCCTTGGCGCCACGCCTTTCGAACTCCATGGCGGCCTGTGTGGCTGGCTGGCCGGTGGCGGCGAGAATGTCACCGACTGGCCCGCGCGGGTGCTGGCCGATCGGGCGGCGGCCACCCCTGCCGCCGACAGCCCGCTGGAGCAGCTGCGCAGCGCCACTTCCGCGCAGCTGGAGGACCGTGGATTCGGCTTCGACCTGCTGCTGCCGCAGGGCGGTGCCGGCCTGGATGAGCGCGCCCAGGGCCTGTTCGACTGGTGCCGGGCGTTCCTGGGCGGCTTCGGTCTGGCCGCCGGCGCAAGCCCGCCGCTGTCCGAGGATGGCCAGGAAGCCCTGGCCGACCTGGCCAGGCTGGCCCAGGCCAGCCCGGAGCTGAGCGAGGGCGAGGAGGACGAAGACGCCCTGGCCGAGATCGAGGAATTCGTGCGCGTGGCCGTGCTGCTGCTGCATGGCGACTGCGTGCTGGGCCCCAGACACCGCAAGAGCCTGAACTGATGCGGGCGGCGAGCGGGATCAGCGCCGCCGAGTTCGCACGCCGGCGCAAGCAGCTCATGCGCATGGCCGGCGAGGACGCCATCCTGGTGTTGCGCGCCGCACCCGAGCGCGTGCGCAGTAACGACACGCACTACCCCTACCGGCAGGACTCGGATTTCTGGTACCTGAGCGGGTTCCCCGAGCCCGATGCGGTGCTGGTGCTGATCCCGGGCCGCCGCCATGGCGAGGCGATCCTGTTCAACCGCGATCGCGATCCGGCGCGCGAGGTCTACGACGGCCCGCGTGCAGGCCAGCAGGGCGCGGTGGACCACTACGGCATGGACGATGCCTATCCGATCGAGGACATGGACGAGATCCTGCCGGGAATGCTGGAAGGCCGCTCGCGGGTCTACTACCACTTCGGCCGCGATACCGAGTTCGACCTCAAGCTGATCGGCTGGGTGAACCAGGTCCGCGCGCAGGTGCGCAGCGGCGCGCAGGCGCCGCACGAGTTCCTGGAACTGGGCCATCTGCTGCACGAGCAGCGCCTGTTCAAGTCCAGGGACGAGCTCAAGCTGATGCAGCGCGCGGCCGACATCAGCGTCCAGGCGCATCTGGCCGCCATGCGTGGCGTGCGCGCCGGCATGCACGAATATCAGCTGCAGGCGTTGATGGAATGGGTGTTCCGCAGCCAGGATGCGTGGCCGGCCTACGGCAGCATCGTCGGTGCCGGCGCCAATGCGGTGACCCTGCACTACGTGGCCAACAATGCCCAGGCCCGGGCCGGCGAGCTGGTACTGATCGATGCCGGTGCCGAATACCGCAACTATGCCGCCGACATCACCCGCACCTTTCCGGTCGATGGCCGCTTCAGTCCGGCCCAGCGCGCGCTGCACGACCTGGTCGGCGCAGCGCAGGCTGCGGCCATGGCGCAGACGCGCCCGGGCCTGGCATACGAAGCCGGCCATGACGCCGCGGTGGAAACCCTGACCGAGGGCCTGCTGCGGCTGGGCCTGCTCAAGGGCAAGCTGGAGGCGCGGATCGCCGATGGCAGCTACAGGCGCTTCTATCGGCACAAGACCGGCCACTGGCTGGGCCTGGACGTGCACGATGTGGGCGACTACCGCATCGATGGCCAGTCGCGCCTGCTCGAGCCGGGCATGGTGTTCACCATCGAACCGGGCCTGTACATCGGCGCCGATGACACCAGCGTGGACGCCAGGTGGCGCGGCATCGGCATCCGCACCGAGGACAACGTGGTGATCACCGCCGAGGGCCATCGGGTGCTGACCGGGGCGCTGGCGCGCAGTGCCGACGAGATCGAAGCGGTGATGTCGGCAAACGGCTGAACGCGCAGGTTGCTGCCGATCACCTCGGCGGCGACGGTGGCTGTTGGGTGCGGGTGGCGGGCTGCGCAGATGCGGGAACCCTCATGTGGGCGCGCTGCATGGCCATCCGGCCCGCGCGTGGCGCTACATGTTCGCGCAGCGTCAATGCGGCCGACACGCGGTGTTCGCAGGCTTGGTGCTTGGGTAGTGGCCCAGAGCCATCGAGGCGGAGGCGCGTAATGAGTACAGTCAGGGCAGGAACGCTCCTGCATCCCCGGCTCCGGAATACCGGGAGCGATGGGCGCATGCACGGCCGTGGCCGCCAGTACGTGCGCGGCCGCAGCTCCCGCTGCCCGGCACGCGCCGCGGCAGGCCAGCAGTGAGCGCCATGCGGATCTGCCGGTTGCACCAGGACGGCGCCGGCCCACTGGACGGGCTGCAGGCGCGCTGCGCTGCGGCGCGCGAGGCCGGCTGCAACTACGTGTTGATCGCGCCGCCGTTCGCGCGCGACAGCGAGGATCGCCTGCTGGAGCCGCCCAGCGGCAGCGACGAGCAGGTCCAGCGCCTGCGTCAACAGGTGCAGGCCGCACAGCAGGCGGGGCTGAAGCTGTTGATCGACCTGCGCCTGGACGAAATCGGCGGCGCCAGCCCGGTGGCGCAGGACAATCCGCACTGGTTCCGCGCGCGCAGTTCAGCGGTGCCCGATCCGCGCATGCCGCGCGCCACCGGCGAGGTGGCCCAGGCGCGGTTTGCCTACGCGCAGGAAGGCGCGGCGCTGGTGCAATGGTGGGCCGGGCGCCTGCTTGAATGGGCCGCGCTGGGCGTGGCCGGCTTTCGCATCCTGCAGCCGCAGCAGGTGCCGGCACCGCGCTGGCGCGAGCTGATCGCGCGGGTGCATGCCCAGGCACCGGGCACGGTGTTCGCGGCCTGGACCCCGGGTGTGGGCCGTGAGGGGCTGCACGGGCTGGCCGGCGCTGGGTTTGATGCTGCGTTCTCCTCGCTGGCATGGTGGGACGGCCAGGCCAGCTGGTTCTTCGACGAGGATGCGGCGCTGCGTTCGCTGGCCCAGCGCGTGGTGGCGGTGGTCGATGCCGACGAGGGTGCCACCGCGCCGCGGCCCGGGCACTGGAGGCTGGCAGTGGCACTGGGCGATGCCTGGCTGGTCGGGGAACGACAGCTTGGTGGGGTGCCCGGCGGCCTGCGCCAGGCCGCCCCCGACCAGGCCGAGGCCGGCCTGCTGCGCATGCGGCCGCTGCTGCGCGAGGCCACCGGGCTGACCGCGCTGGCGATCGAGCCGGTGGCAGGTCCCGCCTCGCTGGTGTTGATCAACAGCAATGCCGATCACGTGGTGCCGGTTCCGGCCACCGACCTGTTGCGGCTGCTCGGTGATGCCGAGGCGCTGATCGACGAGGACGGGCAGCAGCTGCTGCCCGGCGCCGCGTTCGAGTCGCTGGACCCGGGCCAGGTGCGGACGTATCGGGCCGTGCCGGCGCGCCACGTGCTCACCGCGCCGCGGATGCGCGTGCGTGCGGCGAGCGCGGCCGCCTGGCCACGGGTGTGCATCGAGTCGGTGAGCCCGGCGGTGGACAACGGCCGCTTCCCGGTCAAGCGCACGGTGGGCGAGCGCGTCGGCGTGGAGGCCGACGCGTTCTGCGACGGCCACGACCGCATCGCGATGGCGGTGCTGTGGCGTGCGGCCGATACCCGCGACTGGTCCAGCGCGCCAATGCGGGCGCTGGGCAATGACCGCTGGCGGGCCGAGTTCCCGCTTGAGCGGATCGGCACCTACCAGTTCCGCATCGAGGCCTGGCGCGACGTGTTCGCCACCCTGCACGAGGACCTGGAAAAGAAGCGCGCCGCCGACACGGTGGTGCCGGTGGACGTACAGGAGGCGCTCGCCCTGATCGAGCGCGCGCAGGCGCGCAGCCAGGGCGAGCTGCGCGAACGGCTGCAGGCGCTGCTGGCGCGCATCGACGCGCACACCGACCCGCTGCAGCGACTGGCCGTGGTGCTGGAACCGGACACTGCGCAGGTGATGGCGCTGGCCGATGACAAGCCATTTCGGTCCGAGTATCCGGTGACCTTCCGGGTCGAGTCCGAGCGCCGCGCGGCGCATTTTGCCAGCTGGTACGAGCTGTTCCCGCGCTCGCAGAGCCCTGATCCGCAGCGCCATGGCACCTTCGACGACGTCGTTGGCCGGCTGCCGCACATCCGCGCGATGGGCTTTGACGTGCTGTACATGCCGCCGATCCACCCGATCGGGCACCGCAACCGCAAGGGCCGCAACAACGCGGTCGCTGCCACCGAGGGCGAGCCGGGCAGCCCGTATGCAATCGGTGGGCCCGAGGGCGGTCACACCACGGTCCACCCCGAGCTGGGCGGGCTGGAGGCGTTCCGCCGGCTGGTCCGTGCCGCCCGCGATCAGGGCCTGGAGGTGGCGCTGGACTTTGCGATCCAGTGCGCGCCCGACCACCCGTGGCTGCGCGAGCATCCGGACTGGTTCACCTGGCGCGCCGATGGTTCGATCCCCTACGCCGAGAACCCGCCGAAGAAGTACCAGGACATCGTCAACGTCGACTTCTACGCCAGCGGCGCGGTGCCCGACCTGTGGATCGCGCTGCGCGACGTGGTGCTGTTCTGGGTCGCCGAGGGGGTGAGCCTGTTCCGCGTGGACAATCCGCACACCAAGCCGTTCCCGTTCTGGGAGTGGATGATCGCCGAGGTGCGTGGACGTCGTCCGGACGTGGTGTTCCTGTCCGAGGCCTTCACCCGGCCGAAGATGATGTATCGCCTGGCCAAGTGCGGCTTTTCCCAGTCCTACACCTACTTCACCTGGCGCAACCACAAGGCCGAGCTGCAGGCCTATGTCGAGGAGCTCAACCAGGGTGTGCCGCGCGAGTGCTTCCGCCCGCACTTCTTCGTCAACACCCCGGACATCAATCCGCCGTTCCTGCAGACCGGCGGGCGCAACGGGCACCTGATCCGCGCCGCGCTGGCCACCACCCTGTCCGGGCTGTGGGGCATGTACCAGGGCTTCGAGCTGTGCGAGGCCACCGCGCTGCAGCCGGGCAAGGAGGAATACCTGGATTCGGACAAATACCAGCTGCGCAGCTGGCCCGAACGTGCACCGGGCGACATCGTCGACGAGATCACCCGGCTCAACCAGCTGCGCCGCCTGCACCCGGAGCTGCAGTCGCACCTGGGCACGCGCTTTTATCTGGCGCACAACGACCAGGTGCTGTACTTCGGCAAGCTGCTCGATGCCGGCTATCTGGCGCGCAGCCGCAGCATGGTGCTGGTGGCAATCAACCTGGACCCCCACGCGCCGCAGGAAGCGGACGTGGAGATCCCGCTGTGGGAGCTGGGCCTGCCCGACCACGCGACGGTGGCGGCAGAGGATTTGTGGGACGGGCACAGCTTCCACTGGCACGGAAAATTCCAGCGCATCCGGCTCGAGGCTGCGCGGCCCTTCGCGATATGGCGCATCCGCGCCGGAGACCAGGCATGAACGCGGTTCGCTCCCTTGCCCCCGAGGCGGAGACCTCCGCGCTCGTGGCCGATGCGCTCTGGTACAAGGACGCGATCATCTACCAGGTGCACGTCAAGTCGTTCTTCGACTCCAACGACGATGGCATCGGCGATTTTCCCGGGCTGATCTCCAAGCTGGACTACATCGCCGAACTGGGCGTGGACACGGTCTGGCTGCTGCCGTTCTATCCCAGCCCGCGTCGCGATGACGGCTACGACATTGCCGAGTACATGGCGGTGCATCCGGACTACGGCGGCATCGCCGACTTCCAGCGCTTCGTCGAGCAGGCGCACGCGCGCGGGATCCGCGTGGTCACCGAACTGGTGATCAACCACACCTCGGACCAGCATCCCTGGTTCCAGCGTGCGCGCAATGCGCCGGCGGGATCGCCGGAGCGCGCCTTCTACGTGTGGTCGGACACCGATCAGGAATACGCCGGCACCCGGATCATCTTCTGCGACACCGAGAAGTCCAACTGGACCTGGGATCCGGTCGCCGGGCAGTACTTCTGGCACCGTTTCTATTCGCACCAGCCGGACCTGAACTTCGACAACCCGGCAGTGCTGGAAGCAGTGCTGGAGGTGATGCGCTTCTGGCTGGACATGGGCGTGGACGGGCTGCGCCTGGACGCGGTGCCGTACCTGATCGAGCGCCCCGGCACCTCCAACGAGAACCTGCCTGAAACCCACGCGATCCTGCGTCGGATCCGTGCCACCGTGGACGCCGAATATCCCGACCGCATGCTGTTGGCCGAGGCCAACATGTGGCCGGAGGACACCCAGCAGTATTTCGGCGCCAATGGTGACGAATGCCACATGGCGTTCCACTTCCCGCTGATGCCGCGCATGTACATGGCCATCGCGCGCGAGGACCGCTTCCCGATCACCGACATCATGCGCCAGACGCCGGAAATCCCCGAGTCCTGCCAGTGGGCGATCTTCCTGCGCAACCACGACGAGCTGACCCTGGAGATGGTCACCGACTCCGAGCGTGACTACCTGTGGCAGACCTACGCCTCGGACCGTCGCGCGCGCATCAACCTGGGCATCCGCCGGCGCCTGGCACCGCTGCTGGAGCGTGACCGCCGCCGCATCGAACTGATGACCTCGCTGCTGCTGACCATGCCCGGCACCCCGGTGCTGTACTACGGCGATGAGATCGGGATGGGCGACAACATCCACCTGGGCGACCGCGACGGCGTGCGCACGCCGATGCAGTGGTCGATCGACCGCAACGGTGGCTTCTCGCGCGCCGACCCGGCGGCGCTGGTGCTGCCGCCGATCATGGATCCGCTGTACGGCTTCCAGGCGGTCAATGTCGAGGCGCAGATGCGCGACCAGCATTCGCTGCTGACCTGGACCCGGCGCGTCCTCAGCGTGCGCAAGCGCTACCACGCCTTCGGCCGCGGTTCGCTGCGATTCCTTTACCCAGGCAACCGCCGCATGCTGGCCTATTTGCGCTGTTACCAGGACGAGATCGTGCTGTGCCTGGCCAACCTGTCGCACACGCTGCAGGCGGTCGAGCTGGACCTGTCCGAATTCGAGGGTCGGGTGCCGGTGGACATCGTCGGCGGCGGCAGTTTTCCGCCGATCGGGCGGCTCACCTACCTGCTCACCGTGCCCGCGTTCGGCTTCTACGCGTTCCAACTGGTCAGCGAGGGCGCCATGCCCGACTGGCACGTGCCCAGCCCGGTGCCACTGCCGGACTACCGCACCCTGGTGCTGCGCAGTGGCGTGGACGAAAGCAGCGCGCTGCTGCCGCACCTGGCGACCCTGGAACGGGAGATCCTGCCGGCCTGGCTGGCTGCGCGACGCTGGTTCTCGGCCAAGGACCGGGCGGTCAAGCGGGTGCGGGTGTGGCGGCGCACGCCGTTGCCAGGCGATGAGCCGATCACCCTGCTGGAGCTGGATGTGGAGCTGGAGGACGGCCATCACGAGTGCTACATGCTGCCGGTGGGCATCGTCTGGGAGCGCGAGCAGCCCAGCACGCTGGCCGAGCAGCTGGCGCTGGCGCGGGTGCGGCAGGGCCGCGAGGTCGGCTACCTGACCGATGCATTCGCGCTCAAGGCAATGGTGCGCGGGATCATCGCGGCGCTGCGGCAGAACGCCGTGCTGGAGGTCCAGGGCGAGCAGGATGCCGCGTCGCAGGGGCAGATCCGCTTCGAGGCGACCGCGGCGCTGGCGGCGGTGGAGATCGCCGACGATCCGGAGGTGCGCTGGCTGTCGGCCGAGCAGAGCAACAGTTCGCTGGTGATCGCCGACAAGGCCGTGTTCAAGCTGCTGCGGCGCGCGGTCTCCGGGATCAATCCGGAAATCGAGATCGGCCGGCGCCTGACCGAGGCCGGCTACGCCAATGCCGCACCGCTGCTGGGCAGCGTCAGCCACGTTGATGCCCAAGGCAACGTCACCACGATCGCGCTGCTGCAAGGCTTCGTGCGCAACCAGGGCGATGCCTGGCGCTGGACCCTGGACCACCTGGCGCGCAGCTTCGATGAGTTCGCCACCGCCCCAAGCGACCAGGCCCGCGCCGAGAGCGTGGACGGTTATGGCACCTTCGCCGCTGTGGTCGGCAAGCGTCTGGCGGAGCTGCACGAGGTGCTGTCGGGCCCAACCGACGATCCCGACTTCGCGCCACAGCAGGTCGAGCCGGCCACCGCCAGGGCGGTGGCCCAGGCGGTGGCGCGGCAGGTGGAGGAGACGTGGGCGACGCTGTCGGCGCGGCTGCAAAGCAGCGAGGACGTCGCCGAGCGCACTGCGCTGGAGGCCCTGCTGACCGGGCGCGCGCAGCTGGATGCGCTGTTGGCGCATGCGCCCGAAGCGCTCATCGGCTCGCTGCTGACCCGCGTGCACGGCGACTTCCACCTGGGCCAGATCCTGGTGGCGTTCGATGACGTGGTGCTGATCGACTTCGAAGGCGAACCGGCCAAGCCGCTGGCCGAACGTCGCGCCAAGGCCAGTCCGCTGCGCGACGTGGCCGGTTTCCTGCGCTCGCTCGACTACGCCAGCGTGGTGGCCGCGCGCGGCGAGGAAGGCACCGCCGCGCGCTCGGGCGTGGGCGTGGATGCGCACCTGGAGGAGTTCCTGGCGCGGTTCCGTCGCCGTGCCACCGCCGCGTTCCTCGACGCCTACCGCAAGGTGCTCCAGGCCAGCGCACATCCGTGGATCGCGCCGGCGGCGCTGGACGCGGCGATCCTGCTGTTCCTGGTCGAGAAGGCCTGCTACGAGGTGCGCTACGAAGCGGCCAACCGGCCGACCTGGTTGCTGGTGCCCGTCCAGGGCCTGCTGCGCCTCTTGCAGGGTTCGGACACCGAAGCAGGGGATGGATGATGAACGAAGCGGTGAATGCGGTGACCAATCGATGGGATCCCGGCGCGGTACGTGCCCTGGTGGAGGCGCGCCACGGCGATCCGTTCGCCCTGCTCGGTCCGCACCCGATGGAAGGCGGGCGCCTGCTGCGCAGCTATCAGCCAGGCGCCAGCGCGGTGAGCGCGGTGCTCGAGGACGGGCGCGAGATCGCGCTGGAGCCAGGCCCGGAACCGGGCCTGTTCGCCGCGATGCTGCCGGCCACCGGTGGCTACCGGCTGCGCATCCACTGGCCCGGCGGGGTGCAGGAAACCGCGGACCCGTACGCTTTCGGGCCGCTGCTGAGCGACTTCGACCTGCACCTGATCGCCGAGGGCCATCACCTGCAGCTGGCCGATGCGCTGGGCGCAAATCCCATGGAAATCGACGGGGTGGGTGGCACCCGCTTCGCGGTATGGGCGCCCAACGCCGCGCGCGTGGCGGTGATCGGCGACTTCAACAGCTGGGATGCGCGCCGCCACCCGATGCGGCTGCGCCACCAGGCCGGGGTGTGGGAGATCTTCATCCCCGACGTTGCGCCGGGTGCGCGCTACAAGTACGCGCTGCGCGGGCCACATGGCCAGGAGTTGCCGGCCAAGGCCGATCCGGTGGCGCGCCAGGCCGAGCTGGCGCCTGGCACCGCCTCCATCGTCGCCGACCCGACGCCGTACAGGTGGAACGACGATGGCTGGATGACCATGCGCGCGCGGCGCCAGGCCACCGACGCGCCGATGAGCATCTACGAGGTCCACGCCGGCTCCTGGCTGCGCGAGGACGGCGTGCACCTGGACTGGGATGGGCTGGCCGAGCGGCTGATCCCGTACGTGGTCGACATGGGCTTTACCCACGTGGAGCTGCTGCCGATCGCCGAGCACCCGTTTGGCGGCTCCTGGGGCTACCAGCCACTGGGGCTGTTCGCGCCGACCGCACGCTTCGGTGCGCCGGAGGGTTTTGCCCGCTTCGTCGACCGCTGCCACCGCGAAGGCATCGGCGTCATCGTCGACTGGGTGCCGGCGCATTTCCCCACCGACGCACACGGGCTGGCGCACTTCGACGGCACCGCCCTGTACGAGCATGCCGACCCGCGCGAGGGCTTCCATCGCGACTGGAACACGCTGGTCTACAACCACGGCCGGCGCGAAGTGTCCGGCTTCCTGATCGCCAGCGCACTGGAACTGCTGCAGCGCTATCACGTCGATGGGCTGCGCGTGGATGCGGTGGCCTCGATGCTGTACCGCGACTACAGCCGCAATGCCGGCGAATGGGTGCCCAACATTCATGGCGGCCGGGAGAACTACGAGAGCATCGCCTTCCTGCGCCGGCTCAACCAGGTGGTGCGTGAGCACTCCGTTGGTGCGGTCACCCTCGCCGAGGAATCCACCGCCTGGCCGGGCGTCACCGCCGATGTGGCCCATGGCGGGCTGGGCTTCCACTACAAGTGGAACATGGGCTGGATGCACGACACCCTGCACTACATCGCGCTGGACCCGATCTATCGCCGCTACCACCACGGCGAACTGACCTTCAGCATGATCTATGCGTATTCGGAGCGCTTCGTGCTGCCGATCTCGCACGACGAGGTGGTGCACGGCAAGGGTTCGCTGCTCGGGCGCATGCCCGGCGATGAGTGGCAGCGCTTCGCCAACCTGCGCGCCTACCTGGGTTTCATGTTCACCCATCCGGGACGCAAGCTGCTGTTCATGGGCTGCGAGATCGGCCAGCCCAGCGAGTGGAACCATGACATCGGCATCCCCTGGCACCTGCTCGATGCGCCCGCGCACCGGGGCGTGCAGCGCCTGGTGCGCGACCTCAATCGGCTGTACACCGAATACCCGGCACTGCACGCGCACGACGACGATCCCTCCGGCTTTTCCTGGGTGATCGGCGATGCCGCCGCGCAGAGCGTGGTGGCGTACCTGCGCAAGGGCGGCGGCGATGATGCGCCGCTGCTGGTGCTGATCAATTTCACCCCGGTGGTGTACCGCGACTATCGCGTCGGCGTGCCGCGGGCCGGACTGTGGCGCGAACTGTTCAACAGCGATGCAGCGTGCTACGGCGGCTCCAACGTCGGCAATGGCGGCGCGGTGATGGCCGAGCCGCAGGCGCTGCATGGCCAATCGACGTCATTGCCGCTGGTGCTGCCACCGCTGGGGGTGCTGGTGCTGGCGCCCCAGGACTGACCCGGGGCCGCTGCCATGCGCGCAGCGGTGGACCTTCAGCCCGGGCGCGAGCAGCAGCCGCTCACGCCGCCGCGAACGCCGGACGGGTCAGGTTGTCGGCGCCGTCGTTGGTGCACAGCACGTTGTCCTCGATGCGGATGCCGCCGAAGGGCCTGAACTGCGCCACCCGGTCCCAGTCGATGGCGGCGCCGTGACCGTTTGCCCTGGCCTGGTCCAGCAGCATGTCGATGAAGTACAGGCCCGGCTCGATGGTCACCACCATCCCCGGTTCCAGCACGCGGGTCATGCGCAGGTAGGGATGTCCGGCCGGGCGCGGGATCCGGCCGCCGCGGTCCGATTCGGCCAAGCCGGCCACATCGTGCACCTGCAGGCCCAGCAGATGGCCCAGGCCGTGCGGGAAGAACGCGGCCGACACGCCGCTTTCCAGGGCCGCTTCGGGCGAGACGGTGATCAGGCCGAAGTCCCTGAGGATGCCCATCAGCGCCAGGTGTGCATCCAGGTGCAGCTGCCTGTAGTCCACGCCGGGGGCCACGGCCTGCGCCATCGCGATCTGGGCCGCATCGACCGCCTCGATCATCGCTTGGAACTCGCTGCCGACCTCGGCCGCATGGGTGCGGGTGATGTCGCTGGCATAGCCGGCCGCGCTGGCACCGGCGTCGATCAACAGGCTGCGCCGCTGCGTCGGCGCGCTGCGCTCCAGCTCGGTGTAGTGCAGCACCGCGGCGTGTTGGTTGAGGCCGACGATGTTGGCGTAGGGCAGCTGGCTGGCATCCTGGCCGACCGCAGCGCAGTACGCCAGGTGGATGTCGAATTCGCTGGCACCGCCTTGGAAGGCGGCCTCGGCCGCGCGATGGCCGCGCACCGCCAGCGCCTGTGCCTGGCGCATCAGGGCGATTTCGTAGGGGGTCTTGTACGAGCGCTGCCAGGCCAGGTAATCGATCACCGCTTCTGGATTGTTGGGGGCATATTCGCCCAGCGCGCTGTGTGCCTCGCCCAGGATTGCGCACAGGCGGGCCGGCTTGGGCAGCAGGGCCAGGGCCTGATCGGGCGTGCGGATGATGTGGATGTCGAAGTGCTCGACCCACCAGCCGCCGGGCGCGTCCGGCACTGCGTGCCAGTAGTCGCGCGGCTGCAGGAAGATCAGCTGCGGGCGCTTCCCCGGCGTGTACACGATCCAGCTGTCCGGCACCCGGGTCAGCGGCAGCCAGGCCTTGAACTGCGGGCTGACCTGGAACGGATAGGCCTGATCGTCGAAGGCCTGGTAGTGCAGGCGGCCGCTGGGGATGACCAGGTGATCCAGGCCGCCACGGGCCAGGGCCTGGTCCGCGTGCGCCTTCAACCCGGCCAGGTGGGCGGCATACAACGCGGCGGGATCGGGCAGGGAGGTCATGGCGAAGGCTCGTGGTGCGGATGAGCCTGCAATCTTGCCGCAATCGCCATGCTGGCGTTGGTCTGGTGCCGGCCTGCGCGCGCCGTGCAGGCCCCTCGGTGCCACGAACGAGGCGATGAGGGCTTCGGGCGCTGCGCTTCGTCGAAGGATCGCTTGTGCAGCGCTGGATCAGCGCCCCAACCAGTCCCGCAACGCGGCCAGGTGTGCCGGCGAAATGGTGAGGAAGCGCAGCCCGGCCAGTGATTGCCCGGGGGTGTGCGCCGCGCCGGTCCACAGCAGGTGCGTGCCGACGTCGATGCTGGCCTCGCGCGTGCTGCTGCTGCCGGGCAGGGTGAACTGCAACTGGTACAGCGCGTCCTCGCGCAGGTGCTCGCTGGCCACCAGCAGCATGCCGGTCTCGGAGACGTTGCCGATCCGGCCGATCACCTGCGCGGTCATCACGTCGCTGACGACGATGACCCCGGTCGGATTGCGCCGCTGGGCGCGGCGGGCGTCGGTGATGCTCATGCCATCCCCGCCATCTCGCGCAGCCGACCCACCGTGGCCTGCCAGGCGCGGTCGATCAGGCGCCCGCGGTCCTCGGTGAGCACCCGTGCCTGGTCGCGCGCCATCAGCCGGGCCACGCTGTCCAGGGTGTGCTCGCCGACCTTCTGGCCACGCTGGTTGACGAACAGGGCATGGTCGCTGGTCGGGTTGAACCAGGACAGGCGCAGCCGGCGCACGTCGCCCTGCTGGTTGTGGACGAACTCGAACCAGGTGCCGAATGGCTGCTTGCGCAGGGTGTCGTAGCTGGCCTGTTCGGCAAGGGTGCGTGGCGGCAGCACCACCTTGACCGAGGCTTCGGCCGCGGCGGTCCTGGCGCGGGCCTGCAGGCGCGCGGCCAGGTCGGCGGCGCCGGGCGGTTCGACATCGGCACCGGACAGGCGCTGGGCGATCACCGCCGCCTCGTCGCTGTGGTAGCCCAGCTGCACCAGCGCCCGTTCGATCCGTGGCGAGAGCGCCGGTTCGGGCGTGGCGTCGGCGCCGCCGATGGCCTGCGCGATCCGGCCGGTGATGCTGGCCACTTCCTGCCATTGGGCCGAGTCCTGGCCATTGCGCAGGTGGGTCAGGGTGAGTACATCGGCCCAGGCCTGGGTCAGCAGGGCCCGCACGAACGGCGCCGGCTGGCGTCCGTCCAGGGTGCTGGCGATCAGATCCGTGGCGCTGCGCTTGGCCAGCTCCAGCCGGTCGCGGCCACGGGCGGCCTCCACGTGTCGGCGTTCGGCGACCTCGGCCTTGCGCGCGGCCACCTGGAAGTGGTCCTGGACCTCGCGCTGGGCCTGCTCGAACACGGCCTCCTCGCCGGTATATTCGGCCAGCACCTTGGCCACCGCCGCGCGCAGCTTGTGCAGCAGGACCGGATCGATCTCGTCCTCGCCCAGCCAGCTGGCCCCGGATTCGGCCACCGCGTTGAGCAGTTCGCGCGCCGGATGCTGTGGACGCAGGAAGAATTCGCGGTCCTTCAACGCGGCCTGGACCACCGGCACCTGCAGCTGGCCGAGCAGGTCCGAGGCCGGCCCCTTGCGCACTTCGCGGCCGATCTCGTGGTAGAGCAGGTCCAGCAGTTCGAAGGTGTCTTGGTCCTCGCGGGTCAGGGCCGCATCGGGGCCGTGAGCGCGGCGCAGGCCGGCCAGGGTGCGCTCGCGCACCTCCGCCAGCGAGGTCGGTGCCTGCGGCACCTGGCCCTGGGCGACCTGCAGCTGCAGCACCTGCAAGGTGTCGAGCAGCTTGCCGGTGGGCAGCGGCGTGGCGTGCGCGCCGACGGCCCCGGGGCGGCCCCCCGGCCCGGCTGCGCCCGGTGCCGGCGAAGCCGAGCCCGGTCCGGCTGCCGGATGCGCGCCGCCGACAGGCGCCGATGCGGCAAATGCAGCGGCAGGCCCGGTCCTGGCCGGATCGGCCGGCCACCCGGGAATGCTGCCATCGGCCTGCCCCTGCAAGTTCCCCCGGGCCCGCGCGTGCCCGGCCGAGAGCAGGCGCTGCAGCGAGGCGAAGGTGGCTGGGGCCTGCTGCGGACGCGCCCAGCTGGGCGCGCTGTCCTGTTGTCCCGGCGGCGGCCGGGTGGGGGGCGCCTGCGATGCGGCCACTTCCGGCGACTGGGTGTCGCGGGTCACCGGCACGCGGCCGGACGAGGTGCGGGCACGCTGCGGCGCGAACACCAGGCCGGGCAGCACGCCCTGCTGGCCGAGCAGATCGTTCAGCTCCTCCAGCATCCGGCCGTAGCTGGCCATGCCGCGCTGTTCGAAGTTGCGATACAGCTGCAGCTGGGTCGGCAGGTCCAGGTCCAGTTCGGCCGAGGCCGCCCGCAGGGCACGGCATAGCGACTGCGGCGACAGCGGCTGCAGGGTTTCCTCCAGCGCCGGGCTCCCGGCCAGCACGCCCAGGCGCTGCGAGAACAGGTGCAGCGCCTGGTGGTGGCGGTTTTCGTGGCGGCGGGCGATGTCCTGCAGGACGATGTCCTGGTCGATGTCCTCGTCGGCTACCAGGGTCAGCATCGAGGGAATCGTGGCCGGCTCCTGCGGCGCCTGGCGCGGGCTGCGCAGGTTGGCCAGCTCGCTTTCCAGCACCGCCGCCATGCGCGGCAGCAGGCGCGCGCGGTGCTTACGCAGCTGCTGCAGGTTGGCCATGTGGGTGCCCTGCAGCTCGTTGCTGCGGGCGCGTTCGGCCTGCGCGAACAATTCCTGCTCCAAGGCATCGGCCGTCGCTTCCAGACGCGTGGCCAGATGCGGCTGCAGCCGGGCCAGCAGGCTCTCCAGGATGTGGCGCACGCGCGCCGGCAGCGACGCCGCGGCCAGCGTATCGGTGGTGGTGTCGATGGGTGAAGCAGCCCCTGAAGCAGCCATTGGATTCCGTTTCGGCCTTGACGCTCTGCCACCGATTTCTAACACACTTGTCAATCGCACCGAGGTGCAGCGCCGGCGTGGTGGCGCGCTCACGCGTCCAGGAACAGCTCCATCACGTCGTTGGCAAAACGTAATCCCAGCGCGGTGGGGGTCACCCTGTGGTCGGTGACTTGCAGCCAGCCGCGTTCGGCGGCCTGCTCCAGCGTCGGGGCGATGTGCGCGGCTGGCACGCCGGTGCGCACCTGGAAATCGCGCAGGGCAAAGCCTTCGCGCAGGCGCAGCAGGTTGAGCATGTACTCGAACGGGCGCCGCTGCGGGTCGATCAGCTCGTCACCGCCGATGCTGGCCGCGGTGCCGGCGCTGGCCAGGTAGCGGGTCGGGTGCTTGACCTTCCAGCGGCGCAGGATGGTCTGCTCGCCGCCGGAGGTGATCTTGCCGTGGGCGCCGGCGCCCAGGCCCAGGTAGTCGCCGTAGCGCCAGTAACCCAGGTTGTGCGCGCACTGGCGGCCCGGCCTGGCGTAGGCGCTGACTTCGTAGTGGCCATAGCCAGCCTGGGCCAGGCGCGCCTGGCATGCTTCCTGGATGTCCCAGGCGGCGTCTTGGTCCGGCAGGCCCTGCGGTGGGCGGGCGAAGAACACCGTGTTGGGTTCCAGGGTGAGCTGGTAGTGCGAGATGTGCGCCGGTTGCAGGGCCAGGGCGCGCTCCAGATCGGCCAGGGCCATGTCCAGGTCCTGGCCGGGCAGGGCGTACATCAGGTCCAGGTTGAGGTTGTCCAAACCGGCGTCCTGGGCCAGCTTGACCGCGGCCTGCGCCTGGGCGCTGTCGTGGATCCGGCCCAGCCGCTTGAGGCAACCATCATCGAAACTCTGGATGCCGAAGCTCAGCCGGTTCACGCCGGCCGCGCGATAGCCATCGAAGCGCCCGTGCTCGGCGGTGCCAGGATTGGTCTCCAGGGTGATCTCGCAGCCGGGCGCGAAGCGCAGCCGCGCGCTGGCCGCCTGCAGGAAGCGGTCGATCTGTTCGGCCGGGAACAGGCTGGGCGTGCCGCCACCGAAGAACACGCTGTGCACGCTGCGGCCCCAGACCAGCGGCAGGTCCTGGTCCAGGTCGCGGATCAGCGCATCCACATACTCATCGAAAGGCAGCGGACCCTTGGCTTCATGCGAGTTGAAGTCGCAGTACGGGCACTTGCGCACGCACCAGGGCAGGTGCACGTACAGCGATAAAGGAGGCGGGATGAGGGCGACGGACATGAGGGGCTGTGGCGGCGTGACCGCCTGGCGGTTCAGGCGTGGGCGAACAGCGCCGCCAGCGCATCCCTGAGCGTTGCCAGGGCACGCGCGCGGTGGCTCAGGCGGTTCTTCAGCGCGGTGTCCATCTGCGCCGCGGTCAGGCCGTAGTCGGGGTCCAGGAACAACGGGTCGTAGCCGAAGCCGCCATCGCCACGCAGTTCGCGCAGGACCTGGCCTTCCCAGACGCCTTCGGCGATCAGCGGCTGCGGATCTTCGCGGTGGCGCAGCAGCACGATCACCGCGTAGAAGCGCGCGTGGCGCTGGCCATCGGGCACATCGCGCATCGCCTCGAGCAGCCTGGCGTTGTTGGCTGCATCGTCGCCGGGTTGGCCGGCATAGCGCGCGCTGTACAGGCCCGGCGCGCCGTTCAGAGCATCGACGATCAGGCCCGAATCGTCGGCCAGCGCCGGCAATCCGGTCACCGTGCAGGCATGGCGCGCCTTGATCAGCGCGTTCTCGACGAAGCTCAGGCCGGTCTCGGCCACCTCTTCAACGCCGAGGGTGCTCTGCGCGAGGATTTCACAGTGCAGATGGGCAAGCATGGCGTTGAATTCGGCCAGCTTGCCGGCGTTGCCGCTGGCCAGGACAAGACGTTTCATCTCCCGGGCTCCAGCAGGTCCCACTGGTTTGCGTAGGCATCGCCGAACACCGCGAGCGCGGCGCAGGATGCATGGCGCGGTGCCTGCTCGGTCTGCACGCCGCGTGCGGGGTCATCGGCAAACATGCGTCTGATCGCCAGCATGCCCAAGGCTTCAGTCAGCCAGTGCGTCGCGCTGGGCCTGCACCAGCTGGTCGATGCCGGCCTGGGCCAGGCCCAGCAGCGCGTCCATTTCCTCGCGGCGGAAGGCGTGCCCTTCGGCGGTGCCCTGGACCTCGATGAAGCCGCCGCCATCGTTCATGACCACGTTCATGTCGGTGTCGCAGTCGCTGTCTTCGGCATAGTCCAGGTCCAGCACCGGCACGCCCTTGTAGATGCCCACCGACACCGCGGCGATCGCGCCGAAGATCGGATCGCGCTTGATCTCGCGGCGGGCCTTGAGGCCGTTGACCGCATCGGCCAGGGCCACATAGGCGCCGGTGATCGCGGCGGTGCGGGTGCCGCCATCGGCCTGCAGCACGTCGCAGTCCAGGGTGATGGTGCGTTCGCCCAGGGCGCCGCGATCCACGCAGGCGCGCAGCGAGCGGCCGATCAGGCGCTGGATCTCCAGGGTGCGCCCGCCCTGCTTGCCGCGCGCGGCTTCGCGGTCGCTGCGGGTATGGGTCGAGCGCGGCAGCATGCCGTACTCGGCCGTCACCCAGCCCTCGCCCTTGCCGCGCAGGAAGGCCGGCACGCGGTTTTCCACGCTGGCCGTGCACAGCACGCGGGTCTCGCCGAAGCACACCAGCACCGAGCCCTCGGCATGCCGGGTGAAGCCGCGCTGGATCGACACGGGACGAAGCTGGTCGGCAGCGCGACCGCTGGGACGGGAAAAGGTCATGGAGGATCGCTTGAAAGAGTGGGTCGCGTCGGCGTGAGGTGCCGGCCCGACAGGACCCTAGGGTACCATCCACGCCCCTTTTCCCCCGGAAAGCCGCCCGCCGTGATCCGCAGCATGACCGCCTACGCCACCGTCGAGCGCCCGATCGAAGGCGGCGCGCTCAGCGCCGAACTGCGCGCGGTCAACCACCGCTTCCTGGAACTGGGCCTGCGCCTGCCCGATGAACTGCGCGCCCTGGAACCGGCCCTGCGCGAGCGGGTCGCCGCCCGGGTGGCGCGCGGCAAGCTGGAGCTGGTGGTGCGCCTGCGCGCGGCCGAAGGCGAGGGCGGATTGCATCTGGACCAGGCGATGGTCGAGCAACTGGCGCAAGTCAGCGCCGGCCTGGCCGCGCGCTTTCCCGGCCTGCGCACCAACCTGACCGAACTGCTGCAGTTCCCCGGCGTGCTGCGCAGCCGCGACATCGATCCGCAGGTGCTGCAGGCCCAGGCGCTGGTGTTGCTGGAGGCGCTGCTGGACCAGTTCACCGCTGCCCGCGAACGCGAAGGCAGCAAGCTGGCCGAAGCCATTGCCGAGCGCGTGGACGCCATCGAGGCCTGCGCCGCGCAGGCGCGCGAACTGATTCCGCAGATCCGCAGCAGCCAGCGCCAGAAGTTGGAAGCGCGCCTGGCCGAGCTGGCCCAGCCGGCCGACCCGGGCCGGCTGGAACAGGAGCTGGTGCTGTCGCTGCAAAAACTCGATGTGGACGAGGAACTGGACCGCCTGGGCAGCCACATCAAGGAGATCCGCCGCGCCCTGAAGCAGGACGGTGCAGTCGGCCGGCGCCTGGACTTCCTGCTGCAGGAGTTCAACCGCGAGGCCAACACCCTGGGCTCCAAGTCGGTGGACATCCGCACCACCAACATCGCCGTGGAGCTCAAAGTCCTGATCGACCAGATCCGCGAGCAGGTCCAGAACCTGGAATGAGCGGCTGCGGCGGCGGCTGGCGGCCCGGTGCGGCTTTGCTAGACTTGCCCGCCTTTTTCCGCAACCGCCGCTTTCGCGCGGCGATGCCAAGGCCACCTTCGTCCATGCGCGGCACCCTCTATATCGTCGCGGCCCCTTCGGGCGCCGGCAAGAGCAGCATCGTCAACGCCACCCTGGCGCGCGATCCGCGCATCAGCCTGTCGATCTCGTTCACCTCGCGCCCGGCACGTCCGGGCGAGCGCCACGCCCAGCACTATCACTTCGTCAGCGCGCAGGAGTTTCGGCGCATGATCGAGGCGGGCGATTTCTTCGAGTACGCGCTCGTCCACGGCGACTGGAAAGGCACCGCCGGCCAGTCGGTGGAACCGCAGCTGGCCGCCGGCCAGGACGTGCTGCTGGAGATCGACTGGCAGGGTGCGCGCCAGGTGCGCGAGAAGGTGCCCGATGCGGTCAGCGTGTTCATCCTGCCGCCCTCGCGCCAGGCGCTGGAGCAGCGCATGCGCAAGCGCGGCCAGGACAGCGAGGAGGTCATCGCCCGGCGCCTGGCCGCCGCGCGCGAGGAGATGTCCCATTACGACGAGTTCGACTACCTGATCGTCAACGAGGTGTTCGATACGGCCGTGGATGAGATGTGCGCGATCTTCACCGCCAGCCGCCTGCGCCGCGAGCGGCAGGCGGCCGAGCATCGCGACCTGATCCAGGCGCTGCTGGACGATTGAAGCCGACCCACCGGCCCCACGCGTTGAACGTTGCTGTCCGTCTGCATCGGGCTTGGCCGTCGAACCGCTTGTGCCCATGCCGCGTTACCAGCGGGGGGCAGATGGGCGCCCGGCCTGCTTAACCGGTTGATTTCAAAGGAACGGATTGCAAGCTGGCCAGCACGGGCCTACAATCGCCGGTCCCTTTCGCTAGTCGTGCGGCCCACCTTGCCGGTGGCAGTCCGCCTGGAGCCCCACATGGCCCGCATCACCGTAGAAGATTGCCTGCAAGTCGTCGACAACCGTTTCGAGCTGGTCATGATGGCCGCCAAGCGCGCCCGCCAGCTGGCCAACGGCGTCGAACCGACCATCGAGAACGACACCGACGACAAGCCGACCGTGCTGGCGCTGCGCGAGATCGCCGCCCGCAAGATCGACAACGCGCTGATCGACCGCGTCGAGAAGGCCGAGCGTGAGCGCGCCGAACGCGAAGCGCTGGAATGGGCCGCCGCCGAAGTGGTCGCCGACGATGACATGTCCAAGGGCGACGACTGATCGCTGGCGGACCGTTCCGCGCTGCCTGAGCCGACGGCCCGCCTTGTGCGGGCCGTTTGCGTTGGTGCGCCCGGGACCGGGTGCATCCGTGGGCAGGTTTGCAGCACACTGCCCATGCCGGCATCTGCCCACCTGTCAAGAACATCGCCGACAATGGCCCGAAAAGGGCGTCCGGCTGGACGACGATCACGACGATCCAGTGCGGCCGGACCGGCAGCCCGGCAGCCGGGCCTTGCCCGCGGGCAAGGCCTGCCACCAGGCAAGGGCCCGGCCCGGCATCTGTCCCCTCCCTACATGAGCGATCCGCATGGCCCACGTTCCAGGCAGCAACTTCGACGACATCAGCCTGTGCCTGCGTGAGCTGGCCGGCGACCTGTCCATTCACTGGACCGGTGCCAACGACGGCATCTGGCGCACCCTGGACCAGCAGCTGTGGCGACTCACGCGCAATCCCACCCTGGTGCTGAACACCATTTCTGCATCGGCGTTGCGGGTGCAATGCGAGGTTCCCGAATTCCGCGTCCTGGTCCAGGCCATGATGGCCGGGCGCCAGCGCGCGCTGGCGGCGCCATCCTGGTTGCAGGGGCTGCCGGCGGCCCCGGCGCTGCGGTCGGTGGCCTACTTCTCGATGGAGTACATGCTCGGCGAGTCGCTGCCGATCTATTCGGGCGGCCTGGGCAATGTCGCCGGCGACCAGCTCAAGGCCGCCAGCGAACTGGGCGTCCCGGTGACCGCGGTGGGGATCCTCTGGCAGCAGGGCTATTTCCGCCAGGAGATCGACGGCGAGGGTCGCCAGCACGCCCTGTATCCGGTCAACGATGCGCACGAGATGGCGGTCGAGCCATTGCTGGATGCCAACGGCAACCGGGTGCGCCTGACCATGCACCTGCGCGGCCTGGACATCTGGATCCGCGGCTGGCAGGCCCGGGTCGGTCGCACCCGGCTGTTGCTGCTGGATACCAACGACCCGGCCAATCCGGTGCCGATCCGTCTGACCACCGGCCAGCTGTACGGCGGCGACAGCGAGATGCGCCTGCGCCAGGAACTGGTCCTGGGGATTGGCGGCTGGCGGATGCTCCTGGCGGCCGGCGTGGAGCCGGACATCTGCCACCTCAACGATGGCCATGCGGCGCTGGCGGTGCTCGAACGCGCCCGCAGCTACATGCAGGCCCACGACGTGTCCTTCCAGGTGGCCCTGGCCGCGACCCGGCCCGGCAACCTGTTCACCACCCATACCCCGGTGGCGGCCGGCTTCGACCGGTTCGCGCCGGCGTTGATCGCCCGTTACCTGGGCGGCTACGCCGAGCAGGAACTGGGCCTGTCGCTGCCGGCATTGCTGGCGTTGGGCCGCCAGCACGCCGAGGCCGACGCCGAGCCGTTCAACATGGCCTATCTGGCGGTGCGCTGCGCCGGGGCGGTCAATGCGGTCAGCAGCCTGCACGGGCAGACCAGCCGGGATATCTTCCAGGGTCTGTTCCCGCGCTGGCCGACGCCGGAAGTCCCGGTGGGCCATGTCACCAACGGTGTCCACCTGCCGATGTGGATGTCCTGGCGGATGCGCGCCGCGCTGTCCCCCGGGGCGCAGGCCGAGGACTGCATCGGGGACGGGGCGGTGGATGTCCCCAATGCCGTGGCGCAGGCCAGCGACGGGCGGCTCTGGGACCTGCGCAACCAGGCGCGGACCCGGCTGATCGTGTTCGCCCGGGCCCATCAGGCCCGGAGCCGGGCCGCACACGGCGACACGCCCGAACGCATTGCCTCGGCCGGGCAGGGGCTGGATCCGCATCGCCTGACCGTCGGCTTTGCCCGCCGCTTTGCCAGCTACAAGCGGCCCAACCTGCTGCTGTCCGATCCGGAGCGCCTGCTGCGCCTGCTCAACCACCCCAAGCGTCCGCTGCAACTGTTGGTGGCGGGCAAGGCCCACCCGGCAGATCTCGAAGGTCAGCAGATGCTGCAGCGTTGGCATGCATTCACCCGTCAGGCCCAGACCCAGGGTCGGGTCGTGTTGCTGCAGGATTACGAGGTGCGCCTGGCCCGGCATCTGATCCAGGGCGTGGACCTGTGGCTGAACACGCCGCGCCGGCCCTGGGAGGCCAGCGGGACCAGCGGCATGAAGGTCCTGGCCAATGGCGGGCTCAACCTGTCCCAGCGCGATGGCTGGTGGGCCGAGGCCTGCGAAGGAGAAGTCGGCTGGAGCATCGGCGACGGCGAGGAGCACGACGCTTCCCACGATGCCATCGATGCCGAGCAGCTGTACACGGTGCTGGAGGAGGAGGTCGTCCCGGCCTTCTACCAGCGCGATGCCGAGGGCCTGCCGCAGGCGTGGTTGCGGCGCATGCGCCGCAGCATGTCCGAGCTGGTGCCACGCTTCACCGCCGAACGCGCGGTGCGCGACTACACCGAACGCTATTACCTGCCCGGGGCCAGCGCCCATCTCACCCGGACCACCCTCGATCCCGGGCGGGCCACCCGACTGGCACAGGTGTCCGAGCAGCTGCGCCAGCACTGGCCGCAGATCCGATTCGGATCGGTGCAGGTGCAGCCGGGCGCCTCGGCCCACCAGGTCGAACTGTCGCTCGAGACCGGCGCAATCGCGCCGGAGTGGCTGCAGGTGCAGATGTATGCGGACGGCATCGCCGGGCAGCCGGCACGGGTGCTGGCGCTGGAGGCGGTGCCGGGCGGCCAGGCCGGTGCGCCGACGCGCTACCGCGGCAGCATCCCCGGCGACCGCCCTGTGGAGCACTACACCGCGCGGGTCATCCCGTCCGACGCCTGCGGGCTGGCGGTGCCGCTGGAGCTGCCTCTGATCGCCTGGCAGCACTGACCGCAGGTGGACCGGGCCGGCGACGGGCAGGCCACGCCACCGTGGCGTTGCCGCGTTGCCGCAATCACGCCACTGGCATAGGCTTCGACAATGAACCCCGGGCGTTCCCGCAAGGCCATCCGCACCCCGCCGCCACAGGACGAGGTGCCAGAGTATGTGCGCCGTTTCGAGGCCGCTGCCAGCTACCTGCCTGCCGACCAGCGGCCTTTGCTGCGCCGGGCCTGGGAAGTCGGCGCGGCCGCGCACGCAGGCCAGACCCGCAAGTCGGGCGAGCCCTACATCACCCATCCGGTGGCCGTGGCCCAGGTGCTGGCCGAGCTGGGCATGGACGTGGAGACGCTGATCGCCGCGGTCCTGCATGACACCATGGAAGACACCCCGCTGACCCGCGAGGAGATCGCCGGCGCATTCGGCGAGGCGGTGGCCGAGCTGGTCGATGGCGTCACCAAGCTGGACAAGCTCAAGTTCCGCGACCGCAAGGAAGCGGCGGCCGAATCGTTCCGCAAGATGCTGCTGGCCATGTCGCGCGACCTGCGCGTGATCATGATCAAGCTGGCCGACCGCCTGCACAACATGCGCACCCTTGGCGCGCAGAGTCCGGAGGCGCGCGCGCGCATCGCCCGCGAGACGCTGGACATCTACGCCCCCATTGCCCAGCGCCTCGGGATGAGCCTGGTCAAGTCCGAACTGCAGGACCTGAGCTTCGCCGCGATGTATCCGTGGCGCCATGCGGTCATCCGCAAGCACATCCAGAGCCAGCCGGTGATGCGCCGCGAGGCGCTGGCCCAGATCGAGACCGAGCTGTCCCAGCGCCTGAACCGCGAGGGCATCCCCCACCGCCTGGTCGGCCGGGTCAAGACCGCCTGGAGCATCTACACCAAGATGCGCAGCGAGGGGAAAAGCTTCGACCAGGTGATGGACATGTTCGGCTTTCGGGTGGTGGTGGCTTCGGTACCGGAGGCATATCACGCCCTGGGCGCCGTGCACGCGCAGTACAAGCCGCTGGACGGGCGCTTCCGCGATTTCATCGCCATCCCCAAGGCCAACGGCTACCAGTCGCTGCACACGGTGTTGTTTGGTCCCTATGGCTCGCCGATCGAGGTGCAGATCCGCACCGAGGAGATGGACCTGGTGGCCGAACGCGGCATCGCCGCACACTGGACCTACAAGTTCGGCACGCAGATGCCCAGCAGCGCGCAGAGCAAGGCCCACGCGTGGATTTCCGAACTGATCGAAAACCAGCGATCGGCCGGCTCGTCGCTGGAATTCCTGGACAACGTCAAGATCGACCTGTTCCCCGACGAGGTCTACCTGTTCACGCCCAAGGGCAAGATCCTCTCGCTGCCGCGCAATTCCACCGCGCTGGATTTTGCCTACGCGGTGCATACCGACGTGGGCAACCAGGCCGTGGCCTCACGCGTGGACAAGAAATTGGTGCCGCTGCGCACCAAGCTCAGCAGTGGCCAGAGCGTGGAGATCATCACCGCCAAGTCGGCCGCACCCAAGCCACAGTGGCTGGAATTTGTGGTCACCAGCAAGGCGCGCACCGCCATCCGCCACCAGCTCAAGCAGCTGGGCCACGAGGATGCCGTGCAGCTGGGCCATCGCATGCTCGATCGCGCGCTGGAAGAGCTCGACAGTTCGCTGGACGGCATGCCGGCACAGCGCCTGGAGGCGTTTCTGAGCGAGCACAAATACCCGCGCCTGGAGGCCCTGCTGGAAGACGTGGCGCTGGGCAACTGGATGCCGGCCCAGGCCGCGCAGGCGATGATGGCCTTCGCCGAGCTGCGCGGCGGCGGTCATTCCAAGCACTCGCAGGAAAAGATCCTGATCACCGGCGGCGAGCGCGGCGTGATCAGCTTCGCCAACTGCTGCCAGCCGATCCCGGGCGATGAGATCATGGGCTTCCACACCGCCGGCAAGGGCATCGTGGTGCACCGGCTGGACTGTCCCAACGTGGTCGAGTTCCGCAAGTCGCCCGATCGCTGGGTGCCGATCGACTGGGATTCCAGCGTCAGCGGCGACTACGACGCCAGCCTGCTGATCGAAGTGGAAAACCGTACCGGCGCGCTGGCCCAGGTGGCCGCGGCCGTTGCGCAGGCCCAGTCCAATATCGAGCGGGTGGAATACCTGGAGCGCGACATCAACGCGGCGGTGATGCGCTTCAACATCCAGGTGCGCGACCGCAGCCACCTGGCCGCGGTGATGCGTCGCCTGCGCCGCCTGCCGGCGGTGCTGGGGGTACGACGGGCGTAGGGCGGGTCTTGACCCGCCATTGCCATGGTCTTCGGCACGGCCATGCCTGGCGGGACAGGAACATAGGCAGGTCCAAGCCCGCCGCGCCGGTCCAGCCGGCGTCGCATCGGCGGGTCAAGACCCGCCCTACAATGCACTTCATGTCACCGTCAGCCTGGCGGGTCGTGCCGGTCGCAATGGCGGGTCAAGACCCGCCCTACAATGCACGGCCATTTCCCCGACCCGGAGCCTCAATGTCCCGCCAGATCATCCACACCACCCAGGCACCGGCCGCGATCGGCCCATATTCGCAGGCCGTACGCGCCGGCAACACCGTGTATTTTTCCGGCCAGATCCCGCTGGACCCGGCCACCGGCAATCTGGTCGAAGGCGACATCAGTGCGCAGGCGCGCCGTTCGTTCGACAACCTCAAGGCGGTGGCCGAAGCCGCCGGTGGTTCGCTGGGCGACATCGTGCGTCTGGGCCTGTACCTGACCGACCTGGGCCAGTTCGCCGCGGTCAACGCGGTAATGCAGGAATACTTCATCGCCCCGTTCCCGGCCCGTTCCACCATCGAGGTCTCCGGCCTGCCCAAGGGCGCGCTGTTCGAGGTCGATGCGGTGATGGTGCTGGGCTGAGCCTGGGCCGCGGCCGACGTGCGCGGTGTCTCTCATCAGGCACCCGCATGCAGTGAAGCCCGGGCTCAGTCGCGTCGGCACTCCGCGCGCGAACCGGGCGCGGGCATCTGGCCATATTCATCCTGGGCCAGTTCGCAGCGGGCCTGTCGAATTGCTTCGATGTGGTCTTCATAGCGCACCAGGAACCGGCACCACGCCGAATCCAGTTGGGCCGCATCGGCAACGGTGAGTTGGCCCAGCGCATCGAGCATCCGCCTGCGGAAGTCATCCACGATGACCAGGAGCCTGGCCGGCATGGGTTCGCGCGCGTTGGCGTGGCCGAGCCGATTGGCGCTGCTGCGCAGTGCCGCCTGCATGGTGGAAGCCCGTTGCGCGGCGCAGGCCGCGTGCCGAATCAGATCCGTGCGTCCAGTACCGATCATGGTCCTCTCCTGGGATTGGGCAATGCCATGGTCAGGATCCCCGGCCGACAGTGTCGGGGCGCGCGCGCCGGCCGGCCTTGATCAGGATCAATGAAATCGACGTCGGTCCTTGCCTGCCGATCCCGCGGGCCGGCGGAGCGATCGAGCCGCGAGCGAGGCCGTGCGCGGTGTTTTCCGACAACCACATGCGCTGGATTGAGTGGCAAAGCCGCGGCACGGCCGGCATCCTAGTGGCATGCCCGCGCTCGTTCGCAGCCTGCAATCCACCTTCGGTCAGCCCATCACCAGCCTGTCCGGGGTGGGCCCGAAGATTGCCGAAAAACTCGCCGCGCGCGGCCTTTCGACCCTGCAGGACCTGTGGCTGCAGTTGCCGCTGCGCTACCAGGACCGCACCTGGCTCACGCCCATCGCCCAGCTGCGGCCCGGCGTGGCGGCGCAGGTGGAAGGCACGATCGAGGCGGTCGAGCGTGGCTTCCGCTATCGGCCGGTGTTGCGCGTGGCCATCGGCGATGACGCGTGCGGCACGCTGGTGCTGCGCTTCTTCCATTTCCGCCCCGCGCAGGTCGGGCAGTTCACGCCGGGCGCGCGGATCCGCGTCTACGGCACGCCGCGGCCAGGGCAGCAGGGCCTGGAGATCGTCCATCCGGACTACAAGCTGATCGGCGCCGCTGGCCAGGCGCCGCTGGCCGACACGCTGGAGCCGGTCTATCCGGCGATCGAAGGCGTGCCTGCGGCGATCCTGCGCAAGCTGATTGCCCAGGCGCTGGATCGGCTGCCCGACCAGGCCACGCTGGAGCTGCTGCCCGAGCACCTGCTGCGCGCGCTGCAGCTGCCGACCCTGCGCGAGGCGCTGCTCACCATGCATCGGCCCGTGCGCGATGCCGATGTCGCCGCGCTCGCGGCCGGCACCCATCCGGCGCAGCGGCGTCTGGCGCTGGAGGAACTGCTGGCCCATCACCTGAGCCTGCGTCGCCAGCGCATCGCCCTGCAGCAGCACGGCGCCCATGCCCTGGCCGGGCCGGGCACGCTGGTGGCGCAACTGCTGCAGGCGCTGCCGTTCCAGCTCACCGGCGCCCAGCAGAAGGTCTTCGCCCAGATCCGCGCCGACCTGGCCCGGCCGCGGCCGATGCTGCGGCTGGTGCAGGGCGATGTGGGCAGTGGCAAGACCGTGGTCGCCGCGCTGGCCGCGATGCTGGCGGTGGAAGCCGGCAAGCAGGTCGCACTTGCCGCACCCACCGAGCTGCTGGCCGAGCAGCACCTGGCCACCCTGCGCGGCTGGCTGGAACCGCTGGGCGTGCGCGTGGCCTGGCTGGCCGGCAAGGTCACCGGCAAGGCCCGGGCCAGGGTGCTGGAGGAGGTCGCCTGCGGCCACGCCCAGGTGGTGGTCGGCACCCATGCGCTGATGCAGGAATCGGTCGCCTTTCACGACCTGGCCCTGGTGATCGTCGACGAGCAGCACCGCTTCGGCGTGCACCAGCGCCTGGCGCTGCGCGACAAGGGTCGGGCGGAGCCGCAGGCACCGTCCGGGCGAGCCATGGATGGCGAGCGGCCATGCACCACGGAAGGTTTGGCACGCGATGCGTCGACTTCAGCACCGAGCGCCATGGAGGGCGAGCGGCCATGCACCACGGAGGGTTTGGCAGGCGGTGCGTCGACTTCAGCACCGAGTGCCATGGATGGCGAGCGGCCATGCCCCACGGAAGGTTTGGCAGGCGGTGCGTCGACTTCAGCACCGGGTGCCATGGAGGGCGAGCGACAAAGCGCCGGGGACGGTGATCAAGCATCCGTTCGGCGTCTGTTTCCGCACCAGCTGGTGATGACCGCCACCCCGATTCCGCGCACCCTGGCGATGGCCGCCTACGCCGACCTGGATGTCTCGGCGATCGACGAACTGCCACCGGGCCGCACGCCGGTACAGACCATCGCGCTCAGCGCCGAGCGCCGGCCCGAGCTGATCGAGCGCATCCGCGCCGCCTGCGCCGAAGGCCGCCAGGTCTACTGGGTCTGCACCCTGATCGAAGAAGCCGAGGACGACCCCAAGGCCGCACCCGCTACGCGCGGTGGTCCTGCGATGCGGATCGAAGCCCAGGCCGCGCAGACCACCTTCGAGCAGCTCACCCAGGCGCTGCCGCAGGCGCGCGTGGCGCTGGTGCACGGGCGCATGAAGCCGGCCGAGAAGCAGGCCGTGATGCGTGCCTTCAAGGACGGCCAGGCCGATCTGCTGGTGGCCACCACCGTGATCGAGGTCGGCGTGGACGTGCCCAACGCCTCGCTGATGGTGGTGGAAAACGCCGAGCGCCTGGGCCTGGCCCAGCTGCACCAGCTGCGCGGCCGGGTCGGGCGCGGTGCGGCGGCTTCCTCGTGCGTGCTGCTCTACCAGGGGCCGCTGTCTGCGCTGGCCCGTCAGCGCCTGGACACCATGCGCCAGACCAACGACGGCTTCGTCATCGCCGAAAAGGACCTGGAACTGCGCGGCCCCGGCGAGCTGCTCGGCACCCGCCAGACCGGCCTGGCAGCGTTCCGTGTCGCCGACCTGGCACGGGATGCGGACCTGTTGCCGCAGGTGCACGCGCTGGCCGACACGCTGCTGGCTTCATCACCTGCCCTGGCCGAGCGCATCAGCGAGCGCTGGACCGGCGGCGCCGCGCGTTATGCCAGCGCCTGAGCCGGGGCCGACCCGCCCATGCCTTACTGGCCGCGGCCAAGCGCCAGTTGCCGCCCTGGCGGCGCATGCCCGCGGCGTTGGACAGTGGTGGCGCGTGACCGGCGATAATGGGCAATGACCGAAAAGATTCCGCTGTTGATCGATACCGACCCGGGCGTGGATGACGCGCTCGCCCTGCTGATGGCCTTCAACGACACCGCGCACGAAGTGGTGGGCCTGACCGTGGCCGCCGGTAACGTCGGCCTGGGCCGCACCGTGCGCAATGCCTTGAAGCTGTGCGAAGTTGCCGGCCGCAGCGACGTGCCGGTCTACGCCGGCTGTCCCGGCCCGCTGCTGCATCCCTCCCCGGATGCGGCCGACGTGCACGGGCGCGATGGTTTTGGCGATGTCGGCTACGCGCCGGCCGCCCATGGCACCCAGGCCGAGCATGCGGCGCTGGCGATCCTGCGCCTCTCGCACGTGCACGCCGGCAGGTTGCTGCTGGTGACCCTGGGTCCGCTGACCAATCTGGCGCTTGCGCTGAAGCTGGACCCGACCCTGCCCCATCGCGTGGCACGCCTGGTGGTGATGGGCGGGGCGGTGTCGGCGCACGGCAACCTGACCCCGGCGGCCGAGTTCAACGTGGCCTTCGATCCGGAGGCGGCGCACCTGGTCTTCGATGCCTTTCCCACATTCGACGTGGTCGATTGGGAAGCGACCCTGGCCCACGGCCTGCCCCATGCCAGCGTCGAGCAGTGGCTGGCTGCGCCCTCACCGCGGGCGGCCTTCTACGAGCAGATCTCGCGCCAGACCCGGCTGTGGTCGGCCGACCGCCGCGGCGACCACTGGCACAGCGCCGATGCATTGGCCATGGCGCTGGCCCTGCACCCGGAAGGCGCGACCTCGCTGGCCGAGCGCCCGCTGGCGGTGGAACTGGCCGGCATCTTGACCCGCGGCGCCACCGTCACCGACTGGAATCGCCAGACCGGACGTCCGGACAACGCGCGCCTGCTGCTGGCCTACGATCGCAGGCGCTTCGAGGCGCTGGTCCAGGCGGCCCTGGCCGCGACCTGAGCGTTGGCTTTGGCTTGCACGGGCTCGGCCAGGCCGCTAGAATGACCGGCTCGAATTTTCCATCTTCCTGGTGCCGCATGAAAGCCGACATCCATCCGCAGTACCGTGACGTCGTCTTCCACGATGTCACTTCCGACTTCAAGATCCTGACCCGCTCGACCCTTGCCAGCAAGGACACCATCAAGTGGGAAGACGGCAACGAATACCCGCTGGTCAAGGTTGAAGTGTCTTCCGCCTCGCACCCGTTCTACACCGGCAAGCACAAGGTCATGGACACTGGCGGGCGCATCGACAAGTTCCAGAAGCGCTACGCGCGCTGAGCGAACGGTTCGTTCCGGCAGTCCGGACCACGGCTGCGTCCCCTTGGGGCGCGGCCGTTTTCGTTTGCCCATCGTGGCCGGAACGTCATCGGAGGGCTTGCTGCCGGTCTTTCAAGACAGGCATCGCTGCGGGGCCGTATGCGATAATTCTCGGACTCCGTAGCGGCTGTTGCTGCGGATCCTGTCCTGTGCCACGGCCGACAGGCTTTGGCGCTTCCCCACGAAGGAGTGCACTGTGTCCGAACTTGACCAGGTCACGCTGACCGCCGGCGAAAAATCGGTGGCCCTGCCTGTACTGAAACCCACCCTTGGCAACGACTGTGTCGATATTTCCAAGCTGACCAAGGAAACGGGGCTGTTTACCTACGACCCCGGTTTTGGCGCGACCGCCAGCTGCAAATCGGCCATCACCTATATCGACGGCGACCAGGGTGTGCTGCTGTATCGCGGCTATCCCATCGACCAGCTGGCCGCCAGGTCGAGCTTCACCGAGGTGTCCTACCTGCTCATGCACGGCGAGCTGCCCAGCGCAGCGGAGCTGGGCGAGTTCGAAGACGAAGTGACCCATCACACGATGATGCATGAGTCGCTCAAGAGCTTCCTGCAGGGCTTCCGCCACGATGCGCATCCGATGGCCATGCTGGCCGCCTCGGTCGCCTCGCTCTCGGCGTTCTACCACGACACGCTCGACCTCAACGATCCCGAGCAGCGCCGCCTGGCCGCGATCCGCCTGATCGCCAAGATGCCGACCCTGGCCGCCGCCGCGCACCGCTATACCGCGGGCCAACCGATCCGCTATCCGCGCAACAGCCTGGGCTACGTCGAGCGCTTCCTGCACATGATGTTCGAGGTGCCGAGCGAGGAGCTGGAGCTGAGCCCGGTGGTGGCCAAGGCCATGGACCTGTTGTTCATCCTGCATGCCGACCACGAGCAGAACGCCTCGACCTCGACCGTGCGCCTGGTCGGGTCCACCGGCGCCAATCCGTATGCCTCGGTCGCCGCCGGGATCACCGCGCTGTGGGGTCCGGCCCATGGCGGTGCCAACGAGGCCGTGCTCAAGCAGCTGGCCGAGATCGGCGACGCCAGGCACGTGGCCAAGGCGGTCGAGCGGGCCAAGGACAAGAACGACCCGTTCCGCCTGATGGGTTTCGGCCATCGGGTGTACAAGAACTTCGACCCGCGCGCCAAGATCATCCGCGAGATGACCCACAAGGTGCTGGGCGAACTGGGCGTCAACGATCCGCTGCTGGAAGTGGCGATGAAGCTGGAAGAAGCCGCGCTGCAGGACGATTACTTCGTCCAGCGCAAGCTCTACCCGAACGTGGATTTCTACAGCGGCATCATCTACAAGGCGCTGAAGATCCCGACCGAGATGTTCACGGTGATGTTTGCCATCGGCCGCACCCCGGGCTGGGTGGCGCATTGGCTGGAACAGCAGACCGACCCGGAAGCGCGCATCGGCCGCCCGCGCCAGATCTACACCGGCTCGCCGAGCCGCGACTACACCAGGGGCTGATCGCAGCCTGGCTGGGTGGGAGCAACTTTCTGCTCGACGCGTTCGGGGGCTCCCTCTCTCCCGCTTGCGGGGGAGAGGGCTGGGGTGAGGGGGGCTTTTGCTTGAAGCCCAGCAAACCGCAGCCGGCTCCGGAACGTTGATGTGTCGTCGTCGGCATCGCCGTCACCCCTATCCCCCTCACCCCGACCCTCTGCTTCGCACCCCGGCCCGCGCCAGCGGCGCGGGCGCTCCAAGGCTTGCGCGCCAGTGGCGCGCAAGCCTTGCCTTCTCGCCCCGCGAGCGGGGGAGAGGGGGCAAATCCCAGCGATGCGGCCGTGGGCCGCTCCTGCGGGGCTGGTCGAAGCTTGCGATGAAAGAAGTGAAGGGGCTCGACCGCTCCACGAGGTTGCTCCTGACAGGCGGTCAGTCCGCCTTGGTGCCGCTGGTGCTCCTGTCTGCCGGATGCACGCTGACCGAGACGGTCATGCCGGCGGCCAGGACCATGTCCCTGGGGATGCTGGCCGGGTCGATCCGGACCCGCACCGGTACCCGCTGGGCCAGGCGGATCCAGTTGAAGGTCGGGCTGACCGAGGCCAGCAGGTCATCGCTGCCGGTGGGGTTGTCGGCATCGGTGATGCCACGGGCGATGCCTTCCACCACCCCGTGCAGCGCGCGGCCACCGCTCATCAGGCGCACCTCGGCCGCGTCGCCGGTGTGGATCCGCGGCAGCTTGGTTTCCTCGAAGTAGCCGTAGACCCACAGGCTGTCGCTGCGCACCAACGCCAGGCGCGCGCTGCCGGCGCTGGCGTAGTCACCCACGCGCAGGTTCAAGTTGGTGATATAGCCCGGTGCGCTGGCGCGCACGGTGGCGCGCTCCAGGTTGAGCTTGGCCAGCTCCAGTGCGGCCTGGGCCTGTTCGACTGCCGCCAGGGCCTGGGCCTGCGAAGCGGTGGCGGCATCGCGGTTGGCGCGGGCACGCTCGACCGCGGCCTGGGCTGCACGCGCGGTGGCCACGGCATCGGCGCGGGCCTCGGCGGAAATCACCGAGGCCGCGCGCTCGCGGCGCTCGGCCTGGGCCCGGTATTTCTCGTAGTCGGCCTGACTGGCAGCGGTGCCGGCACTGGCGGCGAAGATGCTGGCGCCAGCGGCGCGTGCGGCGGCCTGCGCCGCACCGAGGTCGGCCTCGGCACGGGCCAGGGCCAGCTGGAACCGGCGCGGGTCGATGCGGAACAGCACCTGGCCGGCCTTCACCAGCTGGTTGTCATGCACCTGGACCTCCGCCACCAGGCCGGAGACATCCGGTGCCACGTGCACGATTTCGGCGCGCACGCGGCCATCACGGGTCCAGGGCGAATACATGTAGTGCTTCCACAGCGCATAGCCGATCAGGGCGGCGGCGGCCACCACGACCGTGGTCAGTGCAATGCGGATCAGGGACTGGGGGTTCATGGTCATCGTTCAGTTGAGCAGGGTCAGGCCAAGCAGCCCGAACACGCAGACATACAGGGCCAGGCGGAAAAGGGGGGGATGCCAGGCGTGGCGGTACAGGCCGATGTGGCCGGCGATGCCGTCCAGGATCCAGAACAGGACGAACACCGCGATGGCCAGGATCAGCAGGCCCGGCGCGTAGACGCCGCCGATGGAAATTTCAGGAGGCAGCATGCGACGGCTCCGCGGGGAGATGAATGTCGCCGCCGGCAGCGACGGCCAGGACCGAGTCGGCATCGCGCAGTGCGCTGCGCAGCAGGTGCAGGTGCTGGCGCACGGCGCGCAGCGCCGCCGGCACCGCGCCCTGGACGAGCGTGTCGGCCAGGGCCGAGTCCAGGTGCGACAGCGCTGCTTCGTGGTCGGCGGGATCCAGGTGCTCGTAGAGGCGGGCGATCGCCGAAACCGCCGCGTCGATGTGCGCCTCGATCGCGCGCGGCACTGCGGCGTCGATGCTGTCGTGGCGCAGTTCGATCAGGGTCCGGCCGATTTCGTGCACGGCCAGCGCCCAGGCCAGCAGGGTGCGTGATTCGGCGCTGCCCGGCGGGGTGTGGTTGACCACCTGCAGGAACAGGTCGCGGCTGACACTCTCAAAGCGCGGTGCCAGGCCGTCCAGCGGCGCGCGCGCGGCCAGGGCCACCTGGTGGCGCAGTTCGGTGAGCAGGCGACGGCGCTGGCCCAGCGTGCCGATCACCGAGGGGATCAGCTGGAAGGCCACCAGCGCCAGCACCGCGCCGACCAGGAACGCCACGCCGTTGTTGAGAAAGGCAGCCACGTCGAAATTGGGCTCCAGCCCCACCCCCAGCGGGACCAGCGTGCCCAGGCACATTCCCAGGCTGAGACCGAACAGCGGCGGACGCGTGGACAGGTACACCGACAGCATCAGGAACGGCGCAGTGCCCAGCACCAGCATCGGATAGCTGTCGATGCGCGGCATCACCAGGGTCAGGCACAGGAAGGCGAAGACCAGGCCGATCGAAAAGCCCTTGGCGATCTGTGCAGCGGTCACGTGGGGGTTTGGCACCGCCGCCAGGATCGCGGTCAAGGCGATGACGTTGGCCATCGCGTTGGCGCCGCTGGCCCAGCCGCTCTGGATCCACGCCAGGCCCAGGATCAGCGACACCAGGAAGCTGCGCAGCACGGTCACGCCCACCGAAAAGTAGTCGGTGGCATAGCTGAAGCGCACCTTCTCGCTGGCCCGCGCCAACGGGCCACTCAGTCCCGGGCGCCGCAATGCGGCGGCGGTATGGGTCATGTCGCGCAGTTCGCTGGTAAAACGCAGCAGCAGCGAGGCGCCGGTCTCGAAGTCGTCCAGACGCACCGCCGGCAGCGTCGCGCGCAGCGCCGCCGCCCGTGCCGGCTGGGCGGCGAGCACCGCGTCCAGGCGTACGGTCACATCGTCGTGGTCGCCGGCCTGGCGCGCGGCCAGGGCATCACCCAGTGGCCGGTACAGCTGCATCAGTGCGCCGGCCACGGCATCATCCGGATCGCCGCGCAGCAGGCGGTTGATCAGGTGGTGCAGTGACTGGAAGCGGGTCGAGGCGGCCATGAAGCGCTGGTTGAGCAGACGCATGCGCCGGCTGCGCACCCGTGCCTCCGGGTCTTCGAACACCACCGACGCGCGCAGGTCCTCCAGCGCCATCGACCCACGCACGAAGCGCAGGTGCGCCTGCTCCATCTTCTCGCGCGGCAGCGCACCGCGCGTGCCGTCACGGACGAAATCCAGGAAGCCTGCGATCAGGCCTTCGGTGGTTGTGCGCAGGCTGTTGCGCAGGCGCGCCGGGAACACCACGTCGAACACCACCGCACTGACCAACAGACCCAGCAGCACCTCGGTCAGGCGCGAGACGGCAAGGTCGAACACCTCGGTGGGTTGGTTGACCGCGGGCAGGGCGATGATGGCCACCGTGTAGCCGGACAGCACGAAGCCATACGAGAGGAAATTGCGGAACATCAGCGCCCCGCCGGCGCACAGGCCCACCCAGATCGATGTGGCCAGCAGCAGCAACACCGGCTGCTGCGGGAACAGCGCGGTAATGACCACCGCCGCGATGCTGCCCACGATGGTGCCAAGGATGCGATAGAACGCCTTGGCCAGGACCATGCCGCTTTGCCGGTTCATCACCACGATCACCGTGATCATCGCGGTGGACGGCGAGGAGAAACCCATGCGCATGGCGATCATCCCGGCCAGGTAGATCGACAGCAGCACCTTGAACACGAACATCCACGCCGCGCCTTCGCCGCGCAGGGCCTGGCGCACCTGGTCGGGCCAGGACACGCGCGCGGCCGCGGCGGCCTGCGGGCTGGTGGCATTCACAGCGGCTCCTCCATGCCACGCAGCAGCTTGAGCATCAGGGCCTGCAGCTGGGCCTGTTCACTGGTGTCCAGGTGCCGGGTGTAGTGGCGCAGCTGGCGGCTGACCTGGGGCAGGAACGCAGCGATCAGCGCATGGCCGGCCGGGGTGAGCCGCAGCAGCGACATGCGCCGGTCCTGCGCGCTGGCCGCGCGCGCGAGCAGGCCCTTGTCGACGAGCTGGTTGGTCAGGCGGGTGACGTTGGCGAATTTTTCGCCGGCGGCCTCGGCGATCAGTGACGGACTCAGCGCGCCGTCCGGGCTGGCATCGATCATCATCAGCACGTTGTATTCGGGGTAGCCCAGCCCGTGTGCGCGCAGCAGCTCGTTGCCATGGTCCACGGCGAGCCGGTGCAGGAGTTTGACCAACCGCACCAGCGTGGCCGCCGGCCTGGGAAAGCTGCGGTGCTTGCGGCAGGTGGCCTGCAGGCGCAATTGGGTCGCATCGAAGCGGCTGGCGGCAGGGTCGGGTCGATTCACCGGCCGATATTACACTTGTGTAATAAATTTCGCAGCTGGCAATCGCAACAAGATGCCGGCCGGCCTGCCATCTGCGGGCCAACTCAGCGCGGCAAGTGCAGGGTGCCCAACGGCCCGCGCAGCTGGAACGGCACCGACACCAGGCGCATCCCTGCATTGACCTGGACCACGAAGTGCAGGTGCGGCGCGCTGGAAAACCCGGTGTTGCCCGAGCGGCCAATGCGCTCGCCGGCGCGCACCGACTGGCCCGGGCGGACCAGCACCCCGTCGGGCTGCAGGTGGGCATAGAGCGCCATGCTGCCGTCACCGTGCAGGATGCGGATGAAGTTGCTGCGCCCGTCGAACGCTTCCCGGTCCAGGCCGGTCTGGTTGAAGTCGCCCTCGACCTGCAGCACCACGCCATCGCGCGCGGCCAGCACCGGTGTGCCTTCGGCCAGGGCGAAATCGACCGCGTCCCGGTTCTGCGCATCGTCGTGGCTGAAATGCCCGCCCGGCCCCTGGTCCACCCGCACCGGCGCGGCAAACGGCAGCTGGTAGCGCACCCCCAGCGGCTTGGCGCCGGGCTCGCCGGGCACGGCGTCGAGCTGCAGCTGGAAGTCGCTGGCGGCGCGTGGATCGGCCACGATCAGCGTGGCCAGCAGCACGCTGCCGCGCGCCGGCACCCGTGTGCGCACCGGCAGCGCCGGCGAGGCCACCACGCCGCTGCTGCGCATGGCGCGCAGTTCGACCTGGACCGGGCCGGGCAGCGGGTTGTCGGCCCAGGCCCGGTAGCGGGTGGGGGTCTTCTCCAGGCGCAGTCGGGCCAGGGCGCTGGCGGTGGATGGAAACGGAATGGCATCGCCGGCCCTGCCGGGCTGGCGCGCAGGCGGGCCTGCGGCCTGCCGGGCCGGCTTCCACCGCTCAAGCCACTGGGCCTGCGCGCCGGACATCCCGGCCATCAGCAGCAGCGCGCCCAGCGCCAGCGCGGCGGCCGCGCGTGGAGTCACGGCAGGCAGTGGCCGTGCAGCTGCAGGGCGCGGGCCACATCGCGCAGGTCGAAGGCGGCCACGGCCCGATCGTCGTGCTGGGCGAACAGCGCCCCGGCGGGAAACCGCGGCGTGCCCGCGGCGTAAAGCACGATCCCATCGGTCTGGCTGACCTGCGCGCCGGTGAAGGTGCCCAGCGGCGCCAGGCTGACCCGGTCGTAGACCCGGAACAGGGTCGGGGTCAGCTGATCCACCGCGATCCACCAGCCGCTGTCCATGTCGCAGTCCCACAGCGCGACCCCTTCGGCATCGGCGCTGAAGACCGGCAGGCTGCCGCCGCGGAAGCGCCCGGCCAGGGTGTAGTCGCGCAGGGTCGAGCCGACCCGCCGGTCTTCGTCGGCAATCAGCAGGCGGTCGTGGGCCGGGTCGCCGCCGATCGATTCGACCAGGCGCAACATGCCCGCCTCGCCGGTGTCGCCGAAGCTGCCCGCGTCGGTGCCGGTGATCGACCCGTCCTGGTCCAGCTGCACCTTGAAGCGGCGCACGCGCTGGTCCATCTGCGCGCGCGGCGGCAGCACGCCGGCCTGGACATCGGTCATGAAGCTGTCGGTGACCAGCAGTTCCAGTTCGCCCGGCGCGGTCTCCTGCAGCCACAGGCCATAGGGCACCTTGAGCGTGTCGGCGCCAATGAAGCCGCGCGGGCGCAAGTCGGGCAGCCCAAGCACCTGCACGCGGTGATTGTCACGCTCGACCACGAACGCTAGGTCGGCCCACACCGCGATCCCGTTGGGCCGCCTGAACTGCCCGGGCAGCTCGCCCGGCCCGCCGACGGTGCGCAGATGCCGGCCGGTGTCGGCGTCGAACACGACCAGCTGGTCGGCGGCCTTGGCCGTGGCGATCAGCCAGGCACCGTCGTCCTCGGTCGGCCAGACCGCCAGCGAGTCCAGCCCGGCGTCCGGGATCTGCTCGGAGATCCAGGCCTCCTTGACCACCGCGTCGGCGCGCGCAGCGGGCAGGGCGGGACCGGCAACCGGCGCGGCGGCCGGTGGGGCGAGGCTGGCGCAGCCGGCCAGCAGCAGGAGCGCGGCGGCGGTGCTGAACGAGGAAAGGCGGATCATGGAACGCGATTATGCGCATGCCATGTCACCGCCAAGTGCACCTGGCACGGGCCTGACAGCGGTTTCTGCAGCAACCATCGCTCCATCTTGATGGAGCGATTGACATCACCCCCGCAGGCTGGCAACCTTGCGCCACCATCGAGACCGGCAGAGGGACAGGCCCTTTGAAGCCGGGGCAGCCAGCGACCCAGTCCAGCGTGTCGTGTCGGTGCCAAATCCTGCGGCGACGCCTTTGCGTTTTGACCGAAAGATGGTTCGTCCCGCGCAGCAGTGGATTGCCTGCACGACGAACGCGAGCTTCCCCGCGAAGGCTCGATGGCCGTTCCTCCCGGATCCGCCATGCGCCTCGTGAACACCGCCACCGCCACTGCCCCCTGCTTCGATGAAGCCGCGTCGCCGACGCCGGCCAGCCGTGCCCGCGCGATGCGCGGCGAGCTGCCGGTGGCGCTGGCGCTGCGCCATGCCGGCGTGCACACGCTGACCCTGCGCTACGAGCTGCAGGGGCCGGGCGATGCGCCGGTGGTGTTCCTGGCCGGCGGCATCTCCGCCCATCGCCATGCCGCCGCCAGCGTCGAGTTCCCCGAAGCCGGCTGGGCCAACGCGCTGGTCGGCGCCGGCCGCACCCTGGACCCGGCGCGCGTGCGCGTGCTGGCGTTCGATTTCATCGGCGCCGACGGGACCCTGGATGCACCGATCGATCCGGCCGACCAGGCCGACGCGATCGCCGCCCTGCTCGATGCGCTGGACATCCCGCGGCTGCGCGCCTTCGTCGGTTATTCCTACGGTGCGTTGGTCGGCCAGCACCTGGCCGCGCGCCATCGGCAGCGCCTGGAGCGCCTGGTCGCAGTCAGCGGCGCACATCGCCCGCATCCGTTCGCTTCGGCCTGGCGCGCGCTGCAGCGCCACGCGGTGGCGCTGGGCCAGCTCCAGTGCGCCGAGCAGCAGGGCCTGTCGCTGGCGCGCCAGTTCGCAATGCTCAGCTACCGCACCCCGGAAGAATTCGGCGAGCGCTTCGACGCCGCGCCGGAACTGGTCAACGGCCGGGTGCGCGTGGCCGCCGAGGATTATCTGGATGCCGCCGGCGCGCAGTACGTGGCGCGCACCCCGGTCACCGCCTTTTTGCGCCTGTCCGAATCGATCGACCTGCACCGCATCGACCCGGCCACGATTGCCGTGCCCACCACCGTGGTGGCCGTCGAAGGCGACCGGCTGGTGCCGCTGGCCGACCTGGTCACGCTGGTCGAAGGCCTGGGGCCCAACGGCCACCTGCGCGTGCTGCGCTCGCCGTACGGCCACGACGCCTTCCTGAAAGAAACCGATCGCATCGACGCGATCCTCGCCACTGCCCTTCGCTCCACCGGAGACACCGCATGAGCCGTTCCAGCCACCACGACATCCCCTGCAGCGCTGCCACCACCGCGGTGCGCGCGGGCATCGACCGCGACACCGCCTACGGCGCGGTCACCCCGCCGATCGTGCTGTCGTCCAACTTCTCCTTCGACGGCTTCAACAACAAGCGCCAGTACGACTACACGCGCAGCGGCAATCCCACCCGCGACCTGCTGGGTGAGGCGCTGGCGCAGCTGGAAGGCGGCGCCGGCGGGGTGATCACCGCCACCGGCATGGGCGCGATCAACCTGGTACTCAACGCGCTGCTGCAGCCGGGCCAGAAGCTGGTGGTGCCGCACGATGCCTATGGCGGCAGCTGGCGCCTGTTCAACGCGCTGGCAGACAAGGGCCACTTCGAACTGATCACCGCCGACCTGACCGATCCGCGCTCGCTGGCTGATGCGCTGGCCGCCTCGCCCAGGCTGGTGCTGATCGAAACCCCGTCCAACCCGTTGCTGCGCATCACCGACCTGCGCTTTGTCATCGAGGCCGCGCACAAGGTCGGCGCACTGGTGGTGGTGGACAACACCTTCCTGTCGCCGGCGCTGCAGCGGCCAATCGAATTCGGCGCCGACCTGGTGCTGCACTCGACCACCAAGTACGTCAACGGCCACAGCGACGTGGTCGGCGGCGCGGTGATCGCGCGCGATGCCGGGCTGCACGAGCAGCTGGTGTGGTGGGCCAATGCATTGGGCCTGACCGGATCGCCGTTCGATGCGTTCCTGACCCTGCGTGGCCTGCGCACGCTGGATGCGCGCCTGCGCGTGCACCAGGAAAACGCCGCGGCCATCGTCGCGCTGCTGGACGGCCATGCAGCGGTGTCGCAGGTCTACTACCCCGGTCTGGCCGCGCATCCGGGCCACGCCGTGGCCGCGCGCCAGCAGCGTGGCTTCGGCGCGATGATCTCCTTCGAGCTGGACGGCGGCCAGGCGGCCGTGCGCGCCTTTGTCGATGGCCTGAAGTACTTCACCCTGGCCGAGTCGCTGGGCGGCGTGGAAAGCCTGGTCGCCCACCCGGCCACCATGACCCACGCGGCGATGAGTGCCCAGGCGCGTGCCAAGGCCGGCATCGGCGATGGCTTGCTGCGCCTATCGGTGGGCATCGAGCACACCTCCGATTTGGTCGCCGATCTGCAGGCCGGCCTGGCCCGCGCGCGCGCGGTGCAGGTCCAGGGGCAGCGGAAGCTGGTCGATGCATGAAGCGCGTGGTCCGGCTCGATGCGGGACGGCAACGGTGTGGAATTGACAGCCGTCCTGTTCAGTCGAGCGGCAGCCGGCCGGACCGGTTGCGCGCCGGCGGCGCAATGTGGCTGCGCTGCAGCTGGCGCAGCAGTTTTTCCTCGTACTTGGGCGCCCAGCCGGCGGCATTGGCCTGGAAACACGGCGTGCAGACGACGACGCCGTAGCGTTCGATGACCTGCCCGGCGTCAGAATCTGGCGTGAAATGCAGTTTTGTGTCGCAGCAGAAGCATGCGGCGGTCAGTGATTCGGGTTGCATGACGGGTGTTTCCCTGGAATTGCAGATGCCTGCAATACCCTGGCGCATGGTGCGTGCCAAATCCGCCTGTGAAACTGTGACCTCGCCTGAAAAATCGTCCGTGACGCCGTGACAGCCACGGTTTGGCGCGGCGTGGGCTCACGCCGCGCCCGCCGTCACGGCGTGGCCAGCGCCTGCAGCAGGGCGGCGTTGAACCGCGCCGGGTCCTGGACCTGCGGCGAGTGGCCCAGCTCGGCGAACTCGACCAGCCGCGCGCCCGGGATCGCCCGGGCCGCACGCTTGCCCAGCACCGGATAGTTGCCCAGCGTGGGCCGGATCTGGGCCGGCGCGGCGGCCTTGCCGATGGCGGTACGGTCCAGCTGCCCGATCAACAGCGTGGTGGGCACCGCGATCCGGGGGAACTCGTAGACCACCGGCTGGCTGTAGACCATGTCGTCGGTCAGCGCCTGGTCCCAGGCATTGACCTGCTTGCCGGCACCGGCGTACAGCCCGGCCTGCATGCGCGCCCAGCGTTCGAATTCCGGCCTCCAGGTGCCGGCGTAGTAGACGTCCATCTGGTACTGCCTGATGCGCTCGAAGCTGGTCTTCAGCTCGCTGGCGTACCACTGGTCCACGCTCTGGTAGGGCACCCCGACTGATTTCCAGTCTTCCAGTCCAATCGGGTTGACCAGCGCCAGGTGCTGCACCTCCTGCGGGAACATCAGCGCGTAGCGGATCGCCAGCATGCCGCCCATCGAATGGCCGATGACCACCGGCTTGTCGATGCCCAGCGCCTTCAGCAGCGCATGGGTGTTGTCGGCCAGCCCCGCCAGCGAGAACTGGTAATGGGCAGGCTTGGAGGACTTGCAGAAGCCGACCTGGTCCGGCGCGATCACCCGGTAGCCGGCCCCGGCCAGCGCGGTGATGGTGTCCTTCCAGGTGGCCGCGCAGAAGTTCTTGCCGTGCAGCAGCAGCGCGGTGCGGCCATTGGCCGGACCGGTCGGGGCGATGTCCATGTAGGCCATTTCCAGGTCCTGCCTCTGCGAGCTGAACGCATGGGTCCTGACCGGATGCGGATAGTCGAAGCCTTCCAGGCGCGGACCATAGGCGGGCTGTTCGGCGGCGGAGGCGGGCAGGGCGATGGCCAGTGCCAGGGCGGTGAGGATCGGACGCACGGGGATTCCTTGCAACGGCGGAGGGCCTTCAGGCTAGCGGCGTCGGCGCCGAGCTCGGGTGAGGCCACGGTCAGGGAGGAGTGTCTTGCGGGCGTCATGTTGAACATGTCTAATCGCGCGATTGCAACGGACCGCATTGCGGGGGCGGGATGCCCCGGGCCTGAAACATCCCCCGGCCAGGTCGGCGCGTTTCCTCTACCTGCCTGGAACCTGCAATGCCTGCCTCTGCCTGCCCTCGCGCGAAGATGTTCGCGCCATTCAACGATGTCCTGTTCGCTGCCCATGCCATGGGCGGAGGTCGCCGTGCTTGAGCTGCAGACCACCGCGTCGCCGCTGGAACCGGGCGCGCAGGCATTCGGCATGGTGTTCCAGCCGATCGTGCGCCTGGACAGCCAGCGGGTGATTGCGCATGAAGCCCTGATGCGGCCGCACGATGGCCAGTCGCCGCTGGCGCTGCTGGATGCGGCGCGCGATGTCGGCCGCCTGGGTGAGCTGGAAACCCTGGCGGTGCGCCGGGCGACGTCCTGTTTCGATTTCGCCCACGGCGGGCTGCTGTTCCTGAACCTCAGTGCGCACGCCGTGCTGCACAGTCCACGTCGCCCGCAGCAGGTGCTGGAAAGCCTGCAGTCCTGCGGCTACGACCTGCGCCGGTTCGTCATCGAGATCACCGAGCGCGACATCGTCGAGGATTCGGCCCGGCTGGCGCATGCGCTAGGGTTCCTGCGCGCGGCCGGCGTGCGCATCGCGCTGGATGATTTCGGCAACGGACATTCCAACTTCGAGCTGTGGCACGAGCTGGCGCCGGAATTCGTCAAGCTCGATCGCTACCTGGTCCATCGCATCCACGAAAGCGCCGGCCGCCTGAGCATCGTCAAGGCGCTGGTCCAGGTCGCCGAAAGCCTGGGCACCGAGCTGGTGGCCGAAGGGGTGGAAGACGTGCAGGACCTGCGCATCCTCCAGGACCTGGGGATTCCCTACGCGCAGGGCTATCTGCTCGGCCGCCCGCACGTGCAGGTGGCTACCCAGGTCAGCAGTGGCGCCTTCGATACCGAGGGCGGCAAGCTGCCGGTGCTGCCGCGCAGTACGCGCAACAGCAGTTTCCGCCGGATCACCGCCGAGCACCTGATGATCGAGGCGCCATACCTGCTGCACGATGCGTGCAATGCCGAGGCCGAGCAGCTGTTTCGCAACAACCCGCAGCTGCCGGCGCTACCGGTCGTGGACAGCCAGGGCATCCCGCTGGGCCTGCTCAACCGGCGCGTGTTCAACGAGCGCATGGCGATGCCCTTCGCCCGCGAGCTGAGCGGGCGCAAGCCCTGCACGATGTACATGCATAGCGCGCCAGTGGTGTGCGATATCGGCCAGAGCATCGATGCGATGTCCGAGATCCTGCTGGGCGAGGACCAGCGTTACCTGTCCGACGGTTTCATCATCGTCGAGGACGGCAGGTACCGGGGCGTGGGCGCGTCCGAGGCACTGGTGCGCCGGGTCACCGAGCTGCGCATCGAGGCGGCGCGCTACGCCAATCCGCTGACCCTGCTGCCGGGCAACATCCCGATCACCGAGCACATCGGCCGGCTGCTGGAGAGCGGGCAGAGTTTTGCCGCGGCCTACTGCGACCTCAACAGCTTCAAGCCGTTCAACGACCAGTACGGCTATTTCCGTGGCGACCGCATGATCCAGCTGGTCGCCACGACCCTGGCCCGGCACACTGACCCGCGCTGGGATTTCGTCGGCCATGTGGGTGGCGATGATTTCGTGGTGCTGCTGCAGAGCGAGGACTGGCAGGTGCGCTGCGAGCGCATCGTGGCCGAGTTCAACGCCGCGGCCATAGCGCTGTTCGACCCGGAAGATGCCGCGCGCGGTTCGCTGGAAGGCGAGGACCGCAGCGGCCGCTATGCGACCTTTGCCCTGACCACGCTGGCCATCGGCGTGGTGTATCCACTGCCGGGGCAATTCACCAGTGCAGAGGAGATCGCCTCGCTGGCGGCCAGCGCCAAGCGCCAGGCCAAGCGCCAGCAGCGCGGGGTGTTCGTGCTGTCGCAGTGAGCCGACTCAGCCTCTCAGGCCGGGCACTTGCCGGTTTCACGCCGGGGCGGCACGTCGCCGGGTGGGTCGACATCGCCGGTCTGTGCGCGCAACTGGGTGATGCGCTGTTTGAGTTGGGCGACCAGCTCGGCGTGCTGGGGTTCGTCGACCACGTTGTGGAATTCGCCCGGATCGGCGTGCAGGTCGTACAGCGCCCATTCCTCCGGCGTTTCCCAGAAGTGGATCAGCTTCCAGCGCTGGGTGCGCACACCACGGTGCTTGCGTGCGCAGTGCACGGCCGGGTACTCGAACCACTCGTACAGGAAATCCTGGCGCCAGCCGGCGTTGCCCTGGTCCAGGGCGATCTTCTGCCAGCTGCGGCCCTGCATCCAGTCCGGCGGCGTCAGCCCGGCCATGTCCAGCAGGGTGGGAGCCACGTCGATGTTGAGCACCATGTCCTGGTCATTGACCCGGCCAGGATGAATCCGGGCCGGCCAGCGCACCAGCATCGGCACGCGGATCGAGGGCTCCAGCATCATCCGCTTGTCGTAGAAGCCGTGCTCGCCCAGGAACATGCCGTTGTCGGAGGTGTAGATCACGATGGTGTTCTCGGCCAGCCCGTTCTGGTCCAGGAAATCCAGGACCCGGCCGACGTTCTCGTCCACGCCCAGCAGCACCCGGTAGTAGTTGCGCAGGAAGGCCTGCAGCACCGCGTGGTCGCGCTCGGGGCGCGGCAGGTTCTGGTCCACCTGCGGCGGCCTGCGCTCGGCCTTGTGGAAGAAGTCGCGCATGTTGGGGATGACCTGCTGGGTGGTCCTGGAAAAGGCCTCCGGGGCGCCTTCGGGCTGCGGCTGGCCGAAGCCCGGCGGGATCGGCATCTGCACGTCCTTGAAGGCATCGTAGAAGCGCGCGTCCGGCTCCCACGGCCCGTGCGGGGCCTTGAACTGGTAGCACAGGCAGAACGGCCGGTCGGTGGGGCGTTGCTGCAGATAGGCCATGGCCTGGTCGCCGATCACATCGTCGGTGTGACCGCGGAAGCGCACCGGCGCACCGTTGACGATGAACTGCGGGTCGAAGTAGCTGCCCTGGCCCTGGAGGATGGCCCAATGGTCGAAGCCGGTCGGCATCGACTTGATGTGCCACTTGCCCACCATCGCGGTGTGATAGCCGGCCCGGCGCAGCAGCATGGGGTAGGTGATCTGGTCGTGGCGCAGGCCCATCTGCTGGTACCAGCCCGGCTCCTCGCCGTTGCTGGTCACCCCGTGGCTGTGGGCGTACAGCCCGGTCAGGTAGGAGGCGCGGCTGGGCGCGCACACCGAGGTGGTGACGAAGGCCCGGTTGAAGCGGATGCCCTCGCGGCCGATCCGGTCCATGTTCGGCGTCTTGAGGATGGGATTGCCGTAGATGCCCAGCGCGTCCTGCGCCTGGTCGTCGGTCATGATGAAGATGATGTTCGGCGCGCCCTTGGGCGCGCTACGCCGCGGCGCGTCGTCGGCCGGCGTGCCGGCGGCCAGACGCGCGGCCAGCGGCAGGACGGTGCCGGCGCCGAGCAGCTGCAGGGCGGTGCGACGGTTGAAGCGTGAAGGCATGGGCGGCTCCCGGGTGTGGGCGCGGCCGTCGGCGTGACCGCGCGGGGGCTGTCCATCCTAGCGGCGATTGGAAGCGGTTACACGCCGCGCTGCGCAACGCAGGCTGCGCCGTGCATGGGCGCAGCGGCGGGCGGCTTGATCCCGCCGATGGCTAACTTGGCGGGGCTGCTTGGTCCACCTGCGGGCTGGACCCGACCAGCACCAGCTGCCCGGTTTCAACCAGCTGCGCGGGATTGCCATTGCACGCTTCAATGCCGGCCTGGGTGGCGTGCGGGGCGCGCCGATACGCGGCCCAGCCGTTGCGGCCATGCGTCTTGACGTGGTAGAGCGCGCGGTCGGCCAGGGTGACCATCTGTTCCCAGCCCAGCAGGTGCGGCGCCTCGGGGAAGGGCGGGTACTCCATCAGCCCCAGTGACACGGTGACCTGCAGCGTCCGGCCCTGGCCGATCGCGAAGGGCTTTTGCGCGATGGCCTGGCAGACCCGTTCGCCCAGCGCATGCAGCTGCGCGCGCGGCATCGGCCGGAACACCAGCAGGAATTCCTCGCCGCCCCAGCGCACCACGTAGTCGCCCTCGCGGGTGAGCTGGCGCAGGCACTGGGCCGCCTGCTGCAGGACCCGGTCGCCGGCGTCGTGGCCGAAGCGGTCGTTGATCTGCTTGAAGTGGTCCAGGTCCAGAAGGCCGAACATCAGCGCGTCGCGCTGCATGTCCACGCCGGTGTCGCGCTCGTAGAAGGCCAGGTCCAGCGGGATCTGCCGCCCCAGGTAGCGGCGGTTGTGCAGGCCGGTCAGCGGGTCGGTGACGGTCAGCGCCTCCAGTCGCTGGTTTGCATCCTGCAGGGCCTGGGTACGCCGCTGGACCAGGGCTTCCAGCACCGCGCGCTGGCGCGCGTGGCGGCGCGAGAGCCAGCCGTAGCCCAGCGCGATCAGCAGCAGCACGCCCAGCCCGGCGCCCAGGCCGAACCAGAGCTGCTCGTAGAAGAACGGCTGGATCCGGAAGGCCAGCTGCGCCGGCTGCAGGCTCTGCACCCCGCTGTTGTTCACGCCGATCACTTCGAACACGTACTGCCCGGCCGGCAGGTTGGTGTAGTTGACGCTGCGCTGGGCGATGTTCTCCAGGGTCATCCACTGCGCGTCGTAGCCGCGCAGGCGGTAGCGGATGTCGATGTGCTCGGGCGCCTGGAAGCTCAGCGCGGTGAACTGGAAGCGCAGGTCGCGGGCCTGCGCCGGCAGGGTCCAGTCGCCGCCGGCTTCCACATCGCGCCACTGGCCCTGCACCTGCACGCGCTCCACGCGCGGCGTCGGCGGCACCGGGTTGCTGTGGTCCCGGGCCGTCTCCATGGCTAGCAGGCCATCGCGCGTGGGCAGCCAGAACGCGCCATCGCGCAGCAGGCCGCGGGCGTTGCCGGCGCCGTTGCAGCAGTCGCCTTTCTGGCCGCCGTGGCGGTCGCCGCGTTCGTTGAGCAGCTGCCGGATCTGCAGGCTGGCGCTGGGCGAGGCCTGGACCCTGGCGATCTCGCTCAATGGGAAGCGGTAGATGCCGCGCAGCCCCGCCAGCCACAGCTGGCCGCGCGTGTCGGCGGCCATGGCGAACACCGGATTGGCCGGCACGCCGCGCTCGCGGCCCAGCTCGATCCAGCGCCGGCCGTCGAACAGCAGCAGCGTTTCGCGCGAGAGGTTGCCGACCAGCAGCTGGTGGTTGGGCAGCTCGTACAGGGCGGTGACGTGGGTCTGGGCCGGAAAGCCGGTGTCGCGCCCCAGCGGCACCAGGCGCTCGTCGCGCCACTGGTACAGGCCGCTGTAGGTGCCGACCAGCAGGCGCCCGTCGCCGGTGACATGGAGCACCCGCACGCGCGGGTCGGCCAGGCCCTGGGCGATGCCGTAGCGGGTCAGGGCCTGGCCCCTGAGCCGGAACAGCCCGTTGGAGGTGGCAAACCACAGCGTGCCCTGGCCGTCGCGAATGATGCCGTTGATCTGCGCGCCGTCCATCGGGGTCAGCTCGGCAGGGCGCTGGACCACGCCCTGGCGCAGCACCGCCACCCCGGCGCGGGTGCCGATCCAGGTGCGCTCGCTTTCCACCAGCAGCGTGTAGGCGGCCGGATGTGGCAGCTGGCGGCCGGTGACCAGGGTGCGGAAGCGGCCCTGGTCGAACAGCGCCACGCCATCGTTGCTGCCCACCCAGATCTGACCCTCGCGGCCGGGTGCAACCGACCACAGCAGCGGGTCGCTCAGCCCGTCGCTGCGCGAATAGCGGCGCGTGGTGCCGTTCCACACCCGGGTGGCGCCAGAGGTGAGGGTGCCGATCCACAGGTTGCCCTCGCGGTCCTGCATCAGGCTGCGCGCGGCCAGGCGCACATCGCCGGTGATCCGTTCGACCACCTGGCCTGCGCGCAGGCGCATCAGGTGATCGGCCGTGCCGATCCACAGGTTGTCGTCGCGGTCCAGCAGCATGGCCTCCACCGGGGCGCGCCGCAGCAGCGGATCGGCCGTATACGGCTGCCAGCGCCCGGCCTGCAGGACATACAACCCGGCGCTGGTGCCGGCCCACAGCCGGTCCTGCGCGCGCTGCAGCAGGTGCACCGAGGCGGTGGTGGCCGGATCGGGCAGGGCCAGGGTGGTGCGCTGGCCCTGCGCGTCGATCCGCTGGACCTGACCGACGCCGCCGACCCACAGCGTGCCGGTCTCGTGCAACAGGGCGGTGGCGGGTCTTTCCAGGCCGGGCAGGCGGGTGAGGTGATCGCCGTCGACCCGGTACACGCCCTGGCTGGAGGCCACCAGCACCCGGCCCTGCGGGTCGTGGGACAGGGCGGTGACCTCGAACGGGCCGGCCGGCGCCGGCTGCGGATCGAGCTGGCGGAAGCGGGCCTGTGCGAACACCGCCAGCCCCCGGCTGGTGCCGACCCACAGCCGGCCATCGGCCTCGGGTAGCAGCGCGCGGATGTCGCCGCTGTTCAGGCCCGGCCAGGCGTGGCCGTCGTAGCTGGTGAACTGGATGCCGTCGAAACGCGCCAGTCCGGCCTGGGTGCCCATCCACACATAGCCGGTGCTGTCCTGGGCCAGCGCGGTGACGCTCAGCTGCGGCAGGCCCTGTTCGACCGACCAGTTGCTGGTGACGTAGTCCTGGAAGCGCTTGTCCGGCTGCAGCGCGTGCCCGGGCAGGGCGCAGGCGGCCAGCGCGCACAGCAAGCCGCGCCGCAGCCAGTGGCCGCCGCGCGTGTGCTGGTGCAATCCCGGAACCGCCTCGCCCATGCTGACGTCGCCTTTTCCCCTGATCCGGTTAACGGCAGCAAGGTCAGCGGCTGAAGCGACTCAGCATTCGATGACGTTTACCGCCAAGCCTCCCCGGCTGGTTTCCTTGTATTTGTCACGCATGTCGCGGCCGGTGTCACGCATGGTGCGGATCACCTTGTCCAGGGACACCTTGTGCTTGCCGTCGCCGCGCATGGCCATGCGACTGGCGTTGATGGCCTTCACCGCACCCATGGCGTTGCGCTCGATGCACGGGATCTGCACCAATCCGCCGATCGGGTCGCAGGTCAGACCCAGGTTGTGCTCCATGCCGATCTCGGCGGCGTTCTCGATCTGGCTGGTGCTGCCGCCCAGGGCCGCGGTCAGGCCGGCGGCAGCCATCGAACAGGCCACGCCGACCTCGCCCTGGCAGCCGACCTCGGCGCCGGAGATGCTGGCGTTTTCCTTGTACAGGATGCCCACCGCCGCGGCGGTCAGCAGGAAATCGAAGATTTTCTGCTCGTCGCTGTCGGCGCAGAACCGGTCCAGGTAATGCAGCACCGCCGGAATGATCCCGGCCGCGCCGTTGGTGGGGGCGGTGACCACCCGTCCGCCGGCGGCGTTTTCCTCGTTCACCGCCAGCGCGTACAGGTTGACCCAGTCCAGGGTGGTCAGGGGGTCGCGCATGGCCGCCTCGGGCTTGGCCGACAGTTCGCGATGCAGCGCCGGGGCGCGCCGCGACACCTGCAGGCCGCCGGGCAGGGTGCCCTCCTGGACGATGCCGCGGGCCACGCAGGCCTGCATCGCCGTCCAGATCTGGCGCAGGCCGGCGCGGATCTGTGCCTCGCTGCGCCAGCTCTTTTCGTTCTCGAACATCAGCTGGGCGATCGACAGGCCGCTGTGCGCGCTGCGTGCGATCAATTGATCGCCACTGTGGAACGGATACGGCAGCGGCGTCTGGTCGGCGACGATGCGGTCATCGGCGGCTTCATCGGCATTGACCACGAAGCCGCCGCCAACCGAGTAGTAGTCGCGCGTGGCGATCACCTGGTCGGCTGCATCGAAGGCGGTAAAGCGCATGCCGTTGCTGTGGAAGGGCAGCTTCTGGCGCTTGTTCATCACCAGGTCGCGCTTTTCCTCGAAGGCGATGGCGTGGCTGCCGCCCAGCATGAGGCGCTGTTCACCGCGCACGCGCGCCAGCGTGGCCGGGATGATGTCCGGATCGATCAGGTGGGGCAGGTGTCCTTCCAGGCCCATCAGCACGGCCTTGTCGGTGCCGTGGCCGCGGCCGGTCAGCGCCAGCGAGCCGTAGACTTCGGCGCGGATCCGGGCCACCTCGGGCAGGCGCCCGGGCTCGCCCAGCCAGCGCGAGACAAAACGCGCCGCGGCCCGCATCGGGCCGACCGTGTGCGAGGAACTGGGCCCGATGCCGATCTTGAACAAATCAAAGGTGCTGACCGCCATGGGCCTATTCTAGGCCGCGCCCGCCAGGCTTGCTGCGCGGTACAACAGGCCGCCGGTTTTGGTGCAGGCTTGCCGCATGCCCCTGATCCTCTACCAGCGTGATGACTGCCACCTGTGCGACCTGGCGCTGGAGGTGCTGGCCACGGCACGCGCGCCGGCATTGGAGAGTGTCTTCATCGACGAGGACCCCACCCTGGAAGCGCGCTATGGCCCCCGTGTCCCGGTGCTGTGCGATCCACGCAGCGGCCGTGAGCTGGACTGGCCGTTCGATGCGCAGGCGGTGGCGACATTCCTGGGCCGCTGAGCGGCCGTGCGCGAATGCCGGGCACCGGGCGCCTGCGCGCGATCCCGGATCCGCGCGGCAATCAGCTGGCCGGCTTCAGGATGACCCTGGTGCTCACCGCCACCGCATCGGGGATGGTGTCGGTGTCCTTCCAGTCGCCGCCGCCCACGCCGAAGTCCAGGCGCTTGAGCGTGGCCTTGCCGGCCAGCGTCGGTTGCGGGCCGGGCGTCCACAGGAAGGTCAGCGTCACCGGCCTGGACACCCCGCGCAGGGTCAGGGTGCCGTCGGTGCTGTAGCGATTGCCGCCGAGCGCCTTGAAGCCCCTGGCCCTGTAGGTGGCCTGGGCGAACCTGGCCACGTCGAAGAAGTCCGCGCCGGCCAGGGTCGCGTCGCGGTCACCGTTGCCGGTATTGGTGCTGGCCAGGCCGATGGTGACCTCGATCGAGCCCTGGTCCGGGCGCATCGGGTCGAAACTGACCGTGGTGTCGAACTTGCCGAACGTGCCGGTGAAGGCCTCGCCGTCGTAGCTGCTGGCGAATGCCAGGGTCGAGCCCGGCGCCTGCACGTAGTCGGCGGCCCTGGCCGCAGCGGTGCAGAACATCGCCACCAGCGCGGCAGCGGTCAGCGCGGGGGAGAGCAACTTGCCGGACATGGTCAGGGCTCCTTGCCCGGCGCCGCGGGAGCGGACGCGCGCAACCAGCCGCGCGGCAGCATGCGGGTGAGGGTGGCATCGCCCAGGAACAGGTGGTGGTACAGCGCGGCGCCGGCATGCACCACCACCAGCACGATCAGCACGTACAGGCCCCACTCGTGAAGCTCGTGGGCGGTCGCGGCGATGGCCTCATCGGGCGCGACCAGCTTGGGCATCTCCAACAGGCCGAACAGCTTGAACGGACGCAGCCCGCTGGCCGAGTCGTACAGCCAGCCCGACAGCGGCATGGCGAACATGACCGCGTACAGCAGCACGTGGGTGACCACGGCGGTGGCGTGCTGCCAGCCGGGCGTGCCCGGCACCGGCCGCGGCGCACCGGCGTACAGGCGCCAGGCCAGGCGCACCAGCACCAGCGCCAGCACGGTGATGCCCATCGACTTGTGCGCGGTGTACACCCAGAAGTAGCTCGGCGTCCTGGGCAGCTCGTCCAGGGTCAGGCCGACCACCGCCAGCCCGAAGATCATCAGCACGATGAGCCAGTGCAGGGCCTGGCTGACGGCGCCCCAGCGTTCGGCGTTGGGTCTGGTCATGGCGTGGAATCCTGTGGCGTGGACTGTGCTGGCTGTGAGTCTACGCCGGGTTCGGCGGCAGCGGTGGCCGGCATCTGCGTGGCATCGGGCATCGGCGTGTCCAGGTCCTGGCCGGTGCGGGTGGCCTCGGCCTGGATAATCAGCTGCACGGTGTCGCCGATCACCGATTTCCATGCGGTGATGCCGAAGTCGGCGCGGCTGATCGTGGCGGTGGCCGAAAACCCGGCGGTGCGCCGGAATGGCGGCAGCGGATGGCGCTTGAGCTGGTTGAAGACCACCTCCAGGGTGACCGGCCGGGTCACCCCGCGCAGGGTCAGGTTGCCGGTGACCTGCGCGCGCCTGGCATCGTGGGCGACCACCCCGGTGGAGACGAAGCGCGCCTGCCGATGGTCGTCGCTGTCGAGCAGGTTGCCGGCGGCCACGGCCTTGTTCCAGGCCGCATCGCCCAGGTCGGCGCGGTCCAGTGGCACGGCCACTTCCACCCGCGCGCTGGCCCAGTCGTCCGGGTCGAATTCCAGCACGCCGGTGCTGCCCGAGATCGTGCCCATCGCTTGCGAGAACCCCGCATGGGAGACGGCGAACAGCACCCGGGTATGGACCGGATCGAGCTGGTAGGCCGCAGGCGTCGCCCAGGCCGGGCCGCAGGGCAACAGCGCGGCCCACGACAGCCAGGCGGCGGGAATCAGGCGCAGCAGGGTGGCGGATCGAGGCATGGCGCGGATTGTAGACATCTGCCAGCCCTGCCCGCTGGCGCTGCCGAAGCTGCACACGGTCCACGCCCACGGCGGCGTGTCGCGGTCGCCGGCGCGGGGTTCGCACACGCCATGCAACGGTTGCCAGGCCTCCATGCTTGCTTGCACGATGGCGCTGCGCGCAGGCCGCACGCCCCGGACGGCCGCAGCCGTGCATGCGCCAATGCCATGAGGGCAACAGCAGATGTGGGCACGACGATTGTTCCTGTGGAGCCTGCTGGGCTGGACCGGCCTGGCCGCGGCGGCCGTGCCGCTGACCCCGCAGCCCCGCCAGATGGGCGTGGCCGACGGTCTGCCCAGCGGCCGGGTCAACGCCTTTGCCGAAGACAGGTTGGGGTATCTATGGATGGCCACTTACGATGGCCTGGCCCGCTATGACGGCCGCGGGTTCCGGATCTGGCGGACCGAAGATGGTCTGCGCGACAACCTGACCTGGGCGCTGTACGTGGATGCGGACAACCGGCTGTGGGTTGGCACGGAGAACGCCGGCGTCGCGGTGATGGACGCCAACCGCAAGAGCTTTACCTTCTACAACCGCCGCAACACGCCGGCGCTGGGCAGCGACACGATCTGGTCGATCGCCGCCACGGCCGACGGCAGCCTGTGGTTTGGCACCGCCGGCGGCGGCCTGACCCGGCGGTTTGCCGACGGGCATTTCCAGCGCTACATGCCCATCGCAGGCGATCCGCGCAGCCTGCCCAACAGCAGCGTGGTGCACATGGCCACCACCGCCGACGGCAGCCTGTGGATCGGCACCAAGCGCGGACTCGCACGCTGGACCGGCCATGACTTCGAACGGGCGCCCAACCAGGCCCTGCAGCGCGTCGACGTCAACCGGCTCACGCCCGAACCCGATGGCGGCCTGTGGATTGCCACCAACCTGGGCGCGGTGTTGCGCAAGCCCGATGGCAGCTTCGTCAACCAGCCCTGGCGCAGCGCCTCTGCGATCCCGGTGCTGCAGACCCTGCTGCACGACAGCGCCGGCACCTACTGGCTCGACACCGCCTCGGGCCTGGGCTACCAGGACCAGGCCACTGTCCGCAATGTGCCGCTGTACAGCGTCTCGGCCCATGGCCTGGTCAAGCCCAACTGGGTCACCGCCTACCAGGATCGCGACGGCGGACTGTGGTTTGCCAGCATGAACGCCAACCTGTGGCACCTGCCTGCCAACTGGCGGCAGTTCGCGGTGCTGAGCAACGACGACAGCGACCCGGCCACGATGCGCAACCCCTACGTGCTGGCCACCGCCCCTTCCAGCCAGGGCGGCCTGTGGCTGGCCGGCACCCGCGGTGCGCTGGACTGGCTGGACCCGGCCACCGGCCAGGTCAAGCACCACCTCAAGGTGATCGACCCCGTGTTCTGGCCGCAGAGCATGACCGAGGACGACCAGGGCCGGGTCTGGATCGGGCTCAACGGCCTGCTCTACCGCTACGACCCGGCCAATGGCCAGCTCCTGCGCTGGAGCGAGAAGGATGCGGTCGATGCGGTCGACCCGGGCGGCGTGTCTCTGGCCAGGGCCTGTGGCGCGCAGCTGTGGCTCTACGTGCGCACGGTGGGCCTGCAGGTGCGCGACCTGGACGGCCACGTGGTGCGGCGCGTGCCGGCAGGTTCTCCGGCCTTTCCCCGAGACGTCTTCGTGCAGGAGCTGCAGTGTGGTCCGGACGGACAGCCATGGCTGGTGACCGACCGCGGGTTGATGCGGTGGCGCGAACAGGAGCAACGGGTCGAACCCATCCCGGGCGCTTCGGGCGATGCGTTGTTCTCGATGGCCTTCGATGGTGACCATGGCCTCTGGCTGGGCGCGATGGGCCAGCTCCGGCATTACCGCTGGGATGGCCAGCGTCTGCGCCTGCTGCAGCGGATCGGTGCCGATCAGGATTTCCCTGCCACCGCGCCCACCAGTCTGCTGGTCGACCGCCAGGGCATCGTCTGGACCGGCTCCTCGCGCGGCCTGACGCGCACCGATCCCAAAAGCCGGCAGCTGCGCCAGTATGGCGTGCGTGATGGCCTGCCAAGCCCGGAGATCCGCGAGCACAGCCTGGTCCAGGCCAGCACCGGGCAGATCTCCGGCGCCACCCCCGACGGACTGGTGCTGTTCGACCCGGGGCTGCTGACGCCGTCCAGGCGGCAACCGGCGCTGCAGATCGAATTTGTCGGCGTGCGTCGCGGCGACGATGGCCTGGACCTGACCCACCTTGCAGAGCCGGTGCTGGACAGCCAGGACCGCGACCTGCACGTGGCGGCGCGGCTGCTGTCATTTTCCGGCGCGGACGACAGCAGTTATCGCTTCCGACTGGGCGGCTACGACCCGGACTGGGTGGAGGTGGGCGTGAGCGGCGAGCGGTTGTTCTCGCGCCTGCCGGCCGGACGCTACGCACTGGAGGTCCAGGGCCGCAGCAGCGACGGGGTGTGGTCGCCGGTCAAGACCCTGCACTTTCGCGTGTTGCCACCGTGGTGGCGCAGCCCCTGGGGGCTGGCGTCGTGGGCGTTGCTGGCATTGCTGCTGACCGGTGGATCGCTGCACCTGTACCGCCTGCGGCTGCGCCGCCGCAGCGCCTGGCAGCTGGCCCAGCACAAGCGCGAGTTGGCCGAACAGGCCTCGCAGGCCAAGACCCACTTCCTGGCCACGCTCGGCCACGAGGTGCGCACGCCGATGACCGGCGTGCTGGGCATGAGCGAACTGCTGCTGGCCACGCCGCTGGACGAGCGCCAGCGCCGCTACACTCGCGCGATCCAGAACGCCGGCAGCCACCTGCTGCGGCTGGTCAACGATGCCCTGGACCTGGCCCGCATCGAGGCTGGCCGACTTGAAATGGACGCGCAGGACTTCGATCTGCGCGAGCTGCTCGATGGCGTGGCCGCGCTGATCGCGCCGAGTGCGCAGCGGCGCGGGCTGGCGTTCTCGTGCCACGTCGCCGACGGCGTGCCGCCTGCCCTGCGTGGCGACCCGCTGCGGATCCGTCAGATCGTGCTCAATCTGCTGGGCAACGCGGTCAAGTTCACCGAGCGCGGCGCGGTGCGCCTGCAGGCGCTGCCGCTGGCCGAGGCAGGCGTGATGCTGGTGGTCAGCGACACCGGCCCGGGCATGAATGCCGAGCAGCAGGCAAGGCTGTTCCAGCGCTTCGAGCAGGCCGAAGGTGCACGCACCGCCTCGCGTTATGGCGGCAGCGGCCTGGGCCTGGCGATCTGCCAGGAACTGGCCGTGGCCATGGGCGGCACGATCAGCGTGGAAAGCACCCCGGGGCAGGGCACGCGCTTTCTGGTATCGCTGCCGTTGCCGGCCGGCAACGGCGCCGTTCCAGCGTTGCCGAGCGCGCCGGCCCCAGGCGAAGGCTCGCCCCTGTCGGTGCTGCTGGTGGAGGACGATGCCACCATCGCCGAGGTGGTGGCCGGCCTGCTGCAGGCACGCGGACATGCGGTGCAGGCGGTGTCGCACGGGCTGGCCGCGCTGACGGCCCTGGCATTGGAACACTTCGACATCGCCCTGCTGGACCTGGACCTGCCGGGCATCGATGGCCTGGCGCTGGCCCGCCAGCTGCGCGCCCAGGGCCTGACCTTGCCGATGCTTGCGGTGACCGCCCGCGCCGATGGCGATGCCGAGGCGCTGGCGCATGCGGCCGGCTTCGACGGCTTCCTGCGCAAGCCGGTCACCGGCCAGATGCTGGCCGAGGCGATCACCGCGACGATCGCCGCCGCGCAACAGCGCCAGGCCTGAAACGCGGCGCCGGCCCAAAGGCCTGCGCATGCCGCTGGAGCACGCGTGTTTCGACGCTCAGCGCGCGCTGTGGCGATGCACCGCCTCGACCAGCGCGGCGACGTGGTCCGGATCCATGTCCGGCGACATCCCGTGGCCCAGGTTGAACACGTGTCCCTCGCGGCTGCCACCGGTGCCGCGGGCGTAGCTGTCCAGCACCTGCCTGACCTGCGCATCGACGGCCGCCGGCGAGCCGTACAGCACCGCCGGATCCAGGTTGCCCTGCAGGGCAACCTGGCCGCCGGTGCGGCGCGCGGCATCGGACAGCTCCACCAGCCAGTCCACGCCGACCGCGTCGGTGCCGGTGGCGGCCAGGGCTTCCAGGTGCGCCGCGTTGCCCTTGCCGAACAGGATCAGCGGCGTGCGATCGTCGCCATCACCACGCTCCAGCTCGCGCGCGATGCGCTCCAGGTAGGGCAGCGAGAAGGCGCGGTACATCGCCGGGCTCAGCACGCCGCCCCAGGTGTCGAACACCTGCAGCGCCTGCACGCCGGCGGCGCGCTGCGCCGACAGGTACGCGATCACCGCGTCGGTGTTGACCTTCAGCAGCGCGTGCAGTGTGTCCGGATCGTTGAGCGCCATCGCCTTGATCCGGGCGAAGTCCTTGCTGCCGCCGCCTTCGACCATGTAGCAGGCCAGGGTCCACGGGCTGCCGGAAAAGCCGATCAGCGGCACGCTGCCGTCCAGCTCGCGGCGGATCAGGCGCACCGCGTCCATCACATAGCGCAGCTCGGTTTCCATGTCCGGCACCGCCAGCCTGGCCGCCTCGGCCGCGCTGCGCACGGTGTGGCGGAACCTGGGGCCTTCCCCATCGACGAAATACAGCCCCAGGCCCATCGCATCGGGGATGGTCAGGATGTCGGAGAACAGGATCGCCGCATCCAGCGGGAAGCGCGCCAGCGGCTGCAGGGTCACCTCGCAGGCGATTTCGGGGTTCTTGGCCATGCCCAGGAAGCTGCCGGCCCGGGCCCGGGTGGCGCGGTATTCGGGCAGGTAGCGGCCAGCCTGGCGCATCAGCCACACCGGCGTGCGGTCGGTGGGCTGGCGGCGCAGCGCGCGCAGCAGGCGATCGTTCTTGAGCGCAGTCATGGCAGGTTTCGAGGGTAAGGAAGGGAAGCGCGCAGCTCAGCGCGGGGCGTCGGCGCCGCGCACGAACATCACCTGGAAGCCGCGCTTGAGGTGCGCGTCGCGGACTTTCTCGAATGCCGCGGTCGCCTCGGGCTGGGCCGGGTACTGCTCGCGGCGCAGCTGGCCGCGGCCGCCGATCTGGCCGGTCTCGCGCAGCAGCTCCCAACCGCCGAACAGGTCCGGTTGCAGGGTCAGCTGCAGGTAGCGGGGCGGTTCGCCGGCGCTGGGATGTTGTTGCAGGAACAGGCGCATGGCCGGAAGTTTATCCCAGCCCGGTGTGGCGCCCGCGTCCCGCCCATGCGCTCAGGGCATATCGGCCAGTACCTGCAGCACCTGCGCTTCATCCACGTCGGGCACCACTTCGGCCTGGCCGATGCCGCGCCACAGCACCAGGCGCAGGCGGCCGGCGAGGTTCTTCTTGTCCAGGCGCATGCGCCCCAACAGGGCATGCGGCGACAGGCCGGCGGGCAGTTGCGTGGGCAGGCCGCAGGCGTCCAGCAGGTCGATCAGGCGCTGGGTGTCCTGCGCCGCGTTCAGGCCCAGGCGCGCGGACAGCCGCGCGGCCAGGACCATGCCCACGGCCACCGCTTCACCGTGGTTGAGGTTGTCATTGGCCACCGCGGCATAGCCCTGTTCGGTCTCGATGGCGTGGCCGAAGGTATGGCCGAAGTTGAGCAGCGCGCGCTCGCCTTTTTCCAATGGATCGCGCGCGACGATGGCGGCCTTGGCCTCGCAGCTGCGGGCGATGGCCGTGGTCAGGGCGTGCGCGTCGCCGGCCAGCAGCGGCTGGTGCTGGGTTTGGAGCCACTCGAAGAACAGCCGGTCGCCCAGCGCGCCGTACTTGATCACCTCGGCCAGCCCGGCGCGCAGCTCGCGCGGCGGCAGCGTGGCCAGCACGGCGGTATCGGCGAACACCGCGCGCGGCGGGTGGAACGCGCCGACCAGGTTCTTGCCCTGCGGGATGTCCACCGCGGTCTTGCCGCCGACCGAGGAATCGACCATCGACAGCAGCGTGGTCGGCAGCTGCACCACATCCACCCCGCGCATCCAGCAGGCCGCGGCGAAACCGGCCAGGTCACCGACCACGCCACCGCCCAGGGCGAACACGCAGGCATCGCGGCTGGCGCCCAGCGTGGCCAGCGCCTCGATCGCGGCGCCGAAGCTGGCCAGGGTCTTGGACTGCTCGCCGGCCGGCAGCACCAGGCGCGCCAGCTCGATCTGCGGCCTGGCCGCGCGCAGCGCCTGCTCGACCGTGTCGGCGTAGAGCGGGGCGACATGCGCATCGCTGACCAGCAGCACGTGGCGGCCGCGCACGTGCGCGGCCAGCGCCGCGCCATCGCCGAGCAGGCCGGCGCCGATGCGGATCTGGTAGGGGGTGTCGCCGCCAACATGGACGGTCTGCATCGCCTGGCTCATGCCGCGCTGACCCCGCTGCGCTGCCATTGCCGGGCCAGCCGGCCGACCAGCGCGGCGGTCGCCTCGCCCGGGGTCAGCTCATCGGCTTGCAGGACCAGGTCGGCCACCTCCAGGTACAGGGGCTCGCGCACCTCCATCAGCTCGGTCAGGACCTGGCGGCGGTCGCCGGTCAGCAGCAGCGGACGGTTGCGGTCGCGGGCCACCCGTCTGAGCTGGGTTTCCACGTCCACCTTCAGGTAGATCACAAAGCCGCGTGCCTTCACCAGCGCACGGTTGTCGGCATCGAGCACCGCGCCGCCGCCGCTGGCCACCACCTGGCCCTCGCCAGCCAGCAGCGTGGCCAGCGCGGCGCGCTCGCGTTCGCGGAACCCGGCTTCGCCGACCTGCTCGAAAATGGCCGGAATGCTGATCCCGCAGGTCTGGACCACCGCCTGATCGACATCGGCGAACTTCAGGCTGAAGCGCTCGGCGATGCGACGGCCGATGGAGGTCTTGCCGGCGCCCATCGGGCCGACCATCACGAGATTGGGAGCGGGATTCATCGCCGCCGATGATAGCCGTGCGCGCTCGCACGCCGCCAACGCGGTTGCAGGCGCAACGGCCCGCAGCATGCGGGCACGCCAGGGGTTTGCCGTGGCCTGGCAGCAGGCGGCGGCGCAAGCGTTCAGGGTGTCGGGCGCTGCTGGCCGGCGATCAGGGTGGCCGGGGTTGGCGCAGGCGCGGCTGGTTGCGGTTCCAGGCCGGCCAGGGCCTGCAGGCGGCGCAGCTGGTCCGCAGGTTCGGTGCCGGAGGTGGCCAGGCGGGGAAGTGCTTGGCGCAGCAGGGCGCGGCCCGGTTCGACCTGTCCGGACAGCACCAGGACCCGGCCTCTGAGTGCGCTGATGCGGTCGGACCAGGCGGGCGAGGAATCCCCTGCCACCAGTGCCGCCAGGTCCAGGCCATCGACCATGTCCAGGGCCTGCCGGTAGCGGCCCTGGTCGGCCAGCGCCCCGGCCAGGGCATAGCGGAAACTGTGCGCGGCCACGTTGCCCTGGCCATAGCGCGCCCGCAGTTCGCGCTCGGCCTGCTCCAGGTAGGCCAGGCCAGCGGCGCGGTCGCCGCAGTCGTATTCCTTCAGCCCCAGGTTGCCGGTTTCCACCAGGGTGAACTGGCGCTCGGCGCCGTAACGAGCGGCCATGCGCGCGCGCACCGTGCGCATGGTAGCCAGCGAACCGGCGCAGTCGCCGGCCAGGTCCTGGATGCTGGCCACGATCGAGAGCCGGGTGAGCGTGAGGTAATCGTCCTGGCCCAGCACGCGCGCGCTGGTGGCCACGGCTTGCTGCGCCAGGGGTAGTGCCTGGGCGTAGCGCGCATCGTTGCGCAGGGCGCGGGCCAACGTTGCCTGGTAGCCTGCCACGGTTGCTTCGCCGATCCGGGCGGGCGCCAGCAGTGGATCGGCCAGCAGGGCCTTCAGCTGGCCGATGCCCTGCTGGACTTTGCCCTGGCGCAGGGTGGCATCGGCGATGCTGGCGCGGATGACCCCGGCCATCTGTCCGTCCTGCGGCCGCCAGCGGCGCTGCAGGCGGTCGGCTTGGGCAAAGGCCTGCAGCGCCGGCGCGATCTGCAGCTGCTGGAAATGGAACTGGCCGCGGGCGATGGCCGCATACAGGGCGATCTCGTCCTCGGCCTGCAGGTGCGCGGCCGCGGCCCTGTCGGTGGCATCAATCAGGCGCGCAGCTTCCTGGAAGGCATCGGCGCTGCCGGCGTAGGCCAGGCTGCGGACCAGGCTGTAGCGGGTCTTGAGCGTCAGCGGGTCGTCGGCGCCGAAGGCGCGTGTGTCCTCGGCCACGGCCCGGCGCAGATGGAAGGTGGCGCGGTCGTACTGGCCCAGCGTGCGCCAGGCGCTTCCCAATGCCGCCTCGACGCTGCCGCGGGTGGCCGGATCGTCGCCGAAGCGCGCGTCCAGGTGTTCGGAGGCGTACTGGAGCATGTCGCGGATGCTGGGGTTGCGCTCGAAGCCACCGCCGCCCGGGCTCAGCCCGCCGATCAGGTCGTCACTGAGGAACCGCACCACCGCCTCGGCCCGCGCAGCCTGGCGCAGGGCGGCCTGCCGCTGGTGCTCGCTGCGGTACCACAGGCCTGCGCAGGCCACCGCGCCGCAAGCCAGCACCGCGACGGCGGCGATCATCCAGGGGCGGCGGGCCTGGGCGCGGTCCAGCGATCGGTGCAGTGCCGCCGTGGCCCGTTCGGCCGCCTGGCGTTCGGCCAGCGCCGCGCGGCGTGCCTGCAGGCTGCGCAGGCGCGTGGCCAGCTCGCCGGCGGTGGCCAGGCGCCGCGCCGGATCGGTGTCGGTGGCCAGGGCGATGTCCTCGCACAGCAGCGGGTCGCCCACCTCGCGCTCCCAGCCCGGTGCGAGCGGACGTTGCAGGTCGCCCACCAGCAGCTGGTACAGCAGCAGGCCCAGCGCATACAGGTCGCTGCGCACGGTGGAGGCATGCCCAGCCAGCAGTTCCGGCGCCAGGTACAGCAGCGTGCCGGCGCTGTCGGCCGTCTGGTCTGGTCGGGTGAAGCCAAGCAGACTGATGTCCGGGGCTGCCAGCTGTTCGGGCTGCAGCAGGCGGCTACTGCCGAAGTCGGTCAGGCGAACCTGCCAGCCATCGGCCCGCGCCGACAGCAGGATGTTGGAGGGCTTCAAGTCGCGATGCAGCACGCCCACGCCGTGCGCTGCGTCCACCACCTCGGCCACCTGCAGGAACAGGTCGATCCGGGCCGCGCGGTCGAGCCGCTCCAGCGCCGCGGCGGCCCATGCGGGCATCGCCTGGCCGCCGTATTCGCATTCCAGGAAGAACGGCGCCGATTCGAAGTTCCAGTCGGTCACCCGGACCAAATCGGGGCGTTCGCCCAGGCTGTCGCGCAGCACCCGCGACAAGGTGGCCTCGCGCTTGATCGCCGCCACGCAGTCGCTGTCCAGGGCAAACTTGAACACCCGCAGCTGGCCGCTGCGCGGATGCCGGGCCAGCCATACCTCGCTGCCCAGGGTGCGCCCGAGCTGCTGTTCGAGCAGCATCCGGGGGCGCCCAGGCACCGGCTGCCCCGGCTTCAGCGCCAGCCGATGGTCGTCAAGGCCGCCGGCCGCGCTGCGTTCGACCGGTCCGTCGAAGCGGTAGCCCAGCCGGGGCACGGTGACGATCCGGCTTTCCCCGGCCGCGTCCAGGGCCTTGCGCAGCTTGCCCACGGCGGTGGCCAGGACGTGGTCCACGGTGATCCGTCCGGCCCAGACCTGGTCGAACAGCTGCTGCTTGGTCACCACCTGGCCGGCGTGGCGCAGCAGCAGCGAGAGCACATCCAGCGGCCGGTTCTCCACCTCCACCACCAGCCCGGCCACGCGCAGTTCGCGCCGGGCTTCGTTGTACTCGACCAGACCAAAACGCCAGCGATAAAGGGGCAGGCTCATGCCGGTGACATGCGGGGTGTGGGCCTGAATCATAGGTCAGGACACCTCGCAGCAGCCTGTGCGTCGCAGCGACCGCCGGCCGTGGATGATCCTTGAAGGTTTCTTGAGCATTCGGTGAGGACCTTCACTGCCGCCCCGGCCATGCTGACAGCGATTCAAGCCGCGCCAGCAGGCGCGGCGGTCCCTTCATTCCCACCAGGAGTCCGCAATGCTGACCGTCACCCACGACTTCGTCATCGGCCAGCTCAAGGCCTTGGCCAGCCAGGACCCGCAGGTCCTGGAATCGCGCCGCCAGCAACTGATCCAGCAACAACAGCCGCTCAAGCTGGGCTCGCTGGCCTTCCTGGTCATCGGGGCGATCATGACCATCTCAGTGATCGGCGCGTTCGTCGGGTTGCCGATGCTGGCCATCGCCGGCTGGGTGCAGTGGAAAGCGCGCGCCAACCTCAAGGTGATCGACGGTGCCTACCGGGAGTTCACCTCCGGTGGGGCATCACTGGTGGTGCCGGGCTGATGCGTGCTGTTGGCCTGCGCCTGCTGCTGGTGCTGGCGTTGCCGGCAGCGGCTGGTGCCGGTGCGGTGACCCTGACGGGCATGAGCGAGTTTCCCGCGCTGTTCGGGACCTACGCGCCGGGCGGGCAATGCGCGCGCCATCCGCAGTTCACCGTGGACCGGGCGGGGATGCGTTTCGAGCTGCCCGGCGGCCCCCTGCTGGCCGACCGCCCCGAATATGGCGCCAGCTACTTCGGTGACGGCTACAGCGGCATCGCGGTGTGGTTCGCGCCCTGGTTCCAGGGCCAGGGCCAGGATCCGATCTCGGTGGTCTTCAATGCCGACGAAAAACCCGGCGAGGTCACCATCCAGGCCCACGATTACGACTATCCCGGCGGGCCGAGGCTGCCCGCGCAGTACCGCGCCCTGGTCGACGGCTCGCCGTATCGCAGGTGCCGCTGAGGCCGGCTTCAATCTGCCAGCAGCCGACGCTGCGCATCCACGCGCACCACCCGGTCGGCCAGCGCGGGCAGGGTCCGCAGCGCCTGGCGGCTGACCCGTTCGTAGTGCTGGACGAAGCGCTCCAGCTGCGGCCAGCTCATGCCGGTGCGGCCGGGATGGGCGGCCTGGAGCTGCTGCTCGGCCTGCCAGCGCCAGGCCAGCACGTTCTCGAACCCCGGCGGCTGGATGAACCAGAGTGCGTGGCAGGTGTTCCACAGCGCGGGGTAGTCGCGCGCCAGCGCGTCGTTGCAGAAGGTGCGCCAGGTGCCGTCGGGGTCTTCCTCGCGCTCCAGCGTGTTGATCGGCAGTGCCAGCTCGCCCGGCTCCTGGGCCGGTGTGCCCAGGCACCAGCCCTCGAAGATCACCAGCCGCGCCGGCGCGTCCAGCGTGGGCCACTGCGACTCGGGCACGCGCTCGTCGGCCAGCTTGTCAAAGCGCGGCAGCTTGACCGGTTCACCGGCAGCCAGCGCATCCAGCGTCGCCAGTGCCAGCGGCAGGTCATGGGTGCCGGGCGGGCCGCGGGTTTCCAGCAGCGGATGCACCTGCCGGGCCAGCGTTCGGCGCGCATCGCCGGTCAGGTAGAAATCGTCCAGCGACAACACCGCCGCAGGCAGCCCGGCGTCCTGCGCGGCCTGGGCCAGCTGCGCGGCGAAGGTGGACTTGCCGGTGCCCTGCAGCGCCGACAGGCCCCACACCGGCACCGCCTGCGGCAGCGCGCGGGCGCAGGCCAGCGCCTCCTGGACCAGGGTTTGCGGAAAGCCGGGGCGCGGTTGCTGCGCGGGTGTGCCCATCGGGCGACAATAGCGCACCGCCCGCGGGCGCCTTGCGCATCCACCGATGACCGACGTCGATCTGTACGCCGAAGCCCTGGCCACCTTCTCCGCGCTGTACGAGGAAGCCAGCCGCAGCACGGCCGAGCCCGAATACAACGCGATGAGCCTGGCCACCGCGACCCTGGCCGGCCATCCTTCGCTGCGCACGGTGCTGCTGAAGTCGCATGACGCCCGCGGCCTGGTCTTCTACAGCCACCTGGACAGCCAGAAGGGCCGCGAGTTGCAGGCCAATCCGCGCGCGGCCTTGCTGCTGCTGTGGCGCACCTTGCGCGAGGCCGGTGTCCAGGTGCGGGTCGAAGGCGCGGTGCAGCAGGTCAGCGACGCCGAGGCCGATGCCTACTTCGCCACCCGGCCGCGCGAAAGCCAGCTCGGCACCTGGGCCTCGGCGCAGTCGCACACGCTGGAGCACATCGAGGATTTCCACAAGCGCCTGGCCCAGGTCGAGGCCGAGTTCGCCGGCATGCAGGTGCCGCGCCCGGACGGCTGGACCGGATTTCGCGTGGTGCCGGACAGTTTCGAGTTCTGGTACGGCGCCAGGTTCCGCCTGCACCAGCGCTGGCGCTACGAACGCGCCCCGGACGGCGCCTGGTCCAAGCGGATGCTGTTTCCCTAGGAGTCTGTCGGGCTTTGGCGGTCGAGGCGAAAATTCGGCTGTGCGAGGACAGATTTTCGCCGATTCGCCGCCCCATAGTGGTTCTATGGGGCAAGAAGCGACGGAAATATGGACCGCACAGCCGAATTTGCAGCCCGGCCGGCCAAAGTCCGACAGGCTCCTAGGCGCCGGCGCCGAGCCGGCTCCCCACGCACCCACGGATCGAAGCCAGCGAAAACGGTGCCCCGGGCGTGGCGACGGTTCGGTATGGCCGCACTGCCGCGTGCAACGGCGTCGACACGGGATCCCACCCCACCTCGCAGGAAAACCATAGGGCGGGTCTTGACCCGCCATCGCGGTACATCACCGCGCGCGTATGGACTGAACACCCGACCAGCAGCACCCGGATGGCAAGCGCGGCGGGCCACCCGCCCATGCGCCATCGCACGCGGCCATGGCCTCAATCGTTGGCCGCCGACAGCGCCCTGCCGCGGGCGGTGGCCGCGGCGATGGCCGCAGCGGTGAGCGTTTCGAAACCGCCGGCCTGGAACACCTCGATCGCGGCCTGGGTGGTGCCGCCCGGCGAGGTGACCTGGCGGCGCAGTTCGGCCGGGGCCTGGCCCGATTCGGTCAGCATCCGCGCCGCGCCGAGCACCGTCTGCAGGGTCAGGGCGCGCGCGGCTTCGGCCGGCAGGCCCTGGGCGATGCCGGCCGCCTCCATCGCCTCGGCCAGCAGGAACACGTAGGCCGGGCCACTGCCGGACACGGCGGTGACCGCGTCCATCTGTGCCTCCTGCTCGATCCATACCGTCTCGCCGACGCTGGACAGCAGCGCCTCGGTGCGCGCACGGCCGGCCTGGTCCACCTGCGCGGTGGCGAACAGCCCGGTCACGCCCGCGCCCAGCATGGCCGGCGTATTGGGCATGGCCCGCACCACCGCCGCCTGGCCGCCCAGCCAGCGCGTGAGCTGGGCGGCGGTGATCCCGGCGGCGATCGACACCACCAGCGGCCTGTCCTGCGATGCTGCCCAAGCCAGCGCCTGGCACACCGCGCGCATCACCTGCGGCTTGACCGCGAACAGCCACAGCCCCGCGCCTTGCACTGCCTCGGCCGCCCCATCGAACACCTGCACGCCGAACTGGCCGGCCAGTGCCTGGCGCAGCTCGGCCACCGGTTCGGCCACCCGGATCGTGGCCGGGTCGGTGCCGCGCGCGATCAGTCCGCCGATCAGGCTGCGGGCCATGTTGCCGCCGCCGATGAAGGCGATCGTGGACTCGCGCGCGGGGACCGGGGATGGGGGACTCGGGGCGGTCATGGCGATCTGCAGCGGCTAAGGGGTGGGCAAAAATAGCAGGCGGCAGCGGATTACCCGGCGTTGGCCCGGTCCCGGCTCCCCGGCGCCGGGCGGCTTCCGAACAACGCCGTGCCGATGCGGACCATCGTCGCGCCTTCGGCCACGGCCAGGGCGAAGTCCCCGCTCATGCCCATCGACAAGGTGTCCACGCCCGGATGCGCGGCCGCCAGCGCGTCGAACAGCGCCTTCATGCGGGCAAAGGCCGCGCGCCGCAGCGCCGGATCTGCATGCGGGGCGGGAATGGCCATCAGCCCGCGCAGGGCCAGGGTCGGTCGGGCCGCCACCCATGCCGCCAGCGCCTGGATCTGGTCCGGCGCGCAGCCGTGTTTGCCGGCTTCGTCATCGATGTTGACCTGGAGCAGCACGTTCAGCGGGGCGCGCCCGGGCGGGCGGGCCGCGGCCAGCGCGTCCACCAGCTTGGGCCGGTCCACGCTCTGCACCCAGTCGAACAGCTCGGCGGCCAGCGCGGCCTTGTTCGACTGCAGGTGGCCGATCAGGTGCCACTCCAGTCCCGGCCTGTCCAGTTCGGCCCGCTTGGCCTGCGCTTCCTGGACGTAGTTCTCTGCAAAAACCCGTTGCCCGGCATCGGCCAGCTCGGCCACGGCCGCGGCCGGCTGGAACTTGGACACCGCCACCAGCGTGGGCATGGGCCGGCCGGCCGCGGCGGCGGCCTTGCGCAGTGCGTTGCGGATGTCGGCAAGACGCTGGGATAGCACGTAAACAGGGCCGTTGGCAGCTGCGGGAAGGAGGCTATACTGCCTTTTGGGGATGTACGGTTCCAGTTGGCAGCACCTTTCAGGGGGAATACCCAGCGCATGGATATCGCCGAACTACTGGCCTTCTCGGTCAAGAACAAGGCCTCGGACCTGCATCTGTCCGCCGGCCTGCCACCGATGATCCGGGTGGACGGCGACGTCCGCCGCATCAACATCCCCGCGCTGGACCACAAGCAGGTCCACGCCCTTGTCTACGACATCATGTCCGACAAGCAGCGCCGCGATTATGAAGAGTTCCTCGAGGTCGACTTTTCCTTCGAGATTCCCTCGCTGGCCCGCTTCCGGGTCAACGCGTTCAACCAGAACCGCGGCGCCGGCGCGGTGTTCCGGACCATCCCCTCCGAGGTGCTGAGCCTGGAGGACCTCGGCTGCCCGCCGCTGTTCCGCGAGATGATCCAGCAGCCGCAGGGCCTGATCCTGGTCACCGGCCCGACCGGTTCGGGCAAGTCGACCACGCTGGCGGCGATGATCGACTTCATCAACAAGAACGAATACGGCCACATCCTCACCGTCGAGGACCCGATCGAATTCGTCCACACCTCGCAGAAGTGCCTGATCAACCAGCGCGAGGTGCATCGCGACACCCACGGCTTCAACGAGGCGCTGCGCTCGGCCCTGCGCGAGGACCCCGACTACATCCTGGTCGGCGAGCTGCGCGACCTGGAGACCATCCGCCTGGCGCTGACCGCCGCCGAAACCGGCCACCTGGTGTTCGGCACCTTGCACACCTCGTCGGCGGCCAAGACCATCGACCGCATCATCGACGTCTTTCCTGCCGGCGAAAAACCGATGGTCCGCTCGATGCTGTCCGAGTCGCTGCGCTCGGTGATCTCCCAGGCGCTGCTGAAGAAGGTCGGCGGCGGCCGCACCGCGGCCTGGGAGATCATGGTCGGCACCCCGGCGATCCGTAACCTGATCCGCGAGGACAAGGTGGCGCAGATGTATTCGGCGATCCAGACCGGCCAGCAGTACGGCATGATGACCCTGGACCAGCACCTGCAGGACCTGGTCAAGCGCAGCCAAGTCACCCGCAACCAGGCCAGGGAATACGCCAAGGACAAGCGGTTGTTCGAGTGAGGCCGGGCGTGGACCTGCGACCGGCAAAGGCGACCAACGGATTTTTGCGAGATTTCCCACACGACAGGGACGAGGATGATCCCGGATCCGAGAGCGGTGTCAGCTGTGGCTGAGCCGGGTCCCGGGTCCCGGGTCCCGGGTCCCGGAGACTCCCAGATGAGCACCATCGACTTCACCTCGTTCCTCAAGCTGATGGCGCACCAGAAGGCGTCGGACCTGTTCATCACCTCGGGCATGCCGCCCTCGATCAAGGTGCACGGCAAGCTCTCGCCGATCACCCAGACGCCGCTGACCCCGCAGCAGTCGCGCGACCTGGTGCTCAACGTGATGACCCCGGCCCAGCGCGAGGAGTTCGAAAAGACCCACGAGTGCAACTTCGCCATCGGCGTGGCCGGCGTCGGCCGCTTCCGCGTCAGCTGCTTCTACCAGCGCAACCAGGTCGGCATGGTGCTGCGCCGGATCGAGACCAGGATCCCCAGCATCGACGAGCTGAACCTGCCGCCGGTGGTCAAGACCCTGGCCATGACCAAGCGCGGCATCATCCTGTTCGTGGGCGCCACCGGCACCGGCAAGTCGACCTCGCTGGCGGCGATGATCGGCTACCGCAACCAGAACTCGACCGGCCACATCATCACCATCGAGGACCCGATCGAATTCGTGCACAAGCACGAGGGCTGCATCATCACCCAGCGCGAGGTCGGCATCGATACCGACAGCTGGGAGAACGCGCTGAAGAACACCCTGCGCCAGGCGCCGGACGTGATCATGATCGGCGAGGTGCGCACCCGCGAAGGCATGGACCATGCGATCTCCTTCGCCGAAACCGGCCACCTGGTGCTGTGCACGCTGCATGCCAACAACGCCAACCAGGCGATGGACCGGATCATCAATTTCTTCCCCGAAGACCGCCGCAACCAGCTGCTGATGGACCTGTCGCTGAACCTCAAGGGCGTGGTCGCCCAGCAGCTGGTGCCCACGCCGGACGGCAAGGGCCGCCGGGTGGCGATGGAGATCATGCTGGGCACGCCGCTGATCCAGGACTACATCCGCGAAGGGGAGATCCACAAGCTCAAGGAGGTCATGAAGGAATCGACCAACTTGGGCATGAAGACCTTCGACCAGAGCCTGTTCGAGCTCTACCAGGCCGGCGAGATCTCCTACGAGGACGCGCTGCGCCATGCCGACTCGCAGAACGAGGTGCGCCTGCGCATCAAGCTGGCCCAGGGCGGCGATGCCCGCACCCTGGCGCAGGGCCTGGACGGGGTCGAAGTGGCCGAAATGCGCTGATCGAGCGCCGCATCGTCAGGTCCAGACAAAAGCCGCCGACCGGCGGCGCGCGCGGGGCGGACCGGCATCTTGCCGGGACCGTTGCGGCCGCGATTCCCCGGCCTTGCCGGCGATGCCCGCATCGCCTGGGCAGTGCATCGGCTCCCAGGCGTGCTCCCTGCTGCGGCGCTGGGCCGACGACACGCACATGGCGCCGCGGTCTTCGGCGCCGGGTGCGGTGGTGCCGGGTCTGGTGTCGATGTTCAACCATCGGCCGCACCGGTACCGGGGGGAGTGACTCCCCGGTTGCCGATGGTTCTGGGACTTGGTGCCGCCGGCGCCAGTGTGCGTTACCTGCGCGGTGGCCGACGGAGTAGAGTATGCGCATGCCCACCGGATCCGTCCTGCTGCGACTGTTCCTGATCCTTGCCCTGGTCTTCAACGGGGCGGGGTCGGCGGCGGCGTTGGTCCATGCGACGGGTCAGGAGATGGCGGCCATGGACGGGCAGCCAATGGCCGCCGCCGCTGATGCCTCCTGCCATGAGGCGATGGCATCCATGCATGGCGCGGGCAGCGAACCCGGCGCTGCCGTGCCGCAGGCGCCGGACAAGGACAAAGCCGCGGACGGCGCCGATTGCTGCAAGTCCGGTGCCTGCCACTGCGGCTGCGCGCAAGGCCCTTGTGCCGCCTTGCCGCTGCGGTCCCAGGCTCCGGTGGTGGGGCTGCTTGCGCCCGGCATCGGCGCCCTGGCGGTCGGGCATCCCAACCCGGCCGTGCCGCATCTGATTCGACCTCCCATCGGCTAAGCGTCCCCATCGGCGTCCCTGCGATGCCGATCTTCCCGTGCCCGACCAACGGCCTTGGCCGTGTCAGGGCATCGGCCAGGGCCGGCATCCTTGCGCCGGCCGTTGTTGACGCTTTCAATGGAGTTTGCATGTCATCCGATTCCTTCGGCTTCGGCGCCCCGGGCGGGCTGTCGCGACGCCGTTTCGTGCAGGGCCTGGCCGCCGGCGGTACGGCGCTGGGTCTGGGGCTGTGGCCCAGGCCCAGTTGGGCGCTGAAGGGCCCCGGCAACGCCAACGTCCTGGCCGGGACCGAGTTCGACCTGGTCATCGGCCAAACCCCGGTGAATTTCACTGGCCGCACCCGGCCTGCGATCACCGTCAACGGCTCGCTGCCGGCGCCGATCCTGCGCTGGCGCGAAGGCAGCACGGTCAACCTTCGCGTCTCCAACGCGCTGCCGGCCGGTTCGATCCATGGCGCGGAGACCTCGATCCACTGGCATGGCGTGTTGCTGCCGGCCAACATGGACGGCGTGCCGGGGATGAGCTTCAACGGCATCGGCCGTGGCGAGCGTTATCTGTACCGCTTCCACGTCCGCCAGGCCGGCACCTACTGGTACCACAGCCACTCCGGGTTCCAGGAGCAGGACGGGCTGTACGGGGCGCTGATCATCGATCCGATCGAGCCTGAGCCATTCGCCTACGACCGCGACTACGTGGTGCAGCTCTCGGACTGGACCGATCTGAGCGGCCAGGCGCTGTTTGCGCGGCTGAAGAAGATGTCCAGCCATGACAACTACTACAAGCGTACCGTCGGTGACTTCCTTCAGGACGTGCGCGAGGACGGCCTGAAGGCGACCCTGGCCGACCGCCGGATGTGGGGTGCGATGCGGATGTCGCCAACCGACCTGTCCGACGTCAATGCCCACACCTACACCTACCTGATCAATGGCACGACCGCGCTGGGCAACTGGACCGCGCTGTTCAGGCCGGGCGAGAAGCTGCGCCTGCGCTTCATCAACAGTGCCGCCATGACCTACTTCGATGTCCGCATCCCCGGCCTGAAGATGACCGTGGTCGCCGTCGATGGCCAGTACGTGCATCCGGTGACGGTCGAGGAGTTCCGGATTGCGGTCGCCGAAACCTTCGATGTGATCGTTCAGCCGTCGGGGCAGGACGCCTTCACCCTCTTCGCCCAGGACGCCGCGCGCACCGGCTACGTCAGTGGCACGCTGGCGGTGCGCGAGGGACTGCGCGCGCCGGTTCCGCCGGTCGATCCGCGGCCCATCCTGACCATGGTCGACATGGGCATGGACCACGACCAGCCCGGCAGCGGCCACGACGGCCATGACGCCGGCGCGGTCCAGGGCACGGCCGGGATGGAGCACGGCCGGCCGGCCGACGGACATGCCGGCCACGAGATGCCGGGCATGGGCATGCCCGGCATGGACGCCGGCGGCGGCATGCAGGCGCACCCGGCCAGCGAACGGGGCAATCCCCTGGTGGACAACCAGGCGATGTCACCGCGCTCGCGGCTGGACGACCCGGGCAACGGCCTGCGCGGCAACGGCCGCCAGGTGCTCAGCTATTCGATGCTGCGCAGCCTGTTCGAGGATCCGGACGGGCGCGACCCGTCCCGCGACCTGGAACTGCACCTGACCGGGCACATGGAGAAGTTCGCCTGGTCGTTCAATGGCGTGAAGTTCTCCGCGGCCGAACCGATCCGGCTCAGCTACGGCGAACGGGTGCGCATCGTGCTGGTCAACGACACGATGATGGCCCACCCGATCCATCTGCATGGCATGTGGAGTGACCTGGAAGACGACCACGGCCGCTTCATGCTGCGCAAGCACACGCTGGACATGCCGCCGGGCAGCAGGCGCAGCTATCGGGTGCGCGCCGATGCGCTGGGCCGCTGGGCCTACCACTGCCACCTGTTGATGCACATGGAAGCCGGGATGATGCGGGCGGTGCAGGTCGAGGAGGGCAAGTCATGAGCATGAGCGTCCTGCCGGTGCGGATCGGGATGCTGGCCCTGGCATTGGGTTCGGCCCTGCCCGTGGCGATGGCACAGCAAATGGACCATTCGAAGATGTCCATGCCGATGGACATGCCGCCGCCCGGGGCGCAGACGCCTGCGGTGGAAACGCCCACCGACGCCAGGCCCGCCGCGCCGAAGGAACAGGCCGGGCCAGCGGCGACACCTTCGCATGCCGGACACCAGCGGCCTGCAGGATCAGGATCGTCCGCGCCAGCGGTTGACCACGCCGCCATGGGCCACGATGCGCCGATGCAGGGCATGGACCATTCGGCGATGGGACACGACATGGGCACCGTGCCCGGTCGCGCGCCGCAGCCGATGGCAGGCAGCGACCACCCGCAGCCCGGCCACGCCGGCATGTCGATGGCGCCCGCCGCGCCGCGCACGCCGATCCCGGCGCTGAGCGAGGCCGATCGCGCCGCCGCCGTGCCGCCTTCGATGGTCCATGCCACCACCGACAATGCGATCCACAGCTACAGCTTGCTCAACCGCCTGGAAGCCTGGGATGCCGATCCCGGCACGGCGCTGGCGTGGGAGGGCGAAGGCTGGATCGGGACCGATCTGGACCGCTTCTGGTGGCGTACCGAGGGCGAGCGCAGCGATGGGCGCACCGAAAGTGCCGATCTGGAGCTGCTCTACGGCCGCAGCGTGAGCAGGTGGTGGGACCTGGTCGGCGGGCTGCGCCACGACTTCAAGCCCGGCCAGTCGCAGAACTTTGCCGCCATCGGCGTGCAGGGCCTGGCGCCGCAGAAGTTCGAGGTGCGGGCCACGGCCTATCTTGGCGAACGGGGCCAGAGCGCGGCCCGGGTGGAGGGCGAGTACGAGCTATTGTTCAGCAACCGGCTGATCCTGCAGCCGCGCCTGGAAGTCACTGCCTGGGGCAAGGGCGATGCCTCCCGCGGCATCGGCTCGGGCCTGGCCACGGCCGAGCTGGGCCTGCGCCTGCGCTACGAATTCACCCGCAGGTTCGCCCCCTACGTTGGCCTGGTCCACGAGCGCGCCTTCGGCAATACCGCCGAGCTGCGTCGCGACGCAGCCGAACCGCGCGATGACACCCGCATCGTCGTCGGCCTGCGCACCTGGTTCTGAGGAAGCACTGATGGCAACCCCGATCCTGCGTCCAATCGTGTTTTTCGGCCTGCTATGGCTGGCGCTGGCTTCGCAGGGACAGGCTCCGGCGCCGCCTGCCGGGGCAGCTGCCCCTGCCGTCGCGGTTGCAGCCCAGCCGGCCGTCGATGCCGTCGATGCCTTTTCCGCTGCGCTGCAGGCCGGCGACCTGAGCGCTGCCGGTCGCTGGTTGGCCGATGACGTGCTGGTCCTGGAAAGCGGCGGCGCCGAGCGCTCCAAGGCCCAATACCTGCAAGGCCACGCCAGGCACGACGCGCAGTTCCTCAAGGACGCGCAGGTCCAGCCGAAGCAGCGCACGGCCCGTGCATCGGGCGATCTGGCCTGGGTTGGCAGCGAGAGCGAGGTCCACCTGACCCGGGACGGCAAGCCGCTGACCCTGCTGGCCACCGAAACCATGGTGCTGCGACGCACCGCGGACGGCTGGCGCATCGTCCACATCCACTGGTCATCCAGACCCAGGCGGTGAAGGAGGCCGCCAGCTCGACCGGCTGCCGCCGGCCAGGCAGCAACCGGGGAATGCGTCAGTCACGCCGGATCGCCGAGTCGGTGACCGGTTCAACTTCAATCCTTGAGAGGACCTACATCATGAAATTCCTTCATTCCCTCGTCCTGGCTTCGACCGCCGCCCTCACCGGCGCCACCACCTGGGCCGCCCAGCCGGCCGCGCAAGCCAATCCCGCTCCCACCCAGACGACCCCGGCCAACGCCACCCCCGACTCCGCCACCGGCGCCGCGACGGCCGGGGACAACAGCCAGCGCATGGACGCGCAGATCGCGGCCATGCGCCAGATGCACCAGAAGATGATGGACGCCAAGACACCCGAAGCGCGCCAGGCGCTCATGGCCGAACACATGAAAACCATGCAGGACGGCATGGCGATGATGAGCAGCATGAGCGGCATGGCTGGCATGGGCGGCATGGGTGGAGCCGGCAAGGGCGGCATGGCTGGCATGGGCGGCATGGGTGGAGCCGGCAAGGGCGGCATGAACGGCAAGATGCCCTCGGACATGGCGGCCCATCACCAGATGATGGCCAAGCGCATGGAGATGATGGAAACCATGATGCAGATGATGATGGACCGCCTGCCGGCCACACCAGCCAAGTGAAGGCAGCGACGTAAACCCTGACCACGGGCCGGGCAGGCGCGGCGGCGGCGACCATCATCGGCGCCGCCGCGGCGGATAAGGCCCGGTTGGCATGCGCGAGCGCAACGGCGAAGAGTGTGCCGGTTCGCGCATCGCCAATGTCATGCCTGCCCCCAAGCATTCGGAGATAGACCATGCATCAGCCACCGGCAACACCGTCCGCACCGGATCAGCCCCGGCAGCCAGCGCCAGCATCGGGCGACGATCATGACCGGCACGGGCAGGCCCCGGCCGCGCCGGCCGGCGCCGCGCTGACCGATCCGGTCTGCGGCATGCGGGTCGGCCCGGACGCGGCGCACCGGGCCTCCTACCAGGGGCGGACCTATGCGTTCTGCAGCGCAGGCTGCAAGGCCAGGTTCGAGGCCGACCCGGCCCGCTACGCCAGTGCCGAGTCGGCCGGGCCGCAGGCTTCGGCCGGCCCTGTCTACAGCTGCCCGATGCATCCGGAAATCCGCCAGGATCACCCCGGTCGCTGTCCCAAGTGCAACATGGCACTCGAGCCGGTGCCCGCGGGGCAGACGCACGACCAGGCATCGGCCGGCGGCGGCACAGTGCCCGGCCACGACCAGCACCAGGGGCACGACCACGGGCAGACCGAGTCGGCAGCGGCGGCGAGCCCGGCCCAGGCCGCGCCCGCCGGCACGATCTACACCTGCCCGATGCATCCGGAAATCCGCCAGGATCACCCCGGCAGCTGTCCCAAGTGCGGCATGAGCCTGGAGCCGCTGCTGCCGGACCTGGAGGAAGACAACCCGGAACTGCGCGACTTCACCCGGCGGTTCTGGTGGACCTTGCCGCTGACCCTGGTGGTGCTCGCCCTGGCCATGTTCGGTGAACGCCTGCAACTGATGGACATGGCCACCCAGAGCTGGGTGGAGCTGGTGCTGTCCCTGCCGATCGTGCTGTGGGCCGGCTGGCCGTTCTTCGTGCGCGGCTGGCGCTCGCTGCTGCACCGCAGTCCGAACATGTGGACGCTGATCAGCCTGGGCACCGGCGCGGCTTTTGTCTACAGCGTGGTGGCGACCGTCGCGCCGGGGGTGTTTCCCGCCTCGTTCGTGTCGATGGGCCGGGTTGGCGTCTACTTCGAGGCCGCCGCGGTCATCATCTCGCTGACCCTGCTGGGGCAATTGCTGGAACTCAAGGCGCGTTCGCAGACCTCGGCGGCGATCAAGTCACTGCTGGGCCTGGCGCCCAAGACCGCCCGCCGCATCCGCGCCGACGGTGGCGAGGAAGACGTGCCGCTGACCCATGTCCACGTCGGCGACCTGCTGCGCATCCGCCCGGGCGAAAAAGTGCCGGTCGACGGGGTGGTGGTCGAGGGCACAAGCTCGGTGGACGAGTCGATGCTGACCGGCGAGCCGCTGCCGGTCGGCAAGCGCCAGGGCGACAAGGTCATCGGCGCCACGCTCAACACCAGCGGCGCGCTGGTCATGCGCTCCGAGCGCATCGGCGCGGACACCGTGCTCTCGCAGATCGTGCAGATGGTGGTCCAGGCCCAGCGTTCCAAGGCCCCGATGCAGCGCATGGCCGACGTGGTGGCGGGTTATTTCGTGATCATCGTGGTCGCCGTGGCGATCGCCAGTTTCCTTGCCTGGGGCCTGTTCGGCCCGGCGCCCTCCTGGGTCTACGGCCTGATCAACGCCGTGTCGGTGCTGATCATCGCCTGCCCGTGCGCGCTGGGGCTGGCCACGCCGATGTCGATCATGGTCGCCACCGGCCGCGGGGCGACCCAGGGCGTGCTGTTCCGTGACGCGGCGGCGATCGAGAACCTGCGCAAGGTCGATACCCTGGTGATCGACAAGACCGGGACGCTGACCGAAGGACGGCCGACGTTCGAGCGCGCAGTGCCGGTCACAGGCTTCAGCGAGGCCGATGTGCTGCGCCTGGCGGCCAGCCTGGACCAGGGCAGCGAACATCCGCTGGCCGATGCCATCGTGCAGGCCGCGCGCGCCCAGGGGCTGGCGCTGGACAAGCCGGAGAACTTCGAGTCCGGCTCCGGCGTCGGCGTGCGCGGGCAGGTGGCCGGCCACCAGCTGGCCCTGGGCAACACCGCCTTGATGGAACAGGCAGGGGTCACGGTCCAGCCGCTGGTGGCGCAGGCCGAGTCCCTGCGCGGCCAAGGGGCAAGCGTGATGTACCTGGCGGTGGACGGCCAACTGGCCGGCCTGCTGGCGGTCTCCGACCCGGTGAAGGCGAGCACGCCCGAGGCGCTGGCCGCGCTCAAGGCCGCCGGCCTGCGCGTGATCATGGCCACCGGCGATGGCCTGACCACCGCGCAGGCGGTGGGCACGCGGCTGGGCATCGACGAGGTCCACGGCGAGGTCAAGCCGGCCGACAAGCTGGCCCTGATCGAGCGCCTGCAGCGCGAAGGGCGGGTGGTGGCCATGGCCGGCGATGGCATCAACGATGCCCCGGCGCTGGCCCGGGCCGATGTCGGCATCGCCATGGGCACCGGCACCGACGTGGCGATGAACAGCGCCCAGATCACCCTGGTCAAGGGCGACCTGCGCGGTATCGCCACCGCGCGCGCGCTGTCAGTGGGGACGGTCCGGAACATGAAGCAGAACCTGATGTTCGCCTTCCTCTACAACGGGCTGGGCATCCCCCTGGCCGCCGGGGTGCTGTACCCGTTCACCGGCTGGCTGCTCTCGCCGATGATCGCGGCACTGGCCATGAGCCTGAGCTCGGCCTCGGTGGTTGGCAATTCGCTGCGCCTGCGGCGCAGCCGGGTCTGAAGGCGGGTGCCGGCGGGCAGCGCGGCCGGACGGAGGCGTCAGCGCGCCTGCATCCAGGCCGGCTGCCGGCGTGCGACCAGGGCGAACGCAGGACACCCTTGATGATGTGCCCCCGGCAGATAGCCCAGGCTCATCAGGAACTCGCCGGTGATCTGACCGCCGGTGAAGCGGAAGGTTTGCTTGAACAGCTTCACCCAGTCGGCCTTTTCCAGCGGATGGTGCGCATCCAGCCACCCGGCGAAGCCGCCGTGCGAGGCGCGCAGGGTCTGGATGACCTGGGCGTTGTGGATCGCCGCCAGCACCTTGAGCCGGTTGCGGATGATGCCGGCATCGCCCATCAGCCGGGCGATGTCGGCCTGGCCGTAGCCGGCGACGGTGTCCACCTCGAAGCCGCCGTATGCGGCGCGCAAACCTTCGCGCTTTTTCAGGATGGTTTCCCAGCTCAGCCCGGCCTGGTTGATCTCCAGCAGCAGGCGTTCGAACAACACCGCTTCCTCGCGCTGCGGGAAGCCGTATTCGGTGTCGTGGTAAGGGCCGTGGACCGGGTGGCCGGGGGCGATGGCGCAGTAGCCGCTCAAGCGTCAGCTCCGGAAAGGGTGGGGTTCAAAACAGTCCGGCCGCTTGCTCAACCCGCCTGGCGGACCACGTCCAGCAGCGCCGGGCCGTAGCGCTCCAGCTTGCTGCCGCCGACGCCGCCGACCCTGGCCAGGGCGCGCAGGTCGGCCGGGCGCTGCTGGGCGATGTTGCGCAGGGTGGCATCGTGGAAGATCACGTAGGCCGGCACGTTCTGTTCCTTGGCCAGTTGCGCGCGCAGCTGGCGCAGGGCCTGGAACAGCGGCAGGTCGAGCTCGGCCACTTCCGCCGCGACCGGGCTGCCGCCACGTTCGCGCTGGCGCAGCCGGGGCGAATCCTTGCGCAGCATGACCGTCTGCTGGCCCTGCAGGATCGGCTTGCTGGCCGCGGTCAGGCGCAGGCCGCCGTAGCCTTCGGCATCGACCTCCAGCACGCTGGCGGCGACCAGCTGGCGGAATACGCCGCGCCACATCCCCGCGTCCAGGTCCGCGCCGATGCCGTAGGTGGAGAGCTTGTCGTGGCCGAGCTGGCGGATGCGCTCGGTGTCGGCGCCGCGCAGCACCTCGATCAGGTGCGCGGCACCGAAACGCTGGCCGCTGCGGTAGACGCAGCTCAGCGCCTTGCGCGCCGCATCGGTCGCATCCCAGCTGGCCGCAGGAGTCAGGCAGTTGTCGCAGTTGCCGCACGGCTTTGGATAGTTCTCGCCGAACCCGGCCAGCAGCACCTGGCGCCGGCATTGCATCGATTCGCAGTAGCCCAGCAGCTGGTCCAGCTTGCGCCGTTCCAGGCGCTTGCGCTCCTCGGACGCCTCGCCCTGTTCGATCATCTGCTTGAGCAGGACCACATCGCCCAGGCCGTAGGCCAGCCAGGCCTGCGCGGGTTCGCCATCGCGGCCGGCGCGGCCGGTTTCCTGGTAGTAGCCCTCCAGCGACTTGGGCAGGTCGGTATGGGCGACGAAGCGCACGTCCGGCTTGTCGATGCCCATGCCGAAGGCGATCGTGGCGCACATGACGATGCCGTCCTCGCGCAGGAACCGGCGCTGGTTGCTGGCCCGCACCTGCGCGTCCAGCCCGGCGTGATAGGGCAGGGCATTGAAGCCCTTCTCGCACAGGAACTGGGCGGTCTGCTCGACCTTCCTGCGCGACATGCAGTAGACGATGCCGGCCGAACCCTTGTGGTCCTGCAGGAAGTCCTGCAGCTGGCGGCGGCCGTTGTCCTTCTGGACCACGGTGTAGCGGATGTTGGGCCGGTCGAAGGAGCTGACGAAGCGGCGCGCGCCCTGCAGCTGCAGGCGTTCGGCGATCTCGGCCTGGGTCGGCGGATCGGCGGTGGCGGTCAGGGCGATGCGCGGGATGTTGGGCCAGCGCTCGTGCAGCACGGTCAGCTGGCGGTATTCGGGGCGGAAGTCGTGCCCCCACTGCGACACGCAGTGCGCCTCGTCGATGGCGAACAGGCTGATCCGGGCGCGGTCCAGCAGCGACAGCAAGCGCGGCGTGAGCAAGCGCTCGGGCGCCACGTAGAGCAGGTCGATCTGCCCGGCCAGCAGTTCGCGCTCCACCCGCGCCGCTTCCCCCGATTCGAGCGAGGAATTGAGGAACTCGGCGCGCACGCCGAGCTGGCGCAGCGCTTCGACCTGGTCCTGCATCAGCGCGATCAGCGGCGAGACCACGATCGCGGCGCCTTCGCGCAGCAGCGCCGGGACCTGGTAGCACAGCGACTTGCCGCCGCCGGTGGGCATCAGCACCAGGGCGTCGTGGCCGCTGGCGACATGCTCGACGATGGCGGCCTGTTCACCGCGAAAACCCGGGTGTCCAAAGACCCGGTGCAGGATTTCCAACGCACGTGCTTGCATGCGCACAGGATACCGGGCCATCGGCAAGGCCGCCGGACCCGGTAGGGTGGGTCTTGACCCACCATCGCCGGACCCCACCATCGCGGCATGCGCGAAAAGCCCCCCTCATCTGCCCTGCGGGCATCTTCTCCCCCGCAGGCGGGGGAGAAGGGGCACGGCCGCAACGTAGGGTGGGTCTTGACCCACCATCGCCGGACCCACCATCGCGGCACGCGCGAAAAGCCCCCCTCATCTGCCCTGCGGGCATCTTCTCCCCCACGGGCGGGGGAGAAGGGTCAAGGCAGCAACGTAGGGTGGGTCTTGACCCACCATCGCCGGACCCACCATCGCGGCACGCGCGAAAGGCCCCCCTCATCTGCCCTGCGGGCATCTTCTCCCCCCGCGGGCGGGGGAGAAGGGGCACGGCAGCAACGTAGGGTGGGTCTTGACCCATCACCGCCGGACCCCACCATCGCGGCACGCGCGAAAAGCCCCCTCATCTGCCCTGCGGGCATCTTCTCCCCCGCAGGCGGGGGAGAAGGGGCACGGCCGCAACGTAGGGTGGGTCTTGACCCACCATCGCCGGACCCGCCATTGCGGCATGCGCGAAAGCCCCCCTCATCTGCCCTGCGGGCATCTTCTCCCCCGCGGGCGGGGGAGAAGGGGCACGGCAGCGCCTCCGCCGCGCCGAAGCCTACTGCAGCAGCGAGCGCAGCATCCAGGCGTACTTTTCGTGGGTGTTCAGGCGCTGGGTCATCAGGTCCACGGTCGGGTCGTCGCTGCCGTTGTCGGCGGTCTTGAGCGTGGCCCGGGCGGTGCGGCACACCGCCTCGTTGCCAACCACCAGCTGGCGGACCATTTCCTTCCAGTCGGCGCTGTCGGACAGGCCAGGCTCTTCCGGGATCGAGGTCAGGGCGACGAACTCGCGGTACGAGCCCGGCGCGTTGAAACCCAGCGCGCGGATGCGCTCGGCCACCTCGTCCAGGGCGCCCCACTGCTCGGTGTACTGGGTCTCGAACATCAGGTGCAGCGAGTTGAACATCGGCCCGGTGACATTCCAGTGGAAGTTGTGGGTCTTCAGGTACAGCGTGTAGGCGTCGGCCAGAAAGTGCGACAGGGCCTGGGCGATCTCCTTGCGGGCGCCGGCGGTGATGCCGATATCCACGTTCGGCGCACTGGGAGCAGCCGCGGCCAGCGGGGTGGACTGCTTCTTGGACGGGGTCTTGGTCTTGGTCTTGGTCTTGGCCATGTCGGGCTCCTGGTCAGTGGCGATGGGTGACAATAAACGCTGTGGATGAAGTTTGGTAATCAAAAGATCCCGATCAATCGATTCATGCATCCAATCGCAGTCCTCCCCCAACATCCCGACGCCGCCCGGCGTGCCATCGATGGCGCGCTCAGCCGCGACCGTGGCCGCCTGCATGGCCTGTGGGCGCGCTGGAAGGCCAGGCCCGACGATGAGCAGCTGCGTGAACGCTTCGGCCAGGCGCTGCAGGCCTCGGTCCAGGCCTTCGAACAGCGCGCCGCCTCGCTGCCCGCGATCACGCTGGACCCATCGCTGCCGATCGCCCGCGAAGGCGAGCAGATCGTCGCGCTGATCCGCAGCCACCAGGTGGTGGTGATTGCCGGCGAAACCGGTTCGGGCAAGACCACCCAGCTGCCCAAGCTGTGCCTGGCGGCCGGGCGCGGGGTGGCCGGGATGATCGGCTGCACCCAGCCGCGCCGGATCGCCGCGCGTGCGGTGGCCAGGCGCGTGGCCGAGGAACTGGCCGTGCCGATGGGCGGGGCAGTCGGCTATCAGGTGCGCTTCAACGACAACCTCGGCCAGGACACCCGCATCAAGTTCATGACCGACGGCATCCTGCTGGCGGAAATCGCCAGTGACCGCTGGCTGTCCAACTACGACACGATCATCGTCGACGAGGCCCACGAACGCAGCCTCAACATCGACTTCCTGCTGGGGTATCTGAAGCAGCTGTTGGCCAGGCGCCAGGACCTGAAGGTGATCGTCACCTCGGCCACCATCGACACCGCCCGCTTTGCCGCGCATTTCAGCGATGCCCCGGTGGTCAGCGTGGAAGGGCGCACCTATCCGGTGGAAGTACGGTACCGGCCGTTGGAACCGGCCCCCGGGACTGCGGACTCGGCATTCGCAACAGCAGAAAGCGAGGAATTTTCGGAATCTGGCGCTTCTTCTGGTTCCCAGTCGCCAGCCCCCAGTCCCGGCCTGACGACCAACGAGGCCATCGTCGCGGCCGTGGACGAAATCACCGGCGAGGACCCGCGCGGCGACGTGCTGATCTTCCTGCCCGGCGAACGCGAGATCCGCGATGCGCACCAGGCGCTGGAGCGGCGCAAGTATCGCCACACCGAGGTGCTGCCGCTGTACGCGCGGCTCTCGGCCAGCGACCAGGACGCGGTGTTCAATCCCGGTTCGCAGCGCCGGATCGTGCTGGCCACCAATGTCGCCGAGACCTCGCTGACCGTGCCGCGGATCCGCTACGTGATCGACCCGGGCCTGGCCCGGGTCAAGCGCTACAGCCCGCGGCAGAAGCTGGACCGCCTGCACATCGAGCCGATCAGCCAGGCCAGCGCCAACCAGCGCATGGGCCGCTGCGGGCGCGTGGCCGCAGGTGTCTGCATCCGGCTGTTTTCGCAGGCCGATTTCCAGGCGCGCCCGCGCTATACCGATCCGGAAATCCGGCGTTCGTCGCTGGCCGGGGTGATCCTGCGGATGCTGCAGCTGGGGCTGGGGCGGATCGAAGACTTCCCCTTTCTGGAAGCCCCCGACGAGCGCGCGGTGGCCGATGGCTGGCAGCAGCTGGTCGAGCTGGGCGCGGTCACCGAGGCCGACCGCCACGGCCTGCGCCAGCTGACCGAAGTGGGCCGCAGGATGGCGCGACTGCCGGTGGATGTGAAGCTGGCGCGGATGCTGGTGGCCGCGCAGGCGCACGGCTGTTTGCGGCCGATGCTGGTGATCGCCGCGTTCCTGGGGGTCCAGGATCCGCGCGAGCGCCCGCCGGAAGCGCGTGCGGCGGCCGACAACGCGCACGCCAGGTTCGCCGATGCGCGTTCGGAATTCGTCGGCATCCTGCGGCTGTGGGATGGCTACCGGGTGGCGCACGAGGAGCTGACCCAATCCAGGCTACGCGACTGGTGCCAGCGGCATTTCCTGAGCTTCCTGCGCATGCGCGAGTGGCGCGAGCTGCATCGCCAGTTGCGCCTGCTGTGCGAGGAGCTGGGCTGGGCCGAAGAGCCGGCGCCAGCGTCGATGGAGCCGCTGCTGGCCGGCTCGCCGGCGGCGCCGGTCGGCCACCAAGGCAAGCCGTCCGCGCGGCCCACGCGCGGCGAACTGCACCGTGCCGCGCGCCTGGCGCGCGAAGGAAAAGCAAAACCGGGGTCAGAGTCGACTTTCCCGTGCAGCGCCGCCGGGCCCGGTGTAGGCGTGGGGAAAGTCGACTCTGACCCCGGTTTTGCTTCACGCCAACGCAGCGCCGCCTACCAGTCGCTGCATCGGGCGCTGATCGCCGGCCTGCCCACGCAGGTGGGCCATCGCACCGAGAAGGGCGACTTCCTGTCTGCGCGCCAGCGTCGCTTTCAGCTGTTTCCCGGTTCGGCGCTGGCCGGCAAGCCGCCGGCCTGGGTGCTGGCCGCCACCCTGCTGGACACCCAGCGCGTGTGGGGCCTGACCAATGCCGCGATCGAGCCGGACTGGGTGATCGCCGAGGTGCCGCAGCTGCTGGCGCGCAGGCATTTCGATCCGCACTGGTCGCGCGCGCAGGGCCAGGTGCTGGCATACGAGCAGATCAGCCTGTTCGGCCTGGTGCTGGCGGCGAGGAAACCGGTGCACTACGGCCGCATCGCACCCGGTGAGGCGCATGAGCTGTTCGTGCGCCAGGGTCTGGTGCCGGGCGAGATCAACACCCGCGCCGCGTTCGTGGCCGACAACGGCAAGGTGCTGGCCCGCGCGCACGAGGAAGAGGCCAAGCTGCGCCGCGCCGGCATCGTCGCCGACGAGGATTGGCAGGCACGCTGGTACCTGGACCGCATCCCCGCGCAGATCCACTCGGCCGCCGGCCTGGATGGGTGGTGGAAGACCCTGTCCGAAGACAAGCGCCAGGCCCTGCGCTGGTCGCTGGCCGACCTGTTGCCCGGCGAAGGCAGCCAGGCCGACCGCTATCCGAAGTATTTCGCGCTGGGCGATGCGCGCCTGCCGCTGCACTACAAGTTCGAGCCCGGCGCCGAAGATGACGGGGTGACCCTGGACATCCCGCTGCACCTGCTCAACGCCCTGGATCCGGCGCGGCTGTCGTGGCTGGCGCCGGGCTTTGTCGCCGACAAGGCCGCCGCCCTGATCCGCACGCTGCCCAAGGCGCAGCGTCGCAACTTCGTGCCGGCGCCGGATTTCGGGCGCGCGTTCTACGAGGCGTTTTCCACGCCTTCGGCCGATGACCTGCGCGGCGAGCTGGCGCGGTTCCTGGCCAAGGCCACCGGGGTGACGGTGAGTGCGCTGGATTTCGACGAAGCCGCGCTGGAACCGCACCTGCGCATGCACCTGCGCCTGCGCGCCGAGGACGGCAAGGTGCTGGCGTCCTCGCGCAATCTGGATGACCTGCGCGAACGCTTCGGCGCCCGCGCCGGTCATGCCTTCTCTGCCCGTGCCGGGCGCGCCCTTGCCAGCGAAGGCCTGCACAGCTTCCCCCGTGATCCGATCCCGTTGCAGGTCCCGGGCGAAGCCGGCGTGCCCGCCTATCCGGCACTGGTGGACGAAGGCGACAGCGCGGCGCTGCGGATCTTCGCCGATCCCGCCCAGGCCGCCTGCGCGCATCCGGCAGGCGTGCGCCGGCTGCTGGAGATCGCCCTGGCCGACAAGGTCAAGCAGGCGCGCAAGCAGCTGCCGGTCTCGCCCAGGACCGGCCTGCTGTACGCGGCGCTGCACGAGTTTGATGCTGGCCTGGAGGCCAAGGCCTCCAGGCGGCAGGACCGCCTGCGCGGGGACATCGTCGATGCCGCATTGAATGCGGTGCTGGCCGAAGGCCTTGGCGAGATCCGCGACCCGGGCCGCTTCGCCCAGCGACGCGAGGCGGCCGGCAGGGCCCTGTTTGGCGAGGCGATGGAGCGGCTCAAGCTGGCCGAGGCCATTGTCGGCGCGGTCGCCGAACTCAAGCCGGAGCTGGAAGCGCCGCTGATGGGCTGGGCGCGCGCCAACCTGGACGACCTGCACGCGCAGCTGGCCGCGCTGGTGCATCCGGGCTTCCTGCGTCAAACGCCAGCCCAGGCCCTGGCCCGGTTTCCGCGCTACCTCAAGGCGATGAAGCTGCGCGCCGAACGGGCCAAGCGCGATCCCAGCCGCGACCAGCAGCGGATGCTGGAACTGGCGCCGTTCGTGCAGGCGCTGGAGGAGGCCAAGGCGCTGGGCCAGGCGCACTCAGAGGACTGGCAGGCGCTGCGCTGGGATATCGAGGAACTGCGCGTGTCGCTGTTCGCCCAGGAGCTGGGTGCGCGCCCGGGGGTGAGTCCGAAGAAGCTGGCCCAGCGGCTGGCGACCCTGCGCCGCTGAGCTGCGCGTGGCCGGCTACTTGACCCGCTTGACCTTGGCCGAGGTGTTGAACCCGTCGATGCGCAGGTACCAGCTTTCGCCCACCATGCCCGGCTTGATGCTGACCTTCGGCTCGGTCCGGTTGACCCCGGCCAGGGTGGCATCGTCGGTCTGCTCCCACACCTGGCCATTGGCCAGGGTGTAACGCCTGCCCTTGCCGAAGCCGCGGAAGGTGCCCTGGATGCTGGACACGATCGGTTCGGAAGAACCGAAGTCCAGGAACCCGCGGTTCTTCTCCACCACTTCCTTGCGGCCTTCCTCGCGTGCCTGTTCGCGCACCTGGGCGGCGACCTTGGCCGTTTCCACGCCCACGGCGCGGTTGAGCCATGCGTTCAACGCGGCCAGTTCAGCGGCACTGAGCTTGTCCAGGCCGGCGGCCTTGAACTCGCCCGCGCTCATCTGCTGCTCAAGCTTGACCGGTGCGGCGGTGCCCTGCGCCAGCGCCGACAGCGGCATGGCCAGGGCCACGACGAGCAATGCGGCACGAAGGTGGATCATGTGGTTGTTCCCAGGGTGCACGGGCCGTTAGTGTAGTCGCAGCCCGGCCGCACCGATCGGCCCATCGTGTCCATGACGCCCCCGGATTCACCCGCCACCCTGCTCGAGCGTGCACACCAGGCCGGACTGCCCGAGGACCTGTATGTGGCGCTCGAGCCGGCCGCAGCCGCGCCCTGCGCACTGGATGGGGCGCCCGACCCGCTGCCGGTGGTGGCCGAAACGCTGGAGATCCTGGCCGGCCTGGCCGCCGATGGCGAAACCAACGCCGCCGTGCTGCTGTTCGGCCTGCCCGCCCTGCAGGCCGCGGCCGCGCCGGCGTTGGCCAGGCACCCGGGCATCGCCGCCCTGCTGGACGGGCAGAACGCGGCCGCGCAGGTGTGGGCCCTGCATGCCGAGCAGGGCAGCAGCCGCAATACCGAAGGCCTGCGCCGGCTGTTGCTGGCCATCGTCCATGACCTGCGCGTGGTGCCGATCCTGCTGGCCCGCCAGCTGGCCCGCATGCGCGCCGCCAGCGCGTTGCCGGAAGACCAGCGCCGCGCGCTGGCCCTGCTGACCCGCGACATCCACGCGCCCCTGGCCAACCGGCTGGGCATCTGGCAGCTGAAGTGGGAGCTGGAGGACCTGGCGTTCCGCTATCTGCAGCCGGATACCTACCGCGCCATCGCCGCCCAGCTGGACGACAACCGCGCCGGCCGCGAGCGCTACATCGAGAAGGTCAAGGCCACCTTGCGCGCCACCCTGGCCGAGCACCACATCGCCGCCGAGGTCAGTGGCCGGCCCAAGCACATCTACAGCATCTGGAAGAAGATGCAGCGCAAGCAGGTCGCGCTGGATGAATTGTTCGACCTGCGTGCGGTGCGCATCACGGTCAGCGACGTGGCCCAGTGCTACGCCGCGCTGGGCGTGGTCCATGCGCTGTGGACGCCGATCCCCTCCGAGTTCGACGACTACATCGCCCGGCCCAAGGCCAACGGCTACCGCTCGCTGCACACCGCCGTGGTCGGCCCGGAAGGGCGCGCGCTGGAGGTGCAGATCCGCACCTACGAGATGCATGCCCAGGCCGAACTGGGCGTGGCCGCGCACTGGCGCTACAAGGAAGGCGGCGGCGATGCCGCCTTCGATCGCAAGGTCGCCTGGATGCGCCAGCTGCTGGAAAATACCGCCGAGGGCGAAAGCCTCAGCGGCGAATTTTCCGCGGAACTGGCCGAGGACCGGATCTACACGCTCACGCCCAAGGGCGAGGTGATCGACCTGCCGCGTGGCGGCACGGTGCTGGATTTTGCCTACCACGTGCACACCATGGTCGGGCACCGCACCCGCGGGGCCAAGGTCAACGGCCGGATCGTGCCGCTGAGCCATGTGCTGCGCAGCGGCGACCGCGTGGAGATCCTGACCGCCAGGACCGGCGCGCCCAGGCGCGACTGGCTGCAGGCCTCCAACGGCTTTCTGGCCAGTGCGCGCTCGCGCGACAAGGTGCGTGCGTATTTCCACAAGCTCGACCGGGCCGGCAACATCGCCGCCGGCAAGGAGCTGCTGGAGCGCGAACTCAAGCGCCTGCACCTGCACCAGCTGGACCTGGGGCCGGCGCTGAAGAAGTTCCGGGCCGAGTCGGCCGAGGAGCTGTACATCCAGGTTGCACTCGGCGACATCGGCCCCAGCCAGGTCGCCCGCGTCCTGCAGGAAGACCAGCGTGCCCAGTCCGGCGATGCGCCGCTGCCGCTGCAGAACCCGATCCGCCGCCCGGTGCAGCGCGCGCCGGGTGCGGAAAAGTCGCACTTCACCGTGCAGGGCGTGGGCAACCTGCTGGTCCAGCTGGGCAGATGCTGCCAGCCGGTGGCCGGCGAGCCGATCGCCGGCTATCTCACCCGCGGCCGCGGGGTCACCGTGCACCGGCGCGACTGCGCCGCGCTGCAGCGGCTGGCCGCCCAGCATCCGCAGCGCGTGCTGCCGGTGGAATGGGGCGTGGCCGGGGGCGGTTACGAGGTCGATGCACTGATCGAGGCTATCGACCGCAGGTGGCTGCTCAAGGACATCATGACCCTGATCGCCCAGGAAGACGCGCACGTGCTGGACATCCACAGCGACAGCGGCCGCGCCGGCCGGGTGCGCCTGCGGCTGCGGCTGAAGGTCTCCGACTACGGCCAGCTGTCCACCCTGCTGGGCAAGCTGGACGCATTGCCCGGCGTGCAGGACGCGCGCCGCGCCGGCTAGGAGTCTGTCGGGCCAAAGTCCGACAGGCGCCTAGCCCCGTGCCGCCTCCACGCGTTCAGCCACCGCACCGGCTTGTCACCTGCGCTGGCGGATACTGCGGCGCGTGAATCCCAGGCCCGACCAGCTGCCCGAGGGCAGGATCGAACCGCACATCGACTGGCACAGCGGGCCAGGCGAGGATCAACAGCGCGCGCGTGACGTGCCTGCGCGCGCCACACCGCCACGCTGGCCGTGGCTGCTGGGCCTGGTGGCGTTGGCCGGCCTGGCGACCGCCATCATGCTGCGCAAGCCGATCGCCGACCGGATGTGGCAGGGCACCCGGGTCCAGGCACTGCTGGACCAGGGCGAGGAAGCGATCGCCCAGGGCAAGCTCACCGCGGCCGATGGCAGCGGTGCGCGGCAGCGGTTCGAAGCCGCCCTGGCCCTGGACAACGACCGCAGCGAGGCGCGCCAGGGCCTGGCCCGGGTCGGCGCGGCCGCCATCGCCCAGGCCCGGGCCGCGCTGAACGCCAACGATCTCGATGCCGCGCGCCAGGCGCTGCAGCTGGCGCGCCAGCTGCAGGTGCCACGGGCGCAGTCCGATGCGGTCGCCGCCGACCTGCGCAAGCGCCAGGCCACTGCCGCCGGGGTCGGCACCCTGATCGCCCGGGCCGTGGCCGCACGCGATGCCGGTCGTCTCGATGGCGATCCCGACGCGGCGCTGCCACTGTTGCAGCGGGTGCTGGCATTGCAGCCGGACAACACCATCGCCCTGGAAGCCCGCGAGGACCTGCTCTCCGACCAGCTGGCGCAGGCCCGCCGGGCACTGCAGGCCGGACAGCTGGCCGACGGCGCCCGGCGCATCGGGCGGGTGCGCGAACTGGACCCCGGCCACTACGACCTGCCCGACGCCACGGCCGAACTGGCGCGCGCGCTGGATCGCCAGCGCAGGCTGGCCGACGCCGAGCTGCGCCGCGGTCGCCTGGAGCGCGCCGTGGCCAGCTACCAAGCCGTGCTGGCCGCCGCGCCGGGCGATGCGGCCGCGGCCCTGGGCCTGCAGGACGTCGCCACGCAGTACGCGCAGCGCGCCCGACGCGCGGCCGGGGATTTCGATTTCGACGCGGCCAGCGCCGACCTTGCGCAGGCGCGCGCGCTGGCGCCGCAGTCCCGTGCGGTCAGCGAGGCCAGCGGCGCCATCGCGCGTGCGCACCGCAGCCAGGCGCGGCTGGAGGCGGCGGCGCCGGCCTCCGCGCAGCGCCAGCGCCGCATCCAGGCGCTGCTGGCCGATGCCCAGCGCGCCCAGGCGCGCGGCCAATGGATCGAACCGCCCGGCGAAAGCGCCTTCGACAAACTGCGCGCGGCCCAGGCCCTGGCGCCGGACGAGCCGACGGTGCGCCGCGCCGCCCAGCGCCTGGTGCCGCAGGTGCAGCGCTGCGTGAGTGAGGAACTGTCGGCCAACCGGGTGCGTGCCGCGCAGGCCTGCCTGGATGCCTGGCAGGCGCTTGCGCCGGGCGACTCCGACCTGCGCACTGCGCGCCGGCAGCTGGCGATGCGCTGGATCGATATCGGCAACGAACGCCTGGGCGCCGGCGAGCTGGGCGCAGCCAACGAGGCCCTGCAGCGCGCGCGTGGGCTGGATCGCAGTGCGCCGGGACTGGATGCGTTCGCCGCCCGGGTCGTGCATGCGCGCGCCGGGGGAGGCTGACCCATGGCCACCGGCGACCGCCGCGCCACCCCGCCGCCGCTGGCCGGCGAACTGATTCGCGCCGGCAGCGTGCACACGCTCGGCCCGCAGGACCTGGAACTGCTGCGCCAGGCGGTGCAGCGGCTGGAACATCCCAGCTTCGGCGCACGCCTGGCCAGCCTGGCCGGCACGCCGGTGGAGAAGCTGATCCGGTTCCTGCCGCGCCGGGCCAACGCGGTGATCGGCTTCGCCGCGCGCAAGGCCATCGGTGCGGCGTTGCGGGTCGCGCTGACCACCCTGGACTCGCGCACCAGACCCGAGGGCGTGCGCAAGTCCTCGGACTGGTGGCACCTGGGCGCCACCGCGGCCACCGGTGCGCTCGGCGGCGCGTTCGGCCTGACCGCGCTGGCGCTGGAACTGCCGCTGACCACCACGATCATGCTGCGCTCCATCGCCGACATCGCCCGCAGCGAAGGCGCGGATCTGAGCGATCCGGCGGTGCGCCTGGAATGCGTGCGGGTGCTGGCCCTGGGCGGCAACGCCGCCAGCGACGACGCGGCTGAAGTGGGCTACTACGCCGCGCGCGAGGCCATGAGCCGGATGGTGTCCGACGCGACCACCCATCTGGCGCGCCACGGCCTGCACAAGCAAGGCGCGCCGGTGCTGGTCGGCCTGGTCAAGGCGATCGCCGAGCGCTATTCGATCCAGGTCAGCGAAAAGGCCGCCGCGCAGTGGATGCCGGTGCTGGGCGCGCTGGGCGGGGCGACGGTCAACTCGGTGTTCATGGACCACTTCCAGAGCATGGCGCGCGGACACTTCATCGTGCGCCGGCTCGAAGCCGTGCACGGCCAGGACACCGTGCGCCGCGCCTACCAGGCGCTGGCGAGGCTGCTGGCAGAATGAGGCCCAGGCGCACGGCGCGATGAGGGCAAGGGCGGCGATTGCCCTGCGGTCGCCCGGGCCAGCCGCGATGACGGGATTTCGTGGCCATGTGTGCCGGTCCATGGCATGACATTGCCGCCCAGCCTGTCAGTCCAGCACGTGCACCGCATCGGCCAGCTGCTGCACTTCGTCGGGCTGGTGGCTGACGTAGAGCATCGGCAGGCCGGTTTCGGTGCAGACCCGGCGCAGGTAGGGGATCAGCTCGCCGCGGCGCCCGGCATCCAGCGCCGACAGCGGTTCGTCCAGCAGCAACAGCGCCGGTTGCGAGAGCAGCGCGCGGCCGATCGCCACGCGCTGGGCTTCACCGCCGGAGAGATTGCGCGGCCGGCGCTGCAACAGCGGCGCGATGCCCAGCAGCGCCACCACTGCATCGAAGCCGAACTGCGCCTGGCCGCTGCGCCCGTGGCGGCCATAGACCAGGTTGCCGCGCACGTCCAGGTGCGGGAACAGGCGCGCTTCCTGGAACACGTAGCCGATGCGGCGCCGGTGCGGCGGCAGGTCGATGCGCCGGGCGCTGTCGAACAGCACCTGGCCATCGATGGCGATGCGCCCGGATTGCGGCCGCAGCAGGCCGGCGATTGCATTGAGCACGCTGGTCTTGCCGGCCCCGGACGGGCCGGTCAGCGCCAGCACCCGGGCCTGGCTTTCGATCCGCACCTGGCGGGTGAAGCGGCCGCGCTGCAACTGCACGTCCAGCGCCAGCATCACAGCACCTCGGCCTCGCGCCCGCGCTGGCGGCGCACCAGCCATTCGGACAACACCAGCGCGCCCAGCGAGATGCCCAGCGAGACGGCGGCCAGGCGCCAGATGCCGTGCTCGCCGCCGGGCACCTGCAGCAGGCTGTAGATCGCCGCGGACATGGTCTGGGTCTGGCCGGGGATGTTGGAGACGAAGGTGATGGTGGCGCCGAATTCGCCCAGCGCCTTGGCGAAGGCCAGCACCGCGCCGGCGACCAGGCCCGGCCAGGCCAGCGGCAGGGTGATGGTCAGGAACACCTTCCACGGCGGCGCGCCCAGGGTGGCGGCGGCGTGTTCCAGGCGGCGGTCGACCTGCTCGATCGACAGGCGGATCGCGCGCACCATCAGCGGAAAGCCCATCACCGCGCAGGCCAGCGCCGCGCCGCTCCAGCGAAAGGCAAGGCGGATGCCCCACTGCTCCAGCAGCCAGGCGCCGACCACCCCGCGGGTGCCCATCGTCACCAGCAGTGCATAGCCGATCACCACCGGCGGCAGCACCAGCGGCAGGTGGACGAGGGCATCGAGCAGGGTGCGCCCGAAAAAGCGCCGGCGCGCCAGCAGCCAGGCCACCGCGATGGCCGGCAGCAGGCTGGCGATGGCGGCCACCGCGGCCACTTTCACGCTCAGGCCGATGGCGGTGAGCTCGTCAGGCGAGAAATGCAGCATGCGTTACTCGAGCACGGCAAAGCCGCGCTTTTCGAAGATCGCCCTGGCCGGCGCGCTGCCCAGCCACTGCACGAAGGCCGCGCGCGCGGGCGAAGTGCCGGTGCGGACCGTGGCCACCGGATAGACGATCGGCCGATGGCTCCACTCGGGGAATGTATCGACCACGCGCACGCCGGGGTCGGCCGCCGCGTCGGAGCCATAGACGATGCCCAGCGGCGCCTCGCCGCGCGAGACCAGCAGCAGTGCCGAACGCACGCTGTCCGATTCGGCCAGCCGGTCCTGCACCGGCTCCCACAGCTTCAGCGACTGCAGCGCAGCCTTGGCATATTTGCCGGCCGGCACCGCGTTGACCTGGCCCACCGCCAGGCGCCCCTCGCCCAGGGCCCTGGCCAGCGTGTCGGGCTGGCTGAGCGTGACCCTGGCCGTGCTGGCCGCGGGCGCGATCAGCACCAGCGTGTTGCCGAGCAGGTTGCGGCGGCTGGCCCGGTCGATCAGCGCGCGTGCCTGCAGCGCATCCATCCACTCCAGGTCGGCGGACATGAAGACATCGGCCGGCGCGCCGTGTTCGATCTGCTTGGCCAGGGTGGAACTGGCCGCGTAGGAGACGACCACCGGCGTGCCGGTGGTCTGGTGGTACAGCGCGGCGATCTGGTCCATCGATTCCTTGAGGCTGGCCGCAGCGAACACGGTGAGCGGCGCTGGTTCGGCCGCCTGCGCGGCGAAAACGGCCGCGGCCGCCAGCAGCAACGCCGCGGTGCGCAGCAGGCGCGAAACGAAACCTGTCATTGGAAGGACTTCCTGAAGTCGGCGAAGGTGCTGCTTTCGGTCGTGGCGGCCTGTCGGCATTGCGCACGGCACGGCAGCAGCCAGCAGGCAAGGGTGCATGACGGCTCCGGACAAGCGTTCGCGGGTAGCTTAGCCGAGCGCCGGCGTCGGGGCGGCCTGCCCACCGGATCGCCCCTGGCTGCACGCGCAGGCAACGAAGGGCAGGCGTACGCTGGCAGCATTACCCACCCACGAGATTTCCATGGCCATCCAAGACCCGATCACCGTCCTGCTCGAGCAGGAACAGGACTTCTCCTTCCGCATCCGCTTCCAGGGGCTGGACGTGCCCGATGTGCTGTCCGACGAGGCCGCGCCGCTGGGCCACGATGCCGGTCCCAATCCCTTGCGGTTGCTGCTGGCCGGCATCGCCAACTGCCTGGCGGCCAGCCTGCTGTTTGCCCTGCGCAAGCACAGGAACACGCCCGGCAAGCTGCGCGCTTCGATCACCGCCATCCCGGTGCGCAATGCCGAAGGTCGCTGGCGCGTGCCCCGGGTGGAGGTGGCCCTGCAGTTGCCCGAGGCCAACGCCGCCTACCAGAACCTGGAGCGGGTCCTGGACACCTTCGAGGAGTATTGCCTGGTCACCCAGAGCGTGCGCGAAGGCATCGATGTCCAGGTCAGCGTCACCGACGCCGCCGGCCATGTGCTGCGTGGCGACAAGAGCATCGAGGCCGGTGCATGAGCGAGCCGCTGCTGATCGCCTGCCCGCATTGCCATGCACGCAACCGCGTGCCGGAACAGCGCCTGGGCCAGGGCCCGGTCTGTGGCCGCTGTCACCAAGCCCTGTTCACTGCGCATCCGCTGGCCCTGGACGCTGCCCATTTCGACACCCATGCCCGCGACAGCGACCTGCCGTTGCTGGTGGATTTCTGGGCGCCGTGGTGCGGGCCGTGCAAGATGATGGCGCCTCATTTCGAGGCCGCCGCCGCCCAGCTGGAGCCGCAGCTGCGCCTGGCCAAGGTCGATACCGAGGCCCACCCGGCACTGGGCGCGCGCTTCGGCATCCGCAGCATTCCGACCATGGCCGTGTTCCTGCACGGGCGTGAGCTGGGACGCCAATCCGGCGCAATGCAGCAGGCCGACATCGTGCGCTGGGCGCGCGCCACCGCGGGCCTGTGATCGCTTCAAATCCCAGGGGCGCGATCCTTGCGTGCCGCAGCGTCCGCCCGACTCAGGAATTGTCCAGCGCTGCGTTCAGGACCTGGGCCAGGCGTGCGCCGGCCAGGCGCAACTGGCGTTGCGCAACCGGGGTCCAGGTGTCGAAATAAGCCTGGTCGATCTTCGCGCCAGGCGGATACAGCCCCGGCGCCAACGCGATACGACATGCCGCCTGCGCCCACGCGGCCGCAGGCGGCGGCAGGGGCATGGGCTGTTCGGCCTCTGCCGGCGCCGGCAGCGCGCGGATCTGCGCCAGCAGCGCATCCTCGTCCAGGCCGGTGTGGCGCAGCAGGCCGCTGTCCCACAGCGCATGCAGGTTGCTGCCCTTGCCGTCCACGTTGACCTGTCGGTCGTTGCCGCCCTTGTCGCCGGCGTAACCGGCATGCAGCGGCTGGTGGGCATCGCCGACCAGATGCACGACGAACTTCAATGCCTGCAGGCGCTGGGCATCAGGCAGCGAACGGTCGGCCAGGATCGCCGTCTGGGTCTTGATCGCTTCCACGTTGCAGTCGCCGTTGCGGCAGTCGCGCGGCGGGTCGTAGTGGCAATCCGATTCGCCCAGGTTGACGTAGTGCCACCTGGCGCTGCGCTTGCCCAGCTCGGCATCCTGCTTGCGCAGCTCGTCGGCCCAGGTGGCGATCCCGGGCAGGGTGGCGCCGGGTTCGCTGGCCAGCAGCCTGTCCAGCTGCACGCGCGTGGCGGGGGTCAGATCGGGTTCGGCCAGTTCGGCCACCAGCCTGTGGCCGGTCAGGCCCCAGGCCAGCGCCTGGGGAATGTGCAAAAGCAGCGCCAGCGCAGCCAGCGATGCAAAAACGGCGGTTCTGTTCATCGCCGCGATTCTAGCAAGCGCGGGTGGTCACTTCGCCGCACGCGGCCGCGTCACCGATTGCCGGATGACGCGAGCCGCATCAGCGGTCACGCGCGTTGCCGCGCGCCCGGTCAGAACTTGAGGACGTAGGCCAGGCCGTACACCAGCGGATCGATCTCGGCACTGCCCAGCTCGGCGCCGTTGACCTTGACATCGGTGTCGATGTCGGCCCAGCGCAGGTCCACCCGCACCGCACTGGTGTCGTTGATCGCATAGTCTAGGCCGACGTGCGCGGCCACGCCCCAGGAATCATCCAGGTCCAGGTTGGTGCCGGCCAGCGCGCCCTTGGCGTCGGTGCTGAAGAACGTGGTGTAGTTCACGCCCAGGCCGACGAACGGGGTGGCCTTGGTGTCGTTGACGAAGTGGTACTGCAGCGAGACCACCGGCGGCAGCTGCTTGGTTTCGCCGACCTTGCCAACGCCCTTGATGCTGATCTCGTGCTTGAACGGCAGCGCGGCCAGCACTTCCACACCGATGTTGTCGGCCACGAAGTATTCGAAGGTGACGGTCGGCTTGGTGTCGCTGTCCACTTCGGTCGGCAGCTTGCCCAGGCCCAGCGCGGCGCCATTGAGGTCGCCGGCGTCGGACTTGGGATCGACCACGCCCACGCCCAGACCCAGGGTCCAGTCGCCCTTGGACTGGGCCATCGCCGGGGCAGCGGCGGAAAGCGCCGCAGCCAGGGTGCACAGCAGGAGAGCAGATGTCTTGCGCATGAGGGTTCTCGGTATCGATGGAATGGGCGCAGTCTTTCGCCTCTTCGACGCAGCCGCCTTGATCCGGATCAATGCGCCCCTGCGGCGGCATACCGCGCACCGCGCGTTCCAGTCACCGGTCACTCACCGGGCCCCGGCCGGGCCCCCTGCTAGAATCCAGGCCCCTTTCCACTGGCAGCCCCGCGGGGCTGCAGGAGCTTGTGAACATGGCAATCAAGGTCGGCATCAACGGGTTCGGGCGCATCGGCCGCAACGTCTTGCGTTCGGCGGTGCAGAATTTCGACGGCGATATCGAGATCGTCGCCATCAACGATCTGCTGGAGCCGGACTACCTGGCCTACATGCTCCAGTACGACTCGGTGCACGGCGGCTTCAAGGGCACCATCGAAGTGGACGGCACCACCCTGATCGTCAATGGCAACAAGATCCGCCTGACCGCCGAGCGCGATCCGGCTGCATTGAAGTGGGGCGAGGTCGGCGCCGAAGTGGTGATCGAATCCACCGGCATCTTCCTGACCAAGGAAGGCGCGCAGAAGCACCTGGACGCCGGCGCCAGCAAGGTGATCCTGTCGGCCCCGTCCAAGGACGACACGCCGATGTTCGTGTTCGGCGTCAACCACAAGACCTACAAGGGCGAGGCGATCATCTCCAACGCCTCGTGCACCACCAACTGCCTGGCCCCGCTGGCCAAGGTCGTCCACGACAAGTGGGGCATCAAGCGTGGCCTGATGACCACCGTGCACGCGGCCACCGCCACCCAGAAGACCGTCGACGGCCCGTCCAACAAGGACTGGCGCGGCGGGCGCGGCATCCTGGAAAACATCATTCCCTCGTCCACCGGCGCGGCCAAGGCCGTGGGCGTGGTGATCCCGGAACTCAACAAGAAGCTCACCGGCATGAGCTTTCGGGTGCCGACTTCGGACGTGTCGGTCGTCGACCTGACCTGCGAGCTGGAAAAGCCGGCCACCTACGCCGAGATCTGCGCCGAGATGAAGGCCCAGAGCGAAGGCGCGCTCAAGGGCGTGCTGGGCTACACCGAGGACAAGGTGGTGGCCACCGACTTCCGCGGCGAGACCCGCACCTCGGTGTTCGACGCCGACGCCGGCATCGCCCTGGATGCGACCTTCGTCAAGCTGGTGTCCTGGTACGACAACGAGTGGGGCTATTCCAACAAGTGCCTGGAAATGGTGCGCGTGGTGGCGGCGAAGTAAGCCGCCGGATCGGCTTGAAACAGGGCGCCGCGCAGGCGCCCTTGTTCGTGGCGTGCAGCGCAAGGCGGCGGCGTGCACGCAGGACCAGGGAACAGGGCGCCGCCGGCGTGGATGAACGCCAAAGAAGAGGGCATCGATTCTTCAAGGCGCCGACCCGCATCGACCCACGGGCCCGGCGATTGCGCCGGGCCCGTGGGTCCGGCTGAGGCAGCCCGGGGCATTCACTGCACTGCACTGCAGGCTGGTCGAGGCGCCGGCCGCACCGTGTCGCGATGCCTGGCTTGGGCTGGCGCCAGGCACCGCGACTGGTGCAGGCGCCACTCCGGTAGCATGCGTGCACGGCGGCGGGGCGGCCGGTGACGCTGACAGGGAGTGGGCATTTGCAGGCATTGATCGTGCTGTTGGGGCTGGTCGTGCTGGCGGTGCCGGTGCTGCTGGTGGTGGCACTGGTGTCGATCCGGGGATTGCGCAGGCGGATCGAGCAGCTGGAGCAGGATCTGGCCTCGGTCTGGCGCCCGGCGCGCGGCGCCACGCCGTGGGTGACCGAGCGCGACAGCGTGCGGCCGCAGGCCGATGCCGGCCCGGCACCGGCGCCGGTTGCGCAGGCACCCAGGGCGGCCGCCGCTACGCCGCCGCGTACGCCTGAAGATGCCGCGCCACCGCCGCGCGCGCCTGAAACCGCCGCGCCGCCATCGCCGGGGCCGTCCACGCCTCCGCCACTGCCCGAATCGCCGCCGAGGCCTGCGTTCCAGCCCGCGCCCGCGCCTTCGCGTCCGGACCCGATCATCACCCTGCTGGCTGCGGCCAGGCGCTGGTTCACCGAAGGCAACGTGCCGGTCAAGGTCGGCATGCTGGTGCTGCTGGCCGGGGTGGCGGCATTGTTGAAATACGCGGGCGACCAGGGCTGGTTGCGCCTGCCGATCGAGTTGCGTTACGCGGGCATCGCGGCGGCGGCGCTGGGCGGGCTGGTGTTCGGCTGGCGCCAGCGCGCGCCGCGCCGCGGCTTTGCGCTGGCCCTGCAGGGCGGCGCGATCGGGGTGCTGTTGCTGACCGTGTTCGCGGCATTCAAGGTGTCGGGATTGATCCCGGCCGCTGCGGCGTTTGCGCTCAGCGTGGTGCTGGTGGCCGGCATGTGCGTGCTGGCGGTGCTGCAGGAATCGCGCACGCTGGCAGTGCTGGCCACGCTGGCCGGATTCCTGGCGCCGATCTGGCTGTCCACCGGCAGCGGCAACCACGTGGCGCTGTTTTCCTACTACGCGCTGCTCAATGCCGGGGTGTTCGCCATCGCCTGGGTGCGGTCGTGGCGGGTGCTGAACCTGCTTGGATTTGTCTTCACCTTCGGCATCGGCACGGTCTGGGGCGTGCTGGATTACCGGCCGGACAAGTTCGCCAGCACCGAGCCGTTCCTGCTGCTGTTCTTCGCCTTCTACCTGCTGATCCCGGTGCTGCATGCGCGGCGCGGCGACGATCGGGCCAGGGTGGTCGATGGCAGCCTGTTGTTCGGCACGCCACTGGTGGCCTTCTGCCTGCAGGCCGGGTTGCTGCAGGGCGACGGCCTGCCGCTGGCGCTGTGCGCACTGGCGCTTGCGGCGGTCTATACCGGCCTGGCCGCCTGGCTGTTGCGCGATGCGCGCACCGCTTTGCTGGGGTACGGCCATGCGCTGCTGGCGGTGGGCTTTGCCACCCTGGCGGTGCCGCTGGCGTTGTCGGCACGCGCCACGGCCGGCGTGTTCGCGCTGGAAGGCGCCGGCCTGGTCTGGCTGGGCCTGCGCCAGCAGCGCCGGCTGCCGGTGGTCAGCGGCGTGCTGCTGCAGCTGGCCGCAGCGGTGGCGTTCGTGATCGGCCTGGAGGCCACTTCGCGCGATGCAACGGTGCTGGCCAATCCGACCTGCATGAGCGCGCTGCTGATCGCGCTGGGCGGCTTTGCCAGCGCCTGGGCGCTGCGGGTGCAACGGCGTGTGCTGGCGCTGCTGTCTTACCTGTGGGCGCTGGGCTGGTGGAGCGGCGCGGGGCTGCACGAGATCCTGCGTTTCGCCTCCGCGCCACAGCAGCCGGACCTGGTGCTGGCGGGGCTGGCGCTGACCGCCTGGCTTGCCGCCGAAGTGCAGCGGCGCCATCCCGATGCCGCGCTGGCCTGGACCACGACGGGTGGCTTCGCCCTGGCCATGCCGGTGACGCTGTGGCAGGTGGATGCGCACGGGCAGCCCTTCGCTGGCGCAGGCGCCGCGGCATGGGCGGTCTTCGCTGTGCTGGGCGTGCGCGCCCGGTGGTGCCTGCGCGGCGCGGAAGGGCGCGCTGCGCAGGCAGCGCAATTGATCTGGTGGCTGGTGTGGCCGCTGCTGCTGTCGTTGGCGGGACAGTGGCTGGCCGGCGAACTGCACCTGGCCGAAGGCTGGGGCTGGGCGCTGCTGGCCTGGCCGTGGCTGCTGCTGGCCGCGCTGTCGCTGCAGCGCTGGCATTGGCTGGCCTGGCCGCGCGGCGCGGCGCTGGATCCTGGCCGGTTGGCGCTGCAGGGCACGGTCTTCGCCGTGCTGACGGTGGGCTGGGTGGCGAGCTTGTTCGCCCGGCTCGGCGCTGCACCGCTGCCGTGGCTGCCCTTGTTCAATCCGGCGGAACTGGCCCAGCTGGCGGTGATCGTGCTGCTCGCGCACTGGCTGTGGCGCGGCGCCGTGCCTGCTGCCTGGGCGCCGCGTCGCGGCATGCTGATGGCCGGTGCCGGGCTGGTGCTGGCGACCAGCTCCACCCTGCATACCGTGCATCACTGGGCGCAGGTGCCGTGGGACGCAGGGTTGTGGTCCACCGGCATCGCCCAGACCAGCCTGACCGTGGTCTGGAGCGTGCTGGGCGTGATCGGCTGGGTGATGGGATCGCGGCGTGGCCAGCGTGGGCTGTGGCTCGGCGGTGCGCTGCTGATGGGCCTGGTGCTGGCCAAGCTGATGCTGATCGATCGCCAGCACCTGGGCAACCTGCTGGGCATCGGCTCGTTCATCGCCTACGGCTTGCTGTGCACGGTGGTGGGATATTTCGCGCCGGCGCCGCCGCGCGCCGTTGCCGCGGACCTGGAGGTGGACGCATGAAGTGCCTGGCCCTGTTGTTGCTGGTGCCGATCGCCGCACATGCGGCCGGACCGCGCGAGGATTACGTGCAGCAATGGCCGCTGCAGCTGTCCACGGCGGAGGCCGGCGCGTATCGGGTGACGCTGAGCGAGGCGGTCTATCGCGGCGCGCAGTCGCCAACGCTGGGCGATGTCCAGCCGCTCGATGCCGATGGCCAGCCCTTGCCTGCCAGTCTGCTCGGTCCTGATGCGCCGCTGGCCGGGCCGCCGCGGCGCCAGGCGTTGCCGCTCTTCCAGTTGCCGCCGATGCCGCCCGACGCCTCCGGTGACCTGCAGCTGATCGCCGAGCGCGATGCGCAAGGTGCGGTGACGCGCGTGGAAACCCGGCTGCCTGCCGATGCCAACGCAGGCCACCGGCAAGGCGGCGGCTGGCTGCTCGATGCCAGCGCGCTGGAAGCACCGCTGCAGGCGTTGTGGCTGCAGTGGCAGGACCCGCCGCAGCTGCAGGCCGAACTGCGGCTGGAGGGCAGCCACGACCTGCGTGGCTGGTTCGTCATCGACCCGCAGGTCACCGTGGTCGAACTGGACAACGGACGCCAGCGCCTGGCCCGGCGTCGCATCGCCCTGACCGCCGGGGCGCGCTACCTGCGGTTGCTGCCGCGCGCCGGTGCGCTGCCGGCGCTGCAGTCGGTCGAGGCCGAAATTGCCGTGCCGGCCGCGCCGCTGCCGTGGCAGACGCTGCGGCTGGACGGCAAGGCGGTCGATGGCGGATTCCAATTCGTGTCTCCCGGCCGCTTTCCGGTCGCGCAGGTCGATGTGGTGGCCAGCGGCAACCAGGCCGTCACCTGGAGCGTGCAGAGCCGCGACGCGGCCGATGCGCCCTGGATCCATCGCGTCGGCCCCTGGCTGGCCTACCAGGTCGGCGCCGAGCGGCAGCGCTCGCCGCCGCAGGCGCTGGCGCAGACCAGCCGCGACCGTTACTGGCGCCTGCTGGCCAGTGCCGGCAGCGTCGAAGGCCTCGCGCCGCCGCAGTTGCAGCTGGGCTACCGGCCCGAGGTGCTGGTGTTCCTGGCCCAGGGCGCGCCGCCGTACGCGCTGGCCGTGGGCAGCGCGCGTGCGCATCGCCAGCAAGCGCCGCTGCCCGCGATGATCGCCGCATTGCGCCAGCAGCGCGGCGCGCAATGGCAGCCGGCCACCGCCACCCTGGGCACCGATGCGCAGGTCCTGGCCGGCGAGCACGCGCTGCAGCCGGCCGCGCGCGACTGGAAGCAGCTGCTGCTGTGGGCCCTGCTCGTCTGCGGGGCGCTTGCGGTCGGCGGCTTCGCCTTCAGCCTGCTGCGCGACAGGCGCGCGACCCAGGCACCCTGATTGCCCCTCGCCTGGCCGCGGTTTGCGGCATCGGCGGCCAGCCCGGACAATGGGCGCCCGTCCTGATCGAAGCAACGCCGCATGCCGCACCTGCGTCGCAGCCAGCCGGTTCCCATCAGGCGGGACGGCATCTCCCCGCTCCGGCCGCCTTTCAACCCGCCTTGCGTGGCGGTGTGCTGCCATCGGCGGCATGCAGGGGCGAGCGTCTTTTCCGGCCTTGCGCCCTGTGCCCCATGGCCCGGGCCGTTGTTCCTTTCCCTGACCCCACGAGCTGAAGCCCCATGACCATCATCCGCATGACCGATCTGGACCTCTCCGGCAAGCGCGTGCTGATCCGCCAGGATCTGAACGTGCCGATCGACAACGGCCGGATCACCTCCGAGCAGCGCATCATCGCCTCCCTGCCGACACTGAAGATGGCCCTGGAGCAGGGCGCGGCGGTGATGGTGATCTCGCACCTGGGGCGCCCGGAGGAAGGCGTCTGGAGCGAGGAGCATTCCCTGCAGCCGGTGGCCAAGCGCCTGTCCGAACTGCTGCACGTGCCGGTGCCGCTGGTGCGCGACTGGGTCGACGGCGTGCAGGTCGAGCCGGGCCAGATCGTGCTGCTGGAGAACTGCCGCATGAACGTGGGCGAGGGCAAGGATGACGAGACACTTGCCAGGAAATACGCCGCGCTGTGCGATGTGTTCGTCATGGATGCCTTCGGCACCGCGCACCGCGCCCAGGCCTCCACCCATGGCGTGATCAGGTTCGCCCCGGTCGCCGCCGGCGGCCCGCTGCTGATGGCCGAGCTGGACGCCCTGCACAAGGCCTTGGCCGCGCCGGCGCGGCCACTGCTGGCCATCGTCGCCGGCAGCAAGGTCTCGACCAAGCTGGAGCTGCTCTCCAGCCTGGTGGGCAAGGTCGACCAGCTCATCGTCGGCGGCGGCATCGCCAACACCTTCATCGCCGCCGCTGGCCACCGCGTGGGCAAGTCGCTGTGCGAGCCGGACCTGCTGGACACCGCGCGCAGGATCGTGGCCGATGCCAAGGCGCGCGGTGCCGAGATCCCGCTGCCCACCGACGTGGTGGTGGCCAAGCAGTTCCTGCCAGATGCACCGGCCGCGGTGAAGAAGGTCGATGCGGTGGACGCAGACGACCTGATCCTGGACATCGGCCCGGACACGGCGGCGGCCTACGCCGCGCGCATCGCCAGGGCTGGCACCGTGGTCTGGAACGGGCCGGTCGGGGTGTTCGAGTTTGAGGCCTTCAGCAAGGGCACCGAGACCCTGGCGCGGGCGATCGCCGCCTCGCCGGCGTTTTCCATCGCCGGCGGCGGCGACACCCTGGCGGCGGTGGACAAATACGGGGTCGCCGACCGGCTGAGCTACATCTCCACCGGCGGCGGCGCGTTCCTGGAATTCCTGGAAGGCAAGACCCTGCCGGCCGTGGCCGCCCTGGAAGCGCGCGCTTGATGAACCAGGCCACGCTGTTGTTTGACCTGGACGGCACCCTGATCGATTCGGAGCCGGGCATCGTCAACAGCATCGGGCACGTGTTTGCGGCAATGGCCCAGCCGCTGCCCGATGCCGCCGCGCTGCGGGCCTGGATCGGGCCGCCGATGCGCGACAGCTTCCAGTCCGTGTTTCCTGAAGAAGACCGCCTGGCCCAGGCGCTGGCGCTCTACCGCCAGCGCTACGACACCCTCGGCTGGACCGAGCTGAGCGTGTACCCGGGCATTGCCGAGCTGGTGACCGATCTGCATGCCGGCGGCCGCCGGCTGGCGGTGGTGACCTCCAAGAACGAGCGCTCGGCCCGGCAGATCCTGGCCGGCCTGCCCTTCGGTGCGTGTTTCGAACAGATCGTCGGCGCCAGCGACGACGGCAGCCGCCGGTTCAAGCCCGACCTGATCGCCGAGGCGCTGCGGCGCCTGTCGGCGCAGGCCGGCCACTGCGTGATGATCGGCGACCGGCGCATGGACATCGAAGGTGCCGTGCACCACCACATGCGCAGCATCGGCGTGCTCTGGGGCTTCGGCGACCGCGCCGAACTGGTCACCGCCGGTGCCGGTGAAGTGGTCGCCTCACCCGAGGCACTGCGGGCCATCCTGGCCTGATGTCCCGCGCGGCCGTCTGCGCATGGAGATACCAGTAAAATACCAGTTTCCGGCGCAGTGTCCGACCCACGGCACTGAATGGATTTGTTATGAATCAACAGGTTGGGTGGATTCTTCCGCCGCAGGCGCGCCCCAGCCCCAGGCTGGGTGGCATCGCACAAGCGGACCACCACCATGCCTGTGGTAGCGTTTGCAGCTTCGGAGGAGTCCATGACCAGCACCCATCAGCGCCGTACCAAGATCATTGCCACGTTGGGCCCGGCGACCGATCCGCCGGGTGTCCTGGAGGCGCTGATCCGCGCCGGCGTGAACGTGGTCCGGCTCAACTTTTCGCATGGTTCGCCCGATGGCCAGCGCCAGCGCGCCCTGGCCGTGCGTGCGGCCGCCGCCAGACTCGGGGCCGAAGTGGGCATCCTGGCCGACCTGCCCGGCCCGAAGATCCGCATCGAGCGCTTCGCCGCCGGCAAGGTGCAGCTCAAGGCCGGCGCGCGCTTCGACCTGGTCGCCGAGGACGATGCGCCGCCGGGCGACGCGCACCAGGTCGCGGTCAGCTACCTGGGCCTGCCGGGGGACGTGGCGCCGGGCGACACGTTGCTGCTGGACGATGGCATGCTGCAGCTGCGCGTGGCCCAGGTCCAGGGCCAGCGCATCATCACCGAGGTCCTCAACGACGCCACCCTGAGCGACCGCAAGGGCCTGAACAAACAGGGCGGCGGCCTGTCGCTGGGCGCGCTCACCCCGTACGACCATGCGTTGATCGAAGTGGCCGCCAGCATCGGCGTGGACTTCATCGCCGTCTCGTTCTGCCGCAATGCGGCGGACATGGAGGAGGCCCGCGCCAGCGCCCGCAAGCACGGATGCCAGGCCTACCTGGTGTCCAAGATCGAGCGCTCCGAGGCCATCGCCAACCTCAAGGAAATCGTCGCCGCCAGCGACGTGGTCATGGTCGCCCGCGGCGACCTGGGGGTGGAAGTGGGCGATGCCGAACTGCCCGGCCTTCAGAAGCAGATCATTCGCGAGTCCATCGAGCAGAACAGGATCGTCATCACTGCCACCCAGATGCTGCAGTCGATGGTCGACAGCCCGCTGCCCACCCGCGCCGAGGTCATGGACGTGGCCAACGCGGTGATCGACGGCACCGATGCGGTGATGCTGTCCGGCGAAACCGCGGCCGGCCATTACCCGGTGCGCGCGGTCGAGGCGATGGCCCGCATCTGCGTCGGCGCCGAGCGCTCGTTCGGCATGGAGACCGATTTCGAAGCCGCCCAGCGCAACCTGCAGCGCGCCGACCATGCCATCGCCATGGCGACCATGTTCCTGTCCGAGCACATCAGCCTGGGCGGGGTGGTGGCGCTGACCGAATCGGGCGGCACCGCCGGCTTTCTCTCGCGCTTCCGCTCCTCGGTGCCGGTGTACGCGTTCTCGCGCGATGACGGCGCCCGCCGGCGCATGGCGATGATGCGCGGGGTGACTCCGGTGGCCTTCGACAGCCGCGGCATGGCCGCGCGCGAAGCGGCCCGCGCCAGCATCCAGATGCTGGTCCAGGCCGAAATGCTCAAGCCGGGCGACCGGGTGGTGTTCACCAGCGGCGAGCACATGGAACAGCACGGCGCCACCAACACCCTGCGCCTGCTGGAAGTGGGTCAGGACGGCCGCGCCAGCGGCCTGGGCGAGCTGTAACGGCCCGGCCGCCGGCGCGCACCGGCGGCGCAGGGCCGCCGCGCGCTTGCGGCATGACCGGCAAGGGGCAGGGCGGCGCCGGCTATAATTCCCGGCTCCGCCGTCCGCCCCCCGAGTCCCCATGAGCATCGAACAGCTCGCCGAAACCGCCCAGGCCCTGGTCGCCCCCGGCAAGGGCATCATCGCCATCGACGAATCCATCGCCACCATCGGCAAGCGTTTTGCCGGGGTGGGCCTCGACAACACCGAAGAACATCGTCGCCGCTACCGCGAGCTGCTGATCACCACGCCCCGGCTGGCCAACCACATCTCCGGCGCGATCCTCCACGAGGAGACCATCGGCCAGAAGACCCGGGACGCGGTGCCGTTTCCCAAGTACATGACCGACCACGGCATGATCCCGGGCATCAAGGTCGATCTTGGCACCCAGCCGCTGGCCGGCTGCCCCGGCGAGCTGGTGACCGAGGGCCTGGACGGCCTGCGCACGCGCCTGCAGGCGTACTACAAGCTGGGCGCGCGCTTTGCCAAGTGGCGCGCGGTGATCAACATCGGCGAGGACATCCCCTCCGGCACCTGCATCGAGGTCAACGCCCACGCGCTGGCCCGCTACGCCGCGCTGTGCCAGGAGCAGGGCATCGTGCCGATCATCGAGCCGGAGGTGCTGATGGAGGGCGACCACGACATCCAGACCTGCTATGAGGTGACCGAGGCAACCCTGCGCTCGGTGTTCGGCGCCCTGTACGAGCAGAACGTCCTGCTGGAAGGCACCATCCTCAAGGCCTCGATGGTCCTGCCGGGCAGCCGCTGCGCCGACCAGGTCGATGTGGAAGAAGTGGCCGAATCCACCGTGATGTGCCTGAAGACCGCCGTGCCGGCGATCCTGCCGGGCATCGTGTTCCTGTCCGGCGGCCAGTCCGACCAGGACGCCACCGCCCACCTTGATGCCATGAACCGCCTGGGCAACCTGCCCTGGCCGCTGAGCTTCTCCTACGGCCGGGCCATGCAGCAGGCCGCGCTGGCGCACTGGGCCAAGGACCCGGACCGCAATTTCGCCAAGGCCCAGTCGATCGTGTTCGAGCGCGCCCGCGCCAACAGCCTGGCAGCGCTGGGGCAGTGGGAAGGCTAGGCCCGTGTGTAGGAGCAACTGTCTGCTCGACGCGTTCGTGCCCCCTCTCCCTCGCGTGCGGGGGAGAGGGCTGGGGTGAGGGGGGCTTTTGCTTTAAGGCCAGTAAACCGCAGCCGGCTCCGGAACGTTGATGTGTCGTCGTCGGCATGGCCGTCACCCCTATCCCCCTCACCCCGACCCCCTGCTTCGCACCCCGGCCCGCGCCAGCGGCGCGGGCGCTCCAAGGCACGCGCGCCAGTGGCGCGCAAGCCGTGCCTTCTCGCCCCCCCGCGAGCGGGGGATAGGGGGCAAAATCCCAGGGATGTGGCCGTAGGGCCATGGCCGCGATGGGCTTTCCCGTAGGAGCGCCCCGAAGGGGCGCGATGCTCTCCCTTGGCATCTCGGCGCGCCCGATCATCGCGCCCCTGCGATGCGCTCCTACAGCCAGACCGCGTTCCAGTACGGATAATCGCCAACGCGCTGGACAAGCCCTGCGCGCAGCGGATTGGCCACGATGTACCGGGCGATCTGCTGCAGGTCCTGCGCCCGCCGCAAGGCATGATCGTGGTAAGCCCGTGCCCAGACCGGACCCGTGCGCCCGGTCGCCAGATTCGCCTCGCGTGCGCTGAAGGACTTGAGCGATTCCACCACCTTGGCCAACGGCTTGTCCTGGCCCAGTGCCAGCAACCAATGCGCGTGATCGGGCATCAGCACCCAGGCGAGCAGACGGGCATCGCCCAGGCATCGGCGTGAGATGAAGGACCGGCACGCCGCCTGCGCAGCGCGGGGATCGGCGAACAGTGGCCGGCGGTGCAGCGTCGTTGCCGTCAAGAGGCTTTTATTGGTCGCGAGAATTTCAGGCCAGCCGATCGGCGATGGTCTTGCGCAGGGACTTGAGATCCTCGGCGAAGACGCGGATGCCGTCGGCCAGTTTTTCTCTGGCCATTGGGTCGGCTTGGACGTCGGCCTTGAACCGGGCCGCGTCCACCGGCGGGTGGCTGCCGACCTGCGCCTGGGCCGGAAACAACTTGCGCGGCAGCGGGCCATGGTCGGCATCGAGCTGGTCGAGCAGGTCCGGCGAGATGGTCAGGCGGTCACATCCGGCCAGCGCTTCGATCTGCGCGGTGGAGCGGAACGAGGCGCCCATCACCACGGTCTTGATGCCGCGGCGCTTGAAGGTGTCGTAGACGCCGCGCACGAACTTCACGCCCTGGTCCTGGTCGATGCTGGCCGGGGCTTGGCCGTGGGCCTTGTACCAGTCGAGGATGCGACCCACGAACGGCGAGATCAAAAACGCGCCGGCCTCGGCACAGGCCAGGGCCTGGGTCGGGTTGAAGATCAGCGTGCAGTTGCAGTCGATGCCTTCGGCCTGCAGCTGGCGGCAGGCTTCCACACCTTCCCAGGTCGCGGCGACCTTGATCAGGATGCGCTCCCTGGGCACGCCCTGTTCGGCGTACATGGCGATGAACTTCCTGGCCTTGGCCACGGTGGCGGCGGTGTCATGGGCCAGGTCGGCATCGACTTCGGTGGACACGCGGCCCTGGATCAGGCCGGCCAGCCTGGTGCCCACGCCGATGGTCAGGCGGTCGACGACTTCGGCCAACCGTTCCTCGTTCACCTTGCCCTGGGCCTTGGCCCAGGCGGTCTGCTCATCGATCAGCTCGGCGTAGACCGGCAGGTCCAGCGCCTTCTTCACCAGGGTGGGATTGGTGGTGCAGTCGACTGGCTTGAGCCGCTTGATCGCCTCCACGTCGCCGGTGTCGGCCACGATCACGGACAGTTCGCGCAGTTGCTGGAGTTTGCTTGGGGAGGTCATGGCATTTGATCCGTTTCGTTGTGCGTGTCGGCTAGGAGTCTGTCGGCCAAAGCCCGATAGGCTCCTAGGCCGAAAGCCTCTCACGCGCGCCGTTGCGAGGCGGTGGAAGCCTTCTTGCGGACAGGCACTGGCAGGCCAAGCGTGGCGGGGTCGAGCAGGTCGGCGGGCAGCTCGGCGAACACTTGCGCCATCTGGATCAAGAACGCGTCCATGGCCGAGCTTTTGCGCCAGACCATGGCGATGCGCCGGCTGGGATGGGAGTCGCTGAAGCCCAGCAGGTGAATGTTCTCCGAGCGCGCCACCGGCGGCTGGACCGCCAGCAGCGGCAGCAGGGTCATGCCGACCTCGGCGGCGACCATCTGGCGCAGGGTTTCCAGGCTGGTGGCGCGGAATTCGGATTTTTCGTTGGCGCCGGCCAGGCGGCAGACCTCCAGCGCCTGTTCGCGCAGGCAGTGGCCGTCTTCCAGCAGCAGCAGCTTCTGGTCGTTCAATTCGGCCAGGGTCAGGCCGGTGCGCTTGGCCAGCGGATGGTGCTCGGGCGCGGCCAACACGAAGGGTTCCTCGAACAGGAATTCCACATGCATCTGCTCCTCGTCCACCGGCAGCGCCAGCAGGCTGGCGTCCAGCTTGCCTTCGCGCAGGCGCTGCAGCAGCACATCGCTCTTTTCCTCCACCAGCAGCAGTTCCAGTCGCGGGAAGCGCGTGCGGATCGCCGGTACCACGTGCGGCAACAGGTACGGGCCCAGGGTGGGGAAGATGCCCAGCTTGACCGTGCCGGCTTCCGGGTCCTGGCTGCGACGGGCGGCTTCCTTCAGCTGTTCGACCTCGGCCACGATCCGGCGCGCCCGTTCGGCTGCCTCGCGCCCGGCCGGGGTCAGCATCACCTTGCGCGGGGCACGTTCGACCAGCGGCACGCCCAGCTCGTCCTCGAGCTTCTTGATCTGGGTGGACAGGGTGGGCTGGCTGACGAAGCTGGCCGCCGCGGCCCGGCCGAAGTGCATGTGATCGGCCAGAGCGACCAGGTATTTGAGGTCACGCAGGTTCACGTGCGCGGATCCGCCTGCAGGTTGTGGGTCATCGGGGCCCTCGATGCATTCAACGCCCCTTGCGCCGGCGCATCAATCGACAAAGGTCGGCGTCCGGAAAAAACGCCCGCCGGGGACACCGACGGGCGTGGATCGACATCGTGGAAGAAGCCGGCGATGGATCAGGCCGCTTGCGCCTCGGCCACCGGCGCCTGGGCCGGCGCACTGTGGCGGATCAGGTGGTCGAAGGCGCTCAGCGCAGCCTTGGCGCCTTCGCCCATGGCGATCACGATCTGCTTGTAGGGCACCGTGGTGGCATCGCCGGCAGCGAACACACCCGGGACCGAAGTCTGACCGCGCTCGTCGATCACGATCTCCCCACGTGGGGACAGTTCAACCGTGCCCTTGAGCCATTCGGTGTTGGGCAGCAGGCCGATCTGCACGAAGATGCCTTCCAGCTCGATGGTGTGGCCGGTGTCGTTGGTGCGGTCGGTATAGGACAGGCCGGTGACCTTGCTGCCGTCGCCATGCACCTGCGTGCTCAACGCCGACAGCAGGATGGTCACGTTGGGCAGGCTGCGCAGCTTGCGTTGCAGGACCTCGTCGGCGCGCAGCTTGTGATCGAACTCGATCAGGGTGACGTGCCTGACCACGCCGGCAAGATCGATGGCCGCTTCCACCCCCGAATTGCCGCCGCCGATCACCGCCACGCGCTTGCCCTTGAACAGCGGACCGTCGCAATGCGGGCAGTAGGCCACGCCCTTGTTCCGGTACTGGTCCTCGCCGGGCACGTTCATCTGCCTCCAGCGCGCGCCAGTGGACAGGATCACGGTCTTGCCCTTGAGCGTGGCGCCGTTGGCCAGCTCGATCGAGATCAGGCCGTCGTCACCGGCCGGCACCAGCTTTTCGGCGCGCTGCAGGTTCATGATGTCCACCTCGTACTGGCGCACGTGGGCTTCCAGTGCCGCGGCCATCTTCGGCCCTTCGGTCTCCTGGACCGAGATGAAGTTCTCGATCGCCATGGTGTCCAGGACCTGGCCGCCGAAGCGCTCGGCCACCACCCCGGTGCGGATGCCCTTGCGCGCGGCGTAGATCGCCGCGGCCGCGCCAGCCGGGCCGCCGCCGACCACCAGCACCTCGAACGGGTCCTTGGCCGAGAGCTTCTTGGCCTCGCGCCTGGCCGCACCAGCGTCCAGCCGCCCGACGATCTCTTCCAGGGTCATGCGGCCCTGACCGAAGACCTCGCCGTTGAGGTAGACGGTGGGCACCGACATCACCTGGCGCTGCTCGACCTCTTCCGGGAACACCGCCCCGTCGATGGCCACGTGCTGGATGCGTGGATTCAGGACCGCCATCAGGTTCAGGGCCTGGACCACGTCCGGGCAGTTCTGGCAGCTCTGCGAGAAATAGGTCTCGAACCGGTAGTCGCCGTCCAGGCCCTGGATCTGCTCGATCGTGTCCGGCGCGGCCTTGGACGGATAACCGCCGACCTGCAGCAGGGCCAGCACCAGCGAGGTGAACTCGTGGCCCATCGGCAGGCCGGCAAAGCGCAGGTGGATGTCCTGGCCCGGCGAATTCAGTGCGAACGAAGGCGTGTGCGGATCGGCATTGCGCTGCTGGACCAGTGAGACCTGGTCGGACAGCTGCAAGATGTCCTCCAGCAGTTCCAGCATTTCCCTGGAGGTGGCCGAATCGTCCACCGAGGCCACGATTTCCACTGGTCGGGTCACGCGCTGCAGATAGGTCTTGAGCTGGGTCTTGAGGGTGTCGTCCAACATGTGGCGTCTCCTGATTTCGGGAACAGACAGGCCTGCCCGATGGGCAGAACGATGCGAGAAGCAAACCGCAAGCCACTTGGGCGTGCGCGAACGAAGCGGATTCCGGTTTGCCGCCGCTGCCTTCCCCGCACGCGGCGGGGAAGGCGGTCGGGCAGTGGATTAGATCTTGCCGACCAGGTCCAGCGAGGGCGCCAGGGTCTTGGCACCTTCCTTCCACTTGGCCGGGCACACCTCACCCGGATGGGAGGCCACGTACAGCGCGGCCTTGACCTTGCGCAGCGTCTCGGACGCATCGCGGCCAATGCCCTCGGCGGTGATTTCCACACCCTGGATCACGCCCTGCGGGTCGATGATGAAGGTGCCACGGTCGGCCAGCCCGGCCGGCCGCAGGACGTCGAAGTTCTTCGAGATCTGATGGGTCGGATCACCGATCATGGCGTACTTGATCTTGCCGATCGCCGCGGAGGTGTCGTGCCAGGCCTTGTGCGAAAAGTGGGTGTCGGTGGAGACCGAATAGACCTCCACGCCAAGCTTCTGGAATTCGGCGTAATGGTCGGCCAGGTCCTCAAGTTCGGTCGGGCAGACGAAGGTGAAGTCGGCCGGGTAGAAGGCGACCACGGACCACTTGCCCTTCAGGTCGGCATCGGAGACCTCGATGAACTCGCCATTCTTGTAGGCAGTGGCCTTGAACGGCAGGATTTCGGTGTTGATCACGGACATCGGTTCTTCCTCTTGGTGGATGGGTGGAGCGTTGGCGACCAGCCTAAGCAGCCATCGATGATTACTCAAATCGATTAACGAAATGGAGTCTATAGCGACAGGCTATCAATGGCCGGTTTGGCGCAATGCTAATGCAGCGCCTGTTGCGAGAACATCACGGGCCAGTGGCAAGGCCCGGGTCTTGACCACGCCGGACCGGGCGCGGCCGCGCAACCGCTACCATGGACCGATGGAAACGCAGCCACCCCCGCGTCTGGATGCGCTGCTGCGCCAGGGCGCAACGCAGCTGTCCACGCCGGAAGCGCGCCTGGAGGCCGAGCACCTGCTGCTGCATGTGTTGGGGCGCCAGCGCGCCTGGCTGTTCGCGCATGGCGCCGATCCGGCCGAGGCCGCCGTGCAGGCCGGGTTCGCGGCGCTGCTGGAGCGGCGCCGGCGCGGCGAACCGCTGGCCTACATCACCGGCCAGCGCGGCTTCTGGACGCTGGATCTGCAGGTCACGCCGGCCACGCTGATCCCGCGGGCCGACACCGAGCGCCTGGTCGAACTGGCGCTGGAGCGGCTGCCGCCTGGGCGTGCGCTGCAGGTGGCCGACCTGGGCACCGGCACTGGCGCGATCGCCCTGGCCATCGCCAGCGAACGCCCGCAGGCGCAGGTGCTGGCCACCGATGCCAGCGCCCAGGCGCTGGCCGTTGCCCGGGCCAACGCCAGGGCGCACGCGCTGGAGAACGTGGACTTCGCCTGCGGTGACTGGTTGGCGCCGCTGCAAGGCCGGCGCTTCGACCTCATCGCCAGCAATCCGCCCTACATCGCCGCTGGCGATGTGCACCTGGCGCAGGGCGATCTGCGCTTCGAGCCGGCCACGGCATTGGTGGCCGGCGGCGATGGCCTGGATGACATCCGCCGAATCATTGCACAGGCCCCGGCGCATCTGCTGCCAGGCGGCTGGCTGCTGCTGGAGCACGGCTTGGAGCAGGGCCAGGCGGTACGTGCACTGCTGATGCAGGCCGGCTTCGATGCGGTCCACACTGCGCAGGACATCGAACAGCGCGATCGGGTGACGCTGGCACGCATCGCCTGAGGTCGGTGAGGGGCCGGGTTAGACTGACCGCTCGTCCCTCACCGTCAGCTTTCATGCGCACCCTGTATCCCGCCATCGAACCCTTCGACGCCGGCCACCTGCGGGTCGATGACCGCCACGTGCTGTATTACGAGCAGTGCGGCAACCAGGACGGCAAGCCGGTGGTGATGCTGCATGGCGGACCGGGCGCGGGCTGCAGCCCGAAGATGCGCTGCTTCCATGATCCGGCCAAATACCGGATCGTGCTGTTCGACCAGCGTGGCTCGGGGCGCTCGCGTCCACACGCCGACCTGGTCGACAACACCACCTGGCACCTGGTGGCCGATATCGAAACGTTGCGCGCGCATCTGGGCATCCATGCTTGGCAGGTCTTCGGCGGCAGCTGGGGCTCGACCCTGGCCTTGGCCTACGCCCAGACCCATCCGCGCCGTGTCACCGAGCTGGTCCTGCGCGGCATCTTCATGCTGCGTCGTTGGGAGCTGGAATGGTTCTACCAGGAAGGCGCCAGCCGCCTGTTCCCCGACGCGTGGGAGCATTACATCCATGCAATCCCGCAGGTGGAGCGGGCGGACCTGATCTCGGCCTTCCACCGCCGCCTGACCAGCAATGATGCGCAGACCCGGCTGGCCGCGGCGCGCGCGTGGTCGGTGTGGGAAGGGGCGACCAGCTTCCTGCGGGTGGACGAGAACTTCGTCAGCGGTCACGAGGATGCGGAATTTGCGCTGGCCTTCGCCCGCATCGAAAACCACTACTTCGTCAATGGCGGCTTCTTCGAAGTGGAGGACCAGCTGCTGCGCGATGCACCCAGGATCGCCGACATCCCCGGCGTGATCGTGCACGGTCGCTACGATGTGGTGTGCCCGGTTGCCAACGCCTGGGACCTGCACAAGGCCTGGCCGAAGGCGCGGCTGCAGATCAGCCCGACCTCGGGGCATTCGGCGTTCGAGCTTGAAAACATCGATGCGCTGGTCCGCGCCACCGACGCGTTCGCCTGAGCGCAGCGATCCAGGCCGGCGCGCCAGCTCGGCATGGCCTGCCTCAGGCCAGCGGCGACAGCGACCCGGCGGGCGTGGCCTGCGGCCGCGGTGAGAGGGTCGGGTCGTCGGTCTGGTCGGTCCACACCAGGAACTTCTCCAGGGTGTGGGCGCCGAAGCTGTTGCTGATCGCCGCGTCGGCCGCATCGCGGCCGCGGGCGATCAGGACCCGGCCGATGCGCGGGACATTGTGGCGCGCATCGAAGGTGTACCACTGGCCGTCCAGGTAGGCTTCGAACCAGGCCGAGAAGTCCATCGGCGCATCCACTGGCGGTACCCCGATGTCGCCCAGGTAGCCGGTGCAGTAGCGCGCCGGGATGTTCATGCAGCGGCACAGGGCGATGGCCGAATGGGCGAAGTCGCGGCACACCCCGCGGCCTTCGCGCAGGGCCTGGACCGCGCCCTTGGTCGGGTTGGCGTGGGGGTAGCCGAACTCGATCTGCGAATGCACGTAGTCGCAGATTGCCTGGACCCGGTTCCAGCCGTTCGGCGCGCTGCCGAACAGGTCCCAGGCCATGCCCACCAGCTGGTCGGTCTCGCAATAGCGGCTGCCCAGCAGGAACACCAGGGCCTGGTCCGGCAGCTGATCCACCGGCACCTCGCGCGCCAGTGGCATGGTCAGGTCCTGCACCCCGCTGTCCTCCACCACAGCATCGGTGTACAGGGTGAACACGCCCGTGGGGGCGGTCAGGCGCGTACAGGTGTTGCCGAAGCTGTCGCGGTACTGGCGCATCGGCACCCCCGGCAGGGCGCGCAGTTCCTGGCCGATGACGATGTCGGTGCGGCGCGAATCGTGGATGTTCAGGGTCACCAGCATCGGCGTGGGCTGCGGCAGCCGGAAGGCGATCTCGTAACCCAGGCGGATCAACATGGTCTCGCCACGGTGCGGGAAGGTGCCACCGGTATACCACCCGGCAAACCTAGCGCTGCGTGAAGTGCGGCGCCAGTTGCATGAACAGGGTGGCCAGGCGCTGCGCCCAGGCGCTCTGGCCGGCGTCGTCGGCGATCAGGTCCTGGCGGATTTCCAGCTCCAGGTGCGGCAGGCCGCGGGCCTCGCCGTGAACCGGGATCGCGTAGTCGGTGGCGTCACTGACCGAGTAGGGTTCGTTGTCGCCCACGGTCAGGCCATCGGCCTCCAGCAGCGGCTTGAGCGCCATCGCCAGACGGTTGTCGTGCTGGTACAGCACCCCGGCGTGCCAGGGCCGCGCGGTTCCGGCGAACGCCGGGGTGAAGCTGTGCAGGGCGATCAGCAGCGTGGGTTGGCCGCGCGCGGCGCGCGCATCGAGCTGGGCGCCGATCGCCTCGTGGTACGGGGCGAAGATCTCCGCCACGCGCTGCGCGCGCTGGGCGCCACTTGCGGCCACGTTCGCCGCGATCTCGGTGCCGTCGCTGACCGCGGCGATCGAGCTGGGCGCGGTCAAGGGCCGGTTGCAGTCGATCACCAGGCGCGAATAGGTCTGCAGCACGGCGGTGGCATCCAGCAGCGCGGCCAGCTTGCGCGTGGTGCCGGCAACGCCGATGTCCCAGCCGATGTGGCGGTCCAGCTCGGCCTGGGTCAGGCCCAGCCGGTCCAGTGCGGCGGGCACGGCCTGGCCGGCGTGGTCGGCGATCAGCAGGAACGGCGAAGGCGCGCCAGGGCCGATCAGGGTGAACGGGGCCGGATCGTCCGGCCCCAGCAGCCGTCGTGTTTCAGACACGTGGGGTCCCGTCCAGGTGGTGCTCGATCATCCACAGGCCCGCCCACAGCTTGGCGTCGAGCTGATAGCCCTCGCCCAGCTTTTGCACCAGCCATGCCGCGGCCTTGGCGCGCGGGACTTCGTGCACGGTGATGTCCTCATCGCCATCGCCGCCGCCCTGGCCGACCTTGGTCAGGCCGGTGACCCGCACGAAGGCCACCCGCTCGCTGCTCGAGCCGGAGGACACCGGCCCGATCAGCAGCACTTCGGCGTGCTCGGCGGTCCAGCCGGTTTCTTCCTCCAGCTCGCGGACCGCCGACAGCTCGATCGATTCGTCCGCGTGGATGTCGCCGACCAGCCCGGCTGGCATCTCGATGGTGTTGGCCTGCAGCGGCACGCGGAACTGCTCGACGAAGACGATGTTGTCCTGCGGGGTGACTGCCAGGATGATCGCCGCCAGGCCGCCGGCATGGGCGCGCTCGGTGTATTCCCAGGTGCCGCGGCGGATCATGCGCAGGTACTTGCCGTCGTACATGACTTCAACGGGTTCGGTCTTGGAGCTCATGGGATCAGGCCGGTTGGTAGGAAGGGAAATGCGGCGCGTCGTCGTCCTGCGGCGGGGCCCAGGGTTGTTCCAGCCCGGCCGCGGTGCGCAGGCGCCGGCGCAGCGTGGGGCCCAGGCGCACCGCTTCGGCCAATGCATCGAGCATGTCGCCATCGGCCGGCGCGCGGGCGAAGCCCGGCACGCTGCCATCCAGCGGCGCATCCAGGGCGATGGTGGTCAGCTGGCGCCACAGCAGCGCGTGTTCGCGCTGTTCGCGCAGGCGCCTGGCCACCTGCGCCGCCCCGCGCATGCGCAGGAACGCGACTTCATCGCAGCGCGCCAGCAGGGCATCCAGGCTGCCGAAATGGGCCAGCAGGATCGCCGCGGTCTTGGCGCCGATGCCGGTGATGCCGGGGATGTTGTCGATCGCATCGCCGCACAGCGCCAGGTAGTCGGCGATCTGGTGCGCCTCCACGCCGTGCCGGCCCTTGACCCCGGTCATGCCCCAGCGCACGCCGCGGGCGAAATCCCACTGCTCGTCGTGTTCCCACAACAGCTGCGAGAGATCCTTGTCGGCCGAGACGATCACCCCGCGCAGGCCCAGCGGCCGCGCCGCATGCAGCGCGCTGCCGATCAGGTCGTCGGCTTCGTAATGCCGGTGGCCCAGCACGTTGAAGCCCAGTGCCGCGCACAGCGCCTTGCAATGGGCGAACTGGCGCCGCAGCTCGGCCGGCGCCGGTTCACGGTTGCCCTTGTAGGCCGGGTAGAGCGTGTGGCGGAAGCAGCTGTCCAGCGCCTCGTCGAAGGCCACCACGATGTGGCTGGGACGTTCGCGCTCGGCCAGCTCCACCAGGAACCGGGCAAAGCCGTGCACCGCGTTGGTCGGCCAGCCCTGGGCGTCGTGGAACTGGTCGGGCATCGAGTGCCAGGCGCGGAACACGTACAGGCTGGCGTCCACCAGATAGAGGTCCTTCATGGCCTGTGCCGACCGCCGCCGGTGGGTGTCACGCCACGCCCCGAAGGCACGCTGGGTTGGCTCTTGCAGCCCGGCCGGCCAAAGTCCGACAGGCGCCTAGGCACCGCCACCCACCCAGTCGCTCAGCAGCGCGGCCGGATCCGGGCGCTCGCGCTCGGGCATCTGCATCGCCGCGGTACCGATGTGGATGAAGCCGGCGATGCGTTCGTCCGGCCCCAGGCCCAGTTCGGTGCACACCACCGGGTCGGTGGCGGCCCAGCCGGTCAGCCACTGCGCACCGAAGCCGCAGGCCTGCGCAGCCTGGAGCAGGGCGAAGCACACGCTGCCAACAGTGAGCCATTGCTCTTCCAGCGGCACCTTGTGGCCTGGCTGCAGGCGCGCGACCACGGCCACGATGACCGGTGCGCTGGCAAAGCGGCCGCGCTCCTTCTCCACGGCCGAAGCCGACGCGGACGGATCCTTCTGCAGGGTGCGCCTGGCCAGCAGCTCACCCATCGCCGCGCGGGCATCGCCCTGGATGCGGATGAACCGGAACGGCACCAGCCTGCCGTGGTCCGGCACCCGGCTGGCGCTGCGCAGCATCTGCAGCAGGGTGGAGGTGTCCGGGCCTGGCTCGCGCAGCTGCCTGGAGGGCACCGAACGACGCTGGTCGAGGGCTTGCAGCAAGGTGGGGGTGGGCATGCCCCGCAGTTTAGCTGCTTGGCACATCATTTGAGGCCGTCACGCTGGGCACGCAGGCTCGGGATCATGCCGCTACGCGCGCAGGCGCCGTGCGCAGCGCTGCCACTGTGGCGTTGCGAGGCTCAAGCTGGCGTGGTGGTCCAGCCAGCCAGCGCGATATCCCTATGATGAGCGCTCGCACGGAACGTTCACCCGCGTTGTTTCGGCCAGGCGAGGGGGACTGCCAATTTCGTCACGGTTCATGGACCGCGCGATTCACTACGATGAATCCGCGGAACCTAGGGGCCGCATTTTCCCCGTTTGAACAGCCACGGACGCGCTCGCCGGTATGTCCTCATTCGTCGATCTCCAGCGCGGCCAGGGCCGCAATCTGCGTCTGCTCGAACAGGCCCGCAGCGCTGTGCTGCCTGCGCTGGTCACCGCGTTCGGCGATGCGCTGGGCAAGTTCGACGACGCGCTGTTCGACCGTGCCGAGCGCGCAGGCCCGGCCCAGATGGCGTTTCTTGACGGCATGCGCGAATTGCGCCGCCAGCGCGAACCGGCAACTGCGCGCTTCCGCCAGCACCTGGAAAAGGCCTGGCGCGCGCTGGAAGACGGCAAGCCGCTGTCGGTGGACACCGCGCTGACCGATCCCAACGTCACCGGCCTGAGCCTGTTGTCGGAAGCCGAGCTGGAATCGCGCCTGGCCGCGCGCAACCTGGCCAGCGTGGTCGGCCGCGACTGCCGCCAGGTGCTGAGCCACCTTGACCGCCGCCTGGGCATCATCGCCGCGGTGGGCGACCTGGATGCCGACCACAACCCGATTGGTCCCGAGCACGTCGGCGTGGCCATGCATGAGGCGTTCTCCGGCTGCGACTTCACCCTGGAAGTGCGCCTGACGGTGATCAAGCTGGGTGAGCGCGAGCTGGTGCCGCAGCTGGCGCGCATCTACGAAAGCCTGGACCGGATGCTGGTCCAGGCCGGGGTGATCGGCGAATTGCCGGCCGCGCGCCGGGTGGTGCCGCAGCGACCGAGCGCACCGCCGGCACAGATCCCCGGTCTGGAAGCGGTCGAAAGCCGACGCGCGCCGGACATGGGTCTGCCGGCCGGCAACGACGAGACCGGCATGCCGGCCTGGATGGCGCGCTTCGCCGAGCGCCTGGGCGGCAACGCCTGGCAGGGCAACGCCGATGCCGGTGGCTATGCGGGCGCCGGCTACGATCCTGCGCTGGGCGCCAACGCCCAGGGCGTGCTGCTTGAAGCGCTCCATCACCTGCTGCAGGAATCGCGCGGCCATCGCGGCGAACCGGCCGGCGGCTACGGCGAAGGCCAGGATCGCGGCGGCGGGCAGGGCGATGCGCGTTCGCTGTCAAAGCGCGAGATGCTCTCGGTGCTGTCGATGCTGCAGGCCACGCCCAGCGCCACCCTGCAGCGCGCCGCGGTGGGCAGCAGCGACGAATCCCTGGCCCAGCGCCTGAAGAGCGAAGTGCTCAACAGCGCCGGCCAGCTGGGCATGGAGCCGGGTACCACCAGGCTCTCGCCGGTGGACGAGGACGCCATCGACCTGGTCGGCATGTTGTTTGATGTGATGCTCGACGAGCGCGATCTTGAAATGCATTCGCGCGAGTTGATGGGCAAGCTGGTGGTGCCCTTCGTCAAGGTCGCGCTGCTGGACCGGCGCATGTTCGTGCAGAAGACCCATCCGGCGCGGCGCCTGCTCAACGTGCTGGCCGAGGCGTGCGAGGGCAACACCGGCGAAAGTGCGGCCGAGCGCGTGCTGATGGCCAAGGTCGAGGAAGTCGTCGACCGGCTGGTGGCCGAGTTCAACGAGAACCTGGCGATCTTCCTGACCCTGGAGGAGGAATTCCGGGATTTCCTCAACCAGCACAAGCGCCGCATCGAGATCGCCGAACGCCGCGCCACCGAGCTGCAGCGCGGCCAGGAGCGGCTGGAGGCGGCCCGCGCACGCGCCGCGGTCGAGCTGTCCAGGCGCCTGGAAGGGCGGCGCGTGCCGCAGACCATCGAGGATTTCCTGCGCCAGCCCTGGGCCCACCACCTGACCATGGCGCTGCTGCGCGAAGGCGAGGACAGCCAGATGGCGGCCAGCGCACTGGCCCTGGCCGATGGCGTGCTGCAGGAGCTGGCCGAGGCGCAGCGGCAGATCGTGGGCAAGCCGTGGCTGCAGGAATGGCGGCACGGCCTGATCAAGGTCTTCAGCAGCGTCGGGATGGGCGGCGAGGCCGCCGGTGCGGCGATCGACGCGCTGCACGACACCCTGCAGGCGGTGTCGGTTTCGCGACCGGACCTGGAACGCGCGCTTCCGGATTTGCCGCCGGTGGCCGAACCGGCCGCCCGGGCCGCCGCCGCGCAGGCGCCGAACCTGGAACTGATCGGCGGCACCGATGCGCTGGATTTCGACAGCGCCGATGCCGAGCATTTCCGCACGCTGCCGATCGGCACCTGGCTGGATTTCGTGGACAAGGACAACAAGGTCCAGGCCGGCAAGCTGTCGTGGGTGAGCCCGATCTCCTCGCGGCTGCTGTTCGTCAACCGGCGCGGCGTGCGCTTCTGCGTGGCCTCGGCCGAGGAGCTGGCGGTCATGGTGCGGCTGGGCCGACTGCGCCGGCATCGGCACGAGGACGCCTTCGACAGCGCCATGCAGGGCGTCATCGATCGCCTGGACGGGATCAACCGGCCGCCGGCCACGCCGTTGTCGGACGGGTGAAGGGTTCTCGTCATCGCGCGTGCGGCCCCCGCCGGCCGCGCTGGAGTGGGCCCGGCAGCCGGTTCTGTTTGCTAGCAGTCTGTCGGACTTTGGTCGGCCGGGCTGCGAATCCGCCTGTGCGGTCCATCTTTCCGCCGCTTCTTGGCCCATAGCACCACTATGGGCCGGCGAACCGTCGAAAATCTGACCTCGCACAGCCGAATTCTCGCCTCGACCACCAAAGCCCGACAGGCTGCTAGCATCGCCGCTGTTTGGATAGCAGGCGGATCGGGCATGACGGTCGAGGTGCGGGTGGTGCGGGAAACGGCAGCAGGCGAGCGCCGCGTGGCCGCCGTTCCGGAAACCGTGAAAAAGCTCATGGCCGCCGGTGCCGCCGTCCAGGTGGAAGCCGGGGCGGGCGCCGCGGCCGGCTTCACCGACCAGGCCTATCTGGATGCCGGTGCCAGCATCGTCGCGCCGGCCACGCCGGTGGCCGGTGGCCTGGTGTTGTGCGTGCAGTGCCCACCCGCCGCAGCGTTGGCCGGGTACCCGGCCGGCACCGTGCTGGTCGGCAGCCTGCATCCGCAGGCCGACGCCGCCCGCGCGCAGGCACTGACCGCGGCCGGGGTGGTGGCCTTTCCACTGGAACGCCTGCCGCGCACGACCCGGGCGCAGGCGATGGACGTGCTCAGCTCGCAGGCCGCCATGACCGGTTACAAGGCGGTACTAATCGCCGCCGAACTGACCCCGCGGTTCTTTCCGATGCTGACCACCGCGGCCGGTACCATCCGTCCGTCCAGGGTGTTGATCGTCGGCGCCGGCGTGGCCGGCCTGCAGGCGGTGGCCACGGCCAAGCGCCTGGGCGCGCAGGTCGAGGGCTTCGACGTGCGCCCGGAGACGCGCGAGCAGATCGAATCGCTGGGCGGCAGGTTCCTGGACCTGGGCGTGAGCGCGGTGGGCGAGGGCGGCTATGCGCGCGCCCTGACCGAGGATGAGCGTGCCGAACAGCAGCGGCGTCTGGCCGAGCACCTCAAGGGCGTGGACACCATCGTCTGCACCGCCGCGGTACCGGGCCGGCCGGCACCGAAGATCATCACCGCCGCGATGGTGGCCGGGATGAAGCCCGGCAGCGTGATCGTGGACCTGGCCGCCGAAACCGGCGGCAACTGCGAACTGACCCAGCCGGGCCAGACCATCACCTCGGCCAACGGCGTCACCCTGGCCGGTCCGCTCAATCTGGCCAGCATGGGCGCGGTCCACGCCAGCGAGATGTTCGCGCGCAACGTCTACAACTTCGTCGTGCTGTTCCTCAAGGACGGCGCGCTGTCCTTCGACTGGGAAGACGAACTGCTGGCCAGGACCCGCTGGCAGGCCGACGCCGCCGCCTGATCCGGCAGCGCGGCCCGGGGTTCAATCCGGGTCGTCGTCCTTCATCGGCGGGTGCGTGCGCACCCACTCCTGGCGCTGCTGCGGGGTCATGTTCTTCCAGGCATCGCGCAGCTGCTTGCGCTGCGACGGCGGCAGCGTGTGCATGTGGTCGAACAAGGCGCGGGCTTGCTGGCGCTGTTGCGGGCTCATGCCCTGGTAGCGGTGCACGCCCTGGCGGGCCTGCGTGCGTTGCTGCGGGGTCATCTCATGCCAGCGCTGGGCGTGCTCCATGATCCGTGCACGCTGGCCGGGATCGGCGTTCCAGCGCTCGCGCAACGGGGCGACCAGCAGCTCGCGCTGCGCGGGGCTGAGCTGATCCCACGCCGGCCACTGCGCTTGCCGGTCGGGCACTTGTGGCGGTGCTTGCGGACGCTGCTGCTGCGCCCACGCGGGCCAGGCCAGGGCGGCGAGCAGCACCGGCACGATCAGTCGGCAAGAGGCGCGCATGGGGGTCATTCCATCGCCAGCCAGGCATCCGAGCCCAGCCAGAGGTAAAGGTCGGGGTTCTGGTCCAGCACCTCGGCGGTGCTGACGAAGGCATCGGCCTCATCGGCGCGCGGCAGCGCGGCGATGGTCGGCATCTGGCCTGCCGGCGCGCCGTGCTGGCGCGGCGGCAGCAGCTGGCTGGCGGCCAGCACCGCCAGCAGCATGGTGCAGGCCGTCGCGCCCAGCCAGGTCAAGCTGCGGCTGCGGCGCGCGCCCTGGCCCGAGGCCTGGCGCGCATTGCGCAGCCGCGCCAGGGTCTGCGGCGAGAGCGAGGCCAGCGATGCCGCGTGCAGCTGGCGGGCGTGGCGGTCGAAATCGGATGGGGAGCTCACCGGAAATCCTCCAGCTGTTTTTGCAGGGCATCGCGCGCGCGCGAAAGATGGGTCTTGACCGAGCCTTGCGAACAGCCCATCGCCAGAGCGGTCTGGGCCACGTCCAGCTCCTCCAGCACGCGCAAGCTAAAGGCCTCGCGCTGGCGGGCGGGCAGGCCGCGCAGGGCCTGGACCAGCTTGCCGTAGGCTTCGCGCTGGTCGTGGCGGCCGGACGGGCCCGGCGCGGTATCGGCCCAGTCGAGCAGGCTGTCCTGGTTGCGTTCGCCGGCTTGCAGCATCCAGCGCAGCCGGAAATTGCCGCGCCGTTGCAGGTCGATGATCCGCCGGCGCAGGATGCGCCAGAACAGCGGCGTCCACTCCGCGGCCGGTTTGCCGGCATAGCCCAGCATCCTGATCATCGCGTCCTGGACCGCATCCAGTGCATCTTCGCGGCTGCGCAGGCCAGCTTCGGCGAAGCGGAATGCGCGCGTGGAGACACCGGCCAGGAACGCCTCCATCGACGCGGGCACGGCGGCGGCAGTGGTGTCGGGGTCATGCGGCGGATCAGGCAGGAGCGGACTCACCAGCACAGCTTAGCCATGACAAAGGGGAAGACTGCTGCAAACGCACCAGTGGAGCCACGGTTGACCCCGGTCTCAAGCCAGTCAGGCCGCGGTTATGATGCCGCCCCGGGTCCGCACCGGCTTTGCACAGGGAAACAGGTCCATGAACGACGGCTTCGTTGCGCTGTATATCTTCATGCTGGCGGCCATCGCCGGCCACGTCATCATCTCGCGGGTGCCGGTGATCCTGCATACGCCACTGATGTCCGGTTCCAATTTCATCCACGGCATCGTGCTGATCGGTGCGATGGTGGTGCTTGGCCATGCCGACACGACGGTGGAAAAGGCCCTGGGCTTCATCGCGGTGCTGCTGGGCGCCGGCAACGCCGCCGGCGGCTACGTGGTGACCGAGCGGATGCTGGAGATGTTCAAGTCCAGCAAGAAGCCGGAGGCACACAAGTGAACCTGACCACCGTGCAACTGCTGGATTGGCTGGTCAGCGCCAGCTACCTGGTGGCTGCCACGCTGTTCCTGCTGGGCCTGCAGCGCATGGCCTCGCCCAGGACCGCGCGCAGCGGCATTGGCTGGGCCGGCGCCGGCATGCTGGTGGCGACCGTGGCCACCTTCTTCCTGCCGGGGCTGGACAACATCGCGCTGATTCTGGTGGCCATCGTGATCGGCGTCGGCGCGGCCTGGGTGTCGGCCAGACGGGTTGCCATCACCGACATGCCGCAGATGGTGGCCCTGTACAACGGCATGGGCGGCGGCTCGGCCGCGGCGATTGGCGCAGTGGAACTGCTGCGGTTGTCGTTCCTGCTCAATCGCGACACCAGCAACTGGAGCCAGGCCGCGATCGCCGCCCTGGCCGCGCGCCATCCCGGCGCGATCACCCTGGCGCTGGCGGTGATCGGCTCGGCCATCGGCGCGGTGTCGCTGTCCGGCTCGGTGATCGCCTGGGCCAAGCTGGACGGGCGCCTGGACAGGCGGGTGACCTTCCCCGGCCAGCAGCTGTTCAACCTGGCTGTGGCGGCGGCGTTGGTCGTGCTGGGCATCTGGGCGGCGGTGTCGCTTGACCCGGTGGCGATCGTGGCGTTCTTCGTCGTGGCGCTGGCCCTGGGCGTGCTGATGACCCTGCCGATCGGGGGTGCGGACATGCCGGTGGTGATCTCGCTGTACAACGCCTTCACCGGCCTGGCGGTGTCCTTCGAAGGCTACGTGCTGGGCAACCAGGCGCTGATCATCGCCGGCATGATGGTCGGCGCGGCCGGCATCCTGCTGACCCGGCTGATGGCCAAGGCGATGAACCGCCCGGTCACCGGCGTGCTGTTCTCCAACTTCGGCGGTGGCGGCACCGCGGCGCAGATCAGCGGGTCGCAGAAACCGATCGAGGCCGGCGATGCGGCTGCGATGATGGCCTATGCCGAGCGCGTGGTGATCGTGCCCGGCTACGGCATGGCCGTGGCCCAGGCCCAGCACAAGATCTGGGAGCTGGCCCAACGCCTGATCGAGCGCGGGGTCAAGGTGAAGTTTGCCATTCACCCGGTCGCCGGGCGCATGCCCGGCCACATGAACGTGCTGCTGGCCGAAGCGGGCGTGCCGTACGACCTGATCGCCGACATGGACGACATCAATCCTGAGTTCGCCAATACCGACGTGTCGCTGGTGATCGGCGCCAACGATGTGGTCAACCCGGTCGCCAGGACCGATCCGGGCAGCCCGATCTATGGCATGCCGATCCTGGACGTTGTGAACAGCAAGAACACCATCGTGATCAAGCGTGGCAAGGGCACCGGTTTTGCCGGCATCGAAAACGCCCTGTTCTACGCCGACAACACCCACATGCTGTACGGCGACGGGGCCGAGATGGCCGGCGCGCTGGTCAGCGAACTCAAGGCCCTGGACGCAGCGTAGGGCGGGTCTTGACCCGCCACCTGCGACCTTCAGCGCGCAGCAATGGCCGCGACAACCAACCCAAGCGCCAGCAGCACGTAGTCCAGCGGCGCGGTGGCCAGGCCGAGCAGGGTCAGAGCCAGGTGGGCGCCCAGCTTCACCGCTGATTCCTGCGGCGTCACACCCATGGTGGCGCCCATCTGCAGCACCACGATCCCCCAGTTGGCCCAAGCCACGCCGATGGCGGTGAACGCCACGGCCCACAGCATGCGGGCGGTGCCGCGGGCCATGCCGCCCAGGCGCAGCGACAGTGCCGCTGTCACCCCCAGCACCAGCGCCATCCACGCGCACTGCGAGCCCAGATAAAAGGCCAGCCGGATCCAGATCAGGGACTGCAGCAGGCCCAGCAGGACGAACAGGGACAGCGCGCTGAGGGGGGGGAATCGGGGGGAGGTCGCGGGCATCGGCGGCAAACGGGGGACAATCGGACAAGGATACCGCCCCAGGCCGGGCGCATTGGTGCCCAGGTCATGTCGCAGCGCCAGCTGCAACGCTGTGGGGCGCTGCATGGGCGGCGGCGGGCCGGTGGGCCCGGTAGAATGCGCGCTTGCCTTGCCTCCGCGCGTCCCCATCTCTTGCCCATGTACTCAAGCAGCAGCGAACCGGTCCAGTTCGAGCGTGATTGCGCCGCCGTCATGGTGCCCGCCGGTGTCAGCGTGAACCTGCCGGCCGGCACTTACGGCTACATCACCCAGGCCCTGGGCGGCAGCTACACCGTGTTCGTGGAAGGCAACCTGTTCCGGATCGCGGGCAAGGATGCCGATGCCCTGGGCAAGGAGCCGGCCGAGCCGCTGGCGCTGGACGAGAACGCCAGCGATGCACAGGTCGAGGAGCTGGTCTGGCAACAGCTGCGCACCTGCTTCGATCCGGAGATCCCGTTCAACATCGTCGATCTGGGCCTGGTGTACGAGGTGGACATGGACCACCGCGACGACGGCCAGCGCCGGGTGGGGGTGAAGATGACACTGACCGCGCCGGGCTGCGGCATGGGCGAGATCCTGGTCGATGACGTGCGCAGCAAGCTGGAGATGATCCCCACCATCGCCCAGGCCGACGTCGAGCTGGTGTTCGATCCGCCATGGAGCCCGCGCATGATGTCCGAAGCGGCGCGTCTGGAAACGGGCATGCTCTGAAAAAGCCGCAGGCCCCGCCGATGCGCCACGTGCGCACAGGCGCGCGCTACGCCGCGGTCGAACTGGGTGAACCGCACGCCGCTGGGCGCTATCCTTGCCGGGTTTTGTCATTCATGCAGGTATGCGGTCCATGTCCTCCTCGTCCTTGGTTTTCACCGTCCAGCCCTCCGGCAATCCCCGCAGCAGCGCCGAACGCGAACGGATCCTCTCCGCGCCGGGGTTCGGCACGCGCTTCACCGACCACATGGTGGCCATCACCTGGGACCGCGACCACGGCTGGCATGACGCCCAGGTCCGGCCCTATGGCCCGCTGCAGCTGGATCCGGCAGCGGCAGTCCTGCACTACGGCCAGGAGGTCTTCGAAGGCATCAAGGCCTATCGCCACGAGGATGGCTCGATTTGGACCTTCCGCCCCGACGCCAATGGCGCGCGCCTGCAGCGTTCGGCCAGGCGCCTGGCGCTGCCGGAGCTGCCAGTGGCGCTGTTCGTCGAATCGCTGCGCCAGCTGATCGCCGTGGATGGCCCCTGGGTGCCCTCGGCGCCGGAGACCAGCCTGTACTTGCGCCCGTTCATGATTGCCGATGAGGCCTTCCTGGGCGTGCGCGCGGCGCAGAAGGCCTCGTACTACGTGATCGCCAGCCCGGCCGGCCCATACTTTGCCAAGGGCGTGGCGCCAGTGTCGATCTGGCTGTCCACCGACTATGCGCGCGCAGCCAAGGGCGGCACCGGCGCGGCCAAGTGCGGTGGCAACTACGCCGCCTCGCTGCTGCCCCAGCAGATTGCCGCCGAGCACGGCTGCTCGCAGGTGCTGTTCCTGGACCCGGTCGAAGGCAAATACATCGAGGAGCTGGGCGGCATGAACGTGTTCCTGGTCTACCAGGACGGCACCCTGGTGACTCCGGCGCTGTCGGGCAGCATCCTGGAAGGCATCACCCGCGAGAGCATCCTGCAACTGGCCCGCGACCGCGGCATGCAGGTGCAGGAACGCAAGATCGCCATCGAGGAATGGAAGGACGGGGTGGCCTCGGGCCAGATCGCCGAGGCCTTCGCCTGCGGCACTGCGGCGGTGATCACCCCGATCGGCCAGCTGAAGGGCGAGGGCTTCGCGGTTGGCGATCTGGGCGCGCCTGTGGGCGAGGTGACCATGGCCCTGCGCAAGGAGCTGACCGACATCCAGTACGGCCGTCTGCCCGATCGCCACGGCTGGCTGGTGCGCCTGGACGGTTGAGGCCGCCGGCGCTGGCTTCCAGCGCGTGGCGTGGATGGCTCCCGCCCGGCTTCAAGGCCGGGCATTCCTGTTTCGCCCGGATTGCTGCAGGGCGCTTGTCCGCTCCTCGGAGTGTCTGAAACGCGTGTGGGTGACCTGACAGGGGGGTCCTTGCGGCGATGGCACTCGGGGGACTGCGGGATAAAAATGGGTGAGCTGGGCTCGTGCGCCGCGGCGACCAGCCCGAATGCGGCACCATTGGTGATGTTCGTCACTAATCTGGAATCTTGTGACGTCCTTGGTCACAAACTGACATGGGACCGTGTCCGGGCTTTGATTCGTTCGGTTAAGTTCTGGTCAGGTTCGGTGCAACGCCGGACCGCATCCCCCGGAGATCGCAGCCGCACAACAACCAGACCGTCCCCCGACGCCATGTCGTGGGCGATTTCCGGGTCTTCCCGCATGAAGCGGGGTCACACCATCCAGAGGTGAAGTCGAGATGTCCGATGTTTCCAAGCGTCGTTTGCGCCTGCATTCGCTGGCCGCCGCCACGGTGGTCGCGTTGTCCGCGCTGAGTGCAGCCCCGGCCATGGCCGCAGGGCGCGTGGACCTGAGCGGTCTGCAATCTCCCGAGCAGCACAGCTTCGACCGTTTCATCGTGAAGTACCTGGACAACAGCGCGCCGCACGCCAACGCCACGGCGCTGAGCCAGTCCCTGGCCTCTGCGGCGCGCGTGGTGCCCAGCGCGCAGGGACGCGCGCTGGGCGTGCAGCGGTTGCGCCGCACCGCGGTCGGCTCGGATGTGGTGGTGGCCGACCGCAAGCTGGACCGGGTGGAAGCCGAGACCCTGATGCGCCAGATCGCGGCCGACCCCAATGTGGACTATGTCGAGGTCGACAAGCTCAACCATGCCTACCTGACGCCCAACGACACCAATTTCTCCCAGCAGTGGGACCTGGGGACCGGGGCAGGTGGCATGTACGCAACCACCGCATGGGATGTGACCAACGGCAGCGGCACGGTGGTGGCCGTGCTCGATACCGGCATCACCTCGCACTCGGACCTCAACGCCAACGTGCTGCCGGGCTACGACTTCATCGTTGATACGTTCGTGTCCAACGATGGCAACGGACGCGACGCCGATGCATCCGACCCGGGCGATGCATATGCGGCCAACGAATGCGGCAGCGGCATCGGCGCATCGGACTCCAGCTGGCATGGCACCCACGTGGCCGGCACCGTCGCCGCGGTCACCAACAACAGCAAAGGCGTGGCCGGCATCGCCTATGGCGCCAAGGTCGTGCCGGTGCGCGTGCTGGGCAAGTGCGGCGGCTACGACTCGGACATCGCCGACGCGATCATCTGGGCCTCCGGGGGCACGGTCAGCGGCGTACCGGCCAATTCCAATCCGGCCGAGGCGATCAACCTGAGCCTGGGTGGCAGCGGCGCCTGCGGCAGCACGACCCAGGCGGCGATCAACGGTGCGGTCTCGCGCGGCACGACCCTGGTGATCGCCGCGGGCAATGACAACACCAACGTCTCCAACGCCAGCCCGGCCAACTGCAACAACGTGGTCGCGGTCGGCGCCACCACCAACACCGGCGCGCGCGCCAGCTATTCCAACTATGGATCGCTGGTGGACCTCGCCGCGCCGGGCTCGGGCATCCTGTCCACGCTCAATTCCGGCACCACCACTCCGGGTTCGGAAAGCTACGCGTCCTACAGCGGCACCTCGATGGCCACCCCGCACGTGGCTGCAGTCGTGGCGTTGATGCAGTCGGTGGCCGCCACGCCGCTGACCCCGGCGCAGGTCGAGTCGACCCTCAAGAGCAGCGCACGCGCCTTCCCGTCCACACCTTCGCAGCCGATCGGCGCCGGCATCCTGCAGGCGCGCGCGGCAGTGGACGCGGCCGGCGGCGGAGGGGGCGCCAATGTCGCGCCAGTGGCCAACTTCAGCTCCAGCGTCAACGGGCTGACGGTGGCCTTCACCGACACCTCCACCGACAGCGATGGTTCGATCGCCTCGCGCAGCTGGAGCTTCGGCGATGGCACCACCTCGACCGCGGCCAACCCGTCCAAGACCTACAGCGCCGCCGGCACCTACACCGTCTCGCTGACGGTGACCGACAACGCCGGGGCCACCAATACCAAGACCGCCTCGGTCACGGTGGCCTCAAGCGGCGGCGACAGCACGGTGCTGACCAACGGGGTGCCCAAGACCGGGCTGGGTGCGGCGACCGGCACCTCGCTCAACTTCACCATCGCGGTGCCGGCCGGCGCCTCCAACCTGGTGATCGCCACCTCCGGCGGCACCGGCGATGCAGACCTGTATGTCAAGGCCGGCAGCGCGCCGACCGACACCTCCTACGACTGCCGTCCGTACACGTCGGGCAATGCCGAAACCTGCACCATCGCCAGTCCGGTGGCCGGGACCTACTACGTGCGCCTGAAGGCGTATTCGACCTTCGCCGGCCTGAGCCTGACCGGCAGCTACAGCACCGGTGGCGGCACCAGCCAGACCTACAGCAACACCACCGACGTGACCATCGGCGACAACGCCACGGTCAGCAGCACCATCAACGTGTCCGGCCGCAGCGGCAACGCAGGCAGCAGCGTGCCGGTGGCGGTCAACATCGTGCACACCTACATCGGCGATCTCAAGGTCGATCTGATCGCGCCCGATGGCAGCGTCTACGTGCTCAGCAACCGCGCCGGCGGCAGTGCCGACAACATCGTCAAGACCTACACGCTGAACCTGTCCAGCGAGGCGCTCAACGGCGCCTGGGCGCTGCGGGTCAACGACAACGCCGGCGGCGACACCGGCTATATCAACAGCTGGAGCATCACCTTCTGAGCCAGGCACCTGCGCAAGGTCGCGCTGGATGCGCCGGGCACGCAACGCCCGCCTTGCCTCATGGATGAACGGGGTCCACGACCGGTCAGGCAGGACGCCTGGCCGGTCGTTTGCTTTTGGCTGGGAAGTCGTGCAATGAAAACGCCCCGCTCGCGCGGGGCCTTGCGCGAGATCCCAAGGCCGGATCAGGCCACTTCGAAACGGTTGGCGGCCACGTTCTTGCGCACCTTGCGCGGGTCCCAGATACGGCCATTCATCGCGATCCACACGCCGTTGGGCGCCGTCTGCACCGCGCCGACCGCACAGCCGATGTTGAACTCGGCATCCGAGCCGCGAAACCCGGCCGGGTTGAGCGCACCGGTCAGCACGATGGTGCGGCCCTGCAGCGAGGCCAGCGCCTGCGCGGTCTGGACCATCGAGTCGGTGCCGTGGGTGATCAGCACGTGCCGGGTCGGCTGGGCGGCGATGGTGGCGCGCAGCAGCGCGCGGTCGGCATCGGTGATGTGCAGCGAGTCCTTGCGGATGAGCGGGATCACGGTGAAGCCAAACGCCACGCCCAGCGCCTTGAGGATGCCGCCGATCTGCGGCTCGCCGACCTGGTAGTCGGACTTGTCGTCGAAGTAGATCTTGTCGATCGTGCCGCCGGTGGTGACCACCAGCAGGTCTTCCATGGGTGCGGCTTGGGTGTTCACGAAAAGTCCATCAGGGCGCCGGATCGTCGGGCGCCGATGTTACCTGCGTGCCGGCCGCATCCCCAGCCCTGGCCTTGCGGCCCAGGCGCGCGCGCAGGCCGTCCCAGTTGGAAGCGAACACCACCACCAGGGCCAGGACCAGCTCGAGCCAGCCATATCGCCGGTCCTGTGGATGCGACCAGGCCGTCATCACGCCATGGCTGAACCAGCCCAGCGCCAGCACGCCGGACCAGAACGCCGCCAGCGGCGAGCCCAGCCGCGCGCCGATGGCCAGCACCAGCGGCGGCAGGGTGAACACCACCAGCGTGGCCAGGTAATGGCGATCATCGCGAAACCACCAGGCAAACAGCGCCGACAGCGCCAGCAAGGTGATCGCCAGCAGCAGTCGGGGCGTGCGCGCGGCGCTCATGGCGTGGCCACCAGGCGCCGGGCCAGATCGGCCAGGCGCCGGCCCAGGGCGCGGGCCAGGGCGGCTTCCTCGTCGCTGGGCTGCGGATCGTCCTGGCCGCCGGCCACGTGGCTGGCGCCGTAGGGCGTACCGCCAGTGCGGGTGGTGCTGAGCAACGGCTCGGTATAGGGAATGCCCACGATCAGGCAGCCGTGGTGCAGCAATGGCACGTGCATGGACAGCAGCGTGGCTTCCTGGCCGCCGTGCTGGGTGGCGGTGGACGTGAACACCGCCGCCGGCTTGCCCGCCAGGGTGCCGCTGGCCCATTCGGCGCCGAGCGAATCGATGAAGAACTTCATCGGCGCGGCCATGTTGCCAAAGCGGGTCGGGCTGCCGAGCGCCAGGCCGACGCACTCGGCCAGGTCCCGGGTATCCACATACGGCGCGCCGTCCTCGGGCACCGGCGGTGCGCTGCGCTCGGTGACCGCAGCCACCGGCGGCACGCTGCGCAGCCGCGCGGACATGCCGTCCACTTCGCCGATGCCGCGCGCAATCTGTCGCGCCAGCCTGGCCACCGAACCGCCGCGGCTGTAGTAGAGGACCAGGATTTCGGGCATCGGCAACATCGTCCGGCAGGTGCAAGGGCGCCAGTATCGGGCCTGGACGCAGGCCTGTCGCCCCGTGACGCTTGGGTTACCCTTGCGTCGATGTCACTGGCCACCACCTTCCAGCGCTGGCACGAACATGTGCGCGACCGCGCGCGGGTGGCGGCGTTCGCGCAGTTCCTGCTCAAGCGTTTCTGGGACGACCGCCTGTTCCAGACCGCCGCGGCCCTGGCCTACACCACGATGTTCGCGCTGGTGCCGCTGGCGATGGTGGTGTTCGGGGTGTTGTCGGCGTTCCCTGGGTTCAACCAGTGGAGCGATTCGCTGAGCGACTACATCTTCTCCAACTTCGTGCCCAGCGCCGCGCGCGCGGCACAGGGCTATCTGCTCGAATTTTCCAGGAGCGCGCGCGATTTGACCGCCGCTGGGGTGATCGCGCTGGTGATCTCGCTGCTGATCACGCTCAACAGCGTGGAAGGTGCGTTCAACCGGATCTGGCGCGTGCCCAGTTCGCGCCCGCGGTTCGGGCGCTTCATCGTGTACTGGGCGGTGCTGACCCTGGGCGCGCTGCTGTCGGCGGCCTCGCTGGCGATCACCGCCAAGGTCTTCGCGCTGCCGTTGTTCAAGACCGCCGAAGTCCGCCAGGTCGCCTCGCTGGCGCTGTCGCTGGCACCGGTGCTGATCGAGCTGTGCGCGATCACGGTGATCTACCGGGTGGTGCCGCATCGCTCGATCCACTGGCGCTATGCGTTTTCCGGCGCGCTGCTGGCCACTGTGGGGCTGGAGGCGATCAAGTGGGGCATGGGCGTGTACCTGGGTAGCTTCGGCTCGTACACGCGGGTGTATGGCGCGGTCGCGGTGGCCCCGATCCTGATGCTGTGGATCTACCTGAGCTGGACCTCGATGCTGCTGGGCGCGTCGCTGGCCGCCTCGATGTCGGCATTCCGGTATCAGCCCGAGTCGATGCGATTGCCGCCGGGCTTTGAGCTCTATGGCCTGTTGCGGCTGCTGGGCCGTTTCCATCAGGCGCGCGCGCACGGCGGCGGCCTCAGTGACGACCGGATCCTGGAGCTGGAGCCGATGCTGACCGACTCGCTGGTCCAGGAATTCCTGGACAGGCTTTCGCGCATCAACCTGCTGCGCTGTACCGAGAGCGGCGAGTGGATCCTGGCCCGCGACCTGGGCAACACCTCGCTGGCCGAGCTTTACGAGGCCTGCCAGCTGCGCATTCCCATCGCCGAAGCCCACCTGCCCTGCCAGGACGATGCGCTGGGCGTGGTCGCGCGGCAGGCGCTGGACCGCCTGCGCCTGCCGGTGCGCGAGCTGCTGCGCCACCGCGCCGGCGAGGTCTTTGCGCCCTTGCCGGAATCCCTGCCTTGAACATGCCATCGCCCCTGCGTGCGTTGAGCTGCATCGCGCTGCTGGGCGGCGCGGGCCTGCTGGCGGCCTGCGCGGGTGCGGACGGCGCCGCGGCGATGTCGCAGACCCCGGCGGCCACGGCGACGAACCGGTCAGAACCTGTGCCGATGCCGGCTGCACCCGATGGCAAGGCCCCGGTGGCGCTGAAGCTGGCCACGGTGGACGGTGGCACCTTCGACGCGGTCGCCCACCGCGGCAGCTGGCTGGTGGTGAATTTCTGGGCGACCTGGTGCCATCCGTGCCTGGCCGAGATGCCCGAGCTGTCGCAGCTGGACCAGCGTCGCGCCGACCTGGGCGTGCTCGGCCTGGCCTACGACGACATCAGCCCGGCCGAGCTGAAGGCCTTCCTCGCCGCCCATCCGGTGAGTTACCCGATCGCGCAGGTGGATGTGGACGACCCGCCCAAGGCGTTCGAGGCTCCCACCGGGCTGCCGACGACCTATCTGCTGGATCGGCAGGGCAGGATCGCCGGGCGCTTCGTTGGCCCGGTGACCGCCCACGACATCGAACAGGTGGTCGACGGCGCCAGGGACGGCCGGTTGCCATGAAGACGGCCGCGCGCTTTCTGGTCAGCGGCCGGGTGCAGGGCGTGTCTTTTCGCGCCGGCACGCGGCAACAGGCGCAGGCGCAGGGGCTGGATGGGATCGCCCGCAATCTCGAGGACGGCCGGGTGGAGGTGATCGTGCACGGCGAGGCGGCGGCCATCGACACGCTGGCCCAATGGTTGCAGCACGGGCCACCGAATGCGCGGGTCGAGCGGATCAGGCGCGAGCGGTGGCTGGCGCCGGTGGAAGCGGGCTTCAGCGTCGCCTAGGCGACGCACGGATGACGCGGCGTGTGCCCCCGGCTTGTTCAGCGCCGGCCGCGCGCCCGCGCTTCAGTCGGCCTCGGAACCGTCAGGGATCGGCCGCAGCAGCCCGAATTCCTCATGCAAGGGTGGGTGCCCGAGCTTCTTCAGCGTCAGCGTCGACTCGGGCACGGCGGTGTCGGGCAGACGCAAGAGCAGGTCGCGGATCAGGGTCAGGCGGCCGCGCCTTTGGTCGTTGAAGTCCACCAGCGTCCACGGCGCGTAGTGGCTGTGGGTGGCGGCCAACATCACTTCGCGGGCCTGGGTGTATTCGGCGTATTTCTCGCGCGCCTGCAGGTCCACCGGCGAAAGCTTCCAGCGTTTGAGCGGATCGGCCAGGCGCTCGGCGAAACGCGCTTCCTGCTGCTTCTGGTCCACCGTCAGCCAGTACTTGAACAGCAGGATGCCGTCATCCACCAGCAGCTGCTCGAAGATCGGCGCCTGCTGCAGGAAGGCGGCGTACTGTTCGGGCGTGCAGTAGCCCATGACCTTCTCCACCCCGGCGCGGTTGTACCAGCTGCGGTCCATCAGCAGCAGTTCGCCGGCTGCGGGCAGGTGCGGCACGTAGCGCTGGAAATACCACTGGGTGGCTTCGTGGTCGCTGGGCTTGGGCAGGGCCAGCACCCTGCACTGGCGTGGGTTGATGTGGCGGCGGATCGCGTCGATGCTGCCGCCCTTGCCGGCGGTGTCGCGGCCCTCGAAGATCACCACCACGCGCTTGCCGGTGCAGGCCAGCCAGCGCGCCATCGACAGCAGCTGCAGCTGCAGCGGTTCCAGCTGGGCTTCATAGTCCTTGCGCTTGAGTTTCTTGCTCACCTGGGTTCCTTGGAAGCAGGGCGGCGGCGTCGCTGGCGGGTAGCGGCCATGCCGCGCGCGACTTCGATCAGCGCCCCCTGCTGGCGCGGGCTCAGGCCGCGATAGGCGCTGAGCAGGTCCGACTCGCCGCGGGTGCGGGCCGGGTCCAGCTGGGTGGCCAGTTCGGACAGCAGCGCGCCGGCGGGGATCCCCAGGGCGCGGGCCAGGGCGATGAGCTGTTCGCGGCCGGGGAGTTTTTCCCCGGCCATCCAGGCGCGCACGGTGGCTGCACCGACGCGCGGAATCGCAGCGGCCAGGTCGGCGGCGCTGCGGCCACTGGTGCGCGCCAGCAGGCGCAGGGTGGTGTCCAGCGCCACGCTGCGGCTAGGCCTTCAGCCGTGGCCGCAAGGTGGCCAGGTTGCACGGGCCGGTGCGGGCGTCGAGCTGGGCGGCGATGATCTTGTCCCAGCCGGTGCGGCAGGCCGAGGTCGAACCGGGCAGGCAAAAGATGAAGGTCTGGTTGGCCAGCCCGGCGAAGGCGCGCGACTGCAGGGCCGAGGTGCCGATCTCATCGACGCTGAGCGCGCGGAACAACTCGCCGAAGCCGGGCATCTGCTTGTCCAGCAGCGGCAGCAGCGCCTCGGGCGTGGAATCGCGCCCGGTAAAGCCGGTGCCGCCGGTGACCAGGATGCCGTCCACCACGCCATCGGCGATCCAGCGCGAGACGATCGCGCGCATCGCGTAGATGTCGTCGCGGACCAGCAGGCGTTCGTGGATCAGATGGCCGGCGGCGGTGGCGGCCTGGACCAGATAGTCACCGGAACCGTCATTGGCCAGGGTGCGGGTATCGGAGACGGTCAGCACGCACAGGCGCAGGGGAATCAGGGTGTCGGCATGGCTCATGTCGGCCAGCCTAAGCGCTGGGCCGTGAGGCTTCAACGCACCGGGTGAAACGTGGTGGATCAACCCTCGGCCAGGCGCGCCAGTTCGTCGACCTGGTGCTCGTGCATCAGCCGGCCGATCAACTCGTCCATGCCGCCTTCGAGGATGTTGGGCAGGTCGTACAGGGTCAGGCCGTCGACGCGGTGGTCGGTGATGCGGCCCTGCGGGAAGTTGTAGGTGCGGATGCGCTGGCTGCGGTCGCCGCTGCCGACCTGCAGCTTGCGCGTCTGCGCCTCGGCCGCGGCCTGCCTGCTGCGCTCGGCATCGAGCAGCTGCGCCTTGAGCCGCTTCATCGCCTTGTCGCGGTTGGCGTGCTGGCTGCGCTCGGTCTGGCATTCGACCACCGTGCCGGTCGGCAGGTGGGTGATGCGGATGGCCGAGTCGGTCTTGTTGACGTGCTGGCCACCGGCGCCGGAGGAGCGGAAGGTGTCGACCTTCAGGTCGGCCGGATTGATCACGATCTCCTCGACCTCGTCGGTCTCGGGGATGATTGCCACGGTCGCGGCCGAGGTGTGGATGCGGCCCTGCGATTCGGTCGCCGGCACGCGCTGCACCCGGTGTGTGCCCGATTCGAACTTCAGCTTCGAATACGCGCCGCGCCCGACCACGCGCGCGACCACTTCCTTGTATCCGCCGTGCTCGCCGGGCGAATCGGATTCGACCTCGACCTTCCAGCCCTGGCGTTCGGCGTAGCGGGCGTACATGCGGAACAGGTCGCCGGCGAACAGTGCGGCCTCGTCGCCGCCGGTGCCGGCGCGCACTTCCAGGAACAGGTTGCCCTCATCGCGCCGATCGCGCGGGATCAGCAGCAGCGACAGCGCCTGGTCCAGTTCGGCCAGGCGCGCCTGCGCGGCGGTGACCTCCTCCTCGGCCAGTTCGCGCAGCTCCGGGTCTTCGCGCATGGCCTGGGCGGCAGCCAGGTCGGCGCGGGCGCGGCCTTCCTCGGCCATGGCGTTGGCCACCGGCCCGAGTTGGGAAAATTCGCGCGACAGCTCGCGGAAGCGGGTGTTGTCGGCCACCACCGCCGGATCTGCAAGCAGGCGTTCGAGTTCTTCGCGACGCTCGGCCAGCGCCTCCAGCTTACGGCGCAGGGTCGGCGTCATCGGGCAGCTTGGGATGGGAGTAGGGCGCCCTGGCCGGAAACATCCGATCCGCCGCCCGGGCCAGTTCGGCATCGCCGGACAGGGCTGCCTCGCGCAGTGCGGAGGTGGGCGGGTGCAGCAGCCGGTTGGTCAGGGTGTGGGCCAGGAATTCCAGCACCTGGGCCGGGTCGCGGCCGTTGGCCAGCTGGGCCTGGGCCTTGCCCAGCACCTCCTGGCGGGCGGCATCGCCATAGGCACGCAGGCGCTTGAGCGGCTCCTGGCGGCTGCCGGCCTGCAGGACGTCCACGAAACGGGCGACCTGCAGGTCGATGAGGGTCTCGGCCTCGTCGGCCGCTTCGCGCCGGCTGCGGCGGTTGTCCTCCACTGCCCGCTCCAGGTCGTCGACCGTATACAGATAGGCATCGTCCAGCTCGGCCACGCTGGCCTCGATGTCGCGCGGCACGGCCAGGTCGAACAGCATCATCGGCTTGTGCCGGCGGCGCTTGAGGGCCTGGGCGACCTGGGCACAGGCGATGACCGGTTCGCGCGCGGCGGTGGCCGAGAACACCACATCGGCCTCGGCCAGGTGGCGGTCCAGTTCGGTCAACGGCAGGGCCACCCCGCCGTGGCGGCTAGCCAGCGCCTGGGCATGGCTCAGGGTGCGGTTGGCCACCAGCAGGCGCCGGACCTTGGCCTGGCTCAGGTGGCGGGCGGCCAGCTCGATGGTCTCGCCGGCGCCAACCAGCAGCACGGTCGAGTCACTCAGCCGGGCGAACGCATTCTGCGCCAGCCGCACCGCGGTGGACGCCACCGAGACCGGGTTGGCGCCTACGCGGGTATCGGTGCGGACACGCTTGGCCACGGCGAAGGCCTGCTGGAACAACCGGTCCAGCCGGTTGCCCAGCGCCTGGTGCCGGCGCGCCAGCACCCAGGCATCCTTCACCTGGCCCAGGATCTGCGGTTCGCCCAGCACCATCGAATCCAGCCCCGTCGCCACGCGGAACAGGTGGCGTACGGCTTCGGCATCGCGGTGGCGATACAGATAGGTGTCCAGGCCTTCGCCATGGGTGGCCAGCCACTGCACCAGCGGGGCGGCGTCCTCGGCCACCGCATACAGCTCGGTGCGGTTGCAGGTGGACAGCAGCGCCGCTTCGCTCACCTGCGGCAGGGCGCGCAGGGCGCCAAGCGCCTGCGGCAGCGCTTCGCCGGCAAAGGCCACCCGTTCGCGCAGGCTGACCGGCGCGGTCTGGTGGTTCAGTCCGAGGACCCACAACGTCATTTTTCGGGGCTTGCGCTAAGCTGCTGGCTGTCTGTTGCCCGCCATTTTACGGCCCGGTTCCCCCTAATGCCTGCAAAGATGCGTTTTGCCCCGTTGTTGTTGCTGATCGTGGCCGGTTTCGCGTCATCTGCAGGGGTCCTGGCCCGGCAACCATCGGCCCGGGTGGGGACCGGCGGCATCCTTGAACCGGTCATGGCCGGCGAATTTTCCCTGCAGGCCGGCAAGCTGGCAGAAGCCTCGCGCCTGTACCTGCAGGCGGCCGAAGCCGGCCAGGACGTGGGCCTGGCCGAACTGGCCACCCGCATTTCGCTGCTGGCCAACCAGGACGACAATGCCACCCGCGCGCTGCAGCTATGGAAGCAGCGCGCCCCCGAATCGCTGGCCATGCGTGCCGCCCAGGCGACCCTGGCGCTGCGTCAGGGGCGCGAGCGCGTGGCCCGGCGCGAACTGGAATCGCTGCTGCGCGACCCTGATCCGCAGGCCTGGCGTTACGCACTGATCGCGCTGGGCAGTGGCGGCCGCGACCCGGCCCGCTCGGCCAAGCTGTTGGGCCAGCTGCTGGACGACAATGCGCTGCCCAACGACCTCAACGTGTGGCTGGCGTTCGGCGGCCTGGCCCAGTCGCTGGACCAGCCGGCGTTGGCCGAACGCATCGTCGGCGAGGTCATCCAGAGCTTCCCGGTCAATCCGCGCGTGTCGCTGCTGCACGCCAGCCAGCTGCGCCAGGCCGGCAAGACCGAGCAGGCCCGTCAGGTGCTGGAAAGCCTGCAACGGCAGGCTGCCGCTGATCCCAACGTGCGCCTGGGCACGGCCGCCGAGTTCGACGCGCTGGGCCTGCCGGTACAGGCTGCCCAGGTGTTGGCCCAGGGTCCGCAGGACACCCGCAGCTACGGCCTGCGCGCCTCGCTGCTGGCCAAGGCCGACGACAGCGCCGCCCTGGCCCGGCTCTACGACGAGGTCAAGGCGGCCAGTGCGGCCGGCCAGGATCCGGCCCGGCGCCTGCTGCTGGGCCAGATCGCCGAATACCTCAAGCGCTTCAAGGACGCGCTGGACTGGTATCAGGGTGTCGCCGGCGACGAGCACCGGGTCGAAGCACGCCTGCGTGCGGCCAACGTGCTGTTCCAGCTGGACCGCAAGCCGGAGGCTTTTGAGCTGGTCCACGCCCTGCAGGCCGACGCCAGCGTCGATGACGACGCCCGTCGCGACGCCTACCTGCTCGAGGCCGACCTGCGCCGCAAGAATGACGACGATCCCGGCGAACTGGACGCCCTGGCCCGTGGTCTGGCCGCCTATCCGGACGACAACGCCCTGTTGTATGCGCGTGGCCTGGCCTGGGAACGGCGCGACCGCATCGACCGCGCCGAGGCCGACCTGCGCCGGGTGCTGGTGACCGATCCGACCAATACCGCCGCGCTCAACGCGCTGGGCTACACCCTGGCCGACCGCACCGACCGCTACACCGAGGCGCTGGAGCTGATCGAGCGTGCCCGCGCCGCCGCGCCGGATGAACCTGCGATCCTGGACAGCTATGGCTGGGTGCTCTACCGGATGGGCCGCAAGGAAGAGGCGCTGGTCCAGCTGCGCCGCGCCTTCACCCTGATGAAGGACCCGGAGATCGCCGCCCACCTGGGCCAGGTGCTGTGGGAGCAGGGCCACAAGGACGAGGCGCGTCGCTACTTTGATCAGGCGCGCAAGCTGGATCCGGAGAACCGCTCGCTGCGCCGCGCGCTGGAACAGACCGGCGCATGAACCGTTGCCTGGGTCGGGCGCTCGCGCTGCTGGCCGTGGTCCTGCTGGCGGGCTGCGTCGGGACTTCGGTGCGCAAGCCCCTGCCGTCGGCGGTCGATGTCGCGACCGCCGCGCAGGCCCAGGCTGCACGGGTCCAATGGCTGGACGCGCATCGCGACTGGTCGCTGCAGGGTCGGGTGGCGATCCGGCGCGCGGACAAGGGCGGCAGCGGGCGCCTGGACTGGACCCAGCGCGGGGATTGTTTCGAGGTCTCGCTCAGCGCGCCGGTCACCCGCCAGAGCTGGCGTCTGACCGGCGATGCCGCCGAGGTGGTGCTGGAGGGTCTGGATGGCGGTCCGCGTCGCGGCGCCGACGCCGGTCAGTTGCTGCTGGAGGCCACCGGCTGGGAAATCCCGGTGCAGGCACTGGCTTTCTGGGTGCGCGGCCAGGCCGCGCCGGGGCTGCCGCAAGCCATCATTGAACAAGCCATCATTGAATATGGCGCGGACGGCTACTTGTCTGCGCTGCGCCAGGGCGGTTGGCGCATCACCTACACCGACTGGCGGCCTGCCGCCGGCGAGGTGCCGGCGATGCCGGCGCGGGTCGAGGCCGAACGTGGCGATTCGCGCGTGCGCCTGATCATCGACGGCTGGCGGACCGGCGCGGCGCCATGAGCGGCCCGTCGATGCCCGGCGCCTGGTCATGGTGGCCGGCACCGGCCAAACTGAACCTGTGCCTGCGCATCATCGGCCGCCGCGCGGACGGCTATCACGACCTGCAGAGCGCCTTTCGCCTGCTGGACTGGGGGGATCGGGTGGGCATCCGGGTGCGTGCCGATGGCGTGGTCAGCCGCGTCGGCACCTCGGTGGCCGGTGTTGCCGAGGCCGACGACCTGCTGGTTCGGGCCGCGTTGCTACTTCAGGAGCATGCAAACGTCGCCCAAGGTGCGGACATCTGCGTCGAAAAACGGATCCCGGCCGGCGGCGGCCTCGGTGGCGGCTCGTCCAATGCGGCCACCGTCCTGCGCGTGCTGGACCGGCTGTGGGGCCTGGAGCTTGGCGAAGACGCCCTGGCCGGGCTGGGCCTGGCGCTGGGCGCGGACGTGCCGGTGTTCGTGCGCGGCCGCAACGCCTGGGCCGAGGGCGTGGGCGAACGGCTCACCCCGCTGGACCTGCCGCCGGCCTGGTATGTGCTGGTCGACCCCGGTATCCACGTGGCCACCGCCCGCCTGTTTGCCTCGCCGGATTTGACGCGCACTGCCGCACCCGTGAAAATAGCCGACTTCCTTTCTGGATCGGTGCCCGACAACGTGTTCGAGCCGGTGCTGCGACGTCGTGAGCCTGCCATCGAAGCGGCGTTGGCCACACTCTCGCGCATCGGGACGCCACGGCTGACGGGGACCGGTAGCGGTTGTTTCGTGGAGTTCGCAAGCCTTCAGGCCGCCCAGGCCGGATTGGCGCTGCTGCCTGCGGACCTGCGCGGCTGGGTGGTGGCAGGTGCGGCCCGTTCGCCCCTGCTCGAGGCCCTGGAAGGGAAGGCGCAGCACACCAACTGATTCACTGGGGCGTCGCCAAGCGGCCTAAGGCACCGGGTTTTGATCCCGGCATTTCGCAGGTTCGAATCCTGCCGCCCCAGCCAGTCCCCTCCGTGCGCGAAAGGACCCGCGTAGCGTTCAGCCCACAGCAGTCCATCGAGATTCCCCACGTGCAAGACGAACGCAGCCTGCTGGTCTTTTCCGGCAACGCCAACAAGCCCCTGGCCCAGAGCATCTGCCGTGAACTCGGCGTGCGTCCAGGCAAGGCGATGGTCTCGCATTTCTCCGACGGCGAAGTCCAGGTGGAGATCGAGGAGAACGTCCGCCGCCAGGAGGTGTTCGTGATCCAGCCGACCTGTGCACCGTCGGCCGAGCACCTGATGGAACTGCTGGTGATCATCGACGCGCTCAAGCGTGCCAGCGCCGCCAGCGTGACCGCGGTGGTGCCGTACTTCGGCTACTCGCGCCAGGACCGCCGGCTGCGTTCCTCGCGGGTGCCGATCACGGCCAAGGTCGCGGCCAAGATGTTCAGCGCGGTCAATGCCGACCGGGTGCTGACCGTGGACCTGCACGCCGACCAGATCCAGGGGTTCTTCGATATCCCGGTCGACAACGTGTATGCCTCGCCGCTGCTGCTGGCCGACATCTGGCGCGCCTACGGCACCGAGAACATGGTGGTGGTCTCGCCGGACGTGGGCGGCGTGGTCCGGGCCCGGGCGGTGGCCAAGCGCCTGGACGATGCGGACCTGGCGATCATCGACAAGCGCCGCCCGCGCGCCAACGTGGCCACGGTGATGAACATCATCGGTGACGTGGAAGGCAAGGCCTGCGTGCTGGTGGACGATATCGTCGATACCGCCGGCACCCTGTGCGCCGCGGCCGCGGCACTGAAGGAGCGCGGGGCGACCAAGGTGGCCGCCTACTGCACCCATCCGGTGCTGTCCGGCCCGGCCGTGGACAACCTCAACAGGTCCGCGCTGGACGAGCTGGTGGTCACCGACACGATCCCGCTGTCGCCGGCCGCCGCGGCCTGCGCCACGATCCGCCAGCTGTCGGTGGCCGGAATGCTGGCCGAGACCATCCGCCGCATCGCCTTCGGCGAATCGGTCAGCTCGCTGTACGTGGATTGATCATGCGTTTTCGGGTGGTCGCCAGGTCGGCGAGCACCCGGCACGGCTCTTCTGGTCGCGGAAGAGTCGCATCGCCGCCGCGAGGCGGTTTTACTCAACCAAAGAAGTGAAAAAAATGGCCAAGACACATCAAATCAAGGTGGAGCGCCGCGCAGACGAGGGGAAGGGTGCGAGCCGCCGCCTGCGTCGCGCCGGTAGCGTCCCCGCCATCGTCTACGGTGGCGAACTCAAGCCGGTCAGTATCCAGCTCAACCACAACGAAGTCTGGACCGCCAGCCAGCACGACTGGTTCTACTCGTCGATCCTGGACCTGAGCCTCAATGGCGACGTGCAGAAGGTGCTGCTGCGTGACATGCAGCGCCATCCGTTCAAGCAGCAGATCCTGCACCTGGACTTCCAGCGCGTGAACGACAGGGAAACCCTGCGCACCGCCGTGCCGCTGCACTTCCTGAACCAGGAAACCTCGCCGGCCGGCAAGTCGTCCGAGGTGGTCATCACCCACGAACTGAACGAAGTGGTGGTCGAATGCCTGCCGGCCGACCTGCCCGAGTTCATCGAGGTCGACCTGGGCAACATGGCCCAGGGCGATGTGATCCACCTGTCCGAGCTGAAGCTGCCCAAGGGCGTGGAGATTCCTGAGCTGAAGCTGGGCAAGGAACACGATACGGCCGTGGTCATCGCCAAGTTCGCCAAGGTCGAGGAAGAGCCGGAAGCCGAAGGCGGCATCGCCGAAGTCCCGGCCGCCAAGGTGGCCAAGGACGAGAGCCAGAAGTGATCCAGCCCCTCCGCGCTGGCTGATGTCGGCGCGGGGGAGTCGGATCCAACCGCTTGCATGGAAGGCGTACGCCTCATCGTCGGGCTGGGCAATCCTGGACCCGAATACGCGCGGACCCGGCATAACGCCGGGTTCCGTTTTGTGGACGCCCTGGCCCTGCAGCAAGGCGCACGGTTTGCGCCGGAGGCCAAGGTGTTCGGCGAAACCGCGCAAGTCGGCATCAACGGCCAGACGGTACGACTGCTCAAGCCGTCGACCTACATGAACCTGTCGGGCAAGTCGGTCGCCGCCGCGCTGCGGTTCTGGAAGCTCCAGCCCGAACAGGCGCTGCTGGCACACGACGAACTGGACCTGCCCGCGGGCGTGGCCCGGTTGAAATTCGATGGCGGACACGGCGGCCAGAATGGCCTGCGCGACACCATGCAGCTGCTGGGGCATGGGCGCTTTGGGCGCCTGCGCATCGGCATCGGCCATCCCGGCCACAAGGACAAGGTCACCGGCTGGGTGCTGGGCCGTCCGGGCGCCGAGGACGAGATCCTGATCGGGCGCGCGATCGAGTCGGCACTGGAGGTGCTGCCGCTGGCGGTCTCGGGTGATTTCAACGAGGCGATGAAACGGCTGCATACAGCCGGGACTCTGGGCTCGGGACTCGGCACTGGGAAGAGATGAACCCTGGGCGTGTGCTGTCACCCGGTTTTACTTTGAACATAGGATTGCTGCGAATGAACGTGCAAGAGCGCCGTGGTTTGGCAAGTCCCGGGTCCCGGGTCCCGAGTCCCGGAGACCGTCATGGGAATTAAATGCGGCATCGTGGGCCTGCCGAACGTCGGCAAGTCGACCCTCTTCAACGCGCTGACCAAGGCCGGCATCGCCGCGGCCAACTTCCCGTTCTGCACCATCGAACCCAACGTGGGCATCGTGCCGGTGCCCGATCCGCGGCTGAAGGCGCTGGCCGAGATCGTCAAGCCGCACAGGGTGGTGCCCACGGCAGTGGAGTTCGTCGACATTGCCGGCCTGGTGGCCGGCGCGGCCAGCGGCGAGGGCCTGGGCAACAAGTTCCTCTCGCATATCCGCGAAGTCGATGCGATCGCCCACGTGGTGCGCTGCTTCGAGAACGACGACGTGATCCACGTCAATAACAAGGTCGACCCGATCTCGGACATCGAGACCATCGATACCGAGCTGGCCCTGGCCGACCTTGACAGCGTGGAAAAGGCGCTCAACCGCGCCGAACGCAGCGCCAAGGGCGGGGACAAGGAAGCGGCCGCACGCAAGCCGGTGCTGGCCAGGCTGCAGGCCGCGCTCAACGACGGCATCCCCGCCCGCCGCGCGGGCCTGGACGAGGAACAAAGGGCGCTGGTGCGCGATCTGTTCCTGCTGACCCTCAAGCCGGTGATGTACATCGCCAACGTGCTCGAGGACGGCTTCGAGAACAACCCGCACCTGGATGCCGTGCGCGCCCGCGCCGAGCAGGAAGGCGCGCGCGTGGTCCCGGTCTCGGCCGCGATCGAGGAAGAGCTGGCGCAGCTGGACGACGCCGACCGCGATGCCTTCCTGGCCGACCTGGGGCTGGAAGAGCCCGGCCTGAACCGGGTGATCTACGCCGCCTACCAGCTGCTGGGCCTGCAGACCTACTTCACCGCCGGAGTGCAGGAGGTGCGCGCGTGGACGGTCAAGGCCGGCTCGACCGCGCCCAAGGCGGCAGCGGTGATCCATACCGACTTCGAGAAGGGCTTCATCCGCGCCGAGACGATGAGCTACGACGATTTCATCAAGTACAAGGGTGAAGCCGGCTGCAAGGAAGCCGGGCGCCTGCGCCTGGAAGGCAAGGACTACAAGGTGCAGGAAGGTGACATCCTGCATTTCCGCTTCAACGTGTGAGCGAATTCTGAGGCGCGCAGGACCCGCGTGGCCGGCGGCGCGGGTGCGGTGTGCGTTGGAACAAAGCCCGGGTGCTTCCCGTGACCGCACATGCCTGCCACAATGCGCGCCCTGCGATCGCACCGCCGCGGGCGGTCCTTGCAGCGGGCGGGTGCCAGATCCGGCGCGCCGGCCGTCTCGGGCAGGAAATCGGTGATTTGTCGTTGACAGGGCATGGATCTGGCGCCAGAATCTCCGGCTGTTTCACCCCGGCCCCACCAGGTCGGGACCCCAGGCAGGATCGGAGGGATACCCAAGCGGCCAACGGGGGCAGACTGTAAATCTGCTGGCTTACGCCTTCGGTGGTTCGAATCCACCTCCCTCCACCAAATTGCAGGATCCGGATGTGGCAGTTGCTGGCGATGTTCGGACAAGCGGAGCGCGAGGTGGGTGAGAACCGCCGAGTGGTTCGACAGAAGTCCCGAAGGGGCTTCTGAACGCACCGGAGGTGCGGCCCGGAGGGCGAGGGACGAAGTCCCGAGTCATCCACCTCCCTCCACCAAATTGCAGGATCCGGATGTGGCAGTTGCTGGCGATGTTCGGACAAGCGGAGCGCGAGGTGGGTGAGAACCGCCGAGTGGTTCGACAGAAGTCCCGAAGGGGCTTCTGAACGCACCGGAGGTGCGGCCCGGAGGGCGAGGGACGAAGTCCCGAGTCATCCACCTCCCTCCACCAAATTGCAGGATCCGGATGTGGCAGTTGCTGGCGATGTTCGGACAAGCGGAGCGCGAGGTGGGTGAGAACCGCCGAGTGGTTCGACAGAAGTCCCGAAGGGGCTTCTGAACGCACCGGAGGTGCGGCCCGGAGGGCGAGGGACGAAGTCCCGAGTCATCCACCTCCCTCCACCAATTTCATCAGTTTTTCGTTGTTGCGGTATCCCGGCGCGGGAGTAGTTCAACGGTAGAACCTCAGCCTTCCAAGCTGATGGTGCGGGTTCGATTCCCGTCTCCCGCTCCATTGAGCTTCCATCGTCGTCAGCTTGCGCCGCAGCGACACCAAGGGTTTCACGCTCACGTAGCTCAGTCGGTAGAGCACCTCCTTGGTAAGGAGGAGGTCGAAGGTTCGATTCCTTTCGTGAGCACCATCCAAGCAGTCCCGTTTCACCCTCTTATCTAACGATCCGAGAATACGCAGCCATGGCAAAGGGTAAGTTCGAGCGCACCAAGCCGCACGTGAACGTGGGCACCATCGGTCATGTGGACCATGGCAAGACCACGCTGACCGCCGCACTGACCAAGGTCAGCGCCGAGCGTTTCGGTGGCGAGTTCAAGGCCTATGACGCGATCGACGCGGCGCCGGAAGAGAAGGCACGCGGGATCACGATCTCCACCGCGCACGTGGAATACGAATCGGCCAACCGCCACTACGCGCACGTGGATTGCCCGGGCCACGCCGACTATGTCAAGAACATGATCACCGGTGCGGCGCAGATGGACGGGGCGATCCTGGTGTGCTCGGCCGCGGACGGCCCGATGCCGCAGACCCGCGAGCACATCCTGCTGGCCCGCCAGGTGGGCGTGCCGTACATCGTGGTCTACCTGAACAAGGCCGACCTGGTCGACGATGCCGAGCTGCTCGAGCTGGTCGAGATGGAAGTGCGCGAGCTGCTGAGCAAGTACGACTTCCCCGGCGATGACACGCCCATCGTCACCGGCTCGGCCCGTTTGGCGCTGGACGGCGACCAGAGCGAGATCGGGGTGCCGTCGATCCTGAAGCTGGTCGAGGCGCTGGACACCTGGATCCCGCTGCCCGAGCGCGACGTGGACAAGGCGTTCCTGATGCCGGTCGAAGACGTGTTCTCGATTTCCGGCCGCGGCACGGTGGTGACCGGCCGGATCGAGCGCGGCGTGATCAAGGTCGGCGACGAAATCGAGATCGTGGGCATCCGCCCGACTCAGAAGACCACCGTGACCGGCGTGGAGATGTTCCGCAAGCTGCTGGACCAGGGCCAGGCAGGCGACAATGCCGGTCTGCTGCTGCGCGGCACCAAGCGCGACGACGTCGAGCGTGGTCAGGTCCTGTGCAAGCCCGGTTCGATCAAGCCGCACACCGAGTTCGAGGCCGAGGTCTACGTGCTGAGCAAGGACGAGGGCGGCCGCCACACCCCGTTCTTCAAGGGCTACCGTCCGCAGTTCTACTTCCGCACCACCGACATCACTGGTGCGGTGCAGCTGCCGGAAGGCACCGAGATGGTGATGCCGGGCGACAATGTGAAGATGGTGGTGGCGCTGATCAACCCGGTGGCGATGGACGAGGGCCTGCGCTTTGCGATCCGCGAAGGCGGCCGCACCGTCGGCGCCGGCGTCGTGTCCAAGATCATCAAGTGATGTGACGGCGCGTTCGCGCACCCGCGCGAACGCCTTTGCCGGAACATCATCCCCGCGCAGGCGGGGATCCAGGTGGACGCGAAGGCTTTGCCGGAACATCATCCCCGCGCAGGCGGGGATCCAGGTGGACGCGAAGGCTTTGCCGGAACATCATCCCCGCGCAGGCGGGGATCCAGAACCGGCACAGGCGAGCTCTGATTCGCCTGTGCCTTTGCAGTTAATACGCCAGTAGCTCAATTGGCAGAGCAGCGGTCTCCAAAACCGCAGGTTGGGGGTTCGAGTCCCTCCTGGCGTGCCACTGTCCCGTTCGTCCCGTCGCCGACCGGCGCCGGTGCAGTGCAAGGCGGCACATTCGAGTTCAATGAACAGCAAGATCCAGCAATCCAAGGCGGCAGGCACCTCCGGCGCCGACATGGCCAAGTATGTGGCGGCCGCGGCACTGGTGGTGGCAGGCCTGGTGGTGTGGTGGTGGTTTGCCGGTCAGTGGGCCACGCCGCTGCGTGCACTGGCGGTCGTGGCGGGCCTGGTGGCTGGTGCTGCGGTGTTCATTTCCACGGCCAAGGGCAAGGACACGCTCGAGTTCCTGTCCGAATCCCGCTTCGAGCTGCGCAAGGTGGTCTGGCCCACGCGCCAGGAATCGCTGCGCATGACCTGGGTGGTGATGGTGGTGGTGTTGATCCTCAGCCTGATCCTGGCTGGCTTCGATTTCGGCATCCAGTGGATGATCGAAAAACTGTTCACGATGGGTCGTTGAGGAGAATTGAGCTGTGAAGCGTTGGTACGTGGTACATGCCTATTCGGGCTTCGAGAAGTCGGTGGCGCAGGCGCTGCGCGATCGCATCGTCCGCAACGGCATGGAGGAGCGCTTCGGTGACGTGCTGGTGCCGACCGAGGAGGTCGTGGAGATGCGCGCCGGCCAGAAGCGGCGCTCCGAGCGCAAGTTCTTCCCCGGCTACGTGCTGGTCCAGATCGAGACCCACGAGGAAGGCGGGATCCCGCGCATCGACAACGAGTCCTGGCACCTGGTGAAGGAAACCGGCAAGGTCCTGGGTTTCATCGGTGGCACCGCCGACCGTCCGTTGCCGATCCGAGACGAAGAGGCGGCCGCCATCCTGGATCGTGTTCAGGAAGGCGTGGAAAAGCCCCGTCCCAAGGTGCTGTTCGAGCCGGGCGAGCTGGTCCGGGTGGTCGATGGCCCGTTCAACGACTTCAACGGCGTGGTCGAAGAGGTCAACTACGAGAAGAGCCGCCTGCGCGTGGCCGTGCTCATCTTTGGCCGCTCCACCCCGGTGGAGCTCGAATTCGGCCAGGTCGAGAAGGCCTGATCCGGGTCGCCCGGCGCCGCCCACGCGCGCGCCGGGTGGCAAAAAACCTGATATAGTGCGCGGCTCCCTGTCCGGTCGAGCCGGGCAAGCCAATGGCCACCCTCGCAGGTGGCCTTTGTCGCAAGCGATACGCGATGTCGGGACGCGTGATTTTCCCGATCCGATGGGGAGCCTGAAGCCCAGGCGCTAGTACCCGGAGAGCATTGAAATGGCAAAGAAAGTTGTCGGTTACATCAAGCTGCAGGTGAAGGCCGGCCAGGCCAATCCCTCGCCGCCGGTCGGCCCTGCGCTGGGTCAGCGCGGCCTGAACATCATGGAGTTCTGCAAGGCGTTCAACGCCGCCACGCAGAAGCTCGAGCCGGGTCTGCCGACCCCGGTCATCATCACGGCCTACTCGGATCGTACCTTCACCTTCGTCACCAAGTCGACCCCGGCTTCGGTCTTGCTGAAGAAGGCCGCTGGCGTCGCCTCCGGTTCCAAGCGCCCGAACACCGAAAAGGTGGGCAAGGTCACCCGCAAGCAGCTGGAAGAAATCGCCACTGCCAAGCAGGCCGACCTGACGGCCGCCGAACTGGAAGCAGCGGTGCGTACGATTGCGGGCTCGGCCCGTTCCATGGGTCTGACGGTGGAGGGCTGAGAGATGGCATTGAGCAAGCGACAGAAGGCCATCCAGGCCGCCGTAACCCCCGGCAAGGCATATGCCTTTGACGAGGCCGTGAAGATCCTCAAGGGCGCCACCAGGTCCAAGTTCGTCGAATCCATTGACGTGGCCGTGCGCCTGGGCGTGGACGCCAAGAAGTCCGACCAGCAGGTGCGCGGTTCGACCGTGCTGCCGGCCGGTACCGGCAAGTCGGTGCGGGTGGCGGTATTCGCCCCGGCCGGCGCCAAGGCTGACGAAGCCCTGGCCGCTGGCGCCGAAGCGGTCGGCATGGACGATCTGGCCGAGAAGATGCAGGCCGGCGACCTGAACTACGACGTGGTCATCGCCACCCCGGACGCCATGCGCGTGGTCGGCAAGCTGGGCCAGCTCCTCGGCCCGCGCGGCCTGATGCCCAACCCCAAGGTCGGCACGGTCTCGCCGAACCCGGGTGAGGCGGTGAGGAATGCCAAGTCGGGCCAGGTCCGCTACCGCACCGACAAGGGCGGCATCATCCACTGCACCATCGGCAAGGCCTCCTTCGAGGACGAAGCGCTGAAAGACAACTTGCAGGCACTGCTGGCTGACCTGGTCAAGGCCAAGCCGTCCACCGCCAAGGGCCAGTACCTGCAGAAGATCTCGCTCAGCTCGACCATGGGCCCCGGCGTGACCGTGGACCAGTCCTCGCTGAGCCTGAAGTGACGATTTGACCCGCGCGCCTTGCGCGCGGCTTTGTCAAATCGTCATCCCCGCGAAGGCGGGGATCCAGCGACTTGAAGCAACGCTTCGGGTCGCCGGAAAGATTCAAGTCGCCGGGCTCTCCGCTTGACCAGCCATCCGGCTGTTAAGAGCCGCGGGGATGACGGTGAAAAGTTTGGGGGCGGTCGTGAAAGGCTTCATTGGCCAAAAGCGACAGCCGTCAAAGACCGCAGGTGCGGTCAGCGCGCTCCGACGACGGGCAGGGAAGCTCGGTCCTGGCAGGGATTCGGCGTCGGCGCTAGCGGGACTGCTTGATTGGCCTGATGGCCAGCCCGCGCAGATGGTGCCGCCTTCATCGGTTTGTTCTGGTTTCCCGGTTCGGGCGCCAGTTGATAAGGCCACCAGATGGGGTGCATCGCATCCCCGGCGTCCAGGATGGACGCTGCCCTGGACCGCAAGCGGCAGGAGCCGTGAGCGGAGTTCACAAGAGGAGTGATTAATGGCTCTCAATCTGTCCCAGAAGCAAGAAGTTGTCGCCGAGCTGGCAGAGGTCGCCGCCAAGGCGCACTCCTTGATCGCCGCCGAGTACGCAGGCACCACGGTCAGTCAGATGACCGCGATGCGCAAGCAGGCGCGTGAGTCCGGCGTGTACCTGCGGGTCGTCAAGAACACCTTGGCCGCCCGTGCAGTGGAAGGTACCGAGTACGAGTGCACCAAGGACTCGTTGGTCGGCCCGCTGCTGTACGCGTTCTCGACCGAGGAGCCCGGCGCTGCCGGTCGCCTGATCAAGGAATTCGCCAAGAGCAACGACAAGCTGCAGCCCAAGGTGGTCGCCGTCGGTGGCCAGCTGTACCCGGCCAGCCACGTCGACGTCCTGGCTTCGCTGCCGACCCGCGATCAGGCCCTGGCCATGCTCGCCCGCGTCCTGGCTGAACCTGCCGCCATGTTCGCCCGCGCCGTCAAGGCCGTGGCCGACAAGCAGGGCGGTGGTGACCAGGCAGCGTCGGTCGAGGCGCAAGCCCCGGCTGAAACGGCTTAATTTCCGTATCCCATTCCAGAATATTGACCGAAGGTAATTACAATGTCCCTGTCCAACGAACAGATCGTCGACGCCATCGCCGAAAAGACCCTCATGGAAGTCATGGAGCTGGTCAAGGCGATCGAAGAGAAGTTTGGCGTGTCCGCCGCCGCCCCGGTTGTTGCTGCTGGCCCGGCCGCCGCCGCTGCCGTGGTTGAAGAGCAGACCGAGTTCAACGTCATCCTCAAGGAAGCTGGCGCCAAGAAGGTCGACGTCATCAAGGCTGTCCGTGTCATCACCGGCCTGGGTCTGAAGGAAGCCAAGGACCTCACCGAGGCCGGTGGCGTGCTCAAGGAAGGCGTGTCGAAGGAAGACGCAGAAAAGATGAAGAAGGACCTCGAGGCCGCAGGCGCGACCGTCGAAGTGAAGTAACCGCAATTCGTCGCCAGGTTGCATCGGCGACACCCACAGGCCGGGGGCGAAAGCCCCTGGCCTTCGGTCGTTGTTGAAAGGCGCTCGCAAGGACCGCAGCGCAGGTGCAGTGGGCCGCGGACGCGGCCGAGAAAACCCACGAGTTGGTAGTTGGAAGTAGCGGGAGATGGCGTGCTGGTGCCGGCAATACCAGCGACTTCCAACTGACAGTTCTTCCCATTCGAAAGAATGTTCCCCCTGGGGCCGCGGACGCGTGGCTCCTCAGATGCCAGAGGCAATGTCCCCATGTCGACGACATACTCGTTCACGGAAAAAAAGCGCATCCGCAAGGACTTCGGCAAGCAGCGGTCGATCCTGGAGGTCCCGTTCCTGCTCGCCATTCAGGTCGATTCCTACCGCGACTTCCTGCAGGAGCGCGTTGACCCCGCCAAGCGCCAGGACCGCGGCCTGCACGCCGCGCTGAAGTCGGTGTTCCCGATTTCCAGCTACTCCGGCAACGCCGCGCTGGAATATGTCGGCTACAAGCTGGGCGAGCCGGCGTTCGACGAGCGCGAGTGCCGCCAGCGCGGCATGAGCTACGGCGCCCCGCTGCGGGTGACCGTGCGCCTGGTGATCTACGACCGTGAGTCCTCGACCAAGGCCATCAAGTACGTGAAGGAGCAGGAGGTCTATCTGGGCGAAATCCCGCTGATGACCGACAACGGCACCTTCATCGTCAATGGCACCGAGCGGGTGATCGTCTCCCAGCTGCATCGTTCGCCGGGCGTGTTCTTCGACCACGACCGGGGCAAGACCCACAGCTCGGGCAAGCTGCTGTACAGCGCCCGCATCATTCCCTACCGCGGCTCCTGGCTGGACTTCGAGTTCGACCCCAAGGACGCGCTGTTCACCCGCATCGACCGTCGCCGCAAGCTGCCGGTGTCGATCCTGCTGCGCGCGCTGGGCTACAACAACGAGGAGATGCTCAACCATTTCTTCGAGATCAACACCTTCCACATCGACCCCAAGGAAGGCGTGCAGCTTGAGCTGGTGCCCGAGCGCCTGCGCGGCGAAACGCTGAACTTCGACCTGGCCGATGGCGACAAGGTCATCGTCGAGGCCGGCAAGCGCATCACCGCCCGCCATGTCAAGCAGCTCGAGGCCGCTGGCGTGGCCGCCCTGGCCGTGCCGGACGAATACCTGATCACCCGCATCTTGTCGCACGACGTGGTCGATCCGGCGACCGGCGAACTGCTGGCCAGTGCCAACGATGAGATCACCGAAGAGCAGCTGGCCGCGTTCCGCAAGGCCGGCGTGGAAACGGTCGGCACCCTGTGGGTGAACGACCTGGACCGTGGCGCCTACCTGTCCAACACCCTGCGCATCGATCCGACCAGGACCCAGCTCGAAGCGCTGGTGGAGATCTACCGGATGATGCGTCCGGGCGAGCCGCCGACCAAGGACGCCGCGCAGAACCTGTTCCACAACCTGTTCTTCACCTTCGAGCGCTATGACCTGTCCAGCGTCGGCCGCATGAAGTTCAACCGCCGCGTGGGCCGCAAGGAAACCACCGGCGAGTCGGTCCTGTACGACCACAAGTACTTCAGCGCCCGCAACGACGAGGAATCCAAGCGTCTGGTCGCCACCAATGGCGATACCTCGGACATCCTGGAAGTGATCCAGACCCTGACCGAGATCCGCAACGGCCGCGGCGTGGTGGACGACATCGATCACCTGGGCAACCGGCGCGTGCGTTCGGTCGGCGAAATGGCCGAGAACGTGTTCCGCGTGGGCCTGGTCCGGGTCGAGCGTGCGGTCAAGGAGCGCCTGTCGATGGCCGAGTCCGAGGGCCTGACCCCGCAGGAGCTGATCAACGCCAAGCCGGTGGCCGCGGCGATCAAGGAATTCTTCGGTTCCTCGCAGCTGTCCCAGTTCATGGACCAGAACAACCCGCTGTCGGAAGTCACCCACAAGCGTCGCGTCTCGGCCCTTGGCCCGGGCGGCCTGACCCGCGAGCGCGCCGGCTTCGAAGTGCGCGACGTGCATCCGACCCATTACGGCCGGGTCTGCACCATCGAGACCCCGGAAGGCCCGAACATCGGCCTGATCAACTCGCTGGCCGTGTATGCCCGCACCAACGCCTATGGCTTCCTCGAGACGCCGTACCGCAAGGTCGTGGACGGCCAGATCACCGACGAGATCGAATACCTCTCGGCGATCGAGGAGAACGAGTACGTCATCGCCCAGGCCAATGCGCTGCACGATGCCAAGAGCCGTCTGACCGAGCAGTTCGTGCCGTGCCGCTTCCAGGGCGAATCGCTGCTCAAGCCGCCGGCGGAAGTGGACTTCATGGACGTCTCGCCCATGCAGACCGTGTCCATCGCCGCCGCGCTGGTGCCGTTCCTGGAGCACGATGACGCCAACCGCGCGCTGATGGGCGCCAACATGCAGCGCCAGGCCGTGCCGACGCTGCGTTCGCAGAAGCCGCTGGTCGGCACCGGCATCGAGCGCGCCGTGGCGCGCGACTCCGGTGTGACCGTCAACGCCCGTCGCGGCGGCGAGGTGGTGCAGATCGATGCGGCGCGCATCGTGGTCAAGGTCAACGAGGAGGAGATCTCCGGCGAGCACGATGCCGGCGTGGATATCTATTCGCTGATCAAGTACACCCGCTCCAACCAGAACACCTGCATCAACCAGACCCCGCTGGTGAACGTGGGTGACGTGGTGGCCCGTGGCGACGTGCTGGCCGACGGCCCGTCCACCGACATCGGCGAACTGGCCCTGGGCCAGAACATGCTGATCGCGTTCATGCCGTGGAACGGCTACAACTTCGAAGACTCCATCCTGCTGTCCGAGCGCGTGGTGGAAGAGGATCGCTACACCACCATCCACATCGAGGAACTCACCGTCCAAGCGCGCGACACCAAGCTGGGTCCGGAGGAGATCTCGGCCGACATTCCCAACGTGTCCGAGAGCGCACTGAACCGCCTGGACGAATCCGGCGTGGTGTACATCGGCGCCGAAGTGCGCGCTGGCGACATCCTGGTCGGCAAGGTCACGCCCAAGGGCGAGAGCCAGCTGACCCCGGAAGAGAAGCTGCTGCGCGCGATCTTCGGCGAGAAGGCTTCGGACGTGAAGGACAGCTCGCTGCGCGTGCCCCCGGGCATGGACGGGGTGGTCATCGACGTGCAGGTCTTCACCCGTGACGGCATCGAGAAGGACAAGCGCGCGCGCCAGATCGAGGAATCGGAGATCAAGCGGGTCAAGAAGGACTTCGACGACCAGTTCCGGATCCTGGAGAACGCGATCTTCGCGCGTCTTCGCGGGCAGCTGGTGGGCAAGGTCGCCAACGGTGGCACCAACCTGAAGAAGGGCGACACCATCACTGACGCCTACCTGGACGGCCTGAAGAAGGCCGACTGGTTCGCGATCCGCATGAAGGACGACGACGCTGCCGACGCCATCGAGCGCGCCCAGAAGCAGATCCAGGCGCACGAGAAGGAGTTCGAGCGTCGCTTCGCCGACAAGCGCGGCAAGATCACCGCCGGCGACGACCTGGCCCCGGGCGTACTGAAGATGGTCAAGGTGTTCCTGGCCGTGAAGCGGCGGATCCAGCCGGGCGACAAGATGGCCGGCCGTCATGGCAACAAGGGCGTGGTGTCGACCATCGTGCCGGTGGAGGACATGCCGTACATGGCCAACGGCGAGACCGTGGACATCGTGCTGAACCCGCTGGGCGTGCCTTCGCGCATGAACATCGGCCAGGTCCTGGAAGTGCATCTGGGCTGGGCCGCCAAGGGCCTGGGTCGCAAGATCCAGGGCATGCTCGAGGCCCAGGCTGCGGTGAGCGACCTGCGTGCCTTCCTGGCCCAGATCTACAACCACGACCAGAAGCTGGGCGAGGACCGCGTGGACCTGTCGCAGTTCAGTGACGCCGAGCTGATCGCCCTGGCCAAGAACCTCACCGATGGCGTGCCGATGGCCACCCCGGTGTTCGACGGCGCGGCGGAAAGCGAGATCAAGCACATGCTCGAGCTGGCCGACCTGCCCACCAGTGGCCAGACCCAGCTGTATGACGGGCGCACCGGCGAGGCATTCGATCGCCACACCACCGTGGGCTACATGCACATGCTCAAGCTGAACCACCTGGTCGACGACAAGATGCACGCCCGTTCGACCGGCCCGTACTCGCTGGTCACCCAGCAGCCGCTGGGCGGCAAGGCGCAGTTCGGTGGCCAGCGCTTCGGCGAAATGGAAGTCTGGGCGCTGGAAGCCTACGGCGCGGCGCACACCCTGCAGGAAATGCTCACGGTCAAGTCCGACGACGTGCAGGGCCGCAACCAGATGTACAAGAACATCGTCGATGGCGAACACGAGATGGTCGCGGGCATGCCGGAGTCCTTCAACGTGTTGGTGAAAGAAATCCGCTCGCTGGCCATCAACATGGAGCTGGAAGACAACTGATGTAGCCGGGATTCGGGACCGGGGACCCGGGACCCGGGAAAGTCAGGAGCCAGGTGCTTTTGACTTTCCGGGTCCCCGGTCCCCGGTCCCGGGTCCCGACGAACAGCCTTTCAGCCCATCTTTGATACGAATTCCTCCGACCTGGAGAAACCCCAATGAAAGACCTGCTCAACCTCTTCAACCAGCAGCGCCAGACCCTGGACTTCGACGCGATCAAGATCGCGCTGGCCTCCCCGGACCTGATCCGCTCGTGGTCCTTCGGCGAAGTGAAGAAGCCGGAAACCATCAACTACCGGACCTTCAAGCCCGAGCGCGACGGCCTGTTCTGCGCCGCCATCTTCGGGCCGATCAAGGACTACGAGTGCCTGTGCGGCAAGTACAAGCGCATGAAGCACCGCGGCGTGGTCTGCGAGAAGTGCGGCACCGAGGTCACCCTGGCCAAGGTGCGCCGCGAGCGCATGGGCCACATCGACCTGGCCTCGCCGGTCGCGCACATCTGGTTCCTCAAGTCGCTGCCCTCGCGCATCGGCCTGATGCTGGACATGACCCTGCGCGACATCGAGCGGGTGCTGTACTTCGAAGCCTACGTGGTGACCGAGCCGGGCCTGACCCCGCTGGAAAGCCGCCAGCTGCTCAACGAAGAGCAGTACATGATTGCGCGCCAGGAGCACGGCGACGACTTCGATGCCGCCATGGGCGCCGAAGCGGTGTTCGAGTTGCTGCGCGGCATCGACCTGCAGGCCGAGATGGTCAAGCTGCGCGAGGAAATCGCCAGCACCGGTTCGGAAACCAAGCTCAAGCGCCTGACCAAGCGGATCAAGCTGGTCGAAGCCTTCCTCGAGTCGGGCAATCGTCCGGAATGGATGGTCATGACCGTGCTGCCGGTGCTGCCGCCGGACCTGCGTCCGCTGGTGCCGCTGGATGGCGGCCGCTTCGCGACCTCGGACCTGAACGACCTGTACCGGCGCGTCATCAACCGCAACAACCGCCTGCGCCGGCTGCTGGAGCTCAATGCGCCGGACATCATCGTGCGCAACGAAAAGCGCATGCTGCAGGAGTCGGTTGACGCGCTGATGGACAACGGCCGCCGCGGCCGCGCCATCACCGGCACCAACAAGCGCCCGCTCAAGTCGCTGGCCGACATGATCAAGGGCAAGCAGGGCCGCTTCCGCCAGAACCTGCTGGGCAAGCGTGTGGACTACTCGGGCCGTTCGGTCATCGTGGTCGGTCCGTACCTGAAGCTGCACCAGTGCGGCCTGCCCAAGAAGATGGCGCTTGAGCTGTTCAAGCCGTTCGTGTTTGCCAAGCTGCAGCGTCGCGGCCTGGCCACCACCATCAAGGCGGCCAAGAAGCTGGTCGAGCGCGAGGAAGGCGAAGTCTGGGACATCCTGGAAGAAGTCATCCGCGAGCATCCGGTGCTGCTGAATCGTGCACCGACCCTGCATCGCCTGGGCATCCAGGCGTTCGAGCCGGTGCTGATCGAAGGCAAGGCCATCCAGCTGCATCCGCTGGTCTGCACCGCGTTCAACGCCGACTTCGACGGTGACCAGATGGCCGTGCACGTGCCGCTCTCGCTGGAAGCCCAGCTCGAAGCGCGTGCGCTGATGATGTCCTCCAACAACATCCTGTCGCCGGCCAATGGCGAGCCGATCATCGTGCCCTCGCAGGACGTGGTGCTGGGCCTGTACTACATGACCCGCGCGCTGGAAAACAAGAAGGGCGAGGGCATGGCCTTTGCCAACATCGCCGAAGTCAAGCGCGCCTACGACAACCGGGTGGTGGAACTGCATGCCAAGGTCAAGGTCCGCATCACCGAGACGGTGATCGGCGAGGACGGCAGCCGGGAGAAGAAGACCGCGATCGTGGAGACCACGATCGGGCGTGCGCTGCTGGCCGAAATCCTGCCCGATGGCCTGCCGTTTGCGCTGGCCAACACCGACCTGACCAAGAAGAACATCTCGCGCCTGATCAACTCCAGCTACCGCCAGCTGGGCCTGAAGGACACGGTGGTGTTCGCCGACAAGCTGATGTACACCGGCTTTGCCTACGCCACCCGCGCCGGCGTGTCGATCGGCATCAACGACATGGTCATCCCCGAGGAGAAGAAGAGCATCCTGAGCGAGGCCGAGCAGGAAGTGCTGGAGATCCAGGAACAGTACCAGTCCGGCCTGGTGACCGCCGGCGAGCGCTACAACAAGGTCGTGGACATCTGGTCGCGGACCAACGAGCGCATCGCCAAGGCGATGATGGACACCATCGGCACCGAGAAGGTGGTCAACGCCAAGGGCGAGACCATCAACGAGAAGTCGATGAACTCGCTGTACATCATGGCCGACTCCGGTGCCCGCGGCAGCCAGGCCCAGATCCGCCAGCTGGCCGGCATGCGCGGCCTGATGGCCCGTCCCGATGGCTCGATCATCGAGACGCCGATCAAGGCCAACTTCCGCGAAGGCCTGAACGTGCAGGAGTACTTCAACTCCACCCACGGTGCCCGCAAGGGCCTGGCCGATACCGCGCTGAAGACCGCCAACTCCGGTTACCTGACCCGTCGCCTAGTCGACGTGGCCCAGGACGTGGTGATCACCGAAGTCGATTGCGGCACCTCGGAAGGTCTGACCATGACCCCGATCGTGGAAGGCGGCGATGTGGTCGAGCCGCTGCGCGAGCGCGTGCTGGGCCGGATCGTGGCCGAGGACGTGTTCCTGCCGGGCAACGACGAGGATCCGATCGTCACCCGCAACACGCTGCTGGACGAAGCGTGGGTGCAGAAGCTCGAGGACGCCAGCGTGCAGGCACTGAAGGTCCGCTCGACCATCACCTGCACTTCGGAGTTCGGCGTGTGCGCGCTGTGCTACGGGCGCGACCTGGCCCGCGGCCACACCGTCAACATCGGCGAAGCGGTCGGCGTGATCGCCGCCCAGTCGATCGGTGAGCCCGGCACCCAGCTGACCATGCGCACGTTCCACATCGGTGGCGCGGCCTCGCGTGCGGCAGCGGTGGACAACATCACGGTCAAGACCACCGGCTCGGTCAAGTTCAACAACCTCAAGTCGGTCGAACACGCCAGCGGCAACCTGGTGGCCGTGTCGCGCTCGGGCGAACTGTCGGTGCTGGACGCTCACGGCCGTGAGCGCGAGCGCTACAAGCTGACCTACGGCGCGACCATCAATGTCAAGGACGGCGATCCGGTCAAGGCTGGCCAGACCGTGGCCAACTGGGATCCGCACAACCACCCGATCGTGTCGGAAGTGGCCGGGTTCGTGCGCTTCGTGGACTTCGTCGACGGCATCACCGTCATCGAGAAGACCGACGAGCTGACCGGCCTGGCCTCGCGCGAGATCACCGATCCGAAGCGTCGTGGCTCGCAGGGCAAGGACCTGCGTCCGCTGGTGCGCATCGTCGACGCCGACGGCAATGACCTGAACATCCCGGGCACCGACCTGCCGGCGCAGTACCTGCTGCCGCCGCGTTCGGTCGTCAACCTGCAGGACGGCGCCGCCGTCGGCGTGGGCGACGTGGTCACCAAGGTGCCGCAGGAAGCGTCCAAGACCCGCGACATCACCGGCGGTCTGCCGCGCGTGGCCGACCTGTTCGAAGCGCGCAAGCCCAAGGATCCTGCGATCCTGGCCGAGCGATCGGGCGTGGTCAGCTTCGGCAAGGACACCAAGGGCAAGCAGCGCCTGATCATCAAGGACACCGACGGCACCGAGCACGAGGAGCTGATTCCCAAGTTCCGTCAGATCATCGTGTTCGAAGGCGAGCACGTGGCCAAGGGCGAAACCATCGTGGACGGCGAGCCGAGCCCGCAGGACATCCTGCGCCTGCTGGGTGTCGAGCCGCTGGCGGCCTATCTGGTCAAGGAAATCCAGGATGTCTACCGCCTGCAGGGCGTGAAGATCAACGACAAGCACATCGAAGTGATCACCCGCCAGATGCTGCGCAAGGTGGAAATCACCGACCCCGGCAACAGCAAGTTCCTGGCCGGCGAGCAGGTCGAGAAGCAACGCATGATCGAGGAGAACGCCAAGCTGGTGGCCCGCAACGAGCTGCCGGCCCAGGCCGATCCGGTCCTGCTGGGCATCACCAAGGCGTCCCTGGCCACCGAGTCGTTCATCTCGGCGGCGTCCTTCCAGGAAACCACCCGGGTCCTGACCGAGGCCGCCGTGCGCGGCACCCGCGACAACCTGCGCGGCCTGAAGGAAAACGTGATCGTCGGCCGGCTGATTCCTGCAGGCACGGGTCTGACCTACCACGCCGGCCGCCGGCGCAACGCCGCGGGCCTGACCGAGTCGGAAATGGCAGCCCTGTCCGGTCCGGCCAGCACCGAAGCGATCGCCGAAGGCGGCGATGCCGAGTCCGAAAGCGGCGCCGGGCAGTAAGCAAGACCGGCCGGCCCTTGCCAGGGCTGGCCGGGCCAGGTGGAAAGGGGCGCAGGAGGTGCCCCGTCTCCCGGTCGGGGATCGACCAGACGGCTGGATGGATTTGATCGGTTGACGACAAATTCGATAGCCCGCTATACTCTCCTGTCTCGGCGGGCCGCTTTTACGGCCTGCCGTCGTTTTCACGCTCAAGGCCCGGCTTCTCCGGCGCCTTCATTCGAAGAATCCAAAGATGGCAACGATCAACCAGCTGGTCCGCAAGCCGCGGCAGGCACCCACGTACAAGAGCCAGTCGCCCGCGCTGGACAACTGCCCGCAGCGCCGTGGCGTCTGCACCCGCGTCTATACCACCACGCCCAAGAAGCCGAACTCGGCACTGCGCAAGGTGGCCAAGGTGCGCCTGACCAACCAGGAAGAAGTCATCAGCTACATCGGTGGCGAAGGGCACAACCTGCAGGAGCACTCGGTGGTGCTCATCCGCGGCGGTCGCGTCAAGGACCTGCCGGGTGTTCGCTACCACACCGTGCGCGGTTCGCTGGACGCCGCCGGCGTTGCCAAGCGTCGCCAGGGCCGTTCCAAGTACGGCGCCAAGCGCCCGAAGAGCTAAGGGAATAAGACATGTCACGTAAAGGTTCCGCGCCGCAGCGCACTGTTCTGCCTGACCCCAAGCACGGGTCGCAGACCATCGCCCGCTTCATCAACATGGTGATGCTGAGCGGCAAGAAGTCCGTCGCCGAGAAGATCGTCTACGGCGCCATGGACGTCATTGGCGAGAAGAATCCCAACCCCCTCGAGCTGGTCGAGAAGGCGTTGGAAAATATCTCCCCGGCGGTCGAGGTCAAGTCGCGCCGCGTCGGTGGTGCCACCTACCAGGTGCCGGTCGAAGTGCGCGCCTCGCGCCGCCTGGCCCTGGCCATGCGCTGGCTGATCGAGTCGGCCCGCAAGCGTGGTGAAAACACCATGCCAAGGAAGCTGGCCGCCGAACTGCTGGACGCCTCGGAAAATCGTGGCGGCGCCGTCAAGAAGCGGGAAGAAACCCACCGCATGGCCGAAGCCAACAAGGCGTTCGCGCACTACCGCTGGTAACAGCCATGCCGGGGGCTTGATTCAACGGCCCCCAGGCGCCATTCAGGCGCCACGCTGCGGTGATCACCGCGCCAAGACGACGAAAGCCGCCCTCGGGCGGCGTTCGGTCTTTAGGAAACCGGTGATCCTCCGCCCCCGTCCGCACGCTCAGCGCGCGGCGTTCTATCAACAAACAAGAGAGACTCCTCGTGGCTCGCACCACTCCCATCGAGCGTTACCGCAACTTCGGCATCATGGCCCACATCGACGCGGGCAAGACCACCACGTCGGAGCGCATCCTGTTCTACACCGGCGTCAGCCACAAGATTGGTGAAGTGCACGATGGCGCCGCCACGATGGACTGGATGGAGCAGGAGCAGGAGCGTGGCATCACCATCACCTCCGCTGCGACCACCGCGTTCTGGTCGGGCATGGACAAGTCCATGCCGCAACACCGCTTCAACATCATCGACACCCCCGGGCACGTGGACTTCACCATCGAAGTGGAGCGCTCGCTGCGCGTGCTTGATGGCGCGGTGTTCGTGCTGTGCGCGGTCGGCGGCGTGCAGCCGCAGTCCGAGACCGTGTGGCGCCAGGCCAACAAGTACGCGGTGCCGCGGCTTGCGTTCGTCAACAAGATGGACCGCACCGGTGCCAACTTCAACAAGGTGGTCGAGCAGCTCAAGACCCGCCTGGGAGCCTATGCAGTGCCGATGCAGGTGCCGATCGGCGCCGAGGACGGCTTCGAGGGCGTGGTCGACCTGATCAAGATGAAGGCAATCCACTGGGATACCGCCTCCCAGGGCACCGTGTTCGAGTACCGCGACATCCCGGCCGATCTGCGGGAAGAGGCCGAAGCCGCGCGCAGCTTCATGGTCGAAGCCGCGGCCGAAGCCAGCGAAACGCTGATGGACAAGTACCTCAACGAGGGCGAGCTGTCCGAGGAAGAGATCCTGTCGGGTCTGCGTGAGCGCACCCTGCGCGTGGAAGTGGTGCCGGTGTACTGCGGCACCGCCTTCAAGAACAAGGGCGTGCAGGCCATGCTCGACGGCGTGATCCAGCTGCTGCCCTCGCCAACCGATCGTCCGCCGGTGCAGGGCATCGACGAGAACGAGAAGGAAGACACCCGCAAGGCCAGCGACAGCGAGCCCTTCTCGGCGCTGGCGTTCAAGATCATGACCGACCCGTTCGTGGGTTCGCTGACCTTCTTCCGCGTCTACTCGGGCGTGCTGAACTCTGGCGACGCGGTGTACAACCCGGTCAAGTCGAAGAAGGAGCGGGTGGGTCGCATCCTGCAGATGCATTCCAACAATCGCGAGGAAATCAAGGAAGTGCGCGCAGGCGACATCGCTGCCGCGGTGGGCCTGAAGGACGTCACCACCGGTGACACGCTGTGCGCGCAGGACAAGATCATTACCCTGGAGCGGATGGTGTTCCCGGAGCCGGTGATCTCGATGGCGGTCGAGCCCAAGACCAAGTCGGACCAGGAAAAGATGGGCGTGGCGCTGGGTCGCCTGGCGCAGGAAGACCCGTCCTTCCGTGTCCGTACCGATGAGGAATCCGGCCAGACCATCATCGCCGGCATGGGCGAGCTGCACTTGGAAATCATCGTCGACCGCATGAAGCGCGAGTTCAACGTTGAAGCCAACGTCGGCAAGCCGCAGGTGGCCTACCGCGAGACCATCCGCAAGGCGGTCAGGCAGGAAGGCAAGTTCGTGCGCCAGTCCGGTGGCCGCGGCCAGTACGGCCACATCGTCATCGAGATGGAGCCGGCCGAGCGCGGCGCGGGCTTCTCCTACGAGAGCGCGATCGTCGGTGGCGTGGTGCCGAAGGAATACGTCGCTGCGGCCGGCAAGGGCATCGAGGACGCACTGAAGAACGGCGTGCTCGCCGGCTTCCCGGTGGTCGATGTGTCCATCAAGGCCGTCGATGGTTCGTTCCACGACGTGGACTCCAACGAAATGGCGTTCAAGGTCGCCGGCTCCATGGCGTTCAAGGAGGCCTTCAGCAAGGCCAGTCCGGTCCTGCTGGAGCCGATCATGAAGGTCGAGATCGTCACCCCCGAGGATTACCTGGGCGACGTGATGGGCGATGTCAGTCGTCGTCGCGGCATCCTGCAGGGCCAGGATGACACACCCTCGGGCAAGGTGATCAAGGCGATGGTGCCGCTGGGCGAGATGTTCGGTTACGCCACCACGCTGCGCTCGATGTCGCAGGGCCGGGCGACCTTCTCGATGGAGTTCGACCATTACGCCGAAGCGCCGGCCAACATCGCCGAAGCGGTCACCAAGAAATAAGAGCCGGGATTCGGGGCCCGGGACCGGGGACCCGGAAGATCAAGAGCCATGGCGCTTTTGCTTCTTCGGGTCGCCGGTCGCCGGTCCCGGGTCCCGGGACCAAAATTCCGGAAAACTATCAGCAGGGTATTACGACAATGGCAAAGGGTAAGTTCGAGCGCACCAAGCCGCACGTGAACGTGGGCACCATCGGTCATGTGGACCATGGCAAGACCACGCTGACCGCTGCACTGACCAAGGTCGGTGCCGAGCGGTTCGGTGGCGAGTTCAAGGCCTATGACGCGATCGACGCGGCGCCGGAAGAGAAGGCGCGCGGGATCACGATCTCCACCGCGCACGTGGAATACGAATCGCCCAACCGCCACTACGCGCACGTGGACTGCCCGGGCCACGCCGACTATGTCAAGAACATGATCACCGGTGCGGCGCAGATGGACGGGGCGATCCTGGTGTGCTCGGCCGCCGACGGCCCGATGCCGCAGACCCGCGAGCACATCCTGCTGTCGCGCCAGGTCGGCGTGCCGCACATCGTGGTCTACCTGAACAAGGCTGACATGGTCGATGACGCCGAGCTGCTCGAGCTGGTCGAGATGGAAGTGCGCGAGCTGCTGAGCAAGTACGACTTCCCCGGCGATGACACCCCGATCATCCACGGCTCGGCCCGCCTGGCGCTGGAAGGAGACCAGAGCGAGATCGGCGTGCCCTCGATCCTGAAGCTGGTCGATGCGCTGGATACGTTCATTCCCGAACCGCAGCGCGACATCGACAAGGCGTTCCTGATGCCGGTCGAAGACGTGTTCTCGATTTCCGGCCGTGGCACCGTGGTGACCGGCCGAATCGAGCGCGGCGTGATCAAGGTTGGCGACGAAATCGAGATCGTCGGCATCCGTCCGGTGCAGAAGACCACCGTGACCGGCGTGGAGATGTTCCGCAAGCTGCTGGACCAGGGCCAGGCAGGCGACAATGCCGGCCTGCTGCTGCGCGGCACCAAGCGCGACGACGTCGAGCGCGGCCAGGTACTGGCCAAGCCCGGTTCGATCAAGCCGCACACCGAGTTCGAGGCCGAGGTCTACGTGCTGAGCAAGGACGAAGGCGGCCGCCACACCCCGTTCTTCAAGGGCTACCGTCCGCAGTTCTACTTCCGCACCACCGACATCACCGGTGCGGTGACGCTGCCGGAAGGCACCGAGATGGTGATGCCGGGCGACAACGTGAAGATGACCGTGACCCTGATCAACCCGGTGGCGATGGACGAAGGCCTGCGCTTTGCGATCCGCGAAGGCGGCCGCACCGTCGGCGCCGGCGTCGTAGCCAAGATCATCAAGTGATGTGACGGCGCGTTCGCGCACCCGCGCGAACGCCTTTGCCGGAACATCATCCCCGCGCAGGCGGGGATCCAAAGGACGCGCAGGGTTTCGCCAGAACATCATCCCCGCGCAGGCGGGGATCCAAAGGACGCGCAGGCCTTTGCCGGAACATCATCCCCGCGCAGGCGGGATCCAAAGGACGCGCGGGGCTTTGTCAGATCGTCATCCCCGAATGCTTCAATCGGGGATCCAAAGGACGCGCAGGGCTTTGTCAGATCGTCATCCCCGAATGCTTCAATCGGGGATCCAGGGGCTCGGCAGGACTTGGGTTTCCCATCCCCGCCAGTAAGTACTGCAGTGACCGCCGGTCCATCCTGGGAGATGCGACCGGCCTACCGCGAAAAGAGGCGCAGGAAGTGCCTCGTGTTCGCCAGACAGGACGTTGACGTGTGAATCGATGGCGTGAAAAGGCAACTTTTCGCGCTGGTATTGCGCCCGAGTAGTTGACGGCCGTAGTTCATGCGTTCTATACTTCCCCGTCTGGGCAGGCCGTTCATCGGTCTGCCTTGTTTGTCAGGAAGATTCCCGGGCCTTTGACGGCCCCGGCGCGCAGCCTGGATCAGGCAGCACACGGCGCAGGGACCTTCAAAAAAGCACGTGAACCATTACCGGGGCAAGGCATCCCAGAGGCCGCGCCCGTCGCTCTTTCAACACAGGAAATCGTCATGGCGGACCAGAAGATCCGTATCAGGCTCAAAGCCTACGATCATCGCCTGATCGACCGATCGGCAAGCGAGATCGTCGAAACGGCCAAGCGGACCGGCGCGCAAGTGCGCGGCCCGATCCCGCTTCCCACCAAGATCGAGCGCTACACCATTCTGGTGTCGCCGCACGCCGACAAGGATGCGCGCGATCAGTACGAGACCCGCACCCACAAGCGTGTGCTGGATATCGTGGATCCCAACGACAAGACCGTCGACGCGCTGATGAAGCTCGAGCTGGCGGCTGGCGTTGACGTCCAGATCAAGTTGACCTGAGGCAAACGACCATGACTGCGAAGAAATTTTCGTTGGGCATCGTTGGCCGCAAGGCCGGCATGACCCGGGTGTTCACCGAAGATGGCAAGTCCATCCCGGTCACCCTGATCGAAGCCACCCCCAATCGCATCACCCAGATCAAGACCACCGAGACCGACGGCTACAGCGCCGTGCAGGTTGCCGTGGGAACGCGTCGTGCGGGTCTGATCAACAAGCCGATTTCCGGTCACCTGGCCAAGGCCAAGGTCGAGCCAGGTCGCGGCCTGTGGGAGCTGCGCGTGGAGCCCGACAGGATCGGCGACTTCAGCATTGGCGGCGAGATCAAGGCCGACATCTTTGAAGTGGGCCAGAAGGTCGACGTCCAGGGTGTGACCAAGGGCAAGGGCTTCCAGGGCACGATCAAGCGCTACAACTTCCGGATGGGTGACGCCACCCACGGCAACTCGCTGTCGCATCGCGCACCGGGTTCGCTCGGTCAGCGCCAGACCCCGGGTCGTGTGTTTCCGGGCAAGAAGATGTCCGGCCACATGGGTGCCGTGCAGCAGAGCACGCAGAACCTTGAAGTCGTCCGCGTGGACCTCGAGCGTGGCCTGATCGCCATTCGCGGTGCCGTGCCGGGCGCGCCGGGTGGCGACGTGATCGTGCGGCCGGCGAGCAAGGGCTAAGGAGAACGATGATGGAACTTGCCATTAACGGCAGCGCCAACACCCTGTCGGTCTCCGACGAAGTGTTTGGCCGCCAATTCAGTCAGGACTTGGTCCACCAGGTCGTCGTGGCCTACCGCAACGCAGGTCGCGCGGGCACCAAGGCCCAGAAGACCCGTTCGGAAGTCAACGGCACCACCAAGAAGTCCAAGAAGCAGAAGGGCGGCGGTGCGCGTCACGGCGCGCTGACGGCTCCGATCTTCGTTGGCGGCGGCGTGACCTTTGCGGCCAAGCCGCGCAGCTTCGAGCAGAAGGTCAACCGCAAGATGTACCGGGCGGCGATGAAGGCCATCCTGAGCGAGCTGGCTCGCCAGGACCGCCTGACCGTCGTCGATACCTTCGACGTCGAGGCGACCAGCACCAAGAGCCTGATTTCCAAGCTCCAGGGCCTGAACGTCGGCACGCGTCCGCTGATCGTGACCGAAGACGCTTCCGAGCACCTGTACCTGTCGGCCCGCAACCTGCGCTACGTCCAGGTGCGTGACGTGCAGGGTCTGGACCCGGCATCGCTGGTCGGGGCCGACACGGTCGTGATCACCGCTGAGGCGGTGAAGAAGATCGAGGAGTGGCTGGCATGAGCATCAGTAACGAAAAAATCTTCAGTGTGCTGCGCGCGCCGCGCGTGTCTGAAAAGACGGCACGGCTGCAGGAAGTATCCAATCAGTATGTCTTCGAAGTCTCGAACGATTCCACCAAGGCTGATATCAAGGCCGCGGTCGAGCAGTTGTTCGACGTCAAGGTCGAGGCTGTCAACGTGGTGAACGTCAAGGGCAAGAACAAGTCCTTCCGTAACCGCAGCGGCCGCCGCGGCGACTGGAAGAAGGCGTATGTGCGTCTGGCCGATGGCCAGGCCATCGACGTGTCGGCCACGGCCTGAGGTAGACCCACATGCCATTGATGAAATTCAAACCCACTTCCCCCGGCCGTCGTTCGGCCGTGCGCGTGGTGACGCCGGACCTGCACAAGGGTGCCCCGCATGCTGCGCTGCTGGAGAAGCAGAGCAAGACCGGCGGTCGCAACCACCATGGCCGCATCACCACCCGCCACATCGGCGGTGGCCACAAGCAGCATTACCGCATCATCGATTTCAAGCGCGACAAGGTCGGCATTCCCGCCCGTGTCGAGCGGATCGAATACGATCCCAACCGCACCGCGCACATCGCGTTGCTGTGCTATGTCGACGGTGAGCGCCGTTACATCATCGCGCCCAAGGGCCTGAAGGCCGGTGACCAGGTAATCGCCGGCCGTGACGCCCCGATCCGCGCCGGCAACACCCTGCCGCTGCTGAACATCCCGGTCGGTACGACGGTCCACTGCATCGAGCTGAAGGTCGGCAAGGGCGCGCAGATCGCCCGCGCTGCCGGTGCCGCGGTGCAGCTGGTGGCCCGCGAGCAGGGCTTTGCCACCCTGCGTCTTCGCTCTGGCGAAATGCGCAAGGTGCCAGCCGAGTGCTGCGCCACCGTCGGTGAAGTCGGCAACGACGAGCACAGCCTCGAGAAGCTGGGCAAGGCAGGCGCCAAGCGCTGGCGGGGTGTCAAGCCGACCGTCCGCGGCGCAGCCATGAACCCGGTCGACCATCCGCACGGCGGTGGTGAGGCCAAGGCGGGCCAGGGCAACCCGCATCCGGTCACGCCCTGGGGCGTACCGACCAAGGGTTACAAGACGCGCCACAACAAGCGCACCCAGCAATTCATCGTCCGCGATCGTAGGGGCTAATCGACCATGGCACGTTCACTCAAGAAAGGCCCGTTCGTCGATCACCACCTGATCAAGAAGGTGGAGGCTGCGGCCGGTAGCAAGCGTCCGATCAAGACCTGGTCGCGTCGTTCCATGATCCTGCCGGAAATGGTGGGTTTCACCATCGCCGTGCACAACGGCAAGAACCACGTTCCGGTGCTGGTCAACGAGAACATGGTCGGCCACAAGCTCGGCGAATTTGCCGTCACCCGGACCTTCAAGGGTCACGGTGGCGACAAGAAGTCGGCCGGCAAGCGCTGAGGAGATGACAATGGAAGCGAAAGCCATCCTGCGCACCGCGCGCATCTCCCCGCAGAAGGCCCGCCTGGTCGCCGACCAGGTGCGCGGTCTGTCGGCCGAGCGCGCCGTCAACCTGCTGAAGTTCTCGGACAAGAAGGCTGCGGCCCTGATCAAGAAGGTGGTCGAGTCGGCCATCGCCAATGCCGAGAACAACCAGGGCGCCGACGTCGACGAGCTGAAGGTCACGACCATCATGGTCGACGAAGGCCCGACGCTGAAGCGTTTCATGGCCCGCGCCAAGGGCCGCGGCACGCGCATCCTCAAGCGCACCAGCCATATCACCGTGGTGGTTGGCGAAGGCAAGGGCAAATAAGACTATGGGCCATAAAGTACATCCGACCGGTATCCGCCTTGGCATCTCCAAGGACTGGAATTCCAAGTGGTTCGCCAACAAGGGCGACTACGCCAGCTATCTGGCCGCCGACCTCAAGGTTCGCGAGATGCTGCGCAAGAAGCTTGCCCAGGCCGGCATCAGCAGGATCCTGATCGAGCGTCCGGCCAAGACCGCCCGCGTGACCATTCACACCGCCCGTCCGGGCGTGGTGATCGGCAAGCGCGGCGAGGACATCGAGAAGCTGCGCAAGGAAGTGAGCGAGATGATGGGCGTTCCGGCGCACATCAACGTCACCGAAGTGCGCAAGCCCGAGCTGGACGCCCAGCTGGTGGCCGAGTCCATCGCCCAGCAGCTGGAGCGGCGCATCATGTTCCGCCGCGCGATGAAGCGCGCGGTCGGTAACGCGATCCGCCTCGGTGCCCTGGGCATCAAGGTGAACGTGGCTGGCCGTCTGAACGGTGCCGAGATCGCCCGTTCCGAGTGGTACCGCGAGGGTCGTGTGCCGCTGCACACCCTGCGCGCGGACATCGACTACGGCTTTGCCGAAGCCAAGACCACCTACGGAATCATCGGTATCAAGGTGTGGGTCTACAAGGGCGAAGTGTTCGACTTCAGCCAGGTGGGTCAGGAAAAGCAGGACGATTCGCGCCCCGAGCGCAGTGAACGTCCGTCGCGCCCGTCCCGCGATCGTGATGCGAGGTAACCGGCAATGTTGCAACCCAAGCGAACCAAATACCGCAAGATGCACAAGGGCCGCAATTCGGGCCTGAGCTGGAGCGGAAACCTCGTCTCATTCGGCGAGTACGGCCTGAAGGCCACGGCGCACGGCCAGCTGACCGCGCGTCAGATCGAGGCTGCGCGGCGTTCCATCAGTCGCTATGTCAAGCGCGGCGGCAAGATGTGGATCCGCGTGTTCCCCGACAAGCCCATCACCAAGAAGCCGATCGAAGTGCGCATGGGCTCCGGCAAGGGCAACGTGGAGTACTGGGTCGCCCAGATTCAGCCGGGCCGCATGATCTATGAAATCGAAGGCGTGGATGAGGCAACGGCACGCGAGGCGTTCCGCCTGGCTGCCGCCAAGCTTTCGGTCACCACCACCTTTGTTGCCCGGACGGTGCGCTAATGGCCATCAACGAACTCCGCGAGAAGTCTGCTGACGAGCTCAACGCCCATTTGGGCGAGCTGCGCAAGGAGCAGTTTTCCCTGCGCATGCAGAAGGCCACCGGCCAGCTGCCGAAGACCCACGAAACCCGCCGGGTCCGCCGCGAGATCGCTCGCGTCAAGACCCTGCTCGGCCGGCCGCAATCGAGCAAGCAGAAGTAAGGACCGCCGACATGAGTGACAACGAACAGAAAACGCAGCGCACGGTCGAAGGCCGTGTCGTGAGCAACAAGATGGACAAGACGGTCACCATTCTGGTGGAGCGTCAGGTCAAGCACGCCCTGTACGGCAAGTACATCAAGCGCTCGACCAAGCTGCACGCCCACGACGCCGACAATGCCTGCAACGAAGGCGACCTGGTCCGGATCGTGGAGATCGCGCCGCTGTCCAAGACCAAGAACTGGCGCGTGGTCGAGATCGTCGCCCGCGCGGCCGAATAAGAGGAGTCTGAATCATGATCCAGATGCAGAGCTATCTCGACGCGGCCGACAACTCCGGCGCCAAGGAGCTGATGTGCATCAAGGTGCTGGGCGGTTCCAAGCGTCGCTATGCCGGCATCGGTGACATCATCAAGGTCACCGTGAAGGATGCGATCCCGCGCGGCAAGGTCAAGAAGGGTGAGGTCTACGACGCGGTCGTGGTGCGGACCCGCAAGGGTGTGCGTCGCGCCGACGGTTCGCTGATCCGCTTCGACGGCAACGCCGCGGTGCTGCTCAACAACAAGCAGGAGCCGATCGGGACCCGTATCTTCGGACCGGTGACCCGTGAACTGCGCTCCGAGAAGTTCATGAAGATCGTCTCGCTCGCACCCGAAGTGCTGTGAGCGGAGGGTGAGCCGGGCGCGGCCTATGCCGCACTGCCCCGGCGAACGCCCGGCCAGGATGGCCGGGCAGGGCGATCCGAAGTGGTGAAGTGACGCCAGGGATGGCAGCGGCTTTCCAACCAGAGAAACTACAATGGCTAACCGAATCAAGAAAGGCGACCGCGTGGTCGTCCTGACCGGCAAGGACAAGGGCAAGCAGGGCGATGTGCTGCGTGTGGAAGGCGACCGCGTGGTCGTGTCCAACGTCAACATCGTCAAGCGCCATACCAAGCCGAACCCCCAGGCTGGTGTTGCTGGTGGCGTCGTCGAGCGCGAAGCCTCGATCCATATCTCCAATGTCGCTCCGTTCAACGCCGCTACCGGCAAGGGCGAGCGCATTGGCTTCAAGGTGCTGGAGGATGGACGCAAACTGCGTGTGTTCCGCTCCAGCGGTGAGGCGCTCGACGCCTGAGGAATGAGGTCATGACCACCCGTCTCGAAAAAATCTACAAGGAAGAGGTCGTTCCGAACCTGACCAAGAAGTTCGGCTACACCAATCCGATGGAAGTGCCCAAGATCACCAAGATCACCATCAACATGGGTGTGGGTGAAGCGGCGGCCAACAAGAAGATCTTGGAAAACGCCGTCGCCGACCTGGCCAAGATCTCCGGCCAGAAGCCGATCACGACCAAGTCACGCGTGTCGGTGGCCTCGTTCAAGATCCGTGACGGCTGGCCGATTGGCTGCAAGGTCACCCTGCGCCGCGCCCGCATGTACGAATTCCTCGATCGCCTGGTGAGCATCGCCCTGCCGCGTGTGCGCGACTTCCGCGGCGTATCCGGTCGCTCCTTCGATGGCCGTGGCAACTACAACATGGGCGTGAAGGAGCAGATCATCTTCCCGGAAATCGACTTCGACCAGGTCGACGCGGTCCGCGGCATGGATATCGCCATCACCACCACCGCCAAGACCGATGCCGAAGCCAAGGCGTTGCTCGAAGCGTTCAAGTTCCCGTTCCGCAACTAAGTCGAGGAGACACGCATGGCAAAGACCTCCATGGTCAACCGCGACATCAAGCGGGCGAAGCTGGCCAAGAAGTACGCGGTCAAGCGCGAAGCACTGAAGAAGATCATTTCCAGCCAGGATGCGTCCTACGAGGAAAGGATCGACGCGTCGACCAAGCTGCAGAAGCTGCCACGCGATTCGTCGCCGAGCCGTTTCCGCACCCGGTGCGAGCTGTCCGGCCGCCCGCGTGGCGTCTACAGCAAGTTCGGCCTGGGTCGAAACAAGCTGCGCGAAGCCACCATGCGTGGCGACGTGCCTGGCCTGCGCAAGGCCAGCTGGTAGAAAGTGCCGGGACCCGGGACCCGGGTCAATCGAACGAAATTCGCATCCCGCGGATATCGGTGCACTCAAAGGTTCCATAACAATGAGCATGACTGATCCCATCGCCGACATGCTGGTCCGCATCAAGAATGCGACCGCCGTTGGCAAGCAGACGGTGAAAATGCCGTCCTCCACCATCAAGGTCGCCATTGCCGGCGTGCTGAAGGCCGAGGGCTACATCGCCGACTCGCGCGTCACCAAGATCGAGAACAACAAGGCCGAGCTGGAAATCGTCCTCAAGTACTTCGAGGGCAAGCCGGTCATCGATACGCTCAAGCGCGTATCGCGTTCGGGCCTGCGCCACTACCGGGGCAAGGACGAACTGCCGAAGGTCCTCAACGGCCTGGGCATCGCCATCATCTCCACCTCCAAGGGCATCATGACCGATTCGCAGGCGCGCCAGCAGGGCGTCGGCGGTGAAGTCCTGTGCTTCGTGGCCTAAGCGAAGGAGCTTGCGACCATGTCCCGCGTAGCCAAGAAGCCGATCACCCTGGCCAAGGGTGTTGAATACAAGAACGAGAGTGACACGCTGACCGTCAAGGGCCCCAAGGGCACCCTGTCGTTGGCCAAGCCGGCCGGCGTCGAGATCACCCTGGAAAACGGCGTGCTGAACCTCTCCTCTGTTGCCCCGGGCGACGACGCCATCACCGGCACCATTCGCGCGATTCTGGCCAACATGGTCCAGGGCGTGTCCGAAGGCTTCCAGCGCAAGCTGGATCTGGTCGGCGTGGGTTACCGCGCCACCATGCAGGGCGCGGACCTGAGCCTGGCGCTTGGATTCTCGCACCCGATCCTGTTCAAGGCCCCCGAAGGCATCACCTTGGCGGCCCCGAGCCAGACCGAAATCCTGGTGCAGGGCGCAGACAAGCAGCGCGTCGGTGAAGTCGCGGCCAAGATCCGCAGTTTCCGTCCGCCGGAGCCGTACAAGGGCAAGGGCGTGAAGTACTCCGACGAAACCATCATTCGCAAGGAAGCCAAGAAGGCCTAAAGGCGAGCGGAGAGGGTCGAGCAGTGAGAAGTGGGGAAGAAAAGGCAGACTGCCAGGCTTTCGCTCACTCCTCACTGTTCCCCGCTCACTCCTCGCTCAACGCCGATCCGCTTCTGTGAGGTCACTGAATATGAGCATCAAGAATACCGCCCGCCTGCGCCGCGCCAAATCCACCCGTTCGCACATCCGGGTGCTCGGCGTGCATCGCCTGACCGTGCTGCGTACCGGCCAACACCTGTACGCGCAGGTCTTCACCGCCGATGGCTCCAAGGTGGTGGCTTCAGCCAACACCCTGCAGGCCGACGTCAAGGAAGGCCTGAAGAACGGCAAGAACAGCGACGCCGCCGCCAAGATCGGCAAGCTGATCGCCGAGCGCGCCAGGGCCGCAGGGGTGGAGAAGGTCGCCTTCGACCGTTCCGGCTACCGCTACCATGGTCGCGTCAAGGCGTTGGCCGATGCAGCCCGCGAAGGCGGCCTGCAGTTCTAGGCGTTGACGGCGTGTTGGCGGTTCTGCTGCGGCCATCCTTGGCGTAGCATCTCCGCGCGGTGAGACTCCGGCCCGGTCATCCATGACGACCGGGCGTTCGCCAAGGTGGTCCGGCATGCCGGACCGGCGGCGCGCCGCGCACGCCTTGACTCTCCCTGCCGGTGCGGGCTGCACCGGGCGTACCGTTTCTTCTGCATTCGGCCACGCGTTACCGCTCCAGACCACAACCATAAGCGGCCAAGCCGTACAGACCCTTTCAACAGGAATATTCACATGGCAGAAGAACAACGCTCGCGCGGACGCGACCGCAACCGCGAAGAGAAAGTCGACGACGGCATGATCGAGAAGCTGATCGCGGTCAATCGCGTCAGCAAGACCGTCAAGGGTGGTCGCCAGTTCACCTTCACCGCACTGACGGTGGTGGGCGATGGCAACGGCCGCATCGGTTTCGGCTATGGCAAGGCGCGTGAAGTGCCGGTCGCCATCCAGAAGTCGATGGAATATGCCCGCAAGGGCATGCTCAGCGTGAACCTCAACAACGGCACCCTGTGGCACCCGGTCAAGGCCGGTCATGGTGCGGCGCGCGTGTTCATGCAGCCGGCTTCGGAAGGTACCGGCGTGATCGCCGGCGGCGCGATGCGCGCCGTGCTCGAAGCGGTCGGGGTCAAGAACGTGCTGGCCAAGGCGGTCGGTTCGCGCAATCCGATCAACCTGGTCCGCGCCACCCTGCGAGGGCTGGAAGACATGCAGTCGCCGGCGCACATCGCGGCCAAGCGTGGCAAGTCGGTAGAGGAACTTACCCATGGCTAATGAGTCCAACAAGACGGTCAAGGTCCGCCTGGTGCGCGGCCTGCGTGGTTCCCAGTCGCGTCACCGCCTGTCGGTGAAGGCGCTGGGCCTGAACAAGCTCAACGATGTGCGTGAACTGAAGGACAGCCCGCAGGTGCGCGGCCTGATCGCCAAGGTTCACTACCTCGTCCGCGTCGAGGAGTAATCAACATGCGTCTCAACACTCTCGCGCCCGTCGATGGCGCCCGTACCGACCGCAAGCGCGTCGGTCGCGGTATCGGTTCGGGCCTGGGCAAGACTGCCGGCCGCGGCCACAAGGGTTCCTTCGCCCGTTCGGGCAAGGGCAAGATCAAGGCGAAGTTCGAAGGCGGCCAGATGCCGCTGGTCAAGCGTTTGCCGAAGGTCGGTTTCCGCTCCAAGCTGAAGAAGGAGTGCGCCGAAGTGCTGTCCTACCAGCTGGACAAGCTGGAAGCCGGTGAGATCGACTTCGCTGCGCTGCGCGCCGCCGGGCTGGTGCCCAGCACCGCCAAGCGTGCCAAGATCGTGAAGAAGGGTGACCTCAGCAAGGCTTTCACCCTCAAGGGTGTAGCCACCACGGCCGGCGCCAAGGCGGCGATCGAAGCCGCCGGCGGCAGCATCCAGGAGTAAGCGAGGCATGGCGCAACAGGGCATTGCAGGGGGTCTGGGCAAGTTCACCGAGCTGCGGCAGCGTTTGCTGTTCGTGCTCGGGGCCTTGATCGTGTACCGGATCGGCTGCTTCGTCCCGGTGCCGGGTGTGAATCCCGATGCCATGCTTGCGCTCATGCAGCAGCAGGGCGGCAGCATCGTGGACATGTTCAACATGTTCTCCGGTGGCGCCCTGCATCGCTTCAGCATCTTTGCGCTGAACGTGATGCCGTATATCTCGGCATCGATCGTGATCCAGCTGGGCGCTCATATCTTTCCGGCGCTCAAGGCGCTGCAGAAGGAAGGCGAGTCCGGCCGGCGCAAGATCACCCAGTACTCACGCATCGGCGCGGTGCTGCTGGCGGTGGTGCAGGGCGGCAGCATCGCCCTGGCCCTGCAGAACCAGACCGCGCCGGGTGGCGCGCCGGTGGTGTACATGCCGGGCGCCGGCTTCGTGTTGACCGCCATCGTTGCGCTGACCGCCGGCACCATCTTCCTGATGTGGGTGGGTGAACAGGTGACCGAGCGCGGCGTCGGCAACGGCGTGTCACTGATCATTTTCGCGGGCATCGTCGCCGGCTTGCCGGCTGCGGTGATCCAGACCTTCGGTGCAGTCAATGACGGGACGATGAGCCCGATCGCGCTGATCATCGTGGCCGTGGTGGTGTTTGCCTTCACCTGGTTCGTGGTGTTCGTCGAACGCGGGCAGCGGCGGATCACGGTGAACTACGCCCGCCGCCAGGGCGGCCGCAACGCGTACATGAACCAGACCTCGTTCCTGCCGCTCAAGCTGAACATGGCAGGGGTGATCCCGCCGATCTTCGCCTCCTCGATCCTGGCTTTTCCGGCGACGCTGGCGATGTGGTCCGGCCAGTCCCCGGCCGCGCTGACCCTGCAGCGCATCTCGCAGGCACTGGCCCCGGGCGAGCCGCTGCACATGATCGTGTTCGCGGCGATGATCATCGGCTTCGCGTTCTTCTACACCGCGCTGGTGTTCAATTCGCAGGAGACGGCCGAAAACCTGAAGAAGTCCGGGGCGCTGATCCCGGGCATCCGTCCGGGCAAGGCGACCGCCGACTACGTCGACGCGGTGCTGACCCGGCTGACGGCCGCCGGTGCGTTGTATCTGGTGGCGGTGTGCCTGCTGCCGGAAGTGATGCGCACCCAGCTGGGCACCTCGTTCTACTTCGGTGGCACCTCGCTGTTGATTGTGGTCGTGGTGGTGATGGACTTCATTGCCCAAATCCAGGCGCACCTGATGTCGCACCAATATGAAAGCCTGTTGAAGAAGGCCAACCTGAAGGGGCGAGGCGGCACGCGCTAGCGCGGCACTGCCGCGCCGTGCTGCCGTCCGGCCCGGCCACGGATGGCCGGGCCGGACGGCCCGCAAGCCGGCCATGGCGCGCCATGGATGGCGGCAGGAAGTTCCCCGGAGTAACTTGCTTTTTTGCGCCGGGTCTCCTCCACCAGGCATGACGTGGGCAGGAAGCCCGGCGGAAGAACACAGGCGGTCCCATCCGCCATCGAGCCCGGCCATCGGCCGGACTTTCAAAATGGGCGGCTCGTGCGGCGGTCTCGCGCGCGGGTGTGAAGCGTCCAGTCCCTGCGCCGGAGTAGCGCGGGGCGGCGGAACGGCCCCCGGGCCGGACCGCCAGGCCGTTTCCGGCGCCGGAGCATGGGCACACTCCCCATGCCGGGTCCGTGGAACCGAAAGGTTCCATGGGCTTCCAAGTAACCCGAGACCTTGCTATCATTTCCAGTTCACTACGCCACAAGCGCGTCTGTCCGTCGACCGGGTAGGCGCTCGCCGGCCATCAAACAGTTTGGAGAATCGCGTCATGGCGCGTATTGCAGGTGTCAACCTGCCTGCCCAGAAGCACGTCTGGGTGGGGCTGCAGAGCATCTACGGCATTGGCCGTACCCGGTCCAAGAAGGTCTGCGAAGCCGCAGGCGTGACGGTGACCACCAAAATCCGTGACCTGTCCGAACCCGAGGTCGAGCGCCTGCGCGCCGAGATCGGCAAGTACATCGTCGAAGGCGACCTGCGTCGCGAAGTAGGTATGGCGATCAAGCGCCTGATGGACCTGGGCTGCTACCGCGGCCTGCGCCATCGCCGTGGCCTGCCGCTGCGCGGCCAGCGCACCCGTACCAATGCCCGTACCCGCAAGGGTCCGCGCAAAGCCATCAAGAAGTAAGGGGCGCACATCATGGCCAAGCCAGCTGCAAAGGCACCGAAGAAGAAGATCAAGCGCGTCGTCACCGACGGCGTTGCCCACGTCCACGCTTCGTTCAACAACACCATCGTCACCATCACCGACCGCCAGGGCAATGCGCTCTCGTGGGCCACCTCCGGCGGTGCAGGCTTCCGCGGTTCGCGCAAGTCCACTCCGTTCGCCGCACAGGTCGCCGCCGAGAAGGCCGGCCGTGCAGCACTGGACTACGGCCTGAAGTCGCTGGAAGTGCGCATCAAGGGTCCGGGTCCGGGCCGTGAGTCGGCCGTACGTTCGCTCAACAACGTCGGCTACAAGATCACCAACATCATCGACGTGACGCCAATCCCGCACAACGGGTGCCGTCCGCCGAAGAAGCGTCGCGTCTAAGGGAGCGATAACAAATGGCTCGTTACATCGGTCCTACCTGCAAGCTCGCCCGCCGCGAAGGCGCAGACCTGTCCCTCAAGAGCCCGGCGCGCGCGCTGGACTCCAAGTGCAAGCTGGAACAGAAGCCCGGCCAGCACGGCGCCACCGCCCGCAAGGGCAAGCTGTCCGACTACGCCACCCAGCTGCGTGAAAAGCAGAAGGTCAAGCGGATCTACGGCCTGCTGGAGCGCCAGTTCCGCAACTACTACAAGAAGGCCTCGACCAAGAAGGGCAACACCGGCGAGAACCTGCTGCAGCTGCTGGAAACCCGCCTGGACAACGTGATCTACCGCATGGGGTTTGCGGTCACCCGTCCGGCCGCCCGCCAGCTGGTCTCCCATCGCGGCGTGCTGGTCAACGGCAAGTCGGTCAACCTGCCGTCCTACCAGGTCAAGGCCGGCGACGCCATCGAGCTGTCGGAGAAGGCCCAGAAGCAGCTGCGCGTGCAGGAATCCCTGACCGTGGCCGAACAGCTGGACCTGAGTCCGTCGTGGGTGGAAGTGGATTCGAAGAAGTTCGCAGGCGTGTTCAAGGCCGTGCCGGTCCGTTCGGATCTGCCCGCCGACATCAACGAAGCGCTGATCGTCGAGCTTTACTCGAAGTAATCACATTCGCACCCCTGCCCTGGCAGGGGTGTTTGCAGGAGACATAGCAACATGACGGGTATCACTCAGCAAGTGCTGCGCCCCCGCGGCCCGCAGATCGAGCGCCTGACCGAGAACCGCGCCAAGGTGGTCATCGAACCGCTGGAGCGGGGTTATGGTCACACGCTGGGCAATGCGCTGCGCCGCGTGCTGCTGTCGTCCATCCCCGGCTTCGCCATCACCGAGGTCGAGATCGACGGCGTGCTGCACGAGTACAGCACCATCGAGGGGTTGCAGGAGGACGTGCTGGAAGTCCTGCTGAACCTCAAGGATGTGGCCATCCGCATCCATACCGGCGACAACGCCACCCTGAGCCTGACCAAGCAGGGCCCGGGCGTGGTCACCGCAGGTGACATCAAGACCGACCACAACGTCGAGATCCTCAATCCCGACCACGTGATCGCGCACCTGACCAAGGACATCGCAATCAACCTGCGCCTGAAGATCGAGCGTGGTTTCGGCTACCAGCCGGCCTCCGCCCGTCGTCGTCCGGACGAAGAAAACCGCGCCATCGGCCGCCTGGTTCTGGATGCCTCGTTCTCGCCGGTCCGCCGCGTGGCCTACGCGGTCGAGTCCGCGCGTGTCGAGCAGCGCACCGACCTGGACAAGCTGGTCCTGGACATCGAGACCAACGGCACCATTGACGCGGAGGAAGCCGTGCGCACCGCCGCCGACATCCTGAGCGATCAGCTGTCGGTGTTCGGTGACTTCACCCACCGCGACCGCGGTGCGCCCAAGCCGCAGACCGGCGGGGTGGATCCGGTCCTGCTGCGTCCGATCGACGACCTGGAGCTGACCGTGCGTTCGGCCAACTGTCTCAAGGCCGAGAGCATCTACTACATCGGCGACCTGATCCAGAAGACCGAAGTCGAACTGCTCAAGACCCCGAACCTGGGCAAGAAGTCGCTGACCGAGATCAAGGAAGTGCTGGCCCAGCGTGGCCTGTCGCTGGGCATGAAGCTGGAGAACTGGCCGCCGGCCGGCGTCTCCCAGCACGGCATGCTGGGGTGAGATAGCGTTTGCGAAGCACGGGTTCGCGCGCCGTCGAGCACCATCCGCGCTGCGCCGGGCCGGGGCGTTGTCCCAGCCCTCTTGAAACGAGACGCCCGGCCAAGGATGGCCGGGCCGGACGTTCCGAAGTCCGTGCTGTTGCGCCACCGATGGCGGTGATGAAAGTCTCGATCACTTAGAAGCAAGCAACACCCACGCATCGACGCGCCGCAAAGGCCCGCGATGTCGTCCGGACAGGATGACCGGATCCAGGACCAACCGCAGTCCATGCAATAACGCCACGATGGCGACAGCGAACCTCAACAGACACAACATTTTCCAGGAACCACTGTCATGCGCCACCAGAAAGCCGGTCGTAAGTTCAACCGCACCAGCTCGCATCGCGCCGCGATGTTCTCCAACATGGCCGCCTCGCTGATCAAGCACGGCCTGATCAAGACCACCCTGCCCAAGGCCAAGGAACTGCGCCGTGTCGCCGAGCCGCTGATCACCCTGGCCAAGGTCGACGGCGTGGCCAATCGCCGCCTGGCCTTCTCGCGCCTGCGCGACAAGGAAGCGGTCGGCACCCTGTTCACCACGCTGGGCCCGCGCTACGTGTCGCGCCCGGGTGGCTATCTGCGCATCCTCAAGTGCGGGTTCCGCGCGGGCGACAACGCGCCGATGGCCTACGTGGAACTGGTCGACCGTCCGGACGCGGCCGCGGCCGACGATTAATCGACCCGGCGCCCAGATGCCGCCCACGCAGACCCCGGCTCGATGTCGGGGTCTTGCATTTATGGACAGGGCGAGCGGCGACTTTCGCATTGGCCGGCAGAGGCGGGGATGGAGATAATGCGGGCACCTTCCACATGCTGCTGCCCATGAATCCTTTCCGTTGGTCGTTCCGCGCGCAGTTCCTGTCCGGCTTTGTGGTGTGCGTGGCGCTGCTTGGTGCGGCCCTGTATACGCAGTATTACCAGAACCAGATTCCATGCCCGCTGTGCACCTTCCAGCGCGGCGCATTCGCGCTGCTGGGCACGATGTTCCTGATCGGCGGCCTGCACGCGCCGCGCAAGCCTGGCGGTCGGGCGGCGTACGGGATGTTGGCGCTGATCCCGGCATTGATCGGCCTTGGCATTGCCGCTCGCCACGTGTGGCTGCAGTACCTGCCGCCGGAGCAGGTGCCGGCCTGCGGCCCGGACCTGGCCTACATGATGGAAGCCTTCCCGCTGGGCGCGATGCTGCGTCAGGTGCTGACCGGGTCTGGTGAGTGCGCCGAGGTCACCTGGCGGTTGTTGGGCCTGTCGATGCCCGAGTGGAGCCTGCTGTGGTTCGCGGTGCTGACGGTGTGGCTGCTGGCGGCCGCCTTCCGGAGCCGCAAGCCTGACCTGCTGCGCGATCTGCGCTCCTGACGCGTCCCGCGTCGTTTCCCGTGCGGCGCCCGGCGCCGCGGATGCCATGGCCATGAATGCTGCTGCTGATCTTCCTCCCTCGGCTGGGTGCCTGCCCAAGGACTGGGCGCCCGATAGCTGGCGTGGGCGCCCGGCGTTGCAGATGCCGACCTATCCCGATGCGGCCGCGCTGAAGGCAGCGCTGGACGAACTGGCTCGGCTGCCGCCGCTGGTGACCTCGTGGGAGATCTTCGCGCTGAAGAGGCAACTGGCCCAGGCGCAGGAAGGCAAGCGTTTCCTGCTGCAGGGTGGCGACTGCGCGGAGAGTTTCTCCGATTGCCAATCCGGGCTGATCTCCAATCGCCTGAAGGTGCTGCTGCAGATGAGCCTGGTGCTGGTGCACGGGCTGCAGTTGCCGGTGGTGAGGGTGGGGCGCTTCGCCGGGCAGTATGCCAAGCCACGTTCCACGGACATGGAGACCCGCGGCGAGGTCACCTTGCCCAGTTACCGCGGCGACCTGGTCAACGGTCCGGAATTCAGTGCCGCCGCGCGGGTGGCCGACCCGCAGCGCATGATCCGGGCGCATTCGCGTTCGGCCATGACCATGAACTTCGTGCGCGCATTGATCGATGGTGGCTTCGCCGACCTGCACCATCCCGAGTACTGGAACCTCAACTGGGTTGGCTATTCGCCGTTGGCGGCCGAATACCAGCAGATGGTCTCCGACATCGGTGGCGCGGTGCGCTTCATGGAAACCCTGGCCGGGGTGGAAGTGCACAACCTCAACCGCATTGACTTCTACACTTCGCACGAGGCGCTGCTGCTGCCCTACGAACAGGCGCTGACCCGGCAGGTGCCGCGCCAGTGGGGCTGGTTCAACCTGTCCACGCACTACCCGTGGATCGGCATGCGCACCGCGGCGCTGGACGGCGCGCACGTGGAGTACCTGCGCGGGGTGCGCAACCCGATCGCGATCAAGATCGGGCCCTCGGTGCAGCCGGACCAGTTGCTGCGCCTGATCGACGTGCTCAACCCGGACGACGAGCCGGGCCGGCTGAGCTTCATCCATCGCATGGGCGCGGCGCAGATCGCCGACAAGCTGCCGGCGCTGCTGGAGGCGGTCAAGCGCGACGGTCGCTGCGTGCTGTGGGTCTGCGATGCGATGCACGGCAATACCGAAAGCACCTCCAATGGCTTCAAGACCCGGCGCTTCGACAACATCCGCAGCGAGGTGGAGCAGTCCTTCGAGCTGCACGCGGCCGCCGGGACGCGCCTGGGCGGTGTGCACCTGGAGCTGACCGGCGAGGACGTCACCGAATGCACCGGCGGGGCGCGCGAACTGACCGACATCGACCTGGAGCGCGCGTACCGTTCGAGCGTCGATCCGCGGTTGAACTACGAGCAGTCGCTGGAGATCGCGATGCTGATCGTGCGCAAGCAGCGCCAGGGCCGGCGGCCCGGCTCCTAAAACCGGAGATCAACCGGCGAGATCGCGCGCCGACACCGCATGCACGCCGGCTTTGGCAGTCTCGCTCGCCAATGAGTGACCTCCACTGGAATGACATCAGCCCGTATGCGGTTCCGCTGGGCATCTCGGCGCTGCTGGGCGTGCTGGCCTGGGCATTGTTCGCCTGGCTGGCGCATCGCGCGCGCGGCAAGGATTACCGGCGCGCACGCATCACCAGCATGCTGAGCCCGCCGCTGGCATTGTTGCTGCCGCTGCTGTTCCTGCGCGTCGGTCTGGACTCCACACCGCTGAAGGATGCACAGCTGGCGCTGTTGAAGCTGAGCCTGTATGTCGGTGTCGTCGGTTGCGTGACCTGGCTGGCGGTGCGGGTGGTCAACGGGATCGTCGCCTCGATCCTGCGCGAACACCCGATTGAGGTGGCCGACAACCTGGCTGCGCGTCAGATCCATACCCAGACGCGGGTCCTGGGACGGGTGGCCACAGGGCTGGTGATCGTGCTCGGCGCGTCCATGGTGCTGCTGCAGTTTGACGGCGTGCGCCAGCTGGGCAGGACGCTGCTGGCGTCGGCCGGCATCCTGGGACTGGTGGCGGGCATCGCGGCCAAGCCGGTGTTCGGCAACCTCATTGCCGGCCTGCAGATCGCGTTGTCGCAGCCGATCCGGATAGATGACGTGGTGATCGTGGAAGGTGAGTGGGGCCGCGTGGAGGAGATCACCAGCGCATTTGTGGTGGTGCACATCTGGGACCAGCGCCGGATGGTGGTGCCGCTGAACTGGTTCATCGAGAACCCTTTCCAGAACTGGACCCGGCGCGAGGCCGACATGCTGGGCACGGTGTTCCTGTGGTTGGACTACCGCACGCCGATGGCCCAGGTGCGGGCCGAAACCGAGCGGGTCTGCCGGAGCGACCCACGTTGGGACGGAAGGGTCTGCATCGCCCAGGTGACCGAGACCTCGGAAACCGCGATGCAGGTCCGCCTGCTGGTGAGCGCGCGCAATTCCGGCGATGCCTTCGACCTGCGCTGCGTGGTGCGCGAGCGGGTCCTGGATTTCCTGGCGCGCGAACATCCCTACGCACTGCCGCGTCAGCGCAACGAACTCACCCGCGAGCACACGCCACCGGACACCCCGCAGATCGTGCCCAGCGTGCATCAGACCGTCTCGCCCAGCCCCGAGGACGGGCCGCCGTCGGTCGCGTCGCCTGATCTGCCGGCAGGCTGAGGCGGCCGGCCTATTTCGAGGCGGCGGGCGCGCCTGGCAAGGTGGGCAGGTACTGCGGCGGTGTCCGCGCCTGGGTGCGCTGTTCGTAGTCGTAACCCAGCTCGATCAGCCTGGCCTCGCTCCAGGCCGTGCCCATGAACAGGATTCCCAGCGGCAGCCCCTGGCTGCTGCCCATCGGAATGGTCAGGCTCGGGTAGCCGGCTACCGCCGCCGCGCCATAGCCGGCGCCGGGGAAGGGGTCCTTGAACGCTGGATCGGTGCGCCAGGCCGGGCCGGTCGCGGCCGACACCAGCGCGTCCAGGTGCTGGGCCTTGAGCGCGGCGTCGATGCCTTCCGGGCCGGCCAGGCGTCTGATCCGCGAACGAGCCTGGATGTAGACCGGATCGTTGAGCCCTCCCATCGCCGCCGACTGCTCGAACAGATCCTGGCCAAACAGGCCCAGCTCCTCGCGCGCGTGCTGCTGGTTGAAGCCGATCAGCTGCTGCAGTGAGGACAGTGGCGCATCGTGGGTGGTGAGGTAGCGCGCCAGGCCGTTCTTGAACTCGGTCTTGAGCACCAGCAGCTCGTCATCGTCCCATTGGCCGGCGGTCGGAATCTCGGCATCGACCACGGTGGCCCCGGCCGCGCGCAGGGTGGCGACCGCGCCTTCCATCGCCTTGGCCACGTCCGGACCGAAGCTGAAACTGCTGCGGATCACGCCAATGCGCGCGCCCTTCAGGCCACCTGGACGCAGGCGTGCCTGGTAGTCCAGCGGGGCGTTGAGCGCGGCATGGGCGGTACTGGCGTCGGCGGCATCGCGACCAGCCATCACCGACAGCAGGATGGCGGCATCGGCAACGGTGCGGGTTATCGGGCCGGCAGTGTCCTGGCTCCAGGAGATCGGCACGATGCCATCGCGGCTGACCAGGCCGACAGTGGGCTTCAGGCCGACCACGCCATTGACCGCGGCCGGGCAGATGATGCTGCCGTCGGTCTCGGTGCCGACCGTAGCCGCGGCCAGGTTGGCCGAAGCAGCCACGCCGCTGCCGGCGCTGGAGCCGCAGGGGTTGCGGTCCAGCACGTAGGGATTGCGGGTCTGGCCGCCCACGGCGCTCCAGCCGGAGATCGAATCGCTGGCGCGGAAGTTGGCCCATTCGCTCAGGTTGGCCTTGCCCAGGATCACCGCGCCGGCTTCGCGCAGGCGCTTGACCAAAAAAGCGTCCTGCCTGGGCCGGAAGTCCTTCAGCGCCAGCGAGCCGGCGGTGGTGGCCATCGGCGTGGCGTCGATGTTGTCCTTGAGCAGGATCGGGATGCCCTGCAGCGGGCCGCGGGCCGCGCCGCCGGCGCGTTCGCGGTCGCGCAGGGCCGCTTCGGTCATGGCCTGCGGATTGAGCTGGATGACCGCGTTGAGCCTGGGCCCGGCGCGGTCGATCTGGGCGATGCGGTCCAGATAGGCGCGGGTCAAGGTTCGGCTGTCCAGCTCGCCGGCCTGCATGCGCTGCTGCAGCTGGGCGATGGTTTGCTCGGCATAAAGGAACTGCGTCGGCGCGGCAGCGGCGTCCCTGGACGCGGTGGCCGGGGCCGAGCAGCCGGCCACGACCAGCGCCAGCAGCATCGGGCACGACAGGGTCAGCGCAGGCCAGGCACGCATCGGTGATTTCCGCATGGGGGAAGGCCGCAGGCTAAACGCAGGCGACAGGGCGCGCAACATCGTCCAGGTTGAACCAGGCGATCATCGGGTGGAGCGGCGGATTGAGTCCGAGGCCGCCACGTCCACACTGGCGCAGGCAATCAGGGCCAGCAGGCCCGTGGCGGGCCAGATCAGGCCGCGCGGGAAGCGCGCTTGCGGTCGCTTTCGGTCAGGAACTTCTTGCGCAGGCGGATTTCCTTGGGCGTGATTTCCACCAGCTCGTCATCGTCGATGAAATCCAGGGCCTGTTCCAGCGAGAACTTGATCGCCGGGGTCAGCGCGATTGCATCGTCCTTGCCCGAAGCACGCATGTTGGTCAGCGGCTTGGTCTTGATCGCGTTGACGGTCAGGTCGTTGTCCTTGGAATGGATCCCGATCAGCTGGCCTTCGTACACGTGGTCGCCCTCGGCGGCGAACAGCTTGCCGCGCTCCTGCAGCGGCCCCAGCGAATAGGCCGGGGTGGCGCCCGGTGCATTGGCAATCATCACCCCGTTGGGACGCTTGGCGATGGCGCCCTGTTCCTTGGGGCCGTAATGGTCGAACACGTGGAACAGCAGGCCCGAACCCTGGGTCAGGGTCTTGAATTCGTTCTGGAAGCCGATCAGGCCGCGCGCCGGGATTTCATAGTCCAGGCGCACCCGGCCCTTGCCATCGGACTCCATGTTCTTCAGCTGGCCCTTGCGCATGCCCAGCTTTTCCATGACCCCGCCCTGGTGCACTTCTTCCACGTCCACCACCAGCTGTTCGATCGGCTCCATCAGCTGGCCATCGATCTCCTTGATGATCACCTCCGGACGCGAGACGGCCAGCTCGTAGCCTTCCCGGCGCATGTTCTCGATCAGCACCGACAGGTGCAGCTCGCCGCGGCCGGAGACCAGGAACTTGTCCGCGTCTTCCAGCTGCTCGACCTTGAGCGCCACGTTGTGCACGGTCTCGCGCTCCAGGCGCTCCTTGAGCTGGCGGCTGGTCAGGAACTTGCCACCGGACAGGTCCTTGTTGCCGGCGAACGGCGAGTTGTTGACCTGGAAGGTCATCGAGATGGTCGGCTCGTCCACGGTCAGCGCCGGCAGCGCCTCGGGCGTGTCCAGCGCGCAGATGGTGTCGGAGATGGTCAGCTCCTGGATGCCGGAGATGGCCACGATGTCACCGGCCTGCGCGCTGTCCTGCTCGATCCGCTCCAGGCCCAGAAAGCCCAGCACCTGCAGGACCTTGCCCTGGCGCTTCTTGCCCTCGCGGTCGATCACCGCCACCGGCATGTTCTTGCGCAACGTGCCGCGCTGGATCCGGCCGATGCCGATCACGCCGACGAAATTGTTGTAGTCCAGCTGGCTGATGCGCATCTGGAACGGGCCGTCCGGATCCACTTCCGGCTTGGGCGCGTGCTGCATGATCGCCTCGTACAGGGGGGTCATGTCGCCTTCGCGCACGGTGTCTTCCAGACCGGCGTAGCCATTGAGGGCCGAGGCGTAGACGATCGGGAAGTCCATCTGCTCGGGGGTGGCGCCGAGGCGGTCGAACAGGTCCCACACCTGCTCCACGACCCATTCGGGACGTGCGCCGGGGCGGTCGACCTTGTTGACCACCACGATCGGCTTGAAGCCCATCGCGAAGGCCTTCTGGGTGACGAAGCGGGTCTGCGGCATCGGCCCGTCCATGGCGTCCACCAGGATCAGCACGGTGTCCACCATCGACAGCACGCGCTCGACCTCGCCGCCAAAGTCGGCGTGGCCGGGGGTGTCAACGATGTTGATCCGGTTCTTGACGCCGGTGCGCTTGTCTTCCCAGGTGATGGCCGTGTTCTTGGCCAGGATCGTGATGCCACGTTCCTTTTCCTGGTCGTTGCTGTCCATCACCCGATCGGCCAGCACGGTGCGCTCGGACAGGGTGCCGGACTGCTTGAGCAGTTGATCGACCAGGGTGGTCTTGCCGTGGTCGACGTGGGCGACGATGGCGATATTGCGGAGGTTCTCGATGGACATGCGTCGGCGGGCGCGCAGGATGCACGCAGGGCTGGGGAGGGAAGCGCGTATTATAGCCGGTTACCGCCCGGCTCCGGGCTGCTTGCTCTCCAGGAGTTAAATCAATGTCCCTGACTGCCACGTTCAACACCTCCCGCGGCCCCATTCAGGTCGAGCTCTATCCCGACAAGGCGCCGCTGACGGTGGCCAATTTCGTCAATCTGGCCAAACGCGGGTTCTACGACGGCCTGAGCTTCCACCGGGTCATCCCCGATTTCATGATCCAGGGCGGTTGCCCGGAAGGCTCCGGCCGCGGCGGCCCGGGCTATCGCTTCGAGGACGAAACCAACAACGGCCTGGGCCATGAGCGCGGGGTGCTGTCCATGGCCAATGCCGGCCCCAACACCAACGGCAGCCAGTTCTTCATCACCCACGTGGCCACCCCGTGGCTGGACGGCAAGCACACCGTGTTCGGCAAGGTCGTTTCCGGCCTGGAAGTGGTCGACGCGGTCAAGCAGGGTGACACCATCGACACGGTGGTGATCGAGGGCGATGCCGACGCTGCGTTGGCCGCCCGGGCCGATCGGGTGGCCGAGTGGAACAAGCACCTGGCCGCCTAACCCAGGGCTGCAGGGGTGGCCGGCGCTGGTCGCAAGCACCTGACACCGGCCGACAGCGGCCTGCGTGGTAAAATGCCGCGCCGCAAAAATCGCTGCGGCGCCAGATCCACCCAAGAGGTGTTGCAGTCTTGAAGCCGCCCCGCGCCGCCCCGTGTCTGGCCCATGCCGGCTCCCGCCGCGCCGCCGCCTTCGCATTCCCCTCCACCGTCCGGCGCCGCTAGCGCGCCTTCTCCCACGCGGCGGGCCGTGGCCCGCCCACGATGCTTCGAGGAAATCCTGACCATGAAACAACCCGTCCGAGTTGCCGTCACCGGCGCTGCCGGCCAGATCGGCTATGCCCTGCTGTTCCGCATCGCCTCCGGCGAAATGCTGGGCAAGGACCAGCCGGTCATCCTGCAGCTGCTGGAGCTGCCGATGGAGAAAGCCCAGGCCGCGCTGAAGGGCGTGATGATGGAGCTGGAGGACTGTGCCTTCCCGCTGCTGGCCGGCATGGTCGGCACCGATGAGGCCGAAGTGGCATTCAAGGACGCCGACTACGCGCTGCTGGTCGGCGCGCGGCCGCGCGGCCCGGGCATGGAGCGCAAGGACCTGCTGCTGGAAAACGCCAAGATCTTCACCGCCCAGGGCGCGGCGCTGAACAAGGTCGCCAGCCGCAAGGTCAAGGTGCTGGTGGTCGGCAACCCGGCCAACACCAACGCCTACATCGCCATGAAGTCCGCCCCGGACCTGCCAGCCAGGAACTTCACCGCGATGCTGCGCCTGGACCACAATCGCGCCCTGAGCCAGCTCTCGCTCAAGCTCGGCAAGCCGGTGGCCGGCATGGAGAAGCTGGTGGTGTGGGGCAACCACAGCCCGACCATGTACCCGGACTACCGCTTCGCCACCGCTGATGGCGTCTCGATCGGCGAGGCGATCAACGACCAGGAGTGGAACGCCAACACGTTCATCCCGACCGTGGGCAAGCGCGGTGCGGCGATCATCGAGGCGCGCGGCTCGTCCTCGGCCGCCTCGGCCGCCAATGCGGCCATCGACCACATGCGCGACTGGGTGCTGGGCAGCAACGGCAAGTGGGTGACCATGGGCGTGCCCTCCGATGGCGCCTACGGGATCCCGGAAGGGCTGATCTTCGGCTTCCCGGTGACCACGGCCAACGGTGAGTACACCCTGGTCAGGGACCTGCCGATCGACGACTTCAGCCAGAAGTACATCGACAAGACCCTGGCCGAGCTGGAAGAAGAGCGTTCGGGCGTGGCCCATCTGCTCGGCTGATCCACGCTGACGCCGGTGTCATGAAAACGCCGGGCCGCAAGGTCCGGCGTTGCCAGTGACTAAAGACCAAGGTCGAAACGCGGGCGCGGTCTGGACGCACTACGCTTCAAGCCGTTCCATCGGCCCGCAACCGGGAGGATTTCAATGTCGCACGAGGCTTACACACAGGGGCTGGAACGCAACCAGGCCAACTACACGCCGTTGTCGCCGCTGAGCTTCCTGCGCAAGGCGGCGCTGCTGCATCCGCAGCGGGTGGCGCTGATCCATGGTGCGCGCCGCCTGACCTGGGGCGAGGAGTACCGACGTTGCCGCCAGCTGGCGTCCGCGCTGCAGCGCTGGGGCGTGGGTCGTGGCGATACGGTGGCGGCGATGCTGCCCAATACGCCGGCCATGTTCGAGCTGCATTATGGGCCGGCGATGCTGGGCGCGGTGCTCAACACGCTCAACACCCGCCTGGATGCGCCCACGATCGCCTTCATGCTGGACTACGCCGAAGCCAAGGTGCTGTTGGTCGACCGCGAGTTCGCGCCGGTCATCGCCCAGGCGCTGAAGCTGTGCAGGCAGCCGCCGCGGGTGGTCGACGTGGACGATGCGGAAGTGACTGCAGGCGACTTCGTCGGCGAGATCGAATACGAGGCCTTCATCGCCGGCGGTGATGCGGCCTTGGAGATGGCCTTGCCGGACGATGAGTGGGATGCGATTTCGCTCAACTACACCTCCGGCACCACCGGCGACCCGAAGGGCGTGGTCTACCATCATCGCGGCGCGTACTTGAACGCGGTGGCCAACATCATCGACTGGTCCATGCCACCGCATCCGGTGTACCTGTGGACGCTGCCGATGTTCCACTGCAACGGCTGGTGCTTCCCGTGGACGATGGCGGCGGTGGCCGGCACCCAGGTGTGCCTGCGCAGGTTCGAGCCCAGGCACGTGCTCGAGTTGATGCGCGAACACCGCGTGACCCATTACTGCGGCGCGCCGATCGTGCACAGCGCGCTGGTGGCTGCCCCGGAGGAGTGGAAGCACGGCATCAGCGGTGTGCACGCGCAGGTGGCCGGCGCGGCGCCGCCGGCAGCGGTGATCGAAGGCATGGAGCGCATGGGTTTCCACATCACCCACGTCTACGGACTGACCGAAACCTACGGCCCGGCCTCGCTGTGCCAGCAAAAAGAAGAATGGAGCGCGCTCGATATCCAGACCCGCGCCGACCTCAACAGCCGTCAGGGCGTGGCCTGCCTGCTGCAGGAGGACATGCAGGTGCTCGATCCCCAGACCCTGCAGCCGGTGCCGTGGGATGGCCAGACCATCGGCGAGATCATGTTCCGCGGCAACATCACCATGAAGGGCTATCTGAAGAATCCGGACGCCACCGCGCGGGCGTTCGAGGGCGGCTGGTTCCATACCGGCGACCTGGCAGTGGTGGATCCGGACGGTTACGTCAAGATCCGCGACCGTTCCAAGGACGTGATCATCTCCGGCGGCGAGAACATCTCCTCCATCGAGGTCGAAGACGCGCTGTGTCGTCATCCTGCGGTCATGGCCGCGGCGGTGGTGGCGCGGCCGGACGAAAAATGGGGCGAAACCCCATGCGCCTTCATTGAACTCAAGGCCGGCAGCGAGCCGCTGCCAGCCGACGCCCTGCAGCAGTATTGCCGCACCCACCTGGCCGGCTTCAAGGTGCCGCGCGCCTTCGTGTTCGGCGAGCTGCCGCGCACCTCGACCGGCAAGGTGCAGAAATTCCTGCTGCGCGAGCGCGCGCGCGACCTGTCGGGCAGCTGACGCGGACCTGCAGCTTCGACCAAGGTCGTGAGGTGCGGCCGGCGGGCCCCCTCTATGCTCGACGACATGTTCCTGGAGAGATTGCAATGTCGTATGAAGAGGTCTACCGCCGTTCGATCGAACAGCCCGAGGCCTTCTGGGCCGAAGAGGCCAAGGCGATCCACTGGCACGTCCCGCCGCAGAAGATCCTGGACTACTCCAACCCGCCGTTCCGCAAGTGGTTCGTCGGCGGCCAGACCAACCTCTGCTACAACGCGATCGACCGCCACCTGGACGAACGCGGCGACCAGCTCGCGCTGGTGGCGGTGTCCACCGAGACCAACGTCACCCGCGAGATCACCTACCGGGAACTGCACGCCGAGGTGAATGCCTTTGCTGCGGTGTTGCTGGGCCTGGGTGTGGCGCGCGGCGACCGGGTGGTGGTGTACATGCCGAACATGGCCGAGGCGGTGTTCGCGATGCTGGCCTGCGCGCGCATCGGCGCGATCCACTCGGTGGTGTTCGGTGGCTTCGCCGCGCACAACCTGGCCCTGCGCATCGACGACGCCCAGCCCAAGTTGCTGATTGCCGCCGATGCCGGCATTCGCGGCGGCAAGCTGATTCCGTACAAGTCGTTGATCGATACGGCCTGCGCCGAGGCGCAATTCCCGCCGCCCAAGGTCCTGATCGTCTCGCGTGGGCTGGATCCGGCCGAACCGAAAGTGCCCGGACGCGACCAGGATTACGCCACACTGCGCGCGCAGGTGGGCAATGCCCAGGTGCCGGTGGAATGGCTGGAAGCCAACGAACCCAGCTACCTGCTCTACACCTCCGGCACCACTGGCAAGCCCAAGGGCGTGCAGCGCGATGTCGGCGGCTATGCGGTGGCGATGGCGCAATCGATGCGCACGATCTTCGACTGCGCGCCGGGCCAGGTGATGCTGTGCACCTCGGATGTGGGCTGGGCGGTGGGCCATTCCTACAACGTGTATGGCCCGCTGATCGGCGGTTGCACCGCGATCCTCTACGAAGGCCTGCCGACCAATCCCGACCCGGGCATCTGGTGGGCGCTGTGCGAGCAGTACGGCGTGCGCACCATGTTCTCATCGCCCACCGCGATTCGGGTGCTGAAGAAGCACGACGTGGACTTCATCCGTCGCCACGACCTGTCGCAGCTGAAGTACCTGTTCCTGGCCGGCGAACCCCTGGACGAGCCCACCGCGCACTGGATCACCGATGCGCTGCGCAAGCCGGTGATCGACAACTACTGGCAGACCGAAACCGGCTGGCCGGCGCTGACCCTGCTGCCGGGCCTGGACATGAAACCGCTGCGGTTCGGCTCGCCGGGCTTCCCCAACCTGGGCTACAAGATGAAGATCATCGACGAGTCCACCGGTGCCGAAGTGCCGCCCAACACCAAGGGCGTGCTGGTGATCGAGCCGCCGCTGCCGCCGGGCTGCATGACCACCATCTGGAAGGACGACCAGCGCTTCCTGGACAGCTACTTCAGCCACTTCAAGGAACTGCTGTACAGCTCACTGGACTGGGCGATCAAGGACGAGGACGGCTACATCTTCATCCAGGGCCGCACCGACGATGTGATCAACGTAGCCGGTCATCGCCTGGGCACCCGCGAGATCGAGGAATCAGTGTCCGGTTTCAACGCGGTGGCCGAAGCGGCCGTGGTTGGCGTGGCCGACCCGCTCAAGGGGCAGGTGCCGGTGGTGTTCGCCACCCTGCGGCAGAACACCGAGGAAACCGAGGCCCGCCACCTGGCGGCCGACGGCATGCGCAAGATGGTGGAAACCGACCTGGGTGCGCTGGCACGGCCGGCGCGTGTCTACATCGTCAGCAGCCTGCCCAAGACCCGCTCGGGCAAGCTGCTGCGACGCTCGATCCAGGCGCTGGCCCAGGGCGCCGACCCGGGCGACCTGTCCACCCTGGATGATCCCAACGCGCTGGAGGAAGTGCGGCGCGCGCTGAGCCGCGGGCCGGATTCGGGCGCGTAGGGCGGGTCTTGACCCGCCATGCGTGGGTTCAGCCGGTGTCGCGGTGGCGGTCTTGACCGGCCATGCATGGTTCAACCGGTGTGGCGGTGGCGGTCTTGACCGGCCATGCATGGATCACCGGTGTGGCGGTGGCGGGTCGAGACCCGCCCTACGGCTGGACGCGCGTCGGTGTGCGGTGGCGGGTCGAGACCCGCCCTACGGCTCGACGCGCGCCGGCGCCACGCCGGTGTATTGCGCGCGCGGGCGGATGAGCTTGCCCAGGGTCTGCTGCTCCAGCACGTGCGCCAGCCACCCGGCCAGGCGCCCGCAGGCGAACAGCACCAGCGCGGCCGGGGCGGGCAGGCCATGGACATAGCAGAGCGTGGCCAGCATCAGGTCCACGTTCGGGCGCAGGCCGCTGACTTCGTGCGCACGCGCGATCACCGTTTCCGCCTGCGCCAGCCGTGGCGTGCCGGCGGCGCGTTGGCGCAGCATGGCCAGCAGTTCGGCCGCGCGCGGATCGCCGTGCGGATACAGCGCATGGCCGAAGCCGGGAAGATCGTCGCCATGGTTCCAGCGGGCGATGACCTCGTCGGCGCCCGCTTCCAGCAGTGCATGGGCGCGGGCGGTCGCGCCGCCGTGACGTGGGCCGGACAGCGCGGCCAGGCCGCTGCACACCGTGGCGTGCAGGTGGGCACCGGTGGAGGCCACCACGCGCGCGGCAAAGGCCGACACGTTCAGTTCGTGGTCGGCGCACAGCACCAGTGCGGCCCGGACCAGCTCGGCCAGTTCTGCGTTGCCGGGCGCCCAGTGGTCGGCCAGCTGCTGGTGGACCGGAGCCGCACTGGGATGGCCGGCAGTCAGCAGCGCGGCGTTCTGGCGCAGCAGCAGCGCAGCCAGGTCGTGGCGCAGCGGCAGGGCCAGGTTGAAGGAGTGGCGCACCTCCAGGGCCAGCAACGGCATGCAGGCCAGGGTGCGTTCCAGCGGGGGCAGGGCGGCGTTGTCGGCCAGGCCTGCCAGTGTCTCGGGCCAGGGCGCGGGCGTGGCGGCGAACGGGTCGTGCGCTCCGCAATCCCACAGCAGCCGGGCGGCGTCCTCCAGGGTGGCGCCAGCGCGGACCGCGGCCACCGCCGACTGCCCGCGGTAGTAAGGCCCGTCGGGCTGGATCAGCGAGATCCGGGTTTCCAGCACCGGCAGGCCGCGGTCCAGGCTTTGCGCCGCTCCGCGCGCGGCGCCGCGGCCGGCGCGCTTGTTGCGGGCCAGGCGCTCCACGTCCTGGCGGCGATACATGCGGCTGCGATGGTCGGTGCCGGGCCGGGACACCAGCCGGCCGCGGCTGACGTAGGCGTACAGCGTGGCCGCACTGATGCCCAGCAGTTGGCAGGCCTGGGCGGCGGGGATGAGGTCGTCGTCCATCTGGGCGTGGAGGCTCAACAGGTTGATTGATGCGATCAAGATTGATCAATGCATTGGAGAGTGCCAGATTGCGCCTCGTCCTGCGAGTGCCGCGCGCCGCTTCGGCCACCGCCTGGCACATGCCCTACCTACCCAAGGAGTCCGACCATGCCCTCATCGACCCCCGGCGCCCGCTTCCGCGCGGCCCTGGCCGCCGAATCCCCGCTGCAGGTGATCGGCGCGATCAACGCCAACCACGCCCTGCTGGCCAAGCGCGCCGGCTACCGGGCGGTGTACCTGTCCGGCGGCGGCGTGGCGGCCGGCTCGCTGGGCATGCCGGACCTGGGCATCAACACGCTGGAAGACGTGCTGGTCGATACCCGCCGCATCACCGACGTGTGCGACCTGCCGCTGCTGGTGGACATCGATACCGGCTTTGGCGCCAGCGCCTTCAATATCGAGCGCACCATCAAGTCGCTGATCAAGGCTGGCGCGGCGGCGTGCCACATCGAGGACCAGGTCGGCGCCAAGCGCTGCGGTCATCGGCCGGGCAAGGAAATCGTCTCGCAGAGCGAGATGGCCGACCGGGTCAAGGCCGCCGCCGACGCCAAGACCGATGCGGACTTCTTCCTGATTGCGCGCACCGATGCGATCCAGGTCGAGGGTGTGGACAGGGCGATCGAACGCGCCATCGCCTGCGTCGAGGCCGGTGCCGACGGCATCTTCGCCGAGGCCTCCTACGACCTGGGCACCTACAAGCGCTTCGTCGAGGCGGTCAAGGTGCCGGTGCTGGCCAACATCACCGAGTTCGGCGCCACGCCGCTGTTCACCCGCGACGAGCTGGCCAGCGTCGGGGTGGCCATCCAGCTCTATCCGCTGTCGGCGTTCCGCGCCATGAACAAGGCCGCGGAAAACGTCTATACCGCCATCCGCCGCGACGGCCATCAGAAAGCGGTGCTCGACACCATGCAGACCCGCGAGGAGCTGTATGACCGCATCGGTTATCACGCCTTCGAGAACAAGCTCGATGCATTGTTCTCCAGGAACAAGGCCGGCTGAAACCGCGCGGTCGGCCTGCAGCCTTCAGATGCCGCAGCGGCAATCGGGCCAGTCCAGCGGCGCCGCGCCAGCAGCAGCGGCATCTTCCATCCAGATCGATATTCCCAGAGCAGAAGAGCGAGTAATCACATGAGCGAATCGGCCCCCGCCACACCCGGCTTCAAGCCCAAGAAATCCGTCGCGCTTTCGGGCACGCCTGCGGGCAACACCGCGCTGTGTACCGTCGGCCGCACCGGCAACGACCTGCATTACCGCGGCTACGACATCATGGACCTGGCCAACAGCGAGTTCGAGGAGATTGCCTACCTGCTGGTGCACGGCAAGCTGCCGAACGAAGCGGAGCTGCGCGGCTACAAGGCCAGGCTGAAGATGCTGCGCGGCCTGCCGGCCCCATTGAAGGCCGCGCTGGAACAGCTGCCGCCGGGGACCCATCCGATGGACGTCATGCGCACCGGCGTATCGGTCCTGGGCTGCGTGCTGCCGGAGAAGGATGACCACAACCATCCCGGCGCACGCGACATCGCCGACCGGCTGATGGCCTCGCTGGGTTCGATGCTGCTGTACTGGTACCACTTCGCCTTCAACGGCAAGCGCATCGAGGTGGAAACCGACGACGATTCGATCGGCGGCCACTTCCTGCACTTGTTGCATGGCGAAGAACCCAGCGCTGCGTGGGTCAAAGCGATGCATACCTCGCTGGTGCTGTATGCCGAGCACGAGTTCAATGCCTCGACCTTCACTTGTCGTGTGATCGCCGGCACCGGCAGCGACATGTACAGCGCCATCGTCGGCGGCATCGGCGCGCTGCGCGGGCCCAAGCACGGCGGCGCCAATGAAGTGGCCTTCGAGATCCAGAAGCGCTACGACAGCCCCGATGAAGCCGAAGCCGACATCAAGGCGCGCGTGGAGCGCAAGGAAGTGGTGATCGGCTTCGGCCACCCGGTCTATACCGTCAGCGACCCGCGCAACAAGATCATCAAGCAGGTCGCCCACGACCTGTCCAAGGCCCAGGGCAGCACCAAGATGTACGACATCGCCGAGCGCCTGGAACAGGTGATGTGGGACATCAAGAAGATGTTCCCCAACCTGGACTGGTTCAGCGCGGTCAGCTACCACATGATGGGCGTACCCACGGCGATGTTCACGCCGCTGTTCGTCATCGCCCGCACCGCAGGCTGGAGCGCGCACGTCATCGAGCAGCGCATCGACGGCAAGATCATCCGCCCCAGCGCGAACTACACCGGCCCGGAGGAACTGGAGTTCGTGCCGCTGAAAAAACGCGCGTGATCCATCGCTGCGCGATGCGCATCGCGTGGACCCAAGAAGGGCCGGCGATCAAGCCGGCCCTTCTTGTTATGCATCACATCAATGGCCATCAGGAGCGCGGCGCCGGCTTGAGCGACTGCACGCGGTAAAAGGTGTGGTCGCCAATGGTGGCCACCGTGTAGGCATTGCTCCAGGTCGGCGTGGCGATCGCATGGGCGGCGAAGTGGCTGGCGCCGGGCACGATCTCGCGCCGCGCGCCGCGCGGCAGCGACCAGTTGCGCTCCGCATCCAGCGCCACCGACACCGACTTGGCCCAGGCGTCGCCGTTCCGCAGACGGGTGGAGGCGGGCATGATGCCGGGGGCGAACTGGTGGCGCGCAGTCACCACATCGCACAGCGAATCGCCCCACAGGCCACTGTCGCGACGACGTAGCGCCACCTCAGCGACTGCTTCCTGTCCACGCACGCTCTGATCGCGGGCTTCCAGGTAGACGGTGGCCGACAGGCACAGCGAATCTGCGGCCGGCTGCGGCAACATGTTCTGCGACAGCCATAAAATCCAGGCCAGTTTCATGGGACTCCTTGCTCCGTTTGGCCGCAGGTTCCTGGTCGTCCCCCCATGTTGCGTGGGAAGACGGCCGAGCCCTGCAGTTGAGCGTCATGGGGAGGCAGCCGTCTGGCGGGCTGCCCGGGTCTGGCCTGAACCAAAGGTCGGCCAGAAGAACCCGCCTGGACTGGGTGGCGGGGTCGGAAAGTCGGCGCAAGGTATGGGCCAAATTCAAAACCTCACCTGAATATCACCGCTTGCATTCACCCCGCTGACCCGCTAGGCAGGCTTTGTTTTCAGGCGCTCGGCGATGGCGCTTTGCAACATCCAGAGGCGTGATTCACAACGCTGCGGCAAGCCTGCTGGCCTGGTCGATCGCGCGCTTTGCATCCAGTTCGGCAGCGACATCGGCACCGCCAATCAGGTGCGGGGTGATGCCTGCATCCTGCAATGGCTTCAGCAGGTCGCGTCGCGGCTCCTGCCCTGCGCAGATCACGATCGTGTCCACCGGCAGGGTCTGGGTGTGGCCTTCGACGCGGATGTGCAGGCCTTCTTCGTCCACGCCGAGATATTCCACGCTGCCGAGCATGTGCACGCCCTTGGCCTTCAACGCGGCCCGGTGTACCCAGCCGGAGGTCTTGCCGAGCCTTGTGCCTGGACGGCCGGGCGAGCGCTGCAGCAGCCACACTTCGCGTGCCGGTGGTTCGGGCTGCGCGGGCACCAGGCTGCCGCAGGTGTCGAAGTGCGGATCCACGCCCCATTCGGCCATCCAGCGATGGCGGTCCAGGCTGGGTGATGCGCCTTCCTGCACGAGGAATTCGGCGACATCGAAGCCGATGCCGCCGGCGCCGATCAACGCCACCCGCTTGCCCGGCACCACCCGACCGGACAGCACATCGACGTACCCCACGACCTTGGCATGGTCCGCGCCAGGCAGATCCACTGCGCGTGGCGTGATGCCGGTGGCCAGTACGACTTCATCGAAGCCTTGCAACGCCATCGGATCGGCCGGCGTGGACAGCCGCAAGGTCACACCGGTGTCTTCCAGGCGCGTGCGGAAGTAGCGCAGCGTCTCGTGGAATTCCTCCTTGCCCGGGATGCGCTTGGCGTAGTTGAACTGACCGCCGATCTCGTCGCTGCCTTCGAACAGCGTCACCGCATGGCCCCGTTCTGCCGCCACTGTCGCGCAGGCAAGCCCTGCAGGACCGGCGCCGACCACGGCGATGCGCCTGGACGTGCGCGTCCTGGCATAGAGCAGCTCGGTCTCGGCGCACGCGCGCGGATTGACCAGGCAGCTGGCACGCTTGTTCTGGAACACGTGGTCCAGGCACGCCTGGTTGCAGGCGATGCAGGTATTGATGCGTTCGGCCCGGCCCAGGCGCGCCTTGCGCACCCATTGCGGATCGGCCAGCAGCGGTCGCGCCAGCGACACCATGTCCGCCTTGCCCGACGCGAGGATCTGCTCGGCCACCTGCGGCATATTGATGCGGTTGGTGGCGATCACCGGCACCTCTACCTCCGCCTTCAACTTGGCTGTGACATCGACGAAGGCCGCGCGCGGCACCGAGCTCACGATGGTGGGAATGCGCGCCTCGTGCCAGCCGATGCCGGAGTTGATCAGGGTCGCGCCAGCGGCTTGCACCGCGCGCGCCTGCGCGGCGATCTCCGGCCAGGCATTGCCCTGTTCGACCAGGTCCATCAGCGAGAGGCGATAGATCACGATGAAGTCCTGGCCGCAGGCTTCGCGCACGCGGCGCACGATCTCCACCGCAAAGCGCATGCGTCGCTGCGCATCGCCGCCCCAGGCATCGCTGCGGTGGTTGGTGCGCGCGGCGGTGAACTGGTTGATCAGGTACCCCTCCGAGCCCATCACTTCCACGCCGTCGTAGCCGGCCTCGCGCGCCATGCGCGCGGCGTGCGCATAGGCATCGATCTGGCGTTCGACCCCGCGTGCGCTCAACGCGCGCGGGGTGAACGGGCTGATCGGCGCCTTCAGCTTCGACGGCGCCACCGACAGCGGGTGATAGGCGTAACGCCCGGCGTGCAGCAGTTGCGCGCAGATCCTGGCGCCGTGCGCGTGCGCGGCCTGGGTCACCAGCCGGTGCGGGCGCGCTTCCCACGGCCATGACAGCTTGCCGCCGAACGGCTTGAGCCAGCCGACCAGGTTGGGCGCGAAGCCGCCAGTGACGATCAGCCCGACCTCGCCTTCGGCCCGTTCGGCCACGTAGGCCGCCAGCCTGGGAAAGTCCGCGGCACGGTCCTCCAGGCCGGTATGCATCGAGCCCATCAGGACCCGGTTGCGCAGCCGGGTAAATCCCAGATCCAGTGGTTGCAGCAGGTGCGGGTAGGGCGTCTGGGGATCCATCGGGGCTTGGTGCAGGACGGGGCTGGGCATCTCAATACGCGTGCGTACGGAAAAGTTGCGCGCACCTTGCCGCAAAGCGCTGTGGCCGGCAAGCGATGCCACCGGCGCTTGTTGGATCCAGGTGAGTGCAATGTTTGCCAGTCAACGATTCGGATACGTTTTGCCTGCATCGCTTTCACACGACGTGCGCTTTTGCGCCCGTATAAAGAGCCCGGCGCCGAGCAGGACGTCGGGCGACTTGTTAGCCTGTCGTTAACGCGATCTTCACGAGTCCCTGCATAATCTGCGCCGGTGTTGACGGCTGAACGCTGTTCAAACCTTCGACTGGATGCAGTTAGGCTCGGGGATGTCTCCCGCTCCCATGCAAACGGTTTTTCAAAAAACCTGATTCTCAAGGAGTCGCAAATGAACAAGAAACTTCTCTGTGCCGCGATGTTGGCCGGACTGGGCGTGGCGCAGGCCGCTTCGGCTCAGGAATTTGATGACCGTTGGTACCTGACCGGTGCAGTTGGTTACAACTTCCAGGACAGCTCGCGCGAGACCGACGACGCGCCGTTCGCCTCGATCGGCCTGGGCAAGTTCATCAGCCCGAACTGGTCGCTGGATGGCGAACTCAACTACCAGAACCCCAGCCTTGATCCGGAAGACAACCTGAACTGGAGCCAGTACGGCATTTCGTTCGACCTGCGTCGCCACTTCATCCAGGAAGGCCGCGGCTGGAACCCGTACGTGCTGATGGGCCTGGGCTACCAGCAGTCCGAAGAAGAGTACGACGCCTTCCCGAACCCGGATTCCCCGGGCGACAACGATGAAGGTTACTTCGCCGCCAAGGTCGGCCTCGGTCTGCAGACCACCTTTGACAAGCGGGTCGCCGTGCGCGCTGAAGTCGCCTATCGCGCCGACTTCAACGACGAAAGCCATCGTGCTCCGGACGAGGACTATTTCGGCGACGTGCTGGCTTCGGTCGGCGTGGTGATCCCGCTGGGCACCAAGGCCGAGCCGGTTGCACCGCCGCCGCCGCCGCCGCCGGCTCAGACCTGCGCCGACCTGGATGACGACGGTGACGGTGTCAACAATTGCGATGACAAGTGCCCCGGCTCGCAGGCTGGCCAGACCATTGGTCCGGACGGCTGCCCGGCTCCGGTCACCATCGACCTGAAGGGTGTGAACTTCGACTTCGACAAGGCGACCCTGCGTCCTGACGCCGTGTCTATCCTGTCCGAAGCCGTGCAGATCCTGCAGCGCTACCCGGACCTGAAGGTTGAAGTCGCCGGCCACACCGACTCGGTCGGTACCGATGCCTACAATCAGGGGCTGTCCGAGCGTCGCGCCAAGGCCGTGTATGACTACCTGACCAGCAACGGCGTTGACGCATCGCGTCTGCAGGGCCCGGTCGGTTACGGCGAGAGCCGTCCGATCGACACCAACGAGACTGCCGAAGGCCGTGCGAAGAACCGTCGCACCGAGCTGAACGTCCAGAACTGATCTGGCGGCACTCCTGGCAAGTCGCGGCCTCTGGCCGCGCTTGCCTGGCATCAAGAAACCCGGCCTTGCGCCGGGTTTTCTGTTTCTGCGCGTCGCCCGGCTCGTATTCACTCTTTTTTTTCAATCATTTGCGGACAAAACATCGCGTAAAACGGTTGATGCGCTCCACCTGCTTGCCTACACTCGCCACACTCCTTCCGTCATCAGGACCCGCCCATGCGTGTGCGCCCTCTCGCGTTCCTGTCGCTGCTTGCCGCCGCTCCGTTCGCACACGCCCTGCAGCCGCAGAGCTGCAACGGGTTCAGCCCCCAGCCGCTGCCGCAGCGCGCCACGATCCTGCCGCCGGTGGCGGCGGAATTGTTCGCCAACACCACCCAGCTCGGTGCGCCCAGTGGCGTGCTGGCCCAGTCCTACGACGAGACCCGGTCCGTGGACCGGGTGCTGCTGCGCCTGAAGGCGGATGGCTGCCGCGAACTGGCCCTGGCCACGCCTGCGGTCAAGGCCAACGATCCGGCGGCCTACAAGCCAAAGACCCAGTTCGACAATTCGCCGTGGCGGTTCGACATGAACCAGGGCGGCAAGCGCATGACCGCCGACGAGTTCGACGCGTGGATGAAGTCGCGTGGCGTGCGCGTGGTCAAGGCCAGGCCGGCCGCGTCCGCGCCGGCCCTGGCCGAGCCGGCGGCCGCCGTCGTGCCGGTCATGCAGAAGTGAGCACGGCCGGCACCCGCCGGCCTGCTCCGCAACGTCCAGGATAGATGCCGGCCCGCGGACCGGTTCGCGATTCGGCGCCCCGGCATGGGTTGGCGCGCGCGCTGTCCAGGCTCGGCCTGTGCTCGCGCACCGAGGCCGCGCGCTGGGTCGCGGCCGGCCGCGTGCGCGTGGATGGGCGGATCGTGCGAGATCCGGAGTTTCCGACCATCGCCGGGCGTTCGCATATCGAGGTGGCCGGGTTGGCCGAAGCCGCCGCCGCGCGCCGCTACGTGATGCTCAACAAGCCGCGCGGGCTGGTGACCAGCACCGCCGACGAACGCGGGCGGGACACCATCTACCGCTGCCTGCAGGACGCGGGGCTGCCTTGGCTGGCACCGGTCGGGCGGCTGGACAAGGCCAGCGAAGGCCTGCTGCTGATGAGCAATGACCCGGCCTGGGCCGCGGCGATCACCGCTCCGGCGAGCGGCCCGGACAAGACCTACCACGTGCAGGTCGATGCGATTCCCGATGCGGCGCTGCTGTCCGCCCTGGAGCAGGGCCGGCAGCTCGATGGCCAGGCGCTGCGCGCGGCGTCGGCGCGGCTGTTGCGCACCGGTACGCGCAATGCGTGGCTGGAGATCATCCTGGATGAAGGCCGCAACCGGCAGATCCGCCGGCTGCTGCAGGCCTTCGACCTGGCAACACTGCGGCTGGTGCGCGTGGCGATCGGTCCGCTTGCGCTGGGCGCTCTGGCCAAGGGTGCCTGGCGCGAACTGACACCAGAGGAAGTCCGCGCGCTGGCGCCGCCAGCGATCAGCGATTAGGCGGCGTGGCAACGCGGCAGGTGCACTGCAGGCAGCGCGCTCAGCACTTCGATGGCGGCGTGCCTTGCACCTGGCGCGCTGCCGATCAGCCTTTCAGCACGCCCAGCTCGTGGCCGATCCGGGTGAAGGCGTCGATTGCCATGTCCAGGTGCGTGCGCGTATGCGCGGCGCTGATCTGGACGCGGATGCGCGCCTGGCCCTTGGGCACGACCGGAAAGAAGAAGCCGATCGCATAGATGCCTTCTTCCAGCAGGCGCTGGGCAAAGCGCTGGGCCAGCGGCGCGTCGTAAAGCATCACCGGGGTAATCGGATGCACGCCCGGCTTCAGGTCGAACCCGGCGGCGGTCATCTGCCCGCGGAAGTACGTGGTGTTTTCCTGCAGCTGCGCGCGCAGCTCGCCTGCGGCATCGAGCATGTCGAAGGCGGTGATGCCGGAAGCCACCACGTGTGGCGGCAGCGAATTGGAGAACAGGTACGGGCGCGAGCGCTGGCGCAGCAGTTCGATCACTTCGGCGCTGGCAGTGGTGAAGCCCCCCACCGCGCCGCCCATGGCCTTGCCCAGGGTGCCGGTGATGATGTCGATCCTGTCCAGCACGCCTTTCACTTCGGCCGAGCCGCGCCCCGTTTCGCCGAGGAACCCGGTGGCGTGGCATTCGTCGATGTGGACCAGCGCGCCGTATCGTGCGGCCAGTGTGGTGATTTCATCCAGCGGGGCGATGAAGCCGTCCATCGAGAACACCCCGTCGGTGGTGATCAGCTTGGTTCTGCAGCCGGCAGCATCGGCGGCCTGCAGCTGCGCTTCCAGGTCGGCCATGTCGCAGTTGGCGTAGCGCAGGCGCCTGGCCTTGCACAGGCGGATGCCGTCGATGATCGAGGCATGGTTGAGGCTGTCGGAGATGACCGCATCATCCTCGCCCAGCAGTGGCTCGAACAGCCCGCCGTTGGCATCGAAGCAGGCCGCGTAGAGGATCGTGTCCTGCTTGCCGAAAAAGCGGGCGATCCTGGCTTCCAGCCGCTTGTGCAGGTCCTGGGTGCCGCAGATGAAGCGCACCGAGGCCATGCCGAAACCGTGCGTGTCCAGTGCCTGTTTGGCTGCCTGGATGATGTCCGGGTGGTCGGCCAGGCCCAGGTAGTTGTTGGCGCAGAAATTCAGCACCGTGTGGCCGTCTTCGAGCGTGATTTGCGCCGACTGCGGGCCGGTGATGATGCGCTCGGACTTGAACAGGCCGGCGGCGCGGATGTCCTCCAGTTCCTCGGCATAGCGATGGGTCAGAGCGGGGCGGGCGTCGGTCATCGGACGAAGGCCTGTGCGGCTGGACGGGGGCGGCCATGTTACCCGGCCGGGTGGATCGTACCTGCCATGGCATCATGCTGATTGCCGTTGGAGATGAGCATGCGCGCTTTCATTATTTCGCGGCACACTCATGCCTGTGCAGCATGAGATTGACTGAACGCGGCCTGGCCGCCCCTGCCCCCGAGGTGTGTCATGTCCCTCTTTCGAACCAGCCGCCTGCGCCGTGTCCTTGCCGTGGCCATGGCCGCCTGCGTGCTGACCCTGGCCGCCGGCGCCATGGCCCAGCAGAAGCGGCTGCTGAATGTCTCCTACGACCCCACCCGCGAGCTCTACCGCAACCTCAATGCCGCCTTCTCCAGGCAATGGCAGGCCGAGCACGGCACGCCGATCCAGGTGGAAACCTCGCACGGCGGTTCGGGCAAGCAGGCGCGCGCGGTGATCGATGGCCTGGAGGCCGACGTGGTGACCCTGGCCCTGGCCTACGACATCGACTCCATCGCCGAGAAGGCCAAGTTGCTGCCCACCGACTGGCAGAAGCGTCTGCCCGACAACAGCACGCCCTACACCTCGACCATCGTATTCCTGGTGCGCAAGGGCAACCCGAAGCAGATCAGGGACTGGCCGGACCTGCTCAAGTCCGGTGTGCAGGTGATCACGCCCAATCCGAAGACTTCCGGCGGCGCGCGCTGGAACTACCTGGCCGCCTGGGCCTACGGCCAGTACATCTTCAAGGACGATGAGGCCAAGACCCGGCGCATGGTCACCGCGCTGTACAACAACGTGCCGGTGCTCGATACCGGCGCCCGCGGCGCGACCACGACTTTCGTCCAGCGCGGCATCGGCGATGTGCTGCTGGCCTGGGAGAACGAGGCCTTCCTGTCGCAGGAAGAGCTGGGCCCGGACAAGTTCGACATCGTGGTGCCCAGGCTGTCGATCCTGGCCGAGCCGCCGGTGGCGCTGGTGGACAAAAACGTGGACAAGCACGGCACCCGGGCCGAGGCCCAGGCCTACCTGGAGTTCCTCTACACCCCGCAGGCGCAGAAGATCATCGCCCAGCACTACTACCGCCCGCGCCATCCCGAGTTCGCCGAGCCGGCCGACATCGCCCGCTTCCCGAAGGTGAAGCTGGTGACCATCGACCAGGCCTTCGGCGGCTGGGCCAAGGCCCAGGCCACGCACTTCGCCGACGGCGGCGAGTTCGACAAGATGCTGGCGGGCAAGAAGCGTTGAGCACCTCCAGCGTCGCCGCGCCGCGGCAGCGCCGAAGACGGGTGATTCCCGGTTTCGGTCTCAGCCTGGGCATCACGTTGCTGTGGCTGGGGCTGATCGTGTTGCTGCCGCTGGCCGGCCTGTTCATCAAATCGGCCGGGCTGGGCTGGCACGGCCTGTGGGCGGTGTGGGCCGATCCGCGCGTGCTGGCCGCGCTGCGGATCAGCTTCGGCACTGCGCTGGCGGCGGCGGCATTCAATGCGCTGGCCGGCACGCTGGTGGCCTGGGTGCTGGTGCGCTACGACTTCCCCGGCAAGCGGCTGTTCGACGCGATGATCGACCTGCCGTTCGCCCTGCCGACCGCGGTGGCCGGCATCGCCCTGACCCAGCTCTATGGGCCGACCGGCTGGATCGGGCGCTGGCTGGAGGCCGGCGGCATCAAGGTCGCCTACACGCCGCTGGGCATTACCGTGGCACTGGTCTTCATCGGCCTGCCGTTCGTGGTGCGCATGGTCCAGCCGGTGCTGGCCGAATCGGAAGCCGAGCTGGAAGAAGCCGCCGCCAGCCTGGGCGCCGGCCGCCTGCGCACGGTGGCCTCGGTGGTGCTGCCGGCAGTGTGGCCGGCGGTGCTGTCCGGGTTCGCGCTGGCGTTCGCGCGCGGGGTGGGCGAATACGGCTCGGTGATCTTCATCGCCGGCAACCTGCCGGGCGTATCGGAAATCGCGCCGCTGCTGATCACCATCAAGCTGGAAGAATTCGATTACGCCGGCGCCACCGCGATCGCCGCGGCCATGCTGCTGCTGTCCTTCGCGCTGCTACTGGTCATCAATACGCTGCAGGCGCACCTGGCGCGGCGCGGCATGAAGGCGCTGGTCTGATGGCCGTTGCCTGGCTGCCGCGCGCCACGCGCCTGCATGCACCCACCGCCGAACCGGCCTGGGTGAAGTGGTCGCTGGTGGTGCTGGCGTTGCTGTTCCTGCTGTCCTTCCTGCTGTTGCCGTTGGTGCTGGTGTTTGCCGAAGCGCTGCGCGGCGGGGTGGCCGCATTCCTGGCCGCGATCAGCGACCCCGATGCGCTGGCCGCGATCCGCCTGACCTTCGTGGTCACCGCGATCGTGGTGCCGCTGAACCTGGTCTTCGGCGTGGCCGCGGCCTGGGCGGTGAGCAAGCACGCGTTCCCCGGCAAGCGCATCCTGGTGAGCCTGGTGGACCTGCCGTTTGCGGTCTCGCCGGTGGTGGCCGGGCTGGTGTTCGTGCTGATCTTCGGCCGCCAGGGCTGGGCCTGGCCGTTGATCGACCCAGGCTGGCGCGTGCACCTGCCCCTGCTGGGCGAGATCCTGGTCCAGCTGCCCAGGATCGTGTTTGCGTTGCCGGGCATCGTGCTGGCCACGACCTTCGTGACCTTTCCCTTCATCGCCCGCGAGCTGATGCCGCTGATGGAGCAGCAGGGCAGCGAGGAGGAGCTGGCTGCGCTGAGCCTGGGTGCCAATGGCTGGCAGACCTTCTGGCGGGTGACCGTCCCCAACATCCGCTGGGCGCTGCTGTATGGGGTGCTGCTGTGCAGTGCGCGGGCGATGGGCGAGTTCGGCGCGGTGTCGGTGGTTTCCGGCCATATCCGCGGGCGCACCAACACCCTGCCGTTGCACGTGGAAATCCTCTACAACGAATACGCCTACGGCGCGGCCTTCGCGGCGGCCTCGCTGCTGGCGCTGAGCGCGCTGGTCACCCTGGTGCTCAAGACCTGGCTGGAATGGCGCCACGGCGAAGCGCTGGCCGCCAGCCACCGATACTGACGAAGGTTCGCAGCACCCATGGGCATCACCGTCGAACACCTGTACAAGCGCTTCGGCGCGTTCACCGCGCTGGATGACATCACCCTGGAGATCCGCCAGGGCGAGCTGCTGGCGCTGCTGGGCCCGTCCGGGTCGGGCAAGACCACGCTGCTGCGGGTGATCGCCGGCCTGGAGCATGCCGATGGCGGCCGGGTGCTGTTCGAAGGCGGCGACGCCACCGCGCTGCCGGTGCAGCAGCGCGGGGTGGGATTCGTGTTTCAGCACTATGCGTTGTTCAAGCACATGCGGGTGGACCAAAACATCGCCTTCGGCCTCAAGGTGCGCCGCGGCAAGGCGCGCTGGCCCAGGGCCAGGATCGATGCGCGGGTGCGCGAGCTGCTCTCGCTGGTACAGCTGGAAGGCCTGGAAAAGCGCTACCCGGCGCAGTTGTCCGGCGGCCAGCGCCAGCGTGTGGCGCTGGCCCGCGCGCTGGCGATCGAACCCAAGCTGCTGCTGCTGGACGAACCCTTCGGCGCGCTCGATGCCCAGGTGCGCCGCGACCTGCGCCGCTGGCTGCGCCAGGTGCATCAGGCCACCGGTGTGACCACGGTCTTCGTCACCCACGATCAGGAAGAGGCGCTGGAGCTGGCCGATCGGGTGGCCATCCTCAACAAGGGCCGGATCGAACAGCTCGGCACCCCGGCACAGGTCTATGACCAGCCGGCCTCGCCGTTCGTGTATGGCTTTGTCGGCCAGGCCAATCGGCTGGCCGGCACCAAGGTCGGCACACAGCTGCAGGTGCATGGCCAGTGGCTGCCGCTCCCGGCCGGCGTCAGCCTATCGGACGGGCCGGTGGAGTTGTTCGTGCGGCCACAGGACCTGCGCCTGGTGGAAGCGGACCAGCCGGGCTGGATGGCCACGGTGGTCGACGTGCCGCGCAGCGGGCCGCATGTGCGCCTGCACGCGCAGCTGGCCGATGGCACGCCGCTGGAGCTGGAACTTCCGGCCGCCACGCAGGTGGCGCCGGTCGGTTCGCAGGTGCATGTGCAGGCGTCGCGGTTTGGGGTGTTCCAGACGGGCTGACCGTTACAAAAGCAATGAAAACATGGGATTGACGGCGGCCGTCACCGCACCGCAATATTGGGGGCAGTTAAAAAAAAGTAAAACTGCAAAGCGCGTCGCAGCATGCTTCTCCAGCGCGCCATGGCAGGCTCCGCCCCCCCCACCCTGCAGGAGAGTCCGAGGATGTCAAAGAAATTGCGCTATGCCCTGATTGTTGCCCTGGCCGCCTTGCCGTTTGCATCGTCCGCCCAAGAGGCTGTCGCCGAGGAAGAAGCCGAGTCCCCCTCCCCCTGGGCCTGGTCGCTGACGGCCACCACCGACTACCGTTTCCGTGGCCTGTCGCAGACCGATGTCGGTCCGGCTTTCCAGCCCGGCCTGACCTACACCACTCCGATCGGCATCTATGCCGGCGTGTGGGCCTCCAACGTGGACTTCGGCGAAGGCGATCCGGATTACGAAGTGGATACCTTCGTTGGCTACAACATCGACGCCAACGACTGGCTCAACCTGGATTTCATGGTCAACCGCTACAACTACCCTGATGCCGGTTCGGGCAACTACAACGAATACATCGGCAAGGCGACCATGGCCGAGCACTTCACCGTGCTGGTGGGCTACACCAACGATGTGTTCAAGTCCGACACCGACAGCTGGTACTACCAGGGCGGCATCAGCTGGGACCTGCCGCAGGATTTCAGCGTCGCGGCCACCGGCGGCGTGACCGAATTCGAGGACGGCACCGTCGGCCGCGACTACAAGGACTGGTCGGTCAGTCTGTCCAAGGCCTTCGGCCCGGCCACACTGACCGCGGCCTACATCGGCACCGACGGCGATGGCCGCGACGCCTACGGCGACATCGCCGACAGTCGCCTGGTGGTCAGCGTCACGGTCGCCAACTAAGCGCAGAGCTGCTGGTCCGACACAGGGCGCCGCAAGGCGCCTTGTGTGTTTCCGGCCTCTGGAAAAGTGGCGCTTCCACGGGTTTTAGCCGACAGGCCCTCCTTGCGCACAGGCACCGGGCCGGCAATGGCGTCTTCAATTCCAGCTCAGCACCACCTTGCCGGCCCTGCCTTGTTCCATCAGGTCAAAGCCCTTCTGGAAGTCGTCGATCGGCAGCTGGTGGGTCAGCACCTTGCCCAGCGGAAAGCCGCTCAGCACCAGCTGGGTCATCTTGTACCAGGTCTCGTACATCCTGCGCCCGTAGATGCCCTGCACGGTCAGGCCCTTGAAGATGATCCTGTCCCAGTCGCAGCCGGCGCCCCTGGGCATGATGCCCAGCATCGCGATCTTGCCGCCGTGGTACATGCACTGGAGCATGTCGTTGAAGGCGCGCGGGTTGCCGCTCATCTCCAGGCCCACATCGAAGCCCTCCATGTGCAGGTCGGCCATCACCGCCTTGAGCGAGGTGTTGGCCACATTCACCACGCGGGTGGCGCCCATGTCGGCGGCCAGCTTGAGGCGGAAGTCGTTGACATCGGTGACCACCACGTTGCGCGCGCCGATGTACTTGCAGATGCCGGCGGCGATGATGCCGATCGGGCCGGCGCCGGTGATCAGCACGTCCTCGCCGGTCACGTCGAACTCCAGCGCGCAGTGCGCGGCGTTGCCGTAGGGGTCGAAGAACGCCGCCAGCTCGGACGGGATCTGGTCCGGAATCGGCCACAGGTTGCTGGCGGGGATCACCAGGTATTGGGCGAAGGCGCCATTGACGTTCACGCCGATGCCCACCGTGTTGGGACACAGGTGCGGACGGCCGCCGCGACAGTTGCGACAGTGGCCGCAGACGATGTGGCCCTCGGCCGAGACCCGCTGGCCGACCTCATAGCCGGTGACGGCCGCGCCGAGCTGGGCGATGCGGCCGACGAACTCGTGGCCAATGATCAGGCCCGGGCGGATGGTGCGCTGGCTCCACTCATCCCACAGGTAGATGTGCAGGTCGGTGCCGCAGATGGCGGTCTTCTCCAGCTTGACCAGCACCTCGTTGGGCCCCGGCGCCGGCCTGGGCACCTGTTCCATCCAGATGCCCTTGCCGGCCTGGCGCTTGACCAGCGCCTTCATCGTGTCCGCCATGGTGCGAAAAACCCAAGCCCATAAGGGCGCCGAGTATAGAGTTTCCGATGCAGCCACCGTGTGCGGCGGTGCAGCAGGCGGGCCCGGAGGCCGCCTTCATGGGGCGTGGAGGGCTCCCCTGTGTGGGAGCCGCTATAGCGGCGCTAAGGCTTTGTCGGCAAGGCCTCATCGCCGCCGTGGCGGCTCCCACAGGACCTGGCTCAGAAGCGGGCGTCGAGGGTGAAGAACGCCTGGCGCGGCGCGCCGGCCATCAGGGTCTGGTTGTAGCCCTGCCGGTCGGAGGCGACATAGCCGCCGGTGCCGGTGGTGGCGAAATAGCGCTTGTCGGCCAGGTTGGTGACGTTGAGCGACAGGCCGATGTTGGAGAACACGCCGACCTTGCCGAAGTCGTAGCCGGCGCCGGCGTTGAACACCCAGTACTCGGGCACCTGGGAGTCGTTGAGGTAGCTGATGTAGCGGCGGCCGGTGTACTTGCCGTCCAGCGACACCCTCCAGCCATCCCTGTGGTAGTTCAGGCTGGAGGTGAACATCAGCGAGGGCACGCCGACCACGTACTTGCCGCCGGTTTCGACCACGCCGTTGTTGAGGTAGTCGTCCTGGTACTTGGAACGGTCCAGGGAGACGGTGTTGAGCCAGTCCAGGCCCTGGGCCGGCTTGACGATCAGCGCCAGGTCCAGGCCGGTGCTTTCCACATCGCCGACGTTGCTCAGGATCGCCGAGCAGGTCTGGATGGCACTGCACGGCGAGGTGACCAGCAGGCGGTTCTTGAACTTGGTGTAGTAGGCGCCGACCGAAGCCTGGTAGCCCTCGCCGCTGGTGCGGTAGCCCAGCTGCACGGTCTGCGATTGCTCCGGCTCGAGCGTGTCGCGGATGCTGTCGAAGGTGGCCTGGCCGGTGGCGAAGGGGCTGTAGTCGAAGGCGGCGATGTTCTTGCTGTAGGACAGGTAGAGGTCCTGGTGTTCATCCAGCGCGTAGCTGGCGCCGACCTGCGGCAGGAAGCTGTCGTCGGCCTCGATGCTGCCCTGGGCGTAGGAGCTGCTGGCCACCAGCGAACGCGCGTTGGTCTTCGTGCTGACCGCCTTGGCCCCGAAGTTCAGGGTCAGGCGCTGGTCCATCAGGCGCACGGTGTCCTGCGCGTAGGCCATGCGCGTCTGGGTGTGGTACTTCTGCAGGAACTGGCGGAAAAACGGATCGCTCACCTCGTAGAAGTTGTAGAGCGTGGTCAGCGGCGCATCCAGCAGGAAGTAGTTGCGCTCCTGCGTGTTCTGGCTGTTCTCGGCCCAGCCGCCGAGTTCGATCTCGTGCATGCCGAGGGTGAACTTCAGCGCGCCGGTACCACCAAAACGGTCCAGACCGTAGTCGGTGGTGCGCATCGACAGCGGGACCTGCGCCGAGGACGGCACGTACGGGGTGACCCACTGGCCTTCACCGCGGTTGTCGTGGTAGTAGCCGGTCAGGTCCAGGGTGGCCACACCGCCCAGGTTGAAGCTGCCGGCCAGCGCGGACAGGGTGTCGTTGCGCAGGCCCGAGCCCCAGTAGTAGGTGGAATCCAGCCAGTCATAGTCGGCCGGCAGCGCCGCCAGCGAGGCCGGGTAGCCGTTGGCCACCCCGGCGTAGGCGCCGGTGGACTGGTAGGCGCGCGCCATCTGCGCGGCAGTGGCCCAGTCCGGGGCCAGGTAGTCGAAGTCCCAGCCCAGCGCCTTCTGGCTGGTCAGCGACAGGTCCATGTAGTCCTGTTCCTTGCGCCGCGACTTGTCCACGAACAGGCTGATCCGGTTGCCCTCGCCCCAGCTATAGAGCGCCTTGGCGTTGAACTGCTCGTACTTCTGCGGGCCATCGCCCTTCCACTTGTCCATGTCCGAGGCGGCATAGGCCCCGTAGGCGGAGAAGCCGCCATGGTCGCCGCTGTCCACGCGCACGAAGGTGCGCTGGGCGCTGTCCGAACCGAAGGTCTGGGCCAGGCGCGCACCGAAGTCCATCTCCGGGTCGGCCGAATAGAACTGCAGGGTGCCGCCCAGGTTGCTGTTGGAGGCGGTGCCGAGTGCGCCGGCGCCCTGGGCCAGCTCGGTCGAGGCGATGTTCTCGGACAGGATCGCGCGGGTGATCGACAGGCCATTGGTCACCCCGTAGGCCATGTTGCCCAGCGGCACGCCATCCAGGGTGAAGCCCAGGCGGCTCTGGTCAAAGCCGTGCAGGTAGACCGCGGTCGACCATTCGTAGGCGCCGGTGGCATCGGCCGACTGGAACTGCACGCCGGGCAGCTTCTCGATGGCTTTCAGCGGGCTGCTGCCGGCAGGCAGTCGTTCGATGTCCTGCTGGTTGATGCGCTGCACCTGGCGGGTGGCGCCGCGGGCCACCACCGACACTGCATCGAGCTGCTTGGCGGTGCTGTCGGCGGGAGCGGCATCGTTTTCGGCGGCGGGCTCAAGCGCTGCGGCCATCGTGGGGAAGGCGCAGGCAAGGGCGATCGCAAGCGCCGTCGGGCGCAGGCAGGGCAGGGATTTCAGCATGGGGATGACAGCCTGATGCAGGGGAGGGGAGAGACGGGACGCAAAGCGCCGCTTCGGCGCACAGGCTGGCAACGGCAGATGAAGTTGCGATGACAGCACGATCATGCGCGTGGTTGTCTTCAAGCTGCAGCGCCGGCCTTCTATAACGATGCGTCGCCGGTCATCGCCCACATCAGGATTGCTCCCCGCATGCCCACGCTGTCCCGTCGAGACTTCCTTGCGCGGGTGGCCGCGCTCTCCGCTGCCGGGGTGATGCCGGCGTCCATCGCCCGCGCGCTGGCGCTGCCGGCCACCGCGCGCAGCGGCACGCTACGGGACGTGGAGCATTTCGTCATCGTGATGCAGGAAAACCGCTCGTTCGATCACTACTTCGGCACGCTGCGCGGGGTGCGCGGGTTCGACGATCCGCGTCCATTGAAATTGCGCGACGGCAACCCGGTATGGCAGCAGCCGGCGGGCGATGGCAGCACGCGCCTGCCGTTTGCGCTGGACTCGAAAACCAGCAACGCGCCGATGATGGCCAGCCTGGACCATTCATGGAAAGGCGGCCATGGCCAGGACCCCAAACGCTGGCAGGACTACGATGTCTGGGTGCCGTACAAGAGCGAACTGGCGATGGGCCACTTCAGCCGCGCCGACATCCCGTATTACCACGCGCTGGCCGATGCCTTCACCATCTGCGATGGCTATTACTGCTCGCTGCACGGGCCGACCAATCCCAACCGCATGTTCTTTTTCAGCGGCACCAGCGGCATGAGCGTGGGCAACTTCGGCGCGCAGTCGATCGACAACGCCGACGACGGCAACTGGACTGCGGACATGGCGCGCGACAAGCCCGGCTTTGTCGGCATGCAATGGACCACCTACGCCGAACGCCTGCAGCAGGCCGGCATCAGCTGGCGGGTGTACCAGGAGTTCGACAACTACGGCGACAACCCGCTGTCCTCGTTCGCGCGCTTCCGCAACATGGACACCGCCAGCGAACTCTACAAACGCGGACGCTCGATCGTCGCCGGTTCCACGGCGGACAACGCCAGGCAGAGCACCGCCCAGCATCTGGTGGATGCCTTCGCCGCCGATGTGCAGGCCGGCAGCTTGCCGCAGGTGTCGTGGATCGTGGCGCCCTATGCCTACAGCGAACATCCCGAAGCCACGCCCGCGCACGGCGAGTCGCTGATCGCGCGCCTGATCGATGCGCTGACCGCCAACCCCGAGGTCTGGGGCAAGTCGTGCGTGATCATCAACTACGACGAGAACGACGGCTTCTTCGACCATATGCCCGCGCCGCTGCCGGCACTGGATGCCAGCATGGGCAGCAGCCAGGTGGACGTGCGCGGCGAGGACTACCACGGCGTGCCGGTCGGGCTGGGGGTGCGCGTGCCGCTGCTCGTGGTGTCGCCGTGGACGCGCGGCGGCTGGGTGAACTCGCAGGTGTTCGACCACACCTCGGTGCTGCGCCTGCTGGAGCAGCGCTTCGGCGTGGCCGAGCCGAACATCAGCCCGTGGCGCCGCGCGGTCACCGGCGACCTGAGCACGGTGTTCGACTTCCGCACGCCCGATGACTCGGCGCTGCTGGCGCTGCCGTCCACGGCCGATTACCTGGCGCGCATGGCGGCCAGCGCCAGGCTGCCTGCACCGGTGGTGCCGGTACATCCGCAGCAGCCGAAGCAGGAGCCTGGCCAGCGTCCCGCACGCGCCTTGCCATACGCGCTGCAGGTCCATGCCCAACATGCCGAAGACGGCCTGCGGCTGACCTTCGTCAACGACGGCGACGCGGCGGTGGTGTTCAACGTTTACGCCTACGGCACCACGGCCGGCCCCTGGTACTACACGGTGCTGCCGCGCAGCCAGATCATCGATGCGCCGCATGGATTGCCTGCGGGCGATTACGCGCTGGCGGTGCACGGGCCCAATGGCTTTCTGCGCGAATTCGAAGGCACGACGGTGGCCGGCAAACGCGTCCCTGAGGTATCGGCCTCGGCGGCGGGTGGCCAGTTGCTTCTGCAGCTGCGCAATCCCGGCGTGGAGGCCGTGATCGTGCAGGCGCGCGCGCTGGATTACGGCGATCCCAGCCCGCGCGCGGTGACTCTGGGTGCGGGCCAGAGCGAGCGCATGGTGTTGGCACTGGAGGCCAGCGACCACTGGTACGACCTGCAGGTGGAGCTGCCCGGCTCCCCTTTCCGCCGCCGCCTGGCCGGCCATCTGGAAACCGGCCATCCCAGTCGCAGCGATCCGGCGATCGGGCGCGCGCAGGGCTGAGCAAGGTCCGCGTCGGGGATGTCGCCCGGCAGGTGCTGCCTGCACAATAGGCACACCGCTGCAGCGCAGTCCCGTCGATGTCCCGTCCCGACAGCTTGTCCGCCTGGCTGGACTTCATCCAGGCCCAGCACCCCCATGCCATCGAACTGGGCCTGGAGCGCGTGCGCGCCGTCGCCGCTGCGCTGGGGCTGGAACGGCCGGCGCGGCAGGTGATCACCGTCGGCGGGACCAACGGCAAGGGCTCCACGGTGGCGTTCATCGAGGCCATCGCCCGGGCCGGCGGCTGGAAAGTGGGCGCCTACACCTCACCGCACCTGCTGCGCTACAACGAGCGGGTGCGCATCGATGGCGTCGATGCGCACGACGCGGCGCTGGTGGCGGGATTGGCGGCGGTGGAGGCCGCGCGCGGCGACACGCCGCTGACCTATTTCGAATACGGCACGCTGGCCGCGCTGTGGCTGTTCCAGCGTGCCGGGCTGGACCTGGCGATCCTGGAAGTCGGCCTGGGTGGGCGCCTGGACGCGGTCAACCTGGTCGATCCGGACGTGGCGGTGATCACCACCGTGGATATCGACCACACCGACTGGCTCGGCCCCGACCGCCAGACCATCGGCAGGGAGAAGGCCGGCATCGCCCGGGCCTGGAAGCCGCTGGTGCTGGGCGAGGTGGCCGCGCCGTCCAGCGTGCTGGCCCATGCCTACGCCATCGGCGCCGGGGTGATCCAGCTGGGCAATGACTTCTTTCACGATTCCATCGAAGACCAGCACGGCCGCTGGCGCTGGCGCGAGGTCGGCACCGAGCTGGTCCTGCCCGCGCCAGCGCTGGATGCGCCCGCCCAACGCGCCAATGCCGCCACCGCCGTGGCCGCGCTGCGCGCGCTGCCGGAGGAACTGCCGCAGTCCGCCTTCGCCACCGGCATCGCCAACGCCCGGTTGCCCGGGCGCTTGCAGCGTTTCCAACGCGGCGGCGTGGAGATCCGCGTGGACGTGGCCCACAACCCGCAGGCCGCGCGCGAGCTGGCGGCCTTCCTCGATCGCCAGCCGCGGCCGACCCACGCGGTCTTCGCCGCGCTGGCGGACAAGGACGTGACTGGGGTGGTCCAGGCGCTGGCTGGAAGGATCGTCCGCTGGTCGCTGGCCGGGCTGGAGCCCGGCGCGCCGCGCGGCCAGGACGCGGCCACCCTGGCGGCTGCACTGGCCGGGACCGAAGCGGCGCAGGGGGCCAGGTTCGAGACGGTGGCCGAGGCGTTGGCGGCGGCGCTGGCGCAAGCCGCGGCCGGCGAGCGGGTGCTGGTGTTCGGCTCCTTCCACACCGCGGCCCAGGCGCTGGCGGTGCTGGATTCAGCCCGATGAGGAGAGCAGGGCGGCGGCCGCGCTTATAATTTGCAACTTCTTCATCTCACACCGTCGCCCACGACGATGGATACCGCTTTGAGAAACCGCATCATCGGCGCCATCGTCCTTCTGGCGCTGGCCGTCATCTTCCTGCCGATGCTGGTCAAGGGCCCGGCCAGCGATAGCGGTGTCACCGACGTGTCCACCGACGTGCCGGATGCGCCTGCGGGCCAGTTCGAGACCCGCGAACTGCCGCTGGTCACGCCCGGCCAGCCCGGCGCCAACGGCGCCACCGGCATGCCCAGCCAGCCGGCCCAGCCAGGCCAGCCCAAGCCGGCCACCGAAACCCTGACCCCGGCCGAGGCGGCCAAGCCGCAAACCAACGCCCAGGGCCTGCCGCTGGCCACCGCCGGCGGCGACTACGCGGTGACCTTTGGTGCCTATGCCAGTGCGGCTGATGCCGACATCGTGATCGACCGCCTGCGCCAGTCCGGACTGGATGCCTTCCGCCAGGAGGCGACCATCGGTGGCAAGCCGGCCTGGCGGGTGCGCGTGGGGCCGTATGCCGCCCGGTCGCAGGCCGAGATCGCCCGCATCGCCGCGCTCAAGGTGCGCAGCGACGTGAAGGCCGAGGTGATTTCCCTGGACGCCACGGCCGAGGCGCCGGCCAGCGCCGCCACGCCGACCCCGGCCGCGCCTGCGGCCAGCGCGCCCAATCCCGACGCTGCGCAACTGGCCTCGCAGGCGCCGCCGGCCGCGCCGGCGCCGGCCAAGCCTGAAGGTGCCGCGCCCCCTTCGACCCCGGCTGCGCCCAAGCCGGCCGCCGAACCGGCCAGGCCGCCGGTGGCGGCGGTGCCCGAGCCGGCTGCGACCGGGGTGGGCTTTGCCCTGCAGGTGGGCGCGTTCGGCAAGGAAACCGACGCCAACGCGCTGCGCGACAAGCTGCGCGGCAACGGCTTCAGTTCGTTCGTCGAGCCGGTGAACACCGACAGTGGCCGCCTGTTCCGGGTCCGGGTAGGGCCGGTGTCCACCCGCGCCGAGGCCGACCAGCTCAAGGCCCAGGTGGCCGCGCGCAATGGCCTGACCGGGATCGTGCGCCCGCATCCGTAAACCGAGCGTTCGTCCAGGGAAAGGAGAACACCCATGTCCACGATGCCTGAAGTCAATCCCGCACCCGCCCGGCACCGCGCGCGGAGCCGCGCATGATCGACCTGGTCCTGGGCACGGTGATCGTGGTGTCCACCCTGCTGGGGCTGCTGCGCGGCTTCGTTGGGATCCTCGTTGGCACCCTGTCCTGGCTGCTGGCCGGCTGGGCGGCCTTCATGTTCGGCGGCGATGCGGCGGCCAGGTTCGCCGGTAACGGCCGCCCCGGCATGACCGACTACCTGGGCGGCTACGCGCTGACCTTCGTCGGGGTGATGCTGGTGGTGGCCCTGATCGGCATGGTCATCAAGGCCTCGGTGCGCAACACGCGCCTGTCCGGCGTGGACCGGCTGGCCGGCGGCGGCCTGGGGCTGGTGCGCGGCGGGTTCTTCGCCTGCGTGCTGGTATTGCTGATGTCCTTCACCCCGCTGACCGGAGAAAGCAGCTGGCACACCTCGCGCGTGCTGCCGGTGCTGGAACCCGGCGCAGCCTGGATGCGGGCCCAGCTGCCTGAGGTCTCCATGCCGCAGGTGCCGTCCATGCCGCAGATGCCGGACATGAACATGGACCGGCTGCGCAACATGGAGCTCAACAAGCTGCCCTTGTCAGGCGATAATGGCGCCCTAAGCGACGATTTCCAGCAGGTAGCCGCGCAGCTGCCGCAACTCGGACAGACGGTGTCCGAGGCACTGGGCAGGGCACGCGGACAGACCTCCAGCGGTCTGCCCAAGCCCCTGAGCGACCCGGCCGCGCCACAGGGCGACCCCGGCCAGGGTGCACCCCGATGAAAGCGACCCGGCGCGGGTCGTGGCAACCCCATCAGGCCAGGAGCGACCGCTCTGAAGCCACGCAACACCCAGCGAAACAGCGGAGAAACGCCATGTGCGGCATCGTCGGAATCGTCGGCAACCAGAATGTCGCCGGCCAGCTCTATGACGGCCTGACGGTCCTGCAGCACCGGGGCCAGGATGCCGCGGGCATTGCCACCGCCGACGGCACCCGCCTGCGCCTGCACAAGGACAACGGCCTGGTCCGCGATGTGTTCAGCCCCAAGGCCATGAGCGTGCTGGAAGGGCGCGTGGGCATCGCCCACTGCCGCTATCCGACCGCCGGTTCGGAAGGCATGGACGAGGCCCAGCCGTTCTACGTCAACTCCCCTTACGGCATCGCCCTGGCCCACAACGGCAACCTGATCAATGCCGAGGCGCTGCGCCAGGACGTGTTCGCCCAGGACCGGCGCAACATCAACACCGACTCGGACAGCGAGGTCCTGCTCAACATCTTCGCCCACGAGCTGGACACCCAGCGCACGCTCTCGCCGGAGACCGCGCTGCGCGCGGTGGCCGGCGTCCACCGCCGCTGCAAGGGCGGCTACGCGGTGGTCAGCGTGGTCCTGGGGCTGGGCCTGGTGGCCTTCCGCGACCCGCACGGGATCCGTCCGCTGGTGCTGGGCAAGCGCGAGCACAACGAAGGCACCGAATACATCGTGGCCTCCGAATCGGCGGCGCTGGACATCCTGGGCTTCACCCGCCTGCGCGACGTGGCCCCGGGCGAGGGTATCGTGATCACCGCCCGCGGCGAGCTGTTCGCCCAGGCCTGCGCCGAGCCGCAGCAGCACGCGCCGTGCATCTTCGAATACGTGTACTTCGCCCGTCCCGACTCGATGATCGACAACGTCTCGGTGCACAAGGCGCGCATGCGCATGGGCATCAAGCTGGGCGAGAAGATCCTGCGCCTGCGTCCGGACCACGACATCGACACGATCATCCCGATCCCGGACACCTCGCGCGATGCGGCGCTGGAGATCTCCAACACCCTGGGCGTGAAGTACCGCGAAGGCTTCATCAAGAACCGCTACGTCGGCCGCACCTTCATCATGCCCGGCCAGGGCGAGCGGGTGAAATCGGTGCGCCGCAAGCTCAATCCGATCAACCTGGAGTTCCGCAACCGCGTGGTGCTGCTGGTGGACGACTCGATCGTGCGCGGCACCACCAGCCAGCAGATCGTGCAGATGGCCCGCGATGCCGGCGCGCGCAAGGTCTACTTGGCCAGTGCCGCGCCGCCGGTGCGCCATCCCAACATCTACGGCATCGACATGCCGGCGGTGGACGAGCTGGTCGCACATGGCCGCAGCGTGGAGCAGATCGAGCAGTTCCTCGGCGTGGACTGGCTGATCTACCAGGACCTGGAGGACCTCAAGGCGGCCGTGCGCGAAGGCAACCGCAACCTGGAGCATTTCGATTCCTCCTGCTTCGACGGCCACTACGTGACCGGCATCGACCCGGGCTATTTCGAGCGCATCCAGCAGTCGCGCTCGGACGAGGCCAAGCGCATCCGCCGCGCGGTCTGAACGGCGCGCACGCAGGCTGACGCCATGACCTCGGTGTACCAGGCCGCGCGCCAGTGTCTGGCTGCCACCGATCCGGCAGAAAAAGTCGCCCTGACCCAGCGCTATGCGGCCGCGTTCGCGCGTGGCCAGCTGGCCGTGCCGGCAGATGCGCCGCCGCCGGAGCCGATCCGCATGCCCGGCCGCCCGGACAGGCCGCATCTGGTTCACCCGCGCGCGCTGCCCAAGCGCGGCCTGGGCAGCGTGGAAGGGCGCGCGGCCTTCATCCATGCCATCGCCCACATCGAGCTCAACGCGATCGACCTGGCCTGGGATGCGGTCTATCGCTTTCGCGATGCACCGGCGCCGTACCAGGCCGACTGGATCAGCTGCGCGCACGACGAGTCGCGCCACTTCGTGCTGCTGCGCACGCGGCTGCAGGCGCTGGGTTACCACTACGGCGACTTCAACGCGCACAACGGCCTGTGGGACATGTGCCAGAGGACCGCGCACGACGGCCTGGCGCGCATGGCGCTGGTGCCGCGGGTGCTGGAGGCGCGCGGCCTGGATGTGACCCCGGCGATGATCGACAGGCTCACCGCGCTGGGCGATGTGCAGACCGTGGAGGTCCTGGAGCTGATCCTGCGCGAGGAAGTGGCTCACGTGGCCGCCGGTTCGCGCTGGTACCGCTGGTACTGCGCGCGCGCAGGCGTCGAGCCGCGGTCCAGATTCCTGCAGCTGCTGGGCGAGTATGCCGGCCCGTACCTGCGCGGCCCGTTCAACACCCAGGCGCGGCTGCTGGCCGGATTCGACCAGGAGGAAATCGACGCCCTGCACGCGCTGGAGCCGCCGCGATCACAACCGCGCTGAAACCGCGGGCCACGCCCTTGCCCTTACGCCAGCGGCAAGGCCTGCAGCTCTAATCCTTCGGCCGTCACCCGCAGCACCGAGCCCTGCTCGTACCAGTCGCCCAGCACGATGCGCGTGCACGCCCTGCCGCCGACGGTGAGTTCATGCACCGCCGGGCGATGGGTGTGGCCGTGGATCATGCGGTCGATGCCGTAGCGCACGAAGGTGGCCTCCACTTCGGCCGGGGTCACATCGGTGAGCGTTTCGAACCTGGCGTTGTCGGCCTTCAGCCCGCCCTGGTGCGCGGCGCTGGCGGCGCGCGCCTGCGCGGCAAAGGCGATGCGCGCAGCCAGCGGCTGGGCCAGCATGTGCGCCTGCCAGGCCGGGTCGCGGGTCTGCGCGCGCACCGCCTGATAGGCCGTATCCGAGGTGCACAGCGCATCGCCGTGGCCGATCAGGGTCGGGGTGCCGTACAGCATCACCACGGCCGGGTCGGGCAGGATCCGCATGCCGCAGCGCCGGGCATAGTCGGTGCCCAGCAGGAAGTCGCGGTTGCCGCGGATGAACGACACCGGCACGCCGGCATCGCTGACCGCGCGGATGCCCGCGGCGACCTCGGCGGCCAGCTCGGACGGATCGTCATCGCCGACCCAGGCCTCGAACAGATCGCCCAGGATGTACAGCGCCTGGGCGTGGATGGCCTGGTGCCGAAGGAATTCCAGGAACAGGGTGGTGATGGCTGGGCGCGTGGCGTCCAGATGCAGGTCGGAGATGAACAGCGTGGTCATGGGCAAATGATAGCGGGCGCAAGGGCCGTGGCCGGCGTGTCGTGCGGACCTCGCTGGTTGGCCGGCTGGCGGCCTGGCCTGGCCGCAACGGGTAAAATCGGCCGCTTCCATCTTCTTGCTTGTCGGGCCATCCATGACCTGCCGTACCCGTTTTGCCCCCAGTCCCACCGGCTACCTGCACATCGGTGGCGCGCGCACTGCGCTGTACTGCTGGCTGGAGGCGCGTCATCGCGGCGGGCAGTTCGTGCTGCGGATCGAGGATACCGACCGCGAGCGCAGCACCCAGGGCGCGATCGACGCGATCATCGCGGCGATGGACTGGCTGGGCCTGGACTACGACGAAGGCCCGATCTTCCAGACCCAGCGCCTGGCCCGCTACCGCGAAGTGGCAGCGCAACTGGTGGCCGACGGCAAGGCCTACTACGCCTATGAAACGCGCCAGGAGCTGGACGCCATGCGCGAGGCGGCCATGGCCCGGCATGAAAAACCGCGCTACAACGGCGCCGCGCGCGAGCAGCAGCTGCCGTATCGCGATGATCCCAACCGGGTGATCCGGTTCAAGAATCCGATTGCCGGCACGGTGGTGTTCGATGACCTGATCAAGGGCCGGATCGAGATCGCCAACAGCGAACTGGACGACATGGTGATCCTGCGCCCGGACGGTTATCCCACCTACAACTTCGCGGTGGTGGTGGACGATTGGGACATGGCCATCACCGAGGTGATCCGCGGCGATGACCACATCAACAACACCCCGCGCCAGATCAACATCTATGAAGCACTGGGCGCGCCGGTGCCGAAGTTCGCGCACATGCCGATGATCCTGGACGAGCACGGCGCCAAGCTGTCCAAGCGCACCGGCGCGGCCGATGTCATGCAATACAGGGAGGCTGGCTACCTGCCGCATGCGCTGATCAACTACCTGGCGCGGCTGGGCTGGTCGCATGGTGACCAGGAGCTGTTTTCGCGCACCGAACTGATCGAGCTGTTCGACGTCAGGAACGTCAACTCCAAGGCCGCGCGCATCGACATGGCCAAGCTGGGCTGGGTCAACCAGCACTATCTGAAGACCGACGACCCGGCCACCATCGCCCCGCATCTGGTCTACCAGCTGGAAAGGCTTGGCGTCGACCTGTCCGCCGGCCCGGCGCCGGCCGAGGTGGTCCTGGCCCTGCGCGAGCGCGTGCAGACCCTGAAGGAGATGGCCGAGAAAGCCCTGGTCTGGTACCAGCCGCTGACCGAGTACGACGCTGCCGCCGTGGCCAAGCATCTCAAGCCGGCCGCGGTCGCGCCGCTGGCCAAGGCGCGCGAGCTGCTGGCGGCATCGAGCCAGTGGACCGTGGACAGCGTCTCCGAGGCCCTGCACGCGACCGCCGCTGCGCTGGAGCTGGGCATGGGCAAGGTCGCCCAGCCGCTGCGCGTGGCCATCACCGGCACCCAGGTCAGCCCGGACATCGCCCAGACCGTGTACCTGGCCGGGCGCGAGCAAGCCTTGAAACGCATCGACGCCGCACTCATCAAGGCTGCCAACGCGGCCTGATTCCAGGAGCACGCCCATGTCCAGCAAGCTTGCCTGCATCGCGCCTGACCACCATGTGCACGGCGCCGATGCGTTCGTGCACGCGGTCGAACACGCCTGCGCCGAACGCGGCCTGCGACTGACGCCGATCCGCACGCGGGTGCTGCGGCTGATCGCCGAGGCGGGCAAGCCGGTCAAGGCCTACGAGCTGCTGGATCTGGTCCGTGCTTCCAAGGGCGTGGGCGCCGACGCACCGCCGACGGTGTACCGGGCGCTGGATTTCCTGATGGCCAATGGCTTTGTGCACAAGCTCGAATCGGTCAATGCGTTCGTGGCCTGCCACCACCCCAACAGCGCCACCCATTCGGTGCCATTCCTGATCTGCGATCGCTGCCACTCGGCCGTCGAGCTGGAAGACCACGCCGTGGTCGGCCAGCTGGAGGCGCGGGCCAAGGCGCTGGGCTTCCAGCCGCAGGCGCAGACGCTGGAAGTGCATGGCCTGTGCGCGCGCTGCGCGCAGGTGCAATGAGAAGGCGCTGCTGTGCAGCCTCGATTGAAGCGCTGTAACTGCCAGTGGATCAGTCGTAGAAACCCTGGCCGCAGGCCAGGGTCGCTGCATTGAGGATGGCGTTGAGGATCATGGTGTGGTCGGCCTTGCCCAGGCCTGCGATCTCGTGCGCCACCCCGTGTGCGACGGTCATGTGGATGTAGGGCGGCCCGATCATGGCAACGCTGTTGCCGGAAAAGCCCCAGGTCTTCATGGCGATGTGGCCCTGGTCGTGGTACATGGCCACCACCACGTCGTAGCGGCCCTCGATGCAGTGGCGGAACACCGAATCGGGACTGATTGGCCCGGCCACATCCAGGCCTTCGCTTCTGGCAATGACAATGGCCGGGTCGATCTGCTCCCTTTCCTCGCGGCCTTCGGCATGGGGATTGAAACCGGCCACGGCGATGCGCCGCGACTGCAAGCCTGCTTGCTTCATCCAGTCATCGAGCGAACGCAGCAACGCCAGCAGGGCCTCGGTGGTGATGAGCGAGGACACCGACGCCAACGGCACGTGATCGCTCAGGTGGGCGATCGTCAGCGGACCGGAGTGCAGCAGAAGATATGCGCCGCTGTCGCGGTTGGTTGCGATGCTGCCGAGCGTTCCCGCCATCTTCATCGAGCCCGAACTGATCGGCCCCATGACCGATGCGGCCAGCGCTCCCTGCCGTGCCAGCCGGTCGGCATGGTCCAGCCAGGCACCGCTGGCCCAGCCGGCACGCTCCACATCCTGCCCGTAGCGAACCCAGGCCATGTCGAACTCCACCGGTTCGATCACATCGATCGTGTGGCTGTGGGTCACCTGGCTGGCGCGTGGCACCGCGCGCACCTGGGCGTGCAGGCCTGCGATCCTCACCGCATCGCCCATCACCCCCACGCTCCCGATCAACACCGGGTTGCAGGTCTGGTGGAGCTTTTCGTCGGCCCACGCCTTGGCGATCACTTCCGGGCCGATGCCACACGGGTCGCCGATGGTGATGCCCACTATCGGGCGGGACGCTGGTTGATTGTTCACTGGGAGACCTTTTTCGGCAGGGACGTCAGAGGTGATAGAAGTCGACGACTTCATGGATCATGTCGTTGAGGATGACAGTTTTTTTCTTCGCGATCCGCCATGCACCGTCGAGGTGCCGCAGCCGGTAGTGCGCATTGCCGAAATACGTGGTGGCGCGGTTCTCGATCCCGGTTGATGCGGTCCAGTTGCTGTGGACCTGCAGGTCACCGTCGTCCATGCGCCTCACGCCCAGTAGTTGGGACAGACCTACCAAGGGATAAGCCATGCGGGCAGGAGGACATGATGGCCATGTGAGCCCAGCGCTTGAAGCCGCGAACGCGCAGATGCAGCCCGGGCGCGTGAACGCTGGCATGTGGACCACCAGCGCCGCCAATGCGCCAGGGTGCCGCAGCGCTTTTGCTCGCCCATTGTTGGTTTGACGTGGAGGTGAACACCGGGACGCGTTTGTTCGGGTATGCCTGTTGCCCTTCGAGGTTGTCGGCCGAATGCATCGCGACATGAAAATTGCGCTTTTCATGCGCCAGCCCCTGCGCCGGTGAGGTTTCGAAACTGCACAGGGCCGCGTCCTTTGTCAGCGCCACGGCCAGAGGCGCGTTGGCGGCAACGCCTGGTTGCACCAAAGGCCGCACATGAACAAGCGGGCCGGATGACCGAGGAATGTCATCCGGCCCGCGATCGCAGGCTGGCGCCCAATGCCGCGGCGAACGCGGGGCATGCACACCGCCGCAACCTGGGGCGCACCTTCGATTTGAATCAGAAGAACATCCGCACGCCGAAGCTCGCGCTGCGCCCCGGCAGCATCACCCTGTCCTTGAGGAAGGAGGTATGCACGCGCGCGTCCTGGTCGGCCAGGTTGCTGCCATCCAGGAACACCTCCCACGAGGTCGGGCCGGCATCGAGGTGATAGGCCAGGTGCGCATCGACCAGCGTGTAGCCGGCCGTCTCGGTTTCGTCCGTCGCCACCTTGTCCTGCCGCATGTAGCGGGTGGCGCCGAGCGAGGCGCGCCAGGCGCTGGCTTGCCAGCGCAGTTCGCCACCAAAGCGGCCCGGGGCGATGCGCGGCAGGTTGCCGCCGTCCTTCAGGCGGGCGCGCACGGTGTCGCCGAACACATGCAGGTCCCAGGCGCCGGTGCTGTCGCTGTCGGCCAGGTGCCAGGTGGCCTCGCCCTCCAAGCCGTGGAAGACCGCATCGCCCTGGGTCCACTGGCGGATCGGCAGGGACCGGCCTTGCTCCTCGAAAGACCACTGCGCGCCGGTGTCGGCCAGGTAGATGAACTTGTCATAGCGGTTGTAGTACGCCGAGACCTTCGCATCGACCCGGTCATTGCGGTAGCTCAGGCCCAGCTCGGCCTGGTTGGCCTTTTCCTTGTCCAGCCCGGCGCCGCCGATTTCATAGGCCAGGGTGGCGATGTGCGGACCGTCGGCGAACAGCTCCTCTTCGGCCGGAGCACGTTGGGCGTGGTCCAGGTTGGCGGTCAGGCGCCAGTGCTCGTCGAGCCTGAAGCCGAAGCTGGTCGACAGGCTCAGTGGCGTGAAATCCGGCGACAGGCCGGTGTCGGTGTCGTAGCGGACCTGGTCCACGCGCGCGCCCAGGTCGGTGGAAAACCGGCCCCACGCGTTCTGCGCCACGGCGAACACGCCGACCGATGTGGTGTCGGTGCGCGGCACGAAGGCTTCCTCGCCGATGGCCTGGAAGGTCGAATCGCTGCCCTGCAGGCCGACTGCGGTTTTCCAGCCGTTGGCGGCGGCGAAGGTGGCTTCCACGCGGCCCTCGTTGGCGTTCTTCTTGAACATGGTGCCGGCCTGGCTGCCTTCGTATTCGGTGTGGTCATAGCGGGTGTGGCCGAAGCTGTAGCGCAGGCCGCTGCCTTGGCCCCACGGCTCGTTCAGGCCGCCCTTCATCTCGAAGCGGTCCTGGTGCATCTCCAGGTGCACGCCCGGCTCGCCCGCGGCCGGATCGCCCGGTTCGCCCGGGTTGCCGTAGCGGTCGTTGAAACGCGCCACCGACACGCCGATGAAGCCCCAGTCGCCGGCCAGCGAGGCGCCGAACGCGCCGGACTTGGTATCGATGAACGAATTGGCCTGCCTGCCGCGCGGTGTGTCGTAGTCGTTTGCATTGCGGTACACGCCGTCGGCATGGATCGACAGGCCGCCATTGCCGGCGTCCAGGCGCGCCATGCTGGTCTGGCCGTCCTTGTCGCCGACATCGATCCGGGTCTCGGCGCGGCCGGTGACGCCTTCGATCGGGGTTTCGGCAATGCGGCCATCGACCACGTTGACCGCGCCACCGATGGCGCCGCTGCCGTAGAGCAGGGTGGACGGCCCCTTGAGCACCTCGATCTGATCGGCCAGGAACGGCTCGATCGCCGGCGCGTGGTCCTGGCTGACGGTGGACACATCGGCGCTGGACAGGCCATTGGACATCACCGCCACGCGCGGGCCGTCCATGCCGCGGATGATCGGCCGGCCCACGCCGGGGCCGAAGTTGGAGCTCTGCACGCCGGGCAGGCCGGCCACGGTCTCGCCCAGGCTGGCGGCGCGGACTTCATCGAGCTTCTCGCCGGAGAGCACTTCGACCGGGCGGCTGAGCTGGTCGGCGGTGCTGCCGAACAGGCTGGCGCTGACCCTGACCGCGTCCAGGTCCCTGACGTGCGGATCTTCGGCCTGATCGGGGTGGCGCGGATCGCTGTCCGGAGGAACGTTGGCGGCGGGCGCGTCCTGGGCCTGGGCGGTGAAGGCGCCCAGGGCCAGGACCAGGGCGGCGGCAAGCGACGTGCGCGCCCGGACGGCCGGGCCGGCGAGGTGATGAGCGGGGGATTCCATGAGTGGGGCGTCCGGCGTTGGGGGGAAAGACAGTTGCCGCAAAACGTTATAATATATCCAACCACGGTCAAGTCCCCTCCCGAAAGTCATTGTTGCCCATGCCGTCCTCGCCTCCCTCCCGCTTGCGCGCCTGGCTCGACCACCTCGGCGCCACTGGCTCGCTGGTGTGCGCTGCGCATTGCGCGGTGCTGCCGCTGCTGATCGCGCTGCTGCCGGCGCTGGGCCTGTCGGGCTGGCTGGGCGAAGGTGTCGAGCAGGCCTTCGTGGTGTTCGCGACATTGCTTGGCCTGTTCAGCCTGGCCAGCAGCTATCGCCGGCACCGGGCACTGCGCGCGCTGGGCATGCTGCTGACCGGACTGGTGGTGCTGTGGACGGCGGTGCTGTATCCGCCGCTGCACCACAGCGTGGTCCCGCATGCGCTGGCGATGACCTTCGGCGGCACCCTGGTCGGGCTGGCCCACGTGCTGAACCTGCGTCTGAACCATGGCCACGTGCACGGCCCCAGCTGCGCGCATCGGCCGTTGCCGGCCGGCCGGGCCGCTGTGATAGCCTCTGCGGTCCTGCGCGCGGGCGACCTGCCGGCAGCGCACCCGCAAAACGGGCGGGCCACCAACATCGAGGAATGACGAACATGGGCAAGGGTGATCGCAAAACCGCCAAGGGCAAGCGCTACAACTCCAGCTACGGCAACGTGCGCAAGCACGCTTCGGTTGCGGGCGTCGTGGCGCCGGTGGCCAGCAAGTCGGTGACCAAGGCACCGGCCAAGAAGGCCGTGGCCAAGAAGACGGTCGCCAAGGCCGGCTGATCTGCCTGCCAACGCTGGACCGACCGAACGCGGCGCCGCATCCGGGCGCCGCGTTTTTTTACGGCCTGCGACTTGGCAGGGAGGGCGCCCGAATTGCAGCCGTGGCCGCGGCCATCGGCGCAACCACGACGCAGAACGCCTCCGGTGGTGACAGACGGGGGTCGCGCAGGCAATCGGATGCGAGGACCTCGCACCGCGCGATCATGACCAGGCCGCTGCGTCTTGGGTGAAAAGCGCGCCGGCCCCGGCCTGCCGCGGCAGCGCGCCTTCGAGGGTCAGCAGGAAGGCCTTGGTCGGCAGTCCGCCGCCGAACCCGGTCAGCGCGCCGTTGGCGCCGATCACCCGGTGGCAGGGCAGCACGATCGGCAGCGGATTGCGCCCGTTGGCTGCACCGACCGCGCGCGCGGCGGCCGGGCGGCCCACGCGCTGGGCCAGCTGCAGGTAGCTCCAGGTCTGGCCGAACGGGATCTGCGCCAGTGCCTGCCACACCTGGCACTGGAACGCGGTGCCGTGCGGTGCCAGGGGCAGGTCGAACACCTGCAGGCGCCCGGCAAAATACGCATCCAGCTGCGCCTGGGTCTGGCGCAGCAGCGGATGCTCGCCGGGCTGCCACGGGGTGCGCTGCTTCACCGGATGGCTGTTGCCGGGGAATTCGATGGCGTGCAGGCCGGCGTCGCTGGCGGCCACGCGCAGCGGGCCGACCGGACTGGGCACGCTGCGTTCGAAGATGGTCATGGCAAGGCTTCCCTGGAGGCGGTGGGCGATGGGGATGAGGCGGCCGGCATGGCGTCCTTCCACAGATGCAGCACGGCGTAGCCGCGCCAGGGACGCCAGGCCTGCGCGTGCTGCCGCAGCTGGCCGGCGCGCAGGCGCGTGCCGTCGTTGGCCAGCGCTCTTTGCAACACCAGGTCTTCGGCGGGAAAGGCATCGGGATGACCGAGCCCGCGCAGCGCCAGGTAGTGAGCGGTCCAGGGGCCGATGCCGGGCAGGGCAGTCCAGCGCTCGACGAAGGTGTCCAGGGCAGTGCCGGGATCAAAATCGACCCGTCCCTCCAGCACCGCCCGGGCCACCGTGCGCAGCGTGGCCGCGCGCGCCCTGGTCAGGCCGATCGCGGCCAGGTCGGCTTCGGCCAGCGCCTGCGGGGTGGGGAACAGATGGGTGTGCAGGTCACTGTGCAGCGGGCCGGCGAGCGGTTCGCCAAAGGCCCGGGCCAGGCGCGCGGTGAGCGTGCGTGCGGCGGCCACGCTGACCTGCTGGCCGATCACCGCGCGGATCGCGATTTCAAAGCCGTCCCAGCCGCTGGGGATGCGCAGGCCAGGCCGCTTGCCCAGCAGCGGGCGCAGGCGCGGATCGTCATTCAGCGCGTCGGCGATGGCGCGTGGGTCGGCATCCAGGTCGAACATCCGGCGCAGGCGCTGGACCACGGCCAGCAGCCCGCTCGCGGCGATGTTGCGCAGCTGAAGGCGCAGCGCATGTTCGCCGCCGGGCCAGGCGCTGACCCGCAGCCAGCCGGGCGAGGCAGCCGGGCCGACCACGCGGGCATAGGAGGTCGCATCGACATGCTCCACGCCCGGCAGTGCCCGCCCGCGCAGGAAGTCGAGCATCGCGCTGAAGTCGTACGGCGGCCGGTAACCCAGGCGCAGCACCAGGGTGTCGCCGGCGCTCTGGTGCAGCTCGCGCTTGCGCAGCTCGCGCGGCGCCATCCGGTAGCTGTCCTTGAACACCGTGTTGAAGCGACGCAGGCTGCCGAATCCGGCGGCCAGGGCCACCTCGGTGATCGGCAGGCCGGTTTCGGTCAGCAGCTGCTTGGCGAACAGCAGCCGGCGGGTGCCATGCACGCCGATCGGCGAGGTGCCCAGGCGCTGGGCGAACAGGCGCCGCAGCTGGCGTTCGCCCACCGCCAGGCGCCCGGCCAGCGCGGACAACGGCTGCTCGGCCAGCAGGCCGGTGTCGATCAGCTTCAGGGCGCGGGCGAGCACCTCATCGCCGCGACGCCAGGTGCCGGCACCGGGGGCCAGTTCCGGCCGGCAGCGCAGGCACGGGCGAAAGCCGGCCGCTTCGGCGGCCGCAGCTGCGGCGTAGTAGGTGACGTTGCCCGCTTTGGCTGGGGGCGCCGGGCAGACCGGGCGGCAGTAGATGCCGGTGCTGGACACCGCGGTGAAAAACAGCCCGTCGAAGCGCGCGTCGCGGCTCAGGCGGGCCTGTTCGCAGGTGCGGTGGTCGGGCAGGCAGGCAGCAGGCATGCGGCGCAGGCTAGCACCGCGCCGCGGGCCGGACTGGCCCTTTTCGGACATCGATGTCCGCCCATCCTCAGGGCGCGGCGACCGGTTCCTTCAAGGCTGGCTGCAGCGTTGCCAGGGTGCCCTGGTTCGGTTCCGGCGGCAGCTGCAGCAGGTGCGCCAGCAGCGGGTAGACGTCCACGTTGTCGAACGCCGGCAACACGGTGCCGGGCCGGAAGGCCGGGCCGTGGGCGATGAAGCTTGCATGCATCGAGGCCAACGCCGGATCGTAGCCGTGCGAGCCGCGGACCTGGCCCAGCTGGCGCCGCTGCGCCGCGTGCGCGGCCGGCAGGGCGTCCCAGCCTTCGTCCATCTGGCACACGATCGGCGGGATCCGCGTGTTGCTGCCGTAGTGCCAGCGGGCCGGCAGCTCGCCCTTGCGCCAGCAGGCGTAGTGGTCGTGGCGGCCTGGCAGGCGCTGGTCGAGGATCGTTTCGAACCCGGGATTGGGTGACACCCCGATCACCTGGCCGACCGAGACGATCGCCGCTTCCTCCACGCTGACCATGTCCTCCACGGCGATCACCTGCCCGGGCATGACCTGGGCCATGCCGTGGTCGGAGACGATCACGATGTTGGTGCGTTCCAGCTGGCCGTGGGCCTGGAGCGTGTCGAACAGGCTGCCGAGCACCGCGTCGACCCGCTGCAGCGCGGCGCGCACCTGCGGCGAACCCGGGCCGAAGCCATGGCCTTGTTCGTCCACGTCTTCCACGTACAGCGCGGCCAGGGCCGGGCGTTGCGCGAGCGGGCCGGTCAGCCAGCCGGCCACTTCGGCCGCGCGCGTGGAGAAGGGGATCTGGCCGTCGAACAGCCGGTACTGGCTGGGGCGCACGCCCTGGATCGGCGCGCCGCTGCCGGGCCAAGCCCAGATCGCGGTCCTGCGCCCATGCTGCTCGGCAGTGACCCAGATCGGCGTGGCCTGGTCCCACCAGCGGCTGTCACCGGTGGCCTTGGCGTCGGAGAGCCTGAACAGGCCCAGTTCCGGGTCGCGCATGGAGTTGTGGACAATTCCGTGACGGTCCGGACGTAGCCCGGTCACCAGCGTGTAGTGGTTGGGAAAGGTCACCGCCGGGTAGGACGGATTCATCCACTGCGCGCGGACGCCGCCGGCGGCCAGCGCATCCAGGCGTGGCGTATCGCCGCGACCGAGATAGCCTGCGCCCATGCCATCGATGGAAATCAGCAGGACCGGCGCCGGCGCGGCGGTGGCATGGGCGCTGGAGGCGGTGGCCGGAGCGGGGTGATCGGTGGCGCAGGCGGACAGCAACAACAGGCTGGCCAGCCATGCGGCGCGGAACGTGGGCAGGCGCATGCGGTCAATGGGGTAGCAGAAGGACTGCCCAAAGCTTGGCAGAACGGCATGACCGCTGCATGGCGCCCTCGCTTCTGCCTCCGGGACCGTGGCTGCCTTGCGGGGCGATCAGGCCCTTCTCCGCCCGCTCCTACGGGGTGATCGACGTTTCCGCGCCCTGGGCGTAGGGGAAACCTTTATTCCCGCTTCGGGGGCATGGCCGCGAGAGGCTTCGTTGGGAAAGCCCCATCGCACCCTTGCGGTGTGCTCCTACGCGCCAGCACCTGGATCTCGATCTGGTCCTCGATGCGCACCACCTGGCCGGCGCGGATCTTGGCGGTCTTGCGCAGTTCCTGCGCGCCGTCCACCAGGACCACGCCGCTGGCGACGATCTGCTTGCCCATGCCGCCGCTGTCGGCCAGGCCGCACAGCTTGAGCAGGATGTGGAGTTCGACGTACTCGCCGTCGAGATCGAATTGGAGGATCTGCATGGAACGTCGCGCAGCTGGAAAGGGGGAAGTATCGCGCGTCCTGCTCGCAGGCAAAGCGCTCGATCTGCTCCGGCAGGCGCTGGCGCAGACTGGCGCCGATGACGCTGTCGTGGAGCGCCCTTGCCAGCCGAGGGCGCCTGGCACCGGGGTGGCGCCGGACTGAACCGCCGGCTGCGCCAGGCCTGCGCTTTTGCGCGCCGTTTTGGGCAGGACAGGCCGCCAGGGCGCACAATAGGCGGCCACAGACGCTGTCCGAGTTGCATCATGTCTTCCGAAAACGCCGCAGCCGCGGTGCCGTTCTCCGCCCTTGGCCTGTCCGCGCCGGTCATGGCCGCCCTGGCCACCGTCGGCTACGAATCGCCATCGCCGATCCAGGCCGCGACCATCCCGGCGCTGCTGGCCGGACGCGACGTGCTGGGCACCGCGCAGACCGGGACCGGCAAGACCGCGGCCTTCGCCTTGCCGGTGCTCTCCAACCTGGACCTGGCCGCCGGCAAGCCGCAGGCGCTGGTCCTGGCGCCGACCCGCGAGCTGGCCATCCAGGTCGCCGAGGCCTTCCAGAAGTACGCCGCCTCGATCCCCGGGTTCCATGTGCTGCCGATCTACGGCGGCCAGGCCTACGCGCCGCAGCTGCAGGCGCTCAAACGCGGCGTGCACGTGGTGGTCGGGACGCCCGGCCGGGTGATCGACCACCTCGAGCGCGGCTCGCTGGACCTGTCCGGTCTTGCCACCCTGGTCCTGGACGAAGCCGACGAAATGCTGCGCATGGGCTTCATCGACGATGTCGAGACGGTGCTGAAGAAGACCCCGGAAACGCGCCAGGTGGCGTTGTTCTCGGCGACCATGCCGCCGGCCATCCGCCGCATCGCCCAGACCTACCTGAAGGATCCGGTCGAGGTGAACATCGCGGCCAGGACCACGACCTCGGCCAACATCACCCAGCGCTACTGGTTCGTCTCGGGCCTGCACAAGCTCGACGCGCTGACCCGGATCCTGGAAGCCGAACCGTTCGACGGCATGATCATCTTCGTGCGCACCAAGGCGGCCACCGAAGAACTGGCCCAGAAGCTGCAGGCCCGCGGCCTGGCCGCGGCCGCGATCAACGGCGACATGCAGCAGGCCGCGCGCGAAAAGACCATCGCCCAGCTCAAGGACGGCAAGCTGGACATCCTGGTGGCCACCGACGTGGCCGCGCGCGGCCTGGACGTGGAGCGCGTGAGCCACGTGCTGAACTACGACATTCCCTACGACACCGAAAGCTACGTGCACCGCATCGGCCGCACCGGCCGCGCCGGCCGCGCCGGCGACGCGATCCTGTTCGTGACCCCGCGCGAGAAATCGATGCTGCGCGCGATCGAGCGGGCCACCCGCCAGCCGATCACCGAGATGCAGCTGCCCAGCGTGGACGACGTCAACGACCGGCGCGTGGCCAGGTTCCTGGCCCGGATCACCGACACCCTGGCCAGCGGCGAGGCGGGCCAGTACCGCGCGCTGATCGAAGGCTACGAGCGCGAGCACAACGTGCCGGCGGTGGACATCGCCGCCGCGCTGGCGCGCCTGCTGCAGGGCGATACGCCGCTGCTGCTGTCGGCCGAACGCAGCCAGGCGCGCAGCAGCGCCGAGGCCCTCGGCGAGCGCAACCCGCGTGCCGACCGTGCGCGCTACGAAGGCGAGCGCAGCGGCCCGTTCGGCGCGGCCCCGGCGCGTGCCCAGCGCAGCGAGCACCCGCGCGCCGAGCGTGGGCCGCGCACTGCGCCGCAGCCTGCCGATGCGTCGTTGCCGGCCGCCGCCGAGCGTGCGCGCCGCGCGCCGTCCGCCCCGGCCGGCGAGGCCGAGGTCGGCATGGAGCGCTACCGCATCGAGGTCGGCCACGCCCACGGCGTCAAGCCGGCCAACATCGTCGGCGCCATCGCCAACGAGGCCGGACTGGAAAGCCGCTACATCGGCCGCATCGACATCCAGGAGGACCATTCGGTGCTGGACCTGCCCGAAGGCATGCCGCGCGAGCTGCTGATGCACCTGAAGAAGGTCTGGGTGTCCGGCCAGCAGCTGCGCATCCACAAGCTGGGCGAGGATGCCGGCGAGCAGGCGCCGCGCAAGTTCAAGCCGGCCGCCGCGCGCACCGACGCGCGCCCGCGCAGCTTCAAGTCCGCGCCCAAGGCCCCGGCCAAGCCACACCGCAAGGGCCCGCCAAAGCCGTCGTGAAGCGCCGCCGCGTGGGGGAGAGGTTGCGCTCCTGGGCACAGACCTGCCGGCATGGCGCGCGCGGGGAGAAGAGGCCCAAAGCGCGGCGCGGCGCTTTCGTGCGCGCCGCTTGGCCTGCCCGATAATGGCGCAATGACCGAAGCCACCCGCCTCAACAAGCACATCGCCCAGACCGGGTTCTGTTCGCGCCGTGAGGCCGACCGCCTGATCGGCGAGCGCCGGGTCACCGTCAACGGCCATCCGGCCGGCACCGGCGCGGTGGTCGGCGAAGGCGACGTGGTCCTGATCGATGGCCAGCCGCTGCGCGCACGGGCCACGGTCAGGACCGGCGGCCGGCGCCACGTGTACATCATGCTCAACAAGCCGGTGGGCATCACCTGCACCACCGAGCGCACGGTCAAGGGCAACATCGTCGACTTCGTCGGCCACGAGCAGCGCATCTTCCCGGTTGGCCGGCTGGACAAGGACTCGGAAGGGTTGATCCTGCTGACCAGCAACGGCGAGATCGTCAACCAGATCCTGCGCGCCGAAAACCGCCACGAAAAGGAATACCTGGTGGAGGTCAACCGCCCGGTCACCGAGGAGTTCCTGCGCGGCATGGCCAGGGGCGTGCGCATCCACGACCAGATGACCCTGCCGTGCCGCACCTCGCGCCTGGCCAGGTTCGGTTTCCGGATCACCCTGACCCAGGGCCTGAACCGGCAGATCCGGCTGATGTCGGCGGCTTTCGGCTACCGCGTCACCCAGCTGCGCCGGGTACGCATTGACAACATCCGGCTGGGGCCGCTCAAGCCCGGCCGCTGGCGTAACCTGACCGACGCCGAGCTGCGCGGCCTGCTGCCGGACATGCAGCACTGGTAACAGGGACATCTTCCGTCGGGTCAGCGTAGGGCGGGTCTTGACCCGCCAATCCCCCACGCGAGGGAATGCTTTTGCATTGGCGGCTGCGCGTCGGCGCGCTTGGCTTTGCCGATCACCTTCCTTGCATGCATCCGCGATCGCGACCGTGCCGGGCTGGCGGCTCCAAGGGCCGCCCACGTTGTCCGCGCGGTGGCTCCACGAGCCCCGGTCGGGAGGATCAGTCCGCCACGCCCTTGGCTTCGGAAGTGGCCAGCAGTTCCGGATGCACCACCGGCCTGCGCCGGGCGAACAGGGGTTGGGCGAACACCGCCAGCAGGATGATGGCCACGCCGAGGTAGAACTGTCCGGTGAGCTGGCGCTGCTCCCCCAGCAGCAGCATCGCCAGCACGATCGCGTAGACCGGCTCCAGGTTGGTCGCCAGCTGCATGCCATAGGCGCTGACATGGCGCAGCGCGGCCAAGGCCATGGCAAAGGGCAGCAGGGTGCAGGCCAGCGCCAGCACCAGCAGCAGCGCACCGTCGTGCAGGCCGGGCATCACCAGCAGGCTGCCGCCGAAGCCGGGGACCAGCGCCATCAGCGGCGCCAGCGCGGTCAGCAGCACGGTGCCGGCGCCCAGTTCCAGGGCGGTGACGGTCAGCGGCTGGCCGCCTTCGACCATGCGCTTGTTGAGCGAGCCGAACACCGCCACCAGCAGTGCCGACAGCGCGCCGACCGCGACCCCGGCGCGCATCGCGTGCGGCACGCCGCCCACCACCAGCGCTACCCCGGGCAGGGTGGCCAGGCCGAACAGCAGCTCGCGCAGGTCGAAGGGGCGCCTGGCCAGCCACGGTTCGATCAGCGCGGTGAATGCCGGCGAGAGCGCGATGCAGGTCGCGGCCACCGAGGCGTTGGCCAGCTTGATCGCGCCGTAGAAGGTCAGCCAGTGCAGGGACACCAGCGCGCCGATCCCGGCATAGGCCCAGCGCCGGCGTGCGGGCATCGCCCCCAGGCCGCGCCACACCGCAGGCAGCAGGGCCAGGGCGAGCACCACGAGCAGCATGCGCCACCACACCAGCGGCAGGGCGGGCAGGGTGATCAGCTTGCCCAGGATGGCGGTGAAGCCCCACAGCAGCACGCAGACATGAACCTGGAGATGGGCTTTGGCAGGGACCGGGGCGTTCATTGCGCGCATTATCGCCGCTGCACGCCGGCCGCGTCCCCTTGCGCCGGGCTGGGCCGGGGCTCGCCTCGCAGGCGCTGCAGCAGCGCCATCGCCGCGGCCGGATTGCGTTCCTTGGCCGCAGCGATGAAGAACACGAACACCTCGCGCGGTTGTTTCGGTGCCGGGGTCGGGTCCACATGCGGCAGTTCCTGCGGATCACCGCCGGCCTGCCAGATCCTGGCGCGTCGGGCCCAGGCGTCGAGTTCGGCGGCCGGATAGCCGCAGGGCTCGCTGCTGCGGCTGGCCATCAGCCGGGCGTAGACCAGGTCGCTGGTGATGTCGGCGAACGAGGGATACCGCTCCGATTCGGAAAACACCGTGCCCATGCCGTGGCTGCGCGCCAGCGCCAGCAAGTCGGGGGTGATGAAGGCCGCATCGCGCACGTCCAGCACGTGGCGCAGCGGGCGTGATCCGGCCTTTTTCGGCAGCAGGTCGAGGAAGGCGGCAAAATCCTCGCCATCGAGCCTGCGCCCGGCGTCGAATTGCCACACCAGCGGCCCCAGCTTGTCGCCCAGCGTGGCGATGCCGCCGATGAAATCCTCCACCTGCGCGCCGGTGCCGGCCAGCCTGCGCGCCTGGGTGATGCGCCTGGGTGCCTTGGCCGAGAACACGAACCGGTCCGGCGTGGCATCGCGCCATTTGGCGTAGGTCGCCGGCGGCTGGGTGCGGTAATAGGTGCCGTTGATCTCGAGCGCGCTGAGGTGGCTGCTGGCATATTCCAGTTCCAGCCGCTGCGCCAGCCCGGGCGGATAGAAAGTGCCGCGCCACGGCGGGTACACCCAGCCGCCGATGCCGACCCGGATCCCCGGCGGCGTGCTGGTGTCGGCGGCCAACGGCTTGGTCGTGGCAGGCGGTGCGGGGCGGGTGCGGGTCATGTGACGGGGTCCTGGGGTGGCGTGGCAGCCTAGTACCGCAACCCGAAGATATCGAAACGTGAAAGCGCGTCTTCAAGCCCAGGGCGGCGTTGCAAGCCTTGCCAAGGCGGCCAGCCTTGGCGGCGGCTTGCGCCTTGCCCTGGACTTGAATCCACCACTTTCACCATGTTCCGTTATCTCCGGGCTACGGTACTGGCGGCGCTGCCGTGCCAGGGCAGATGAATTGCCGAATCTCACCCGCAGTAGCGCGCTGCAAGTCATGGTCCATCGAAACAGGACGCCAACGCGGCAATGAGATACTGCCCAAGCCCGCCGCACGCAGCATCCCGATGATCTTCCGCTGGTTCGAAAACCTGATCGATGTGTTCGATCGTCCCGACCACGGGACCCCGCCGGACAACCTGCTGCGCTTCTACGCCCACTACCTGCGGCGCGGGCGCTGGGTGCTGGCCTCGATGTTCGTGGTCGGCTTTGCAGTGGCGCTGGTGGAAGTGGCGCTGTTCGGTTTCCTCGGCAAGCTGGTGGACCTGGCCAAGGCCGAGGCGGCGGCCGGCTTCTTCGACCGGCATGGCCCGCAGCTGCTGGGGATGGCGGCGGTGGCCATCATCCTGCGCCCGCTGCTGATGGCCCTGGGCGACCTGCTGATGCACCAGGCCGTGACCCCGGCGCTGACCGCGCGCATCCGCTGGCAGCAGCACCGCCACGTGGTGCGCCAGAGCCTGTCCTTCTTCCAGAACGACTACGCCGGGCGGATCGCCAACCGGATCATGCAGACCGGCGCGTCGCTGCGCGAATCGGCGGTGCAGCTGGTCGATGCGCTGTGGTACGTGGCCGTCTACACCGGCAGCGCGCTGTTCCTGTTCGCCCAGGCCGACTGGCGCCTGATGCTGCCGCTGACCGGCTGGCTGCTGGCCTACATCGCGACCCTGGCGGTGTTCGTGCCACGGGTGAAGGAGCGTTCCTGGCGGGCCTCGGAGTCCAAGTCGCAGCTGATGGGCCGGGTGGTGGACGGCTACACCAACATCGCCACGCTCAAGCTGTTCCCGCACGAGCGGCGCGAGGACGACTACGTGGCCCAGGCCGTGCGCGAGAACCTGGACAAGGTCCGGCGCATGACCCGCCTGACCACGTCCATGGACGTCACCATCGCCGTGCTCAACGGCCTGATGATCGCCGGCACCGCCGGCCTGGGGTTGTGGCTGTGGCAGCGCGGCTCGATCACGATCGGCGCCATCGCCCTGTCCACCGGGCTGGTGATCCGCATCGAGAACATGTCCGGCTGGATCATGTGGGTGGTCAACGGCCTGTTCGAGGACATCGGCACGGTCCAGGACGGCATGCAGACGGTGGCCAGGCCGCACACGGTGACCGATGCGCCAGGCGCCAGGCCGCTGCAGGTCACCCGCGGCGCGATAAGGTTCGAAGGTATTCATTTCCATTACGGCAAGCGCGGCGGGGTGATCGCCGGGCTGGACCTGGAGGTGCGCCCGGGCGAGAAGATCGGCCTGGTCGGCCCCTCCGGCGCCGGCAAGTCCACCCTGGTCAACGTGTTGCTGCGGCTGTACGACCTGGAGGCCGGACGCATCCTGATCGACGGCCAGGACATCGCCGGGGTGACCCAGGCCAGCCTGCGCAGCCAGATCGGCGTGGTCACCCAGGACACCTCGCTGCTGCACCGCTCGATCCTGGACAACCTGCGCTACGGCCGCCCCGACGCCACGCCCGGGCAGATCGCCGCGGCCATCGCCCAGGCCCGGGCCGAGGATTTCATCCGGACCCTGGTCGACGGCGAGGGCCGCACCGGCCTGGACGCGCACGTGGGCGAACGCGGGGTCAAGCTGTCCGGCGGCCAGCGCCAGCGCATCGCCATCGCCCGGGTGCTGCTCAAGGACGCGCCGATCCTGCTGCTGGACGAGGCCACCTCGGCCCTGGATTCGGAGGTGGAAGCAGCCATCCAGGACAGCCTGGACACCTTGATGCAGGGCAAGACGGTGATCGCCATCGCCCACCGGCTTTCGACCATCGCGCGCATGGACCGGCTGGTGGTGATGGATGCCGGCCGGATCGTGGAAACCGGCACCCATGCCGAACTGGTCGCCCGCGGCGGCCTGTACGCGCGCCTGTGGCAGCGCCAGACCGGCGGCTTCGTCGCCGCCGAAGCGGTGTCGTGATCGGTTGTCCGGTTGAGGGTGCATTGTCTCCGTTGCAGTGCGCTCTGGCCGCTGCTGGCGCGGATCGGGCTGGCGATGGAAGGTCGGAGGCGACAGCCCCGGTAGCGCGGCCCCCGGGTGGGGCGCCGGCCATTGATTTGCGTCAATGGCGTTTGCACCGGCCTGGCTATACTCGATAAGACATTCATAGGAGAAGGTCCATGAAAGCGTTGATCTATCGGGGCCCCGGCAAGAAGGAATGGGCCGAAAAGGCAAAGCCTGCGCTGCTCAAGTCCACCGACGCGATCGTCCGCATCACCCACACCACCATCTGCGGCACCGACCTGCATATCCTCAAGGGTGACGTGCCGGAGGTCGAAGCCGGACGCACCCTCGGCCATGAGGGGGTGGGCGTGATCGAGGAAGTCGGCGAGGCGGTGGGCAATTTCAAGAAGGGCGACCGGGTGCTGATCTCCTGCATCACCTCATGCGGCCGCTGCGAATACTGCAAGAAACGCCTCTACGCGCACTGCACCGACGGCGGCTGGATCCTGGGTCACCTGATCGATGGCACCCAGGCCGAATACGTGCGCATCCCGCATGCGGACAACAGCCTCTATCCGGCGCCCGAAGGCGTGGACCCGGAAGCGCTGGTGATGCTCAGCGACATCCTGCCCACCGGCTTCGAGATCGGCGTGCTCTACGGCCAGGTGCAGCCCAGCGACACGGTGGCCATCGTCGGCGCCGGCCCGATCGGCATGGCGGTGCTGCTGACCGCGCAATTCTATTCGCCCTCGCGCATCATCATGGTCGATACCGACCCGGCGCGGCTGGAGGTTTCGCGCAGGTTCGGTGCCACCGACACCGTCGATGCCAGTGACGGCAAGGCCGTCGAGGCGGTGATGGCCCTGACCGGCGGCAAGGGCGTGGACGTGGCGGTCGAGGCGGTCGGCATCCCGGCCACGTTCGACACCTGCCAGTCGATCATCGCCCCGGGCGGTCACATCGCCAATGTCGGCGTCCACGGCAAGCCGGTGGAACTGCACCTGGAAAAGCTGTGGATCAAGAACATCACCCTGACCACCGGCCTGGTCTGTACCCACAGCACGCCGATGCTGCTGCAGACGGTGGCCTCGGGCAAGGTGAAGCCCGAACAGCTGGTGACCCACCGCTTCGCGCTCGACGATGTGATCCAGGCCTACGAGGTGTTCGGCAACGCCGCACGCGAGAAGGCGATGAAGGTGGTGCTGAAGGCGGGCTGAGCCGGCCTGGCCTGTTCCTGGTTCGCGCACATTGGCATGGATGCCGATGTGCATTTGCACGATGCTGCTGGCTGAGCGGCGCCGGCGCGAGGCGACCGCAGGCTCAGCCAGCGGCCGGGGTGCGCACCGGCAGCGGCACGTTGCACAGGTCGATGTGCCCGGCCGGACGCTTGTAGAAATCATCCACGCGGTTGCGCTTGGACTCGGCCACATCGCGGAAGGTCTGGCTGTCGGTCCGCAGCAGTTCCAGCGGGGTGCGCTCGGCCACCGGCAGCTCGCTGGCCAGGCGAATCGAGCGGATCGGTGTGCGCAGCGCAGGATCTGGGTAGAAGCCCATCGGGTCCGGGCCGCGCCTGATCGTGCTCAGCAGTTCCATGCCCTTGACCACGCGACCGACCACGGTGATGTTGTCGTCCAGCTGGCGCGGCGACTGGCCGATGGTCACGTACAGCTCGGCGCCGATGCTGCTGTCATCGGCGTTGTTGCGGCCCGCGCCCAGCGTGCCGTAGCAGTGAGCCAGCCAGGCCTTGCCATGGGCGCCATCGCGCGCGGCCGGGAAGCCGTCGACGAAGCCGACCTGCGGGGCCCAGCCGTCGCTGTCGGGGATCTTCTGGAAATCCAGTCCCTTCGCGCTGCGATGAAACTCGGCCGGCAGGTGGGTCCTGGCCGTGCCCAGCGGCTTGGCCTTGGCCGGGTCCTCGCCATCGGCATCGCCAAACTGGACCACGAAGTTGTCCTGCGCGCGGTAGATGCTGGTGCCGTCCCAGAAATGCTCGCGGGCGAGGGTCGTGATGTTGGCCACGTGCTCGGGCGCGAACTGCGGCGCCAGTTCGATCACCACCCGGCCACTGGCCAGCTCCAGGTACAGCGTGCGATCCGGGTCGAGCATGCGCCAGTGGCTGGCCGGCGAGGCCTCCAGGATCTGCTGGCTGCTGCGGTAGGGCCGCCTTTCGGCGGCCGGCAGGGCAGCGCCGGCCGCGGCCGCGAACACGGACAGCAGGACAAGGGTCAGGCGCGCGGTCGTCGGCATGCGGGGCTCGGCATTCAGGAGCGAGCGCTTGATTCTGAGGGCAGGTTTCCCGGGGCGCCAGCAGCGCTGCTCGCGGGCATGGGTTGCGACTCGCGTGTGGCCAGCCAGCAATCCGCCGGCCCGCCTCTGCCCCCTCCCTTTCGCGCTTTTGCGAAGGGGAGGGCCGGGGGAGGGGTTGCTTGTACGCGCTTGCCCGAAGCAACAGCAACAGCACCCCTCCCAACCCTCCCCTGCTGCGCAAGGGAGGGCTCAACAGCACGCTTCCCAACTTCCCCTGCTGCGCAAGGGAGGGCGCAACGGCGATGGCTGTCTTGCAGGCTGGGTCAGGGCCGGCGCGGTGTTCACCGTTTAGTGCGCGACGAAGCGGATCGCCTGGCCGCCGCCGGGGGCCAGTTTCAGGGTCAGCGTGTCGGCGCTGGTGACCTGGCGCGACTGGATCGTCACCGCTTCGGGGTTGCTGGCCCAGTGCGCATCGTCGGCATCGCGATAGATCTGCGCGGTGTAGCGCCTGCCGGGCGTCAGGAAATCCAGCCTGGCCTGCAGCGTGCGTGGCTGCGCGTCGGTGACATCGGCCATCATGAAACCCAGCCGCGAGGACGCAATGACCGGCTTGCGTTGCGCAACACCCGATAGCTCGGGCGCCCGTGCGGATCGGTCTCCAGCTCCACCGACAGCACCTTACCTGGCGAATCGACGCGCAACGGCGCAGCACGCGCAGCCAGCGGCGTACAGATCAGGAAGACAGCAGTGAGCAGACGCAGCATGCGGGGTGGTCCAGCCGGAGATGACCGGCATGCTCACCCGCGATGATCAGCGCGACAAGCTGCGCTGCACGGTGAATACGTATGCAAGCGCCAGATGCACCGGCACCAGCAGCGCGACCCAGGCCATGTTGGCCTGCACGTTGAACGGGAACCAGTGCAGCATCCACGCCAGCAGCGCCAGCGCCGCCACGCCGCGCAGCAGCCAGCGTGACCAGGCCTTCAGCGTCCGTCCGCGCAGCGCCCGCACCGCGGCCGGCAGCAGCAGCACGCACAGCGGATCGAGCAGCAACAGGTTGCGGTTGGCCCAGCCGGCGATGTGGCTGGTGCCGAACCAGATGAACAGCATCAGCGCGCCAGCCAGTGTGCACACGATCCAGAACAGCAGCGCCACGGCTGCGACCACCCGCCGCCGGCGCGCACCGATCCACACCAGGGCCAGGGCGATCCCCATGCCGGCCAGCAGCCACGGCCACCACCGGCGCGCGGTCTCTGGCGGCTCCGGTGCGATGCGGTGCGGCAAGAGTTGCTGGGTCTGCTGGACCAGCGGGCGGCCCTGGGTGTTGTCCACCTCCGCCAGTGCCTCGGCCAGGCGCATCGGCACGAAGGATTCCTCCCAGCGCGAGAGCTGCTGGTCGGCATACGGGCCGAAGCCCAGATCGAAACCGATCCACATCCACCACGCCGGCGAGGCCAGGCGCACCGATTCGCTGCGATAGGTGTTGCCGCGCGAGCGGCCGGCCAGCTGCTTCTTCAGCGTGCCGCCCAATGCCGCGTCGAGCGCATCGCGGACCTGGGTGGCGCAGTTGTTGGTGAAGTAGTCGTAGGGATAGCGTGCGTTTTCCGGGCGCGCGCGCAAGGCCAGCGCATCGGCCAGCGCCTGCGCCTGCGGTGCGGTCAGGTCCAGCCATTGGATCGACACGCCGCGGCCTTCGGCGCGATAGCTTTCCAGGTCCTGTTGCACGGGCAGGGCGACCAGGTAATACAGCATCTTGCCGTCGATGAAGCGGCCCATGAAATCAGGCTCGTCCGGATCGAAGAAGCCGAAGTTGTACGAGGTCGCCTGGCCGGAGTCCGGATCGGCCACCACGATCGCGTCATGGCCGAAGCGCTCGAAGAACACCTGGCCCGGCTGCATGGTCATCACCCCGATGCGCGGCGCGGCGGTGGCCGCGCAGGCGAGCAGCGAGAGCAGCAGCGCGCACCCGGCGCGCGCCAGCAGGCAGGACAGGCGCGGCATCAGCTGTCGGACAGCACGCCGACGTGGAAGGCATGCACCCGGCGCCCATCGGCACGCGCCACGCGGAAGGCGAAGCGCCCCAGGGTCAGCTCCTCGCCGGTCTCGGGCAGGTGCCCCATCGCATCGGTCACCAGGCCGCCGACGGTGTCGTATTCGTCATCCGGAAAATCGGCGCCGAAACGCGCGTTGAAATCCTCGATCGGCGTCAGTGCATCGACCACGTACTGGCCATCGGCCTGGGCGGCGATCAGGTTGGCTTCGTCGTCGGCCTCGTCGTGCTCGTCGTCGATCTCGCCGACGATCTGCTCCAGCACGTCCTCGATGGTGACAAGGCCGGCCACGCCGCCATATTCGTCCACCACCAGCGCCATGTGGTTGCGCGAGAGACGGAACTCCTTGAGCAGGACGTTGAGCTTCTTCGATTCCGGGATCAGCACCGCCGGACGCAGCAGTTCGCGCACCGTGCCCGGGCCCTGGTCAGCGACCACCCCGCGCAGCAGGTCCTTGGCCAGCAAAATGCCCAGGATCTCGTCCTTGTTCTCGCCATGCACCGGAAAGCGCGAATGGCCCGATTCGACCACCTGCCGCATCAGCTCCAGGAACGGGGTGTCCGCCGGCAGCGAGACCATCTGCGATCGCGAGATCATGACATCACCCACGGTGAGCTCGGCCACCGACATGGCTCCTTCCATCATCTTGAGCGTGTCCGGTTCGAGCAGCCCGTTGTGCTGGGCGTCGCGCAGCAGCGCGAGCAGGTCTTCGCGCGATTCGGGTTCACCGGAGAACGCATGGCTCAGGCGTTCCAACCAGCTGCGGCGTTTCTCGGGCAGTTCCGACGCGGTTGTACTGTCGTCTTCTGACATCGGGCGGTGAGCGGCACCCGGCGATCGCGGGCGTGGCCGGCAGTCTAGCAGAACGTTTTCGCAGGCTCTGCCAGGGGATCAGGGCGCGGTGGCGGCCGTGGTGGCAGACGCGGTGGGCGCCGGCGCGGGATCTTCGGTGTCCAGGTTGTAGCTGCAGCCGACCAGAGTCTTGCCCGGGTGGCTGGCCACGTTGGACACGTTGAGGATGATGGCCTGGATCAGGGTCTGGCCGCTGGCCGGATCGGTCTGCTCGGTCTGGCGCAACTGCTTGCCGAAGATGGCTTTTGCCGGCGTGTCGATGCCGGTTTCCAGGTCCAGCCGGTGGGCCAGCGGGCGCGGGTCGGGCAGGTCCAGGATGGCCATGATGCTGTCCCCGGCAAAGGCGATGTGCGAGCTGGCGTGGCCAAACACGCTGATCGGCTCGACCAGCGCGAATTCGGTCATGAACGGGTTGGCCTGCGGCAGCGGCTTCCAGCCCAGGGCCACGGCCTTGAGCGGGTCGCGCACGGCCGGCTGCAGGGCCAGGAAATCGGGCACCTCCTTGCGGCATTCGATCAGCGCGGCCAGATCCGGCGGCGCGCTCGGCGCAGCGCCCTTGGCGGTGGCCTTGTTCGCCTCGGCCGGCGCCTGCGCAGCGGCCGTTGCGATGCAGGCCGATGCGGCGATGCCTGCCGCTGCGCGCAACATCTGCCTCATGCCGGCCGCTCGGCCGCGTAGGGATCGTCGATGCCCAGCTCGGAAAGGATCTGGCGCTCCAGTTGTTCCATCGCCTCGGCCTCCTTGTCGTCGGCGTGGTCCCAACCCAGCAGATGCAGGGTGCCGTGCACGGTCAGGTGCGCGTAATGTGCGGCCAGCGCCTTGTCCTGGTCCCTGGCCTCGCGCGCGACCACCGGCGCGCAGATCACCAGATCGCCCAGCAGCGGCATGGTCACCCCCCTGGGCAGCTTGATCGTCTGGTCCAGCTGGCCGGGGAAGGACAGCACGTTGGTCGCATCGTCCTTGCCGCGGTAATGCCGGTTGAGCGCGCGGCCTTCCTTGGCATCGACCAGGCGGATGGCCAGGTCCGCCTCGCGGATCCGGCCCTTGAGCGCGGCCGCCACCCACTTGCGGAAACTCACCGCCGCCGGCAGCCCGACCCGCGGCAGCGCATAGCTCACCGCGACCTGCAGATGGATGGGACCCTGGGTCATGTCGAACCCAGCTTACGCCGGCTTGGCATCGGCGGCCTGGTCATCGCGCGCATCGTAGGCCCGCACGATGCGCGCCACCAGCGGATGGCGGACCACGTCGCGGGCGCCGAAGAAGCTGAAGGAAATCCCGTCCACGCCGCGCAAGACCTCCAGCGCGTCGGTCAGGCCCGAGCGGATGTGCTTGGGCAGGTCGGTCTGGCTCATGTCGCCGGTGACCACCGCGGTGCTGCCAAAGCCGATCCGGGTCAGGAACATCTTCATCTGCTCCACGGTGGTGTTCTGCGCCTCGTCCAGGATCACGAAGGCATCGTTGAGCGTGCGCCCGCGCATGTAGGCCAGCGGCGCGATCTCGATGACGTTCTTCTCCAGCAGCCTGGCGACCTTCTCCACCCCCAGCATCTCGTACAGCGCGTCGTAGAGCGGGCGCAGGTACGGGTCGACCTTCTGGCTCAGGTCACCGGGCAGAAAGCCCAGTTTTTCGCCGGCTTCCACCGCCGGGCGCACCAGGATCAGGCGCTGCACGCGTGCTTCGTTCAGGGCGTCCACGGCCATGGCCACGGCCAGGAAGGTCTTGCCGGTACCGGCCGGGCCGATGCCGAAGTTGATGTCGTGCGTGGCGATCGCGTGCAGGTAGGCCGCCTGGTTGGGGCCGCGGCCGCGCACGGTGCCGCGCTTGACCTTGATCGCCACCTCCTGCGGCGCATAGCCATCGCCGGCCAGGTGCTCGATGTTGGCCTCGTTCAGGCGCAGGTGGATCGCATCGGCATCGAACACTTCGCTGGCCGCCTCCTCGTACAGCGCACGCAGCAGCTGCTCGGTGGCCGCCGCGGCCCGGGCCGGGCCCTGCACGCGGAAGATGTTGCCGCGGTTGGAGATCTCCACGCCAAGTTTCAGTTCGATCTGGCGCAGGTGCGCGTCGAACGGCCCAGCCAGATTGGCCAGCTTCTCGGTGTCGTAGGGATCCAGGGTGAAATCGTGATGGGGGGAGGTGGTCATAGACGCTGGAGGGTAGCGCGCCGATCGGCAACCGGCCGTGTCGGCGCCGAACGGGATTCAGGCCAGCGCATCGGCGGTGGCGCGCGCGATCAGCCTTGGCCATGCCGCCGCTGCTGCGCAGGGCCACCTCGGTGTCGGTGGCCAGCCCGCTGCCAGCCAGCAGCGATTCTGGAAGCGCGTGCCGAAGTTGCCCGGCCGCCCCGACAGCGACATGCACAGGCGGGTGTCGCGGCTGATGCGCAGGCTCATGCGGCGGGCGCATCGCCGGCCACGGCCAGCCGGCCGCGCAGCGAGTTGGTCAGGGCCTGGGTGATCAGCACGTCCACGAACTGACCGATCATGCGTTTGGATCCGGGGAAGTTCACCGAGCGCATGTTCTCGGTCTTGCCGGTCAGCTCGTCGGGATTCTTGCGCGAAGGGCCTTCGACCAGCACGGTCTGCACGCTGCCGACCATCCGCTGCGAGATGCCGGCGGCATGGGCGTTGATCTGGGCCTGCAGGCGTTCCAGGCGGGCATGCTTGACCGCGGCGGGGGTGTGGTCGGGCAGGTCTGCCGCCGGGGTGCCCGGGCGGCGCGAGTAGATGAAGGAAAAGCTCTGGTCAAAGCCCACGTCCTGGATCAGCTTCATGGTCTTGTCAAAGTCCGCATCGGTCTCGCCGGGGAAGCCGACGATGAAGTCCGAGCTGATCGAGATGTCCGGCCGGACGCTGCGCAGCTTGCGGATCCTGGACTTGAACTCCAGCGCGGTGTAGCCGCGCTTCATCGCGCTGAGGATGCGGTCGCTGCCGGACTGGACCGGCAGATGCAGGTAGTGGGCCAGCTGCGGCACGTCGCGGTAGGCATCGATCAGCGAGTCGGAAAATTCCAGCGGGTGCGAGGTGGTGAAGCGGATCCGGCCCACGCCCTGGATCTGGGCGATGGCGCGGATCAGCATGCCCAGGTCGGCGAATTCACCTTCCTCGTCTGTCCCTTCAACCGGCGCGATGGGACCGCGATAGGCGTTGACGTTCTGGCCGAGCAGGTTGATCTCGCGCACACCCTGGGCAGCCAGTTGCGCCACTTCCACCAGCACGTCCTCGAACGGCCGGCTGACCTCGGTGCCGCGGGTGTAGGGCACCACGCAGAAGCTGCAGTACTTGCTGCAGCCTTCCATGATCGACACGAACGCAGACGGGCCTTCGGCACGCGGTTCGGGCAGGCGGTCGAACTTCTCGATCTCCGGGAAGCTGATGTCCACCTGCGGCCTGTTCTGTTCACGCCGGGCGCGGATCAGCTCGGGCAGCCGGTGCAGGGTCTGCGGGCCAAACACCAGGTCCACATACGGGGCGCGCTTGATGATGGCCTCACCTTCCTGCGAAGCCACGCAACCGCCGACGCCGATGATCACCTCACGGCCCTGGCCCTTGAGCCTGCTTTCCTTGAGCACGCGCCAGCGGCCGAGCTGGCTGAAGACCTTTTCCTGTGCCTTCTCGCGGATCGAGCAGGTATTGACCAGGACCACGTCGGCCTCTTCGGGGTTGTCGGTCAGCTCCAGCCCGTCGCTGGCGGCCAGCACGTCGGCCATCTTGGCCGAGTCGTACTCGTTCATCTGGCAACCGTGGGTCTTGATGTAGAGCTTTCCGCGCGCAGGCAAGCCTGCGCCGGGCTTGCCACGGGCCTGGCCGGGCGCTTGGCCCGCCACGGGCAGGGGCACAACGGGGAGCTCGCCCGGGGCGGGCGTGATGGTATCTGGCGTCCCGGTCATGGCGCTTAATCCAGTCGGGTGGGCGGGAAGGGTCGACCAGTTTAGCCGGTCCGTCAGGCGCAGGGGCGGGGTCTGCCGGACCCGCGAGCATCCCGGGGCTTGCTTGTTAAGCCATTGACAAGCTGGGACACTGGGCGCCAATGAAGGGGCTGCTGCGACTGGGGATGTTCGCCGCAACGCTGGTCGCGCTGCCGGCCAGCGCCGGCACGCTGTACAAGTGCGTGGGCGCCGATGCCGTCACCGCCTATGTCAGCAAGCGCCTGCCAGGCGCCAGCTGTTCGGTGGTGAGCCGCTACAGGCCTGCCCCCAGCCGCCGCCCGGCCCACCCGCCGCTCGCACCGGCAGCGGCGGCTCCGCCGCAGACCGTGGCGGTGGCCGAAAAGCGTCCCATCAGCGCGGTCTCCCCGGCCGCCGCAGTTGCCTTGCCCACGCCCGGGCCGGTCGCATCACCGCCACGGCGGGTGGTCAGTGGCCAGGTTTATTCCTTCATCAAGGACGGGGTGCGCAACTACACCAGCGTACGGCCGCGCGGCATGGACGTGGCCAGCGTGCGCACCATCAAGTACAGCTATCTCCAGACCTGCTTCGCGTGCGGAAATCCCAAGCTGAACTTCGGCGCGGTGCGCCTGAACACGCTGGCCTACGGAAGCGAAATTGCCGCGGCCGCGCGCGAATTCGGCGTCGAGGAAGCCATCGTCCGCGCCATCATCCATGCCGAATCCTCGTACAACCCGGTCGCGCTGTCCCGCGCCGGGGCGATGGGCCTGATGCAGCTGATGCCGGCCACCGCGCGCCGCTTCGGCGTGGCCGATGCCTATGACGCGGCCCAGAACATCCGCGGTGGCGTGCAGTACCTGGCATTTCTGCTCAAGCGCTACCAAGGCGACCTGACCCTGGCCGCAGCCGGCTACAACGCCGGCGAAGGCGCCGTGGACCGCAATGGCGGCGTGCCACCCTACGCCGAAACCCAGCGCTACGTGCAGCGCGTGGGGGTGCTGGCCGAGCGCTACCGCGCCAGCGTCGGGGCAATCGGTGCTCGCTGAACCGATGCTGCACTGCAATACCGGAAACGACCCTCCCATCGATCTGCAACCCATTGATCGAAAAGGGATTGTTGTGGTGAAAAATTTTATTCAGTTAGACTCGGCCGTGCGCTCAAGGGTGAGCCCCGCTTACAGGGGCCGCCCAGGCAGCCATGCAGCTACCTCAAGATGTCCCAGCGGAGTTACGGATGGCCAATGACGAGGTCACAATGCCCGTGGATGCGGGGCGCCGCCGGTTCCTGACGGCCACCACCGCAGTTGTCGGTGCCGTGGGTGCAGGCTTCCTGGCTGTCCCGTTCATCAAGTCCTGGAATCCCAGCACCCGTGCCAAGCTGGCCGGTGCCCCGGTCACTGCGGACATCACCGGATTGCAGGAAGGCCAGCGCCTGGTGCTGGAATGGCGCGGACAACCGATCTGGGTGGTCAAGCGCTCCAAGGCGATCCTCGACGCCCTGCCCAGCCTGGATGGCCGCCTGCGCGACCCCAACAGCGAGAACGAGGACCAGCAGCCGGCCTACGTGCTCAAGGGCAACCCGGAGCTGCGCTCGATCAAGCCGGAGATCTCGGTGCTGGTCGGGCTGTGCACGCACTTGGGCTGTTCGCCGGAAATCGTCGCCGAGATCCGGCCCGAGCCGTTCGATCCGGAGTGGAAGGGCGGCTACTTCTGCCCTTGCCACAAGTCGCGCTTCGACATGTCCGGACGGGTGTTCCAGGGCGTGCCGGCGCCAACCAACCTGCTGGTGCCGCCGCACCATTACCAGGATGACAACACCATCATCATCGGCGTCGATCCGGAAGGGGCTGCCTGATGTCGAACGTGATCACCCGCGCCGCGACCGGCGCCTTCGATTGGCTCAATGCGCGTGCGCCGGGCCTGATGCCCATGTACCGCAAGCACATGAGCGAGTACTACGCGCCGAAGAATTTCAACTTCTGGTACTACATGGGCTCGCTGGCCCTGCTGGTCCTGGTCAACCAGATCGTCACCGGCATCTTCCTGACGATGAACTACAAGACCAGCGCGGCCGAGGCCTTCGCCTCGGTCGAGTACATCATGCGCGACGTGGAATGGGGCTGGCTGATCCGGTACATGCACAGCACCGGCGCCTCGCTGTTCTTCATCGTGGTCTACCTGCACATGTTCCGCGGCCTGATGTACGGCAGCTACCAGAAGCCGCGCGAGCTGGTGTGGATCCTCGGCATGCTGATCTACCTGGTGCTGATGGCCGAGGCCTTCATGGGTTACGTGCTGCCCTGGGGCCAGATGTCCTTCTGGGGCGCCAAGGTGATCATCTCCCTGTTCGGTGCAATCCCGGTGATCGGGCAGGGGCTGACCGAGTGGATCATGGGCGACTACCTGCCCAGCGACGCCACCCTCAACCGCTTCTTCGCCCTGCACGTGATCGCGCTGCCGCTGGTGCTGCTGCTGCTGGTGGTGCTGCACCTGGGGGCGCTACACGAGGTCGGTTCCAACAATCCCGAAGGCGTGGACACCAAGCGCGGGCCCAAGGGCAACCGCTGGAGCAAGACCGCGCCGGCCGATACCATCCCGTTCCACCCGTACTACACGGTCAAGGACCTGGTGGGCGTGGGCTTCCTGTTGATCATCGGGGCGTTCGTGATCTTCTTCGCGCCGGCCTTCGGCGGGCTGTTCCTGGAGCACGACAACTTCACCGAGGCCAACCGCCTGGTGACGCCCGCGCACATCAAGCCGGTCTGGTACTACACCCCGTACTACGCGATGTTGCGGGTGGTGCCCGACAAGCTCGGTGGCGTGCTGGTGATGTTCTCGGCGATCGCGGTGCTGTTCACCGTGCCGTGGCTGGACCGCGGCAAGGTGCGCTCGATCAAGTACCGCGGGCTGAGCTACAAGATCGCGCTGGGCATCTTTGCCTTCAGCTTCATCTACCTGGGCAAGATCGGCTCGGGCCCGGGCACCGACCAGACCGAGACCTACATCGGCCGTGTGCTGACGGTCTGCTACTTCGGGTTCTTCGTCTTCCTGTGGGTCTATACGTTCTTCGGACTGGAACGCACCAAGCCGGTGCCCGAGCGGGTGAGCACGCATGACTAAGCGCCTGTCTTCCATCAGGTGCGTGCTGCCGCGCCTGGCCGTGTTCGCCGCCGGGCTGATCCTGAGTGGGTCCCTGCAGGCGGCCGAAGGTGGCGCCATCCTGCAGGCGGGCAACGACCTGTCGGACAAGGCTTCGCTGCAGCGCGGCGCCAAGCTGTTCATGGGCTACTGCTCGGGTTGCCATTCGCTCAAGTACCTGCGTTATTCACGCATGGCCGAAGACCTGGGTCTGAGCGAAGAAGACGTCATGGCCAACCTCAACTTCACCGGCGCGGCGGTGGGCGAGCAGATCCAGGTGGCGATGCCGGACGAGGCGGCCACCAAGTGGTTTGGCAAGGCACCCCCGGACCTGAGCCTGATCGCGCGCGTGCGCGGCCCGGACTGGATCTATACCTACCTGAAGTCGTTCTACCTGGACGAGACGCGGCCGGTGGGCTGGAACAACACCCTGTTTCCCAATGCGTCCATGCCCAATCCGCTGTGGGAGCTGCAGGGCCTGCAGCACGCCGAATACGGCCCGCCGGACCCGGCAACCAAGGACAAGACCGTCGCTGCGCTCAAGCTGGCCACGCCCGGCGCCGAGAGCCCGGTCGAGTTCGACCGCTCGGTGCGCGACATCACCAATTTCCTCGAGTACGCCAGCGAACCGGCCGCGCTCAAGCGTCAGAGCATGGGCGTGTGGGTGCTGCTGTTCCTGGCGTTTTTCACCTTCCTGGCGTTCCTGCTGAAAAAAGAGTTCTGGAAGGACGTTCACTGACCCAGGTGACCTCCGGCAGGGGTGCGCAAAGCGGCGGCCAGCTGCTATGTTCATCCTCGCCGCCCTGTTCATCTAGCCCACATGGCGGCCAGGCCAGAGGCCTGTGCGAGTTGGCGCAACCGGCAGGCCCCGGTTGCTTGATCAGACCGATAAGGTGACGAGTGCCCGCATGCGAAACACCCTGACGCTGTTTTCTTCCGTTGACGATGTGCTGTGCCACCGCGTGCGGCTGGTGCTCGCCGCCAAGGGCGTCAGCTATGACCTGGTGCCGGTCGATCCGCAGAATCCGCCGGAAGACCTGATCGATCTCAACCCCTACCATTCGGTGCCCACCCTGGTGGAGCGCGACCTGACCCTGTATGCGGCCTCGGTGGTCAGCGAATATCTGGACGAGCGCTACCCGCATCCGCCACTGATGCCGGTCGATCCGCTTTCCCGTGCACGCCTGCGCCTGGCGATGCTGCGCATCGAGGTGGACTGGGTGCCGCAGGTCCAAGCCATCCAGCTGGGCAACAAGGCCCAGGCCGATGCCGGCCGCAAGCGCCTGAAGGAGCTGCTGACTGCCTCGGTGCCATTGTTCAAGGCCAGCAAGTTTTTCCTCAATCCCGAGATGAGCCTGGCCGACTGCGCCATGGCTCCGATCATCTGGCGCCTGCAATGGCTGGACGTGGGCCTGCCCAAGGACGGCAAGTCGATCGAGGACTACGGCAACCGCATCTTCCGCAACCCGGGCTTCGTGCGCAGCCTGACCGAGCAGGAAAAGAAGCTGCGCGAGCTGCCGGCCTGAGCCTGTTGCAGGGCCGGGCTGGTGCGGGCAAGCCGGCATTGGCCTTCAGCCAATGCACGGCCGCCAGCTGCGCCGGCCGGTTAGACTGGCACACATGACAGATGACGTGCCACCGATGACCAGCCACCGCCCGTACCTGCTGCGGGCGCTGGCCGAATGGATCGCCGACAACGACATGACCCCGCACCTGCTGGTGGACGCCACCCAGGCCGGGGTGCAGGTCCCGGCCAGCGCGGTCAAGGAAGGCCGGGTGGTGCTGAACATCGCCACCCGCGCGGTGGCCCACCTGGTGATCGACAACCTGACGGTGAGTTTCAGCGCCCGCTTCGGCGGGGTCAGCTACCCGGTCAACGTGCCGATCTCGGCGGTGCTGGCGATCTACGCGCGCGAGACTGGGCAGGGCATGGCCCTGCCGGAAGACATCGGGACCGGCACGGGCCCCGGTCCGCATGACGACAACGAGCCGCCTTCGCCCGACGCCCCGACCCCGCACGAACCCGCGCCGCCGCCGTCCAGGCGCCCGCACCTGCGGGTGGTGAAGTAGGCGCCCTCGCCCCGTAGTGACCGGGCGCCATCGCACAGCGAGCATGTGAGCAGGACTCGTGCTTGGCGGCTGTGTCCTCTTCTCCCCCGCGTACGGGGGAGAAGATGCCCGAAGGGCAGATGAGGGGGGCTTTGCGCTTCAAGGAAGCACGGCCGGCGGCCAACCCAGCCTGGCCAGGCAACAGCAACGGCACACTCGCTGCGCGCGTTCCCCCTCATCGACCCTTCGGGTCACTTCTCCCCCGCAAGCGGGGGAGAAGGAGCAGCCCAGCGCCCGGCAGTCTTGCTGCGACAAGACGCGCAGCTGTGTCCTCTTCTCCCCCGCGTGCGGGGAGAAGATGCCGGCCCGCAGGGCAGTGACCGGGCGCCATCGCAAAGCGAGCACGTGAGCATGACGCGCGCTTGGCAGCTGTGTCCCCTTCTCCCCCGCACCCGGGGGAGAAGATGCCCGAAGGGCAGATGAGGGGGCTTTGCGCAAGGGCAGATGAGGGGGGCTTTGCGCTTCAAAGAAAGCACGGCCGGCGCGGCCAACCCAGCCTGGCCAGGCAACAGCAACGGCACACTCGCTGCGCTCGTTCCCCCTCATCGACCCCCGGATCGAGTCCGGGGCAGGCTCTTCGGGTCACTTCTCCCCCGCAAGCGGGGGAGAAGGAGCGGCGCCGTGCGCCGCAGTCCTCCTGCGACAAGGCGCGCGGCTGTGTCCCCTTCTCCCCCGCAAGCGGGGGGGAAGGAGCAGCGCCGTGCCGCGCAGTCCTCCTGTGACCCCGTAATCCTCCTGCGACAGGGCGCAAGCGGCATCAGTGCAGCGAAACGATCGGGTCCGGCCTGGTCGGTCCGGCCAGGGACACCAGCCGTGCACCGTGCAGGACCAGCTTGCCGGTATGGCGCTGGACGCCATCGTAGGAATAGTCGAAGCGGAAGCTGCGCTCGAAACCCAACCGGCCCTGGTCATCGCGGCGCAGGCGCAGGCCGGTGGCCTGCACGCTCTGGTCCAGCCAGATCACGCCGGCTGCCTCGCAGGCGTTGCGGCCGAGCTGGGTCGCACGTTCGGCCGCGGCACGGGCGGCGTTCCACCAGAAGAACACGGCGGCGCCGGCAATCAGGAGCAGGATCGGAGTCATGGTGCGACTGTAGCGGCAAGCGCGGCGGGGCGGCAGGCGTGGATGCGCCTGTGCCTTTTCAAGGCCCTGGGCGGGGCGGGGCGGCGCCGGACTCGGCTGGCACGGCGGCCTCGGCAGCTGGCAGGGGCACAGGCACCTGTGTTGGCGCTGGGGGCTGCAAGCCGGTGCCGGAAGGCGTTGGCGTCAACGCAGCCGGCATCGGCGGCAGTCCCGGCGCAGGCACACCGATCGGCGGTGCCGGTGCCGCGGGCAACGCCGGCAGCGGCCCGGTCGCCTGCAGTTTCAGCAGCACGGCCCAGTCCTGGCGGTTGAAATCGCACAGGTCCTGCTGCGCCGGCGTGCACTCGCGCCCCGGGTCATTGCCATCTTGCCCCTCCTCTGCGAGGGCGCTGGGAACCGGCAGCAGCACGTGGCCGCTGCGGTCCAGGTCCAGCTGGCGCATGGTCACCGCATTGAGCACGTTGCCGCCGATCAGATGCAGGGTGCGATCGCCACCGACGTTGGCGGCCACCACGATGTCGCAGTGCGACTCTTTCGGGATGCGGCCCGATCCGGTCAGGCTCGACGTCAGCCCCGCATGGCCCAGCACCTGGTCGCGGTTGCGGATGTAGCAGAGCAGGTCGCCCGGTGCGGGCTTTTCCACCGCAGGGTCGGCGTAGCGATAGGGACCGCCGTTGCCGCCGTCCTTCCAGGCCGCGCGGATGTAGTCGATGTGCCGCGGCGAACGCTGGAAACCCACGATGCCCGCCCTGGCCATCACCCACGAGACGAACGCGGCCGACCATGGGGTATCAATGATGAAGGCGCGGCAGTCGCTGTCGGTGTAGCGATTGCCCGGTGGCACCAGGCAGCTGCTGGCGCCGGGTTCGTCCCCGACCATGACCAGCGTCCCGCTGTCGCGCCAGTACATGGCCACCCGCTGCCAGGGCACCAGGCCGTGGTCGGCCAGGTTGCCGCTTTCGGCCTCGGTCACCCGCAGGCTGGCCAGGCGGCCGCGTCGGTCGATGAAAGGCCGCATCCATTGCCGGTGTTCTTCGCAGGCAGTGCGCACGATGGCGATGGCGGCCGGGCTCAGGCCAAAGCGCGGCGGCGCATCGCAGACCTCGATGGCGTGGGCCTTGAAGGCCAGGCTCGACAACGCCACCCCGAGGGCGAACAACCAGCGGATCGGCATCTGCAGCGTGTTCCTGTGGGGGCAAGGACAGGGTTGCACGCTGGCAGAGCCGGCGGCCAGGGCCCGTGAAATCAGCCTGGCGGCGCGCCCAGCTTGAGCGAGACGTCCACCGCGTGCACGTGCTTGGTCAGCGCGCCGATGGAGATGCAGGCCACGCCGTCCTCGGCCACCGCGCGCACGCTGGACAGATCGACCATGCCGGAAACCTCCAGCGGCACCCGGCCGGCGGCGATGCGCGCGGCTTCCCGGCGCATCACCGGGTCGAAGTTGTCGAGCATGATCCGGGTGCAATCCAGCGCCAGCGCCTGGCGCAGTTCGTCCAGGGTTTCCACTTCCACCACCAGCGGCAGCTCGGGATGCAGCGCCCGTGCGGCAGCCATCGCCGCGGCGATGCCGCCGGCGGCGCGGATATGGTTTTCCTTGAGCAAAACCATGTCGAACAGGCCGATGCGGTGATTTTCGCCGCCGCCGCAGCGCACCGCGTACTTCTGCGCCAGGCGCAGGCCGGGCAGGGTCTTGCGCGTATCCAGGATCCGCGCGCCGGTGCCGCGCACGGCCTGGACGTAGGCGGCGGTGATGGTGGCCGTACCGCTCAGGGTCTGCAGGAAATTGAGCGAGGTACGCTCGGCGCTGACCAGGCTGCGGGCGCGCCCGGACAGGGTGGCCAGCACGGTGCCGGCGCCCACGCGCTGGCCTTCGCTCACCCGCCAGTCGATGGCCACCTCCGGGTCCAGGGCCCGGTGGCAGGCGTCGAACCACGGCCGCCCGCACACCACCACCTGATCCTGCTTGCACAGCAGGTAGGCGGTGTCGGCCACGTCCGGCAGCAGGGCTGCGCTGACATCGCCGCTGCCGATGTCCTCGGCCAGGGCGCGGTGCACGTCCTCGCGCACGGCCGATGCCGGCGGCAGGGGGGCGCTGGTCACGTCGGGAAGTCGGCGACCTGCACGGTGGCAATGCCTTCTTCGGCCAGCAGTACCGGGATGCCGTCATCGATGCGGTAGACGATCTTGCGGTCGCGGGTTACCAGGGCTTCCTTGAGCGGCTCGACCTGCACGGTGTCGTCGACGCGCTTGAGCGTGCCGGCGGCGATGGCACGGTTGAGCGCCTCCAGGCCGCGGGCCTCCAGCGGCCCAAGCGGCTGGCGCGAGACCGGGCAGCACAGGATGTCGAGCAGTTTGCGGTCCATGGAAGGTCCGTTGGCAATCAAGATCGCTAGAATATCGTTTTGTGCAAGAGCACGCTCTAGGGACGGCCAGTGACCGCCAATCTCCAAACCCCGTGCGTGGGCATCGTGATGGGCTCGCGCTCCGACTGGGAGACCATGCAGCACGCCGCGCAGAAGCTCGACGCCCTGGGCGTGGCCTACGAAGTCAAGGTCGTCTCGGCCCATCGCACGCCCGACGTGCTGTTTGCCTATGCCGAACAGGCCCTCGGCCGCGGCCTGCGCGCGATCATCGCTGGCGCCGGCGGCGCGGCCCACCTGCCGGGGATGATCGCCGCCAAGACCGCGGTGCCGGTGCTCGGCGTGCCGGTCCAGTCCAAGGCGCTCAACGGCATGGATTCGCTGCTGTCGATCGTGCAGATGCCGGCGGGCATTCCGGTGGCCACCTTCGCCATCGGCAATGCCGGTGCGGCCAATGCGGCGCTGTTCGCCGCGGCGATGCTGGCCCTGGGCGATCCGGCCATCGCTGCGGCGCTGGGTGAGTTCCGCGCCCGGCAGACCCGGGAGGTGATGGACCGGGACGATCCGCGCCAATGACCACGGCCGGTATCGGCAAGCCTGCGTTGGGCGCAGGCCTGGCTCCCTCACCGCATCCACGCCCCGGCCCGGCGCAGCGCGCCGGGCGTTCGGTCAACCTGTGCGGCAATGCCGCGCAAGCAGGTTGCCCTCACCCCGCAGGCGGGAGAGGGCCAGCTGGTGCCATGCGGGTTTGTGCTGGCGGGCACGACGCGTTTGCGGAGCAGGCCGGGGCATGACCACCGTCGGTATTTTGGGCGGCGGTCAACTGGCCCGCATGCTGGCCTTGGCCGGTGTGCCGCTGGGGCTGCGGTTTCTGGTGCTGGACCCGTCGGCAGACGCCTGCGCCGGCCAGTGTGCACCGCTGCAGGTCGGCGCGTTCGATGACCAGGCCGCACTGGCGCGTTTTGCCGACCAGGTGGACGTGGTGACCTTCGATTTCGAGAACGTGCCGGCCGCCAGCGCGCAGTGGCTGGCGCAGCGCGTGCCGGTGTTTCCCGGTCCGCGCGCGCTGGCCATCGCCCAGGACCGCCTGTCGGAGAAGTCGCTGTTCGGCGAGCTGGGCATCCCGGTGCCGGCGTTCCAAGCCGTGTCCACCCGCGCGCAGCTCGATGCCGCGCTGGCCAGGATCGGCGTGCCCTGCATCATGAAGACCCGCCGCTTCGGCTACGACGGCAAGGGCCAGTTCCGGATCAGGTCGCTGGCCGATGCCGAGGCGGCCTGGGACGCGCTGGGCGCGCAGGCCGCCTCGGTAGGTCTGATCGTCGAAGGTTTCGTCGCCTTCGACCGCGAACTCTCGGTGGTGGCCGCACGCAGCCGCGATGGGCAGTTCAAGGCCTTCCCGCTGACCGAAAACTGGCATGTCGACGGCGTGCTCTCGGCCAGCCTGGCGCCGGCGCGGGCTTCGCAGGCGCTGCGGGCCCAGGCGATCGACTACGCACGTCGCGTGGCCGAAGCAACCGACTATGTCGGCGTGTTCGCGCTGGAGCTGTTCTGCCAGGGTCAAACGCTGCTGGCCAACGAAATGGCCCCGCGCGTGCACAACTCCGGGCATTGGACCATCGAAGGGGCGGAGATTTCGCAGTTCGAGAACCACCTGCGTGCCGTGCTCGGGCTGCCGCTGGGCGAACCGGCCATGCGCGGCATGGCCTGCATGCTCAACTGGCTGGGCCAGATGCCCGATGCGACGGCCGTGCTGTCGCAGGCCGGCGGACATTGGCACGACTACGGCAAATCCGCGCGCGCCGGGCGCAAGGTCGGCCACGCCACCCTGCGGGCTGAGGAGGCGACGGCGCTGTCCTGCGCGTTGGCCGACGTGGGGGCGGCGCTGTCGCGGCCGGATCAGGTGCAGCCGGTGATCGCCCGCTTGAATGAAAACGGGGTCGGCGGCGATTGACCTGGTGAAACTTCTTGCCGGTGAAACCGTGCGCGGCCCTTGCCGGCGATGGCCAGCGGCGCGGCACGAGAAAGCGGCGTGGCGCCTGCCGATCCAGGCAAACGTGCCTGGCGTTCGCTGGGTGCGTCAGGTTAAGAGGAAACGGGGCCGCCAGGCCCCGTTTTTACAGGTACCGGCCGAGGCCAGGATCTTCAGGGGCAGCGCCCGAACCGGTCCGGCGAGGCACCAGGGCCGCCGCGCCAGCCAGGCGGATTTTCCCAGTTGGTGCCGCGGCTTCCGGCAGGGCCCGGTGGGTTGTCGTCGATATCCATCCAGCAGCGGCGCGCCTGGTTCCACAGGCCGTAACGTGGATGCCAGTAGCCGTAGCGGGGGCTGTAGTAATAGCCGCCATCGACGATCTTGAACTCGTAACGCACGCCGTCGTGGCGGTAGTAGCGTCGGTCGGGCGAGGCGCCGGGGCCGCCGCGCCAGCCCGGCGGATTTTCCCAGTTGGTGCCTGGCCCGCCAGCGGGGCCAGGACGGTTGTGGTCCCGATCGCGGTGCTGGGCTGCGACATTGCCGGTGACGACCAAGGCAGGCAGCAGCATGGGTACGATCCAGCGTGCGGCTTTGTGCATAGCGGACTCCGGGGGTGGGCTCGGACGTCAAGATGCCACGGACCGCCCCATTGGTGGCCCCGGCCTTGCCCTGTCGGGTCGCTTTCGTTCGGCTGAAAGTCAGCCACCCAATGGACGAGCGCTCGATCGGACGAGCAACAAAAAAGGCCGGCTTGCGCCGACCTCTTTTGCGCGCCTGCGTGGAAGATCAGGCCAGGTTCTTGGCCACGAAGTCCCAGTTGACCAGCGACCAGAAGGACTCGACGTACTTCGGCCGGGCGTTGCGGTAATCGATGTAGTAGGCGTGCTCCCACACGTCGATGGTCAGCAGCGGGGTGTCCTCGCCGGTCAGCGGGGTGGCGGCGTTGGAGGTGCTCACCAGGCCCAGGCTGCCGTCCTTCTTCTGCACCAGCCAGCCCCAGCCCGAGCCGAAGGTGCCGACGGCGGTCTTGGTGAACTCTTCCTTGAACTTGTCGAAATCGCCGAAGGCGGCGTTGATCAGCTCGGCCAGCTTGCCGGTCGGCGCACCGCCGCCCTTGGGCGAAAGGCCGTTCCAGTAGAAGGTGTGGTTCCAGACCTGGGCGGCGTTGTTGAACATGCCACCCTGGGACTTCCTGATGATCTCCTCCAGCGACAGCGCGGCGAACTCGGTGCCCTCGATCAGCTTGTTGAGGTTGTCCACGTAGGTCTTGTGGTGCTTGCCGTAGTGGTAATCGATGGTCTCGCCGGAGATGTGCGGTTCCAGTGCGGTGCGGTCGTAGGGCAGGGCGGGCAGTTCGATGGCCATGGCAATTCCTCGGGCTTGGCGTGATGTCGGTGCCGGCGCAGCGGCGCGAAGCTTTACAATTGCGCGTTGCCGGCGGCGATGGAGAGCGCCGGAAGTTTACTCGACGACGGTTTGCATCCCGTCAAGGCAGGAGAACGCAACATGTTGGTGCTGGAACGTATCCAAGCTGAACTGGACGCCCATCCGATGGTGCTCTTCATGAAGGGCACGCCGGAATATCCGATGTGCGGCTATTCCAGCCAGGCCGTGCACGCCCTGCTTGCAGCCGGCGCCGACGGCCTGCGCGCGATCAACGTGCTGGAAGAGCCGGAGATCCGCGCCAATCTGCCGCGCTTTTCCAACTGGCCGACCTTCCCGCAGCTTTTCATCCATGGCGAGCTGATCGGCGGCTGCGACATCACGCTGGAACTGCACGAATCGGGCGAGCTGGCGCGGATCGTGGCCGAGGCCCTGCCGAAGTGAGCCTGCTGCAGGTCCCCGCGCGCGCGCCGCAATCGCTGGCCGCGCGGGTGGTGTTGGTCAGCGGCGCCCACGGCGGCCTGGGCCAAGCCAGTGCCCGCGCCTGCGCACAGGCTGGCGCCACGGTGGTGTTGCTGGGCCGTCGGCCGGCCAGGCTCAACCGCGTTTACGACGCCTGTGCCAGGCTCGGACCAGAACCCTTGCTCTACCCGCTGGACCTGGAAGGCGCCGCGCCGGATGACTATGCCGAGCTGGCCCGGCGCATCGGCACCGAGGTGGGGCGCCTGGACGGCCTGCTGCACTGCGCGGCCGACTTCCGCGGCCTGACCCCGCTGGAACACACCGACCCGGCAGCGTTCGCGCGCGCCCTGCACGTCAACCTCACCGCCGCCTGGTGGCTCAGCCAGGCCTGCCTGCCATTACTCAAAGCCGCAACCGACGGCGCGCTGGTGTTCACGCTGGATGACCCGCAGCGTGTCGGCCAGCCGTACTGGGGCGGCTACGGCGTGGCCCAGCACGGGCTGCGGGCGCTGGTGCACATGCTGCATGCCGAACTTGCCAGCACCTCGGTCCGGGTCAGCGCGCTGCAGCCCGGGCCGATGCGCACCACGCTGCGCGCACGCGCCTACGCCGAAGACCCCGATCCGTCGCTGGCCGATGCGTCCGAGTACGCACGCCATTGCGTCAGCCTGCTGTCGCCTGCCGGTGCCGACCGGCGCGGACAGGTCTGGAATCCCGGCCCATGACCATCCTGTCTGCGGCGCTGCTGCTGTTCCTGATCCTGGATCCGCTGGGCAACATCCCGGTGTTCCTGTCGGTGCTGCGGCCGCTGCCGCCCCAGCGCCAGCGCATCGTGCTGCTGCGCGAGATGCTGATCGCGCTGGCCGTGCTGATGGGGTTCCTGTGGGGCGGCAAGTTTTTCCTGGAGTGGATGCACCTGCGCCAGGAGTCGGTGCAGATCGCTGGCGGCTTGGTCCTGTTCCTGATCGGCATCCGCATGATCTTCCCCAGGCCTGAAGGCCTGATGGGCGAGATCCCCGGCGGCGAGCCGTTCATCGTGCCGCTGGCCATTCCACTGGTCGCAGGACCCTCCGGCATGGCCGCGGTGATGCTGATGGGCAGCAACGAACCCGAGCGCCTGCTCGGCTGGAGCCTGGCGCTGGGCATCGCCTGGCTGGGCACCGCGGTGATCCTGTTTTCGGCCACCCTGGTCTACAAGTGGCTGGGCATGCGCACCCTGACCGCGGTCGAGCGCCTGATGGGCATGTTGCTGGTGGCCATCTCGGTGCAGATGCTGCTCGATGGCATCGGCACTTACCTGGGTGCGCTGCCGCCGCGCGGCATCTGAGCGCCGGGGAGGGCCGTGACCGCGACGGAAGCCGCGCGTACGCACGGTCGTGGTCGCTTCACAGTGGCAGGCAGGGGTTTGCAGTGACCCATCCGCCGGCGTGAGGGCCAGGGCGCCGCTGTCACAAAGCGGGTGACAGCGGTTGCGCGGGCCCTGTTGCAAGGCTGGCCTGGGTGGCAAAAAAATCTTGCAAGTGATTGATCAATATTGATTTTATTCCGGTGTAATGTACCGCGTGCTGCATCGCGAGAAAATCGTCACGGTCCCGTCACAAAGCGCATCTACCGTGTTAACCTGTCGTTAACCCACGGCGGTCGTGCTCGTCTGGGTTCCAGGGGCACATCTTCTTAGCAAGTCCATGAGAGTCGCGCATGAAGCGCGGCCGGCCAGCACGGTTTTTTTCTGACCGCCCAACCTCGAGGCAGACGCAATGACCCAACACCGCCGTATCCGGACTTCCAAACTGGCCCTGGGCCTCCTGGCCGCACTGGCCGCCGCTCCCGCCATGGCGCAGAGCACCTCCGCCGGTGTCGGCGGCACCGTGATCGGCTCGGGCGGCGCGCCGGTTTCCGGCGCCGAAGTGACCATCACCCACGTCGAATCCGGCACCGTCAGCCGCGCCACCACCGACGCGTCCGGTCGCTACACCGCACGCGGCCTGCGCGTGGGTGGCCCGTACACCATCACCATTACCAAGCCCGGCGAAGGCACCAAGACCGAGGACGGCGTCTACCTCACCCTGAATCAGGTCAACACCGTCGATGCCGCCCTGACCGGCGACGTGACCAATCTGGGTCAGGTGCAGGCCATCGGCTACAGCGGCGGTTCGGAAGTGTTCAGCGCCACCAAGATGGGCTCGGGCACCAGCATCGACCAGCAGAAGATCGAAGATCTGCCCTCGGTCAACGGCAACATCCAGGACTACATGCGCCTTGACCCGCGTATAACGTTCATTGACCGGGCCTCGGGCACCATTTCGGCCGGCGGTCAGAACCCCCGCTACAACTCCATCGCCATCGACGGCGTCTCAGCCAGTGACACCTTCGGCCTGGAAGGCAACAACATGCCGACCCGCCGCCAGCCGGTGTCCATGGAGGCCATCGCCGCAATCGATATCAACCTGTCCAACTACGACGCCAGCATGGCCAGTGCCGCGGGCGCCACCGTCAACGCGGTGACCAAGTCCGGTACCAATGAGTTTCATGGCTCGGTCTACGGCTACATGCGTGACGGTGACTGGTTTGGTGATGATCCGGAAGGCAACGAGTTCAACGGCTTTACCAAGGAAGAGACCTACGGCGCCACCATCGGCGGCCCGATCATCAAGGACAAGTTGTTCTTCTTCGCCAACTACGAGAAGTTCAAGCAGGAGGCGCCGGGCGTGGACATCGCCAGTACCGCACTGGGCAAGCCCAATGCGTTGTACGGCATGAATGAGGTCGCGCGTGCCCAGCAGATCGCGCAGGGCTATGGGTTCGACGCCGGCGGCCTGGAAAGCGACGGCAACACCGATCTGGAAGAATACGCGCTGAAGCTGGACTGGAACATCACCGACGCCCACCGCGCCAGCTTGCGCTACAGCAAGTTGGACCAGTCCAAGCTGCGCATCAACGGCGCCGGCAACTCCAACCAGGCTTCGCTGAGCTCGTACTGGTACCAGCACGAGAAGACGGTGGAAAGCTATGTCGGCCAGCTGTTCTCCGACTGGACCGACAACTTCTCCACCGAGTTCAAGGCGTCCTACCGCGACTATTCGGCTGTGCGCGTCGTGCCAACCAACGCACCCAGCATCGCCATCTACTTCGGTGGCTCCCGGGCTGCTCCGAGTGGCGACGTGCTGTATCTGGGCACCGAGACCAACTCGCAGGGCAACATCCTCGAGACCAAGACCTGGAACTATTACGCGGCGGGCACCTGGACGCTGGGCGACCACGACCTGAAGTTCGGCGTGGACTACAGCAACAACGAGATCTACAACCTGTACGGCCGCAACACCTGGGGCGTTTACACGTTCTACGGCCTGGAAAATTTCCAGAACGGCATCTATTCCAGCTATCAGCTCAGCAAGGAAAACGCGCCGGGTTCCATTGCCGCCGATTACGAGAACAACAACCTGGGCCTGTTTGTGCAGGACACCTGGTATGCCACCCCGCAACTGACCTTGACCCTGGGCGTGCGTGGCGATCGCCCGGATGTCAGCCCGGATCCGACCTACAACCCCACCGCCTCTGCCAAGTTCGGCTATGACAACAGCGAGGTGTTCGAAAGCGAGTTCCTGATCCAGCCGCGCTTCGGCTTCAACTACACCTTCGATCGCGAGCGCCCGACTCAGTTGCGTGGCGGCGTGGGCCTGTTCCAGGGTGATGCGCCGCAGGTGTGGATCGGCAACAGCTATTCCAACACCGGCCTGAATTATACGGCTTACAGCTTCACCTCCTATCGTCCGGACCTGCCGTTCAGCGCTGACGGCAGCAACCAGCCGGTTCCCACTACTCCCGGCTCGGCGACCCAGTCTCCGAATTTCGTCGGCAACGACTTCAAGTTGCCGTCGCTGTGGAAGGCCAACATCGCTTTCGATCATGAGCTGCCCTGGTACGGCATCGTCGCATCGGCCGAATTGCTGGTCACCAAGGTCAAGGATGGCCTGTATTACAAGAGCCTGAACATCGGCAAGATCAATGCGCCTGGAGAAGATCCGGCGCCTGCCTACTACGGCCCGGATGGTCGCGCGCTGTATTGGAACCCAGCGCAGACCGGCCGCGCCTGGGCAACTGGCAACAATCGGTTCAATCGCGATTTCGCCTACGGCGACGTCTACCTGATCGAGAACACCGACAAGGGCAAGACCCAGCAGTTCACCGTCAGCCTGAGCAAGCCCTGGAGCGAAACCAGCGACTGGTCGTGGGACCTGGGCTACACCTACACCCACGCCACCGAAGTGGGCCCGCTGACCAGCTCCACCGCCAGCTCGGGCTGGGGCTACCAGTACACCTTCAACGCCAACAGCGAGACCGAAAACACCTCGCGCTACGAGATCAAGGACCGCATCTCCGGCTCCTTGAACTGGAAGCACGCCTTCTTTGGCGATTACGAAACCCACGTGGGCCTGTTCTATGAAGGCCGCAGCGGCCGTCCGTACAGCTATGTCTATGTTGGCGATGCCAATGGCGACGGCCGTAGCTACAACGACCTGCTGTATGTGCCCAAGGCACCGGGCGAGGTGCTGTTCGGTACCCTCAACTCCGCCGGCGTCTTCACTCCCAATGCGGCAGCCGAAACGGCATTTTTCGACTGGCTCAAGGCCAACCCGGAAGTTGCCCGTTATGCTGGCAGCTACGCCCCGGCCAATGGCTTCCGCAGCGACTTCATCAACACCTTTGACGTCCGCATCAGCCAGCAGCTGCCGGGCTTCATGAAGGGCCACAAGTCCGAGATCTGGCTTGACGTCCAGAACGTGGGCAACCTGATCAACGAGGACTGGGGCCACATCTACGACTACGGCTTCTACGCGGATGCGTCGGTGGCGACGCTGCAGGGCATCTATCAGGGCAAGTACGTCTACAACTACAGCTACACCAGCGAGCCGACCCCGGCGAACGCCGATGCCGACGGCTTCAACGTTGGCGTGTCGCAGTGGTCGCTCAACCTGGGGTTCCGCTACGATTTTTGATCGCGGTTGATCCACGCAGGAGGCAACACCAACGGCCGGGGCAACCCGGCCGTTTGCTTTTTGTCCATGCGTCGGCATGCCCCGGCCACGCCAGCTGCGCTACAGTCTGCGGTCAAGTTGACGGACGAGCAGGAAGAAGTGATGAGTGAAGTGGTAACCAGGGCGTTGCCAGTGGTCAGCACCCGCATCTATCCACGCGGCGGCCTGGATGTGCTGTCGCGCAACGAAGTGGCGCGCCTGCGCGATGCCTCGGCCGGCGGCATGCACGACCTGCTGCGCCGCTGCGCGCTGGCGGTGATGACCAGCGGCAGCGCCTCCGATGACCCGCGTGCGGCACGCGACCTGTATCCGGATTTCGACATCCAGGTGCTGCAGCGCGACCGTGGCCTGCGCATCGAGCTGGTCAATGCGCCGGCGATGGCCTTCGTCGATGGCGAGATCATCCGCGGCGTGGCCGAACTGCTGTTCGCCGTGGTCCGCGACCTGGCCTACATGGCCATCGAGCTTGGCCCGCAATACGCGGCCGACCTGGAAACCTCGGCCGGCATCACCGATGCGGTGTTCGGCCAGCTGCGCAACGCGCGCCTGATCAAGCCGCAGGAGCCCAACCTGGTGGTGTGCTGGGGCGGGCATTCGATCTCGCGCGAGGAGTACCTCTACACCAAGGAGGTGGGCTACGAGCTGGGCCTGCGCGGCCTGGACATCTGCACCGGCTGCGGCCCGGGCGCGATGAAGGGCCCGATGAAGGGCGCCACCATCGGCCATGCCAAGCAGCGCCAGAAGCAGGTGCGCTACATCGGGGTGACCGAGCCGGGCATCATCGCCGCCGAGTCGCCCAACCCGATCGTCAACCATCTGGTGATCATGCCGGACATCGAGAAGCGCCTGGAGGCCTTCGTCCGCATCGGCCACGGCATCATCGTGTTCCCCGGCGGCGTGGGCACGGCCGAGGAAATCCTGTACCTGCTCGGCATCCTGCTGCGCGAGGAAAACGCCCACCTGCCGTTCCCGCTGATCCTCACCGGGCCAGTCGTGGCCGCGCCGTACTTCGAGCAGATCGATCACTTCATCCGCATGACCCTGGGCCAGGCGGCCGCCGCGCGCTACCAGATCATCATCGGCGACCCGCTGGCCGTGGCCAAGGCCATGAAGGCCGGCATCGGCCAGGTGCGCGAGCATCGCAAGGCGGCCAAGGACGCCTACTACTTCAATTGGTCCATCGACATCCCGCTGGCCTTCCAGCAGCCGTTCCAGCCCACGCATGAGGCCATGGCCCAACTGGACCTGCACCACGGCCGCGCCCCACATGCCATCGCCGCCGACCTGCGCCGCGCCTTCTCCGGCATCGTCGCCGGCAACGTGAAGGAAGAGGGCATGCGCCGGATCGAGCAGTTCGGCCCGTTCGAAATCAACGGCGACCCCGACATCATGGCCGCCCTGGATGCCCTGCTGCAGGCCTTCGTCGCCCAGCGCCGGATGAAGATCGCCGGGGACTACAGGCCTTGCTATCGGGTGGTGACTTGAGCGGCCCACGGCGCTGCGCTGCGGTGCGGCGCATGCCGCGATCGCCGGTTCACCCGCGCAAGCATCCGTTGGGCGGCAAAGCCCCGGTCGCGGCCCGCGGCGCGGCTACAGTGGAAGCCGGATCGTCGCCAGGTAGTGCCCGTCCACGATCCGCGTTTCCAGTTCGCCGTGGCCTTGGGTCAGTGCCTGGATCCGCGCGCGCACCGAATGCTGTCCGACCTGATGGCCTGGCGTGCGTGTGGAGGCATCGGGCACCGCGTTGCGGATGCCGATCTCGATCCAGCCGTTGACCTGGGTCACCTCGATCGCGATGCAGCCACCGGTTGGATTCGGTTCGATCCCGTGGCGGATCGCGTTCTCCACCAGCGGCTGCACCGACAACGCCGGGACCATCGCCATCGGCAAGGGCTCGGGCAATTGCCAGTCCACACGCAGGCGCGCGCCGAAGCGCAGCGCCTCGATCTCCAGATAGCGCCGGGTCAGTTCGATTTCGTCGGCCAGCGCAATTTCATGCGGCCCGGCAAGCGCTGCGCGAAACAGGTCGGCCAGGTCCAGCAGCAGCTGCTCCGCATCACCCGGGCGCAGGTGCACCAGCATCGCGCCGGTGTTGAGCGTGTTGAACAGGAAATGTGGGCGGATCCGCGCCTGCAGCGCTTCCAGTTCGGATTGCTTGGCCAATACCGCCAGCTGTCGGGTACGCCAGTGGTTCTGAAAGGCTGCGAGCCCTAGGGCGCCCACTGTCACGGCTAACGCCGTTAGCCGAACGAGCCAGCGCGTGCGCTCCGGAGCGTCCATCGGCCACAGGTCCGCCAGCAGCCAGGCGCCTGTGCCGGAGACCATCCAGGTGGAGAGGACAAGCAGCAGCAGGGCGGCGTAGGCGACGCTGGTCGCGCGCCATGCCGACAGAGGCCGTCGCAGCGCGTACAGCAGGCCTAACGTGATCAACAGGATCCATTGGATGGCTAGTGAAGCGATGCCGAAATGGATCCAGCGGTTGCCATCGCCGGCGGGCGCCAGCGCCAGAACCGCAGCCAGTCCTTCGCCGGCCAATAGCACCCACACGACGACCGAAGTCTGCCAAAGGGCATCAAGAGGGGAGTTCTGGCGGAAAGATGGCATGGAGGGGCTGGGGGCGAAATCTGCACGCATCATGCATTGACACAGTCGCGAACGCAGCCAGCTGCCGCTGGCGCTCCCGCTCGGGCCGTCCATCGGTAACCCCTGGCTGGACGCGCCAGCGTGCCTTAGCGTATTCAATGGGACAAAGGGGTGTCGCGCATGCGTTCGGGGAACCCAACTACGAGAGCAGGAAGGGCGCTCGCGCCAAGTCGTGTCGTGAGTGGGTCTTGGGGCTTCTCCCTAATCGAGTTGCTGACCGCGTTGACAGTCCTGGCAGTATTGGTAGCGCTGGCAATACCTAGCTTCACGGCGCTTATCAACTCCAACCGGCTCGCCGCGCAGTCCAACGAGATGGTGGCAGGACTGCAGGAAGCCCGCCTGGAGGCGCTACGCAGTAATCGACGGGTAACCGTTTGCCGGAGTACCGATGGTGCGACCTGCAATACAGCCGCAGGTGCTCCATGGATGCGCTGGATCAGCTTCGTAGACGCAAACCGCAACGGAACTGTGGATGGAGGCGAGACCTTATTGCGCTCCAGCAGCGTTAAAACGCCATTGCAAGTAACGAGCACGAATCAGGCGCTGACCTTCCGCGCCGATGGCATGGCGCGCAACAACGCTTCGGGTGCGCTGGTCGAAAACACGTTCAATGTCTGTATCCCCACCAGCCGACCCGCCCAGAACAAACGGTCGGTCACGCTGGCAGGTGGAAGCCGTGTGGCCGTCACCACGCCGGCGGGCAACGGTGCCTGTCCATGAGGTTGAAGATGGAACCATGTGATGTGGTGAAATTGTGTCTCCGTAGCCCCCGTTCCCAACAGGGCGCCGGACTCATTGAGGTGCTGATCGCCGTGCTCATCATGGGTATTGGCATGTTGGGCGTGGCAGCCATGCAGGCCACTGCATTGCGCAATAATCAGAGCGCCCTGGAGCGTACCCAGGCAACCATCCAGACTTACTCGATCCTGGATGCAATGCGCGCGAACCGGCAGCGCGCGTTGGCGGGTGACTACGACGTTGCACGTACGTGTGCGGTCCCAGCGACGGGGGCGACGCTCGCGCTAAAAGACATCCACGCCTGGTTTGCAGACATGCAAAACTCCCATTCCATGGGTAATACGGCGTGCGCAAGCATCGCGAGGAACGGCAACCAGTTCGTGATCACCGTCGACTGGGACGATTCCCGTGCCAGCGACAACACCGAGACCGTCCCCGCCACCGTTCAGGATGGCGTTGCGGCGCGCAATAGGGTCATCACGGCGGTACGTCTATGAAACCTGCACGTTCTTTTCCCTGCGGCGCGCGTGCTTCCCGCGGCTTCAGCCTGATCGAGCTGATGATCGCCCTGGTGTTGGGCCTGCTGGTGGTCGGCGCGGCGATCGGCATCTTCCTTTCCAACCGTCAGGTATTTCGTGCCACGGACAATCTCAGTTTCGTCCAGGAGAACGGCCGTGTGGCCTTTGAGCTGCTGGCGCGGGAACTGCGGCAGACGGCAGGTTCGCCTTGTTCGGCCAGCGCGCCCGTTGTCAACGTGTTGAACAATACAACCGCCTGGGGTACGGACTGGGGCGATGGTATCCGTGGCTACGATGGGCAGGCGGGCCAGGCGCTGCCATCAGTGACCACCGGTACGGCGGCACGCCAACGCATCGCAGGTACCGACGCAGTTGAGCTGCGTTCGGGCGCCAGCGGCGATGTGACCGTCGTGGATCACACGCCAAATTCGGCGCAATTCAAGGTCAATACCAATGCCCATGGGCTGGCGGACGGCGACATCGTCATGGTCTGCGATTTCATCCAAGCCGCCATTTTCCAGGTCACCAACGCGAACTCGTCCAACGTGACAATCGTTCACAACACTGGCACCGGCACGCCAGGCAATTGCACCAAGTCTTTGAAGTATCCGCGGCTGGTCCCGTGCGTGGTGAATCCTTCCGGGTACTTCTACACATATGGCCCGAACTCGGTGATCGCCAAGCTCAAGGCGACGGCCTGGTACGTTGGCGTGAGTAGCAGCGACCCGTCGCGTCGGTCCCTGTACCAGGTGATGCTGACCAGTAGCGGGGCGACACCCGCATCGACCGTCCAGGAAGTGGCGGAAGGCGTGCAGGACATGCAATTGCAGTACCTGTCCATGGGCGGCACCGACTATCAGGACGCTACCGCGGTTGCCAATTGGGGGCGGGTCACGGCGGTCCGCGTGGTCCTGACCATGCAGAGCAATGAACGCATCGATGGCGCGCCCGTCGTGCGCACGATCGCGCACACGGTCACTATCAGGAATCGCAACTCATGAAGCAGACTGCATTCAATCTGCAGTTGCTGCGCCAGCAAGGTGCGTCCCTGGTGGTCGTGCTCATCCTGCTCCTGATCATGACCCTGCTTGGCTTGGCCGTACTGCGCACCACGCTGCTGGACGAGCGCATGAGCGCTAATTTGTATGACCGCAGTCTGTCCTTCCAATCGGCTGAAACTGCCCTGCGCGATGCCGAGGCCGCCATTCAGGCGGCGGAGTTGACTGGCTCCATCCTCGGGTTTGACTGCTCGGCGGCGGGAGTCATCTGCCCTTCAATCCCTGTGAATGCGCTGACGGGCACGGCGGGGTGCTCTGGCGGACAGAATTGCTGGACCAACGCCACCACCAACGTACAGACGCTGGCGGCGGGCGCAGGCGCTCCGCAGTACTACATCGAGTACATGGGTGAGTACACCAACGAGGATGAGCTGGCCCAGGGCAGCAGCGCAAACAATGCGCAGTACGGGGGGGGCGGGGGCGTGCCCTTGCAGCATTTCTATCGCATCACCGGGCGTAGCCATGATCCCTCCGCAAACGACCGCGCCGTCGTGGTCCTGCAGTCCAACGTCGTAGTCAAGTGAGGTGCGTGATGACGCCTGAACCAACCCGTTCCAAGTCGACCTACGGCCGAATGCCCCTCACACGGCCGACCTTGCGCAAGATCAGGGATCGCGCCATCTCGGTGCTCATTGGCATGGTGGCCGCGGCGAGCGTGTTCCCAGCGGGTTCGGTGGACATTTCCCAGAAGCCGCTGTCGATTGGTCGCGACGTCCCGGGTAACCTGGCGCTGGTGCCGTCGGTGGAATTCCCGACCCTGATCAGTGTTGCCAACTTCGGCGATTACGTGCCCGCCAATACGTATGTGGGCTATTTCGACGCGGACAAGTGCTATCAATACGTCTACAGCGCCACTGAGAGTGAGCGACACTTCGCCCCCCACTCGCGTGTGGGCGCTGCGCACAGCTGTGCAGGGGCGCTGTGGAGCGGTAACTACATGAACTGGGCAGCGACCCAGACCATCGATCCCTTCCGCTCGGCGCTGACCGGTGGTTACCGCGTCCGTGATACGACCACCCAGACATGGCTGGAGAAGGCAAAGGCCGACCGTGACGGCGGCGAGAGTACGACGGCCAACTTCCCCCGCCGTACGTATCCCGGCAGTTCGGACCCGGCCGCAGTGAATGCAGCGACCGCAGCTAGTTGGGGCACGATTCGCACGCGCATCGACGGACTGGGCAACAAAATGCGCTTCACCAGTGGCGCCAATGCCACTGCGCTTGCGACTGATAATCCCGGGACGGGGCAGCCCGTCGCATACAATCCGGAAGTTCATTCGCTCAACGATACCAGCATCACGGTCAACGGTGCCCAGGTCAGCCAGGCCAGCGTGGTGTTCGAGGTCAGTGTGCGGGTCGCGGTCTGCGTCGCGGGAATGTTGGAAAGCAACTGCAACGCCAACTACAGCGGTGTCGCCAAGCCGGAAGGCTTGATCCAGCAATACGCGAACAGCATCCGCTACAGCATCTTCGGCTATCTCAACAACGGTGGTAATACCGAGCCCGACGGAGGTGTGATGCGCGCGCGGCAGAAGTTCGTTGGGCCGGCCAGCAACTTCCCCGAATCCGGAGCGCAGGGAAATCCCAATAAGGAATGGGACCCGGTGACCGGAATCCTGTATCAAAACCCGGACGAGACCGACGCGACCAACACCAACGCCAATATCATCGACAGTGGCGTCATCAATTATCTCAACAAGTTTGGACAGATGGAAACGGGCCGCAACGCAAAGTCCTACGACAACGTCAGCGAGCTCTACTATACGGCGGTGCGCTATTTCAAACGACAGGGCAACGTACCATCGTATTCGGTCGTGAATGGTGACCGCCAGCTGGCCGACGGCTTCCCCGTCATCACCGACTGGGATGATCCGATCCGCTATTCGTGCCAGACCAACGTTATCCTTGGAGTGGGCGACACCAACACCTGGCGCGACAAGAATCTGCCGGGTCCCACCAGCACGGTCGGCGAGAATACGACCAAGCCCGCCGAAGTTGCGGCGGATACTTCAGTGGACGTCGTCGAAACATTGAAGAAGATCTGGCGCATGGAGGGCAAAACCGACGCCGCCGCCACGGCGGCTTCCGCACCCAGCTACTTCAATGGAAATTCGCGGTACAACTCCGCCTACATCGCTGCGCTCGCATACGATGCGCATACGCGTGACATCCGGCCTGGCACAGGTCCAAATCCGGTTGCCGGCAAACAGACTGTCTCCACCTATTGGGTAGACGTCGTGGAAAACAGGGACTACAAGACGCCACTTACCAACCAGTACTGGCTGGCGGCAAAATATGGCGGCTTCACAGTACCGGCCGGATATGATCCGGACACCAATGTTGCTGCGCTGGCCGACTCGCAATGGTGGGCGACCAACCAGTACGTCAACGGTGACACGACCTTCAAGCGTCCAGCCAACTTCTACGTCGCCGCTGAAGCTGCCAAGATGGTGGAAAGCCTCAAACAGGCCTTTGCCAAGATCGTCCAGGACATGCGCGGCTCGGGTGGTTCGTTCGCATCGAACACCACCAAGCTGGAGACTGGCGCCATGACCTACCAGGCGCAGTTTTACAGCGGCGCCTGGCGTGGCGAGCTGGTTGGCTACAACGTGAACCAGAGCACGGGTGCCCTGACCCAGGCGTGGACGGCAGGTTCGCAGTTCCCCGCCAACTATGCTGACCGGAAAATTTACATCAATAACGCCGGCGTGTTGCAGCGATTTACCCAGCTGTCCCAGGCGACGGCGCTGGGCTCGCAATCGGTGGTCGATTATATCCGCGGAGACCGTGGTAACGAGATGCCGGCGGGCACCCTGCGTACCCGCCAGAGCGTGCTGGGCGACATCGTGAATTCGCAGCCCGTCTACGTTGGAAGGCCCAATCCGCGCCTGTTCTATGGCACCGAGTTTACTGGTGCCGGTGGTTATCCGGCGTTCGCTGCCGCGAACGCGGCGCGCACACCTGTGATCTACGTCGGGGCCAACGATGGAATGTTGCATGGCTTCAATGCCACGACGGGCGCGGAGACCTTCGCCTTCATCCCGTCGCAGGTCGTTCCGCGCCTGGCCGCGCTGGCCGACCCCAATTACGTCCACCAATACTATGTGGATGGCGAGATCACGGTGGCCGACGCGTATTGGGGTGGCCGGTGGCGCACGATTCTGGTTGGCACCCTGGGTCGTGGTGGACGTGGCGTTTATGCACTGGATGTGACCGATCCGACCGACGTCCAGCTGCTGTGGGAGAAGACGGCCACCGATATATCCGGCATGGGCAACGCGCTGGGCAAGCCAGTCATCGCGCAGGTAGCGGACGGCGACTGGCGGGTCTTCATTGGCAACGGTCCCAACAGTAGCGGTGGCATTGCCCAGCTGGTCACGATTCGTCTGAACAATGGCGCCGTGACAACGATGAGTACAGGCGTAGCCGGTGACAACGGCTTGTCCGGCCCGAATGTATGGAACACCGGCACAACCGATTTTGTGGATACGGTCTATGCTGGAGATCTGCGCGGCAACCTGTGGAAGTTCACCAACCTAGCCGGCTCCGCGACGGCCACATCAATATTCCAGGCTACCGACGGTGCCACGGCCCAGCCCATCACGGCGGCGCCTCTGGTGGCGCGCAATCCGAGTAATAACGACACCTGGGTGTATTTCGGCACCGGCAAGTATGTCAATGAGGCAGACCTGTCCGACACCAGCGTGCAGACCTGGTATGGCCTGATCGACCGCGGCACGACGATCAGCGGAAGGAGCGCGCTGCAGCATGTGGCGATTACCGGAGAGGAGACGCTGGCCAATGGGCTTGGTGCGCGCGTGATTAACTCCGTGACCACGCCGAGCGTCAACGGTTGGTATATCGATTTGATCTCGCCGGTGAGGGGGGCGGAGGGCGAGCGAATGGTGGTGCCCAACTTCTTCCAGGGCCTTGCACTGGTCGGCACGACGCGTATTCCGGATAACACGAGCGTATGTGACCCGAGTGGCCGCGGCTGGGTCATGGCGATCAATCCGTTCACCGGTGGGCGGCTGAACTCGACGTTCTTCGACCTGAACAATGATGGCAACTTCAACAACAGTGACCTATCTGATGGCGAGGTTGTCTCAGGACTAGGGCTGCCCAGCGGCCCCAACAATCCGATCTTCGTGGGCAATGTCATGCTTACGAACATGGACAGTGCGGAAACCAATATCATCAAGACCAACTCCTCCGTTCTGGCGCCGGCACGTGTGTCTTGGCGCGAAGTGGTGGGTGATTGATGCCAAGGAGAACACAGACATGAAACATCGCTGCCCGGTTAGAAGACATGGCCATGTTGCAGGATTTACCTTGATCGAATTAATGATCGTCGTGGCCATCATTGCCATCCTCGCCGCGATCGCCTTGGCGAGTTATCAATCACAAGTAGTCAAGTCACGACGCGCAGCTGCGGCGTCGTGCCTGCAGCAGGGTGCGCAGTTCATGGAACGTTACTACACGATCAACCTGTCCTACGCCAACGCACCGCGCCCGGATTGCGATGCTGATGTCCGCGCGCACTATGCGCAACCAGACTTTGTCGGGACACCTGCGGCGAAAACCTACACGTTGCAGATCGTTCCGACCGGTGCGCAAGCATCCAAGGACACCCTGTGCGGCACCTTGTCGATCAACCAGCAAGGCGTCCGTGGAGAAGGCGGTACGGCCACGGCTGCTGATCAGTGCTGGTGATAGAGGCCAGCAAAAAACCCCACGCATTCTGGCGCAGGGTTTTTTGCTCTCGTCTGGCGCCCGAAGTTGGACTCGAACCAACGACCCCCTGATTAACAGTCAAGTGCTCTAACCGGCTGAGCTATTCGGGCGTGGAGCGCATTGTAGCGGCGAGTCCGGGATCAGAGCAAGTCGTCTGGCCGATCCAGACCCCATTCGTAACGACTGCATTCAAAGGTCCGTCGGACCATCGTCACAGGGCTCTGAGCCGATGGGACGCGCGCTCCGGACGCGGCCAGCGTTATTGACCACGACCAGGCCACTTATTTCCCCGTCGTAGCAGATCCGGACCGTCAGATTACTGCCCGAGCTGTAGCCACTTGGTAGATAGCGCAACTGGCGGCGACCCGTAGTGGACAGGATGCGTAATTGTGCGCTGCTGGGCGCTTGCTCATTCCTGTAGATATCGATCGCCCCATCAGGCTGATTGTTACCGTCAGGATCCCGGAAGGTCAGCCAGTGATCACTCCAGTCGCTGTCTTGTCGACACAGGCCATCGTCCCGGCTGGGGCAGATGACGACAGGGACGTTGTGCGTGACTGCTGCGATGCGGGCGAACGCGAAATGGGACGTCAACAGATACAGCGCGGTGTCCACTCGGCTCCGCTTCGACAGCACCTCGAGGGATGGCACCGCGATCGCCGCCAGGATGGCCGTTACCAACATTGCCACCATCATCTCAATGAGCGTGACACCTCGTGACCGGGAGGGGCACAGGCGCAAATTTTTCGACAACGCTGACGCTGGCGTCCTTGCCATTGAGCATCTCCTCGATTTAGTCGGCAAAGACAGTCTCGGCCGGCCGTTTGTGGTTGCGCTATCGGATGGGTCTGCATCCGCGTGTAGGAATTTTCCCGTCGAAGGCGCGGCCATACCTACGAAGCCGTAATGTTTAACTTATATTCATGCTTCTTGGGGCGGTCCGCATCGCGGGGAGCCGCCTCCACGCGCAGCAGGTCATCGGCGTTGTCCGGGCGATGGTTGCCGTCCCCGTCTTGGAACATGATCCAGCCTTGTGTCCAGTCGCTGTCGTCCCGACATTGGTTGTGGCCGTCGTTGGGGCAGACCACGGTCGGCTTGCGGTCGGTGATGGCGGTGCTGCGCGCCGAAGCCATGAACGCGCTGGGCAGGTGGGTGGCGGCGCTTTCGCGCTGGTGCTGGAGAACGCTCGTGTAGGACGGCAGGCCGATCGCCAGCCCGATGCTGACCACGGCCATGGCCACGGTGGCCTCGATCAGGCTGAAGCCGCCGGCGCGGCGCGGGCAAATGCGGCGGTTCGAGCGGGCAGGGCGGGTGTCCATCGGGCATTCCTTTGTCCGGGTCAGGTGTGCCGACAGCGTGGGCGTTGGCCCGGCCCGGCGACATCGGCGGCCGCCGCGCCGCGCCGTAGGAATTCTCTGCACCGGCCGTCCTGCGCGCCGGGGCTATACTTTTTTGTGCTTTCCAGGCAGGTGCCATGACTGAACGCTTCCAGCTTGTTTCGCCGTATTCGCCCTCGGGCGACCAGCCGGCCGCGATCGAAAGGCTGATCGGGAATTTCGAGTCGGGGCTGGCCAAGCAGACCCTGCTGGGGGTGACCGGCTCGGGCAAGACCTACACCATCGCCAACGTGATCGAGCGCATCCAGAAGCCGACCCTGGTGATGGCGCCGAACAAGACCCTGGCCGCGCAGCTGTATGGCGAGTTCAAGGCGTTCTTCCCGCACAACGCGGTCGAGTACTTCGTCAGCTATTACGACTACTACCAGCCCGAGGCCTACGTGGCCGCTTCGGACACCTTCATCGAGAAGGACAGCTCGATCAACGAGCACATCGAGCAGATGCGCCTGGCCGCGACCAAGACCCTGCTGTCGCGGCGCGATGCGATCGTGGTGGCCACCGTGTCGGCGATCTACGGCCTGGGCGCGCCGGAGGACTACCTGTCGCTGCGCCTGATCCTCTCGCGCGGCGAGCACATCGACCAGCGCCAGCTGATCCGCCACCTCACCGACCTGCAGTACACGCGCAACGAATACGAGCTGCAGCGCGGCGCCTTCCGCGTGCGCGGCGAGGTGATCGACGTGCACCCGGCCGAAAGCGACGTGGAAGCGTTGCGCATCGAGCTGTTCGATGGCGAGGTCGAAAACCTGACCCTGTTCGACCCGCTCACCGGTGAGACCCTGCGCAAGGTGCCGCGCTTCACCGTCTATCCCAAGACCCATTACGCCACCACCCGCGAGCGCACGTTGAGCGCGGTGGACTCGATCAAGATCGAGCTGAAGGAACGGCTGGAGCAGCTGTACCAGCAGAACAAGCTGGTCGAAGCCCAGCGCCTGGCCCAGCGCACCCAGTTCGACCTGGAAATGATGGCCGAGGTGGGGTTCTGCTCGGGCATCGAGAACTACTCGCGGCACCTGACCGGCAAGGCGCCGGGCGAGCCGCCGCCGACCCTGTTCGACTACCTGCCCGCCGATGCACTGCTGGTGGTCGACGAATCGCACGTGACCATTCCGCAGATCGGGGCGATGTACAAGGGCGATCGCTCGCGCAAGGAGACGCTGGTGGAATTCGGTTTCCGCCTGCCTTCGGCGCTGGACAACCGGCCGCTGCGCTTCGAGGAATGGGAGGCACGTTCGCCGCGCAGCATCTACGTCTCGGCCACGCCGGGCCCGTACGAACTGCGCGAGTCCGGTGGCGAGATCATCGAGCTGGTGGTGCGCCCCACCGGCCTGATCGACCCGGACATCGAGATCCGGCCGGTCGCCACCCAGGTCGATGACCTGCTGTCGCAGATCAACGAACGGGTGGCCTGGGGCGACCGCGTGCTGGTCACCACCCTGACCAAGCGCATGGCCGAGAACCTGACCGAATACCTGGGCGAGCACGGCGTCAAGGTGCGCTACCTGCATTCGGACGTGGACACCGTGGAGCGGGTGGAGATCATTCGCGACCTGCGCCTGGGCAAGTTCGACGTGCTGGTGGGCATCAACCTGCTGCGCGAGGGCCTGGACATGCCCGAGGTGTCGCTGGTGGCGATCCTGGATGCGGACAAGGAGGGCTTCCTGCGTTCGACCGGCTCGCTGATCCAGACCATTGGCCGCGCCGCCCGCAACCTGCGCGGCAAGGCGATCCTGTATGCCGACCGGGTGACCCGTTCGATGAAGGCAGCCATCGAGGAAACCGACCGCCGCCGCGCCAAGCAGGTCGAATACAACGCCGAACACGGCATCGTGCCCCGGTCCACCGTGCGGCCGATCGTGGACATCCTGGAAGGCGCGCGTGACGCCGCCAACGACGAGCCAACCAGGCGCGGCAAGGGCCGCCGCGTCGCCGAGCCGGTCGAGGATTACCGCAGCCTGAGCCAGGCGCAGATCGCGGCCAGGCTCAAGGCCCTGGAAACGCGCATGTACCAGCACGCGCGCGACCTGGAGTTCGAGGACGCCGCGCGCCTGCGCGACGAGATCCACAAGCTGAAGACCGCCGCCCTGGTGGTCTGACCGGGGCCGCACCGACCGGCAGGAAAAGAGCCGCCGGGTGAGTTCCCGCCGGCCGATCCGGATGGTATGATGCGCGCCCCTCATCGAGGGCGCGGCAACCTCAGTTGCTTCGGGCGGTTAGCTCAGCGGTAGAGCACTACCTTGACATGGTAGGGGTCACAGGTTCGAACCCTGTACCGCCCACCACGCGGTTTCCGGCAAGGCCGGGCCGGTGGATCTGTTCCCGATTGTTTCTGCATTCTGTGCAATTGGTTCTGTCTGTGCGATGGCCGGTGACCGGTGTTTGGCTTACGATCAGGGCCTGATCGGTGAGGATGCGCCGCCATGGAGTACCGCCATACCCTCCTGCAGAAGCACGGTTATCAGGTCGTGGCTCTGACCCGCGATTCGGATCCGGCTTACGCGCCCGACGAAGTCATCGGCTATGCGGTGATCACCAATTCGGGGGCCAAGCTGCGCGAGGAACCCTCGCTGGAAGAGGCGCGCCTGTACATGGAGCAGCTGCTGGAAGACGAGCAGCCCACCCGCAATGACGATACGCGGCCACGTCGCCGCAAGTCGGTCCGCCCCAAGACGGCCAAACTGATCCGTTGATGTTCGCCTCGCGCCCGACTTGGCGCGGCTTCAGGGAGGAATGCGCTTGACCAAGGGGAAGATTGCGTTCGTCTTCGTTGTGACGGTGTTGGCGCTGGTGGCAGGGCTGTACCTGTCCGGCTATTCGACGATGGCGCTGCTCGGGGTGAAGGCGCCGTTGCACTGGGACCTCTACCTCGATTATGTCCGGGCGCTAGGCGATCCACGGTATGTGCCATTCGCCAAGAAGATCAAGGCGGGCGGCTTCATCGGCTTTGGCGTGGTTCTGGTGGTCTACATCCTGCTGACGGCGCTGATACTCAAGCCCAAGAAGAAATCCCTGCACGGTGATGCGCGCTTTGCCACCGCGGGTGACCTCAACAAGCACAACATGCTCAAGCCGGCCAACGACGGCATCATCGTCGGCAAGTTCGGCGGCAAGCTGGTGCGCCTGCCGGGGCAGCAGTTCGTGATCCTGGCCGCGCCGACCCGCTCGGGCAAGGGCGTGGGCATCGTGATTCCCAACCTGCTCGAATACGCCGAGTCGGTGGTGGCGCTGGACATCAAGCAGGAAAACTTCGAGCTCACCAGCGGCTGGCGCAAATCGCAGGGACAGGAGGTTTTCCTGTTCAATCCATTTGCCGAAGACCGCCGCACCCATCGCTGGAATCCGCTGAGCTACGTCTCGACCGATCCGGCCTTCCGCGTGTCCGACCTCATGAGCATCGCCGCGATGCTGTACCCGGATGGCTCGGACGACCAGAAGTTCTGGGTCAGCCAGGCGCGCAACGCGTTCATGGCTTTCGCGCTGTTCCTGTTCGAGAACCGAGACGACGAGGTCAAGACCGGCTTTCCGTTCTCCTCGGGCGCGCCGACCCTGGGCAAGATCTACCGCCTGTCCTCCGGCGACGGCACCGAGCTGAAGGTGTATCTGCGCGGCCTGGCCTCGCGCAAATTCCTCAGCGACAACGCGCGATCGGCCTTCTCCAACTTGCTCTCCCAGGCCGATGAGACATTCGCTTCGATCATGGGGACGCTGAAGGAGCCATTGAACGCATGGATCAACCCGGTGCTGGATGCGGCCACCTCGGCGGACGACTTCCTGCTGACCGACCTGCGCAAGAAGAAGATGAGCATCTACGTCGGCATCCAGCCCAACAAGCTGGCAGAGAGTCGGTTGATCATCAACCTGTTCTTCAGCCAGGTCATCAACCTCAACACGCGTGAGCTGCCCAGGACCAACCCAGAGTTGAAGTACCAGTGCCTGCTGCTGATGGACGAGTTCACCGCCATCGGCAAGGTCGACATCATCGCTTCGGCCGTGTCCTACATGGCCGGCTACAACATCCGCCTGTTGCCGATCATCCAGTCGATGGCCCAACTTGATGCCACTTACGGCAAGGATGTCTCGCGCACCATCATCACCAACCACGCCCTGCAGGTCATCTACGCCCCGCGCGAGCAGCAGGACGCCAACGACTACTCGGAGATGCTGGGCTACACCACCTTCAAGAGGCGCAACGTCACGCGGGGCAGGGACGTGACCCGCAGCATCTCCGAAGAACGACGCGCCCTGATGCTGCCCCAGGAACTCAAGGCCATGGGCTTCGACCAGGAAGTCTTTCTCTATGAGGGCATCGCACACCCGGTGAAGTGCGAAAAGATCAAGTACTACAAGGAGCGCTACTTCACTGCACGCCTATTACCCAAGGCTGAAATCAGACCCATCTCGGTCTCAGGGAAAATGTGACGGGGTGCGCGCACCTGCTTCTGGTCGAGCAGTAGTGAACAATTAAGATTCGTGACCCGGCGCTGAATGCTTGACCGAACTTGGCGCAGCGCGGTAGGTTTGTAACGACCGCGCTCGATCATGTTCTCGTCGCGCATGGCCAGTCACAGAAAGATGCAGGTCGAGCAGGAAGTGTGCCAGCCAGGAGGGCGTCAACGCTTGAGAAAACAGCAGGTGGGCAGCCTCATCAAGCCGCGAAGTGGCTCGACATCAATTCGTCGTCGGCAATCGCGCGCGTGGCCCGTGTGTCCGCTCGGGGCCTGCTTCAGTTTTCCGGCAGCCGCCGGCGGCCGACCAGCCAAGTTTCGAATAACGCTAGTTCAGCAGGCAGGGGCATGTCGCCTGCGGGTAGCTTTTTTTGATTTTCTGAAGGAGCAGTGGCGCGTGAGTCAGCCGAACATCGTCAACACATCCTTGATGCTCGCGCTGGGCGCGTTGCTGTCCGCCTGCGGCACCACGCCGCCGCCGGATTACGGTGGAAAATGGCGGCCAGTCAACAATTACTCGGAGACGCCGATCGAGATTCCCTTGGCGACCGCATACATCTTCCAGGCCTCGCCGATGGATGGCACGTTGAAAACGATGCTTACACGCTGGGCGAAGGACTCGAATATGTCATTGGACTATCGGTTCGGCTCTGACTTCACGCTTTATGGCGCGGTCTCGAAGATTGATACCACCAGCATCCAGGATGCGACGTCGCAACTGACTTCGGCTTACGCCGCGCAGGGTGTGGCGGTGACCGTGCAGGGCAAGAAAATCATTGTTGCTCCTGCAGTTTCCCGACCCGCCAGCGCGTCGCTTTGAAAATCAGTTGGCAGAAACCACGGGATTTTTGGCAAATAATGATCTTCTTCCGACCTTACCGGCCAAGTACGCATGATGTTGCGCAATAAAGAAGAGACGCCCAAGGTGAAGGGGGCGATCGCCAAGGGGGTGAATTACGAGCTGACGATCGCCGACATGGCCAAGCGCAGCGAAAAGCGCGCGTGGCAGGTTGCAGTTGGCGCCCTGGTGCTATGCGGAGTGCTGGCAGGGGGGTATTTCTTCCTTCTTCCATTGAAGGAACGAACGCCTTTCCTGGTGTTGGTTGATCCCTATTCTGGAAACGTCCAGACCAGTCGGCTGGTGCCGAGCGTGCTAGATCAGACCATCACCAAGAGCGAGGCGGTGACTCGCGCCAATGTGCAGCGCTTCGTGCTTGCTCGCGAATCCTATGACTGGGACACGCTCGGACGCCGCTATGGTGATTGGCAAACCGCTTATCTGATGTCCAGTTCCGCCGTTGGAGTCCAGATGCGTGAGGAATACGACCGCAAAAATCCGGACAGTCCAATCAATCTCTATGGCAAGACCGATGCCGTCCGAATACAGATACTGAGTACCACCATCATCGGTAGTGGACGCGGTAGGAATACCGGTACTGCCACCGTGCGCTTCCAGCGTTCGCTCTTCAACAAGCCAAGCGGCAAAGTCAATTTCCTTGACAACAAAATAGCGACGCTGACTTTCAGATACAACGATAATCTGCGTCTTAATGACGAGCAGAGAGTAATAAATCCCCTTGGGTTCCAGGTGGTCAGTTACAAGGTGGACAACGATTATGTGGCTTCGCCGCGGTCGATACCTATGGACGCCGCAGGGACGGAGTCTGCGGGAGGGGTGCCGGCAACAGCGCCCGCTGGTGTGCCGGGTCCAGCATCTTCCGCACCACCCGTTGATGGCGAGTCCAATTCCGGCGGCAATGGAGAAAGCCAGAAATGAAAGTTGAAGTCCGCAACCTCGTGTTGGCAGTGGTACTGCTGGCGGTTTGCGTGGCGCGCGCGCCCGCTGTGGAGCAGGCGGTGGATCGCTATCAGTATGCGGAAGATGCGATCTACCAGATTCGCACAGGACTGGGTATTACCACCCAGATCGAGCTTGATCCGAACGAGCATATTCTTGACTACAGCACGGGATTTTCCAGTGGCTGGGAGCTGACCAGGCGTGGAAGCGTTTTTTATCTGAAGCCCAAGAATGTCGACGTGGACACCAACATGATGGTGCGCACGGAGACCCATTCCTACATCTTTGAATTGAAGGTCGTGGCCACGGACTGGCGTTCTCTTAGCCAGGCCAGGGCGGCGGGGGTGCAGTACAAGGTAACTTTCAGTTATCCGCCTGATGCGCAGTTCTCGACGGCGCAGGATAAGCAACAAGCCACGCCGGCCGCACCCGGAAAGCCTTCAGTGCCTGCCCAGTTGGATACCTCCTTCGACAAGAACAGGCGCTACTACTACGACTATTCATACGCGACGCGGAGCAAGGCGCAATGGCTGATTCCGGCGACTGTGTACGATGATGGTCAGTTCACCTACGTGAAGCTGAACGACGGGATCAGTTTCCCTACGGGAAACTTTCCCACGATCTACGGGCGCCAGAGGGAGCGTGGTGAGGACTTCGTCGTCAATACGACCGTGGAGCAGAACACCATCGTGGTGCACGGCACCTACCCGTATTTGGTGCTGCGTCATGGAGAGAACGTCGTCGGGTTGCGGAGGAACCAGCAGAAATGAGCCAGAACATCCCCCCCGAGAACGGCGACCCGCGGGCTGACCACTCCAATCCGGATTCGAATCCGAATCCGAATCCCTACTACAACAGCCTGGGCGGCGCGCCTGATCTGGATGCCGGGGCACCCGAGTTGCGCGACGAGGAATCCCAGAGAGTCAACCGCAAGGCACTGTTGTTCCTTGCTGCCATCGTGGTATTGGTGATCCTGATGGGGGTGATGCTGCTGGCAAAGCTGCGTTCGGACGACGCTCCCCGTGCCAAGGCGCCGAGGGAGGAGAAGCCCTATGTGCCGGATGTGCCCGGTGGATTGCCTTCCGCTCCGCTACCGCCTCCTGAGCAGACCGCAAGCACCCCGGCCGCGGCGCCGATCCCCACGTTACCGACACCTCCTCTCCCTCAGCAAGGGCCAAGCCAGCGCGACGGCGCACCACGTGGCCCCTCGCTGATGGAGCGCCGCATGGGCAGCGTGGGTGGTATGGGAGGATCGGGTGCCGCTGAGCAGTCACCGGAGATGGCGGCTGCCTACGCCAGGCGAAACCAGATGAAACAGCAGCAGCAACAGTTGTTGCTCGGGCAGGGGAACAGTGACGACAATAGTGCTCCCGGCGAACTCCAGATGGCACCAACGACGCTGGCGTCCTACTTGCGCAAGCCTGACACCCTGCTGCTGCGTGGCACCTACCTGCGGTGTGTCCTGGAGACTCACATCGTGACCGATGTTCCTGGCTTCACTTCTTGCGTGGTCACCGAGCCAGTCTATTCGGTCAACGGCAAGCGATTGCTGCTACCCAAGGGCTCCAAGCTTTCCGGTACGTATGGCGGCGGCACCAACGGTCCCCGCGTGGCCGTGGTGTGGGATCGTATCACCACGCCCACGGGCTTGGACATCACGATGTCCAGCCCTGGTGTGGATAACCTTGGCGGGGCTGGACATCCCGGCGATTACAGCGCTCATTGGGGCAGCCGCATCGCGTCCTCGTTGATGATCAGCCTGCTGGCTGACGCCTTCAAGTACGCGGCCGCCGAGAACGGTCCGGAATCCACTTCCATCAGCTACTCTGGAACCGTCGTCACCGAGCCCTATGAGAGTGCGACCGCCAGAACCATGGAACGCCTGGCGAACCGGGCATTGGAGCAGGCCATGAGTCGTCCACCGACGGTCACGATCAATCAGGGGACGGTGTTGAATGTTTACGTTGCCAAGGATGTGGACTTCTCGGCAGTGCTGCCGGGCCAATAGGCGCTGCTGCTGAACGGACCCGCTTCTGGACCGAAAGGATGCCAATGACCAGGCCACGCTTGACAGTGATCGACGATTCCTCTGTTGCCGACATCTCGGACGACTTCCTGAACTACCAGTACGACGTGCTGGGCATTCGGGAATACATGAGCTCGACGGAGGTGACGGAAATCTGCGTCAACCGCCCGGGTGAGTTGTACCTGGAAGGTCGGGGAGGCTGGCGCCGGGTTGAAGTGCCGTCGTTGAGCTTCGAGCGTGCTCGCCAGTTCTGTACCGCGGTGGTGAACGAGAGCAACACCGGGCAACGGATCACCGACGCGGATCCGATGGTGTCGCTGACCTTCCCGACTGGCCAGCGCGCGCAGTTCGTGATCCCGCCGGCTTGCGATCCAGGCAAAGTCTCGATCACCATTCGCTTGCCGTCGCACCAGACGCGAACGCTCGACCAGTATCAGCAGGAGGGCTTTTTTGCCCAGATACTGGAGGAGAACCAGGCGCTGACGCCGCATGATGAGGAATTGTTGGAGCTTCGCAGCAAGCGCGAGTACGCCGAGTTCTTTCGAAAGGCCGTGTTATACAAAAAGAATGTCGTCGTGGCGGGCGCCACGGGCAGCGGCAAGACCACTTTCATGAAATCCCTGGTTCACCACATCCCGCGCGACGAACGGCTGGTGACCATCGAGGATGCACGCGAACTGTTCATTGAACAGCCCAACGTGGTGCATCTGCTGTATTCCAAGGGCGGCCAAAGCATGAGCAATGTCACTGCCAAGACCTGCATGGAAGCGTGCCTGCGTATGAAGCCTGATCGCATCATCCTGGCGGAGTTGCGTGGTGACGAGTCCTTCTATTTCATCCGCAATTGCGCTTCTGGTCATCCGGGATCCATTACCAGCTGCCACGCCGGGAACATCAACCAGACCTGGGATCAGCTGGCATTGATGGTCAAGGCCTCGGCTGAAGGGGCTGGTCTGGAGTTCTCCGTCATCAAGCGTCTGCTGATGATGACGATCGACATCGTGGTGCATATCAAGGCGCACGCCGGCAGCCGCTACATCACGGGCATTGACTTCACGCCCGATAGAAGTTTTCAAGAGTGAGCCGACGTACAGCCTCTCCGGCCTTCAGGTCGTACTCGCGCGCTGTCCTCCCGCTGGCGCTTGGGTTCAATCCAGCGGCTCCGTTGTGCGATGCGGCGAAAATGTGACGTAATTCCTCATGAACGAATTGACAATGCCAGCCGAGTCACCAACTATGATCTTGCCGGACCGGAATCCGGCGTAGCGCGTAACGCCTTCACGGTTCAACTAGGGACCAGCGACAGGGAGCATTTTCAATGCTGTCAGCAATTGAAATGGCGCAGTGCCCGAATCTGGAAGTTCCCATCCAGGTGATGCGACATGTCGTGGAAGTGGAGTCATCCTTCAATCCGTATGCCATCGGCGTCGTGGGTGGCGCGCTCGTTCGCCAGCCTGAAAACCTTGCCGAGGCGGTCGCGACGGCAAGGGATCTGGAGCAGCGCGGTTACAACTTTTCCGTGGGGCTGGCGCAGGTCAACCGTCATAATCTGGTCAAATATGGCCTGTCATCCTACGAGCAGGCGTTTTCCGTATGCTCCAATCTTCGGGCCGGTACCCGGATCCTCGCGGAGTGTCATAGCCGCGCCTCCGGCGATTGGGGCAAGGCATTCAGTTGCTACTACTCCGGAAACTTCAGCACCGGCTATCAGAACGGATACGTGGACAAGGTTTTCGCGTCCATGCAAGCGGACAATCGCTCGCCCACTGGCGCAGGACTGGCCATTGCCATGGCCCCGCCGCCCCGACGCCCGGATCGGCAAGATTCCCGTGCGATCAGCAAGAAGGAGTCGGTCTCCGAAGCGGACCTGACCTCTCAGGAGGTCGAGCGCCTCATCGATCCAGCGTTTGTCGGTGCGGCGGTTACGGGTCCCGCATTGTCTCAGACGGCCACGCCCGCGCTGCCGAACTCGGATCGGGTCCCCGCCGATCCGGTGTATCCACCCCCGTCTGGCAACGCGGGTACTGATGGCGTCGCCTCCGGGTCGGTTGCGGGCACACGGGATGATGGCCCAGTGGTTCTCGCTGCTGCGGTGCCCGCAAAGTCATTACCTCGGTCTGAAGCCATTGAAAGTAAAGCCGAGGTGGAAAGTTCTGCATCACCGCCTTCTCCGCCGGCGGTGGATCAGGCGTTCGTGTTTTAAGAAGGCGGTCCGACGAGTTGTTTAAACCCATCGTGCGCAGCGCCCGGTCCCTGGACCGTCCTGCCGCATCATTTGATCGAGGAAACGACCCATGAAAAATCGATTTTATTCGCAGGAACGGGCTGGCCAGGCCAGGACACTGGTTTCCGGCATGGGTATGGCAGTAACGTTTGTCGGTGCATTGTTACTACCTGGGCTGGCCTTGGCCCAGAGTGAAGGCGGGGATTTCACCGCGACTGGTGAGACGGTTTGCGGATTCTTTGAAAACGTAAATGGTCTGCTCAATATCGCATCCATCGCCGTGGTGACGATCGCAGTGATATTTTCCGGCTATCAGATTGCGTTCAACCACAAGCGTGTCGGCGAAGTGGCCACCATCTTGATCGGAGGAGTGTTGATCGGGGCTGCAGGCCAGATTGCGCGGATGCTGCTGGGAGATGAGGGGGAGTCTTGCGGTTCAACAGGCGCCGACGCGCCGGCAGGCCTCGTTCTTTTTGTGCCTTGGCTGACGTAATCGTTGGTGCGTCGCGTCATAGGCAACAGGGCGTAGGGTGCGCACATGAACAAGAACGTCATGTTCCGTGGTTGTACTCGCCCGGCGATGTTCATGGGCGTGCCCTATGTTCCGTTCTTCATCGGGGCGGGTGGGTGCTTGTTGCTTGCGATGTACACCAACCTGTTTTACCTGCTGCTGATGCCTGTTGTCATCGGCATCATGCGGCAGATGGCCAGGCGCGACGAAATGATCTTCCGGCTCCTGGGATTGCGCCTGCAGATGCGCCTGCGGGTTCGCAATCTGAGGGAGCACCGAGGGGCATGGGTCTTCACTCCCAATTCCTACCGCAGTAAGCCTGCCGGGAGGGCCAGAAAATGATGGGCTTCCGCGCATGGCGCCCTGGTCGCTCAACGGCCACCCGGGACTGAGTGGCCGGGCTGTCAAGCGGTGCGCACAGAGCAGCGCGTTCGCTTGCTCTGGCCACACCAGAGCCAAAGCATGGCCGGCATCCCGGGCTATGCCGGACGGTTCAATCCTAGCGAGACGTTATGTTCACTCCCGACACTGCCATTGGCGAATTTGTGCCCTATTCAAGCCATGTTGCGAGCTCCGTGGTCAAAACGACCGGCGGCGATTACATGCTGATCTGGCATCTGGAAGGACTGCCGTTCGTCGGTCGCGAGGAGTGGGAGCTCGAGCACAAGCACAACACATTCAACCGCATGCTGCAAACCTTGCGGGCTCCGGATTTCGTCAATGTCGCTTTCTGGGTGCATGACGTGCGGCGTCGCGGCCGCATCGGCACGCATAGCAAGTTCAAGCATCGCTTCAACCAGGAGTTGTCCGACGGCTATTTCGGGCAGTTGTCTTCGCAGAAGATCATGCGGAACGAGTTGTACCTGACATTGGTCTACCGACCGGTCGTGGGCGGCAAGGCCTTCGTGGAGAAGACGGCCAATACCGACCGCCTCAAGCTCATGCAGGACCAGGCGGTGGCCAAGGTGCTGGAGCTTGCGAGCAATGTGGAGGCCGTGCTCAAGGACTACGCCCCTTATCGACTGGGAATGTACGAGGCCGCCAATGGCGTGGTCTTTTCAGAAACCCTGGAGTTCCTGGGCTACCTGCTCAACCGCGTCAATGAGCCGGTCCCGGTACTGCCCGCCTCGGTCAACGCCTATTTGCCGGTGAGCAAGCACACGTTCTCGTCCAAGACCGGCGACTACCTGATCACCACGCCCGACGGTATCAACCACTACGGTGCCATTCTCAACATCAAGGAGTATCCGGAGGGCACCTACCCCGGCATTCTCAATGGGTTGAAATACCTGGATTTCGAATACGTCGTGACCCATTCGTTCAGTCCGATGGGGCGCCAGGACGCATTGCGCGTGCTCGACCGCACCAAGGGCATGATGATCTCTTCCGGCGACAAGGCGGTCAGCCAGATCGTTGAACTCGATTACGCGATGGACCAGCTGTCCTCCGGCAACTTTGTCCTGGGCGAATACCACTTCATCATCGCCCTGTACGCCGACAGCCAGCCCCAGCTGCAGCAGCACATCGCCATTGCCCGCGCGGAACTGTCCAACGCCGGCTTCGTCTCGGCCAAGGAGGACCTGGCCGTCGCGGCCTCGTTCTATTCCCAGTTGCCCGCCAACTGGAAGTTCCGCACCCGCCAGGCGAACGTGAGTTCGCTGAACTTCCTGGGCCTTTCGCCCCTGCACAATTTTGCTACCGGCAAGAAGGAAAACAACCCCTGGGGTGAATGCGTCACGACCCTGCAGACCACCAACGGGCAGCCCTACTATTTCAATTTTCACGCCACCCACCCGGCGGAAAACTCGCTGGGTGAGAAGGCCATTGCCAATACCATGGTCATCGGCAAGTCGGGCACGGGCAAGACCGCGTTGATCAACTTCCTGCTCAGTCAGGTGCAGAAGTTCGAGCCGTCACCCACCATTTTTTTCTTCGACAAGGACCGCGGTGCGGAGATCTTCGTGCGCGCCTGCGGGGGCAACTATCTGGCGCTGGAAAATGGCCGCCCGACCGGCTTCAACCCCTTCCAGTGCGAGCGCAGCGAGGGCAACATCCAGTTTCTGGCCGAGTTGGTCAAGCTGCTTGCGGCCAAGCGCTTTTACACGGCGCGCGAGGAGGAAGATATTTTTCGTGCGGTGGAAAACATCCTGGATACCCCGCCGCACCTGCGCACCATGACCAATTTCCAGAGAAGCCTGCCCAATATGGGTGATGACGGGCTGTACGCGCGCATACGGAAGTGGACTGCGGGCAATTCCCTGGGCTGGGTGTTCGATAACCCCATGGACATCATCGACCTGCAGAAGGCCAACATCATCGGGTTCGACTACACCGACTTGATCGACAATGCCGAGGTGCGGGCTCCTGTCATAAACTACCTCCTGCATCGCCTGGAGGAATTGATCGATGGCCGCCCGCTGATCTATGTGATGGATGAGTTCTGGAAGATCCTCGACGGTGCTGGCGGTTTGAAGGAGTTTGCCAAGAACAAGCAAAAGACCATCCGCAAGCAGAATGGCCTGGGTATCTTCGCCACCCAGAGCCCCGAGGATGCGCTGTCCAGCGATATTTCGGCCGCGCTCATCGAGCAAACCGCCACCTTGATTCTGCTACCCAATCCCAACGCCAGCCGCGAGGACTACATGCAAGGCCTCAAACTGACCGAAGCTGAATACCAAGTGGTCGTCAGCCTCGACGAGCGCTCGCGCTGCTTCCTGGTCAAGCAGGGCCATGGCTCAGTCGTGTGTCAGCTCAACTTGCGCGGTCTGGACGATGCCCTGTCGGTCATCTCTGCGTCCACCGACAACATCGAGATCATGCATCGCGTCCTGGAGGAGCAGGCCGCCATCCACGGCGTGGCGCAGAGCGAGCTGACCCCCGAGCAGTGGCTGGACGCCTTCTACGAGAACCGCAAGGGCTCGGGCAAAGGCGGGTTGAAGTCTTCTGGCCGCCGTGGGGGGGCGTCGGTGAGGATGGCCTCGTAGGCAAGCACCTGTGCAGCGGCCGCCTTGGGGCTGTTCGGGTCGAGACGTTCCGGTTCGTCATCACGCAAATCCGGAATTCATTGAAGACATGAAGGAAAGTCAACCGTGAACATCAAAGATACAAAGCGGCTGGATCGCAAGCCCCTCCTCTTGCTGCTCCTGGCGTCCTTGGCGACGCTCGCCCCCGCTGCCAGTGCGCAAGTGATCGTGTCGGACCCCGTGACGGAGGACGCTACCACCAGCAGCTTCGCAGGGGAGCTTGGGGAATACGCCGAGACCGCCGACCGCTACATGCGGCAAGTCGAGGAGTATCAGAAGCAATTGGAGCGCTATACCAGCACGATCAGTGACCTGACCAGTCTCACAGAAAATCTCAACGGCCTCGGTCTGCCCTCTGGGCAGAAGCTCGAAAAAGTCGACGAAAGCGCGGGCGTTGCCAGCGCCTGCAATATCAGCACCGGAATTACGGACCTGTTTTCATTCCAGAATTTGACCAAGGCGCTGGGGATCGGTGAGGAGAGTGGACTGGATGAGCAGAAGACAATCTGCGCCATGCGCGTCACCATGCAGAACCGCAAGTACAACGAGTCGGTCGATTTCATGAATGAGACGATGCCATCGATCCAGAACACCATGAAAGAGTTGATAGCCAGCATCAAGGGTAAGGGCGAGACTCCCGGCGCCCAGGATCAGCACCAGACCGACACGCCGGCCATCGATGCCGACACCCAGAAGAAGATCGAAGAGTTTCGTTCCCGGCAGGACCAATACAATGCCCTGATCTCGGCGCTGAACGATCGGCAAGTCATTCTCGCCCAGCAGCTGATGCGAGGGAAAAGCAAGAGCATCACTGGCGAGGTCATCGGCGTGGTGGTGCAGAGCGCCGCACTCGAGGCCGCTTTGCACTACAACAAGTAATCGGAAAACCTGAGGCCTCGGGGTGATCGGCGTGGGTTGGCTGGCCAGATCTATGAAGAACCAGGAAGCGGTGGCGGGGTGACCGCCTGCCTCGAACGCAGGCCGGAGCCGCACCAAGGGAACAACCCGAGGGAATGATTGACATGCTGACTTTCGCGACAATGGGTGTGTTGGACGGACTTGGGAGTTGGTTCCGTCCCCAGGCGTCGCTGGGGGAGTTCTACTTTTTCCATGCGATCCTCGATTACCTGACCGAGGCGATCAGCGATTTCGGCTACGGCATGATGGGGCGGATGATGGATTGGGTGGGCGCGATCGTCCTGACCCTGTTGACGCTCTGGGTGCTGATTCAAGGCTTCCGCATCGTGACCGGCCAGTCGCGCGATTCGATGATGGTGCTGGTGGCCAACGCAGCCAAGGCGACGCTGATCGTGTCGGTGGCGGTGTCGATGGGGATTTTTGGCGCGGACATGCACCAGTGGCTGACCCAGAAGCTACCGGACGAGATCACCGCGCAGGTGACGGGCGAGGACGAGTCGGCGGCCGATCAGATCGACGAGAACATGGCGTGGATGTCGGTGGCGCTGACGACGATCAACGCGGTGGACGTGGTGGACAACCCGACGCTGGCCGATGAGAAGACCCGGGCGATGATCTTCGCCGGGATCGGGACCGGCGGTCCGGCGCTGGTGGCCGGAGCGATGCTGTTGCTGTACCAGGTGGCGATCGCTTTGTTCGTGGGCCTGGGCCCGTTGTTCATCCTGTGCCTGCTGTTCGACGTCACCAAGTCGCTGTTCCAGAAGTGGCTGTTCTATGGGCTCGGGACGATGTTCTCGATGGCGGTACTGGCGGCGATGACGAGCATCGCGCTGAAGATGGTGACGGCGGTGTCCGAGGCGTTCTGGGGTGCTGCGCTGGTGGGCAGCTTCCTGGACATGGATGCAGTGGACGGCATCAGCAGCCAGGCGATGCAGCAGGGCGGGCTGGGACTGCTGCTGACGACGTTGATCATCACCGCCCCGCCGATGGCAGCGATGTTCTTCCAGGGGACGCTGGGGCAGTTTGCAGCGTACTCGACGATGGGCCCGCACCTGGCCCAGCAAGGGGGCGGCGGCGCGCCGGGCGGGCACCCGGGCAATGTGGGTGGCGGGTATGCACAGCAGCCGGAACGAAATACGACTGGTCCGGGAGTTGGCGCAATACCGAGCCGAATTGCAGGTGCCCCAGCGACTCCCAGCGCTTCCGAAGGTCAAGGCACATTCGGTGCAGCAAACAAGCTGGACAGGGGATGATGGAAACTTCGGATAAGGGGATGAACGTGTCAGCCAACCTGAGTGGAGGTTCCATGAAATTGCGAATGGCATTGGCGTGCGGGCTGTTGCTGAGCAGTGATTGGGGGTTGGCGCAGAACCAGGCCCAGCGGAACCTGCAGCAACAGCAGTGGCAACTGGAGCAGACGCGTCGAGGCTATCAGGCACAGCAGGATGCTTATGCAGCGGCAGCGCAGCAGCAGCTGCCGCCCCCGCCACGCCCCACGGGAAAGTGGATCAAGACATGGGGGGCGATTGCGGCGAACGATAAAGGCGATGGTGGTGTTGCCATAGGCAAGCTCACAAAGAAAGAAGCTGAGGCAGAAGCAGTGCGACAGTGCCTCACCTGGGGGGGTGGGGGCTGCAAGCCGACGTTGGTCTATCAAAATCAGTGCGCCGCGGGTGCAGTTCCCAACGCTGGTTCATCAAATGGCAGAGCAGCGTCCGCATCCTCACCCGACCTGGCTAAACAGGTCGCGTTAAAGGCATGCAGTGACGTCAATGGCGGAGCCACCTGCAAAATCATTTACTCCGCCTGCAGCGACCCGATCTTCAGGCATTACTGATGGTAGGTTGTAGGCCGAGCTCGGGTTGGCCGTGCAGGATGCAGTGAGTGAGGAGGCGTTGGACATGGCAGTAAAGGTAGTGCGCCGATGCTGGTGCTGGCTTGCCGGCCTGTATGTGCTGGTGATACTGGGCGGGTGCGGACGGCAGGTTGGCTCCGAAGCTGCTGGAGAACATACTGTGGCGCCGGCTTCGGCCGGTTCGGCAACCTCGGAGCAAGACGGCGCCACGGCGCCATCGCCGCCGAAAGCAGTGGACAGTCGAAGCGGACTTGCGGAAGGGACAAGCGTGGCGCCGCAGGAAGTGGCAGGCTTGGTTGCCCAGGACGATCAGGTGGTGGCGCAAGCCAATGAGGATCTGGATGGCGACGGAGCCGTCGATGCAGTTCTCATCGTGCGTCACCAATCCACCGAGAGCGGAGCCAATCCGTGCGAGTTGCTCGTCTTGCAGCGCCAAGCGGGGCGACTGGCTGTTTCCGCCCGAAGCGGCCATGTCGTTGAGTGCCTCTACAACACTGTGGCCCGCAATGCCGCGAGCTTGCAAGACAATTTAAAGGTAGCCCGAGGGGAGATCATCTACAGCAACCAGCGTGAAAAAGGGACTTCAATCTACCGATTCGATTATGACCAGGCCAAGCAGGCATGGTTTCTCAGCGAGGCAATCAATTCGTATCCACAGTACAACGAGGCCGCTGACAAGGTCGATCTTGTGCGCGAGGCCGTGAGTTATCCAAAGGATGTTGGCTGGACGACACTGGACCTGTTCGATCCTGACGCCCTCGAAGAGGCGTTCGCGAAGAACAGGAAGATCATGGAGTGAACAGGAGAAAGCGCAATGCCGCAATTCAATGAAAGCTCTGCGTTGTTGTTCACGACGGCAGTGGACTCGGGAATCTGCTCGCCGGAGGAGTTGGCCAACCTCATGGGGAACGCGACGGTGGAAACAGGGCGCTTCCGGCGCATGCACGAGAGCTTTGCCTATTCGTCGGCTGACAATGTGATTGCGGCGGTTGCGTCTGCCGATGACCGTTTCACGTGGCAAGAGGTCGAGGCGGCGGTGGCCAGCGGGGACCCCAAGCAGATTGCCAAAGTGATGTACGAGAATCGTGCAGATCTTGGAAATGCCGAGCTGGGGGACGGTTGGAGGTTCCACGGCCGCGGCTATTTGCAGTACACCGGTCGGGATAACTACGAGCGCTATGGCGAGCGTTTTGGCGTGGATCTTGCCAATAATCCTGACTTGGCAGCCGATCCGCAGACCGCGGCCCGGTTGGCCGTCGCCTATTGGCAGGATCGGGTGCCGGAGGCCAGCCGGACGGATCCGGTGGCAGCCGGACGCATCATCAATGGCGGTGACAACGGCAAGGATGCGCGCGTGGCGGCTTCGCGGGACTGGATCGGGACGATCACGCCGGAACTGGTCGAAGACGTGCGGACCGGCAGGGTGACGCTGGAGCAGCTTGCGACGCTGGGGAGCAATGTGCGCAACCCCACGGGGATGAGGCAGGTGGACAGCGTGCTGGCGCGCCCGGACGGCCAGGGCTTGTTTGCGGTGCAAGGGCAACTGGGGGACCCGGCTTCGCAGCGGGTGTACGTGGACCGGGCGCAGGCGGTGGGCCAGGACGTGCAGGCCAGCACCCGGCAGCTGGAGGCGCTGGCGCAAGTGCAGGACCCGGTGCTGGCCCAAGCGCAAGCCCAAGCCCAAGCCCAGCAGCCGACGCGCTGAGCGAGGACATCAGGACGATGAAGATGGCAGGGACATGGGTGCCACAGGCCAAATGTCGGCGGTCGCGCCGAATGCGGCGTGCGGGCGCAGGATCGGCCATGTACCGTTCTGCCCCGACGGTGCGCGGCTGCCGGCCAGTTCATGCCCGCGGCAGGTCCTGTCGTCGGTGTGCGATGTGGCGTTGGTCGGCGGCCGATCAGATCGACGAGAACATGGCGTGGATGTCGGTGGCGCTGACGACGATCAACGCGGTGGACGTGGTGGACAACCCGACGCTGGCCGATGAGAAGACCCGGGCGATGATCTTCGCCGGGATCGGGACCGGCGGTCCGGCGCTGGTGGCCGGAGCGATGCTGTTGCTGTACCAAGTGGCGATCGCTTTGTTCGTGGGCCTGGGCCCGTTGTTCATCCTGTGCCTGCTGTTCGACGTCACCAAGTCGCTGTTCCAGAAGTGGCTGTTCTATGGGCTCGGGACGATGTTCTCGATGGCGGTACTGGCGGCGATGACGAGCATCGCGCTGAAGATGATGACGGCGGTGTCCGAGGCGTTCTGGGGTGCTGCGCTGGTGGGCAGCTTCCTGGACATGGATGCAGTGGACGGCATCAGCAGCCAGGCGATGCAGCAGGGCGGGCTGGGACTGCTGCTGACGACGTTGATCATCACCGCCCCGCCGATGGCAGCGATGTTCTTCCAGGGGACGCTGGGGCAGTTTGCAGCGTAATCGACGATGGGCCCGCACCTGGCCCAGCAAGGGGGCGGCGACGCGCCGGGCGGGCACCCGGGCAATGTGGGTGGCGGGTATGCACAGCAGCAGCCAGGAAGGGATGTGGCTGGGCCAGGGATCAGGACAGACTCAGCGGGTGGGGCGAGAATATTGGGTGTTCCGGCGAATCCCAGCGCCTCCGAAGGTCAGGGCACGTTCGGTGCAGCAAACAAGCCGAACAGGGGATGAGGGGAACTTCGGATCAGGGGATGAACGTGTCAGGCAACCTGAGCGGAGGTTCCATGAAATTGCGGATGGCATTGATATCCGTGTTGCTAGCTGCTGGTGCAGGCGATGCGCTGGGCCAGCAGCGTCCTGGAGGCAACGGACCGTTGCCGGGTGATCCTGGTTATGGCGGGGGCGCGAGGCAGCAGCAGATGCCGCCCCCGCCACGCCTCACAGGAGGGTGGGTCACGAACTGGGGGGCGATCGCGCAGGGAACCAACGGACTGGGTGGTGTTGCGGAAGGGCAGCTTTTCAGGGTGACCGCGGAGAATGAGGCGGTGAGTCAATGCACCCGAGGGGGAGGAATGAACTGCAAGTTAATTTTCACATATTCCAATCAGTGCGTTGCCTTGGCTCACCCGGGAGGTAGGGCAACGGCGGATTCTATAGGGCTGGCGGAAGAGCGGGCTAAAAATGTGTGCAATGAGAGAAATTCTGCCGGTACTTGCCGAATCGTCTACTCCGCCTGCAGCCTCCCGTACTTCGCGCGTGCTGTTCTCCCATTGGAAAGACCTGGGGGGCGATAGAGCTGGCTAAAGAGGTCGCGTTAAAATCATGCAGTGACGTCAATGGCGGAGCCGCCTGCAAAATCATCTACTCCGACTGCAGCGACCCGATCTTCAGGCATTACTGATGGCAGGTTGCAGGCTGAGCCCGGGTTGGCCGTGCAGGATGCAGTGAGGAAATGGCGATGGATAGAACAAAAAAGGTAGTGCGCCGAAGCCGATACTGGCTTGCCGGGGCTTGTGGACTGGCACTGTTGGCTGGGTGCAATCAGTCCCCTTCCGATGGAACGGCGGAGCCGGTTGCGGTGAGCGACGGCGGATCACCGGTTGCGGCACAGACCAGCACGCCGGACAAGACGACACAGCCGCTGCCGGCTGCTGATTCCCCCGCCGTGCAGGCGGCAATCAATGGGTTGATGAATGCCGCGTACGGCGCGGCGCATTACGATGCCGACCGGGCATGCTGGATGCTCTCGTTCGAGACGCCCAACGATACGCTTGACTACTGCATGAAGCCTGCATCCCCGCAGGTGGTCGCCAGCGAAGACGGCCCGCAAGTCTATGTGCTGGCCTACAGCGATCCGGATGCCGGGGTGTATTCGCAGGTCGATCCGGGGCTGATGGGATTGCTGGCGGCATCACTGAAGACCGATGGCAGCTGGGCAGTCCTGGCTTCCAGTCCGGCCATCGATGCGGGGCAGTCTGGGGATTGTGCCTGCCGCGATGCCCGTCTTCTCCAGGTGGGTCCATCCCGATATGGCTGGGTGTCGACCGAAGGCGGCGTCTGGCAGGGGGTGGCTGTCCAGAATTATGTGATCCAGGTTCCTGTGTATGGAGTGTTTCGTAATGTTTCGAGAATTCCAAGGATCACGGAAGGAAAACAGGACGAGATCAACATCATCGACGTAGACCGTCAGGGTAATGCTGTGGCGGGCATGTACCCATTGAGGGTGACCCGCAAGCGCGGCGATGCCGTGGTGGAGACCAGAACCGTGATGTTTGACGCCGGGACCGGTACCTATCCATGGAGGCCGTGAGACCACGGCCCCACTCACTGGACTTCTGGACTTAAGGGAACAAGCACATGGCAAGGATTGACGAGCGCTGGAATGGGCACCGCGAAGAGTTGGAGGCTGCCGCGCGAACGGCGGGCATCGACGTGGGCGTCATGGTCAAGATCGCGGGGTTCGAATCCGGCTTCAACCCTGGCGCCCGGCCGATCGCGGTGAGCCATCCCGAGAACAATACGGTGCGGCAGTTTGACGGGACGATGGCGGTGTCTTCGGCTTACGGGTACGGCCAGTTTCTGGATGGCACCTGGCAGGAGATGATCAACAGGTATGGGGAGAAGTATGACGTAGCGGGAGCGGCAGACATGACCCGCACTCAGGCCAATGCGCCAGAACTTCGCCAGGACACGCGCCTGCAGGCGGCGATGCTGGCTGAGTTCACGCGCGAGAACATTGCGCGCGCGTCGCAGATCGGCGGCAGTGACGTGGCGGCCAATGTCTATGCGATGCACAACCTGGGCACTGGCGACGGGCCCAGGTTCCTGGAGGCATTGCGCGACAATCCGGATGCGCGCGTGGGCAGTGTGCTGAGCGACAGGGTGATTTCCGGGAACCCCGCGCTCTATGGGGATGGAAGCAGGACCATCGCGCAGGCCTATGCGGCAATGGGCGAGAAGATGAATCAGTACGAGCCCTATGCCCAGGAGGCGGTGCAGGGACTCCCCAGCGGTACCTTGAGTGCCGGTGGGCCAACGGCCCCGGTACGCAACCCCATGGCCGACGGCATGCTGGTGCAGAAGGAGCACGGCCAAGCGGTCAAGTCGATGCAGGAAAAGCTGTCCGGTCTGGGTTACGTCGGCACGGACGGCAAGCCACTGGTTACGGACGGCGACTTCGGCCCAAGCACGCGGCAGGCGGTGGAACAGTTCCAGCGCGACCAAGGGCTGACGGTGGACGGCAAGGCCGGGCCGAAGACCCTGGAAGCGCTGGCGGCGGCGGTGCAGGCCAGAGAGCCGGCCACCATGGCCGACACACCCGCAGCGCCGAGCATGGCCGACCCGGGGCATCCGGACCATGCCCGCTACCGCGACGTGCTGGAGAAGCTGCAGACCCTGGAACAGCAGCGCAATCAGGGCGGATTGCCGGCGCTGTTTGCCGACCGCCAGCAGCTGGAGAACGCGGCCGGGCAGGTGGTGTTCGAGTCCAGGGTCTCGGGCATGAGGCAGGTGGACAGCGTGCTGGCGCGGCCGGACGGCCAGGGCCTGTTCGCGGTGCAGGGGCAACTGGGGGACCCGGCCGCGCAGCGGGTGTACGTGGACCGGGCGCAGGCGGTGGGCCAGGACGTTCAGGCCAGCACCCGGCAGCTGGAGGCGCTGGCGCAAGTGCAGGACCCGGTGCTGGCCCAGGCCCAAGCCCAAGCCCAAGCCCAGCAGCCGACGCGCTGAGCCGGGACATCAGGAGCATGAGGATGCCGGGGTGCAGCAGGCGGGATGTCCGCCGTCGCGCCGGATGCGGCGTGCGGGCGCAGGATCGGCCATGGTCCGTCCTGTCTGGACTGGAGCTGACCTGTCTGCTTTCGGGCATCTACGTCCTGCAGGTCCGCCGGGTTGGGTCACTGGCTCGGCAGGATAATGCTTCAAGTTGCGTGATAAAAACGAAACATTTTTCGCGTATCTCGACAAATGGAGACGGACATGAAAGAAGGGTTTGCAATTCAGAAGGGTTTGATCGCCGGACTAGTGGCCGCGACGGGGCTTTTCGGCGTCGGTTCTGCGTGCGCGCAGGACGTCGCTGGGCCCTGCGTGGCGGTGCTGTGCCTGGCGGGGAAAATGGAAGGTGGCGATGGCGGGCCGGGCTGTGTGCCGGCGGAGCAGGCCTACTTCAATATCAGGGTATTCGATCCCCATTATGACCCAGGCGCGACATCTGCGGCCAGGATGGCGTATCTGCAGGGATGTGCCACGGAACAGCTAGGGCAGAAGGAGATGGTCAACGCAATGTACGGGAGGTGGTTTTCCGGGCCTTGAGCATGGACTCGGTGGCCCGCGATTTTTTGAAGCGAAGATTCAATGCCGTGACATCTCTGCTCTGGCCGATAACGAAGTCGCGTCGTTGCGCTGGCGCTACTTTTTTAGCGCGACGTATGGTCGGCGATTGCTGCATGGGGTGGAATGCGTGCGGGAGGGCGCGCACTGCCCGCCTCGTCATTTACTTCTTCAGCGGGGCTCGCGCGCCGATTGCTGTAGTTGAAGCTGGCTCACGGCTGCCGGCGGCGGGACTGCCCATCGGCTCTTTCCGCCTTTGATGGCGCGCTCGTGCAGACATGTGTTCCCCGGGCGAGTTCAGTGTTCGGCCCGGTCCCGCTTCCAGCCGCGGTGCTTGATGTCAAGGTACAGGCTGTAGGCGGCGGTGAAGGCGGGGAAGAGGTTTTGCAGGACGCCGACGGAGTCCTGTTTGGCCGAGAACACGAAATAGCTGAGGGTCATGGCGCTGCCGATGACGCTCATGTACCAGAACAGGCGCGGGATCACCGGCTTGCCGGCGCGTTTGGAAGCCACGAACTGGACCAGCCAGCGGCCGCCGAACATCAGCGCGCCGGTGTAGCCGATAATCTTCCAGCCGGTGACATGCAGGCCGGTCCAGTACAGTGCTTCGATCGGCTGGTCCAGCCAGTGGATCTCCATGCTCAAAGCTCCCGCACTGCCGTGCGCTTGCTGCGCACGATCAGCCAGGCCACGCCCATCAGGTCGCGGATGCCGACCAGGGCGCGCTGCAGGTTGTTGTACTTGGACACTCCGGCGCCACGCGGGCGATGGTTGACCGGGATGCTGATCGTCTTCCAGCCCGAGCGCTGCATCAGCGCCGGCAGGTAGCGATGCATGTGGTCGAAATAAGGCAGGTCCAGGAACGCCTCGCGTTCGAACAGCTTGGTGCCGCAGCCGGTATCGGGCGTGTCATCGTGGAGCATGCGGGCGCGGATGGCGTTGGCGCACTTGGAGGCCCAGCGCTTGCTGCCGCTGTCCTGGCGGTTGACGCGCCAGCCCGCATACAGTTTGACCGATGGATCGGCACTGTCGCGGGCTGTCAACAACCTGGGCAGGTCGGCCGGGTCGTTCTGGCCGTCGCCATCGAGGGTGGCAATCCATGCACCGCGCGCGGCCTTGACGCCGGTGCGGATGGCGGTGCTCTGCCCGCTTTGGATCGCGTGCTGGAGGATGCGCAACTCCGGGGTGGCGGCCTTGAGCGACTGCAGGACGGCGGCGGTGTCATCGCGCGACTGGTCATCGACGTAGACGATTTCGAAGGCCGTCACCCCCCGCAGGGCGGCGAGGATCTCGGAAATCAGGGGGGCGACATTGTCACGCTCGTTGAAGACCGGGACGACAACGGACAGGGCTGGGTTCTGCATAGGCGCGCATTATCCGATGTTTCGGTTCAGGTGAACGAGGGCAAGCCAGATGTGGAGTCGCCGATCACTCCGCGTGGGAGTCCTCGCTGGCACGACAAAAACCTCGGCATTGGGCCGGGGTCGGGGTCGGAATGTCGTAGGAGGCCGGCCGGAGGCGCTGATGCTGCCTGCCAGCCGGCGCCGGGTGAAGTCGGCGTCGGCTGGCTCGCCAGCGCAAGCCGGCAGCCAATGCCCGCTGCATCAGCCAATGCCCGCTGCATCAACAGCGTGGCGTCACATCCCCGCGTAGTTCGGCCCGCCGCCGCCCTGCGGGGCCACCCAGACGATGTTCTGGGTGGGGTCCTTGATGTCGCAGGTCTTGCAGTGCACGCAGTTCTGGGCATTGATCTGCAGGCGCGTGGCCTGGCCTTCGCCGATGAACTCGTACACCCCGGCCGGGCAGTAGCGCGCCTCGGGCCCGGCGTAGGTGGCCAGGTTGATGTTCACCGGCACCGACGGGTCCTTGAGGGTCAGGTGCGCCGGCTGGTCTTCGGCGTGGTTGGTGCTGGACAGGAATACCGAGGACAGCCGGTCGAAGGTCAGCTGCCCGTCCGGCTTGGGGTAGGCGATCTTCTGGTGCCGGTCGGCCGGCTCCAGGCAGGCATGATCCGGCGTGGTGCGGTGGATCGTCCAGGGCGGATTGCGCATGCCCAGCTTGGGCAGCAGCCATTGCTCGATGCCGGTCATCAGCGTGGCCAGGCGGCGGCCCTTCTTGAACCACTGCTTGAAGTTCTTGGATTGCTCGAGCTCGGCGTGCAGCCAGCTGGCTTCGAATGCGGCGGGGTAGGCAGTGAGCTCGTCGCCGCTGCGGCCCTCGCCCAGGGCCTGGAAGGCGGCCTCGGCTGCCAGCATGCCGGTCTTGATCGCGGCATGGCTGCCCTTGATCCGGCTGGCGTTGAGCGTGCCGGCCTCGCAGCCAACCAGCGCCCCGCCGGGGAAGACCAGCTTGGGCAGCGAGAGCAGGCCGCCGGCGGTGATCGAACGGGCGCCGTAACCGATGCGCGTGCCGCCTTCCAGATGCTTGCGGATGGCCGGATGGGTCTTGAAGCGCTGGAATTCCTCGAACGGGCTCAGCCAGGGGTTCCTGTAATCCAGCCCCACGACCAGGCCGATGGCGATCTTGCCGTCCTCGGCGTGGTAGATGAACGAGCCACCGTAGGTATCGTCATCCAGCGGCCAGCCGGCGGTGTGCACCACCAGGCCAGGCTGATGCCTGGCCGGATCGGCCTGCCACAGCTCCTTGATCCCCAGGCCGTAGGCCTGCGGATCCTTGCCGGCATCCAGCGAATACTTGGCGACGAGCTGGCGACCGAGCTGGCCGCGCGAGCCTTCGGCGAAGAGCGTGTATTTGGCGTGCAGCTCCATGCCCAGCTGGAACTCGGCGGTCGGCTCGCCGTCCTTGCCTAGGCCCAGGTTGCCGGTGGCCACCCCGCGCACCGCACCGGTGTCCGAATACAGAAGCTCGGCCGCGGCAAAGCCCGGGAAGATCTCCACGCCCAGGCTTTCGGCCTGCTGCGCCAGCCAGCGGGTCAGCGCGCCCAGGCTGATGATGTAGTTGCCGTGGTTCTGGAAGCACTCGGGCAGCAATACATGCGGGGTCGCCCTGGCGCCGGTTTCGCTCAGGAACAGGAACTGATCTTCGGTCACGGCCTGCTTGAGCGGGGCGCCGAGTTCCTTCCAATCGGGGAACAGCTCGGTCAGCGCGCGCGGATCCATGATCGCCCCGGACAGGATGTGCGCGCCGGGCTCGGAGCCCTTCTCCAGCACGCACACCGACACCTCGCGACCGGCCCCGGCGGCCAGCTGCTTGAGGCGGATGGCGCTGGCCAGGCCGCCCGGGCCGGCGCCCACCACCACCACGTCGTACTCCATCGATTCACGAGGGCCGTATTGGTTCAACAGCGCTTCCGGGGTCATGGGCTGGCTCCGCGATGGGGTAACAGAAGGGCATTCCATGATACCGGACGGCGCCGTATGGGCCAGGTCGGCGCAGGCGCTCACGTCGGGTTGACATGGCCGGCGCGGTGCGGCGCTAGCATTTCAGGCCCCTCTGCAGCATCAGGGCCGCCCGTGTCCCAGCACATCACCAACGTCCGTCCGGCGCCGGACCAGGTCATGGTCGACATTGCCGATTACGTGCTCGACTACCAGATCGACTCGGCCCTGGCGTTCGAGACCGCCAGTTACTGCCTGATCGATACCCTCGGCTGCGGGCTGGAGGCGCTGGAGTATCCGGCCTGTACCAAGCTGCTCGGGCCGATCGTGCCCGGCACCGTGGTGCCCAACGGGGCCAGGGTGCCAGGCACCCCCTACCAGCTGGACCCGGTCCAGGCCGCCTTCAACCTGGGCGCGATGATCCGCTGGCTGGATTTCAACGATACCTGGCTGGCGGCCGAATGGGGCCATCCCTCCGACAACCTGGGTGGCATCCTGGCCACCGCCGACTGGCTCAGCCGCACGGCCGTGGCCCAGGGCCGGCCGCCGCTGCCCATGCGTGCGGTGCTGAATGCAATGATCAAGGCGCACGAGATCCAGGGCTGCATCGCGCTGGAGAATTCCTTCAACCAGGTCGGCCTGGACCACGTGGTGCTGGTCAAGGCCGCCACCACGGCGGTGGTGGGCCAGCTGCTGGGCCTGGACCGCGCGCAGCTCATCAATGCCATCTCGCTGGTCTGGGTGGACGGGCAAAGCCTGCGCACCTATCGGCATGCGCCCAATACCGGCAGCCGCAAGAGCTGGGCCGCCGGCGATGCCACCAGCCGCGGGGTGCGGTTGGCGCTGATCGCCGCCACCGGCGAGATGGGCTATCCGTCGGCGCTGACCGCCAAGACCTGGGGTTTTTACGATGTCTCCTTCAAGGGCCAGCCGTTCCGCTTCCAGCGGCCCTATGGCAGTTACGTGATGGAGAACGTGCTGTTCAAGATCAGCTTTCCGGCCGAATTCCACGCCCAGACCGCCGTGGAGGCGGCGATGACGCTGCATGCGCAGCTGGCCGCGCTGGGGCGCAGCGTGGAGGACATCGCCGCGATCACCATCCGCACCCACGCCGCCTGCATCCGCATCATCGACAAGCAGGGGCCGCTGAACAATCCGGCCGATCGCGACCACTGTGTCCAGTACATGGTCGCCGTGCCGTTGATCTTCGGCCGGCTGACCGCGGCCGACTACGAAGACGCGGTGGCGGCCGACCCGCGCATCGACGCGCTGCGGGCGAAGATCACCTGCGTCGAAGATCCGCAGTTCACCGCCGACTACCACGACCCGGACAAGCGCAGCATTCCCAACGCGCTGATGGTGGTGTTCAACGATGGCAGCCGGCTGGACGAGGTGGTGGTCGAGTACCCGATCGGTCATCGCCGCCGCCGTGCCGAAGGCATGCCGCTGCTGGTGGAGAAGTTCAAGGCCAATCTGGCGCGGCGCTTTGGCCGCGAGCAGCAGCAGAAGATCCTGGATGCGTCGCTGGACCGGCCTGCGCTGGAAGCCATGGCCGTGCACGATTACGTGGATCTGTACGTGCCGTAGGACCTGCCGCGCTTGGCGGCAGATGCAGCGGCGGCCACACTGCCGCCATGTCCAACCTGCTGTTGCCGCCGGCCATTGCCCTGCTCGGGCCCACCGCCTCGGGCAAGTCCGCGCTGGCGCTGGAATGGGCCCAGCGCCTGGGCGGGGAGATCGTCAGCGTCGATTCGGCCCTGGTCTACCGGCACCTGGACATCGGCGCGGCCAAGCCCTCGCGCGATGAACTGGCGCAGGTGCCACATCATCTGATCGACGTGCGCGATCCGTGGCAGGTCTATTCGGCGGCCGAATTCGCCGCCGCCGCGCGCCTGGCCATCGAACAGATCCTTGCCCGCGGCCGCATCCCGATCCTGGCCGGCGGCACCGGCCTGTATTTCCAGGCGCTGAGCCAGGGCTTGGCCGAGATGCCAGAAGCCGATCCCGGCCTGCGTGCCGAAATCACCGCCAATGCCGCCGTGCGCGGCTGGCCGGCGCTGCATGCCGAGCTGGCCCGGGTCGATCCGGTGGCCGCGGCCAGGATCAAGCCGACCGACCCGCAGCGCATCCAGCGCGCGCTGGAAGTGTTCCGGCTCAGCGGCCGTCCCATCAGCGCCTGGCAACGCGCGCCGCTGCGCCAGCGCCTGCCGGTGCGGCTGCTCAAGCTGGTGCTGGCGCCGGCCGACCGCGCGGTGCTGCACCAACGCATCGCCCGACGTTTCGAGGCGATGCTCGCCGCTGGCTTTCTGGATGAAGTGCGGGCGCTGCGCGCGATGCCGCAGATGCAGGCGGTGGCCGCGCCGCTGGACCTGCCCGCCGTGCGCGCGGTCGGCTACCGGCAGGCCTGGGAATGGCTGGACGGGCAGGGCGATGCGGCGGCCTTTCGCGAGCGCGCCATCGCCGCCACCCGCCAGCTGGCCAAGCGCCAGCTGACCTGGCTGCGCGGGCGGCCCGATCTGCGCTGGTTCGACCCCGTCAGCCAGCGCGCCGGACTGGAGCAGGCGCTGGCGCTGTTCCTGGGCCGCTGAAAACCGCGACGGCGTGGCTGGTCAATCCGCGTTGCTTGTGTAATATCGGTTCACCGGCGCGGTTCGGGGAAACGGTGGCCGCGCCGGCCCATTAGAAGAACAGTCCCATCGAAGAATGGGCAGGAGTTTTTGCATGTCCAAGGGGCAATCCCTGCAGGATCCTTTCCTCAACGCGCTGCGGCGCGAGCGGGTGCCGGTCTCGGTCTACCTGGTCAACGGCATCAAGCTGCAGGGCACGATCGAGTCGTTCGACCAGTTCGTGGTGCTGCTGCGCAATACCGTCAGCCAGATGGTCTACAAGCACGCCATTTCCACCGTGGTCCCGGCGCGCAACGTGCGCGTGGGCCCGGGCGGCGGCTATGTCCAGAACGCCGATGGCGGTGAAAGCGGCCCTGACGAGGCCGAAGACGACGACTGAGCGTCGCTGCCGGCGCGCGCAAACGCCCATTGGTTGCGTTTTTCCGCGGCCGGGCGGTTGAACCCGGGTCTTGCCGTCACCATGCTGGTGGGACGTATTTACCGACCCCGTGAAAGATGCCGACCGAGTTGTTCGAACGTTCCCGCAAGGGTGAGCACGCCTTGCTGATCCAGCCCGTGCGCGGTGGCGCCGCCGCCGTGACCGGCGATGAGGACGCCGCCGAGGAGTTCACCGAGCTTGCCCGCTCCGCCGGTGCGAGCATCGCCGCGCTGGTCACCGCCCGGACCGACAAGCCCAGCCCGTCGACCTTCATCGGCAGCGGCAAGCTGGACGAGGTCAAGGCCGCGGCCGACGCCACCGGCGCCGATCTGATCCTGGTCAATCATGCGCTGACCCCGGGCCAGGAACGCAACCTGGAAAAAGCCCTGGAGCGGCGCGTGCTGGACCGCACCGGGCTGATCCTGGACATCTTCGCCCAGCGCGCCCGCAGCCATGAGGGCAAGCTGCAGGTCGAACTGGCCCAGCTGCGGCACATGGCCACCCGCCTGGTCCGCGGCTGGACCCACCTGGAGCGCCAGCGCGGCGGTTCCATCGGCCTGCGCGGTCCGGGTGAAACCCAGCTGGAAACCGACCGCCGGCTGCTGCAAAAGCGTGTGGACCAGCTGCAGAAGCGGCTGGAGAAGGTCGAGGTGCAGCACACCCAGATGCGCCGCGCGCGCGTGCGCAGCGAGCTGCCGCGGGTGGCCCTGGTGGGCTACACCAATGCCGGCAAGTCGACCCTGTTCAACGCCCTCACCGGCGCCCAGGCCTATGCGGCCGACCAGCTGTTCGCCACCCTGGACCCGACCGTGCGCCGGGTGAACCTGGCCGGGGGCCACGTGGTGCTGGCCGACACGGTCGGCTTCGTGCGCGACTTGCCGCATGAGCTGGTGGCCGCTTTCCGCTCGACGTTGTCCGAGGCGCGCGAGGCCGACCTGCTGCTGCACGTGGTCGATGCGGCCGACCCGCTGCATGCCGAACGCATCGCCCAGGTCGACCTGGTCCTGGCCGAGATCGGCGCCGGCGACATCCCGCAGCTGCTGGTGTTCAACAAGATCGACCGCATCGAAGGCGCGCAGCCGCGCCACGACGCACCGGAAGGCGATCTGGACGGCGACACCGAGCCCGGCACGTTGGGCCTGGCGCGCGAGCGGGTGTGGATTTCCGCCCGCGACGGCGTCGGCCTGGACCTGCTGCAGGAAGCCCTGGCCCGGCGCCTTGGCTTGCAGCGCATCCGCGGTGAGGTGGTGTTGCCGCCGACCGCCGGCCGCCTGCGCGCGCGCCTGCATGCGCTGGAAGCCGTGCGCAGCGAAGGACACGACGAGGCCGGCTGGCGCCTGACCCTGGACATGGCCCGCACCGATGCCGAGAAGCTGCTGTCGCAGCCAGGCGGCGATGCGCTGCGGGTGCTGCTGCCGGCGGTGGAAGTGGAGCACTGGGAGGCGTAGGCCTTCTGTTCTTCGTCGTCTTTATCGGGACTGCGGTGCGCTCTGTGAATCGATGAAAACACAGGCTTTGGCCCTGCTTTGCGGCCCGGCAGCCGTTGTTTTGTCGTGCCGGGTCTGGCTACGCACAGGCGTGCGTAGCAAACGATGAATCACGGGACCAGCCGCTCCAACCCCACCTGCGCCAGCACCCTCTCCCACGGAAACAGCGGCCCCGGATCCTGCTTGCGGGCAACCAGCACGCCGGGATCATCCTCGGCCGGCACCTGCTCGGTATCCAGGTCCTGGTGCCCGGCGATCAAGCGCAGCGCCGGCAGCCGCGCCTGCAGGTCCTGCAGCAGGGCCACCAGCGCGGCGATCTGCGCATCCGGGTAGGGCACGTCCATTGCCTGGTGTCTGGCATGCAGCCAGTGCGGATGGCGGCCGCGGTTGACCAGTTCGATGCCGACGCTGCGCAGGTTCCAGCCACGCACGTGGTGGGCGATGCGCTCGGGCGGGACCCACGCCTGGGTGTGGCCATCGCGGTCGACGTACCAGTGGCCGCTGTTGCCGGTGCCCGAGGCATAGCGGACGGTTTCGGCAAATTCCCGCGCCATCGCCAGGTCCGGCAGCTCGGTGCAGTGGATGACCACCAGGTCGATCTGCGTCAGCAGACGATGCTCCAGCAGGGACACGTAGGGCAGCGGGGCGGCCTTGACCTGCAGGGGTGCCGGCGGCGTGGTCCGGGATGGGTGCGACATGCCGGCGATGCTACACGCGCCGCGGGCGCAGGGCGGGCGCGCGGTAAACTGCGTGCCCCGGCGTTCCGCGCCGTCGTCGTGTGCCGCCCATGCCCTTGAACCCCGAGTCGCCGCTGGCCCGGCTGATGGCCACCCTGCCGCGCGCGGGCGCGGTGGAATGGATCGGCGTGCGGCCCGCGCGCGAGGTGCCGATGGTCGCCGCCGAGCGCGTGCAGGCCAAGGCCGGCGCCGGGCTGACCGGTGACCGCTACCAGGGCGGCAGCGGCAAGCGCGGGCTGACCCTGATCCAGGCCGAGCACCTGCCGGTGATCGCCGCCCTGGCCGGGCTGGAGGCGGTCAGCGCCGCAACCCTGCGCCGCAACGTGGTGGTTTCGGGCATTGCGCTGATCGCGCTGAAGCAGCGCCGCTTCTGCATCGGCGATGTCGTGCTGGAAGGCACCGACCCCTGCGATCCATGCTCGCGCATGGAAACCGCGTTGGGCGCCGGCGGCTACAACGCCATGCGCGGCCACGGCGGGCTGTGCGCACGGATCATCCAGGGCGGCACCTTTGCCGTCGGCGATGCGGTGGTACCGCTGTGATCCGCGGCCACGTGATCCTCTCGCACGGCTTCGAAAGCGGCCCGGAAGCGACCAAGGTCACCGCCCTGGCGCAGGTGGCCCAGGCCGCCGGCTGGAGCCACGAGCGCCCGGACTACACCGACCTGGACGCCATGACCGGGGTCGGCCAGCTGGGCGATGTCGGCGCGCGCCTGATGCGCCTGCGCACCCTGGCCGAGGCCGCAGCCAGGAAGGGCCCGCTGGTGCTGGCCGGTTCCAGCCTGGGCGCCTACATCTCGGCCCAGGTCTCGCTGCTGGTGCCGGTGCACGCCCTGTTCCTGATGGCCCCGCCCACGGCGATGGGCTCGCTGCCGGCGCTGGACGCCGCGCAGGTGCCGGTCTCGATCATCCACGGCTGGGACGACGAACTGATCCCGGTCAGGCACGTCATCGACTGGGCGCAGGCGCGTCGGGCGCGGCTGCTGCTGGTCGATGACGACCATCGCCTGTCCCATCACGTCGACGCGGCCGCGCAGGCCTTCGCCCAGCTGCTGGCCGGGCTGTAATTGCAGCCGGCGCCGGTTGCGCCGGCGTGCTGCCATCGCGCTTGCGCACCCGCGCAGGCGTCATTTCCATTCGAGGTTTCAAGTGAAGTTCTACGTTTCCTGCGCCAAGGGCCTGGAGTACCTGCTGGTCGAGGAGGTGCTGGCGCTGGGCGCCGCAAGCGCCACGGCCACCGTGTCCGGCGTGAATGTCGAAGGCAGCCTGCACGATGCCCAGCGCCTGGTGTTGTGGTCGCGCCTGGCCAGCCGCGTGCTGTGGCCGATCGGCGCGTTCGAGTGCCCGGACCAGGACGCGCTCTACGAGGGCGTTCATGCGCTGCCGTGGACCGGGCACCTGAAGCCCGAACACACCCTGGCGGTGGACGCGCACGTGTCCGGCGAGGTCATCACCCACGCGCGCTTTGCCGCGCAGCGGGTCAAGGACGCGGTGGTCGATCACCTGCGCAGCCATGGCTTGGAGCGCCCGTCGGTGGACGTGGACGATCCGGACGTGCGCATCAACTTTTCGCTGCGCAAGGGCCGGGCCACGCTCTCGATCGACCTCGGTGGCGGGCCGCTGCATCGCCGTGGCTGGCGCCGGGTGCGCAACGATGCGCCGCTGAAGGAAAACCTGGCCGCCGCGGTCTTGATGCGCGGCGGCTGGAGCCAGTCCTACGCCGGCGGTGGCGGCCTGCTCGATCCGATGTGCGGCAGCGGCACCCTGCTGATCGAAGGGGTGTTGATGGCCGCCGATGTGGCGCCAGGGCTGCAGCGCCACGGCAGCCTGCCGCCGACGCGCTGGCTGGGCTTCGATATGTCCCACTGGCAAGCCCTGCGCGAGCAGGCGCGCGAGCGCGAAGCCGCCGGCCGCGCCGCGTTGCCGGCGCAGGTCGCCTTCGGCAGCGACATCGATCCGCGCGCGATCGAGGCCGCCCGCGAAAGCGCGCGCGAAGCCGGCGTGGAGCACGCCATCTTCCTGCAGGTCTGCGATGTGGCCAAGTTGCCGGCGCCGCCGATCCGCCGTGGCGTGGTGGTCTGCAACCCGCCCTACGACGAGCGCCTGGCCGCCGATGCGGCGCTGTACCGGGCGCTGGGCGATGGCCTGCGTCGGGCGGTGCCGGACTGGCGGGCGAGCCTTTTGTGCGGAAGCGCCGAGCTGGCCATGGCCACCGGCCTGCGCGCGCAGAAGAAATACCAGCTGTTCAACGGCGCCATCGAGTGCGCGCTGATCTTCGTCGATCCGATCGCGCCGCCGCAGCGCGTGGTGCCCGATGCGCCCGCTGAATTGAACGTCGGGGCACAGATGGTGGCCAACCGCCTGCGCAAGAACATCAGGAAGTTCAAGAGCTGGCGCCAGCGCGAGGACGTGAGCTGCTACCGCGTCTACGATGCCGACCTGCCCGAGTACGCCGCCGCGGTGGACGTGTACGAAGAAGCCGACGGCGCGCGCCGCACCTTCCTGCACGTGCAGGAATATGCCGCCCCGGCCAGCATCCCCGAGGCCGACACGCTGCGCCGTTTCAACGAGCTGCTGGCTGCGGTGCGCAATGTGTTTGCCGTGCCGCACGAGCAGGTGGCGATCAAGTCGCGTGCGCGCGGCAAGGGCGGCAGCAAGTACGGCCGCCTGGGCGCGGGCAGCGAGGTGATCGTGGTGCGCGAACACGGCGCACGCCTGCGCGTGAACCTGTTCGATTACCTGGATACCGGCCTGTTCCTGGACCACCGCCCGCTGCGCGGGCAGATGGCGCACGCTGCGCGCGGCCGGCGCTTCCTCAACCTTTTCAGCTACACCGGCGTGGCCAGTGTGGAAGCGGCGGTGGCCGGCGCGGCCAGCACCACCAGCGTCGACCTGTCGGGCACCTACCTGCAGTGGTGCCAGGACAACCTGCAGGAAAACGGCCTGGGCGGTCAGCAGCACCAGCTGGTGCAGGCCGATGCGCTGGCCTGGCTGGAAGCCGACCGCGGCCAGTACGACCTGATCTTCTGCGACCCGCCGACGTTCTCCAACTCGGCGCGCGCGGAGGATTTCGAGGTGCAGCGCGATCACGTGCGCCTGCTGCGCGCGTGCATCGCGCGGCTGTCGCAGGGCGGCGTGCTGTATTTTTCCAACAACTTCCGACGCTTCAGGCTGGACGCCGAACGGGTGGCCGAATTCGCCGTATGCGAGGAGATCAGCGCCCAGACCATCCCGCCGGATTTCGAGCGCAACACGCGCATCCACCGCGCCTGGCGGCTGACCCGCGCTTAGTGCATCCGGCACCGCCTTCGCAGATGCGCTGCCGCCGCGTCAGGAGTCCTGCCGAACCAGCGACCAGGCGACCGACTCGCCTGCACGCATCGGGACGCAGGTCGAGGTGGCCAGCCGATAGCTGGGCGGGACCACCCACGGCGTGCGTTCCAGGGTGATGCGCTCCTGATTGCGGGGCAGGCGGTAGAAGTCCGGGCCGTGGAAGCTGGCGAAGGCTTCCAGCCGATCCAGCCGGCCGACCTGCTCGAAGGCCTCGGCGTACAGTTCGATGGCGGCGTGGGCGGTATAGAGGCCGGCGCAGCCGCACGCGGTCTCCTTGGTTTCCCGCGCATGCGGGGCGCTGTCGGTGCCGAGGAAAAAATGGCTGTCGCCGCTGGTCGCCGCCTGCAGCAGCGCGGCGCGGTGGGTCTGCCGCTTGAGGATCGGCGCGCAGTAGTGGTGCGGGCGGATGCCACCTTCGAACAGCGCGTTGCGGTTGAGCAGCAGGTGGTGGGCGGTGATGGTGGCGGCCACGTGCGCCGGCGCGCCGGTGATGAACGCCACCGCATCGGCGGTGGTGATGTGCTCGAGCACCATGCGCAGCGCGGGGAACCTGGCCTGCAACGGCAGCAGGTGCCGCTCGATGAAGACCCGCTCGCGGTCGAAGATATCGATGTCCGGATCGGTCACCTCGCCATGCAGCAGCAGCGGCAGTTCATGCCGTTCCATGGCCTCGAGCACGGCATGCACGCGGGCCAGGTCGCGCACTCCGGACTGCGAGTTGGTGGTGGCGCCGGCCGGGTAGTACTTCACCGCCAGCACGCTGTCGCTGGCCTTGGCCAGGGCAATCTCCGCGGGCGAGGTCTGTTCGGTGAGGTACAGCGTCATCAGGGGCTGAAAGCGCGCGCCGGACGGCAGGCACGCCAGGATCCGCTGGCGGTAGGCCTCTGCCTGGGCCACGGTGGCCACCGGCGGCTTGAGGTTGGGCATGACGATGGCGCGGGCAAAGCGCTCGGCGGTATGGCCGATCACCGACGCCAGCGCCTCGCCATCGCGAAGATGCAGATGCCAGTCGTCGGGGGCAGTGAGGTCGATGCGCGTGGGGGTCATGAGGGGCAGGTTGGGGTCATCGGCCGGTGCAGGACCGCACCAGGCAAGTCAGCAAGCGCCGGGCGGCACGGCTGGCGTGCCATCTGTCGGCGCGCGGCGGGGCGACATCGTATCCCATCGCGCTCCGGGCACCTTGGTGCCGCAACCGATGCAGCGGCGAGCGCCGGGCCGCGCGAACCGGCCCGATCGGATCGCCAAGGCCCTTGAGAGCGACTTCGCCTGCAACCCTGGCCGGCACCGTCGGCAGCCGCAGGCAGACTTCGGTTGCAGCTGCGCTCGCCTGAAGATCCGTCGGTCAGTCGGCGTGGCGCCGCACACAATGACGCCGCCGCAGTTGCCTGCGGCGGCGTCGGGTACAGGCAATGGCGCTGCGATCACTTCACCAGCGTGGCCGGATCCTGCCTGGCGGTCAGGGCGCTGCACAGGGCGATGCTTTCGCGCGCCTGCTGCAGGCCGCGCACGGCGCCGGGCAGGTCCTTCAGGCGCGGCTCGAAGAACGCCTGCAGACGCTCGGACTCGGCCGGGGTGCAGGCGCCGGCGGCGGCGATGCGCGGCAGCGAGCCGCCGGCAAAGGCGCCGATGCGGTCGTGGATGGCCTGGTAGTTGGCGGTGAACCAGTTCCACTGGGCGTCGCGGTCGGCGAGGGTGGCGCGCTCGCCGGCGGTCAGCACGTAGCGCATTTCGCCCACCTTGACGTCCTTGCTCAAACCGAAACTGCGCACCTTGGCCGCCAGGGCCGGGTCCTCGACGCTGGCCAGTGCGCCGAGCATGGCATTGCGGTGGGCCGGGTCGATCACGCCGGGCAGGGCGGCCATCAGCTGGTCCACGGCCGCGGCGCCGTGTTCCTGCACGCTCACGCCCAGCGCGCTCTGCAGCAGGTCCGGATTGGGCTGGTCGAAGGCCAGCGTCTTGCCGCCGGCCAGGACCGCGTCACCCTGCTTGAGCAGTTCGGCACGCACTGCAGGCACCTTCATGGTCAGGCCCAGAAACCCGGCCAATTCGGCGCGTTGCAGGGCGTCGCTGCCTTCCTCGCCATCCTTGCGCACGTAGCCCAGCTGCTGCATGCGCGGCAGGTAGGCCTGCTGCGCCCAGGTGCTCAGCGCGGCGCGCTGGGCGTCGGTCCTGGCCAGGGAGTGATAGAGCCAGCTCACGTTGCCGATCGGCTTGTCGGCCACTTCCGGGACCTTGGACGCGGTCAGCGGCTTGAGCGCGGCCAGCAGCTGGGCCGGGTTGATCTCGCCCAGGCGGAAGGAGGCGTCCACGCCATCGTTGTAGGCCAGCTGCTCGGTGTCGCTGAGCTGGGGCAGGTTGGCGGTGAGGGTCTTGAGCGCCGTGGCGTCCAGGCCGATGCGGTAGTAACCGGCAGCGCCGGCGTTGGGCATCACCCAGCCGCCCTTTTGGGCGCCGGGCAGGGCCAGCTGACCGCTGGCGGCGGTCAGCAGGGTGCAGGCGTTGTCGCTGCCGGCGGTGGTCTGGTAACGCACGCACACCGGCACGCCCCAGGTCTTGGCCGGGTCGCCGGTGCTGCCCAGCGGCAGGTAGCGCTTCTGGGTCAGCTTCAGCACGACCTGGCCCTTGGCATCGGTGACTTCGGTGTGCACGTAGGGCACGCCCGGCTGGTCCAGGAAGCTGTTGAACGCGGCAGTGAACTCTGGTCCCTTGCCTGCGGCCGTGGCGATCGCGCTGACCAGATCGTCGGCGGTGGCATTGGCGAACTTGTGGTCCTGGATGTACTGGCGCATGCCTTTCTGGAACACGTCCTGGCCCACATAGGACTCGAACATGCCCAGCACCGAGGCGCCCTTCTGGTAAGTGATGCCGTCGAAGGCGTTCTCGATGTCGCCGTTGCCGGTGATCTCCTGGCGGATCTTGCGCGTGGCCACCAGCCCGTCGCCGGACATGGCGCCCTGCGCACCCAGCACGCGGTCCAGGTCGGCGCGGTACTCCGGGTGCACCTTCATGGTGACCTTCTGCTGCATCCAGGTGGCGAAGGACTCGTTGAGCCACAGGTCGTCCCACCAGGCCATGGTCACCGTGTCGCCGGTCCACTGGTGGGCCAGCTCGTGGGCGATCACGTTGAACGAGGCGCGCTTGTAGCGGGTGGCCGAGTCTTCATCCAGCAGCAGCAGGAAGTCGCGATAGGTCACAAGCCCTGCGTTTTCCATCGCGCCGGCCGAGAAGTCCGGCGCGGCCAGCTGGTCCAGCTTGTCCCACGGGTAGCCGAAGTCGTAGTAGTCCTCGAGCGTGTGGATGATCACCGGGGTCGAATCCAGGGCGATCTTCATGCGCGGACCCTTGCCATGCGGGGCGACGCCGCGCAGCGGCAGGGTGCCGGCGCGCTGTGGGGTGGCGGTGATGCCGGGGCCGTCCACCACATCCCACGGGCCCACCGCAAAGGCGACCAGGTAGGTCGGCAGCGGCAGGGTGCGCGAGAAGGTCAGCGTCTTGAAGCCCTTGCCGGCCGGGGTTTGCTTGATCTGGGCGGTATTGGCCACGCCCTGCAGGTCGGCCGGAATGGTCAGCCTGATGTCGTAGGGGGTCTTGAACGAGGGCTCGTCGAAGCTGGGGAAGGCAAAGCGCGCGCTGATCGGTTCCATCTGCGTCATCGCGTAGGGCTTGCCTTCGTAGGTGACCTTGTAGAGCCCTTCCAGCTCGCCGTTGAACGGCGCGCTGTAGGCAATGGTCAACACCAGGTCCTGCGGCTGCAGGGTGGTGCCGAAATCGATCCGGGCCACGCCAGTCTTTTCATCGGCCTGCACGTACCTGGCCGGCTTGGGCCTGCCGCCGCCGGCGGCCACGGTGACCTTGTCGACGGTCAGCTCCTTGCCGTCGATCCACAGGTGGTCGCTGGCCTGGGTCAGCTTGACCTTGATCGTGGTGGTGCCGCTGAAGGTGTCCTGCGCCGGGTCGATCTTCAGGTCCAGCGCGTAATCCTGCGGCTGGGCCCAGGTGGGCAGGCGGCCGGTCGGGGTTTGTTCGGCGGCATGGGCGCTGGCGCAGCAGGCAGCCAGCGCCAGGGTCAGCAACGGGCGGGCAAGACGGGGCATCGGGGCGGCTCTCCGGTGGCGTGGATGTGATGGGGGTAAGGTGCCCCCGGCCCAGGCCGCCCGGCCAGTGCCACAAGGCATGGGCGAGGTGCGCCGGCTCGACCCGACCCCCGTCGGCTGCTCTACAGCGGGGTCAGCACCACCAGCGCATGCAGCACCAGCCCGATCAACCCGCCGACCAGGGTGCCGTTGAAGCGGATGTACTGCAGGTCGCGGCCGACGGCCAGTTCGACGATCTCGGTGAGTTGGCGCTCGTCCCAGTTCTTCATGGTCTGGGCGATGTGGTCGGTGACCCCGCTGCGCAGGCGGGTGGTGAGGCTTTCGGCGGCGCTGGTCAGGTGGGTGTTGAGGGCCTCGCGCAGGGATGGATCACGGCCGAGCGCTTCGCCCAGTGCCTGCAGCGAGCGCTCCAGGTGCCGGGCCAGGGTGGAATCGGGCGTCTCCAGGTTGGTGCGCAGCGTGGCATGGACCTGGTCCCACAGCCCGCGCACGTAGTCCTGCACGGCGGGGTGGTCGATCAGGTTCTGCTTGATCTCCTCCACGCGCGCGGCCAGGTCCGGATCGCTGCGCAGGCGCACCACATAGCCGGATAACCACTCTTCGTAATCCTTGCGCAGCGGATGGCCGGGCGTGGACAGCACCAGCTGCAGTTCTTCCAGCGCCGCGGCGGCGATGCGCTGGGCCAGCGAATCGCCGATCTCCTCCACCGGCTTGATCAGGTCCACCGTGCCCATCAGCTTGGGCCACTCGCGCCGCGCGTAGCGCACGATCAGCGCCGAGGCGCGGGCCTTGACCGCGGGGTTGTCCAGCCAGCGGCCGATGCGCTTGAGCGCTTCATCCAGCAGTTCCTGGTGGCGGCCGTCGGCGGTGAGGATGCCGAGCACTTCGCCGGCGGTGCCGGCCGCGTTCCAGCTGCGCAGGCGCCCCACCACGAACTGCTGGATTGCCACCCGCACGGCCGATTCATCCAGCAGGTCCAGCGCCTGCAGCGCCCAGCCGCGGGCCATGCCGGCCAGCCTACGGGCCTGTTCGGGCTCGGCCAGCCATTGGCCCAGGCGCGCGGCGGGGTCGAACACGCGCAGCTTTTCCAGCAGCGACTCGGGGGCCAGGAAATGGTCGCGCACGAACACCGCCAGGCTGTTGGCCAGGCGGTCCTTGCTGCGCGGCACGATCGCCGTGTGCGGGATCGGTAGGCCCAGCGGCCGGCGGAACAGCGCCACCACCGCGAACCAGTCGGCCAGGGCGCCGACCGCGGCGGCCTCGCAGAACGCGGCCAGCCAGGCCCAGCCGCCGCGCAGGCCCATCGCATGGCTCAGCGCGAAGCCGGCCAGCATCAGCACCAGCAGGCCGGAGGCGGCCAGTTTCATGCGGCGCAGGCGCAGGCGGCGGGGGTCGATGGGCTGGGGCGAGGTCTGCATGGCCTGCAAGTCTACCCAGCCCAGGTGAGGCAGCCGCATCGGCGCGCACTTCACCTTGGCTTCAAACAGGGCGCAAACTCCGCCCACGCAGGCCGCGCAGGCTGGATGCCATCACTGCGATGGAGCGGTCCATGAAATCCCTGAAACTGGCGTTGCGTTTTGCCATCGTCGGCGCGTTGGTGCTGGCGCTGCTGATTCCCTTGAGCATGATCGGCGGCAAGATCGCCGAGCGCGCGGCTTTTCGCGAGCAGGCCGTGCAGCGCATCGCGCGCAGCACCGCCGGGGCGCAGCGGCTGGTCGGTCCGCTGCGCGCGGTGCCTTATCTCGATCTGCGCCAGGAGGCGTGGGTCGACGACACCGGCGTGTCCCGCACCCGCGAGGTGCGCGAGGAAGGCGTGCTGCTGCAGACCCCGCTGGCGCTGGAAGTGCATGGCCGGCTCACGCCGGAGCTGCGCAAGGTCGGCCTGTTCGAAGTGCCCACCTACAAGTGGGATGCCAGGCTGGCCGCGCGCTTCGGCACGGCGCTGCCCGCGGTGCCGGCCGGCAACACGCGCCGCTACGGCGTGCCGTACCTGGTGCTGGGCCTGAGCGACGTGCGTGGCCTGCTGGGCGTGCCGCAGCTGCAGGTCGATGGGCAGCCGTTGCGCTTCCAGCCGGGCACACGCGCCTTCAACGGACGCCTGGCCGGGGTCAGCGCGTCGCTGCCGGCAATCGCAGGTGAGGTCATCCCGGGACGCAGGGTGCAGCTGTCCTTCACCCTGGCCGGCACGCAGGGACTGGAGGTGGTGCCGGTGGCCGACGACACACGGGTGCAGATCGCCTCGGCCTGGCCGCATCCAAGCTTCACCGGCGATTTCCTGCCGGTGCAGCGCAGCGTGCGCGCGGACGGGTTCGATGCGCAGTGGGCGGTGTCCTCGCTGGCCAGCCAGGCGCAGACCCAGCTGCAGCAGCTCAAGGCCGCCGACACGCGGCTGGATGCGCTGCGGGTGGAGCTGATCGATCCGGTCGATGTCTACACGCTGGCCGACCGCGCCAGCAAGTACGGGATCCTGTTCGTGGTGCTGACCTTCGTCGGCTTTGGCCTGTTCGAGCTGATCAGGCGCCTGCCGATCCATCCGCTGCAGTACCTGCTGGTCGGGCTGGCGCTGGCGATGTTCTTCCTGTTGCTGCTCAGCCTGAGTGAGCACGTGGCGTTCTGGATCGCGTACGTGGTGTCGGCGCTGGCGTGCATCGGCGTGCAGTTGGTGTACCTGTCCGGCGTGCTGCGCAGCTGGGCACGTGCGGCGGGTTTCGCGGCCGGCCTGAGCGCACTCTATGGCGCGCTGTACGGCCTGCTGGTTTCCGAAGACAACGCGCTGCTGATGGGCGCGCTGCTGCTGTTCGGCGTCCTGGCGCTGATCATGTGGGTGACCCGGCGCGTGGACTGGTACGCGTTGTCGGCGGAGCTGCGCTGATGCAGCAGCAGGGTGGGGCGGGGCGCGAGCGCCATGCCGCACGCCGGCTGCCGTACGCGCCGGCGCGTACGGCGTGGATGAAGTGGCCCCCCGTCGCCGCTGCTGCGGCGACCGCGCGCGCGGCTGGTGCCGCTCAAAAATGACGATTCTGTCATCTCAAGCCATGACCGATGGCCTGCTGCAGCCGCACATTGCACTGGCAGACTCGATACCTCGATCCATCACGATGGGGAAGCACGCATGAGGCGGATGAAGTGGGCTGCGCTGGTCGCAGGCCTGGGCCTGGCCTTGTCGGCACAGGCCGAGGAAGCGGTCGATCTGGTGATGGTCGGCAAGATCCGGCAGGAAGCGTTCCATCGCTCGCAGGTGGCCGACACCTTGCAGCACCTGACCGAGCAGATCGGTCCGCGCCTGACCAACTCGCCCAACATGGCCAAGGCCAACGCCTGGACCAAGGCCAGGTTCACCGAATGGGGCCTGGCCAACGTGCATGACGAGGCGTTCGCCGACTTCGGCCGCGGCTGGGAATTCAACAGTGCCAGCCTGGAGCTGCTGACCCCGCGCACCGCGCCGTTGCATGCGGTGCCCAAGGCCTGGACGCCGGGCACCGGCGGCCCGGTCGAGGGCGAAGCCATCGCGCTCACCCTCAAGACCAAGGCCGACCTGGACAAGTACAAGGGCAAGCTGCGCGGCAAGATCGTGCTGCTGAGCGAGGCGCGCGAATACAAGCCGGGCACCGAGCCGTCCTCCAGGCGCTATGACCAGGCCGGCCTGGGCGAGCTGCTCAATTTCCCCATGCCCGCAGGGGGCGCCGAGGCAAAGGCCAAGCGGGTCAAGGAATACCGCGAGCGCACCGAGCTGGCCAAGGCCACCAACCAGTTCCTCATCGACGAAGGTGCGGTGGCCGCGCTGAGCATCAGCGGCTGGGATGACGGCATCCTGCGGGTCGGGGGTGGCGGCTCGCGCAAGGTCGGTGAAGCGGTCGGCGTGCCCGAGCTGGTGGTCGCGGCCGAGCACTACAACCCGCTGCTGCGCGCGCTGGACCGCAAGCAGATCGTGCGCCTGCGCGTCAATTCCGATGCGCGCTTCACCAGCCAGGCCAACGACCCGGGCTACAACACCATCGCCGAGCTCAAGGGCAGCGGCAAGGCCGACGAAGTGGTGATGCTGGGCGCGCACATGGACTCCTGGCACGCCGGCACCGGCGCCTCGGACAATGGCGCGGGCGTGGCGGTGATGATGGAAGCCATGCGCATCCTCAAGGCGGTCGGCGCCAAACCCAGGCGCACCATCCGCGTGGCGCTGTGGAGCGGCGAGGAGCAGGGCCTGGTCGGCTCGACCGATTACGTCTCGCGCCACTTCGCCACCTATCCCGAGCCGACCGACCCGGCGCAGAAGGCGTTGCCGCCCTACCTGCGTGATGCCACCGGCGCGCTGCAGAAAACCAGGGACTACGGCAGGTTCTCGGCGTACTTCAACCTGGACAACGGCTCGGGCAGGATCCGCGGCATCTATGCGCAGGAAAACCAGGCGGTGATGCCGATCTTCAAGGCCTGGCTGGCGCCGTTCAACGATCTGGGTGCGAGCATCGTCACCAGCCGCAACACCGGCAGCACCGACCACATCCCGTTCGACCGGGTCGGGCTGCCGGGTTTCCAGTTTGTCCAGGATCGCCTGGACTATGGCACCCAGGTGCATCACAGCGACCTGGATACCTACGATCACGCATCACCGGATGACCTGAAGCAGGCGGCGGCGATCATCGCCGCATTCGCCTACCAGGCCGCGATGCGGGACCAGGCCCTGCCGAGGAAGGACGTGCTGCAGGATTGAGCCGCGGTCGTGCGAGTGCAACCGCCGCTCACCCCAGCAAGCTCACCCCCGGCACGCCCCACACCGCCATCCCCGCCAGTCCAGACCCGATCACCGTCGCCGCCAGCACGTCGCTGGGATAGTGCAGCCCCAGCACCACCCGCGAAGCTGCCACGCAGGCGGTGAAGGGCAGCAACAAGGGCGCCAGGGCCGGGTAGTGCGCCAGCGCCACCAGGGTGAAGGCCACCGCATGCAGGGTATGGCCGGAGGGGAAGGAGAACTCGTCCAGCGGCGCGATCCACGCCTGGATGCGCACATCCGAGGCGAATGGGCGCGGCCGCCGGGTCCAGCGCTTGAGGCCCTTGTAGAGCACCAGGGCCACTGCACCGGTGGCAGCCAGGTGCGCGGCGGCGGCCAGGCCCTGCCAGCCGTCGAACACGATCATCGCGGCCATCAGCACGTACCAGAACACCCCATCGCCCAGGCGGCTGACCAGCGCGAAGAACCGGCGCAGGTCATGGCGCCGGCCGAAGCGGTTGGCAAACAGGCAGACCCGGGATTCCCGGGGCAGCGGCATTTCACGCCGGGATGGCATGGGCAGGTTCCTTGCGTTGCTGGGCCAGTCGGGACAGCAGCACGTCGAAGTCGGCCGCGACCTGGGCCGGCTGCAGCGCCTGGACGGCAAGGTGCGCGCTGGCGCCCATGGCCCGGCGCCGCGGTCCATCGCCGCCAAGATCGACGACCGCCTCGATGAACCCGGCATCGTCTGCCACTGCGGCACCGTGCAGGCCGCTGCGCAGGTGCTCGCGCGCGGCGCCGGAATCGAACGCCACCGTGGCCAGGCCGCTGGCCATCGCTTCCAGGGTCACATTGCCGAAGGTCTCGCTGCGGCTGGGAAACACGAACAGGTCGGCGCTGGCGTAATGCCGGGCCAGGTCTTCGCCACGCTGCATGCCGCAGAAGATGAAGTCGGGATTGGCTGCCTGCAGCGCCGCGCGCTCGGGACCGTCGCCCACCCACACCATGCGCGCCTGCGGGCACTGCTGCTGCAGGCGGCGGAAGGATTGGACCGCCAGGCGCAGGTTCTTTTCGGCGGCGATGCGGCCCACCGACAGCAGCGCCGGCGCCTGCTCACCGGCCTGCCATTGCTGGCGCAGGGCCTGGTCGCGGAAGCGGGGATGGAACTGGCTGGTATCCACCGCGCGCGCCAGCCGCTGGACCTTTGCGAAGGCCGTCTGTCCCAGCCAGTCGGCCAGCTCGCGCGTGGGCACCAGCGTGGCATCGCCGCCGTTGTGGAAGCGCCGCATCCAGCGCAGCGCCACCGGGCGCAGCCACGGCATGCCGTAGTCGCCCATGTAGTGATCGAAACGGGTATGGAAGCCGGTTGCCACCGGGATGCCCAGGCGCCTGGCCGCGCGCAGCGCCGACCAGCCCAAGGGGCCTTCGGTGGCCACGTAGATCGCATCGGGCGCGAAATGGCGCAAGTGTTCGCGCAAGGCCAGGGGCGCCGGCAGGCCGAAGCGCAGGCCAGGATAGTGCGGCAGCCGTACGCCACGCACCAGCAGGGTGTCGTGACGGGCCGGGGCGTGCGTGTCGCTGGGCTGGTGCGGGCGTACCAGACTGATTTCATGGCCACGCTGGCGCAGGCCCTCTTCCAGCCCCTGGACCGTCAGGGCGACGCCGTTGATGTCCGGCGGGTAGGTCTCGGTGACGATCGCGTAGCGCATGTCGGACTCCCACGTTTGCGACAGCGTGGGCGCGCGCGATGCAGCGCGCATGTCAGTGCGATGGCAGTTTGATGAAGCCGATTGCCGCTCGAATCGCGATCAGAAACGTAGGGCGGGTCAAGACCCGCCCTACGTGCCTGGATCCCCGTTCCCGGCTTTCTGCTCAGGTCACGAATGGCTTGAACGCGATGCCCAGGCCTGGCATGTCATTGGCTTCGCCGATCAGGTCGGCGCGCAGCAGCGGGCGCGCGTCGATCCACTCCTTGTCCAGCAGGAGGTGCAGTTCTTCGTTCTGGGCCATCAGCTCCAGGGTCGGGATCGGTTCGGCGTCATGGGCGCGGTGCAGCAGCACGGCCAGGCGCAGCAGGGCGGCGATGTGCTTGGCGGCCGGGATGCGGCGGTCGGGCAGGGCGTCGAAGGCGGTCCTGGGGATCCCGCGGCGATGGGTGCGCACCAGCGCGGCCAGCATCAGCTGTTCCTGGCGCGAGAAGCCGGCGATGTCCGAATACTCAAGCAGGTAGGCGCCGTGCACGTGGTACTGGCTGTGCGCCACGGTCAGGCCGATCTCGTGCAGGCGCGCGGCCCAGGACAGCACGCGTGCGTCGTCGGCTTCCAGCTGCCAGGCATCGGCGACCTGGTCGAACAGGCGCTGCGCGGTCTGCTCCACGCGCTCGGCCTGGGCCGGGTCCACGCCGTAGCGCTGCATCATGATCGCCACCGACTGCTCGCGCGGGTCGTCGCCGCCGCGGCGGCCCAGCATGTCGTAGAGGATGCCCTCGCGCATGGCCGCCTTGCTCACCATCATCCGCTCGATGCCCAGCGCCTGGAACGCGGCCTCCATCACCAGCACCCCGCCGGCGATGATCGGCTGGCGGTCCTTGCTGAGGCCGGGCAGGCTGATGTCCTCGATCCTCTCTGCCTGCAGCAGCCGATCGCGCACCTGCGGCAGGGCTTCGGCGGTGATGGCGCCCTTGCTGAGCTTCATCGCCGCGCAGATCTCGCCGATGGCCTTGGCCGTGCCGGACGAGCCGATCGCCTCCTGCCAGCCCAGCGCGCGGTACGGCTTGGCGAACTGCTGCAGCTCGGCGGTGACCTCGGTCAGCGCCGAATTCCAGCGCTTCCTGGACAGCTTGCCGCCGGCGAAGAAGCGCCGGGTGCTGGCGATGCAGCCGACCTGGACGCTTTCGCGCTCCAGCGTCTGCAGGCCGCTGCCAATGATGAATTCGGTCGAGCCGCCGCCGATGTCGATCACCAGCCGGCGCGTGCCGGGCTTGGGCGGCTGCGCGTGGGCCACACCCAGGTAGATCAGGCGTGCCTCCTCGCGGCCGGCGACCACTTCGATGCCATGGCCGAGCGCGGCTTCGGCCGGGACCAGGAAGTTGCGCGGCAGTGCCAGCTGGCGCACGGTATTGGTGGCCAGCGCGCGCACGCGCGAGTCCGGAAGGTCGCGGATGCGCTGGCCAAAACGGGCCAGGCAGTCGATCGCGCGGGCGTGGGCTTCTGCGGACAGTCCGCCGCGCTCGTCCAGGCCATCGGCCATGCGCACGGTTTCGCGCAGGCGGTCGATCACGCGCAGCTGGCCCATGGTGTAGCGGGCCACGACCATGTGGAAGCTGTTGGATCCCAGGTCCACCGCTGCCAGCTGGTCGTTGTCCTGCAGCGGCAGGGAGAAGGTCTGGGGCATGGTGCGCGATGATATCCGAAGCCGCATTCAGCGCCCGTTGCGCCGGTGCCGACAGGCCCGCCTCACAGCCTGGCCAGCAGCGTCCCCTGCGCCGAGTGCGGCAGCTCTTCCGGGCCCGGCAGCAGCTTGTGGTAGCGCCCTTCGCTGTCCAGTTCCCAGGCGTTGCAGTTGTCGTCCAGGTAGTTCTGCAGGTGGTCGCGGAACACGCGCGCGGCCAGCTTATCGTCCAGGATCGGGAAGCAGGTTTCCACCCGGTGCAGCAGGTTGCGTTCGAGCCAGTCGGCGCTGGCGCAGTACAGCTCCGGGTCGCCGTCGTTGCCGAACCAGTACACGCGGCTGTGTTCCAGGAAGCGGCCGACGATCGAGCGCACCCGGATGTTCTCGGACACGCCCGGCACGCCGGGCCGCAGGGTGCAGGCGCCGCGCACGATCAGATCGATCTGCACGCCATCCCGAGAGGCCGCGTAGAGCGCCCGGATCACGCGCGGCTCGTTGATCGCGTTGACCTTGACGATGATCCGTGCCGGGCGGCCGGTACGGGCCAGGCGCGCCTCGCGTTCGATCTTCTTGATCAGGGCCGGATGCAGGGTGAAGGGCGCCTGCAGCAGGCACTTGAGCTTGGTCGTGGGCGCCAGCCCGGAGAGCTGCTGGAACAGCAGGTGCACGTCGTTGCCGATGTCCTGGTTGGCGGTGATCAGGCCCAGATCGGTGTACGCGCGCGCGGTGCCGGCGTGGTAGTTGCCGGTGCCCAGGTGCACGTAGCGGCGCAGCTTCTTGCCCTCGCGGCGCACGATCAGCAGCATCTTGGCGTGGGTCTTGAAGCCGACCACGCCGTACACCACCTGCACGCCGGCGGCCTGCAGGCGATCGGCCTGGCCAAGGTTGGCTTCCTCGTCGAAGCGCGCGCGCAACTCGACCACCACGGTGACGTCCTTGCCGTTGCGCGCGGCCAGCACCAGCGCGTCAACGATCGCCGAGTCCTTGCCGGTGCGGTACAGGGTCTGCTTGATCGCCAGCACATTGGGATCGGTGGCCGCCTGCCTGAGCAGCTCCAGCACCGGGGTGAACGCATCGAAGGGATGGCTCAGCAGCACGTCGCCGTCGGCGACGGTCTCGAACATCGCGTCGCCATCGCGCAGCAGACGCGGGGTGAACGGCGGGTACTTCAGTTCCGGGCGCTGGACCAGGTCGTAGATCTGGCTGACCCGGTTGAGATTGACCGCGCCTTCGATCCGATACACCGCATTCTCGGTCAGGTCGAAATTGTCCAGCAGCGTGCCGACGATGGCCTTGGGGCAGTCGTGGGCGATCTCCAGGCGCACCGCCGGACGATAGCCGCGACCGGCCAGCTCGTCGCGCAGGGCCAGGGCGAGATTTTCCACTTCCTCCTCGTCCAGCACCAGCTCGGAGTTGCGGGTCACCCGGAACTGGTAGGCGCCCTTGACCTCCATGCCCGGGAACAGGTCATCGACGAACGCGGTCAGCACACTGGACAACAGCACATAGTCGTCCTCGCCGCCGGATACGCGCTGGGGTATGTGGATGATGCGCGAGAGCGAACGCGGCGCGCGCACGATTGCCAGGTGCCCGGCCCGGCCGAAGGCGTCCTTGCCCTTCAGTACCACCACCACGTTGAGCGACTTGTTGAGGATCTGCGGGAACGGGTGCGACGGGTCCAGGCCCAGTGGCGAGAGCACCGGCACGATCTCGTTGCGGAAGTAGGCGCGCAGCCAGCGCCGCTGGCGCGCGTTCCACACCGACTGGCTCAATACGCGCACGCCGGCCGCGTCCATGGCCGGACGCAGGACCTGGTTCCAGCACCTGTACTGGGCCTCGACCAGTTCGGCGGCACGGTCGTGGATGCGCGTGAGCACCGTGGCCGGGGTCAATCCGTCCGGGCCGGGCGGCAGGCCGAAGTCCTGTGCGTGGCGCACGGTGGCCGCGCGGATCTCGAAGAACTCGTCCAGGTTGGTGCAGCTGATGCACAAGAAGCGCAGCCGTTCCAGCAACGGCACCGAGGCGTCCTGCGCCTGGGCCAGCACCCGGAAGTTGAAGTCCAGCTGGGACAGCTCGCGGTTGAAGTACAGCGCCGGCTCACGCAGCGGATCGACAGGATCGGAGGTGAGGTCGGCGGCGGCATTCATGCGGTCAGGCTCTGCGGAAGCGGAAGGGCGGATTCGCGCCGATGGACCCGCGCCGGGCCGAAGTGCACCGAGAACGTGCTGCCCTGGCCGACGGCGCTGTCGATCTCCAGGCGCGCCTGGTGCAGGTTCAGCACGTGCTTGACGATGGACAGCCCAAGCCCGGTGCCGCCGCTTTCGCGCGAGCGGCTGGTGGAGACCCGGTAGAAGCGCTCGGTGATGCGCGGCAGGTGCGAGGCGGGAATGCCATAGCCGGTGTCGCGCACACTGAGCACGGCGCCATCGCCTTCGCGGGCGAAGGCAATGGTGATGGTGCCACCAACCGGCGTGTAGCGCACCGCGTTGCTGACCAGGTTGGAAAACGCGCTGTGCAGTTCCTTGTTCGATCCCCACAGGTCGATGTCGCCGCAGTCCTCCACCAGGATGGTCTGGCGCTTGCGGCTCAGCGCCTCGGCCTCGCGCCGCAGGGTGGCCAGCATCGAGCCCATCGCGATGTGCTCGTCGGTCAGGCTGTCCTGCACCTCCAGGCGCGAGAGCGTGAGCAGGTCCTCGACCAGCTGGGTCATGCGGTTGGACTGCTTCTGCATCTCCTCCAGGATCGGCTTCCACTCCGGGAATTCGTCGGCATCGAGCATGTCCAGGTAGCCGTGGACCACGGTCAGTGGCGTGCGCAGTTCGTGCGAGACGTTGGCCACGAAGTCGCGGCGCATCTCTTCCAGGCGCAGCAGCTTGCTGACATCGCGCGCCACCAGCAGCCAGTACTGGTCCGAATACGGGATCAGGCGCAGGTTCAGGCGCAGGTCCGGGTTGGCGGGCGAGGTCGCATCGAGCATCGGCTCGGCGTTGCGTCCGGCACTGAGCCAGTGCGACATGGGCAGCGGCTGCAGGCACTGGTTCACCGGCGCATTGAGGTCGGTCGGGTGGCGCAGTCCCAGCAGCGTGGTGGCTGCCTTGTTGAACCATTGCACGCACTGGGTGCTGCGGTCGATCACCACCAACGCGTCGGGCAGGGCAGCGGTCGCGGCGCGATAGGCGCGCAGCATCGCCAGCAGCCTGCGCTTGCGGGTGCGCATGCCCAGCTGGCCGCGGTGCAGCAGACGGTCAAGCTCGTTCCACACGCCATCGCCCTGGGCCGGCTGCAGGCGCGCGCGTGCGGTCAGCCGGCGCAATACCGCGCGCAGGCGCCAGAACTGCCAGGCCACCACGCACAGCGCGCCGATCGCCAGCACCTGCCAGAACGCGCCCACTAGCCAGCCTCCGAGCGCGGCAATGACGAGCAGGGTGGCGAGGCGGAACAGGGTGCGGTTCCAGGCCGAGCGCAGGTGTTTGGGCATGAGGCGATTGTGTCAGAGCGGTTGCCGGCCAGGGTACGGAACGGCACGTGGCGGGCAGGCGTCGGGAAAACGACCATCCCACGACACCGGCATGACCGGTGTGTGGCGGGAAGCGATCCGCAGGATGTCGGGCCGGGCCGCGGCGCGGCTCAGGTGGACACCGAGAACCGGTAGCCGGAGCCGCGCACAGTCTGGACCATGTTGTCCACGTTGTGTGGCTCCAGGGTCTTGCGCAGGCGGCGGATGTGGACATCCACGGTGCGCTCCTCAACGTACACGCTGCCGCCCCACACGTGGTCCAGCAGCTGGGTGCGGCTGTAGACGCGTTCGGGGTGGGTCATGAAGAAATGCAGCAGGCGGTATTCGGTCGGGCCGATCGGCACCGGCTGGTCTTGGGCGAACACGCGGTGGGCGGCGCCGTCGATGCGCAGTGCGCCCACCGAGATGCTGCCGTCTTCCTCGTCCTCGCGGGTCCGGCGCATGACCGCGCGGATGCGCGCCAGCAGTTCGCGTGAGGAAAACGGCTTGACCACGTAGTCGTCGACGCCGGCCTCCAGGCCGCCGACCCGGTCGTTCTCCTCGCCGCGGGCGGTGAGCATGATGATCGGCACCTCGCGGGTCAGGGCGTCCCTGCGCCAGCGCCGGGCCAGGTCCAGGCCGCTGGTGCCCGGCAGCATCCAGTCCAGCAGGATCAGGTCAGGCACCTTGTCGGCGATGGCGCCCTGGGCTTCGCGTGCGTCACCGGCGTGGATCGGCTCGAACTCGCCCTTGCGCAGGGCAAAGGCGACCATGTCGCGGATGGCCGGCTCGTCGTCGACGATGAGGATGCGTTTTTGCACGGGTCTGGCCGGACGATGGAGACAGTGCCCAGTAGACGACAATTTTATGGCTAGATTGTGACACCCGCCGAGGGCGGGCGGCTGGCTCAGCGGTTGCTGTCCAGGTCCGGGTCGCGCACGCCGGCATCGCGCAGTTCCAGCACTTCCGGGGTGATGGCGGTGATCCTGGCCTCGACCCGGGCGCGGGCGTAGTAATCCAGGGCCTGGTCGCGCTTGAGGTTCTGCAGCTGGGTCAGGGCCTGTTCGGGCCGCCCATTCAGATAGGCTACCTGCGCGTAGGCCTCGCCGGCCTTGACGCTGTCGCCGGCCAGTTCGCAGGCGCGGGCGTAGGCCTGCTGGAACACGGGGTCATCGCCGCTGGCGCCCAGCAGCGGCTGCAGCACCTGGCGCGCCTGCTGGCCGGCGGCCTTGCTGCCCTGGTCGTTGAGCACCTGGGCGAAGCTCAGGACGACCGGGCGGCTGTTGGGGGTGCGCTTGAGCAGCGCCTGCAGCCGGGCCCTGGACTGGGCCACATCGCCGATGCGCGCCTGCGCCTGGGCCAGGGCCAGTTCCAGCCACAGGTTGCCGGGCAGTTCCTGCAGCAGCTGGGCGAAGGCGTTGGCGGCCACCGCCGGCTGGGTGCCGCGCATCTGGGCCAGGGCCAGGCCGTAGCGCTGGGGGGGCGTGAGCTCGCCGGTGCTGCGGCGGATGCTTTCATATTCGCGGACCGCTTCGTCGGCGGTGTTGGCGCTGAGCACGCGCAGGCGTTCGCGCGCCCACAGGAACAGGCCGGTGGCGCCATTGTCCAGGCTCGAGGCCGGCAGGTTCACCTGAAAGGGCAGCAGCGGGTTGTTGCTGCGCAGGCCGGCGGCGTAGTTGCCCTCGCGCGGGGTGCTTTCGGTCACCTTGCCGGTGGGGGTGGACACGGTGGTGACCACGTTGTTCTCGCGCTTGATGCGCTCGGCGCGCTCGTGCGCCTCACTGATGCGCGAGGTGGTGACCGGGTGGGTCTGCAGGTAATCGGGCGTGCGTTCGCGTTCGCCGCCGCGGTTGGCGCGCATCACCTGGTCCATGCGGTTGAAGAAGCCGGCCATGGCGTCGGGGTCGTAGCCGGCCCGCGCCAGGGTATGGATGCCGATGCGGTCGGCTTCGCTTTCGTTGGAGCGGGTGTAGTCGATCTGGCGCTGCTGCATCAAGCCCATGCCGCTGATCAGCGCTGCCTGCGAGGCGTCGCCACTGGAACTGCCGCCGGCCGCCTGCGCCGCCACGATCGCGCCCAGGATGCCCAGCAGGATCGGCATCTGGTCGCGCTGGGCGCGCTCCACCGCACGCAGCACGTGCTGCTGGGTGACGTGTGCGATTTCGTGGGACACCACCGCGGCCACTTCGTCCTCGCGCTCGGCGGTCAGCACCAGTCCGGAGTTGACCGCGATATAACCGCCCAGGGTGGCGAAGGCGTTGATCTGCCGGTCGCGCAGCATGAAGAAGGTGAACGGCTGGCTCGGCGTGTCGCTGTTGGCGGCCAGCCCCTGGCCGACCCGGTCGAGCCAGTCGTCGATCAGCGGATCGTCCAGCAGGTAGCCGTAGTTGCGCAGCTCGCGCTTGGTCATCGCCCCGTAGAGCTGCTGCTTGACCGGGTTGAGCAGCTCGCCGGCCGAGGAGCCGATGTCGGGCAGGCGATCGGCCTGCGCGCAGGCAGGCGGCGCGGCGACCAGCAGGGTCAGGGCAGTGGCAAGCAGGGTCAGGCGCACGCGCAGGATCGATCCGGGCCGAGGGGCAAACCGGCGCAGCATCGCCGGGCGCGCTGGCCAGCGGGTGAATCGGTGGTTAATCCGCAGCGTTGCATTACGACCTCTGGTTCCCCGCGACCATGCCACCATGATGCATCTCAGACCATCCAAGGTGCAGAGAATTCCCCATGAGCACAGCCCAGATCACCATTTATTCCACCGCCGTGTGCCCGTACTGCGTGGCCGCCAAGAATTTCCTCAAGTCCAGGGGCCAGACCTGGACCGAAGTGCGCATCGACACCGATCCGGCCGAGCGCGAGAAGATGATGGCCAGGACCCGCCGCACCAGCGTGCCGCAGATCTTCATCGGCGACACCCACGTCGGTGGCTATGACGACCTGATGGCCCTGCACCGCGCCGGCGGCCTGGAGCCGCTGTTGCAAGGTGGCGCCGCGTGAGCCAGCCCGGCGCCGAGACCGAACAGGACCGGGTCAAGGCCTTCACCGACTTCCGCCAGCGCATGAACCAACGGATCCTGGCCGAGCCCAACCAGGTCGTGCGCCGTTTCTTCGCCCTGGACACGCAGACCTACCAGGCCGGCGCGCTGGAGGTGAAGACCAAGGAACTGCTGGGCCTGGTGGCCTCACTGGTGCTGCGCTGCGATGACTGTGTCAGTTACCACGTGGCCCAGTGCAAGGAGGTCGGCGTGACCCGCGAGGAGTTGTTCGAGACCTTCTCGGTCGGGCTGGTGGTGGGTGGGTCGATCGTGATCCCCCACCTGCGCCGGGCGGTGGATTTCCTGGACCAGCTGGAAGCCGGTGCCGCGGCACCGGCGCAACACGCGCATGACTGATCCGCGCGCCGCGGGGGCCGCGGCCGGGTATGTCTTCTTCATGCATACCTGAATGTACGTACTGCCGTTTCATTGAAATTTAACTGCAAGATCGCAGATCTTGCATGGCTTTTTCCGCGGTTCATGCATCCTGGCCCGCAGGCCGCCTGGGAGTCCCTGGTCGGATCGGGCATACTTGCCCGACCACCTCCTCCCCTTCGCGCATGCCGTTGCGGCGCTGCGCCCCAGTTTTGGACACACTCATGACGCAAACGATCACGGTCATCCGCGGCGACGGCATCGGCCCGGAAATCATGGACGCCACCCTCTATGTGCTCGATGCCCTCAAGGCCGGACTGGTCTACGAGGAAGCCGACGCCGGCCTGGTCGCGCTGGAAAAGCACGGCGACCTGCTGCCCGCCCAGACGCTTGCCTCGATCAAGAAGAACAAGGTCGCACTCAAGAGCCCGCTGACCACGCCGGTGGGTGAGGGCTTCACCTCGATCAATGTGACCATGCGCCGCCATTTCGACCTGTACGCCAACGTGCGTCCGGCGATCTCCTTCCCCAACACCAAATCGCGCTTCGGCACCGGGGTGGACCTGATCACGGTGCGCGAGAACACCGAAGGGGCCTACCTGAGCGAAGGCCAGGAAGTGTCGGCCGACGGCGAGACCGCCATTTCGATGACCCGGGTGACCCGCAAGGGGTCCGAGCGCATCGTCCGCTATGCCTTCGACCTGGCCCGCGCCACCGGCCGCAAGAAGGTCACCCTGGTGCACAAGGCCAACATCATCAAGTCGACCTCGGGCCTGTTCCTCAAGGTCGGTCGCGAAGTGGCCGCGCAGTACCCGGACATCGAATGCAACGAGATGATCGTGGACAACGCCTGCATGCAGCTGGTGATGCGCCCGGAGCAATTCGACATCATCGTGACCACCAATCTGTTCGGCGACATCCTGTCCGACCTGTGCGCCGGCCTGGTCGGCGGCCTGGGCCTGGCCCCGGGCGCCAACATCGGCACCGAGGCTGCGATCTTCGAAGCGGTGCACGGCTCGGCCCCGGACATCGCCGGCCAGGGCAAGGCCAATCCGTGCGCGCTGCTGCTGGCCGCCGCGCAGATGCTGGACCACCTTGGCCAGCCGGACAACGCCACCCGCCTGCGCAAGGCCATCGTGGCCACCCTTGAGGCCCGGGATTCGGTCACCCCGGACTTGGGCGGCACCGGCAATACCATGGGCTTTGCCAAGGCGATCGCCAGCCGGGTCTAGCAGTCTGTCGGACTTTGGCCGGCCGGGCTGCGAATCCGCCTGTGCGGTCCATCTTTCCGCCGCTTCTTGGCCCATAGCACCACTATGGGCCGGCGAACCGTCGAAAATCTGACCTCGCACAGCCGAATTCTCGCCTCGACCACCAAAGCCCGACAGGCTGCTAGCGGCCAGACCGTCTGGCCAGGCCGGTCGTCGCCGATGCCCGCCCCGGTCCGGGCACCGTCGTTGCCGCGCGCGCGGCATCTGTGCCAAAGGTCATTCTTGACCCTGGCTTGCCGCTGAGGCAAGAATCGGGCGTGCCTGCGCCTTCGGTGCAAGCCTCATCGCCACAGCACGCCGGCGGCCCCTGCGCCGTGCGGCCGGGGAAGGACAGCCATGCATCGACGTGATTTCCTGGCCGCCAGCGGCCTGAGCCTGGGCGGCCTGATGTTGCCCGCTTTCTTCGGCAAGGCCATCGCCGCCGAGCAACTGCAGTCGGCAATGGACACCGGGTTGAAGAAACGCCTGGCCGATGTCGCCCTGGCCGCCGCGCGTCAGGCCGGCGCCAGCTACTGCGATGTCCGCATCGGCCGCTACCTGCGCCAGTTCATCACCACCCGCGAGGACAAGGTGCAGAACGTGGTCAACACCGAATCCTCCGGGGTCGGCGTGCGGGTCATCGTCAACGGTGCCTGGGGTTTTGCCGCCACCAACGAACTGGCCGCCGACAGCGTCGCCACTGCCGCGCGCCAGGCCGCGGCCATCGCCAAGGCCAACGCCGGCAACCAGAGCGCACCGGTACAACTGGCGCCCGCGCCCGGCGCCGGCGAAGTCAGCTGGCGCACGCCGATCAGGAAGAACGCGATGGAGGTGCCGGTCAAGGACAAGGTGGACCTGCTGCTGGGGGTGAACGCAGCGGCCATCAATGCCGGGGCCGACTTCGTGCGGTCCATGTTGTTCTCGGTCAACGAGCAGAAGTACTTCGCCTCCACCGATGGTTCCTACATCGACCAGGACGTTCACCGCATCTGGGCACCGTTCACGGTCACCGCCATCGACAAGGCCAGCGGCAAGTTCCGCACCCGCGACGGGCTGTCGGCGCCGATGGGGCTGGGCTTCGAATATCTGGACGGCGATGCCTCGGGCAAGTTCGTCTCGCCCAACGGGGTGGTCAACTACGGCCTGTCCTATGACATGCGCGAGGACGCCATCGCGGCGGCCAGACAGGCGCAGGAAAAGCTCAAGGCGCCTTCGGTCAAGCCCGGCAAGTACGATCTGGTGCTGGATCCCTCGCACACCTGGCTCACCATCCACGAGTCGGTGGGCCACGCCACCGAGCTGGACCGCGTGCTGGGCTACGAGGCCAACTATGCTGGCACCAGCTTTGCCACGCTGGACAAGCGCCAGTCGGGCTTCCAGTACGGCAGCGACAAGGTCAGCATCTTCGCCGACAAGGTGCAGCCGGGCAGCCTGGGCGCAGTCGCCTACGACGACGAAGGGGTCAAGACCAAGCAGTGGGACCTGATCCGGGACGGCATCCTGGTGGACTACCAGGCCATCCGTGACCAGGCCCATATCCTGGGCAAGCAGGAGTCGGATGGCTGCTGCTATGCCGATTCCTGGTCAAGCGTGCAGTTCCAGCGCATGGCCAACGTGTCGCTGGCCCCGGGCAAGACCCCGCTGAGCGTGGCCGAGCTGATCAAGGACGTGGACAACGGCATCTACATCATCGGCGACGGCTCGTTCTCGATCGACCAGCAACGCTACAACGCGCAGTTTGGCGGGCAGCTGTTCTACGAGATCAAGCAGGGCCGGATCACCCGCATGCTGGAAGACGTGGCCTACCAGATCCGCACGCCGGAGTTCTGGAACGCGTGCAGCGCCATGGCCGACAGCAGCGACTATCGCATGGGGGGCTCGTTCTTCGACGGCAAGGGCCAGCCGCCACAGATCTCGGCGGTGTCGCATGGGTCATCGACCGCGCGCTTCGACGGCATCAACGTCATCAACACCGCGCGCAGCCTCGGCTGACCGGCAAGGAGATCTGCAATGACCATCTTCACCGAACCGCAGGCCAGAGCCATCCTCGACAAGGTCATCGCCCTGAGCAAGGCCGATGAATGCAGTGCCAGCCTCACCGGCGCGCGCGAGGGCAACATCCGTTTCGCGCTGAACGACATCTCCACCAGCGGCATCGTCAACAATGCCGAGCTTGCGGTGCAGGTCGCCTTTGGCAAGCGCGTGGGTACCGCCACCATCAACGAGTTCGACGATGCCGCGCTCGAGCGGGTGGTGCGCCGGGCCGAGGACCTGGCGCGGCTGGCGCCGGAGAACCCCGAATTCGTGCCGGCCGTGGGCAAGCAGGCCTACACCGCCACGCCCACCTTCAACGCGGCCACGGCGGCGATCACCCCGGAGTTCAGGGCCAAGGCCGCGGCCGATTCCATCGCCCCGTGCAAGGCGGCAAACATGGTTGCCGCCGGCTTCCTGCAGGACGGCCACAGCTTTGCTGCGATCGCCAACAGCAACGGCAATTTCGGCTACCAGCAGGCCACCGGCTTCAACTACACCTGCACCGTGCGCACCGACGATGGTCGCGGGTCGGGCTGGGTGGGTCGCACGCTGGCCGACGCCAGTGCCTTCGACGCCGGGCGGGAGGTGCGCGTGGCCATGCAGAAGGCGCGTGACTCGGCCGCTGCCAGGGCGCTGGAACCGGGCAAGTACACGGTGATCCTGGAGCCGGCGGCTGCCGCCGGCCTGATCGGCTTCATGATGCGCATGTTCGATGCGCGCCAGGCCGATGAAGGCCGCAGTTTCCTGTCCAGGAAGGGCGGCGGCAACAAGCTGGGCGAGCAGGTCTACGACCCGCGCGTGCACATCTATGCCGATCCCGCCCATCCGGAGGCCCCGGCCCTGCCGTGGGACGACCAGGGCCTGCCGCGCGGCAAGCTGGAGTACGTCAAGGACGGCAAGGTTCAGGCGCTGGACTATTCGCGCTACTGGGCGCAGAAGAACGGCAAGGCCGCACAGGCCGCGCCCGGCAACCTGATCATGGCCGGCAGCGGCAAGAGCACCGCCGACCTGGTGCGCGAGACCCAGAAGGGCATCCTGGTCACGCGGACCTGGTACATCCGCATGGTCGACCCGCAGACGGTGCTGCTGACCGGGCTGACGCGCGATGGCACGTTCTACATCGAGAACGGGCAGATCCGCTACCCGGTGAAGAACTTCCGTTTCAATGAATCGCCGGTGATCATGCTCAACAACATCGACGAGATCGGCAAGCCGGTGCTGCTGAGCGGCGACGAGCTTTCCGGATCGATGCTGATCCCGCCGCTGAAACTGCGCGATTTCACCTTCACCTCGCTGTCGGACGCAGTGTAGGCATGGCCAGGGTGGACGCGCCGGCCGCGCTGTCGGGCGCCTGCCCGCGCGAGCGATGAACCGCAACGCGTTCCTGCGCCTGATGCTGGGCGCCGCGGCCGGCGCGCTGCTGCCATGGCGCGCTGCACGCGGCGCCACGGCCGACTACGACTTCTGGTTCACGCGGTTGCGTTACGACTCCGGCGACTGGGACGTGGACGCGCGCATGCCGTCGAACCTGATTACCGCACTGATCGACTACACCAACCTGCGCGTGGACCCGAAGGAGCACGTGCTGGCGCTGTCGGACCCGGCGATGCTCACCGCCCCGTTCTGCTACCTGGCCGGGCACAAGCTGGTCGAATTCAACCCGCTCGAACGCCGCCACTTCGAGCGCTACGTGCGCAATGGCGGCTTCGTGCTGGTGGACGACTGCAACCACGACATCGACGGCCTGTTCGCCAAGTCATTCGAGGCACAGATGGCGGCCATTTTCGGACCCCGGGCACTGAACAGGCTGGGCAACGACCACCGGCTGTACCGCAGCTTCTTCCAGTTCCCGGACGGACCGCCGGCCACCGCGTTCGAGTTGAATGGCTGGGGCGACGACCTGGTGCACGAATGGCTGAGCGGGATCGAGATCGACGGCCGGCTGGGCCTGCTGTACAGCAACAAGGACTATGGCTGCGAATGGGACTACGACTGGCGCAACAAGCGCTTCCTGGCCGAGGACAATACCCGGTTCGCGGTCAACATCGTCATGTATGCGTTGACCTCATGACCACCGCTTTCAACGTAGGGCGGGTCTCGACCCGCCTTGCGCAGGCCCGCGGGAATCCCGGTGGGGCGTCGAAACCCGCCCCGTCCACATCCGTTTCGCCCCATTGCATTGGCCTGCCCCCATGAACACCCTCACCGAAACCGACGTGCAGACCGAACTGGCCAGGCTGGACCAATTGCGCCGCGCGCTGGCCCAGGCCGTGGTCGGTCAGCACGATGTGGTCGAACAGCTGCTGATCGGCCTGCTGGCCGGCGGCCATTGCCTGCTGGAAGGCGCGCCCGGGCTGGGCAAGACCCTGCTGGTACGGTCGCTGGGACAGGCGCTGGAACTGCAGTTCCGGCGCGTGCAGTTCACCCCGGACCTGATGCCCAGCGACATCCTGGGCACCGAGCTGCTGGAGGAAGACCACGGCACCGGCCACCGCCGCTTCCGCTTCCAACCCGGTCCGATCTTCACCAACCTGCTGCTGGCCGACGAACTCAACCGCACCCCGCCCAAGACCCAGGCCGCGCTGCTGGAGGCGATGCAGGAACGCACCGTCAGCTACGCCGGCACCACCTATTCGCTGCCGGCGCCGTTCTTCGTGCTGGCCACCCAGAACCCGATCGAACAGGCCGGCACCTATCCTCTGCCCGAGGCGCAGCTGGACCGCTTCCTGCTGCACGTGCGGGTGGATTACCCCAGCGAGCAGGAGGAGCGCGACATCCTGGCCCAGACCACCGGCACCCACCTCGGCGAAGTGCCGCCAGTGATGGACGCAGCCCAGGTGTTGGCGCTGCAGGCACGCGTGCGCCAAGTCCACCTGGGCCAAGACCTGCTGGCCTGGATCACCCGGCTGGTACGCGCCAGCCGCCCGGGCGAACACGCGCCGGCGCAGATCCGGCAATGGGTCAAGTGGGGCGCCGGACCACGCGCCGGGCAGTCGCTGGTGCTGGCGTGCAAGGCACGCGCACTGCTGCACGGGCGCCTGGCCGCCACCCGCGAGGACGTCGCCGCCCTGGCCGCCCCGGTCATGCGCCATCGCCTGCTGCTGTCCTTCGCCGCCGAAGCCGAGCAGAAGGGTGCCGACGAGGTGGTGGCTGTGCTGCTGCAGCGCGTGCCGCTGGCTGGCTGAGCGGCTGCACGGATGGGCGCGGCCTTCGACCCGATCCCGGCGGACGTGCGCAGCCGGCTGCGCGGGCTGCAGCTGTTGTCGCGGCGCTCCACCGGCGCACGCGGCATCGGCCTGCACGCCAGCCGCAGCCGCGGCGCCGGCATGGAATTCGCCCAGTACCGCAGTTACGAGCAGGGTGACGAATTGCGCCAGGTGGACTGGAAGCTGTACGCGCGCAGCGACCGTTTCTTCGTGCGCGAATCCGAGCGCGAAAGCCCGCTGACAGTGTGGCTGCTGCTCGACGCCACCGCGTCGGCCGGCCAGGCCGATGGTGACGGCACCGGCGGCTCGCGGCTGGATGCGATCAAGGCCCTGGCCGCGTGCGTGGCCGAACTTGCGCTGCGCCAGGGCGATGCGTTCGGCATGGTCGCCGTCCAGGGCGGCCGCCTGCGGCTGATGCCGGCCGCCATCGGCGCCCGCCAGCGTGACCGCCTGTGGCTGGAGCTGCATGCGCTGGACGCCGGCGGGGCCTGGCCGCCGCTGCAGGGCCTGCGCCCGCTGTGGGAACGCGTGGCGGCCAACGACCTGGTGCTGATGATCGGCGACGGCTTCGATGAAGCCGGCATCGCCCTGGCCGAACAGCTCGCCGCCGCGCGCCGCGAGGTCCTGCACCTGCAGGTGTTGACCACCGAGGAACGCGACTTTCCGTTCCGCGGCGGGCACCGCTTTGTCGATCCGGAAACCGGCGAGGAACTGCTGGGCGATGGCGCCGCGTTGCGCGGCCAGTACCTGGCGCGTTTCGGCGCCGCCCAACAGGCGCTGGCAGCGCGGCTGCAGGCGGCCGGCATCCGCCAGGCCGTGCACTACCTCGACCAGCCGCTGGATGCATCGCTGCGCCAGCTGCTGCAAGCACCAGCCGGCGCGCGATGAACCTGGTGCTGCTCCTGCCGGCGGGGCTGGCCGCACTGGCGGCCTTGCTGCTGCCGTTGTTGATCCACCTGGCGCGGCGCAGCGAGCAGCGTCCTACCCCGTTTGCCGCACTGCGCTGGCTGCGTGCACGGCCCAGGCCCCGCAGCCGGGTGCGCTTGGATGAATGGCCGCTGTTGTTGCTGCGGCTGGCACTGCTGGCACTGCTGGCGCTGCTGCTGGCGCGGCCGGCGCTGTACGGCGCGGCCGCCGACACGCCATGGGTGGCGCTGGTGCCGGGGGTGCCGGTGCAGGCGGCGCGCGGGGTGGTGGAGGCCCCCGATGCCCGATGGCACTGGCTGGCGCCCGGCTTCCCGGCCGTGGAGCAGCCGGCACCCCGCGGCCCGGTGCCGGTGTCCAGCCTGCTGCGCGAGCTCGATGCCGAACTGCCCGCGGGCGCGACATTGACGGTGGTCGCGCCGGCGCAACTCGACGGCCTGGACGCGCAGCGCGTGCGGCTTTCGCGCACGGTGGCCTGGCATGTGCTTGCCGGCGCAGCGGCGGGACCGGCCGCCGTTGCGGCACGGCCTGCGCCGCAGCTGGTCGTGCACCATGCAGCCGACAGCGCGCCGGCCCTGCGCTATCTGCGCGCTGCGCATGTGGCGTGGTCCGGCGGCGCTGCAGCGCCGTTGCCAACCGCGCCCGACGGACAGGCGTTGGCTCCACTGGGCGCGGCCCAGACCCTGGTGTGGCTGGCGCCGGAGCCGCTGCCGTCGGCGGCGCAGCGGTGGGTCGCGGCGGGCGGCACCGCCCTGCTCGACGCGCGCAGCCCCTGGACCCCCCAGTCGCCGATGTCGCCGCTGTGGAGCGATGACCGCGGCGAGGCGCTGGTGGAAGGGGTGGCCCACGGCCAGGGCCGAGTGCTGCGCTTCACCCGCGCGCTGGCGCCGGCGCAGATGCCGCAGCTGCTCCAGGCCGATTTCCCGCAGCGGCTGCGAGCGCTGCTGGAGCGGCCACCGCCGCCGCCTTCCCGCGGCCTTGCTCCCGACCATGCCCCACAGGCCGGTGCGCCGGCGTGGGCGCCGAGCCCGCGCCAGCTGCAGCCCTGGCTGCAGCTGGCCATCGCCTTGCTGTTCCTGTGCGAGCGCTGGCTGGCCACCTCGCCGCGCCGGAAGGTGGCTGCATGAGCACCGGGGTCCTGCACAAGGCGTGGCAACGCGCACGCACCCAGCGCTTGCTGGAATGGCTGGTCCTGCTGGCGCCGTGGGCGGCGGTGGCCTGTGCGCTGACCTGGCGACTGGCCGGTGCGGCGGCGGCGCTGGCGGTCCTGGCCATCGCGATCGTCGCGATGGCCGTGGCGGCCGCTTCGGCGAGCAGATCGTTGGACCGGGCGTGGGTGGTTGGTCGGCTCGACGCGCGCGCGGACATGGAGGACAGCGCCGATCTGCTGTTCGCCCTGCCGCAGGGCCTGACGCCGCTGCAGCGTCTGCAGCAGGCTCGGCTGCAGCAACGGCTGTGCGCGTCTGCACCCCGGCTGGCGCTGCCGTGGCGCTGGCCACGGCTGCTGGCGTCGTTGCTGTTGGCTGCGGCGGCGGGTGCGGCGTTGGTGTGGTGGCCGGCGCGGCCGGCGGCCACGGTCCGCCCGGCAACGGTGCAATCGCCGCGCGCACAACCGGCCGGGTTCACGGTCATCAGCGCCCAGCGCCTGCAGCTGCGCCCACCGGCCTACACCGGGCAGGCTGCGCGCGAGACTCCAGCGCTGGATGCCCGCGCTGCGGTGGGGACGCAACTGCAATGGACGCTGCGCTTCGCTCCGCAGCCGCGCGGCGCAGCGCTGGTGTTCCACGATGGGCGCCGGGTGGCGTTGCGGCGCGAGGGTGAGGACTGGCGCGGCAGCCATGTCCTGCAGCACTCGGCGCTGTACCGGATCGCGCTCGAAGACGCGCCGCCGCTGCAGCAGCGCCGGGCCCATCGGCTGGACGCGATCGCCGATCGCCCGCCGCAGGTGCGCGTGCTGCAGCCCGAGCAAAGCCTGACCCTGCTGCAGGAAGGGCAGACGCGATGGCCGCTGGCGTTCGCCGTGCACGACGACTACGGCGTGGCTGCCGCCGCCCAATTGCGCGTGGTCCTGGCCCAGGGCAGTGGCGAGAACATCGCCTTCAGGGAGAGCTTGCTGACCCTGACCGGCAGCGGCCCGGCCAGCGCCCGGCGCTTCGGCCGGACGCTCGATCCGCTCGCGCTGGGCATGGCAGTGGGTGATGACCTGATCGTGCAGCTGATCGTGTGCGACAACCGCCGCCCCGTCCCGCAGCAGGCACGCAGCGCCAGCCTGATCCTGCGCTGGCCCCCGGACCTTGGCAGCCAGGCGGGCGGGCTGGACGGCATCGTCAAGAAGGCGCTGCCGGCCTACTTCCGCAGCCAGCGCCAGATCATCATCGATGCCCAGGCACTGCTGGAGCAGAAGCGGCGACTGCCGGCGCAGGGCTTCGTCACGCGCTCGGACGCGATTGGCGTGGACCAGCGCATCCTGCGGCTGCGCTACGGGCAATTCCTGGGTGAGGAGGCCGAAGGTGCGCCCAAGCCGCCCCCGGCGCCGACCTCCGCCACGGCCGACAGTTCCGCACCCGCCACGGCGGCTGCCTCCGACCGGCAGGCGCACGACGATCACGCCGGCGAACCGGCCGCACCCGCGGCCGGCCTTGGTCGCCAGGCCGATGTGCTGGCCGAGTTTGGCCACACCCACGACCAAGCCGAGGCGGCCACGCTGCTGGACCCGCAGACACGCGCCACCCTGAAGGCCGCGCTGGACCAGATGTGGCAGTCGGAGCTGCACCTGCGCCAGGGCCAGCCGGAGCTGGCGCTGCCCTTCGCGTACAAGGCGCTGGAATTGATCAAGCAGGTGCAGCAGGCAGAACGCGTGTACCTGGCGCGCGTCGGGCCGGAGCTGCCGCCGATCGATCCCGGCCGCCGCCTGCGTGGCGACCGCACCGGCCTGAGCCCCGCCCAGATCAAGGTCTCGGCGGCGACCGCGCCGGATCCAGCCCCGCTGCGCGCCTGGCAGGCGCTGGGCGACCATCCGGGCGCCACCGCCGATGCGGACCTGCTGCAGCAGCTGCAGCGCTGGCTGGGCGATCACCCGATGGAGGTCGAGGACCCGCTCGCCTTCGCCGCAGCGCTTGACCGGGTCCGCAATGAACCTGCCTGCGCAGCCTGCCGGGGGCACCTGCGGGCGTTGCTGTGGACCGCGCTCGCGCGCCCACCGGCGCAGGTGCAGCGGCGGCCGCCCGCCGATCAGGTCGGGCAACGCTACCTGGACGCGCTCGAAGCGGCGCGCGAGGCGCGGCCATGAATCCTGCAACCTCGGTGGCCGTGATCCTGGGCATCGCCACGCTGCTGGCGATCGTGCGCCTGCTGTGGCGGCAGCGGCGCCTGACCGCCGAAGCGCGCGGACCACGCTGGCGCCTGGTCCTGCAGCTGATCGGACAGCCAGCGCTTGCCGGGCTGCTGTACCTGACGATGCTGCCGCCGCCGCTTCCCGGGAAGGCCGACACGCTGGTGGTGGCCACGGCAGACGCCACGGAAAGCCAACTTCGCCGCAGCGCCGGCGGCAGCCTGGTTGCCCTGCCGGAGGCGCCGCCGCTGCCGTCGGCCGTGCGCGTTCCCGACCTGGCCACCGCCCTGCGTCAGCGCCCCGGCACCAGCGGCCTGCGTGTGGTCGGCGCCGGGCTGGTCGGGCGCGACCAGGACGCGGCCGGCGCGCTGCCGGTGGATTTTGTCGCCGCCGATCTCCCGCGCGGCATCGTGCAGCTGGCCAGCCCGGCGCAGGTGCCTGCCGGTGGCGCGTTCGCGGTGCACGGACGTGCCAATGGCGTGCCAGGGGGGCGGGTGGAGCTGCGCGATCCGGCCGGGCTGCGTGTGGACGCGCAGAGCCTGCCGGCTTCGGGCCGATTCCAGCTGGCCGGCAGCGTACGCGTGCCCGGGACGGTGCAGTTTTCGCTGCAGCTGCTGGATGCGGCCGGGGGTCGGGTCGAGCAGCTGGCGGTGCCGGTGTGGATCGCGCAGACCCGGCCGCCGCGGGTGCTGGTCCTGGCCGGCGCTGCGGGCCCGGAACTGAAATACCTGCGGCGCTGGATCGCCGACGCCGACATGCAGGCCGATGCGCGCATCGGCATCGGCGGCGGCGTGCAGCTGCGGTCCGGTCCGGCTTCGCTCACGGCCGCCGACCTGGGCCAGCTGGACGTGGTGATCCTCGACGCCCGCGCATGGTCCGGGTTGGGCGCCGGGCAGCGGCAGGCCTTGCTGGAAGCAGTCCGCGGCGGCCTGGGCGTGCTGCTGCGCGCCGACACCGCACCGGATGCCGCGCTGCGCGCGGACCTGCGCAGGCTCGGCTTCCAGCTGCGACAGGCCGGGCGCGAGGTCGGCACGGCCGCGGTGGCCTCCCCGCGCCCGGACCTGGGCGAAGCCACGGCGTCGGCGAGCGCTGCCCCCGGCGCTGCCCAACCCCCGGCGCAGGCATCGAAGTCGCCGGACGTCAGCTACCGCAAGCTCGGGCTGGCAGGGCTCGATGCGGCGCCGCTGTTGAACGCCCAGGGCGGCCAGCTGCTTGCGGTCTGGCGCGCCCACGGTCGCGGTCGCGTCGGCCTGTGGACGCCACTGGACAGCTTCCGCCTGGTCCTGGCCGGGCATCCGGACCTGCATGCGCAGATGTGGAGCAGGGCGCTGGCGATCCTGGCCCGCCCTGGCCAGGCTCTGGCGACCGTTGACGCCCATGCCTGGCCGGGCGAGCGCATCACCCTGTGCGGCCTGACCGGTCCTGCGCAGGTGGCCGCGCCCGATGGCCAGCCGACCTCCCTGGTCCCGGACCCGCGGGCCGGTCACTGCGCCGGCTACTGGCCACGCCAGCCCGGTTGGCACCAGTTGGCCCACGCAGGCGGCGCCCAGCCCTTCCACGTCCATCAGGCAGCGCAAGGACGGGCCTTGAAGGCCGCCGGACAGGCGCTGGCGACCCGGCAACTGGCGATGTTTGCGGGCGCCGCCGGCTCCCGGCCCCCGGCGGAGACGGTGCCGGCCAGGCGCGGGCGTGCCTGGCCGTGGCTGCTGGGCCTGCTGGCCTGCGCAGCGGCGCTGTGGTGGCTGGAGCGCGCCCGCCTGCACCTTCCAGATCCTGCTGCACGCTAGCGCTCCGGCGCCTGCAAGCCGGGCGGCCCTCATCGCGGTCCGGCATCCAGCCGGCTAGAATGGCTCACCTTGCGAGAGTGGCGGAACTGGTAGACGCACTGGATTTAGGTTCCAGCGGACGCAAGTTCGTGCGGGTTCGAGTCCCGCCTTTCGCACCAGCATCTCAACAACGACGGGACACATCCATGGTTCGTAGCGGCAATCCTGCTCTCAAGCAGTCCACCTTCCTCGACCTGAGCTCCGGCGCGGTGGTCGCACGCGACGCGGGCGCCATGACCCTCAGCGGAACCGTCAACAAGACCGGCTTGCTGTTGCTGCTCACGGTGCTTACCGCGGCCTTTGCCTGGAGCCAGTCCATCGTCACTGGCGCCGACGGCCAGGCGGCGATCGCCCAGGGCGTGGCCGGTTACATGATCGGCGGCGCCATCGGCGGCTTCATCCTGGCGTTGATCACCATTTTCAAGAAGACCTGGGCGCCGATCACGGCGCCGCTGTATGCGCTAGTGGAGGGCTTTTTCCTGGGCTCGATCTCGGCCATGTACGAGTTCCGCTTCAACGGCATCGTGTTTCAGGCTGTGCTGCTGACCTTCGGCACGCTGTTCGCGCTGCTGTTCGCCTACCGCAGCGGTCTGATCCGCGCCACCGAGAACTTCAAGCTGGGGGTGGCGGCGGCGACCGGCGGCATCTTCCTGGTCTACCTGGCGACGATGATCCTGGGCTTCTTCAATGTGAATATCCCCTTCATCCATGAATCCGGCCTGGTCGGCATCGGCTTCAGCCTGTTCGTGGTGGTCATCGCCGCGCTCAATCTGGTGCTGGATTTCGACTTCATCGAGAATGGAATCGAGCAGGGCGCACCCAAGTACATGGAGTGGTATGGCGCCTTCGGCCTGATGGTCACGCTGGTGTGGCTGTACATCGAGTTCCTGCGCCTGCTGTCCAAGCTGCAGTCGCGCAACTGAAGAAGCTGCCGCCTGCGCCGGATGCACGGCGCAGGCGAGCTCCGGCGTCGGCATGCGGCACCGATTCAAGCATAAAAAAGGCACCCATCGCTGGGTGCCTTTTTGTTTGGTGGGCCGTCAAGGATTCGAACCTTGGACCTATTGATTAAGAGTCAACTGCTCTACCAACTGAGCTAACGGCCCCGAAAACTGGTCGCGCAGTGTACGCGAGGGCTTCGGATTTGCAAACCCCATATGGGGCAAATCTACGCGGATTGGGGTGGCTGAGGGGACTCGAACCCCCGACATCTGGAATCACAATCCAGTACTCTAACCAACTGAGCTACAGCCACCAGTGAACCGCACTACACCAGCCTTGCCGCCACTGGATTGGCGCGCCCGACAGGAATCGAACCTGTAACCGCCGGCTTAGAAGGCCGGTGCTCTATCCAGTTGAGCTACGGGCGCCCGGCTGGAACTGCACCCGGACCTGACCTGTCTGGCCCACTGCGATCGATGGTCGGGGTAGAGGGATTCGAACCCCCGACATCCTGCTCCCAAAGCAGGCGCGCTACCAGACTGCGCTATACCCCGGAAACCTTGAGCGGGCCGGCAAATCGCCGGTCCTTGCCGACGGCTGGCGCCGGAAAGGATGGGTATTGTCTGGATCGCGGGTCGAACTGTCAACGAAAACCGTCGCTTCAGTGGTCAAACCGTGGCTGATCGGCCAAACTAGCGCGTTCGGCAAGGGTGAAGGCGGCTTCTGGACGCCCCGCACGCAAGCCAATCCCTTTCTCAACGATGACCCGCGGCCTCGAGCGCCGCGGTTGCAGGAGCCAGTGACATGAACGTTTCCGTCGAATCGACCGGCAGCCTCGAGCGCCGCATGAGTTTCTCGCTGCCGGCCGAACGCCTGGACAGCCACATCGGTGGCCGCCTGCGCGAGCTCAGCCGCACCGTGCGGATCAAGGGCTTCCGCCCCGGCAAGGTGCCGCCCAAGGTGATCGAGCAGCGTTTCGGCAAGCAGGTCCGCGCCGAGGCCCTGGATGGCCTGCTGCGCGAGACCTTCGATTCGGCCGTGCGCGAGCAGGCCCTGCAACTGGCCGGCACCCCGCGCCTGGAGCCGGTCGGCGAGGGCGAGCTGGAGTGGGTGGCCACCTTTGAAGTGGTGCCGGACTTTGGCGACATCGACGTGTCCGGGCTCAGCGTCGTCCGTCACACCGCCGAAGTGACCGACGCCGACGTCGACCAGATGATCGAGAACCTGCGCCTGCAGCGGCGCACCTTCCAGCCGGTCGAGCGCGCCGCCGCCGAGGGCGACCGGGTGACCCTGGAAACCTGGTCGCAGGCCGGCGAGGCGCGTCTGCCCGCCGAGGGCATCGAGACCGGCGCCACCCTGATCGGTTCGGGCGTGATGTTCGCCGGGATCGAACAGGCCCTGGTCGGCATGACCACGGGCGAGGAGAAGGAAATCACCGTCGATTTCCCGGCCACCTGGCGCGTGCCGCAACTGGCTGGCCAGCGTGCCCAGGTGCACCTGAAGGTCACCGAGGTGTCCGAGCCGGTGTTGCCGCCGGTGGACAAGGACTTCATCAAGAGCTTCGGCGTCAAGACCGGGGACGAAGGCCAGTTCCGCGCCGACATCCGCATCAACCTGGAGCGTGAGCTCAAGGGCGCGCTGGCCAATCGTCTGCGCCGCGAAGTGGGCGAGCAGCTGATCGCCGCCTACGCATCGGTGGAGATGCCCGAGCGCCTGGTCGAGAATGAAGCCCGCGCCATGCTGGCCCAGCAGGTCGACCAGGCCCGGCGCCAGGGCCAGGATGTTCAGCCGCCGGAAGGTGCGCACCAGGCGTTCATGGATGCCGCCCGCAAGCGCGTGCTGGTCGGGCTGCTGGTGGGCGAGGTCGCCCGCCGCAACCAGTTGCGCCTGGACCCCAAGCGCGTGCAGGACACCCTGCGCCTGATCGCCTCGACCTATGAAGAGCCCGAGCAGGTCATTGAGTTGTACCGCAACGATCCCCAGATGATGTCCGGGCTGCAGTCCCGCGTGATGGAGGAGCAGGTGATCGACTGGATCGCCGAGCGCGCCCAGCACCAGGAACAGGCACTGTCCTTCCAGGACGCCATCCGGCAATAACGGCGTATGGTTTCGCCATCGCTCCGGTCCCGCCACGGGGCCGGACCAGTGAGATGAGGCGGGATCCAGCGCATTACCACGCACTTTCGGTGCGGATCCAACAACAAAAAAGGTGCCTCATTCCATGGATAACCAGACCAAGGCCTTGAACCTCGTTCCGATGGTGGTCGAGCAGACCAGCCGCGGCGAGCGCGCCTACGACATCTACTCCCGCCTGCTCAAGGAACGGGTCATCTTCCTGGTGGGCGGCGTCGATGACCATGTGGCCAACGTGATCGTGGCGCAGATGCTGTTCCTGGAGGCCGAAAACCCCGAGAAGGACATCAGCCTGTACATCAACTCGCCCGGCGGCGTGGTCACCGCCGGCATGGCCATCTACGACACCATGCAGTACATCAAGCCGGACGTGAGCACCATCTGCATCGGCCAGGCCGCCTCGATGGGTGCGCTGCTGCTGGCCGCCGGCGCGGCCGGCAAGCGTTACGCGCTGCCCAACTCGCGGGTGATGATCCACCAGCCTCTGGGCGGCTTCCAGGGCCAGGCCACCGACATCGACATCCACGCCCGTGAAATCCTGACCCTGCGCCACAAGCTCAACGAGATCCTGGCCAGGCACACCGGGCAGACGCTGGAAACCATCGCCCGTGATACCGAACGCGACAACTTCAAGAGCGCGTTCGACTCCAAGGCCTACGGCCTGGTGGATGAGGTGCTCGAGCGCCGTCCGGACGAGTCGATCCAGTCGGCCTGAACGTGGCGGGGCGGCTGCGGTCGGTCCCGCCGGCGTGCAGGCGCCGGGCGGCAACGTCCAGGCGCGCTGTGGTTCAGGCGTGACCGGCGTCCAGGTGCTTGTCCGCCGGGCGCGTGCATGGTTGCTGGCCAGCGTTCCGCTGTCATCCTCCAGCGTCCCGGCGGCTGGGCGCCATCGGCGCCGAACCGGTGTTATTCTCGAAATCGAATGCCCCCGCGGGGGCCGCAGTGAGTGGGTAAAACAAGCATGAGCGAAGACCGCCAAGGCCGTTCGGGCGACAGTAACAAGATCCTGTACTGCTCGTTCTGCGGCAAAAGCCAGCACGAGGTCCGCAAGCTGATCGCAGGGCCAAGCGTGTTCATCTGCGATGAGTGCGTGGAGCTGTGCAACGACATCATCCGTGAGGAACTCGAGGAAAAAGCGCAGTCGGCGCGCAGTTCGCTGCCCAAGCCGCGCGAGATCCTCGAGGTGCTCGACCAGTACGTGATCGGCCAGCAGCGCGCCAAGCGCACCCTCGCGGTGGCCGTCTACAACCACTACAAGCGCATCGAGAGCCGGCAGAAGAGCGACGACGTCGAACTGGCCAAGTCCAACATCCTGCTGGTCGGCCCCACCGGGTCGGGCAAGACGCTGCTGGCCGAGACCCTCGCACGCCTGCTGAACGTGCCGTTCACCATTGCCGATGCCACCACGCTGACCGAGGCCGGCTATGTGGGCGAGGACGTGGAAAACATCATCCAGAAGCTGCTGCAGAAGTGCGACTACGACGTGGACAAGGCCCAGCAGGGCATCGTCTACATCGACGAGATCGACAAGATCTCGCGCAAGAGCGAAAACCCCTCGATCACCCGCGATGTCTCCGGTGAAGGCGTACAGCAGGCCCTGCTGAAGCTGATTGAAGGCACCGTGGCCAGCGTCCCGCCGCAGGGCGGGCGCAAGCATCCGCAGCAGGAATTCCTGCAGGTGGACACCAGGAACATCCTGTTCATCTGCGGTGGTGCGTTCGCCGGGCTGGACAAGATCATCCAGGCCCGGTCCACCGAGCAGAGCGGCATTGGCTTCGGCGCCAAGGTGAAGTCCTCGGCCAAGAAGCCGGAAATCGGCAAGGTGTTGTCCGAGGTCGAGCCCGAGGACCTGATCAAGTTCGGCCTGATTCCCGAGTTCGTCGGTCGCCTGCCGGTGGTGGCAACGCTGGAGGAGCTGGACGAGCCGGCCCTGATCAGGATCCTGACCGAGCCCAGGAACGCCATCACCAAGCAGTTCAAGCGCCTGTTCGACATGGAAGGGGTGGAGCTGGAATTCCGTCCCGACGCGCTGTCGGCCATCGCCAGGAAGGCGCTCAAGCGCAAGACCGGTGCCCGTGGCCTGCGCACCATCGTCGAGGCGGTGCTGCTGGACACCATGTATGACCTGCCGTCGCTGGAAAACGTCGGCAAGGTGGTGGTGGACGAGTCGGTGATCGAGCACAAGTCCGAGCCCTACCTGATCTACCAGAATCCGCCTGCACCGCCGAAGGTCGCCTCGGCCGAATGAGGACAGGATCCTGATCGCGAGAGGTTCAGTTTCCTGCTTGCATCGCCCCGCCAATGGCCCCATAACGGGGCCATTGGCGTTCTTGCGACATCATCTGGTGTCCAGAAGATTTGCCCTCCCGTACGCTTCCTGGAGCCCCCCATGGCCCGTTCCGAACCCCAGATCCTGAACCTGCCCGTCCTGCCCCTGCGCGACGTGGTCGTCTTCCCGCACATGGTCATCCCGCTGTTTGTCGGCCGCGACAAGTCGATGCGCGCGCTCGAGCAGGCAATGGTGGCCGACAAGCGCATCCTGCTGGTCGCGCAGAAGTCGGCCGAGACCGACGATCCCGCCTCCGCCGACCTCTACCAGATCGGCACGCTGGCCCAGGTCCTGCAGCTGCTGAAGTTGCCCGACGGCACCATCAAGGTGCTGGTGGAAGGTGTCTCGCGCGTCAACGTGACCGACATTGTCGACCGCGAGAACGCGCTGTACGGCCAGGGTGAGGAAATCGACGTGGACGAGGCCGCCGAATCGCGCGAGATCGAGGCGGTGGCGCGCTCGCTGATGAGCCTGTTCGAGCAGTACGTCAAGACCAACCGCAAGCTGCCGCCGGAACTGCTGCAGACCCTGTCGGGCATCGATGAGCCCGGCCGTCTGGCCGATACCATCGCCGCACACCTGGGCGTGCGCCTGAGCGACAAGCAGAAGCTGCTGGAAACCATCCCCGTGGGCGAGCGCCTGGAGCTGCTGGTGGGCCTGGTCGACGGCGAGATCGACGTCCAGCAGCTGGAAAAGCGCATCCGCGGCCGGGTCAAGTCGCAGATGGAAAAAAGCCAGCGCGAGTACTACCTCAACGAACAGATGAAGGCGATCCAGAAGGAGCTGGGCGAGATGGATGATGCGCCCAACGAACTGGAGGACCTTGCGCGCAAGATCGCCGAGGCGGGCATGCCCAAGCCGGTGGAAACCAAGGCGAAGAACGAACTCAACAAGCTCAAGCAGATGTCGCCGATGTCGGCCGAGGCCGCGGTGGTGCGCAACTACCTGGACTGGCTGCTGGGCGTGCCGTGGAACAAGCGCAGCAAGGTGCGCAAGGACCTCAAGGTCGCCCAGGAAACCCTGGATGCCGACCATTACGGTCTGGAGAAGGTCAAGGAGCGCATCCTGGAATACCTGGCGGTGCAGTCGCGGGTCAAGCAGATGAAGGGCCCGATCCTGTGCCTGGTCGGCCCGCCCGGCGTGGGCAAGACCTCACTGGGCCAGTCCATCGCCAAGGCGACCAACCGCAAGTTCGTGCGCATGTCGCTGGGCGGGGTGCGCGACGAGGCCGAGATCCGTGGCCATCGCCGTACCTATGTCGGTTCGATGCCGGGGCGGATCGTGCAGAACCTCAACAAGGTCGGTACCCGCAACCCGCTGTTCGTGCTGGATGAGATCGACAAGATGTCGATGGACTTCCGCGGCGATCCGTCCTCGGCGCTGCTGGAAGTGCTGGACCCCGAGCAGAACCACACCTTCAACGACCACTACCTGGAAGTGGACCTGGACCTGTCCGACGTGATGTTCGTGGCGACCTCCAACTCGCTCAACATCCCCGGCCCGCTGCTGGACCGCATGGAAGTCATCCGCATTCCCGGCTACACCGAGGAGGAAAAGCTCAACATCGCCCAGCGGTATCTGGTTCCCAAGCAGCTCAAGGCCAACGGGCTCAAGCCCGATGAGCTGAAGATCGAGGAAAGCGCGGTGCGCGACATCGTGCGCTACTACACGCGCGAATCCGGAGTGCGCAACCTGGAACGCGAGATCGCCAAGATCTGCCGCAAGGTCGTCAAGGAGATCGCCCTGGCCGGTCCGCAGCCGGAAAGGAAGAAGGGCAGGAACGGCGCTGCGCGCGTGGTCGTGAGCGAGAAGAACCTGGAGAAGTACCAGGGCGTGCGTCGCTTCGACTACGGCCGTGCCGAGGAAGCCAACGAGATCGGCCTGGTCACCGGCCTGGCCTGGACCGAAGTCGGCGGTGACCTGCTGCAGATCGAAGTCACCCTGGTCCCGGGCAAGGGCGGCATGACCCTGACCGGGCAGCTGGGCGATGTGATGAAGGAATCGGCATCGGCCGCGCTGTCGGTGGTGCGCGCGCGCGCCGAGAGCCTGGGCATCGACACCAACTTCCTGCAGAAGCAGGACGTGCACCTGCACGTCCCCGATGGTGCCACCCCCAAGGATGGTCCCAGCGCCGGTATCGCGATGGTCACCGCACTGGTCTCGACCCTGACCCGCAACCCGGTCAAGGCAGAGGTGGCGATGACCGGCGAAATCACCTTGCGTGGTCGCGTCTCGGCCATCGGCGGCCTGAAGGAAAAGCTGCTGGCGGCCATGCGCGGCGGCATCACCACCGTGATCATTCCCGAGGAGAATCGCAAGGACCTGGCTGAGATCCCAGAAGCCGTCACCAAGGGCATGAAGATCGTCCCGGTCAAGTGGATCGATGAGGTGCTGGACCTGGCGCTGGAGCGTCCGGTCGGGCCGGTGGGCGAGGGGGACGGTGGCAAGAAAGTGGCCGTGCCCAAATCTTCCAAGACCGCCACTCAGCCTGATGTCAAACATTGATCGGGTGAGGTTCATGAACCCCAAAAAACGCTGAAACCCGCGCCGTTATTGGGTTTTTGGTTGCGATGCGGGGGTGTGGCTGGTATAAAAGCCGCACCCCCGCGGGCACTTGCCAAGGTGCCGTGTGCGGGATCCAGCCGGCCCGAAGTGGCGCAAGCCCCGGGCCGGTCACTCATTCAGCGGTTGCAGACCGCACACGGAGTTATTCAATGAACAAAGCCGAATTGATCGAGGCCGTTGCCGGCCGTTCCGACCTGAGCAAGGCTGATTCCACCCGCGCCGTCGACGCCGTCATCGCCAGCATCACCGAGGCCCTCAAGGGCGGTGACTCGGTCACCATCGTGGGCTTCGGCACCTTCCAGGTGCGCGGCCGCGCTGCGCGTACCGGCCGCAACCCGAAAACCGGCGAGAACATCGACATCGCTGCCTCGAAGAATCCTGCATTCAAGGCTGGTAAAGCCCTGAAGGACGCCGTAAACTAATTTGCTCGCTAGGGTGCTTAGCTCAGCGGTAGAGCGTCTCCTTTACACGGAGAGGGTCGGGGGTTCGAAACCCTCAGCACCCACCATGCACCAGCGCAACGGTTCAGTGCGGAGCGGTAGTTCAGTCGGTTAGAATGCTGGCCTGTCACGCCGGAGGTCGCGGGTTCGAGTCCCGTCCGCTCCGCCAGTGTCACCAAGCCCCTGAGAAATCAGGGGCTTTGCTTTCCCCCAACGGAGAAAGCACAAGTTTTGCAACGTGTTCCAAAATGCGGAGTGGTAGTTCAGTCGGTTAGAATGCTGGCCTGTCACGCCGGAGGTCGCGGGTTCGAGTCCCGTCCACTCCGCCAATTGTTCAAGACGCCCGTCGGCCCTGCCGGCGGGCTTTTTTTTGGCATTGCCGTCATGTGCCGCACGCAGCACCGGCATCGAATCGGGCGTGGAACCTGCGCTAAACTGCGCGGCTTGCCGAACCAGACCCAACGACTCGATGCTGCAGACACTTCGCGAAAAGACTTCAGGCTGGATCGCTACCGTGGTGATGGGCCTGTTGATCATTCCGTTCGCCTTCGTAGGCGTGAACGAATACATGAGCGGCGGCCCGGCCACCTCGGTGGCCACGGTCAAGGCGCCGCCTCGCTGGTGGGCGTCGGCGCCGGCATGGTGGCCGGTGTCGATGGCCTGGCAGCACGAGGAAATCAGCGTGCAGGATTTCCAGATGGCACTGCGCAACGAGCGTCAGAGCCAGCAGGCGCGGCAGGGCGAGGCGTTCGATGCGCGCCAGTTCGATGCGATCGACAACAAGCGCAAGGTGCTCGAGGACCTGATCGATCGCAAGGTGGTTGAACTGGCCGCCAGGCGCAGTGGTGTGGCGGTGAGCGACGAAGCGTTGCGCGAGGCGATTGCCTCGGATCCGAGCTTCCAGGTCAACGGCAAGTTCGACGGCGCCACCTATTCGGCGCTGTTGCGCCAGCAAGGCCTGACGCCGACGACCTACCAGCAGCGACTGCGCGAGGACATGACCATCGCACTGGTGCCGCAGGGCCTGGCTCAGGCCGAATTCGTCACCGACAAGGAGTTCGAACAGGTCGTCAGCGCCATCTTCGAAACCCGCGATGTCACCCTGGCCATGCTGCCGCGCCCGGCGCCGGACACCGCGCCGGTCACCGATGCCCAGGCCCAGGCCTGGTACCAGGCGCACCGCAGCGATTTTCGCAAGCCCGAGCAGGTCAGCGTCGAATACGTGGAGGTCGATGCCAGCAGGCTGCCCCCGCCGGCCACGGTGGACGAGGCCGAACTGCGCAAGCGCTACGAAGCCGACAAGGGCCGTTTCTCCACCGAGCAGCGCCTGGCTTCGCACATCCTGATCCCGCTGGTGGCAGGCGCCGATGTGGCCGCGCAGCAGGCGGCCCAGGCGCAGGCCGCCAGGCTGGCCGCGCAGGCCAGGGCGCCAGGCGCCGACTTTGCCGCCTTGGCCAGGGTCCATTCCAAGGATCCCGGCTCGGCTGCCAATGGCGGCGAGCTGGGCTGGGTCAGCCGCGGAATGATGGTCGGTCCGTTCGAGGATGCGCTGTTTGCCATCGCCAAACCCGGCGATGTGGTCGGCCCGATCAGGACCGAGTTTGGCTATCACGTGATCAGGTTGAACCAGATCAAGGGCCAGGCTGGCAAGTCGTTCGAAGAGGTCCGCGAACAGCTGGCCAATGAAGCCAACAGGGAAGCGGCAACCCGCCACTACAACGACATCGCCGGCAAGCTGGTCAGCGCCACGCTGGACAATCCCGACTCGCTCGCCGCCGCCGCGCAGGCGGCCGGGCTGCAGGTGCAGAAGGCCGGCCCGTTCTCGGCGCGGACCGCACCGGGCCTGCTGGCCAATCCGGCGGCGCTGCGCAATGTGTTCGACGAACAGCAGGTCGCCGATCGCACCGCCAGCCCGCTGATCAAGATCGACGACACACACAGCCTCATCGTGCGCGTCACCGACCACAGCCCGGCGCAGGACCAGCCGCTGCAAGCGGTGAAGGAACAGGTCATCGCCGCGGTGCGGGCCGACCGCGCCGAAAAGGCCGCCGCGGCCCGGGGCGATGCGATCGTGGCGCGCGTCAACAAGGGCGAGGGGCTCAAGGCCATCGCCGACGCGGAGACCTTGCAGTCCGTGCAGATCCCGGCCCTGCCGCGCGGTGCGCCACTGCCCTCGCAGAAGGGCAATGCCGCGCTGTTCGCCCTGCCGGCGCCGGCCAAGGGCAAGGTCGCCGTGGGCAAGGTCAAGCTGGAAGACGGCACCCTGGTGGTGTTCACCGTGGACAAGATCAATCCGGGCGACGCGAGCAAGATGCCCGAAACCCAGCGCGAGCAGTTCCGCCAGCAGTTGGCCCAGGTCTACGCCAGCGCCGACGTGCAGGATTACGTGACCCGCACGCGCAAGCAGTTCAAGGTGGACGTGCACGAAGACCGGCTCTAATCGCAGGCCGTGGCCCGAAGAAGAACCGCGCTGGGATGGGGTGGTTCTTCTTCGGGACCCATGACCATCCTGCCCAGTCGGCGCCGATGGCGGTCATGCCCGCCGTTGTAGCCGGCGCCGAGGCAGGCGATCTCGCCGGTGATGGCGGCGGCCAGGTCGAGCACGGGAAGCCGATCGCATGGACCAGCACGTTCGGCGCCGTCGCCAGAGGTCGCTTCGGCGATGGCCCCAGGGTGGAACGGTTCGAGGCGATACCGGCAGTCGGCGCGCGCCTGCCGTGCAGAGACCTCTATCGGGGCGCCTTGCTGCCGGGTGGATCAGCCCAAACACATGTGCCATCGCACATGCAGCCAGGCGTGGGGACGCGGCCGTCAGGGCGCCGGATCGACCAACTGCAGCACCATGCCAGGCTTGAGCGTGCTGCGCGTGCCCAGCTTGTTCCAGCGCTGCAGCTGCGCGGTGCGCGTGCCATGGCGCCTGGCGATGGACCAGAGCGTGTCGCCGCGTGCCACGGTGTAGGAGGTGGCCAGGTTCTGGTCGCGGCCCTCGTCGTTGCGGCGGGTGAGGAACCGGGCGGGATCGTCGTTGGAGGGGATCAGATCGGCGGCGCCGATCGGAAGGCTGGCGCCTTCGGCGGCCGGTGCCAACACCCACAGCGGACCGCCGGCCGGGGCGCCGTGCAGCGGGGCCAGCGCAGGGTTCAGGCCGGCCAGCTGGTCAGCGTCGTGGCCTTCGCGCAGCGCCCAGGACGAGAGGTCGCCAAAATCGGACGGCAGTTGCAGCGGCTGCAGGCGGGGTACCGGACGGTCCAGGCTGGCCAGCCAGTCGGGACGCTCGCCGGCCTGCTCCAGGCTGCAGGCCAGGGCGTGCAGCTTCTGCACATAGGTGTAGGTGGCGCGCGAGAGCCCAGGCAGCCGCGATGGGTGCGCGTCTGCCGTGCCGGCGCCGCCCCTGCGCACGGCCTGCAGCACGCGGTTCTCGCCGGTGTTGTAGGCCATCACCGCCAGCCGCCAGTCGCCGCCGAACATGCCATGCAAGGTCTTGAGGTAGCGCACGGCAGCCTGGGTCGAGTCCACCGGCGACAGGCGCCCGTCGTAGCCGCTGCGCATGCGCACACCGTGGTTGCGTGCGGTCAGCGGGACGAACTGCCACAGTCCGGCCGGACCGGCGCGGTTGCTGGCGGCCGGACGGTAGCCGCTTTCCACGAACGGGATCAGCGCGAACTCGGTCGGCAGCCCGGCATCGCGGATCGCGCCGACCACATAGCCGAACAGCGGCAGGATGTCGTCTTCGCGGTCGGCCAGGCGTGCAGGCGCATGGCTGAACTGACGCTGCCATCGCGCGTCTGTGGCCTGCGGCTGGCAGTCGGGGTCGGCCAGGCCGTCGCGGAACTGCTGGTAGATCTCCACGCCGTCGCGCATGTCCGGCGGCAGCGTCGGCGGCGCTGCCAGCGAACCGGGCGCCGCGGCAGGCTGCGCGGCCGGGCTGTCCAGGGCTGGGGCGAGGGTCACTTCGGCCTGCGCTCGCCCCGTGGCCATGGCGCCGGCCAGGGCCAGCAGGCACAGCGCCGGCGTGATGCGGGTCATGCGCGGAAGCCGTCCTTCCAGCGGCGCAGGGCCGCGAAGGCCTCGACCCGGTCCGCGGCGGCATGGCCCAGCCAGGTATCGACCGAACGGGCCACTTCGGGCACCCCCACGCGCAGGAACGGGTTGGTCGCCCGCTCGGTGGCCAGGTCCACCGGGACGGTCGCAAGACCGTCGGCGCGCAAGCCTCGCACCTGTGCGGCGCGCTGCTGCAGGGCCCGGTTGTCCGGTTCCACCGTCAGGGCGAAGGCGGCATTGGACTGGGTGTATTCGTGGCCGCAGCACACCGGCGTGTCGTCGGGCAGCGCGGACAGGGCATCCAGCGAGGCCAGCATCTGCGCCGGGGTGCCTTCGAACAGGCGTCCGCAGCCCAGGCTGAACAGGGTATCGCCCGAGAACAGCTCGCCCCTGGGCGCCTGGCGGTGGAAGGCCACGTGGCTGCGGGTGTGGCCGGGGACGAAGATGGCCCTGAACGCCATCCCGGCCACCTCGAACGCCTCGCCGTCAGCCACCTTGTGGGTGGCGGCGGTGATGCGCGCGTCGTCGGCGCTGATCACCGGCAGGTGCGGCCACTGCGCCAGCAGGCCGGCCACCCCGCCGATGTGGTCGTCGTGGTGATGGGTCAGCAGGATCGCGGCGGGCCTGAGGCCGTCACGGGCGGCAGCCAGGACGGGTGCGGCATCGCCAGGGTCCACGATCACCGCCTCGCCTTCGTCGCTGGTCAGCACCCAGATGTAGTTGTCGTCGAAGGCGGTCAGTGCGGAAAGGCTTGTCATGAAGTTCGGTCGGCAGACGCGGGAGTGTCCTCTACAATTCCCAACCATGCCTGCCGCCGCCTCCAACCGTCAACCCGAGCCGCTGGCATGGTTCGGGACCGCCGATGGCCAGCGCGTGCTGGCGGCCGAGCGCGCATACATCGCCCAGATCCTGGCCGCGCGGGCCGCTGCGCCCACGCTGTGGCTGCATCCGGGCGCTGGCGCAGGCGTGTCGGTGGTCGCCGCCGACGTGGCGCTGCGGGCCAGCGCAAGCGGTTTCGACGGGCCCCTGCGCTGCGGCCCGGCGCTGCCGCTGGCCTCGGACAGCTTCAGCGCGGTGGTGCTGCAGCATGTGCCGGAAAACGGCGGCCGCGCACTGCTGGCCGAGTGCGCGCGGGTACTCGAACCAGGCGGCAGGCTGTGGCTGTTTGCGCTCAATCCGGTCAGCCCCTACCGGCTGCGCTGGCGGCGCACCGGGCTGTCGATCCGCGGCCCGGGGCGCTGGCGCCGGCATCTGCAGGACGCCGGCCTGGACTGCAGCGAACACCCCCCGCAATGGCTCGGTCCGGCCTGGCGCAGCGCCGCCGGCCGCGGCCCGGAGATGATGCGCGCGATCTGCCTGCTGCAGGCCAGCAAGCGTGGCCCCGACCTGACCCTCATTCCCGCGCGCCCGGCCCGATGGCAGGGCGGCGCCGTTCCCGCATGACCCGCTTCAGGACTCCATGAAACAGATCACCATCCATGCCGACGGCTCCTGCCTGGGCAACCCCGGGCCCGGCGGCTGGGCGGCGTTGCTGCGCTACGGCGCGATCGAGCGCGAGCTCTCCGGCGGCGAAGCCCACACCACCAACAACCGCATGGAACTGATGGCCGCCATCATGGCGCTGGAGGCCCTGACCGAACCCTGCCAGGTCACCCTGATCAGCGACTCGCAGTACGTGCGCCAGGGCATCAGCGAATGGCTGCCCGGCTGGATCCGCAAGAACTGGAGGACCGCCGGCGGCGGCGCGGTCAAGAACCGCGAGCTGTGGGAGCGGCTGCAGGCGGCCACGCTGCGCCACCAGATCGACTGGCGCTGGGTCAGGGGGCACTCGGGCGATCCGGACAACGAACGGGTGGACCTGCTGGCCCGCGATCAGGCAATCGCGGTGCGCAACGGCGCCCCGGCCCCAGTGGCATGAGCCAGGCCGGGCGAGCATTGCGCCGTGCACGTCGCGTCTGGAATGGTGTTGCCACTGCCAGCGACCGCGACCGCGACCGCGAGGCGGCGCTGATGCTGGCGGCGCTGCACCCCGACATCATTCGAATCCCGCCACCGCGCATCCGAGGCGGTGCTGGCCAGGGGCCCGGGGTTTGAGACAATGACCACGCCCCTGGTGTCGAGCACGCCCCGCAGCTCGTTTTCCCCCGAATTTGCACAAGGACGCCTGAAAGCCATGCGCCAGATCATCCTGGACACCGAAACCACCGGCCTGGAGTGGAAGAAGGGCAACCGCGTGGTCGAGATCGGCTGCGTGGAGCTGATCGAGCGCCGTCCCAGCGGCCGCAACTTCCACAGGTACCTCAAGCCGGACTGCGAGTTCGAGGCCGGCGCGCAGGAAGTCACCGGCCTGACCCTGGAGTTCCTGGCCGACAAGCCGGGCTTCGAGGAGGTGGTGGAGGAGTTCCTGGCGTACATCCGCGGCGCCGAGGTGATCATCCACAACGCGGCCTTCGACGTGGGCTTTCTGGACAGCGAGCTGGCGCGTCTTGGCGATCACTATGGCCGCCTGGCCGACCACTGCACGGTCATCGACACCCTGGCCATGGCGCGGGTGCGCTTCCCCGGTCAGCGCAATTCGCTCGACGCGCTGTGCAGGCGCCTGGGCGTGGACAACACCCATCGCCACCTGCACGGCGGCCTGCTCGATGCGCAGATCCTGGCCGATGTCTATATCGCCCTGACCTCGGGCCAGGAAGAGATCGGCTTTGGCGCGATGGAAGACAACGGCAGCGCGACCGGCAGCGTGCGCCATGCCTTCGATGCCAGCAACCTCGGCCTGCGCGCACGCGTGCTGCCCACGCCGGGCGAGCTTGAAGCCCACGCCAGGCGCCTGGAAAAGCTGCGTTCCAACAGCGGCGGCAGCTGCCTGTGGGACCTGGTGGAGACGCCGCCGGCGCCGGTGGAAGAAGCCGCGAGCGCCTGACCCGCAGGCGGACCGGGACGGCTCAGCTGCAGCGCACCAGGATCGCGGTGACGTTGTCCGAGCCGCCGCCGTCCAGGGCTGCGGCGATCAGTGTGTCGACCGTTTCCTGCGCGCTGCAGTCCTCCTGGCGCAGGGCCGCGGCGATGTCGCGGTCATCCACTTCCTCGGTCAGGCCATCGCTGCACAACAGCAGCTGCATGCCAGGGCGCAGTTCGCCGGTGAGGGTCTCGACATTGAGCTGGTTGGGATCGGTCACGCCCAGCGCCTGGGTGACGACGTTGCGATGCGGATGCGAGCGGGCCTGTTCGCTGGTCAGCGCGCCCTGGGCAATCAATTCCTGAACATAGCTGTGGTCCTGGCTGAGCTGGGCCAGCTGGCCATCGCGCCACAGATAGGCGCGGCTGTCGCCGACCCAGGCCACCTCGAAGCGGTTGCCCTGCACGCGCGCGGCCACCACGGTGGTACCCATTGGCAGCGAGTCGTTGCGCCGGCGCGAGCTGCGGATGATTTCCTCGTCGGCCAGGCGGATGGCCTGGCCGAGCGAGGTGCCGGCGAGGATCTCGCGGACGATGGTCTCGCGGGCCAGTGCACTGGCGACCTCGCCACAGGCATGCCCGCCCATCCCGTCAGCCACCAGCCACAGGCCCAGCTCGCTGTCGCCGTAGTACGTGTCTTCGTTGAGGGCGCGCCGCAAGCCAACATGGCTGAGGTGTCCAAACTCGATCATGGGCGACCCTAACATGGCCTGTTTCGCTCTTTGAAAAACGGCATGATCACGTCCAAGCGGACAGCCCACAAGCAACGGCGCATCGATCGGGCAGCGGCGAGCGCGATGCTGTGATCGGTTGCCTGTGTTGGAGCGGACCGTTGCGCGCACCCGGGATGGCGATAGCCGGCGCTTGTCCGCAGCTGGCGTGGCCCGTATCATGCCCAGCCCCGTAACGACCCGCGGGATCGCCCTCAGTGGCGGTGCGACACCCGGAGAGGTGGCAGAGTGGTCGAATGTACCTGACTCGAAATCAGGCGTACGTGCAAGCGTACCGTGGGTTCGAATCCCACCCTCTCCGCCAGTTTTGATATTGAGAACAGGGGTCTGCGTGCAAGCGCAGGCCCCCTGTTCATGGCTGCGGCCCATGGCCCCCTTGGCGCCGGGGCGCGCCGCGGGAGGTGATGAAAACGCGGTGCCGGCGCCGGCACAAGCGAGGCCCGCTATTCCAGTGCGCCCTGGTCGATGGCGTTCCAGCGCCAGTCGCGGATCTCCGGCATGTCCTGACCGTGGACCCGGACGTAGGCGCTGTGTTCGGCGAGCTTGTCCTGCATCATCCGGTGCAGCGCCGCGCCCGCGGCCCCGACCTGCGGCACCCACTCGATCACGCTCTGCACCAGATGGAACCGGTCCAGCCCGTTGAGCACGGTCATGTCGAATGGCGTGGTCGTGGTGCCTTCCTCGTTGTAACCCCGCACGTGGATGTTGCGGTGATTGGTGCGGCGGTAGCTCAGCCGGTGGATCGTCCACGGGTAGCCGTGGTAGGCAAAGATGACCGGCTTGTCGATGGTGAACAGCGCATCGAACCGGGCGTCGGACACGCCATGCGGATGGATCTGGCTGGGCTGCAGGGCCATCAGATCGACCACGTTGACCACGCGCACCTTCAGTTGCGGCAGGTGCTGGCGCAGCAGGGCCACGGCGGCCAGCGTTTCCAGGGTCGGCGCGTCGCCGGCGCAGGCCATCACCACGTCAGGCTCGCTGTCGCCGCAGTTGGAGGCCCACTCCCACACGCCCAGCCCGGCCTGGCAGTGGCGCGCGGCCTGTTCCATCGGCAGCCACTGCCACAGCGGCGGCTTGCCGGCGACGATGATGTTGATGCGGTCCCAGGTCCGGAGCACGTGGTCGGTCACCCACAGCAGGGTGTTGGCGTCCGGCGGCAGGTAGACCCGCACGATGTCGGCTTTCTTGTTGAGTGCCACATCGATGAAACCCGGGTCCTGGTGGCTGAAGCCGTTGTGTTCCTGATGCCAGACGTGGCTGGTCAGCAGGTAGTTGAGCGAGGCGATCGGCTGCCGCCAGGGGATTTCGCGGCTGGCGTCCAGCCATTTGGCATGCTGATTGAACATCGAGTCGATGATGTGGATGAAGGCTTCGTAGCAGGAGAACAGGCCGTGCCTGCCGGTGAGCAGGTAGCCTTCCAGCCAGCCCTGGCAGGTGTGTTCGGACAGGATTTCAAGCACCCGGCCATCGCGGGCCAGGAAGGTGTCCTCCTCCAGGATCGTCTCCATCCACGCCCGCCCGGTGGCCTTGAACACATCCTGCAGCCGGTTTGATGCGGTCTCGTCCGGGCCGACGATGCGGAAGTTGCGCGCCTGGGCATTGGCCTGCATCACCGCGCGCAGGAAATCGCCCATCACGCGGGTGGCCTCGGCCTTGACTGTACCGGGCTGCGAAAAGGCCACTGCATGTTCGCCCAGTTCGGGCATCTGCAGCGCCTTGCGCAGCAGGCCGCCGTTGGCATGCGGACTGGCGCTCATGCGCCGCGCACCAACCGGGGCGGTGGCGCGGATCTCGGCCACCGGCGCACCGGCCGCGTCGAACAGCTCGTGCGGCCGATAGCTGCGCAGCCAGTCCTCCAGCAGTTTCAGGTGCTCGGGGTTGTCAGCCAGGCCGGACAGCGGGACCTGGTGCGAACGCCAGAACCCTTCGGTCTTCAGACCATCGACCTGTTTGGGCCCGGTCCAGCCCTTGGGGCTGCGCAGAATGATCATCGGCCAGCGCGGACGCGCCTGCGCAGCAGGCTGCTGCGCACGGGCGGCGGCCTGGATGTTGCGGATCTGCGCCATGGCCTGGTCCAGCACGGTGGCCATGCGCTGGTGCATGGCGTCCGGCTCGTGGCCTTCCACCAGCAGCGGCTCGTAGCCATAGCCGATGAACAGTGCGCGCAGCTCCGCGTCGGGAATGCGCGCCAGGATCGTGGGGTTGGCGATCTTGTAGCCGTTCAGATGCAGGATCGGCAACACCGCGCCATCGCGGCTGGGGTTCAGGAACTTGTTGGAGTGCCAGGCCGTGGCCAGGGGGCCGGTCTCGGCTTCGCCGTCGCCGACCACGCAGGCCACGACCAGGTCGGGGTTGTCGAAGGCCGCGCCGAATGCATGCGCCAGCGCGTAGCCCAGCTCGCCACCTTCGTGGATCGAGCCGGGCACGTCGGGCGCGGCGTGGCTGGGAATGCCGCCGGGAAACGAGAATTGCCGGAACAGCTTGCGCATCCCGTCCTCGTCCAGCGAAACCTCCGGGTTCAACTCACTGTAGGTGCCTTCCAGGTAGGTGTTGGCGACCATTGCCGGACCGCCGTGGCCGGGCCCACAGACATAGATGAGGTTCGCGTCCTGCATCCGGATGACCCGGTTCAGATGGGCATAGATGAAGCTCAGCCCGGGCGATGTGCCCCAATGCCCCAGCAACCTGGGCTTGACGTGCTCGATGCGCAGCGGCTCGCGCAGCAGCGGATTGTCGAGCAGGTAGATCTGGCCGACGGTGAGGTAGTTGGCGGCCCGCCACCAGGCATCGAGCCGACGCAGTTCCTGTTCCGGCAGTCGGTCGGGTTCACGCGGTGCGGCGAGGTTGCTGGCCATGGTGGGCTCCTGGAGGCTTGCGGCTTGTACGGGAACGATGGACTGCCTTGCGAGCTGGCAAAACGCCGTGGGCGATGGCGCGTAGTGCACCGCCAGCGCAGCTGCCGCGATGATTGTCGCAAGCCCGTGATCAGGATGCGTTGACCTCAGTCAACCGGCAGCGCTGCCGCTGGCGGACGCAGCGGACAAATGCTGCGACGGCAAACGCCGTGCCTTAACACCCGGCGCGCGAAAATTCTCGGGGTCCCGCTCGGCTGCAGGCTGATCCAGTCATACGACCGTGGATCCATCGTCTGGCATGGCCGCTGACGGACCGTATCGCAGCGGGGGCCACATCAAAAAAGGGGCGCCTTGCCCCGTCACAAGGCGGACAGGTTCTGAGGAGTACGTGATGCAGATTCAAACACGCAAGCTGGGCTCGCAGGGGCTACAGGTTTCGGCATTGGGCCTTGGCTGCATGGGCATGTCGGACTTTTACAGCGGCCGCGACGAGGCCGAGGCGATTGCGACGATCCACCGCGCGCTCGAGCTGGGTGTCACCTTCCTGGACACCGCCGACATGTATGGGCCGTTCACCAACGAGGTTCTGGTCGGCAAGGCGATCGCCGATCGCCGCGACCAGGTCGTGCTTGCGACAAAATTCGCCAATGTCCGCAGCGAGAAGGGTGAATATCTGGGCATTCGCGGCGATGCGCCGTACGTGCGTCAGGCCTGCGACGCCTCGCTCAAGCGGCTCGGGGTCGATCACATCGATCTGTATTACCAGCATCGGGTCGACCCGAACACGCCGATCGAGGAAACGGTGGGCGCCATGGCCGAGCTGGTGAAGGCCGGCAAGGTGCGCTACCTGGGGCTGTCCGAGGCCGCGCCGGACACCATCCGCCGCGCCCATGCCGTTCACCCGATCTCGGCGCTGCAGACCGAATATTCGCTCTGGAGCCGCGAGCCTGAAGAACAGATCCTGCCCACGGTGCGCGAACTGGGCATCGGCTATGTCGCCTACAGCCCGCTCGGGCGCGGTTTTCTCACCGGACAGATCCGCCGCATCGAGGACCTGGCCGAGGATGACTATCGCCGGCACTCGCCGCGCTTTCAGGGCGAGAACTTCCAGAAGAACCTGGATCTGGTGAGCGAGATCGAAAAGATGGCGCAGGAGAAGGGTTGCACGCCGGCTCAGCTGGCGCTGGCCTGGCTCCTTGCCCAGGGTGAGGACATCGTGCCGATCCCTGGAACCAAGAAACGTGCCCGGCTGGAGGAAAACGTCGGGGCGCTCCAAGTGCAGATCACCGCCGAGGACCGCGCCCGGATCGATGCGATCCTGCCGCCCGGTGCCGCCGCAGGCACGCGCTATGCCGCCCCTCAGATGCAGGCGCTGAACCGTTGAGCGGCCGGCGGCTGGAGGGCAAGGTCGCCATCGTCACTGGCGGCGGGCGCGGCCTGGGCCGGGCCATGGTGCTGGGCCTTGCGGCAGAAGGTGCGCAGGTCATCACCACCGCATCGCGCGAGTCCAGCGAAGTGGAGGCCGTGGCCCGCCAGGCAGGGAACGAGCGGGTGATTCCAGTTCTGGCTGATGTCACGCGCGAGCAGGACTGCGCGCGCGTGGCGGCCATGGCGGCTGATCGCTTTGGCCGCCTGGACATCCTGGTCAACAACGCCGGTCGCGGAATGAAGTATGTCAGCGAGCGCTTCCTGACCGAGCCGACGCGGTTCTGGGAAACCGACCCGGACGTGTGGCGCATGGTGATCGACACCAACGTCAACGGACCCTTCCTGATGGCGCGGGCGGCGGTGCCGATGATGATCGCGGCAGGCCGCGGACGCATCGTCAACATTACGATGAACCACGCCACCATGCGCCGGCGCGGCTTCTCGCCCTACGGCCCGTCCAAGGCGGCACTGGAATCGGAGACCATCATCTGGGCCCAGGACCTGGACGGCACGGGGGTGACGGTGAACGCACTGCTGCCGGGCGGCGCGACGGCCACCGGCATGATTCCGCAAGGCCTGCCGCAAGCGGCGCGGGCCGGCCTGCTCGATCCGGCGATCATGGTCCGGCCGCTGCTCTGGCTTGCCTCGCAGGACTCGGACGGAGTGACCGGACGCCGGCTGGACGCCTCCCGCTGGAAGACCGACCTGCCCGAGGCCGAGGCCGCCAGTGCGGCATGGGACCAGGCAGGCTGGTCCATCACCTGAGCCGGGCATGGTGCCGCCGGATCGCCGGTTAAACTGGATGCCTTCTCACCGTCGGCGCGCACCATGTCCGAGATCCTGATCCCCGTATCCTTTGGCGAATTGCTGGACAAGATCTCCATCCTGCAGATCAAGTCCGAGCGCATCACCGATGCGGCCAAGCTGGCCAACGTGCGCAGGGAACTGTCGGCGTTGGAACAGACCTGGATGGCCCACCCGGCCGCAGTCAAGGACGTGGCCAGGCTGCGCGCCGAGTTGAAGGCGGTCAACGAGCGCCTGTGGGTGATCGAGGATGACATCCGCCGCAAGGAGAAGGCCCAGGCCTTCGACGAGGAATTCATCGGTCTGGCCCGCAGCGTGTACTTCGAAAACGACACCCGCGCGCGGATCAAGAAGGACATCAACCTGGCGCTGGGCTCGGCGTATGTGGAAGAAAAATCCTACGAGGATTATTCATCCGAGGCTGCAAGTCCCTGATCGATCCAGCGGTCAATCCTGAAAGGCCGCCGCTGCGCTCCTTCTCGCTTTCCAGGAATCACCAGCTCAGCGCGGGATGGTCGGCCCGATAGCGCTCGAATGCGGCGATGGCATCCTCGGTGGTCACCAGGGCCATGACTCCGTCCAATTCGATCTTGGTGCCCCACTTGAGCTCGGTCGCCGGCTTGCGCAGGAACCTGCGCGCGGCCGCGTCGTAGCGGTCCACGCAATAGCGCAGGTCCGAATACGGCCCGCTGCGCCGCGGATTGCTGGCCGCATGCAGGCCCAACACCTTGGTGCCCATCGCATTGGCGATGTGCATCGGGCCAGAATCCGGGGTGACCACCAGGGTGGCGCGGGCCAGCAGTGCGGGCAGCTGCTTGAGCGTGTCCTTGCCGACCAGGTCCAGCACCGGGGCGCGCATCTGCGCGGCGATGGCATCGGCGCTGTGGCGCTCCAGCGCGCTGCGCCCGCCGCACAGCACGATGCGCCAGCCTCGCGCGGCGGCGTGGTCGGCCAGGGCGGCGTAGCGGTCCGGATACCAGTTGCGGTGCACGTGGCTGGAGCATGGCGAGATCATCAGCACCGGCCGACCATCGTCGGGCCATTGCGCGCCGGCCCAGTCGAACGCGGCCTGCGGCACCGGCAGGTCCCAGTGCACCGTGTCCTGCTTCAGGCCCAGCGGCTCGCAGAAGCTGCCGATCGCATCGAGCACATGGATGCCGGGGCGATCGGGGATGCGTTCGTTGATGAAAAGCCCGTGCAGGTCCTTGGCGCGGCTGCGGTCGTAGCCGATCCGGCGCCGCGCCGGCACGAACGCCGACAGCACATTGGCGCGCAATGCCACCTGCATCTGCAGCAGCGCATCGAAGCGTCCGGGCAGCGTGCGGCGCAGCGCGCGCATACCGGCCAGGCCGGTGCGCTTGTCATAGGGGTGAAAGTGCACGCCGGGCAGGCCATCGAGCAGCCTGTGGCCGGCGCCGTCGATGATCCAGTGCAGGTCCAGCGTTGGCCACGCGCGCTGAAGGGTATGTACCAGCGGCACCACGTGGGTGACATCGCCCAGCGCCGACAGGCGCAGCAGACACAGGGACTCAGGGGCGTTGGACAAAGTTGTTAGACTCGCGCGATGGCCGCTTTTGACGCGACGGAAGTGCTGGTGCCGTACGCCGATCAGGGCGGCGACGGGGCGATTCTGTTCGACCGCCAGCGCCTTCGGCAAGCCGAGGCGCAATGGATGGACCCCGGCTACTGGGGCGAACGCGCGCGTCCGGTGGACAGTGGCGGGCGCGGTGGCGCGTGGTTCATCGATGCGCCGTTCGGTCCCAGCCTGCTGCGCCTGTACAAGCGCGGCGGCCTGGCCGCCCGCGTCAGCACCGACCGCTACCTGTGGCGCGGTGCCAACCGCACCCGCAGTTTTGCCGAATTCCGCCTGACCCGCGCGCTGCTGGCCAAGGGCCTGCCGGTGCCGCGTCCGTACGTGGCCAGCTACCTGCACTCAGGCCTGGGCTACCGCGCTGCGATCCTGGTGGAGCGGTTGTCCGAAGTGCGCTCGCTGGCCGACCGTGTGCAGGTGGCCGGCAGCGACGCGCCGCTGGAGGAAACTGGCCGGCTCATCGCGCGCTTTCATCGCGCCGGCCTGGACCATGCCGACCTCAACGCGCACAACATCCTGTTCGACGCGCAGGGCCGCGGCTGGCTGATCGATTTCGACCGCGGCGTGCTGCGCATCCCGGCCACGCGCTGGCGCCAGGCCAATCTGGCCCGGCTCAAGCGTTCGCTGCTCAAGCTGCGCGGCCAGCGCAGCGTGCAGGACGTGGAAGCCGATTACGCCCGCCTGCGCCGGGCCTACGACCAGGCCTGGGAGCGGGGCTTTTGAGCTGGGCGCTGCGGTTCCAGGGCGTGGGCAATGCCTCGGCGGTGGCGCTGGGCTCGGCGATGGCCACGATCGAGCGCGACGGTGCGCCGTGGCTGACCATCGACTGCGGCAACGCGGGGCTGGATGCGTTCATCGCCCACTATGGACAGGTGCCATCGGCGGTGTTCGTCACCCATGCCCATCTGGACCATGTCGGCGGGTTCGAACGGTTGTTTGGCAGCGTCTACTTCGACCCGGCCCGGCGCGGGCAGCTGCCGCTGTACGTGCCGGCGCCGATCGTGCCGCTGCTGCACCAGCGCGTGGCCGAGTATCCCAACGTGCTGGCCGAAGGCGGGGGGAACTTCTGGGATGCGTTCCGGCTGGTGCCGGTGGGCGAGGCGTTCTGGCATGACCGGGTGCGGCTGGAGGTGTTCCCGGTGCGCCATCACTGGCCGCAGACCGCCTTCGGCCTGCGCCTGCCCGGCTCGCTGGTGTGGACCGGAGACACCCGGCCGATTCCGGAGATGCTGGCCTGCTATGCCGATGCCGACGAGGTGATCGCCCACGACTGCGCCGTGCACGGCAATCCCTCGCACAGCGGCATCGACGATCTGGAACGCGAATACCCCCCGCAGCTGCTGGCCCGCTGCGTGCTGTACCACCACGCCAGCATGCGCGACGCCCAGGCCCTGGCTGCACGCGGCCACCACGTGGCCTTGCCGGGCCAGCTGCTAGCGTTGCCCAATCCGATGACGCCCCATACTTCCAGCTGATGAACGCCATCGTGCGCATGCCCGAACTGCCGCTGGACCAGCGCGGCCGGCCGCTGCGCGACCTGCGCCTGTCGGTGATCGAAGCCTGCAACTTCCGCTGCGGCTATTGCATGCCGGCCGACAGGGTGCCCGACGACTACGGGCTGGATGCGGCGTCGCGCCTGTCCTTCGACCAGATCGAGACCCTGGTCCGCGGCTTTGCGCGGGTGGGCGTCAACAAGCTGCGCCTGACCGGCGGCGAGCCGCTGCTGCGCAAGGATCTGCCCAGGCTGGTCGAACGGCTGGCACGGATCGAAGGCATCGACGACCTGGCCATGACCACCAATGGTTCGCTGCTGGACCATCACGCCCAGGCGCTGCGCGATGCCGGCCTGCGTCGCCTCACCATCAGCCTGGATGCGCTGGAACCGGCGCGCTTCCAGGCCATGTCCGGCGGGCGCGGTGACATCGAGCCGGTCCTGCATGGCATCGCCGCGGCCGAGCGCGCGGGGTTCTCCTCGCTCAAGCTCAACTGCGTGGTCCAGCGCGGGGCCAACGAGGACCAGGTGCTGCCGCTGGTCGAGCACTTCCGCAGCAGTGGCCACGTGCTGCGCTTCATCGAGTTCATGGATGTGGGGACCTGCAACGCCTGGCGCGCCGACCAGGTGGTGCCCTCGCGGGAACTGCACGCGCGCATCCACGCACGCTGGCCGCTGCATGCCTTGGATGCGCACTATCGCGGTGAAGTGGCCGAACGCCATGCCTTCCACGACGGGGCAGGGGAGATCGGCTTTGTCAGTTCGGTGACCGCGCCGTTCTGCGGGGATTGTCACCGGGCGCGCGTGTCGGCCGACGGACATCTGTACACCTGCCTGTTCTCCGGCACCGGCACCGACCTGCGCCCGGCGCTGGCCCAGGGCGAGAGCGCCCTAGCGCAGCGCCTGTCCGGCCTGTGGTCGCGGCGCGGCGACCGCTACAGCGAAATCCGCGGCCAGGCCGCGCAGCCACCGCGCAAGCGCGTGGAAATGTTCCTGATCGGGGGTTGAATGATGGTTGAGCAAGCACGTCTGGTCGGTGGATTGACCCATCTGGACGCCGCCGGGCAGCCGGCGATGGTCGATGTGTCGGACAAGGCCGTGAGCGCGCGCCAGGCCACGGCGCAGTGCCTGGTGGTGTTTCCCACGGAGGTGGCCGCCCAGCTGCGGCGCGACGCCTTGCGCAGCGCCAAGGGCGGTATCGTCGAGACCGCCGTGATCGCCGGGACGATGGCGGTCAAGCGCACCCACGAACTGATCCCGTTCTGCCATCCGCTGCCCATCGATGGTTGCCGGCTGGCGATCGACTGGCACGGCGATGACACCCTGCGGATCGAATGCAGCGTGCGCACCACCCACCGCACCGGCGTGGAAATGGAGGCGATGACCGGGGCGACCGTGGCCGCGCTGACCGTCTACGACATGTGCAAGGCGCTCTCGCACGCCATCGTGGTCGGGCCTGCGCAGTTGCTGGGCAAGCACGGCGGCAAGCGCGATTTCGGAGTGGGCGCGTGACCGGCGTGCAGGTGCTGTATTTCGCCAGCCTGCGCCAGGCCGCCGGCGTGGACGCCGAAGCCGTGCAGACCACCGCGGCCGACCTGGCCGGGTTGTATGCAGAGCTGCGCGCGCGCCACGGCTTCAACTGGGAGATGCCGCATCTGCGCGTGGCGGTGGACGGCGCGTTTGCGCGCTGGGACGATGCGCTCGCCGAAGGCGCGCAGGTCGCCTTCATCCCGCCGGTCAGCGGAGGCTGAATGCCGCGTTTTTCCCTCACCGCCGATCCGATCGAGACCGCTTCGCTGCGCGGTCAGTTGCTGGATGCGCGCGCCGGTGCCTTCGCCAGCTTCGAAGGCTGGGTGCGCGACCACAACCAGGGTCAGTCCGTGCGCGGGCTGCAGTACCAGGCCTATGCCGCACTGGCCCAGGCCGAGGGCGAGAAGGTCATCGAAGAGGCACTGGCGAAGTTCGACATCCTCGATGCGCGCTGCGTGCACCGCACCGGCGCGCTGGCGATCGGCGAGATGGCGGTGTGGGTCGGGGTGTCGGCTGGGCACCGCGATGGCGCCTTTGCCGCCTGTCGCTGGATCATCGATCAGACCAAGGCGCGGGTACCGATCTGGAAGCAGGAGCACTACAGCAGTGGCGCCGACCAATGGCTGCATCCGCCGGGGCCGGGCGTGGATTGATCCGACTCGCTCCTGAGTCGCCTGGATGGTTCGCGCGCTTCCCTGAAGTCGGATCAAAGGCTCGACCGGCTTTGCCGTTGAAAGCTACGCCGCTTCGCGGCGCGACTTCACTGCTCGGCTCGCTTGACGGCTCGGTCAGGTGAAGCTGACAGGCAACAGCAAAATCAAAATCAACGCGCGAGGCATCGTCTGCCGGGCGCGCAGGAGCAGCCCGCAGAGACAGGGCTGCGCTTGCCGTGGCCAAAACGACCAATCCCAAAAAAGGTGGCGGCCCCGCCGGCTGACCTCGGCGCCCGCATCAGTCAATACCGTTGCTGCCTTCCGGCCCTGGCGGAGTTTTCGACCTAGCGTCGCGAGGGGCCGACGGGGCCACCATGGACGCGGGCCGCACCTTAAGGCGCGGCCCGGGTTTGCTGCATCATTGTGGAAAGCAATGACCAAAACTGGCGGAGAGAGGGGGATTCACTCGGCACGTCCCTGTGCCTCGCCCTGCGGGCGGCTTCGCCGTGCGAATCAGCTCCTGCTGATTCGTCGAACCGGGGGTTCTCACCCCCTCACCAAGACGCCGGCGAAACTCACGCGTCTGGAGCCTACTCAACACTTTCAAAACTGGCGGAGAGAGGGGGGATTCACTCGGCACGTCCCTGTGCCTCGCCCTGCGGGCGGCTTCGCCGTGCGAATCAGCTCCTGCTGATTCGTCGAACCGGGGGTTCTCACCCCCTCACCAAGACGCCGGCGAAACTCACGCGTCTGGAGCCTACTCAACACTTTCAAAACTGGCGGAGAGAGGGGGGATTCACTCGGCACGTCCCTGTGCCTCGCCCTGCGGGCGGCTTCGCCGTGCGAATCAGCTCCTGCTGATTCGTCGAACCGGGGGTTCTCACCCCCTCACCAAGACGCCGGCGAAACTCACGCGTCTGGAGCCTACTCAACACTTTCAAAACTGGCGGAGAGAGGGGGATTCGAACCCCCGAAGCGCGGTTTAGACGCTTACACACTTTCCAGGCGTGCTCCTTCAACCGCTCGGACACCTCTCCGGGACCTGAACACGGCCGGCGGCCGTGCCCAGGGGCGCAGATTCTAGCCGCGGCGCGGGTTTATTGCGAGCGGCCCGTTCGCTGCTGTTCAACTGGCGCCGATCGCCAGGACTTGCGGCGGGTGCGTGGCACAATGTGGCCATGTCCTATCTCGTCCTGGCCCGCAAGTGGCGCCCCAAGCGTTTTGCCGAGCTGGTCGGGCAGGAGCACGTGGTCCGCGCCCTGTCCAACGCCCTGGATAGCGGCCGCATCCACCATGCCTTCCTGTTCACCGGCACCCGCGGCGTCGGCAAGACCACCATCGCGCGCATCTTCGCCAAGTCGCTGAACTGCCAGACCGGCACCAGCGCCGACCCGTGCGGCCAGTGTCCGGCCTGCCTGGACATCGATGCGGGCCGCTACATCGACCTGCTGGAAATCGACGCGGCCTCCAACACCGGCGTGGACGACGTGCGCGAGGTGATCGAGAACGCGCAGTACATGCCCTCGCGCGGCAAGTTCAAGGTCTACCTGATCGACGAAGTGCACATGCTGTCCAAGGCGGCGTTCAACGCGCTGCTCAAGACCCTGGAAGAGCCGCCGGAGCACGTGAAGTTCCTGCTGGCCACCACCGACCCGCAGAAGCTGCCGGTGACCGTGCTCAGCCGCTGCCTGCAGTTCAACCTCAAGCGCCTGGACCAGGAGCAGATCGGCGGCCAGATCAGCCGGATCCTGGCCGCCGAGGCAATCCCTGCCGAAGACGGTGCGGTGCGCCAGATCGCCAAGGCGGCCGATGGCTCGCTGCGCGACGGGCTCTCCTTGTTGGACCAGGCCATCGCCTACACCGGCGGCGAGCTGGGCGATGCGGCGGTGCGCACGATGCTGGGCAGCGTCGACCGCACCCAGGTCGGGGCGCTGTTGCAGGCCCTGGCCGATGGCGATGGCGCGCAGCTGATGGCGACCATCGCCGCGGTGGCCGAATTTTCGCCCGACTGGGGCGGGGTGCTGGAGGCGGTGGCCGAGGCGCTGCACCGCATCCAGGTGCGGCAGCTGGTGCCTGGCGTGGCGATCGAGGCCGATGGCGTGGATGCGCAGGTCTTCGCCGAGCGGCTGCGGCCGGAAGTGGTGCAGCTGTGGTACCAGATGGCGCTCAACGGCCGTCGCGACCTGTATCTGGCGCCGAGCCCACGCGCCGGGTTTGAAATGAGCCTGCTGCGCATGCTGGCGTTCCGTCCGGCCAATGCCGGCGATGTCGCGCCGGCCGGCGCGGCGCCAGGCCGGGCGAAGGCTTCGGCTGGCGCGGTTGCGCCGGTGGCCGGGCCGGCCGCGGCCGTGGCGCCGAGCGATGCGTCGCGCCAGGCGCCGCTCGCACCGGGAGCGGCGACCGCACCGCCGGTTGAACGATCCCATGCGCCTGCGCCGCCGGCGCCGCCTGCCGCGGACACGCCTGCAGACCGCGCGCCCGGGCAGATGCCGCCCTGGAACGAGCCGAGGGCGACCGTCGCATCGCCGGATGCTGCGGTACCAGTGACTTGCGCACCACGGCACGCACCTGTCCCGGTTCAAGACGAGGTGCCGCCCTGGCAAGTGCCCGAACCGCAGGGCGCGCTCGACAAGCGGCCAGTGGCCGCCTCGGGCAAGGTTGATCGCGCGCCGGTCCATGATCCGGTGCCAGCGGCTGTGGCAGGGATCGCCGACGCAGACCACTGGCTGGCGCTGGTGGCTTCGTCCCGGCTCACCGGCCCGTCCAGGGAGCTGGCGGCCCATGCGGCGTTTTCCGGCTATGGCGATGCGGTGCTGCGGCTGTCGCTGGCCCCGGGTCTGGACTACCTGCGCACCGACCGTTCGGTCGGTGAGCTGGCCCAGGCACTTGCCGCGGCGCTGGGCCAGGCACCCAGGATCGTGTTCGAGTCCGCGGCCGACCACGGCGATACCCTGGCCCAGCGCAACGCGCGCGCGCAGGATGCGCGCCGGTCCCTGGCCGAGGAAAGCTTCATGAACCACCCCGACGTGCAGCGCCTGATCCGGCAGCAGGGCGCGCGCGTGGTCCCCGATTCCATCCGCCCTTTCGACGAGTAAAAAAAGATGCGTGGAAATATCGCCCAGATGATGCAGCAGGCGCAGAAGATGCAGGAAAACCTGCAGAAGGCGCAGGAAGAACTGGCCAGGCTGGAAGTCACCGGCAGCGCCGGCGGCGGCATGGTCAGCGTGACCCTGACCGGCGCCAAGGAGTGCCGCAAGGTGCGCATCGATCCGACCCTGTTGTCCGATGCGGAGATGCTGGAAGACCTGATCGCCGCCGCCTTCAACGATGCGTCCAACAAGATCGACGTCGAGTCCAAGAGCCGGATGGGCGCGGCCACCGCCGGCATGCAGCTGCCGCCGGGCATGAAGCTGCCGTTCTGAGCCTGCCCTGGATCCTGCCTGTCGGCCTTGCGCCGGCAGGCCATCGCGCCGCCATCGCATGAGTGCCTCGCTGCTGGAACAACTGATCGACGCGCTGCGCGTGCTGCCCGGGGTCGGCGGCAAGAGCGCCCAGCGCATGGCCTACCAGCTGCTGGAGCGCGACCGCGACGGCGGCCGGCGCCTGTCCGCCGCACTGGCCCAGGCGATGGAGCACGTCGGCCATTGCGCGCAGTGCCGCGACTTCACCGAAGGCCCGCTGTGCGCCATCTGCGCCAGCGCCAGCCGCGACCGGCACCAGCTGTGCGCGGTGGAAACCCCGGCCGACCGCTTGGCGATCGAGCAGGCCACCGGCTATCGCGGCCTGTACTTCGTCCTGCAGGGGCGGCTGTCGCCGCTGGATGGCATCGGCCCGCGCGAGCTGGGGCTGGAGCGCCTGTCCGCGCGCCTGGCCGAAGGTGAGGTCAGCGAGCTGATCATCGCCACCAATCCCACCGTGGAAGGCGAGGCCACCGCCCATTACCTGGCGCAACTGGCGCGCCAGGCCAAGGTGCGTCCGATGCGCCTGGCCCACGGCGTGCCGCTGGGCGGCGAGCTGGAATATGTGGACCGCGGCACGCTCTCGCACGCATTCGGCTCGCGCAGCGAGATGGGCTGAGCGCTTGCCAGTCATCGCGCGGAAGCTAAGCTTGTGCGCTCATCCGCAATGCATTCGGCCAGCCCATGAACGACACTATCTTCGGCAAGATCATCCGTCGCGAACTCCCGGCGAGCATCGTCTATGAAGACGACGAGGTGCTGGGCTTCAAGGACATCGCGCCGCAGGCGCCGGTGCATGTGCTGTTCATCCCCAAGGCCGTGCACGTGCCGACCCTGGATGATCTCACCCCCGACCAGGCCACGCTGGTGGGCAAGCTGGTCGTGGCCGCGGCGCAGTACGCGCGCGATGAAGGTTTCGCGCAAAATGGCTACCGGGTGGTGATGAACTGCCGCGAGGATGCCGGCCAGACCGTCTACCACATCCATCTGCACCTGCTGGCCGGGGCGCCGCTTGGCCACTTCGGTGTTCCCGGCCGCTGATCGAGATCCGCTGGTGTGTCAGCTGCAATTGAAAAGGGCCGGAATGTTCCGGCCCTTTCCTGTCCCGGCGATGTGGCGGGAAGCTGCCGCTCACCAGCCCCAGCGCGGACCCCAGCCGGGGCCCCACCAGCCCGGGCCCCAGAACGGGTCGTAGTAGTACGGCGAGGGATAATAAGGACGCACCTCTACCTCGCGGATCTGTGGCCACAGGTACACCACGTCGGCGGCCACCCGCGGCAGGCGATAGTCGTAGTCGCCGATGCGGGCATTCTCCATGCCTTCGATACGGCCGATGAAAGTGACCTCGCGGCCTTCGGCAAAGATCGCCGGGTCGTAGAAGCCGGCCCGGCAGGCGATGAAGCGGCCGTCGGTGGCGTCGGGCGCGTCGCGCAGCGGCCGGCCGGTGGCGCTCAGCGGCGATGAGATCACCTGGAAGCAGGTGCTGTGCGGGCCGGGTTTGGTTTCCGCGATGCGGCCCCCCCAGCGCACCTGCGCGCCGATCTGCGGGGTGCCGCTGACCGCATCGCGCGGGGTGATGCTGGGGAACTGGCCGCGCAACGGCTTGGGTGCGGTGGCACAGGCGCCGAGCAGCAGCGCCAAGGCTGCAGCAGCCAGCAGGCGAACCGAAGAGCGGGTGTTCATGCAAGCCTCGCGGTGATCATGGACGGTGCCGGCGAAGGTCGCGTATCAGCGCTCGGACGTCCGCGGGAGCGCAAGCGTAGCGCGCTTGCGCAAAACGCTGGCTGAGTGAAATCAGCTCCTGGTTTTTGTCGGCACTGCCCCCGCGCGCCAGGGCCACCCGCTCGGCCCAGGCGATGGCCGGTTCGGACGCTGCCGGCTGCAGGCCGAAGCGGCGGTAGCGCCGGCCCAGGCGATGCCATTGGCGCAGCAGCGGGTCGGCTTCACGTTCGCCACGTGCCAGCAGCCAGGCCATGCCCAGCAAGGTGGTGCCGAAGGCCAGCGCAAACAGCAAGCCCAGCTTGGTCTGGTCCAGCCGGTCCACGCCGAAGGATTCGAGCAGCCGGCTCTGGCGGTCGGCGTTGAAGCCCAGCACCGCCTCGTTCCAGTTGCGTCGCAGCCAGTCGCTGAGCTGGGCGTAGCGGTTCATGTGGATCAGCCCCTCGGCACCGGTTCCCTCGGCCTGGGCGCGGTCTTCCAGGGTGTCGTAGATGCGCTCGGGCGCAACCGCGGCGGTGGGGGTCCACCCGCACCCAGCCGCGCTGCGGCAGCCAGACCTCGGCCCAGGCATGGGCATCCTGGCGACGCACGATCCAGTAGCCACCACCCAGCGGATTGCGCACGCCGCCGACGTAGCCGGTGACCACGCGCGCGGGAATGCCTGCGGCGCGCATCAGGATCACGAACGAGGAACTGAAATGCTCGCAGAACCCGCGCCTGGTCTGGAACAGGAACTCATCGGCGATCTCGCGGCCCGGCAGCGGCACGTCCAGGGTGTAGGCGAAGTCCTTGCCGATCCAGGCCAGCGCGCGCTGGACGATGGCCGCATCGCCCTGTGGCCCGGCTTCGCGCCGCCACTGCGAGCCCAGCGCCAGCGTGCGCGGATTGAACCCCGGCGGCAGCTGCAGCGCCTGGCGCAGCACCTGCGCACGCGGCTGCGGATTGAAGGTGGCCACCGCCTGTGACTGCAGCCGCCAGCGGGTCAGCGCCGCCAGCGGCCGCTGCGCGCTCAATTCGTAGTCTGCCGACAGCGTGGTCCCTTCCGGTGCTGACCAGGCCAGCTCCAGCGCGATGAGCTGGCGACGGTCGGTGGGCTCGTAATCGAGCTGGTAGTCGTAGCGCGGGCCCTGGCGGGTGACCGGAGCCGGTGTGGGCGCAGCTGGCCAGTCGGCGCGGCGCCAGGTGCGACCGTCGAACTCGGCCATCACCGGCCCGCGCCAGTACATCTGCGAAGGCCGCGGCGTCGGGCCGAAGAAGACCACCCGCGCGGCCGGGGTATCGTCGGCCAGCAGGTCGATCCATTGGCCCGGCGACATCGTGTCCGACAGGCCGGGCCGGGCGACGGCGCGGTCGGGCAGGCCCCACAGCGGGCTGCCCAGGCGCGGAAACAGCCAGAAGGTCAGCAGCGCCAGCGGAATGCCCATCAGCACCAGCCGCCCGATCTGCCAGGCACCCAGGCGCCCGATGCCGGTGCTGTCGGCGGCGAGCAGGCCCGATTCCAGCGCCGCCAGGCGCAGCATCGCCACCAGCGCGCACAGCACCGCGACCAGGCCCAGGGCCATGGTCATCGGCCCCTGGTCCAGCAGGAAGGCGGCAAAGGGCGCAAACAGCGCAAACCCGACCAGGCTGCGTCCATCGCGCAGCCCGGTGGTCTCGGTCGGCTTGATCGCCAGCATGGCTGCCAACAGCGCGCAGCCGGTGTCGCGGCCAAAGCGCGGCCCAGCCGCCCACAGCACCGCGGCCAGGGCCGCGATGGCCAGCAGCACGCGCAGGACCAGCGGGATCGGGCGCTTCCACGACACCAGGGCGCTGAGCGCGCCGATCACCGCCACCGCGACCGCGGTCGTGCCCGGCAGCTGCAGCAGCAGCGGCAACAGGCCCGAGGCTGCGGCCGCCAATACCCACAGCCGGCTGCGTGCATCCAGCGCCGGCGATGCGGCGCGGCGGCGACGGCCGATCACGCCAGGCCCTTGGGCAGCAGCGCCAGGGCGCGCAGGCACTGGTGGCGGTGGGCCGGGCCCAGGGCGGGTCCGATCGGTGCATGTCCGGGCAGGCGCAGGCGATAGCGCCGCGCCTGGCGTTCGGCCAGTTCGATCCAGTGGGTCAGGCGGCGGATGCGGGCTTCATGGGTGAGCGGGGCCAGGGTGGTCCAGTCTAGGGTGACTTCCACCCCGACGGGCTGTTCGTATTCGCGCACCAGCAGCACCTCGCGGCGCGCGCTGGGTTTCCAGGCGATGGTGTGCTGCGGATCGCCGGGCCGGTAGGCACGCAGGTGGTGCAGCTCCTCGCCGGCGGCGTCCACCCGGGTCTGGCGCGAGGTGCCGGCCGGCTCGGGCAGCGGCGGGCCGTCCACTTCCGTCGCCGGATAGACCAGCAGCGGCGTCTGTGGCCACACATAGGACCAGGCCACCGCCACGCCCAGTGGCTGGGTGGTGGACAGGCGCAGGCGCTCGAGCTGCAGCCAGCCGCGGGTGCTGGTCGGGTAGGGCAGTTCGGCGGTGACCGGCTGGTCGGCCAGCGCCGGCACCAGCGCATCCTGCTGGCCGGCGCGCAGGCGCAGGCCGATGCGCGGGCGGCGGTCGTGGATGGACAGGGCCAGCTGCAGGCGCAGGGGCGTGCCGGCGTGGACCGGTTCGGCGGCGATCGAGTCCACCCGCAGCCCCGACAACTGCAGGTGCGCGGCCATCAGGCTGGCCATGAAGGTGGCCGCCAGCAACAGGGCCAGCAGCAGTGCCGGGTTGTTGTTGTAGTTCAGCGCCCCCAGCAGCATGGTGCCGACCAGCAGGCCGGCAAACAGGCCAAAGGCGGTGGGCAACACGTACACCCGGCGTCGGTCCAGGGTCAGCGGCAGGGGTTCGGCAGCACGCGGCCGCGCCAGCAGCGCCAGGCGTGCGCGCAGCCGCTGGAGCAAGGCGGCTTGCATCCTTCAGTCCACCGCCACCGCATGCAGGATGGCGTGGGTCAGTTCGCTGGCCGAGGCGCCTTCCGAGTCAGCCAGCAGTCGATGCGAGGCCACGGCCGGGAACAGGGTCTGCACGTCTTCGGGCAGCACGTGGTCGCGGCCGAGCAGCAGGGCATGGGCGCGTGCGCCCTTGAGCAGCGCCAGGCCGGCGCGGGGCGAGAGTCCCACGCGCACGCCCGGATGGCGGCGGCTGCGGGTCAGCAGGGCCTGCACGTAATCGATCAGCACCTCGCTGGCATGGACCTGCGCCACCGCCTTGCGCAGGGCCAGCACGCGGGCCACGTCGAGCAGCGGCCTGGCCTGGGCGATCAGTTCGCGCCGGTCGCTGCCGGCCAGCAGGGCGCGTTCGTCCTTGCGGTCCGGGTAGCCCAGGCCCATGCGCAGCAGGAAGCGGTCCAGCTGCGAATCGGGCAGCGGGTAGGTGCCCGACAGGTCCACCGGGTTCTGGGTGGCGATGACGAAGAACGGCTCGTCCAGCACGTGCGTGGTGCCATCCAGGGTGACCTGATGCTCGGCCATGGCCTCCAGCAGCGCGCTCTGGGTGCGCGGTGGCGCGCGGTTGATCTCGTCGGCCAGCAGCACGTTGGTGAACACCGGGCCGGGGTGGAACTGGAACCTGCGCGCCTGGGCGTCGTAGATCGACACGCCCAGCACGTCGCCGGGCAACAGGTCCGAGGTGAACTGCACGCGCTGGAAGCCAAGTCCCAGGGTCGCCGCAAGCGCATGGGCCAGGGTGGTCTTGCCCAGGCCGGGCAGGTCCTCGATCAGCAGATGGCCATCGGCCAGCAGCGCCACGAACGCCAGCCGCACCTGCAATGGCTTGCCCAGCACCAGGCCGTTGACCTGCGCCTGGGCCTGCCGCAACGCCTGCAACAGGTCATCGGGTAGCATCGTGCGTGCTGCGGAACTGGCCTGCATCGTCAACATCCGTTTCGCGTCTTCCAATCGAGTGTAGCGACAATATGAACGAAGAGGCGCGCGCGCAGCGCACGTTCCTGACGCTGTGGGTGTGCCTGACCGTGATCAAGATCCTGATCGCCGCGCGGCTGCCGCTGTTCGTGGACGAAGCGTTTTACTGGCAGGAAGGGCGCCATCTGGCCGCTGCCTATTCGGACCTGCCCGGACTGACCGCGTGGATGACCCGCCTGGGCACCGCGATCGGGGGCCAGCATGTGCTGGCCATCCGCATGCCGTTCCTGCTGCTGGCCGCGCTCCTGCCCTGGTTGCTTGCCGGCATCGGCACGCGCTGGTTTGGCGCCGTCGCCGGATGGCGCGCGGGCATGCTGGTGTTGCTGATGCCGTTGTCGGGAAGCCTGGGGATCATGGCCGTGCCCGACGTGCCGCTGGCCTTTGCCACGGTGCTGTGCCTGGACGCCGGCGCGCGCCTGCTGCGCCAGATCGATGCCGCCGGCGCGGCCGAACTGGCGCTGGGCCTGGTGATCGGTGCGCTGAGCCACTATCGCTTCGTCGGGGTGATCGGCGTGGGCTTTGTCGCGCTGCTGCTGTTGCCCGAAGGCCGGCGCGTGCTGCTGGATGTGCGCGTGTGGGTGGCGCTGGCGCTGGGTATCGCAGCATGGGCGCCCTTGATCGCCTGGAACATCGAGAATGCCGATGCCGGCCTGCGCTTCCAGCTGGTCGATCGCCATCCCTGGACCTTCCAGCTCACCGGCCTGCTGTTCCTGGTGATCCAGGCAGCGCTGGTGACACCACTGCTGTTCTTCGCGCTGCTGCAGGTGCTCGCCCGCGCGTTCGGCAAGGCCAGCGACATGCCTGCGCAATGGCGGTATTTCGGCCTGCTCGGTGGATTGTCGACGCTGGGTTACTTCTTGCTGGGCTTTTTCGCCGATGTCGAACGCGTCAGTTTCCACTGGACGATGCCGGGCTACCTGCCGCTGCTGTTGGCCGTGCCGGCATTGCTGCGCCGTTGGCCGCTCTGGCTGCGGCGCGCGACCTGGGCGATGTGCGGGGCGGGCCTGGCGGTGGTGCTGGGCTATTACCTGGTCGCTTCGGTGCCGCGCTGGCGCGCGGACCTGGCCTCGAGCAAGGTCTATCCCTACAACTTCGCCGGTTGGGACGTGCTGGCCCAGGCCGTGCGCGAGGAGCTGGCGCGCCATCCGGGCCAGACCGGCATGCTGGCCGACAACTTCAAGGTCGGCGCCGAGCTGGGCTTCGCCCTTGGCGACGATGCGATCCCGGTGCTGGACCATCCGCTCAACATCAAGCACGGCCGCGCGCCGCAGCTGCGCCTGTGGAACCTGCACAGCGACGGCGCCAGCCCGACCGCCCAGCTGCTGGTGGTCGGCGCCAGCGAGGTCCAGTACAAGGGCCTGCTGGCCCAATACCACGCGCTGTGCGAGCGGCTGGGGCCGTTGCCGCCGCCGCGCGTGGTCAACGTCGACCACGGCCGCCAGCGCTTTTTGCTGTTCTACCTGCCAAGGCGCGAGGAGGCGGCGGCGCAACCCAGCGCCGATGCGCCATGCACCGCCCCTGCGATGGCCTGGATCGATGTCCCGGTCGATGGCGCCACCGTGCCCGGCCGCTTCGAAGTCAGCGGCTGGGCATTCAAGGATGGCGTCGGCCTCAGGGGCGTGGAGGTCACCCTCGATGGCAAGGTCGTGGCCCAGGCCGAGTACGGCCTGCCGAACCCGGGCGTGGCCAGCTACTGGAAGATCTCCGACGACCCCAACCACCCCAACGTCGGCTTCCGCGCCCAGGTGGACGCGCGCAACCTGCGCAGCGGCCGCCACTGGCTGGGCCTTCGGCTGCAGGCCAGCGACGGCAGCATCGAGACCTGGTCCGAGCAACCCATCGATCTGTCCCGCCACGAGTAGTTCAGGGCAGGGCGAACCCGGCCTGGCGCAGCAGCGCGGCGGTGGCGATCAGGGGCAGGCCGATCAGGGCGGTGGGGTCGCAGGTCTGGATGGCTTCGAACAGGACCACGCCCAGGCCTTCGCATTTGAAGCTGCCGGCGCAGTCGAACGGCTGCTCGGCGTCCACGTAGCGTTCGATCTCGGCGTCGGCGAGCGTGCGCAGGATCACGCAGGTGGTGTCGACGGCGGCCAGGTCGCGATCGCCGTTGCTGACCCAGACCGCGGTATGGAACCGGACCTGGCGGCCCGACATCGCCTGCAGCTGGGCGATCGCCGCGTCCCGATGGCCGGGCTTGCCCAGGGCCAGGCCGTCCAGGTCGGCGGCCTGATCCGAGCCGATCACCCAGCTTCCCGGTGCCTTGGCCGCGATCGCGCGGGCCTTGGCACGGGCCAGGCGCTGGACCATGGCCAGGGGCGATTCGCCCGCCAGCGCGGTTTCGTCCACCTCCGGGCCGACGGCCTGGAAGGGCAGGCGCAGCCTTTTCAGCAGGTCGCGTCGATACACCGAGGTGGAAGCCAGGATCAGCGTCATCGACAGGGTTGGAGCGGCAGGGTCGGGCAGTGTGGCCCCGGCCGGCCCGGGATCGCAACGGCGGCGAGCACAGCCGATTTGACACACATGCCCGGGCTCTCTACCATTTTGCGGCTTATGCCCGCGCACGTGCCCGAAATCCTTGATGCCTGGCGCATGGTCGCGGCACGACGCAGCTTCGAAGGCAAGGTGCCGCTGGCGGCATTGCGCCGGCTCGACGGTTTGCTGGCCGATGCCGAGGGTGAGGTGACGTTCGCGCTGCAGTTCGATCGCGATGCGCTGCAGGTGCCCTACGTGGAACTGAAGATCGACACGGCGCTGCCGCTGGAATGCCAGCGCAGCCTGCAGCGGTTCCTGTACCCGGTGTCGATGGTGCAGCGGCTTGGCCTGATCAGGGACGAAGCCGGCGAAGCGGCCCTGCCGCCGGAGACCGAGGCGCTGCTGGTGCCCGAAGACGGCATGTTGCGGACGCTGGACCTGATCGAGGACGAACTGGTGCTGGCTGTGCCCGCGGTACCGATGAATCCGGATTTGCCTGCGGTGGAACTCGATGTTTCCCCGCAGCAGGAAGAACTGGCGCAGGCCAGCCCGTTCGCGGCGCTGGCTTCGCTCAAGAAGAACTGATCGCCTGTGCGGCGGTTGGAATGAAGACTCGTTTGGAGCAAGACCATGGCAGTTCAGAAATCCCGCGTCACCCCGTCCCGCCGCGGCCAGCGCCGTTCGCACGACGCCCTCACCGCCAAGCAGCTGGCCACCGACCCGACCACCGGCGAAACCCACATCCGCCATCACGTGACCGCCGACGGCTACTACCGTGGCAAGAAGGTCATCGCCACCAAGTCGGCTGTCAGCGAAGAGTGAGCCTTCCGGCGCGCAGTGATGCGCGCCTGACTGCTGCATTGTTCAGGCCTGGCCTGCGGGTCGCGCAACGGGAATCATGATGAGCCAGCCGGTGACCAACGGTCGTATCTACTCGCGTATCGCAGGCACCGGCAGCTATCTGCCGGACAAGGTCCTGACCAACGACGACCTGTGCAGGATCGTCGAGACCAGCGACGAGTGGATCCAGACCCGCACCGGCATCCGCGAGCGCCACATGGCAGCCGAAGGGCAGACCAGTGGCGACCTGGGTTACCGGGCGGCATTGCGTGCGATGGAGGCGGCCGGCGTCACTGCGGCCGACCTGGACATGATCGTGGTGGGCACCACCACGCCGGACATCGTTTTCCCATCCACGTCGTGCCTGATCCAGGCCCGGCTGGGCGCCGAAGGCTGCATGGCGATGGACGTCAACGCGGCCTGTTCGGGCTTCATCTATGCGCTGACGGTGGCCGACAAGTTCATCCGCAGCGGTGACGCCAGGACGGCCCTGGTGATCGGCACCGAGACCCTGACCCGCATCACCGACTGGACCGATCGCACCACCTGCGTGCTGTTCGGCGATGGCGCCGGCGCGGTGGTGCTCAAGGCCGACAGCCAGGCCGGCATCCTCAGCACCCATCTGCATGCCGATGGCAGCAAGAAGGAGCTGCTCTGGAATCCGGTTGGCGTCTCGGCCGGCTTCAAACCTCACCAGACCAACAACGGCTCGCGGATCCTGATGAAGGGCGGCGAGGTCTTCAAGTACGCGGTCAAGGCCTTGGATGCGGTCGTGGAGGAAGCCCTCAACGCCAACCAGCTGGACAAGCACGACCTGGATTGGCTGGTGCCGCACCAGGCCAACCTGCGCATCATCGAAGCCACCGCCAAGCGGCTGGACATGTCCATGGACCAGGTCGTGGTCACGGTCGATCGGCACGGCAATACCTCCTCGGCCTCGGTGCCGATGGCACTGGATGAAGCGGTGCGCGACGGTCGCATCCAGCGCGGCCAGCTGCTGCTGCTGGAAGCCTTCGGTGGCGGTTTCACCTGGGGTTCGGTGCTGATCCGCTACTGAGCGCTGCCCGCGCCAGAGGCCCAGCCATGGTGTTGGCCAGGCGGCGACTCCTCCGCCGGTGGCGGATCGATGTTGCGCGAATCCAGTCGGGGCTGACCCGGGGCAGTGCTGCCGATCACGCCCGGCGCCTGCAGGACGGTGGCCGGCCTAAAGCCTGCACGTGTCCGATCCATGGTCAGGAAAAGCGGCCCAGGCTGGGCGTCAGGCGATGCGGCATCAGGTGGGCGCGCCGCGGCGGCATACGCCCCAGTACAGACGCCTCGCTCGTTTCGCCCGTATCATCGGCGCTCGTTTCTGCAGCTCAGGTCTTCTCGCGCGTGACCGACTCCGCACTCGCCTTCGTGTTTCCCGGCCAGGGGTCGCAGTCCCTGGGCATGCTGGCCGAACTGGCCGAACTGCACCCGCAGGTACGCGACACCTTCAATGAAGCTTCCGACGGTGCCGGCGCCGATCTGTGGGCGCTCTCCCAGGGCGGGCCGGAAGAAATGCTGGGCCGCACCGAATACACCCAGCCGGCCCTGCTGGCGGCGGGCATCGCGGTGTGGCGCCTGTGGCAGGAGCAGGGCGGCGCCGTCCCCGCGCGCCTGGCCGGCCACAGTCTGGGCGAATACACCGCGCTGGTCGCAGCCGGCGCGCTGTCGCTGCACGATGGCGCGCATCTGGTGCGCATCCGCGGGCAGCTGATGCAGGACGCCGCGCCGGCAGGTGTCGGCGCGATGGCCGCAGTGCTGGGCGCCGAAGACGCGATGGTCGCGCAAGTGTGCGAGCAGGTCTCCGGGACCAAGGTCGTGGTGCCGGCCAACTACAACGCGCCGGGCCAGATCGTGATCGGTGGCGATGCCGCAGCGGTCGATGCAGCCATTGCCGAACTCAACGCCCGCGGCATCCGCAAGACCGTCAAGCTGGCGGTGAGCGTGCCCTCCCATACTCCGTTGATGCGCGAAGCAGCCAACCGCCTGGCCGAGACCATCAAGGGCATCGCCTGGCAGCTGCCAGCCCTGCCGGTGGTGCAGAACGTCGACGCGCAGGTCCACGACAGCATCGAGGCCATCGGCCAGGCGCTGGTGCGCCAGCTGTATCTGCCGGTGCGCTGGACCGACTGCGTGCAGGCACTGATCGCCGCGGGTGCGACGCGCATCGCCGAATGCGGCCCCGGCAAGGTGCTGACCGGCCTGGCCAAGCGCATCGACAAGTCCGTGGACAGCCGTGCGCTGTCCACGCCGGCCGACTTCCAGGGCGCCCTGGAAACATGGAAGGCCGCATGAACACCGCCCGTCCCCTGGAAGGGGAAATCGCGCTGGTCACCGGCGCCAGCCGCGGCATCGGCGCGGCCATCGCCGACACGCTGGCCGCGCAGGGCGCGACCGTGATCGGCACCGCGACCACCGACAGCGGCGCGCAGGCCATCGCCCAGCGCATGGAAGTGCTCGGTGGCCACGGCCGCACCCTGGACGTCACCGATGCGGCCGCGGTCGAAGCGTTGATCGAGGCGACCGCCAGGGAGTTCGGACCCGTCTCGATCCTGGTCAACAACGCCGGCATCACCCGCGACAACCTGCTGATGCGGATGAAGGAGCAGGACTGGAACGCGATCCTGGACACCAACCTGTCCAGCGTCTTCCGCACCTGCAAGGCGGTCATGCGCGGCATGATGAAGGCGCGCAAGGGCCGCATCATCAACATCGCCTCGGTGGTCGGGGTGACCGGCAATCCCGGGCAGACCAACTACGCGGCGGCCAAGGCCGGTATCATCGCCTTCTCCAAGTCGCTGGCCAAGGAAATCGGTTCGCGCGGGGTGACGGTCAATGTCGTGGCGCCTGGCTTTATCGACACCGACATGACCAGGGCCCTGCCCGAGGACGCCAAGGCCGCGCTGATCGGCCAGATCGCCTTGGGCCACCTGGGCGAGCCGGCCGACATCGCTGCCGCGGTGGCGTTCCTGGCCGGTCCCCAGGCCCGGTACATCACCGGCGAAACCTTGCACGTCAACGGCGGCATGTACATGCCGTGACCCAGGATTCGGCCCTAAGTGGCTGATTCAACGGGGCTTGCGGCATCGTGTCCGCAAGCCCGGCTTTCCCTTACACTATCCCGTCTTTACCCCATCTCCGTCTGGAGCGAAATCCATGAGCAGCATTGAAGAACGCGTCAAGAAGATCGTTGTCGAACAACTTGGCGTCAAAGAAGAAGAAGTCACCACCAGCGCATCGTTCGTGGACGATCTGGGCGCCGACTCCCTGGACACCGTCGAGCTGGTCATGGCGCTGGAAGAAGAGTTCGAGTGCGAAATTCCGGACGAAGAGGCCGAGAAGATCACCTCCGTCCAGCAGGCCATCGACTACGTCAAGGCCCACGTCAAGGCCTGACCGGCCTGATGGAAGCAAGTCACCCCGGGGCCGCGCTTGCGGCCCCGTGCGCATCTGGCGCGTGGCGCCGGGTTTCCAGTCAATTCAAGGCCGGCCTCGCCCGGCCAGCAGGATCGCGGAGTAGAACGTTATGAGCCGACGTCGCGTCGTCATTACCGGCATGGGCATGGTCTCGCCGCTGGGCAATGACCTGGCCAGCAGTTGGGATGGCATCAAGAACGGCCGTTCGGGCATCGGCCCGCTGACCTCGTTCGATGCCTCCACTTTCGCCACCCGCATCTGCGGCGAAGTGCGTGACCTGGACATCACCCGGTTCATCAGCCCCAAGGAGGCCAGGAAGATGGATGCGTTCATCCATTACGGCATGGCCGCCTCGCTGATGGCGCTGGAGGATTCGGGGCTGGAGGTGACCGAGGCCAACGCCGAGCGCATCGGGGCGATGATCGGCTCGGGTATCGGCGGGATCCTGGGCATCGAACAGCAGACCGAGAAATACCTGGAGGGCGGCGCACGCAAGGTGTCCCCGTTCTACATCCCCAGCACCATCATCAACATGCTGCCGGGCCACCTGAGCATCATGAAGGGCCTGAAAGGGCCGGGTTTTTCGGCGGTGTCGGCGTGCGCCTCGGCCAACCATTCGATCGGCATGGCGATGCGCACCATCCAGTACGGCGATGCCGAGGTGATGGTCGCCGGTGGCGCCGAGCGCGGCTCCTCGCCGACCTCGATGGCCGGCTTCTGTTCGATGAAGGCCATGTCCACCCGCAACGACGATCCGACCCGGGCCTCGCGCCCGTGGGACGCCGAGCGCGATGGCTTCGTCATGGGCGACGGCGCCGGCATCCTGGTGATCGAGGAATACGAGCACGCCAAGGCCCGCGGCGCGCGCATCTACTGCGAGCTGGCCGGTTTCGGCGCCAGCCAGGATGCCTGGCACATGACCGCGCCCAGCGAGAACGGCGAAGGCCCGGCGCGCTGCATGACCATGGCCATGAAGGACGCCGGCGTCAGCGCCGAGCAGGTCGAATACCTCAACGCACATGGCACTTCCACGCCACTGGGCGATCTGGCCGAAACCCTGGCGATGAAGCGCGCCCTGGGCGAGCACGCCTACAAGGTCATGGTCAGCTCGACCAAGTCGATGACCGGCCACCTGCTGGGCGCTGCCGGCGGCGTGGAAGCGATCTTCACCGTGATGGCGCTGCAGGAGAACGTGATCCCGGCGACCATCAACCTGGACAACCCGGGCGAAGGCTGCGACCTGGACTACGTGCCCAACGTGGCGCGCGAGAAGAAGATCGATGTGGCCATGTCCAACGGCTTTGGCTTCGGCGGCACCAACGGCACCCTGGTGTTCAAGCGCCTCTGATCCACGCCTTTACCCATCGGCAACACCTCCATCGGGAGCGGCGCAAACCGCTCCCGATGTGCGTTTGAGAACGACCACCATGCTCCTGACCCGCCCGCTGCCCGATCACTTCGACCTGCTGTTGCTGCAGCGGGTGGCGCCGTCGCGCTATCCGCTGCTGATGGAGTCGGTGGCCTCGGGCACCGCGCATGGGCGCTGGGACCTGCTGCTGATGGGCAACGGCCAGGGCCTGTGCCTGGACCGGCAGGGCGTGACCCGCACGCTGCAGGGCCAGGTGCTGGAAGGCGCGTTCCTGGAGTTGCTCGATGTGCAGTGGCGGCCCCTGCGTGCGCTGCGCGAACAATCGCGCTGGCCGTTCCACGGTGGCTGGGCGCTGATGCTGGGCTATGAGCTGGCCGGCCAGGTCGAGCCGGTGCTGCAGCTCCCGCAGGACGCCGATGGCATGCCCATCGCGCTGGCCCTGCGCTGCCCGGCGGCGGCGCTGCGCGACCGCGCAACCGGCCAATGCATCGCGATCGCCGAGCCCGGGCATGCAGGCCTGCTGGAGGTGATCGCAGGCGATGTCCAGGCCGGCGCCGCACTGGCCGCGCCGGTGTGGTCGGCGCCGTCGGCGCTGGTCGAGGATGATCCGCAGGCCTTCCTCGATGGCGTCGGCCGTATCCTCGCGTACCTGGCCGCTGGCGACGTCTTCCAGGTGAACCTCTCGCGCGGCTGGCGTGCGCGCTTCGATGCGCCGCTGGATCCGGCCGCGCTGTATGCACGATTGCGCCACTGCAATCCGGCACCGTTTGCCGGGTTGTTCCGGCACCAGGGCGTGGCGGTGGTCAGTGCCTCGCCCGAGCGGCTGGTGTCGGTGCGCGACGGGATCGCCCAGACGCGCCCGATCGCCGGAACGCGTGCGCGTTTGGAAGGCGACGACGATACCGCGCGGATTCGCGAGCTGGTCGGCCATCCCAAAGAGCGCGCCGAACACGTGATGCTGATCGACCTGGAGCGCAACGACCTGGGCCGGGTGTGCACGCCCGGCAGCGTCGAGGTCGACGAGCTGATGACGGTGGAAAGCTACGCCCACGTGCACCACATCGTCAGCAACGTACGCGGCCAGCTGCGCGCCGAGGTCACGCCGGGGCAGGTGATCGCCGCGACCTTCCCCGGGGGCACCATCACCGGCTGCCCGAAGGTGCGCTGCATGCAGATCATCGCCGAGCTGGAACAGGCTCCGCGCGGCGCCTACACCGGCGCGTTCGGCTGGCTGGGCCGCGATGGCGACCTGGACCTGAACATCCTGATCCGCAGCGCGCGGCTGGTGGACGAAGCTGGCGGCAGCACGCTGTGCTTGCGCACCGGGGCCGGGATCGTGATCGATTCACGCCCGGGCGCCGAGCTTGCGGAAACCCGCGCCAAGGCGCGCGGCATGCTGGCCGCGCTCGGCCCGGTGGCTGGCGCCTGAACCGCCTGCGCCGTGGCCGGCTGGTATCCTGCGCGACCGTTCTCACCGCCGATTGATCGCCGTGGCTTCAGGTTGCAGGCGCGCACTGCGCGCCATCGTCCTCGTTGGCGTCCTGCTGGCGCTGGCCATTGCGGCCGTGGCGCTGTGGGGCTGGCAGCGCTATCAAGGCTTCCAGTCCGCGCCGCTGCCGGGCCTGCACACCGGCCAGGTCGTGCAGGTCAAGCAGGGCGATTCCTTCCGGGCCGTGCTGGCGCGCCTGCGCGCGCAGGGCATCAACGCCGGCACCGATCTGGAATGGCAGCTGCTGGCGCGCCAGCTCGATGCGGCCGGCAAGCTGAAAGTGGGCGAATACGCCCTGGACCCCGGTACCACCCCGCGCACGCTGCTGCAGAACATGCGCGCCGGGCGGATCATCCAGTACCGTTTCACCATCGTCGAAGGCTGGAACTTCCGCCAGCTGCGCGCCGCGCTCGACGCCGCCACCCCGCTGCTGCACCAGACCCGCCAGCTGGACGATGCCGCGCTGATGGCCGCGATCGGCCACGCCGGCCAGCATCCCGAAGGCCGCTTCCTGCCCGAGACCTACCTGTATGTCCGTGGCGACAGCGACCTGGATGTACTCACACGGGCCTACGAGGCCATGGCCAGGGCCCTGGCCGCGGCCTGGGCCGAACGCGCTGCCGAGCTGCCGCTGACCACGCCCGACCAGGCGCTGATCCTGGCCTCGATCGTGGAAAAGGAAACCGGCATCGCCGAGGAGCGCGCGCAGATCGCCGGGGTGTTCATTCGCCGCCTGCGGCTGGGCATGAAGCTGCAGACCGATCCGACCGTGATCTACGGCATTGGCAGCGCATACGACGGCAACATCCGCCGCCGCGACCTGGCCACCGACACGCCCTACAACACCTACACGCGCAGCGGCCTGACACCCACGCCGATCGCCATGCCCGGTCGCGATGCGCTGCAGGCCGCGCTGCATCCGGCTCCCGGCGATGCGTTGTATTTCGTCGCGCTGGGCGATGGCAGTGGCCGGCACGTGTTCTCGGCCACGCTGGCCCAGCACAACGCCGCCGTGCGCCAGTACCTGGACCGCATGCGCCGGCCGCCGTTGCCGGAGGAACAAGCCGCGCTTGCGCCGGCCGATGCGCAGGCTGGGCCGGCGCCCGATGCCAGGATCGGCCCGCGATGAGTCCGCAACCGGTCGAGCATCCGCGGTTCATCAGCCTGGAAGGCGGCGAGGGCGCGGGCAAGACCAGTGCGCTGGCCGCGATCCGCGACACCCTGCAGGCGGCCGGTCACCAGGTCGTGCTCACCCGCGAGCCGGGCGGCACGCCGCTGGCCGAGCGCATCCGCGCCATCCTGCTCGAGCCGGCCGAGGAAACGCTGGCACCGGAAGCCGAGCTGCTGCTGATGTTCGCCGCGCGCGCCCAGCACGTGCAGCGGGTGATCGCACCGGCCCTGGCCGGTGGTGCATTCGTGGTCAGCGACCGCTTCACCGATTCCAGTTATGCCTACCAGGTCCACGGCCGTGGCCTGGATCGCAGCCTGGTCGAAGACCTCGAACGCCGGGTGGTGCATGTGGCGCCGGCCATGACCTTGCTGCTGGATCTGGACGTGCGCGAAGGCCGCGCCCGCACCGCTGGCCGCGACCTGTGGCCGGACCGGATCGAGCGCGAGCAGGACGATTTCTTCGAGCGGGTGCGCGAAGGCTACCGTCGCCGCGCGCAGGCCTTTCCGCAGCGTTTCCGGGTGATCGATGCGTCGCAGTCGCCACAGTCGGTGGCCGTGGCGGTCGCCGAAGCGGTGCGCGCCTGGCTGGGGGCGCAGGCATGAGCACGGCTTTGGCGCCCTGGCAGCAGCGCGCCCACGACCAGGCATTGGATGCGCTGCAATCCGGGCGCATGGGCCATGCACTGCTGTTGTGCGGCGCTGCCGGGCTGGGCAAGCGCGCGATCGCCGATCGCCTGGCGCGGCATGTGCTCAGTGGCGGCGCGCCGGGCAGCAGCAACCGCGATACCCAGTTGATCGATGCCGGGACGCATCCGGACCTGCAACGGGTGTCGTTCATCCCGACCCGCGACGGCACCAAGCTGCGGTCCGAGATCGTGATCGAGCAGATCCGCGAGCTGTCGCAGAAGCTTTCGCTCACCCCGCAGTACGGGCGCGCCCAGGTGGTCATCATCGATCCGGCCGATGCGGTCAACCGGGCAGCGTGGAACGCACTGCTCAAGACCCTGGAAGAACCCCAGCCCGGCCGCTACCTGTGGCTGCTCAGCGCCGAGCCGGCACGCCTGCCGGCGACCATCCGCAGCCGCTGTCAGAAGCTGGAAATCCGCCTGCCACCGCGCGCCGAGGCGATGGCCTGGCTGCTGGCGCAGGGCTATCCCGAAGGCGCCGCCGCCGAGGCATTGGACGCCGCGCGCGGCCATCCCAATCTGGCCCTGGCGTGGATGGCCGAAGGCGGCATGGCCCTGCGCCGCGAGGTGGCCGGCGACCTGGCCAGGCTCGAACGCGGCCAGCTGGCCGTGGTCGACACCGCCCAGCGCTGGGCCGGCGACGAGCACGCCGCGCTGCGCCTGCGTCATGCCGCCGATCTGGTGCTGGCCCAGGCCGCTGATCCGGCCTTGACCGATCCGGCACGATTGAACAAGCTGGCTGCATGGTTTGACGCGGCCAATCGCACCCGCGACCTGTTGCGCACCACGGTGCGCGCCGACCTGGCGATCGTGGAGCTACTGCTGGCCTGGCGCGATGGTGGGCGCGGGCCGACCGGGGGAGGAAGGGGATGAATGCAACAAAGGGCGGGATCCTGTCGCTGACAGTGAAAGACAAGGCGCAGCTCTACAGCGCCTACATCCCCTTCGTGAAGAACGGCGGCATCTTCGTGCCCACCCCCAGGCGCTACTTCCTGGGCGATGAGGTGTTCGTGCTGGTGACCCTGCCCGAATCCAGCGCGCGCCTGCCCGTTGCCGGCAGGGTGATCTGGGTGACGCCGGTGGGCGCGCAGGGCGCGCGCACGGCTGGCATCGGTGTGCAGTTCACCGAAGGCAGCGAGGGCGACACGGTGCGCAACCGGATCGAAACCCTGCTGGCTGGCACGCTCAACGCGGACAAGCCTACGCACACGATGTAAGCCGCGCGCTCGCATCGCACCAAAGAAGAACGCAGCTCCCGACAGGCTGCGTTTTTTGTGGTGTGGCGCGCGGGTGTGGCGCGTGGCTACAGACTCTTGAGCAAGTTGCCCAGCAGCAGTACCACCAGCCCGGCGCAGACCAGCCAGAACGCATATGGCACCAGCGCCGGGATGTAGTGCAGCTTGGCTGCCACGCCCAGGCCGCCGAGCAGCAGCGCCAGGAAGAACGTGCCGGAAGTCGGCGCAGACAGATGGAACATGCAGGTCGGTTTCGTCTTGGTTCGGAAGCTGCTCATGATGCCCGATCCACCGCGTGGCTTGCTGCCGGCGGGGGCGGATTGGCGTGGCCGAAGATCAGGCGATCGGCTCGCGCAGGACCGGATTGTCCCAGCCCGGGCGTGGCGCGAAACGATCGCCATGCCGTGCCTGCAGCGTGCGCAGGCGCTCGATCAGCGCATCGGCGCCGGTCGCGCGGATGTGCTGGATCGGGCCGCCGCGGAACGGCGCGAAGCCGGTGCCGAAGATCACCCCGGCATCGAGCAGGTCGGCATCGGCAACGACATCGTCGTGCAGGCAGGCCACCGCCTCGTTGAGCAGCGGCAGGATCAGGCGGTCTTCCAGATCGGCCGGCGCCTGGTAGTCCTTGGGCACCTCGGGCTTGACGGCCTTGCCGTTCTCCCACTTGTACAGGCCCTGGCCGTCCTTCCTGCCGCGGCTGTCCGGGGTGACCGCGGCCAGCGCCGCCGGCACCTGCAGGCCCAGGAACGGCGAAAGCTCCTTGCCCACGCCGGCGGCCACGTCCAGGCCGACCGTGTCGATCAGTTCGATCGGTCCCATCGGCATGCCGAACTTCACCGCCGCCTTGTCGATCACCGCCCCGGGAATGCCTTCGGCGTAGGCCGTGGCCGCCTCGAGCAGGTACGGAAACAGCACCCGGTTGACCAGGAAGCCCGGCGTGCCGGCCACCGGCACCGGATACTTGTCCAGTGCCTTGCAGAACGCGGCCAGACGCTGGCCCGTTTCAGCCGACATGCCATCGTGGTGGACCACTTCCACCAGCGGCATCATCGCCACCGGATTGAAGTAGTGCAGGCCGCCGAACTGCGCGGGTCGGGCGATGTGGGTGCGCAGCTCCGCCAGCGGGATCGAGGAGGTATTGGTGGTCAGCAGCGCATCCGGCTTGAGCCGTGGCTCGACTGCGGCGTAGAGCTCGCGCTTGGCTTCGGGGTCTTCGATGATCGCCTCGATCAGCAGGTCCGCGCTTTCCACACCGGCGCCGGCCAGGTCCGACTTCAGGCGCGCGGCCACCGCCGGACGCCTGGCCGGGTCCCTGACCTTCTTCTCGAACAGCGCCTGGGCGCGGGTCAGGGCATGGTCGATGTAGCGCTGCTCGCGATCCTGCAGGGTCACCTCGAAGCCCCTGTAGGCCGACCAGGCGGCGATGTCGCCGCCCATCACCCCGGCACCGATCACGTGCACGTGCCTGATCCCCGGCAGCGGCATGCCGCCGCCATCTTTTCCGCCCAGGCCCTTGAGGCGCTCGGTCAGGAAGAAGATCCGGATCAGGTTGCGCGCGGTGGGCGTGGCGGCCAGCTTGACCACTGCGCGACGCTCGGCCTCCAGGCGCGCATTGATGTCCTTGCCGCCAAAGCGCTCCCAGGTGTCGATCAGCGCATACGGCGCCGGATAATGCTCCTTGCGCGCCTTGCGCGCGACCTGCCGGGTCATCTGCGGCGCCAGCAGCTTGCGGGCGGGCAGGGTGTTGGTGAGCCAGCCCATGGCGCGCTGCTTGAACGGGCGCACGGCGCCCTTGAGCGCCAGGGCCGCGGCGCTTTCGATCAGCACGGCCTTGTCCACGACCTTGTCGACCAGGCCCAGCGCGCGCGCAGCGCTGGCCGAGACGGTACGGCCGGTGAGCATCAGGTCCATCGCCGCCGGCGCGCCGATCAGGCGCGGCAGGCGCGCGCTGCCACCCCAGCCGGGGAAGATGCCCAGCTTGGTTTCCGGCAGGCCGATGCGGGTGGAATCGTCGTTGGACGCCAGCCGATAGCGGCAGGCCAGCGACAGCTCGGTGCCGCCGCCCATGCAGAAGCCATGGATCGCCGCGACCGTGGGGCATGGCAGCTCGGCCAGCTTCTGGAAGGTGGCCTGGCCGCGGCGGATCGCATCGTTGACCGTGCCCTTGCGGTCGTACTCCTGGAACTCCTTCAGATCCGCGCCGGCGATGAAGCCGTTGGCCTTGCCCGAGGCGATCACCACCCCCCGGGGCGGGTCGATCGCCAGGCGTTCGACCAGATCGCCCAGTTCGATCAGCACGTCCTGCGAGAAGCTGTTGACCGAGGCGTTCGCGCGGTCCAGATGCAGCACGACCACACCGTCCGGCCGGGTCTGCGTGCGCCAGTGACTGAATCGGAGCCCATCGAAGCTGGCTGTCATGGAGTGGACCATCCGTTGCAGTATGGGAAGCCCGTTATGATCGGCAGGTTGTTTGGCCTGCGTCAAATCCCCATGTTCCACGGCCAACCGCCGACAAACAGCCGACGCGCGATGCGCTATTTTCCCGCCACGATCTCCTCGCAGCAGGACCACCATGCCGCCGGTGAACTTTTTCCCACCGTCGCGGTCACAGGATGCGGCTCATGACCGCGCCCACTGGCGTGCGGCCCGGCATGACCGACGCTGATCCACCCGTCGAGCTGGATCTCGAGCTGGTCAAGCGCGTACAGCGCGGGGACAGCGCCGCATTCGACCTGCTGGTGCGCAAGTACCAGCACCGGATCCTGGCGTTGATCGGCCGCTACGTGCACGACTGGAGCGAGTGCCAGGACGTGGCCCAGGACACTTTCATGCGCGCCTATCGTGCGATTGGAAGTTTCCGTGGAGACGCGCAGTTTTATACCTGGCTGCACAGGATCGCCGTGAACACCGCCAAGAACCATCTGGTTGCCCACAACCGCCGTCCGCCCACCGACGATGTCGATGCGTCAGACGCAGAACAATACGACTCCGGTGCGCGCCTGCGCGACACCGACACGCCCGAGCGCGAACTCATGCGCCAGCAGCTGGAGCAGGCCGTGATGCGCGCGGTCCAGGCACTGCCAGAGGAACTGCGCGCGGCGATCACCCTGCGCGAGGTCGAGGGCCTGAGCTACGAGGAGATCGCCGCCAGGATGGGCTGCCCGATCGGCACGGTGCGCTCGCGCATCTTCCGTGCCCGAGATGCCATCGACGCCGAACTGCGTCCCTTGCTCGAAACCGACAGCGCCACCCGGGAGCGCGCCCGATGATCGACGACAAGTTCCAGCAGCACTATCGCCAGCAGATGTCCGCATTGATGGATGGCGAACTGGCGCCGGACCAGGCGCGTTTCCTGATGCGGCGCATGGCCGAGGACCGGGCGCTCAACGACACCTGGGAGCGCTGGCAGCTGTGTGGTGATGTGCTGCGTGGCCGCGCCCAGGCGCCGGCGCCGCAGGGCTTTGCCGAACGGGTGTCGGCGGCGATCGCCGTGCAGGCGCTGCAGCCGGCGGCCAACCAGGAATTGCCTCGTCCGGGCAATCGCCTGCTGCGCTGGGGCGGTGGCGCGGTCGCCGCCTCGGTGGCGCTGTTGGCGGTATTCATGGCCGGCCAGCAGAACAGGCCCGCTTCCAGCGCGCCGCGGCCGGCAGCGGTGGCCAGCCGCCCTGCGCCAGCGGCCGCCATGCCGGCCGCGCCGGCACCGGCACCGGCACCGGCCGCACGCAACGACGCCGGCACCGGCGCCGCGTTGGCGGCCTCCGCGGTCGCAGTGGCCAGCCTGCCGCATCGGGCCGATGACAGTCGCCGCGGCAGCGCCACCCGCAACCAGCAGGCCGCGCGCGCCACCGCGGCGATCACCCGGCAGGCCCTGGCCGCGGCCAAGGCGCCGCCGGCCCGCGCGGTGGCGGAAATCCCCGCAGTCAACCAGGACCCGTTCGCCGGTGTCCACCTGGGCCAGGCTGCCGCGCGTCCCTGGCCGCGGACCAGCCTGCCGCAACTGCATGCCGGTGGCGCCTACAGCACCGGCTATGCCGCGAGCGAACAGGCACCGTATTACCCTTTCCAGCCCTTCCAGCCGCGCCTGCCCGAGGCGCCAGCCCGCGCGGCGCCGCCGACCTCTTCACCGCAACCGTGATCCCGCGCGCGGCAGGTGGCCCATGCCGCGCCCCCAGCCGCTCTTCCCTATTCCCGACGCAGAGGCTAGCAGCCGATGAATGCACACGTCCGTCTCGGCCTGATTGGCCTGATCTCCCTGACCATGCCGCTGGCCGCCTGCGCCAAGCAGGACAGCACCAGCGGCAGCGCCGCCGCGATCGCGCCGACCATTGCCCAGAGCAGTGCGCCGCAGATCGTGACTGGCCTGCCGGACTTCACCCGGCTGGTCGAACAGGTCGCCCCGGGCGTGGTCAACATCGACGCCACCATCGGCGGCCCGGACGAGGACAGCGCTGCAGGCGCACAGTTTGATGGCAGCCAGGGCATCGACGAATCGCAGATCCCGGAAATCTTCCGCCAGATCTTCGGCCCCGGCCTGCAGATGCCGGGCATGGACGGTGAGGGCGGCAGGATGCGTCCGCGCGGCAAATCAATGGGCTCGGGTTTCATCATCTCGCCCGACGGCTACATCCTGACCAACAACCACGTGGTCGACGGCTCCAGCAATGTCAAGGTCAAGCTCTCCGACGGCCGTTCGCTCAAGGCCAAGGTGGTCGGTACCGATCAGGGGTATGACGTGGCTTTGCTGAAGATCGACGCCAGGAACCTGCCGTCGCTGCGCATGGGCACAGCCAACACCCTCAAGCCCGGGCAGTGGGTGGTGGCGCTCGGCTCGCCGTTCGGGCTTGACCACTCGGTCACCGCCGGCGTGGTCAGTGCCACCGGCCGCACCCGGGCCGGCATGGGCGGGCCAAACTACGTGCGCTTCATCCAGACCGACGTGGCGATCAATCCCGGCAACTCCGGCGGACCGCTGCTCAATACCTCCGGCGAGGTGGTCGGCATCAATTCGCAGATCTTTTCCCAGTCCGGCGGCTACATGGGCATCAGCTTCGCGATCCCGATCGACCTGGCCATCAGCGCCGCCGACCAGCTGAAGAAAACCGGCAAGGTCAGCCGCGCGATGCTGGGGGTGACCATGAACCCTGAAATCAGCGAGGCGATGGCCAGCAAGCTCGGCCTGCCCGACACCAACGGCGTGCTGGTCACCAGCGTGCAGCCGGGCAGTGGCGCGGACAAGGCCGGGATCAAGCCGATGGACGTGATCACCGAGTTCAATGGCGAGAAGGTCATCGACTATTCGGACCTGCCTTCGCGGGTGGCGCCGCTGCCGCCGGGCACCAAGGTCAGCCTGACGGTGATCCGCGACGGCAAGCCGCGCAAGGTGGAGGTGACCCTGACTGCGCTCGAGCAGAAGGCCGTGGGAGATGCCGGCGGCCTGCAGGATGAAACCGACAGCGATGGAACCCCGGGCGCCTCGCCGGCGGTCCCCCAGAGGGCGCTGGGCTTCTCGGTCCAGGAGTTACCGGAAAGCCAGCGCCAGCGCCTGGGCCTGCCCGAAGGCGGGGTGGTCATCTCCAGTGTCAGCCGCGCGCTGGCCGCCGAGACCGGTCTTGCCCCGGGTCTGGTCGTGCTGCAGGTCAACCGCAGCCAGATATCCAGCGTGGCCGACTTCAACAAGGCCGTGGCCGGGGTCAAGAAGGGCGATGTCCTGATGCTGCTGGTGCAGAGCCCGCGCGGGGTCAGGCAGTTCGTGGCCGTGACCGTCGGCGGCGCGGGCTGAGCAGCGCGCCCGCGCCGGGAACTGTCCCCGGCCGACGCCGGGCCGCCGAATTCCGGCGGTCCGGCAGCAGCCATGCGATAATTGGCGTTTGCCCTACGACGGCCGCGAGCCGCCGCCCCCATGCCGCCTGACTCACCCGCCTCGATGCGGAATATCCGCAATTTCTCGATCATCGCCCATGTCGACCACGGCAAGTCCACCCTGGCCGACCGCATCATCCAGCTGTGCGGTGGTCTGCAGGCGCGTGAGATGGAGGCCCAGGTCCTGGACTCCAATCCGATCGAGCGCGAGCGCGGCATCACCATCAAGGCCCAGTCCGTGTCGCTGCCGTATACGGCCAAGGATGGGCAGACCTACCAGCTGAATTTCATCGATACCCCGGGCCATGTGGACTTCTCCTATGAGGTCAGTCGCTCGCTGGCCGCCTGCGAGGGCGCGCTGCTGGTGGTCGACGCGGCGCAGGGCGTGGAAGCCCAGTCGGTGGCCAACTGCTACACCGCCATCGAGCAGGGCCTGGAAGTGGTGCCGGTGCTCAACAAGATCGACCTGCCGACCGCCGATATCGAAAAGACCAAGGCCGAGATCGAGGCGGTGATCGGCATCGACGCCGAGGACGCGGTGGCGGTCAGCGCCAAGACCGGGCTGAACGTGGACCTGGTGCTGGAGGCGATCGTCAAGCGCATCCCGCCACCGCGGCCGCGCGACACCGACAAGCTGCAGGCGCTGATCATCGACTCCTGGTTCGACAACTACCTGGGCGTGGTCTCGCTGGTGCGGGTGATGCAGGGCGAAATCGGCCCGCGCACCAAGCTGCTGGTGATGTCCACCGGCCGCACCCACGAGGTCGACAAGGTCGGCGTGTTCACGCCCAAGCGCAAGGAGCTGCCCAGGCTCGGCCCTGGCGAAGTGGGCTGGATCACCGCCTCGATCAAGGACGTGCACGGCGCGCCGGTCGGCGACACCCTGACCCTGGCCAGCGATCCGGCGCCCAAGCCGCTGCCGGGCTTCCAGGAAATGCAGCCGCGGGTGTTCGCCGGGCTGTTCCCGACCAACGCCGAGGATTACCCGGCCCTGCGCGAGGCACTGGACAAGCTGCGCCTGAACGATGCGGCGCTGCGCTTCGAGCCGGAAAGCTCCGAGGCGATGGGCTTTGGCTTCCGCTGCGGCTTCCTGGGCATGCTGCACATGGAGATCGTGCAGGAGCGCCTGGAGCGCGAGTACGACCTGGACCTGATCAGCACCGCACCGACGGTGGTCTACGAGGTCCTTAAGACCGATGGCAGCACCATGGTGCTGGACAATCCGGCCAAGCTGCCGCCGGCCAACCTGATTGCGGAAGTGCGCGAGCCCATCATCCGCGCCAACATCCTCACCCCCGAAGCCTACATCGGTCCGATCATCAAGCTGTGCGAGGAAAAGCGCGGCGTGCAGATCGGCATCCAGTACCTGGCCAGCCAGGTGCAGATCAGCTACGAGCTGCCGATGGCCGAGGTGGTGCTGGATTTCTTCGACAAGCTCAAGTCGGTCTCGCGCGGCTATGCATCGCTGGACTACGCGTTCCTGCGCTTCCAGGCCGGCCCGTTCGTGCGCCTGGACACGCTGATCAACGGCGACAAGGTCGATGCCTTGAGCCTGATCGTGCACCGCAGCCAGGCCGACCGGCGCGGCCGCGAACTGACCGAGAAGATGCGCGAGCTGATCCCGCGGCAGATGTTCGATGTGGCCATCCAGGCCGCCGTCGGCGCGCAGATCATCGCCCGTTCCACGGTCAAGGCGCTGCGCAAGAACGTGCTGGCCAAGTGCTACGGCGGCGACATCAGCCGCAAGAAGAAACTTCTGGAAAAGCAGAAGGAAGGCAAGAAGCGCATGAAGCAGGTCGGCCGCGTGGAGATCCCACAGGAAGCCTTCCTGGCCGTGCTGCAGATGGACAGCAAGTAATTGATGCCTTCTCCGTGGGGAGAAGGTGCCCCCAAGGGCGGATCAGGGTTCGGCCAAGTCCGTGTGCTGCAGGCACCAGGGCTTGGGTCCGATCCTCGCCGCTGACCCCTTTCTCCACTGGGCGCTGCTTCGGGCGCCGGCGGGAGCAGGGCTTTTGAATGGAGTGTCCATGGTCTGGTTCGAAACAATCCTGGTGGTGCTTACCCTGCTGACCGGCGCAGTGTGGCTGGTCGACAAGCTGTTCCTGGCCTGGCGCCGCGCGGCCAGGGCCGGGCTGCTGGAGGAGGATGAGCCGGTCATCGTCGACTACTCCAAGGCGTTCTTCCCGGTGCTGGCGATCGTGCTGGTCCTGCGCAGCTTCGTGGCCGAGCCGTACAAGATTCCCTCGGCCTCGATGATGCCCAACCTGCTGATCGGCGACTTCATCCTGGTCAACAAGTTCGCCTATGGCCTGCGCCTGCCGATCACCAACACCAAGTTCCTGCCGCTGGGCGAGCCCAGGCGTGGCGATGTGGTGGTGTTCAAGCCGCCGATGGACCCGGAAAACAGCTGGGTCAAGCGCATCGTCGGCCTGCCCGGCGACACCATCGGCTTCACCGGCAACACCTTGTCGGTGAATGGCAAGGCGGTGAGCTACAAGCCGCTGGGCACCTACGAGGGCCGCGGCCTGCCGCCGGGCAGCGATCGGGTCACCCTGCTGCAGGAAGACCTGCCGGGCAAGACCCACACCCTCTACGAAGACCTGGACCGCTACACCGGCGAGGGCACCTGGACGGTGCCTGCCGCCCACTATTTCGTCATGGGCGACAATCGTGATAATAGCGAGGATGGCCGGCTGTGGCCGGACACCCACTTCCTGCCGGAAAGGAACCTCAGGGGAAAGGCGTTCCTGATCTGGCTCAATTGCGAGGGGTGGTTCTGCAAGAACGGGTTCGATCCCTCGCGGATCGGGCGCGTCATCGAGTGATCGGGATGTCTCAACGGGGAATGGGGAAGGTCATGAAACGCAATCAAGATGGCATCACGCTGATCGGCTTCGTCATCACCCTGGCGGTGGTGGGCTTTGCCGCCTACATCGGGATGAAGCTGTTCCCGATGTACCAGGAGTACTACTCGCTCAAGATGGCGGCCAAGGGGCTGGCCGAGGAGCCGGGTTCGGCCAGCATGGATCCATCCAGGCTGCAGGACCTGCTGTTCCGCCGCCTGGACATCAACTATTCGGACAGCATCAAGCCGGCCGATGTGACCTTCAAGCGCATCGATACCGGCTGGAACATGCACGTGCAGTACGAGGTGCGCAGGCCGATGGTCGGCAACCTGGATGTGGTCGGCAGGTTCGAGCTGTCCCAGGACATCACCCGGGGTGGTGGTGGCGAAGGCTGACCCCGTCGCCGGCAGCGACCGCATCGGCCATCGTTTCGCCGATCCCAAGCTGCTGGCGCAGGCGCTGACCCATCGCAGCGCCGGCACTCCGCACAACGAGCGGCTGGAGTTCCTGGGCGATGGCATCGTCAACCTGCTGATCGCCGAGGTGCTGTTCCAGCGCTGGCCCAGGGCCGATGAGGGCGCGCTGACCCGGGCCCGGGCCGAGCTGGTCCGCGAAGCCTCGCTGGCCACCATCGCCCGTGAGCTGGACCTGGGGACGCGTTTGACCATGGGCCCGGGCGAGATGAAATCCGGCGGCCACCGTCGCGATTCGATCCTGGCCGATGCCCTGGAAGCGGTGGTGGCGGCGATCTATCTCGATGCCGGGCTGGAGGCCTGCCGCGCCTGCGTCCTGCCGTGGTTCGAGAGCGCGCTGGCGGCATTGCCGGTGGGCAAGCCGGAAAAGGACCCCAAGACCCGGCTCCAGGAATGGCTGCAGGGCAAGCAGAAGCCGCTGCCAAGCTATGAGCTGGTCGGCGAATCGGGCGAGGAACACGCCCGGCATTTCCAGATCCGCTGCAGGACCGCCGATCCGCCGCTGGCGGCCGAAGGCGAAGGCAATTCGCGCCGGGTCGCCGAGCAGGCGGCCGCGGCCGCGCTCATCAGTCAGCTGCCACGCAGGTAAAGTGGTTCCCATGAATACCCCCGCATCCCACCGCAGCGGCAGCGTGGCGGTCATCGGCCGTCCCAACGTCGGCAAGTCCACCCTGATCAACGCGCTGGTCGGCGCCAAGGTGTCCATCACCTCCAGCCGTCCGCAGACCACCCGCCACCGGCTGCTGGGCATCGCGACCTTTCCCGAAGGGCAGATCGCGCTGGTCGATACGCCCGGCCTGCACAGGCAGCAGGGCAAGTATTCGTCCTCGGCCATGAGCCGGGTGATGAACCGCGCCGCGCGCGGGGCGTTGGAAGGCGTCGACGCCGGCCTGCTGGTGATCGAGGCCGGCCGCTGGGACGAGGCCGACACGCTGGCCTACAACGTGCTCAGCGACACCGGCATCCCGGTGATCCTGGTGATCAACAAGGTCGACCGGCTCAAGGACAAATCCGAACTGCTGCCGTTCCTGGCGCAGGTCACTGAAGGTCGCACCTTCGCCGCGGTGCATCCGATCTCGGCATTGAAGAAGAACGGCCTGGAGGCGCTGGTGCGCGAGCTGCTGGCGCACCTGCCGCAAGCGCCGCCGATGTTCGGCCAGGACGAGATCACCGACCGCAGCGAGCGCTTTCTGGCCGGCGAACTGGTGCGCGAGCAGCTGATGCGCCAGCTCGGCGCCGAGCTGCCGTACGCCACCACCACCGAAATCGAGAACTTCAGCGTGGACGGCAACATGCTGCGCATCGGCGCGGTGATCTGGGTCGAGCGCGAAAGCCAGAAGGCGATCGTCATCGGCAAGGGTGGCGCGCGCCTGAAGGACATCGGCAGCAAGGCACGCCAGCAGATGGAGCATCTGTTCGGGCGCAAGGTGTTCCTGGAGACCTGGGTCCGGGTGCGCGAAGGCTGGTCGGACGATGAGACCGCGCTGAAGGCGTTCGGGTACGAGTGAAGCCGGGACTAGTGAAGCCGGGACCCGGGACCCGGGACCCGGGACCCGGGACCCGGGGAAAGCAACGGCGCCAGGGTTCTCTCGTGGCCTTGGCTTTTGCTACCGCCACACAGAAGGACTTGAAGAAGGCAAGGACTTGAAGAAGGTGCGAGATTCTTCCCGAGTCCCGGGTCCCAAGTCCCAAGTCCCAAGTCCCAAGTCCCAAGTCCCGAGTCCCAAGTCCCAAGTCCCGGGTCCCGGGTCCCGGCTTCACCAGTCCCGGGTCCCGGCTTCACCAGTCCCGAGTCCGGTTCCTCTCTCCCGAGCCCCCGATGCAACCTGACGACCTCACCGCCTTCGTCCTGCACACCCGGCCCTGGCGCGAGACCAGCCTGCTGGTGGAAGTGCTGAGCGATCGCCACGGCCGCATGGGTCTGATCGCGCGTGGCGTGCAGGGGTCCAAGCGGCATGTGCTGCGCGCGGCGCTGCAGCCGCTGCAGCACATCCGGCTCGTTGTGCAGCTGCGGGGCGAACTGGGCCGGCTGGTGTCGGCCGAAGCACTGGATGCGGCGCCGCGCCTGCAGGGCGAGGCGATGCTGGCCGCCTTCTACGTCAACGAACTGATGCTGCGGCTGGTCCCGCGCCAGGACCCGCTGCCCGATCTGTATGTGGCCTACGCCAAGGTCCGCGCGCGCCTGGCCCATGGCGCGGCGCTGGCCTGGACGTTGCGCCGGTTCGAGCGCGACCTGCTCGATGCGCTGGGTTTCGGCGTCGGCCTGGACACCGACGGCGATGGTGAGCCGCTCGACCCGGCCGCACGCTATCGCCTGGATCCCGAACACGGCGCGCGCCGACTGCTGAGCGAACGCGCCGGCGAGCGCCAGTGTGCCCCGACCGGGCAGGCGCTGCTGGCGCTGGCCCACGACACCTTGCCCGCACCGTCGGACCTGGCCGACCTGCGTCGGGCCATGCGCCTGCTGCTGGCCCACCACCTGGGCCCGCGCGGGCTCAAATCCTGGGAAATGCTGGCCACCCTGCCGCGTCCGCCGCGCCCCGGCCCACCCCCTTGATCTCCGGTGATGCCCCGCTTTTCGTAGGAGCACCTTGGGGCGCGATGGGGCTTTCCCGGTGAAGCCACTCGCGGCCGTGCCCCCGAAGAGGGGATAAAGGCCGCTTCTACGAACGGGTCCGCTGCCAGGCGGCGTGGAACTCAGCCTGGCCGGACAGATCGGGCAGGCTGGTGTCCAGGGTCTGCGCGGCGGCCTGCAGGCGGGCGGCGCCGACCAGGCCGCTGCTGGCGCGCAGTCGGTGCAGCTGCTGGTGCGCGCCGGCCCAGTCGCCAGCGGCCAGGGCCGCGTTGATGGCCGCGGCCTGGCCATCCAGCTCCTGCAGGAACAGCCCGCGCAGGCTCTGCAGGTGGGCCGGATTGCCGCCGAGGGCGACCAGCGCGCGGGCGTCGTCCCAGACCGGCAGGTCGTTGCTGCAGGCGCGCACCGCCGCCTGCGGCAACGGCGCGTCCAGTCCCAGCACGCTGCGCACGGCCTGGCCCAGGGCCGCGGCGCTCACCGGCTTGACGATCACCGCGGCAAAGCCCGAGGCGCACAGCGCCGCGTGCAACGCCGGGGAATGGTCGGCGGTGTGGGCCAGTGCCGGCAGCTGCGGTTGGCGGGCGCGCAGACGCCCGAGCAGCTCCTCGCCACGGCCGTCGGGCAGGTTGGCATCGACCAGGCACAGGTCCAAGGTCTGTGCCACCGCCAGGGCCTGGGCCTGCGAGCGCGCGCCCAGCACGGTGGCAGGCAGCGCCTCCAGCGCCAGGCGCATGAATTCGTGGGTGGTGGGGTCGTCTTCGACCAGCAGGATCCGTGGCGTCATGGCCGTGCTCCTTCCTGAATTGACGTGCCTGCACTGGCGTGCGTCCTGCGCGGTCCCTCGTGCGCCAGATGCATCTGCGACAATACCCGATTCCCTGCATGCCGCCAGAGCGTCACGTGGCCCGTTCCCCGCGCATCGACAAGACCCCCTTTGAACTGTCCATCCACGACCTCAGCCACGACGGCCGTGGCGTGGGCCGCCGCCCTTCGGCCGTGCAGGGCCAATCGGGCAAGGCGGTGTTCGTCTCCGGCGCGCTGCCGGGCGAGCGCGTCCTGGTCGAACAGACCGCGCGCAGCCGCCAGTTCGACCAGGCCCGCACCCTGAAGGTGCTCGAGGCATCGCCCGACCGCGTCGACCCACGCTGCCCGCATTTCGGCACCTGCGGCGGCTGCGTGCTGCAGCACCTGGACCCGACCCGGCAGATCGCCGCCAAGCAGCACACGCTGTTGGAAAACCTGGAGCGGATCGGCCACGTCAAGCCCGAGTCGGTGCTGCCGGCGCTGACAGAGGGCAGCTGGGGCTACCGCCGCAAGGGCCGGTTCTCGGTCCGCCGGGTGGAGAAGAAGGACAGGACCCTGATCGGTTTCCGCGAGCAGGATCCGCGCTTTGTGGCCGACCTGCGCCAGTGCCATACGCTGATCCCGCAGATCGGTTTCAGGATCCAAGCGCTCGGCGCCCTGGTCGACAGCCTGGACGGGCGCGCGGATATCCCGCAGATCGAGTTCATCGCCGGCGATGAGGCCATCGCCCTGGTCGTGCGCCACCTCAATCCACTGACGCCGGCGGACCTGGACCGGCTCACCGCCTTCGCCCAGGCCGAGAACTTCGCCATCTTCCTGCAGCCCGGCGGCAACCATACCGTGCATCCGCTGTGGCCGGCGCAGGTGCCGCTGTCGTTCCGATTGGCGCGGTGGGATGTGGAACTGGCGTTCCGGCCGCTGGACTTCATCCAGGTCAACGCCAGGCTCAACGAGAAGATGATCGCCCACGCCTTGAGCCTGCTCGACCCGCAGCCGGGCGAGCGGGTGCTGGACCTGTTCTGCGGGCTGGGCAACTTCACCCTGCCGCTGGCGCGCCTGGTGGGCGAGGTGGTCGGCGTGGAAGGCGAGGCCGGCCTGGTCGCCCGTGCCAGGGACAACGCCCAGCGCAACGGCCTGGCCAATGCGCAGTTTTACGCCGCCGACCTGACCTTGGACCAGCGCAATGCACCGTGGATGAAACAGGGCCTGGACAAGCTGTTGCTGGACCCGCCGCGCTCGGGCGCGATCGAGGTGCTCAGGCAGCTGCCGCTGAAGCAGTTCGAGCGCATCGTCTACGTCAGCTGCCATCCCGGCTCGCTGGCGCGCGATGCCGGCTACCTGGTCAACGAATGCGGCTTCAGGCTGGTCAGTGCCGGGGTGATGGACATGTTCCCGCACACCGCGCACGTGGAGTCGATCGCCCTGTTCCAGCGCTGAGGCAGGCAGCCTTCCACCGCTCCACCCACCAACCCGAGACCGCCCATGGGGATCGAAATCGAGCGCAAGTTCCTGCTGGCCAACGATGGCTGGCGCGCCGCGGTGCATCGGGCCATCCCGATGGCCCAGGGCTATCTCAACGACCTGGCCGTGGTGGAAGGCGGCGCGCAGAAGGCCTCGGTGCGGGTGCGCGTCGAAGGGCAGAGCGCCACGCTGAACTTCAAGTCGCGCCAGGCCGGCCACACCCGCCAGGAGTTCGAATATCCGATCCCGGTGGCCGATGCCCGGGCCCTGCTCGAGCTGTGCGTGGGCGGCCTGGTCGAAAAGACCCGCCACCTGGTGCAGGTCGGTGCCCACCTGTGGGAAATCGACGAGTTCACCGGCGACAACGCTGGCCTGGTGGTGGCCGAGATCGAACTGGGCCACGCCGACGAGGCCTTCGAACGTCCGCCCTGGCTGGGCCGGCAGGTCACCGATCGCCTGCGCTATTACAATCTCGCCCTGGCCGGGCGGCCGTATTCGCAATGGAGCGAAGACGAGCGCAACGCGGCCGACGTCGAATAAGGACCACCTGCCCATGCTTGCAATCGGCATCGCCGGCACCGAACTGGCCGCCCACGAGCACCACTGGCTGCAGCACGACGCCGTGGCCGGGGTGGTGCTGTTTGCGCGCAACTTCATCTCGCGCCAGCAGGTGAGCGAGCTGTCGGCCGCGATCCGCGCCGCCGTCCCACGCCCACTGCTGATCTGCGTGGACCAGGAGGGCGGGCGCGTGCAGCGCTTCGGCGACGGCTACGCCACCCTGCCGCCGCTGCAGGTGTTCGGCGACCTGTACGCCACCGATCCGGCCGGCGCGCTGGAGCTGGCGCGCGAGCATGCCTGGCTGATGGCCAGCCAGGTGCGCGCCAGTGGCGTGGACCTGAGCTTTGCGCCGGTGGTGGACCTGGGTCGCGGCAACAAGGCCATCGGCTCTCGCGCCTTCCACGCCGATCCGCAGGTGGTGGCCGCCTTTACCCGCGCCTACGTGCGCGGCATGCACGAAGCCGACATGGCCGCCACGCTCAAGCATTTTCCCGGGCATGGCACGGTGGCCGAGGATACCCATTTGGACAGCGCCATCGATCCGCGCCCGCTGGCGGTGCTGCAGGCCGAGGACCTGGTGCCGTTTGCCGCGGGCATTCAGGCCGGCGCCGATGCGGTGATGATGGCCCACGTGGTGTATCCGGCCGTGGCGCCGGAACCTGCCGGATGCTCGCCGCGGTGGATCCATCTGCTGCGCCAGGACATGGGCTTTCGCGGGGTGGTGTTTTCCGACGACATCTCCATGGCCGCCGCGCATGCGGCTGGCGGCGTCGCCCAGCGCGTCACCCGGCACCTGGATGCCGGCTGCGACGTGGTCCTGGCCTGCCAGCCGGAGGTGGTCGAAGACGCCCTGCGCGCCGTGCAGGGCCGCCGCCTCAATACCGCCGCGCTGATCGGACTGATCGGCCGCGGCCCGCGCGCGTGGGAAGGCCTGCTGGCCGATACGCGTTACGACACCGCGCTCGCGCGCCTGCCATCTTCCAAGGGAACCGCCTGATGCCCGATACCGCCCCCACCATCCGCCAGGCCCTGGCCAACGCCGACCTGCTGGTGGACCGCCCCACCATCGACGCGGCCATCGTCAGGATGGCCGATGCCATCGCCTGTGACTACGCCGGCGAGGTGCCGGTGTTCCTGACCATCATGCACGGCGGCCTGCCGTTCGCCGGCCAGCTGTCGCTGGAGCTGGGCCTGCGCGGGCTGGACCTGCAGTACGACTACCTGCATGCCACCCGCTACCGCGGCCAGACCGATGGCGGCGAACTGGTCTGGAAGCACCGCCCGGCCACCGCCCTGTACGGGCGCCGGGTGCTGCTGGTCGATGACATCCTGGACGAAGGCCTGACCCTTTTGGCGGTGTGCCAGTGGTGCCTGGAACAGGGCGCCACCGACGTGCGCATCGCGGTGCTGACGCGCAAGCGCCACGGCCGCGCGGTGGTCGAGGTCGGCGCCGACTATGTCGGTGTCGAAGTGCCGGATCGCTACGTGTTCGGATTTGGCATGGACGTGCACGAGCACCTGCGCAACCTGCCGGCGATCTACGCGGTGAAGGAGGGCAAATGAGTCAGCACATTGCCCTGGCCATCATCGGCGGCACCGGCGTCTACAGCCTGGCCACGCTCGATGACGTGGAAACCCGCCACCTCGACACGCCCTACGGCGTGCCGTCCGGGCCGGTCCGTGTGGGCACCGTGCTGGGCAGGCGCGTGGCGTTCCTGGCCCGGCATGGCGAAGACCACGCGCTGCCGCCGCACAGGATCAACTACCGCGCCAACCTGGCCGCACTCAAGTCGCTCGGCGCCACCCGCGTGCTGGCGCTCAACACCGTTGGCGGCATCACCGAGCGCTTCGGCCCGCGCGCGCTGGCCTGCCCGGACCAGCTGATCGACTACACCTGGGGCCGCATTTCCACCCTGTGCGAGGAAGGTGGCCAGGTGCTGCACGTGGATTTCGGCGAACCCTACGCCCCGATGCTCCGGCACAAGATCCTGGCCGCCGCGCGGGTCACCGGCGTCAAGGTGGTCGACGGCGGCTGCTACGGCGTCACCCAGGGCCCGCGCCTGGAAACCCGGGCCGAAATCGCGCGCCTGCGCCGCGATGGCTGCGACCTGGTCGGCATGACCGGCATGCCCGAAGCGGGCCTGGCGCGTGAGCTCGGCCTGGACTACGCCTGCCTGGCGATCGTGGCCAACTGGGCCGCCGGCTGCGGCGGCGGCGAGGAGATCACCATGGCCGAAGTGCTGGCCAACGTCCAGGCCGCTTCGGCCGGCATGGCCGAGCTGGTGGGCGAACTGGCGCGCGGGTGATTGTCAAGCCGGCCGCGGCTTTGCATACTCGGGTTGGTACGGCTGCCCAGCCGTGCCACCACCATCGATCCAATCTGGGGAAACAAGCAGCTATGCCGTACGGTACCGTCAAGTGGTTCAACGATGCGAAAGGCTTCGGATTCATCGCGCCGGAAGATGGCAGCGCCGATGTCTTTGCACATCACACCGCGATCAACGCAAAAGGCTTCCGCACCCTGCAGGAAGGCCAGCGCGTGAGCTACGAGGTGACACAGGGACCGAAGGGCGCACAGGCGTCCAACATCACCCCGGTCACCTGAAGAAGCAACCAACAGGGATTTCTTGAACCCCGCTTCGGCGGGGTTTTTTGTAGCGGGCCAAGGCCGCGCACGGCCTGATCGCGTCGAAGGCGCTGGGCACTGGCCTGCGCATGTTCGGCAGCCCCTTCCATCACGGCCCATCGGCCAGGCTGGCGTGGAAGTCGGCTGTTGCGCCGTCCCTGCCGGTCGTGCCGGCCTCGCCGAGCTCGATCGCCGGCGCGGGCGGTGACACGGGCCTTGCTGGAACGCAGGGTTGCAGGGCGTTGCGCTTTGCCCGCGGACCTGCCGGTGCCATGTTGTGGGCAGTCAACGGAGCCCTTGCATGAACGCCCAACGCAGTTCCGCCCGCATCCTGCGCACCGTGCGCGGCCAGCCGACCTCCGATGGCGCGGGGGTCAAGCTCACCCGCGTGATCGGCACCGAGCAGCTGCCGGAGCTGGATCCGTTCCTGCTGCTGGACCAGTTCGGCACCGACCGGCCGCAGGACTATCTGGCCGGCTTCCCCGAACATCCGCATCGCGGGTTCGAGACGGTGACCTACATGCTGGACGGACGCATGCGCCACCGCGACAACCACGGCAACCAGGGTTTGCTCACGCCCGGCAGCGTGCAGTGGATGACGGCCGGTCGCGGCCTGGTGCATTCGGAAATGCCCGAGCAGGAATCGGGCCGGTTGCGCGGCTTCCAGCTGTGGGTGAACCTGCCGGCGCGCGAGAAGATGACCAGCCCCAGGTACCAGGAGTTCGCACCCGACCAGATCCCGGCGACCACGCCGGCGCCCGGGGTCATGGTCAAGGTGATCGCCGGGGCGGTGGGCGAGGTGGTCGGCCCGATCGTGCAGCCGGCCACCGATCCGCTGTACCTGGACATCGCGCTGGAAGCCGGCGCCGGCTGGGAATACGCCTTGCCCCAAGGCCACAACGCCTTTGCCTACGCCTACGAAGGCGCGGTCACGGTGGGCGAGGACGATGCCACCGGCGCGCTGGAGAGCCATACCCTGGCGGTGCTCGGTGGCGGGGAGCGGCTGCCGCTGCGTGCCGGCCCGCAGGGCGCGCGCCTGATCCTGGTGGCGGGCCGTCCGCTGCGCGAGCCAGTGGCGCGGCATGGGCCGTTCGTGATGAACACCAGGCAGGAGCTGATGCAGGCGGTGGCCGATTTCCGGGAAGGGCGCTTCTGAGCCGCGGCACAGCATGTCCTTGAACGAACAAGGCCGCGCGAACGAGCGGCCTTGTTCGTTGCTGCGCCTGGACGCGGCGGGGGGTCAGTCGACGCGGTGGGTGTCGGCGACCGGGCGGTTCGGGTCGAACTGCAGGTTGCGCACCGTGGCCATGCTGGTTTCCAGTGCGGCCTGGTTGGGGGCATCGATCCAGATCTGGGCGTAGCGGTCATTGTCCAGTTCGATCACCGCCAGGCGGGTCTGCGCGTCGGGTCGGTTGGCGATCTGCGCGTGGTACCAACGCGCCTGGTGGCCGTCGATCACGCCCTTTTCCTCGCGCGCGCCGCTGGGCTTGTCCGGCGCCTTGCTGGTCAGCATCACGCCGAAGGCCTGCGCACCCTGGGCATCGAGGGCCTTGCAGATCAGCAGGCTGCCGCTGCCACTGCGTTCCCAGTGCAGGGCAGTTCCCACCGGCAGGGTCGGACAGGTCATGGCGGACTGGGCCAGGCACATCGGCGCGGCCAGCAACAGCAACAGGCCAGTAGCGGAAACAAGGCGTGCCTTCATCGAACAGTCCCCAGGTGTGCCGCGCGCCGGCAGGCGAGGCGGGATGGATCGTGGACGCAACGTCCGGGACAGCCTGCTTCCCCGTTTCCCTGCAGGCGTTTGCGCATCCGTCCGGCCGACGCGTGAGTTCGGGCGGCAGCGATGGCCGGTACACGGCGCACAGTTGCCCCGCGCCGCACCATAAGCCAATCCTGGGCAGCGTGACAAATCCGCGACGGGCGGTCCTTGAGACTGTGCGCTGGTTCAATGTTCCGGCAATGGGATGAACGTCGGATCGCGCCGATCCTGCCGCAACGGCCGGCTGCGGCACGCCAGCCCGGCCAAGCGCCGATTGTCCACCTGCCTTTTCCTAGCGCTGGCCGGCTGGCGCCGGCATGACGCCGCGGCGCGAGGCCAGGCGGTCGGCCAGGCGCGTGGGTTCGGGCAGGCGGTAGCCGCGCAACAGCGCCATGACCCGTTCGCGCGCGCCGTCCATCGAGACCCGATGGCCCGGGGATACCACCAATGGATTGCAGCGTGCCTTGCTGCGCAGCATCCAGGCGATCTGCTCGCCGTTGTGGACCAGCGGCGTGTGCGCGCCGGGCTGCGGGCCTGGCGGCTCGAAGCGCCCGCACAGGACCTTCTTGGCCACGCCGATGGTCGGCAGTCCGGTGGCCAGGCCGAAATGCGCGGCGATGCCCAGCCGGCGCGGATGGGCGATGCCCTGACCATCGACCAGCACCAGCTCGGGCACCTGCGCCAGCCGCTGCAGGGCAGCCAGCAGGGCCGGCAGTTCGCGGAAGCTCAGCAGCCCGGGCACGTACGGCATCGAGGTCGGCACGCGCTCGACCACGCTGTCCAGCAGCTGCAGCGTGGTGCCGTCCAGCAGCACCGCGGCGGCGCGGGTGGTTGCACCTTGGTCCTCGAAACCGACATCCAAGCCGGCGATGGTGCGCGGTGCCGCCGGCGCTTCATCGACCAGCCGCAGCTGGGTAGCCAGCTGGGTCTGCAGGCGGCGCGCGCCCTCGATGCTGCCGTCCCAGTCGCCGAATGCGGACCGGCTCATGGCGGTGCGCCGTAGCGCCGGTCCTCCACCCGCACCGGGCTGCCGGCCACGGCCGTGATGCGGATCAGGCGGTCGGTTTCGCCGGCCTGCAGCGGCCTGACCGTGCAATTGCACAGCGCATTGGCCAGCGGGGCGATGGCTTCAGGCTCACCGGCCACCAGCACCTGGCCGCGGTGTTGCTGGCGCCACTGGCGTGCGGTCTGGTCCAGCGGGCCGCGCGAAAAATAGCGCGAGAGCTTCAGGTCACCGCGCGCCTGCAGGGTCGGCATCACGGTCTGCTGGGTGCGGCGGAATTCATCGGCGTAGACCGCCTCCAGCGGCACATCCCGAAGCTGCCGTGCCAGCGCTTGGGCGCGCGCCCGGCCTGTGGGTGAAAGCGCCGGATCGTCCGGGTCGTCCTCGGCGGTTTCCGCATGCGGCACCAGGATGAAGACTGTCTCGGCATCTGCATGGGCGGGCAGGACGGCCGCTGGGCTGGTCGGTGCAGACGCGCAGGCCGCAAGCAGGCCCATCATCGCCACACACGCCAAGTGGAGGGCGCGAGGCCACGCCATCGTTGCGTCCGCCGGCGCAGCCGTTACTGCCGCCGCGATTCGAGATGACGCCTGACCTGCTCGCTGGAGTCGCCGACTTGCTGCACCGCCGCGCGCAGGTCCTGCTCACTGACGCCCAGCTGCCGGGTCCAGTAGGTCAGCTGCCATTCCTCGGTCAGCTCGACCTTGGCGATGTCCTTGGGAATGCGGGATTCGGATGCGTTGCTCATGGTCAATTCGTATGACGTGGCTGCTGCCAGACTGCGAGCGGCCGACGTAAAGCGGCGTGACCGATCAGTCGATGAACTGCAGCCGGGCCAGCTCCGCATACAGGCCGCCCTGGGCCATCAGCGCCTCGTGCGTGCCCTGGGCGACGATCCGGCCGCGATCCATGACCACGATCCGGTCGGCCCTGAGCACGGTGGCCAGGCGGTGGGCGATGGCCAGGGTGGTGCGCCCGGTCATCAGCCGTTCCAGCGCGCTCTGCACGGCGCGCTCGCTCTGCGCGTCCAGCGCGCTGGTGGCCTCGTCCAGCAGCAGGATCGGCGCGTCCTTGAGCAAGGCCCTGGCAATGGCGATGCGCTGCTGCTGGCCCCCGGACAGGCGCGCGCCGCGCTCGCCCAGCTGGCTGTCGTAGCCTTCCGGCAGTTCGCGCAGGAAGCCGTCGGCTTCGGCGGCGATCGCAGCCTGGTGCAGCTGCTGCTCGGTCGCCTCGAGCTTGCCGTAGCGGATGTTCTCGGCCGCGCTGGCAGCGAAGATCGTCGGCGCCTGCGGGACCAGCGCGATCTGCTCGCGCAGCGCCGCCAGGTCCAGCTGGCGCAGGTCCAGTCCGTCGATGCGGATCGCCCCGGCCTGCACGTCGTAGAAGCGCAACAACAGCGACAGCACGGTGCTCTTGCCGGCACCGGAGGGGCCGACCAGCGCGACGGTTTCGCCCGGTTCGATCGACAGGGTGAAATCCTCCAGCGCCGGCAGGTCCGGGCGGCTCGGATACCGGAAGGTCACATGGTCGAAGCGGATCTGGCCACGCACCGGCAGCGGCAAGGGCAGCGGCTTGGCCGGTGCGCGCACCTGCGGGGTCTCGTCGAGCAGTTCGCCGATCCGGCCCATGCCGCCGGCCGCGCGCTGCAGCTCGTTCCACACCTCGGCCAGCGACCCGATCGAGCCACCGCCGATCAGCGCATACAGCACGAACTGGGCCAGCGTGCCGGCGCTCATCTGTCCGGCGATGACATCGTGTGCGCCCGACCACAGCACCAGCACGATCGCCCCGAACACCAGCGTGATGGCACTGGCGGTGACCAGCGACTGGGCGCGGATGCGCCGGCGCGCGGTGTCCACCGAAATGGCCACGGCCGATTCGAAGCGGCTGCGCTCGTAGGGTTCGCGCGCTTGCGCCTGTACCGTGCGCACCGCGCCCAGACTCTCGCCAGCCAGCGCGTTGGCATCGGCGACCCGGTCCTGGCTGGCGCGGGACATCTTGCCCAGCCTGCGCGCGCCCAGGATGATCGGGATCACCGCCACCGGGATGCCAATCAGCGCGAAGGCGGCCATCCGTGGACTGGCCACGAACATCATCACCACCGAGCCGATCGCGGTGACCGAGCTGCGCACCGCCACCGACATCGCGCTGCCGACCACGCTGCGCAGCAGTTCGCTGTCGGCCGACAGCCGCGAAAGCAGCTCGCCGCTGCGGTTGCGGTCGTGGAATTGCGCATCCAGGTCCAGCAGGTGGGCGTAGAGCTGGCGACGCAGGTCGGCCACCACGCGCTCGCCCAGCAGCGAGACGAAAAAGAACCGGGCCGCACTGGCCAGCGCCAGCACCACCACCACCGCGAAGACGCCGAGGAAGGCCTTGTCGATATCGGCGCCACTGGCGTTGGAGAAGCCGTGGTCGATCATCTGCTTGAACGCGTGCGGCAGGCTCAAGGTCGCCGCCGAGGCCACCGCCAGTGCGACCAGCCACGACACGAACAGGCCCATGTGCCGGCGCACGAACGGCCACAGCGCCCGCAGGCTGCCCAGCTTGGCTCTGGTGCGTGGGGTGGTCTCGGTGACGCCAGCGGCGGGAAGGGTGGAAGCCTGCGGGGGCGTCATGGGGGGTTCCGGCGATAAGGAAAGGCGCGTGGCATCGGCTGCGAGCGGCGACCGGGGGTTCCAGTCGGGAAGCCTACAGGGTCGGCCCGCTCCAGGCCTGGGCAGGCCCGGGTGCAGCGGCGCAACGCACCCGATCCCGGGTGGCGTCGCGCAGCTGGTTTTTCAAGGCGCAGGCCTGATCGGCCGGCAGGCGCACGCGCAGGCGCACGCCGGTCGCCTCGAAGGTTTCGCTGGCTTTTTCGGCGGCGACGGCGGCCAGCGCGGCATGGACCCGGCCCAGGTCGTCAAAGCCGCAGGCGATGTCCAGTTCGGCCATGGCCCGCAGCGGCAGGCGCGGGGCGTCGCGCAGGGCGCTTGCAGTGCAGCCGCCGTAGGCGCGCACCAGGCCGCCCACGCCCAGCTTGACCCCGCCGTACCAGCGCGTGACCACCACCGCGACCCGGTCCAAGCCGGCGCCGTCGATGGCCGCCAGGATCGGCCGGCCGGCGCTGCCGCCGGGTTCGCCATCGTCGCTGGAGCGCAGCGCATCACCGACCCGCCAGGCCCAGCAATTGTGGGTGGCGCCGACCTGGCTGGCAGCCGAAACGAACGCCGTGGCTGCTTCGGCCGATGCGACCGGGCCGGCCTGGACGATGAAACGGCTGTGCTTGATCAGCGTTTCCTGCCGCAGCAAGCCGGTCAGCGTGTCGGTCATGGCAGCAGCGCACGCAGGTCTTCGGGGATCGGCGCGTCCGGATGCGCCTGCCGGAATGCCTGCAGGCTGGCGCGGGCCAGGGCGCCGTTGCCTTCAAGGCGGTGGGTACGGATGCGCTGCAGCCAGGCGTCGGTGGGCAGGCGTTGGTCCTGGGCGATGGCCGATTGCAGCGCGGCGGGGTTGTCGCCACCGGTGGCCAGGGCCGGGGCGGATTCGCGGTTGCCGGCGCCGGGGTCGTCCTGGAGGTGGTCGGCGCGGGCCGTCTCCCGGGTTTCGGCCATGACGCGCTGGGCATCGGGGCGGTCCACTGGGCCCTCAAGGGCGGGCATGGGATCGGATGGAGCCGGCGGCGGGGGCGCCGCGCCGGCTTCGACCACCGGCGCCGGCGGTGCTGCCGGCGGGGGGGCAAGACTGGCCGCGCGTGGCGGCTCGGCCTGTGCCGCGGGCGCGACGGCATCCTGCTGTGCGGCGGGCACGGCTGGCGCAACGGCTTGCGGTCCGGCCGGGTACCGCTCGCGCCTTTGCGCCGGCTCTGGCGACAGCGCCTTGGGTGTGGACGGCGGCGGAAGTCCGATCTGCTCGGGCTTGGCCGACGGGGCCGGTGCCGCGCGCGGTGCGCTGGCCGCTGGATCCTCCCGCACCGGTCCGGGTGCCGGGGCACTGGCCGTGCCCACCGGTTCGGCGCGATCGGCCGCGGCCGGGACTGGCACTTCGGTCACCGCCTGCGGTGAGGCGGGTGCCTGCGCCGATTCGTGGACGAGCCGGCGCGTGTGCTGCGGGCGCAGCTGCCAGGCCACGGTCACCGCCAGCAGCAGCGAAGCGGCCACGCCAAAGCCGACCGTCCAGCGCCTGCGATCGCGGCGCCGGGCCTGCGACGGCGGCAACCGCGGCGAGGGCGTGGCCCTGGGCACCGGCACTTCGGATGCGGGCGCCGCGGCCTGCGCCGCTTCGTCCACCGCCGCTCGGGCTGCGGCCAGGATCCGGGCATCCAGCGCCGGGCCAGGCTCATGTGCACCGGCGGCGCGGGCCAGGCGCTGCGCCAGGGCGCGCTCTTGCGCACTCAGCGGCTCGCGTGGCGTGCTCATGCGCCGATCCCCGCGCGCAGCTTGTCCATGGCGTAGCGCAGGCGCGACTTCACCGTCTCGCGGCCGACGCCGGTGATCTGGCCGATCTCCTCCAGAGTCAGTTCCTGTTCCAGGCGCAAAACAAGGACCTCGCGTTGGTCGTCCGGCAGCGCATCCAGGGCGCGCTGCAGGTCGCGGCGCTGTTCGAACTGGGCCAGCTGCCGCTCGGGGGTGTCGGGATCGGCCAGGCCGGCGACGCGTTGATCGGCGTCCTCCGGCGCGGCCGGGCGATGGCGCTGGGCCCGCCAATGATCGTTGAGGCGGTTGTGCGCGATCCGGAACAACCAGGTGGAGAACGCCGCCTCCGGCTGCCAGCTGGCGCGCGCGGCGATCACCCGCTGCCACACATCCTGGAACACCTCGTCGGCCAGCGCCGCATTGCGCAGCTGGCGCATGAGGAACCGGTACAACGGCCCGCGATGGCGCGCATAGAGCTGCTCGAAGGCGCGCACATCGCCGGCGGCGTAGGCCAGCATCAGGACCTCATCGGCGGCGGCACTCGCCTCGTTCACCACGCCAGGCCCGTGGTGCCGGACGCATGCAGCAGGATTGGTTGGCCATCGTCGGCAGCTTGTCCGCGACGGATTTCCGTGGTAGCCGCTTGCGTATACTGCCAGACAGGAAGTGGCTGGAGACATGGAAGTGCAAACGTGCGCCTGTTCGGTCCGGGGTTGAGGTCGCGGCCGGACCGTCCAGGGCTGGTGTCCATCAACGTCTGCGGGCGCCACGTGCGACCGCGCTTACAGGGGAAACACGAATGCTCGGCCAGCCTGTCCCTGCCAAGGTGCAGACCGATGCCATGGCCAGCGACGCCGTGGCGCAGGTGCTGTGCGCGCTGCTGCCAGAGGGCGCGCAGGTGGTGGCGTGCTGGCGCGACTGGGCCATCGGCGCCGGCGGTGCGGTCACCGCCGAGGCCTGTCCGGAGCTGCGTGGCCAGGCCGAGCAGGCGCTGTGGGACCGCCAGCCTGCGCAGGTCCAGGACCCGCTGACCGTGGTGCGGGCCTGGTCCAATCCTGAAGGCAACGCGCGCATGTCGGTCGCTGCCAGCCTGCCGGCGGCGGTCCCGCCAGCGCAGCTGCTGGCCTGGGAGAATGCCGCCCGCGCGTTGATCGGTGCGACCCTGGAATCCGAACGCGCCCAGGCCCGGGTGGTCACGCTGGAAAAATCCAAGCGCCTGCAGCAGGCGCTGTACGAGATCGCCGACGTGGCCAGCGCCGGCCTTGAAATGCAGGAGATGCTGCGGCGGATCCATGCGGTGATCGGCACCCTCATGTATGCGGAGAACTGCTACATCGTGCTCTACGACGATGTCCGGCGCACGCTCCGGTTTCTCTATTTCGCCGACCTGATCGATCCGTACGTGGCCGAGCCGGATCGCGAGTTCAGCGAAGAGGAAATGCACAACAGCATGACCATGGGCCTGCTGCGGCATGGCCAGCCGCTGCGTGGGCCGTCCCCGGTGGTGCGCCAGCGCCTGGCGGTGGCGCCCGATGTCAGCCACGGCCCGGACAGCCTGGACTGGCTGGGCGTGCCGATGCTGCGCGAGGGCCGGGTCTGCGGCGCGATCGTGGTGCAGAGCTATGACACCCCGGCCAGCTACACCGACGAGGACCGCGCGCTGCTGGTTTACGTGGCCCAGCACATCCTCACCGCCGTGGACCGGCGCCAAGCCCACGACGAGCTGGAAGACCGCATCCAGGAACGCACCCACGAGCTGCAGCGGGCCAACCGCGAGCTGCAGGCCGAGGTCATCGAGCGCAAGCGCGCCGAAAAACTGCAGGGCGCGCTGTTCCGCATCACCGACCTGGCCAATACCTCGCCCACCCTGGAGCAGTTCTATGCCGCGGTGCACGCGGTGGTGGACGAGCTGATCGTGGCCCGCAACTTCTACATCGCGCTGCTTGACGAGGACGGCCAGGCCCTGCATTTCCCCTACTCGATCGACGAACGCGACCCGGTGCGCCAGTCGCGCCAGGTCAGCCGCGGCCTGACCGAATACGTGATCGAAACCGGCGCGCCACTGCTGGCCGACCCGGCGGTGATCGCCACGCTTACCCGCAGCGGCAAGGCGGTCCAGCACGGGCCTGCGGCGCACAGTTGGCTGGGCGTGCCGCTGCTGCAGGGGCACGAAACGCGCGGCTGCGTGGTGGTGCAGAGTTATTCGCCGCAGGTGCGCTACACCGCGCACGACCAGAACCTTTTGACCTTCGTCGCCCATCACATCGGCAACGGCCTCTCGCGCCAGCGCGCGCGCGAATCGCTGCGCGCCGCGCACCTGGAGCTGGAGCGGCGGGTCGAGGAGCGGACCTTCGAGCTGGCCGAGGCCAACGCCAAGCTGATGGCGCAGATCGGCGAGCGCCTGCGCGCCGAGCAGCGCCTGACCTACCAGGCCACCCACGATGCGCTGACCGGGCTGCCCAACCGCGCCCTGCTGCTGGACAGCCTGGCCGAGGCGATCGCCCGCGCCGGCGCCGGGCAGGGCGGCCATTTCGCGGTGCTGTTCATGGACCTGGACCGGTTCAAGCTGGTCAACGATTCGATCGGCCACGCCGCCGGCGACGAGCTGCTGATCGAAGTGGCGCGCCGCATCACCTCGCAGGTGCGCGATGGCGATCTGGTCGCGCGCCTGGGCGGGGACGAGTTCGCGATGGTCATCCATTACCACACCGATGCGCTGGAAGTGACCGAGTTCGCCGCGCGCCTGTTGGAAGCCTTGAACCGGCCGATCTGGGTGGCCGGGCGCGAGCTGTTCCCCGCCGCCAGCATCGGCATCGCCACCTGGCATCCGCGCTACACCGGCGGCGAGGAAATGCTGCGCGACGCCGACGCGGCGATGTACCGGGCCAAGGCGCAGGGGCGCGACCGCAGTGCGGTGTTCGATGAGGCCATGCGCGAAGCGGCGATGAAGAGCCTGGACCTGGAGGCCGACCTGCGCCGGGCGATCAAGGGCCGCGACTTCAGCCCGCACTACCAGCCGATCGTGCGCCTGAGCGATGGCCAGGTGATCGGCCACGAGGCACTGCTGCGCTGGCACCACGAGCACCGCGGCCTGCTGCTGCCGGCGCAGTTCATCGCCCTGGGCGAGGACAGCGGCCTGATCGAGCAGGTCGACTGGCTGCTGTACGAGCAGGTCGCCGAGCGCATCGCCCACGGCGTGGACGGCTACGTTTCGGTGAACGTGTCGCCGCGGCACTTGCGTTCGCCCGACTTCGCCGAGCGCATGCTGGCGTTGTTCGAGCGCGCCGGCGCCAACCCGGCCCAGTTGCGCGTGGAGATCACCGAGACGGCGCTGCTGGATGATGCGCCGCGCACCCTGCACATGCTGCAGCTGCTGCGCGAACACGGCGCGCTGGCCCAGCTGGACGATTTCGGCACCGGGTTCTCGGCGCTGTCCTACCTGCATCGCTTCCCGATCTCGGCGCTGAAGATCGACCGCAGTTTCATTTCCGGCATCTCCAGCGAGTACCGGCCCGAGAGCGTGGGCCTGGTGCGCGCGATCCTGGCCCTGGCCGGCACCCTGGGCATCCAGACCGTGGCCGAAGGGGTGGAAACCTCCGAGCAGCTGCAGGCCCTGCGTGGGCTGGGCTGCGATTACGCGCAGGGCTACCTGCTGGGGCGGCCCGGACCGGTGCTGGGCGAAAAGGTGCTCTGAAGCCTCTGTCCGGGGGCGCACCCGGCCCGGGCGCCCCGGTGGGGAAACGACCTCGCTGCGGGCCGCCCCGTCTGCGGATCGGCCTGCGCCGCGTTTCACAGGGCGTTGGTCAGCGTGGCGGGGCCAGCGCCACGGCACCGTGCGCCGGCTCGATCAGGCCGCGGGCCTGTTCGATCAGGCCGACGAACTCGGCACGCCGGCCGTCGCGATCCTCGCCCCGCGCCCCGCGCGCGGTGGCCAGCACCTGCTCCCAGCGCCAGCCATCGAAGCGGCTGCCACCGCGCAGCAGGTCGGCGTAGCCGGCCACCGCACTGGCAAAGCGCGCACTTTCGCTGGGCTGGCGCCTGAGCGCGTCGGCCAGGATCGGGGTCTCGATCAGGGCGCTGGTCTGCTGGCCGGGCCGCTTGTAGCGCAGGCGCAGCTGGGCCACTTCGCGCGCATCGCCACCGGCGATGGACTTGGGCCCGTAGCGCAGGGCCTGCAGGCGCGCGGCCTGCGAGCCGGTCGGGGTCAGTTCGTACAGGGCGGTGACCTCGTGGCCGGCGCCGATGTCGCCGGCATCGACCTTGTCGTTGGCGAAATCCTCGCGGCGCAGGGCGCGGTTCTCGTAGCCGATCAGGCGGTACTCGGCGACCGCGGCGGGGTTGAATTCCACCTGGATCTTCACATCGCGCGCGATGGTCAGCAGCGTGCCCTGCATCTGCTGGACCAGCACCTTGCGCGCTTCCTGGTCCGAGTCGATGTAGGCGTGGTTGCCATCGCCCACATCCGCCAGGCGCTCGGCCAGCGCGTCGTTATAGTTGCCCTGGCCCAAGCCCAGCGTGGTCAGCGCGATGCCGGCGGCGCGCCCATCGCCAACCAGGGTTTCCAGCGCGTCCTGGCTGACCGTGCCAACGTTGAAATCGCCATCGGTGGCCAGGATCACCCGGTTGCTGCCGTCCTTGATGAAGCCCTGCCGCGCCACCGCGTAGGCCAGGCCGATGCCGGCGCCGCCATTGGTGCTGCCACCGGCCTCCAATTGATCCAGCGCGGCCAGGATCTTGTCGTGCTGGTCACCGGCAGTCGGCGGCAGCACCAGTCCGGCCGAGCCGGCGTAGACCACGATCGACACCCGGTCCTGCGCGCGCAGCTGCGGCACCAGCATGGCCAACGCGCGCTTGAGCAGCGGCAGCTTGTCCTGCGCGCCCATCGAACCGGAGGTGTCCAGCAGGAACACCAGATTGGACGGCGGCAGATCGCGCCTGGGCAGTTCATAGCCCTTGATGCCGATCATCAGCAGCTGGCGCTGGTTGTTCCACGGCGCCGGCGCCAGTTCGGTGGTGACCCGGAACGGCGTGTCGCGCGTGGCCGGCGCGCGATGGTGGTAGTCGAAGTAGTTGATGAACTCCTCCGCGCGCACCGCATCGGCCGGCGGGCGCTGGCCGTGGCTGACCATGCGCCGCATGTTGGCGTAGCTGCCGGTATCGACATCGATGGAGAAGGTGGACAGCGGCTGCTCGGCGGTGCGCCGGACCGGGTTGTCCTCATGCCGGGCATAGCGCTCGGTGTTGACCGACGGCGGCGGTGGCGGTGGCGCGATCGCGGCAGGTGCGGGGTAGGCGGCGATGGCTGCCGGTGGCGCCGGTGGTGGGGGCGGCGCGGGCGCGGGCGCGGCGGATGGCGTATAGGTCCGCATGCGGCGTTCGGTGGTTGCGCTCGGATGTGCCGCCTCGTTGGCGGTTTTTCCGGCCTGCACTTGCAGGCGGTCCGCGCGCGCGGCTTCCGGCGGGGCAGGGGCAAGCGCCTGCGGCGATGGCGCGGAAGAACAGGCCGCCAGCATGGCGACGGTGAGCAGGGTCAGGCAGGGGCGAGACAGGTGCGACATGGCGGCAACTCCCGTGTTGGACCCAGGCTGCAAACGCGCGAGCCCGACCAGCGGGGTGAACTGATCCGAAAAAGTTCACCACGCCGCCGCCCGAGGCCGTGGCGCCTGGCACGCCGGTGCCGAGTCGGCCATGCCGCGACATGCGCAGGTGACCATTGCGCGCGCCGGCGCGGCGCGGCGCAGGCGCTTTCAAGGATGCCGGGGAGCCAGCACGGCTGCCGGGCGCCGTGCCAGACCCGGTGGGCGCTGCCGTCACCGGGGTCGGCAGTCCCATACCCCGACGGCCTGCATCTCGCTATACTGCCCGGCCGCGCCGAAGTGGCGGAACGGTAGACGCAGCGGACTCAAAATCCGCCGCCCTTAAAAGCGTGTGGGTTCGAGTCCCACCTTCGGCACCAGTACAAATAAAGGGTTGGGCTTGGCAGCCCAGCCCTTTGCTTTGTCCGGCTGCACCGTGGACAAACGGTGCGCCAGCATGTGTTGAAGGCGCTCAGCCGCCAAGCGCCCGCAACGCCGCTGCGCGCGCGTGCAGCGCGGTGGTGTCCAGCAGGGGCACGGTCGCATCGCGATGGTCCACCAGCAGCGAGATCTCGGTGCAGCCCAGGATGATGCCTTCGGCGCCGGCTTCGGCCAGTGCGGCCATGATCTGGCGGTAGGTCGTGCGCGAATCCTCGCCGATCACGCCCTTGCACAGTTCGTCGTAGATGATCCGGTGCACCTGCCCGCGCTCGTCGGCGTTCGGGGTGATGACTTCGAAGCCGCGCGCCTCCAGCCGCTGGCGATAGAACTCCTGCTCCATCGTGAAGCGCGTGCCGAGCAGGCCGACGCGGGTGATGCCGGCAGCCGCGAGCGCATCGGCGGTGCCATCGGCGATGTGCAGCAGCGGCAGCGGCGTGGCCTCGGTGATCGCGTCTGCGACCTTGTGCATGGTGTTGGTGCACAACACGATGAAATCGGCGCCACCTGCCTGCAGCGAACGCGCCGCCGCGGCCATGGCCTCACCGGCGGCATCCCAGTGGCCGGCGTGCTGCAGCGTTTCGATCTCGTGGAAATCCACGCTGTGCAGCAGCAGCCTGGCCGAATGCAGCCCGCCGAGCGTGTCGCGGACGGTCTGGTTGATGATCCGGTAGTAGAGCAGGGTGGATTCCCAGCTCATGCCGCCGATCAGGCCAATGGTCTGCATCGCGTCAATGTACTTCATTCGTCCTGCACATGATTATAAAAACCGTTTTTCGGCACTTTAGGATAATCTCCTGCACCGCAAAAAAAGACGCTCTGTCTTGACTGATGAGCGTCGAGCGCCAGCCGCATAGCTGGTTATCCAGCGCCTGTTATCTCAACAGATTGAAGTCGCTCGATCCCCGTCCTCGCGGAGATAATGGCGGTTGTTCGGACCTTCGCCCGGTCAGGTCCATGGAAGATGGGCGATGAAACGGGATTTGGATGCCAGGGGTGTTTATTCCTGCGCGTCATAATTCTGCAAGATTGCCATTTATATCGGTGATTGACACCCGTCCGGTGGGCATGCTCTGATCCGGCGGCGGTTCAGTCGGCTCTGGTAGCGGATGGAGAGCCGGAGAGCGTTGGGATAGCGCTTCAAGGATCAGGGGAATCCTGCATGGCAGAAGGAAGGCCAAGTCTTGCCGTTGTCGAACCGTTGCCGGATCGGGCAACCGCTGCCTTGCCCGAAGACCTCGGTCTGGCCGGATTGGTGCTGTTGGCGCAATTCCATGGCATCGCCGCCGACGCCGGGCAACTGGCGCATCAGCACGGCCGGGCGGGCGAACCGTTCGACGAGAGCGTGTTGCTTCTGGCCGCCAGGCAACTCGGCCTGAAAGCCGGGTTTTTGGCCATCGCCGCCGATCGCCTGGACAAGGTCGCGTTGCCCGCGTTGGCGTGGCGGCGCGATGGCGAGCACTTCATTGTCGCCAAGCTGGGCGAGCAGAAGGTGTTGATCCAGGACCTTCGCCTGCGCCGGCCGCAGGTGCTGTCGCGTGCCGAATTCGAAGAGCGCTACGAGGGGCGCCTGTTGCTGGCAGCGTCGCGCGCATCGGTGCTGGGGGAACTCGCCAGGTTCGATTTCCGCTGGTTCCTTCCAGCGGTGGTGAAGTACCGTCGCATCCTGCTGGAAGTCTTCGTCGTCTCACTGTTCATCCAGCTGTTCGCGCTGGTCACGCCGCTGTTCTTCCAGGTGGTGATGGACAAGGTGCTGGTCCACCACGGCATGACCACGCTGGAGGTCATCGCGGTCGGCCTGGTCGCCATCGCGTTGTTCGACGTGGCCCTCAACGGCCTGCGCACCTACGTCTTCGCCCACACCACCAGCAAGATCGACGTGGAACTGGGCGCGCGGCTGTTCCGCCACATCCTCAACCTGCCGCTGGCCTACTTCGAATCGCGCCGGGTCGGCGAGACCATTGCCCGCGTCCGCGAACTGGAGAACATCCGCACGTTCCTGACCGGGCAGGCGCTGACCTCGGTGCTGGACCTGCTGTTCACCGGGGTGTTCCTGGCGGTGATGTTCTACTACAGCGGCTGGCTGACCCTGATCGTGGTGCTGTCGCTGCCGGTCTATGCGCTGATCTCGGCGGGCATCACCCCGATCCTGCGCAAGCGGCTGGACGAGAAGTTCGCGCGCGGCGCGGAAAACCAATCCTTCCTGGTCGAGACCGTCAGCGGCATCGGCACGGTCAAGGCCACCGCGGTCGATCCACGCATGGCCCGCACCTGGGACAACCAGCTGGCCGGCTATGTCGGCGCCAGCTTCCGCGTTACCCGGCTGGCCAACATCGGCCAGCAAAGCGTGCAACTGGTGCAGAAGCTGGTCGGCGTCGGCATCCTGTTCTTCGGCGCCAGGCTGGTCATCGACGGCAAGCTCTCGGTTGGCCAGTTGATTGCGTTCAACATGCTGTCCGGGCAGGTGGCCGCGCCGATCGTGCGCCTGGCCCAGGTGTGGCAGGACTTCCAGCAGGTCGGGATCTCGGTCGAGCGGCTGGGCGACATCCTCAATACGCGCACGGAAGTGCCCGGCAGCCGCATGGCGCTGCCGCCGATCCAGGGCAGGGTCACGTTCGACCAGCTCACGTTCCGCTATCGCCCCGACACGGCCGACGTGCTATCCGGCATCGATCTGGATATCGCCCCGGGCGAGGTCATCGGCATCGTCGGCCGCTCCGGCTCGGGCAAGAGCACCCTGACCAAGCTGGTGCAGCGGCTGTACGTGCCGCAGGGCGGGCGGGTCCTGGTCGACGGCCACGACCTGGCCTTGGCCGACCCGGCCTGGCTGCGCCGGCAACTGGGCGTGGTGCTGCAGGAGAACTTCCTGTTCAACCGCAGCATCCGCGAGAACATCGCGCTCGGCGACCCCGGCATGCCGCTGGAGCGGGTGATCCAGGCCGCGCAGCTGGCCGGCGCCCACGAGTTCATCCTGCAACTGCCCGAAGGCTACGACACCAAGGTCGGCGACAACGGCGCCGGCCTGTCCGGCGGGCAGCGCCAGCGCATCGCCATCGCCCGGGCGCTGGTCACCAACCCGCGCATCCTGATCTTCGACGAGGCCACCAGCGCGCTGGACTACGAGTCCGAGCATGCAGTGATGCAGAACATGCGCGCCATCTGCCAGGGCCGTACGGTCCTGATCATCGCCCACCGCCTGTCCACGGTGCGCATGGCGAACCGGATCGTCGTTGTCGACAAGGGGCGCATCGTCGAGACCGGCAAGCACGAGGAATTGGTCGACCGGCCCGGCGGGCAGTACGCACACCTCTACAAGCTGCAACAGGGGATCGCATGAAGCACGTCTGGGAAGGCGCGAAGGAGTTCCTGGGCCGCTACCGGCAGGCGTTCGGCGCGGCGTGGAAGATCCGCGATCTGTTGGATCCGCCCAAGCGGACCGAAGACGAGTTGGCATTCCTGCCGGCGCAACTGGAACTGGTCGAGAGCCCGACTTCGCCGGCGGCACGCTGGACGGCGCGGATCATCATGGCGCTGTTCTGCGTGGCCTTGCTGTGGGCCATCGTCGGCAAGCTGGACATCGTGGCCGTGGCGCCGGGCAAGACCGTGGTCGGCAGCCGCACCAAGGTCATCCAGACGGCCGAGACAGCGGTGGTGCGCAGCATCCGGGTCAAGGATGGACAAACGGTCAGGCGGGGCGACCTGCTGATCGAGCTGGACGCCACCGCCACCGGCGCGGATTACCGGCAGGCGGACGACGCGCTGGACAGCGCCCGGCTGGCCGAACTGCGCCATGCGGCGATGACCCAGGCTCTGGGTACGGATCGCTTGCCTGCGCCGCCTCTGCCGATACCGGGCATCGCGGAAGACCGCCTGCAATCGGCCTGGCAACTGACCGGCAGCGAGTTCGCCAGTTTCCAGGCACAGCAGCAGCGGTTGAAGGCCACCATCGAACAGCAGCAGGCGCAGGCGCAGACGGTTCGCAGCCAGATCGATCCCTTGCAGCGCAGCCTCTCCATCGCCCGTGAGCGCGTGGCGGACATGGAGCGGCTGCTCGGCAGCCAATACGTCAGCAAGCACGAGTATCTGGCGCGCAAGCAGGAAATGGTGGAGATGGAGCGCCTGCTGGCGGCGCAACAGGCCACCCTGGTGGAGTCGCAATCGGCCATTGCCGGAGCGCGGGAAGAGCTTCGCGTCCTGATCGCGGACACCCGGCAGAAGACCTATGACGGGCTGCGGCAGGCACGCGAGCAAATCGGCCAATACGCGCCACAGGTCGCCAAGACCGAGCAGCGCGACAAGTTGATGCAACTGCGGGCGCCGGTGGAGGGCACGGTACAGCAACTGGCGATTCACACGGTCGGCGGCGTGGTGACGCCAGCGCAGGCGTTGATGGCGATCGTGCCCAGCGAGGAATTGCTGGAAGTCGAGGCCACGGTGCTGAACAAGGACATCGGGTTCGTCAGGCCGGGCCAGCGGGCGACGGTGAAGGTGGAGAGCTTCCCGTACACCCGCTACGGCTATTTGGAAGGCATCGTTGAGACAGTGTCGCATGACGCCGCACAGGACGAGAACCTGGGGCTGATATTTCCGGCACGCGTGAAGTTGCAGAACGCCAGCCTTGTCATCGACGGGGTGAAAGTGATGCTGACGCCTGGCATGAGCCTGAGCGTGGAGATCAAGACCGGCAAGCGGCGGGTGATTGATTACTTGCTCAGTCCGTTGCAGGAGCACACTACCGAGGCGTTTAAGGAACGATAATGAGAAAAGATTGAATTTTATTCTATGAAGTCATCCACTAAAACTTCAAGAAATACGATCTGGATAGGTATTGATGAAAAAGATTGCATTCATATTCCTTGTTGCTGCGATATGCGTGTCTGGGGCAATCATCGTTTCTCGCATTGGCCCCAGTTCGATAAGAAACATATTACTTCTAATAAATCTATTTTTTTGGTTTTCATTCGTAGTTTTGTACCCATTTTCCGTAATTAAGTCAGGAGTGGTTTCTGGGACGCAGCCGACATCTCTCAGCTATCGGCACAGAGACTCAATTGGATTTTGGACTGGCCTAGTTGCGACCGAAATTTTTTGGGTTGTCATTTTTGGTTTGGTCTTAGTGCTTACATACACTTCTTGGTTTACAGCTCCATGAGTGGATCTCGGATCTTGATATGAGGAAGTATTAATGAGGTCTGATGCTCCCTTTCTTGTGATCACCTGATTAGCACGCTACTTCAGCCCGGTCGCAGCCTGTGAGTCAGCAGCCCTGCACATTGACGGCAAGTCGCTTGTGCAGGAGTCAGATCATGGCAATGAATCGCGTCCAGTTCCAACCAGGGCTGTCGCTGCCGGCCTTCCTGGCCGAGTACGGCAGCGAAGGTCAGTGCGAGCGCGCGTTGGAGGCGGCCCGCTGGCCGGATGGGTTCGTCTGTCCCCGCTGCGCCGGCAAGGGATGTAGCAAGTTCTACCGTCACCGGCAGGCCTACTGGCAGTGTTCGCAGTGCCGCCACCAGAGCAGCCTGCGCTCGGGAACGGTGTTCGAGCACAGCCGGCTGCCCTTGAGGACCTGGCTGCTGGCGATGTACCTGCTGGGCCAGAGCAAGACCAACCTGTCTGCTTTGGAGTTGATGCGGCATCTTGGCGTGAGCTATCCGGCGGCCTGGCGGATGAAGCACAAGCTGATGCAGGCCATGGACGAACGGGAAGCCGGGCGCAAGCTCGGGGGCGTGGTGCAGTTGGATGATGCCTATCTGGGCGGGGAGCGCAACGGCGGCAAGGCCGGCCGGGGATCGGAGAACAAGCGTCCTTTCGTGATCGCCGTGGAAACCACGCAGGACGGTCGGCCACGGCATGTGGTCATCGACCCGGTCCCGGGATTCACCAAGACGGCGCTGTCGGACTGGATCGCCCGGCGCCTGCACCCGCGTTCGGATGTCTACAGCGACGGTCTGGGGGCTTTTCGGGCGCTGGAAGCCGAACACGCGCACACGGTGATTGAAGGCGGTGGGCGAGCTGGCTGCGAGCAGGACGACGCCCGCTGGGTCAACGTCGTGCTGTCCAATCTGAAGCGATCACTGGATGGGGCCTACCACGCCTTCAAGTTCACCAAGTATGCCCATCGCTATCTGGCCGAGACGCAATGGCGGTTCAACCGGCGCTTCGATCTGGTGGCCCTGGTGCCGCGACTGCTGGTGGCCGCGGCGAGGATCAAGCCATGGCCCGAGCGCCGCTTGCGCGATGTCCCGGTTTTCTCGGCTGAAATAGCGTGCTAATCAGGTGTGATCAATTGCCTTCCTTAAGAGGATGATAATATGCCATTGCAGATAAAGCCCGTGGACCCGAACTACACAGTTAGTGAAGTCACGGGAGATATCACGTTCCAAAATCCGGATGGGTCAACAAATGTCATTAAATTTAACCCAGATACCGGTACATATGAGACGGGAAGTGAAGGGAACACAACGAGCGAGGAGTCTTTCGTTCAGGGCATGCTACATAGTGGTTTAGGGGCAATTGCAGATAATGACGCGTCAATAGAAACATCGCTTGGAGTTATAGCTCAATATTCCGGAGATGGTGAAAAACGGTGTCAGAGACAATTATCGATACGAGTGAGTATCTGACGCAGCTTTGGCGAATTCCGCTTTTATGGGTTCAGAAATGAAGATCAGGGCATCTGCTCCATCTATCGCGTCAATGCGCTGGGAAAGCTTGATCCATTCGTGGCGCCATCTATATACGGTCCGTACATTTGCCGCGAAGCGCGAAGAAAGTAGATGGGGATATGGAAGTTTATCAATAGCCGTTATTTTGATGTCAGGTTAAGCGGATGGGGGTGATGATGAAGATTAATTATTTAAGAGATTTTTTTACTAATTTATTTGTCGTGTCATTAGTGGGCTGCGGCTTGAGTGACATGGGTTCACATGCCGGGGACATGCGGCTTGCGTGGTCGGAGCAGGTCCGGTTGCCGGGAGGCGAACAGGCGGTGACCAATAGTGTGGTGATGGGTCGAACAGGTGGTGCCTGGGGTGGACCTGTTGAGTGGTTGTCCAGTGAGACGACACTGCGCATCCCGGCGGTGATGCCGGGCCGGCGGGCGCCGCCGCCGTGGCACGGGACATACATACCGGTCCTGCTGGACTACGACGCCCAGCAGGACCGGTGGACGTTGTTGGCCACTGTCTTGACCTGTCCGCAGTGGTATGCACTGGGGAGGCCGTCCGCACCCTATCTCCAGTACGTGACTCAGGACGGCGCGCCTTGGGCATTGGTGCCGTTGGACGTGGAATATTTCGGGCAGAAAAGCAATCTACTTACCGGCCCGCGTCAAACAGATGAGGACCGCTTGGTGACGTTGCAAGAGAAGTCGGAACGAAAGCGGAGATCCTCGGAACGTTTTGTGAAAATAATGCCGTTCGTGAAAACAAACTGCTGATCCATACCCTGTCTCTTCAAGGAACGAGAAATGACGACCGAACTTGACTACGCAATCTGCTGGTGACGCCGTCGGCAGCGGGTGCGGTGTCGCGCATGATGCAAACGTTCGCACGGAACTATGCGGGCCTGTTCAATGGCCGGCATGGGCGTAGCGGGACGCTATGGGAGGGGCGCTACAAGTCCTGCCTGGTGGACTCGGAAAGCTACGTGCTGACCTGTTGCCGTTATATCGAACTCAATCCGGTGCGGGCATGGATGGTGGGTAGCCCATCGGAGCACCCGTGGTCGAGCTATCACGCCAATGCCTTGGGCAAACCGGATCCACTGGTTACGCCGCATGCGGTCATGCTGGCGTTGGGCCACGACCCGGCAGATCGGGCGGCCGGCTACCGCGCACTGTTTGCCGAGGTGTTGACGGATGAGGTCGTGGCCGAAATGCGAGCCTGTCTACAACAGCAAAGGGCTTTGGGTACCGACCGTTTCCGGGCACAGGTGGATGCCAAACTGAAGCGTTTCGCAGGCGTTCGTCCTGCGCATAGGCCGAAAAGACAAGCGGAGGACGTGCCCCATGAAAGTGTCTCTGACACCGTATTTGCCGTATTTGGGCGAGGGGATGCGGGAGCGGTGAGCGCTTCCGCGGCGGATTCTATTGATGATGGGGCTTACACCATGAAGATCGCACGTATCACCTCCGGCTTTGCCAAGCTTTTCCAACTGGCACTCCTGTGTGCGCTCCTTGTGACGGCAGCGGGTTGCAGCCGCATGAGTTTGAAGTGGAAGGAAGAGGTGCGCTTGTCCAGCGGACAATTGATTGCGGTGGATCGCACCGCGCAGGGCACCATCACACGCGATATCGCGATGCGGGCAACCGGCTGGAAACCGAAGGAAATGACGCTCCGGATTTCGCAGGCTGGATTGGGCGTCCAGGCTCCGCCGGCATGGCGTTCCATCCTCATCCCCGTCGTTCTCGACTATGACCCCGCTACGTCGACGTGGTCGGTCTTGGCCACCTACCTGTTCTGCAGCACTTGGTACGACATGGGGCGACCGCAATCGCCCTACGTCCAGTACATCTCCCGCCACGATGAGCCGTGGCGGGTCGTGCCGCTGCAACCGGGTTGGGTCGGGAGATGGTCAAATCTGCTGACCCACATTCGCCCCACCGGTGAACCTGCTCTGGTCCGGGAAGTGGAAAAGGAAGTGGCCAGACGCAAAGCTTCCGATAGATTCAAGGCCATCTCGACATCTTGGAAGACCAATTGCTAGTGCGTCACCCCACTTGCAAGTGATAACCACATCAAAGGGCCGGATATGGCAAGAAAACTTAATTACGTACTCCTGGTGTCCTTAATTAATTTATTTGTCGTGTCGATAGCGGGCTGCGGCTTGAGTGACATGGGTTCACATGCTGGGGACGTGCGGCTTGCGTGGTCGGAGGAGGTTCGGTTGCCGGGCGGCGATCTGGTGGTGGTTGATCGAACCGCGATAGGTCAGAAGGATGGCGAGATAGGCGGGCCAGGAGGATGGAAATCCAGCGGAATGACACTGAGTGTCCCCGCGGCAGCGCCAAACCGAGTACCGCCTCCGGCATGGCGGGGGGCTCATGTGCCTCTCCTGCTGGACTACGACGCCCAGCAGGACCGATGGACGCTGATAGCCACTGTCTCGTCCTGCCCGGACTGGTATGCGTTGGGGAGGCCGCCCGCACCCTATCTGGAATACCGGACTCAGAAAGGTTCCACGTGGGTATTGGTACCACTGGAAGCTGGATATTTCGGGCAGGAAAGCAATCTGCTTACCGGTCCGCGTCACACCGGTGAAGACCACTTGGTGACGTTGCAAGAGAAGTTGGAACGGAAGCGGAGATCCATGGATCCTTTTATACGAATAATACCGCTCTGGAAATCAAACTGCTGATCTACTCCCTGTCTCTTCAAGGAACGAAAAATGACAAGTGAACTCGACTATGCTCTGCTGGCAAATCGCGTCTACACCCGTTCTCTCTTAAACAGGACTCCGCTCGTAAGCGGATGGCAAGAACTCGAATGGCTAACCGACGATCCCGATACGGGATTTTCCGCGGGCGCCTATCTGCGAGGAAATGAACTCGTTATTTCTTTTACCGGAACTAATGAGGACAGGGTAAAGGACTTCGTGGCAGCGAATATTCCGGCTGGGCTGGGCCTCGGCTCAGAGCAGATATTGCAGGCGATGATCTTCGCTGCCAGGATCATCAGCGAGAATCCCGGCGCCACCGTGAGCTTCACGGGACATTCGCTCGGCGGTGGCCTGGCCTCGTTGATGGCAGTGTTCTTCAACCGACCGGCAACGATATTCGATCCTGCTCCTTTCGAACTTTCTGCCAGCAACGAGAATACCATCGAACTGCTTCAGCAGGCATTGGCGCAAGCCGGCGTGGTGATTCCCGAATTCGAGACCTATGCCGCGGGTCCCGACTTCTACTTTTCCGGACGGGAGGCGAATGTCACCAGTTATCACCTCGATGGCGAAGTGCTGGATGCCTTGAGGTTTCCGGGAACGGTCATCGACGGAAATCCCATGCCGGCCATCTCTGTCGGCTCACCCTCGATTTTCGACGATCCGGACCCGGAAGCGACATTCAATGCACGTGTTGTCCTTCACTCGATGGTTCTCTTGCATTCGACGATGATGTCTGAGCAGTTCAGGCTAGGGCTGGAGCAGCAACGCAGAGCCATCGAGATATTTTTCAACGAAAGTATCTATGCACGAAATCCCGACCTCGATGAGCCGGATTTTATGACGCTGATGTTCAATCAGCACCTTCTTGCGATCGATAGCGGACAGCAGAGTGGCAAGCTGGACGCGATCGGCGCGGATTTGCAGGGGATTGGGGCGAGCGGAGCCGTAGCCAGGAGCGTGTTGAATGCCGGAATCCTTGTCCTGGCGGAGTACTACAGGTTTGGCGACTCCTCCGCCAGTGCATTCATCGAATCAATCAGTGGAGGCATACGCCTCGACCTTTCCCGCATCTCCAGTGACACTGATCATGCCGGCCAGCGGCATCTTTCCAATGGAATCTGGGACATCCTGAGTGGCGACGGGGAGTCCGCGCGTGGATTGACCGGCATGGACAGAGTGGTGCTCCAGAGTGGAGACGCGACCGGTCTGGACTATAACGGTGGCAATGACGGCCAGGATGATCTGGTGATCGGCGGTGGCGTCGGCGACACGCTGCGAGGCGGCTCCGGCGACGACCTGCTGTATGGCGACGCTGGGGCCGACACGTTGATCGGCGGCGCCGGCAACGACATTCTCTACGGCGGCGGTGGCGACGACCTGTACCTCTTCGAAAGCGATGATACGAGCGCCATCACCATCGAGACTGTCCACGATCAGGACGGCGTGGGACGAATCGTCTTTGATGGCAGCGAGGTCGCAGGCGGTGCGCGCTTGTCCGAAGTCGCATGGCATGACGCAAGTGGCAAGCTGAAGCTGACTTTCCTGGACAACGGTAGCGGCCGTGGCACGCTGGTCATCGACGTCATCGCTACCCACGACAGCATCCGTGTCCAGGATTGGGGGCCGGGCGAGCTTGGTGTGACATTGACAGGGCAGGTCCCGACGGTCAGCGGCACGACGATGACCGCAGAGGACGACCTGTTTGGTTCCAACGGCAACAACAGCGGCGACGACAGCGTGAGCGCGCTGGCCGGCAACGACGGCTTGGAAGGCGGGGCGGGCGAGGACCGCCTCGACGGCGGCGCTGGCAACGACCTGATTCTCGGCGGCACCGGCGACGACGTGCTGATCGGTGGCGAAGGGAACGATTACATCTACGACGGCTATGAGCAGGCGGATTTCCGTGAACTGGGCACCACGCCGGACCCGGATACCGGCAAGAGTGAGCAGGATGAATTCAACGAGCGATTGGCTGAGCTAGGCGCAGCGGTACATGACCACGGCGCGGGCTGGTACATCTCCGACGTGATCTTCGCCCAGGGCTGGGCCAACCTGGATCCGAACGGCACGCCCAGCGGCGGCGATTCGATCGATGCCGGCGGCGGCAACGATACCGTGGTGGCGGGCGATGGCGACGACAACGTTCGCGGCGGCAGTGGTCAGGATCACCTATTGGGTGGCGCGGACAACGACATCATCTTCGGCGAGGCCGACGACGACATCATCAGAGGCGATTATCCCGACGCGACGGGCGCTGAGAACGCAGTGGGTTGGCGTTCGTCGGAACAGGCCAATCGCAATGGCCACGACGTGATCGACGGCGGAGGCGGCAACGACAGCATCAGTGGCAATGGCGGCAACGACGTTCTGGCGGGTGGGGATGGCAACGACCGCATCTGGGGCCGTGGCCTGTCCAGCCCGGTTGACGGGAACGACGCCGATGCGGACTACATCGACGGCGGCGCCGACAACGACCAGCTCACAGGCGATGACGGCGACGACGTGATCATCGGCGGAGCCGGCGACGACAACATCCAGGGCGACAACAGCCAGGCGGGAACGCGCCACGGCAACGACAACATCAACGCTGGCGCGGGCAGCGACTTCGTGAGCGGCGATGGCGGCGACGACCTCATCGAAGGCGGGGCAGGGGCGGACACGCTCACCGGGGACTCGGTGGACATCGATGGCTCGCTACACGGGCGCGATCTGATCCACGGCGGCGCGGACAACGACATCATCGACGGCGGCGGCCGGGACGACACGCTCTTCGGCGACGACGGCGATGACCAGCTCGTCGGCGACAAGGCCTCCAACGAAACGCTCGCCGCTGCTTACCACGGCAATGACTACCTTGACGGCGGCGCAGGAAACGACCTGCTTATCGGCAATGGTGGCAACGATCAGTTGGTGGGCGGCAGCGGCGACGATGAACTGCAGGGCGGGGATGGCAATGACGGCCTCGACGGTGGCGTCGGCAAGGATATCCTCTACGGCGAAGCGGGAACCGACTCCCTCAGCGGTGGCGAAGACGACGACAAGCTGTACGGTGGTTCCGGCGATGATCGCCTCAGCGGTGGAAACGGCCTGGACACACTTGCCGGCGGCGATGGCAACGACGTCCTCCACGGCGACGACGGCAACGACATCCTCGACGGCGAAGCCGGCAACGACAGGATCTTCGGCGGCGTCGGCGACGACACCATCGATGCCGACGATGGCGACGACGTGGTGTACGCGGGCTTGGGCAATGACGGTATCTATGGCGGGCTCGGCAACGATGTCATCAACGCCGAGGACGGCAACGACATCGTTACCGCCGCCGAGGGCAACGATGAGGTCTACGGCGGCGCCGGCAACGACAACCTGCAAGGCAATGCCGGCGCCGACGCACTCTACGGCGAAGATGGCGACGACCACCTGATCGGCGGCGATGGCAACGACCTGCTGGTCGGTGGCGCTGGCGTGAACCACTACTATTTCGACCGGCAGTTCGGCCAGGACGTGGTGCAGTTGACCGCCGGCAGCCAGGACCAGATCTACCTGCAGCAGGGCATCGCCGCCGAAGAGGTCACCTTCAGCCGGGATCAGGACGATCTGGTCCTGGCGTTGGCCGACGCCAGCTCCCTGCGGGTAGCGGGCTACTTCGCTGCCGACACCGCGGCTTGGATACAACTGGGGGACGGATCGTGGATCAGCAGGGCGGGGATCGACTCGGGCCTTTACTATGGCGCAATCAGCGGCGGCAGCAGCAGCGGCGAGACTCTGCAGGGAACGGAGGGCGACGATCGCCTGTACGGCCTGGGCGGTGACGACACCATCGATGGCCTGGGTGGCAACGACCTCATCGATGGCGGCGAGGGCAATGACACGCTGACCGACGGGCAGGGCGATGACTACGTGCTGGGCGGTGCCGGCAACGACGTCATCAACTTCGTCTACAACGGTGGCGGTAACGGCGTGGACCAGATCGACGGTGGCGCGGGCAACGACACCTACAACATCGCCTGGGGATCGGGCTATGACGTGATCGGGAGTCTCGATGCCGCCAATGCCGGCCGCGACATCATCAATCTGGTCGGCATCAGCCAGAACATGGTGATGAACTACCAGATCAGCGGCAACGATCTGATGATCTTCGTATCCGGAAGCATTGGCAGCCCGGGCGCGACCGCGGACAACATGATCGTGCTGGAGGGGTTCCTGGCCAACAGCAACCATCGTGTCCGTTTCACGGAAGGCACCGAGATCTCGGCGGTGGACTTCCAGCAGCGGTCATGGACGGGAACCTCGGGCGACGACACCTATGTTGGGACCTATGCGCCCGACGTCCTCGCCGGCCTGGGAGGCAACGACACCCTGTCCGGCATGGATGGAAACGACGTCATCGATGGCGGGGCCGGCGATGACGTGCTGGACGGCGGCGCGGGGAACGACACACTGTATGGTGGGGACGGCGGCGATGTCGTCCGTGGCGGCGGGGGGGATGACCGCCTCTACATGGCCTATGACGGCAATTACGTCGACCGCTACATCGGCGGCAGCGGCAATGACGCCTACTACCTCAACCACAACTACAGTTGGTCGGTCTTCAAGCCCACCACCGATGGCAGCGAGATCGAGGAAGAGGCCGGTGGCGGCACCGACACGCTGTACAGCAATTTCTACAATGTCACCCTCGGCGCGAATGTCGAGAATCTGGTCCACACGCCGGCGAACTACTGGTGGCCGGACTCGCCCAGCTATCTAGGCGGCAACGCGCTCGACAACGTGATCCAGATCATCAGGACGGCCGGCGCCTCGCATATGCAGGACCTGAGTTTCCGGCTCGACGGCAAGGGTGGCAAGGACACCTTGATGGGCAGTTCGGGCAAGGATACCTATGTCATTGACAGCTACGACGACGTCATCGTCGAGCAGCAGACGGACTATGACTCGACCGACACCGTCGAGACGACCGTGGACTATTCGATCGAGACTCGCTTGGACCTGGAGAACATCCGGCTCACCGGGACGGCCGTGGCGGCGACCGGCAACAGCGACGACAACCTGCTTGAAGGCCACCTCGTCACCGGCATCAACCAGTTGTCGGGCCTGGGTGGGAACGATACCTACCTGGTCACCCGGAAGGATGTGGTGATCGAGTCGGCGGGGGGCGGCAACGACACGGTAGTGATTGCCGGTTGGGACGAACTCACAAGCGCAGGCATGGGGGTGTCGATCTCTGATTATGCGAATGTCGAGAACCTGACTCTCCACGATATCGGCACCACGGACCCGTACGGGTCGGTGCTGCTGCGCGGCAACCTGCAGGGTGATGCTGGCGACAATGTCCTTGTGGGCAATATGTGCGCCAACGAGATCCATGGCGGCGAGGGTAACGACATCATCCGGGGCTACTACAAAGGCCCTGGCGACTCCGTGCAAAGCAATATCAGTAGCGTGGATTTGCTCTACGGCGAGGACGGCGAGGACACGATCTATGCATCTGTCTACGGCGCCAACATCTATGGGGGAAAAGGCAGCGACCTTTTGGTCGGCACAAGTGGGGCGGCGACGTATGGCAGTACATTTGGCGGTAGCGACCGGTTCTTCTACGAGATCGGAGATGGCACCGACCATATCCGCTCCGTCAATGGCGATCGTGATACCGACCAGGTCGTCTTCGGTGCTGGGATCGGTCCGGATGACGTGACCTGGTCACAGGAGGGTACTAGCCTGATCATCCAGGTTGGTAGCGACCCGAGCGATCGCCTCATTGTCGAGAACTATTGGCGGGAAGACGCGTCAGGCCAGTACATCCTGATTAGGGCGATCGATGAGTTCGTCTTCGCTGACGGCACCATCCGCAAAGGGAATCTTGACCAGTTGCCCTATACCAACAACCCACCCGAGACGCAGATTTATTCTGTGGCCTATGAGCTTATTGGGGAGCAGGTTTTTTCCGCTGTCCTGCCCAGTGGCATGTTCACCGATGAGGCAGGCGACGCGCTTACACTGAGCCTTGGTAGCGGTGCGCCTGAGTGGTTGAGTATTGACCCCGCGACCGGCGAGTTGACCGGCACGCCACCCAACGGCGGTGCGAACCTGTACCTGCAGATCGTTGCGAGCGACAGCTGGGGCCAGACGGCCACCGCCTCACTGACGTTGAATGTGCGGAATGTCGTGCATGGCACCCCGGGCGACGATGCCGTGATCGGCACGGCGTATCGCGACGACCTGCATGGTGGCGACGGCAGCGACATGCTGACCGGTGTCGGCTACGGTGACCGCCTGTACGGCGGCACGGGCGACGATACTTACGTGGTTACTGACGATTCGCAGCAAATCGTGGAACTGGCCGGCGAAGGCGAGGACACGGTGCAGAGCAGCAGCCACAGCTACACGCTGGGCGGGCATGTGGAGCGGCTGGAGCTGCAGGGCGACGCAGTGGAAGGCACCGGCAACGCGCTGGACAACGTGCTGACAGGCAACAGCAACGACAATCGCCTGGACGGCGGTGCCGGGGCTGATACTTTGGTCGGCGGCCTGGGCAACGACACCTACGTAGTCGACAACGTGGGCGACGTCGTGGTCGAGAATGCCGGCGAAGGCACCGATACGGTGGAGTCGAGCATCAGCTACATGCTGGGCGCGACGCTGGAGAACCTGACCCTGCTGGGTACGGCCAACCTGGATGCCACCGGCAACACCGGCGACAACATGATCCGCGGCAATGCCGGCAATGACCGCATCGAGGGCGGCGCCGGCGCCGATACGCTGTACGGTGGCGCCGGTGACGACCACTACGTGGCAGTGTCGGCCTCCGACCGCGTGTACGAGTACGCCGACGAGGGCACCGACACCGTCGAGCGCGTGTTCGAGACCAACCTGGTCCTGGAGAACAATGTCGAGAACCTGATCCTGGACGCGGGGATCACCACTGGCAACGGCAACGGCCTGGACAACACGATCACCGGCAACGCCGACGACAACACCCTCGCTGGCCTGGACGGAGACGATGTGCTGCATGGGCTGGATGGAGACGATGCGCTGTTCGGTGGAAACGGGACCGATGCGCTGTATGGCGGTACCGGCGACGATTATCTCGACGGGGGCGCTGGCATCGACTACATGGAAGGCGGTGTGGGCAACGACAACTACATCGTCGACCACAGCGACGACGTCGTGGCCGAAGCTGTGGGCGAGGGAACGGACCAGGTCCAGACCTCGGCGTCGTACGCGCTGTCGGCGAACATCGAGAACCTGTTCCTGACCGGCAGCGCTGCGATCAATGGTGCCGGCAACGACCTGGACAACTACATCGCCGGCAATGGGGCCGCCAACACGATCCACAGCGGTGGCGGCAACGACACGATCGTCGGTGGCGGTGGTGACGATACCCTGGTCGGTGGAGCCGGGGACGACAAATACGCCTTCGACGCCAGCTCGGGCAGCGATGTTGTCGACAACGTCGATGGCGGGTTCGACGGCATCTTCTTCACCAATGGCATTACCCGTGAGCGACTGTCCTTCAGCCGCGACGGCGACGACCTGCTGATCTTTGTCGATGTCGCTTCGATCCCCTCGGTGCGCGTGCTCAGCCATTTCCTCGGTGGCGATGCGGCGATCGACTACGTGCAGCCGGATGGCGGCTATTACCTCACCACCGCCGAGATCAACCAGATCGTGGTGGGGGGCGGCACCGGCGGCGCGTACGACCAGGTCATCGAGGGCACGGCGTCCGGCGAACAACTCGCGGGCAGCAGTGGCAAGGACCTGATCAAGGGCCTGGCCGGCGACGACCAGGTGTTTGGCATGGGCGGCAACGACACCCTGCAGGGCGGCGATGGCGACGATTACCTGGCCGGTGGCAGTGGCAATGGCAGCGGTTCGGGCGATGATCGCCTGGAGGGCGGTGCCGGGGCCGATACCCTGTCGGGCGAGGACGGTGCCAACACGCTGATCGGTGGTGCCGGCGACGACGGCTATACCTATGGCGGGGGCCAGGACACGATCGACAATGCCGGCGGCGGCTACGACGGCGTGTTCTTCAACGACGGGATCACGGCCGGGGACCTGGCCTTCGCACGCGATGGCGATGACCTGGTCATCACCGTGGCCGGCAATGCCACGGGCTTGGTCCGGGTGACCGGACATTTCCTGGGCGGCGACTCGGCGCTGGACTTCGTCCAGCCTTCAAGCGGGAGCCTGCTGGATACGGCGGCGATCAACGCGCTGGCCGATCCCAACGGCGGTGGCGGCGATTCGGGCGATGGCGGCAACGAAGGCGACGACAGCGACTACCCGAACGTGGTCGAAGGCACGTCGGCCGGCGAACAGTTGCTGGGCACCTCAGGGCGCGACCTGATTCATGGCCTGGCCGGTGACGACGACCTGTTCGGGTTCGGTGGCGACGACAAGCTGGTCGGCGGCGACGGTGTCGACTATCTGTCCGGCGGCAATGGCTCGTTCAGCGGTTCGGGCAGCGACATCCTGATCGGTGGTGCCGGCGCCGACACCCTGGTCGGCGAGGATGGGGATGACATGCTGATCGGCGGGACCGGTGACGACACGTACTACTACGCGTCCGGTTCGGGCAGCGACACGGTGGACAACACCGGCGGCGGAACCGACTGGCTGTACTTCGCCGACATCGAGAGCAACCGCCTGAGCTATCACCAGGACGGCGACGACCTGGTGGTGCTGGTCGACGGCGACCTGTCGCAGGGCTTCCGCGTACTCGATCACTTCCTGGGCGGCGAAGCGGCCATTGCCTATGCCCAGCCCGCGAGCGGGTATGCCCTCTCGGCGGCGCAGATCGCCGGTCAGCTGACGCCGTTGCCGGGGAACCTGACGGGCCAGGGTGGCGGCTCGTTCGCGCAGACGTCGAGCGTGTCGGTGCAGCGGCTGGGTACGACCGAGACCTCGGCGCAGGCGGTGGCCGACACCGCAGCGGGTGCGCAGCAGATCAAAGTCTCGCCGCGGGTCGCTCTGCTGACGCAGGCGCAGGTGTTCGAGGCGTTGGCCGGCGACGAGGCGAAGCTCGCAACGCCCCGGCCGCGGAGAGGCGGTGGACTGCCGGCAAAGGTCCTGGGCGGTCACGCCGATGTCTGGAACGAGATCGACCGCTGGGATCGTTGGAACTGGCGCGTGTCGCTGGATCGCTTTGAGGCGGAAGATCGCTTCAACTCGGTCCGCCGCGGTGGAGTCGGCCTGACGGAGCCGGCGCCGCAACGCCGGGTGCATTCGCCGGAGCTGGACCACCTGATCTCGGCGATGGCCGTGTTTCGCGGGGCCGAGGCCGAGGCGACAAGCCTGATGGTGCACGAACGGCCCCAGAGCACGCTGCTGACGGCATCGGTCGTTTAGTCCGATGGAACAGAACCCCTGCCCAGCGATAGGCAGGGGTTCTGCGTTCCGGGTCGTACATAGGGCGGGTCTTGACCCGCCACGCTGGGTTCGACGGGCACTGCAATGGCGGGTCGAGACCCGCCCTACGGTTTCACTCGTACGGTTTCATTCCCCGGGCTTTGCCCCTTCCACCGGTGCGGTGGTTGCCGCACGCCGGGCCAGCATGGCTTCGCGGTGGGCGATGTAGGCGGTGGAGGCCAGGATGATGCCGGCGCCGAGCGCGGTCCAGGCGTCCAGGCGTTGGTCGAACAACCACCAGCCCAGCACGATCACCACCGGCAGCTGCATGAAGCTGATCGGCTGCAGGGCCGAGACTTCGCCCAGGCGCAGGGCGCGCGTCCACAGCAGCTGCCCGGCGGTGCCGGACACGCCGGTGCACACCAGCCACAGCCAGGCGATGCCCTGCGGCCACTGCCACTGGAACAACGCCGGCAGCAGCGACATCGGCACCCAGAACAGGTAGGTGTAGAACACCACCGTGTCCGGCGGGTCCAGGCGCGAGAGCTGCTTGATCTGGATCGCCACCAGTGCGCTGATCAGCGCCGCGGCCACGGCCACCAGCAGCCCGGGCGAGAACTGCGACGAGCCCGGGCGCAGGATCACCAGCACGCCGAGGAAGCCGGCGGCCACCGCCAGCCAGCGGCGCATGTGGACCTTTTCGCCCAGCCAGAACACCGCCGCGATGGTCACGAACAACGGCGTGGAATACGACAGCGAGATCGCCTGCGACAGCGGCAGGTGGCCGATCGCCCAGAAGCCGCACAGCATCGAGGCCAGCCCGATCACGGTGCGCACCAGGTAGCGCGGCAGGTGGCGGGTGCGTGGCAGCGGCCGGCCCGGGCGCAGGATCACCGGCAGCAGCGCCAGCAGGCCGAAGGCGTTGCGGAAGAAGGCGACCTCGGTGGTTTCCAGCGATTGCGAGGCCAGGCGGATGGCGATGGCCATCAGGCCGAAGGACAGGGTGCTGGCCAGCATCAGCAGGGCCGCCCGCAGCGGCGCGACGGGTGCGGCGCTCACCAGCTGGCCCCGACGATGCGCGGTTCCGGTTCGATCGCCACCCCGAAGCGCTGCTGCACCGAGGCGGCGATCTGCCGCGCCAGCGCCAGCAGCTGCGCACCGCTGGCCTGGCCGTGGTTGACCAGGACCAGCGCGTGATCCGGCGAGACGCCGGCATCGCCGGCGCGGTGGCCCTTCCAGCCGGCCTGCTCGATCAGCCAGGCGGCCGAGAGCTTGCGGGTGTCGGCGGCGTCACCGCTGAACACCGGCAGGCCCGGCAATCGGGATTGCAGCCGATCGGCCACTTCGGCCGCCACGATCGGGTTCTTGAAGAAGCTGCCGGCGTTGCCCAGCACCGCCGGGTCGGGCAGCTTGCGGCGGCGCACGCGGATCACCGCCTCGGCCACTTCGCGCGGGCCGGGGTGCTCGATGCCCATGTCCTCCAGCTCGTGGCGCAGGCCGGCGTACTCGATGCGCAGGGCCGGGGTGCGCGACAGGGCGAAGGTGACCGCAGTGATGAGCCAGCGCCCGGGCTGGCGCTTGAACACGCTGTCGCGATAGCCGAAGCCGCATTGGGCGCGCGAAAGCCGGCACCAGGCGTTGGTCTGGGTGTCCCAGGCTTCGACGCTGGTGATGTGCTCGCCGGCCTCCACGCCGTAGGCGCCGATGTTCTGGATCGGGCAGGCACCGGCGGTGCCGGGGATCAGGGCCAGGTTTTCCAGGCCGCACAGGCCGTGGTCCAGCGTCCACAGCACCAGCGCGTGCCAGGCCACGCCGGCCTCGGCCCGGACCAGCACCACGTCGGCGTCCTCGCCCACCACGGTGATCGCACGCGCGTCGAAGGACAGCGCCACCGCGTCCACGTCGCCGGCCAGCAGCAGGTTGCTGCCGGCGCCGATCGGCAGCCAGTGGCGCTGCCGCAGCGGCTCCAGCGCCAGGGCGGCAGGCAGCGCGGCCAGATCCTGCAGTTCCAGCAGGAACCGCGCCTGCGCGTCGACGCCCAGGGTGTTGCGCGAGCGGAGCGGGGCGTGTTCCGTCAGGCGCCAGCCTGCCCTCATACCGGCGCCACGGCGCCGCGGCTGGGCTGCTCGCGGCGGCGGCGGATGGCTTCCACGCAGTCGTACACCAGCGACGGTCCCTGGTAGATCAGCCCGGTGTAGAGCTGGATCAGGGTGGCGCCGGCCGACACCTTGGCCAGCGCGTCGGCGCCGCAGGTGATTCCGCCCACGCCGATCAGCGGGATCGAATCGGGCAGGCGCGCGCGCATGCGCCGCAGGACCAGGGTCGACTGGGCCATCAGTGGCGCGCCGGACAGCCCGCCGGCCTGGCCGGCGTGACGATGGGCGTGGACCACGCTGCGATCCACCGTGGTGTTGGTGGCGATCACGCCATCCACCGACAGGTCGCCCAGCACCCGGCAGACCGCGTCGATGTCCTCGTCGGACAGGTCCGGTGCCACCTTGACCAGCATCGGCACGCGCTTGCCGTGCTGGGCGCCGAGTTTTTCCTGGGCCTGGCGCAGGGTGCCGACCAACTGGCGCAGGGCCTGTTCCTCCTGCAGCTCGCGCAGGCCGGCGGTGTTGGGCGATGAGATGTTGACGGTGATGTAGTCGGCCAGCGGATACACCCGCTCCAGGCAGAACAGGTAGTCGGCGGCCGCCGAGGCGTTGGGGGTGTCCTTGTTCTTGCCGATATTGATGCCCAGCAGGCCGCCCTTGCGGCGCGCACGCTGCACGTTGCGGACCAGCGCATCCACGCCCTGGTTGTTGAAGCCCAGCCGGTTGATCACCGCCTTGTGCTGCGGCAGGCGGAACATGCGCGGCGGCGGATTGCCCGGCTGCGGGCGCGGGGTGACGGTGCCGATTTCGACGAAGCCGAAGCCCAGCGCCAGCAGCGCGTCGATGTGCGCGCCGTTCTTGTCCAGTCCGGCAGCCAGGCCGACCGGGTTGGGGAACTCAAGCCCGAACGCCCTGGTCGGCAGCGGCCTGGGCCGGGGCGCGAGCAGGCGCAAGGTCCCGCTGCGATACGCCGCTTCCAGTGCCCGCAGGCCGACGCCGTGGGCGCGCTCGGCGTCCAGGGCGAACAGCAACGGGCGGGCCAGGCCGTACATGGATTTTTAGTGATCCAGCGCAGCGAGGGCCGCGATGCCGCCGAAGAACAGGATGAAGGCCAGCACCGCGGCGATCGCCAGGCCGATCGCCAGCCAGCCCAGGACCAGCCCGGCCACCGCCATGCCGTCGCCTTCCAGCTGGCCGGCGCTGCGGCGGATCTCGGCCCGGGCCATGTGCCCGGTGATCACCGCGACCACGGCGCCGACGGCCGGCAGCACGGTCCAGCCCAGGATGCCGAACACCAGCGAGACCACGGCCAGGCTGCTGGTGGGACGTGCGACGGTGTTCATGGGCGGGTTCCTGAGGGGTTGCGATCGCCAAGGGTACCGGCAAAGACCCGGGTGTCGTAGTCGAAGCTCACCCGGCCATCGACCGCGCTGGCATCGAACAGGGCGCGCAGCGCCTCCAGCATCGGCGCGTGCCGCCGGTGGCCAGCCTGCGGGGCGTAGGAGGAGGACAGCAGGCGCCCGCGCAGCGCATCGAAATCCAGCAGTTGGCCGTGGTCGAAGCGGACCGTGCCGCGCAGCCCGCCCTCGAACCAGGCAGCCATCGAGGCATCGTCGTTGTAGCGCTCGGACACGCTGGAGTAGTCCAGACCGTAGTCCAGCAGCAGCTGTTCGTAGCCTTCCAGGAACGGCGTGCCGGACAGCCGGCGCGAGTTCCAGAACACCACCACCAGCCCGTGTGGCCGCAGGATGCGACGCCACTCGTCCTTGACCGCCTGCTGGTCGAACCAGTGGAAGGCCTGCGCGGCGGCGATCAGGTCCACGCTGGCATCGGCCAGGGTGGTGGCCTCGGCGCTGCCGGCTACCGCAGCAAAGCGCGCATCGCCGCCCAGCCACCGGACCGCGGCCGCGCGCATGGCCGCGTTGGGTTCCACCGCGCTCACCGGGTGGCCGCCATCCAGGAACAGCCTGGAGGAGATGCCGGTGCCGGCACCGATATCGGCCACCTGTGCGCCGGCCGGCACCCGTAGCTCGCGATGCAGCCACTCCACCAGCGCAGCCGGATAATCGGGCCGATAGCGCACGTAGTCGGCCACCCGGGTGGTGAAGCGTTCGGTCGAGTTCAGCGCCATGTCGGACGCTTTCGGTGTCGCACGGGACGCTGGCTGTCGCGGCTGGCGCATGGCAGGCGTTTTTCGGCAATGGCCGCTGACGGGCGCGGCAGGCCGGCGATTTTAGCAGGCATGGATCCGGCCTCTTCCCCGGGCTGACCCGTGCAGCCACTGCCGACCTGGAAGCTAGTGTAGTGTTCCATTCTGTTTGGAACTTAAGCGCTGATTGGCGCGGATCACCTTCTGCAGGATGTCGCGGGCGCTTCTGGTCCAGATGAACGGCTTGGGTTTGGTGTTGTGATGCGCGAGGTACTCGTCGATGGCGGCGATCAGT
>NZ_RDQN01000005.1 GCF_003703395.1 Pseudoxanthomonas spadix
CCCCGGCCCTCTCCCCCGCGAGCGGGGGAGAGGGCCGGGGTGAGGGGGCACCGAAGCCGACCCAAGCGAGGCTGCGGGGACGTTTTCGAAGCTGGAGCCGCTGGCCGCGTTTTCGTCAGCCGCTTGCGTGAACAGCAAAGCCCCCCTCATCCGCCTTCGGCACCTTCTCCCCCGCTTGCGGGGGAGAAGGGGAGCAACAAGCCCGCCTTCGCTCCTTCTCCCCCCGCGCGCGGGGGGAGAAGGAATCGACAGCCCGGCTGTCCGCGCCTTCTCCACGCGCAGGTGGGGAGAAGGGGCTTGGGAACCACCGCCCCATCCGCCCCGCCCAGGCCCGGGTCATTCATGCCCCGTATGCGAGAATCCGCCACCAAGCCCCGTCGCGGGGCCCCGTGCCGACATGCCGCGCACATCCCGGCAGCCGCCTTCGAAACAGGAATCCCCGATGCGCCGTTTCCTGCCCTTCTTCCTGCTGGCCGGCCTGAGCCTGGGGGCCTGCGCCCAGCAGCCGCAGAACGCCGCCGCCCGGCCCGCGCCGGCCAGGCCTGCCGCCGCGCCCACCGCGCCCGCTGCCGTCGCCAGCAACGATCCGGCCGATGCCAAGGTGCGCGCCGCGCTCAGGCAGCTCAATCCGCAAGTCGAGGTGGACTACATCGGCAAGGCGCCGCTGCCGGGCTTCCGCGAGGTCATCGCCGCCGGCCAGCTGGTGTACGTCAGCGAGGACGGCAAGTACCTGCTGCAGGGCAGCCTGGTCGATATCGGCCAGCGCAAGGACCTGATGCAGGGCAGCCCGGCGCTGGCCGGGTACCGCCAGAATCTGCTCAAGTCGGTCAAGGACAGCGACAAGATCGTGTTTGCCCCGGCCAACCCCAGGTACACCGTCAATGTCTTCACCGACATCCAGTGCGGCTACTGCCGCAAGCTGCACAGCCAGATCGCCGACTACAACAAGCTGGGCATTGCGGTGGAATACCTGGCCTGGCCGCGCATGGGCCTGGGCAGCCAGGACCACAAGGACATGATCTCGGTCTGGTGCGCCGCCGACCGCAAGAAGGCCTTGACCGAGGCCAAGCAGAGTGGCCGGGTTGCCGCGCGCGACTGCACCAACCCGGTGAACATGGAATACGACATCGGCCAGCGCCTGGGCATCAGCGGGACCCCGGCGGTGTTCGCTCCGGACGGCAGCCAGATCGGCGGTTACCTGCCGCCGGCCGAGATGCGCGCGGCCCTGGACAAGCTGGCCGCGGCCGGTGCCGGCAAGCCGTCGGGCATGCCCTGACCGGCTTTTGCCCCTGCAGCCGCCCGCATCGCGAAGCCGGCCCAGCGCCGGCTTCGCTACAATCGCCGGCCCCGTTCCCACGGCATCCTCGCCACGGTTCCCGGACATGATCGTCCTCGAAGGCCAGCCGGCCTTGTCGCAGTTCCGCCGCGCGCGGCTTGAATCCCGTCTGAAGTCCCTCGCACCGATGGTGCGCATCGTGGACACCTGGCAGGTCTTCTTCATCGATCCACGGGGCGATGCCGCCCCGGACCTGGACGCGCTGCGGCGCATCCTCCAGGCCGAAGGCGCGCCGTCGGCGCCGGCCGATGGCGCGGTTTCGCGCTTTGTGGTGCCGCGCCTGGGCACCCGTTCGCCCTGGTCGAGCAAGGCCACCGAACTGGTCCGCGGCGCCGGCCTGGCCATCGCCCGGGTCGAGCACGGCACGCGCATCGACCTGGCCGGGCTGCCGGCCGATGCCGGTGCCCAGGCTGCGCTTGCCAAGCTGCTGTACGACCCGATGACCCAGTCGCTGCTGGACTCCAGCCAGGCGGCCCAGGCGCTGTTCAGCGCGCCGGCGCGCGGCCAGCTGCAGCGGGTGGCGCTGGCCGAGCTGGAAAGCGCCAACACCCGCCTGGGGCTGGCCCTGGCCCAGGACGAGATCGACTACCTGCGCAGCCGCTATGCCGAACTGGGCCGCGACCCGTCGGATGTGGAACTGATGATGTTCGCGCAGGCCAATTCCGAGCACTGCCGGCACAAGATCTTCAACGCCAGCTGGACCCTGGATGGCCGCGAGCAGGAGCGCTCGCTGTTCCAGATGATCAAGCACACCCACCAGCAGACCCCGCAGCACACGCTGAGCGCTTATAGCGACAACGCCGCGGTGGTGGCAGGGCCGCTGGCCTGCCGCTATCGCCCGGACCCGGCCAGCGGCCAGTACCGCAGCGAGCCTGCGGTCGCGTCGGCCTTCGCCATCAAGGTGGAAACCCACAACCATCCGACCGCGATCGCGCCGTTCCCCGGCGCGGCCACCGGCGCCGGCGGCGAGATCCGCGACGAAGGCGCCACCGGCCGCGGCGGCAAGCCCAAGGCCGGCCTGACCGGCTTCTCCGTCTCGCACCTGCGCATCCCGACCCTGCCGCAGCCCTGGGAAGCCCCGCGCGTGCTGAACCCGCGCATGGCCCCGGCCCTGGACATCATGCTGGACGGCCCGCTGGGCAGCGCCGCGTTCAACAACGAGTTCGGCCGGCCCAACCTGCTGGGCTATTTCCGCAGCTTCGAGCTGGCCCAAGGCCACGCGCCCGATGGAAGCGTGCTGACCCGCGCCTACGACAAGCCGATCATGCTGGCCGGTGGGCTGGGCGCGATCGACCGCAATCAGGTCCAGAAGAAGACCCTGCAGCCGGGCGATGCGGTGATCGTGCTCGGTGGCCCGGCGATGCTGATCGGGCTGGGCGGCGGCGCGGCCAGTTCGGTGGCCTCCGGCGACAGTGCCGAGGACCTGGATTTTGCCAGCGTCCAGCGCGCCAACCCGGAGATGGAGCGGCGCTGCCAGGAGGTCATCGACCGCTGCGTGGCGCTGGGCGCGGACAACCCGATCCGCTGGTTCCATGACGTCGGTGCCGGTGGCCTGTCCAACGCCATTCCCGAACTGCTGCACGACTCGGGCGTGGGCGGGGTGATCGACCTGGACCGGGTGCCCAGCGACGACCCCTCGCTCTCGCCGCTGCAGTTGTGGTGCAACGAATCGCAGGAGCGCTACGTGCTGGGCGTGCCGCAGGCGCGCCTGGCTGAATTTGCCGAGCTGTGCGCGCGCGAGCGCTGCCCGTTCGCCGCAGTCGGCGTGGTCACCGCCGAGGAGCGGCTGGTGGTGGGGTATGGCGTGCTGGGTGAGGCCGGGACTCGGGATCTGGGAGCCGGGACCCGGGACCTGGGAGCCGGGACCCGGGAAAAGCAAGAGTCCGCCGATTCTGGGGGGTCGGTCGGTCCTTTGTCTGTCGTGGCCTCTGCTTTTCCGGGTCCCGGGTCCGGCGAGCTGCCCATCGACCTGCCCATGGACGTGCTGTTCGGCAAGGCGCCCAGGATGCACCGGGACACCGCGCATCCGGCCGCGCCGCGCTGGCCCGAGCTGAAGACCGCCGCGCTGGACCTGCACCAGGCCGGCCTGCGCGTGCTGGCCCATCCGGCGGTGGCATCGAAAAGCTTCCTGGTCACCATCGGCGATCGCAGCGTCGGTGGCCTGACCGCGCGCGAGCAGATGGTCGGCCCCTGGCAGCTGCCATTGGCTGACTGCGCGATCACCCTGGCCGGGTTCGAGACCTTCGCTGGCGAGGCGATGTCCATCGGCGAACGCACGCCGCTGGCGCTGCTCGATGCCGCCGCCTCGGCGCGCATGGCCGTGGGCGAGGCGATCACCAACCTGTGCGCCGCGCCGGTGCCATCGCTGGACCGCGTCAAGCTTTCCGCCAACTGGATGGCCGCGGCCAACCACCCTGGCGAGGACGCGCTGCTGTTCGATGCGGTCCGCGCAGTGGCCATGGACCTGTGCCCGCAGCTGGAGCTGAGCATCCCGGTGGGCAAGGACTCGCTGTCGATGCAGGCGGCGTGGGGCGAGGAGGCCGGGACTCGGGACGTTGAAGCCGGGACCCGGGACCCGGGACCCGGGACCCGGGAAGAGCAAGCGCAAGCGCAAGAGCCCGTCGGCTCCGGATCGTCGGTCGCTCCCGTGTCTGCCGTTGCCTCTGCTTCTCCGGGTCCCGGGTCCCGGGTCCCGAGTCCCGGCACCCGGCAAGCGCAAGAGTTCGCCAGTCCCGATTCGTCGGTCGCTCCCGTGTCTGCCGTTGCCTCTGCTTCTCCGGGTCCCGGGTCCCGGGTCCCGGGTCCCGGCACCCGGCAAGCGCAAGAGTTCGCCAGTCCCGAGGGCTCAGTCGGTCCTTTGTCTGCCGTTGCCTCTGCTTCTCCGGGTCCCGGGTCCCGGGTCCCGGGTCCCGGCTTCAACGTCCCGAGTCCCGGCTTCAACGTCCCGGGTCCCGGCTTCAAAAGCGTCTCCCCCGTTTCCCTGGTGATCACCGCGTTCGCCCCGGTCGATGACGCGCGCACCCAGCTGACCCCGCTGCTCTCGCGCGAGCCGGACACCGAGCTGTGGCTGATCGGCCTAGGGGGCGGCAAGCAGCGCCTGGGCGGTTCGGTCCTGGCCCAGGTCCATGCCGGCGGCGAAGCGCTGCCGGCCTTCGGCGGCGACGCGCCCGACCTGGACGATCCGCAGCTGCTGCGCAATTTCTTCGAACTCATGCGCGATGCGCGTGCCTTCGGCCTGCTGCTGGCCTACCACGACCGCAGCGACGGCGGCGCCTTTGCCACGCTGTGCGAGATGGCCTTCGCCGCGCACCTGGGCCTGGACATCGCGCTCGATGCCTGGGGCGATGACGCCTTCCGCGCGCTGTTCAACGAGGAGCTCGGCGCGGTCGTGCAGATCGCCTCGGAAGACCGCGCCGCCTTCGCCGACCTGGTCGAGCGCCATGCCCTGACGCAATGCGCCCAGCGCATCGCCAGGACCAGCACCGCGCCGATGGTGCGCGTCACCCGGCAGGGCCACACCCTGGCCGAATGGCGCTGGGAACAGCTGTTCGATGCCTGGTGGTCGGTGACCCATGCCATGCAGCGCCTGCGCGACAACCCGGAAAGTGCCGACGACGAACGCCACACCGCGCGCACCTTCGCCGAGCCTGGCCTGCGGCCCAGGCTGACCTTCGACCCGGCCGAGGACGTGGCCGCGCCGTTCATCGCCACCGGCGCCCGGCCGAAGGTGGCGATCCTGCGCGAGCAGGGCGTCAACGGCCAGATCGAGATGGCCCACGCGTTCGAACGGGCCGGCTTCGATGCCTTCGACGTGCACATGAGCGACCTGGTCCAAGGCCGCATCACCCTGGACCGGTTCACCGGCCTGGTCGCCTGCGGCGGCTTCAGCTACGGCGACGTGCTCGGCGCAGGTCGCGGCTGGGCCACCTCGATCCTGGAGCGCAGCGCGCTGCGCGCGCAGTTCGCCGCGTTCTTCGCCCGCACCGACACCTTCAGCCTGGGCGTGTGCAACGGCTGCCAGATGCTGAGCCAGCTCAAGGACATCATCCCCGGCGCCGAATCCTGGCCGCGCTTCCTGCGCAATCGCAGCGAGCAGTTCGAAGCGCGCACCAGCCTGCTGGAAGTGGTCCAATCGCCCTCGGTGTTCTTGCGCGGCATGGCCGGCTCGCGCATTCCGGTCGCCGTTGCCCATGGCGAAGGCCGCGCGCAATTCGATTCACCGGTGGACCAGGCCGCCGCCCGCGTCGCGCTGCGTTTCGTCGATGGCGATGGCCAGCCGGCCTTGCGCTATCCGGCCAATCCAAACGGCTCGCCCGAGGGCATCACCGGCCTGACCAGCAGTGATGGCCGGGTCACCATCCTGATGCCGCACCCAGAGCGCAGCGCGCGCACCATCAACCTGAGCTGGTCGCCGCAAGGCTGGCCCGAGGACTCGCCGTGGCTGCGCATGTTCCGCAACGCAAGGGTGTGGTGCGGCTGATTCGACCGGACAGATCCGCAAGCCGGCGATGAGGCGGCGCGGTTCATCGCCCCGGCCCCTGCGCCACCGGCATGGGTGCCGGCTGTCTGCGCCTGGAGCGTTCCGCGGCGCCGCAGTCCGGCTGCTAAAGTGCCGGCACATGCCGACTTGGGTTTCCACGTGAACGCGGTGTCCTCATCGATCGATCGTCCGGCGCCGGAGCGCGCCGACGAACGCGTGGTCGCGGCCCTGCTGGCCAAGGGCCGGCTCAAGGACGTGGATCTGGTGCGCGCCCGGCGGCTGCAGGAGGAAACCGGCGGCAGCGTGCTGGCCCTGCTGCTGCGCCTTGGGCTGGTGTCCGAACGCGACCATGCCGAGACCAGCGCCGAGGTGCTGGGGCTGACCCTGCTGGCGGCCAGGCAGTTGCCCGACGTTGCCCCGGAACTGCCCGAGGACGTGGCGCTGTCGTTGCGCTTCCTCAAGCAGTTCCATGTCTGCCCACTGGGCGATGCCGACGGTGCGCTGAACCTGTGGGTCGCCGATCCCTGCGATGGCTATGCGGTCGATGCGGTGCGCATGGCGATCGGCCGCCCGGTGCGGGCGATGGTCGGGCTGCGCTCGGAAATCGACGACACCATCGAGCGCTGGCATGGACAGGGCCGCAGTGCGATGGGCGCGATCGTGGAGAACGCCGACGGTGACAGCAGCGGTGACCTGGACGATGTCGAACACCTGCGCGACCTGGCCTCCGAAGCACCGGTGATCCGGCTGGTCAACCTGGTGATCCAGCGCGCGGTGGAACTGCGCGCCTCGGACATCCACATCGAGCCGTTCGAAAGCCGCCTGAAGGTACGTTATCGGGTCGACGGCGTGCTGGAGGAAGGCGAAAGCCCGCCGGCCAACCTCACCGCCGCGGTGATCAGCCGCGTCAAGATCATGGCCCGGCTGAACATCGCCGAGCGGCGGCTGCCGCAGGACGGGCGCATCCAGCTGCGGGTGCAGGGCAAGGAGCTGGACCTGCGCGTGAGCACGGTGCCCACCGCCCATGGCGAGAGCGTGGTGATGCGCCTGCTGGACCGCGAGACGGTGGTGTTCGACTTCCAGCGGCTGGGCTTCACCGATGAGTTCCTGCCGCAGTTCCTGCACGTGCTGCAGCAGCCGCACGGCATCCTGCTGGTGACCGGGCCGACCGGCTCGGGCAAGACCACCACGCTGTACACCGCGCTGAGCCAGCTCAACACGTCCGACGTCAAGATCATCACCGTCGAGGATCCGGTCGAATACCAGATCGAAGGGCTCAACCAGATCCATGTGAAGCCGCAGATCGGCCTGGATTTTGCCAGCGCGCTGCGCAGCATCGTGCGCCAGGATCCGGACATCATCATGATCGGCGAAATGCGCGACCTGGAGACCGCGCGCATCGCCATCCAGTCCGCGCTCACCGGCCACCTGGTGCTGTCCACGCTGCATACCAACAACGCCGCCGGCGGCATCACCCGGCTGCTGGACATGGGCGTGGAGGACTACCTGCTGACCTCCACCATCAACGGCATCCTGGCCCAGCGCCTGGTGCGTCGGCTGGAGCCCACCCACGCCGAACGCTATCCGGCCACGCCGGAGGAAATCGCCAGGTTCGAGCTGCGCCGGTTCCAGCCCGAAGGCCAGATCACGCTGTATCGCCCGCGCGCTTCGGCGCTGGCCCCGACCGGCTACCTGGGCCGCACCACCATCACCGAGTTCCTGGTGATGGACGATCAGCTGCGCCGGGCGATCATGCGCCACGCCGGCATGGGCCAGATCGAGGCGCTGGCCCGCAAGGCCGGCATGCGCACCATGTACGAGGACGGCATCGCCAAGGCCCTGGCCGGCATGACCACCATCGAGGAAGTGCTGCGGGTGACGGAGGATGGGTGAGCGGGTCCTGATCATCCCGGCGCACGCGATGCCCGGAATCGTCATTCCCGCGAACGCGGGAATCCATGGACGTTCAAGGAAGAGCGATGGCCAAACAGCCCTGTGTCTATCTGCTGGCCAGCAATCGCAATGGCACGCTCTATGTGGGCGTGACAAGCAACCTGGTCGGCCGCACTTGGCAGCACCGGGCACATGCCGTCCAGGGGTTCACCGAGCGCCACGATATTACGCGGCTTGTCTGGTACCAGATGCACGACACGATGGAATCGGCGATTGTTCGGGAGAAGCGGATCAAGAAATGGCGACGCGCCTGGAAGCTTCAACTGATCGACGTTTTCAATCCTTCCTGGCGGGATTTATGGCCGGATATCGTTGGAGAGGTGCCAAAGGCGAACGTCCATGGATTCCCGCATTCGCGGGAATGACGGGTCGATTTTTTGCCAGACCCCGTCTGCCCAGGTCTCGCTGATGCCTCTCTACCGCTACAAGGCCCTCAACGCGCGCGGCGATGTGCTGGAGGCGCAGATGGAAGCGGCCAGCGAGGCCGAGGTGGTCGCGCGCCTGCAGGAACAGGGCCACCTGCCGATGGAGGCGAAGCTGGCCTCCGAAGGTGGCGGGCTGGGCGCATTCAAGACGCTGCTGCAGCCCAACGCGTTTGCCGGGCAGCGGCTGGTGCTGTTCACCCAGCAGCTGGCCACGCTGCTCGGCGCCGGCCAGCCGCTGGACCGCGCGCTGACGATCCTGCTGGAGCTGCCCGACGAGGACAAGGCGCGCAATACGGTGGCCGACATCCGCGAAGCGGTGCGCGGCGGTGCGCCGCTGTCCACGGCGCTGGAGCGCCAGCACGGCAGCTTCTCGCGGCTGTACATCAACATGGTCCGCGCGGGCGAGGCCGGCGGCAGCCTGCACGACACCCTGCAGCGGCTGGCCGATTACCTGGAGCGCAGCCGCGCGCTCAAGGGCCGGGTGGTCAACGCGCTGATCTATCCGGCGATCCTGCTGCTGGTGGTCGGGCTGGCGATGCTGTTCCTGCTGGGCTACGTGGTGCCGCAGTTCTCGCAGATGTACGAAAGCCTGGACGTAACGCTGCCGTGGTTCACCCGGATCGTGCTGGCGATCGGCCAGTTCGTGGCCGGCTGGTGGCTGGCGCTGGTCGTGATCCCGGCGGCGCTGGTGCTGTGGGCCGAGCGCAAGCGCCGCGACACGGCTTTCCGCGACCGCTTCGATGCGTGGATCCTGCAGCGCAGGCTGATCGGGCCGTTGCTCGCGCGGCTGGAAACCGCGCGCCTGGCCCGCACCCTGGGCACGCTGCTGCGCAACGGCGTGCCGTTGCTGGGGGCGCTGGGCATCGCCGGCAAGGTGCTGGGCAACCGGGCGCTGGCGGCCGATGTCCAGGGCGCGGCCGATGCGGTCAAGAACGGCCGCGCGCTGTCCGCCTCGCTGGGCGCCGGCAAGCGCTTTCCGCGCCTGGCGCTGCAGATGATCCAGGTCGGCGAGGAGTCCGGCGCGCTGGACACGATGCTGCTCAAGACCGCCGACACCTTCGAGGCGCAGACCGCACAGGCGCTGGACCGCATGCTGGCCGCGCTGGTGCCGGCGGTGACCCTGGTGCTGGCGGCGGTGGTGGGTGCGGTCATCATCGCCGTGTTGGTGCCGCTGTACGATCTGGCCGGCGCCATCAACTGATTTGTCGAAACCTTTCCCCCGCACCCGCAACACGTAATGGAAGATCGCACATGCACGACCGACGTTCCTTCTCGCCACGGCCCGCACGCGCCGCCCAGGCCGGCTTCACCCTGATGGAAATCATCGTGGTGGTGATCCTGATCGGCGGCATCGTCGCCTTTGCCGCCAGCCGCATCCTGGGCAACGCCGACCGCGCCAAGGTCAACCTGGCCCGCGCCCAGGTGCAGACCGTGGCCGAGAAGATCCAGCAGTTCGAGATGGACACTGGCCGTCTGCCCGGTGCGCTGGATGAACTGGTCAGCGCCCCGGGCGATGCCGGTGGCTGGCTGGGTCCGTATGCCAAGCAGACCGAGCTGAAGGATCCCTGGAACCACCCCTACCAGTACGCGGTGCCCGGCCAGGATGGCCCGTTCGACCTGATCAGCCTGGGCAAGGACGGACAGCCCGGCGGTGACAGCGTCAACGCCGATATCCGGTACCAGCACTGAGCACGGCATGGCCCGCCGCGCGCCCTGGCCCGGCCCTCCCGCGGTGCGGGCTTTCAGTCCGGCGCTCGCGCACGGCCCGCGCGCGTCCAGCCGGCCGCGCGCAGGCGCCACCCGGCATTCCGGCTTCACCCTGATCGAGGTGCTGGTGGTGGTCGCCCTGATCGCGCTGATCGGCACGATGACGGCGGTGGCCATGAGCGGCGGCCTGCAGGGCATGCGCCTGCGTTCTGCTGCCAAGGAGATCGCCACGCAGCTGCGCTTCACCCGCGCCCAGGCCATCGCCAGCGGCCAGCCGCAGCGCCTGGTGATCAATCCGTCCGGACACCTGTACGCCGCACCCGGCAGGCGCAACGGGCGGATTCCACAGGAGCTGGGCATCGCCTTCTACGGCGCGCGCCAGGCCAGCGCGCAGGCCGGCGAGGGCGCGATCGTGTTCTATCCAGACGGCGCTTCCACCGGTGGCCGCATCGAGCTGTCGGCCAGGCAGGCGGTGCGCCGGATCAGCGTGGCCTGGCTGACCGGCGAGGTGCGGCTGGAGACGCCGGGGCCGGCGCCGTGATGCGGCGCGACTTCGGCCGCGGACTCGTGAAGGCTTGCGGTGCAAAGGCCTGCGCCCCCGGGGGCCGTGCGCGTGCCCGTGCGTCATTGGCCCGGCAGCGCGGCTTCACCCTGATCGAAGTGGTGGTCGCCTTCGCCCTGCTGGCGCTGGCACTGACCCTGTTGCTGGGCTCGCTGTCCGGGGCGGCGCGGCAGATCCAGCGCGCCAACCTGTCCGGGCGCGCGGCCCTGCACGCGCAGACGCTGCTGGCCCAGGTCGGCGCCGGCAGCGCGCCGGTGCCGGGCCATGACGAAGGCGACCTGGAGCAGGGCCGCTACCACTGGACCCTGGACATCGAACCCTGGACCGACCCGCAGCGCGCGGACACCGCCCTGACCGGACCCGCCGCCACGCGCCTGCTGGAAGTGCAGCTGACCGTGGCCTGGGGCAGCGGCGCGGGCGAACGCCTGCAGTGGCGCAGCCTGCGCCTGGTCGCGCCGCAGGGCACGCCGGGGGCCGCGCCATGAGGCGCCACGCCCAGGGCTTCACCCTGATGGAAATCCTGCTGGCCACGCTGCTGCTGGCGGCAGGGCTGGCGGTGGGCTTTGCGACCCTGCGCGCGGCCACCGCGATGGTCCATCGCGGCGAACTCATTGCTGCGCGCAACGAGCGCCTGCGCGCGGTGCAGGGCTTCCTGCGCAGCCACCTGGCTTCGGCCCAGGCGATCGCCTATGAAATGGACGACGAACACGGCATTGCCAGCCGCTTCGCCGGCACGCCCACGACGATGCGCTTCGTGGCCGACCTGCCCGATTACCTGGGCCGCGGCGGGCCCTACCTGCACGATGTCCGGGCGGTCGAGGACGGCAGCCGCCTGCAGGTGGACCTGGCGATGGTGCAGGCCGGGCGCACCGTGGCCGAGCCCGGCTCGCCGCGGCCGCCGGAGCTGTTGGCCGATGGGCTGGAGTCGGTGCGCTTCCGCTACCGCGGGCTGGACCCGGACGCCGCCAGGCTGGGCCCGTGGCAGGACGGCTGGAGCCAGGTCGAGACCCTGCCGGTGCAGGTGTCCATCCAGATCGAAGCGGCCGATGGCACGCGCTGGCCGGACATGGTCGTGACCCTGGCCCAGGGCAACGGCAGCAGCCACCAGGTCGCCCCGTGAGCCGGGCGGGCCTGGTCGCGCCGGGCGCCCAGCGCGGGGTGGCGCTGCTGCTGGTGGTGTGGCTGATCGCGCTGCTGACCGCGCTGATCGGCGCCTTTGCCATCTCCGCGCGGGTCGAGTCGCTGCAGGGCCGGGTGCTGGCCCAGGGCAGCGTGGTCCAGCAGATCGCCCGCGCCGGGCTGGAATATGCCCTGCAACGCGTGGCCGACCCCGACCCCGGCAGCCGCTGGACCCCCGATGGCCGGCCCTACGCCTGGCAGTACGCCGGCAGCCAGGTGCAGGTGCAGCTGGTGGACGAATCGGGCAAGGTCGATCTGAACCAGGCCGACGCCCAGATCCTGTCCAGCCTGCTGCGCGCGGTGGGCGTGGAGGCGGGCCAGGCCCAGCAGCTGGCTGGCGCCGCAGTGGACTGGCGCGACAGCGACGCGCTGTCCCAGGTGGCCGGCGGTGCCGAGGACCCGGACTATGCCGCCGCCGGCCTGCCGTACGGGGCCAAGGATGCGCCGTACGAATCGGTGGCCGAGGTCGAACAGGTGCTGGGCTGGACGCCGCAGCTCTACGCCAGGGTCCGCGCCTACCTGACCATCTACGCAGGCCGCGGCCGGCCCGATCCCCGCTATGCACAAGCTCCGGTGCTGACCGCGCTGGGCCTGGACCCCGGCCTGGTGCTGGCCCAGCGCCAGGGCAGCATCGGCCAGCCGGCGCTCGTGGGCCAGGGCACCGGCACGTATAGTATCCAGAGCCGCGCACGCACCCCCGATGGCCGCCAGGCGGTGCTGCGGGCGGTGGTGCGGGCCGGGGGCGGGCCCACACCGGGTTCGATGTACACCACGCTGCGCTGGGAGGAAGGTTGGGAGCCCCGATGACGACACCGCGCGCCGGCACGGCTGTGCTGCCGGGCCTGGGGCGCTGGCTGGGCGCTGCCGGCCGCTTCCTTTCCTGGTGGCGCGATGCGCTGGCCAGCTGGCTGCCGTCGCGCTGGCGCGTGTTGTTCGGGCTGGCCGCCGAGCGCCTGCTGCTGGTCCCGCAGGACGACCAGGTGGCGCTGCTGCGGGCCGGCCAGGCCGGGCTGGAACCGCTGGCCACTGTGCCCCTGCCGTTGACCACCGCCGATCTGGACGCAGTGCTGTCACCGCGCCTGGCCGGCCTGCCGCGCTGGAGCCTGCTGCCGGCCGTGCAGGTGCTGCGCCGTCCGCTGCTGCTGCCCGCCGCCGCCGCCGAGCGCCTGCGCCAGGTCGTCGGCTTCGAGATCGACCGCCAGACCCCGTTTACCGCCGAGGCGGTGTACTTCGACGCCCGCCTCACCCGGCGCCGGCCCGATGGCCAGATCGAGGCCGAACTGGTGGTCGTGCGCCGCCAGGGCGTGGACCGCGCGCTGGAGGCCCTGGGCCCCCTCGCCGCGGGCCTGGCCGGACTGGATGTCGCCGATGCGCACGGCCAGCCGCTGGGGGTGAACCTGCTGCCGCCGGCCGGGCGCGTGCGTGGCGCCGGTCCGGCCCGTCGCTGGAACCTGGTTGCGGCCGTGGTGGCGGTGCTGGCGCTGGCCTTCGCCGGCTGGCAGGTGCTGGCCAACCGCCGCGCCGCCGCCGATGCCTTCGCCGCACAGGTCGAACGCAGCGCTGCCCGCGCCCGCGAGGTCGCCGCCAAGCGCCAGCAGCTGGTCGATCTGGTCGAAGGCGCGAAGTTCCTGCAGGCCCGGCGCGCCGCGCGCCCGACCACCATCGAGGTGCTGGACGAACTGACCCGGCTGCTGCCCGACAGCACCTACCTGGAGAAAGTCTCGATCGAAGGCGATCGGCTGCTGCTGATCGGCCTGAGTCCGCAGGCGCCGGGCCTGGTCAAGGTGCTGGAAGGCTCCAGGCTGTGGACCTCGCCGGCGCTGACCGGCGCGTTGCAGATGGATCGCCGGACCCGCCTGGACCGGTTCAGCATGACCGCCCAGCTGGCCGGTCCCAAGCCGCCTTCCAACACTGCCCCGGCCGCGCGCAGGAATGCCAATGCCGGCTAGGCGCGCAGGCCGGGACCGCTGGCTGGCACTGGGCCTGCTGCTGGCCGCGCTGGCGCTGGCCTATCTGGTCCTGGTCCACCCGTGGTGGACCGTGCCGATGCGCGCGCTCGGCGCCCGCATCGAGGCCTTGCAGCAGCGTGAGCTGCGGGTGCGCACCCAGCTGCAGCAGCGCCCGCAGGTCGAACGCCAGCTCGCCGCCGCCCAGGCTGCACTGGGCAAGCAGCCGGGCTTTCTGTCCGAACCCTCGGCCGAGCTGGCCACCGCCGCGCTGACCCAGCGCCTGGAAACGGTGGTCGGCCAGGCCAGCCCCGGCAACCGCAGCTGCGCCATCACCAACCGCTCGCCGTTCCCGGCCGGCGGCGGCGAGCGTTTTCCGCGCGTGGTGGTCCAGGTGACCCTGCGCTGCGGCGTGCCGGAAACCGCCGCGGTCCTGCATGCGCTGGAATCGGGCAGCCCGCGCCTGTTCGTGGACAACCTCAACATCCTGGCGCAGAGCTTCAACTTCCGCACGCCCAATGCCCCCGATTCCGCCGGAGGACTGAACGTGAGCTTCGACCTGTCCGGTTATCTGAACCCTTCCGCTGCCGCGCCCACGCCGGCCCGCGCAGGTGCGCATGCGCAGTGAATCGCTCGGCCCGCGCACCTGGCTGCTGCTGGCGGTGGCGGGCTGGTCGGTGCTGACGGCCGTGCTGGCGCTGGCCGGCATGGGCAGCCGGATCGTGCCGCTGGCCGACGACCCGGCGCTGGTCCAGGCGCTGCCGGCCCTGCCCAGGCCGGCGCCGGAACGGCTGGGACCGCTGCAGCAATATTCGGAGATCGTGCGCCGCCCGGTGTTTGCCGCTGACCGCCAGCCACACGATTTCTTCCTGGAAGGCCAGGGTGGCGAGCAGGCCGGCAAGGGCTTCGACTACGTGCTGACCAGCGTGCTGATCACCCCGCGCGTGCGCCTGGCGATCCTGCAGTCGCCGGGTCAGGGCGGTCCGGCCTCGGCGGTACGGGTCAGGCTGGGCGATGCGCCGCCGGCTGCTCCGGCCTGGCACCTGACCGCACTGGAGCCACGCCGGGCGGTGTTCGAAGGCCCCGAAGGCCGGCGCACGCTGGAACTGCGGGTATTCGACGGCCAGGGCGGGCAGCCGCCGACCCGGCTGGCCGGGGCCCAGCCGCAGGGCCAACGGCCAGCGCAGAGCGGGCCGGGTGCGGCCACCCCGGCCGCTGGCGCGGGCAGCGCGCAGACGCCGCCGCGCGAGCGGCCCTCGCCCTCGGACACCCAGGTGCGTGGCGCGCCGCCGGCGGCCAATCCCGATGCCGCCGAGCCAGCGCCGGCGCTGACCACCGAGCAGCAGATGCAGGCCATCCGCGAACGCATCCAGGCCCGCCGCCGGCAGATGCGCGAACAACAGAACTCCGGTGCGCCGGAAACGACCAAGTAGAGTGAGGACATGACGTCACGCCCCACCATCCTCATCGGCCTCCTGCTGGCCCTGTTGGCCGGCTGCGCCAGCGCGCCGGTGCCCACCGTGCAGCGCCAGGGCAATGTCGCCAATCCCGAGGCCCGTGCAGGCGCCGCGCAGACCGCGCCGCTTGAATCGGCCGAACCGCCGGTGACCGGGCCGCAGGCGCAGATCCGCCGCGGCAGCGGCCAGGTGATCAACCGCAGCGCCGCCGCGTCCGCGCCGCCGGCACCGGCCGCTGCCAGCAACGGCAGCGCCACCTTCAATTTCGAAGGCGAATCGCTGCAGGCGGTGGTCAAGGCGATCCTGGGCGACATGCTGGGCCAGAACTACGTCATCGCGCCCGGCGTGCAGGGCACGGTGACCCTGGCCACGCCGCGTCCGGTGTCGCCGGCGCAGGCGCTGTCGCTGCTGGAGCAGGTGCTGGGCTGGAACAACGCGCGCCTGGTCTATGCCGAGGGCCGCTACAACATCGTCCCGGCCGACCAGGCCCTGGCCGGTACCGTGGCGCCGCGTTCGGGCGGTGCCGGCAACGCGCGCGGCTACGAGGTGCGGGTGGTGCCGCTGCGGTTCATCGCGGCCAACGAGATGAAGAAGATCCTGGAGCCGTACGCGCGGCCCGACGCAGTCATCGCCACCGATCCCACCCGCAACATCATCACCCTGGGCGGTTCGCGCAGCGAGCTGGAAAACTACCTGCGCACCGTGCAGATCTTCGACGTGGACTGGCTGGCGGGCATGTCGGTGGGCGTGTTCCCGCTGGAGACCGGGCAGGCCACCAAGGTGGTGTCCGACCTTGAAAAGGTCTTCGGCGAGGCCAGCAAGACGCCCAGCGCCGGCATGTTCCGGTTCATGCCGCTGGAAGGGGCCAACGCGGTGATGGTGATCACCCCGCAGGCGGCCTACCTGGACCAGATCCGCGACTGGCTGGAGCGCATCGACAATGCCGGCGACAGCCCGCGGCTGTTTTCGTATGAGCTCAAATACATCAAGGCGCGCGACCTGGCGCAAAGGCTGGCCGAGGTGTTCGGCAGTGGCGGTGGTCGCAACGACGGCAATGCCGGCACGACCCTGGCGCCGGGTGCGATCGGCGCTTCGCTGACTTCCAGCGGCATCGGCGAAAGCGGCAGCACGCTGCAGTTCGGCAGCCGTTCGGGCGCGTCCGGCCTGGACAATGCTGGCCCGGACAGCGGGCTTGGCAATGCAATGTCGACCGGAGCGGGTTCGGGCATCGGGGGCAGTGGCGGCGATCTGGCGCTGAGCCAGCGCCAGGAAGGCAACGGCGCGGTCACCCTGGAAGTGGAAGGCAACAAGGTGGGGGTGGCCGCGGTGGAGGAAACCAACTCCCTGCTGGTGCGTGCCAGCGGCACCGCCTGGCGCTCGATCCGCGAGGTGATCGACAAGCTCGATGTCATGCCGATGCAGGTCCACATCGAGGCGCAGGTGGCCGAGGTCAACCTGACTGGCGATCTGCGGTACGGGGTGAACTGGTATTTCGAGCAGGCGGTCAACGCGCCGCTCACCGGCGATGCCAGCAGTGTGATCGGCAACGGCGCCGGCCTGCCCAGCGCCGCCGGCCGCGATATCTGGGGCGATCTGGCCGGCACGGTGGGCAGCGGCGGTCTGGGCTGGACCTTCCTGGGCAAGAATGCCGCCGCGGTGATCCAGGCCCTGGACGAGGTGACCGACCTGCGCATCCTGCAGACCCCGTCGGTGTTCGTGCGCAACAATGCCGAGGCCGAGTTGAAGGTCGGTACCCAGATTCCGGTGAACTCCTATTCGGTCAGCGCCGGCATCGGCGTGGACACCTACAGCCAGGTCCAGTACCTGGACACCGGCGTGATCCTCAAGGTGCGCCCGCGGGTGACCAGGGACGGCACGGTGTTCATGGAGATCGCGCAGGAAGTCAGTTCCCCCGGTGCTGCGCCGGCCAACTGCAACGCCGCCGTCTCCGCCTGCAACGTCCCGATCAACACCCGCTTTGTCAGGACCGAGGCAGCCGTGCAGAGCGGCGACACCATCATGCTGGCCGGCCTGATCAGCGATTCCACCGAAGACGGCTCCTCCGGCGTGCCCTATCTGAGCAAACTTCCGGTCATCGGCGGCCTGTTCGGTTCCAGGACCCAGAGCACGGACCGGCAGGAAGTCATCGTCCTGCTCACGCCCACCATCGTGCGCAACCCGCAGGAAGCACGCAACCTCACCGACGAATACAGCCAGCAGTTCCGCGCGATGGAACCGTTGAATCCGCCGAAGGACAAGTGAGCCCGGTTCCTGCCGACGCGCTGCCCGTGGTGCTGCTGCCGGTCGGGGTGGACGAGGCCGCGCTCGATGCGTGCCTGGCCGCGCTCGACGCCGCCACGCCGGCCGGCACCCAGGTGTGGCTGGCCGACGATGCGCAGAGCGGGCCGCGCGGCCGCGCACTGATCGAGCGCTGGCTGGGCCGGACCCGGCTCAAGGCCGACTACACGCGCCGGCCCGCGCCGCTGGGCGAAGTGGCGCACCTGGATGAAATGCTCGCCGCCTGTGCCGGCCTGGATGTGGTGGTGCTGGCGCCCGATGCGCAGCCGCTGCCGGGTTGGCTGGTGCAGCTGGCCGGCTGCCTGGCCAGCGATGCGTCCATCGCCACCGCCACCCCCTGGTGCAATGCCGGCGAAACGGCTGCCTGGCCGCGCCTGGGCGAAGTGGACCAGCCGCCGGCCGACCGGCAGCGCACCGCGCAGGCCTGCGCGGCGATGCCGGCCACCTATCCCGAGTTGCCCGCCGCGGTCAGCCATGCCGTGGCCCTGCGTGGCCGCGCGCGTGCGCGTGCCGGCGGCCTGGACCAGCACAGTTACCGCAGCGGGTATGCGGCACTGATCGACCTGTCACTGCGTCTGTCCGGGCTGGGCTGGCGCAACGTGCTGTGCCAGACCGCCTTCGTCGCCCGCGCCGGCGAAGGCGGCCCGGCCGATGGCGACCTGGACGCGCTGGCCGCGCGCTGGCCGGACTGGAACGCGCGCCTGGCGCGCTTCCTGATGGAGGACCCCTTGCAACAGGCCCGCGTCCGCCTGCAGGCATGCCACGCCCGGCTTGTGATGGAACCGCAGCGTGAACTGTTCGGCTGAGGGCGGCATCGCCGCGGTGGTGGTGACCCACCAGAGCGCTTCGACCATCGAGGCCTGCCTCACCCGGCTGCGCGCCGCCCAGGGCGTGGTCCAGATCCGGGTGGTCGACAACGGCTCCGATGACGGCACCCTGGCGCTGGTCCAGCGCCACGCCGCACGCGATCGGCGCGTGCGTTTCATCGCCAATCCGGACAACCCCGGCTTTTCGGTGGGCTGCAACCAGGGCGCGGCCGATGCGTCGGCGCCGTGGCTGGCCTTTGTCAATCCCGACCTGATGGTCGAAGCCGACACCCTGGCGCGCCTGCGCGCGCACGCCCAGGCCCTGCATCCGGTGCTGCTGGGCGTGGACCTGATCGACGCGGACGGCCAGCGCGACAGCGCCGCGCGCCGCCGCGACCCGGACTTCGGCGCGATGCTGCGCAGCCCCGGCCAGGGCGGCCAGCTGGGCGTGCCGGTGGACGACTCCCGGGCGGTGCAGGACGTGCAGGCAGCCTCCGGCGCGCTGATGTTCATCGCCCGCGGCTTGTTCGATGCGCTGGGCGGCTTCGACCCCGGCTACCGGCTGCATGCCGAGGACCTGGACCTGTGCCGGCGCGCGCGCCTGGCCGGGGCCCGGGTGGCGGTGGCCAACGACGTGTCCGTGCTGCACCTGCGCGGGGTGTCCAGCGCTGCGCGGCCGCTGTTCGTGGAATGGCACAAGCATCGTGGCCTGTGGCGTTACTTTTGCAGGTTCGAAGCCGCGCAGCGCGCGCTGCCGGTCCGCATCGGCGTGTGGGCCGCGATCTGGGCGCATTTCGTCCTGGCTGCGATGCAGCGTCTGCTGCGCTGACCTAAGCCCGTGTGGCTCGGGCAGGCCAGGCCGCGCGCATAATGCCGTCATGATCATTCGCTCGCTGCTCGACACCGATCTGTACAAGTTCACGATGATGCAGGCGGTGCTGCATCAATACCCGGCCGCACAGGTGCAGTACCGCTTCAAGTGCCGCACCCCGAACATCGACCTGGCTTCGCACCTGCCGCGCATCCGTGCTGAAATCGACGCACTGTGCACGCTGTACCTGGCTGACGACGAGCTGGATTACCTGCGCGGCCTGCGCTTCATCAAGTCCGATTTCGTCGACTTTCTCGGCCTGTTCCACTTTGACCGCAAGTATGTCTCGCTCAAGGCATCGGCCGAGGTGCCCGGCGAGATCGAGCTGGTGATCGAGGGCCCGTGGCTGCACACGATCCTGTTCGAGGTGCCGCTGCTGGCGATCATCAACGAGGTCTATTTCGATGCGCTGGGCCAGGGCGACGCCGAGGAAGGCTTGCGTCGGCTGCAGGCCAAGCTCCAGCGCCTGCGCGCGATCCCCGATGCGGCCGCTTGCGCGATCGCCGACTACGGCACCCGCCGGCGCTATTCGCGCAGCTGGCATGGGCGGATGCTGCCGCTGCTGCGCGATGGCCTGGGGGCGCAGTTCGTGGGCACCAGCAACGTGTATTTCGCCCGCCAGTACGGGATGACGCCAATGGGCACGATGGCCCACGAGTGGCTGCAGGCCTTCCAGGCGCTGGGGCCGCGTCTGCGCGATTCGCAGGGCGCCGCGCTGGAAGCCTGGGCGCGCGAGTACCGTGGCGACCTGGGCATCGCGCTGAGCGACGTGGTCGGCATCGATGCCTTCCTGCGCGACTACGACATGTATTTCTGCAAGCTCTTCGACGGCATGCGCCATGATTCGGGCGATCCGTTCGTGTGGGGCGAGCGCATGCTGGCGCACCTGGCGGCCAACCGCGCCGACCCGCGGACCAAGTCGCTGGTGTTCAGCGACGGGCTGGACGTGGACAAGGTCGAACGCCTGTCGGCGCACTTCCGCGGCCGCTGCCGGCTGGCCTTCGGCATCGGCACCAACCTGACCAACGACCTGGGCCCGCAGGCGCTGAACATCGTCATCAAGATGACCCGCTGCAATGGCCAGCCGGTGGCCAAGCTGTCCGATTCGCCCGGCAAGAGCATGTGCGACGATCCGGACTACGTGCGCTATCTGCGCCAGGTGTTCGGTCTTCCCCCAGAGGAGGAAATCTCATGATCCGCGACATCATCCGCATGGGCGAACCGATGCTGCTGCAGCGGGCCGAACCGGTCGAGCACTTTGCCACCGGCGAACTGCGCGACCTGGTCGAGGACATGTTCCAGACCATGGAACTTGCCAATGGCGTGGGCCTGGCCGCGCCGCAGGTGGCGGTGGGCAAGCGGGTGATCGTGTTTGGTTTCGACCACAACGCGCGCTACCCGCACGCCCCGGCGGTGCCGCGCACGGCACTGTTCAACCCGGTGGTCGAACCGCTGTCGGATGAACTGGAAGACGGCTGGGAAGGCTGCCTGTCCATCCCCGGCCTGCGCGCGGTGATCCCGCGCTTCAGGCACATCCGCTACAGCGGCTGGAATGCCCAGGGCCAGCGCGTGGAGCGGGTCGCCGAAGGCTTCCACGCGCGCGTGGTCCAGCACGAGGTCGATCACCTGGATGGGATCCTGTACCCGTCGCGGATCCGCGATTTCTCCACCTTCGGGTTCACCGACGTGCTGTTTGCAGAGGGTCGGTCACCGGCGATCTGAAGGTTGAGGCTGGCGACCAGGTGCCGGACCGTGCGCCGCAGCTGATTTGAGGTGCCGTTGGACACCTTGGGTCGCACGAAGAAAAGCCCGGCAGTTCAGGCCCCAAAGCAACGTCCCTGGATGACCAGCCATACGGCTGTTGAAAAGCATTTCCCGCCTGCGCGGGGATGGCAGAGGCATGCCTCTGCCGGGCTTGGCACAGGCACCCGCGCGTTGCGCCGGTGCGCCAAGGCATCACTTCAGCGCCTTGAAGCGCAGGCGATGCGGCTGGGCGCCATCCACGCCCAGGCGGCGCTTCTTGTCCGCTTCGTACTCGCGGTAGTTGCCCTGGAAGAACTCCACGTGCGAGTCGCCTTCGAAGGCCAGGATGTGGGTGGCGATGCGGTCCAGGAACCAGCGATCGTGGGAGATCACGAACGTGTTGCCGGGGAACTCCAGCAGCGCGTCTTCCAGCGCACGCAGGGTTTCGATGTCCAGGTCGTTGGACGGCTCGTCCAGCAGCAGCACGTTGCCGCCCTGCAGCAGGGTCTTGGCCATGTGCAGGCGACCGCGTTCACCGCCGGAGAGCGAACCGACCAGCTTCTGCTGGTCCTGGCCCTTGAAGTTGAAGCGGCCGATGTAGGCGCGCGACTGGATCTCGATGCCGTTGATGTTGAGGATGTCCAGGCCGCCGGCAATCTCCTGGAAGACGTTGTGGTTGCCTTCCAGTGCCTCGCGGCTCTGGTCGACGTAGGCCAGCTTCACCGTCGGCCCGATCACGATCTGGCCGCTGTCGGGCTTCTCCTGGCCGGTGATCATCTTGAACAGGGTCGACTTGCCGGCGCCGTTGGGGCCGATGATGCCGACGATGGCACCGGCCGGGACCAGGAAGTTGAGGTTCTCGAACAGCAGGCGGTCGCCGAACTTCTTTGACACGTTCCTGAACTCCATCACCGCGTTGCCCAGGCGCTCGCCCGGCGGGATGAAGATTTCATTGGTCTCGTTGCGCTTCTGGTAGTCCACCGACTGCAGCTCTTCCAGCCGGGCCAGGCGCGCCTTGCCCTTGGTGCGGCCGCCCTTGGCGTTCTGCCGTGACCATTCCAGTTCCTTCTGGATCGCCTTCTGGCGGGCCTTTTCCTGGCTGTCCTCCTGCTTGAGGCGTTCTTCCTTCTGCATCAGCCAGTCGGTGTAGTTGCCCTTCCACGGAATGCCGCGGCCGCGATCCAGCTCCAGGATCCACTCGGCGGCGTTGTCCAAGAAGTAGCGGTCGTGGGTGACGGCCACCACGGTGCCGGGGTACCGGGCCAGGAACTGTTCCAGCCATTCCACCGACTCGGCGTCCAGGTGGTTGGTCGGTTCGTCCAGCAGCAGCATGTCCGGCTTCTGCAGCAGCAGCCGGCACAGCGCCACGCGGCGCTTTTCGCCGCCGGAGAGCTTGCCGACGATCGCATCCCACGGCGGCAGGCGCAGCGCATCGGCGGCGACGTCCAGCTGCTGCTCCAGGGTGGCCGCATCGCCGGCGGCCAGGATCGCTTCCAGGCGCTCCTGTTCCTTGGCCAGTGCGTCGAAGTCGGCGCCTTCCTCGGCGTAGGCGGCATACACCGCATCCAGCGCGGCCTGGGCCTGCAGGACTTCGCCCACGCCTTCCTCGACCGCTTCGCGCACGGTGTGCTCGGGATCGAGTTCCGGTTCCTGGGCCAGGTAGCCGACCTTGATGCCTGGCTGCGGGCGGGCTTCGCCTTCGAAATCGGTATCCACCCCGGCCATGATCTTCAGCACCGTCGACTTGCCGGCGCCGTTCAGGCCCAGCAGGCCGATCTTGGCGCCGGGGTAGAAGCTGAGCGAAATGTCCTTGAGGATCTGGCGCTTGGGCGGCACCATCTTGGACACGTGGTTCATGGTGTAGATGTATTGCGACATGCGATCTCCGACATTGGACGCAGCCGGCCAACCGCGCCACACGGAACAGGCGAGGAGGTCGGTGGAAAGGGATGGCCCAGTATAGGCGCTGGGGAGCGGCGTCCCAACCGGAAGGCCGAAACTGAACAGGGGGATTCCGGAGTATTAACCGAAGTTTTGTGAACCGTTTCCAGCAAGTTTCCGTTCACCCCGACGGCGCATCATCGGCAGCGTGACACCACGTTACGGAGTAGACGCCATGAAACGCACGATCCTGTCCCTGCTGAGCATTCCGGTCCTTGCCATGTCGCTGGCGGCAGCGCCGGTCATGGCAGGCGAACGTGACCACGGCCGTGGCCGCGGCCACCACGGCTGGGACAAAGGCCACGACAAGCACCACGACCGCCGAGCCGACCATTACGACCGTTACGACCGCCGCGATGCCTATCGCGACGGGTACCGCGACGGCTACCGCCGCCCGGTGGTGGTACACAACCATTACCGCCCGGGCCCGCCGCCGCGCGTCTACCGTCCGTATGCCTACGAGCGCGGTCATCGTTACGACAACTATTACAGTGGCCGGACCTACGTGATCAACGACTACGACCGTTACTACGTGCGTCGTCCGCCTCACGGGCACCACTGGGTCCGCGACGACCGCGGCAACCTGATCCTGGTGGCCATCGCCACCGGCGTCATTACCGATCTGCTGCTGAACCACTGATTGCCTCGGGTTGCTGAAAGGCCAAGGGCGCATCCTCGCCGATGCGCCCTTTTTCGTGGACGCGCCGATGCGCCCCGTGGCGTGGAATCGGCACTCCGGCGCTGGCATTGGTGGCCCCATGCCCGGAAGGCTTACAATTCGCTGCCCTGCAGGCCCGCGCGGCGACCCCGCGATGGCGGCAGCCGACCCGTCCTGAATCCCGGAGCCCAGATGTTCCCGCGTGACGTCCGTATCGAAAGCTATGACCCCGAGCTGGCCAAGGCCATCGCCGCCGAAGCCCAGCGCCAGGAGGATCACGTCGAGCTGATCGCCAGCGAGAACTACACCAGCCCGGCGGTGATGCAGGCCCAGGGCAGCGTGCTGACCAACAAGTACGCCGAGGGCTACCCGGGCAAGCGCTACTACGGCGGCTGCGAGTTCGTGGACATCGCCGAGCAGCTGGCGATCGACCGGCTCAAGCAACTGTTCGGCGCAGGCTCCCCCCAGGACATGTATGCCAACGTCCAGCCGCACAGCGGCTCGCAGGCCAACCAGGCCGTGTACCTGGCGCTGCTGCAGCCGGGCGATACGATCCTGGGCATGTCGCTGGCCCATGGCGGCCACCTCACCCACGGCGCCAAGGTCAACGTGTCCGGCAAGCTGTTCAATGCGATCCAGTACGGGGTCAACGAAGCAGGCCTGATCGATTACGACCAGGTCGAGCGCCTGGCCCTGGAGCACAGGCCGAAGATGGTGGTGGCCGGTTTCAGCGCGTACTCGCAGGTGGTGGACTGGGCGCGCTTTCGCGCCATCGCCGACCAGGTGGGCGCGTTCCTGTTCGTGGACATGGCGCACGTGGCCGGGCTGGTGGCCGCGGGGGTGTATCCCAGCCCGCTGGAACACGCGCACGTGGTCACCTCCACCACCCACAAGACCCTGCGCGGGCCGCGCGGCGGCATCATCCTGGCCAGGGGCGCCGGCGAGGAGATCGAGAAGAAGCTGCAGTCCATCGTGTTTCCCGGCATCCAGGGCGGCCCGCTGATGCACGTGATCGCGGCCAAGGCGGTGGCCTTCAAGGAGGCACTGGAGCCGGGCTTCAAGACCTACCAGCAGCAGGTGCTCAAGAACGCGCAAGCGATGGCCAACACGCTGATTTCGCGTGGCTACAAGATCGTCTCCGGCGGCACCCGGAACCACCTGATGCTGGTGGACATGATCGGCAAGCAGGTGTCCGGCAAGGATGCCGAGGCCGCGCTGGGCAAGGCCAACATCACCACCAACAAGAACTCGGTGCCGGGCGATCCGCGCTCGCCGTTCGTGACCTCGGGCCTGCGGCTGGGCACGCCGGCCATCACCACGCGAGGTTACCTGGAGGCCGACACGATCGAGCTGGCCAACTGGATCGCCGAGGTGCTCGACGCGCCAGGCGATGGCTCGGTGCTGGCGGCGGTGCGCGAAAAGGTCACCGCGCAGTGCAGGAAGTTCCCGGTGTATGGCTGAAGGCGAGGCGTGAGAAACGAGTAACACCCGCCCCTGGCTTTTTCCTCACTCCTCACTCCTCACTCTTCACTCCTCACTTCTCACTTCTCACTTCTCATTACTTCTCGTTCCTCACTTCTCGTTTCTCATCCTCCGCCCCTGAGCAGCCCATGCACTGCCCCTTCTGCCAGAACACCGACACCCGCGTGATCGACTCGCGCGTGTCCGAGGACGGGGCCACCATCCGCCGGCGCCGCGAGTGCGAGGCCTGCGGCGAGCGCTTCAGCACCCTGGAAACCATCGAGCTGAAGCTGCCGGCGGTGATCAAGTCAGACGGTCGTCGCGACGTCTTCGACGCGCGCAAGCTGCGCCAGAGCTTCGACCGCGCCCTGCACAAGCGCGCGGTGTCCGAGGAGCAGATCGAGGCGGCGGTGCGCGCGGTGATCCAGCAGCTGCGCCGCACCACCGAGCGCGAACTGTCCTCGCGCCGGATCGGCGAATTCGTCATGGCCGAGCTGCGCAGGCTCGACCACGTGGCCTTCGTGCGCTACGCCTCGGTGTATCGCAGCTTCGAGGACGTGGCCGATTTCCGCGAGGAACTCGATCGCCTGGAGCGCGACCTGCCCGGCGAGGGCCAGCTGCCGCTGCTGGGTGGTGAGGTGCTGCCGTTTGGCACGCCGGACGCCAAGCACAAGAAACGTTGAGCCGCGCAGCCTTGCAGATCGCACCGCTCTGGGATTACCCGCAGCACCTGGCCGAGGTGGCGCAGGCGCACCTGCAGGCCTTCGGTGGCCTGTCCCCGGACTGGCGGCTGGACCAGGCGCAGGCCGAACTGGCCAGCCATGGCCGCGGCGACCGGATCCCCACGACCTGGCTGGCGCTGGAGGGCGAGCAGTGGCTGGGGTCGGTGAGCCTGCTGGCCAACGATGACGAACGCATCGACCAGTACAGGCCGTGGCTGGCCTCGCTGTACGTGCGCCCGCAGGCGCGCGCGGCCGGCATCGGCGCGGCGCTGGTGCGGCACGGCGTGCAGGCCGCCGCTGCGCTCAAGGTGCCGCGCCTGCATCTGTACTGCCAGGATGCGCTGGTGCCGTACTACGCGCGGCTGGGCTGGCAGCCGCTGGACCGGCTGGCGCTGGGACCGTTGCAGGTGGTGGTCATGGCCATCGCCCCTGGAGTCGTGGATGTCTGAATTTTCCGCCACCGACCACGCCCACATGGCCCGTGCCCTGCGCCTGGCCGAACGCGGCGCCTGGACCACCAAGCCCAACCCGATGGTCGGCTGCGTGATCGCCCACGGCCAGACGGTGGTGGGCGAAGGCTTCCATCAATATGCCGGGCAGCCGCACGCAGAAGTGTTCGCGCTGGGCCAGGCCGGCGCGCGCGCGCGCGGCGCCACCGTGTACGTGACCCTGGAGCCATGCGCGCACACCGGACGCACCGGGCCATGCGCCGATGCGCTGGTGGCTGCCGGGGTAAGCCGCGTGGTGGCCGCCATGCGCGACCCGTTTCCGCAGGTGGACGGGGCGGGCTTCGAGAAGCTGCGGGCCGCTGGCATCGCCGTGCAGGTCGGGCTGCTGGAAGCGCAGGTGCGCGAGCTCAACCGCGGCTTCCTCTCGCAGGTGGTGCGCGGGCGCCCGTGGCTGCGGGTCAAGCTGGGCGCCAGCGTCGATGGCCGCACCGCCATGGCCAGCGGGGAGTCCAAGTGGATCACCGGCGCGGCCGCGCGGGCCGATGTGCAGCGCTGGCGCGCGCGCTCCGGCGCGATCCTGACCGGGGCGCGCACGGTGATCGCCGATGATCCTTCGCTCACCGCACGGCCTGAAGAGGACCAGCCGGTCGTGCCACCGCTGCGGGTGGTGCTCGATGCCACGCTGGCCAGCCTGGACCAGGTCCGGGTGCAGGCCGGCGATGCGCCCACCCTGTACCTGCACGGCCCGCTGCCCGCGCGCGTGGCCGACCACGACCAGGTGCACTTCGAACAGATCCCGCTGCACGAAGGCCGCCTGGACCTGCGTGCGGTGCTGGCCGCGCTGGCCCGGCACCGGGTCTGCGAAGTCCAGGTCGAGGCCGGCGCCACCCTGTCCGGGGCGCTGATGGCCGCCGGGCTGGTCGACGAGCTGCTGCTCTACCTGGCCCCGACCCTGCTCGGCGACGGCGCCCGTCCGCTGCTCTCGCACCTGGGCATTGCCGCGCTGGCCGAGCAGCAGCGCCTGCGCGTGGTCGACGAGCGCAGGGTCGGTGCGGACCTGCGCCTGCTGCTGCGGCCGGCCGGCTGAGGCCACCCCTGCAACGCTGCGTGCGCGATCGGTCGCGGCCGGCACTGGTAGAATGTGCATCGCCGGTTCGCCGGCATCCATGAACGTCTTCAGGGCGGGGTGCGATTCCCCACCGGCGGTAGGTGCGCCTGGCGCGCACGAGCCCGCGAGCGCTGCGAGGGGGGTGACGCCCACGCAGGTCAGCAGATCCGGTCCGATGCCGGAGCCGACGGTTGGTGCCGCATCCCGGCGCCAGAAAGTCCGGATGAAAGAAGACGACCCGCCGCGCGGCCTTGATCGTCGTGCGCGGGTCCTTTGCCTTGTGGCGTTTTTCGCTTCTGCCCCTTTGCGAGAAACGTTGATGAGTAAGTATTCGCAGATCCCTCTGCAAAAGCCCGCACATCCCTGTGCGGGGATTCAAGGAACAGCCGAGCCGGGCCGGGTTTGCCTTCGCCTGATTAAAGCAGCGGAGGCGCGCTGATGTTCACCGGGATCATCGAAGGCCTTGGCCGCCTGGCCGCCGCCACGCCGCTGGGCGGCGATACCCGCTTCACCTTCGAGGTCGGCTCGCTGCCGTTCGAGGCGGTGCAGCTGGGCGAGAGCATCGCGGTCAACGGCGTGTGCCTGACCGTGGTCGCCTTCGACGCGGACAGCTTCCAGGCCGATGCCTCGAGCGAAACCCTCTCGCTCACCACTCTGGGCGCGCTGCAGGTGGGCGCCACGCTCAACCTGGAACGGGCGATGCGCCCGACCGATCGCCTCGGCGGGCATCTGGTCAGCGGCCACGTCGATGGCCTGGGCCGGGTGCTGTCGGTGCACGCCGATGCGCGCGCCCAGCGCTGGCGTTTCGCCGCGCCGGCCGGCCTGCTCAGGTACATCGCCAGGAAGGGCTCGATCTGCGTCGATGGCGTGAGCCTGACGGTCAACGCGGTCGACGGCGATGGCTTCGAGGTCGCACTGATTCCGCACACCGTCGCCCACACACGCTTTGCCCAGATCGGTGTGGGCGATGCGGTGAACCTGGAAATCGACCTGGTCGCGCGCTATGTCGAGCGCCTGCTCGGCGCGCGCGCGGCCAACGCGCCGGGAGCGCAGGCATGAACTTCGCCACCGTCCCCGAACTGCTGGAAGACATCCGCGCAGGCCGCATGGTCGTGATCGTCGACGATGAGGACCGCGAGAACGAAGGCGACCTGATCATGGCCGCCGAGCTGGTCAGGCCGTCGGACATCAACTTCATGGTCACCCACGGCCGCGGCCTGGTGTGCCTGCCGCTGACCCGCGAACGCGCCGGCCAGCTCGGCCTGGCGCCGATGGTCCAGGCCAACACCGCGCAGTTCCAGACCAACTTCACCGTCAGCATCGAGGCGGCCGAGGGCGTGACCACCGGCATCTCCGCCTACGACCGCGCCCACACCATCCGCACCGCGGTCAAGCCCGACACCAGGCCGGCCGACCTGCACCAGCCGGGCCACATCTTCCCGCTGATCGCCCAGCCCGGCGGGGTCTTGACCCGCGCCGGGCATACCGAGGCCGGGGTGGACCTGGCGATGCTGGCCGGGCTGGAACCGGCGGCGGTGCTGGTGGAAATCCTCAATCCCGACGGCTCGATGGCGCGCCGCCCCGAGCTGGAAGGGTTCGCCCGCGCCCATGGCCTGAAGATCGGCTCGATCGCCGACCTGATCGCCCATCGCCTGGCCACCGAGCACACCGTCGAGCGCGTGGATGAGCGCGAGATCGACACCGAATTCGGCCCGTTCAACCTGGTCACCTACCGCGACCGGATCGCCAACGACCTGCACTTCGCCCTGGTCAGGGGCACGCCGGATGCTGCAACGCCGACCCTGGTGCGGGTCCAGGTCGAAAATCCGCTGGCCGACCTGCTGCACTGGCGGCGCGACGATTTCGGCGTGGCCGCCACCGATGCGCTGCGCGCGATCGCCGCCGAGGGCCAGGGCGTGATGGTGGTGCTGTCCGCCCCGCGCGACACCCAGGCGCTGCTGGCGCGGCTGCGCCGGCAGACCCCGCTGCCCGCGCCCGGCAAGGACAAGGACGTGGGCCAGTGGCGGCGCAACGGCGCCGGCGCGCAGATCCTGTCGGACCTGGGCCTGGGCAAGCTGCGGGTGCTGGGCACGCCGCGTCGGCAGGTGGGCCTGGCCGGATTCGGGCTGGAGGTGGTGGAAACCCTCACCGCGGCCGATCTGGCCACCACGCGCTAAACTGACCGACCCTTTTTTGGCTGCAGCGACCGATGACCCACTACGAAGGCGACCTGCGCGCGATCGAAGGCACGCGCTACGCGATCATCGCCAGCCGCTGGAACGCGCGCATCGTCGATGCGCTGGTGGCTGGCGCACGCAGGGAACTGGCCGGCAACGGCGTGGCCGAGCACCAGGTGGACGTGATCCGGGTCCCCGGTGCCTGGGAGATCCCGCTGGTGGCCGCGCGCCTGGCCCAGGCCGGCAAGCATGCCGCGCTGCTGGCGCTGGGCTGCGTGATCCGCGGCGATACCCGCCACTACCGGCAGGTGGCCGACGGCTGTGCCGAGGGCCTGATGCGGGTGCAGCTGGACTACCGCATCCCGGTGCTCAACGGGGTGCTGGCCGTGGAGGACGCGGCCGATGCCGAAGCCCGCGCCGGCGGCAGCCACGGCAACAAGGGTGAGGAAGTCGCACTGGCCGCGGTCGAGCTGGTCAACCTGCTGGAGGCGCTGCCATGAGCCGTCCCGGCCCGCGTCGCGGTGACGGCGTCGATCCGGTCCTGCGCGCCCGCGCGCGGCGGCGCGCGCTGCAGGCGATCTACGCCTGGCAGATGGCCGGCGGCACCACCCAGGGCGTGATCGCCCAGTTCGCCCATGAACAGGCGCACGAGCTCGCCGACCTGGAATATTTCGAGGACCTGGTGCGTGGGGTGATGGCGCACAGCAACGCGCTGGATCAGGCGCTGCTGCCGCACCTGGACCGGACCGTGGCCGAGGTCGACCAGATCGAACGCGCGGTGCTGCGCATCGCCGCCTACGAACTGCGCCATCGCCCCGACGTGCCCTATCGGGTGGTGATCAACGAGGCCATCGAAACCGCCAAGCGCTTTGGCGCCGAGCATGGCCACACCTACGTCAACGGCGTGCTGGACCGCGCCGCGCTGGAATGGCGCGCAGCCGAAGCCAACGCGCGCAGCCGCTGACGCTGCGCGATGGTTCCAGCTGACCTGGCCAACGGCGCGTCCGCCCCTGGCGAATTCGACCTGATCGCGCGCATCGCTGCGCGCGTGGCGCTGCGCGCGGACGTCGCGCTGGGCATCGGCGACGACGCCGCGCTGCTGGCGGTGCCATCCGGGATGCAGCTGGTGGTCACCGCCGACACGCTCAATGCCGGCGTGCATTTTCCCGATGACACCGCGCCGGCCGATATCGGCTGGAAGGCGCTGGCGGTCAATCTTTCCGACCTGGCGGCGATGGGCGCCCGCCCGGCGTGGTGCACGCTGTCGCTGTCCTTGCCGCAGCCCGACCCACGCTGGCTGGATGGCTTCATCGACGGCTTCCTGGCGCTGGCCGCGCTGCATGACGTCAGCCTGGTGGGCGGCGACACCACGCGCGGGCCACTGTCGATCGCGGTCACCGCGCTGGGCCATGTCGAAGCCGGCCACGCCCTGCGCCGCGATGGCGCGCGCATCGGCGACGAGGTCTGGGTGACCGGCACGCTGGGCGATGCCGCCGCGGCGCTGCAGTCGATGTGTTCCGGCGCGGCGGTGGAGCCTTCGCTGCGTGCGCGCCTGGACCGACCCACCCCAAGGGTGGAAGCCGGGCGTGCGCTGCTCGGCCTGGCCTCGGCCTGCATCGATCTTTCCGATGGCCTGCTCGCCGACCTGGGTCACCTGTGCGCGCGCAGCGGCGTCGGCGCGCAGGTCGATCTGGCCCGGCTGCCGGTCTCGCGCGCGCTGGCACGGTTCAAGCCGCAGGTGCGCTGGCCGTGGCAGGCCGGCGGCGGCGACGACTACGAACTGTGTTTCACCGCGCCGCCGCAGCGCGCCGAGCAGGTGCAGCAGGCGCTGGATTTGGCCGGCGTGCCCGGCGTGCGCGTGGGCCGGATCGTGGCCGGGCAGGGCGTGCAGGCGCGCGACGCGCAGGGCGCGGTGTGGACGCCGCCGCGTGCCGGCTATGCCCACTTCGGCTGATCCGTCGCTGCGACCACGGCGTCGGCAACCGACCCGCACTGAAGTGGCCGGCGCCGATCGGCCAGACGCCGACCGTCGTCGCCCACGACCCGTGGCTGATGCGCCTGCGGCCCAGCACCGCTCGCGCAGCCCGCATCATCCTGGCGTGGTTGAAGCTGTCGGGCAGCACTCAGGCCTCGTCTGCGCGGAACGCATCGCGCAGCCAGGTGATCGCGGGCCTGGCCGGATCGCCGTGGGCGTCCACCACGTCGAAACGGCAGGGATGGTTGGCCCACTGCGGCTGCTGGACCAAAAACAGCTGTGCGGCGTGGACCAGCTTGCGGCGCTTGGCCTGGTCGACCGAAGCGGCGCCGCCGCCGAAGGCGTCGGTCGCGCGATAGCGCACTTCCACGAACACCAGGCAGGCGCCGCCGCGCGCGCCCCGGTCCAGCATGACCAGGTCCAGTTCGCCGCCGCGGAAGCGGACGTTGCCGGCGACGAAGGTCAGGCCGCCGCGTTCGAGCGTGGCCCGGGCTGCGGCTTCGGCCGTGTCGCCACGTGCCCGGCGCTCAGCCACCGCCGCTGATCGGCACCGGCATGCCACCGCTGAAGGTCGCCCAGGCTGGCGCGCGCAGGACCGTGCCGAAACCGTCCACGGTCAGGGTGCCGGTGGCGCCGCGCAGGTTGGCGCCGGTGCCTTCGGCCAGCTTCTGCATGTAGGCGCTCAGCAGCCAGGCGTCGTAGCCGAAGGCGAACAGCCGCGCCGCGCCGCCGCGGGCGGTGGGCAGGGTCGCGGCCACGGTGGCCGGCGAAGGCAGGCCGGCCACGCCGCTGGCCGACCACGCCTCGGTGGGATAGATCACTCCGTCCAGCACGTTGTCTTCTTCCGGCTTGCCGGTGCCCTGGATCAGCAGCGAGGTGCCCACCCGGGTCTTGCCGCCCAGGCCGGCCAGGGCCAGCTGCGGGGTCAGCGCGCGCGCGGTCGGGCCGCGCACCGCCAGGAAGATCGCATCGACGTCCTTGGCCGCCGCCGCAACCAGCGGCGCAGACAGGTCGGCCGGCGCCTCGCCCACGATGATGATGTCGGCCACCGCGCCGCCGCCTTCGGTGAAGCGCTTGCGGAAGGCGTCGGAGGCGCGCCGGCCGTTGTCGTCGTTGCCGCCGATCACCAGCACGCGCTTGCGCTCCAGCTTGAGCAGGTAGTCGGCGACGCTGACCCCCTCGGCCTCCGGCGCCAGCGAAAAGCTGGCCGCGCCGTCGGGCACTTCGGACTCGCCCCTGTTCAGGGCCAGCACCGGTACGGTCAGGGTGGGCTGGCGGAAGATCGCATCGACCTGCTCGCGGCCCAGCGGCCCGACCACCATCTCCGCGCCCTCGCTCACCGCGCGCGCATAGGCGTTGGTGGCGTCTGCCGGGCTGCTGGCGGTGTCGTAGAAGCGGATTTCCGGGCGGCGGCGGGTTTCGCCGTAGTAGCCGGCCAGCAGGCCGTCGCGCACCGGGCCGGCGGCGGTGGCCATCGGCCCGGACAGCGGCAGCAGCACCGCCAGCTTCAGCGGCGGCCGGTAGCCGTCGCGATCGGCCGGCGGGCGGCCGTTGGCGTCGAAGTTCCACCTGCTGCCTCGGTCGAACGGGCGCGGCAGCTCCAGCCCGCGTTCGAGCATGAGGTTGCCGGCCAGCGGATACAGCGGGTCGCCGACGGCCAGGCCAGCGGTCTCGCGGGTCAGGGTGGGATTGTCCAGGCCCGCCAGCAGCGCCTGGATCTGGCGGGTGTTCTCGCTCAGGGCCTGGCCCTTGAGCCCGGAGCGCTGCGCGGCCAGGGCGCTGGCCTGGGCGAAGGCGGCGTTCTGCTCGGCACGGCTGGCCGCACTGCCGGTGCCGACCCGGGTGGCGCAGCCGGCCAGGAACAGGGCCAGCAGGGCCGAGGCGAGCAGGGTGGCGGAGCGCTTTTCCATGGGCGTTCGAAGGCGGCGTGGGAGGAACGGGCTAGGATTCTACCCTTTGCCGCACGAGTGCCTTTCCCATGGCCGTCCCCACGCTCCACGTCGTCGCCACGCCGATCGGCAACCTGTCCGATCTCACCCCGCGGGCCCTGGAGACGCTGCGCACGGTCGATGCGATCTGCGCCGAGGACACCCGGCGCACCGGCCAGTTGCTCTCGCACTTCGGCCTGTCCACCCCGCTGCTGGCGCTGCACGAGCACAACGAGGAGGCCATCGCCGCGCGGATCGTGGCCCGGCTGCAGCAGGGCCAGTCGCTGGCGCTGGTCTGCGACGCCGGCACGCCGCTGGTCTCCGATCCCGGCTACCGGCTGGTGCGCGCGGCGCGGGCGGCCGGGATCCGGGTCAGCCCGGTGCCCGGTGCGTGCGCGGCGATCGCCGCGCTCAGCGTGGCCGGCCTGCCGAGCGATCGGTTCGTGTTCGAAGGCTTCCTGCCGGCCAGGCCTTCGGCCCGGCGCGAGCACCTGCGCACGCTGGTCAGCGAGCCGCGCACCCTGGTGTTCTACGAATCCTCGCACCGCATCGCCGAGTCGCTGGCCGACCTGGTCGCCGTGTTCGGCGCGCAGCGCCCGGCGGCGATCGCGCGCGAACTCACCAAGCTCTTTGAAACCGTGCTCGATGGCGAGCTGGCCGCGCTGCTGGCCCAGGTGGAAGCCGACGAGAACCAGCGCAAGGGCGAGTTCGTGGTGATGGTCCAGGGCGCCGCCGCCGATGCCGACGCCCGGCTGGCCGAAGGCCGCCGCGTCCACGCCCTGCTCAAGGACCACCTGCCGCCGTCCACCGCCGCCCGGCTCGCCGCCGAGATCACCGGCGCGCCGCGCAAGGCGCTGTACGGCGGCTAAGGGCCGCGCCGGCGACGCCGCAAGGCAGCAAGGGACAGGCCTGGGTAGCGGGGGTGCGGGGCAGGCCGGATCGGGTCTCGGCAGAAGGCGTGCTGCCGGCGTCGCAGCCGCGCGCGGCCAATGTCAGCGTTTCACGGCACCAGCACCGCCGCGCCGCTCAGCCGGCCTTCGCGCAGGTCCGACAGTGCCTGATTGGCCTGTGCCAGCGGGTAGCGCACCACGCTGGCGTGCAGGCCGACCTTGGGCACCAGCGCCAGGAACTGGTGCGCGTCACGGCGGGTCAGGTTGGCCACCGACACCAGTTGCCGCTCTTCCCACAGCAGTTCATACGGAAAGGACGGGATGTCGCTCATGTAGATGCCCGCACACACCACCCGGCCGCCCTTGCGCACCGAGGCCAGGGCGGTGGGGACCAGGCTTCCGACCGGCGCGAAGATGATCGCCGCGTCCAGCAGCTGCGGCGAGGGCCGGTCCGACGGCCCGGCCGAGCTGGCCCCCAGCGACAGGGCGAAGGCCTGCGCGGCCTGGTCGCCCGGGCGGGTGAAGGCATGCACCTGGCGGCCCTGCCAGCGCGCCACCTGCACGATCAGGTGCGCGGCGGCGCCGAAGCCGTACAGGCCCAGGCGCTGGCCTTGGCCGGCGATCACCAGCGCGCGCCAGCCGATCAGCCCGGCGCACAGCAGCGGTGCCATCTGCGCGTCGTCGCCGGCCTCGGGCAGCGGATAGGTGAAGCGGGCCTCGGCCAGCGTCAGTTCGGCGAAACCGCCGTTGCGGGTGTAGCCGGTGAAGCCGGGATGGTCGCAGAGGTTTTCGCGGTCGTCCTGGCAGTATTGGCAGTGCTGGCAGGTATGGCTGAGCCAGCCGACCCCGACGCGCTGGCCGATCGCCAGGGATTGCACGCCCGGGCCGCGCGCCACGATCCGGCCGACGATCTCGTGCCCGGGGATCAGCGGCAGGGCGGGCTGTCGCAAGTCACCGTCGACCACATGCAGGTCGGTGCGGCAGACACCACAGGCGCCGACCCGGATCAGGACCTCGCCCGGCCCAGGGACCGGATCGGGCAGTTCGGCCCATTCCAGCGGTTGCCCGGGATGGCGAAGCAGCATGGCGCGCATGGCCCGAGTATAGGCGTGCGTGGCCAGGGCCGGATCGAAAGGGCATGACAATGACGCATCTATGGGACAATGCGCGTGGCGGAGCTGGCTGGACAGTCGCGTCATTCGCAAGAATGCCGAGGAAAGTCCGGGCTCCACAGGGCACGGTGCCAGGTAACGCCTGGGCGGCGCGAGCCGACGGCCAGTGCAACAGAAAGCAAACCGCCGATGGCCACACCTTTCGGGTGCGGATCAGGCAAGGGTGAAATGGTGCGGTAAGAGCGCACCGCGAGTCTGGCAACAGACCGGCACGGTAAACCCCACCGGGAGCAAGACCGAATAGGGACCTCATGACGCTGCCCGCGTCGGGTCCGGGTAGGTTGCTTGAGCGTATCGGTGACGATGCGCCTAGAGGAATGACTGTCCACGACAGAACCCGGCTTACAGGCCGGCTCCGCCACTGTCTTCAGGCAACGCCCCGCTTCTTGCCAGCGCGGGGCGTTGTGTTTTCAGGCCGCCGGCAAGGCGATGCGGGTCTGGCCGTCGAACCGGCCTTCGGGACCGAAGCGGCGTTCGGCGATCCAGCCGGTGCCATCGTGGGCGATGGCGATCAGCGTGCTGGCGCGGGTGCCGTAGCGCTCGCCGCGGATGAAGGTGGCCGAGAGCCGACGTTCCAGGTCCAGCGGCACGCCGGTATTGGGCAAGTCCGCATCGGCGGCCAGGTGCTCGTCGGCCAGCGCCTCCCACAGGGCGGCCGGATCTTCGGCCGGGCCCTGCAGCCAGGCCTGCAGGACCCGGCACAGCCGGCGGGTCTTGGGCCAGGGGTCGTCCAGCGGCCCGTTGGACATGCCATGCACGCCCGCGGCCACCACGCGCTGGACCGGTGTCGGCCAGTTGCCGACGTAGTGACACTGCGCGGCGTCGGCCAGCAGCAGGTTGAACGGGGCGAAGCGGCCGGCCTGGTCGTGCAGTGCGGCGGCGGCGTCGGCCGCGCCCGCGTTGGATTTCAGAAAGTCGGCCACCAGCGCGCCGCGTGACGGAGCACCGGGTGGTGCGGCCACGCCCGGGTCGCGCACGTTGGTGACCACCGCCACCCGGCCCCGGGGCCCCACGCCGGCCCAACTGCCGCCGGACTGCAGGTCGCGCCCGGCGACCAGACCGGGCGCCTCGGGCCAGGGCGCCAGCGCGGCGGCGGGGCGGGCGTGGAATTCGTCGCGGTTGCCGGCCAGGACCAGGCGCCAACGCGGGTGGGTTTTCCAGGCAAGGGCGAGCAGACACATGGCGCCATTGTTGGTGGCTTTTTGCGCAATGGCCAGCGGTGGCGCGGGCCCGAGGTGTCCCGTGACAGCGGTCACTTCACATCCCCGGCACCCGGCTGAATTCCGGATCAGTCTCAAAATTTGAGACGAAACAGCAACTTGTGGATAAGGTTTGAACAAGTCTGTGAAGTTTTGCGCAAGCCATTGATCCGGCAGGTGATTTCCTTCGCCGTGAGTTGTTGACAACCCGATCGCCAGTGCTAGTGTGGGGACTAGTGGAAAAACCGGGGGTTCAGCGGTTTTTCGTGGTTCAATGACGGCCGGCAATGCAGTTGAAGGGCGAGGGGACGTGTTCCAGGGCGAAACCGCCATCACCGTGGATGACAAGGGCAGGCTGGCGGTTCCCACCGTCTACCGCGACCTGGTCGCGCGTGCGTGTGGCAATCGCCTGGTGCTGACCTACAACCCGTTCGAGGCCGGTGCCCTGTGGCTGTATCCGCAGGCCGCCTGGGAGCGGGTCCGTGACGAGGTCATGGCCATGCCCAACGTCAGGAAGACCGTGCGCACCCTGCAGCAGAAGCTGGTCGGTTCGGCTGCCTTCCTGGAGCCGGACGGCAACGGCCGGATCACCATCCCGCCCAGCCATCGGGCCGCGGTCGGGATCGAGAAGAAGGCCGTGCTGCTGGGCATGGGCGAGAAGTTCGAACTCTGGAGCGAGCAGGCGCACCGCGCGCAGATCCAGCAGACGTTGTCTGACGAGGATCTGGGCGAGGAACTGCTCGGACTCAGGCTGTGACGGTGGGGGCCCGGATGCGCTCCGACGCGCAGCCCGGCCACCTTCCGGTGTTGTTTGCGCAGGTCATGGACGCGCTGCAGGTGAAGGCGGACGGCATCTATCTGGACGGCACGTTCGGTCGCGGCGGCCATGCGCGCGGCGTGCTGGAACAACTCGGCCCGGGAGGCCGGCTGCTGCTGATGGACAAGGACCCCGAAGCGATCGCCCATGCGCATGCCGTGTTCGATGGCGATGCGCGGGTGTCGGTGCAGCGCGGCAGCTTTGCCGAACTGGCGCAGTGGGACGCCACCGCCGGCGGCCTGGACGGGGTGCTGCTGGACCTGGGCGTGTCTTCGCCGCAGCTGGACGTGGCCGAGCGCGGATTCTCCTTCGGCAAGGACGGTCCGCTGGACATGCGCATGGATCCGGAGTCGGGCCAGAGCGCCGCGCAGTGGCTGGCGCGCGCCGATGAGGGCGAGATCGCCGATGTGCTGTTCAATTACGGCCAGGAGCGCATGAGCCGGCGCATCGCCCGCACCATCGTCGCCCGCCGCGCCGAAACCCCGCTCACCCGCACCGCGCAGCTGGCCGAGTTGATCGCCAGCGTGATGCCGCGCGCCAGGCCCGGAACCGACAAGAGCCGGATCCACCCGGCCACGCGCAGCTTCCAGGCCATCCGCATCCACATCAACCGCGAGCTGGCCGACCTGGAAACGGGCCTGGACGCGGCGCTGGCGCGGCTCAAGGTCGGCGGACGCCTGGCGGTGATCAGCTTCCATTCGCTGGAAGACCGCATCGTCAAGCGCTTCATCGCCGGCCATGCCAAGGCGCCGGCCGGCAACCGCCGCCTGCCGGTGGCGCAGGACTTCATCCCGGCCCTGAAGATCGTCGGCGAGGCGGTGCGCGCCGGGCCGGAAGAAACCGCCGCCAACCCGCGCGCCCGCAGCGCGGTGCTGCGCGTGGCCGAGAAGCTGGGAGAGCCGGGGCCCGGGACCCGGGACCCGGGTCCCGGTCACGGCAAGAGCAAGACGGCTGTGGACCGGCCAGGAACCGGCTCCGGCTTTTCCCGGGTCCCGGGTCCCGGGTCCCGGGTCCCGGCTTTCCACCCCCGAGTCCCGGCTTTCCACCCCCGAGTCCCGGCTTTTGAGCGAGGCGCGGCATGACCCGGGTCCTGCTGTTCATCGTGATCGTGGCCAACATCGCCACCGCCATCGGCGTGGTGTATGCGCGCCACCAGCACCGGGTGCTGTTCGTGCAGCTCAACAAGCTGGACCGCGAGCGCGATGAGCTCAACATCGAGTTCGGCCGCCTGCAGCTGGAGCAGGCCACCGTGGGCGAAAGCACCCGGGTCGAGCAGATCGCCCGCGACCGGCTGGGCATGAAGTCGCCCGAGTCGGCCGATATCGTGGTGATCCGCCCATGAGCCTGCGCCAGGCCATCGGCCGGCGGCTGAACCGCAACGGCGAGCGCCGCGGCGCGCTGCCGCGCAACCGCAACCGCGCACGCTTCAGCCTGCGCAACCGGCTGATGCTGGTCGGCTGCACGATGGCCCTGTGCTCGGTCAGCCTGATCGGCCGGGCCGCCTACGTGCAGCTGGTCAACAGCGACTTCTATCAGAAGGAGGGCGATGCGCGCTTCATGCGCGAGATCGCCATCCCGACCTCGCGCGGCATGATCACCGACCGCAATGGCGAGCCGGTGGCGGTGTCCTCGCCGGTCGAATCGGTGTGGTGCGATCCCAAGGAGCTGATGAAGAACCCGGACCGCTTCCCCGAGCTGGCCCAGGCGCTGGGCGAGCCGCTGGACAGCCTGACCCGCCGGGTCAGCCAGAAGGCCGACCGCGAGTTCATGTACCTCAAGCGCCGGATCAACCCCGACGCGGCCAGGGCGATCGTCGCCCGCCACGTGCCGGGGGTGTATGCGCAGCGCGAGTACAAGCGCTTCTACCCGCAGGGCGAGGCGATGGCCCACATCCTGGGCTTCACCAACATCGACGACCGTGGCCAGGAAGGCCTGGAGCTGGCGTTCGACGACTGGTTGCGCGGCAAGCCGGGCCTGAAGAAGGTCATCCGCGACCAGGCCGGGCATATCGTCGAGAACATCGACCTGGTGCGCGCCGCGCAGCCAGGCAATGACCTGACCCTGAGCATCGACCGTCGCATCCAGTACCTGGCCACCCGCGAGCTGCGCAACGCGGTGGAGGAAAACCAGGCGGCCGGCGGTTCGGTGGTGATCCTGGACGTGGCCACCGGCGAGGTCATCGCCATGGCCAACCTGCCGACCTTCAACCCCAACGCCGCTGACCTTGGCAGGCCGGACGCGCACCGCAACCGGGCGGTGACCGACCTGGTCGAGCCCGGCTCGACGATGAAGCCGCTGACCGTGTCCACCGCGCTGGCCGCCGGGGTGGTGACGGCCAACACCCTGATCGATACCAATCCCGGCTACATGGCGCTCAGGGGTGGCTTCACCATCCGCGATGTGCCGCGCAACAACGGCGTGCTGACCGTGGGCGGGGTGATCACCCGCAGCTCCAACATCGGCGCGGCCAAGATCGTGGAGAAGGTGCCGGACCAGACCTTCTACGACACGGTCCGGGCCTTCGGCTACGGCAGCAAGCCGCACAGCGGTTTCCCCGGGGAAGCCACCGGCACGGTGCCCTCGCCCGGAAGCCCGGGCTGGTACGGCACCACCAAGACCACCATGTCCTACGGCTACGGCCTGAACGTGTCGCCGCTGCAGATTGCACGCGCCTACGCCACCATCGGCAACGGCGGCCAGCTGGTGACGCCGACCTTCGTCAAGGGCATGCGCAACGAGAATGCCGTGCAGGTGGTCCCGGCTGAAGTGGCCCGCCAGGTCATCGCGATGATGGAGACCGTGGTCACCCAGGGCGGCGCGAAAGACGCGGCGATCCCCGGCTACCACGTGGCCGGCAAGACCGGGACCGCGCGCATCGCCGCCGGCGGCAGCTATGCCTCGGGCCACTACACCGCGCTGTTCGCCGGGCTGGTGCCGGCCACCCATCCGCGCTACGTGATGGTCACGGTGATCCGCGATCCGCAGGCCGGCAAGTATTACGGCGGCCTGGTCTCGGCGCCGGTGTTCCACAACGTCATGGAAGGCACCCTGCGCCTGATGGACGTGCCGCCGGACGATATCGACAGCTGGCTGGCGATGCAGGCCAGGGACGAAGCCAGGCGCGCCGCACAGGCACCCAGGCGTGCGCCAGCCACGGTCGCCGCGCTGCCCAGGCCGTTGCCCGCACCGATCCAGGCCGAGACCGAACCGGCCCTGCCCAGGAGCCTGGAATGAGCCGCGCCATGGCCCTGTCCGCGCTGCTGCCCGACGTGCCCGCCATCCCGGCAGGGGTGGTCGTGCACGGCCTGACCCAGGACAGCCGCAGCGTGCGCGCCGGTGATGCCTTCGTGGCGATCGGCCCGGTCGACAACAGCGCCTCCAGCTGGCACGGACTGGGCTTTGTCGAGCAGGCGCGTGCGCGCGGCGCAGTGGCGATCCTGTTCGAACCGCCGGCCCCGGAGTCGCTGCCCGCACCAGCCGATGCGATCGCCGTGCCCGGCCTGCGGGCGCGCCTGGGGGCGCTGGCCGACACCTTCTACGGCCACCCCTCGCAGCAGATGACGATGGTCGGTGTCACCGGCACCAACGGCAAGACCTCCACCGTGCAGCTGCTGAGCCAGGCCTGGCACCTGCGCGGCACCGTGAGCGCCAGCATCGGCACGTTGGGCGCGGGCCTGTACGGCCAGCTGCGGCCGACCGGCTTCACCACACCGCTGGTGCTCGAGCTGCATGCGCTGCTGGCCCAGCTGCACGATGCCGGCGCACAGGCGATCGCGATGGAAGTCAGCTCGCACGCGCTGGCCCAGACCCGCGTGGACGGCGTGCATTTCGACGTGGCGGTGTTCACCAACCTCAGCCGCGATCACCTGGACTACCACGGCGACATGCAGCGCTACGGCGCGGCCAAGGCGCGGCTGTTCCAGCGCCCGGGGCTGAAGGCGGCGGTGATCAACCTGGACGATGGCTTCGGCGCGACCCTGGCGGGCACGCTGGCCGGGGACGTGCAGCTGGTCGGGGTCAGCGCCCATGGCGCGACCGCTGCCCGCGTGCAGGCGCGCGAGGTGGTGCTGGACAACGCCGGGATCGGTTTCGACCTGGTGATCGGCGCCACCACCCATCCGGTGCGCTCGCCACTGCTGGGCCGTTTCAACGTCGACAACCTGCTGGCGGTGGCCGGCGTGCTGCTGGCCACCGGCGATGCGCCGGCGCAGATCGCGCGCACGCTTACGCAGCTGCAGCCGATCCACGGCCGCATGAACCGCCTCGGCGGCGTCGATGGCCAGCCGCTGGTGGTGATCGACTACGCGCATACACCCGACGCGCTGGCGCAGGCCCTGACCAGCCTGCGCGCGCACGTGGCCGGCCGGCTGATCTGCGTGTTCGGCTGCGGTGGCCAGCGCGATGCCGGCAAGCGTCCGCAGATGGCCAGGATCGCGCAGGACCATGCCGATGTGGTGATCGTCACCGACGACAATCCGCGCCACGAAGACGGCGAGGCGATCGTGGCCGACATCCTCGCCGGCTTCTCCGACGATGCGGTCTACGCCGTGCAGCGCGATCGCGCCGCGGCCATCGCCCGCGCCATCGGCCAAGCCAGGGCCGGCGACATCGTCCTGATCGCCGGCAAGGGCCACGAGCCCTATCAGGACATCGGCGGGGTCAAGCAGGCCTTCGATGACACCGTGCAGGCCCGCATCGCCCTGCAGGCGCGCGCGCCGGACCCTGCGCAGGTGCGGCGATGAACCGGCTTGCGCTCTCGCTCATCGCCCACCTGGCCGGCGGCCACCTGCACGGCGAGGACACCACAGTGGACGCAGTGTCCAACGACACCCGCGCGCTGCGCAGCGGCAGTCTGTACGTGGCCCTGCGTGGCGAGCGCTTTGATGGGCACGACTTTGTCGCCGCGGCCGCACAGGCTGGCGCGGCGGCGCTGCTGGTCGAGCACGCGGTCCAATCCGAGCTGCCGCAGGTGATCGTGGCCGACGCCCAGCTGGCCCTGGCCCGGCTTGCCGCCGGCCTGCAGCGCGACCGCAGCGGCAAGGTCGTGGCGATCACCGGCAGCAACGGCAAGACCAGCGTCAAGATGCTGGTGAGCGCCATCCTGCAGCGCGCCGGCCAGACCTATTCCAGTCCCGGCAATCGCAACAACGAGATCGGCCTGCCGCTGGCGGTGATCGAGGCGCCGGACCAGGCCGAGTTCGCCGTCTACGAAATGGGCGCCGGCAAGCCGGGCGACATCGCCTACCTGACCCGGATCGCGCGCCCGGACGTGGCCCTGGTCAACAACGTCGCCGCCGCGCACCTGGAACGCCTGGGCAGCCTGCTGGGCGTGGCCCAAACCAAGGGCGCGATCTACAGCGCGCTGCCGGCCGATGGGGTGGCGGTGATCAACGCCGACGACGCCTTCGGCGAATACTTCGCCGCCCTGGTCCCGGGCCGGCGGGTGCTGCGCTTCGGCCTGGAATCCAGCGCCGAGGTCAGCGCCCGCGCGGTCATGACCGATGCCCAGGGCTCGCGCTTCACCCTGGTCAGCCCGGACGGTGAAGCCCCGGTCGCGCTGGCCCTGCCGGGCCGCCACAACGTGCGCAACGCGCTGGCCGCGGCGGCCATCGCGCTGGGCTGCGGGGTGCCGCTGGCGGTGATCGCCGAAGGCCTGGCCGCGGCCCGACCGGTCGCCGGCCGGCTCCTGGCCCATCGGCTGGACCGTGGCGCGATGCTGATCGATGACAGCTACAACGCCAATCCCGCCTCGCTCGATGCCGCCATCGCCACCCTGGCTGCCGCGACCAGACAGGGCTGGCTGGTGCTGGGCGACATGCGCGAACTGGGCCCGGAAGCCGCCACGCTGCACGCTGCCGCCGGCGCCCGTGCCCGGCAGGCCGGCATCGCCCGGCTGTATGCGCTGGGGCCGCTCAGTGCCCATGCCGCCCACGCCTTCGGCGAAGGGGCGCGCGTGTTCGACAGTCATGCCGCGCTGGCCCAGGCCCTGCAGCACGATCTGCAACAGATCGCAGACCCGGACCCGGGACCCGGAACCCGCGAGAAGCAGGCGCAAACGCTGTCCGTCGCGCCTGCGCAAGCTGCTGTTCCGGGTCCCGGGTCCCGGGTCCCGGGTCCCGTGCTTCTGATCAAGGGCTCCCGTGGCAGTGCCATGGACCGCATCGTGTCGGCGCTGCTTCCGGCCGCACCCACGCACTCTTCGGGAGGCACCGCGCATGCTGCTTGAACTGACCCGCTGGCTGACCCAGTTGGAGAGCCTGTTCGCGCTGTTCAACTACATCACCCTGCGCGGCATCCTGGCGGCGCTGACCTCGTTGTTCCTGTCACTGTGGCTGGGCCCGGCGGTGATCCGCCGGCTGGCCCAGTTCAAGGGGGGGCAGCCGATCCGCAGCGACGGCCCGCAATCGCACTTCTCCAAGGCCGGCACCCCGACCATGGGCGGCTCGCTGATCCTGGTGACGGTGTTCCTGTCGGTGATGCTGTGGGGCGACCTGCGCAACCGCTACGTGTGGCTGGTGCTGGTGGTGATGCTCGGCTTCGGTGCAATCGGCTGGTATGACGACTGGATCAAGATCGTCAGGCGCGATCCCAATGGCTTGAAGTCGCGCTGGAAGTACCTGCTGCAGTCGATCTTCGGCCTGGCCGCAGGCCTCTTCCTGTGGCACACCGCCGATGTCGCCGCCGCGACCACCTTCTACATCCCGCTGTTCAAGGCCGTGGCCCTGCCGCTGGCCGGGGTGGGCTTCATCGCCATCGCCTACTTCTGGATCGTCGGTTTCTCCAACGCGGTCAACCTGACCGACGGCCTGGATGGCCTGGCGATCATGCCCACGGTGATGGTGGCCTGCGCGCTGGGCGTGTTCGCCTATGCCTCGGGCAATGCGGTGTTTTCTAGCTACCTGCAGATCCCGCAGGTGCCCGGCGCCGGCGAGCTGGTGATCATCTGCACGGCCATCGCCGGTGCCGGCCTGGGCTTTTTGTGGTTCAACACCTATCCGGCCATGGTGTTCATGGGCGACATCGGCGCGCTGGCCCTGGGCGCGGTCCTGGGCACCATCGCGGTGATCGTGCGCCAGGAGCTGGTGCTGGTGATCATGGGCGGGATCTTTGTCATCGAGACGCTGTCGGTGATGATCCAGGTCGCCTCGTTCAAGCTGACCGGCAAGCGGGTCTTCCGCATGGCGCCGATCCACCACCATTTCGAGCTCAAGGGCTGGCCGGAACCGCGCGTGATCGTGCGCTTCTGGATCATCACGGTGATCCTGGTGCTCGTCGGTCTGGCCACATTGAAGGTGCGCTGATGAACGACCATCGCAGGCAGGCCACGCGCCTGGAATCCATCGTCGGCCAGTACGATTTCTGGCTGGCCAGCGCTGTTGCCGCGCTGATCTCGGTGGGCGTGGTGATGGTGGCCTCCAGTTCCATCGCCATGGCCAGTACGCCGTTCTACTACCTGACCCGCCACGTCCTGTTCGTGGGCCTGGGCCTGGGGCTGGCCTGGGCGGCCATGCGCATGGAGCTGAAGACCATCGAGAAGTACAACCGGCTGCTGCTGATCGGCTGCGTGCTGCTGCTGTTGCTGGTGTTCGTCCCGGGGCTGGGGGTGAAGGTCAACGGCGCGCGGCGCTGGATCAACCTGCTGGTCACCCGCTTCCAGACGGTCGAAGCGGTCAAGGTGCTCTACATCGTCTGGCTGGCCAGCTACCTGGTGCGCTTTCGCGATGAGGTCAACGCCACCTGGCCGGCGATGCTCAAGCCGCTGGGCGTGGCGGTGCTGCTGATCGCGCTGCTGCTGGCGCAGCCGGACTTCGGTTCGTCCACCCTGCTGCTGGGCATCACCGCCGGCATGCTGGTGCTGGGCGGGGTCAACCTGCCGCGCATGTCGATGCCGGTGCTGGTTGCGCTGCCGGGGCTGGTGGCGCTGGTGGTGTTCGAACCCTACCGCATGCGCCGGGTGACCTCGTTCCTGGATCCGTGGGCCGACCAGCTGGGCTCGGGCTACCAGCTGTCCAACGCGCTGATGGCCATCGGCCGCGGCCAGTGGACCGGGGTCGGGCTGGGCAGTTCGGTGCAGAAGCTCAACTACCTGCCCGAGGCGCACACCGACTTCATCTTCTCGGTGATCGGCGAGGAGCTTGGCTTTGCCGGGGTGTGCGCGGTGATCGGCCTGTACGCGCTGCTGGTCGGTCGCGCCTGCTACATCGGCTATCGCTGCGTGGAGATGCGCCGCCACTTCGCCGGCTACATCGCCTTCGGCATCGCCCTGTGGATCGGCATGCAGGCCTTCGTCTCGGTCGGCGTGAACCTGGGCATGCTGCCGACCAAGGGCCTGACCCTGCCGCTGATCTCCTCCGGCGGTTCCTCGGTGCTGATGACCTGCGCGGCGATGGGCCTGCTGCTGCGCGTGTCGTATGAGTTGAGCCGGGCCGAGAGGCAGGTCGCCCTGCTGCGTGGGGAAGCGGCGCCGCCGCCGGCCGATGGCAGCAAGCCTTCGCCTTCGCCCGCCCCTGCGGCCCCTGTCGCAGCGGCGGCCGCGACCACCCGCGGCAGCAGTCGCCTGACCTCGCGCATCGAGCCCACCTTCGAGAGGATCGGATGAGTGTTCACGCCACTGCCTCGCAAAGGCCCGCACCTGTCGGTGCGCAGATGCAAGAGGAGCATCCGGTGATGATCCTGGCCGGCGGCACCGGTGGCCACATCTTCCCCGCGCTGGCCGTGGCCAAGGTGCTGCGCGCGCGCAACGTGCCGGTGGTGTGGCTGGGCGCGGACGGGCAGATGGAAACGCGGCTGGTGCCGCAGCACGACATCGCCCTGGACACCATCGCGGTCAGGGGCCTGCGCGGCAAGGGCACCCTGGCCCTGCTGGGCGCGCCACTGCGCGTGCTGGGCGCGGTCAAGGCCGCCGCTGCGGTGCTGCGCCGGCGCGATCCGCGCGCGGTGATCAGCTTCGGTGGCTACGCCGCCGGCCCCGGTGGCCTGGCCGCACGCCTGCAAGGCCGTCCGCTGCTGGTGCACGAACAGAACCGCGCGCCGGGGATGACCAACAAGGTCCTGTCCAGGTTCGCCCGGCGGGTGTTGACCGGCTTCCCGGGCAGCTTCGCCGCGCGCGAGGAAGTGGTCGGCAACCCGGTGCGAGCGGAGATCGCGGCCATCGCCGCGCCCGACCAGCGCCTGGCCGATCGCAACGGCCCGCTGCGCCTGCTGGTGCTGGGCGGCAGCCAGGGCGCGCGCGTCTTGAACAGCGCCGTGCCGCAGGCCCTGGCCGCGTTGAAGCTGCCGGCGCAGGTGCGCCACCAGTGCGGCGAAAAACTGCGCGCCGAGGCCGATGCGGCCTACGCCCAGGCCGGCGTCCAGGCCAGCGTGGAAAGCTTCATCGCCGACATGGCCGGCGCCTATGCATGGGCCGATCTGGTGGTGTGCCGGGCCGGTGCCTCGACCCTGGCCGAGCTGTGCGCGGCCGGGGTCGGCAGCGTGCTGGTGCCCTTCGCCGCCGCGGTCGACGACCACCAGACCCGCAACGCCCGCTACCTGGTCGAACATGGCGCCGCGGTCCTGCTCAAGCAGGACGACAGCTTGGGCGTGCAGCTGCAGCGGGTGCTGGCGGTGTTGTCGGCCGATGCACCGCGCCGCCTGGACATGGCCACCGCCGCGCGCCGCCTGGCGCGTCCCGATGCCGCAGAGCGCATCGCAGACATCATTCTGGAGGAGGCCGCATGATTGCCGCGGCGCGTGAACGCCGGCTGCAGAACACCGGCGACCTGGCCCAGGTCTTCCGCCGCGTGCACTTTGTCGGCATCGGCGGCTCGGGCATGAGCGGGATCGCCGAAGTGCTGTGCACGCTGGGCTATGAGGTGTCTGGTTCCGATGCCGCGGAAAATGCCGCGACCAGGCGGCTGGCCTCGCTGGGCGCGCGGGTGATGCGCGGCCACAATGCCGCCAACGTGCTGGGCACCGATTGCGTGGTGGTCTCCAGCGCGATCAGGGCCGACAACCCCGAGCTGATGGAGGCGCGCAGCCAGCGCATCCCGATCGTGCCACGGGCGATGATGCTGGCCGAGCTGATGCGCTTTCGCCGCGGCATCGCCGTGGCCGGCACCCACGGCAAGACCACCACCACCAGCCTGACCGCGGCGGTGCTGAGCGAAGGTGGCCTGGATCCGACCTACGTGATCGGCGGCCAGCTGCTCTCGGCCGGCGCCAATGCCAAGCTCGGCGATGGCCAGTGGCTGGTGGCCGAGGCCGACGAGAGCGACGGCAGCTTCCTGCGCCTGAGCCCGCTGATCGCGGTCATCACCAATATCGACGCCGATCACCTGGAGAACTACGGCAACGACTTTGCCCGGGTCCAGGCCGCCTTCGCCGAATTCCTGCAGCGCCTGCCGTTCTACGGCCTGGCGGTGCTGTGCATCGACGATCCGGAAGTGGCCGCGCTGGCCGCCGAAACCCCGCGCCACGTGATGACCTACGGCCTGTCCGACAACGCCGACATCCGCGCCGAAAACGTGGTCCAGCAAGCGGGCCGGATGCGCTTCACCCTGCGCCTGCCCGAGGATGTGTCGGTCAACGTCACCCTGGCCCTGCCGGGCAGGCACAACGTGCTCAACGCGCTGGCCGCGGCCGCGGTCGGCTGGCAGCTGGGCGTGCAGCCGGGCACGATCGCCCGCGCGCTGGCCAACTTCTCCGGCATCGGCCGCCGCTTCAACGACCTGGGTGCGATCGACACCGGCCGCGGCGCCACGGTGCAGCTGATCGACGACTACGGCCACCACCCCAACGAGCTGGCCGCGGTGTTCGCCGCCGCCCGCGGCGGCTGGCCGGACAAGCGCCTGGTGGTGGCCTTCCAGCCGCATCGCTACAGCCGCACCCGCGACCAGTTCGACGCCTTCGCCGCGGTCCTGAGCGAAGTCGATGCGCTGGTGCTGAGCGAGGTCTATCCGGCCGGCGAAGCACCCATCGCCGGCGCCGATGCCAAGTCGCTGGCGCGCGCGATCCGGGCGCGCGGCCGCAACGAACCGGTCGTGGTCAGCCAGGTCGGCGAGCTGCCGGCGGTGCTGCCCGACCTGCTGCAGGACGGCGACCTGCTGCTGATGATGGGTGCCGGCGACATTGGCCATGTGGCCCAGCAGATCGCCGCGCACGGCTTTTCGAAGGGCACCGACGCATGAGCGCGCCGTCCTTCCCGCCGCCGCGCAACACCGATCCGGCCGCGTTCGGTCGGGTTGCCGTGTTGATGGGCGGGACCTCCAGCGAGCGCGAGGTGTCCCTGAACTCGGGGCGCAACGTGCTCGAGGCCTTGCAGGCGCGGGGCGTGCAGGCCCATGCGGTCGATGGCCTGCCGGCCCTGCTGGAACAGATCCGGGCCGGTGCCATCGATCGGGTGTTCAACATCCTGCACGGCGGCGACGGTGAAAATGGCGTGCTGCAGGGCCTGCTGACGGCGCTGAAGGTGCCCTTCACCGGGCCGGGCGTGCTGGGCTGCGCCCTGACCCTGGACAAGATCCGCACCAAGCAGGTGTGGATCGCCTCGGGCCTGCCGACTCCGGCCTTCCGCCGCATCCGGCGCGGGGACGACCTGCGCGCGGCGGCGGCCGAGCTGGGTCTGCCGGTGTTCGTCAAGCCCTCGACCGAAGGCTCCAGCGTGGGCGTGTTCCGGGTCCTGGCCGAGCAGGACCTGCAGCCGGCCATCGACTTTGCCGCCGGTTATGACGGCGAGCTGCTGATCGAGCAGATGGTGCAGGGCGAGGAATACACCGTCGGCATCCTGGACGGGGTCGCGCTGCCCTCGATCAGGATCGTGCCGGCCGGGGCCTGGTACGACTACCACGCCAAGTACATCGCCGAGGACACCCAGTATCTGTGCCCGGGCCTGTCCGGCCAGGAGGAAATCCAGATCCGCCGGTTGTCACTGGCTGCCTTCGAAAGTGCCGCCTGCAGCGGCTGGGGCCGGGTGGATGTGATGCGCGATGTGTCACGCGGCCTGCAGTTGATCGAAGTGAACACCGCGCCGGGCATGACCAGCCATTCGCTGGTGCCCAAGGCGGCGCGCCAGGCCGGTATCGGTTTCGAGGAACTGTGCTGGCGCATCCTGGAATCGACCCTTCAGGCGCGCCCGGCATGAGCAACGTGCTGCGCGTGCTGACCTGGATCCTGGCCCTGGCGCTGGTCGCGCTGCCGGTGGTGGCCGTGTTCAACGGCTGGATCGGCGCCGAGCGCTGGCCGCTGACCCGCCTGCGTGTCAGTGGCGCGCTGCATCGGGTGGATCCGGCGCAACTGCGCGCGGTGGTGATGCCGTACGCACAGCGCGGGTTCTTTGCCGTGCAGCTGGGCCAGGCCCAGGATGCGGTCGAACGCCTGCCGTGGGTCGAACGCGCGCAGGTGCGCAAGCGCTGGCCCGACACGCTGGAAGTGATCGTGGTCGAGCACAAGCCGTTTGCGCGCTGGGGCAGCGATCGCCTGCTGTCGGTCGAAGGCGCGTTGTTCCCGGTGCCGCGCAACGTCGATGCCAGCGCGCTGCCGCAGCTGGGCGGCCCCGACGCGCAGGTGGGCGAAGTGGTGGCGCTGTACAACGAGGCCAGCGCGCTGTTCGCGCCGATGGGCCTGAAGGTCGATGCGCTGGTGATGGATGCGCGCGGCAGCTGGTCGCTGAAGCTGGGCAGCGGCCTGGACGTGGTGATCGGCCGGGCCGATGCGCGCCCGCGCCTGCAGCGCTTCGCGCGTCTGCTGCCGCGTCTGCTGGGCGACCCGCGCACGCTGCAACGGGCGGACCTGCGCTACACCAACGGCTTCTCCCTGACCTGGGCCGAGCAAAGCCGGGACCCGGGACTCAAAAGCGGGGACTCGGGACCCGGGACTCCGGACTCGGTAAGCGCGCGCGCAACAGCGACACCGGCGACGGCGAGAGAAGCGGCATCGGTATGGAACGCGCGGGCACCGCTCTTGCGAGTCCCGCGTCCTGCGTCCCGCGTCCCGGCTTTCTCCTCATCCGCCATTTCCAGCAGGACGACATGAACCGCAAAGGCGACAAATCCCTGATCGTCGGACTGGACATCGGCACCTCCAAGGTGACGGCGCTGGTCGGTGAATATTCGCCCGGCAACCCGATCGAGGTGATCGGCATCGGCAGCCATGAATCGCGCGGGCTCAAGCGCGGGGTGGTGGTGGATATCGAATCGACCGTGCAGTCGATCCAGCGCGCGGTGGAGGAAGCCGAGCTGATGGCCGGCTGCGAGATCCGCTCGGTCTATGCCTCGATCTCCGGCGCCCACGTGCAGTGCAGGAACTCGCCGGGCATCGTCCCGATCCGCGACGGCGAGGTGACCTGGTCGGACCTGGATCGGGTGCTGGATGCGGCCAGGGCCGTGGCCATCCCCGCCGACCAGAAGATCCTGCACGCGATCCCGCGCGAATACGTGCTGGACAATTCCCAGGAAGGCATCCGCAATCCGGTCGGCATGACCGGCGTGCGCCTGGAAGTCCATGCACACCTGGTGGTCTGCGCGCAGTCGGCCGCGGCCAACATCTCCAAGTGCGTGCAGCGCTGCGGCCTGCAGATCGACGACCTGATCCTGTCCTCGCTGGCCTCCTCGGTGGCGGTGCTGACTGCCGACGAACGCGAGCTGGGCGTGGTCCTGGTCGACATGGGCGCCGGCACCACCGACCTGGCCGTGTTCGTGCAGGGCGCGATCTGCCACACCGCGTCGCTGCCGATCGCCGGCGACCACGTCACCAACGACATCGCCCACATGCTGCGCACGCCCACCCCGGAAGCCGAGCAGATCAAGGTTCGCTACGCCTGCGCGCTGGCCCAGTTGGCCACCGCCGAGGAAAGCATCCAGGTGCCATCGGTCGGCGACCGCCCGCCACGGCGGATGCCGCGCCATGCGCTGGCCCAGGCGGTGCAGGGACGCTACGAGGAGATCTTCGAGATGGTCCAGGCCGAGCTGCGCCGCTCGGGTTTCGAAGAGCTGGTCCGCGCCGGCATGGTCCTGACCGGCGGTGCCTCGAAGATGGAAGGGGTGGTCGAGCTGGCCGAGGAAATGCTGCAGATGCCGGTGCGCATCGGCATCCCGCAGCACGTCACCGGGCTGGGCGAAGTGGTCGGCAACCCGGTCCACGCCACCGGCGTGGGCCTGCTGCTGATGGGCAGCCAGATCGAACATCCGCGCCGCCCGTCGCTGCCCACCGGCAAGGCCGGCAGCTTGTTCAAGAAACTGCAGAACTGGTATCGCGGCGAGTTTTGAATCAGGCCGGGACTTGGGGCTCGGGACCCGGGACCCGGGACCCGGGACTCGGAAAAGCGGAGAGCGGAGAGCGGAACGGAGGGCGGAAAGAACGAGCAAAAATCGCCGGCGCGAAGGCCGGGCAGGGTACGGGAAAGCAGCTTTCCCGAGTCCCCAGTCCCGAAACCCGAGTCCCGGCTCCAGGCAACAAGCGACATCCACCAGAAAAATCGCCGGCGCGAAGGCCGGGCAGGGTACGGGAAAGCGGCTTTCCCCAGTCCCCAGTCCCGAGTCCCGAGTCCCGGCCTCAATGAGGACAACGGACATGGCACATTTCGAACTGGTTGAAACGATGACCCCCAACGCGGTCATCAAGGTCATCGGCGTGGGCGGCGGCGGCGGCAACGCCGTGGCGCACATGGTCAACAGCAGCGTGGACGGGGTGGAATTCATCACCGCCAACACCGACTCCCAGGCCATCAAGAACTGCGGCGCCAAGCTGCAGCTGCAGCTGGGCGGCAATGTCACCAAGGGCCTGGGCGCCGGCGCCAACCCGGAAGTGGGCCGCCAGGCCGCACTGGAAGACCGCGACCGCATCATCGAGGCGCTGACCGGCGCGGACATGGTGTTCATCACCGCCGGCATGGGCGGCGGCACCGGCACCGGCGCGGCGCCGGTGGTGGCCCAGCTGGCCAAGGAAATGGGCATCCTGACCGTGGCGGTGGTCACCAAGCCGTTCCCGTTCGAGGGTCGCCGCCGCATGCAGGTCGCGCTCAAGGGCATCGAGGAACTGTCCACGCACTGCGACTCGCTGATCACCATCCCCAACGAGAAGCTGATCACCGTGCTGGGCCGCAACGCCACCATGATCCAGGCCTTCCGCGCCGCCAACGACGTGCTGCTGGGCGCGGTGCAGGGCATCGCCGACCTGATCGTGCGTCCGGGCCTGATCAACGTCGACTTCGCCGACGTGCGCACGGTGATGAGCGAGATGGGCCTGGCCATGATGGGCACCGGCGTGGCCCGTGGCGACGACCGCGCCCAGGCCGCGGCCGAAGCGGCGATCCAGAACCCGCTGCTGGACGATGTGAACCTGGCCGGCGCCAACGGCATCCTGGTCAACATCACCGCAGGTCCGGACTTCACCATGGCCGAGTTCGACGAAGTCGGCCGCACCGTGGAAGGCTTCGCTTCGGAGGACGCCACCGTGGTGGTGGGCACCGTGCTCGATCCGAACATGCAGGACGAAGTGCGGGTGACCGTGGTCGCCACCGGCCTGAACCGCGCCGCCGTGCGCCAGCCGGTCCGCACCGGCGCCGACCTGGGCGGCAGCTTCCAGCGCGAGCCGGTGCGCGCACCGATCAAGCTGGTCCGTGACGCCACCACCGGCATGCCGATCGATGCGGTGGCCATGCCCAACACCACCACCAGCAAGTCCGATCCGGTGGTCGGTGCGACCCAGGGCCTGGGCCTGCGCCGCAATGCGGGCGAAGCCACTGCGTCCAGTGCCCCGGCCGGGGCGGCGGAGCTGCCGGACAACTACCTGGATATCCCGGCGTTTCTGCGTCGCCAAGCGGACTGATGCCGTCCATGGCGGAACAGATGCGACTCCGGATAGGCCTGCCCGGCCATCCATGGCCGGGCGTTCGCCGGCACGCGAGGCCGTGCCTGGCGTGTGTGCCGCTCACCCAGGCCGACTGATTCACCCGTCCGCAGCGCCTGCGTGCCGCCAGTGGGACCGGCGGCGGCTGCGCAAGGGCGGCAGCGTTACCGTGTCACCGTGTCATGTCCCTTGGTTTTCCGTCGGGCCGGCGTAGCCGGTCCGGCGGGTTTTTTCCTGCAGCGGCACCCGGGCACCCTTTCGGCGTCGAGGGGATTACTGTCCTGCCCCGTACAGGTTCACCGCCGGCATGGTATTCTCACGAAATCTTGACGTTGGAGTCCTCCAACTGCAATCCATGATTCCCCAGCGCACCCTCAAAAACGTGATCCGCGCCACCGGCGTGGGCCTGCACAGCGGCGAAAAGGTGTTCATGACCCTGCGCCCGGCCGCGCCCAATACCGGGGTGGTGTTCCGGCGCGTCGATCTTGAGCCGGTGGTGGAGATTCCCGCCGATGCCACGCTGGTCACCGAGACCACCCTGTGCACCGGCCTGAGCTGCGGCGCGGCCAAGGTGCAGACCGTCGAGCACCTGCTGTCGGCCCTGGCTGGCCTGGGCGTGGACAACGTGTATGTCGAGCTGTCCTCGGCCGAGCTGCCGATCATGGACGGGTCGGCCGGTCCGTTCGTGTTCCTGCTGCAGTCGGCCGGCATCGTCGAGCAGAACGTGCCCAAGCGGTTCATCCGCATCCTCAAGCACGTGGAAGTGCGCGATGGCGACAAGATCGCCAGCTTCGATCCTTATGAAGGCTTCAAGCTGGGCTTCACGGTCCAGTTCGACCATCCGATGATCCCGGCCTCGCAGTCGCGCGCCGAGGTGGACTTCTCCACCGGCGGCTACATCAAGGAGGTGGCGCGTGCGCGCACCTTCGGCTTCATGCGTGATCTGGAATACATGCGCGAACGCAACCTGGGCCTGGGCGGCTCGATGGACAACGCGATCGTGCTGGACGAGTTCCGCGTGCTCAACGACGACGGCCTGCGCTACGCCGACGAGTTCGTGCGCCACAAGATCCTGGACGCGATCGGCGACCTGTACCTGGCCGGACATCCGATCCTGGGCAGGTACGAGGGCTTCAAGTCAGGCCACGCGCTCAACAACGCCCTGGTCCGCGCGCTGTTGGCCCAGACCGATGCCTGGGAAGAAGTCTCCTTCGGCCCCGAGGTCCGGGAAACGGCCCCGGCCCTGTACGGCGCGCCGCTCCTGGCGCACTGAACTGCGGCGGCGATCTGGCCATTCTGTGAATCCTGTCGCCTGAACAGGCGCCGGATAACTTTTTTATAACCTCGATCTAACGACTCGCATCCCTCGGGCCGGTAGGATGCCCCGTCCTTGCACTGGCGCTTAACTTTTCGCGCCAGTGTGCGGGCCCTGTTTCACGATAGATGACTCGGCGGCCACGGATTCCTCGAGCATGGCCAGTGCCACCCGCAGCGCCTGGCGTGCGGTCGGCGAAGGCCCCTGGGTCGGCGGACCGGCTTGCGCGGTCGGAAACAGGGGGTGCACGGACGTTCGGGCGGTCACGGAGTTGACCCCTAAACCGAGGGATCGGGCCATTTCGACCAGTTCGGCCGACGCCAGGCGCAGCCTGGCGTTCCACACCGGCGAGTCGACCACGAAAACAAGACGGTCGCCCGCGATGTTGGCAAGCCGGCAGTGCTCCGAAAGGGGAAACGGCAGGCAAGGGCGAAGTTGCTGTTCCAGCGCGTCCAGCCGCAGGGCATGACGCAATGGGTCGGCGGCAGACGACGCCATCGCGGCCTCCAGGGCCGGGAGCGGACTCGCCGGACGACGCGGCTGGGACTTTGGATGGGGCATCACAGATCCATGAGTTTCAACAACATTGTTCACAATACGCGCTCCTGGGTGAGCCATCACCTGCGCCTGCGCACTGCGCAGATGCGGCGCTTCAGCCACACCCGGCCACTGCTGAGCGCGGGGATCCTGGTGGCCGGTGGAATGATGCTGGGGCTGGTCGGGCGCAGTGCCTTCGGCATGGCCCAGGTGTCCTGGCTGCAGGCCAGGACCGAGCGCCAGCAGGCCGAACTGGACCAGGTCAAGCGTGGCGCCCAGCAGGAAATCAACGCCATGTCCGCGCGCCTGGGCGAGCTGCAGGCCCAGGCCAACCGGCTCAACGCACTGGGCGAGCGCCTGACCCGGATCGGCAAGCTGCAGGACGGCGAGTTCAACTTCGACGAGCCGGTCGGCGTCGGCGGTCCGGAAGGTGCCACCAGCGACATGCCGCCGGCTGCGCTGGCCGACGGCCTGGACCAGTTGCAGGGCAGGTTTGACGCCTCCGGCCAGCAGCTGTCGGTGCTCGAATCGCTGCTGTTCAACCGCCAGCTGGACCGCAATGCCACGCCTTCGCGCATGCCGCTGGCCAACACCTACATCACCTCCGGTTTCGGCGGTCGGGCCGATCCGTTCGGTGGCGGCGGCGAGCGCCACAAGGGCATCGACTTCAAGGCCAGCGTGGGCGATCCGGTGCTGTCGGTGGCCGACGGCGTGGTCAGCTTCGCCGGCGCGCGCAGCGGCTACGGCAACGTGGTGGAAGTGGACCACGGCAACGGCTACGTCACCCGCTACGCCCACAACTCGCGCCTGGTGGTCAAGCCGGGCGACCTGGTCCGCGCCGGACAGACCGTGGCCAGGGCCGGTTCGACCGGGCGCTCGACCGGGGCGCACGTGCATTTTGAAGTGTGGGAAGACGGGCGCGTGGTCAATCCGCGCAAGTTCCTGGGTGAGAACACCACACCCCTGGGCGGGCGCGGCCGCGGGTAGGAGCAATTGTCTCGCGTGGGAGCCGCCATGGCGGCGAGGGATGTACCGGGAAAGCTTCATCGCCGCCATGGCCGCTCCCACCCAGCGAGCAGCCTGCAGCCTGGGCTGCTTCCGTGCCGGGCGCCTTGATTCGTCCGGTGGCGCCCCAAGCTACAATGCCGTGTTGCCGGAACCGGGCCCCGTGCGCCCTGTTTCGCTTTTCGGCGCCTGGCCTTGGGGATCGAACGAGGCCTGCCGGCGCCGACGCTCCTTCCCATTCCGGTTCCTTCTTTCATGATCAACAGCCTGCTCACCCGCGTCTTCGGCAGCCGCAACGAACGCCTGCTCAAACAGCTCGACCGCCTGGTGGTGCGCATCAATGCACTGGAACCTGAAATCCAGAAGCTCAGCGATGATGAACTGAAGGCCAAGACCCCCGAATTCCAGAAGCGCATCGCCGATGGCGAAGCGCTGGACAAGCTCCTGCCCGAAGCCTTCGCCGTGTGCCGCGAGGCCTCCATCCGTGTGCTGGGCCTGCGCCACTACGATGTGCAGCTGGTTGGCGGCATGGTCCTGCACCTGGGCAAGATCGCCGAGATGCGCACCGGCGAGGGCAAGACCCTGGTGGCCACGCTGCCGGTGTACCTCAACGCGCTGGAGGGCAAGGGCGTGCACGTGGTCACGGTCAACGACTACCTGGCCCGCCGCGACGCGGCCCAGATGGGCAGGCTGTACAACTGGCTGGGCCTGAGCGTGGGCGTGGTCTATCCGGGCATGGCCCACGGCGACAAGCGCGCCGCCTATGCCGCCGATATCACCTACGGCACCAACAACGAATTCGGCTTCGACTACCTGCGCGACAACATGGCCATGGCGCGCGAAGACCGCCACCAGCGCAGCCTGCACTACGCGATCGTCGACGAGGTCGACTCGATCCTGATCGACGAAGCGCGCACCCCGCTGATCATTTCCGGCCCGGCCGACGATTCGCCGGAGCTGTACATCCGGGTCAACCGGATCGTGCCTTCGCTGGTCAGGCAGGAAACCGAGGAAGGCGAGGGCGATTACTGGGTGGATGAAAAATCCAAGCAGGTCCACCTGTCCGAAGCCGGCCAGACCCATGCAGAACAATTGCTGCGCAGCGCCGGCATCCTCAGGGACGACGAGGACGACGGCCTGTATTCGCCGCAGAACCTGGGCGTGGTCCACCACCTCAATGCCGCCCTGCGCGCGCACGCCATCTACCAGCGCGACGTGGACTACATCGTGCGCGATGGCGAGGTGGTGATCGTCGATGAGTTCACCGGCCGCACCCTGGTGGGGCGGCGCTGGTCCGATGGCCTGCACCAGGCGGTGGAGGCCAAGGAAGGCGTGCCGGTCCAGCGCGAAAACCAGACCCTGGCCAGCATCACCTTCCAGAACCTGTTCCGCATGTACGGCAAGCTGGCCGGCATGACCGGCACGGCCGACACCGAGGCCTACGAGTTCCAGAGCATCTACGGCCTGGAAGTGATCGTGATCCCGACCCACCGGCCGACCATCCGCAAGGATTTCCCGGACCAGGTGTTCCTCAACCGCACCGGCAAGTTCAACGCCGTGCTGGCCGACATCCAGGACTGCTACGCGCGCGGCCAGCCGGTGCTGGTGGGCACCACATCGATCGAGACCTCGGAGATGCTGTCCGAGCACCTGCGCAAGAACAACGTGCCGCACGAAGTGCTCAACGCCAAGCAGCACGAGCGCGAGGCGCAGATCGTGGCCAACGCCGGCCGTCCGGGCGCGGTGACCATCGCCACCAACATGGCCGGCCGCGGCACCGACATCGTGCTCGGCGGTTCGCTGGAGGCCGAACTGGCCGCACTGGGCGAGGACGCGCCGGAGCTGGACATCGCCCGGGTCAAGGCCGACTGGAAGACCCGCCACGAGCAGGTCAAGGCCGCCGGCGGCCTGCACATCGTGGGCACCGAACGCCACGAGTCACGGCGCATCGACAACCAGCTGCGTGGCCGTTCCGGGCGTCAGGGCGACCCGGGTTCCTCGCGCTTCTACCTGTCGCTGGAAGACAACCTGATGCGCATCTTCGCCAGCGACTGGGTGCAGAAGGCGATGAAGCTGATCGGCATGAAGGAGGACGACGTGATCGAGGATCGCCTGGTCAGCCGTCAGATCGAAAAGGCCCAGCGCAAGGTGGAAGCGCACAACTTCGACATCCGCAAGAACCTGCTCGACTTCGACGACGTCAACAACGACCAGCGCAAGGTGATCTACGCCCAGCGTGACGAACTGCTGGACGCCGAGTCGGTCAAGGACAACATCGATGGCATCCGCGCCGATGTGGTCGCCGATCTGGTGGCGCGCTACGTGCCGCCCAATTCGATCGACGAGCAGTGGGACCTGGCCGGGCTGCAGGCCGAGCTGGCGTCCGAGGCCGGCATCGACCTGCCGATCACCCAGTGGCCGCAGCAAGCCGAGGAACTGGATGCCGAGCGCATCCAGGCGCGCGTGCGCGAAGCGCTGGATGCGCATTTCGCGCAGAAGGAAGCGCAGATCGGCGCCGAAACCATGCGCGCGCTGGAAAAGCACGTGATGCTGACCGTGCTGGACAAGGGCTGGAAGGAACACCTGGCGCGCATGGACTACCTGCGCCAGGGCATCCACCTGCGCGGCTACGCGCAGAAGCAGCCCAAGCAGGAATACAAGAAGGAAGCCTTCGAGCTGTTCTCGGAGATGCTGGAGAACGTCAAGCGCGAGGTGGTCACCATCCTGGCGCGCCTGCGCATCCGCAGCGAGGAGGAAGTGGCCGAACTGGAGGCGCAGGAGCGCCGACTGGCCGAGGCCCAGCAGCGGGCCATGCAGTTCCAGCATGCCGACACCGGCGGTTATGTCGCCGAGGAGAGCGAAGCGCGCGCCCAGCGCGGCGAGGGCGCTGCCGGCGCCCAGGCGCAGGCCGCCCAGCCGGCCGCCGCCGGCCTCCAGGGCACGATCCTGCGCGAGCACCCCAAGGTCGGCCGCAACGATCCGTGCCCTTGCGGCAGCGGCAAGAAGTACAAGCACTGCCATGGCCAGCTGAACTGACCAAAGCGCGGCTTTCAGGTCGCGGCGATGTGCGTGTCATCGATCCAGCCAACGTCTGCACCTGCGCGACAAACACGCGGGTGACGGCCGCTGCACGAAGAAACAACCTCAGCGCTTGCGCGCCTTCTTCGCCGCCGCAAAAGTGGGGCACGTGGGCGATGGCATGCAGGCGTCCATGAAGCGCGATCGATGGGCGGGGTGGCGTCGTCGGTCGGCATGATGGGCGAGGTTCCACAGGCGGCAAGCCAGGCATGCAAGCGTCAACAAGGCGTGCCCGGGGGCGTCGATGTCGCAGCCGGTGAGAAGCCCATCGCGCAGCCTGCGTGGCCAGCCCCGACAGGACCCACCGCCATGGCCCACCGACCCAGAGATGTCCACGCTGCTTGCCCGGCCGATCCGTGCCTGGAGCTGGTGCTGCGGACGCTTGCGCTGACCGGATTGAGCCTGGTGCTGCTGCTGCCGGGCGGGCGCGGCAGCACCGAACTGCTGGGCTGGACCCCGCTGTGGCTGGCCGGCCTGCCGCTGGTGGCGTGGTGGTCGCTGCACCGCTTCCGCCTGCCAGCCTGGCCGAAGACCCGCCCCGCCGCCCGGGCTGCACTCGCCGTCTCGGTACCGTCTGCCCGGGTTGCCGTGCAGGCCCGTCGACGCCGGCCGCGGCCAGCCAGGATGCCACGCGCGGCCTGACCTTCGGCACGGGATGTCGGGCGCAAGGCCTGTGCTAGCGTGCGGCGGCCATCTGCCTTGCACGGAGACCCGCCTTGAACCCACTCGCCCTTGCCCTGCTTGCCGGCCTGGCCGCCGCCAGTGCCACTGCCAATGCCCAGGAGACCGCCATGACCGACGACCCGTACCAGTGGCTGGAAGAGGTCGAAGGCGCCAGGCCGCTGGCCTGGGTCAAGGAACGCAACGCCAGAACCGAAGCCGAATTGGCCGCCACCCCGCAGTTCAAGCAGCTGGAAGCCGACATCCGCACCATCCTGGATTCGGACGCCAAGATTCCCTACGTGGAGAAGATCGGCGACTTCTACTACAACCTGTGGAAGGACAAGGACCACGCACGCGGCGTCTGGCGCCGGACCACGCTGGCCGAATACCGCAAGCCCAATCCCACCTGGGAGACGGTGCTGGACATCGACGCACTCAACGCCGCCGAGCAGGAAACCTGGGTCTGGCACGGCGCGCAATGTCGCAAGCCGGACAACACCCGCTGCCTGATCGCGCTCTCGCGCGGTGGCTCCGATGCCGACGTCAGCCGCGAGTTCGACCTGATCACCAAGACCTGGGTCGAAGGCGGCTTCTACCGTCCGGCGGCCAAGGGCGGGCTGGGCTGGATCGATGCGGACACCGTGTACGTCTACTCCGATTTCGGCGAAGGCAGCCTGACCCATTCGGGCTATCCGCGCATGGTCAAGGAATGGAAGCGCGGCACGCCGCTGGCAGCGGCCAAGGTCGTCTACGAAGGCAAGGCCGACGACATGTACATCGCCGCAGGCCACGATCCCACCCCGGGCTTCGAGCGCGATTTCGTCACCCGCACCATCGCCTTCTACAACGATGAGCTGTACCTGCGGGACAAGGGCGGAGCGCTGATCAAGGTCGATGCGCCCAACTCGGCGCACAAGTCGGTGCACCGCCAATGGCTGGGCCTGGAGCTGCGTGAGCCGTGGACGGTGGGCGGCAGGACCTATCAGGCCGGATCGTTCCTGGTCACGCGCTTCGACGCGTTCATGGCCGGTGAGCGTCAGTTCGACGTGCTGTTCGAGCCCACCGACACGACCTCGCTGGCTGGCGCCACCTTCACCGCTGACCACATCGTGCTCAACGTCATGCACGACGTGAAGAACCGCCTGAGCGTGCTGACCCACCGCGATGGCACGTGGATCTCCAGGCCGCTGCAAGTGGGCGATGTGCCGTTCGGCGCGATCAGCGCCAGCGCCGTGGACAGCCAGGAATCCGACGCGCTGTGGCTGACCGTCACCGACTACCTGACCCCGACCACCCTGCTGCTGACCGATGTCGGGCAGCAGCAGGCCAGGATCGAGCCGCTCAAGGCCATGCCGGCGTTCTTCGACGCCTCGGGCGATGTGATCGAACAGCACTTTGCCACCTCCAGGGATGGCACCCGGGTGCCGTACTTCCTGGTGCGGCCGAAGGACCTGAGCTTCGACGGGACCGCGCCGACCCTGCTGTATGGCTACGGTGGCTTCGAGATCTCGTTGACACCGGGCTATTCCGGCGGCATCGGCAAGGGCTGGCTGGAAAAGGGCGGCGTGTACGCGGTGGCCAACATCCGTGGCGGCGGCGAGTACGGCCCGCGCTGGCACCAGGCCGCGCTCAAGGCCAACCGCCACAAGGCCTACGAGGACTTCGCCGCGGTGGCCCAGGACCTGGTCGCGCGCAAGGTCACCTCGCCGGAGCATCTTGGCGCCCAGGGCGGCAGCAACGGCGGCCTGTTGATGGGCAACATGCTGACCCGGTATCCGCAGCTGTTCGGCGCGATCGTGGTGCAGGTGCCGCTGCTGGACATGAAGCGCTACAGCCACCTGCTGGCCGGGGCTTCATGGATGGCCGAGTACGGCGATCCCGATACCGGCGACTGGGATTACATCAGGACCTTTTCGCCGTACCACCTGTTCGACCCGGGCAAGACCTACCCGCCAACGCTGTTCATGACCTCCACGCGCGATGACCGGGTCCACCCGGGCCACGCGCGCAAGATGGCGGCCAAGATGCTCGACGCCGGCAAGGACGTGCGCTATTACGAGAACATCGAAGGCGGCCACGGCGGTGCAGCCGACAACGCGCAGGCCGCGCACATGAGCGCGCTGGCCTACACCTTCCTGTGGGATCAGCTGAGCAAGTAAGGCGCCGGCATCACCCCGCGCGTGCATTGCATGCCGCACCGACGATCGGCCGTGCGGCCCTTGCAACCCGATCCGGACAGACCTATCCATGAAGCCCCTCCCTGCCCTGCTGGCTGTGACCTTGCTGATGAGTACGCCGCTTTCCTCCACCGCCGCCACCACTGCCACCCCGCCGGATGCGGCCCGCAAGCCGCATGTGGTCACCGCCCCGTTCGGCGCCCAGCGCCAGGACGAGTACTACTGGCTGCGCGACGACGAGCGCAGCAATCCGCAGGTACTGGATTACCTGAGGGCCGAGAACGCCTACGCCGATACGGTGATGGCACCGCTCAAGCCGCTGCAGGACACGCTGTACGAAGAGATCGTCGCGCGCATCAAGCAGGACGATGCCACGGTGCCGTACCGCCAGCGCGGTTACTGGTATTACACCCGCTACGAGGCCGGCAAGGACTATCCGGTGCATGCGCGGCGCAAGGGCGGCATGCAGGCGCCCGAAGAAGTGCTGCTGGATGTCAACGTCCTGGCCCAGGGCAAGAGCTACTACAGCGTCGGCGCATGGGAGCTCAGCCAGGACAACCAGCTGCTGGCCTACGCCGACGATGCGGTCGGCCGGCGCCAGTACACGATCCGCTTCAAGGACCTGGCCAGCGGCAAGGTGCTGCCCGACGAGATCCCCGGGGTGTCGCCCAACGTGGTCTGGGCCGATGACAACAGGACCCTGTTCTATGTCGAGAACGATCCGGAGACCCTGCTGACCGTGCGGGTGAAGAAGCACGTGCTGGGCACGCCGGTGGCGCAGGACGTGCTGGTCTACGAAGAGCACGATGACAGCTTCTACATGGGCCTGGGCAGGACCCGCGACGAGAAGTACATCACCATTGGCGTGCACAGCACCGTCTCCAGCGAGGAGCGCTACGCACTGGCGGCCGATCCGGAAACCTTCACCGTGCTGGCCCCGCGCGCGCGCGATGTGGAATACCAGGCCGAGCACTTCGACGGGCGCTGGGTGATCCGCACCAACGCCGATGGCGCCACCAACTTCAAGCTGGTCACCGCGCCGGACGGCAGTTCCTCGCGCAAGGACTGGAAGGACTGGGTCGCGCACAGCGACAGCGTCTACATCGAGGATTTCGAGCTGTTCGACGGTTTCACCGCGATCGGCGAGCGTTCGCAGGGCCTGCAGCGCATCCGCCTGCTGGGCAAGGACGGGAACAAACTGCAGAGCCCGGACATGGAGGCGCGGGATTTTGCGCAGGATGCGCAGGCAACCTATGTCAGGGCCGACGAGCCGGCCTATTCGATGGGCCTGGACATCAACTCCGAACACGACACGCCGTGGCTGCGCTACAGCTACACCTCGCTGACCACCCCTGTCACCACCTACGAGCTCAACACCGTCACCGGCGAGCGCCGTCTGATGAAGCAGCAGCCGGTGCCCGGTTATGACGCCTCCCGCTACACCACCGAGCGGCTGTGGGTGAGCGCCGGTGACGGCACCCAAGTGCCGGTCTCGCTGGTCTACAGGAACGGCTTCAGCAAGGACGGCACCGCTGCACTGCTGCAGTACGGCTACGGCAGCTATGGCGCGTCGATGGACCCGGGTTTCTCCGGCCCGGTGGTGAGCCTTTTGGATCGCGGCATGGTCTATGCCATCGCCCACATCCGCGGCGGCGAGGAAATGGGCCGGGCCTGGTATGACAACGGCAAGCTGCTCAACAAGAAGAACACCTTCACCGACTTCATCGACGTGACCCGGGCACTGGTTGCGCAGGGCTACGCCGCCAGGGACCGGGTGGCGGCCATGGGTGGCAGTGCCGGCGGCCTGCTGATGGGCGCCATCACCAACATGGCCCCGGACGACTATCGGGTGATCATCTCGCAGGTGCCGTTCGTCGATGTGGTCACCACCATGCTCGACCCGAGCATCCCGCTGACCACCAACGAGTACGACGAGTGGGGCAATCCCGAGAACAAGCAGTTCTACGACTACATGGTCACTTACTCGCCCTACGACAACCTCAAGCCACGCGCCTATCCGGCGATGTTCGTCGGCACCGGCCTGTGGGACTCGCAGGTGCAGTACTGGGAGCCAGCCAAGTACGTGGCCCGCCTGCGCGACCTCAACACCGGCAGCCAGCCGGTCGTGTTCCGCACCAACATGGAAGCCGGCCACGGCGGCAAGTCCGGCCGCTTCCGCCGCTACCAGGAAATGGCCGAGTACTACGCCTTCATGCTGGACCAGCTGGGCGTGGCCGGCACGGCGCGCTGATCGACGTGGGAAATCCCCTGACGTCGTGCCGTTGCGACGGACTGCCGGCGCGGGCCGGCCGTGGGCCGGGTCGAATCGCTATACTCGAGCCATGAACACCGTATCGCGATGGGCGCTCTGGTGCGCCACGCTGCTGGCGCTGACCGCCTGCGGCAACAAGGGTCCGCTGGTGCTGCCGGAAAAGCCGGCACCGGTGACCACTCCTGCGCCTGCGGCCGAACCGGCCGCGGACCCGACCCAGCCGGCCGCAGCGGGCGAACCCGGCGCCACCCCGCCGGTGCAGACCACGCCGCAGGACGGCACCACCGCGCCCAGCCCCGCCGATCAGGCCGCCGATCAGGCCCTGGACAGGGGCGGTGCCGACGGGGATGGCTGATCAGGCCCCGCTGCGGTTTTCCAAGATGCACGGGGCGGGCAACGACTTTGTCGTGCTCGACCTGCGCGGCGGCCAGCCAGCACCCGATGCCAAGCTGGCCGCACGACTGGCCGACCGCCATACCGGCGTGGGCTGCGACCAGATCCTGACCATCGAGACACCACGCCAAGCAGGCTCGGTGGCGTCCTATCGCATCTGGAATGGCGATGGCTCGGCCGCCGGCCAGTGCGGCAACGGCGCGCGCTGCGTGGCGGCCTGGCTGGTGCGCGATGGCGTGGCCGGGCAGGGCAGTTTCCAGCTGGACAGTCCGGCCGGCACCCACCAGGTGCATCAGGTGCCGGCCGGTTTTGCGGTGGCCATGGGCGTACCACGCTGGCATCCGGCCGAGATTCCACTGGCCGGCTTCGCAACCGAGCAGCCGTTCTACGAAGTGACCCTGGACCAGGCCAAGGTGACATTCGGCGCGGTGTCGATGGGCAATCCGCACGCGGTGGTGCAGGTGGACGAGCTGGCCACCGCGCCGGTGCACGCACTGGGCCCGGCGCTGCAGGCCCATGCGGCCTTTCCCGACTCGGTCAACGTCGGCTTCGCCCAGATCGTCTCGCGTCAGCGCATCGCCCTGCGCGTGTACGAGCGTGGCGTGGGTGAAACCCTGGCCTGCGGCAGTGGTGCCTGTGCGGCTGCGGCGGTGCTGATGCGTGCGGGGCTGGTCGAGCGCAGCGTCACCGTCGCCCTGCCCGGCGGCGAACTGCAGATCGAGTGGCCGCACGATGCCGCCGATCTGGTGATGTCCGGCCCGGCCACATTCGTCTTTGAAGGGGAGTGGAAGCAATGAGCGAGGTCACCGAGAAACTCGGCGCACACGAAGTGGCCGCCTGGCTGCGCCGGCATCCGACCTTCCTGCAGCAGTTCCCGGACCTGGCGCTGACCCTGGTGGTGCCGCGCGAGGAAGGCCCGACCGCCTCGCTGGCCAGCTACCAGCTGGACGTGCTGCGCGAGAAGAACCGCGAACTGTCGCGCCGCCTGGGCGAACTGTCGGCCAATGCCCTGGAAAACGAGCGCCTGGCCGTGCGTGTGCACCAGCTGACCCTGGCCCTGATGCGCCAGGACAGCCGCGCCACCACCCTGGCGGCGATGGCCGCTTCGCTGGAAGAGGATTTCCACGGCGACCTGGTGCGCATCGTGCTGCTGGGCCAGATGCCGCCGGAGCTGAGCGATGCGCCCTGGCTGCAGGCGGTGCCGGCCGACAGCTCGCACCTGGCGCCGTTCCGCGACTGTCTGGCCGATGGCGAGCCGATCTGCGGCCGCCTGCAGCCGCAGAAGAACGCGCTGCTGTACGCGGCGCGGGCCGAGGAAGTGGCATCGTCGGCACTGCTGCCGCTGCCGGGCGTGGGTCTGGTGGCGGTCGGCAGCTGCGACGGCAACCGCTTCTATCCAGGCATGGGCACGCTGTTCCTGCGGATGATGGGCCAGTCACTGGCGGCGGCGCTGCGGCGGTACGGGTGATGAAGGTCCGGGAACGCCGGGACTTGGGACCCGGGGCCCGGGACCCGGCGGAGCAAAAGCATCCACCGCCAGGCGATCGTGCCGTTGCGGTTGCCTTCCCGGGCCCGGATCCGGACTTCATCGCCCAGTTCCTGACCCACCTCCAGGTCGAGCGCCAGGTTTCCGCACACACGCTCGATGCCTATCGCCGCGACCTGCGCGCGCTGCAGCAGTGGGCCCAGGCCCAGCAGCTGCCGGCCCCAAGCGAACTGCAGAGCGAGCAACTGCGTGCCTTCATCGCCAGCGGCCATCGCGCCGGGCTGGCGCCCAAGAGCCTGCAGCGCCGGCTCTCGGCCTGCCGCAGTTTCTACAGCTGGCTGCTCAGGCACGGGCGCATCGGCGCCAGCCCGGTGGCCGGGCTGCGTGCGCCCAAGGCGCCGCGCAAGCTGCCGCAGGTGCTCGACGCCGACGAGGCGGTGCAGCTGGTCGAAGTGCCCACCGATGCGCCAATGGGCCTGCGCGACCGCGCGCTGCTGGAGCTGTTCTATTCCTCCGGCTTGCGCCTGAGCGAGCTGTGCGCGCTGCGCTGGAGCGACATGGACCTGGATGCGGGTCTGGTCACGGTGCTGGGCAAGGGCCGCAAACAGCGGATCGTGCCGGTCGGTTCGCACGCAAGAAAAGCGCTGCTCCAATGGCGCGCGCAGAAGCCGACTGCCGACACCGCGCAGGTCTTTCCCGGGCGCGGCGATGCGCCCATTTCCCCGCGTGCGGTGCAGCTGCGGATCAAGGCCCTGGCGCAGCGGCAGGGGCTGTTCAAGCACGTCCATCCGCACATGCTGCGGCACAGTTTTGCCAGCCACATCCTGGAATCCTCCGGCGACCTGCGCGGCGTGCAGGAACTGCTCGGCCACGCCGACATCGCCACCACCCAGATCTACACACACCTGGACTTCCAGCACCTGGCCAAGGTCTATGACGGCGCCCATCCGCGCGCCAGGCGCAAGTCCTGACGCGTCGGCGATGTGAGGGGCCGCAGGTGGCGCGCGGCGGTGGGCCGCGCTCGATGCTGGCATCCATGCCACCTGCATGGCCGTCATGTCCCGGTTTCCGGCTGCCAGGTCCTGACTACCAGCGGTTCCAGCCGCTGTTTCTGCTGGATGACACCCGCGCTGGCCCGGTCCGCGCCGATGGCCGCTGCACAGGCGCTGGCACGCCGGCCGATCCAAGTGCGGTTCATGCGGGATCGTCAAGGATGGCAGGCTCTTGAGCGAAGCAGGGAGCTGACGGATGAAGCGCATCACGACGTTCGGAAGGGTCATGGCTATGGCCGTGCTGGCATGCGCAGGCGTGGCGCACGCCCAGAGCAGCCAGGCACCGCCGGGCTACAACGAACAGCTGATTGCCACAGGTGGTCAGGTCGATGCCATCGCGGTGTACTGCGGCAAGATGGACCAGTCCGCAGCCGACCAGCACAAGGCCGGGCTGCGCGCGCGCATGCTGCAGAAGGGCGTGGGCGCCTCGACCTTCGACCGCGGATATGCGAGCAGTTTCGATGCCACCATGGCCCAGGCCAAGTCCAACCCGGTGCAGGCCAAAGCGGCGTGCCAGCGTGTGGAGCAGATGGGTGCGGCAGCGGCCAGGCAACCCTGAGTTCCCCGGGTCCTCGACGCCGGCGCCCAGGGCCAGTGGCCATGGTTGAAGATCAGGGCGGCGGCCCCATCTGGTTCGGACCGCATCGGAGTTGCCATGGATCCCAGCCAGAACCCCCACGTCTTCCACGCCACCACCATCCTCTCGGTCCGTCGCGAGGGCAAGGTTGCCATCGCCGGTGACGGCCAGGTGACGCTGGGGAATACGGTCATGAAGGGCAACGCGCGCAAGGTGCGACGCCTGGGGCGCGACGGCCACGTGCTGGCCGGCTTTGCCGGTGCGGCCGCCGATGCCTTCACCCTGTTCGAGCTGTTCGAAGCCAAGCTTGAAAAGCACGGCCAGCTGCAACGCGCTGCGGTCGAGCTGGTCAAGGATTGGCGCACCGAGCGTCGCTACGGCAAGCTGGAAGCGCTGCTGGCGGTGGCCGACAAGGACACCTCGCTGATCATCAGCGGCACCGGCGATGTGATCGAACCGGAGGACGGCATCATCGCCATCGGCTCCGGGGGCGCGTATGCGTTGTCGGCCGCGCGCGCGTTGCTGGGTCACACCGCGCTGGATGCCCGGACCATCGCGGTCGAGTCGCTCAACATCGCCGGCGACATCTGCATCTACACCAACCGCAACGTGGTGGTCGAAGAGCTCTAGCAGCGAGGAGCGCGTAAAGGGGAAGTGAGAAATCACATCATCGTGCGCTCATTCCTCCCGCGCCCCGCTCATGCCGTTGCCCCCTCCTTTCTCACTCCTCATCCCGCTGCCGACCCCATGTCCAATCCCGACAACACCTCTGCCACCATGACCCCGCGCGAGATCGTGCAGGGTGAGCCGGACAAGACCAGATGCGTTCAAGCGCATCTGGTCCCGGCGAACGCCCGCACATGGATGTGCGGGCCGGTCTCTCCGACAGCCGCGCATGTCGCGGCAGGGATGCCCGCATGAACAGCACGATGACGCCCAGAGAAATCGTGCAGGAGCTGGACCGCCACATCGTCGGCCAGCACGCGGCCAAGCGCGCGGTGGCCATCGCCCTGCGCAATCGCTGGCGCCGCGCGCAGCTCGAGCCGGAGCTGCGCAACGAGGTGATGCCCAAGAACATCCTGATGATCGGGCCCACCGGCGTGGGCAAGACCGAGATCGCGCGCCGCCTGGCCACGCTGGCCAACGCGCCGTTCGTCAAGGTCGAAGCCACGCGCTTCACCGAGATCGGTTACGTGGGCAAGGATGTCGAGCAGATCATCCGCGACCTGGCCGACACCGCGGTCAAGCTGTATCGCGAACAGGCCAAGGCCCGGGTGCGCACCCAGGCCGAGGAGCGCGCCGAGGACCGCCTGCTGGATGCGCTGCTGCCCAGGCGCAGCGGTGGCATCGGCTTCGATCCGTCGGTGGTCTCGGGCGAGGCATCGGCGCAGGATGGCGACACCCGCTCCAAGTTCCGCCGCATGCTGCGCAAGGGCGAGCTGGACGAGCGCGAGATCGAACTGGAGCTGTCGGTCAACGCCGGCGGCGTGGACATCATGACCCCGCCGGGCATGGAGGAAATGGGCCAGCAGCTCAAGCAGATGTTCTCCAGCCTCGGCGGTGGCAAGACCCACAAGCGCGCCATGACCATCAAGGCCGCGCGCCCGCAGCTGGTGGAAGAAGAGGCCGCCAAGCTGGTCAACGAGGACGAGGTGCGGGCCGCGGCGATCGAGGCCTGCGAGCAGCATGGCATCGTCTTCATCGACGAGATCGACAAGGTCGCCAAGCGTGGCGACAACGTCGGCGGCGGCGATGTCAGCCGCGAGGGCGTGCAGCGTGACCTGCTGCCGCTGGTGGAAGGGTCCAACGTCTCGACCAAGTACGGCACGGTCAAGACCGACCACATCCTGTTCATCGCCTCCGGCGCGTTCCACCTGGCCAAGCCGTCCGACCTGATTCCCGAGCTGCAGGGCCGCTTCCCGATCCGGGTGGAGCTTGCGGCGCTGAGCAAGGACGATTTCGTCCGCATCCTGACCGAACCCAAGGCTGCGCTGACCAAGCAGTACGTACAGCTGATGCAGACCGAAGGCGTCACCGTCTCCTTCAATGCCGAAGCGGTGGACCGCCTGGCCGAGATCGCCGCCCAGGTCAACGAGCGTCAGGAAAACATCGGCGCACGCCGCCTGCACACCGTGCTGGAGCGGCTGCTGGACACGCTCAGCTTCGAGGCGCCCGACCGCGGCGGCGAGACCGTGGCCATCGACCGCGCCTACGTGGACAAGTACCTGGGCGAACTGGTCCAGGACCCGGACCTGAGCCGCTACATCCTGTAGGCGCGCCCGATGGAGGGACCTGGCCGATTCCCGCGCCGCGCCTGCCCGGGGCGGGGCGCGGCCGTGCAGGTTTCAGCCGGGCAGGTTCGGCTCGACAGCCCTTCAAGCAGACAGACAAGGACAAGATGATGATTCGTGCCACCGTGCTGGTTTCGTTGTTGGCCCTGGCGGGTCTGTCGGTGCCGGCGCAAGCCAAGCCGCCCGATATCAAGTGCAAGCTGCGTTTCTCCGCGTCGGGCTGGTCGGTCATTTACAAGACCGCCAAGGGCACCGGCGTGGTGACCTGCAGCAACGGTACCTCGCTGCCGGTCAGGATCAGCATGAAGGGGGGTGGCTTGACTGCAGGCAAATCGACCCTCCAGGGCACCGGTGTTTTCAGCGACGTGCACAGCGCGCGCGAGGTGCTGGGCAGCTATGTCACCGCCGAGGCGCACGCCGGCGCCGTGAAATCCAGCGATGCCCAGGTGCTCACCAAGGGTGAGGTCTCGCTGGCGCTGGCGGCCACCGGCAGGGGCTGGGATCTGGGCATCGCCTTCGGCGCGTTCCACATCGATCCGCGGTAATCAGTCCTGGCCGATGTCCTCGTTCCACACTTCGGGATTGGCGGCGATGTAGCCGCCGAGCAGGTCCACACATTCCTGGCTGTCCAGGTCGATGACCTTGACCCCGGCTTCGCGCAGCCAGGCGACGCCGCCCTGGAAGGTGCGCGATTCACCCACCACCACGGTGCCGATGTTGAACTGGCGCACCAGGCCGCTGCAATACCAGCACGGGGCCAGGGTGGTGACCATGAGCGTGTCCCGGTAGCGCCGCTGGCGGCCGGCCCTGCGGAAGGCGTCGGTCTCGCCGTGCGCCGATGGATCGCCTTCCTGCACACGGCGATTGTGGCCGCAGCCCAGCAGCCGGCCATCGTCGTGGTAGAGCGCCGCGCCAATGGGGATGCCGCCCTCGGCCAGGCCCGCGCGGGCCTGGTCGATGGCGGTCTGCAGCAGGGCCTGGTAGTTCGGCGTGGCGATCATGTGGAACTCTCCATCGGCAGGGTGCGCCGGTTGCGGGCATGGACGAAAGGATATTGCATCGCAACAGGGTGATGACGGTGCACATGAAATACTGGTGGCTTACGCCGAAACGACACCAGCAGGAACGTCCAATGACGCATGCCAGCCCCTCATCGACCTCCGCGCCGACGGCCCACTCGACGCCCAAGCTGGCCATGGCGGTGGTCACCACGATCTTCTTCATGTGGGGCTTTTTGACCTGCCTCAACGACATCCTGATGCCGCACCTGAAGTCGGTGTTCACCCTCAACTACACCCAGGCCGCACTGGTCCAGTTCACCTTCTTTGGTGCGTATTTCCTGATGGCGCTGCCGGCCGGCCGGCTGGTGGCCAGGCTGGGCTACAAGAACGGCATCGTCGCCGGCCTGGCCGTGGCCGGCGTGGGCGCGTTGCTGTTCTGGCCGGCCGCCGCGATGTACAGCTACCCGCTGTTCCTGTGCGCGCTGTTCGTGCTGGCCACCGGGATCACCGCGCTGCAGGTGGCGGCCAATCCGTATGTGGCGCTGCTGGGCCCGGAGAAGACTTCTTCCAGCCGCCTCAACCTGTCGCAGGCCTTCAACTCGCTGGGCACGGCGATCGCGCCGCTGTTCGGTGGACTGCTGATCCTGGCCGCCGAGCCCAGGACGCCAGAGCAGCTGGCGGCCATGTCGCAGGCGCAGATGCTGGCCTACCGTGCCGCCGAGGCGCAGTCGGTACAGATGCCGTACCTGGGGCTGGGCATTGCGCTGTTCGCGCTGGCCATCTTCATCTTCCTGTTTCGCCTGCCGGCCATCACCGAGGCCAGCGAAAAGAACGAAACCCGCCATTACGGGCTGTTTGAACCGCTGCGTCATCGGCATGTGCTGCTGGGCGTGCTGGGCCTGTTCTTCTACGTCGGCGCCGAGGTGTCCATCGGCAGCTATCTGGTCAACTACCTGTCCATGCCCGACATTGGCGCGATGTCCGAGCAGGCGGCCACCCGGTACGTCTCGGCCTACTGGACCGGCGCGATGGTGGGCCGCTTCATCGGTTCGGCGCTGCTGCTGAGGATCGATGCAGGCAAGCTGCTGGCGACCTTTGCCGGCATCGCCACGCTGCTGCTGCTGGTGACCCTGACCACCAGCGGGATGACCGCGGTGTATGCGGTGGTGGCGATCGGCCTGTTCAATTCGATCATGTTCCCGACCATCTTCACCCTGGGGATGGCCAAGCTGGGGCCGTTGACCAGCAAGGCCTCCTCGCTGCTGATCATGGCCATCGTCGGCGGCGCGGTCTTGCCGCTGCTGATGGGTTTCCTGGCCGATCGCATCGGCCTGCAGCACGCCTTCGTGCTGCCGCTGGTGTGCTACCTGTACATCGCCTACTACGGCCTGAGCGGGTCGCGCGTGCGCGAGCCGGTGGTGGCTTCGACCCCGGTGAAGTAGGCGCCGAAGCCTTTGGCGTAGCGGACCGGCGCTCACCGGGTGCCTTTTTCATGCCGCGCCGGGTGTGATGTCAGCGCCGGGCGGCCGTGTCGATGCCCACCACCACCGACATACCCGGGCGCAGGCGCGTGGCCGGTTGCTGGCCCGGGTCGATGCTGATGCGCACCGGGATGCGCTGGGCGATCTTGACGAAGTTGCCGGTGGCGTTGTCGGCGGGCAGCACGCTGAATTCCGAACCGGTGGCTGGCGAGATCTCCTGGACATGGCCGTGCAGGCGCGCGCCGCCCAGGGCATCGACGCTGAAGGACACCGGCTGGCCCAGCCGCACCTGGGCCATCTGGGTTTCCTTCATGTTGGCCACCACCCACAGCACGTCGGGCACGATGGCCATCAGCTGGGTGCCGTTGGTGACATAGGCGCCCTGGTGGACCGAGACCTGGCCCAGTTGGCCGGCACGCGGGGCCACGATGCGGGTGTTGTCGAAGTTGATCCGGGCCAGGCGCACGGCCGCACGGGCATTGGCTACGGCCGCCTCCAGGGTGGCCCGATTGACGGTCACGCTGCGTACGCCCTGTTCGGCGGCGTTGAGCGCGGCCTGGGCCTGGGCCAGGCTGGCGCGGGCCTGGGCATCGGTGGCGAAGGCGGTGTCGCGGTCCTGCCTGGACAGCATCTGCTGCGCGGTCAGGGCCTCGATGCGGCGCAGGCTGACGCGGGCGTTGTCGCGCTGGGCGGCGCTGCTGGCCACCCCGGCCCGGCTTTCGGCGACGCTGGCTTCGGCGCTGGCCTTCTGCTGGACCCAGTTGTCCAGGTTGGCCTGCGCGCTCTGCAGTTGGGCCTGGGCCTGTTCGAGCTGCTGGTAATAGATGCGGTCGTCGATCTGGGCCAGCAGCTGGCCGGCGCGCACGTGCTGGAAATCCTGGACCGGCACCTGGGTGACGTAGCCGCTGACCTGCGGTGCGATCAGGGTGACCTGGCCACGCACCATGGCGTTCTCGGTGGTCTGGAGGGTGCTGGTGAAGGGCGGCAGGCGCCAGGCATAGAGCACCAGCGCCACCCCCAGCAACACCACCACGATGAAGGCGACGTAGCCGACGATGCGCCGCCGCCGCCGGCGGCGCGCGCGTGCGGCCTGCTCGGCTTCGGGTGAGGGGACCGGGGCAGGATCGGCGGCAGGTGTGCTCATGGGTGTCCGGAAGCGGCGTCGGAGGGAATCGGCAGGGCCGGGGTGCTGGCCGGTGCCGGATTGGCTGGCGGCGGCGCCGGCGGATGCCAGCGCCGCCAGGCGATCAGGGCACCGTTCCAGGCCAGCGTGGCCAGCGCGATCCAGCCGATGACCAGGAACACGTCGTTGTAGGCCAGCACGTTGGCCTCGCGCGTGGCCGCCGCGCCCAGCTGGCGCAGGGCCAGCGCCTGCCGCGCCGCCGGGTCGCCCACCGTGTGCGCATAGGCGCCGGCGTAGGCCTGGACCCGCGCGGCCACCTGCGGGTCGAGCAACGTCAGGTGCTCGTTGAGGACGCTGGAGTGGTATTTCTCGCGCACCACCTGCAAGGTGCCAAGGAAGGCACTGCCGACCAGGCCGCCCAGGTTCTGGGCCATGCCGAAGAGCACCACGAAGCTGATCAGGTTGCCCGGCTGGGCCACCACCGCGCCGATCCCGCTGATCATCGCCGGGGCCAGGAAGAAGACGCTGCCGAAGGCCAGCAGGAACTGGCTCAGGTACATCTGCGCCGGGCGGGTCAGGCTGGTGGAGCCGGCATCCATGAACGCCCCCACGGCAATCGCGGCCACCGCGGCGATCAGGTGGTAAGCAACATGCTCGCGGCGGATCAGCAGCGCGCTCAGTCCCACGCCAAGAATGCAGCCAAACAGCATGACCAGGAACAGGGTATGCATCTGGTCGTTGCTCAGCCCCAGGGCCTGCAGGAAGCCCAGGGCGCCGGTGCTCTGCTCGGACAGCACGATCCGGATCAGCAGCAGGGTCAGGCCCAGTCGCAGCATGTCGCCACTGGCCAGCCAGCGGGTGTTGATCATGGGGTTGGCGCGGTGGTGCTCGAGCCACAGGGCCGCGGCGATCAGCACGATGGAACAGGCCAGGGTCACGCCCAGCCATGGCGTGCTGGTCCACCACAGGTAGCGCCCCAGCGACAGCACCGCGGCCAGCCCGGCCGCACCGCCGCCGAACAGCACGATGGTGGCCGCGTCGCGTTTTTCGAAGGTGCGGATGCGGTCGCTCGGGGGCAGCTTGAGCGCGATTACGCATGCGAGGGCGACCACCGCCAGGCCCAGCTCGAACAGGTACAGGCCGCGCCATTCGCCCAACTCCAGAAGTTCGGTGGTGAATACCCGCGCCAGCGGCAGCGGCAACTGGCCCATCCCCAATCCGATCACCACCGCGCGCAGGCGATGCCTGGCCGGAAACGCCTGGATCATGTAGTAGAGCCCCAGCGAACTCAGTGCCGCCCCGGCGAAACCATGCGCGGCGCGCACCGCGATGGCCGAGGACAGGTCGTTGACGAAGATGTGGCCCAGCGCGATCAACGCGTACAGGGACAGGAAGATCTCGGTGAAGTGGCGCAGCCCGAACTGTTGGCGGAACTTGACCAGGACCAGGTTGGCCGACAGGTTGGTCATCACGTAGGCGGCCGGCAGCCACGCCATCTCGTAGGCATAGGCCCCCAGCGGGCCTTGCAGGTACTGCAGATTGGCGGTGATCAGCGCATTGCCCAGGCCGCCGGTGAGGGCCACCACCGTGCCGACGATGGCGTACTGGACCCGGCGCAGGGGCCGATGCAGCGGGGTGGAGGCCGACCCCGGCAGCATCGGGCGTTCGTGCGGCAACCATTGGCGTGGGGCGTACTTGTCGGCCACGATGCTGTGCAGGGGGGGAAGGTCCCGGGGCCGCGATTCTTGCATTCCTGACGCCCACGACAGGTGAGCGATGCGATAATCGACCCATGAGCGAATCCCCCTACACCTCGGGCACCACCCATTTCGGCTTCCGCGACGTCGCCGCGCGCGACAAGCAGAAGCTGGTCGGCCAGGTCTTCACCTCGGTGGCCGGCAAGTACGACCTGATGAATGACCTGATGAGCCTGGGGATTCATCGCCTCTGGAAGCGCTACTTCACCGCCACCGCGCAGGTCAAGCCGGGCGACCGGGTGCTGGACCTGGCCGGCGGCACCGGCGACATCGCCGCGCTGCTCAGGGAGCGGGTCGGCAAGACCGGCAGCATCGTGCTGGGCGACATCAATGCCGGCATGCTCACCGTCGGCCGCGACCGCATGACCGACCGCGGTCTGGTGGCGGGCATGGAGTACGTGCAGCTCAACGCCGAGGCGTTGCCGTTCCCGGACAACAGCTTCGACTTGGTGACGATTGCCTTTGGCCTGCGCAACGTCACCGACAAGGACGCCGCCCTGGGCGAGATGTACCGCGTGCTCAAGGTCGGCGGACAGGCGCGGGTGCTGGAGTTTTCCGAGGTCACCCCGGAGTGGTTCAAGCCGGTCTACGACTTCCACTCGTTCAAGGTCCTGCCCAGGCTGGGCAAGCTGTTTGCAGGCGATGCCGACAGCTACCAGTACCTGGCCGAGTCGATCCGCAAGCACCCCCCGCAGGAACAGCTCAAGGCGATGATGGCCGCGGCCGGGTTCGCCCGCGTGCGCTACACCAACCTGTCGGCCGGCATCGTCGCCATCCACGACGGCTACAAGGCCTGAGCGCGGCGATGAGCCTTGCGTCGGTGCGCGCTTTCCTGGCCGCCCATGCGCCGGACCTGGAGATCGTGGTGACCGACGGTTCCACCGCGACGGTGGCCGAGGCCGCCGCCCGGCACGGGGTGGCGCCGGGACAGATCGCCAAGACCCTGGCGTTCTGCAAGCAGGATGGCGAGGCTTTCCTGGTCGTGGCCCGTGGCGATGCGCGCATGGACAACGCCAAGATGAAGGCCGCCTTCGGCGGCAAGACCCGGATGCTGGACCCCGAGCGGGTCCTGGCCCTGACCGGGCATCCGGTCGGCGGCGTCTGCCCGTTCGGGCTGGCTACGCCGCTGCCGGTGTACTGCGATGTGTCGCTGCGGTGCTTCGATGTGGTCATCCCCGCCGCGGGAGCGACCAACAGCGCGGTGAGGATCGCGCCGGGGTGGATGGCCGAACTGATCGATGCCTCCTGGGTGGACGTCTGCCGCCAGGCCTGAGCAGGTCGATGAGGCTTCGCCTTCGTGGGAGTAACTGTCTGCTCGATGTGCTCGGCCCCCTCTCCCCCGCTTGCGGGGGGAGAGGGGGCTGGGGTGAGGGGGGCTTTTGCTTGAAGCCCAGCAAACCGCAGCCGGCTTCGGAACGTTGATGTGTCGTCGTCAGCATGACCGTCATCCCTATCCCCCTCACCCTGACCCTCTGCTTCGCACCCCGGCCCGCGCCAGCGGCGCGGGCGCTCCACAAGGCACGCGCGCCAGTGGCGCGCAAGCCGTGCCTTCTCGCCCCGCTTGCGGGGGGAGAGGGGCAAAATCCCAGCGATGCGGCCTACAAATGCGTGGCGCGTTCTAGACTTGGCTTCTTCTTCCGTTGCAGGACCTTGCCTGATGCGTGCCATGTTGTTGAGCCTGTCCACCGCCGCCGTGCTGGTGGCCGGCTGCTCGAAGTCCCCCGAACCCGACCACACGCCCGCCACCGCCGCCAAGCCTGCCGCAGTGAACACGCCCGACCGTCGCCACGATGAAAGTTCCTACGCACAGCCCGACCAGGTGGTCATCAAGGACCTGGCACTGGACGTCAAGGTGGATTTCGACAGCAGGCAGATCGGTGGCACGGCCACCTATCGGCTGGACTGGAAGGACCCTGCGGCCACCACGCTGGTGCTGGATACCCGCGCGCTGACCATCGAGAAGGTCGAAGGTGGCGATGCGGCCGGCAAGACCTTCGCCCCGCTGCAATACGCACTGGCCGACGCCGACCAGGTGCTGGGCAGCAAGCTGACCGTGCAGGCGCCGCAGCGCAACCCGATCGTGCGCATCAGCTATCACACCACGCCGGAAGCCTCCGGCCTGCAGTGGCTGGCGCCATCGATGACCGAAGGCAAGCAGTTGCCCTTCATGTTCAGCCAGTCCCAGGCCATCCACGCGCGCAGCTGGGTGCCGCTGCAGGACACCCCGGGGGTGCGCTTCACCTACACCGCCCGCGTCACCAGCCGCCCGGACCTGATGGTGCTGATGAGCGCGGGCAACGACCCGGCCTCGGTGCGCGATGGCGACTACCATTTCGTGCAGAACAAGCCGATCCCGTCCTACCTGCTGGCCATCGCCGCCGGCGATCTGGTGTTCCGCCCGCTGTCCGACCGCGCCGGGGTGTGGGCCGAACCGGCCATGGCCGACAGGGCCGCAGCCGAGTTCGTCGACACCGAGAAGATGATCACCACCACCGAGCAGCTGTACGGCCCGTATCGCTGGGGCCGCTACGACATCCTGGTGCTGCCGCCCTCGTTCCCGTTCGGCGGCATGGAGAACCCGACCCTGACCTTCGCCACCCCGACCGTGATCGTCGGCGACAGGTCGCTGGTGTCGCTGGTGGCCCACGAACTGGCGCACAGCTGGTCGGGCAACCTGGTGACCAATGCCAGCTGGAAGGACATCTGGCTCAACGAAGGCTTCACCACCTACGTCCAGGCGCGCATCACCGAGGCGCTGTACGGCCAGGAGATGGCCGAGATGGAGCGCCAGATCGACCAGGCCGACTTGGCGGCCAACGAGCTGAAGGCGCTGCCGCCCGAGCGCCAGCTGCTGCGCATGCCGCCGCTGGGCGGTGCCGACCCGGACGATGCGCTGAGCGAGGTGGCCTACGTCAAGGGCGCCTGGTTCCTGCAGTTCCTGGAACAGCGCTTCGGCCGCGAGCTGTTCGATCCGTTCCTGCGCAAGTGGTTCGACGACCATGCGTTCACGAGCGTGACCACCGATGCGTTCGTCGATGACCTGAAGAACAACCTGCTGCCCCGCAATCCCAACGCGGTCACCGCGCAGGAACTGGACGCCTGGCTCGACCAGCCCGGCATCCCGCCCTCGGCGCCGCGCGCGCAGTCGCGTGGCTTTGCCCTGGTGGATACCGCGCGCATCGCCTGGCTGGGCAGCGGCACGCTGCCGTCCAGCCAGGTCACCGAGCAGTGGGTGACCCAGCAGTGGGTGCACTTCATCGAGGGCCTGGGCGAGACCCAGCCGCTGGACAAGCTCAAACAGCTCGATGCCACCTACCACTTCACCGGCACGCCCAACGGCGAGATCGCCATGCGCTGGTATCCACTGGCCATCCGCAGCGGCGACAGGGACGCCTGGCCGGCCGCCGGTGAGTTCATCCAGCGCGTGGGCCGGCGCAAGCTGATCCTGCCGATCTATGCCGAGCTGGTGAAAACCCCCGAGGGCCTGGCCTTCGCCAGGGAGGTCTTCGCCAGGGCCGAGCCGGGCTATCACCCGATCACCACCGGCTCGGTCAGGGCGATGCTGGACAAGGCGGCTGCGCCCGAGCCGCAAGCATCCGTGGCCCCGACGCCGTCCGTGCCGGCGCACTAAGTCCGGCACGAAAAGCCGCCGCCCGGTCCGCAGCTGCGGACCGGACGGCGGCTTTTTCATTTCTTCAAGGGCCGGCCACCGGCGCGGCGGTGCGCTCAGCCCGGGCTGGCCACCGGTTCCAGCTGGGCATCGGCCAGCGCACGCCAGCGCGGCAGCTGATCCAGGCGGCCGACGCGCCGCAGGTAGTCGGTGTCCGGTTCGTGGCCTTCGACCAGGGCCGCGGCCACATGGACCGCGCCGGTGACCCAGAACACGGTGCCCGACTGCGCCGGCTGCTGGTGGAAGGCGACCGCTTCGACGATCGGCGTCGGCAGGCCCCACAGGCCCAGCAGATAGGCACCGGCGATGCCCTGCGGCAGGATCACGGCGGTGCCGCCCTGCTGGACCTGCATCGGCGGCAACAGCAGCCCCACTTGCGAGAGCAGCCCGGCGGTGCCGGCCAGGCCGGCGCTGGCGCCGGGCAGCAGCTGCGCGCTCAGGCGCGAGATGCTCATCGCGCGCTCGCGCACCACGTCGGCGCCGGGACCGGAGGAAAACACTTCACTGGCCAGTACCAGCTGGCGCAGCGCGTCCTGGCCCAGGCGGATGACCGCCGTGCGCAGGTCGCTGATCTCGCGGCCGCCGGAGTAATAGGCCGAGTTGCTCAGGCGCAGCACCCGCGCGGCCAGCGCCGGGTCCTGCGAGACCACCGCCACCACGTCGCCGGCCTGGGTCGCCGGATCGCGCAGCATGCGGGTCAGGGTGAGGTACTGCCTGGGCGCAGCCGGCAGCGGTCCGGCGCGCTCGATGGCCTGCTTCAGGCCGGCATCGTCGAGCAGGTCGCGCAGCGCAGCCATGCTCTCGATCGCCTCGATCACCGCCGCACCATCCAGCGGTTCGGGCAGCACGCGATGGACCACGTCCAGCGCATGCATGACCTCCTCGTCGCGCTGGCCGTCCATCAGCACAAACCGCGCGGCCAGTGGATGGTGCTCGCGGGCGTGATTGAGCAACAGGCTGCAGCGGTTCCAGCCGTCGGCCGAAAAGCACACCAGCGCGTCCGGCGCCTGCAGGGCGTCCAGCGGCGTGGGGCCATCGTCCAGCGGCAGCCAGGTGACCTGCCAGTCCAGGCCCTGTTCGGCCAGCTCGGCGCGCAGGGTCGCGGCGTCTTCCTGATGTTGGCCTGCCACGACGATGTGCACGGTCTCTCCTGATGGTGTGGTGCCTTCGGGCACGGATGATAGCAACGCGGTTGCCGTACACATGGACTGTCGCGCACCCAAGACGCGCGTTCAGGCGTGCAGTGGCAGCCGGGCGATGAGGCAGGTGCCGGTGGCGGCAGCGGTTTCCTGCAGGGTACCGCCCAGCGCGGTGGCGCGCTCGCGCATGGCCAGGCGGCCGAAGCCGGGCGCCGCGTCGATGTCGTGGCCGCGACCATCGTCGTCAATCTGCAGCTGCAGCAGGCTGGCTTCCACGGACAGGTGCAGGCGCACGTGCGTGGCCTGGCCGTGGCGCAAGGCGTTGCTGATTGCTTCCTGGGCGATGCGGTAGGCGGCCAGTTCCACCTCGGCTGCTGCCCGCGGTACCGGGGTGGCCAGAGTGAGTTGCAGCCGGGCCGGCCCGCGCCGGCTCAGATCCTCGCACAGCGCCTGCAGCGCGGCGACCAGGCCGAAGCTGTCCAGCTGCGGCGGATGCAGCCCGCGGGCCAGCCGGCGAATGCGTTCCAGCGCGTCCTGCGCCAGGGCCAGCACATCGCAGGCCAGGTCCTGCTGGGCCGGGTCCTGCAGGGTCTGCGCCAGCGCGCTGGCGCTCAGGCGCAGCGCGGTCAGCAGCTGGCCGAGCTCGTCATGCAGGTCACGGGCGATACGGGCGCGTTCGGCTTCCTGCACGGCCAGCCGTTGGCGGGTGGGCAGCGCAGGGGGCGATGGGGTCGGATGGCCGGAGGCGCTCATCCGCGAAGACTACCCGAGCCGGCCGCCGGGCAACTGGCGGGCCTGCTGGTAGTTGGCCAGCCACTGGTCGAATTCCGGCGCCGGCAGCGCGGGCGAATACAGGTAGCCCTGCACCTCGTTGCAGCCCAGCGCACGCAGGAACTCGGCCTGTACGGTCGACTCGACGCCTTCGGCTGTGACCTGCAGGTCGAAGTTGCGCGCGATCAGCAGGATCGAGCGCACGATCGCTGCATCGCCGCGGTCCTGCATCACATCGCGCACGAAGCCGCGGTCGATCTTGACCCGGTCCACGGCCAGGTGATGCAGCATCGACAGCGACGCGTAGCCGGTGCCGAAATCATCGTAGGCCACGCGCACGCCGCGACGACGCAGGGCCTGCAGGGTGGCGCCGGCGCTGCCGTCGTTGCGCAGGGCGATGGTTTCGGTCAGTTCCAGCTCCAGCCGGGCCGGGGCCAGGCCGCTGTTGGCCAGGGCGGTGTCGACCTCGTGCAGGAAGTCCTCGTGGTCGAACTGGGCCGGAAACAGGTTGACGCTCACCGCCAGCGGCCGGCCATCGACCAGTGGCCAGGTGGTGGCGTCCCTGCAGGCCTGTTCCAGGATCCACCAGCCCACCGTGGTGGCGATGCCGCTGATGGCCAGCGCATCCAGGAACGCGGCCGGCATCAGCAGGCCACGCTCGGGATGGCGCCAGCGCAGCAGCGCCTCGGCACCGGCTACGCGACCGGACTTGAGTTCGATCTGCGGCTGGTAGTGCAGCTCGAACTCGCCGTCGCGTTCGGCCCGGCGCAGTTCCAGGTCCAGCCTGCGCCGGTCGATGGCCTCGGTGCGCATGCCCGGTTCGAACCGGCGCAGCGAACGGCCGCGGCTGCGCTTGGCGTGATGCATGGCCAGCTGCGCGCGGGTGACCAGTTCCAGCGCATCGGGAACCTCGGGCGAGACATCGACCGCGGGTACTTCGTCGGCGCCGGGGCTGTCGCTGCTGTCCGCTGTCTCGTCATGGTCCAGCGCCATGCCGATGCACGCATCCAGGTGCACCCGGTGCAGATCGACCTCGCATGGCTGGGCCAGGTCCAGCAGCAGTGCATTGAGCATCGCCTCGATGGTCTTCTGGCGCGCGCTGGGAAAGGCCATGGCGAACTCGTCGCCCTCCAGGCGGGCGAGGAAGACGTCATCGGGCAGACGCGCCATCAGCCGCGCGGCCACCACCTGCAGCACCGTGTCGGCGGTGCCGTGGCCCAGGGTCACGATGATCGAGCGGAAGTTGTCCAGGCCCAGCAAGGCCACCGTGGTGGGTTCGCTGGACATGCGCCGCGCGTCCAGGGCCGTCAGCAGCGCGTTGCGGTTGGGCAGGCCGGTGACCGGGTCTTCCTCGGCACGCGAAGGTTCGCGCGACGCGCCGTCCAGCAGCGCGTCCAGGTAGTTCGCCAGCGGGTCTTGGTTGGGCGGGCTGCTCATGCGGCCTGGCTCTGCGGCGAGGTCGCCGGCGGCTGAGCCAGCAGCCAGGCCAGTGCCTGCCGGTAGGCTTCGGCACCGGCGCCGGTCAGCGGTGCGTTGGCGGCGATGGCCCGGGCGTCGCGCAGGCGCGCATCCATCGGCACCGCATCGGGCCATACCCGTCCGGCGTACAGGCCGTGCAGCAGCTCCAGGCTCTGCTGGCCCAGGGCGGTGCGCCGGTCGAACAGCGTGGGCAGCACGAAGCGCGCCAGTGGACGGCGGCGCGAGGTCTCCACCATCTCGGCGGTGTGCAGCATGTCGGCCAGGCCGTGCAGGGCCAGCGGGTCGGTCTGGGTCGGCACCACCAGGCGGTCGGCCGCGGCCAGCGCGTTGACCATCAGCAGGCTCAGGGTGGGTGGGCAGTCCAGCAGCGCGTAGTCATACAGGTGGGTGACGCTGGCCAGTGCGCGCTGCAGGGCCATGCCCAGGCCAGGCTGGGTCGCGCTGCGGCGTTCCAGCGTGGCCAGTCCCGGTTGGGCGGCCAGCAGGCGCAGGCCATCGATGGGCGTGGTCCGGGCCAGGGCGTCCAGCGACGGTGCGTCGGCCGAGAACAGTTCGTGTGTGCCGAGGGGCACCGGATGGCGCGGCACGTTGAAGGCGCGCGTCATCGAGGCATGTGGGTCCAAGTCGACCAGCAGGACCTGCCGGGCGGATTCAGCCAGCCCGCGTGCCAGGCACAGCGTACTGGTGGTCTTGCCCACCCCGCCCTTCTGATTGGCGATTGCCCAGATCTGCATGTCAGTTGCCCCCTGTGGCAGGTGCATGCGTGCCCGCGCCGATCATCGCAGGTGCGGCAGTGGCCGGCGCAGGGTCGGCGGCACCGGCCGCGGTCGACGCGGCCGGTGCAGGCGCCTGAGCGATCACCGGCGGGGGCTTGATGATGGCGTCCGGTCCCTGTGGCGCGCCTTGCGGGGTGGCCAGGATCACCAGCATCACCCGGCGGTTGGCATTGCGTCCGGCCGCGGTGGCGTTGTCGGCGATCGGCTGGTGTTCGCCGTAGCCGACCACGGCCAGGCGCGAAGCGGGCACGCCCTGGTCGGCGAGCACGTGGACCACGCTGGCCGCGCGCGCGGCCGACAGTTCCCAGTTGGAAGGGTATTGCACGGTGGCGATGGGCTGGTTGTCGGTGTAGCCCTCCACGCGCACCGCGTTGGGCACCTTGCGCAGGACCTCGGCCAGCTGGCGCACGATGTTGGTGGCCGCCGGGTTGGCCCTGGCCACGCCGCTGGCGAACAGGATGTCGCTCTGGATTTCCACTTCCAGGTAGTTGGCGCCGCGGCGCACGGTGACCAGTTTCTTCTGCACCAGGTCAGAGAGCACGGCCTGCAGGTCTTCGCCCAGCGCGATCAGCTGGCCTTCGGAGGTGTCCTTGCCGCCGCCCGGACCGTCGATGTCGGTGGGCAGCCGGCCGGCGGTGCTCTTGCCGTAGCGCGGCATGTCCAGTGCCTGGCGGGCCCTGGACTGCATCAGCTCGCTGGCCGGGGCCGGCCCGATGCGTGCGGCGGCGGTGGCCAGCGAGGGCCGATCGAAGGAGGACCCCAGCAGCTGGTGCTTGCCCAGCTGCAGCGGCGAGACCGAACGCGGCGGCCCGCCGAACTCGGCGTTGAGCGCATCGGACACCGCGCGGAACTTGCCTTCATTGACCGAGGAAATGGCGTACATCACCACGAACAGCGCCAGCAGCAGCGTTACCAGATCGCCATAGGGGATGGCCCAGGCTTCGTGGTTGGCGTGTTCTTCGTGCTGGTGCTTGCGCGCCATGATCGCCTCAGGTCCCTTGAACGGTTCAGTGCTGCACGTAGACGGACAGGCGCGACTCGATGTTGCGCGGGTTCTCGCCCTGGGCAATGGCGATCAGGCCTTCCAGGATCATCTCGCGCGATTCGTTCTGCTCGGCGATCAGCGCCTTGAGCTTGCTGGCCATCGGCAGGAACAGCAGGTTGGCCAGGCCAATGCCGTAAATGGTGGCGGTGAACGCGCCGGCGATGCCGTGGCCCAACTTGGACGGGTCGGCCAGGTTCTTCATCACCGCGATCAGGCCCAGTACCGCGCCGATGATGCCCAGGGTCGGCGCATAGATGCCCATGCCCTCGAACACCTTGGCCGCGGCGGTGTCGCGGGTCTGCTGGTGGTGCATGTCGGTTTCCAGGACGTTGCGGATCGCGTCCGGCTCGATCCCGTCGACCACCATCTGCAGGCCCTTCTTGATGAATTCATCGTCCTGGTCCTTGACCTGCGCTTCCAACCCCAAAAGGCCCTGCTTGCGTGCGGTGTTGGACCACTCGACGATCTTGGCCAGCACGCCGGCGCGGTCCTGGGACGGGGGCATGAACACCCACCGGGCGATCTTCCAGGCCAGCATGAAGGTGCTCATGTGGGTCTGGAGCATGATCGCGGCGAAGGTGCCGACCACGACGATGACGAACGCGGCCGGCGACCACAGGGCTTCGATCCCCGCGCCCTTGAGCACGCTGCCCAGCAGCAGCGCGCACAGGGCGAGGATTCCACCAATGAGGCTGAGCTTGTCCATGGTGTCTTTGACGGCCGCAGGCCGCGATCCTGAAGAGGAAATTTTCGGACGAGGTGGTGGGCAGCGTCGAGGACGCCTGGGGCAGGTGACGCTCGCTCGATGGGCCGGGCACATCGAGAACGCTGCCTTGCCCCTGCCTTTCGCGCCTCAGCGCGAAGGGGAGGGTCTGGGAGGGGTGCTTTTGCTTTCGGCGCGCAGCACATGCAAGAGCGAGCAGATCAACAGCAACCCCTCCCCATCCCTCCCCTGCTTCGCAAGGGAGGGGGCCAAGCGGCTCGCTCGGTGGGCCGGGCACATCGAGAACGCTGCCTTGCCCCCTGCCTTTCGCGCGTCAGCGCGAAGGGGAGGGTCGGTGAGGGGTGCCTTTGCTTTCGGCGCGCAGCACATGCAAGAGCGAGCAGATCAACAGCAACCCCTCCCCATCCCTCCCCTGCTTCGCAAGGGAGGGGGCCAAGCGGCTCGCTCGGTGGACCGGCACATCGAGAACGCTGCCTTGCTCCCTCCCCTTCGCGCGTCAGCGCGAAGGGGAGGGTCTGGGAGGGGTGCTTTTGCTTTCGGCGCCGAGCACATGCAAGAACGAGCAGATCAACAGCAACCCCTCCCCATCCCTCCCCTGCTTCGCAAGGGAGGGGGCCAAGCGGCTCGCTCGGTGGGCCGGGCGGATCGAGAACGCTGCCTTGCCCCCTGCCTTTCGCGCGTCAGCGCGAAGGGGAGGGTCGGGGTGCCTTTGCTTTCGGCGCCGAGCACATGCAAGAGCGAGCAGATCAACAGCAACCCCTCCCCATCCCTCCCCTGCTTCGCAAGGGAGCGGGCCAAGCGGCTCGCTCGGTGGGCCGGGCAAATCAAGAACGCTGCCTTGCCCCTGCCTTTCGCGCGTCAGCGCGAAGGGGAGGGTCGGGGAGGGGTGCCTTTGCTTTCGGCGCGCAGCACATGCAAGAACGAGCAGATCAACAGCAACCCCTCCCCATCCCTCCCCTGCTTCGCAAGGGAGGGGGCCAAGCGCAGCGCGATCGAGGATGGCCTGCGCTGCCGCGTGTCCGTCAGTCTTCCGGGTCCTGCGGCTCGCGCTTCCAGTCGGCCAGGCGGGCGCGCAGGCGGACCATGGCCTGGCCATGGATCTGGCAGGCCCGCGATTCGCTGACCGCCAGCACCGCGCCGATCTCGCGCAGGTTCAGTTCCTGCTCGTAATAGAGCGAGAGCACCAGGCCTTCGCGCTCGGGCAGGCTGGCGATGGCCTCGGCCAGGGCGCAGCGGAATGCTTGGTCCTCGAACGCGCGTGCCGGGGTGGCGTGGTCGGCGGTGGCCAGTTGCGGTTCGCCGTCGTGCTCGTCCATGTGCGCGTCCAGGCTGGAGAGCTGGCCGCGGGCAGCGTCCTCGACCAGCTGGTGATATTCCTCCAGCGGGATCTCCATCGCCGCGGCCACTTGGGCCGGGCTTGCGGCGCGGCCGGTGGACTGCTCGATCCGGCGCACCGCGGCGATCATCTGCCGGTAGTTGCGATGGACCGAACGCGGGGTCCAGTCGCCGCGGCGCATCTGGTCGATCATCGCCCCGCGGATGCGGATGGACGCATAGGTCTCGAAGGTCGCGCCCTGGTCGGCCTGGTAGTTGCGGGCCGCCTCGATCAGGCCGAGCATGCCGGCCTGGATCAGGTCGTCGATCTCCACGCTGGCCGGCAGCCGCGCGGCCAGGTGGTGGGCGATGCGGCGGACCAGCTCGCCGTGCCTTTCGACGATGTCGCTGGCCGAGCCGTTCTGGTGGGCGCGATAGCTTCTGGCGGCAAGGGCGTTCATGGCGTGCGGCTCCCCGGGGCGGCGGGCTGGCCGACCAGGCGTTCAAGGAAGAATTCCACGTGCCCACGCGGGCCGGTGGGCTGCTGCCACTGGCGGGCACGCCGGGCCACCTCACGGTAGGCGGCGGCCGAGGGCGCCGAGGGGAAGGCGTCCACGACCGCTTCCTGGCGCTGCACCGCGCGGCGCAGCCACTCGTCGCGCGGGATCGCGCCCAGATAGTTGAGGGTGATGTCCAGGAAGCGCGAGACCACCCGTTCGAGCTTGGCGAACAGGGCCGGGCCCTCGGCGGCGTCTGCCACCTGGCTGGCCAGCACGTGCACGCGCTGCACGCCGCGGTCGCGCCCGAGCACCTTGATCAGCGCGTAGGCGTCGGTCATCGAGGCTGGCTCGTCGCAGACCACCACCACCACATCGTGCGCGGCCTGGCAGAAGGTCAGCACCCCATCGGCGATGCCGGCGGCGTTGTCGATCACCATCACCTCCAGCGGCAGGTCCAGCTCGGAGAAGGCATGGACCAGGCCCACGTGTTCCTGCGCCGAAAGCTGGGCCATGTGCTGCTTGCCCGATGCGGCCGGCACCACCAGCAGGCCGTTGGGGCCTTCCAGCAGGGTGTCGGCCAGCGTGCACTTGCCGGCGAACACATCGGACAGGGTGAAGCGCGGGGACAGGCCCAGCATCACATCGGCATTGGCCAGGCCCAAGTCGGTATCCAGCAACAGGGTGCGCTGGCCGGCATTGACCATGGCCGCGGCCAGGTTGATCGAGGTGGTGGTCTTGCCCACCCCGCCCTTGCCGCTGGCCACGGCGATCACCCGCGGCATGCGCAGGGCGCTGGCATCAGGCGACTGCATGGCGGGCCTCGATGCCGTGAGTGGCGACCTCGCTGCTGCGGCGCGCGCTTTCCATCGCCTGGGCGATGCGCTCGGCATCGCCGGCCTCGATGTCGGTGTCGATGCGCTGGCCGTGAGTGGTGTAGGCGATCGGCATGCCGGCACGGGTGCTGACCGACAGCGCACTGCCCAGGTAGCCGGTTTCGTCCAGCTTGGTCAGGACCAGGCCTTCGGGTGCGGCCGGCCGGTAGCGGCGGATCACCTCGCCCAGGTCCTGCGGGTGGCCATTGGCCGGCAGCACCAGCAGGCTGCGGACCTTGCGCGTGGCGCGCAGCCACAGGATCTGGTTGAACAGGGCGCGGTCGGTCGGCGCGTAGCCGGTGGTATCGACCAGCACCAGCGGGTAGTCGGCCAGCTGCTCCAGCGCCAGCTGCAGGCCGCCGATCCCGCGCGCCTCGCATACGGTGATGCCCAGCTTGCGGCCATGGGCCTGCAGTTGTTCGTGTGCGCCGGGACGCTCGCAGTCGGTGGTGACCAGGGCCACGTCGCGGGCGCGGTGGCGGGCGGCGAAGCGCGCGGCCAGCTTGGCCGCGGTGGTGGTCTTGCCGGCGCCGGTCGGGCCGACCAGGGCGATCACCCCGCCTTCGTCGATCGATTCGGAAGCGGCGATGGACAGGCTGCGGGCCAGCTCGGCTATCAGCGCGGCATTGATCTGCGACACCGGCAGCGCCGGGTCGATGCGCAGGGCCACGGCTTGGGCCAGCGACTGCTCGCAGCCGTGGCCGATCAGCGCATCGAAGGCCGCCGCCCGCGCCGGCGACCCGCGCAGGCGCTCCAGCGAGAGCTGCTCGATCTGCGTTTCCATCAGCGCGCGCATGCGGGCCATCTCCTCGCGCATGGCGGCAATCGCCGGGTCGACCTCGGCGGTGGGTACCAGCGACAGCGCTGGACGATCGGCCTCGACTGGCGCTGCGGCCGGCGTGAGCGCAGCCGGCGCGGCGGCTTCGACCTCCGCGCCGACCGTGACCTGGGCCAGCGGCGCGGCGAGCTGGGCCTGGTCGGTGCCGGTCATGTCCTGGGTGACGCGCGCCTGGGCTTGGCTGGCTGCCAGGCGCGCACGCAGGCTGGCGGCGAAGTCGGGGACCGGCGTTTGCGCCACCTCGGCCTGGGCGGCATGCAGCTGCGCCGGTGCGGCGGTGCGGGTCGGCGCGGCCGGAGCCGGAGCTGGAGCCTGTTCGGCCAGGGTCTGTTCGCCATGCTGGCCGCGCAGGCGGGCACGGGCGCGGGCCAGCAGCGACTCCGGGGCGGCGGTTTCGGCGCGGGGGCTGGTCAGGGCCGCGGCGAACGCGGCGGCCGGGTCGGCCTGGCGGCCGGCCGCTGCGGCGCCCGTGTCGGCTGGTGTTGCGGGCGGTGCGGGCGGCGCCGGGATTCCGGCGGCTGCCGAGATTCCGGCGTGGCCCTGGGCCAGGGCCGACAGTGCGGCCGGGCTGGAGTCGGTCGGGTCGGCACCGGCGGCGCGCATGGCCCGGGCCAGAGCGGCCTGGTCGTAGCCGGTGGCCGAGACCACTTCGATGCCACCGGCCACCGGCTGGCTGGACAGGATCACCGCATCGGGGCCCTGCGCATCACGGATCATCCGCAGGGCGGTGCGCATGTCGCTGGCAACGAAACGCTTGATGTTCATTTTCAGTGGACCTCCTGCGCTGCCGGCCACCCGGCATCACGCTGTCCAGGGCCATGCAGGACCCGTGCCGCGATCGCCGGGCGCAGGCAGCGACGGTGTGTCGGCGCGGAAGCCCCGGCATGGCCGATCGCCGGCGTGCCCATGGCCCCGGCAGCGCCTGGCGCGGACCCGGGACCACCGAGGCGGGGTCGACGCAGGAATCCGCGCGAACCCACCTTCCGGCTCAGCCCACCGCCCCCACCAGCCGCAGGCGCTTGTCCTCGGGCACTTCCGAATAGGCCAGCACCGACAGCGCCGGCACGCTGTGGCGGACCAGGCGGGCGATGGAGGCGCGCACCCCGCCGGGGACCAGCAGCACGGCCGGTTCGCCCTTGCTTTCCTGCTGGGTCACGCACTGGCTCAGGTTCTGGTGGATGCGTTCGGCCAGGCCCGGCTCCAGCGCGGCGCCGGCGCCGTTGACCGAATCCTGCAGCACCCGTTCCAGCTGCGGGGCCAGGGTGTAGACCGGCAACTCTTCGGCCATGCCGTTGATCTCCTGGACGATGAAGCGGCCCAACGCCACGCGCACCGCGGCGGTGAGCTGGGCCGGGTCCTGGGTATGCGGGGCGTGCTCGAGCAGGGTCTCCACGATCTGACGGATCTGGCGCAGCGGGACCCTGTCGGTCAGCAGCGACTGCAGCACCTTGGCCACCACCGACAGCGGCAGCAGCTTGGGCGTGAGGTCCTCGACCAGCTTGGCGTTGCCGCCGCGGCCCAGGGTGGCCAGCAGCTGCTGTACTTCTTCCAGGCCCAGCAGTTCGGCGGCGCGCTCGCGGATCAGGTGCGACAGATGGGTGGCGACCACCGTGGCCGCATCGACCACGGTGTAGCCCAGCGATTCGGCATGCGCGCGCTGGCTGGGCAGGATCCAGGTCGAATCCAGGCCGAAGGCCGGGTCCTTGCCGGGGATGCCGTCCAGCGCCCCGAACACCCGGCCCGGGTCCAGGGCCAGTTCGCGATCCGGGTGGATCTCGCCACCGGCCAGCGGCACCCCGTGGACCAGCACCCGGTACTGGCCCGGAGCCAGCTCCAGGTTGTCGCGCACGTGCACGGCCGGGATCAGGAAGCCCAGGTCCTGGGTCAGCTTGCGGCGCACGCCCTTGAGCCGCGCCAGCAGCTCGCCGCCCTGTTGCTTGTCCACCAGCGCGATCAGCTTGTAGCCCACTTCCAGGGCCAGCGGCTCGACCGGGCGGATCTCGTCCCAGCTCAGCTCGGCATTGGGCGCGGCGGCGGCGCCGGCACTGGCCGCCGCGGCGGCTTCGGCCTGGGGCGCGGCCAGGGTGCGCTGGTGCAGCCTGAAGGCGGCAAAGCCCAGGATGCCGGCCAGCAGCAGGAACGGGATGTTGGGCATGCCCGGGATGATCCCGATCAGGCCCAGCAGCAGCGCGGCCACGGTCAGCGCGCGCTGGTGGCCGAACACCTGCCTGGACACCGTGGCGCCCATGTCCTGCTCGCCGGTGGAGCGGGTCACCAACATCGCCACCGCGGTGGCGATCAGCAGCGCCGGCAGCTGCGCGACCAGGCCGTCGCCGATGGCCAGCAGGGTGTAGGTCCTGAACGCATCGCCGAAGCCCATGTCGTGCTGGAGCACGCCGATCAGCAGGCCACCGATGATGTTGATCGCCAGGATCAGCATGCCGGCGATGGCATCGCCGCGGACGAACTTGGAGGCACCATCCATCGAGCCGTAGAAGTCGGCTTCCTCGCGCACTTCCTGGCGGCGGGCCTTGGCTTCCTCGCGGGTCAGCAGGCCGGCGTTGAGGTCGGCATCGATCGCCATCTGCTTGCCGGGCAGGGCGTCCAGGATGAAGCGCGCCGAGACCTCGGAGATGCGCCCGGCGCCCTTGGTGACCACCACGAAGTTGACGATGGTCAGGATCGCGAAGACCACGATGCCCACGGCAAAGCTGCCGCCGATCACGAACTGGCCGAAGGACTCGATCACATGGCCGGCCGCGCCCGGACCCTTGTGGCCGTGCAGCAGGACCACCCGGGTGGAGGCCACGTTCAGCGCCAGCCGCAGCAGGGTGACCATCAGCAGGACGCTGGGGAAGATCGAGAACTCCAGCGGCCGCTTCACGTACACCACCGCCAGCATCACCACCAGCGACAGGGCGATGTTGATGGTGAACAGCCCGTCCAGGACGATCGGCGCCAGCGGCACGATCACCATGGCCAGCATCGCCACCACCACCAGCGGGGCGGCCGCACCGCTCCGGATCGCGCCGATCACGCCGTTGACGGAGATCCGTCCGGGTTGTGCGCTCACGGCGAGGACTCCCCGGCGCCGTGCGGATCGAAGTCGACCGCGCCCTCGGGTCCGGCATCGACCTCGGCCAGCGAGGGCATCGGCCCGCGACCAGGGGCCCAGGCGCGCAGCTGGTACACGTAGGAGAGGACTTGTGCGACGGCTGCGTAGAGCTTCACCGGGATTTCCTGATCGAGCTGGGCCTGCCTGTACAAGGACCGTGCCAGCGGCGGGGCCTCGACCACCGCGATGCGGTGCTGCCCGGCCAGTTCGCGGATCGCCATGGCCATCTCGTCCATGCCCTTGGCCACCACCACCGGCGCGCGCATGCCGCCGTCGGCCTTGTACTTGAGGGCCACCGCGTAGTGGGTGGGGTTGACCAGCACCACATCGGCGGTGGGCACCGCCTCCATCATCCGGCGCCGCGACATCTGCATGGCCACCTGGCGCACCCGGGCCTTCATCTCCGGATTGCCCTCGGCCTCCTTGTGCTCGTCGCGGATCTCCTGCTTGGTCATCTTCAGCCTGGCCCGGTACTGGAAGTGCTGCCACGGCACGTCGATCAGGGCCAGTGCGCCCAGCGCACCGACCATGGCCAGCAACGTGGTCATGGCCATCTGCACCCCGCCGGCCACCGACTGCTCCAGCGAGGCCTGCGGCATGCCCAGCAAGGCCTTGAACGCGCGGTACACCATCCAGCCGCCGATCCCGCCGATCAAGGCCACCCGCAGCAGCGAGCGCAGCACCTCGGCCAGGCTTTCCCTGCCCCACATCCGGGCCAGGCCGGACATCGGGTTCAGACGCGAGAAATCCGGCTGCAGCGACTGCCCGGCAAAGCGCAGGCTGCCCATGATCGCCGGGGAAATCGCACAGGCGATCAGCGCAGCGAAGAGCATCGGCAGCATCGGCGCCACCAGCGATCCCAGCAGGCCCGCGGCGTGCGGCAGCAGCCGGTCGGGCGCGTCGAGCAGGGCGCGGTCGTAGTGCAGCGCGGCCCGCATCCAGTCGCGACTGGCCGCGCCGATGTGGCCGGCGCTGGCCTTCAGTGCCAGCACCGCGCAGCCCAGCACGGCCACGTTGGCCAGTTCGCGCGAGCGCGGGACGTTGCCTTTCTCCCGGGCCTGGCGCAGGCGTTTTTCGGTCGGGGCCTCGGTGCGGTCTTCCTGGTCCTGGCTGCTCATCGTGCGGTCCTGTCAGGCGGCCGTGTTCAGCCAGTGACCGCGTGCGCGGCGGCAAAGGCCTGGTCGAACAGCGCCTGTACCGGGGCCTGCAGCTGGCGTGCCAGCAGCATCAGCAGGACCAGGCCGACCAGCAGCGAGACCGGCAGGCCGATCTGCATGGGATTGAGTTGCTGGGCCGCGCGGGCAAGGACCCCGAACGCGATATTCACCGCCAGCAGCGCCATGATCACCGGCAGCGCCAGCAGCACCCCGGCGCGCAGGCAGGCGCCGAAGAATTCCGGCACCGCCGACAGCACCGCCTGGCGATCGGGCAGGGCTGCGCCGATGGGCAGGTTGACGTAGCTGTCGGCCAGCAGGCTGATCAGCGCCAGGTGCCCGTCCAGGGTGAAGAACAGCAGCGAGAACACGAGGAAGAACCACTGCGCCAGCACCGGCGAGGACGCCCCGCTCAGCGGATCGGCCATGGTCGCAAACGACAGGCCCATGCCCTGGGACACCAGTTCGCCGGCCAGCTGCCCGGCCTCGAACGCCAGCCGCAGCATCAGGCCGATGGCGATGCCGACGGTGAACTCGCGCAGCACGCCCAGCACCGTGGCCGCATCGATCGCCATCGGCGGGGCCGGCGGCAATACCGTGGAAAGTGTGGCCGACAGGGCCAACACCAGGATCAGGCGCACCCGCGCCGGCAGAGTCCGGCCGCCGATCACCGGCAGCACCTGCACCGCCGCACCGATCCGCAGCGCATGCCACAGCACCGTGGCCAGCAGGCCGAACAGGTCCACGCCGGTGGACGTGGTCAGGGTCACGGTGTCCATGGCGCGCAGTGCCTGCCGCTTAGCCAATCAGCTGCGGGATGCGGTGGAACAGATCGACGGTGAAGCTGGTCAACCGGCCGAGCAGGAAGTTGCCGGCCACCGCCAGGGTCGCCACCAGGGTCAGCGCCTTGACCACGAAGGCGATGGTCGGCTCGTTGATCTGGGTGGCGGCCTGGGCGATCCCCACCACCACCCCGATCACCAGCACCGCCAGCAGCGGCGGCGCGCCCAGGACCAGGGCGGTCTCCAGCCCGCGGGAAATTTCGGTCATGGCGGTTTCGGGGGTCATGGCGTGCTGCGCGATGTTGAGAGGACGCGCCGGAAGCCCGGCGCCTGCGCAGGGCAGTTGCAAGGCGCGTGCCGGGGTTGGTGGGTGCGGCCCCCGGGGTGGTCGCTGCATGGGAGCGACCTTTCGCGGCAGAAGCGACCCCTCCCCAGCCCTCCCCTGCGCTGCGCGCAAGGGAGGGGGCAGAGCGCACGGCAACAGCGACGCCGGCAGGCTTTTCGCGCCCCTCGTCTGCGCTGCCGGAGGGCCGGGCCAATCCAGTCCGCTGACGACCAGGGCTTTTGGCCCCCTCCCTTGCGCGCAGCGCAGGGGAGGGTTGGGGAGGGGTTGCTTTGGGCTTCCAGCAGCCCCGCCAGCCTTGCTACGCTGGGTTGTCTTTCCAGACCCAGGACCCAGGCATGGATGCCTTGCGTCACCGCGCACGCACGCTGCGCAACGCCCCCACCGACGCCGAGCACCGGCTCTGGCAGCGCCTGCGCGGCCGGCAGCTGGCGGGCGTGAAGTTCCGCCGGCAGATGCCGATCGCAGGCTTCATCGCCGATTTCGCCGCGCCGGCGGCCCGATTGATCGTGGAACTGGACGGCGGGCAGCACGGCGCTCGGGCCCAGGCCGATGCGCGCCGGACCGCCGCCCTGAACGCGGCCGGCTACCGCGTCGTGCGCTACTGGAACCACGAGGTGCTTCAGCAGACCGATGCGGTGCTGGAGGACCTGTTGCGGCGGCTGGCGCTGCCGGACTGAGGCGCAAAGCGGAGGCGGAAGCAAAAGCAAAAGCGACCCCTCCCCAGCCCTCCCCTGCGCGCTGCGCGGGCAAGGGAGGGGGCGGAAAGCGGGTCAGCCTGGTTGTCGCCGTGTGCTCTGGCCCTCCCCTGCGCAAGGGAGGGGGCGAAAAGCGGGTCAGCCTGGTTGTCGCCGTGTGCTCTGGCCCCCTCCCTTGCGCGCAGCGCAGGGGAGGGCTGGGGAGGGGTCGCTTTTGCCCCTGGCGTCAGAACGGATTGAAGCTTGAGGCCAGCGAGCCGACCACCAGGACCCAGCCGTCGACCAGCACGAACAGCAGGATCTTGAACGGCGCTGAGATCAGCATCGGCGAGAGCATCATCATGCCCATCGACATCAGCACGCTGGCCACCACCAGGTCGATGATCACGAACGGAATGTAGATCAAAAACGCGATCTCGAAGGCGGTCTTCAGCTCGCTGGTCAGGAACGAGGCGGCCAGCACGCCGAACGGCACGTCCTGCGCATTGGCATAGGGCCCGGTGTGGGACAGGCCGGCAAAGGTCATCAGGTCGTTCTGCCGGACCTGGGCCAGCATGAAGCCGCGGAACGGGTCGATCGCCGCGCTCCATGCGGTCTTGAAGTCCATGGTCTTGTCCAGGTACGGCGCGATGCCGTGGGCCCAGGACGCATCGAACACCGGCGTCATCACCATGAAGGTCAAAAACAGCGCCAGCGCCAGCAGCACCTGGTTGGACGGCGTCTGGCCGGTGCCCAATGCCTGGCGCAGCAGGCCCAGCACGATGATGATCCGGGTGAAGGCAGTCATCCCCAGCAGCGCCGCCGGCAGCAGCGTGATGGAGGTCATCAGCAGCAGCACCTGCAGCGGCATGCTGACCTTCTCGCCGCCGACCTGGCCGACGTTGACCTGCGGCAGCTGCTGGCCGGCCAGGTCGGCGACGCTGGGCAGGCTGTTCTGCGCCGGCGTGGCGGCCGGGGCCTGGGCCTGCGGCGCGGCTGGTGCGGCGGCCTGCTGGGCCAACGCGCTGCCGGCCAGCGGCAGGGCAATGCCCAGCAACAGGACCACCAGCAGGCGGATCAGGCGGGCACGTGACCGGACACGCGGGCGGCTCACGGCTTTCTGCCCAAGCGTTGCGCCAGCACCTGGGCGAAGGCGGGTGGCGCCTTGGCCGGGGTGACGGGCAGCGGTGTGTCGAGCTGGTGCAGCAGGCGGGTGCCGCCGGCGCCGGTGCCCAGCACCAGCTGGGTGTCACCGACGGCCACCACCACCACCCGTTCGCGCGGGCTCAGGGACAGCGATCCGATCACCTTCAACGCCGGATTGCTGGCCCCGCCGATCCCCGGCATGCGCTTGGCCAGCCATCCCAATACCAGGATCAGGCCGACCACCAGGACCAGGGCGAGCACGGCGCCACCGATGCTGCCGGCGCCGCCGGGCGAAGCCGCAGGCGCACCGATCGGCGTGCCCAGCTGGGTGGTGGTGGCGGTACTGGCCGGGTGACCGGGCACGGTGAACTGCTTTTCGACCTGCGCCGGTGCGCTGGCTGGCGCGTTGCCGGCGAGTGCGGCGTCGCTGCCAGTGGCCCGGGCCTGTGTCGGCGCGTTGCCGGCAGGCGCGGCCGCGGCTGACGTGGCTTCGCGCTGGGCTGGCATCTGGCTGGCTTGATCCGGTGCAGCGGTGTTGCCGGCATTGGTGGAGGCAATGGCCATCGCCGGGACTGCGATCAACGGCGATGCGGCGCCCGCGCCGGGCGCCGGGTGGGCCGGCGCCGGTGCGGGCGCCGCAGGATTCACTTGAGCCTCTTGATGCGCTCGGCCGGGCTGACCACGTCGGTCAGGCGCACGCCGAAACGCTCGTTGACCACCACCACTTCGCCCTGGGCGATCAGGGTGCCGTTGACGAACACGTCCAACGGTTCGCCGGCGGCGCGTTCCAGCTCCACCACCGAACCGGCGGTGAGCTGCAGCAGGTCGCGGATCGGGATGCGGGTGCGGCCCACTTCCAGCGACAGCTGCACCGGCACGTCCAGGATGACGTCCAGGTTCAGGTCGCCGGCCACCGGCGCGCCGGGCTCGGCGGTCAGCGGATCGAAGGCGGCGGGGGCGGCGTTCTCGGTGCTCATGAGGCGACAGGCTCTTGGGAATCATTGGAGGAGGGCACGTGCGGGAACTGCACCTGGGTGACCTTGAAGGCGTTGAAGCCGTTGTGGGTGCCGAACTCGCCGACGGACATCGGCGTGCGTTCGACTTCCAGATGCACGGGGCGTGCCAGCTCGATCGGGATGATGTCGCCGACCTTCAGGCGCGACAGCTCGCGCAGGCTGATCTGACGATGGGCGATGGACAGGCTCACTTCCAGGCTGGCCTGTTCGATGGCCGTGCGCATCGCACGGGCCCAGGTGGTGTCCGGTTCGGCGTGCGGGCGGCGGGGGGCTTCCAGGTCCTCGCGCAGCGGTTCGAGCATCCTGTAGGGAATGGCGATGGCGAAATCGCCGCCGCCGGTTTCCAGCGCCACCGAGAACCGGCTGACCACCATGTGGTCGCGGCCGTCCATCAGCTCGCCGATCGGGGTGTAGGGATCGGGCGGCAGCGCCTGGAAATGCACTGCCAGCAGCGGTGTCCAGGCCTCGGCCAGGTCGGTGAAGGTCTGCTTGAGCATCAGCTGGATCACCCGCTGCTCGGACGGGGTGAACTCGCGGTTTTCAAGGCGCGCCGGCATCCGCCCGGTGCCGCCGAAGAAGTTCTCCACCACGGTGAACACCAGGCGCGGCTCGTACACCACCAGGGCGGTGCCCTTGAGCGGGGCCATGTGCACGCGGGTGACGCTGGCCGGCACCGGCAGGGCGTTGGCGTATTCGTCGAAGCGCAGCACGTCGGTGCCGCGGTAGGTCAGCTCCGGCGCACGCCGCAGCAGGTTGAACAGGCCAGTCTTGAAGTTGCGCACGAAGCGCTCGTTGACCGTGTCCAGTCCGGGAAGGCGGCTGCGCACGACACGGCCGGCGTTGTTGAAGTCGTAGCTGCGCACTTCGCCCGGCGCGGCGGCCGGACCCATGCCCACCGCGCCACTGTCCACGCCGTGGAGCAGGGCGTCGATTTCCTCCTGGGACAGCAGCTCCTCGCTCATCACTGCACGACCAGGCTGGTGAAGATCACCGCTTCGGGCTTGTTGGCGCCACCTTCGGCGGCCAGCACCTTCTTGACCTCCTCCAGCGCCGCCGCCTGCAGGCGCTCCTTGCCGCTGCGCTGGGCCAGCTGCACCGAGGTCTGCTGGCCGAACAGCAGCAGCAGGCGGTTGCGGATGGCCGGGGCCTGGGCCTCGATGGCCTTGAGCGTGTCCGGATCGCGGGTCATGAGCTGCACGTCGCACTGAAGGTAGCGGTTGGCATCGGTATCGGCCAGGTTGACCACGAAGGCCGGTTCCAGCGCGTAGTAGGTGGCCGCGGCCCTGGCGGGCGCAGCGCGGGGCCCAGCTTCGGCGGTCGCGGCATGCTTGGCGCCGCGCTGCTGCAGGAACCAGCCACCGGCCATGCCGCCGCCCAGCAGCACCACCGCGCCGATGATCAGCGGCAGCTTGCTCTTCTTCTTCGGCGCATCGGCCGCTGCGGGTTTGGTCGCCACGGGAACAACTCCGGTATTGATGGAAAAGGACTCCTCCGATGCCACTGCAAGCCGCGTGCCGCAGCCGCGGGGTTGCTGGCGGGTGGCGCGACGAAGCGCCGACGGTGGCGGCGGCGGGATTCCGTCGGCGGTCGGGCAGCAGGCGGCGATCAGGCGATCAGCGCAGCCGACTGGGGGCTTGCGGTGCCGATGTCGTACGGACCTCGCCTCGCCGGGCCGACCCGAAGCGCAGGTCGCGCGTGGGTTTCAGGCCCGGTCCGCGAGCTTGACGCCCGCCGCACCGGACCGAACAATCCCCGTGCCGGCCGCTCCGTGCGCAGGGCCGGGAAAAAAACCCGCCGCTGGGGGCAACCCCTTCATCGAACAGGGAAGGTAAAGATGACCGAGGCATGCACAGGCCCGCGCGCCCATGTCGCCACCACACCGCGCGCGTGCGCCACGCTGGACGATGAGCCGGTCACCGCTTGGGCCGGCCCGGCGCACGCGCGGGCTGGGTTTCAGGGCTGAAAACCGGGAACTTTCGAGCTGGCCTGGCCGACGCGCGCCAGGGCGACCTTTCACATCACCGGAGAACGAATATGGACATTCTCGAGTACGCACTGCTGGCCGTGGGCGTCATCTGCCTGGTCATCGGCTATCGCAGGAACAGCCGCAACATCTTGCTGGCCGCGGCCCTGGTGTTGTTCGCGGCAGCGGGCCTGGGCAGTTTCGTTGATGGTTTCGTTGACGGCTACAGCGGTCCCCTGGCGTCGTAGCGCTAGGGGCACCACCCGCGCCGGCGCTTGCGCCGGGTGCCACGGCGCGGGCGATCAGGCGTACTCGTCCAGCAGGCCGCGGCTGCGCACGAGGATCGGGGCGGGTGCGGCGGCAACGCCGGCCAGGGTGCCGGTGTCGCTGCCGCCGGTGACGCCGCGCGGTGCGGGCTGGCCCTGCCCGGATTGTTGCTGCGCCTGGCCCTGGCCGATGTCGGTGTTGCCCAGCTGCATGCCCTGCTGACCGAGCATTTCGCGCAGGCGCGGCAGGCTGGCTTCCAGTGCCTGACGCACCTCGGCACTGGCGCTGTGGAAGCTGGCGTTGACCTGGCTGCCGTCCAGCTGGATGCGCACATCGATCGGGCCGGCGTTTTCCGGGTTGAGGCGGATCTGCGCATGGCCAAGCTTCTGTTCGGCCATCCACCCGATGCGTGCGCCCAGGCCATCGTCGAAGCCATCGTCCGGGCGCGTCGGCATGGCCAGCGGCGTGGCGGTGACCGCGTTGCTGGTCAGCGGACGATCCAACGTGGGCGCGGTGGCGCCGGTGCCGGACAGGCCAAACAATGAAGTCCTGTCGTCCTTGTCGGTCTGCACCGCGAACGTGCTGCCAGCATCTGCGTCGGCCGCCACGTTCAGCGCCAGCTTGAGCGCATCGGCCGGCGTGTCGGTGGATGCGGCGGCCCTGGGATCGAGCAGCGCCGAGAGTGCGCCGGCCTGGGCCAGGCCCGGCGATTGCTGCAGCTGGCTGGCGGCATTGCTGGCCATCAGTGCCGAAGCCGTGCCGGTGCCTGCGCCGGTGGCGCTGGTGTCGGCGACCGGCAGGGTCACCGCGTTCTGCGCGGGCGGGGCCGGTGCAGCGATCGCCAGGCTGCCGGCCAGCAGCGCCAGCATCTGCTGGGACAGCGTGGTCTCGGCCGGCGGGGTGGCTTCAGCCGCGGGGTCGGCGTCGGTGGCCTCGGCGAACCTGGTCGCCAGCGGAGGCGTCGTGGCGGCATCGCCCGGTTCCTGCGCCCCTAGCGCGGCGCGCATCGACAACGCATCGGCCGGTGCCTCGGCGGCGGCCATCCTGGCGCTGTCCTTGGCCTGCGCAGTGGCCGAAGCGGCCGTCGTGCCCACTAGCTTGGCGGCATTGGCGGCCAGGGAGGCGGCCTGGTTGGTGGCGGCCGCCGCAGCGGCTGCGCCCTGCTGCAAGGAGGACACGTTGTGCATGGCAAGCGCCGTCGTGGTGGAGGGCGGCGGCGCCAGGCCAGCGGGGCTGGCCGCCGCGGGCGCAGCTGCGTCCTGGGGGGAAGCCGAGTTGGCGCTGGCATCGGCACTGGCGGCGAAGTCGGCGTAGCTGAGCCGGTCCTGCGCCGCCTCGCTGGGCGCGCGGGCATTGGCCAAGCCGCCGCCACCGGCGCCGGCCAGCAGCACGTTGCCCTGCGTTGCGGTGGCGTTGCCCACGCTCATGCGTCCTCTCCCGCGCTGATCGCCAGGGCGGTCACGTTGCTGCGACGGCTGCCGATCTCGTCCAGCTCGCGCTGGGCCTTGGCCTGTTCGACCTGTGCTTCCTGGGCGCGATAGCTGTCGGCCAGCTTCTCCAGCACCAGCGTCTGGCGGCTGGCCAGCATCAGGCGGGCGCGTTCGACGTCGCTGAGCTGGCGGCTCCTGTCGACGATGCCGGCCTGCTGTACCACGGCCGCATTGAGCCGCTCGCGGAAGGCGATGCGGTTGACCAGCAGCGCCGGCGAAATGGTCGCGTTGGCCGGCGAGGCGGCGTATTCCTCGGCGTAGCGGCGCAGCGCCTCCAGGCGCTCCTGCTGCTCGCGCACGGCCTGTTCGCGTTCGGCCACCGTGCGGGCGGCCTCATCCTGGCGCTGTTGGGTCACCTTGATCAGCGGGTCGAGCCGTTGGGAGCGCATGGTCGTGGGTCTCTTGCGTGGGGGCTTTCGTGGGTTGAAACGGTTACTGCGTGAGCGGGAACGGCTGGCCGTTGCCCTCGTCGAGCAGGCGCGAGAGCGCATCGCGGCTGGCGGCCACATCCGAGCACTCGCGCACGTCCTGGCCGAGGAAATTCTGGATCGCCGGCCAGCGCGCCAGCGCCTGGTCCACATTCGGATCGCTGCCGCGCTGGTAGGCGCCGATCGCGATCAGGTCGCGCTGGGCGTTGTAGGCGGCGATCAGGCGCTTGAGCTTGCGGATGTGTTCGCGCCAGGGCGCGTCGGTGATGTCCTGCATCACCCGGCTGACGGATTGCTCGATGTCGATGGCCGGGTACTGGCCGGCATCGGCGATGCGTCGGGTCAGCACGATGTGGCCGTCAAGGATGGCGCGCGAGGCGTCGGCGATCGGCTCCTGCTGGTCATCGCCTTCGGTCAGCACGGTATAGAAGGCGGTGATCGAACCGCGCCCGTCGGCGCCCATGCCGGCACGCTCCACCAGGGCCGGGAGCTTGGCGAACACGCTGGGCGGATAGCCGCGGGTGGTCGGCGGCTCGCCGACCGACAGCCCGATCTCGCGCTGGGCCTGGGCGAAGCGGGTCAGCGAATCCATCAGCAGCAGCACCTGCAGGCCCTGGTCGCGGTACCACTCGGCGATCGCGGTGGCGCGCAGCGCGCCATGCAGGCGCGCCAGTGGTGGACGGTCGGCCGGGGCGGCGACCACGACCGCACGGCGCAGGCCTTCCTCGCCCAGCGTGGCTTCGACGAAATCGCGCACTTCGCGGCCGCGTTCGCCGATCAGCCCGACCACGATGACGTCGGCCCCGGTGAAGCGGGTCATCATCCCCAGCAGCGTGGATTTGCCCACGCCCGAGCCGGCGAACAGGCCCACGCGCTGGCCGCGGCCGATCGGCAGCACGGCGTTGATCGCGCGCACGCCGACATCGAGCGACTCGCTGATCGGCATCCGCGAGAGCGGGTTGATCGGAGTGCCAGCCAGCGGCACGTAGCGTTCGGCGCGGATCGGGCCCTTGCCGTCCAGCGGTGCGCCTTCGTTGTCGATGACCCGGCCGAGCAGGCCTTCGCCGACGGCCACTTCGCCCTTGCGACGGGTCCAGACCACGCGCGCGTTGGGCAGCAGGCCCTGCAGGTCGCCGGTCGGCATCAGGTAGGTGCGGTCGCCGGAGAAGCCGACCACCTCGGCATCGACCCAACGTCCGCCGGAGGTGGCCACGCGGCAGCGCGAGCCCCTCGGCGCGCTGCAGCCGGAGGCTTCCAGGGTCAGGCCGACCGCGCGGCGCAGCACGCCTTCGCGGACCAGGCCCATGTGCGGCGGCTCCGGCGCGGCCGCGCGCAGCCGCTCGGCCAGGCGCAGGTTGCGTGCGCCCTGCAGGCCCTCGATCGTGGCGGCGCGGTGCGCGGTGGTGTTCATTGCGGGGTCGTGGCCTCGTCGCTGGCGGCCAGGGCGGCTTCCAGCACCGACTGCAGCCGTGCATGAAGCGTGCCGTCGATGCGCACGCCCTCGCTGTGCAGGCGCAGTTCGCCGCGGCCCAGGGCCGGGTCGGCGGTCAGGCGCACGCCGTCCAGGCCGGCCAGGTGCGGGGCGAGCACGCCGAAATCATCGCCGTGCAGGCGCAGTTCGATCTCGCGGCTGCCGCTGCCCACCGCATCCAGGGCTTCGCGCACCAGGTCGGCCAGCAGGGTCGGGTCGGCGGCATAGGCGCGTCCGACCAGCACCCCGGCGATGCGCACCGACAGGTCCGCCAGCGCATCGGCCACTTCGCCATCCAGGCGCGCCAGCGGATGGATGAAGCCATCCAGCACGCCCTGGATCTGGGCGATGCGGCGCTGCACCTCGGCCTGGCCGGCGGCGACACCGGCGGCATAGCCGGCCGCGTGGCCCTCTTCCTGGGCGGCGCTGCGGATCTGGTCGATCTCGGCGGCGGTCGGCGGCTTGGGCAAGGCCGGCTCGGCCGCGGCCGGCCCCAGGCCGGGGGCGTTCCAGCGCACCGCATCGGCGGCGGGTGCGAAGGGGCTGCGCATCAGATCAGGGCCTCGGCGCGGGTGCTGATGGAGATCTCGCCGGCCTCGGCCATCTTGCGGACCTGGTCCAGGATGTCCTTCTGCGCCGCTTCCACTTCGGCCAGGCGCACCGGGCCGCGCGCTTCCATGTCGTCGAGCAGGATCTCGGCCGCGCGCTGGGACATGTTGCGGGTGATCTTCTCGCGCACCCGCATGTCGGCGCCGCGCATGGCCAGGGCCAGCTTGTCGGTGGAGACCTCGCGCAGGATCGCCTGCATGGTGCGGTCGTCCAGCCCGGCCAGGTTGTCGAACACGAACATCAGGTCGCGGATTTGCGTGCCCAGGCTGTCGTCCACCTCGGCGATGGCCTTGAGCAGCGCTTCGTCCTGGCCGGCCTCGACGAAATTGAGGATGTTGGCCGCGACCTTGGCCCCGCCGATGGCCGAGGGTTTGGTCTGGCTGCCGGTGAACTGGCGCGCCATCACGTCATTGAGTTCGGCCAGCGCCTGCGGCGGGATGCCGTCCAGGGTGGCGATGCGCACCAGCAGGTCGCCGTGCAGCTCGGCCGGCAGGCACTTGAGCACTTCGGCGGCCTGGTCGCCTTCCAGGTGGGCCATGACGATGGCGATGATCTGCGGGTGTTCGTTGCGCACCAGCTGGGCAATGGCCTTGGGCTCCATCCACTTGAGCGCTTCCAGGCCGGGGGTGTTGCGGCCGGTCAGGATGCGGTCGATCAGGCCGCTGGCACGTTCCTCGCCCAGCGCCTGCATCAGCACGGCGCGCACGTACTCGTCGGCACCGTCGCCGATCTTGGCCGGCTGCTGCAGGGTGTCGACGAACTGGCCGATGATCTGCTCGACCACCTTGTGCGGGATGTCGCCGACGCTGGCCATGGCCAGGCCGAGCTTCTGTACTTCCCGGGCGCCCATGTGCCTGAGCACTTCGGCGGCCTGGGCTTCGCCCAGCGACAGCAGGACCACGGCCGCGCGCTGGGTGCCGCTGAGTTTTTCGTCCTGGTCAGCCATCGGAAGCCACCATCTCGCGCACGACCTGGGCCACGCGCTTGGGATCGGCGCTGGCGATCTCGCGCGCGCTCTGCAGTTTCTGGTCGAAGCCCGGGGCCGGCGGCAGCACCGGCTTGGGCGAATAGGCCGGGGAGAGCTTCACCGGCACGTCCTCGTCCTCCACCATCTCGCCGGCCACCGTGGGCATCACCTGCGGCCCAGCAGCCACCGGCGCCAGGGCGCTGCCGGCTGCGCCGCGCGGGGAGAGCATCGACCTGAAGGCCGGGCGCAGCACGAAGAAGATCAGTCCCAGCACCGCCAGCCCGCCCAGGACCAGGCGCGCGATCGTCAGGGTGCGCGGGTCCTGCCACAGCGGCACCGAAGTGTCCGGCGCGTCGATGGCCGACGCGGCGAACGGCGCGTTGACCACCGAGACCACATCCCCGCGCTGCTGGTCGTAGCCGATGGCCTGCTGGACCAGAGTCTGGATGCGCTTGAGTTCGGCGTCGCTGAGCGCGCGGCTGGCGGCGGGCTTGCCCGCGGCGGCCGGGGCACCGGCCACGTTGTCCACCAGCACCGCGGCGGTGACCCGGCGGATGCGCGGAGTGGCCTGGCGGGTATGGGTCAGGGTGCGGTCGATCTCGTAGTTGCGGACCGAGCTGCGCGTGCCCTGGCCACCGCCGGGATTGGCGGTAGCGGTGGCGTCGGCGGCCGGCGCGGCGCCATTGGCCGGTGCGGCCGGGCTGGCGGTGTTGGCCGGGGTCGGGGTGTTGCTGGCGCTGCCCGGCACGCCCTGGGCGTTGGCGTTGGAAGGGGACAGGGTGCCCGATTCGCTCAGCTGTTCGCTGCGCACGATCGCCGGCTGCGGGCCGTAGGTCTCGCTGGCCTGCTCGGTCTGGGCAAAGTCCATGTCCACGCTGACCTTGGCGCTGACCCGGCCAGCGCCGGTCATCGGCGCCAGCAGTTCCTCGATGCGCTGCACGTACATCGCTTCCTGACGGCGCTGCTGTTCGAACTGCTTGTTGCTGACCGCCTCCTCGCTGGTCGGATCGTCCTGCGAGAGCAGGCGGCCGAACTGGTCGACCACGGTGACCCGCTCGGGCGATAGGTCCGACACCGAGGAGGCCACCAGGCGCTCGATCGCATCGATCTGGTTCTGTTCCAGGGTCTGGCCGGCGTTGAGCTGCAGCACCACCGAGGCACTGGCCGGCTCGTTCTGGCGGGTGAAGGCCGACGGCTTGGGCATGGCCAGGTGGACCCGGGCTTCGCGTACCGGCCGCAGCTGGGTGATGGTGCGGGCCAGCTCGATCTCCATCGCGTGCTGGTAGCGCGCGTTCTCGACGAACTGGCTGGTGCCGAAGCCCTGGTCGCCCTGCAGCGACTCGTAGCCAGCCGGGTTGGCTGCGGCGATGCCGGCGCTGGCCAGGGCCATGCGCGCGGCACCGGCCTGGTCGGCCGGCACGGTCAGCGCGCCGGAGGCGGGGTCGAGCTTGAACGGGATCTGCGAGGTGCGCAGCGCATCGGAGGCCTCGGCGGTGGACTTGGCATCCAGCCCGGCCTGGACCATCACGTCGTCCGGCTTCTGGGTCCAGAAGAACAGCCACAGGCCCAGCGCGATGGCCGCTGCGGCCAGCACGAACACGCCCAGCTGGCGCACCACCGGGATGTCCTGGAAACGCCCGAGCTCGCGCAGGGCGTTGGCAGCTTTGGGAAGGGCGGTTGCGCTCATGGGTCAGGGGTCGGGTTGGGCTGGTGTGTCGGGGCGTGGGACGGGGACTGGTGACCCGGGACTCGGGACTCGGGACCCGGGACCCGGGACCCGGGAAAGCGTTCTGCTGTGGTCTTGTTGTCTTTTTCTGTCGGGACTTGGGACCCGGGACCCGGGTCCCGGGGAAAGCGTGTCCTGCCGTGGCCTTCTCGTCTTGGCGATTCAAGCTGTGGCGTGCGTCTTTCGATGTTGTCTCTGCTTTCCCGGGTCCCGGGTCCCGGACCCCGAGTCCCGGGGAAAGCGTGTCCTGCCGTGGCCTTCTCGTCTTGGCGATTCAAGCTGTGGCGTGCGTCTTTCGATGTTGTCTCTGCTTTCCCGGGTCCCGGGTCCCGGACCCCGAGTCCCGGCCTCACACCGGCATGTTCATCACGTCCTGGTAGGCCTGGACCAGGCGGTTGCGGACCTCGACCGTGGCCCGGAATGCCACCTGCGCCTGCTGCATGGCGACCATCGTGCGGGCCAGGTCGGCGCGCGGATCGCCCAGTTCGAAGGCGGTCTGCAGCGCGCCGGCGTTGGCCTGGGTCTGGCTGACGTTGTCGATCGCCCTGGACAGCAGCTGGCCGAAGCCTGCGCCGTTGGCCGGCGCCGTTTCGCCGGTGCCGCCGGGCTTGCCGACGTTGCCCAAACCGCCGACGTCGATGGCGCTGCCGAGCCCTTCCCGGGTCCGCGCTTCATGCGCGCGGATCTGGGAGAGGATCGAGGAGATGGCGTCGGTCATTGCGGCTTTCCGGCGGACGGGTTCTTGACCTGATCAGGCAAATCCCGTGCCACCGGCCCCGTCAGAAACCTGCCGCGACCGCCGGCATGGCGTCGCTGGCCTCGCGGTCGATGCCGTACTTGCGCAGCTTCTCCACCAGGGTGGTGCGACGCAGGCCCAGCAGCGGCGCGGCGTGGGCGACCACGCCACCGGCCTGGGCCAGGGCGGCGCGGATCAGGTCCAGCTCGATGGTGGCGATGTGGTTGCGCAGGTCGATGCCGGCGGCCGGCAGCGTGCTGTCGCTGGCCGGCGCCGTGGCGGCCGGGGCGGCCATGGTGACCGGCACCGACGCGGTGGCGACCGGCTCGGCCAGGGCGGCCATCAGGTCGCTCTGGTGCATCTGCGGCCGGGCGATCTGGGAGAGCACCGGGGCCGCGTCCAGGCCTTCGCCGGGCAGCGTGCCGCGGTAGCGCGGCGGCAGGTCGGCGGCGCGCACGGTGGCGGCCGGGTGCAGCACCGACAGGCGCTCGATCAGGTTGGACAGCTCGCGCACGTTGCCCGGCCAAGGGTGGCGCTTGAGCGCGGTGATGGCTTCCTCGGACAGGGTTACATGGCCGCGGCCCTGGTCGCGCAGCTGGCGGGTGATGGCCTCGACCAGCTCGGGCAGGTCCTCGATGCGCTCGCGCAGGGCGGGCATCTCGATGGGGAACACGTTGAGCCGGTAGAACAGGTCCTCGCGGAACTGGCCGGTGCCGATGCGCGCTTCCAGGTCGCGGTGGGTGGCGGCGATGACGCGCACGTCGCACTTGATGGTCTGGGTGCCGCCGACCCGCTCGAAGCTGCGCTCCTGCAGCACGCGCAGCAGCTTGACCTGCATGGCCAGGGACATGTCGCCGATCTCGTCCAGCAGCAGGGTGCCGCCTTCGGCCATCTCGAAACGGCCCTTGCGCTGGGTCAGGGCGCCGGTGAAGGAGCCCTTCTCGTGACCGAACAGTTCGCTTTCCAGCAGATCGGCCGGGATCGCGCCGCAGTTGACCGCGACAAAGGGCTTGGCGCGGCGGGCCGAGCGCTCGTGCAGGGCGCGGGCGGCCACTTCCTTGCCGGTGCCCGACTCGCCCAGGATCAGCACGGTGGTGTCGTGGGGGGCGACCTGGTCGATCATGCGGTTGAGTTCGACCGCGCGCGCGCTGCGCCCGGTCGGGCCGGACTGGGCGCGGCCGACCCGGGCTTGCGCTTCGGCGTGCTTGACCGCAGCCTTGGCCAGTGCGTCCTGCAGCTGGGTGCGGCGCACCGGGAAATCCAGCGGCCACACGGTCTGGCGGTGCAGGGCGGCGCGCCAGGCCGCGTCCGGGGCGTGGCCGGGCAGCTCCAGCACCGGCGGGTGCAGCGGCTGTTTGGCCAGCCAGGCGGTGAAGCCGGCCAGCGCGGCATCGTCCACCTCGCCGACGATCACCGCCATCCAGTCGGTCGGGCGCGCGCGTGCCGGGTCGATGTCGGCCACCTCGGCGACGATGCGCGGGGTGTAGTCCATGAACTCCAGCAGGGTCGCCACGCGCTCGGCGCGGTCCATGTCCTGGTCGATGACGAGAATGCGGGCGGTGTTCATCAGGCGGCGACCTGCTGGCTGTTCTGGCGGGACTGGCGGGCCTTGGCCGGACCGATGGACAGCTGATCGCGGTACTTGGCCACGGTGCGGCGGGCGATGCGCACGCCCTGGCGGGCGAGCAGGCCGGCGATGACCTCATCGGCCAGCGGCGCGGTGCGCGGTTCGTCCTCGATCAGGCGCTTGACCATGGCGCGCACCGCGCTGCCGGAGACATCGGCGCCTTCCAGGCGTACCGCGAACAGGCGCTTGAGTTCGATGGTGCCGCGCGGGGTCTGGATGTACTTGCCCGAGACGATGCGTGAGACGGTCGATTCGTGGACGCCGATGGCGTCGGCCACCTCGCGCAGGGTCAGCGGCAGGATGGCTTCCTCGCCATGCTCCAGGAAACCGCGCTGGCGCTCGACCAGCAGCTGGGCGGTGCGCATCAGGGTGTCGTTGCGCATGGCCAGGCCGCGGACCAGCCAGCGGGCCTCGTCCAGCAGGCCGCGCAGCACCGCGTTGCCGCCGCCGGTGCCGGACAGGGCGCGCTCGCAATGGGCCGAGATGCGCACCCGCGGGCTGCTGTGGCGGCCCAGCGCGACCCGCCAGGCGCCGCCGGCAAACCACACCACCACGTCGGGCACGATGTGGGCCGGCTCGGCCATGGCTGGGGCCTGGGCCGGATGGGGCCGCAGCGACATCAGCAGGGCGACGGCGGCCTGGACCTGCTCCAGTGAGGCGCCGGTGGCGGCGGCCAGGGCGGCATCGTCGTGCGCGGCCAGCAGCGCCAGGTGCTCGGCCAGGATGCGCGCGGCCAGGGCGTTGGCCGGGCCTTGCGGGGCCATGCGCAGCTGGGCGCGCAGACACTCGCCCGGATCGGCGGCGGCCATGCCGGGCCATTCGCCGTGCAGCAGGCGCTGGCGCACGACCTGCAGCTGGTCCACATCAAAGCAGGCCGCGCCCTCGGCCAGCAGCGCTTGCAGCGGCTGCTCCAGGTAGCCGTTGTCGTCGCAACGGTCCAGCCACCAGGCGGCCATGGTCAGCTCGGCCTTGCGCCAGGACAGGGCCAGCAGGTCCAGCAGGCGCAGGCGCATGTCGCTGGACTCACCTTCGGCGATGCGGGCACTGGCATCGTCCAGATCGCCGCCACCGGCGCTGTTGCCGGACAGGCCGGACAGGAAGGCCGCCTCGGGGAGTTCGTCCCAGGCGCCGGTTTCGCGCTGCGCCACTTCGGCGTCCTCGCCGGTGTCGAGCTCGGGCTCGGCGTCCGCGGTCTCCAGCAACGGGTTGCGCTCCAGGGTCTGGGCCAGTTCCTGTTCGAGCTGCTGGCCGCTCAGCTGCAGCAGGCGGATGGACTGGAGCAGTTGCGGCGTCAGGTTGACGCCTTGCGCCATCCTGGCGGTCAGGGTGCCTTTCACGTTGATTTCTCCGGGTCATCCGGCTGCGGTGCCGGCTTGGGAGCTATCGTGAAGTTGACGCGACGGGTCTCTAATCAGGGTGATCCCTGTAGGGACTCGGGGTTTTCCCGGCGCAATGTAAGGCAATGCCCGACATTGCGTCGTAAAAATGACGTGAATCGAAGCGGTTGGCCATGAAGTGACACGCCCGGTCAGGTGTCGACTGCGTCACAAGACGGGGTTTTTGTCACGGCCGGTCGTAGTGGCGCATGGCCACGCGCAGCAGCTCGCCGGCATTCCGGCAGCCGAGCGCTTCCATCATCCGCGCGCGGTGGGTTTCCACCGTCTTGACGCTGATGTTCAGGTCGGCGGCGATCTGCTTGGTGGTGCGCCCGGCGCCGAGCGCGTCGAGGATCTCGCGCTGGCGGCGCGGCAGGCTTTCGATGTCGCCCGGCTCGCGCGCGGCGCGGTAGCCGCGCAGCTGCGGCGCGGCGACCTGGGGACTGAGGAAATTGCGACCGGCCGCCGCCGCACGCAGCGCGATCTCCAGCTCGGCCGGCGAGGCGTCCTTGACCACGTAGCCCAGCGCCCCGCGCGAAAGCGCCTCGCGCACGTGCAGCACGTCCTCATGCATGGACAGCACCACGATGGCCGCCTCGGGACAGGTGCGGCGCAGTTCGGCCAGCGCATCAAAGCCACTGCGGCCCTTCAGGGACAGGTCCAGCACGATGACCTCCGGCAGCACCTGCCGGGCCTTGATCACCACCTCGTCGGCACCCGCGGCCTCGCCGACGACCTCCACCCCGTCCATCGCTTCCAGCAGGCGCTTGACGCCGGCGCGGACGAGGGCATGGTCATCGCAGATCAGCACGCGCAAGGGTGAGACTCCTGTTTCGGCCGCCCTGGCCGCATGTCACCTTAACGAAACCACCGGCGCGGCAACAAGGCGCCGGTCGCCCCGGGGCCTAACGCTCGCGGCGCAGCTGCGCCACCTCGCGTCGATGGATGCGAAAGACATGGCGTTCCAGCGCCGATTGCAGCGCCGGCGAGAGCTGCACGAACGCCAGCCAGACCCGTGTCCCCGCACCTTCGGCCTGCACCGCCAGCACCTGCGCAGGCAACAGCAGCCAGGTTGGCAGCCAGTCCGAGGCACGCACGCGCAACAGGCCTTGCTGGCCGGCCGCGGGCGGGTCACTTGCCACCAGCTCCACCCCGCGCGCGGACCACACCAGCGGCTGGCGCGGATCGCCGCGTTCCTGCGCGGCCGCCAACTCGGCCACCAGCAGGGTCAGGACGTCCAGTTTGGCCTCCATGCGCAGCAGTGCCGGCTCGCCCTGCGGGTCCTGCTCGTCGCTGCGCGCGGCGCCGTCGTCGATCACCGCCAGCGCGCGCAGCAGTGCTTCGCCCTGGGCGCAGGCGTCCTGGACCGCCGCCGGCAGCAGCGCGCCGGGCAGGAAGCGGGCCGCACGGGTTTCCTCCAGGGTCAGGATCTCGCCAAACAGGGCGTGGCGGGCTTGCTCGGGCGTCATCGAAGGAACCTCGGTCATGGCGCACTCGGCAGGACGGGCGCGCAAGGATGGCGCAAACGGCGTGCTGGGTGGGTGCCACCCTCTCCCTTTCGCACCGCGAAGGGGAGGGCTGGGGGTGGGGTGCTCGGCGCTGCGCCCCCTCCCTTTCGCATCGCGAAGGGGAGGGCTGGGGAGGGGTGCTTGGCGCTGCGCCCCCTCCCTTTCGCATCGCGAAGGGGAGGGCTGGGGTGGGGTGCCCGGCGCTGGCCCCCTCCCTTCGCATCGCGAGGGGGAGGGCTGGGCTGGGGTGCTTGGCGCTGCGCCCCCTCCCTTTCGCACCGCGAAGGGGAGGGCTGGGGAGGGGTGCTTTTGCGGACGCAACAGCACCAAGCCAACAGCAACCCCTCCCCAGCCCTCCCCTGCTGCGCAAGGGAGGGGGCCAGGAGCACGCCGCGCCCTGAGGCCTACTTCAGCGCGCGCAGCCAGGCGTTGGCGCCACGGCGGCCGGCGTCCAGGCGGGCCAGTTCCATCGCGGCGGTGTCGCGCGCGGCGCGCAGCTGGCCCATCAGGCCGCGGTGTTCGGTCAGCAGCTGCAGCCAGGGCGCTCGGTCGGCGGTGTTGAGGTCGACCCCGGCCAGGGCCACGACCAGCTGGTGCTGATGCCGGGCCAGCAGCTCGGCGGCCTGGTCGAAATCCTCCACGCCGATGGCCTGGCCGATGGCCGCTGCCGGCAGCGCGGGCACGCCCGCCGTCGCGGACTGCGGCGCGGCGTCCATCACGGCGCCTTCGGCGCGATCTGGCGCCAGGCCGACTCGATGTCGTCCAGGATGCCGTCGATCTCGTGCAGCGGGGCGGCATCGTTGTTGAGGTTAGCCGCCAGCAGGCGGCGCTGGCAGTAGTCATACAGCGCGGCCAGGCCCTGGGCGATCTCGCCGCCGGCTTCCATGTTCAGCGCGCCGTTGAGCCCGCCGATGATGGCGCAGGTGTCGGTGATCGCGTGTGCCTTGCGGGTCACATCGCCGCGCTCCAGCGAGGCGATCGCCAGGCGCACGCGCTCGCGCGCGGTGGCCAGCATGATCGCGATCAGCTGGTGCGGGCTGGCATCGAGCACGGCACTGCTGGCGCCGGTCTGCTTGTAGTGGTTGGCGAGGCTGCGCGCGTTCATGGGGCGGCTCGGTTAGTCATTGCTGCTGCTCTTGGCAAGTTGCTGGGTCAGAAAATCGCTGGTGCTCTGCAGCTGGGTCATCAGCGTGTCCAGCGCGGTGAACTGGGCCTTGTAGCGCGCCTCGGCGGCGGCCATGCGGGTGTCCAGGGCTTGCTTCTGCGCATCGAGCTTCCTGGTTTGCGCGCTCAGGCTGTCGCTGCGCGAATCCAGCAGGCCGCCGCTGGTGGTCAGGCCTTTGAGCACCGTGGACATTCCGCTCACCATCGTGTCGGTGCCGCTGCCGAAGACCTTGGTCAGCGCCGAGGCGTCCTTGGCCATGGCCGCGCTGAAGTCGGCCTGGGACAGGGTCATCGAGCCGTCCTTGGACAAGGTGATTCCCATGGCCCCCAGATCGACCACGTTGGCGCTGACCAGATCGCGCAGCTGGCGGCTGGTGCCACGCACCATCGAATCTCCGTTCAGCGCGGCGGCGACCTGGGTGCTGCTGTTGTAGCTGGTGGTCGAGGCGATGGACTGCAGCACCGCGTTGTACTTGTCGGCGAAATTCTTGACCGCGGTGAACTGGGCCGCGGTGTCGTTGGTGATCGTCATCTGCGTGGTGGTGCCCACACTGGCGGTGGCGAGATTGAACGTCACCCCATCCACCATCCCGGTGACGGTATTGCTGGCGCTTTTCTTCACGATGCCATCCACCTTGACCTGGGCATCGCTCGCAGCCACCAGCTGGGTCATGCTTCCGGGCGCACCGTCGCCGTAGCTGAGGGCCGAGAGGTCGCCGCTGTCGTTGTTGGCGCTGATGGTCATGGCGTTGTTGGTGCCACCGTCCAGCGAGGTCATCACCAGATGCGCGCCATCTTCGCCGGTCACGATGCTTGCCGCCACGCCCTTGCCGCCGGCCGCGGCGTTGATGGCATCGCGGATGCCGGCCAGGGTGTTGTTGGACGAGGAGATGCTCACGTCCAGGCGGGTGCTGCCATATTTGATGGTCAGCGAGCCTGTGCCGACCACGGTATCGCGCGTCGCAAAACCGCTGGAAGACAGCTTCTGCGCAGCCGCAAGCGAGACCACTTCGACTGAATAGTTGCCCGTCGCCGCGCCGGAGGAGGCCGTCGCGGTGAATCCGGCGCCGGTGCCCATGGAAACCGCGCGCGCGTCCGTCGTGGTCTTGCTGGTCAAGCTTGTGATCGCGGAGGTCAGCGCAGAGAACGCCGAACGCAGAGTCGCGACCGCCGACACCTGCGCGGTGATCTTGGTCTGCGTTGCTGCGTAGCGCGTATCGGTCGGCGCGCGTTCGGCGGCGACCAGCTGGGACGCCATCGACGTGGCGTCGATCGTGCCACCGGTGGTGCCAATGGTGGTCATGCACGGCCTCTGGCGCGGGGCTGGGCGTCTGGCACCGTGTTGGCGTTGCGCATGGCGCGGTCCTCGCGGAAAGGTACAGCGGGAGGATGGGAGGATGAGTCCGGCTGCACCGAGCAGCCACAGGCAAGATGCATGCCGTCCTGTTCCAAATCCACGCCTGAGCCTGGTTGCGTGCGCTTGGAACAGGACGCGGCCGATGTGGCCACGCCCTGGTGTTGCGGGATTACGAGATCAGCTTCAGGACCGACTGGGTCGACTGGTTGGCCTGGGCCAGCATCGCGGTACCGGCCTGCTGCAGGATCTGGTTGCGGGTCAGTGCAGCCGATTCCTTGGCATAGTCGGTGTCCTGGATGCGGCTGCGGGCGGCCGACAGGTTCTCCGAGGTGGTCGACAGGTTCGACACGACCGAGGTGAAGCGATTCTGCACCGCACCCAGATTGGCGCGCGCGGAGTTGATTGCTTTCAGGGCGTTGTCGATCTGGCCGATCGCGGCTTGGGCGTCTGTGAAGCTGCTCACGCTGGTGGTAGAGATGCCGATACTGCTGGTGGTGGTGCTGACGGCGCCGTCGGTGAAGCCCTTGGCGGCCGCAGCGGCGGTGCCGCCGATCGTGATGGTGGCGCCACTCAAGGTCAGCTGCCCGCTCACGGCATCGAACGACGCGCCCACGCCGGTCTGTGCCGAAACGCGATTGATCGCTTCAGCCAACTGGCTGGCGCGTTCCTGCGAGTTGGCAGCAACCGGGATGGCGCCGACGTCAACGGTGGCAGGAAGCCCGTCGGGGCCAGTGCCGGTGATCGTCAGGCCGCCAGCGGAAATTGCAGTGGCGTAACCGGTGATGGAAGAGGCTGCGATGGTGGTGGTGGCGCGGGTGTAAGTGCCGCCCAGGGCTGCGGTCTGGGCATTAACGCCGCTGACCGAGATGGTCTGGCCGACATCGGCGCCGACCTGAAAAACAAAAGGATTGGTGCTGGTGAGCAGCGACTGGCCGTTGAACTTGGTCTGCGAGGCGACGCGCTGGATCTCGTCCTTCAGCTGGGTGACTTCCAGGTTCAGGGCGTCGCGGTCGTCCTGCGAGTTGGTGGAGTTGGACGCCTGGACGGCCAGCTCACGGATGCGCTGCAGGTTGTCGCCGATGGTGCTCAGCGCGCCTTCTGCAGTCTGGGCCAGCGAGATGCCGTCGTTGGCGTTGCGCGCGGCCTGGTCCAGGCCGCGGATCTGGCTGGTCATGCGCTGGCTGATCGCAAGGCCGGCGGCGTCGTCCTTGGCGCTGTTGATGCGCAGGCCCGAGGACAGGCGCTGCAGCGAGGTGGCGAGGTCGTTGCCGGACGCGGTCAGGTTGCGCTGGGCGTTCAGCGACGACACGTTGGTGTTGATGACTGAGGACATGGGAAAGCTCTCCTGGTTGGGTGGTCCGGCGGCGACTGAGAGGGCTCGGCCGGGTTGAGGCAGGGTGTGGCCGGGATTGGCCCTCTCCGCTGCTGATAGGTTTAACGGCACAAGGTGCGTTGCCTTTAGCCCTGGATCGAACATTCTTTCGAGGTTTCTTGCCGGGCCACTTTCAAAGACATTGCCCAGTTGCTGGCGCGTCCGGCCGTGTCATGTGTGTCGTGGATCGACACGAATGCGCTCAAACCAGATAGCGGCAGCGAGGACGCGGACTTGAGGCCGGTTCAAAAGGCCTTGCGAAGACGCAGGTGTGGCGCCTGACAGGGATAAATGGAGCGTGTTGCCGTCATCCCCGCGCAGGCGGGGATCCATGCTGGAGGACGGTCAGGCTGCGATACAGCGGGTTGTGGCGATCTGCAACTGCCCCAGCCCGGGTTCCCGCCTTCGCGGGAACGACGATCAAGCAGTTGGTGCGAGTTGTTTTCTGCAAGTGCAGTGCACCTACATCAGGTCGAACAGCGACTTGCTCTGCACCGCCAGCATGGTTTTCTGTGCCGCTTCCAGTGCGATCTGCTGGAGCGAAAGATTGCTGGCGGCCTCGGCCGGATCGACGTCGCGCAGGGTGGACAGGGTGGTCTGCAGGCTGACGCCATAGGCGCTGCGCACGTCGGTGGCATCGTCCAGTGCAGCCAGGCGCGAGCCGGTCTGCGAGCGGCTGAGCAGGAAGTGGTCCTGCGCGGTACTGATGTCGCCCAGGGCGCGATTGAGCGCATTGCGGCGGGTGGCCACTTGCGCATCGGTGGTGGCCGGGGCTTCCAGGGCATCGGCCAGGGTGTCCAGGGTGCTGAAGATGTCCTGGTTTGGCGCCTTGCCCAGGCTGAAGCTGTCGCCGACCGCCGGCGCGCCGCTGAGGGTCATCTGGATGCCGGCTCCGCTGATGGTGCTGCCGGCGGTGTAGCTGCCGGTGGACAGCACGGTGCCGGCGCTGTCCAGGATCTGGTAAGCATCGGTGGCGGTGAAGCTGACCGTGACCGACTGTCCGTTCCACAGGCTGTTGTCGGTCACCGCGCTGCCGCCGATGACGCCGCTGCCGGTGTTGCTGCTGGCGGCGGTGGCCACGCTGGTGCCGTCACCGGTGCGGATGCGCAGGAACAGGGTGCTGCCGGCATCGGTGCCGGCCACTTTCAGGTTGGGCGCCACTTCGACCCGGTTCTGGCCATCGTCGCCGACGTAGCTGACGTTGCCGCTGGCATCCTGGGTGAAGGGGATCACCGCGTCGCGCGAACCGGCAAACAGCGGGTGTCCGGTGCCGTCATCGCGATTGGCGATGGCCAGGACGGCCTCACGGATCTGGCGCAGTTCGGCGGCGATGGAGGTGCGGTCGGCGGCGTTGAGGGTGTCGTTGCCGGCCTGGATGGTCAGCTGGCGCGCACGGTCCAGCTGGGTGCCCACGTCGGTCAGCGCCTGCTCCTGCGAACGCAAGCGGTGCTCCAGCAACGCCGCGTCCTTGTCCTGCTGGTCCAGGGCCGCGATCGCATGGTCCAGGCGCTGGGCCTGGGCCATCCCGGCCGGGTCGTCGGCGGCGGTGATCAGCTTCTTCTGCGTGGTCAATTCCAGCTGCGAGCGCGCGACCCTGGACTGCTGGGCCAGCATCGCGGTCAGGCTCTGCTGGTGCATGCCCATGGTGGAAAGGCGGAGCGTCATGGCAATCCCCGGTCAGCGGCCCACGGCCGCGAGCAACGTCTGGAACATCGTGTCGGCGGTCTTGACCACCTGCGCGGCGGCCTGGTAGGCCTGCTGGAACTTCATCATGTCGGCCGCTTCCTGGTCCAGGTTGACGCCGCTGACCGACTCGCGCTCGGCGCTGACCTGGGCGTTGATGGCCTGCTGGGCGTCCAGGCTCAGCTGGGCGTGGCTGGCCTCGGTGCCGGCCCTGGCGGTGAGCTGGCTCATGGCCATGGTCAGCGACTGGGTGCCGCCGCTGAGCAGCGGCTTGCCATCCAGCGCCGAGAACAGCTGCGCATTGGCGTTGCTGGACGAGCGCGCCGGCGTGGCGGCCAGGTTGAAGCGGTCGCCTGCGGTCGGGGTGCCGCTGAGGGTGATCGACCAGCCGGTGGCCGGATCGGTGATGGCCGCGCCAACGGTGTAACTCTGCGGCGGGCCACCGTTGATGGTGTACGAGGCTGCGTCGATGAAGTCGATCTGGGCGCCACTGAAACCGGCAAACGCGGTGGCATTGGTCACCGTGGTGGCGGCCACCGCCGCGTTGCCCAGGTTGGCGGGACTGGCGCTGGCCGACATCGCGCCGGCGGCGGCGACCTGGGTCGGGTCGGTGATCGCCACCGCCAGGCTGCCGGCCGCGCCGGCGGTCGGATGCAGGGTGAACTTGTCGCCGACTGCGGCGCTGCCGGACATCGTCAGGCGCACGCCTTCGACCAGCAACGGGTTGGCCGCCGAGCCGTCACCGGCCATCGGCACGATCACGCCGGTGTCGGCGCGCTGCGCGGTCCAGCCGCCGGCGCTGTAGCGCAGCACCAGGTCCTTGCCGGTGAGACTGCCGACATCGCTCACCGCGGTGGTGAAGGCCGCGATCCCGGTGTTGGCCGCGTTGCGGCTCACACTCGGCGCGCCGATGGAGAACAGCGCGCTGCCCACGTTGCCGTTGTAGTCCACGCCCGCGGCCTGGGCCTGGTTGAAGCTCATTGCGGTAGCGGTGGCCAGGCGGCCGAGCTCGGCGCGGGCCGGGTCGAGCACGCTGGTGCGGAATTCAAGCAGGCCGCCCAACGCGCCAGAAATCGACGCGTCCGGCAGGCGCACCGCCCTCCCGTTGCCGGTGTCCAGGCCGACCTGCGAGCGCTCGGGCCGGTCCGGGTCCTGGAGCGCGGTCAGGGTGTTGGCCTTGGCGCCCAGCACCAGCGGCTGGCCGCCGATGGTGAACACGTTGAGCGCGCCATCGTCCTGGGTCACCGTGGTGGCGCCCACCAGCGCGGCCAGCCTGGTCACCCGCAGTTCGCGCGCATCCAGCAGGTCGGGCGAGGCGTTGGCGCCGGAGGCGGCGATGGTCTTGTTGAGGTCGGCGATCTCCCTGGCCAGCTGGTTGGCGTCAGCGACCTTGCTCTTGAGGTTCTCGTTGGTTTCATCGTCGATGGTGGACAGCTGGCCGTCCACCGAATTGAAACGCGCCGACAGCGACTGCGCGGCGGCCAGCAGTGCCTCGCGCGCGCTGGTCGAGGTCGGGTCGCTGCTCACACCCCTGGCCGCGTTGAAGACGGCCGACATCGGCACGGACAGGCCGGTGGCCGAATCGGACAGCAGGCTGTCCACGCGCCCGGCCATCGAGGACAGGCTGGTCAGGCGGCCGACTTCGCTGCTGCTGTTGACCTGGCGGCCGAACACCAGGCCATCGGCCAGGCGCTGCAGTGCGCTCACGTCCACGCCCTGGCCGGTGTAACCCAGGCCGTTGCCGACCGAGGTGCCCACGCGCGCGGACAGCTCCACCCGCTGACGGCTGTAGCCTTCGGTGGTGGCGTTGGCCACGTTGTTGCTGATGGTGCCCAGCGCACGCTGGAAGGCCATCAGCGCCGAGCTACCGGTGGAGAGCATGCTGGTCATGGCAAGTCCTTCAGTAACCGGCCACGGCGCGGTAACGCGCGCCGAGTGCGGCGAAGACCGAGGTGTCCACGCCACTGCCCTGGGCCGATGCAAGTTGCGTGCTGGACGCCGGCGCGGCCGCGGCCAGGCGCGCGTCGGAGCCATAGAGGGACGAAGGCACGCCGCCATCGGGCATGTTGGCCAGGGCGCGACTGATGGTGCTGCCATTGGCGATCGCGGTCAGCTTGGCCGCGTAGTGCGGATCGGTGGCATAGCCGGCGCGTTGCAGGGCCCGGGCGAAGCGGTGGGTGTCCTGGCCGGTGCCGCGCGCAGCGGCATAACGGTCGTTGCCCAGCAGCCGGGTGTAGTCGGCAAAGCTGTCGGCGGCCGAATCATAGGCGCGGAAGTTGGCGCGCTCGGCGTGGCGCACGCCGTTGACGTATTCGGTGGTGGCGACGTTGACCGAATCGCCGTCCCAGCGGCTGCCGGCTTTGATCCCGAACAGGTTGTTGGAGCTCACGCCCTGCTTGCCGGCCAGGCGCCGGCCCCAGCCGGTTTCCAGCGCGGCCTGAGCGACCAGCGCCTTGGCCGGCACACCGAGGGCCTGCGCGGCCTTCTGCGCATGCGGCCAGATCGACTGGACGAAGGCTTCCGGGCTGCTGCAGTCCAGCTGGCAGTCGCCCGGGTCGAGCGGCTGCGGCGGTTCCGGCATCTGGGTCTGCATCGGTATGGCCTGCAGCGACACGCCCGCACTGGACGCGGCCAGCGGCAGGGTGCCACCGCTGGCCACCGGCACCGCGCTGGCGCTGGTCGGCGCGCGCAGTGGCAGCTGGCTGGCGGTGAACGGGAAGGCCCTGGCAGGGGCCTGCGCACGCAGCGGCATCGGCGCGCCGGCCGTGGCTCTGGCCGAAGGCAGGGTGGTGTCCACCGGCGTGGAGGCTTCACTGCCGCCGTTGTCGCCGCGCAGCTGCTTCTGGATGATCGCCTGCAGGCCCAGGCCGCGGCCCCTGGTCAGTTCCCGGGCCAGCTGCTGGTCGTACATGTCGCGGTAGCTGGTATCGCCCCCGCCCAGCGGATCGCCGCCAGTGGTGCTGCGCATCGACTTGACCAGCATCGAGGCGAACTGGGTCTCCAGCTCCTTCGAGGCTTGCTTGATCTGCTCGGGCGAAGCCGTATTCGACTTGCTTAGCGAGAGTGCCGTGGTGCCGGGCAGCTGCAGGGTCATGGCGGGAGGACCAGATAAGGGCGCGGAAGGTGTGTGCTGTTCTCAGGCAAGTCCCGTGCCGCGGCCTGTCGGATTTCCGTCGCAGGCGCGCGGCGCAGGCGTCTCCAAGGCCTGGACAACGACCCGGGAAGTCGACCCCACATCAGGAGCCCTCCTGCTTTTTGGCCCCCTCCCTTGCGCAGCAGGGGAGGGCTGGGGAGGGGTTGCTCGTGCTTTGGCTCTGCGCCGAACGCACAAAAGCGACCCCTCCCCGGCCCTCCCCTTTGCTGCGCAAAAGGGAGGGGGCGAAAAGCGGTCGCTTCGACTGCAGGCAGAGGCCTTGCCGATCCCGGCAGCCTGCGCCAGGCCCAGCCTTGGATGATCTCCAGCTCCGCGCGCAGGGCGCCGGCGCGCTTGAGCGCTTCCAGGATCGCCACCAGCTCACCAGGCGCCGGCTCCACGGCCACTGCTCCGCCCCCTCCCTTGCGCAGCAGGGGAGGGCCGGGAAGGGGTTGCTTGTGCTCTGGCTCTGCGCCGAACGCACAAAAGCGACCCCTCCCCGGCCCTCCCCTTTGCTGCGCAAAAGGGAGGGGGCGAAAAGCGGTCGCTTCGACTGCAGGCAGAGGCCTTGCCGAATCCCGGCAGCCTGCGCCAGGCCCAGCCTTGGATGATCTCCAGCTCCGCGCGCAGGGCGCCGGCGCGCTTGAGCGCTTCCAGGATCGCCACCGGCTCACCAGGCGCCGGCTCCACGGCCACTGCTTGGCCCCTCCCTTGCGCAGCAGGGGAGGGCTGGGGAGGGGTTGCTCGTGCTTTGGCTCTGCGCTGGAAGCACAAAAGCGACCCCTCCCCGGCCCTCCCCTTTGCTGCGCAAAAGGGAGGGGGCGAAAAGCGGTCGCTTCGACTGCAGGCAGAGGCCTTGCCGAATCCCGGCAGCCTGCGCCAGGCCCAGCCTTGGATGATCTCCAGCTCCGCGCGCAGGGCGCCGGCGCGCTTGAGCGCTTCCAGGATCGCCACCGGCTCACCAGGCGCCGGCTCCACGGCCACTGCTTGGCCCCTCCCTTGCGCAGCAGGGGAGGGCTGGGGAGGGGTTGCTCGTGCTTTGGCTCTGCGCTGGAAGCACAAAAGCGACCCCTCCCCGGCCCTCCCCTTTGCTGCGCAAAAGGGAGGGGGCGAAAAGCGGTCGCTTCGATGGTGCAGACAGAGGCCTTGCCGATCCCGGCAGCCTGCGCCAGGCCCAGCCTTGGATGATCTCCAGCTCCGCGCGCAGGGCGCCGGCGCGCTTGAGCGCTTCCAGGATCGCCACCAGCTCACCAGGCGCCGGCTCCACGGCCACTGCTCCGCCCCCTCCCTTGCGCAGCAGGGGAGGGCTGGGGAGGGGTTGCTTGTGCTTTGGCTCTGCGCTGGAAGCGACAAAAGCGACCCCTCCCCGGCCCTCCCCTTTGCTGCGCAAAAGGGAGGGGGCGAAAAGCGGTCGCTTCGATGTTGCAGGCAGAGGCCTTGCCGATCCCGGCAGCCTGCGCCAGGCCCAACCTTAGATGATCTCCAGCTCCGCGCGCAGGGCGCCGGCGCGCTTGAGCGCTTCCAGGATCGCCACCGGCTCACCAGGCGCCGGCTCCACGGCCACTGCTTGGCCCCCTCCCTTGCGCAGCAGGGGAGGGCTGGGGAGGGGTTGCTTGTGCTCTGGCTCTGTGCCGAAAGCACAAAAGCGACCCCTCCCCAGCCCTCCCCTTTGCTGCGCAAAAGGGAGGGGCGAAAAGCGGTCACTTCGATGGTGCAGGCAGATGCCTTGCCGATCCCGGCAGCCTGCGCCAGGCCCAGCCTTAGATGATCTCCAGTTCCGCGCGCAGGGCGCCGGCGCGCTTGAGCGCTTCCAGGATCGCCACCGGCTCACCAGGCGCCGGCTCCACGGCCACTGCTTGGCCCCCTCCCTTGCGCAGCAGGGGAGGGCTGGGGAGGGGTTGCTTGTGCTTTGGCTCTGCGCTGGAGGCACAAAAGCGACCCCTTCCCGGCCCTCCCCTTTGCTGCGCAAAAGGGAGGGGGCGAAAAGCGGTCGCTTCGATGTTGCAGGCAGAGGCCTTGCCGATCCCGGCAGCCTGCGCCAGGCCCAGCCTTAGATGATCTCCAGCTCCGCGCGCAGGGCGCCGGCGCGCTTGAGCGCTTCCAGGATCGCCACCGGCTCACCAGGCGCCGGCTCCACGGCCACTGCTTGGCCCCCTCCCTTGCGCAGCAGGGGAGGGCTGGGGAGGGGTTGCTCGTGCTTTGGCTCTGCGCTGGAAGTACAAAAGCGACCCCTCCCCAACCCTCCCCTTTGCTGCGCAAAAGGGAGGGGGGCGAAAAGCGGTCGCTTCGCTGCTTATAGGTGCTTTGGCTCTGCGCTGGAAGCGCAAAAGCGACCCCTCCCCGGCCCTCCCCTTTGCTGCGCAAAAGGGAGGGGGGCCAAGAGCTGTCGCTTCGCAGGGGGGGGGGGGCTGCCGATCCGGGCAGCTTTCGCCAGCCCAGCCTCAGATGATCTCCAGCTCCGCGCGCAGGGCGCCGGCGCGCTTGAGTGCTTCCAGGATCGCCACCAGGTCGCCGGGCGCCGCCCCCACGGCGTTGACCGCGCGGACGATCGCTTCCAACGACGTGCCGCCCTGGAACATGAACATCTTGCCGCCGTCGGCGGTGGCGCTGACCGTGGATTGCGGCACCACCGCGGTCTGGCCGCCGCGGGAGAAGGGTTCCGGCTGGCTGACCAGGTTGTTCTCGGTGATCGAGACGGTCAGCGAGCCGTGCGAGACCGCCGCCGGCAGCACCGAGATGTTGCCGCCCATCACCACCGTGCCGGTGCGGGCGTTGATCACCACCCTGGCCGCGGCCGCGCCGGGGCTGACGTCCAATGATTCGAGCTGGGCCATGAAGCCGATCCGGTTGCCCGGCGGGGCGGCGATCTGGATCGTCACCGGGTCCACGGCCTGGGCCCGGCCGGCGCCAAAGGTGCGGTTGACCGCATCGACGATCCGCGAGGCGGTGGTGAAATCGGCCTCGTGCAGGTTCAGGGTGACCACGCCGGTGTCGCCGCCGCCGCCGGGGGCCGAACGCTCGACCGTGGCGCCGTTGGGGATGCTGCCGCCGTTGGGCGCATTGACCGAGATCTTGGAGCCGTCCCTGCCCGAGGCGCCAAAGCCGCTGACCACCAGCGTGCCCTGGGCCACTGCGTAGATCTGGCCGTCGGCACCGCGCAGGGGGGCCATCAGCAGCGCACCGCCGCGCAGCGAGCCGGCGTTGCCGATCGAGGACACGGTGACATCGATGGTCTGGCCGGGCTTGGCGTAGGGCGGCAACTCGGCCTGGATGGCCACCGCGGCGACGTTCTTCAGCTGCGGGTTGGTGCCCGGCGGAATGGTCACGCCCAGCTGGTCGAGCATGGTCTTCAGGCTCTGCACCGTGAAGGGCGTCTGGCTGGTGCGGTCGCCGCTGCCGTCCAGGCCGACCACCAGGCCGTAGCCGACCAGCTGGTTGCCGCGCACGCCGGCCACCTGGGCCAGGTCCTTGATGCGTTCGGCGTGGGCCGGCGCCGGGATCAGCGCCAGCGCGGCCGCAAGGGACATGAAGGAACGGAACAGGGTCACGCGCATGATGGCGATGCTCAGTACGGTGCAGCGGCGGAGTTGAAGAAGCGGCCCAGCCAGCCCATGGCGTTGGAGCGCGCCACGGCGCCGCGGCCGCCATAGACGATCTGGGCGTTGCCCACCCGATCGGAAGTGACGCGGTTGTCCGGGCCGATGTCGGCGATGCGCACGATGCCCTGCACCTGGACCAGCTCATCACCCTGGTTCAGGCGCAGCTGCTTCTGCCCGGACACGCGCAGGTTGCCGTTGCCCAGCCGCTCGATCACGGTCACGGTGACATCGCCATCGAGCGAATTGCTCTGCTGGGTGTCGCCGGCACCGTTGAAGCCGCGCTTGGCGTCCACTTCGGCCTGCAGCAGGTTCTTGCCGTTGTAGGTGACGCCCTGGCCCAGAATGGTCGGCGCGGCCATGGCGATCGAGGCGTCCTTGCTGATCCCGGTCTTGGCGTTGGACCTGGCACTGGTGCTTTCGACCAGGACGATGGTCAGCAGGTCGCCGACCTCGCGCGCCTTGTTGTCCTGGAACAGGCGGATGCCGCGGTTGCCACTGCCGTCGGCCGCGCTGGCGAAGATCGAGCCGCCGCCATCGCCCACGCCTGTCCGCGCGTAGCCCTGTGCAACCATGCCGGGCTGGCCCTGGCCGGGGGCCGGCTGCGCATAGCCCGGCGGCACCGCCGGCGGCGGCACCAGGCCATTGGGCGCCGGCGGCTGTTCGGCGAACGGGCGTACATCGCCCATGACGGTGGCGCAGCCGGACAGCGTGCCCAGACAGGCGATGACGGCGGTGGCAAGTAGCAGGCGCATGGCGATCACAGGTTCTGGTTGAGGAAGCCCAGCATCGAATCGACGGTGCTGATGGCCTTGGCATTGGTTTCGTAGGCGCGCTGGGTTTCGATCATCGACACCAGCTCCTCGACGCTGTTGACGTTGGAGTTTTCCAGCGCGCCCTGGACCAGCAGGCCGGCGCCGTTTTCGCCCGGGGCGCCGGCCTGGGCCGGGCCGGAGGCACCGGTCTCGGTGTACAGGTTTCCGCCCTGCGAATGCAGGCCGGCCGGATTGACGAAATCGGTGATGGTCAGCTGGCCGACCTGGGTAGCGGCGGCCTGGCCCTGCAGCTGCACGCTGACCGTGCCGTCGCTGCCGATGGTGATGCTCTGGGCGCCTTCGGGGATCTGCAGGCCCGGCTGCACCGGATAGCCTTCGTTGGTGACCAGCTCGTTGTCGGCATTGACCTGAAAGGCGCCGTCGCGGGTGTAGGCGCTGCTGCCGTCGGGCATCAGCACCTCGAAGAAACCGCGGCCGTTGATGGCCACGTCCAGCGCGTTGCCGGTCTGGCTCAGGTTGCCCTGGACGAAGGACTTGGCGGTGGTGGCCACGCGCACGCCGGTCCCGGTGGACATGCCCGAGGGCAGCATCGTCTGCTCGGAGCTGGCACCGCCGGGCTGGCGCTGGGTCTGGTAGAGCAGGTCCTCGAAATTGGCACGGTCGCGCTTGAAGCCGGTCGTGTTGATGTTGGCGAGGTTGTTGGAAATGACCGCCATGCGCGTCTGCTGCGCGTCGAGGCCGGTCTTGGCGATCCACAGTGCCTGGGTCATGGCGGTTCTCCGTCGGGGAAAAGTCGGGAAATCAGCGCGAGGACAGCAGCGAGTTGGCGCTCTGCGCGGTTTCATCACCGCTGTGCAAGACCCGTACCTGCATCTCGAACTGGCGCGCCAGCGCGATCATCGACACCAGCGCGCCGGTGGCATCGACGTTGCTGCTTTCCAGCACGCCGGTGGACAGCACCGCGCCGGTGGAAGGCGTGGGTGCCGGCGCGCCGGGTGCCTGGCGCATCAGGCTGTCCTGCCCGCGTACCAGGTCGGTGGTGCGGGTCTGGACCACCTGCAGGCGACCGACCTGGGTCGTCGACGAGGCCGGCGAGCCCTGCGGGATCACCGAGATCGTGCCGTCGGCGCCGATGTCCATGCCGTCGTTGGGCGGGATCACCATCGGCGCGCCACCGGCGTCCAGCAGCTGCAGGCCGCTGGAGGTGGTGAGCAGGCCGTTCTGGGTGAGCCTGAGGTCGCCGGCGCGGGTGTAGGCGGTGCCGCCGTTCTTGTCCTGCACCGCGAACCAGTGGCCGGGCGCGAGCGCCACGTCCAGCGGATTGCCGGTGGTGCTGAGCGCGCCGCTGGCATCGGAGACGCCAACCAGCTTCTCGGCCGTGGCCACGCGCGAGGCCAGCCCGGCGCCGGTGACCGGCATGGCCTGGGTCGCGCTCAGGGTGGCCTGGAAACCGACCGTGCTGGCGTTGGCCAGGTTGTGCGAATGGGTGGCCTGCGCCTTGAGCGTTGCGCTGGCGCCGGTCATGGCGATGTAGAGGGCTCTGTCCATGCACAGGGCCTTGCAAGGGCCGTGCCGCGAGGGACCTTCGGTGCACGGGAGTCGGCACGCGCGGCGCTGCCCCTGCCTTTCGCATCGCGAAGGGGAGGGCCGGGGAGGGGTGCTCGGCACTGCCCCCTGCCTTTCGCATCGCGAAGGGGAGGGCCGGGGTGGGGTGCTCGGCACTGCCCCCTGCCTTTCGCATCGCGAAGGTGGGGCCGGGGAGGGGTGCTCGGCACTGCCCCCTGCCTTTCGCATCGCGAAGGTGGGGCCGGGGAGGGGTGCTCGGCGCTGCCCCCTGCCTTTCGCATCGCGAAGGTGGGGCCGGGGTGGGGCGCTCGGCACTGCCCCCTCCCTTTCGCATCGCGAAGGGGAGGGCCGGGGGTGGGGTGCTCGGCGCTGCCCCCTCCCTTTCGCATCGCGAAGGGGAGGGCCGGGGGTGGGGCGCTCGGCGCTGCCCCCTCCCTTTCGCATCGCGAAGGGGAGGGCCGGGGTGGGGTGCTTTTGGGGACGCGACGGCAACACCACCAAGCAACAGCAACCCCTCCCCAGCCCTCCCCTGCTGCGCAAGGGAGGGGGCAGAAGCCAAGCCCACGAAAAAAGGGAGCCAATCCCTGGCTCCCTTCAATCTCGCACGCGGCCGGCCGGCAGGCCTGCCGCCACCGCGCTTACCGCAGGTTGATGATGGTCTGGGTGACCTGGTCCTGAGTCTGGATCATCTGCGCATTGGCCTGGAAGTTGCGCTGGGCGGTGATCATGTTCACCAGCTGTGCGGTCTGGTCGACGTTGGAGGCCTCGAGCGCGCCGCCCTGGACCAGGCCGAACTGCGAGGTGCCGGCCGCGCCATGCAGCGGCTGGCCGGAGGCGTAGGTTTCGGAGAAGGCGTTGTCACCACTCTGCTGCAGGCCCTGCGGGTTGGCGAACATGGTCAGGGCGACCTGGCCGAGCGACCTGGTCACCCCGTTGGAGTAGTTCGCCTGGATCACGCCCTCGGCCGAAACGGAGATGCTGGACAGGCTGCCGGTGCCGGAGCCGTCCTGGTTCAGTGCCGAGACGGCGAACTTCTGGCCGTACTGGACCGAGTTGCCCAGGTCCACGGTCAGGCTCATCGGTGCGGCGCCGCCGGGCGGGGTATAGGGCGGCAGGGTGATGTCGCCGCCAGCTGGGCTGACCAGCGCGCCGGTGGCATCGTAGGCCAGGGTCTGCGGGGTGCCCACGTCGACCCCGTCGATCTGGGCCTGCATGGTCCACTCGTTGGGGTTTGCGGTCTTGGTGAAATACAGCGACTGGCTGTGCGAAGCACCCAGCGAGTCATACACGGTCAGCGAGGTGCTGTGGTTGTAGGTGGTCGGGTCGGCCGCATCGAAGGGGACTTTGACCGGCACGGTGGCGTTGCCCGGCAGGGTGAGGTCGGCCTGGACCTTGGTGGAGACCTGCGGCGGGGCGTCGCCGGTAGTCAGCTGGATGTCGGTCAGCTTGCTGGTGTTGAAGGTGGTGCCGTCGGGGTTGGCCGCAAACACCTGCAGGCGCTGGCCGGACGGGTTGACCACGTAGCCGGAGGCATCGGTGCTGAAGTTGCCGGCGCGCGAATACACCATCGCCCCGTTGTTGGACAGGGTGAAGAAGCCCTGGCCGGAGACCCCCATGTCCAGCGCGTTGCCGGTGAAGTCGATGTTGCCCTGGTTGAACTGCTGGGCCACCCGCTGCAGGCGGGCGCCGGCGCCGGTGGCGTTGGTGGCCACCCCGTAGGGCGAGACGGCGAACACGTCGCCGAACTCGGCGCGGCTTTCCTTGAACCCGGTGGTGTTGGAGTTGGCGATGTTGTTGGAGATGACGTTCAGGTCGGAAGAGGCGGCGTTCATGCCGCTCAGGGCGATGCGGAAGCTCATGGAAGTGTCCCCGTGAAGGAAGGAAGCTGCGTATGGGTCGGGAGCTGGATCAGCTGACCCGGCGGATGGACGACAGCGGGAAGCCGCCGACGCCGGCCAGGTTCAGGGTGAGCCCGGAGGACTCGATGGAAACGCTGTCCACATGGGCGATCAGCCCCACGTCCAGCGCCGTTGCCGAAGCGGCCCTGGAGGCGGCGGTCGTGCCGGCCACGGCCTTGATGGTGTAGGTGCCACCGGTGGCGGCGGCGCCGGCATCGGTCAGCCCGTCCCAGTGGAAAGCGACCGCGCCGGAAGTCGCCGCGGTGGCCGAAAGGGTGCGCACCGTGTTGCCGTTGGCATCGGTGATCTCCAGGGTCAGCGGGCCGGCCGAGGTGGCGGTGATCTCCCCGTCCAGCGGCGCGCCGGGTGCAAGGGTCACCGAGGAGGCGGCCACCATCGCGTCGTGGCCGACCAGTGCCGCCGCGCGCAGGGTCTGGTCCGATTCCATGACGCTGGCCATCGAACCCATCGCCGCCTGCATCTGCTCGATCCCCTGGACAGTGGAAAACTGCGCCAGCTGGCCCAGGAACTGCTGGCTGTCCAGTGGCTTGAGCGGGTCCTGGTTCTTCAGCTGCACGGTCATCAGGGTCAGGAAATCGGCCTGGCCGATCGCGCCGGAGGAGCTTCCGGTGGTGCTGGCGGCCTTGGTGGCGCTGGTCAGGCCCAGCGAGGCGAGGGTGGAAGTGTCGACAGTGGCCATGGACAGGCGCTCATGTGGGGGCGTGGATCGGAAGAAAGGGAAGGCCGTCAGCGGCCCATGTTCAGGGTGGCGGTCGCCGTTTCCTTGGCGCTGTTGAAGACCTCCACGTTGGCCTGGTAGCTGCGCGTGGCCGAGATCAGGTCGACCATCTGCGCCACCGGATCGATGTCCGGCGCGTATACGTAGCCATTGCCGTCGGCCAGCGGGTTGCCCGGCTCGTAGCGCTTGATCGGCGCGGCGGTGGAGTCCTGCACCGCCGCCGTGCGCACGCCCACCAGCGCCGGGTTGTTGCCGACCTGCTCGGTGGCGAACACCGGCTGCTTGGCGCGGAACACGGTGTTGGGATCGCCGGAGACCGAGTCGGCATTGGCCAGGTTGGAGGCCACCGTGCTCAGCCGCACCGACTGGGCATTCATCGCCGAACCGGCGACGTCGAAGATGGGCAGGTTGCTCATGGCGCGGTTCCCTTTACTGGCCGGTGATGGCGGTCAGCATCGACCGCACCCTGGATTCGATGAACGACAGCGAGGCCCGGTACTCCAGGGTCGCCTGGGCGAAGGCCGCGTTCTCGCGGTCGCCGTCCACGGTGTTGCCGTCCAGGCTGGGCTGGCTGGACGGGCGGTAGAAGTGCGCCGCCGCGCCGGCCTGGCCGAGCGCAGCGCCGCCTTCCAGCGCGTTGCCGCCGGCGCCGGGCGCCTGCAGGGCCACCCCCAGGGCCGAATTGAAGTCCAGGTCCTGGGCCTGGTAGCCCGGGGTGTCGGCATTGGCGATGTTGGCCGACAGCAGCTGCAGCCGCTGCTCGCGCAGGGCCAGGGCGGTGCCGTGGAGACCAAGGAAATCGGACATGGGACGCTCCGGGGAGACAAGGATCACCGGGAATCAAGGCAAGCGCCGTGCCACGGGTCGGTGGGCGCGGCCGGCGTCGGGTTCCCGGCGGGCGCCGGCCGCCCCGGCAAATCGCCCGCCCCGCGCGCGCTGCTTGTTGATGTACCGGCTTCAGGCCCTGATCCGGCGCAGGCCATAGCACCGCGACAAGCGTGATCCAGCAGGGCCCTTCGCCAAGAATCCGACGCTGGGACTTCCCGAAGCGCACCCGGTGGGACGCGACATCGTCCAGCGCCTACGTTGCCGAGACAAACTCAGGTCGCGGCGCAGGCGTGAAAGCTGCTTGCCGCTTCTCGACAGGAGGAAACCAAGGCACGGCTCTTGCACCCATCCCGCCCATGAACCGGACAACCCGCATCCTGCTGTCCCTCATCATCCTGGCGGCTTGCAAGGCCCAGGCCGCCGACTTGCAGCCGCTGGACAGCATCCGCAGGGCCGCCCTGCAGGCCGTCGGCGGCGCTGGTGCCCAGGGCCAGGCGCGCCTGGATTCCAGCCTGCGCCTGGCCGCCTGCCGCCAGCCGTTGCAGGCAGTGGCCTCCGGCACCCGCCTGGCCCAGGTGCGCTGCGATGACAGTCCGGGCTGGAAGATCTTCGTCCCGGTGGCCGTGCGCCGCGAAGCCCAGGTGGTGGTGGTCAACGGCCCGGTGCGGATGGGTCAGGCGATCGCGCCGGGCCAGCTGATCGTGCAGAAGCGCGACCTGGGCGGCACCGACGGGGCCACGTTCGCCAGCCCGGACCAGCTGGCCGGTGCCATCGCCGCGCGCGCGCTGAGCGCCGGCGACATCGTCACCGCCAGTGACCTGCAGCAGGGCCAGCCCCTGCGTCGCGGCGATCCGGTGGTGCTGGTCTCGCGGGTGGCCGGGGCGGAAATCCGCATGCCGGGCGTGGCCCTGGGCAGCGCCCAGGTCGGCCAGCGCGTGGCGGTGCAGAACACCGCTTCCAACAAGGTGATTCGTGGCCGGCTTTCGTCCGAGCCGGGCGTGGTTGAAGTCCTTCAGTGAAGCGCAACGCGCGACTGACAAAAAATGTCACTTTGCCCTCAAGTTCCCCGTCGACCCGCCGTTACCGGGCTCGACAGCAGAACTTTCGGAGTGCCCTGTGAGCTACAAGATCGACCCAATGCCGCCCGCCGCGCGGGTGGCCGATGTCGCGGCTGCCGTGGCCGCCACTCGCGCCGGTGGCGCCCGCAATGAACCCATCTCGGCCACCGCCGAGACAGATCGCCTCAGCCTGACCGGTGATGCCGAAGGACTCAAAGCCATGGGACGCGAACTGGGCGCCGCTCCGGCGGGGATCGACATGGGCCGGGTGAACGCGCTCAAGGCTGCCATCGCCGAGGGCAGCTACAAGATCGACGCGCAGGCCATCGCCGCGCGCATGCTGGACCTGGACCGCGAACTGGGACGCTGACATGAGCACCGAACTCCTCGATTCCAGCCCGCTGGGCGCCCTGGAGCTGGCCCTGCAGGAAGAGCGCCGCGCGCTGCTGGACAACGATGTGCTGGCCCTGTTGGCCTCCACCGAAGCCAAGGTCCGCGCCCTGCGCCAGGCCGAAGCCAGCCCGCCGGACCGCTCGGCCGCAGAGCGCGTGGACGCCCTGCGCCAGCTCAACCAGGCCAACGGCGTCCTGCTGGCCCGCCGCCGTCGCGAAGTGGACTGGGCGCTGCGCCACCTGGGTCGCGTCGAATCCACCGGCACGTACAATGCCGCGGGCCTGGCCGGCTCGCGCGCGCAGGGACGCAGCTTGGCTGTGGTCTGACCGCGCTCCACGCGCTGGCCGGGCCCGCCCCTGCCACGCCTCTGGAGCTGCCTGCAATGAAACGCATCCTGTCCGGCGCCCTGTGCGCCCTGGCCCTGCTGGGCTGCACCGACCGTCAGGCCCAGCTGCAGGAACAGGCCGCCCGCCAGGCCGCCGCCAAGGCCCAGGCCGCCGACACCCTGGCCGGCCAGTTCGAAGCCGCCTATGCCGCGGGCAACTGGGACCTGGCCCGCGTCCATGGCAGCGCCCTGCTCCAGCAGTACCCCGACACCGCGGCCGCGCAGAAGATCCAGGCGCACTATGAAGAGGCCAAGGCCAAGGCCGAGCAAGCGCGCGAAGCCCGCCGCTTGGCGGGCCTGTGGACCTACAACCAGGTCATGATCGGCCAGGGCGCGCAGGTCTCGGCCGCGATCATGAGCCGCGCGCCGCTGGACACCGATGGCAGCGGCAAGCAGCAGCCCGTGCAGCTGGTCTTCCGCGACCATCCCGAGTGGAAGCGCAGCGCCTATCTGGTGCTCAAGGCCGGCGATTTCCCGTGCCTGCAGGGCTGCAAGGTCAAGGTCACCGTCGATGACGGCAAGCCCAGGGCGATGGACGCCTGGCGTCCGGACACCGACGAAGCCATTGCCCTGTTCATCACCGACTACAAGGCGCTGTGGAAGCTGGCCGCCCACGCCAGGACCTTGAAGATCGCGTTCCCGGTCAAGGCCGGCGGCACCCGCACGGCCGCGTTCGACACCGGCGGCCTGGATCCGGCGCAGATGCCGGGCTGGGACGCGGGCGCGTAGGCCTGCAGCGCACCGACCCCTCGCACCGACCCCACGGGCCCGGCCCCGCGCGCACCCGCCCGGCGCGTTGCGGAACCAGCCGATGACGATTGCTCCTGCCGACATGCCAAAACGCGATCATCGCGCGCCGGCGGACATGCTCAACTTGCGGCGTGTACGCTGCGCCCACGGTGTCCGCGGGCGGCTACGTCCGGCCAACGCCGGCGACCGCAAGCGATCTGGTCTTCGGGTTGCCAGATACCTCACGCGGGCGGCCGCGCGCCCAAAGGTGCGTGCCGGCTTGTTGACACGCGGGTTCACCAACGCAGGGAGACGGACATGCGGGCATTGCTGATCGTGGGGCTGATGGGCGTTGCCGGGAGCGCCGCGGCGGCCGACTGGCCGACCAGCTACAAATTCGACAACGGCGACCAGATCGGCCTGACCGGCGCCTACGCCTACGACCAGAACCATTTCAGTGGCGACGACGCGCGTTTCGAAAACGCCGACCGGTTCCGCCGCAAGGAATTCGGCGCCTTCTACAGGCGCGATGGCGTATTCGACATGGGCGCCCAGTACGACTTCCAGGCGCACCTGTGGCTGGACATCTACACCCGGGTGCAGACCAAGGCGCTGTTCGGCAAGGATTACGGCGCAGTCCGGGCCGGCTATTTCAAGACCCCGATCGGCCTGGACTCGGTGGGTTCCTCGCGCACCATCTCCTTCCTGGAAGCGCCGTTAGCCACCCAGGCCATCTACGAGGGGCGCCGCACCGGCGTGGAGTGGGCGTTGACCCGAAAGACCTGGAACCTGCAGCTGCAGGGTTTTGCCGGCCAGGACGTGGAAGGCGACAACGAGGGCACCACCGTGGCCGGGCACTTCACCTGGACCCCGCACAAGGCCGCCGGCGACGTGCTCCACCTGGGCGTGGGGTATTCGGTCGAGAACCCGGACGCCAGCTCCAGCCGGGTGCGCAGCAAGATCGAGGCGGGCCTGACCGACACCCGGCTGATCGACAGCGGCGCCCTGCCCGGCACCACCCACATCGCACGCGCCGGCCTGGAGTTCATCCGCATCGCCGGCCCGTTCACCGTGCTGGCCGAGCACCTGGAGCAGACCGTGGCGCGCGAGGGCTTTGCCGACTTCAACGCCCAGGGCAACACCGTCTACGGCAGCTGGGTGGTGACCGGCGAATCGCGCCCCTACACCGGCACGCTGGGCAACGTGACGCCCAAGGGTCCGGCCGGCGCGCTGGAACTGCTGCTGCGCTACAGCGACCTGGACCTCAATGATGCCGGCCTGGAAGGCGGCTACCAGCACGACTGGACCGTGGGTGCGAACTACTACTTCACCAGCCACTTCAAGGTGCAGGTCAACTACATCAAGGCCAACAGCCGCCGTGCCGGGGTGGAGGTGGACCCCAACGCATTCGGGATCCGCGCGCAGGTGATGTTCTGACCGGCGCCGGCGTGCCGCGCGCGATGCGCTAGGCGAAACGGCGCGTGGACAGGTTGCGCAGCTTGATGGTCGTGGAGCGGGCCACGTACTGCCACAGCATCGGCGTGGTGAGCAGGCTGAGCACCGCGCGCGCGCGCCGGCCGTAGAGCTCGGCCTTGAACTGTTCGAACTGCTCAAGGCCCTGGCAGCCGTCCCTGCAGCGGATCAGCGCCTGCCTCATCTGCGGGGTCAGCGCGTGGGCGTAGGTGCGCAACAGGTGGTCCACGTTCTGTATGACCGGCTGCATGTTGAAGCGCGTGCGCGAATGCGGCGAGCGGGTGTTGGAGACGTCGCTGTGTGACAGCGTGTAGACGTAGTAGGCCTGCGGCACGATGCTGGCCCTGGCGCCTTCCAGCAGGCAACGGATGATGATGTCGAAATCCTCGCCAAAGCGGCAGGCGGGATCGTAGCGGAGCTGGTGCTCGGTCAGGAACGCGCGACGGATGATCGGCTTGATCAGCGGGAAATAGGCGGCGCGGCTGCCGGACAGGATCTCGCGCAGGCTCGGGACGTTGCTGGATCCCTTGAGGAAGGACAGCGCGGTCAATGGCTGGGGGTGCTGGCTTTCATTGAAGGCCAGCAGGCCGACCTGCCGGTCCAGATATGAATCATGCAGCACCTGGTTGTCGGCCACGATATCCAGCTGCTGTTCCTCGGCGTGCCGGATCAGGTGTTGGAGCCGTTGCGGCAGCATGATGTCGTCGGCATCGAGGAAGGCGATGTAACGCCCGCGGGCCTGGGCGATGCCGGTGTTGCGCGCCACGGCCGCGCCACCGTTGCAGTCCTGCTCGAACAGCCGGATGTCCTGGTCGTGGACCTGCAAGGCCTTGACGGTGGCCACCGTATCGTCGGTGGAGGCGTCGTCGACGACCAGGATTTCCAGGTCTTTCAAGGTCTGCTGCCGGATCGAGGCAATGCTGCGGCCGATGAATCCGGCCGCGTTGTAGGCAGGCACCACGATTGAGGCGATGGGATCCATGGGTTATTGATGTCCTGTGGGGGCCAGATGGGTCATGCGGGCCAGGTAGGAGCGCAGCAGCGAACTGCCCGCCGCCGCGCCGGCCACCACGCACACGCCCATGACACTCAGGGCCAGGAAGATCTCGAGCCGGTTGAAGCGGGCGATGAGGTCACCCGAGAGCAGGGACAGCACCGCCAGCACCAGCACCGCACCTGTCGCCACGGGCAGCAGGTCCTGTCGCATCCACGGCCGGTACAGGCCCGGCGCCAGCTTGCGCTGGACCAGCGGCGGAGACACCACGAAGGTCGCCGCCTGCAGCAGGCACCAGACGATCGCCGTGCCGGTGGCGCCGAAACGGTAGGCGGCCAGGGTGATCAGCGGGGCGCCGATGATCGCCTGCAGCGTGTTGATCTTGACGTTCAGCGCCAGGTCCCCGTACGCGTACTGCAGGTAGTACTGGTAGGAGGTGAAGGTCAGGAAGGTATTGCCCAGCATGTACCAGAAGATGATGTTCGAGGCCCAGGTGGACGCGGCGAGGTTGCCGGTCCAGGCGTACATCAGTTCCTTGCCGAACAGCGCCACCATGCCGGTGAGCGGGATCATCAGTACGGCGGTGAGTTGGGTGGCATTGCGGTAGAGCCGGATCAGCTGGTCAATCTCGCCCTTGGAATGAAGGTAGGTCAGGCGTGGGATGAGCGCGCTGCTGAGCGGCGAGGCGGCCAGGGTCACAGCCGAGGTCAACGCCATCACCAGCGAGAAATAGCCATATTCGTCCAGGGGCAGCAGGCCGGAGAGCAGCAGCCGATCCAGCTGGGACAGCAGCAGCCACAGGATCGAGGTGTAGGCGATGCTCAGGCCAAAGGGCATGGCGGTGATCAGCTGGGCCTTGGCGAAGGCCAGGCCGATGCGTTCGGTGGTTGGCGGCAAGACGCGGTAGCTGCGCTGGGCCAGCACGATGGGCTCCAGCAGTCCCAGCAGTAGCTGGACAAGGAAGAACGCCAGCGGCGTATTGCTCACATAGCGCAGCACCGCCAGCGAACCGACCGCCTTGGCCACGGCGAAGCCGACGTTGATCGCGTTGAGCGAGACCTGGGCCTCCATCCCGTTCAGTGCGGTCCGGTAGATCGAGGCGAAGAACCGCAGGCCGATCATCCAGCCCATCAGCATCAGGCACTGGCTGACCTGGGCCGGGTCCAGCGACTGCACCTTGAACCAGTGCGCGGCCAGCAGCGGGCTGGCCAGGGTCATGGCCAGGCCGGTGGCCAGGGCGATGCCGGCGAAGATCAGTTCCACGCTGCGCAGGATCCGGCGAAAGTCGGTGAAGCCGTTGGCATCGGCGCGCGCGCGGGCCACTTCCCGGTTGAGCATCGGCGAGAGGCCGACGTCAAGCAGCCCCAGCCAGAGCTGCAGGACCACGAAGAAGCCGACCAGGCCGTAGGCTTCAGCACCCAGGTACCGCAGGTAGAACGGAACGAAGACGATGCCGACCAGGGTGGTCACCGCCTGGCCAACGTAATTGGCCAAGGCGTTCGTGCGAACGGAGGGAGAGCGGGTCATGTTCGCCTGGGGAAGGTTGGGTGGTGCGTCCCCAAGCGTAACGCCAAGGAGGGGCTTTTCAGGACGCGCCTTGCCAGCTGCCGGATGAACCGTGCTTCAGCCAGGTCGCGGCGGCGGCCTGCACCTGGGGACCGGCAATCGGGGGGCCCGGACGGTGCCGGCAAGCGGTCTCCACGGCCACGCGCGCGCCCGAAACAGGCCGCCTTCGGCCTGCTCGCAGCGGCCCGCGCGTTAGAGCGCGTAGCCGAACTGCTGCCGGAACTGGTCGTTGAACTGGTCGAAGTCGAAGCGCTGGTTCTGGGTGCCCGGGTGCTCGACCTTGAGCGCGCCCATCAGGTTGCCCATGCGACCGATGGTCAGCCAGTCGCAGCCGCGCTCGATGCCGAAGATCAGGCCGGCGCGGAAGGCGTCGCCGCAGCCGGTCGGGTCGACCACCCGGCGCTCGTGCGCCGGCGGCACATCGAAGGTCCGGTCCGGGGTGTGCAGCAGCGCGCCCTTGGGCCCCTGGGTGGTGATGTAGGCCTTGACCCGGCTGACGATGGCGTTCTCGTCCCAGCCGGTGCGCTCCTGCAACAGGTTGGACTCGTAGTCGTTGACCACCACGTAGTCGGCCTGTTCGATGAAGGTGCGCAGCTCTGGACCATTGAACAGCGGCATGGCCTGGCCCGGGTCGAAGATGAACGGTACGCCGCCCTCGGCGAATTCCTGCGCGTTCTGGATCATGCCCTCGCGCCCGTCCGGCCCGACCAGGCCCAGGGTCACGCCCGGGACGTCGCGGACGTGGTTCTCGTGGCTGCGCATCATCGCCCCGGGGTGGAAGGCGGTGATCTGGTTGTTGTCGTGGTCGGTGGTGATGAACGCCTGCGGGGTGAACAGCTCCTCGATCACTCGCACCCGTGACAGGTCGATGCCCAGGGCGTCGAAATGCTCGCGGTAGGGACCAAAGTCCTGGCCGACGGTGCCCATCGGGATCGGCTTGCCGCCCAGCAGGTGCAGGTTGTAGGCGATGTTGCCGGCGCAGCCCCCAAACTCGCGGCGCATGCGCGGGACCAGGAAGGACACGTTCAGGATGTGGACCTTGTCCGGCAGGATGTGGTTCTTGAACTGGTCCGGGAACACCATGATGGTGTCGTAGGCGAGGGAACCACAGATCAGTGCGGACATGGCGGCCTTGACAGGATGGCGCAGCCCCGACGCGCGCTGCTTGCACCGAGGATGTTGATGGCACGCCGGTGCGGGACCGGCAGGAGCGGCCAAGGTTACCGGCTGATGCCGGGCGGGGCCAGCCGAGCGGCCGGCCCGGCGCCAGTCACGGTGTTGCCGGCGGGCTTGTTCATGCTGCGATTTTCCTTGTATGCCGCAGGGGCGGTTGCTAGGCTAGCCGATCCCCTTTTTGCCCATTTTTTCGCCATCGGCGCTGGGCATTTGCATTTCTTCCGAAGGATTCCGGCCCCCGATGTTCAAGAAGCTGCGCGGCATGTTTTCCAATGACCTGTCCATTGACCTGGGCACGGCCAACACTCTGATCTACGTCCGCGGCCAGGGCATCGTGCTCAATGAACCCTCGGTGGTGGCCGTGCGCCAGGACCGCGCCATCGGCGGCACCCGCTCGGTCGCCGCGGTGGGCGCGGAGGCCAAGCAGATGCTCGGCCGCACCCCGGGCCACATCACCACCATCCGGCCGATGAAGGACGGGGTGATCGCCGACTTCACCTACACCGAGGCCATGCTCAAGCACTTCATCAAGAAGGTGCACAAGTCGCGCTTCCTGCGCCCCAGCCCGCGGGTGCTGGTGTGCGTGCCGGCCGGCAGCACCCAGGTCGAGCGCCGCGCAATCAAGGAATCGGCCGAAGAAGCCGGTGCCCGCGATGTCTACCTGATCGAGGAGCCGATGGCCGCCGCGATCGGCGCCGGCCTGCCGGTGACCGAGGCGCGCGGTTCAATGGTCATCGACATCGGCGGCGGCACCACCGAGGTGGCGGTGATCTCGCTCAACGGCATCGTCTACTCGCAGTCGGTGCGGGTGGGCGGCGACCGTTTCGATGAAGCCATCACCAACTACGTGCGCCGCAACCACGGCATGCTGATCGGCGAGGCCACCGCCGAGCGCATCAAGCTGCAAATCGGCTGCGCCTACCCGCAGCCGGAAATGGAGGAGATGGAGATCTCCGGCCGCAACCTGGCCGAGGGCGTGCCCAAGATGATCAAGATCAACTCCAATGAGGTGCTCGAAGCCCTGCACGAGCCACTGTCGGGGATTGTCAGCGCGGTCAAGCTGGCGCTGGAACAGACTCCGCCGGAACTGTGTGCCGACGTGGCCGAGCGGGGCATCGTGCTCACCGGCGGCGGCGCCCTGCTGCGCGACCTGGACAAGCTGATCTCCGAGGAAACCGGCCTGCACGTGCAGGTCGCCGACGATCCGCTGACCTGCGTGGCCCGCGGTGGCGGCCGTGCGCTGGAGCTGGTGGACATGCACGGCAACGAGTTCTTCGCCGCTGAATGAAGCCGAGGCGGGGAGAGCAAGCAGCCGGAACCCGGGACCCGGGACCGGGGACCCGGGAAAGGCAAGGGGCCGGCGCCGGAGCGGTGATCGCACTGCTGAAGCCGGCCGCGCCACCGCCGTTGCAGTTGCTTGCCCGGGTCCCCGGTCCCGGGCCCCGAGTCCCGGCTTTCTCTCCCTTCCCCATTCCCTAGCAGCCCGTGCCTTCCTACGCCGGTCCCCCTGTTGCCCCCCGTCCCGGTGAGATCGCCAGCTCGCTGCGGCTGCTGGCCTATCTGGCGCTGGGCCTGGCGCTGGTGATCCTGGACCATCGCGGCGGCTGGCTGGCCCGGGCCAGGCAGCAGGCGGGCCTGGCCGCGCAGCCGCTGTGGTGGGTCGCCGGCCTGCCCGGGCGGCTGGGCATGCGGGTCAAGGATGACGCGGCCACGCTGGGCCAGCTCACCGCCGAGAACCGTCGCCTGCGCGATGAGCTGCTGGTCTCCAACGCACGCCTGATCCGGCTCAGCGCGGCGGTGGCCGACAACGCCCAGCTGCGCGCACTGCTGGGCGCGGCCGGCAATCGCGGCCTGGACGTGCAGCTGGCCGCGGTGCTCAACATCGACCTGGACCCGACCCGCCAGCGCCTGGTGCTCGATGCTGGCAGCCGCGACGGGGTCTACGTGGGCCAGCCGGTGATCGATGCCGGCGGCCTGCTGGGCCAGATCGTGCAGGTGATGCCGCGCTATTCCACGGTGCTGCTGCTGACCGATCCGGACCACGCCGTGCCGGTGATGGTCCAGCGCAATGGCGTGCGCCTGCTGGCCTATGGCAACGGTCGCAGCGATCAGCTGCAGCTGGTCGACGTGCCGCTGAACGCGGACATCAGGAATGGTGACGTGGTGGTGACTTCCGGCCTGGGCGGGCGCTTTCCGCCCGGCTTCCCGGTGGGCACGGTGACCGACCTGCACGCCGACGACAGCCGCACCTTCCTGGTCGGCGAACTGCGCCCGGCCGCGCACCTGGACCGCGGCCGCAACGTGCTGCTGCTCAAGGCCGCGGCGGTGGCGCCGGGGGTGGGGCAGCTCGGGGCCGGGGAAGCCTCGGAAGCCGGGACCGGGGACAGTGAGGCCGGGACCCGGGACCCGGGACCCGGGACCCGGGAGGGCAACAGCAACCGCGGTGCTGCTGCGGCCGAAACGGTCTCGCCAGCGTCCGCCCAGACGCCGCAATCCCCGCCTTCCCGGGACCCGGGTCCCGGGCCCCGGATCCCGGCTCCATCAGCCCCGAGTCCCGCGTCCCGAGTCCCGGCTGCTCCAACCGAAACGCCACCGCCAGCGTCCGCCCAGACGCCGCAATCCCCGCCTTCCCGGGTCCCGGGTCCTGGGCCCCGGGTCCCGGCTCCACCCGCTCCCCCGGCTCCCGCCCCATGAGCCGTACCCGCCACGCCTGGGTGCTGCCGGCCAGCGTGCTGCTGGCCCTGCTGCTGGCCCTGCTGCCGCTGCCGCCGGTGGTGCAGCCGCTGCGTCCGTACTGGCTGGCGCTGGTGCTGGCCTATTGGGTGATCGAGGAGCCCGAGCGGGTTGGCCTGGGCTTCGTCTTCCTGGTCGGGCTGGTGGCCGACATCAGTTTCGGCGGGCTGCTGGGCGAACAGGCGCTGCGGCTGGTGGTGATGGCCTTCATCCTGCAGCGCTTCCGTGCGCGGCTGCGGTTCTTCCCGCTGTCCCAGCAGGCACTGGCCATCGGTGGGCTGCTGCTCAACGACCGCGTCGTCGCCAGTGCGATCCATTTCTTCATCGGCCAGCCGTTGCTGCCCTGGGCCTACTGGTGGGCGCCGCTGCTGGGCATGGCCCTGTGGCCGCCGCTGTTCCTGCTGCTGGACGCGCTGCGCCTGGGGCGTCGCGCCTGAACCCATGACCTCGCGCCGCCGCCCGCTCAGGAACGCCCATGCCGAGGCCGACCAGTTCCGCCGCCGCGCGGTGCTGGGGTTCATCGGCGTGTTCGTGTGCCTGGCCGGCCTGGCCGGGTGGTACTTCAAGCTGCAGGTGCTGGACCACGCCCAGTACGCCACCCGCTCGGAAGCCAACCGGATCAAGCTGCGCCCGGTGGTGCCGGCGCGCGGCAGCATCTACGACCGCAACGGGGTGCTGCTGGCCGAGAACATCCCGGCCTACCGCCTGGAGGTGGTGCCCGACCAGGCCGGCGACCCGGCGACCTGGCTGGAGCCGCTGGGCAAGCTCATCGCATTGGACCCGGAGGAAGTGCAGCACTTCCTGGCCACGCGCAAGGTCAGCCGCGGCTTCCGCGGGATCACCCTCAAGCCCAGGCTGAGCGAGGAGGAGGTCGCCGCGCTGGCGGTCAACCGCTGGCGTTTCCCCGGCGTGGAGGTGGTGCCATACCTGACCCGGCACTATCCATACGGGCCGCTGACCGCGCACATCATCGGCTACGTCGGCCGGATCGACGAGGCCGACCTGGAGGCCTCCAGCGACCTGAACTCGGCCCTGACCCATATCGGCAAGAGTGGCCTGGAGCGTTATTACGAGCCGCAGCTGCGCGGCAAGGTCGGCTACGAAAAGGTCGAGACCAACGTCGAAGGCCGTGCGCTGGGCGTGGTCGGGCGGGTCCCGGCCCAGGCCGGCACCGACCTGAAGCTGTCCATCGACATTCGGCTGCAGCAGGCCATGACCGAGGCCTTCGGCCAGTACGAGGGCGCGGCGGTGGCGATGGATCCGCGCAGCGGCCAGATCCTGGCCATGGTCAGCCTGCCGAGCTTCGACACCAACCTGTTCGTCAACGGCATCTCGTCCAGGGACTTCAAGGCACTCAACGACAATCCCTCGCGGCCGCAGTTCAACCGGCTGGTCCTGGGTGGGGTGGCGCCGGGTTCGACGATCAAGCCGCTGATGGGCCTGGCCGGCCTGGACAGCGGCACCCGCAAGCCGCAGGACAGGATCCTGTCCACCGGCATGTTCTACCTGCCCGGGGTGAGCCGCGGCTGGGGCGACTCGCACCGCGGCGGCCATGGCTGGACCGACCTGCGCAAGTCCATCGCCCAGTCGGTCAACACCTACTACTACAGGCTGGCCATCGACATGGGCATCGCCAAGGTCGATGAGTACATGACCAGGTACGGCTTCGGCGCGCCCACCGGCATCGACCTGACCGGCGAGATCGGCGGCATCGTGCCTTCGCCGGCCTACAAGATGAAAAGCCGCAGGGAACCCTGGTATCCGGGCGACACGGTCAACATCGCCATCGGCCAGGGCGACTGGAAGGTCACCCCGCTGCAGCTGGTGCGCGCGGTGGCGGGTATCGCCGACGGCCAGCTGCGCACCCCGCGTCTGGTGATGGCCCAGCGCACCGGCTTCGACCAGCCCTGGCAGCCCACCGCGCCGGGGCCGAGCAAGCCGATCAGCGACAACCCGGCCAACCTGCAGTGGGTGCGCGAAGGCATGATGGACGCCATGCGTCCGGGCGGCACCGGCTATGCCATCACCGGCGGGGCGCCGTACCAGATGGCCGGCAAGACCGGCACCGCCCAGGTCGCCAGCCGCAAGGGCAGCGCCGCGGTCGACCCGCGCAGCCTGCCGATGCACCTGCGCCATCGCGGCCTGTTCGAAGGCTACGCACCGGCCGAGGCGCCGACCATCGCCGTGGCCGTGGCGGTGGAGGCCGGCGGCTTCGGCACCAGCTCGGCCGCACCGATCGCGCGCAAGATCTTCGATGCCTGGCTGCTGGGCAAGATGCCCGGCACCGACGAGAACGCCGGCGAGGTGCTGGCCACCGAACTGCAGGGCGAGCAGGCCGATGCCGAGGCGCCGGGCGTGGACGACATCGACCCGGAGCAGGCCCAGGCGCCGCAGGCAGTGGACGCGGCGAGCCAGCCGCCCGCGCCCGGCATGCCGGCACCCTCAGCGCCCGCGACCTCGGCGCCCGTCCAGCCCCGGGCCGCGCAGCCGCGCGCGCCTGCCTCCGGCCAGGCGCGGCGATGAGCGTGCTGGTGCGCTATCTGGGCGATCTGGCCTGGCGCTTCCTGCGCAGCCTGGACTGGATCCTGTGCCTGGCCCTGGCGGGGGTGATGTGCTTTGGCCTGGCGGTGATGAAGAGCGCCGGCGGCACCCAGCTGGTGATCGCCCAGGGCGTGCGCTTTGCGATCGGTGCCGGCGCGATGTGGGCGCTGTCGCGGGTGCAGGTGCCGCGCCTGCGTGGCTGGACGCCGACCATCTACGCGCTGTCGATGCTGCCGCTGCTGGCGGTGTTCGTGCTGGGGACCGGCAAGTACGGGCGCCAGTGGCTGGACCTGAAGGTCTTCTACCTGCAGCCGGCCGAGCTGCTCAAGATCACCCTGCCGATGATGATGGCCTGGTACCTGCATCGCATCGCGCTGCCGCCGCGGTTTGCCTCGGTGCTGGTGGCGGCGGCGATCATCGGCGTTCCCACCGCGCTGATCATGCTGCAGCCGGACTTCGGCACCGGCGTGCTGATCGCCGCGTCCGGTGCATTCGCGCTGCTGCTGGCCGGGCTGCCGTGGTGGTGGGTGGGCATCGGCGTGGCCGGCGTGGCCAGCGCCGCGCCGCTGTCCTGGTTTTTCCTGCTGCGGCCCTACCAGAAGGACCGCATCCTGATGTTCCTCAACCCGGAGGACGACGCCCTGGGCGCGGGCTGGAACATCATCCAGTCCAAGATCGCGATCGGTTCGGGCGGCCTGACCGGCAAGGGCTGGGGCCTGGGCAGCCAGTCGCACCTGAACTTCATTCCCGAGCAGACCACCGACTTCGCCTTCTCGGTGCTGAGCGAGGAGTTCGGCTGGATCGGGGTGGCCACGGTGCTGGCGCTGTACCTGGTGATCGTCGGGCGCTGCCTGTGGATCGCGATGGATGCGCGCGACACCTATTCGCGCGTGCTGGCCGGCTCGCTGGGGCTGGCGTTCTTCGTCTACGTGCTGGTCAACGGCGGCATGATCTCCGGGCTGCTGCCGGTGGTGGGCGTGCCGATGCCGCTGATGAGTTACGGCGGCACCTCGGCGGTGTCGCTGCTGGCCGGGCTGGGGCTGGTGATGGCGGTGCGCTCGCACCGCCCGGTGAACCGCTGAGGCGGCCCGCCGCCGGTGGCCTGCGAAAGAGGTGGTTGCACATGAACAAGCGCGGCCAAGTGACTGACAAGTCAGGGTTCATTTCGGCGCGCTGCGTGCTAACCTCGCCGCCGATGATCCGACGCGCGCTTGCCTGCCTGTTCACGCTTGGCCTGGTCGCCTGTGCGAGCCAGCCCAAGCCCTCGACCCCGCCGAAACAGACCGGCCAGCAGCCCGCGCGGCCGCCGCTGCCGGTGCCCGCGGCGAAGCCGGCCGAGACCGCGGTCGAGCAGCGCACCGATGCCGCCGTGCTGGACCTGACCCCGGTGCCATTCGAGATCGCGCGGGCCAACTTCATCGCCGACACCGCCGCGCGCTTCAACCTGGAGCCGGCCTGGATCGAGGCCATCCTGGCTCGTGCCCAGTGGCGCGAGGACACCATCAAGCTGATGTCCAGGCCGGCCGAGCGCACCATCGGCTGGAGCGAGTACCGCCCGCGCTTCATCACCGCATCGCGCATCGCCGCCGGGCAGAAATTCCTCGCCGCCCACCGCGCCGAACTCACCCGCGTGCAGGACCGCACCGGGGTGCCGGCCGAGATCATCGTGGCCATCCTGGGCGTGGAAACCAGCTATGGCGGCTACACCGGCAAGACCCCGGTGGTCGATGCGCTGTACACGCTGGCGTTCCGCTACCCGCGCACCGGCGACCCGGCGCGGGCGCAGTACGAGGCCCGGCGCGAGCGGTTCTTCCGCGACGAACTGGCCCAACTGCTGGTCCTGTCCAGGGAGCAGGATCTGGACCTGACCGCGCTCACCGGCAGCTACGCCGGGGCGATGGGCCTGGGCCAGTTCATGCCCTCCAGCTACCGCCAGTTCGGCGTGGACGGCGATGGCGATGGGCGCATCGACCTTTTGACCGACCTGGACGATGTCTTCTCCTCGGTGGCCCACTACTTCGTCAACAAGGGCGGCGCCTACGGCTGGAAGCGCGGCGGCCCGGTCGCAGTGCAGGCCACCCTGGCGCCGGGGCGCGAGCCGTTCGAGCCGCTGGACTGGACGCCCACCTGGACCCTGTCCGAGCTGGCCACCCGTGGCTATACGCCGATGGCGCCGGTGCCGCAGGGCGAAACCGCCACGCCGGTGACCCTGGCGGCGGCCAACGGCCCGCAGTACTGGCTGGGTTTCCGCAATTACTACGCCATCACCCGCTACAACAACTCCAAGATGTACGCGATGGCCGTGTGGCAGCTTTCCGAAGCGATCGCCGGCCGGGCGCTGCCGCCGGCATGAGGAGTTGGCTGCTCCTGCTGGTGGTGGTGACGCTGGCTGCGTGCAGCAGCGCGCCACGCAGGGGGTCAGGTCCGGGCGATGCCCTGATATCGGCAGCGAACGGCGCGCGGGGGCCGGCCGCGGCCGGATGCCACGGCCGCTATGCACCGGCCCGGGAAGACCTGTCCACCCGCGGCGACTACACCGCCGGCGGCCTGTACAAGCCCGGCGTGTCCGACAGCACCCCTGCCGAGGTGCCGGACGTGGACTGCATCGCCGAGCCGAGGATCGCGGCCGAACCGCCGTCGGCCCACGGCAATCGCTCGCCGTACTCGGTGCTGGGCAAGGACTACAGGGTCCTGGACACGGCGGCCGATTACGACGAGACCGGCCTGGCGTCGTACTACGGGCAGAAGTTCCATGGCCGCAAGACCTCCAACCACGAGGTCTATGACATGTACCAGTTCACCGCCGCGCACAAGACCCTGCCGCTGCCCAGCTTCGCCCTGGTGACCAACCTGGACAACGGCAGGGACGTGATCGTGCGCATCAACGACCGCGGCCCGTTCCACGAGGGCCGGGTGATCGACCTGAGTTACGCCGCAGCGGTCAAGCTGGGCATCACCGGCCGCGGGACCGGTCGGGTCCAGGTCAGGGCGCTGCATCCGGACGATCCCAAGCTGCCGGCGCTGCTGGCCGCCCGCGGGCGGGGCGCCGGCGCGGTTGCCACCACCGTGGCCACCGGCGTGCCGACCACCATCGCCACCGGCAGGCCGGCCGCGGTCGGGCTTTCGGGCATGGACCAGCTGGTCGGCGGCCTGCCGGCGCGCGCGCAGGGCGCCAGCGCCGCGGCCGTGGCGCCCACGCCCGCCACGCCTGTGGCCAGGCCAGCGGTCGCTGCGGCCAAGGCCGCGCCCAGCGACCCCTCGCTGCGTTACCACGTCATTCCCAACACCGGGGAGCCGGCCAGCGCCGATCGCTTCCAGGCCTGGATGCAGGCCCAGGGCGTGCATGTGGCCACCGGCAGGCCCGGTATCCCGGCGGCCGCGCCGGTGCGGCCCAGCGCCACGCCCGCCGCGCCGGCCGCGCGCCAGGTCGCCGTGGCCTCGGCCAGCCCGGTTGCTGCCAGCGCGGGCCAAGACCACCGCCCCAGCTACAGCGAAACGGCCATGGCCGTGCTGCTGCAGGTGGCCAGCTTCGCCAGCCGCGACAATGCGGAAAAGACCGTGGCCAAGCTGGTCGCGGCCGGGATTCCCACCGCTTCGCTCAGCGATGTGATCGCCGGCGGCCGCACCCTGTGGCGCGTGCGGGTCGGTGCGGCGGACAATGCCGGGGCTGACGCGCTGGCTGCGCGCATCGCCGGCCTGGGCTTCTCGCGCCCGCAGGTCGTGCGCGAGTGAAGCCACGCACGCAGGCCACGGTCGGTGGCCTGCCGCGGCGCCTTCTTCAATCCAACAAGTTCAATCCAACAAGATTTCCTGGGAGTTTTTCTCGATGAAGTTCCGTTTTGCCTTCGCCGCCCTGGCGGCCGTCGCCCTTGGCGCGGCCCTTGCCCAGACGCCGCCTGACCCCACCACCACGCCGCCGCCGCAAGTGCAGATCCCCGACGCGCCGGCCCCGGCGGTGGCCAAGGCCTGGATCGTCATGGACGCGGCCAGCGGCCAGGTCCTGGCCGGCCAGAACATCCACGAGCACCTGGCCCCGGCCAGCATGACCAAGGTGATGACCTCCTACGTGCTGGCCGCCGAGCTGAAGAACGGCAAGATCAGCCGCGACGACCAGGTGATGATGAGCGAGCGCGCCTGGCGCGAGGGCGGCGCCGGCACTGACGGCAGCTACAGCGGCTTCCCGGTCAACCAGACCGCGCGCCTGGAAGACATGGAAAAAGGCATGGTGGTGCAGTCGGGCAACGATGCGGCCATCGCCCTGGCCGAGCACGCCGCCGGCAGTCAGGAAGCCTTCGTCCAGTTGATGAACGCCCATGCCCAGCGCCTGGGCATGAAGGACAGCCACTTTGTCGACGTGCACGGCCTGGCCGCCGACGGCCACTATTCCAGTGCCTACGACATGGCCCTGCTCGGGCGCGCACTGATCCGCGACTATCCGGAGACCTACGCGTACAACAAGATCCGCGAGTTGACCGTCAGCGGCATCACCCAGCCCAACCGCAACCTGCTGCTGTGGCGCGATCCCAGCGTGGACGGGATCAAGACCGGGCATACCTCGCAGGCCGGCTACTGCATCATGAATTCGGCCAAACGCGGTGACCAGCGCCTGATCAGCGTGATCATGGGCGATGTGTCCGAGAAGCAGCGCGCCGATGATTCGCTGGCCCTGCTCAACTGGGGCTTCCGTTTCTTCGAAACCCATCGTCTGTACGAGCCGGGCAAGGCCCTGGCCACGCAGAAGGTCTGGAAGGGCGCCAGCCGGCAGGTCCAGCTGGGCGTGGCTGCGCCGCTGCTGGTCGGCGTGCCGCGCGGCAAGTACGAGCAGCTCAAGCCGTCCATGGACGTGCCCAGGCAGCTGGTGGCACCGATCAGCAAGGGCCAGCAGATCGGCACGGTCAAGGTGAACCTGGACGGCAAGACCATCGCCCAGGCGCCGCTGGTGGCGATCGAGGGCGTGGAGGAAGGCGGCTTCTTCCGCCGCCTGTGGGATGCGTTGTGGATGTGGTGGGAATCGGTCTGACCGCGCAATGCCGGTTCCGTCGTTCGGGTCATCAGTAAAAGGTGTCGCGAGGAGCTGATTCTCCGGCAAACTTTGCTTATCATCCGTTCAGGCCCACGCGCTGCGCGGGCCTTGCGATCTGGGAAGGCGCCCGTTCGCGGGGGTCTGGTCATTCCACAAATTATGTAGGGAAACATGATGAAGAACTGGATTTCGCGCCCGGCGGCCCTCGCTCTGAGCGCCGCGCTGATCACTTCCACGGTCAGTGCGCCCGCATCGGCAGGCCTCAAGGACATGTTCAAGAAGGAAGGCACCGCCCAGGAGCAGCGCAAGGAAGGGGTCGCCCAGATCCCGACATGCGCCAAGCCGCTGGGCAGCATCTCGGTGTTCGAGCCGGAAGACGCGGTGAACTGGTGGACCGGCCAGCAGCTGCCGGCGCCGTCCAAGCTGATCAAGGTGTTGGTCAACAAGTCGCGCTGCTTCACCCTGGTCGATCGTGGCGCCGGCATGGCCGCAGCCCAGTACGAGCGTGAGCTGGCCTCCAGCGGCGACCTGCGCGCCCAGTCCAACATCGGCAAGGGCCAGATCAAGGCCGCCGACTACGTGATGGTGCCGGACCTGATCGGCCAGAACAGCAACGCTGGCGGCAATGCACTGGGCGGGCTGGTGGGCGGCCTGATCGGCGGCCGGGCCGGGGCGCTGGCCAGTGGCATCACCTTGAAGAGCAAGACCGCTGATGTGGTCCTGACCGTGACCGACGTGCGCTCTTCCGAGCAGGTGGCCATGGCCGAGGGCAACGCAAAGAAGAACGATATCGGCTGGGGCGCCGGTGGCGGCCTGTTCGGCGGCGGTGGCTTCGGCGCGGCCGGTGTCGGCGGCTACGCCAATACCGAAATCGGCCAGGTCATCACCCTGGCCTACCTGCAGGCCTATACCGATATCGTGACCCAGCTGGGTGGCCTGCCCGAAAATGCCTCGGCAGCCAACGTCAAGCAGGCCTTCAGTGTGACCCGTCCTGGACGTCTGCTGGCCTCGGCCAAGGGCACTGGCGGCGCGGTGCGTGAGCTGGAGACGGGCATGATGGTGTATCCGACCGGAGTCAAGGACGGCACGATGTTCGAGGTCGAGGACGAGCTGGGCAACACGGGCTGGGTTTCCTCGAACATGATCCAGCTGGCCAGATAAGCCGCAGACCCCGCATGCAGCGGGTATCAGGAGGCCGCCAGGGCGGCCTCCGCTCGCTTGGGGCCGGCGCCCATGGCTTGGGTTCGGCCGATGCCGGCCCGATAATCGGGGCATGAAGATCTCCTCCGACAATCCGGAACACGGCTTCCAGTTCCCCGGCACCTTCGAGCTCAGCGCCATGGGCACGGCCGGGGTCGAACTGGAACGCGAACTCCCGCGCCTGCTTGTCGCTGCCGGCATCCAGGTGCTGGAGGAGCACGTAAGCTGGAAGCACTCGTCCAACGGCAAGTACGTCTCGGTGCGCATCGCCTTCTACGCTGAAGATCGCGCGCGCTACGACGCCGCCCACCAGGCGCTGCGCGATCACCCGGAAGTGAAGTGGACGCTGTAGCCGCGGGCGCCTGCGGTCCCTCGGCGCAGGCCGATGCGGCCATCGCCTTGCGCGCGCCGCTGCCGGCGGAGGTGTACGACCTGGGGCGCCAGCCGTATGAACCGGTGTGGCGCGCGATGCAGGCCTTCACCGATGCGCGCGATGAGGCCACGCCCGACGCGCTGTGGGTGGTCGAACACGATCCGGTGTTCACCCTGGGCCAGGCCGGCAAGCCCGAGCACGTACTGGCGCCGGGCGACATCCCGGTCCTCCACGTCGACCGCGGCGGCCAGGTGACCTATCACGGCCCCGGCCAGCTGGTGGTGTATCCGCTGCTGGACCTCAAGCGCCTGCAGATCGGCGTGCGCGATTACGTGTGCCGGATCGAGCAGGCCATCATCGACACCTGCGCCGAATGGAACATCCAGGCCGAGCGCAAGGAGGGTGCGCCCGGGGTGTACGTGGCCGGCGCCAAGATCGGCGCGCTCGGCATCCGCGTGCGTCGCGGCTGCACCTTCCATGGCCTGAGCTTCAACATCGCCATGGACCTGGAGCCGTTCCAGCGCATCAACCCCTGCGGCTACCAGGGCCTGCAGACCATCGCCCTGGCCGACCTGGGCGGACCGGCCTCGATGGAGACGGTCAAGGCGGTGCTGCTGGAAAGGATCGCGGTGTTGTTCGGGCTTGCGTTGCAGGCCGGCGCGGAACTCCCTGTGCTGGGCTGAGCCGCGCCCTGTGGGAGCAACTGTCTGCTCGGACGCCAGCGATGCGGCCGTGGGAGCACTGTCCTGGGTGGGAGCCGCCACGGCGGCGATGTGGCTTTGCCTGGAAGTTTTCATCGCCGCCGTGGCCGCTCCCACGACACGCCCGGCCAGGAAGGCATTCGGCCATGCGACACTGTGCGCCATGGCCTTCGATCCCGATGCCTTGGTGGCGCGCGCGCTGTCGACCCTGCCGCCGGCGCTGGTCGACGCCGCCGATCCGGCCCTGCATGCCGCGCTCGAAAAACTGGTACTGGCCAGCGACTTCGCCTTGCAGGTGCTGCGTCGCCAGCCCGAACTGGTGAAGCACTTCCAGCGCGATGCGTCCGTACCGCTGCCCTTGCCGGTGCTGCCGGCGAAAGCGCCCGAACAATGGCCTGCGCTGCTGCGCCGCTACCGCAGCGCCGAGTCCACTCGTCTGGTATGGCGCGACGTGGTCGATGGCGCGGACGTGGACGAGATCCTGGCCGGCAGCACGCGCCTGGCCGAAACCTGCCTGCAACGCGGCCTTGCGGCGCTGGAAGGCGAGTTCATCGCCCGCCACGGGCAGGTCCGCGATGCCCAGGGCCAGCCCGTGCGGCTGGTGGTGTTCGGCCTGGGCAAGCTGGGCGGGGGCGAGCTGAACTTCTCCTCCGACGTGGACCTGGTCTACGCCTATGCCAGTGGCGGCCAGTCCGATGGCCCGCGTCCGCTGGCCGCCGAGGAATACTTCGCGCGCCTGGGCCAGCGCCTGGCGCGGCTGCTGGATGAAACCACGGCCGAGGGTTTCTGCCATCGCGTCGACCTGCGCCTGCGCCCGTACGGCAACGCCGGGCGGGTGGCCCTGTCCTTGGCCGGGATGGAGCGTTATTTCCAGACCGAAGGCCGCGACTGGGAGCGCTACGCCTGGCTCAAGGCGCGCGCGGTGGCCGGCGACATCGCCGCCGGCGAGGCCTGGCTGCAGACGCTGCGGCCGTTCGTCTACCGGCGGTATCTGGATTTCACCGCGCTCGATGGCCTGCGCGCGATGAAGGCGATGATCACCGCCGAAGTCGCGCGGCGCGAGCTGGCCGATGACATCAAGCGCGGCGCCGGCGGCATCCGCGAGATCGAGTTCCTGGTCCAGGCGCTGCAGCTGGTGCACGGCGGCCGCGATCCGCGCCTGCGCCAGCGCAGCCTGCGCGCGGCCCTGGACGCACTGGTGCAGGCGCGGTTGCTGGAGCCTGCGCTGGCCGAGGGCTTGCGCGCCGCCTATCGGTTCCTGCGGCTGCTGGAAAACCGCCTGCAGATGCTGCGCGATGCGCAGACCCACACCCTGCCGGACAACGCCGGCGATGCGCTGCGCATCGCGCTGTCGCTGGGCTACCCCGATGTGGCCCAGCTGCGCGCGGCCGTGCAGGCGCAGCGGGCGGTGGTGTCGGCTGCGTTCGCGCCGCTGATGGCCGCGCCGGCGCAGGCGCACGACCCGGACGCGCTGGCCCCGTACCGGCGCATGCTCGATGGCGAGGAGGCGCAGGCCGCGCTGGCCAGGGCCGGGTTCCACGATGCTGCCCAGGCCGATACATGGCTGCGTGATTTCCTCAAGGCCCCTGGCGTGGCCGCCCTGTCGGACGTGGCGCGCGCGCGTCTGGACCGGGTGCTGCCGGCGGTGCTGCAGGCCGCGGCGGCCTGCGGCCAGCCCGACGCCGCGCTGCAGCGCAGCCTGGCCTTGCTGCAGTCGATCCTGCGCCGGGCCAGCTACCTGGCGCTGCTGGACGAGGCGCCGGGCGCGCTGACGCGGCTGGTCGATGTGGTCGCGCGCAGCGCCTGGATGGCCGAGCGCGTGGCCCAATACCCGCTGCTGCTGGACGAACTGCTGGACGCGCGCGCGGCCGGGCCTTTGCCCGATCGCCAGGCGCTGGATGCGGCCTGCGCGGCGGCCTTGAACGAAGCCGACCCCGAGCTGGCCCTGCGCCGGCTCAACGAGACCCGGCTGGCGTTCGGCTTCCGCATCGCCCTGGCCGCGCTGGACGTGCGCCAGCCGCCGGCCGATTCGGCGCGCCAGCTGGCGTGGCTGGCCGATGCGGTGTGCGCGGCGGTGCTGCGCATGGCGCACAGCGCGGTCCAGGCCGCGCACGGCCGGGTCGCCGGCGGCGAGTTTGCCCTGATCGGTTACGGCAGCCTGGGCGGGGAGGAAATGGGCTTCGGTTCGGACCTGGACCTGGTGTTCCTGTTCCGCGCCCCGGCCGGCGCGGCATCCGACGGCCCGCGGCCGCTGGATGCCGCGCGCTGGCACCTGCGCCTTGCGCAGAAGGTGGTGGCGCTGCTGGAAACCATGACCGGCGCCGGGCGCCTGTATGCGGTGGACGTGCGCCTGCGTCCGGACGGCGCCAAGGGCCTGCTGGTGTCCTCGCTGGACAGCTACGCCGACTACCAGCGCCATCGCGCCTGGACCTGGGAACACCAGGCGCTGGTGCGCGCGCGCGGGGTCGCCGGTGACGATGGCCTGCTGGACGCCTTCGAGCGCATCCGCGCCGACACTCTGGCCACGCCGCGCGAGCCGACCAGGCTGCGCCAGGACGTGCTGCACATGAGGGCCCGCATGCGCGCCGAACTGGACCGCAGCAGCGCCGAACGCTTCGACCTCAAGCAGGGCGCCGGCGGCCTGGTCGACCTGGAATTCCTGCTGCAGGCGCTGGTGCTGGAACATGCCGCGCGCATTCCCGAACTGATCACCCCGGAGAACACGCGCGCACTGCTGCAGGCCATGGCCGAGCACCAGGTGCTGTCCGCCGACACCGCCGCCGGTCTGGTCCAGGCACATGCCACGCTGCTGGCCGCCAGCCTGTCGTGCACGCTGGACCAGCGGCCGCGCCTGAGCGCACCGACCCCGGCGATCGAGCAGGCACGCGCGCAGATCAGCGCAGCGTGCCGGGACCATGGCCTGGATTTTCCGCAAGGGCGCGCCGGGCCGCGCTGATCGCGCAAGTCCGAGCCCCCTCATCTGTCTTGCCGGCATCTTCGCAGGCGGGGGAGAAGGAGCGAGCCCATGTGCTGCCGGCGCGTGGCAGGCAGATCAAGCCTGCTCCTATCCGATCGCCAGGCGTTGCCTGACCTGTTCGGCGATGCGTGCGGTCTCGCGCAGCGGTGTGACCGGAAAGGGCGCCAGGCCGTCGGCCAGCGCGTGGATGCGGCCGCGTTCGGCCAGGGCGGTGAGGAAGCGCTGCAGGCGGCCGCTGGCGCGCTGCGGGGCGTGCACGAACACCGGCGCGTCGGTGGCGCAGGCCTCGGACAGCATGTTGACCGAATCGGCGGTACACACGATGCGCTCGGCCCAGGCCAGCAGGCCGGGGTAGGGATTGACCCCATCACGTTCCTCGCACCACAGCAGGTGCGGGCCGTCGGCGTAGTGGCGGCGCAGCCGGGCCACCAGCTCGGCCTGGGTGCGTCGCGAGGCGCTGACCATCACCGTGCCGCCTTCGTTGCGTACGGCCGCATCGAGCGTGGCGAGGATGGTGTCGATGTCGGGCACACCCAGGCGCAGGTGCGCGCTGGGGCCGCCGACCAGCAGCGCAGTGCGCGGGCCGGGCAGGCGGCCCAGGTGCGAAAACCGGTGGCGCGCATCGGCCAGCCATGCCTCGTCCACCGGGTTCAGGCTGCCCAGCAGTGGCAGCACGTTGGGGCCACGCAGGCGGTCGTGGCTGGGCGCGATGACCAGGTCCCAGTGCAGCGTGGAGATGCGCGGATCGAGGATCTGGATCGCGCGCGCGCTGCCGGTGCGCAGCAACCGCGTGGCCAGCGCGGCCTGGCGCCCGCAGCCGATCGCCAGGGCCGGCGGCTGGGCCAGCGCCGCGTTGAAGCCAGGACCGAAGGCGTGCTCGCTGCCGGGCAGCAGGCGCGGCGCCAGCTGCTTCCACGGTGCGCGCGCCTGCAGCACCCAGTCGCGCGTGGGCAGGCCCAGGGCGCGGGCCAGCGCGGTGGCCTGGCGCACGTTGCCGGCATGCCCGTCGGTCAGGGTCCAGGTGTGCGCCGGGGAAGTCATGGGTGATGACGAAACAGACAGGCTCGATGCGGGCGGGATTGTTCTGCAAAACAATCCGTTGCGGATCGCCTTGCTGTTGCAGCTGTGGCCACACCCTACACTGCCGCCCGGCGCGGCGTGAAGCCGCCGCACCGCGCGCCTTCGATCCTTCGTGCCGGAGTTGCCCGATGTCCCAAAGCCTTGATGCTTCCGCGCTGGACCAGTTGTTCCGCAGTGCCCGCACGCACAACGCCTTCACCGACCAGCCGGTCACCGAGGCCGAGCTGCGCGCGCTGTACGCGCTGATGAAGTGGGGACCGACCGCGGCCAATGCCGCGCCGGCGCGCCTGGTGTTCGTCACCTCGCCCGAGGCCAAGGCCAGGCTGAAGCCGGCGCTGGCGGCCAACAACGTGGACAAGACCATGGCCGCACCAGTGACGGTGATCGTCGGCCACGACCTGGATTTCCATGAGCAGCTGCCCAGGCTGTTTCCGCACGCCGATGCCCGGGCCTGGTTCGATGGCCCGCAGCAAGGGCGGGTGGAAACGGCATTGCGCAACGGCAGCCTGCAGGGCGCCTACCTGATCCTGGCCGCACGCGCGCTGGGCCTGGATGCCGGCCCGATGTCCGGCTTCGACAACGCACTGGTGGACGCCGCGTTCTTTGCCGGGACTTCGATCAAGTCCAACTTCCTGGTCAACCTGGGCCATGGCGATCCTGCCGGCGTGTTTCCGCGTCTGCCACGGTTGTCCTTCGATGAGGCTGCGCGGATCGTCTGACGCGCAGTTGTTTGGCTTCACCTGACAGCAACGTCAATGCTGTTCCCTTCGCCGCCACACCACACTAGTACATTGGCACAAAAATAACGAAGCATGAGTAACACTCTCAACATCGCCACTCGATGTACAGGGGGTTGTCATGCGTCAGACGGAATTGCATTTGACCGACGAGGATCGCTTGGTCGTGGAGAAGATTCGCAGCAAAGGTCTGCATTACTCGCGAGAGGTCAATCGGGCGCACATTCTGTCCGCTTTGGACCGAGGCGTGCCAGAGGCCCAGATCATGGCGGTGCTGGGCGTGGGACGCACGGCCGTATGGCGCGCCCGTGCGGCGTACCTGCAAGGGGGTGTCCAGTCGGCGGTGTTCGACCTGGCGCGCTCGGGCCGACCTCGGCAGTACGACACCGACGCCGAGGCGCGGGTGACGGCACTGGCGTGTTCAGCGCCGCCAACGGGCCGCCAGCGCTGGACGATGGTAGAGCTCGAACGGGCCGCGCGCCGGGAACCCGGCTTGGGCAGCGTGAGTCGCGAAACCGTCCGGCGCATGCTAAAAAAAACGACCTCAAGCCCTGGCGCAGGCTGATGTGGTGCATCGGATCGCTCACCGAGGAATACCGCAGCCGCATGTACGCGTTGCTCGAGTTGTATGCGCGGCCGTTGTCCAAAGCCGAGCCGGTCATCTGCATTGACGAAAAAAGCCTGCAGCTTCTCGGCCACAGCCGAGCACCGCTGCCCATGACCTCGTACAGCGCGGCCAAGCACGACTATGAGTACACGCGAAATGGTACGACCAACCTGTTCGTCGCTGTCGAGCCCAAGGCGGGAAAGCGAATCGTCAGCGTCACCGACCATCGCGGCAAGGCCGACCTCGTCGCCTTCATCCAAGAGCTGCTTGTCGGCGCGTATTCCAAGGCGCGTCGGGTGCATCTGGTCCTGGACAACCTGAACACCCACTTCAAGAAATGCTTCGACGATGTGCTGGGTGAACCTGCCGCTGCCAAACTCCTGCGCCGGGTGGAGTTCCACCACACGCCCAAGCACGCGAGCTGGCTGAACATGGCCGAGATCGAGATCGGCATCCTCAGCCGTCAATGCCTGGATCGACGCGTGGCCAGCCAACAGGTACTGCGCCGAGAAGTCGATGCTTGGCAACAGGTGCGCAACGCCCAGCAGCGAACCATCGAATGGAAGTTCACTCGGCAGGATGCAGATCAGAAGCTCGGTCGGCATTACGTTTCGAAACTTTCGTGTTGATGTACTAGGAGATCTTCGCATGCGCAAGTTCCTGCTCGCCGCCGCCCTGTCCGCCCTGGTCGCCCCGGCCTTGGCCGCCCCGACCACCTACACGCTCGACCCTGCCCACACCGACGTGATCGCCAGCTGGAGCCACTTCGGTTTTTCCAACCCCAGCGCGCACTTTGGTGATGTCGATGGCAGCCTGACCTACGACCCGGCCAACGTGGCTGCTTCCAGCGTGGCCGTCACCCTGCCGCTGAGCGGCCTGGAAGCGTTCACCGACAAGTTCAACACCCATCTCAACAGCGCCGACTTCTTTGATTCGGCCAAGTTTCCGACTGCCAGCTTCAAGAGCACCAAGGTCGAAGCAGCCGGCAAGGACAAGCTGAAGGTCACCGGCGATCTGACCATCAAGGGCATCACCAAGCCGGTGGTGCTGGATGTGACCTTGAACAAGGCCGCCGACCACCCGGTGAAGAAGACCGCCTCGATCGGTTTTGACGCCACCGCCATGGTCAAGCGTTCGGATTTCGGCCTGGGCGCCTACGCGCCGATGGTCAGCGACGAGGTGAAGCTGACCATCACCACCGAAGCCGACGTGCCGAAGGCCAAGTGATGTCGCGATGGGGCCGGTGATTGCATCGGCCCCATCTGCAAAACAGCAACGCCGCCGGGGGGTGATGCCGGCGGCGTTGCTGTGTGCGTCATCGCCGATGAATCGGCTCCCACATGACGGGCCTCAGGCCCTGGCCAGCGCCTGGGCGAAGTCGCCGATCAGGTCGTCGATGTGCTCCAGCCCGACCGAGACGCGCAGCAGGTTCTGTGGCGTCACCGGCGCCGGCCCTTCGACCGAGGCGCGATGTTCGACCAGCGATTCGCAGCCGCCCAGCGAGGTGGCATTGGTGAAGATCTGCAGCGCGCCGGCCACCGCCAGCGCCGCCTGCCGGCCACCATTGATCTGCACGCTGAGCATGCCGCCACCATCGCGCATCTGGCGCATGGCCAGCGCGTGGGCCGGATGCGAAGCAAGGCCGGGGTAGTGCACGGCCTGGACCTGCGGTTGCGCGCTGAGGAACTGGGCCAGCGCCCTGGCATTGGAACAATGCAACGCCATGCGCGCCGGCAGTGAGCGACAGCCGCGCAGGGTCAGCCAGGCATTGAACGGAGCCATCACCGCACCGGTGATGTGCAGGCGATGAGCCACCGCGCGGTACAGCGCATCCTCGCGCGCGAACGCCAGCGCACCGCCCAGCACGTCGCTGTGGCCGCCGAAGTACTTGGTGGTCGAATGCATGACGATGTCCGCGCCCAGCGCCAGCGGCTGCTGCAGCACCGGCGAGGCGAAGGTGTTGTCGGCCACCAGCAGCGCGCCCTGGGCGTGTGCCAACTCGGCCAGCGCGGCGATGTCGCAGATCTTCAGCATCGGGTTGGAGGGAGTCTCTGCCCAGATCACGTCGACCCCGTTGGCGCAGGCGGCGCCGACCGCGGCCAGGTCGGTCAGGTCCATGCGCAGCACCTGCACGCCGCGCTCGGGCAGGAACTCGGCCGCCAGCAGGCGCAGCCCGGCGTAGCAGTCATCGGGGATGATCAGCCGCGCGCCGGGGCGCAGGGTGTCCAGCAGCGCGCTGATGGCGGCCATCCCCGAGGCGAAGGTGAGCGCCTGGGCGGCGCCTTCCAGCGCGGCCACCGCCGCCCGCAGGCGGTCGTTGGTCGGGTTGCCTTCGCGCTGGTATTCGTAGCCGGCGATGCGCTCGCCGGCCGGGCCGTGGCGGAAGGTGGTGGTCAGGTGGATCGGCGGGGTGACCGCGCCGGTTTCAGGGTCGTATTGGCCGCCGGCGTGGATGGCGAGGGTTTCAAGGCGCATGGGGTCAGGTTCCGGTGAGGTGGTAGAAGTGCAGCACGCGGGCCAGGGTGGCCGCGTTGGAAAAGCCGATCGCATCCAGTCCGGCGGCGCGCGCGCCGCTGAGGTTCTCGTCGCGGTCGTCGATGAACAGCGTGTCGGCCGGCGCCACGTCCAGCAGCGCCACGCAGCGCAGGTAGGCCTGCGCTGAAGGCTTGGCGATGCCGACATCGCCGGCGCCGACCACGCGCCCGGCAAACAGCGGAAACAGCGGCGGGCAGATGCGCTCCAGGTGCAGGGTCAGCAGCGGGCCGTTGTTGGTGAAGATCGCCACCTGGGTGCGCCGGGCCGCTTCGCCGGCCAGCGCAAGCATGGCCGGTTCGGCCGACGTGGCCAGCGTGCGCGCAGCGATGCAGTCCTGCAGGGTCAGGCGCGCGCCCAGCCGGCGCGAGAGTTCATCGGCGTAGTCCTGCGGGGGCCACAGGCCGATGTCCGCTTCGTGTTCCAGCCCCGAGTCGAAAAGCGCGGCCTGCACCGCCGCCGGGCTGGTGCCGCTGCGCCGGGCCAGCTCGACCAGGCGCACGCGGCGGTCGTAGCAGGCCAGCACGTCGTCCAGGTCGAACAGCACCAAGGCAGGTGGACGCCGGCGCGGCCGCGCGAGCCGGGTCATGCGGGCAGGGCGCGGCGGGCGCGTGGGCAAGGGCACGTCATGGCAGTTCGGGGGTGGGGGAAGACCAGCGCTCGAGGATAGCCATTCCCCGCCGGTAGGTCGCCTGTGGCACGCGCGTGCTGGTGGGTTCGCGGCGGTTCTTGGGTTGCGGGTGGGCGGCGCTGCGGCCGCCGTGGACGGTCTGCCTACCCAGCAAGGCGGGACCTACCCGCCGTGCATGGCGGCCTGGGGCGTGACGAAGGTTAGGTTTGGGTGAACCGTTGGCCATGTCCACCCAGGACGCCGGTTCAGGGGATCCGGGCCACTACCTCGCCTCCATCTCACCGCTTGTTTGCTTCGCCTTGCCAGGAGTCCAGCTCATGCGCAGTCGTCCCACCCGCCGTCCACTCGCTCTCGCCGTCGCCACCTCGCTGCGCCCTTCGTCGGCCGGGCTGCGCAGCCTGTCCTCGGTCCTGCTGCTGGCCACCGCCGCACAACTGGCCCAGGCTGGCGAGACCCCCGCCGCCGAAATCCCGCCCGCAGAGACGCCAGTCGCCGTCGCTCCGGCCGCCGAGGACCAGGCCAAGACCCTCGATGCGGTCTCGGTGATCTCCACCGGCACCCGCAAGGCCAACATGGCCGTGTCCGACAGCCCGGCGCCGATCCAGCTGGTCAGCGCCGAACTGCTCAGGAAATCCGCCGCGCCCGACCTGCAGAACGCGATCGCCAACCAGGTTCCCTCCTACAACGCGTCCCAGGTCGGCGGCGACATGGCCAGCCAGACCCTGAACGCGGCCCTGCGTGGCCTGACCGCCAACCACACCCTGATCCTGGTCAACGGCAAGCGCCGCCACGTCACCTCCAACTTCGGCGTGGCCGGCAACGGCGAAATGGCCACCGACCTGTCCTACATCCCGCAGTCGGCCATCGACCATGTCGAAGTGCTGACCGATGGCGCCGCGGCGCTGTACGGTTCGGACGCCATCGCCGGGGTGATCAACATCATCCTGAAGAAGGACGCCTCCGGCGGCGAACTGAACGCCGGCTACGCGGGCTATTCCGATGGCGGCGGCGGCACTGATTCCTGGGGCGCCAACCTCGGCCTGGGCAACGAAACCGGCTTCGTCAACATCAGCCTGGAGGTCGAGAACCGCAAGTCGGTCTACCGCTTCTCCAATCCCAGCTACGCCAACTGCCTGCTCGACATTGCCGCCTGCCAGGCGTATGCGACGGCTAACGGCCGCGGCGACCTGCTCAGCCGCATCGCCAACGACCAGGGCGCCATCCTCAACAGCCGCTTCCCGGCGCTCAACGGCTGGCTGAACCCACCGCAGGTGCATCGCCAGGCGCTGTTGTTCAATTCCGGCTACAGCTTCGAGAACGGCATCGACTTCTACGCCGTCGGCAGCTATGGCAAGAAGAAAGCCCAGTCGGAAGAAAACTACCGGCGTCCTTCCCAGGATGGCGGCCACGACTTCAACGGCGACGGCGACGTCAGCGACCCCGGCGAGCACAAGTATCCGTATGGCTTCAATCCTTCCGAGGCCTCCGAGGAGGAGGACTACGAGCTGACCCTGGGCCTGAAGGGCGACCTCGCCGGCTGGGCGTGGGATGCATCCACGTCCTACGGCCGCAACGAAATGGACGTCTACACGCTGAACTCAATGAATTTCAGCCTGTGGAACGACTTTGGTGCATCGCCCGAGGACTTCTACGACGGCACCTTCTACAGCACGCAGTGGACCACGGACCTGAGCGTGAGCAAGGACTTCGACGTCGGCCTGTCCACACCGCTGTTCTTCAACGCCGGCGTGGAGTACCGGCGTGATGAATACGGCATCGAACCGGGCGAGCCGGCCTCGTACTACGGCGCCGGCGCCTCGTCCTTCCCTGGCTACAACCCGCTGGGCACCGGTGACTATTCGCGTCACAACTACGCGGTGTTCGCCGATGTGGTGCTGAATCCGACCGAGAACTGGCTGGTGGACCTGGCCGGCCGCTATGAGGACTACAGCGACTTCGGCAGCAAGTCGGTCGGCAAGATCACCACCCGCTACGACTTCACCGACACCTTCGCCGTGCGCGGCACCTACAGCACCGGCTTCCGCGCGCCGAACATGGGCGAGAACTATTACTCGGCCATCCAGGTCAGTCCGGTCGGCGCCACCGCGACCCTGGCCGGGGCCACGGTCGGCAACGGCCTGAAGCCGGAAACCAGCGAAAACATCTCCCTGGGACTGGTGTTCAACCCGATCCAGAACCTGACCATGACCCTGGACGCCTACCAGATCAAGATCGAGGACCGTACCTACATCGGCTCCTTCGCCTACTCCACCGCCCAGGCGGCCGACACGCTGACTGGCCGCACCACCGGCAGCTGGAACGCCGACCTGCCCGATCCGGCCGACACCGATGGCGACGGCGTCCCGGACGACAGCTACAACCAGATCCTCGGTGACGCGCTGGTGGCTGGTGGCTTCATCAGCGACCCGATGGATCCCAGCGCGCCGGGCGGCAGCTTCGACCAGACCGCGCGCGCCAACATCAATATGAGCTTCTTCAGCAACGTGCTGGACACCAAGAGCACCGGCGTGGACCTGGTGACAAACTACATGAGCGAGTTCGCCTGGGGCTCGATCGACTGGCTGCTGGCGGCCAACTACAACGAGACCGAGGTCACCCGCGCCGGCCGCGCGCCGGGCTTCGAGACCATCCCGCTGTTCACCGCCGCCAACGTCTCCGACATCGAGCACAACAGCCCCAAGTACCGCGTCAACCTGGCCGCCACCGTCAACTGGGACAAGTTCAGCCTGACCTTGCGCGAGTCCATCTACGGGCCGCAGTACACCGTGGCCAGCCTGAGCGGCTATGAGCAGTTTGCCGACCAGCTGGACACGGTCACCCTCGACGGCGGCGCCTATTACAAGCAGGAGATCGGCACGATGGCGTTGACCGGCTTCGACCTGAGCTTCAAGCCCAATGACGCCTGGACCCTGGCCGTGGGTGGCGACAATATCTTCAACGAATACCCGGACAAGATCCCCTCGCCGGTGTGGGATTACGACGTGGCCAACTACCAGAACGGCAACAACGAGTATCTGACCGGCAGCCCGGTCGGCTACTTCGGCGCCCGCTACTACGCCAAGCTGACCTACCGCTTCTGATCGATCCGGCGCCGGCTCGCGGGCCGCGCCGGCGCGCTTTCCTCAAGCTCAAGGTGCTTCGGTTGCGGTGGACGGTCAGGGCGCCGTCCGCCGCATTTTTCCGCCCCCGCACCGGCATCCATCACAAGGCAATCAAACGCAATGCAAGACCGTGTCCGAAGTGGAATGAGTCGTCGCCAGCTGTTGGGCCGCATCGGCCTGGCCGCAGGTGGCACGATGATGTACCAGGCCATGACCAGCCTGGGGTTTGCCGCCGAATCCGGCTACAAGGGGCCCGTGCGGCTGGAGGGCAGTCCCAGGGGCGCCAGCGTGCTGGTGCTGGGCGCGGGCCTGGCCGGCATGACCACCGCCTTCGAGCTGCGCAAGGCCGGCTACCAGGTCAGGATCCTCGAATACAACGCACGTCCGGGCGGGCGCAACTGGACCCTGCGCGGCGGTGATACCTATACCGAGCTGGGCGGCCAAACCCAGCACTGCGGCTTCGACGAAGGGCTCTACATCAATCCGGGCCCGTGGCGGATCCCGCACCACCACCGCGCGGTGCTGGCCTACTGCAAGCAGTTCAACGTGCCGCTGGAATCGTTCGTGCAGGTCAACTACAACGCCTTCCTGCACAACACCGAGGCCTTCGGCGGCAAGCCGCAGCGCTTCCGCGAGATCGATGCCGACTACAAGGGCCAGGTGTCCGAGCTGCTGGCCAAGGCCACCGCGCAGGGTGCGCTGGACCAGCAGGTGACCAAGCAGGACCAGGAGCTGCTGCTGGAATCGCTGCGCAGCTGGGGCGCGCTGGACCGCAACATGGCCTACGTGGCGGGCGATGACAGCAACCTGCGCCGCGGCTATGCCAAATACCCCGGCGGCGGCCTCGGTGGCAAGCCGGAGCTGTCGACGCCGCTGTCGCTGGAGGACGTGCTGCGCTCGCGCCTGTGGAAGCAGCTGGCGGCCGGCACCAACATCGAAATGCAGACCAGCATGTTCCAGCCGGTGGGCGGCATGGACCAGCTCGGCAAGGCGTTCGCGCGCGCGCTGGGCCCGGGCGTGATCCAGTACAACGCCAGGGTCACCGGCATCGACCAGGACGAGCACGGCGTCACCGTGACCTACGAAGACACCGGTGCGCCGGGCAGCACCCACACGGCCACCGCCGACTGGTGCGTATGCACGATCCCGTTCTCGGTGCTCAGCCGCATCCCGGTCAAGGTCGGCCCGGCCATGGCCGATGCGATCACCAAGCTGCCCTATGCCTCCTCGGTGAAAGTGGGGCTGCAGTTCAAGCGCCGCTTCTGGGAAGAGGATGAGGCCATCTACGGCGGCATCAGCTACACCAACCTGCCGATCAGCAACATCAGCTATCCCAGCACCGGCTTCCATGCGCCGGGCAAGGGCGTGCTGCTGGGCGCCTATGTCTGGGGCCTGGATGCATTCGACTTCACCTCGCACAGCCCGGCCGAACGTGTGCGCCGCACGGTGGCCTATGGCAGCCAGATCCACCCGCAGTACCCGAAGGAATTCGACAACGGCATCTCGGTGGCCTGGCACCGGGTGCCGGGCAATCACGGTTGCTTTGGCACCTGGACCGAGGACCTGCGCGCCCAGCACTACCAGGCGGCCTGCCAGATCGACGGCCGCATCGCCATGGCCGGCGAGCACATTTCCTACATCCCGGCCTGGCAGGAGGGCGCGGTCCTGTCCGCGCACGATGTCATCGGCCGCCTGCATGCCAAGGTGATGGCCACCGGAGGCCGCGCATGAACGCCCGTGTCCTGATCGTGGTCGCGCTGGCGAGCGCGCTGCTGGCCGGGCCGGCCTGGCTGGCCGCGCCGGTGCGCGCGCAGAGCTCCGATGCCACCGGCCTGGCCAACACCCGCGACTTCGCGCAGGCCGACGGCGCCCAGGTCTATGCCACCATCTGTGCCGGTTGCCACATGCCTGACGGCCAGGGTGCGCGCGGTGCGGGCGAATATCCCGCGCTGGCCGCCAACCCCAAGCTGGCCGCCGCGCCCTACGTGGAGATGATGGTGCTGTCGGGCAACGGCGCGATGCCCGGTTTTGCTGGCATGCTCAGCGATCGTCAGGTGGCCGAAGTGACCACGTATGTCCGCACCCACTTCGGCAACCGGTACGACGATGTGGTGACCGAGCAGGACGTCAAGGCCCTGCGCGCCTCGCTGGCCACCGCATCCGCAGATTGAGCTGTGCCTTCTTCCATTACCTTTCTTTACGGAGTTCCCATGGCCCTGTCCCGTTCCCTGCGTCTCCCACTGCTGACCGCCCTGCTGCTGCCGCTGGCTGCCCAGGCCGCCGATGTGGTGCGCGTGCCGATTCCCGGCAGCGATTTTCCGATTGCCGCGGCGGTGGAAGTACCGGCCGGCAAGGCCACCATCTACCTCAGCGGCAAGGTGCCGGCAGTGACCAATCCTGCGGCGCCCAAGGATTCGGTGGAAGCCTTTGGCGACATGAAGACCCAGACCATCAGCGTGCTCACCCAGATCCAGAAGCAGCTGGAAGGCATGGGCCTGGGGATGAAGGACGTGGTCAAGATGCAGGCCTTCCTGGTCGGCGGCCCGGAGACCAGCGGCAAGATGGATTTCAAGGGCTTCATGGAGGGCTACACCCAGTTCTTCGGCAAGGACGCCAAGCAGATGAACCTGCCGGCGCGCTCGGCCTTCCAGATCGCCGCGCTGGGCAATCCGGGCATGCGCATCGAGATCGAAGTGATCGCCGTGCGTCCCTGATCGATCCCTTTCCCGTACCGGAGTCGTCCGATGAACATGCCCTTCTCCCGTCGCCAGTTCCTGCGCAATTCCGCCCTTGCCGCCGGCGCCAGCGTCGGCGCCCCGCTGCTGGCCCTGCCCGGCGCAGCCCTGGCCCAGCGTGCCGGCCCGGCGCGCCTTGCGGTGGACCCTGACGCCGCCGCCGCACTGGGCCTGGCGCCGGTGATGATCAACGCCAACGAAAATCCGCTCGGTCCCAGCGAGGCCGCGCTGAAGGCGATCAACGGCATCGCCCCGCAGGGCGGGCGCTACCTGGGTGAGCTGGCGCAGGAACTGGTCCAGGAACTGGCCACCCAGCTGGGCCTCAAGCCCGAGCACATCGTGCCCTACGTCGGTTCCACCCCGCCGCTGCAGTACACGGTGATGGCCTTCACCTCACCCAGTGCCTCGCTGGTCACCGCCGACCCCACGTTCGAAGCCGGCTGGCGGGTGGCCGAGTCGACCAAGGCGCCGGTCCACAAGATCCCGCTGCGCGCCGACTACAGCCATGACGTGCAGGCCATGTGCGCAGCCGATGCCGGCGCCGGCATGCTCTACCTGTGCAATCCCAACAACCCGACCGGTTCGATCACCACCCGCAAGGACATCGAGTACGCGCTGGCGCACAAGCCCAAGGGCAGCATCCTGGTGCTGGACGAGGCCTACATCCACCTCTCGCCGAGCGCGGTCAGCGGCGTGGACCTGGTTGCGGCGGGCCAGGACGTGGTGGTCCTGCGCACCTTCTCCAAGCTCTACGGCATGGCCGGCATCCGCCTGGGCTATGCCGCCGCGCGTCCGGACCTGCTCAAGAAGATGACCTATTTCGGCATCAATGCGCTGCCGGTGACAGCCATGGCCGCCGGCCTTGCCAGCCTGCGCGATCCGCAGCTGGTGCCCACCCGCCAGCGCACCAACGCCGTGCTGCGCGACGAGGTCACCGCCTGGCTGACCGCGCAGGGCCATGCGTGCACGACCTCGGAGAGCAACTGCTTCATGGTCGATGTCAAGCGCCCGGCACCGGAGTTCATGCAGGCCATGGCGACCTACGGGGTGTTCGTCGGTCGCGCCTGGCCGGTGTGGCCGACCTGGTCGCGCATCACCGTTGGCACCGCGCCGGAAATGGCACGTTTCAAGGACGCTTTCGCCAAGGTGATGGCCGGCCAGCGCGGCCCGCTGCCGGTCAAGACCGCGATGCTGCAGGACGAACGCCGCGACGGCAGTGTGACCGCCTACGCCTGAGCGGCACGGCGGTGGCGGGTCGAGACCCGCTCTACGCGGCAAGGCGGTGGCGGGTCGAGACCCGCCCTACGCGGCTGGCCGGCTCGGCGGGCGCGCCGGGCCGCGGGTCATGCCGGTGGCCTGGCCGCGGCGATCAGGCCGCGCTGCAGGGCAATGCCAAGCGCGGCCTCGCGGGTGCTCGCTTCCAGCTTGCGGTAGAGGTTCTTGAGATGGAACTTGACCGTATTTTCCGACACCGCCAGACGCCGGGCGATCTGCTTGTTGGAATGGCCCAGGGCCAGCTCGGCCAGCACTTCCAGCTCGCGTTCGCTGAACAGTTCGGTGACCAGTGCCTGTTCACAGGACAGCTTGTCCAGCAGGGTCTGGATGGTCAGCGCCCGGGTGGTGCCGGCGGCGGCCTGCGGGTCCAGCTGACGCGCACTGCGCAGCAGCGCCTTGACCGGCAAGCCCACTTCCAGCGCCACCTGCCAGGCGCGGGTCCCGGCGATGTGGTCCAGCGCCGCGCGCAGCGGCGGCAGCATCGATTCCATCTGCCCACGCTGCTGCAGGGTCAGGGCCAGTCGCAGCTGCACGCGGCCCAGGTGGTACTGGTCGCCGGCCGCTTCGGCGGCCTGCTGCTGCTTGCGCAGGATCGCCAGCGCCTGGCCCGCGCGTCCGGCCTGGGCGTGCCAGCGCGCCAGGACAAAGCCCAGCGCATGGGCCTGGCGCCAGCCGTGGCCACTGGCCAGGGCGTGGTCGAATGCGGCTTCGCCGCCGCAGCGGGCGATCATCGCGTCGGTGGCGTGGCTGCCGGGCAGGTCCAGCAGCAGGTCCAGGCGCCAGGCGGCGGCCAGCTCGGCCAGGCGGACCAGGTGCCGGCGCGCGGCCAGGGCATCGATGCGGGCCAGCAGCGCGTGCGCCGAACGCCCGCTGCGGTCGCGCTGGCGGGCCAGGGTCAGCGCGGTGGCGTAGCCGGCCACGTAGGCATCGACCCAGCCGTCGCCGCGTTCCAGGGTGTCCAGTGCACCGTCGAGCAGGTCGGAAGCTTCGTCGTAGCGGCCGTGCTCGGCCTGCAACTGGGCCAGCAGGCAGCGGCAGGCAGCGACCAGCGTGGCATCGGCGGCATCTGCGCAATGGGCCAGTTGCAGGGCGCGGCGGTAGCTCGCTTCGGCCTGGTCCAGGGCGCCGCGGTAGAACTGGCCCTGGCCCAGGTGGACCAGGGCATAACCCACAGTGGCCGGGGTCTGGCTGCGGGTCATGACCTCGGCAGCGTCCTGCGCCAGCGCCTGGGCGGCGGGGAAGTCGCCACGGCCCAGCGCCGTGGTCGCGCAGATGCACAGCAGCGTGCCGCGGCCCAGGTGGTCGTCCTCATCCAGTGCCCGCGCCTGCGCCGACAGCTGGGCGATGCCGCGCGCGTTGCCGCAGATCTGGTCCAGCAGGCCGCGCAGCAGCGCCACCACCACCACGTAGTCGCGTTCCAGCGGCGCGCGCTGGCTTTCCGGGAAATCGCGGAAGCGCTCCAGCAGCGTCTGGGCATGGCTGAACTCGCCCAGGCGCATGTGCAGGTAGGCCTGGGTCAGGTTGAGCGCCGGCGTGTCACGCACCAGGCGCGGATCGAACTGGCGCAGCAGCGCGGCCACCGAGGCGGTGCCGTGCCGCAGCAGCATCTGCCAGCTGCCAGCCTGGCCGATGCAGTCGGCCGCCAGCGGCACATCGTGCGCGGCCAGTGCGTGGCGCACCGCTTCGGGCAGGTGACCGTGCTCGGCGCACCAGCGCGCCGCGCGCTGGTGCAGGCCGCCGACCAGGCCGGGCGACTGGCGATCAAGCTGCTGATGCAGGAACTCGGCGAACAACGGGTGGTAGCGAAACCATTCCTGGTCATCGTCCAGCGGCACCAGCAGGCCATGGAAGTGGCCCAGGCCGGCCAGCAGCTGGCCGCTGTCCCGGCGCTGGCGCACCGCATCGGCCAGGGCCGCGTTGAAGCGCTCCAGTACCGCGGTCTCCAGCAGGAACGCGCGCAGCGCCGGGGCCAGGTCGCTGACCACCTGTTCGGCCAGATAGGCGGCCAGTCCGGCGGTGCGTCCGGAAAACCGGGCCACGTCCTCGCTGCGGCGCCCATCGCCGGAGATCCACAGCGCCGCCAGGCGCACGGCCACCGGCCAGCCTTCGGTCTTTTCGCGCAGGCGGCGGGCGTCGTGCTGCGAAGAGGTCGCGCCCAGCACGGCCTGGGTTTCGCCGCTGTCCAGCGCCAGCTGCGTGGCGTCCACGCGCTGCAGCGCACCGTGCACGTCCAGGCGCGCCAGTGGCAGTGCCGGTGCGCGGCGGGTGGCCACCAGCACGTGCAGCAGCGGGCCGCCGTGTTCGACCAGCAGGGTGATGATTTCGTCGGCGGCCGGGCAGGCGGCGCGGTCGTAGTCGTCCAGGATCAGCACCAGCGGCTGCTGCGCGCAGCGGACCGCGCGCAGCAGTGCGGTGCGGGTGGTGGCGGTGTCCAGTTCGCGCCAGTGGGCCAGGCCCAGCGGCAAGGTGCTGTTGTCGAAGGCGCCCAGTCCCAGCGTCAGCGCCAGGTAGGCGAGCAGGCGCGCCGGTTCGGCATCGCCCTCGTCCAGCGACAGCCAGGCGACCTGGGCCTGGCCGGTCGCCAGCAGGTGCGCGTGCCACTGCGCCAGCAGGGTGGTCTTGCCGAAGCCCGGTGGCGCCAGCAGCAGGGTCAGCGGCAGGGCGATGCCGGCATCGAGGGTCTCGAGCAGGCGCGCGCGCGATACCGCGTCCACGTGCAGGCGCGGCGGCTCGAGCTTGTCCGGCAGGATCCAGTCCGCCGCGATGGCCCCTTCGCGCAGGGCGAGGGGACGCGGTCCGATCAGTGCGACGGGTTTTGCAGCAGGCACGTGCGTCTCCGCTGACGGGCCGATCTTCTCGAAGAAGATCGAGCCAGGACGTCGAGCACGCAAGCCAGTGCGCCATCAGGCGCCGCGCCGCTCGGATGCTGTGACAGGGCCCCCGCCCATACCTGTCCCTAGGTACCTGACCGTTACGTTATGTCACCAAGCGGTCACTTGCCAAGCCCGTGCCATGTGACCGGTCGCGCCGCGCCGGGTCAGGCGATGGCCAGGAACGCCGCGCGTGCTGCCTCCAAGGTCGCCGCAATGACCGTTTCATCATGTGAACTGGAGGTAAATCCGGCCTCGTAGGCCGACGGCGCCAGGAACACCCCGCGCTCGAGCATGGCGTGGAAGAACCGGTTGAACGCGGCCGTGTCGCAGGCGGTGGCCTGGGCGTAGGTCTCCACCTTCTGGTCGGTGAAGAACAGGCCGAACATCCCCCCCACCTGGTTGGTGGTGAGCGCCACGCCGGCCTGGGCCGCAGCCGCTTCCAGCCCGGCGCACAGGCTGGCCGTGGCAGCGGTGAGGCGCGCGTGGAAGCCCGGCGCCTGGACCAGCTCCAGCATTGCCAGGCCGGCGGCCATGGCCACCGGATTGCCCGACAGGGTGCCGGCCTGGTAGATCGGCCCGGCCGGGGCGATCTGGCGCATCAGCTCGGCGCGGCCGCCATAGGCACCCACCGGCATGCCGCCGCCGATGATCTTGCCGAAGGTGGTCAGGTCCGGGGTGATCCCGTAGTGCGCCTGCGCCCCCCCAAGCGCGACCCGGAAGCCGGTCATCACCTCATCGAAGATCAGCACGGCGCCATGCTGGCTGCACAGCGCGCGCAGGTGCTGCAGGTAGCCTGCCCGCGGCGGGATGCAGTTGGCGTTGCCGACCACCGGCTCGATGATGACCGCGGCGATCTCGCGACCGATCTCATCGAACAGTGCCGTGGCGCCGTCGAAGTCGTTGTAGCTCAGGGTGGCGGTCAGCGCGCTCAGGCCCGCGGGCACGCCCGGCGAGGTCGGCACGCCCAGGGTCAGCATGCCGCTGCCGGCCTTGACCAGGAACGAATCGCCGTGGCCGTGGTAGCAGCCTTCGAACTTGACGATGCGCTGGCGCCCGGTGGCCCCGCGCGCCAGGCGGATCGCCGAGAGGGTGGCCTCGGTGCCGGAGTTGACCATGCGCACCATCTGGCAGGACGGCACCAGGCCGGTGATGGTTTCGGCCATGGTGACCTCGGCCGGGCAGGGCGCGCCGAAGGACAGCCCGTCGCCGATTGCCCTGGCCACCGCTTCGCGCACGTGCGGATGGTTGTGGCCGACGATCATCGGCCCCCACGAGCCCACGTAGTCGATGTAGCGGTTGCCGTCCACGTCGAACAGATACGCCCCATCGGCGCGCTGGACGAAGAACGGCTCGCCGCCCACCGACTTGAACGCGCGCACCGGCGAGTTGACCCCGCCGGGGATCAGCGCCTGGGCGCGGGCGAAAAGGTCGTGGGAGCGGGCGTGCTGCATCGAAGGATCCTGTGCTTGAGCGGAGGGGCGGGTCCGGAAGAGGCGGGCCAGGCGTCGGACGCCAGTTGCGAGGTCGGCATGACAGGGCCACCGGCCACATCGACCGTATCTGGATCCTGAAGGCTGGCGACCAGTCTTTCGGCGCCCCAGACCTGCCCATTGTCGCGGTTGCCGCCCGCCAGGGCCACCGGCGCAGACCCGACCTACCCATCCAGCCGGGACCTACCCGTCGAAAGGCTGTCGCCGATCCTGCCCGTTCCCTAGCATCCATGGCGCATGTCGCTGCATGAGCTCATCAATAACGGCCATTGGCCAGCGGCGCACAGGCTCTGCACCGTGTCATCCAGCGTCGTTCTCAGGGGTGAAACGACGCATCTCTCAGCATGCCGACCTAACTTGGGGAATAAAAACAGCATGAATCGACTGATCCGCAGGAGCGCCTTGGCGCTTGCCTTGACGGTGGCCATCAGCGCCGCCCACGCCCAGTCCACCACGGGCCGGATCTTCGGCACCGTCAGCGGCGCCGGCGATGCCGACACGGTACTGGTCGAAAGCAGCAGCGGCTTCTCGCGCGAGGTCAAGGTCGAAGGCGGTCGTTATTCGCTCAGCAGCCTGCCGCTGGGCACCTACACGGTCACCCTCAAGCATGACGGCGCCGTGGTGGATACCCGCGATGGGGTATCGATCCTGGTCGGTGCCGGCACCGAGGTGGGGCTGTCGGCCGATGGCGCCACCACCCTGGGCGCGGTGGCGGTCAAGGGCACACGGATGATCTCGCCGATCGACGTCAGCAGCGTCGACACCCGCACCGTCATCACCTCCGAACAGCTGCAGCAGCTGCCGCTCGGCCGCAGCGCCGAGGCCATCGCACTGCTGGCACCGGGCGTGGTGGTCAACAGCGGAGGTTTCGACAACGGCCCGCTGGGCGGCTCGCTGCCCAGCTTCGGTGGTTCGGCCGCCTCGGAAAACGCCTATTACCTCAACGGCTTCAACACCACCAACACGCAGAACAACCTCGGCGGCCTGACCCTGCCGTACGGTGCCATCGACCAGCAGGAAATCTTCACCGGCGGCTACGGCGCGCAATACGGCCGCTCCAATGGCGGGGTGATCAACCAGGTGGGCAAGCGCGGCACCAATGACTGGAAGTTCGGTGCCGCGGTGGTGTTCGAGCCCAACGCGCTCAAGGCCGACCAGAAGGACATCTACTGGCGTCCGGACAGCCAGACCTCCACGACCAGCAACACCGCCTACAACTACGCACGCGCGGCAAATGGCCTCTACCAGCCACTGAGCGAGACCAAGGCCACCTCGGAGACCTACAGCGCCTATGTGGGCGGCCCGATCCTCAAGGACAGGCTGTTCTTCTTCCTGGCCGGCGAGCGGGTGAACTCGCACGGCACCCGCATTGCCAGCAACCGCGACGCGGACAATGGCAATTCCGGCGGCCTGACCGAGTACGACTACGAGCAGAACCGCTGGTACGGCAAGCTGGACTGGTATATCACCGACGACCACCTGCTCGAGTTCACCGGCGCCAGCGACGAGTACGAGACCGGCGGCATCATCTACCGCTACGACTACGTCAATCGCGAGAAGGGGGCCTATTACACCAACGAGAACATCAACGAGGCCGGTCCGACCCTGTACTCGGCCAAGTACACCGGCTATTTCGGCGACAACGTCACCGTCAACGCGTTGTACGGCGAAATGAAGACGCCGGACGAGATCAGCTACTACAACTACGATCCGGCCAACGGGCCGATGATCAACAACATCGCGCTGCAGAACCCGGCCTACAACGGCGGCACGCCGATTGCCGGCGCGCAGAGGCAGGCGTCGATCACCGCCTCGGACCGCGAGTACGAAAAACGCAACCTGCGCCTGAGCCTGGAGTGGCGTATCGGCGACCACGCGATCACCGCCGGTATCGACAACCAGAAGCTCGAGGCCACCAACATCGGCTCGCAGGCCTCGGGCCCGGGGTACGCGTGGAGCTACGACAGGACCGACGATCCGTACGGTCTGAACACCGGCGGCCTGATCAGCCAGTCGGCCAACGAGGCCGGTGGCGTCGGCGCGCCCAGTCCGGCCCTGGTCGATCCGATCTACGGGAGCTCGGGCTACTACGTGACCAAGAACACCAGCATCGGCCTGAACTCCTATGACGCCGACCAGAAGGCCTACTACCTGGAAGACAAGTGGCAGGTCACTCCCAACCTGCTGCTGAGCCTGGGCCTGCGCAAGGACGAGTTCACCAACTACGTCCCGATCAGCCATGAGCCATACATCGACGTCGATGCCTGGTCGCCACGTGTCGGCTTCAGCTGGGACGTGCACGGAGACTCGACCCTGAAGGTCTTCGGCAATGTGGGCCGCTATTATCTCGGCCTGCCGCTGTCGGCCGTGGGCCTGTTCACCTCCTCGGTGTCCAAGAGCGAATACTTCACCTACAGCGGCATCAATGCCGACGGCACGCCGGTCATTTCGCAATCGCTGGGTCCGGCGGTGTCGGCCAACTCGCGCTTCGGCCGTGCCTCGGACCCCAGCGCCGCGGTGGTCGATGACATCAAGGGCGAGAACCAGGATGAAGTGATTCTCGGCTTCACCCAGCAACTGGACAGCGGCTGGGTGTACGGCGTGCGGGCGACCTATCGCCGCCTCAACGATGCCATCGACGACCAGAACTTCGACACCAGCAACGTCGGCCTGGCCAATTCCGCCGCCGCCCAGGGCGTGGACATCGACTGGACCCGCACTGCGGGCGCCGAGTTGATCAACCCAGGCAAGACCAACGTCTGGAATGTCTACGACACCGCCGGCAACCTGCGTCAGGTCGCCGTGACCCGCGAGGCGGCAGGTTTCCCCGAACTCAAGCGTGACTATGGCGCGCTGGAGTTCAACTTCGAGCGCCCCTTCGACGGCAAGTGGTATGCCAAGTTCAACTACGTCTGGTCACACAGCTACGGCACCACCGAAGGTCAGTTGCGTTCGGACCTGTTCCGCAGCGGCGGTGCCCTGGGCAGTTATCAGGGCCAGGCCGCAGTCTCCACCACGCAGAGTTGGGACCATGCTGCGCTGATGGAAAACACCAACGGCGACCAGTCCAATGATCACCGCCACCAGATCAAGTTCTATGGCTACTACCAAGTGGACGATGAGTTTGGTGTGTCGGCCAACCTCAGCATGACTTCCGGCTCGCCCAAGAACTGCCTGGGCAACTATTACGGAACGGCCTACAGCGGCACCGATCCGGCTGGTTACGGCGGCAGTGCGGTGACAGGCGGCCCGTACCACTACTGCTACAACCCGCAAACCGGTACCGGCGACCCCTCCCCTCCAGGCTCCCACGGCCGCATGCCGTGGATCAACCAGCTCGATCTGGGTCTAATCTGGAAGCCGCTGTTCGCCGATGGAAAGCTGGCAGTGAGCTTCAACGTGTTCAACGTCCTGGACGCCCAGAAGCCGACCACGGCCTATCCGTTCTCGCAGCTGCCGGACGGGTCGCAGAACCCGCTCTACGGCCAGGCCGTGGTCTATCAGACCCCGCGCTATGGTCGCCTGTCGGTTTCCTACGACTGGTAAGTCAAGGACCAGTGCTGCCCTGGCGGTGCGGCAGGGCAGGTGGCATGGCAACATTGGCGTCCATTGCAGGCGTCGTCTCGCGGCGACGCCTTTTGTTCGATCAGGAGAAGGAAATGAACACCAAGACACTGATGGCCGCGTTGCTGCTGATCGCCGCCGTCGCCGTCGATGCGCACGCCAGGGAGGTGGTGGTCACCGACAAGGCCCGGGCCCTGCAGGCGCGGGCGATCAACCTGGACACCCACCTGGACACGCCGGCCCTGTTCGGCCAGCTGGGCTGGAAGATCACCGACCGTCACAGCTACGCCGCCGACGGCAGCCAGATCGACTACCCGCGCATGGTCGAAGGCGGGCTTGATGGCGGGTTCTGGGTGGTCTACACCGGCCAGGGGCCGCTGGACGCGATGGGCAAGCTGAAGGCGCGCGACTTCGGCCTCAAGCGCCTGGGCCAGATCCGCGAGATGGTCGCGGCCAACCCGGACAAGTTTGCGCTGGCCACCGTCGCCGGCGATGCCGCGCGGATCAAGGCCGAGGGCAGGAAGTCGGTCTACATCAGCATGGAGAACGCCTATCCGCTCTCGCACGATCCCAGCCTGCTCAGTTACTACTACAAGGCCGGGCTGCGCATGCTCTCGCTGGTGCATGGCAGCCACAACGATTTCGCCGATTCGTCGGGTATTGCCGAAGGCACGGTCGGCGAGCACGGCGGGCTGACCGAAAAGGGCCGGCAACTGATCATCGAGGCCAACAGGCTGGGCATCATCGTCGACCACTCGCATGCCTCGCCCGAGGTGTTCGACCAGATGATCGCCCTGTCCAAGGCGCCGATCATCCTCTCGCACAGCGGCGCCTATGACGTCTATGCGCATCCGCGCAACCTGGACGACAAGCGGCTCAAGGTACTGGCCGCGCATGGCGGGGTGATCCAGGTCAATTCGCTGGGCAATTATCTGGTGGACACCGGCGGCACGCCGGAATACCGGGCCGAACTGGGCAAGCTCTACCGGTCCTTTGGCGGGCGCGGCGAAATGAGCGCGCAGGAACGCAGGCAGGCCATGGCCCAGGTCGAGGCGCTGAACACCAAGTACAAGATCAGGAAAGCCACCTTCGACGATTATCTCAGGCACCTGCTGCACATCCTCGAGGTCGCCGGCTGGCAGCACGTCGGCCTGGGCGCGGACTGGGATGGCGGTGGCGGCGTAGTCGGCTACGAAGACATCACCGCCTTGCCCAAGGTGGTGCAGGCGCTGCTGGACGCCGGCTACAACGAGCAGCAGATCACCGCGGTGCTGGGCGGCAACACCCTGCGCCTGATCGAGCAGGTGCAGGCGCTGGCCGACCCTGCGGCAGTCAAGGCCGCGCTGGAATAGGCACCACGCGCCGGGCGATTCAGGCAAACAGCGCCTGCAACGCGCGCGCCGCGGCGATCGGGTCCGGCGCGTCGAACACCCCGCCGATCACCGCCACCAGGTCGGCGCCGGCGGCGACCACCGGGCCGGCGTTGTCCGGCGTCAGTCCGCCGATCGCCACCCGCGGCACGCCCAGCGAGGCGGTGGCCTGGAACACCGCCGGCGTGGCGCGATGGGTGGTCGGCTTGCTGCGACTGGCGAAGAACGCGCCGAAGCTGACGTAGCTGGCGCCTTCGCGCACGGCGGCATCGGCCAGCGCCGGCTGGTCGTAGCACGAGGCGCCCAGCAGCGCGTGCGGACCCAGGGCGGTGCGCAGCTGAGCGAGCGTGCTGATGTCGTCTTCGCGATGCAGGCCGGCCGCACCGATCGCCAGGGCCAGGGCCAGGTCATCGTTGATGATCAGCGGCACGCCCACGGACTGGCACAGCGCCAGCAGCTGTTCGGCCTGGCGGCGGCGCTGCGCATCGTCGGCCGACTTGTTGCGGTACTGCAGCCAGGTGACTGCGCCGCTGTCCAGCAGCGGCCGGGTGCGGGCCAGCAACTGCGCGTCATCGGCGATGTCGGGGGTGATCAGGTACAGGCCGCGCGGCGGCGTGATGGTGGACATGGCGACTCCGGTGCGCGGGTGCGGCTGTGTGACAATGCGGCACCCAGGGCCTGCGATTATCCGATGCGCGACACCGATCCCACCACCTACCGCAACTGGATGTGCGTGGTCTGCGGCTTCATCTACCGCGAAGCCGAGGGCCTGCCCGAGGAAGGCATCGCGCCGGGCACGCGCTGGGAGGATATTCCCCAGACCTGGACCTGTCCGGACTGCGGTGTGACCAAGGACGATTTCGAAATGGTGGAAATGGACTGAACCTCCGTCGCATCGTTGCCACCCAGGCGCTTGTTCCCACGTTATTTTTGCGGAAGACCCCATGACCGATCTGCTCGATGCCGTCGAACTGGAAACCGGCAACGCCCCGACCTGGAGCGTGCTGTGGCTGCACGGCCTGGGCGCCGATGGCCATGACTTTGCCCCGATCGTGCCCGAGCTGGTGCGCCCGGGCTGGCCGGCGCTGCGTTTCGTGTTCCCGCACGCGCCGGTGCGCCCGGTCACCATCAACAACGGCATGCGCATGCGCGCCTGGTACGACATCGCCGGGACGGATTTCGCCAACCGCGCCGATGCGGCCGGCGTGGACCAGTCGATCGCCCAGGTCGAGGCGCTGCTGGCGCGCGAGGGCGAGCGCGGCATCGCGCCGTCCAACATGCTGCTGGCCGGGTTCTCGCAGGGCGGGGCGATCACCCTGGCCGCCGGCGTGCGCCGCCAGGTGCCACTGGCCGGGCTGGTCGCGCTGTCCACCTACCTGCCGGGCGCCGACAGCCTGGCCAGCTTCGCCAGTGCAGCGGCCAGGGCACAGCCGGTGTTCATGGGCCATGGCACGTCCGATCCGGTGGTGCTGACCAGTTACGGCCAGCGCAGCGCGCAGGCGCTGGCCGACAACGGGTTCAGCGTGGAGTGGCATACCTACCCGATGGCCCATTCGGTGTGCGCCGAAGAAATCCGTGACCTGGGCGACTGGATGTCGCAGCGTTTCGGCTGAACCCATGCGCCAGGCGTCGCCCGCCGCCCAGGCCTGGCTGCCGCAGCTGTGCACGCTGCCGCGACTGCTGGTGATGCTGGGGCTGGCCGAACTGGTGATCCTGGTGTTGGCGCTGGCGCCTGATGGGGCGCCGCGTTGGAGCGCGGAGCATTTCCTGTCGGCCAGTGCGTTTGCGCTGTGGCAGGCGATCGCGGTGACCGCGCTGCTATGCCTGCTGCGCCCGTTTCTGTCGCGCCTGCCGCAGCGCCTGGGCGCGCTGTGCGCGGTCGCCGTCGCCGGTGCGGTGGCGATGTTCTCGGCCAGCGCGCTGTATACGCTGTACACCGCCACCGGGCTGCAGATCGGCGCCGGCCGCCTCGGCTTCTGGCGCTTTACCCTGGGCAGCGCCGCGGTGGTGATGCTGATCAGCGCGCTGGCGCTGCGCTACTTCTACGTCAGCGATCGCTGGGCCTCGCAGGTCTCGGCCAGTGCGCGCGCCGAGGCCGATGCGCTGCAGGCACGCATCCGGCCGCACTTCCTGTTCAACAGCATGAACCTCATCGCCAGCCTGTTGCACAGCGCCCCGCAGGTGGCCGAACGCGCGGTGCTGGATCTGTCGGACCTGTTCCGTGCCGCGCTGGGTGCCGGCGAGGACAACTCGACCCTGGCCCAGGAAGTGGAGCTGGCCGAGCGTTATCTGGCCATCGAATCGCTGCGCCTGGGTGCGCGCCTGCAGGTCCGCTGGCAGCGCGACGAACCGTTGCCCTGGGACCTGGTGCTGCCGCGCCTGGTGCTGCAACCGATGGTGGAAAATGCCGTGCTGCACGGCATCTCGCGCCTGGCCGAAGGCGGCACCATCGACATCGGCCTGCGGGTCGAGGGCCGGCTGCTGCATATCGTGGTACGCAACCCGGCGCCGGAGCCGGGCAGCGCGCCGGCGCCGTTGCTGGAGCGCGGCGCCGGGCACGCCCAGCGCAGCATCGCCCATCGGCTGGCCTATCGCTTTGGCGCCGGCGCGCGGGTGACGGGCTTCTGGGAGCAGGGCTACTATGCCTGCGGACTCGCCATTCCCCTGGCCTGAGGTGCGCATGCCCCTGACCGTGGTGGTTGTAGACGACGAACCGCTCGCCCGCGAACGCCTGCGCAGCCTGCTGGCCGACCAGCCCGGCGTGCAGGTCGTTGCCGAAGCGGGCGATGGCCTGGCTGCGCTGCAGGCCTGCGCCGAGCATCGCCCGGACCTGGTCCTGCTGGACATCTCCATGCCCGGGGTGGATGGGCTGGAGGCCGCCCGCCACCTGGCCGCATTCGAGCCGCGCCCGGCGGTGGTGTTCTGCACCGCCTACGATACCCATGCGCTGTCGGCGTTCGAGGCGGCGGCGATCGACTATCTGATGAAGCCGGTGCGCGCCGAACGCCTGGCTGCGGCACTGGAGCGCGCGCGCACCTTCGTCGCCGGGCGTGCCACCGCACCGGCGCCGCCCTCCAGCAGCCAGCCGCGCACCCACCTGTGCGCGCGCCTGCGCGGCAGCCTGCGGCTGATCCCGCTGGACGATGTGCATTACCTGCAGGCCGAGGAAAAGTACGTGGTGGTCCACCATGCCCGTGGCCAGGATCTGATCGAGGAATCGCTCAGGTCGCTGGAGGAGGAGTTCGCCAGCCGCTTCGTGCGCATCCATCGCAACTGCCTGGTTGCCCGCCACGAGCTGATGGAACTGCGCCGGGTCGAGGACGGTCGGGTGCAGGCCGTGCTGCGCCATGCTGCCGCGCCGCTGGAGGTCAGCCGGCGCTGCGTGCCGGCCTTGCGCGAGACGGTCAAGGCGCTGTAACGCGCGACGTGCAGCACAGCGCCGTGGCGTCGCAGGCCGCCGGGCACCTCGCGTGGGAGCCGCCACGGCGGCGAAGAGGCTTTCCGGGCCAAGCCCTTGGCCGCCATGGCGGCTTCCACGGGTGTGCAGCGGCGCGCTGCCGCGGGTTGCGACGATAATGCGCCGATGAGATCGCTGCGCATCGCCACCCGAAAGAGCGCGCTTGCCCTGTGGCAGAGCGAACACGTCGCCGACCTGTTGCGCCAGGCGCATCCGGGCCTTGTGGTGGAGCTGGTGCCGCTGAGCACCCGCGGCGACGAGGTGCTGGACCGCTCGCTGGCCGCGATCGGCGGCAAGGGCCTGTTCCTGAAGGAGCTGGAACTGGCGATGCTGGACGATCGCGCCGATTGCGCGGTGCATTCGCTCAAGGACGTGCCCATGGAGCTGGATGGACCGTTCGTGCTGCCGGCGATCCTGGCGCGTGCCGATCCGGCCGATGCCTTCGTCTGCAACGCCTATCCGCGGCTGCAGGCGCTGCCGCATGGCGCGCGCGTGGGCACCTCCTCGCTGCGTCGGCAGTCGCAGCTGCGCGCGCTGCGCCCGGACCTGCAGCTGGCGGACCTGCGCGGCAACGTCAACACCCGCCTGGCCAGGCTGGACGCCGGCAGCTATGACGCCATCATCCTGGCCTGCGCCGGGCTGCAGCGGTTGGGCCTGCAGGAGCGCATCACCGCCCGCCTGGCCGCGCCCGACTGGCTGCCGGCGCCGGCGCAGGGCGCCATCGCGGTGGAGTGCCGCAGCGATGCGCCGCAGGTGCTGGCCCTGTTCGCCGTGCTGGACCACCTGCCGACCCGGCGCTGCGTGGAGGCCGAGCGCGCCATGAACCGCGCCCTGCACGGCAGCTGCCATGTGCCGGTCGGCGCGTTCGCCCGGGAAGACGCCCAGGGCATGTCCCTGAGTGGATTGGTCGGTTCGGCCGAACTTGGCACGCTGGTCCGCGCCGAAGCGGCCTCGGCCGACCTCACCCCGGAAAACCTGGGCCACCAGGTCGCCCAGGCGCTGCTGGCCAACGGCGCCGACGCGCTGCTGGCTGATCTGGATCTGTAGCGGCGTTGCCGGGCGGAAGGCGGGGAGATGCCCGCTTGGTCGGGGCCTGGTAGAAGCCCCCCTCATCTGCCCTGCGGGCATCTTCTCCCCCGCGGGCGGGGGAGAAGGGGGTGGGGCGGTGCGGCGCGGAAGCCGGCGCGGCGGGGACATCGCAGCCGCCACGGTGGCCGGTTTCCCGAGCCGGCTGCAGTGCACGCCCAGGCCAGATCATTCGGAAGCGATGGGCGTATCGATGACGATGGCCGGGTCGTTGAAGCGGCTGTAGCGCACGGTCATGGTGTAGGGCTGGCCCTGCGACACGCCCTGGTGGCGCAGTTGCAGCGGCAGGCCGTCCGGACCGATCCAGTAGAGGAACTGCACCGGCTGCTGGCCCGCTCCGTTGCGCACCAGAAACTGCTCGGCCTGGATGCCCTCGACCACGGTCCGGCCTTGCGCGCTCACCTGCAGGTTGGCCTGGCCGGCCTGGAGTCGCATCGGGTCGCGCCATTGCGCCACCGCGCCTTCGGGCAGCGGCATCTTGCGGGTGCGGCCCTGCGACTGCAGGTACAGGACGTTGCCGATGATCACCTGGGTGCCGATCGGCATCTGCACCCGGTAACGGTCCGGAGCGACGAAATCCAGCACGGTGGTGCTCTGGTGTGCGCCCTCCAGGGTCATTTGCGCATGGAAACTGCGCGCGTCCTGGAAGGCCTGCATCGAGGCGGTGACCCGCTGCGTCGGCGTAGGCGCCGCCGCGGCCGCCGCGCCAGCCGGGCGGCTCGGCGGATCGGAAGCGCCCTGGCAGGCGGACAGCAGCAGGCAGGTCAGCAGCGGCAGGCAGGTGCGATGCATTGGGTGGGCTTTTTTGGAATCGGCACAGGACCATAGGGTCCGCCAAACGTCACCGGTGCGCGGTGAACGCCACGGCCTGCATCGATCGCCGGCTCGGCCATAATCGCCGGCATGGACAAGATCGAACGCATCACGGCCCTGCACCGGATCCTCAAGGGTGCGCGCTACCCGGTCACGGTCAAGCGCCTGCAGGACGAGCTGGGCTGCTCGCGGGCCACCGTCTACCGCGACCTGGCCTACCTGCGCGATGCGCTGATGGCGCCGGTGGAGGGCGACGGCGAAGCCGGCTTCCGCTATGCCGCCGGCCAGACCGATCGCTTCGAACTGCCCGGGCTGTGGCTCAGCTCCGACGAACTGTACGCGCTGGTCGCCTCGCAGCAGCTGCTGCTGCGCACCGGCGGCGGGGTCCTGGCCGGCGCGCTGGCGCCGCTGCAGAAACGCCTGGAAGGCCTGCTGGCCGACCATGCCGGCACCGAGCGCTGGCCGGTCGAACGGGTGCGGGTGATCGCCCATCGCGGCCGCACGCTGGACCAGGCCGCCTTCCGCTGCGTGGCCAGCGCCGTGCTGGAGCGGCGCCAGCTGAGTTTCGAGTACCGCGCCCGCTCCACCGACGAGCGCACCCGCCGCATCGTCTCGCCCCAGCGCATCACCCACTACCGCGACAACTGGTACCTGGATGCGTGGGACCACGGCCGCCAGGCGCTGCGCAGCTTTGCGGTGGACCGCATCAGCAGCGCGCGGGCGCTGGATGAGCCGGCCATCGAGATGGGCAAGGACGAACTGAGCCAGCACCTGGCTTCCAGCTACGGCATCTTTTCCGGCGAACCCAAGGGCTGGGCGACGATCCTGTTCAGCCCCAAGGCCGCGCGCTGGGTGGCCGACGAGCAGTGGCATGCACGCCAGGAAGGCCGCTTCCTGGCCGACGGCCGTTACGAGCTGAAGGTGCCCTACAGTGCCTCGCGCGAGTTGCTGATGGACGTGCTGCATTACGGCGCCGATGCCGAGATCGTCGGCCCGCCGATGCTGCGCGAACAGGCCAAGTCACTGCTGGAACTGGCCCTGACCAACTACGAAAACGACCCCGGCAAGCGCTGAGCTGCACGCCGGCCCGATGCCGGCGTCGGCTACCATGTCCGTGATTTTCGCCTCCCCCGATGTCGTCCCGTGCCTGTTTTGCGGTGATGGCGCGTGCCGGGCTGGCCGATCGCTCCCCCCACCGTCCGCAAAGCCCGCCATGGATTCCGCATCGCTCCGCTTCATCCACGTCGTCGCCGCCGTCATCACCGATGCGCGTGGACGCGTCCTGCTGGCCCGGCGCGGCGACGGGCGCGATCTGGCCGGGCTGTGGGAATTTCCCGGCGGCAAGCGCGAGCCGGGCGAAGCACCGGAACAGACGCTGGTGCGCGAGCTGCAGGAAGAACTGGGCATCACCGTGCAGGTCGGCGCGCCGATCATGCGCGTGCCGCACCTGTATCCGGACAAGCGGTTGCTGCTGGACATCCGCCGGGTGACCGCCTGGAAGGGCGTGCCGCGCGGCATGGAAGGCCAGGCGCTGGCCTGGGTGGAACAGGACAAGCTCGGCCGCTACCCGATGCCCGATGCCGACAAGCCGGTGGTGGCCGTGCTGCAGCAGCCGGACCGCTACCTGGTCACGCCCGAACCCGGCGCCGACCATGCCGCCTGGCTGGTTGGCGTCGCCGCGGCCCTGGCCGATGGCGTGCGCCGGGTGCAGCTGCGCGCGCGCAACCTGGACGGCGATCCGGCCTGGCCGGCACTGGCGGCCCAGGCCGTGGCCCTGTGCCACAAGGCCGGCGCCCAGGTGCTGGTCAACAGCACCGCCAAGCTGGCGCGCGAACTCGGCGCCGGCCTGCACGTGCGCGGCGATCAGCTCGAGCGCCTGTCGGCCAGGCCGCTGCTGCCGGGCACGGCGTTCGCCGCGTCCTGCCATTCGCTGGAACAGCTGCGCCGGGCAGAAGAGCTGGGCTGCGATTTCGTCACCCTCGGCGATGTGCGCGCCACTGTGGCCCATCCCGAGCAGCCGCCGATGGGCTGGGAGACCTTCGCCGGCCTGCGCGAACAGGTGAGCCTGCCGATCTACGCCACCGGCGGATTGGGCATCGCCGATCTTGCCGAGGCACGCCAGCACGGCGCCCAGGGCATCGCCGCGATCCGCGGCCTGTGGCCCTACGCGGCGGCCAGCAGCCGGTAGCGCGCGTCCAGTTCGGCCACCGCCTGGGCGATGTCTTCCAGGCTGCCATCGTTGCGCACGATGTCGTCGGCAATGGCCAGTCGCGCCGCGTCGCTGGCCTGGGCATCGATCATCCGCTGGGCCAGGGCTGCATCGATGCCGTCGCGGCGCAGCAGCCGTGCCATGCGCAGCTCCAGCGGTGCGGTGACCACGATGATGCGCTGCATCCAGGGATAGCGCTCGCGCCCGCCGCCTTCGGCCAGCAGCGGGATCATCGCCACCGCATACGGGCCGCAGGCATCGCGGCACTGCTGTTCCAGGGTGGCGTGCACGGCCGGATGGACGATGGCTTCCAGTGCACGGCGCGCATCGGCATCGTCGAACACGCGCCGGCGCATGGCCGCGCGATCCAGCCGGCCCTCGCCGTCGAGCACCTGCGCGCCAAAGGTCTGCACGATCGCCGCCAGCGCCGGTTGGCCGGGTTCGACCACCGCCCGGGCGATGCGGTCGGCATCGGCCACGAAGATGCCCAGCGCGGTGAAGGCGCTTTCCAGGGCGCTCTTGCCCGAGGCGATGCCGCCGGTCATGCCGATCAGGGTCTGGCTCATGCTGGCATTATCGACCTGGCGCACCTGCCGCGACAGCCGGCGGGCAGCCGCCTGTGCATGCGTTTTTCAGGCGGTGGGCCGGGACCAGCCTGGCGCGGGCGTTTTTCGCCAGCCGGCATCGCGACATGGTGAAACCAGGGCGGTCTTGCAAAACCGCGACTTCCGTGTGAAAACCAGCTGTCGCTGCGCAGCATTGGCAGCCGGTCCGAGGACGCGCGCGGGCGGGGCGAACCTGTCCTCAAGGCCATGGCCGGACCGGCTGGCGCCGGCTTGCCCCTGTCGTTTGGCCCGCTTTCGGATCGCCCATGCCCCTGCCACCGCCCGCCTGCCACCACGTCGCTGGATTTGCCGAGCCGATCCCCTCGCAAGGACGGGTCCTGGCGCGATGACCGGCTGGCCGGGGTTTCGACTGGCCGAACACGGCACCTCGGTCCGCACCGAGCTGCTGGCCGGGGTCACCACCTTCCTGACGATGGCCTACATCGTGCTGGTCAACCCGGACATCCTGGCCGCCGCGGGCATGGACAGGGGCGCGGTGTTCGTGGCGACCTGTCTGGCCGCGGCACTGGGCTCGGCGCTGATGGGGGTGCTGGCCAACTGGCCGATCGGGCTGGCGCCGGGCATGGGCCTGAATGCGTTCTTCGCCTTCTCCGTGGTCGGGGTGATGGGCTACCCGTGGCCGCAGGCACTGGGGCTGGTGTTCCTGTCCGGCTGCGCGTTCGTGCTGCTGACCCTGACCGGCGCGCGGCGCTGGCTGGTCGATGGCATCCCGCAGTCGCTGCGCAGCGGCATCGCCGCGGGGATCGGGCTGTTCCTGGCGTTCATCGGCCTGCAGGCCGCCGGGCTGGTGGTGGCCAGTCCGGCCACGCTGGTCACGCTGGGCGATCTGCATGCGGCCGAACCGCTGCTGGCGCTGGCCGGGCTGGCGCTGATCGGGGTCCTGGATGCATGGCGCGTGCGCGGCGCGATCCTGATCGGGATCCTGGCCGTGACCGCGGCCGGCCTGCTGCTGGGCAAGGTGCACTACGCCGGCCTGATGGCGTGGCCGCCCAGCCTGGCGCCGACCTTGCTCAAGCTCGACATCGTCGGCGCCCTGACCCAGCACGGCGGAGCAATGGCACTGCTGCACGTGCTGCTGGTGTTCCTGCTGGTGGAGATGTTCGATGCCACGGGCACCCTGGCCGGCGTGGCCCAGCGCGCCGGGCTGCTGGCCAGGCCCGAGCAGCGCGTGCAGTTCGACCGTGCGCTGCTGGCCGACAGCAGCGCGGTGCTGGCCGGTTCGCTGCTGGGCACTTCCAGCACCACCGCGTATGTGGAAAGCGCCGCGGGCGTGCAGGCCGGCGGCCGCACCGGACTGACCGCGCTGACCGTGGCGGCGCTGTTCCTGCTGGCGCTGTTGTTCTCGCCGCTGGCCGCGATGGTGCCCGCGTATGCGACCGCGCCGGCGCTGATCTACGTGGCCGGGCTGATGCTGCGCGAACTGGTCCAGCTGGAGTGGGGCGATGTCACCGAGGCGATGCCGGCCTGCCTGGCCGCGCTGGGCATGCCCTTCACCTATTCGATCGCCAACGGCCTGGCCCTGGGCTTTGTCAGCCATGCGCTGCTCAAGCTGGGCACCGGCCGCTGGCGCGGCGTGCACGCGGCCACCTGGGTGGTGACCGCGCTGTTCGTCCTGCGCCATGCGCTGTAGGGGCGCAGGCTCGATGTGTGCCCGCACTTCGATCCACCTGCGCAAGGCCGCCGCCTGGCTGCTGGTGGTCATCGGCACGCTGCCGGCAGCGGCGGCGGAAAAAAGGCTGGTGATCCTGGACGACGACCTGGACGGCTTTGCGCCGGCCCAGGTGATGGCGCTGCAGGCGCCGGACGTGCAGGTCCTGGGGCTGACCACGGTCAGTGGCAATGCCTGGGCCACCGAGGCCACCGCCCATGCGCGGCGGATGCTGGAAATCACCGGCCATCGGCAAGTCCCCGCCGTGCCCGGCGCCATCCATCCCCTGGTCAACACCGAGGTGGCCACCGAACGCTGGGAAGCGCTGTACGGCAAGCTGGTGTGGAAGGGGGCGTGGATGAAGCACTGGGTCCAGGACACCTTCCAGGCCGAACCCCAGTACCACGGTCCCGAAGTCGTGCCCCAGCTCGAGCTGGGCGACCCGAGCGTGGTCAAGGCCTCCGGCGAGCTGGCCGCGACCTTCATGATCCGCATGGTCCATGCCCATCCGGGCCAGGTGAGCATCATCGCGACCGGCCCGCTGACCAACCTGGCCCTGGCCCAGCGGCTGGACCCGCAGTTCGCCGCATTGGCCAGGGAACTGGTCTACATGGGCGGCAGCCTGGCGCCGCGGCAGACCCGCGACAGCGATGCCGCGCGCCAGTTCGCGCGTGAGTTCGTCAACACGCCGCGGCGCGAATTCAACATCTTCTTCGACCCGGAGGCCGCCAGCATCGTCATGCGCGCGCCCTGGAAGAAGATCGTGATGGTGCCGGTCGATCCGTCCACCGCCACCGAGCTCACTCCCGCGCTGCTGGCGAAGATGCGCGCGAGCGACACACCGATCGCCAGGGCGTTGGCCTCGCGCCAGACCGGCTTTCCGCTGTGGGACGAGCTGGCCGTGGCGGTGTGGCTGGAGCCGTCGCTGATCAGCGCATTGGACCAGCTGCTGGTCGATGTCAATACCGAATTCGGCCCCGGCTACGGCGACATCCTCTCCTGGGACCGGCCCTATGCCCCGGGCCTGGGCGAGCAGCCTCAGACCGTGGTGCGCCAGGTCGACGTGCCGCGCTTTGAGGCGCTGATGTCGCAGCTGCTGACCCGTCCGCAGCCCCCTGCGCTGGGCGCGCCGGTGCCCTGAGCCGCGTTTGGCAAGGCGGGATCCGGAACATCGCCGACCCGCCGCGTGGCCGACGCCGGCCGCTTGCAAGGATGCGGTCGACCTACACGGGAACTCGACGGCTGCCCCTCTCAAATAGCCGCTCCCCAAAGCAGATCGGGCGGTGTGTGGAAAAGGCCTCGGCCATTGCTTTCTTTGAGGGCGCCAGCCAGGGCATCGCCCACGACAGGCGGCCGCGCCGGCGCTGCTGGCGCGCGCGAGCGGCGACCCGGCGCGCATCGAGCTGCCGGAGCCGGGGCACCAGATGGTATTCAAGGAGAAGACGATGAAGGCGCTGTTGGTCATCGACATGTTCAATCGCCTGGATTTTCCCGGCGCCGAGTGTCTTGCGCCGCGGGCGGCGGCCATCGCCGAACCGCTGGCCGCGCTGGTCAGCCAGGTGGCCGGCGAAGGCGGCGCGGTGTTCTATGCCAACGATGACCTTGGCCCGGTCTCGGCCAGCCTGTCCTCGCTCAAGCAGGCCATGCTCGAACGCGGCGGCGCCTCGGCGGCCATTGCCGGGCACCTGCCGATCCCCGCGGGCGCCGAGCTGGTGAACAAGCCGCAGCACTCGGCGTTTTTCGAAACCTCCCTTGGCCAGCGCCTCAGGGCGCTGGCTCCCGATGAGGTCTGGGTGGCGGGGGTCGCCGCCGACCTGTGCGTGCTGGCCTCGGCGGTCGATGCTTCCATGCGCGGCTTTGCAGTGCGGGTTCCGGCGGACGTGGTCGCCTCGGAGTCCGAGGAGAAACGGGCCGCCGCGCTGCTGCTGCTGCGCCACTCCTTCAAGCTCGATACCAGGCCCTGGCGCGGGCCCGGTGGCGGCGTTCGGGAAAGCGCGCAGTCCCGCCAGTGCGTGTCAGGATCGTGAATCCTGCAGCTTTCCCCCCCGCAACCGCGCGCTGATCCGTTGGTCAGTGCCCAGCCTGTCGGATATCGAAGATGACCCTTGAAGACAGCATCGGCTGGCTGGCGTCGGCCCTGCTGATTTGCACGTTGGCCCACCAGATTCATACCCAGCTCAAGGCGCCGAACGCCAAGGCCGTCTCGCACTGGCTGTTCATCGGCCAATCCCTGTCCTCGGTGGGCTTCCTCGTCTACAGCGCGCTGCTCGGCAACTGGGTCTTCATCGTCACCAATGCGCTGATCCTGCTCACCGCCGTCATTGGCCAGATCGTGCTGGTTTTGCGCGAAAGGCGCGGTCGCTGATCTTGGGGGAAGCGGTCTGACACGCGGGGCAGGGTTCGGTCTGAAGCGCCCTGGGTAACGAAACCACGACACGGCGACGTCACCGGACTGTGATACTCAGGTCAGCCTGTGTTGACCAGACCATGCAGACCCATGGCGCCATGACCCAGCCCGTCGAAACCCTCCGCCCCGCCGCCGAACTCCTCGCCGAGCTGCACCAGGTGCGCCACGCCGTCGCCGCCGAGGGACGCACGCTGTGGCAGCGCTGGGACATCGGCCACGGCCGGCGCAGGTTCCGGGTCAGCGCCTTGAACTTCGCCCAGTACCTGGCGCTGCGGCGACGCGACCTGCGCGCCCTGCAGACCGACCTGATGCCCTACGGACTGTCCTCGCTGGGCCGCTCGGAAGGGCGGGTGCTGGCCAACCTCGACGCGGTGATCGGCGCCCTGTCGGCCCTGGCCGGGGGCCCGCACAAGCATTACCCGAGGCCGCACGCCTTCTTCCGCGGCGAGCGCCTGCTGCGCGCCAACATGGAGGAACTGTTCGGCCCGGTGGCGCAAGGCACGCGGACGGCGCGGATCATGGTGACCCTGCCGACCGAAGCGGCCGACGATCCGGCCCTGCTGGCCACCCTGCTGCGCAACGGGACCAACGTGGTGCGGATCAATTGCGCCCACGACGGGCCCTCGGTCTGGGCGGCGATGATCGCCAACCTGCGCGCGGCGGAAAAGGCCACCGGCTGCCGCGCCCGGATCCTGGCCGACCTGGGTGGTCCGAAGGTGCGCACCGGGCAGGTCCAGGGCGCCGGGCACCAGGGCCGGATCCATGAGGGCGATCAGATCCTGCTCACCGCCGGCGGATTCGCCGATCCAACAGACCATCCCTGGCAGGCCGAATGCGAACCGGCCAGCATCGTCCAGCGCCTGGCCGTGGGCGATCCGGTGTTCATCGACGACGGCAAGCTCGCCGCCCGGGTCGAGCGGTGCGCGCATGAAGGCGTCATCATCCAGGCCACCCACACAGGTCCCAAGGGCTTCAAGCTCAAACCGCAGAAGGGCCTGAATTTTCCCTCGACCGACCTGGGTCTGCTGGCGCTGACCGACCAGGATCACCGCAGCCTGGATTTCATCGCGCGCGAGGTCGACATGATCGGCTATTCCTTCGTCCACAGCGCCGCCGACGTGCGCCTGCTGCAGCAGGAGCTGGCGGCGCGGCGGCCGCAGGACTGGCAGCGGATCGGCCTGATCGCCAAGATCGAGACCCAGCGGGCGGTCCACAACCTGCCCGAGATCATCGTCCAGGCCGCCTCCAACCAGCCCTTCGGGGTGATGATCGCGCGCGGCGACCTGGCGGTGGAAATCGGCTTCGAGCGCCTGGCCGAGATGCAGGAAGAACTGCTGTGGCTGTGCGAGGCCGCGCACGTGCCGGTGATCTGGGCGACCCAGGTGCTGGAAAGCCTGGTCAAGAAGGGCCTGCCGACCCGCGGCGACATGACCGACGCGGCGATGTCCGCCCGTGCCGAATGCGTGATGCTCAACAAGGGCCCCTACGTCGCCGAGGCCGTGGCGGCCCTGGACCGCCTGCTCACGCGCATGGCCGAGAACCAGTCCAAGAAGACGCCCAAGCTGCGCGCGCTGCGCAGCTGGGACACGTCGGTGGGCCCGGTGCCGGGCGCCGGCGATTCGGCAGGCGCGCACGCCTGACAGCGCACTGCCCCGGGCGCGGGCGCTCGCTCTGGATCGGTGTGGCCTTGCCCCCAAAACGGAACCCGGGCCGCAGTGCGCGGCCCGGGTGTGCTGGACGGCGGGCGTTGCAGCGCGCGCCTAGGAGGCTGTCGGGCTTTGGCGGTCGAGGCGAAAATTCGGCTGCGCGAGGACAGATTTTCGGCGATTCGCCGCCCCATAGTGGTTCTATGGGGCAAGAAGCGACGGAAAGATGGACCGCACAGCCGGATTTGCAGCCCGGCCGGCCAAAGTCCGACAGGCTCCTACGGCAGGCCGGCCAGCCAGTCGTCGTCGCTGCCTTCGTTGATGTCGGCAAACAGCGGGGTGGAGAAGTAGCGCTCGCCGGTGTCGGGCAGCATCGCCAGGATGACCGAGCCGGGCACGGCCTTTTCGGCCACGTCCAGGGCGGTGGCCACGGTGGCGCCGGCGGAGATGCCGACGAAGATGCCTTCCTCGGCGGCCAGCCTGCGCGAGGTCTCGATGGCGCGGGTGTCGTCGATGGTGAACAGCTCGTCGTAGACCTGGCGGTTCAAGACCTCCGGGATGAAATCCGGGGTCCAGCCCTGGATCTTGTGCGGCTTCCACTCATCGCCCTTGAGCAGCGCCGCGCCCGCCGGCTCGGTGGCGATGATCCTGGTTTCCGGGCGCGCCACTTTCAGCACCTCGCCCACACCGGTCAGAGTGCCGCCGGTGCCCCAGCCGGTGACGAAGAAATCCAGCCGCTTGCCGGCGAAGTCGCGCAGGATCTCCGGTGCGGTGGTGTTGCGGTGATAGGCCGGGTTGGCCGGGTTGCCGAACTGGTTGGCCAGGAACCAGCCATGCTGCTCGGCCAGTTCCCTGGCCTTGCGCACCATCCCGCTGCCGCGCTCGGCGGCCGGGGTCAGGATCACCTTGGCGCCATAGGCGCGCATCAGCTTGCGGCGTTCGATGGAGAAGGTTTCCACCATGGTCGCCACGAACCTGTAGCCGCGCGCGGCGCAGACCATCGCCAGCGCCACGCCGGTGTTGCCCGAGGTCGCTTCGACCACGGTGTCGCCGGGCTTGAGCAGCCCGCGCGCCTCGGCATCCAGGATGATGGCCAGCGCCAGGCGGTCCTTGACCGAGCCGCCGGGATTGAACGACTCGACCTTGGCATACACGGTGGTGTGCGCAGGGGCGATGCGGTTGAGCCTGACCACCGGGGTGTGGCCGATGGTGTCCAGGATGTTGTCGTAGATAGCCATGCGAACAAGGTCTCCGTTGCGAAGCGTTGGATCAGGCGGCGCGCGACAGGTTAGGCGCGGTGACGTTGGATGGGCGTGTGGGTGCGGCCAGCGGTGCGGCGCCATACCAGTGCAGCGCATGGGCCAGCGCGGCCACTTCGCCCACGATCAGCAGGGCCGGCGAGCGCACTTCAAAGCAATGCGCGGTTTCGGCCAGGTCGGCCAGGGTGCCGGTGATGACGCGCTGCTCGCGTCGGGCGCCGTTTTCCACCAGCGCGAAGGGCGTGTGCGCGGCGCGGCCGTGGGCGATGAGCTGGTCGCGGAAGGTTTCCAGCGAGGCCACGCCCATGTACACGGCCAGGGTCTGGCGCTCCTGGGCCAGGGCCTGCCAGTCCAGGGTGTCCATCGAGTCCTTGCAGTGCGCGGTGACCAGGCGCAGGCCCTGCGCATGGTCGCGGTGGGTGAGCGGAATGCCCGAGTAGGCCGCGCACGCCAGCGCCGCGGTGATGCCGGGCACGACCTCGAAGGCGATGCCGTGGGCCTTGAGCATTTCCAGCTCCTCGCCGCCACGGCCAAATACGAACGGGTCGCCGCCCTTGAGCCGCACCACCCGCTTGCCGGCGCGGGCGTGTTCGAGCATCAGCGCGTGGATGTCCTGCTGGCGGGTGCTGTGGCCCTGGGCGGACTTGCCGACCTCGATGCGGGTGGCGTCGCGGCGGGCCATCGCCAGCACCTCGGCGCTGACCAGACGGTCGTGCAGGATCACGTCGGCCTGGTTCATCGCCCGCAGCGCGTTGAGCGTGAGCAGGCCGGCATCGCCGGGACCTGCGCCGACCAGGGTGACGGTGCCGGCGGCCGCGGCCTGGGGGCCGAGCGAAAGCGCGCGCTGCAGTTCGGCTTCGGCAGCCTGGTCCTGGCGCTGGCGCAGCAGGCGCGGCACCGCCCCGGCCAGCAGCTGTTCGAAGAAGCGGCGGCGCTGGCCCATCTCGGGGAACCGCGCGCGGATGCGCGCGCGCTGGCGACCGAGCAGGCCGACCAGCGCGCCCCAGGAATCGTCCAGCAGGGTTTCCAGCTGGCGCCGCAGGTGGCGCGCGACCATCGGCGCATGGCCGCCGCTGGAAATGGCGATCTGCAGCTGGCCGCGTTCGACGATGGCCGGCACCTGGAAGCTGGACAGCGCGGCATCATCGACCACGTTGGCCAGCAGCCGGCGGCTGTCGGCCTCGGCGGCGACGGCGCGGTTGACTGCGTCATCGTCGGTGGCGGCAATCACCAGCCAGACCCCGTCCAGCCATTGCGGGACGAAAAATCCGGCATCCCAGCTGATCCGGCCTTCGTCAGCCCACCGGGCCAGGCGCGCGCTCAGCGCCGGCGCGCCCACGCGCGGCAGGGCGCCGGCATGCAGCAGGGCCTCGACCTTGCGTTCGGCCACCGCGCCGCCGCCGACCACGCGCACGGCACGGCCACGCAGGTCGGCGAACAAGGGGAACAGGGCAGCGCTCACGGGGCGGTCCGGCAGGAGAGGGTCACGACCCTACGCGCCGCTTATGACCATCGGAAATGACTTGCCGCTGCGTTCAAATAACCCTAAGTTATAAGCGCGGGGTGCGGGAGGACGTACATTCCTTTTCTCCATAAGTCTGCCCCGGGCCTGCCAGCGACTCTGCCAATGACCCTGACCCAGCTGCGCTATCTGGTCGCCATCGCCGATGCCGACTTCAACATCACCCTGGCCGCCGGGCGCGTGCACGCCACCCAGCCGGGGCTGTCCAAGCAGCTCAAGCAGCTGGAGGACGAGCTGGGCTTCCTGCTGTTCGTGCGCAAGGGCCGCAGCCTGGATGCGGTGACCCCGGCCGGCGTGGAAGTCATCAAACGTGCCCGCGCGTTGCTGGCCGAGGCCAACAACATCCGCACCTACGCCGCCAACCAGCGCCGCGAAAGCCAGGGCCAGCTGGTGCTGGCCACCACCCACACCCAGGCGCGCTTCGTGCTGCCGCACGCGGTGGCGCAGATCAAGCGCGCCTATCCGGCGGTCAGCGTGCACCTGCAGCAGGCCGCCGAGAGCGACGCGCTGGACCTGTTGGGCCAGGGTGAGGCCGACATGGCCGTGATCAGCACCTCCGGCGACACCCCCGCCGCCGGCCTGGCGGTGCCGCTGTACCGCTGGCGGCGGATGGTGGTGGTGCCGCGCGGCCACGCCCTGGACCGCAAGGGCGCAGCGCCCGCTCTGGCGGCCCTGGCCGGCGCGCCGCTGATCAGCTATGAATCCTCCACCCGCCCGGGGTCATCGCTGCAGCGCGCCTTCAGTCAGGCCGGGCTGGAGCTCAACATCGCCCTGACCGCGCTGGACGCGGACCTGATCAAGACTTACGTGCGCACCGGCATGGGCGTGGGCCTGCTGGCCGAAATGGCGCTCGGCGCCGGCGACGAGGACCTGCGCGCCTGGCCGGCGCCGAAGGAGATCTCCGAGTGCATCGCCTGGGCGGTGCTGCCGCGCGAGCGGGTGCTGCGCGACTATGCGCTGGACCTGGTCAACGTGCTGGCCCCGCAGATCGACAAGCGCGATCTGCGCCAGGTGATGGATGGCAACCGCGAGCCGGACTGGCCGCCGCCGCCGACCTGGGAAGCGCTGACCCAGACCATCACCAACTGACATCGCGCGCTGCGGATGCGGCAGGTTGGACCATGCTCTAGACTGCGCGCCGTGCTGCGCCACCATCGCTTCCTGCAGACCATGCACCGGCTCGCCCTGATGGGTGCGCTGCTGATGGCCGTGGCGCCGGTGCTGAGCCGCTGGGTGCAGTCGCACCAGGATGCCGGCCCGCTGCACCAGGTGGCCGCGCTGTGCACCAGCGGCGGCATGCAGCTGGTCGAGCTGGGTCCGGCCGGACCTACGATGTCGCACGCCGGCCACGCCACGGACATGGTGGTGGGCATGGCGATGGGCATGGCCGGCATGGAACACGGCGATGCCGGTGGCATGCCCGCCGATCACCACGACGGCATGGCCTGCGATTACTGCCTGCTGGCCGCGCGGTTGCTGCCGTTGGGGCTGGCACTGCTGTTGCTGCCGCTGTTGCAGGCCGCGCCTGCATTGCGGCCCGTCCATCGCGCCCTGCCGCGCCTGGCGATCGCCTGGCCGGCCCACGCTGCCCGCGGCCCGCCGCTTCGCGCCTGACGACACCACCGACCTGATCCGCCCGGCGCGCGCCTGACGCCTGCCGGTGCGCCCTGCGTGTTTGCCGGAGCGTTCTCCATGAAATCCCCTTGCTGGCCGTCCATTCGGGCGGTGCTGTGCTGTTGTGTGTTCGTCATTTCCATCCAGGCGTGGGCCGAGGTCGTTGCTGACGACCAGGCCAAGACCCTGGACACGCTGGTGGTCACCGCCACCGCGCCGTCCACGCCGCTGACCTGGGTCACCGATCCGCGCCTGCCCCGCCAGCCGGTGCCGGCCAGCGATGGCGCCGACTACCTGAAGACCGTGCCGGGGTTCGCGGCCATCCGCAATGGCGGCAGCAACGGCGATCCGGTGCTGCGCGGCATGTTCGGCTCGCGCCTGAACGTGCTCAGCAACGAGGGCACACTGATCGGCGCGTGCCCGGCGCGGATGGACAACCCGCTGTCCTACATCGCGCCGGAGACCTTCGACCGGTTGACCATCATCAAGGGCCCGCAATCGGTGCAGTGGGGGCCGGGCGCCTCGGCCGGCACGGTGCGCTTCGAGCGTGACACCCCGCACTTCGACGTGCCGACCCTGGAGGGCCATGCCAGCGCGTTGGCCGGTTCGAACGATCGCAATGACCAGACCATCGAAGCCACCGCCGGCAAGCGCATCGGCTACCTGCGCGCCACCGGCAACCGCTCCGAGTCGGACGACTACACCGATGGCAACGGCATGGTGGTGCCCTCGCGCTGGCGCAAGTGGAACGGCGATGCCGCGCTGGGCTGGACGCCCGATGCCGACACCGTGCTGGAAGTCTCGGCCGGCACCGGCGATGCGCTGGCGCGTTACGCCGGGCGCAGCATGGATGGGGCGCAGTTCCGCCGCACCAGCTTCGGCGCGCGCCTGGAGAAAAACAACCTGCCAGGGGCATGGGACTCGATCAGCGCCAGTGCCTACGACAACGATGCCGACCACGTGATGGACAACTACTCGCTGCGCACGCCAAATCCCGGTTCGTCCATGCCGATGGCGATGGCGTCCAATGTCGACCGGCACACCACCGGCGGCCGGGTCGCGGCGCAGTGGCGCTGGGCCGACATCGCCATTGTCGCCGGCCTGGACGCGCAGCACAGCCGCCACCGCGAGCGCAACGCCGCCGGCCGCGGGACGTACGCGACCCTGCCATGGAGGGTCGATGCGCGCACGCGCAACCTGGGCGCCTTCACCGAGCTCACCCTGGGCGCGCAGACGGCCAGTCGCTGGATCGGCGGGCTGCGCATCGACCGTGCGCAGGCCAAGGACGAACGCGCCAGCGCCGGCATGATCGCCAGACCCAATCCGACCGCCTTCCGCACGCGCCGCCAGGACCTGGGCAGCGGTTTTCTGCGCCACGAGCGCACGCTGGCCGGCGGCCTGACCTGGTATGCAGGGCTCGGCCATGCCAGCCGCATGCCGGACTACTGGGAGCTGCTCTCCGCCGACAAAGGCCCGCGCGGAGCGGTCAACGCCTTCGAAGGCGTGCGTCCGGAGCGGACCACGCAGCTGGACCTGGGCCTGCAGCATCACGGCGACCGCCTCGATGCGTGGCTGTCGGCCTACGCCGGCCATGTCGCCGATTACATCCTGTTCGACTACCACGCCGGCGGGATGGTGGGCACGACCACCACCGTGCGCAATGTCGATGCCCGCATCGCCGGGGGCGAAGCCGGCCTGGACTGGCGGCCCGCCGACGGCTGGAAGCTCGGCGGCACCCTGGCCCATGCCTGGGGTCAGAACCGCACCGACCGCACCGCGCTGGCGCAGATGCCGCCGCTGGACGCGCGCCTGACGGCCAGCTGGCAGGGACAGCGCTGGTCGGCCGGCCTGCTGCTGCGCGCGGTCGCAGGCCAGGGCCGGGTGGCGATCGACCAGGGCAACGTGGTCGGCCGCGACCTGGGACCCAGCGCGGGTTTTGCCACGCTGGCGCTCAATGCCGGCTATCGCGCCAGCGATGCGCTGCAGGTCACCGCGGGCGTGGACAACCTGTTCGATCGTGCCTACAGCGAACATCTCAACCTGGCCGGCAGCGCCGACTTCGGCTTCCCGGCCGATCCGGTGCGGATCAACGAACCCGGCCGCACGCTCTGGCTCAAGGCCGATGTGCATTTTTGAGGCCGCGCGCCGCGAGCCCGCCACGGCCGCGGCGTGTGTACCGTGTCGCTGTACCCCCGGCGCCATCCGCTACTGCACGCTGAAAAAGAGGATCACGCCATGCTGAAGACCTTGTGCATCGCCGCGCTGCTGTCACTGACACTGCCCGCACCTGCGGCCACGCCGGCGCCCACCGTGCAGGTGCAGCAGGCATGGATGCGCGCCAGCCCGCCGCACGCGCCCACCGCGGCCGGTTACCTGACCCTGGTCAACACCGGCACCCAGGCCGACCGGCTGCTGTCGGTCAGCAGCGAGGCGGCCGACCGGGTCGAACTGCACGGCAGCCAGGTGCAGGGCGGGGTGACGCGCATGCGCATGCTCGGCGACGGCCTGGCGCTGCCGGCCGGCGCCCGGGTGGCGCTGGCGCCCTCGGGCACGCACCTGATGTTCATCGCCCCGCGCCAGCCGCTGGTGGCCGGGCAGACGGTGCGCGCGACCCTGCACTTCGAACATGCCGCCCCGCAGGCGGTGGACTTCCAGGTGCTGCCGCTGGATGCCACTGCCGCGCCTTCCCATCACCACCACATGCCGGGCACGAAGATGTAGCCGCAGCGGGCCGGCGGGCCGGCTTTCACGGGCACACGGGGAGTGCGGGGGCATGAAGCGGATTTCGGTGATGATCGCGCGGCTGTACGCACCGGCGCCGGTGCTGGTGGCGGCCGGCTGGGGGCTGTCGTTTGCGGCCGAACATGCGCGCGGGCTGCTGGGTGCGCAGGGTGCACACCTGGCCGGCTCGCTGCTGGCCCTGCTGGGCACCACGCTGGGCATGGTCTGGGCGCTGCTGGCCAGCTGGCGGCTGTACCTGTGGCTGCGTGGGGTGGAACAGGGCCGCTGCCCCTGCGGCGGCCTGCTGTCGCAGCCGCGCCGCAAGCGCCACGGCCAGCCCTACCGCAAATGCCTGTCCTGCGGGCAGAAGCTGCCGCTGGTCGCAGCGTCGCTGGCCGACTCCGAAACCGGCGCCTGACGCCGCCGCGGCCTCACGCCGCCGGCGGGACCGCCCGTGCGGCTTCGGCCCGGGCCTGGTTGCGCAACAGGAACCGCTGGATCTTGCCGCTGGGGGTCTTGGGCAGTTCGTCGACGAAGGCGATCTCGCGCGGGTAGGCGTGGGCGGACAGGCGCTTCTTCACGTACTGCGCCAGTTCCTCGGCCAGCGCGTCGCTGCCGGTGGCGCCTTCGCGCAGCACCACGTAGGCCTTCACCACCTCCGTGCGTTCCGGGTCGGGCTTGCCGACCACGGCGGCCTCGATGACCTCGGGATGCTCCAGCAGGCAGCTTTCCACGTCGAACGGACCGATCCGGTAGCCAGCCGAGGTGATCACATCGTCGCTGCGGCCGACGAAGGCGATGCTGCCGTCCTCGTTGCGCTCGACCGTGTCGCCGGTGAGGTACCAGCCATCCTTGAACGGCTGGCGTTCGGTCTTCAGGTAGCCGGTGAAGAACAGCGCCGGCGAATCGGCGATGTGCACGGCCAGCATCCCGGGCTTGCCCACCGGCTGCGGCTGGCCGGCTTCGTCCAGCACCTCGAGCCGATAACCGCGCAGCGGATAGCCGGCGCTGCCCAGCCGCACCGGATGGGCCAGCCCATGGTGGTTGCACAGGATCATGCCGGTTTCGGTCTGGCCGTAGTGGTCATGGATCACCACGCCCAGAGCCTTGTCGAACCAGCGGATCACTTCCGGATTGAGCGGCTCGCCGGCGCTGCTGACCACGCGCAGCTGGCCCTTTATCGGCGCGGCCGCGGCCTCGCCGGCAGCCATCAGCATGCGGTAGGCGGTGGGTGCGCCGGCCAGGTTGGTCACGCCCAGCTCGGCGATCGTGCGATAGCAGCTGTCCACGGTGAACGGGCCTTCGTGGAAGGTGATTGAATGGCCCAGCGCCAGCGGCCCGACCACGCCGTAGTACAGGCCGTAGGCCCAGCCGGGATCGGCGATGTTCCAGAACACGTCGTCCGCGCGCAGGTCCACCGCCTCGCGCATGTAGGTGGCCATCACCTCCAGGCCGCGCAGCGGCACCATCAGGCCCTTGGCGGCGCCGACGGTACCGGAGGTGAACATGATCATGAACGGGTCTTCGCCGGTCAGCGGCACCGGCGCGAAGGTGGTGGGCAGGCCGTCCAGCGCCTGCCAGAAGTCCTGGTCGCCTTCGCCCTCCAGGGTGAGCACCGGCGGCGCAGCGGTGACCTGGTCCAGCTTCGGGCGCTGGTCCGGCGAGCACACCACCAGCCTGGCGCCGCTGGAAGACAGGCGGTGCTCGAGCGCCTTGGGCCCGAAGGCGGTGAACAGCGGCTGGTACACACAGCCGGCCCGCCAGGTGCCCAGGATCACGATCAGCAGTTCCAGCCGGCGCGGCAGCAGGCCGGCGACCACATCGCCGGGCTTGAGCCCGCGCGCGACCAGCAGGTGCGCGAACTGGGCCGACCAGGCATCGAGCTGTTCAAAGGTGTAGCGGCGCACCTGGCGCTGCAGGTCCACCCAGCACAATGCTTCGCGCTGCTGGCCCAGGTGGGCGCCACAGCAGGTGATCCAGGCGTTGACCGGACCGGCCGCCGGCGCGGGCGGCAGCTGGCGGACGTGTTCGAAATAGTCGCGGCGTTCGGTGTTCATGCACAGGGTCCCGGGTTGCATGGCCAAACACTACCGCGTTCGGCAGGCAGGCCGATTGTGCCGCGCGCCATGGCCTGCCGGCAGCACGCGCCGGAGCGCACTAGACCAAAAGACCAGCCCAGGGCCGCCCGCAGGCATGAGCAAGCCAGCGCGCCGCCACACGCTGGCTGTCCCGGGCCTAGGAGCGGTGGCCGTGGCAGCGGCGTCTGGCCCGATGGACTGGCCTGCAGGATAAAGGGCAAGGTGCGACCGGGCGTGCCGATGCTGAAGTTCGATTACCACATGCTGGGCGACAGCCCGCTACAACTGTTCGTGGATCCCGCATTCGCGCTTGAGCCCGAAGAAGCGCGTGTCTTCCTCGCGCATGCCCGGTTCCAGGCGGCGGGTGGTGTGGAAGTCGCCGATCGAGACATAGCCTTCTTCCCACAGCGGGTGATACGGCAGGTCGTGGGCCTTCATGTACTGCCAGATGTCGCGGTCGGTCCAGTCGGCGATCGGGCTGACCTTCCAGCGCCCCTCACGCAGTTGCACGATCGGCGTGCCGGCGCGGCTGGTGGCCTGCTGGCGGCGCAGCCCGGTGAACCAGGTGCCCACTTCCAGCTCTTCCAGCGCCCGGCGCATCGGTTCGACCTTGCGCAGGCTGTTGTAGTGCTCGATGCCGACCACGCCCTGCTCCCACAGCCGGCCGTGGCGCGCTTCCATCCAGGCGCGGCTGACCAGCGGGCGGTAGATCCTGATGTTGAGCTTGAGCCGCTCGATCAGCGCATCGGCAAAGCGGTAGGTCTCCGGGAACAGGTAGCCGGTGTCGATCAGCACCACCGGGATGTCCGGTTTCTGCTGGGTCAGCAGGTGCAGCGCGACCGCCGACTGCGCGCCGAAGCTGGACGACAGCGCGGCCTGGGCCGGGCCATGTTCCAGCGCCCAGGCGACCCGCGCTTGCGCGCTCATGGCTTCGAGTGCGGCGTTGGCTGCCTCCAGGTCGATGGCGGCCGGTGGGGCCTCGTGGAGGTCGTCGTTGGCGGGCAGGGCGGTCATGGGTGCAGTTCCACGTCAATGGAGCGGTGGGTCGGGTAGGGCGGCAGCTCGATCTCGCCGACGCGATGCAGGAAGTCGCCGAAACCTTCGTCGGCGGCACGCTCGGCGGCGTAGCGGCCGAACAGTGGATCGAGCGCGCCCAGGATCTGGTCCTCGGTGATGTTTTCGCGGTACAGCGTGTTCAGGCGCTGGCCGCGATGGTCGCCGCCGAGCATCAGGTTGTAGCGGCCCGGGGCCTTGCCGACCAGGGCGATCTCGGCCAGGTAGGGACGCGAGCAGCCGTTGGGGCAGCCGGAGATGCGCAGCACGATCGGGGCCTCGACCAGCGCGTGCCTTTCCAGCAGCGGCTGCAGTTTGTTGCTGAAGTCGGGCAGGTAGCGCTCGGCTTCGGCCATGGCCAGGCCGCAGGTCGGCAGCGCCACGCAGGCCATGGCCTTGCGCGCCAGCGCGGACGGCAGCGCATTGCCGGCGTCCAGGCCGTGCTGGGCGACCAGCGCATCGATCACGGATTTCTGTGCGGCGCCGACGTTGGAGATCACCAGGTTCTGGTTGCAGGTCATGCGGAATTCGCCCCCGTCCAGCACGCGCGCGATTTCGCGCAGGCCGGTCAGAGCCTGCCCCGGACCTGATCCGGGGTGGGTCGCTTCGCCGACATCGGCGATGCGCCCGGCGCAGATCGACAGGGTCAGGTGCCAGCGGCCGTCGCTGCCTTGGGTCCAGCCGTAGCGGTCGCCGTTGTGTTCGAAGGCGAACGGCCGCGCCGGCTGGAACTGCACGCCGGCGCGCTGTTCGATCTGCGCCTTGATGAAGTCCAGGCCCTTGTCGTCGATGGTGTACTTGAAGCGCGCACGCTTGCGCACCGCGCGGTTGCCGAAGTCGCGCTGGGTGGTGACCACCGCGGTGGCCACCTCCAGCAGCTGCTCGCGGGTGATGAAGCCGACCACGTCGGCCACGCGCGGATAGGTTTGCGCATCGCCATGGCTGGCGCCCATGCCGCCGCCCAGGCTGACGTTGTAGCCGACCACCTGGCCGTGCTCGATCACGCCGATGAAACCCAGGTCGTTGGCGAACACATCGACATCGTTGATCGGCGGCAGCGCAAAGCCGATCTTGAACTTGCGCGGCAGGTAGGTGTCGCCGTAGATCGGTTCGGGTTCCTCCCCGGCGCCGGCGACTTTCTCCTCGTCCAGCCAGATCTCGTAGTAGGCGCGGGTGTTGGGCAGCAGGTGCTCGGAGGTGGCGGCCGCATCGGCGTACAGCGTGGCGTGGGCATCGGACAGCAGCGGGTTGGCCGCGACCTGGACGTTGCGGTTGACGTCGCCGCAGGCGGCCAGCGTGTCGATCAGCGCGGCGTTGATCGCCTGCATCGTCGCCTTCAGCTCGCGCTTGATGATCCCGTGGAACTGGAACGCCTGGCGGGTGGTGATGCGCAGCGAATGGTTGCCGTATTCGGTCGCGATGGCGTCCAGCTTGAGCCACTGTTCGGGGGTGATCACCCCGCCCGGGGTGCGGGTGCGGATCATGAACTGGTAGGCCGGCTCCAGCTTCTGCCGACGGCGCTCATCGCGCAGGTCGCGGTCGTCCTGCTGGTAGCTGCCGTGGTACTTGATCAGGGTCTGGTCGTCCTCGCGCAGCGCGCCGGTGAGCGGATCGGCCAGGCTCTCCAGCAGGCTGCCGCGCAGGCGGTGGCTGTGAGCCTTGATGTCTTCGACGGAGTGGCTCATGGGCGGGGACGACCAGCGCAAAGGTGGGGGCGGGACCGGGGACCGGGGACCCGGGACCCGGGAGAAGCAAAGGCAACGGCGTACACGGCTTTTCCGGGTCCCCGGTCCCGGGTCCCGGGTCCCGGCACCTCAATAAACATCGCGCGCATAGCGTCCCTCGCTCTGCAGGGCGGTCAGGAAGTCGTGCGCGTCCTGCGCATCCAGCGCGCCGTGCTCGGCGACGATGTCCTGCAATGCTGCGTGCACGTCCTTGCCCATCGCGATCGAGCCGCACACGTACAAGTGCGCGCCCGACTGCAGCCAGTCATAGACCTGGCGGCCGCGCTCGCGCAGGCGGTGCTGCACGTACAGCTTGTGCGCCTGGTCGCGCGAGAACGCCAGGTCCAGGCGGTCGAGCTCGCCGCGCCTGAGCGCGTCCTGCCATTCGCTCTGGTAGAGGAAGCCGCTGTTGAAGTGCTGGCTGCCGAAGAACAGCCAGTTGCGGCCGGCCGCACCGGTCTCGGCGCGTTCCTGGACAAACGCGCGGAACGGGGCCACGCCGGTCCCCGGCCCGACCATGATGATGTCGCGCGCCGGATCGGCCGGCAGCCGGAAGCGGTCGTTGGCCTCGATGTACACCGGGGCGTGGTCGCCTTCTGCCAGTGCGGCCAGATAGCCACTGGCCGAGCCCAGGCGGTCCACGCCGTGGGCCTGGTAGCGCAGGACATCCACGGTCAGGTGCACCTCCTCGCCGACCCGGGCGCGGCTGGAGGCGATCGAATACAGCCGCGGAGCCAGCGGCCGCAGCGCAGCGAGCAGGCCTTCGGGCTCCCACTCGGCCGGCCAGCGGCGCAGCACGTCCACCAGCTGATGGCTGCCCAGCAGCGCGGACAAGTCGCTGGTCCGGCCCGGGGCCAGCAGCGCGTTGAGTTCGCTGGCCCTGGCCTGGGCGGCGTGCGCGGCCAGGAACGGGCGCGAGAGCCTGGTCAGTTCGCGATGGCCGGCCAGCCAGTCGCGCAGGCTGCGTGAATGGCCCTGGAGGCTGACCTGGGCATCGCCGTCCAGCGCCAGCGCCTCAAGCACCGGCTCGACGATGGCGGCCGGATTGCGATGGACAAAGCCCAGCGCGTCACCGGGCTGGTAGCTCAGGCCGCTGCCTTGCAGCGACAGCTCCAGGTGGCGCACCTGCTTGTCGGCCGCGCCGTGCTGGCCAAACGCGGGCCCCTTGAAGTCGCGCCCGCTGATCGACTGGTTGGCCAGCACCTCGGCCTGGAACGGCGCGGCGTGGGAATACGCCGGCGCGGCCGCGGCCGGGCGCAGCGGCGTGACCGTGGCGGTGGGCGCGGCGCTGGCGGCCGGCTTGAGCGTCCTGCGCGCCTGTTCCAGCGCCTGCGTCCGCCATGGCCCGGCGACAGTGTCGATGTCCAGGTCGGCCTCGCCGGCAGCGAACAGGCGGGTCGCACCCAGCTCGGCCAGGCGCGCGTCCAGGCGCCTGGAGATGCCGCAGAAATCGGCATAGCTCGAATCACCCAGGCCCAGTACGGCAAATTTCAGCTCCGGGAGCCGGGGTGCGCGGCGACCCTTGAGGAACTCGGTAAAGCCGATCGCGTCATCCGGCGGGTCGCCCTCACCCTGGGTGCTGATCACCAGGTACAGCAGGCGCTCGCTGGCCAGTTCGCGGGTGGGGTAGGCGTCGGTGCGGACCAGGCGCACTGCCAGGCCGGCTGCTTCCAGTTCGGAGGCCAGGCCCTCGGCGACCCGCCTGGCATTGCCGGTCTGGCTGCCGTAGAGCACCGTGGCGCGTTCGCCGGGCGTGGCCAGCGGGGCACCGGTCGCGGCTGCACCCTGGAGCAGGGCCAGCTGCGGGGCCGGGTGGGCCGCCTGGGCCAGGCCGGCGGTGAATCCGGACAGCCACCACAGCGAGGCGCTGTCCAGGCCGTCGACCACCCGGGCCAGCAACGCCTTGCGCTCCTCGGGCAAGGGGCTGACGGACAACGCGGGAGGTACAGCAGACATCGCAATTCCAGGCGGTTTGGCAGGCGAGCGATGCTAGGCCTGTTTCCAAGCGGCTTGAAAGGATGGGGGGTTATGGGCTTATGCCGCGCGCTTATTTCGCTGATGCATAAGCGATGCCACACTGCCGTTTCCGCCAGCAGGGCGCGGCTGAAGCGCCGCCCGCCTGCCGCCGGAGGTTCCCTTCGTCCGTGCGCCATCCAATGACCGTTGCTGTTTCCCTGTCCCATCTTGACCGGCTCGAAGCCGAAAGCATCCACATCCTGCGCGAGGTCGCCGCGGCATTCCGCAACCCGGTGCTGCTGTATTCGGTGGGCAAGGACAGCTCGGTGCTGCTGCACCTGCTGCTCAAGGCCTTTGCCCCGGCGCCACCGCCGATCCCGCTGCTGCACGTGGATACGCGCTGGAAGTTCCGCGAGATGATCGCCTTCCGCGACCGGCGCGCCGCCGAGACCGGCGTGGACCTGCGCGTGCACATCAACCCGGATGGCATCGCCCAGGACATCGGCCCGTTCACCCACGGCGCCACGGTCCACACCGACATCATGAAGACCCAGGGCCTGAAGCAGGCGCTGGAGCAGTACAGGTTCGACGCGGCCATCGGTGGTGCGCGCCGCGACGAGGAAAAATCGCGCGCCAAGGAACGGGTGTTCTCGTTCCGCAACGAGCGCCACCGCTGGGACCCCAAGAACCAGCGCCCGGAACTGTGGAACCTGTACAACGCGCGCATCCACAGCGGCCAGAGCGTGCGTGCCTTCCCCTTGAGCAACTGGACCGAGCTGGACATCTGGCTCTACATCTACCGCGAACGGATTCCGGTGGTGCCGCTGTATTTGGCCGCCGAGCGGCCGGTGGTCGAGCGCGACGGTGCGCTGATCATGGTCGACGACGAGCGCCTGCCGCTGAAGGACGGCGAGGTGCCGATGATGAAGTCAGTGCGCTTTCGCACGCTGGGCTGCTATCCGCTGACCGGCGCGGTGGAATCCAGCGCCGATACGCTGGAGAAGATCATTGCCGAGATGCTGGTGGCCACCACCTCCGAGCGCCAGGGCCGGGTGATCGACCAGGATCCGGGCGCGTCGATGGAGCAGAAGAAGCTGGAAGGGTATTTCTGATGGATGGGCAGAGGCAGGTAAACACCGACATCGCCGCGTACCTGAAACAGCACGAAGCCAAGCCGCTGCTGCGCTTGATCACCTGCGGCAGCGTGGACGATGGCAAGAGCACCCTGATCGGCCGGTTGCTGTATGACAGCAAGCGCCTGTTCGACGACCAGCTGGCGGCGTTGGAAAGCGACAGCCGCCGTCATGGCACGCAAGGGGCGGGCATCGATTACGCGCTGCTGCTCGATGGCCTGGCCGCCGAGCGTGAGCAGGGCATCACCATCGACGTGGCCTACCGCTACTTCGATACCGACCGGCGCAAGTACATCGTCGCCGACTGCCCCGGCCACGAGCAGTACACCCGCAACATGGCCACCGGTGCCTCCACCGCGCAGGTGGCGGTGGTGCTGGTGGACGCGCGCAAGGGCCTGCTGACCCAGACCCGCCGGCACAGCTACATCGTCTCGCTGCTGGGCATCGGCCAGGTGGTGCTGGCGGTGAACAAGATGGACCTGGTCGGCTTTGACCAGGGCGTGTTCGAGCGCATCGCAGGCGACTATCGCGCGCTGGCCGCGCAGCTGGGCATCGCTCGGGTGCAGTGCATCCCGCTGTCGGCACTGGAAGGCGACAACCTCTCCAGCCGCTCGCCCAACACCCCCTGGTATGCCGGCCCCAGCCTGCTCGAACACCTGGATACCTTGCCGCTGGACAGCGCCGATGTCGCCGGCGGCCTGCGCCTGCCGGTGCAGTACGTCAATCGGCCGCACCAGCATTTCCGCGGCTTCGCCGGCACGATCGCAGCCGGCCAGGTGCGCCCGGGCGATGTGGTGGTGGTGCTGCCTTCGGCGCGGCGCTCGACTGTGGCCAGCGTGCGCGATGCCAACGGCCAGGTGCCAGTGGCCCGCGCCGGCCAGGCCGTCACCCTCACCCTGGACGATGAGATCGACATCAGCCGCGGCGATGTGATTGCCGCTGCCGGCGACCCGCCGGAAGTGTCCGACCAGTTCGCCGCGCACGTGCTGTGGATGGACGATGCCCCGCTGCTGCCGGGCCGTCCGTACTGGTTGCAGATCGGCACGCGCACCGTGTCGGCCAGCATCAGCGAGATCAAGCACCGCATCGACGTCAACACCCAGCAGGCCATGGCCGCCAAGCGCCTGGCGCTCAACGAAGTGGGCGTGTGCAACCTGTCGCTGGACGAGCCGATCGCCTTCGAGCCCTACGCCCGCAACCGCACCCTGGGCGGCTTCATCCTGATCGACCGCCAGACCAATGCCACCGTCGGCGCCGGCACGCTGGACTTCGCCCTGCGCCGCGCCGGCAACGTGCACTGGCAGCACCTGGACGTGGACAGGGCCGCGCGCGCACGGATCAAGGGCCAGGCCCCGCGCGTGCTGTGGTTCACCGGCCTGTCCGGCGCCGGCAAGTCCACCATCGCCAACCTGGTCGAAAAGCGCCTGCACGCGCTGGGCTACCACACCTTCATCCTCGACGGCGACAACGTGCGCCATGGCCTGAACCGCGACCTGGGGTTCACCGACGCCGACCGGGTGGAGAACATCCGCCGGGTGGTGGAAGTGGCCAGGCTGATGACCGACGCCGGCTTGATCGTGCTGGTGAGCTTCATTTCCCCGTTCCGTGCCGAGCGGCAGATGGCGCGCGAGCGCTTCGCGCCGGGCGAGTTCATCGAGGTCTTCGTCGACGTGCCGCTGGCCGTGGCCGAGGCGCGCGACGTCAAGGGGCTGTACGCCAAGGCGCGCGCCGGCCAGATCCCCAACTTCACCGGCATCGACTCGCCCTATGAAGCGCCGCAGGCACCGGAGCTGCACCTGCTGGCGGCCCAGGAGTCGACCGAGCAACTGGTCGCGCGGGTGCTGGCAGCGCTGGGACTGGACTGATTCGGCGCGCGGTGTGGATGTGGGAGCCGCTTCAGCGGCGATGGCGCTTTATCGGGAGAGCCCCCCTGCCAAGGCGGCCACAAAAGCCTGACCCGGATCTCGCCCCGCGCACGTTGCGGCACACTGCGCTCTGGTCCCGCACCAGGCCAACTTCGCATGCACAGCATCCCCCATCTTGACCCCAACCACGGCGCGGCGCGCGGGCACGGCCTGCGCCTGCAGGGCCAGGGTCTGGTCCTGCGCCGCTGGCGCCCCGATGATCTGGAGGCTCTGCTGCGCCATGCCGACGATGAACGGGTCGCGGCCGGATTGAGCGACCGTTTTCCCTCGCCCTACACGCGCCAGGACGCGGAGCGATTCCTGTCCGGCCACGTGGTCGATCTGGCCGATCCGGTGCTGGCGATCGAACTGGACGCGCAGGCCTGCGGCGGCATCGCCGCGCGCGTGGGTCGCGGTGAACGCCGGCACAGCGCCGAGCTGGGCTACTGGCTCGGGCGCGCGCACTGGGGCCAGGGCGTGATGAGCCGGGTGGTTGCCTTGTACGTGCCGTGGGTGATGGCTGAACTGGGCCTCTATCGAGTGAGCGCGCAGGTGCTGGACAGCAATCCGGCCTCGGCACAGGTCCTGCTCAAGAACGGCTTCGTCGAAGAAGGCAGGCTGCGCTGCGCGGTGGTCAAGCATGGCCGCGTGCATGATCTGCGCAGCTTCGCCCGGGTGGCGCCGCCGGGGTGAGTGCACCGCGGCGCAGGCGCGGCGGTGGGTTCGGGTAAGGTGTAGGGGACAGGCGCGTGTGGCCTGTGTCCCCCCCTTTCAATGCTACGGAGCCACCGCCGGTGGAAAAACTTGTCTCGACCCTCAACAGCGTCATCTGGAGCCCGGCGCTGGTTTATCTGTGCCTGGGTGCCGGCCTGTATTTCTCGGTGCGCACCCGCTTCATGCAGGTGCGCGGTTTTGCCGAGATGATCCGGTTGATGTTCAGGGGCCAGTCCTCGGCCTCGGGCGTGTCCTCGTTCCAGGCGCTGGCCATGTCGCTGTCTGGGCGCGTGGGCACCGGTAATATCGCCGGGGTGGCCACGGCGATCGCCTTCGGCGGCCCCGGCGCGGTGTTCTGGATGTGGGTGGTGGCCTTCCTGGGGGCCTCGACGGCGTATGTGGAATCCACCCTGGGCCAGATCTACAAGGAGCGCGACCCTTCCGGCCAGTACCGCGGCGGCCCGGCCTACTACATCGAAAAGGCGATGGGCCAGAAGTGGTACGCCTGGATCTTCGCCATCGTCATGGTGATCGCCTCGGGGCTGCTGCTGCCGGGCGTGCAGGCCAACAGCATCGCCCAGGGCATGAACACCGCCTGGGGTGTGCCGACCTGGGTGAGCGCGCTGGTCGTGGCGGTGGCGCTGGGCTTCATCATCTTCGGCGGAGTCAGGCGCATCGCGCGCTTTGCCGAGTTCGTGGTGCCGTTCATGGCGGTGGGCTACATCCTGATGGCGCTGTACGTGATGGCCACCGACGTGGGCCAGGTGCCGGTGGTGTTCAGCCTGATCGTCAAGAGCGCCTTCGGCATGCAGGCCGGCTTCGGCGCGGTGCTTGGCCTGGCGGTGCAGTGGGGGGTCAAGCGCGGCATCTATTCCAACGAGGCCGGGCAGGGCACCGGCCCGCATGCGGCGGCCGCGGCCGAGGCCTCGCACCCGGCCAAGCAGGGTTACGTGCAGGCGTTCTCGGTCTACGTGGACACCCTGCTGGTGTGCTCGGCCACCGCGTTCCTGATCCTCTCCACCGGCATGTACAACGTGGAGAACCCGGCTGGTGGCTTCCTCTACCACGGGCTGCCCGGTACGGAAGTCGGGCCGTCCTACACCCAGGCCGCGGTGGAATCGGTGCTGCCCGGCTGGGGCGCCGGTTTCGTGGCGATCGCGCTGCTGTTCTTCGCCTTCACCACCATCGTCGCCTACTACTACATGGCCGAAACCAACATCGCCTACATGAACCGCACGGTGCACCGTCCGTGGCTGATCCATGCGCTGCGTCTGGCGCAGATGGCGGCAGTGGCCTACGGCTCGGTGCGCAGTGCGCAGCTGGCCTGGGGCTTGGGCGACATTGGCGTGGGTCTGCTGGCCTGGCTGAACATCATCGCGATCCTGATCCTGCAGCGGCCGGCCCTGATCGCGCTGCGCGATTACGAGCAACAGAAGAAGGCCGGGCTGGACCCGGTGTTCGACCCCGCAAAGCTGGGCATCCAACATGCGCAGCTGTGGAACGAGAACAAGGCGCCCTGAGCAATGGCTGGACCCTGGCAGAAACTTCCCCCGCGTCGCCAAGCCGGCGTGCGTGCGCCGCGTGAACATGCTTCCGGCGAGCACGCCCCGCGCGATGCCGCAGTGGATGGCGCTGAAAGTCCGTACACGCAGGCGCCGCCGCGTCCTTCGCGTCGTGGCGAAGAAGTCCGGCTGTACGGCCTCAATGCCGTGCGGGCGCTGTTCGAATCGCGCCCCGAGGCGCTGCGCAAGCTGTACCTGAGCCAGGCCCGCGTGCCCGCGCTCAAGCCGATCCTGGCCTGGTGCGTGGCCAACCGTGTCGGTTATCGGGTGGTGGAAGAAGCCGACCTGCACAAGCTGGCCGCCAGCGCGCACCACGAAGGGGTGGTCGCCGAGGTGCTGCGGCGTGCGCCGGTGTCGCTGGCCGACTGGATCGGTGCGCTTCCGGCTGGCCCGGCACTGGCGCTGTGGCTGGATGGGGTGGGCAATCCGCACAATTTCGGCGCGATCCTGCGCTCGGCCGCGCACTTCGGCGTGGCCGGCCTGCTGCTGCCGCAGGATTGGCCGCTGGCATTGTCCGGCGCCGCCGCACGCGTGGCCGAAGGCGGTGCCGAAGCGGTGACCCTGGTCCAGGCCGGCGACAGTGCCACGGCCTTCGCACAGCTGCGCGCGGCCGGCTTCAGCCTGGCCGCCACGCTGGTGCAGGGCGGCGAAGATCTGTTTGCGACCAGGCTCCCGCAGCGCCTGGTCTACGTGCTGGGCGCCGAGGGCCAGGGCATGGACCGCGACCTGGCTGGCCAATGCGATCTGGCCCTGTCCATCCCCGGCAGCGGCCGGGTCGAGAGCCTCAACGTCGCCGCGGCCACCGCGGTGCTGCTGGCGCAGTGGGCGGGCCATCGCGCCTAGCCAAAGGCGATGGCACCGGTGAAGCCGTGGCGGTTACGACTGTTTTTTCAGCGAATCGCGGATCTCGCGCAGCAGCAGCACGTCTTCGGGCGTGGCGGCCGGCTTGGCTTCCTGCGTCTTCTTGAAGCGGTTGAGGGTGCGCACCACCATGAAGATGGCGAAGGCCACGATGATGAACTGGATGACCGTGTTGATGAAGCTGCCATAGGCCACCACGACCGCGGGCACTTCCTTGCCCGCCGCATCCACCGAGGCCTCCTTCAACGTGATCGCCAGCCTGGAGAAATCCACGTTGCCGACCAGCATGCCGATCGGCGGCATGATCAGGTCGTTGACCAGTGAGGTGACGATCTTGCCGAACGCGGTGCCGATCACCACACCGACGGCCAGGTCGATCACGTTGCCGCGCATGGCGAAGGTCTTGAACTCGCTCAACATGCCCATGGGCTTTCCTCTTGGATGGGGAAGTCGCTGCCAGCCTAGCGCAGCGGCATGTGGAGGCAGGTCAAGCGACGATGGTGCCGCGCACCTGGGCCACGCCATCGAGGCTGCCGACGAAGGTATCGCCTGGCTGCAACGCGGCCACGCCGGCCGGGGTGCCCATGAAGACCAGGTCGCCGGCCTTGAGCGCGTAGAGCCTGGACAGTTCGTGCAGGATGTCCGGCACGTCCCAGATCATGTCGGTCAGCGGCGCGTGCTGGCGCACGCTGCCGTTGACGGTCAGGGTCACGGTCAACGACATCAGGTCGGCCACCTGCGCGGCGGGCACCAGTTCGCTGATCGGCGCCGAGTGGTCAAAACCCTTGGCCGTGTCCCAGGGCTGGCCGGCCTTTCTGGCCGCGTTCTGCAGGTCGCGACGGGTCAGGTCCAGGCCGATGGCGTAGCCGTAGATCAGCGCGGCGGCGTCCTCCGCGGCCAGCACGCCGGGGGGTGCGTCGGCGCCCAGCGCAACCACCAGTTCCAGTTCGTGATGCAGGTCATTGGTGCCCGGCGGGTAGGGCACATCGGCATTGCCGGTGACGATCGCATCGGCCGGCTTGGCAAACAGGGTCGGCTCGCCGCGCTCGGCCTTCGAGGTCGCCACCTCCGAGCCCATCTCACGTGCGTGGTCGGCGTAATTGCGGCCCACGCAATAGATGCGGTGTACCGGAAAGGTGCCGCCACCACGGACGGGCACGCGCGCCTGCTGTGGCGCTGGAATCACATCGGACATCGGGGACATTCCTGGCTGACAAGGGAATGTCAGAGTGTAATGGTCACCCACCCAATTCAGTGCGAGAGCGGCAGCGCCTGCTTGCGCACGACCCGGTACTCACCTTCCACCACGTGCTGTTGCGCGGCGGGGCGCTGGCGCGGCCACAGCAGGCGATAGGCCAGGCCGGCGGCAAGCATCGTGGCACCGACAAACACGCCGAAGAACACCAGCACGCACAGCACGGCCAGACCCAGCAGGCCCACGGCAATGCGCAGCAGCCGATGGCGGGGTTTGCGCGGGGCGAACACGGCGCGCAAGCGATGGCTGTCGAAGGAGAAGGTGCGGATCATCGGGCTGGTGACAGAATGTGTAGGAACCGTGACGCAGTATGGTCGCCTCTTTCGGCAGTGTGTGAAACCTTTGTTAATCCCATGGATGTGATTGCCCTGGAGGCGCTGCCCGATGGCGTCCCGGCCGAGGCCGAGGCGATGATCGAGGGCAGCGCGCAATCGCTGCTGCTGGTGCGCCAGGGCCAGCAGGTGCGCGGCTGGCTCAACGTCTGCCCGCATGCGGGGCGGCGACTGGACTGGGCGCCGGGCAAGTTCCTGCTGACCAGGACCGGTGCGCTGGTCTGCGCCGCGCATGGCGCCACCTTCGAATTACAGGATGGACAGTGCCTGTCCGGGCCATGCCGCGGGCAGTGCCTGCAGGCGGTGGCGCTGCAGGTGCGCGATGGCCAGGTGGTATTGGGGTAGAAGCGCACCGGCAGCGACCGGGCGTTCCCGGTAGGGCGGGTCTCGACCCGCCGTCACGCTCTTGCCGGATAGCGGCGGGTCGAGACCCGCTCTACGGTTCCTGGCGCCGCGCTTATTCCTCGATGGTGTGGCCGGCCGCGCGCAACGCATCCAGGCCTGCGCCCAGCTGTGTCTGCTTGACCATCACGTAGTCGGTGTCGAAGGTCGATACCGCGAAGATGCCCACCTTTGCCTCGGCCAGCGGCTGCAGCACCTGTGCCAGGATGCCGGTCAGCTCGAAGGCGAACGGTCCACGCAGCATCAGGCTGCGCCAGCCACGTTCGCACTGCACCTCCTCCGGCACGCGGCCTTCGTCGCAGACGATGGACAGTTCCTCATCGGTCCAGCTGACATGCGAGAGCGCGCCATGCACGAACCAGTGCGGCAACGCCGATCCGGCAGGCAGGCGGCAGATCGCGAACTGGCCTTCGAGCAATTTGAGTGTCAGTGCCATGGGCGCTCCTTGCCGAGCTCGATCAGACCCGGCTGCTCCACCAGAACATCAGGTTGACCATGGCCACCACCACGAAGGTGTAGATCAGCGACAACGGGCCGCCGATGCGCCACATCTGCCGTGCGCTGTAGTTGGCCGGGCCGGTGATCATCGACACCACCGGGTTGGAGGCGGTCATCAGGTTATTGGACGCCGACAGCGCGGTGACCAGTGCGAACGCGGTCGGGTTGCCGCCTGCGGCCAGCGCCAGGCTGATCGCCATGGGCACCATCACGATGGTCGCGCCGACGTGGCTGATCACCAGCGAGAAGGCCGTGGTCAGCAGGGCAACGGCAAGTTCCAGCACCCACACCGGCAGGCCTTCGGGCAGGCGTTCGACGGTGTGGCCGGCGACCCACGCCGCCGCGCCGCTGCTGTCCATCGCCCAGCCCAGCGGGATCAGCCCGGCCATCAGGAACACGGTTTTCCAGTTGATCGAGGCGTAGGCCTCGTCCATGCGCAGCACGCCGGTCAGCAGCATGCCGGCCACCCCGGTCATCAGGGTCAACGCCACCGGCAGGCGCGAGGTCAGCGCGATGATGATGGTCAGGGCGAAGATTGCCATGGCGATCTTGAACTTGTGCGGGCGCTGCTCGCCCTTGGGGTAGTCGGTGACCACCACGAAATCGCCATTCTTGGCCGTGGCGGCAAGATCCTGCCAGGTGCTGTGCAGCACCAGCATGTCACCGGCGCGCAGCGGCACCTTGCGCACGTCCTCACGCATCACTTTCTTGTCGCGGTTGATCGCCAGCAGGCTGATGCCGGACTTCTTGCGCAATGAAAGCGCCGCTGCGCTCTTGCCGATGAAGCTGGAGGTCGGCGGGATCACCGCTTCGGAAATGCCGGCACGGCTGGGATTGAACAGGTCGCCGAAGTGGCGCAGGCGCGAGGACAGGCGCAGGAACTGGTTCTGGGCGAAGTCGGCGATGTCCTGGCGCTTGCCCATCACCCCGATCACGCTGCCCACCCAGATGCGCATGTCCGCCGGCGGCGCCAGGCGGGTGTCGTTGCCGGTCTGCAGCGCCAGCATCAGCGGCGCGCCGTGCAGGGCCTCGGCTTCGCCCAGGGTCATGCCGACCAATGGGCTGTCGGCGCTGACGGTCAGTTCGAACACCTCGCCCTCGATCCCGTAGGTATTGGCGAAATAGCTTTCGGTGCGCGCCGGGATGGCGCTGCTGGTGCCGGCAGTGCCGACGGCTTCTTCCTTCAGCTTGCGATCGCCGTAGAAGCGGAAATACGCCAGCGAGGCCAGCAGCAGCGCCACGCCGATCGGCAGCGGCGCGAACATGCGCAGCGGTTCCAGCGTGGCCATGCCCGAGGGCAGGTTGTTGTTGGCCGACACCAGCAGGTCGTTGAGCAGGATCAGCGGTGAGTTGCCGACCATGGTCAGCGCCCCGCCCATCACGATCGCCGCGCAGACCGGCAGCAGCAGACGCTGCAGGTTGAGCGTGGTGCGCGAGGCCAGGCGCGCGGTCACCGGCAGGTACAGGGCCATCACCGAGGGGTTCTGCATGAACGAGGAGTTGAGCCCGGCGATCGCGGTGGTCAGCAGCAGCAGGCGTTGCTCGACCCCGTGGCCGCGCCGCAGCAGCCACGAGGCCAGCCGGTTGAGCGCGCCGGTGCGTTCCAGGCCCGCGCCCAGGATGGTGGTGGCGATGATGCTGATCACCGCGTTGCCGGAAAAGCCGCCGAAGATCTCCTCCGGCGCCACCAGCCCGGTCAGGCCCAGCACCACCAGCACCACCACCGCGACCACGTCGGCGCGGATGCGTTCGAACAGGAACATCACCATCACGAAACCGACCAGCCCAAGCACCAGGCGCATGTCGTTGGTCAGGGTCAGGGCGGTATCCATTACCTGCGATGCACTCGGCGTGGTTGCTCAGCAACGGTCATACAGCAGGTCCCACACGCCATGGCCGAGTTTCTGGCCGCGGGTTTCGAAGTGGGTCTGCGGGCGCCAGTCCGGGCGCGGCACCGTGCCGCGCGCGCCGGCCCGGTTGCGCAGGCCCGGCGTGGCGTCCAGCACGTCCCACATCTGCTCGGCGTAGTCCTGCCAGTCGGTGGCCGCGTGCAGGCGGCCGTCCGGCGCCAGGCGCGAGACCAGCAGCTGGGCAAACGCCGGCTGGATCAGGCGACGCTTGTTGTGGCGCTTCTTGTGCCAGGGGTCGGGGAAGTAGATGCGCACTTCGTCCAGCGCCCCTTCGGCCACTTCGTTGTGCAGCACTTCCACCGCATCGTGGTGGTAGAGGCGCACGTGGTCGGCGTCGTCCTGGTCCAGCGCGTTGAGCAGGCGGCCCACCCCGGGCGCATGGACCTCGATCCCGATGTAGTCGCGCGACCGGTCTTGGCGGGCGGCAAAGCGCAGCGCCTGCCCATTGCCGAAGCCGATTTCAAGCACCCGTCTGGCCTTGCGGCCAAAGACCGCGTCGAAATCGCGCTGCCGGCCCTGATAGTCCAGGCCGAAGCGCGGCCACTGGGTCTCGAACGCACGCTGCTGGGCTTCGGTGAAACGTCCCTGGCGCAGCACGAAGCTGCGGATCTGGCGACGGCCTTCGGTGGCGGTGAACGGCTTGGGCGGGGCCTTGGCGCCGGGGCTGGAAAACGGATCGGTCATCGGCCGTTGATTCCAGCAGGGCCTGCCAGCAACGCGGCGGAGTGGGGGTGTTGTGGCATGGCACGGATTATCGCCCAACTTGGCGGCACCGGCGCGTCGTCGGCGCGCGCCCTGGCGATCTCATGAAGGCAGCAGGCGGGCGAGGGATCGGGCCTGGTTGCACGCCGTGCGCCTGGTCTCAACGCCGGTCACTGCGGGGACCATCCGGCCGGCGTCCCGGCGGTGGCCCGTTCGCGGCCAGCGGAAGCGTTCGCGCAAGCCTGTGCCGCTTGCCGCGTGCCGCGTTGCAGGTGAGTTGTCCAGGGGCGCAATGAACCCACGGCGTCCCAATGCGCTGCCGCACGGACGGCGCCGTGCCTGACACCCTCCGCGACACGATGGAGCTGCACATGCACGCATCCCCTTGCCTGTCCAGCCTGGCTGCGGCGGTCGTCCTCGCCCTGGCGGGCGTTACCGCGCAGGTGCACGCCGAGCTGGTTTATTCGCAGACCGCGTTCTTCGGCGACAGCCTCACCGGCTCCGGCCATTTCCGCCCGGCCCTGGCGTTGCGTGCGGGGCAGGCCAGCGCATAGACTGCCGCCTGTCCGACGCGGGTGTAGCTCAATGGTAGAGCTGTAGCTTCCCAAGCTACTGACGAGGGTTCGATTCCCTTCACCCGCTCCACCGCATCATTCTGCGGACTTGTGCAGAAGTCCAAGAGAGTCTGCAAGTCATTGCCACACAAGGACTTTTCCTCTCCTGAACGTTCTGCCGTGGTCCACTGCGATCCATCTACAGCCGGGACTTCTAAGTCCACAAACAAGTCCATTTTTGCGGGCGCGGCTGATTTACGGATTGTGGATGGAGGGGCGAGGTCGACGTGACCAGCATCTGGTTCCTGACTCATGTTCAGGAGCAAGAGCATGGCACTGTCAGACCTGGCCGTTAGGCAGGCTGACCTGGATGGCCTGTCCCTGCCCGTGTCATCGCATGCCTGGCCCGCCGGCGCCCTGCAGGCATCGCCGCCGTGTTTCTGTGTAACCGATGCCTGGTCGGCTCGCGCGATCCGCCCGCCAAGCGTGCCGGCGTGCCCGTATTGGCCGGCCAGCCAATCGAAGTCGTCCGGATCGAGAAGGCGCGCATGGAGCAGTCCGATAGCGGCGCTGTGCAGGCGGTACTCACGCTCCTTTCGGTAGCGGAAGCGGCAGGGCCTTCGCAGCGGGCCGTGCCCGACGCCAGAGGCCACCCGTCGGCTGCTCGGAGTGCGGATCGACTGCCATTTCGTGCAGCAGGGCCGCGGAGGCAGTCAACGGTGCAATGCTGCCCGGATCGCGGGGCTGGCCGACATCCGTCGGCAGCCTGGTGTAAATGGCTAAACTTGGTAATTGAAAGCCACGAAAGGCCAGATCGGATGGTTTCCGGATGACTGAAGTCGAGAGCGAGATCCTCACGCTGGAGGAGGTCGCGGCCTACCTCAAAGCCGGGAAACGGACGGTCTATCGCCTTGCCCAGAAAGGCGAGATCCCGGCGTTCAAGCTTGGAGGTACCTGGCGCTTTCGCCGCTCGGAGCTGGATCGCTGGATCGCCGAAAGCATCAACAAGACGAAGCCGGAGGCCGAGTGAGCGCGAACCGAGCCAGCTGCCGAATCACGCTCCGCTAAGAGCTTAAGGGGAGGATTGCCGTTGACCCAGCCGCTTCTGACGCCGCACCAGAGCCTGTATTACGCCTGGCTGCTGACCCGACGCGCGGCGGGCGACACGGTGGAGTCGCTGGCTTCTACCCTGGTCGATGCGCAGGTGGACCTGAACCCGCATCAGGTCGAGGCGGCGCTGTTCGCCTGCCGCAATCCCCTTTCGCGCGGCGTGATCCTGGCCGACGAGGTCGGTCTGGGCAAGACCATCGAGGCCGGTTTGGTCATCGCGCAACGCTGGGCCGAACGGCGACGCAAGATCCTCATCATCGTGCCGGCGAACCTGCGCAAGCAGTGGCACCAGGAGTTGCAGGACAAGTTCGGCCTGCAAGGGCTGATCCTCGAAGCCAAAAGCTACAACGCGATCCGCAAGCAAGAGCGGCGCAGCCCGTTCCTGCTGGAGTCCGGCCCAATCATCTGTTCCTACCAGTTCGCGAAGGCCAAGGCCGACGACGTCAAGGGCATCGACTGGGACTTGGTCGTGCTCGACGAGGCGCATCGCCTGCGCAACGTCTACAAAACCAGCAACGTCATCGCCAAGACCCTCAAGGAGGCGCTGTCGCGCGTTCACTCCAAGGTGCTCCTGACCGCGACGCCGTTGCAGAACTCATTGCTGGAACTCTATGGACTGGTCAGCTTCATCGATGACCGCGTGTTCGGCGACCTCGACAGCTTCCGCTCGCAGTTCACTGGCAGGGAGCAATCCGTCAGCAGTCTGCGTGACAGGCTGTCGCCCATCTGCAAGCGCACCCTGCGCAAACAGGTGCAGCCCTACGTTTCGTACACGGCGCGCAGGGCCATCGTCGAGGAGTTCACGCCATCGAGCGAAGAGCAGGAACTTTCCAGGCTCGTCGCCGATTACCTGCGCCGCCCCAACCTCAAGGCCCTGCCCGACGGGCAGCGGCAACTGATTTCACTGGTGCTGTGGAAGCTGCTGGCCTCCAGCACGCACGCAATCGCCGGCGCCTTGGAGACCATGGCCAAGCGTCTCCAGGGCGTGCTGGATGAGGCTGCCGTGGTTCCCGATCTGGCCGAAGAACTGGACGAGGACTACGAGTCGCTCGACGCCGATCTTGATGAAAGCGGCGCCGACGAACGGGAAGGCCAGGAGCCGGGCGCCAAGGCAGCGAGCCGCGCCGAGCGTGACGCCATCGCGCAGGAGATCGAGGAGCTGCGCCACTTCAAAACGCTGGCAACCAACATCCGGGACAACGCCAAGGGCAAGGCGCTGCTCACCGCGCTGGATCGCGCGTTTGCAGAGCTGGATCGACTGGGCGCGCCCCGAAAGGCCATCATCTTCACTGAATCCAGGCGCACGCAGGAATACCTCCTCGGCTTGCTGGCCGACACGCCCTACGGCGACGGCATCGTGCTGTTCAACGGCACCAACAGCGACGCACGCGCGCAGGCCACCTACAAGGACTGGCTGAAACGCCACGCGGGCACCGACCGCATCACCGGCTCCAAGACCGCCGACACCCGCGCGGCGCTGGTCGAGCACTTCAAGGAACGCGGCAAGCTCATGATTGCCACCGAGGCCGGCGCCGAGGGCATCAACCTCCAGTTCTGCTCGCTGGTCATCAACTACGACCTGCCGTGGAATCCGCAGCGCATCGAACAGCGCATCGGGCGCTGCCACCGCTACGGCCAGAAGTTCGACGTGGTGGTGGTCAACTTCGTCGACCGCAGCAATGAAGCGGACAAGCGCGTTTACGAACTGCTCGATCAGAAATTCCAACTTTTCGAGGGCGTGTTCGGGGCCAGCGACGAGGTGCTGGGCGCCATCGGTTCGGGTGTGGACTTCGAGCGGCGCATCGCCGACATCTACCAGAACTGCCGCGAGCCGGCGCAAATTCGCGCCAGCTTCGAGCAATTGCAGCTCGATCTGTCTGGCGAGATCAGCGAAGCGATGGTCAAGACGCGCCAACTCCTGCTGGAGAACTTCGACGAACAGGTGCAAGAAAAGCTGCGCGTGCGCGCCGAAGACAGCCGCGCGGCACGCAGCAAGTACGAGCGCATGTTGATGGATTTGACCCGTGCGGAGCTGGCCGACTGCGCAAGCTTTGACGCGCATGGATTCGTGCTCCATCACCTGCCCGGCGATTTGCTCCCCTCTCCCGCTTGCGGGAGAGGGGTCGGGGGAGAGGGCGAAGCCTTGACCAGGGTTTCGCTCGGCCGCTACGAACTACCCCGGCGCAGCGGCGAGGCGCACCTGTACCGGCTCGGCCACCCGCTGGCGGAATGGGTCGTGCATCGGGCCAAAGCCCATGACCTGCCGAACGCCCGGCTGCTATTCGACTACGACGCCCACGGCACCCAGATCAGCACACTCAAAGCCTATCGCGGCCAGACCGGCTGGCTCACCCTGGCACTGCTGGAAGTCACCGCCCTGGGAAATCAGGAGCAGCACCTGTTGGTTGCAGCCAGCACCCGGAATGGTGTCGCGTTGGCGGAAGACGATCCCGAAAAGCTCCTGCGCCTGCCGGCGGCCATGGCCCCCTCGCCCCTTGGGGGAGAGGGCCGGGGTGAGGGGAAATCGACGCTGGAGCGAGACCTCGAAGCCCGCAAGGCCGCCCTGCTGCGCGACATCCACCAGCGCAGCCTCGGCTACTTCGAGCAGGAGGTGCAAAAGCTGGACGCTTGGGCGGACGACCTGAAGCTGGGCCTGGAGCAGGAGATCAAGGAAAGCGACCGCGAGATCAAGGAAGTGCGGCGCAGCGCCGCCATTTCGCCGACACTGGAAGAGAAGCTGTCATGGCAGAAGAAGCAGCGCGAGCTGGAAGGCAAGCGCAGCAGGCTGCGCCGCGAGCTGTTTGCCCGGCAGGATGAAGTCGAAGCGCAGCGCAACGATCTGATCACCCAGCTTGAGGCGCAGCTCCAGCAGCAGGTGGAAGAGCGCACGCTGTTCACGGTCGAATGGGAGCTGAAATGACGCGGTATCGCAATCTCAGTGGGAATTCCAACGTCGTTACTTATGAAGTAACCGAGGATTCAATCCATGTGGTTTTCAAAAGTGGAAGGCATCGCAACTACCTTTATAACTCCGTTCGCCCCGGCCAAGTCGTTGTGGAGAGAATGAAAGCCCTGGCAGCGCAGGGCCGCGGTTTGAATTCCTACATTGTTTCAGTTGTAAAAGATCGATACGCACGCAAGTGGTGAGGTTCCGATGACGTCGCTTTCCGAAGAATTGGTTGAAGTAGTTGCTCCTTTGTTGATAGAGGACGGATTGTTTCTTACCAGAGATGTCGAGACGTACAAAGCGAAGCTTGCGACCGGCGCGATGAAGGCGGAAGACTGGCTCATGGCGGTGGAAAATGCATTGGCGAAGGAGGAAGCGCAATGACTGTTCCATCGCTCATTAGTTTGTCTATCGAGAATCTCCGAGGATCAGTCACGCCCTTCACCTTGTCGTTCGAGAAGGGCAAAAAGCTCGTCATCATCTATGGCGAGAATGGCACGGGGAAGTCCACCGTGGCGGATGCTTTCGACCTGCTTGGAAACGGTGAAGTAGGCTCTCTGGATACTCGCGGCTTAGGCGCCACGCGCAGGTACTGGCCGTCGATCGGAAAGAAGGCGATCGATGTCGAAGTAACTTTGGAAACGGGTTCCGGAAGCTGCAGCGTTTCCCTAGGCAAGAGCGACGTGGTGGTGAGCAATGAGGCACTGCGACCTCAGGTCGCCGTATTGCGGCGAACCCAGATTCTCCGGCTTATTGAGGCCAAGCCAGCTGATCGCTACAAGGAGATTGGCCGCTTCATCGATGTCGGTGGAGTAGAGGCGTCCGAAGGCACACTACGCAAGCTAATCCTCGACAAGCAGAACGAGTACAACACCGCGAGCACCCGCGTGTCGGAGAATAGGGCAGCGATCGATGGGTTCTGGAGGGAAGCGTCGAGTCCGGGCGCCAGCGCCATTGCTTGGGCTGAGCAGGAAGTGCAGAGGGACCAGACGCAGATCGATCTGCGCAAGGCCGTCGTCGATCGGTTGATGGCGCTGTGGGATAAAGTCGTTTCACACCCACAGAAGGTGATTGACCTGGATAGCCAGCTCAAGAATGCCGAAGTTGCGCGTAACGCGGCACAGCAGGAACTCGCAGCGCTCGAAGGCACAATGGCCAGCGACTATCTGGAAGTGCTGGACATCTTGAAGGCGGCACAGGTGCACTTCAGGAACCACCCAGATCCGTCTGTCTGCCCTCTGTGTGAGAGCAGCGAAAACACCGAAAACTTGGTAGCTGAGGTTACCAGGCGTATCGAATCCCAAGACCAGCACAATAAGCTGGAGTCAGCAAAGCAAGCCGTCTTGGCAAAAACGAGGGCTGTAGAGCTTGCCCAACAGCGACTCGAAGACGCGAAGATGGCAGCAGCCGCTGACGTTGCTGCTTTCGAGGCGTACTGCTCCGACGGGGAAGTGCCGACGGACATCCCGGTGCCGGCGCTTCCGATGGTCGCGGATATTGCACAATGGGACAGCTGGATCGTTGCACACCAGGACAAGCGAGGCCAGTGGGCGCTCACCGCTGAAGCCTGTGTCGCCGACAAGAAGTTTGTCGGCGCCTTACGTACCTCTCTTAGAATCCTAGAGGAAAACGAGCAGCGCGCCCAAGAGCTAGAGCTACTCGTTCCTCGCCTGAAGCAGGTACTCGAACTAATCGAACGCGAGCGCAAGAGTTTCACTGACGCTATCCTCAGCGCTATCTCCATCCGGGTAGGCGAGCTCTACGAGGCCATTCATCCAGGGGAAGGGCTGAATAAGATCGTCTTGGCGCTGGAGGAGGGAAAGCGAGCGTCACTGGAGATCGCAGCAGACTTCGGTGGCAACCCGGACTCTCCGCCGCAGGCGTACTTCAGTGACTCGCACCTCGACACGCTGGGTCTGTGCGTCTTCCTAGCACTTGCCGAGCGCGATACGCCAGAATACAAGCTGCTGGTGCTGGACGACGTGCTTGGCAGCGTGGATGAGCCGCATGTCGAACGCATTATCGAAATGATCTACGACACAGTCGCCAAATTCCGCCACTGCATCGTGACGACGCACTACGGACCTTGGCGGCAAAAGTACCGCTGGGGGTGGCTGAAAAACGGGCAGTGCCAGTTCGTTGAGTTGTCACGCTGGTCCCTCCAACAAGGCATGTCCCACAGTCGAAACATCCCCGAAGTAGAGCGACTGCGCGCCATGCTGGGCGAAGCTGCGCCTGACCATCAGGCCATTTGCGCGAAGGCAGGCGTCATTCTGGAAGCTGTTCTGGAATTCCTAACCCTGCTCTACGAATGCAAAGTTCCCAGGAAGGCTTCCGGAACCTACGCACTGGGTGACCTCTTACCCGCCATCGACGACAAGCTGCGCAAGAGCCTGCGGGTTGAGCATCGGCATGAGGATGCTTCAGGCGCAGTCACCTATCACCCGCGCGCGCTGGAGTCTCATCTGGTTGAGCTTGCGCGGATCGCCCAGGTCCGGAACGTTACGGGTTGCCACTTCAACGCCTTGTCCTTTGACCTGCTAGATAGCGATGCCATGGCTTTCGGCGCGGAGGTGCTGGCTCTGGCGGATGCGCTAATTGATCACGAAACCGGCTGGCCCAGGAACGGCAAGTCCGGTAGCTATTGGGCCACGGCTGGCGAAACGCGCCGGTTGCACCCGCTGAAGAAGCCGAGTTGAAAGATGAGTAACAAACAGAAACTCGAACTCACCTGGATCGGGAAGGAGAAGCGGCCCAAGCTGGAGCCGCGCATTCTGCTCGAAGACCGGGAGAAGTCATATCACGCCAAGCATCGGGTGACGGACAACGACATCTTCGACAATCGGCTGATCTTTGGGGACAACCTGCTGGCGCTGAAGGCGCTGGAGCAGGAGTTCACCGGCAAGGTGAAGTGCATGTTCATCGATCCGCCCTACAACACCGGCAGCGCCTTCATGCATTACGACGACGGGCTGGAGCATTCGATCTGGCTGGGGCTGATGCGAGACCGGCTGGAGATCATCAAGCGTTTGCTGTCGGAGGATGGATCGCTTTGGATCACGATTGACGACAACGAAGGACACTACTTGAAAGTCCTATGCGACGAGGTCTTTGGGCGTTCAGCCTTCGTCACGTCGCTGGTGTGGGAGAACTTCTACGGCCGGAGTAACGCAGCGGCAATTTCTCCTGCACATAACTACGTCTTGCTGTACTCCCCGATGGGGCAAGACTGGAAGCGTGTTCGAAATCTTCTGCCACGGGGAGAAGAGAGTGCCAGCAAGTACAAAAATCCTGACAATGATCCACGCGGGCCGTGGCGACTGGGTCCAATCTTCGCTGCAGGGGAGCGGCATGAAGGGCTCATGTACACCATAACAACGCCGTCCGGCCGCCAAGTAAGTCCCCCGAAAGGCAGCCACTGGCGGGTGTTGGAGGATCAATTCTGGAAGATGGTCAAAGAGGGGCGGATCGTATTTGGTGAAAAAGGCGATAACAACCCGGCAGTGAAGCTCTTCTTGCGAGAAGTACAAGAAGGCTTAGTACCCAGGACCTGGTGGTCGCATACGGAAGTTGGTCACTCACAAGAGGCCAAGAGAGAGATCCAGGCGCTGTTCCCCAACGAGATTCCATTTGACACGCCGAAGCCGGAGCGCTTGCTCAGTCACGTAATTACCATCGCATCCAACCCTGGCGACCTCGTCCTCGACTCCTTCGCCGGTTCCGGCACCACCGGCGCGGTCGCCCACAAGATGGGGCGCCGCTGGATCATGGTGGAGCTGGGCGAGCATTGCCACACGCACATTATTCCGCGCCTGAAGAAGGTCATCGACGGTGAGGACACGGGCGGCATCACGAAGGCCGTGGGTTGGCAGGGCGGCGGCGGTTTCCGCTACTGCCGCCTCGCGCCCACGCTGATCGTCCACGACCGCTGGGGCAATCCGGTGATCAACCCGGAGTACAACGCCGCGCAACTGGCCGAGGCGCTGGCCAAGCTGGAAGGCTTCAGCTACGCGCCTTCGGAAACCCGCTGGTGGCAGCACGGCCATTCCAGCGAGCGCGACTTCATCTACGTCACCACGCAGAACCTGGCCGCCGAGCAGTTGCAGGCCCTGTCCGACGAGGTCGGTTTCGAGCAGAGCCTGTTGGTGTGCTGCGCGGCCTTCCGTGGCGTCACGGCGGCCCGGGCGGCCGAGCGCTGGCCGAACCTGACGCTGAAGAAGATTCCGAAGATGGTGCTGGCCCGCTGCGAATGGGGCCACGACGACTACAGCCTGAACGTGGCCAATCTGCCGATGGCGGCGCCTGAAGAAGAAGCCCCCTCACCCCAACCCTCTTCCGCGAGCGGGAGAGGGAGAAAGGCAGCACCCGTGCCCGACCTGTTTGGCGATGGGGAGTGCACGCCATGAACAAGAAGTTCACTGCAACCCCACCCGAGTACGCGGACTGGTTGGCTGACATCAAGGCGCGGGTGGTGAGCGCTCGCCAGCGCGCGGCGCTGGCGGCCAATGCCGAACTGGTGATGCTGTATTGGCAGATCGGCAATGAGATCCTGCAACGGCAGAGAACCGCAAATTGGGGTGACAAGGTGCTCGACCGGCTGGCCAGCGACCTGCGCGATGCCTTTCCGGAGATGAAGGGGTTTTCCCTCGCCAACCTGAAATTCATGCGCGCTTTAGCCCAGGCCTGGCCGGATGCCGCAATTGGGCAACAAGCTGTTAGCCAATTACCCTGGGGCCACAACGTGATTCTGCTGACCAAGCTGAAGGACCCGGCGCAGCGCCTGCAATACGCCGAACAGGCCCTCGCCGGCGGCTGGTCGCGCAGCACCCTGGAAGCCAATATCCGCGATCGACTGCTGGAGCGACACGGCAAGGCCGTCACCAATTTCAAGGCGCGGTTACCGGCGCCACAGTCGCAACTGGCGCACGATACTCTCAAAGACCCCTATTTGTTCGACTTTCTTGGCCTTGGCAATAAAGCGCGCGAACGTGCCATCGAGACTGGCTTGGTCAGGCATGTCACCCGCTTTCTGCTGGAGCTGGGCAGTGGCTTTGCCTTCGTTGGCCGTCAGTACCGGCTGGAGGTGGAAGGCGACGAGTTCTTCATTGATTTGCTGTTCTATCACACGCGGCTGAAGTGCTATGTGGTGGTGGAGCTCAAGGCCGCCGAGTTCAAGCCCGAACACGCGGGTCAGCTGAACTTCTATCTCACAGCCGTGGACAGGCAGGTCAAGTCGCCGGACGACAAGCCCACGATCGGGCTGCTCTTGTGCAAGACCCGCAAACGCACAGTGGCCGAGTACGCGCTATCGGGTATTGACAAGCCCATCGGCGTTGCCGAATACCGCTTGCTGCGCGATTTGCCGCAATCACTCACCACCAGCTTGCCGACGGTGGAGCAACTGGAAAGCGAATTGGGAACGGTTGATAGCAAAAACGGCGACAAACCGAAACGGTTGCGCAGGAAAAAGGGAGATGCAGAATGAGCGCCCGTGTTCAGAACCATGTGGCGGGACGGCTTTCGCTGCGGCCACCACAGGCTGAGTCGCTGGCAAAGCTCAAGCAGGCGCTGGATGCCGCGCCCGATCTGCTTGGCCACGAGCAGGACGTTGCGGCCATTCTGTCCACGCTCAAGGCGGAATTCCCCACCCTGGAGGACTTCGAGCGCGAGTTTCCGTCCCTGTGCTTCGCGCTGGCCACCGGCGTGGGCAAGACGCGGTTGATGGGGGCGTTCATCGCCTACCTGCATCTGGCGCACGGCATCCACAACTTCTTCGTCCTGGCGCCGAATCTCACGATCTACAACAAGCTCATCACGGACTTCACGCGCAACACGGCCAAGTACGTGTTCAAGGGCATCGCCGAGTTCGCGCAGCAGCCACCGCTGATCATCACCGGCGACAACTACGACCAGACCGGCGCGGCGGTGGACGAGCAGTCGATGGGCTTTGCCCACGACGTGCGCATCAACATCTTCAACATCTCCAAGATCAACTCGGAGGTGCGCGGCGGCAAGGAGCCCCGCATCAAGCGCATGCGCGAGGTGCTGGGCGACAGCTACTTCAACCATCTGGCCAATCTGACCGACCTGGTGCTGCTGATGGACGAGTCGCACCGCTACCGGGCCAGCGCCGGCGTGCGCGCCATCAACGAACTCAAGCCGCTGTTCGGCCTGGAACTGACGGCGACGCCCTTCGTGGAATCCCCCCGTGGTCCTGTGCCGTTCAAAAACGTGGTGATGGACTACCCGCTGGCACGGGCGATGGAGGACGGCTTCGTCAAGGAGCCGGCCGTGGTCACCCAGCGCAACTTCAAGGCCGGCGATCACACGCCGGAGGAAGTGGAGAAGACCAAGCTGGAAGACGGCGTGCGCCTGCACGAGACCACCAAGGTCGAACTGCTCACCTACGCCCGCGAGAACGGCGTCAAGCCGGTCAAGCCCTTCATGCTCGTCATCGCGCGCGATACCACCCATGCGGCCCAGTTGAAGGCATTGATCGAGTCGGAAAAATTCTACGAAGGCCGCTATGCGAACAAGGTGATCCAAGTCGATTCCAGCCGCACCGGCGCGGAGGAAGAGGAGATGATCTCGCGCCTGCTGGCCGTGGAGAGTGTGGACGAGCCGACCGAGATCGTGATTCACGTCAACATGCTCAAGGAAGGCTGGGACGTGACCAACCTCTACACGATCGTGCCGCTGCGCGCGGCGAATGCGCGCACGCTGATCGAGCAGTCCATCGGGCGCGGTCTGCGTCTGCCCTATGGCAAGCGCACCGGCGTGGCGGCCGTGGATCGGCTGAACATCGTGGCCCACGACCGCTTTCAGGAGATCATCGACGAGGCCAACCGTAGCGATTCGCCGATCCGCCTGCAGCAGGTCGTGCTTGATACACCCAGCGCAGCCGACAGGAAGGTCAGCGTGCAGGTCGAATCGGTCGCTGCGGCGCGTCTCGGGCTGACGGATGCGCCCGTTGTGCAGACGAGCGCATCAGGTGCCGATAGTGGGCCGCCCACGACCGCCGAATTGCCCGCACCGAGTTTCTCCACCGCAGCGGAGAAGCAGGCCGCCCGCATGGTCATGGAGGTCATCGGAAAGTACGAGGTCAGGCGCGATGTTGCGCCCACACGTAGCGCGTTGCTGAAGCCGGAGGTGCAGCAGGAGATCCTGGCGGAGGTGGCGGAGCGCATGAGACCTTTGCAGGGCTCGCTGCTGGCCGGCGTGGACGAATCGGCGCCTGCGCTCGATCTGCTGGCCGTGGTGGCCAAGACCACGGAAATCGTGGTGCAGCAAGCCATCGACATTCCGCGTATCGCCGTGGTGCCGACCGGCGAGGTCACGACGGGCTTTCGCCCATTTACTCTGGACGTGAGCCAGCTTCACCTTCAGCCGGGCGAACGCGAAATCGTCGGCCAGATGCTGCGCACCCACGAGCAATTCACGCTGGCCGCCGAACTCGGCCTGAAGGAGCAGCGCCCGGAGGACTACATCGTCCACGCGCTGGTGGATTTCGACGACATCGACTATTTCACCCATGCCGACCTGCTCTATGAGCTCGCGGGCCAGATGGTTCGGCACCTGCGCAGCTATCTGTCCGAGGATGCGGCCCTCGGCGTGCTGGATCGCGATCGCCGCCTGATCGCGCGGGAAATCCACGCGCAGATGATGGCCCACTTCTGGGAGGAGGCAACCGAGTACGAGGTGCAGGTCAGCCGCGGTTTCACCGCACTCAAGCCCTGCAACTACACCGCCATGGCAGGTCAGACGGCCCACCACTTCCGGGAGACCGTGCTTGATCCCAGCCGCATCAAGCAGATGCTCTTCGGCGGCTTCGCGCGTTGCCTGTATCCGCTGCAGAAGTTCGACTCGGATACCGAGCGGCGCTTCGCCATCATCCTGGAGCGTGACGCTTTGAGGTGGCTCAAGCCTGCGAAGGGGCAGTTCCAGATTTACTACAAGCTCGGCGCCGAGCAGCCGGAGTACATCCCCGACTTCGTGGCCGAGACGGACACGACCATCTTCATGGTGGAGACCAAGGCACGGGTGGACGTCGACACTCAGGAGGTTCAGGCCAAGGCAGCTGCCGCCATGCGTTGGTGCAGGCACGCTTCCGATCACGCGGCAAACGTCGGCACCAAGCGCTGGAAGTACCTGCTGGTGCCGCATGACGAAGTCAGCGAGTCCAAACGGCTTGCCGATTACCTGCGCTTTGAGGTCAAGGGGTCGTTGAGCGCACCTTGATCGACTTCGGTGCAGGCATCCAGGCGGCGGAGGATCGCCGCTTCAGGCGCATGATGAACCGGCGGGCCTGACCCGGCGCAAGGCTGCAGCTACAGGTGATTCTTGAACGCTCGCCGCCGCGATAGATGACCCCGACTCGCACCTCGCCCCGACGCGGCGGGCTCATGAACCGAAATCGTACCCGAAGCGGTCGATCCGGTGCATCCGCTCGTGCAGGATGGTCACGATGCCGATGTCGCCATTGGAGAGCCGGCGCCAGTAGACGAAGTGCCGTTGGTAGCGGAAGAAGTAGCCTTCGATGCCGAACTCGGCGGGAATGGGCCTGGACGATGTCCGGTGTGTCTGGATGCCGTCGAAGGCCTCGAACAGGCCGGTGATGTAGCGGTCGGCGTGTTCGGTGCCCCAGCGATCGCGCGTGTAGCGGTAGATCTGGTCGAGCCGCCAGGACGCCGCCTCCTGGACCAGGACCTTGGCCACGCAGTCAGCCTCGGTTGCGCGCGATCACGTCGGCGGCGGTCAGGGGACGGTACGAGGCCTCCGGGGAGGCAAAGGCATGGGCCAGCTCGGCCTTCAGCCGGTCGAAGGCTTCCTGCTCCTTGCGTTGCTTGTCGCGGCGGATCAGGTCGCGCATGTACTCGCTGACGTTCTCGTAGTCGCCGTGCTCGCCCACGTTGGCGGCGACGAAATCGCTGAGCGGCCCGCTGAGGCGAACCGTCATGGTCGTGGTCGTTGTCCGGGACATGGCTGGCTCCTGTTGCCGTTATCGTATTCAATATATTCAAAAAGGAATACGGAGACAAGCATCCGGCAGCCTCTTCTGTGGCCGGTGCGCGCCGATGTCAGGCGAAAAAGGAGCGCGCGCCGCGCTGCGATCCGGGCGCCCTGGCCTGCAGCGGAACGGTGAACGGCGCGTGTCATGCTAGGCGCCGTGGTTCTTCCTGCAAAAGCGGCGGCATGAAACTGGCGATCCTTTCGCGCAACCCCCGGCTTTATTCGACCCGGCGGCTGGTCGAGGCCGGGCGCCAGCGCGGGCACGTGGTGCGGGTGCTGGATCCGCTGCGCTGCTACATGCGCATCGACGCCGGGCGCTTCGACCTGCGCTACAAGGGCAGGACGTTGTCCGGCTTCGACGCGGTGATCCCGCGCATCGGCGCGTCGGTGACCCGCTATGGCACCGCGGTGCTGCGCCAGTTCGAATTGATGGGCTGCCACACGCCCAATCCTTCCGATGCGATCCTGCGCGCGCGTGACAAGCTGCGTGCGCACCAGCTGCTGGCGGCCCATGGCATCGACCTGCCGGCCACGGTGTTCGGCGACAACCCCGACGACACCGCCGACCTGCTGGCGCTGCTGGGCGCACCGCCGCACGTGATCAAGCTCAACGAGGGCAGCCAGGGCGCGGGCGTGATGCTGACCGAGAAGCTGTCGGCCTCGCAGTCGGTGGTCGAGGCGCTGCGCGGGCTGTACGCCAGCTTCGTGGTGCAGGAGTTCGTGGAAGAAGCCCAGGGCGCGGACCTGCGCTGCTTCGTGGTTGGCGAGCGGGTGGTGGCAGCCATGCGCCGGCAGGCGCCGGAAGGCGACTTCCGCTCCAACCTGCACCGCGGCGGCCAGGCCGCCGCGGCCACCGCCACCGCCGAGCAAGCCGCCGTGGCGGTGCGCGCGGCGGCCACCCTGGGGCTGGCCGTGGCCGGGGTGGACCTGATCGGCTCGGCGCGCGGCCCGCTGGTGCTGGAAGTGAACTCCACGCCCGGCCTGGAAGGCATCGAACAGGTCTCCGGCGTGGACATCGCCGGGGCGATCGTGGAACTGGTGGCCTGCGGCGCGGTCAATAGGAAGCACAGTGGCCGTCGCGCCGCGCCCTGAACCCACGGGACGGACATGAACCGCCGTGCAGGGAGCCTCACTGGCGGTGTGACAGAATCGGCCACCTGAATGCGGCCGGCCAGCCCCTGCAAGCCCCGCCGCTTCTCGCTTTGCGAAGACAACCCAAGGTATCCCATGACCCTCATTGCCCCGATGCGCCGCGCCTGCCGGCTGCTGGCCATCCGCCTCCAGGAGGCCTGCTGACATGCGCATTCTCGTCATCGAAGACAACAGCGACATCGCCGCCAACCTGGGTGACTACCTGGAAGACCGCGGTCACACCGTGGATTTTGCCGCCGACGGCGTGACCGGCCTGCATCTGGCCGTGGTCCACGATTTCGACGCGATCGTGCTGGATCTCAACCTGCCGGGCATGGATGGCCTGGAGGTCTGCCGCAAGCTGCGCAACGAGGCGCGCAAGCAGACCCCGGTGCTGATGCTCACCGCGCGCGACAGCCTGGACAACAAGCTGGCCGGTTTCGACTCCGGCGCCGACGACTATCTGATCAAGCCGTTCGCCCTGCAGGAAGTGGAGGTGCGCCTCAATGCCCTCTCGCGCCGTGGCAAGGGCGTGCAGACCCGGGTGCTGGAGGTAGGCGAGCTGGAATACAACCTGGACACGCTGGAGGTGCGCCGCGGCGGCAAGCTGCTGCAGCTCAACCCGACCGCGCTGAAGATCCTGCAGTCGCTGATGGAAGCCTCCCCGGCGGTGGTCACCCGCCAGGAACTGGAAACCCGCGTGTGGGGCGAGGAACTGCCCGACTCCGATTCGCTGCGCGTGCACATCCACGGCCTGCGTGCGGTGGTGGACAAGCCTTTCGACACCCCGTACATCCAGACCCGCCATGGCATCGGTTACCGCATCGCCGCACCCGAAGCCTGAGACCGGCAGCGCCGCACGGCCCGGTGCGGCGCGTGCGCGCAAGTTCCGCCGGCGCCTTCGCACCCGCATCGTCTGGTCGTTCGTGCTGCTGGGCTTCTGCCTGACGGTGCTGTTCGCCTACGCCTCGATCCTGGCCCGCCAGCGGGTGGAGAACCAGCTGGTCGAAGACGTGATGAACCGCAACCTGGAAGAAACCTGGCGGCGGTTCGTCAGCAGCGGCGGCACCGAGGCCGGGGCCCCGGTCCAGCAGATGAAGGGTTTCCTGTACCGCCCGGACAAGCTGGACAGCCTGCGCCGTGATTTTCCGGACTGGGAGCACCTGGACGACGGCATCCACACCCTGTCGGGCACTGATGCCGACGGCAAGCCGTTTTCGTATCGGGTGGGCGTGCGCAAGACGCCCAACGCGTGGTTTTTCCTGACCTACGACATGGGCCAGGTCGCCCTGGGCGAAGTGCAGTTCAGGCGCACCTTGTGGGCCACGGTGGGGCTGTTCACCCTGCTCTCGCTGATCATTGGCTGGTGGTCGGCCTCGCGGGTGATGAGCCCGGTGTCCGAGCTGGCCACGCGCCTGCGCGCCTACCGCGGCAGCAGCAATCCGACCCAGCTGGGGCCGCTGTTCCCCGAGGACGAGGTGGGCGAGTTGGCGCGTGCGCTGGACGACTATTCCCAGCGCTTGACCGAAGTGGTCCAGCGCGACCGCGAGTTCAATGCCGATGTCAGCCATGAGTTGCGCACGCCGCTGGCGGTGATCCGCGGTGCCACCGAACTGCTGCTGGGCCGGCCCAACCTGGAGCCGAAGATCCAGGCGCGCCTGCTGCGCATCCAGCGTGCCGAAGCGGCCTGCACCGACCTGATCGGCTCGCTGCTGCTGCTCTCGCGCAACGAACGCGGACAGGGCAGCAGCAACGTGGCCCGGGTCGCCGACCAGCTGCTGGATGCGCACCGCGCGCAGATCGGCGGCAAGCAGCTGGAACTGATCCAGCAGGGCAACCAGGACCTGGTCATCGATGCGCCGGAAGCCGCCTTGTCGGTGGCCCTGGGCAACCTGATCGGCAACGCGGTCAAGTACACCCACGAAGGTACGGTGGTGGTGCGCGTGCTGGACGATGCGGTGGAAGTGATCGACTCGGGCCCCGGCCTGAGCGAGGAAGACGCGGCCAAGCTGTTTCACCGCGGCTATCGCGGCACCCACGCCGGGCACTCGCAGGGCGGCGGCATCGGCCTGTCCATCGTCAGCCGCCTGTGCGAGCTCTACGGCTGGCAGGTCAGCGTGCGTCCCGGCGCGCAGCGCGGGGTGGTGGCGACGTTGCGGTTCCGCCCGGCCGACTCGGCTACAGCGTGATCCAGAAGCAGCCATCGCTGCGGCCGATGCCCAGCACGGTGCTGGACGGCGTGCCGGTGTTGGCCAGGGTCTGCTGCAGGCGCAGGCCGACCGGGCGCTGTTTCTGCGGCGGCATCGGCTGCGGATAGAAGCCATCGGCATTGGCATCGACGACCGGCGCTGGCGTCACTTTGGGAAAGATCGGGGCGATGTCCAGCAGCGGCCGGCGCACGATGGCTTCCATCCGGTCCATCAGGCGATTGGCCGAGGCGTCGGAAATCCCGTTCCACCGGTACAGCGAGGCGAGCCGGTTGGCATCGCCGGCGTCGATCGCCGCGGTGATCCGCTGGACCAGCTCGCTCAGCCTGCGCGGACAGTCCAGGTACACCGGCGCAGCCGCCTGCCCGGTGGCGTTGACCCGTGGCCGGATCACGCGGCTGGCCGCACCCACATCCTCACAGCGACGATCGGTGAACACGCTGGTCCCGGCGCTATCGGTACAGCGATGCACGGCCTGGGCCGCGGCCGCAGGCACCCACGCCGGCGCCACCAGCGCGGTGGTCACGGCAATCATCAGCAGGCAGGGCAGGACAGGGACGCGCATCGCAGCGGGCAGCCTAACCCGGCGCGGCTGAGCCACGGCCCGCCGCCGCGGCGGCGATGGCGTCAGCCCAGCCCCAGACGCTTGAGCACCAGCTGGCTTGGCCTGGCCAGGTTGAGGGTGTAGAAGTGCAGCGCCGGCGCGCCGCCCTCGACCAGACGCTGGCACAGCTGCGCCACCACGTCGGCGCCGAACTCGCGGATCGCCTCGGCGTCGTCGCCATGGGCGGCCATGCGCTTGTCGATCCAGCGCGGGATCTGTGCGCCGCACTGCTCCGAAAACCGGCGCAGCTGGCTGAAGTTGGAGATCGGCATGATCCCGGGAATGATCGGGATCTGCACGCCCATCGCCCGCACCGCATCGACGAAGCTGAAATACGCATCGGCGTTGTAGAAGTACTGGGTGATGGCGGCATCGGCGCCGGCATCGACCTTGGCCTTGAAGTGCTTCAGGTCGCTCAGCGCGTCGCTGGCCTGCGGATGGGTTTCCGGATACGCACCGACTTCCAGCCGGAAGGCATCGCCGTGCTCGGCGCGGATGAGCGCGATCAGGTCCGAGGCATGGCGCAGGTCGCCCGCATGGCCCATGCCCGAGGGCAGGTCGCCGCGCAGGGCCACGATGCGCCTGCAGCCGATCGCCCGATAGCGCGCCAGCAGCGCGCGGATCTGCTCGCGGCTGCCGCCCACGCACGACAGATGCGGGGCGGCGTCGAAGCGATGGTGCTGCTGGAGGTGGCGCACGGTCTCGGCGGTGTAGCTCAGGGTCGAGCCACCGGCGCCGAACGTGCACGAGACGTACTCGGGCGCGTATTTCTTCAGTTTGGCCGCGGTGCGGTCCAGCTGCGCGCGCTGGTCCTCGGTCTTGGGCGGGTAGAACTCGAAGCTGACAGGGATCATCGCGGAGCGTTCGACGGCGTGGGAGAGGGATTGTATCGCTTCATCGCGATGGATTTGATGCCAGCGCGCGGCACCGCCGCAAAAGGACTGCTTACGGCCGCCGCGCCGTGAACCAGGAGCCGGCGCGAGGGCGGCTCGTGCGATGGCAGGCGGACGGACCGATAGATCAGCCGGGGCGTCCGGTTGGCATCAGGGCCGCCGCCGCATTGCCGGACCCTATTTGTGTCAATAAAAGGACAGGGCAGGGATGGCATATCCCCACTCGATGGTGCCCGGTCATTACGCAGGCCTGTAATGAGCGCTCCTGATAATGCACAACGCTCGTTTCGACGACGTTGGTGTTCTCACTCATAAGGGGTCAGTGTTTATGCACGGTCTTAGGACTACATATAATCGCGCTGCGGTGGCAGTTGCGATTGCCTTGGCTGCTCCCATGGTATCAGTCGCGCAAGAAGCGGCAGAAAATCCGCCTGCGCCGAAGCAAACGCCCCCTTCCGAGAAACGCGAGAAAGTCAGCGATCTGGGTGCGGTCGTGGTGACCGGCGCGGCGCGTACCCAGCGTCGTTTCGACGCATCGTATGCGGTCAACTCCCTGACCGGGGAGGAAATCCAGAAGCTGGCGCCCAAGAGCTATGCGGACCTGCTGGCCAACGTGCCCGGCATCCATGTCGAATCGACTGGCGGCGAAGTGCAGAACATCACCCGCCTGCGCGGCATCCCGACCGACCGCGGCTTCATCATCTTCCAGCAGGATGGTCTGCCGCTGTTCCATGAAATCGACGGGCACTTCTTCAACTCCGGTGAGGGCATGCACCGCTTGGACCTCATGAACCAGCGGGTCGAGGTCGTGCGCGGCGGCCCGGCGCCGATCTACGCCAGCGGTGGCGCGGCCATCGTCAACAACATCCTGGCTGAGGGCGGCGACCAGACCCAGGGCAAGGCCCAGCTCACGTTGGGCGATACCGGGCTCTACCGCGCCGAAGCCTACCAGTCCGGCGCCCTCTCGGGACAGACCTACTATGCGGTGGGCGGCTTTCTGCGCGAACACGATGGCTACCGCGACAACGGCTTTCCCAACGACAAGGGTGGCCAGCTGCGCGCCAATCTCAAACATTACCTGGATGATGGCTGGGTCAAGGTCAGCGGCACCTTCGTTGACGACCACAACGTCTTCTATCTGCCGATCCCGGTCGCTGATCCGCGCAACCCGTCGGTCTCGCTGGATCCGTTCATCGACTACTTCACCGGCACCATGAATTCGCCGTCGCTGCGCAACGTGTCGCTCAAGTACCTGGATTCGTCCAACGTGCTGAAGAGCCTGCACCGAGACCTGGCGGACGGCCGCCACATGCGCTTTGGTAACGTCGGCTTCCAGTACGAAAACAACGTAGGCGACTGGGTCGTCTCGCTCAAGTCCGGATACACCAAGGGCGAGGTGAGCTTCGATGCGCTCTATTCCACGACCAATCCGGCCGATGCAAACATCTTTGCCAACAGCTACCTGGGAACGGCGCAGAGGGCTTTCGGTACCGGAGTCGCATCGATGGGCTATGCCCTGGCCGGCACGAATGGCGCGACGGCTTATGACCCGTATGCGGCTTCCGGCCTGGTGATTTCGGCGCAGTATCGGGCGATCGAGTCGGATTTTTATTCGACCCAGGCGGACCTGAGCGCAGCCCGACGGTTCGAAGCGGGCTCCGGCGCGCACGATCTGAATATCGGCATCTATGCTTCGTTCTACGGAACCACGGCCTTCACTGCCTACCAGGACATGTTGCTTGAGGTCAAGGGAAAGCCCAGGACCCTTGATCTGGTCGCCTACTCAGCCCAGGGAACTCCACTGGGATACGTCACTGACAATGGTGTTCTGCGCTACACGACCACGCTCAACGCGGGCGAGGTCGATGCGAAGATGTTTGCGCTATACGTCAACGATACGTGGGAGTTGACCGACAAGCTCAAGCTCGACGCTGGCATCCGACACGAACGGTATGACTACGAAGGCTATGCCGAAGGCACCGCCAGCGCCAACCTCGGAGATGCCAACACCCTGGCCGACGACACCACCCGACGCTTCAGTGGCACAACCCAGACGCACGACCTCGATCCGTCCGCCACCAACTGGACCGTGGGGGCAAATTACGACTTCAACGCTAACTTCGGCACCTATGGCCGTGCTTCCCACGTGGAGATCGTGCCGCAGTCCAACGTGGCGCGCAGCATCGATCCAACCATCATCAAGACCAAGACCGACCAGTACGAGTTGGGCGTGAAGGCTGCATTCGGCCGTTCCTACGTTTACCTGACCGCCTTCTACACCAAGTTCGACCCACTGAACGCGTCGTTCGTGGCTTACAACCCGGTTACCGGACGCAACGACCAGTCGGTGCCGTTCATTGGTACCGCTGTGTCGAAAGGGATCGAAGTCGATGGCCTGTTCAGGGCGAACGAGTGGTTTGCGCTCGCCGGCGCGGTGACATTGAGCGACCCGCAGTACGATGAACTGCAGAACAGCGCCGGCGCCGATCCGGCCGCAGTGAACGGTAACCAGATCGTCCGCGAGCCGAAAGTTTACGGGAATATCCGTCCGACTTTCAGCTTCATGACTGGCGATAGCGAGATCGAAGCGTACCTTCGCTACGATTTTGTAGGAAAGTCCTATGTCGATCTGTTCAACCGTACCGCGTTACCCTCCTACCAGACGCTGGGCCTGGGGCTATCGTGGAAACGCGGCCCATGGGGCGTGCAACTGGTGGGAGATAACCTGACCGAAGAGGAAGGCCTTACCGAGGGAAATACCCGCACTGACGCACTGGCGGGCCAGGGTTCGGGCGAGGCGATTTATGGGCGTCCGCTATTTGGCCGCAACTTCCGTCTGGTCCTGAGCAGGAGCTGGTGATGCGCCTGGCGCTACTCGTGTGTATGGCCGTTGCCGCGATCCAGCCGGCATTGGCCAGGACAGGGGAAGATCAGGTAATCGCCGCGCTCGGCAAGCGCCTGTTTCCGGTGGTTGCCGCGATGGACAGGGCCGGGGTGCCATCGGAAGTTCGTTCGATGCTGGAACAGCGGGACCGTCGTCTGGCGACATGCGCCGATGATGCGCCGTGCAAGGTCAATGTATCGCTGTGGAGTAACAGCGAGATCGAACTGGTATCGGCGATGGCCGCGGCCGATGGTCCGTCTGCCGAGAACCGGGATCGCGCAAATGCGGCGCATCGCGAGCTGCTGGGACTCAACACCATCCTTGACGTCTACGGCAGGGGTAGCGCACCGCGTTATCCCCGGATTGACGGACCGATTGGCGAGCAGGATCGCGTTCGGATCGCGGAAGATTGCGTCGTGGCGGCCGCTATTGCCGAGGCGGGTCGCGATGAGGCGCCTGCAGGGTTCGACTTCAGCATCGGCTTGGCGTTGGCGCTCCTTGACGTCAACGAACGACTGGATGCCATTGCCTTCCAGCCGCTTGACGGCGGGCTCAATTCGGACGCTTTCCAACATGCCAGGGGACTGGACTGGTCGCGCTATCGCTACACCTCGATCATCGTGCTTGGTGCGGGACCGAAGGACCTGCTGACGCCACTGAGCGCCCGGGGCAAGTTGCACGTCAAGATCGCGGCGCAGCGTTATTTCAGTGGTCTGGCGCCCTTTATCATCGTAAGCGGCGCTGCCGTGCATCCACGCGGGACACGCTTCGTCGAAGCGGTCGAAATGCGCCGTGCACTGATCGAAAGGTACGCAGTGCCGGCGCACGCCATTGTGATCGAGCCTCACGCAAGGCATACGACGACCAACCTGCGCAACTCCGCACGATTGCTGATGTCGATGAAGGCACCGATGGACCGCGATGCGCTGGTTCTCAGCGACCCCCCGCACATCGACGCAGTGCAGAGTGCCGAGTTCGTCGAACGCAACCAGCGCGAACTGGGCTACCAGCCCGGCAGGGTCGGCGCACGTACTTCACCCTTTGATATCGTGTTCCGGCCGTCCGCGGCTTCCGCGAAGGTCGATCCGCTCGACCCACTTGATCCTTGAATAGTCGGGAGCCATCCATGCCCAATGTTCGAACTGCAGTCATTTTTTTCGGAGTATCACTTGCCGTCGCGTTCGCTGTTGCGCCGGGTCAGGCGTGGGCCTGGGGAAAGCGTGCACACGCAGTCATCAACCGGACCGCGATCGCCAGCCTTCCCGGGGATGGCCCGGTCTTCCTGCGCAAGTACATGGATTACATCGGTGACACCTCGACAGTTCCGGATACTTGGCGCTCGGTTTCCGAACCGTTCTCCAAGATACAAGAGGACCCCAACCATGGTTGGTTCCGCGAACAGTTCGCGTTCATCGATCCGATCCCCCGTTCGCGCTATGAGTTCATCCTGGCGCTGCACCGCGAGTATCTGCGGATCAAGGACACCGATCCGGAAACGGCGCAGCGCACCAATGTGCGCTGGACGGGCACGCTGCCTTATGCGGCGATGGAATCCTATGGCCGGCTGATCGCAGGAATGCGTCTTCTGCGCAAGGCGGAGGCCGAAGGCACCGATACGCGGTTTCTTGAACAGGTATGCGCCTTCCATGTCTCCCAGCTGGGGCATTACGTCGGTGATGGCGCGCAACCACTGCATGGATCCATACACAGCGACGGCTGGCGAGGCGACAATCCGAAAGGATATACGCGCGACAAGGCCATCCATGGTCGCGTCGAGTCGCAGTTCGTCGATGCCATCGGCCTCGAGGACGCCAGAATTCTGCCGCACATTCCGGCGGTCAGGCGCCAGCGGGGCGATCTTTTCGAGTCGGTCCTGACCTATCTGGACGAATCCGGCAGCCATGTGGAAACCATTTACCAGTTGGACCAGCGCAATGCGTTCGGCAACCCACAGGATGAGCCGGCAAATGCGCTGATTGTTCAGCAGGTCGCTGCCGGTGCGGCCATGTTGCGCGACATGGTCCAGCGCGCATGGGTGGAAAGCGGACAGGTGCCGCGCGAAGATTTGCCCAACCCGCTCGATCCAAAAAATCCTGCCTACAACCCGGAGACAGGCTCGGCACCCGCACTGCGTTGAGACACGGGCGGCAGCCGGGCAATGGTTGGTACGTCAACTCGCGAGCTGCGCGGGATTCACCGCTTTACTAGGGAATGCTGCGCATCACCGGATCAGGTGGGGGTCATGAGCGGGCAAGTCCCCCGGTCAGGTGTACAACCCGATATCTCTCATCCCCGGAAGGCGACGTTCCCCACCCGGAACGGTGAAGCGCCACATCCTTGACCGGCACGCCGGCGCCGGACTGCTTGAAGATCGAGACGATCTGCGTCTCGGTGAACTTCGAGGCCTTGATCGGCACCTGGTGACGGGAACAGGCCGGAAAGTTCTACTTTCAGCTTCTGTGTCAGGCGGGGAAGCTTGCCGAACCGCACCGGCGGCGCGTTGGGTTTGCAGAAACGTCCGGCATTCGTGCGTGGCTGATTCCAGCCGTGATCTGGCGCAGGCCATCGGCATCGAAGACGGCGCAATTGATCTGCATCAATGCCTGGGTGTGGCGGGAGGACATAGTTTGCGGGCATGCACCCCAAGCCTTGGCATACCGTTGCCTTTCTGGTCCTGGCCAGCGCGGCGCTCACGGCACTCGAACTGCCGGCTGGCACGCGCATGGGCGTGCCAGCCGCCAGCCTCGCTTCGGGGGTGGCGGCGCTGTCGCTGATGGCGGCTGCGGCGGTTCTCGGCGCACGCTGGAGGTTCGTCGAATCGATCTTCGGTGGCCTGGACCGTGTGTACGTCGTGCACAAATGGCTGGGCATCTGGGCGCTGGGGCTGGCTTCGTTCCACCTGACGTTCAAGGCCGGCATGTCCGGCTGGGAGACTGCCGTCATCCTGCCGTTGCCGGAGGGCTGGCCGCGATTCATTCGCCAGCTCTCCTTCGTCGGCCTGATGTTCATCGTGCTGCTGGCGTTGAACCGCAACATCCCCTACAGCGTATGGCGTTGGTGGCACAAGCTGTCCGGGCCGTTGCTGGTGGTGGTGGTGCTGCACTGGCTAAGCTTCAAGCAGCCGATCGCCTTGGACAGCCCGGCCGGCATCTGGCTGGCTTTTTTGTCGGCGGCAGGCGTGGCGGGCGCGTTCTACAAACTGCTGCTGTATCCGTTGGTGTCCAGGCATGCCGAGTACCAGGTGGTCGGGGTTCGTCCCGGCGCTGCAGCGATGCATCTGGAATTGGAGCCGGTGCGCGATGGCATCGATTTCCAGGCCGGCCAGTTCGGCTTCCTGCGCATGAACGTGCAGGGCATGCGCGAGCCGCATCCGTTCACCATCGCATCGGGCAGCGGCGGGAAGGGCCGGGTCTGCTTCGAGATCCGCAGCCTGGGTGATTTCACCGGCAGGTTGATTGCCACGGCGAGCGTCGGGATGCGCGCGGACATCTACGCGCCCTACGGGCGGTTCCTGCGTCGGAAAGAGGCACGGCGCGAGGTCTGGATCGGCGGCGGAGTGGGCATCTCCGCTTTCATTGCCTGGCTTCAGGATCCTCGCGCAGGAAGTTTCGACAAGGTCACGCTGTTCTATTTCTTCACGCCCGGCCGCGATTTCCCGGAAGTCCCGGTGATGGCCTCCATGGCACGCGAGCGCGGGGCGGAACTGGTGCCGGTTGCGGGGGGAGCGTCGGATCCGGCGTTCGTCGATCGCATCGGCGTCATCTGCCGGGAAGCTGTTCCGGCGCAAATCGACGTGGCGTTTTGCGGCCCGAGCGGCCTGCTGGCGCAGGTCAGTCGGACCCTGCAGGCAAATGGTGTGCCTGAGGCCAATTTGCGCCATGAATTCTTTGAATTCCGGTGACGATGATTGATTGCGTCAACCTTCGTTGCAGCTGCCTTTTGACCTGCGCCCGGGCCAGCGCGAAGGCGGCAACGGCCGACTCGGCCTGCATCTCGCCTTCGCCGTAGGGCGTGGGCGGACGATCAGGCGTGCCGGGGGGCGATGCAGCGGGGCGTCCGGCGGCCACCGCGTGTCCATGGCGGCTGCCGGGCCGCGCACGCTTTCAGGGCAGCAGCTGGATCCCGAACGGTCGCACCGCCAGCGCGAACAGCCAGAAGCACAGCACCGTCAGCGCCGCGCTGGTGCCCAGCGTCCACCAGAAGCCCAGCCGCGGCAGCAGCCACGGCAACACCACGAACATCGGCAGCGTCGGCACCACGTACCAGAAGGTGTACCAGGCGTGGTTGGCAATTTTCGCCGGCGGTTGGCGCTCCAGGTACAGCCACACCAGCGTGAGCACCGTCACCAGGGGCAGCGCGGCCAGCAGGCCGCCGAGCCGGTCGCTGCGCTTGGCCGCTTCGGAGACCACCACCACGACCAGCGCGGTGAGGGCGTATTTGGTGATGATCCAGGTCATGGCGGTGCCTGCGTGGGGAGGCGCCAGTCTAGCGGCCAGACAGCGGGGCGATCAGGCGTTGGGGCGCAGCCGCAGGGTCAGCCCCTTGAGGAAATTGCGCAGCAGCTGGTCGCCGCAGGGGCGATAGTTCTTGTGCTCGGGCTGGCGGAACAGCGCCGACAGCTCCGGCTTGGAGACCGGGAAGCCGGCCGCGTCGAAGATCGCATGCATGTCCACATCCTTCAGCTCGAAGGCCACGCGCAGCTTCTTGAGCACCACGTTGTTGGTCACCCGCGTTTCCACCGGGCGCGGCGGCACGGATTCATCGCGGCCGCGGTACTGCACGATCAGGCCGTCCAGCAGGTGCGCCAGCAGCGCGTCCGGGCACGGCGCGAACCCGTCTTCATCCTCCTTCTTCAGCGCCGCCTGCACCTGGGCCCGGTCGATGCTGAAGCCAGGGTCGGCCAGCTGCGCGATCTCGATGATCTTCGGTTCGCTCAGGTCCAGCATGTAGCGGATGCTGCGCAGGACGTCGTTGGTGATCATGGGGCTTCATCGGCACGAGGCGGCGGCAAGGCCGCAATCGCACAGTTTAGCCCGCCTTGCCACGGTGACCCACGTGCTTGTTTTCACCCGGCCGCGCCTAACATGACGCTCTTCCTTTTGTATGCAGGAGCGTGCCGCATGGACCAGCAGACGATGACCGCGATCGCCATCGGCGGCGACAAGGGCGCGGCCGATGCGCTGCATCCGGTGCAGGTGCCGCGCCCGGTGCCGGCCGCTGGGCAGGTGCTGATCCGGGTGCGTGCTGCCGGGGTCAACCGCCCGGACCTGCTGCAGCGCCAGGGCCTGTATCCGCCGCCGCCCGGCGCGCCGGACACGCTGGGCCTGGAGGTGGCCGGCGAGATCGTGCAGGGTGGCGGGCGCTGGCAGCCCGGCGACCGGGTCTGCGCGCTGCTCGGCGGTGGCGGCTATGCGCAGTACGTGGCAGTCGATGCGCGCCATGTGCTGCCGGTTCCCGATGGATGGGACTTCATCCAGGCTGCGGCCTTGCCGGAGACTGCGTTCACCGTGTTTGCCAACCTGTTCGAACACGGCCAGCTCAAGGCCGGCGAACGCCTGCTGCTGCACGGCGCCACCTCCGGTATCGGGGTGATGGCGATCCAGATGGCCAAGGCCGCCGGCGCGCAGGTGCTGGCCACCGCGCGCGCGGCGGACAAGGCGGCGCAGGCCAGGTCGCTGGGCGCCGACGTGGCGGTGGACACCTCCTGCGAGTCCTTCGTCGAGGCGGCCAGGGCCGCCGGTGGCGTGGACGTGGCACTGGACATGGTCGGCGCCAGCGTGTTTGCCGACACGCTCTCGGTGCTCAACCTGCGCGGGCGCATCGTCTACATCGCCGCGCTGGGCGGCGGCATGCTGGAAGTGCCGGTTTTCGACATCATGCGCCGCCAGGCGGTGCTGACCGGATCCACCCTGCGCACGCGCTCGGCCGATGAAAAGGCGCGCCTGGCCGCGCAGGTCGAGCAACGGGTATGGCCATGGATTGCCACCGGCCAGGTGCGCGCGGTGGTCGACCGTCGTTTCCCGCTGGAGCAGGCCGGGCAGGCCCACGCTTACCTGGAAGCCGGCCATCACCTGGGCAAGGTGGTGCTCGAGGTAGCTTGAGCGCGCGCCCGGGGAGCGTGGCTCAGGCCGGTGCTGGTGCCGGCGCGCGCGTGCCCGGCGTGGCGGGCATGCGCAGCACGAAGCGTGTGCCGGCGCCCTTGATCGAACGCACGCTGAGGGTGATGCCCAGGCTGGCGGCGGTCTTCTGCACGATCCACAAGCCCAGGCCCAGACCGTCGCTGCTGTGCTCGCCCTGGCGGAATGCACTGAACATGGTGTCCACCTGGTCCTTGGCGATGCCCGGTCCGTTGTCGATCACTTCGATGTCCACATGCGCGTCGCGCCTGCGGCAGCCCACCAGCACCGCGCCACCCCTGGCGGTGTACTTGACCGCGTTGGCGACCAGGTTGCCGATCAGGGTTTCCAGCTGGCGCGCGTTGCTGATCGCGGTGCAACTGGTGCGGGCCACGCGCAGGCGGATGCTGCGCCGGCGCGCGGCGGTGGCATGGGTTGTGGCGACGTGGGCCAGCACGGTGTTCAGGTCGGTCGGCACCAGCGCTTCGGGTTCGAAGGTGCGCTCGCCGCTGGCCACCGAGAGCATGCGGGTCAGGCCATTGTCCACGTTCTGCAGGGCTTCCTGGCCCATGCGCACGACCCGGTCCAGCTTTTCCGGCCCCGCATGGCGGGCCAGGTCGAAGGCGAGCATCGCGGTGGTCATCGGCGTGCGGAAGTCGTGCCCGGCCGAGGCCAGCAGGCTGGCCCGGTACTGGCTGACCCGTTCGCTGCGGGCCAGCATCCGGCGCAGTTCCAGCTGCGCCATCACCTGCCGCGCCAGCGCCAGCAGGCTCTGGCCCTGGGCCTGGTTCAAGTCTCGGCTGACCGTATCGAGCACGCACACCGCGCCGATCGGCAGGCCTTCGGGCGTCTTGAGCAACGCCCCGGCGTAGAAGCGGATATGTGGTGGACCTGTGACCAGCGGGCCCTGGGCGAAGCGGCTGTCGTTGTGGGTGTCGCGCACCACCAGTAACTCCTCCTGCAGGATGGCGTGGGCGCAGATCGATTCCTCGATCGCCGTCTCGCGCACGGCCACCCCGTGCGCGGCCTTGAACCACTGGCGCTGGGTTTCCACCAGGCTGATCAGGGCCATCGGCGTTTCGCACACAGTCGCGGCGATGCGGGTGATGTCGTCGAACACCGACTCCGGCGGCGTATCCAGCACGTCGTAGTCATGCAGGGCGAGGATCCGTCGATCTTCCAGCGCCGCGGGCAGGGCGGGAGCAGCGGATTGGGACATGGTGGCTGGACGGCAGGAGATGCGCGCACGGTCCCACAGCCTGCGTGCGCGCAGGGTGAGATTTGGCGAAGGCCAAGCGGGCAGTGCCCGCGCGTGGGAGCAGCATGGTTTTCGTGTCTTGACGGGTCGACATCGTCATCGCGGGTGCTGTGGCAACAACGATGAATGCAGGTTCATGCATGCGCGGAGCAGGTGAGGAAAATCGCCGCAGCACTCACGGAAGGCTGACGAACCGGCGTGCACCGTGTTCCAACAACGCTGCGATTTGCAGCCTCCATTCCGCCCAGTTGCGGCCGTCTCTTCAAGGCACCGCCACACCAGGGCCTATCAACAAGGAGTTACACATGAATACCCAGACCAGGACGACCCACAGCCTCAACGACCTGATTGCCAGCGCCCGCGATGGCGAGCACTTCTATACCGAAGCGGCCAGGAAGGTCGACAACGTCGAACTCAGTGCGCTGTTCACTCGCATCGCCGGGGTCAAGCAGAACATCGCGCGCGATCTCAGTGCCGTGGTCACCTCCGCCGGTGGCGAGCCGGCCACCCATGGCACGGTCGTCGGCACCATGCAGGAGTTCTACGGCAAGGTTCGTGCCGCGCTCGGCGACAAGCAGTACGGCTACGTGGCTGAACTGGAGGAATCGGAAGATCGCCTGCTGAAAGCCTTCACCGAGGCCGCCTCGGACAACGACGTGCCGGCAACGGCGCGCGAGGCGGTGACACGCCTGCTGCCAGAGGTGCGCGAGTGCCACAACGTCATGCGCGAGCGCAAGCACGCGATGAAGAACGCCGCGTAAGCAGGCGCGTCCGATGCGCCAGGCAGCGCAGGAAAACAGCCAAACCCAGACCCGGCCGGTGCCAATCGGTCGGGTTTTTGTCGCCTGGGATTCAACCGCTGCGCGGCGTGATGCCCTTGGGGGTTGCCGACCACGACGTGCATCGGCCACCTTGGACCTCTGTCGTGTCCACACAGGTCCCCATGCGCACGCTGTATCCGCCGATCGCTCCCTATGCCGAACAGCGGCTGGCCGTCGACGACTTGCACACGCTGCAGCTCCAGCAGTGCGGCAATCCCGACGGCATTGCGGTGGTGTTCCTGCATGGCGGGCCGGGCGGCGGCGTGGTGCCCGAGCATCGCCGCTTCTTCGATCCGCAGCGCTGGCGCGTGGTGCTGTTCGACCAGCGCGGCTGCGGCCGTTCCACTCCGCTGGGTGAAGTGCACAACAACACCACCGCGCACCTGGTGGCCGACATCGAGGCGATCCGGACGCAGCTGGGGATCGCGCGCTGGGCGGTGTTCGGCGGCTCGTGGGGTTCGACCCTGGCCCTGGCCTATGCCCAGGCTCATCCGGATCGGGTGACCGGGCTGGTGCTGCGCGGCATCTTCCTGGGCCGGCCCGAGGAGCTGCACTGGAGCCACGAAGCCGATGGCGGCGCGCGCATGGTCTTCCCCGAAGGCTGGGCGCGCTACCAGGCGCACATCCCGCCGGCCGAGCGCGGGCACATGATCGAGGCCTACTGGCGCCGCCTGGACAGCGACGACGCGCAGGTGCGCCAGGCCGCGGCCGATGCGTGGAATGAATGGGAGGACGGCTCGTCCACGCTGGTCCACGACAGTGCGCCGCCGCCGCCGGAAGACGACGCCCAGGCGGCGCTGGCGGTGGCCAGGATCGAAGCGCACTACTTCCGCCATGGCTGCTTCCTGCAGCCAGACCAGCTGCTGCGCGACATCGGCCGCATCGGCCACCTGCCCGGCACCATCGTGCAGGGGCGGTATGACATGCTGTGCCCGGCCAAGGCCGCCTGTGAGCTGAGCCAGGCCTGGCCCGAGGCGAAGCTGGAGATGGTCCTGGCCGGGCACAGCGCCTTCGACCCGGCCATCACCGATGCGCTGGTGCGGGCGACTGACGCGCTGGCCGCCACGCTGCAGGCGTGAACTGGCGCGTCGAACTGCCGGGGTATCGGCCTGTCACCGACGCCGCTTGCTGGGCATGGGGTCGATGCGCGAAACCGGCCACCGCGCCAAGGGATGGCCCGCTGGCACCAGCTGCCCCTGCATCACCATCTGCCCAGCAGGCGTGGCTTCAACCCTGCGGCTGGCCGGACAGCACCACCCGCTCGCGGCCGGCGCGCTTGGCCGCATACATCGCCGCATCGGCCCGCTGCAGCAGTGGGCCGATTTCCACGTCGTCGGCTTCCACTCCGGTGACCCCGGCGCTCAGGGTCACGCGCAGTTCGGGAAGCCGCAGCGTGTGGCCGATCGTGGCCAGCAGTGGGGACAGCGATTCGATCCGGGCCTTGGCCTGTTCCGGGCTGGCCCCCGGCAGCACCACCAGGAACTCCTCGCCACCCATGCGCGCCACGTAGTCGGCACCGCGGAAGGTGCTGCGCAGGATGCGGGCGAAGGCGCGCAGCACCTGGTCGCCCACTTCGTGCCCATGCACGTCATTGATGTCCTTGAAGTGGTCGATGTCCAGGAAGCCCACCGCCGCCGGTTGGCCGCTGCGGCGCGCGCTGACGCTGATCGCGGACAGCTGCTCCAGCGCGGCGCGGCGATTGGGCAGCCCAGTCAGGGCATCGGTCTGGGCCAGCACGCGCATCTCGTCGCGCTGGCGGCGCAGGCTGCCCAGGCGCAGGGTCAGGGCCATGCTGGCGGTCAGCGCCAGCCAGCAGCCGGACAGCAGCATGGCTTCGACCTTCCACGACGCCAGGCGCTCGGGCATGGCCACTTCCATCAGGCCCACGCCCAGAAACGGCGCCACGCAGGTCAACGCGGTCGCCCCGCCCGGTTCGCCACGCCACATCGTCACCAGCGCCATCCCGGCCATCGCCAGGCACAGCAGGTAAAAGCCAAGCTCGCTGCCCAGCGAGGCCACCGCCAGCCAGTGCTCGGGCACCAGCACGATCATCGCGGCCAGCCCGAGGCCGCACAGCGCCAGCCAGTCCGCGCCGCGCCGCACCCGTCCGGCCAGCGCACGCGGCGCGGCGTGGTAGGCGAGCATGCGCACGGTCAGGGCGCTCAACACGGCCGGCAGCGCGCCCACCAGTCGCAGCGACAGCTCGCCCAGGGCAAACCACGGCCGCGGATACGCCCACAGCCCGGACAGCAAGGCCATCCACAGCGCGAACAGCGACGCGCCCAGGGCGTAGGACAGAAAAGCCCGCTCGCGCGTGCTCATGAAGGTCAGCAGCGCCGACACCACCAGCGCCAGCATGACCGCCACCGAGGCGACCCGCAGCGCGAAGCGCAGGGTGTCCTGGCGCTGCACCGAGGCCGGCTCGCCCAGTCGCACCAGCGGCCGCCACAACGGCATCGGGCTGGGTTCGAACTCCACCTCGATCGGGCGCTGGTTGCCCTTGTCCGGCACCAGCACCGTGCCCATCCCGGACAGGAACCGCGAATCCAGCGTACGCGCGTCCTGCAACACACCGCAGCGCTCGCGCGCCCCGTGGCGGATCTTCACCTCGCCGCGGAACGCGTTCATCACCACCACTGCCTGCGGCGCTCCCGACCAGCCGCCGGCCGGCGGCGACAGCAGTACCCGTTGACGCCCCGGTAGCTGCGCATGCAGGCAGGGCGGCTGGGCTTCCCCACGCGTGGCGGGCAGGCCGGTGACCACGTAGGCTTCCGGCGCGGACGTGCGCGTGCAGGCGGTCAGTCCCAGCAGGAACAGCCACAGGCACCACCATCGAAAGACCGGCTGGACCGGGGCGAACGTCATGGACCGTATGGGCGGCGTCGAAACGGCCGCGCGCAATGCACGGTCCTCGCCCATGGTATCGGCCGCCGGGCCTGGAACTGGAGCAGGGGCCGGTCCGCCGATCGTCAGTGCGTGCAGGTGTGGCTGGCCGGCAGGTCGAACACGGCCACCACCGGGAAATGGTCGGACGGATAGCGCGGCCCGGCATGGGTCTCCACGGTGCGGACCGAGCGCAGCGTCAGCCCACGAAAGAGGATCCGTTCCGGGGTGCCGGTGAAGTCGTGGAAGGTCTTTTCCGGGCCGCTGCGTGGCCCACCGGCCAGCCAAGCATCGGTCAGCACCGCGGCCAGCACGGCACGGGCCGGGTCGGCTTCGGTGCGGATCACCCGCGCCATCAGGTCGCGGCGGTTGTCCCAGCGGTTGTCGTTGCTGTCTCCAGGCGTGCGCACGTTGAAGCTCATGACCTTCAGCGGCATCGCCTGGGCAAGCGCGAAGCTGGCCGGCATCGTCATCAGGATCAACAGCAGCAGGCGGATGCGTCGGCGGCGTGCGCGCGATGCGAACACGCCAGGCCACAGGCGGGACAGGAACATGGGCAATCCGGGGGACCGTTCAGGCGGGACCCATGGTCCGCCAAACCGTGCCGCTCCGAAACGCGGCGAAAGTCGCAGATGAACGGAACCACCTGGGCGTTCCGCGGTCAAATATGTACATCCGGTCACATCTTAGGGATGCGATGCGCGCTCGGCGCCGCATCGAATCTCCGTCGGCGCCAAGGCCGGGGAAGACCAGGAAACGACGCCATGTTGACAGCCTGCATGCGAGCCTTGCCCAAGCAGCGAGCGAATGCACCCGGATTTTCAGTCAGGGCATTCGAAGGGAAATGCAGTGCAGTTTTGGCGGGTGTTTCCAAAGATGAATGCAATAAAACAGGTTCCTGAGGGTTGTTCTCCTGGCAGAACGCAGGGAACCATCCCAGGCCTTAGCAGTCAAACCCCCCACATTGCTAATATTGCTGCCATGACCCAGATCTCCGCCGCCGCCCCCATGGTGGCCAACAACCTCCCGATTCCCAGCCCGCTCGGCTCGCTGGACGCCTATATCGGCGCCGTGCACCAGATCCCGGTGCTCACCGTCGATGAGGAGCAGGAGCTGGCGCACCGTTTCCGCGACGACAACGACCTGGACGCTGCCCGCGAACTGGTCCACTCGCACCTGCGCTTCGTGGTGCATGTGGCCCGCGGCTACAGCGGCTACGGCCTGCAGCTGGGCGACCTGATCCAGGAAGGCAACATCGGCCTGATGAAGGCGGTCAAGCGCTTCGACCCGGACATGGGCGTGCGCCTGGTCAGCTTTGCCGTGCACTGGATCCGTGCCGAAATGCACGAGTTCATCCTCAAGAACTGGCGCATCGTCAAGGTCGCCACCACCAAGGCCCAGCGCAAGCTGTTCTTCAACCTGCGCAAGTCCAAGACCCGTCTGGGCTGGATGAATGCGGCCGAAGTCAGCGCCGTGGCCAAGGACCTGAACGTGTCCGAGCGCGAGGTGGTCGAGATGGAGTCGCGCCTGTCCGGCCGCGACATCGGCTTTGATGCCCCGTCCGATGAGGACGACGACCACGCCCCGCCGTCGCCGGCCAACTATCTGTCGGCCCATGAGGAAGACCCTTCCCAGGCCTACGAGCGCACCGACAGCGAGGACAATCAACTGGACCTGCTGCGAGAAGGGCTTGCCAGCTTGGACAAGCGTTCGCGCGACATCGTGAGCCGTCGCTGGCTGGATCCGGACAACAAGATCACCCTGCAGGAGCTGGCCGACGAATACGGCGTGTCGGCCGAACGCATCCGCCAGATCGAGGCCAACGCGCTGAAGAAGATGAAGGCGCTGTTCGCGGCCTGATCTGGATTGCGCGCCATTGCTTGCAAGGACCCCGCCTCGGCGGGGTTTTTTATGTGACGGGGTTCGTTCGGGCAACGCACGCCGCAGCCGCCGCGTGCGCTCAGCCTCTCAGTACAGGTCGATCGGATCCACATCCAGTGACCAGCGCACGCGGCGGGCCTCGGGCCATGCCTCGATGGCCGGCAGGGCGGTTTGCAGGGCGGCATGCAGGCGCGGGCGCTGGATGGCCGAGAGCAGCAGCTGCATGCGCTGGAAGCCGGCCCGGCGCGGCATCGGCGCGGGCATCGGCCCGTGCAGTTCCAGGTCCTGGGCGGCATTGGCCAGGGCCACGCGCGTGGCGCGCAGGAACGCCTGCACGTGCTCGAGCTGCCTGGCTTCGGCGCGGATCATGGCCAGGTGCGCGAACGGCGGAAAGCCGGCCGCCTGGCGCTGGATCAGTTCGGCATCGGCAAAGGCGCGATAGCCGCCGGACAGCAGCGTTTCCAGCAGCGGATGGCCGGGATGGTGGGTCTGCAGCCACACCTGACCCGGCCGCGCGGCGCGGCCGGCGCGGCCGGCCACCTGGATCAGCAGCTGCGCGAGCTTTTCGCCGGCGCGGAAATCGGCCGAGAACAGGCCTTCGTCCACGCCCACCACCACCACCAGGGTCAGCAGCGGCAGGTCGTGGCCCTTGGCCAGGATCTGGGTGCCGACCAGGATCCCGGGGCCTTCGCCGAGCGTGGCGAAGTGCCGTTCAAGCGCGTCCTTGCGCTGGGTGGTGCTGCGGTCGATGCGCAGCACCGGCACCTGCGCGAAGCTGTCGGCCAGCAGTTCCTCGAGCCGTTCGGTGCCTACGCCCTGCGGCTGCAGGGCCAGGCCGCCGCAGTCCGGGCAGGCCGGCGGGGCAGGCCTGCGATGGCCACAGTGATGACACTGCAGGCGGCGCCCGGCCGCGTGTACGGTCATCGGCGCGTCGCAGCGGTTGCAGTGCGCGCTCCAGCCACAGTCGTGGCACAGCAGCACCGGCGCATAGCCACGGCGGTTCTTGAACACCAGCACCTGACCGCCGGCCTGCAGCTGGGTGGCGATCACCGCCAGCGTCTCCGGGGCCAGGCCGGCGGCCAGCGCACGCTTGCGCACGTCCACCACGCGCACCGACGGTGCCTTGGCCTCGCCGGCGCGTTCGGCCAGCCGCAGGTGCGCGTAACGGCCGGCCCGGGCGTTGTGCAGCGTCTCCAGCGAGGGCGTGGCGCTCCCCAGAATCACCGGCACCTGCAGCGCCTTGCCGCGCACCAGGGCGAAATCGCGGGCGTGGTAGCGGATCCCGTCCAGCTGCTTGTAGCTGCCGTCGTGCTCCTCGTCGATCACGATCAGGCCGGCCTCGGGCAGCGGCACGAACACCGCCGAGCGCGTGCCCACGATCACCCGCGCCTGACCGCGCAGGCACGCCGCCCAGGTCAGCGCGCGTTCGTTGTCGGCCAGGCCCGAATGCAGCGCATGCACCTCCACGCCCAGGCGCGCGCGGAAGCGGGCCAGGGTCTGCGGGGTCAGGCCGATCTCCGGCACCAGCACCAGCGCCTGGCGGCCACGCGCCAGGCAGGCGGCGATGGCCTGCAGGTAGACCTCGGTCTTGCCCGAGCCGGTCACCCCTTCCAGCAGGATCGGGGCGAAGCCGTGGCCGGGAATCGCGGCGACCGCGGCCGCCTGCTCGGGATTGAGCGGGGGGCCGGACTGCATCGGCAGGACCGTGGGTGCGGCCTGCTCGGCCTGGCGCTCGGCGAACCCGCGCTGGGCCAGGCTGCGCGCGGCGCTGCGCCAGCCGGGCTGGAGGTCGTCCAGCTGCCATTCGGCCAGGCCATCGCGGCCCAGGGCGTCGGCCAGCAGGCGCGGCTTGCTGCCGGCGCGCAGGCGATCCAGTGCGCTCATGCCGGCTTCGGTCAGGCGCCAGCGCCAGGTTTCGCGCACGGGCAATGGTTGGCCACGGCGCAGTGACCCGGGCAGGGCGGTGGCCAGCACTTCGCCCAGCGGAGCATGGGTGTAGCCGGCCAGCCACTGCAGCGAGCGGCGCAGTTCGCCGGCCAGCAGCGGGGCTTCATCCAGGATCTGCAGTGCCGCGCGCAGTTCGCTGGCGGCCGGGTCCGGTTCGGCCACGGCGACGACCACGCCGACCAGTTCGCGGTTGCCGAAGGGCACCCGGACCCGCCGGCCCACGTCCTCGGCGCCCGCCGGATGTCCGGCAGGCGGCAGATAGTCGAAGGCCTGCCGCAACGGAACCGGCACGGCGACCCGGAGAACCAAGGTGGGAGACATCGGGCGCAAGTGTAGGGCACCGGTCACACGGGACAGGCCGATGTGCGTTTGCGGCAGGAACCTGACCAGAGGTTAACGAAACCGACGCAAATGCCGGTCCCCATTGGGAAAATCCCCTTATCCACACCGCTTGTGGATAACCCTGTGCATGGCCGGGCTGCTCCACGCGAAAAAACCGGTGCCGTCTGGGCCCACGTCACATTGGTGAAAAAAACGCCAAGGCGACATTGTCTTATGGATCAATTGGTTGGCCGTGGAACAGGCTGACTCGTGGCGGTCATGCGCCGCCTGGCCGAGGCGTGTGAACACAAAGTGATTGCTGTGCACAACCGTCTGTGAAGCCAACCCGCAGGATTCCCGGGAAATTTGAATGTTTGGACAATGTCAAGAGTTTCCTTGACGAAGCCAACCAGGACTGCGGCGCCTATCATGCAGGCCATACTTTTTCTCCTCAGCAGACCATTCCCGCCTTGAACCTTCCTGCCGACGTCCCGGCCGCATTGTCCGCCTTCCTGCGGGGCGTCGAGCGCCGCGGCGTGATCCTGGCCGAGCTGCAGTGCGGCCGCCGCGAAACCGGCGAGATCGCCCTGGCAGCCGCGCTGCGCGCCTTCCGCCAGTACGCCAGCGAGCAGCCGATGGCGCAGTGGCCGCGCGGCTTCTGGTCGCTGCTGGTCGCCGCCCCGCCGCTGCGTCAGGCCCATCCCGAGGCGCGCTGGCCGCAGGAGCTGGACTGGCTGGCCGACCTGTCCGATGTCGACCGCATGGCCCTGCTGCTGCGCCTGGCCGCCGGCCTGGACGAGGACGAGGCCGCCGCGGCCATGGATCTGGACCAGGCCGGCTACCGGGCCGCCCTCACCCGGGCCTGCCCACGCGATGCGCAAGGCCAGCCTGATCCGCAGGGCTGGCGTGCCCTGGCCGAAGCGGTCCAGCAGCATCTGCGCGCGCTCTCGCCCGAGCGCCTGGCGCACCTGTCGCGCCTGCGCGAAACCCTGGTGCTGGGCGCCGAGCGTCGCGCCGTGGTGCCCGAACCGGACCTCGCCGTACCCGCGCCGCAGCCGGTGCCGAACCAACCGGCCGCAGGGCCGCCGGCTGCGGCCAGGCCGGCGCCGCGCGCGCGGCGGGCCTTGCCGTGGAAGCTGGCGCTGGTCGCGTTGCTGGTGCTGGGCGCGCTGGCGGCGCTGGCCGCGTGGTGGTGGCACGGCCAGCAGGCGCGATTGTCCGCGCCGGCCACCACGGCAGCGAAGGTTGGCGAATTCGGGGCGCAGGCGCTGCAGGCCGATGCGCCGGTGCAGGTGGAAGCCCTGCCAGGTGGCGACCGGGCCGGACAGCGCTTCGATGCGGCCCAGAGCGTGCTGACCCATCCGGATTTCGACCTGCTGATGGACCCGCAGGGGCTGGCCCTGGCCCGGCGCGCGGGATTTCTGTCCTGGTACGCGGCCGCCCCGCAGCAGCGCCAGCGCGATGCCGCGCAGGCGATGACCGCCGCCGCGCAGGAGACCGGTGATGTCGCGCGGTAGGTGGCGCCTGGCCCTGCTGGCGCCGGCATTGCTGGCCAGCGTGGTCGCCAGCCTGCTGGCCCAGCCCACACCGGGCGATCGCATCACCGAGGCGGTGCAGGCGCAGCGGGCCGGCCGCCTGGCCGCGCTGGGTGCGCCCGGCCGCAGGGCTTTCGCCCAGCGGATGGTCGCCTGGGACAGGTTGCCGCCGCTGCAGCGGGCGCAGCAGCGGGCCGAGTACGCCGACTGGATCGCCCTGGATGCGGCCACCCGCACTCGCCTGCAGCAGGCTGCCGCAACCCTGGCCACCCTGCCGCCGGCGCAGCAGCAGGCGATGCTGGCCCGCTTCCAGCAGCTCGATGCGGCCGAGCAGGCCGGCTGGCGGCTGGGCCCGGACCTGGGCGCCGATTACGGCAAGCTTTATCCGCTGCTGGCGTTCATGCCCGACGCCGAGCGTGAGCCGATCCTGGCCGTGCTGCGGCAGATGAGCGCGCCCCAGCGTGCCGAGCTGGCGGTGCTGGCCCAGCGCACCCCGCCGCAGGCGCGTGATGCCCTGCGCCAGGCATTGATCGCCACCCCCAGCGCCTCGCGCGCGCAGTGGCTGCGCGAACAGCTGGCGCGCTGAAAGCCCACAGGGGCATGGGTCCGGCTGCAACGGCCTGAACCCCCGCCCCATTCCGGATGCCGGGACCCGGGTCCCGGTCTTTCCCGCCTCGCCTGCCCCCAAACACATCGATACAGCGGCTGCCCGCTAACATGGCGGCCCTTTCCGGCCCGATGCCAGCGCCCATCCTGCGCGCGGTCGCAGCCGAGATGTCTTCCGGTTTTCCATGTCCTCCTCCCTCCTTTTGCCCGCGCCGGGCCTTGCGCAGGAAGTGCGCACCACCGGCCGGCTGGCGCTGCCGCTGGTCATCGGCCATGTCTCGGCCGGCCTGGTCGGCTTTGTCGACAACATCATCGCCGGCCACCACGGCACCGCCACCCTGGCCGCGGTCACCACCGGCACGGCGCTGATGTGGCTGCCGTTGATGGTCCCGATCGGCACCCTGGTGGCGCTGGCCGCGTCGGTGTCCCATCACGACGGCGCCGGCGAGCACGCGCGCATCGGCCCGCTGTTCCGCCAGGCGCTGTGGCTGGCGGCGGCGCTGGCCGTGGCGATGTTCGCATTCCTGAGCGCGGCGCCGTACGCACTGGCCCCGATGGGCATCGCCCCGGAGATCGTGCCGGGTGCGCGCGATTTCCTGCTCGGCATCCGCTGGGGCCTGCCGGCGATGGCGATGTTCCTGTGCATGCGCAACCTGAGCGAAGGCATGCACTGGACCCTGCCGACCATGGTGCTGGGCTTCGGCGGGCTGTTGCTGCTGGCGCCGCTGGGCTATGGGCTGGCCTTCGGCCGCTGGGGCCTGCCGGCGCTGGGCGCGGGCGGGCTGGGGATCGCCTCGGCGGTGACGATGTGGGTGCAGATGCTGCTGTTCCTGGCCTACCTGGCGCGGGCGCGCAAGTTCGCTGCGCTGGGGCTGTTCGCGCGTTTCGAGCCGCCGCGCTGGAGCCAGATCGCACCACTGCTGCGCACCGGCCTGCCGATCGGGGTGACGGTCCTGCTGGAAGGCGGGTTGTTCATCGCCACCGCGCTGCTGATCGCGCGCCTGGGCGCGGTGCCGGCCGCCGCGCACCAGATCGCGATCAACCTCTCGGCGATCTGCTTCATGGTGCCCATGGGCCTGGCCGAGGCCACCACGGTGCGGGTGGGGCATGCGCTGGGCCGGCGCGATGGGGCCGGCGTGCTGCGCGCGGTGCGTGCCGGCTATGCCATCGTGCTGTGCACGCAGGGGCTGGGCGCGCTGGTGCTGGCGCTGTTCCACAACCAGATCGCGGCCATCTATACCAACGATATGGCCGTGGCCGGGCTGGCCGGCCACCTGCTGGTGCTGGCGGCGATCTTCCAGTTTCCCGACGGCATCCAGGTCATGTCCGCCGGCGCCCTGCGCGGACTGCGGGACACGCGCGTGCCGATGCTGCTGGCAGCCATCTCCTACTGGGGCATCGGCATGCCGCTGGGTGCCGGGCTTGGCCTGGGGCTGGGCTACGGCCCGCGCGGGATGTGGGTGGGCCTGACCATCGGCCTGACCGTGGCCTCGATCCTGATGGGCCTGCGCCTGCGGTACAGCAGCCGCAGGCTGGCCGGGTTGCCGGCCCGGTAGGGCGGGTCTTGACCCGCCGTGGTCGCACTCCAATCGCAATCGAGGCCGTATCGCGGTGGCGGGTCAAGACCCGCCGCTCGTGGTTCGACCGGTATCGCGGTGGCGGGTCAAGACCCGCCCTACGCGGCTCCCACGGCAGGTGTCATGACGTGTGGGGCATGCCGATGGCGCCATCCAGCGGCTAAGCTGGCGGCCAGTTCCTGCACTGAGCGCGCATGCCAATGAACCAGCCCGTCCGCCGCGGTCCCGTCAGCCGATTCTTCATCGGCCTGTGGGACGTGATGAATTTCACCCGCCGGCTGATCATCAACCTGGTGTTCTTCGGCCTGCTGTTCCTGGTGGCGGTGTTGGTGATCGTCGCGCTGGCCAAGGGCAGCGCCGGCCCGCGGCCGCTGCGCGACAACACCACCCTGGTGATCGCGCCCGACGCGGCGCTGGTGGAGCAGTATTCCTCCGATCCGGCCAGCCGCGCGCTGGCCAAGGCGTTTGGCGGGAAGGGCGGCGAAGTGCAGCTGCGCGACCTGCTGCGGGTGCTCGAGGCGGCCAGGGACGACAAGAAGATCAACCGGGTGCTGGTGAATTTCGACAAGCTGCAGGCCAGCGGCTACGCCTCGCTGCGCGAGGTGGCCGGCGCGCTGGCCGGGTTGCGCGCCTCGGGCAAGCAGATCGTGGCCTTCGGCGAGAACATGAGCCAGGGCCAGTACCTGCTCGCCGCGCAGGCCAATGAGGTCTATCTGGACCCGATGGGCAGCGTGGTGATCGAAGGCCTGGGCCGCTATCGCCAGTACTACCGCGAAGGCCTGCAGGACAAGCTGGGCGTGGATGTGCACCTGTTCCGCGTGGGCGAATTCAAGTCCGCCGCCGAGCCGTTTGTGCTGGACGCGGCCTCGCCGGAGTCCAAGCAGGCCGACCTGTACTGGATGAACGACATCTGGAACCGCTACCTGGCCGACGTGGGCAAGGCCCGCAATCTGTCGCCCTCGGTCCTGGCGGCGGCCATCGACAACCTGCCGGCCGACGTGGTCGCCGCCGGTGGCGACCTGGCCAGGCTGGCCCAGCAGCAGAAGCTGGTCGATGGCCTGAAGACGGCCCAGGAACTGAACCAGGAGCTGATCAAGCGCGGGGTGGCCGATGAGGACGACGAGGACCACCTGGGCTTTCGTCACGTCAACTTCGATGCCTACCTGGCCCACCTGGGTGCGCGCACTTCGCCGCTGGACGAGCGCAACCAGGTGGCCGTGGTGGTGGCTGCCGGCGAGATCTCCGGCGGTGAGCAGCCGGCCGGCAAGATCGGTGGGATCAGCACCTCGGCGCTGCTGCGCGAGGCGCGCCAGGACGAGAAGGTCAAGGCGGTGGTATTGCGCGTGGATTCGCCCGGCGGCGAGGTGTTCGCCTCCGAGCAGATCCGCCGCGAGGTGGTCGCGCTGCAGGCGGCCGGCAAGCCGGTGGTGGTGTCGATGGGTGACCTGGCCGCTTCGGGCGGCTACTGGATCAGCATGAACGCCGATCGCATCTACGCCGATGCCTCCACCATCAGCGGCTCGATCGGCATCTTCGGTCTGATCCCCAACTTCGCCCGCGCACTGGACAAGATCGGCGTGCACACCGATGGCGTGGGCACCACCCGCATCGCCGGCGCCTTCAACCCGACCAAGCCGCTGGACCCGGAGCTGGGCAGCGTGATCCAGGCGGTGATCAACAAGGGCTATGCCGACTTCACCGGCCGGGTCGCCGCCGCCCGCCACAAGAGCGTCGAGCAGATCGATCAAGTCGCCCGCGGCCGGGTGTGGTCGGGCCAGCAGGCGCTCGAACGCGGCCTGGTCGACCAGCTGGGCGGGCTGAAGGACGCCATCGCCGACGCCGCCGCCCGGGCCAAGTTGGGCGAGCCGGGCAAGTACCGGGTGCGCTACCTGGAGAAGGCGCTTTCGCCATTCGAACAGTTCCTGGCCAACGCCGCCGGCAGCCCGATGGGCCAGGCCCTGCTGGGCCGCTCGGAGCTGGCCCAGGTGGCCCTGCTCAGGGCCATGCCGCAGACCGCCCAGCAGCTGCAGTTCGTGCAGGCCGCGCTGGCGCGCGAGCCGGGCGCCAAGCCGGTGACCGAGCTGGCGTATTGCTTCTGCGGGTTCTGAGCCTGGATGTCGTTTCGGCGTACCGAGCCCTCCCTTGCGCAGCAGGGGAGGGTTGGGAGGGGTGCTCTTTTGCTTGTGCCGTTCGCGTGGCCGCGCGATCGCCGCCCAGCCCGTTCGCAACCCGGCGCAACCGCTACTGCGTATCGGCCGCGATCTGCTGGTCCTGCGCCTCCCTGGAAGCCTGGACCTGGCCTTCGACCGCCCTGGCCCTGTCCAGTGGCGCATGGAGGGCCTGGACCGCGGCGCTGGCCTGCGGCACCGGCGGTTCGTCGCGCTGCGGCGCCGGCGGCGGGCTGCAGGCGCCCAACGACAGGCAGGTACTCAGGGCAATGCCGTGAACGATGATGCCGGGTACGCGCATGACGGCGGCCTCTGGGCGGGATGCGTGGCTATCCTACGCCCGATGCAAGATCCCCAAGCCTGCCAACGTCGAAGGTCCGGGCCGCGCGTCGCCCGGCATGGCGCTGGTGCGCTGAAGTCCACAGGAGCATGCGCATGACCGCTTCCCGCTGGCGCCTGGATGGACAGCTGGCCCTGGTCACCGGCGCCAGTGCCGGCATCGGCCTGGCCACCGCGCGCGAACTGCTTGCCCTGGGCGGCGACGTGCTGCTGGTGGCGCGCCAGGCCGATGCGCTGGAAGCGGCGCGCGATGAACTCACCGACCAGTTCCCCGAGCGGATGATCGAAGGCTTCGCTGCCGACGTGGCCGACGACGACGAACGCCGTGCGCTGCTGGACTGGGTCGAGGACCAGGGTGATGGCCTGCACATCCTGGTCAACACCGTCGGCGCCAGCCAGCGCGGTGAGGCGATGGAGTTCGACGAGGACGCCTGGCGCGCGGTGTTCGAGACCAGCCTGTTTTCCGCCTTCGAACTGTGCCGCTACGCGCAGCCGCTGCTGGCCCGGCATCCGGCCAGCAGCATCGTCAATGTCGGTGCGGCCAGCGGCCTGCGCGCGGTGCGTGGCGAGACGGTCGATGGCATGGCCAAGGCCGCGCTGCACCAGCTCACCCGCAGCCTGGCGGTCGAATGGGCGCAGCACGGCATCCGGGTCAACGCCGTGGCGCCGTGGGCGATCGGCACCGCGCGCACCGCGGCCGCACTGGCCGACGCCGACCACTACCAACAGGTGCTGGCGCGGACCCCGTTGCAGCGCATCGGCGCAGCGGAAGAAGTCGCCAGCGTCATCGCCTTCCTGTGTCTGCCGGCGGCCAGCTACCTCACCGGCGAATGCATCGCGGTGGACGGCGGCTTCGGCCGGTTCGGGTTCTGAGCCGGCCAGCGCGGTGTGCCTGCGCCTGGAACCGGCCCTTCAGCCGATCCATGGCGGCACGCTTGCCGAAGGTGGCTGCCCATCACCTGTGTGTCACCCTGCCGCCGGGACTGAAATGAAAGGTGCATGAGCCGATGCAGGATCTGGCCGGTTTTGCTGCGGCGCTGGCCGTGTTGGCGAGCGCGGCCGGGTGCGGTTTGCTGATGGGGATCGAGCGCGAGCGCCGCAAGGGGACCGGGCCTTACCGGGCCTTGGCCGGGGTCCGGTCATTCACCCTGGTCTCCATCGCCGGTGCCACCGCCGCGCTGACCGCCATGCCTGCCCTGGTGGTGGTCGGGGCTGGACTGGTGGCGGCCCTGACCGTGGTGGCCTATGCCCTGGACCGCTCGGGCGACCCGGGGGTGACCACCGAAATCGCGCTGCTGCTGGCCTACCTGCTTGGCGTGACCTGCGCGCGCGACCCGTTGCTGGCCGCCGCCCTGGCCGTGGCGGTGACGGGGTTGCTGGCGCTGCGCGAGCCGTTGCACCGGTTTTCCCGCCAGTGGCTGCAACCGGGCGAGGTGCGCGACGGGCTCATTCTGGGCGCGCTGGTCTTGCTGGTGTATCCGCTGGTTCCCGACAGGCCGCTGTGGCAAGGGGTGCTGAACCCGCAGGTGGTGGTGCGCCTGATCATCGTGCTGCTGGTGATCCAGTCGCTGGCACATGTGGGCCGGCGGGTGATGCAGGCGCGCCATGCCGCGGCGCTGTCGGCGCTGGCGTCGGGGTTTGTGTCCAGCACCGCCACCATTGCCAGCCTGGGCATGGAGGTGCGGGCCGGGCAGGCCGCGCCGCGCGTCCATGCGGGGGCGGCCCTGCTGTCGTGCGTGGCCACCATGGTCCAGATCGTGGTGGTGGCCGCCACGGTGCAGCCGCAATGGCTGGCGCGGCTGTGGCTGCCGGCCCTGGCGGGAGGGTGCGTGGCGGCGGCGCTCGGGTGGTGGGGCGGCCGCGGCAGCGCAGCGCAGCGGCGCGTATCCGGGTCCGGGGCCGAAGCCGTTGCGGGCATGCGGCCGGACACGCCCATGTTCAAGCTGCGCGATGCCTTGATCATTGCCGCCTTGCTCACGGGCATCCAGGCCGGCGTGCAGTTGCTGACAGTGTGGCAGGGCGATGCGGGCATGCTGGTCGGCGCCATGCTGGCGGCGCTGGCCGATGTGCACGCCGCCACCGCTGCGGTGCTGGTGCGGGGTGGGCCGGACAGCGCCGCGGCACCGGCCATCGCCTCGGCCCTGATGGCGGCGCTGCTGGTGCATGCGGGCAGCAAATGTGTGGTGGCGCTGGCCAGCGGCGGTTGGCGCTATGCGCTGGCGGTGGCGCCGGGCATCCTCGCCCACACCCTGGCCTTTGTCGGGGTGCTGGCCCTGCAGCGGGTCTGGCAATGATCGGTCATCCTTCATGATCAAGCGCTTGTGATGCATTCGGCCCTGGGCCTGGGCGGCAGGGAGTCCGACCCGTTGCTCAGGCCGGCGGCGGCAACCGCGCCGGCTGACCTCGGACCACGGCGCTCACCGCACCACCGCCGCCAGCTGCGGCAGCGCCGGAAAGGCGCGCTGCAGGCAATCGCTCCACTCGCACGTCCTGCAGCCCGGGCCGATGGGCACGGCGGTGTCCGGACTGAGGTCCAGGCCACGGGCGTAGACCAGGCGGTCGGCATGGCGCAGCTCGCAGCCCAGGGTGACGGCGAAGGTCTTGCGCGGCTGGCCATGGCCGACCGGGCCGCTGCTGACCTGGCGGGCCAGCCAGAAATGCCGGCGTCCATCGGGCATTCGGGCGACCTGGGTCAGCACGCGCCCGGGCTGGTTGAAGGCCTCGTACACGATCCACAGCGGGCAGGAACCGCCGACCTGGGAGAAGTGGAAGTCGGTCGAGGAATGCCGCTTGGACACGTTGCCGGCGCGGTCCACCCGCATGAAGAAGAACGGCAGCCCGGGCGCGCCTTCGCGCTGCAGGGTGGACAGGCGGTGGCACACCGCCTCGAAGCCCACCCCGAAGCGGTGCGCCAGCCACGCGATGTCGTAGCGGCTGTCCTCGGCGCTGCGCAGGAATTCGCCATACGGCATCACCAGCGCGCCGGCAAAATAATTGGACAGGCCGATGCGCGCCAGCGCGATGCGCTCGGGATCGTCGAAGCCGGCGCGCGCGGTCAGCGCGGCGATCAGGTCGGCGTGCTCCAGCAGCACCAGCTGGGCGGCCATCTGGAACGCCTGTTGCCCCGGTCGCAGGTAATCGGGCAGGTGCAGCACGCGCGCGGGCGCGTCGAAGGCGCGCTTGCCATGGCCGGCGGCGCCATCGACTTGCACCAGCACGCCATGGCGATCGGCCAGCCGCTGGCGCAGGCGCGGCGCGGTGTGGCCGGGCGCCAGGCCGAGTTCGGCGAACAGGTGTTCGGCCAGCTCGTCCAGCTCCGGGATGTGGTTGCGCAGGCGGTTGAAGTAGTCGCGCACCTGGTCGCCGGCCGGCAGCAGCGCCGGCGCGGCCGCATCGCTGCCGACCTGCAGCTCCAGCGCGGCGGCGCGTTCGCGCAGGCTGCGGTGCGCGCGATGCAGGTCCAGCAACGCATGCGCCACCTGCGGCAGGTTGCCGGCCAGGGCGCGCAGCTCGGTGGGGCTGACGCCGGGCTGGCCCAGCGCCCGCAGGGTGTCGTGCAAGGGATCGACCAGCGCGGCCGGATCGTCCTCGTCGAACAGCGCCGCGGTATCGCCCAGCGCCGCGCGCAGGCGTTGCTGCACGGCCGGGGTGAGTGGGCGCTTGTTGCGCTCGATCTGGTTGAGATAGCTGGGCGAAAGCTCCAGCGCCTGGGCCAGCTGGGCCTGGGTCAGGCCGTGGCGCAGGCGCAGGCGCTGCAGGCGTAGGCCGAACTGCTGGCGGCGGGAGGGGCTCATCTTCGCAATCTTCGCATAATTATGCGGTCGTGTTGGCCGGATTAAGCAGCAAGCTGGCTGAAGACGGCGCGCCATTTGTGAAAAATGCGAATTCACTTCTTCGCCATTCCCAGGTTTGCCCCATGAACGCCGAACTGCCGCGCATGTCCCTGCTGATCGACGGTGCCTTCGTCGAATCGACCACCGGCACCTGGAAGGACATCGTCAATCCGGCCACCCAGCAGGTGCTGGGGCAGGTCCCGTTCGCCACCCTGGACGAGGTGAACCGGGCCGTCGCCGCGGCCAGGGAGGCCTTCAAGACCTGGCGCAAGACCCCGATCGGGACCCGCGCGCGCATCTTCCTCAAGTACCAGCAGCTGATCCGCGAAAACATCGGCGAGCTGGCGGCGATCCTCACCGCCGAGCAGGGCAAGACCCTGCCCGATGCGGAGGGTGACGTGTTCCGCGGCCTGGAAGTGGTCGAGCACGCCGCGGCCATCGGCAACCTGCAGCTGGGCGAGCTGGCCAACAACGTGGCCAACGGTGTGGACACCTACTCCTTGCTGCAGCCGCTGGGCGTGTGTGCGGGCATCACCCCGTTCAACTTCCCGGCCATGATCCCGCTGTGGATGTTCCCGATGGCCATCGCCACCGGCAACACCTTCATCCTCAAGCCGTCCGAGCAGGACCCGATGGTGACCATGCGCTTGGTCGAACTGGCCCTGGAAGCGGGCATCCCCAAGGGCGTGCTCAACGTCGTCCACGGTGGCGAGGAGGTGGTCAACGCGCTGTGCGACCACCCCGACATCAAGGCGGTGTCGTTCGTCGGTTCGACCCGGGTCGGCACCCACGTCTACCAGCGCGCCTCGCTGGCCGGCAAGCGCGTGCAATGCATGATGGGCGCCAAGAACCACGCCGTCGTGCTGCCCGATGCCAACAAGGAGCAGACCCTCAATGCGATGGCCGGCGCGGCGTTCGGCGCAGCCGGCCAGCGCTGCATGGCCGCCTCCACCATGGTGCTGGTCGGCGCGGCGCGCGAGTGGATCCCGGAGCTGGTGGCCAAGGCCAGCACGCTCAAGGTCGGCCCCGGCCATGCCAAGGGCATCGATGTCGGCCCGCTGATCTCCACCACCGCCTGCGCCCGGGTGGAGGGCCTGATCGAGTCGGGCATCAACGAGGGTGCCAAGCTGGAACTGGACGGCCGCAAGCCGCAGGTGGAAGGCTACGAAAAGGGCAACTTCGTTGGTCCGACCATCTTCTCCGGGGTCAAGCCGGGCATGCGCATCTACGACGAGGAGATCTTCGGGCCGGTGCTGATCATCCTGGAGGTGGACACGCTGGAACAGGCCATCGCCCTGGTCAACGCCAATCCCAATGGCAACGGCACCGCGGTGTTCACCCAGTCCGGCGCGGCTGCACGCAAGTTCCAGGAAGACATCGACGTGGGCCAGGTCGGCATCAACGTGCCAATCCCGGTGCCGGTGCCGATGTTCTCCTTCACCGGCTCGCGCGGCTCCAAGCTGGGCGACCTGGGCCCGTACGGCAAGCAGGTGGTGCTGTTCTATACCCAGACCAAGACGGTCACCGCGCGCTGGTTCGACGACGACACCCTCAGCCACGGCGTCAATACCACCATCAGCCTCAAATAACGCCGCCGCAGAAGCCTTCGCGAAAAGAGCCAGTGCCATGAACGCAGTGATGAAGCTCCCGCACGACGCGGCCGAACTTTCCGAACAACAGCAGGCCTTCCGCGAGGCCGCGCGCGACTTCGCCGACAAGGAGCTGGCGCCGCATGCCGCGCGCTGGGATGCCGAATGCGTGTTTCCGCGCGAGGCGATCGCCAAGGCCGGCGAGCTGGGCTTCTGCGGGCTGTACTCGCCGGAAGAGGCCGGTGGCCTGGGCCTGCCGCGGCTGGATGCGGCGGTGGTGTTCGAGGAGCTGGCCAGCGTCGATCCCTCGACCACCGCCTTCATCACCATCCACAACATGGCCACCTGGCTGATCGCCAGCAACGGCACCGCGCAGGTGCGCCAGGCCTGGTGTGGTGGACTGACCAGCGGCCAGAAGCTGGCTTCGTACTGCCTGACCGAACCGGGCGCCGGCTCGGATGCGGCCTCGCTGAAGACCCGCGCGGTGCGCGATGGCGGTGACTATGTGATCGATGGCGCCAAGGCCTTCATTTCCGGTGCCGGCGCCACCGACGTACTGGTGGTGATGGCGCGCACCGGCCAGGCGGGCGCACGTGGCATCAGTGCCTTCGTCGTGCCGGCCGATGCCAAGGGCATCACCTACGGCCGCAAGGAAGAAAAAATGGGCTGGAACAGCCAGCCCACCCGCAGCATCACCTTCGATGGCGTGCGCGTCCCGGCAGCCAATCTGCTCGGCAGCGAAGGCGATGGCTTCAAGCTGGCGATGAAAGCGCTGGACGGCGGCCGCATCAACATCGCCGCATGTTCGCTGGGTGCGGCCCAGGGCGCGCTGGATGCCGCACGCCGCTACCTGGGCGAGCGCAGCCAGTTCGGCAAGAAGCTCGGTGAGTTCCAGGCGCTGCAGTTCAAGCTGGCCGACATGGCCACCGAGCTGGTCGCCGCCCGGCAGATGGTGCACACCGCCGCGCGCAAGCTGGACGCAAATGCCGGCGATGCCACCGTATGGTGCGCGATGGCCAAGCGCTTCGCCACCGACGCAGGCTTCTCGATCTGCAACGATGCGCTGCAGCTGCATGGCGGCTACGGCTACATCCGCGAATATCCGGTCGAGCGCCTGCTGCGCGACTGCCGCGTGCACCAGATCCTGGAAGGCACCAACGAGATCATGCGCGTGATCATCTCCCGTCACCTGCTGGCCAGCGACGAGGCCCTGCGATGAGCTGGCGCGACGACTCCTATCCCGGCCTGAAGATCCAGGCCGACGGCCACATCGCCATCCTCACCCTGGCCAACCCGCCGGCCAATACCTGGACGGTGCACAGCCTTGCCGCGCTGCGCGATCTGGTCGGGGCGCTCAATGCCGACCGCCAGATCTATGCGCTGGTGGTCACCGGTGAAGGCGAAAAGTTCTTTTCTGCCGGCGCCGACCTGAAGCAGTTCGCCTCCGGCGACAAGGCCGCCGCGCGCGAGGCGGCCCGGCGCTTCGGCGAGGCGTTCGAGGCATTGGCCGCGTTCCGTGGCGTGTCGATCGCGGCGATCAACGGCTATGCGATGGGCGGCGGGCTGGAATGCGCGCTGGCCTGCGACCTGCGCATCGCCGAGGAGCACGCGCAACTGGCCCTTCCCGAAGCGGCCGTCGGCCTGCTGCCCTGCGCAGGAGGGACCCAGGCGCTGCCGCGGCTGGTCGGCGAGGGCTGGGCCAAGCGCATGATCCTGCTGGGCGAGCGCGTGGACGCGGCCACCGCGCTGCGCATCGGCCTGGTCGAGGAGCTGGCACCCAAGGGCGAAGGTCTGGCGCGTGCGATCGAATGGGCGCACCGGGCCGGCAAGCAGAGCCCGACCAGCGTGGCCGCGTGCAAGGCGCTGATCCAGGCCACCCGCAGCGGCAGCTTCGCCAGCGCGCTGGTGGCCGAACGCGAGGCCTTCGTCGATCTGTTCGACACCGCCGACCAGGCCGAAGGCGTCAATGCCTTCCTGGAGAAGCGTGCGCCGCAGTGGACCAACGCATGAGCCAGGTCACTGCTGCCGCCCAGGCCCCGGTCCTGTTCGAAACGCGCGAAGGTGTGGAAGGCAAGTGCATCGGCATCGCCACGCTCAATGCGCCCAAGACGCTCAATGGGCTGTCGCTGGAGATGGCGCGCCTGCTGGACGCGCAGCTGCGGCGCTGGGCCGACGATGCCGCCATCGCCTGCGTGGTGCTGCAGGGCGCGGGCGAGAAGGCCTTCTGTGCCGGCGGTGACCTGCACGCGCTGTATCGCAGCATGCGCGAGTACCGCGAGCGCGGCAGCACCGACATCACCTCCAACACCTACGCGGCGGCGTTCTTCGAAGAGGAATATCGCCTCGACCATTTCATCCATACCTATCCCAAGCCGCTGCTGTGCTGGGGCCACGGCATCGTCATGGGTGGCGGCATCGGCCTGATGTCCGGCGCCAGCCATCGGGTGGTGACCGAGCGCTCCAAGCTGGCGATGCCGGAGATCGGCATCGGCCTGTTCCCCGATGTCGGCGGCAGCTGGCTGCTGGCGCGCGTGCCGCGTGGCGGCGGATTGTTCCTGGCCCTGACCGGAGCGCCGCTCAATGCCGGCGATGCGATCTACGCCGGCCTGGCCGATGTGTGCATCGACAGCGCGCAGCAGCAGGCGGTGCTGGACGCGCTGGTCGCCCTGCGCTGGCAGGGCCAGGGCGAAGCCGACCGCGACGCACTCAGCGCGCTGCTGCAGGGCTTTGCCCAGGCGCCGGCCGCCGGCCCGCTGCAGGCCCACGCCGACACCATCGCCAAGCTCAGCTACGCCGGCGCGCTGGAACAGGTGGTCGCGGCCATCGCCGCGCTGCAGACCGACGATGCCTGGCTGCAGGCCGCCCAGGCCACGCTGGCTGGCGGTGCTCCGGGTTCGGCGCGGCTGTCCTGGGAACTGCAGCACCGCGCCGCCGACCTCACCCTGGCGCAGACCTTCCGCCTGGAGTACATCGTGGCCCTGCACGTGGCCGCGCATGGCGACTTCGCCGAGGGCATCCGCGCGCTGCTGATCGACAAGGACCGCAGCCCGCACTGGAACCCCGCCACCCTGGCCCAGGCCGACGCGCGCTGGGCCGAGGCCTTCTTCGTTTCGCCCTGGCCCGAGTCGGCGCATCCGCTGGCCGACCTGTCGTAGGGGCGGCGCATCCCCGCGGTGCCTTTCCTGCGGAAAGCCGCCGCGGCCAAGTGCCGCGCCCACACGCATCCACACCTTCGGAGGACAACCACATGAGCCGTATCGCTTTCATCGGTCTGGGCAACATGGGCGGGCCGATGGCCGCCAACCTGGTCAAGGCCGGCCACAGCCTGCGCGTGTTCGATCTGGTCCCGGCCGCACTGCAGGCCGCGCAGGCCGCCGGCGCGCTGCCGGCCACCTCGGCCGCGCAGACGCTGGAGGGTGCCGAGGCCGTGATCTCGATGCTGCCGGCCAGCAAGCACGTGGAAGGCCTGTACCTGGGCGAAGAGGGAATCCTGGGGCAGGTCCCCGACGGCGCGCTGGTGATCGACTGCAGCACCATCGCCCCGGCCAGTGCACGCAAGGTGGCCCAGGCAGCCGGCGCGCGCGGCCTGGCGATGCTCGATGCGCCGGTGTCCGGCGGTACGGCCGGTGCGCAGGCCGGCACCCTGACCTTCATCGTCGGTGGCGAGCAGGCTGCGGTGGAGCGTGCCCGGCCGATCCTGCAGGCGATGGGCAAGAACATCTTCCACGTCGGCGCCAGCGGCGCCGGTCAGGTGGCCAAGCTGTGCAACAACATGGCCCTGGGCGTGATCATGGCCGTGACCGGCGAGGCGATCAGCCTGGGCGTGGCCCACGGACTGGATCCCAAGGTGCTTTCGCAGATGATGGCCGTCAGCACCGGGCGCAGCTGGGCCACCGAGGTCTGCAACCCGTGGCCGGGCGTGCTGGAGAATGCACCTGCCTCGCGCGGCTACCAGGGCGGCTTCGGCAACGACCTGATGCTCAAGGACCTGGGGTTGGCCGTGGAAGCGGCGCTGGCGGTGGGCGCGACGATCCCGCTGGGCGAGGTGGCCCGCAACCTCTACGCGATGAACAAGCAGGCCGGCCGCGGCGGGCTGGATTTTTCCAGCGTCGTGCAGCTGGTGACCGACAAGCTCGGCTGAGCAACCGAGGGGGGGGTAGGAGCGCACCGCAGGGGCGCGATGAGGCTTTCCCGGCGAGGCCCATCGCGCCCCTGCGGTGCGCTCCTACGGGGAGAAAAGCTCGGCGGCGCTGGGCCGCACGACCGCCGTCAGGGTGCCGCGCAGCCGGCCTCGGTGACGATGCCTTGCCGGGGAAGCCCCATCGCGCCCCTGCGGTGCGCTTGTGTCTGCGCGAAGGTCTAGAGTTTGGGTGGAGAGCGATGTGCGGCAGGCCGATGGGGCGCAGTGTTGCCAAGCACGTGTAGGAGCCCGGGCCGCCGCACATCGACCTCGTCCCTAGCCCGAACAGTTGAACGAGCTCAAGCTCGAACTTCACAAGCGTGGGCAGGATCGAGGCGGCTCTCTCC
>NZ_RDQN01000006.1 GCF_003703395.1 Pseudoxanthomonas spadix
ACTGATCGCCGCCATCGACGAGTACCTCGCGCATCACAACACCAAACCCAAGCCGTTCATCTGGACCAGAAGCGCCCGCGACATCCTGCAGAAGGTGATCCGCGCCAATCAGCGCTTAAGTTCCAAACAGAATGGAACACTACACTAGGAGCCTGTCGGACTTTGGCCGTCCGGGCTGCAAATTCGGCTGTGCGGCCCATATTTCCGTCGCTTCTTGCCCCATAGAACCACTATGCGGCGGCGAATCGCCGAAAATCTGTCCTCGCGCAGCCGAATTTTCGCCTCGACCGCCAAAGCCCGACAGACTCCTAGCGGCGCAGCGTGTCGACGGCCCAGAGCAGCCAGGCCAGCATCATCGCCACGCCCCCGGCCGGCGCCAATGCGCTGGAGGCACCGGCCAGGTGATGCAAGGCAATGCTGCCGGAGAACGCCAGCGTCCCCACCAGCAGCAGGCGCAGGGCCCATTGGCCCAGCGCACGCCGTGCGCGTGGGGCCAGCGCCGCCAGCGCGATCCCGTGACCGAAGGCGTACAGGCAGGCACTCTGCAGGGCCGCCTGGACCTTGGGATCAGGTACCCCGTGCGCGGCGTAGGCGGCCAGCCCGATCGCCACGGCGCACAGTACCGCCCCGATCGCGGCCAGCGGAGAAACAGTAGAGGTTCGGCGCTCGATCATGCACAGGTGCCTGCTCTGGAGGCCCGGCGCTTCGCGGGGGGCCTGGAACGAAAACGCCGCGCCTTCGACGGTGCGAAGGCGCGGCGCGGATGATCAACTGCGCGTCGCGTTGCGCGTGGCCGGTCAGTACTTGATGGCCCAGTAGAGGGTGTAGGTGGCGCTTGCGTCGGTGAATGGCTTGTCCACGCCACTGTTCCAGGTTTCATACGGACGGTCCTGCATCGCGTGGCCATTGGTCATCGCCCAGGCACGCAGGCCGTTGCGAGCCGCTTCCAGCTCGGACATGTAGCCGGTGTACCTGGCGGTGGCGGCCTGCTGGGGCTCGGTGCGCTGGTAGGTAACCGGGGTGCCGGCGACCTTGACCTGCAGTTCGGGCGCATCGGTGGCCGTGGCCTGCTCCGGTGCCGGCGCAGGTTCGGCTGCAGTGGCGGCCTTGTCACCGGTCTTGCTGGCCTCATCCGCCCCGGCGGCCCCGGTCTTGGGACCGCTGCCCTTCTTGCGCACCGGCTGGGCCAGATCGAAGGTGTAGGTCTGCGAAGCCAGCTCGGTGGTGATCAGACGGAACGGACCGGCCGGCTCCAGGTCGTTGGACTCCATCACCCGCTTGATCCACTCCTGGTTGGACAGGATCGACTTCTTGATCGCATCGTTGCTGCGCTCGACACTGCCGGCGCTGACCACCAGCAGGTTCTCAGCAGGCACCTGGGCGATCTTCAGGTCGGTCAGCTTGCTGCCTTCGACGCGGTAGTCGAAGTTGGGGATGGTGGCCAGGTTGGTGCTCAGCTTGGCCAGGCTGGCGTCCAGCGAGTCGCCGATCTGGCTCTTGATGTACATGCCCAGGAAGCGGCCGTAGATGTTCCAGCCGTAGTCCACGTCATAGGTCTGGGTGATGCGCACGTTGCGGCCGCCCTTGCCGGTCGGGGTCAGGGTGATGACGCTGACCTTGTTGCGGCCCGGGGCGCCGTCGCTGATGGCATAGGTCACCTCGGCCTTGCCGCCGCCGGCCGGCGGGGCCTGACTGTCGGTGATTTCCCAGCTGCCCTTCTCCCAGGCGGCGACCACCGGCGAGGTGAACTCGACCCTGGCACCCTTGCCCACGTTGCCCTCGGCGCCGCCGGAATAGCGCAACAGGGCCGGGTCACCCGGCAGCATCAGGCTCCAGTCCTTGAGGCGGCGCACGTTGTTCACCGTGTCGTACACGATGGTCATCTTGCGGTTGCTCTCCACGCTTCCTTCGAGATGGCGATGCGACGGCAGGACCACACCGATGACCAGGAACAGCGCCAGGACCAGCGCCAGGGCGATCAAAATCTCGAGAAAACGGGACATTCAGCGGTCTCCGGGGCCGGTGACAGGCCATGGTTAAGGGCAGGCAAGTGTCCAATCGTAGCAGGCTTGGAACGGCGCGGTCAGCCAAAAACTGCGCTTGAATCATTGCGTTGGGGTGATAAAACGAAGTCTTAACAGACCAGCACGAAACAAGTCCTCTCCTGCCCTGCCAAGCCGGCATCCTCGCCAGCTTGACGCCTGGTCATGACCGGAAAATGCCGCGCCAAGCGGCCTGCACCGATGCGGTCCCGGGACGCGCCCCACGTGCCGCCATGGCCCGCAACCTGGCGCCGCGGAGCGGGGGCGGAAACAGCGACTGCCGCCCGGCCGCGCCGGCCGGTTCCAGCGCCCCGGCTGGCGGCTGCGCCCGGGGTCAGACGAGCTGCAGCTCGAAGGCCTTGAGCACCGCGCGGGTGCGGTCGCGCACGCCCAGCTTGGACAGGATGTTGGACACGTGGTTCTTGATCGTGCCCTCGGCCACGCCAAGGGAGTTTGCGATTTCCTTGTTCGAGAAGCCCGAGGCCATCAGCCGCAGGATCTCGGTCTCGCGGTCGGTCAGCGGATCGGGACGGTCCAGGCTGAAGAACTCGTTGCGCATGTGCTCCAGCCCCGACAACAGGCGCTGGGTCACCGCCGGCTGAACCAGCGAGCCGCCATCGGCCACCGCACGGATCGCACCGACCAGTTGCTCCAGCGACACATCCTTGAGCAGGTAGCCCCTGGCGCCGGCCTTGAGCCCGGCCAGCACCAGCTGGTCGTCGTCGAAGGTGGTCAGGATGATGCTGGGCGGCAGCTGCTGCAGCCGGGCCAGGGCCTGCAAGGCCTCCAGGCCGGACATCACCGGCATGCGCATGTCCATCAGCACCACATCCGGCTTGAGCTGCGGGATCAGCTCCACGGCCTGGCGGCCATCGGCCGCCTCGCCCACCACCTCGATGCCATCGTCCAGCGCCAGCAGCGAGCGGATGCCCTGGCGTACCAGGTTCTGGTCGTCGACCAGGCAGACGCGGATCATGCGGTGTCTCCAGAAGAAGTCGTGAGTTCGGCCGGGATCGCCGGCGCAGGCAACAGCGGATCGTCGCTGGCCGCCGGCAGGCGCAGGCTCAGGCCGAAGCCGGTGCCCTGGCCGGTGTCCAGCTGCAGCTGGCCGCCGTACTGGCGCAGACGCTCGCGCATGCCACGCAGGCCGTTGCCGGCGACCAGCTCGCCCACGCCGCGGCCGTCATCGCGGGCTTCCATCAACAGATCGGCCCCCTCGCGGCGGCAACTGATCCACAGGTTGTGCGCACCGGCATGGCGCACGGCATTGGTGATGATTTCCTGGGCGCAGCGCAACAGCACGTGGGCGCGCTCGGGATCCTCCAGGGTCAGCGGCTCATGCAGGTCCAGGTGGATGTCCAGCGAGGGGACGTGTTCGGCCAGCGGCCACAGCGCGGCGGCCAGGTCGATCGAGCCGGATTCGCGCAGCTGGCTGACCGCCTCGCGCACGTCGGTCAGCAGCAGCCGGGCCAGGGTATGGGCCTGGCGGACGTGCTCCCGGGCGCGACCTTCGCTGATGTGACCGGCCACTTCCAGGTTCAGGCTCAGCGCGGTCAGGTGATGGCCCAGCAAATCGTGCAGTTCGCGCGAGATGCGGGTGCGCTCGTTGACCCGCGCGCTTTCGGTCAGCAGCACCCGGGTGGCCCGCAGTTCGGCGTTCAGACGGCGCTGTTCCTCGCGGGCCTGAGCCTGCTGGCGGGCCACGTAGGCGGTGACCAGCACGAACGCGGCAAAGCCCACGTAGAAGGACGACTGGAACACCGACTCCCACAGATTGAAATCCTCGCGGGCCATGAACGAGGGCACCAGCGGCACGTGGGCGAACATCAGCCACAGCACCGCCCAGCGCAGCTCCAGCATCCACGGCAGCACCCCCGCCACCACCACCAGCAGCAGTGCGCCCAGGCCGGTCTGGGTGTAGAAGCCGACCGCCACCGCCGCCGAGATCATCACCAGCAGCAGCGCCACGCTGCCCGGGCTGGGATGCTGCGGCGGGCGTTCGTGCAGGGTGCGGGTGGCCAGCCAGTAGCACAGGCCGAAGGCCAGATAGCCGCCCAGCGCCATCGGCAGGTTCAGTCCCTGGCCCTGCGTTCCGCGCGAAGGCGGCAGGAACCAGACGTTCAGAATGATGGGAATGCCCACCATCGCCCAGGTGTAAAGCCCGGCGGCGCGCAACAGGCGGGTATGGGCGATGGGTCCGAACATGCCTGCATCTTACGTGCCGCGGCCACCGCGCGACCTGAGTCCGAAGTCATGCCCGCAACGCGCCCGGGACGCGACCGGCCGCCCGCAGCTGGGGCCGCCCATGCGATAATCGGCCCGGTTCCGGCGCTGCCGGGGCGCAGTATCATGGAGCAAGCCCGATGTCGATCGTCATCCGCGATGTGCGCGAGCACGAGCTGGATTCCGTCCTGGCCCTGAACAACAACGCAGGCCTTGCGATCCTGCCGCTGGACAGCGCACGCGTGCACGATTTCTTTGAACGTGCCGAGTATTTCCGCGTCGCCGAGCGTGATGGCAACCTGGCCGGGTTCCTGGTCGGTTTCGGCTCCGGCGCCGGCCACGACAGCAGCAACTACGCCTGGTTCCAGGAGCGTTACCCCGATTTTTTCTATATCGACCGCATCGTGGTGGCCAGCCGCCGCCGCGGCGGCGGCGTGGGCCGTGCGTTCTACGCCGACGTGCAGAGCTACGCCGAGCTGCGCTACCCGCAGCTGGCCTGCGAGGTGTTCCTGGACCATGGCGCCGATCCGGCCCTGCTGTTCCATGGCAGCTTCGACTTCCGCGAGGTCGGCCAGCACGTCATGCCCGGTGTGCAGGTCCGCGCCAGCATGCTGATGAAGGAGCTGTGCAGCTATCCGTGGGTGCTGGAAACCTACCGCGGCCAGCTGCCCGACACGGCCTGGACCCGCCCGCGCCGGTTCACCCCTGCCAGCGCCAAGCGGTCCACCGGCACATGAGCACGCCTTCCCCTGCCAGCAGCTACGAGCAGGCTGGCGAACTCAAGATCGGCCAGGTCGGCGTGGCCAACCTGCGCGTGCGCACGCTGGACGTGGAGGCGCTGGTGGGCGAGATGCGCGCGCGGGTCGAGCGCGCGCCCAGGCTGTTCGGGCGGGCCGCGGTCATCATCGATTTCGGCGGGCTGATGCAGACGCCCGAGCTGGCCACCGCGCGCGCGCTGCTGGAAGGCTTGCGCGCGGCCGGCGTGCTGCCGGTCGCGCTGGCCTACGGCACCTCCGAGATCCAGGCCCTGGCCGAACAGCTCGGCCTGCCGCTGCTGGCCAAGTTCCGCGCCCAGTACGAGCGCGGCGAACCGGCCGCTGCCCCGCCGCCGGCCCCGGTGCCGGTCGCCGCACCCGAACCGGCCAAGGCCACCGTGCAGCCGGGTCTGGTCCACAAGACCGCCGTGCGCTCGGGCCAGCAGCTCTACGCCGAACAGCGCGACCTGACCGTGCTGACCGCGGTGGGTGCCGGTGCGGAAGTGATCTCCGACGGCTCCATCCACATCTACGGCGCGCTGCGCGGGCGTGCGCTGGCCGGCGCCCAGGGCAACCAGGACGCCCGCATCTTCTGCAGCGCCTTCCATGCCGAACTGGTCGCCGTGGCCGGGCACTACAAGGTGCTCGACGACGTCCCGCGCGCGCTGCACGGCAAGGCCGTGCAGGTGTGGCTGGAAGACGGGCAACTGAACATCGCCGCGCAGGACTAGGCGCGCGGCATTGGCGGCCCGGCGTTTGCCGAGGCGCTCCACGCAACATGGCAAGGCTCCACCGCACACCACTTCCCCAGGAGAACACCATTGGCTGAGATCATCGTCGTCACGTCCGGCAAGGGCGGCGTAGGCAAGACCACCACCAGCGCCAGCATCGCCTGCGGCCTGGCCCGGCGCGGCAAGAAGGTGGCCGTCATCGACTTCGACGTCGGCCTGCGCAACCTGGACCTGATCATGGGCTGCGAGCGCCGGGTGGTATACGACTTCATCAACGTCACCCAGGGTGAGGCCACGCTCAGGCAGGCCCTGATCAAGGACAAGCGCTTCGACACGCTGTTCGTGCTGGCCGCCTCGCAGACCCGCGACAAGGACGCGCTGAGCAAGGAAGGGGTGGAGAAGGTGCTCAACGACCTGGACGCGGACGGCTTCGACTTCATCGTCTGCGACTCGCCGGCCGGCATCGAGAAGGGCGCGTTCCTGGCCATGTACTACGCCGACAAGGCGATCGTGGTGGTCAACCCGGAAGTGTCCTCGGTGCGCGATTCGGACCGCATCCTGGGCCTGCTCGATTCCAAGACCCGCCGCGCCGAGCAAGGCAAGACGCTCATGCCCAACCTGCTGCTGACCCGCTACAACCCGGCACGGGTGGAAACCGGCGAGATGCTCTCGGTCAAGGACGTGGAGGAAGTGCTGGGCCTGAAGACCATCGGCATCATCCCCGAGTCCGGCGACGTGCTCAACGCCTCCAACAAGGGCGAACCGGTGATCCTGGACCTGGAATCGCCGGCCGGCCAGGCCTACGACGATGCGGTCGCGCGGCTGCTGGGCGAAGACCGTCCGATGCGCTTTACTTCGGTTGAAAAGAAAGGCTTCTTCAGCAAGCTCTTCGGGGGTTGAGCATGGGCATGTTCGATTTCCTCAAGGCCAAGAAGAACACCGCCGAGACCGCCAAGAACCGCCTGCAGATCATCATCGCGCAGGAACGCAACCAGCGTGGCGCACCGGATTACCTGCCGCTGCTGCAGCGCGAGCTGCTGGAGGTGATCAAGAAGTACGTCAACGTCGACGCCGAGGCGGTCAAGGTCGACCTGCTCAAGGAAGGTGACCACGACGTGCTGGACATCTCGGTGGCCCTGCCCGACGGCAAGGCCTGACCACCGGCGCGGGGCCGCGCGCCTGCGCCCATCCGCGTCTCGCCCATCCGCCCGCCATGTCCAGCCAGACCACCCTTGCCTTGGATGATTCCACCCCGCCGGCGCCGGGCAGCGATGCCGCAGCGCTGACCGTGCTGCGGGTGCGCGAGCTCGAATTCGCGACCCTGGCCGCGCTGCTGGCGCGCTTCGGACTGGTGCTGCATCGGGTGCCCGATGGGGTGCCGATCCCGGGCAGCTTCTGGGGCGATCCGGAAGCGGGCGTGATCGCGCACAACGTCTACGTGCGCGGCGACACGCCGCTGCACTCGATGCTGCACGAGGCCTGCCACCTGATCGTGCTCACGCCCGAGGCGCGCGCACTGGTGCACACCGATGCGACCGATTCGGACATCGAGGAAGACGCCACCTGCTACCTGCAGGTGGTGCTGGCCGACGCGTTGCCGGGCGTGGGCCGGGCGCGGCTGATGGCCGACATGGACGCCTGGGGCTACTCGTTCCGCATGGGCTCCACCCAGGCCTGGATGACGCACGATGCCGATGACGCACGCGCCTGGCTGGCCCAGCGCGGCCTGCCGCATTGATCCGGCGGCGGGCTTCACACTGACACCGGCGTGAGGGGACGCGCATGAGCACCCAATCCGGCCCACGCCCCGGCGATGCCTGGCAGCACATGACCGTGATCGGCCGCGGCGCCAACCGCGTGTGCGTGATCGATCGCCGCGACACCCGGCAGTGCCTGAAGTTCATGCTGCCGGCCGGCCAGCGCAGCCGGGTGGGCCTGCGCCAGCGGCTGCAGCGCTGGCGGGCCGCGCGCAAGCCGCAGCACGACGAAAACCACGCCGAACTGCGCGCCTGGCTGCAGCTGTCCGCACGCCTGCCGGCCAGCGAGCTGCAGGCGCACATGGCCACGGTGCTGGGCATCCTCCCCACCGCCTATGGCCCGGCACTGTGCTGCGAGCGGATCACCCTTGCCGATGGCACGCCCGCACCCAGCCTGTATGCGCTGCTGTTCGAGCAGCCGCAATATCCGGCGCAGGTGCTGTGCGCGGCAGTGGATGCTTTCGAAGACTGGCTGCTGCGCCATCGCATCGCGCTGTTCGACCTCAATGCCGGCAACCTGCTGGTGCTGCCCAGTGATGCCGGCGTGCGCCTGGTGTGCGTGGATGCCAAGTCGATCGTGGCCGGCAAGGAGCTGGTGCCGCTGGCGCGCTGGTTCAACACCCTGGCCCGGCGCAAGATCCGACGCAGGGCCCAGCGCCTGCGCGAACGCATCCGCGCCGCCCTGCCCGCCTGACCCATTGGACAGCGCCCTTGCGGCGCGCCGGGCGCTTCTCTAGCCTGCGGGCAGCACCCTGCCAGGAACCCATTCGTGAAGCCACGCCACCTCGTGTTTGCCACCGCCGCGTGCCTGTCGCTGGCGGGCCTGTCCGGCTGCGGTTCGGACCAACCAGCCACGCCGGATGGCGTACCACCGGCACCGAAGGGCGAGACCGCCGAGGAATTCGTCGAGCGCATCAATACCGGACTGCGCGCCCAGTCGCCCGAGCTCAATGCGGCGCAGTGGCTCTCGTCCACCTACATCAACGATGACAGCCAGCGGGTGGCGTCCAGGGCCAACGAACGCGCGCTGACCCAGCTCAATGCCTGGATCACCCAGTCGCGGCGTTTCGAGGGCAAACAGATGCCGCCGCAGACCGCACGTGCGATCCAATTGCTCAGGCTGATGACCGCCATGCCCGCGCCGCAGGATCCGCAGAAGCTGGCCGAACTCACCCGCATCGCCACCCAGATGGAAGGCATGTATGGCGCCGGTACGTACTGTACCGGCGAAGGTCAGGCACGCAGCTGCCGTCAACTGGGCGCGCTGGAAAGCGTGCTGGCCAGCAGCCGCGACTACGACGCCCAGCTCGACGCCTGGCAGGGTTGGCATTCGATCGCCCCGCCCATGCGCGAGCGCTACACGCGCTTTGTCGCCCTGGTCAACGAAGGCGCGCAGGACATGGGCTTTGCCGATGCCGGCGAGCTGTGGCGCAGTGGCTACGACATGGCCCCGGGCGAAGTGGCCGCCGAGACCAATCGCCTGTGGAGCCAGGTCAAGCCACTCTACGAGCAGTTGCATTGCTACGCGCGCGGCAAGCTGGAAGCGCACTACGGCATGCGCGGCCAGGTCGATGGCGGGCTGCTGCCGGCGCATCTGCTGGGCAACATGTGGCAGCAGGACTGGAGCAACCTGTGGGACCTGCTGCAGCCCTACCCCGAGGCGGGCAGTCTGGACATCACCGGCGCGCTGCAGGCGCTGGACGATGCGCAGTACGAAAAGACGCTCAAGACGGCCGCACTTGCGCCGGAGGATCCGTTCGAGGGCGCGCGCGATGCCGCCTACACCGCACAGCTGCAGGCGCTTGGCCACGACCCCGACGATGCCGAACGCACGCGCCTGAACCGCCTCGCCTACGACCAGGCCATCGCCCGCGTCGCCGACCTGCGCCGCGCCGCCGCCCTGGCCGGCGCCAAGGCCATGGCCGCCCGCGCACAGGACTTCTACACCTCGCTGGGCATGCCGTCGCTGCCGAAGAGCTACTGGCAGAAGTCCCAGTTCATCAAGCCGCGTGACCGCGAGGTGGTCTGCCATGCCAGTGCCTGGGACATGGACATGACCGGCGACGTGCGCACCAAGATGTGCATCGAACCGGATGAGGAAAGCTTCACCACGCTCTACCACGAACTGGGCCACCTCTATTACGACCTGGCCTACAACAGCCAGCCGCCGGTGTTCCAGGGCGGGGCCAACGACGGCTTCCACGAAGCCATCGGCGACACCATCGTGCTGGCGATGACGCCCAGGTACCTGGCGTCCATCGGCCTGGTCAAGGACGCGCCGACCGGCGAACAGGCGCTGGTCAACGCCCAGATGCGCATGGCCCTGTCCAAGGTCGCCTTCCTGCCGTTCGGGCTGATGATCGACCGCTGGCGCTGGGGCGTGTTCGACGGCTCGATCACGCCGGAGCACTACAACAGCGCCTGGTGGCAGCTGAAGGCGCAGTACCAGGGCGTGGCCCCGGCAACACCACGCGGCGAGGAATACTTCGACGCCGGCGCCAAGTACCACGTGCCGGGCAATACGCCCTACACGCGCTACTTCATGGCCCACATCCTGCAGTTCCAGTTCTACAAGGCGCTGTGCGACGCCTCCGGCCATACCGGTCCACTCAACCAGTGCAGCTTCTATGGCAACAAGCGCGCCGGCCAGAAGTTCTGGGCGATGCTGCAGAAAGGTTCCAGCCAACCCTGGCCGGACACGCTCAAGGGCCTCACCGGCAGCGACAGGATGGACGCCGCGCCGATGCTCGAATACTTCCAGCCGCTTGAGGCGTGGCTCAAGCAGCAGAACGAAGGCAAGCGCTGCGGCTGGAGCGCGCCGGCTGCCAGCCAGCGTTCGCCGCGGCCCTGACCTCGGCTTGCCCGACCTCGGCTTGGCCGGCGCCGGTCACCCCGGCGCCGGCAGCGACAGCCAGCTTCAATGGGATCGGCCGCGCCCGGCCAGCGCGTTGACCACGGCCGCTGGCATGGCCCGGGTCAGGCCGCAGCGGCCTGGGCCATGGCCTCGGCAGCGATGCGGTAGGACTTCACCCGCGCGGCGTGCTCGTAGATGTTGGCCGCGATCATGATCTCGTTGGGGCGATGACGTTCGATGAAGGCCGCCAGGCCGGCGCGCACGGTCTGCGGGGAACCGACCACGCTGCAGGCCAGCGCGTTCTGCACGCCCGGTTTTTCGTGCGGCTGCCAGAAGTTCTCGATGTCCTCGATCGGCGGCGGAAGCAGCCCCGGGCGCCCCCGGCGCAGGTTGACGAAGCTCTGCTGGACGCTGGTGAACAGGCGCTGGGCCTGCGCATCGGTGTCGGCGGCGATCACGTTCAGCGCCAGGATCGCGTACGGCTGCTGCAGACGGCGCGAGGGCCGGAAATCGCGGTGGTACACCATCAGCGCCTGATCCATCGCGTCGGGCGCGAAGTGCGAAGCAAAGGAAAACGGCAGACCCAGCTGCGCGGCCAGGGTGGCGCTGAACAGGCTGGAGCCCAGCAGCCAGACCGGCACCTCCAGGCCCGCCCCGGGCACGGCCTGGACCAGCTGGCCGGGCTGGACCGGGTCGAAATAGTGCAGAAGTTCGGCCACATCGGCTGGAAACCGGTCGGCGCCGTCGAAATAGCGGCGCAGCGCGCGTGCGGTGGCCTGGTCTGTGCCCGGCGCCCGGCCCAATCCCAGGTCGATGCGGCCCGGATACAGGGTGGCCAGCGTGCCGAACTGCTCGGCCACCTGCAGCGGTGCATGGTTGGGCAGCATCACCCCGCCCGAACCGACCCGGATGGTCGAGGTGCCACCGGCCACATACCCGATCAGGACCGCGGTGGCGGCGCTGGCGATGCCGGGCATGTTGTGGTGTTCGGCCAGCCAGTAGCGCGTGTAGCCCAGGTGTTCGGCGTTGCGCGCCAGGTCCAGGGTGTTGGCGAAGGCCTGGGCCGGCGTGCTGCCTTCGCAGACAGGCGCCAGGTCCAGCACGGAATAGGGGATCTGTGGGATCGATGTGTTCATGGTCTGGACATGGGGGCTGGCGAGGCGGCTTCCAGCCCCATCAGCGCGATGCTGTTTTCAGCCCAGCAGCACACCCCCGGCGCCGTCGCTGCCCATGGGCCGGACGGGCGCACCCGATGAACCGGCACGCAGCCGACGGTGGCCAGCGGCGGGTTCACCGCCCGTCACCTGCCTTTTGGCTATGGTGGGCGCGTCGAATCAGGGGCGACAGGGAATGGGGTGGTTGAACGGCCGGGTCGATGACCTGGCACTGGAACAGCGCAAGGAGCTCATCGCCCAGCAGCGCGCGCAATCGCGGCGCTACCTGGTGATCCTGTTCCTGGCCATGCCGTTGCTGTTGCTGATCGGCGCGATCGGCGAGCTGCTGCGCGACGCGCCATACGCTTGGCGGCTGTTGCCCTGGCGCATCGCGCTGGCATTGGCCAGCGCCGGGCTGGCGGCCGCGATCCGCCGCGGTCGGGTCAGCGATGGTGTCTCGGCCGGGCTGGCGGTGCTGGGCATCGGCCTGATCAGTGTCGGCCTGGTCCTGGACACCCGGGCCGGACCTGCGCACCTGGGCCTGGTCCAGGTGGTGGTGATGCTGCTGGCGATGATGGTCCTGCCACTGACCATCCGTGTACGCAGCACGATCGGCATGGTCGCAGTGCTGGTCCTGCCGCTGCTGTGCCTGCTGGCCTGGCGGCAGCAGACGCCGGCGGCATGGTGGAGCGCGCTGGCCATGGTCGCGCTGGGCGTGGCGGCCGGGCTGCTCCTGCGCCGCGAGCGCCTGCAGATCGCGCTGGAGCTGTTCCAACTGCGCCGCCAGCTGGAGCTGCGCGCAGACCTGGACATGCTGACCGGACTGTTCAACCGGGAGGGCTGGTTCCGCAGCGCGCGCGAGGTCTTCACCCTGACCCGCAATGCGCGCAGGCCGTTGTCGCTGGCCTACCTGGACCTGGACCACTTCAAGCAGATCAACGACGACTTCGGCCATGCCGCCGGCGATGTGGCCCTGGCCGCGGTTGCCGACACGATGCGCCGGCACAGCCGCCGCCAGGACGTGCTCGGGCGCCTGGGCGGCGAGGAATTCGTGCTGCTGATGCCCGGGGTCAACGAACAGGCGGCCGTGCAGCTGGTCCAGGCCCTGTGCGAAGCGGTGCGCAGGGTGCCGGCACCGCGCACGATCACCTTCAGCGCTGGCGTCTGCCAGGTGCGGATCACCGAAACCCTGGAGGCGGCGATGCGTCGGGCCGACCAGGCCCTGCTGCAGGCCAAGCGCGAGGGCCGCGGCCGGGTGCTGCGCGCCCGCTGAAGGGGTCAGTCCTGCGCCGCGACCGGCGACAGGTCGGGCCGCAGCGCCACGCGCTGGTCGAACACGAAGCAGGCGCCATCGTAATGACGCCCGCCCACCTGCTCGAAATAACCCAGGATCCCGCCTTCCAGCTGCAGCACGTTGGCCATGCCGGTGTCGCCCATCCACAGCGCGGCTTTCTCGCAGCGCACCCCGCCGGTGCAGAAGCTGACAACGGTCGCGCCGGCCAGCGCGGGGCGATGTGGCGCCAGGGCGTCCGGAAGCTGGGTGAAATCGGTGATCGGCAGGGTCAGCGCACCGACGAAGCTGCCGTGGCCGACTTCCTCCTGGTTGCGGGTGTCCAGCAGGACCACCGGCCTGCCTGCGTCGTCGCAGCCCTGGTCCAGCCAGCGCGCCAGGTCGTGCGGCGACACCGCCGGGGCGCGCCCGCGCCCGAGCGGGGCGGTGCCGGCGTGGCCGAAGGTGATGATCTCCGGCTTGACCTTGGCCTTGAGCCGGGCGAAGGGCACCGTGGCGCTGTGGCTTTGCTTGGCCTTGAGCGTGGCAAAGCGCGGATCGGCCCGAAGCTGGTCCAGGAACCCGCGCAGCGCCGTCGGTGCGCCGGCCAGGAACAGGTTCAGCCCTTCCGGTGCCACCAGGAGCGTGCCGCGCAGGCCGGCGGCGGCCGCGCGCGCATGCAGCGCATCGGCCAAGGCGCGCGGGTCGTCGATGGCGACGAAATGGTAGGCGGCAATGTTCAGGACCATGCCGCGCATTCTAGCCACCCGCTAGCCACCCGACCCGGCGCGGGCCGGCCCCGGCGCGGGACCTGACGCTCACCGCGCCAAACAACGCAGTTGCGCCGCCGCGCGCATCTGGGCAGCCTGTGCATCCCCTTGCCTTCTTCGCCGGCGGCCACCCCGCAGGCCGCCGCCATGACCGAGACCGCCGCGCCACCGCAGATCGTCCTGACCCGCCACTACGCGGCCACTCCCGAGCGCATGTTCGACGCCTGGCTGACCCCGCACACGCTGGGCATGTGGATGTTCGGCCAGGTCGCCGACGAGCGCGTGCTGGGGCTGGATATCGACCCGCGCGTGGGCGGGCGCTTTTCGCTGCGGGTGGAACGCGGCGGCAGGGTCATCCACCACGTGGGCCGGTTCCTGCGGCTGGTGCGCCCGGAGTTGCTGGAGTTCACCTGGGGGATGGCCGACGACGGCGAAGACCCGCTGAGCGTGGTGCGGCTGGAGCTGACCGCAGCCGGCGACTATTGCCGGCTCAACCTGACCCACACCCTGGACCCGCGCTGGGCCGCCTCCCTGGAGCGCACCCGGCAGGGCTGGAACACGCTGCTGGACGCGCTGGGCGAACTTTTCCCCGACTTCCGCGGCAGGCGCCCGGGCGCCGCACACCCGGGCGCAGGATGAGCGCCGGCCAGCAGGCGCCGCGGCCCGGTCAACGCAGCAGCCACCACGGCAGCGCCAGGGTCACCACCACGATCACCACGATCGCCACCAGCACCCCGACCACGTACAGCGGCCGCGCGCGCAGCTGGCTGGCGAAGCTCTCCGCCTTGCCGTCCCGGCGCGCCTGTTGCGCCGCCGCCCGCGCCGTGGCACCACGGCCAGCCTGGTACTGGACCATCAGCGCCCTGGCCCGTGGCAGCTGCGCATCGTCTTCCAGCCAGATGCCACCGTGGCTGATGCCCCAGCTGCTGGGCATGGTCTCGTAGAAGGCCAGCTGTTCGCGCCTGAGCCAGGCGCGGATCTCCTCGGCCTCATCGTCGGGGACATTGCGCAGGTTGAGCAGGAGCTTGGCCATGGAGCACAGGATAGCCGCCCGCGCCCGCCGGCCCTGCTACCGTGTCGCGCTTGACCTGGATAGAGGAGCGCGCGATGCGCCTGTGGACCCCCCTTGTGCTGGCGCTTGCGCTGGCCGCCTGCACCCCGGCCAAGCCGCCGGCCGAACTGCACGGCAGCGTGGCCAAGCTGCAGATCAACGACATCGCCCCCGGCACCGGCGTGGTCGCCACCACCGGCAGCGCCGTCACCGTGCACTACACCGGCTGGATCTATGACGACACCAGGCCGGACAGGCGCGGCGAGAAGTTCGACAGCTCGGTCGAGCGCGGCGAACCGTTCACCTTTGCGCTGGGCGGCGGCCGCGTCATCAAGGGCTGGGACCAGGGCGTGGCCGGGATGAAGGTCGGCGGCAAGCGCACCTTGCTGATTCCGGCCGAGATGGGCTACGGCGATGCCGGCGCCGGTGGCGTGATCCCGCCGGGCGCCTCGCTGGTGTTCGACGTCGAACTGCTGGATGTCAAGGCACCTTGAGGCGCAGCGCCGTGCCTGGGATCGTCAAAACGATCAAACACAGCGAGCGAACGAAGGAGATTGTCATTGCCGCGAAAGCGGAAACCCAGTGCCTTGGCACATTCAAGTTCAAGGCACCGGATCCCCGCCTTCGCGGGGATGACGACTGCTGGCAGCAGGCCGGCGTCAGGATTTCAGAGCCGAGATCAAACCGTCCTTGACGATGGCCACCGCGATGCCCGCCATCGGTCATGCGCGCGCGGCTCCATAATGCTGCGATGTCCGCAACACCTACACCCGGCCCCACCCTGGCCATCGTCGGCGGTGGCCCGGCCGGCCTGATGGCCGCCGAAACCGCCCGCGCCGCCGGCCTGTCCGTCGATCTGTACGAGGCCAAGGGCTCGGTCGGGCGCAAGTTCCTGATCGCCGGCAAGGGCGGCATGAACCTGACCCATGCCGAGCCGCGCCCGGGCTTCGATGCGCGCTATCGCGAACGTGCAGGTGAAGTGGGCGCGTGGCTGGACGACTTCGACGCCGGCGCCGTGCGCGCCTGGGCTGCGGGCCTGGGCGTGCAGACCTTCGTCGGCAGCTCGGGGCGGGTGTTCCCGACCGACCTGAAGGCCGCGCCGCTGCTGCGCGGCTGGGTGCGCCGGCTCAAGGACCAGGGCGTGCGCTTCCACGTGCAGCATCGCTGGACCGGCTGGGACCAGGACGGCGCGCTGCGCCTGGAGACGCCCGATGGCCCGCGCAGGGTCAGTGCCGATGCCACCGTGCTGGCGCTGGGCGGAGCGAGCTGGCCGCAGCTGGGCTCCGATGGCGCCTGGCAACCCTGGCTGGCCGCGCGCGGGGTGGCGGTGGCGCCGTTGAAACCGGCCAACTGCGGCTTCGACATCGCCTTCAGCGCGCACATGACCAGACACGCCGGCGCGCCGCTCAAGCCGGTGGTCGCACACTGGCGCGATGCAGGCGGCCAGGCCCATGCGCAGCAGGGCGAATGCGTGCTGACCGAGACCGGAATCGAAGGCAGCCTGATCTACGCCATCGCCCCGGACCTGCGCGCGGCGATCGAGCGCGATGGCCATGCACTGCTGGAACTGGACCTGGCCCCGGGCCGCGACCTGCAGCGCCTGGTGAGCGAGCTGTCGCGTCCGCGCAGGGGCCGCTCGGTCGGCGAGCACCTGCGCCGCGCGAGCGCGATCGAAGGGGCCAAGGCAGCGCTGGTGTTCGAGGCCACCGATGCCGCGGCGCGGCATGATCCTGCGCGGCTGGCGGCGGCCATCCATCGCCTTGCGCTGCTGCTGCAACGGCCAAGGCCGCTGGCCGAAACCATCAGCAGCGCCGGAGGCGTGCGGCTGGAGACGCTGGATGGGGCATTGATGTTGAAGCTGGTGCCGGGCGTGTTCTGCGCCGGCGAGATGCTCGACTGGGAAGCGCCGACCGGCGGCTACCTGCTCACCGCCTGTCTTGCCAGCGGCCGCCGCGCCGCGAAGGGCGCGACGGCCTGGCTGCAGGGCCTGTAAAACAAGCGTTTCAAGGCCGGATTGGTCGTCCGCACGGGCCGGAAGGAAGTTCGACTTCAACCCCGGCGGGAGCGGACGTGGGCGCATCATGGGGATCAAACTGTTCAATCCCGGTGACACGGTCGGGTCGGGTGAATGACAGCATTCAGGCGCACCACGCCAGGCCCTGCAATCACAGGGAAAATCGGTGACAGACCATTGGAAGGAACGTGGGGACCAAGCGCGATCATGCTGCCGCGCAGCAACAGGCCGCCGTTGGGCACCCTGCTCCGGGGCGTGTTCAAAACCGCCAGAAACCGCGCGTGACCCGGCGCAGGTTCGCGCGTGCGGCCGCATCCAGCCGCGCATGGAAGAAGTCGCTGAGATAGATGCGTTCGCGCGCCAGCAGCCCCTTGAGAAACCGGCGCCGCTTGCGCCGGAAGATCCAGCCCGGCGCCACCGGCCGGTATTCGCGCGCGATGCCCGCATCGTAGGCGTCGAACACCGCCGGCACCGCCGCCAGGATCGCCATGTCGCAATCCAGGAACAGCGCGGCCTCTTCATCCACCTCCTGGCGGCCGATCGCCCCGTGGCGCGCGGTCAGTTCGATCAGCTGCACCACCCGATCGATGTCGATGCCTTCGTCGGGCAGCCAGCGGCCGATCTCCTGGCGGGCCAGCTGCGCCGAACGGGCCTCGTTGTCGCCGCGCCCGGCCTGATGGATCGCGTCGTGGTACAGCACCGCCAGCTGCACCTCGCGCGGCTGGCGCCAGCCTGGCCCTTGCGCCACTTCGCGGTAATGGCGCAGCACTTCGGCCACGTGGTCGAGGGTGTGATAGGCCCGCGGCGGCGTTGCGTAGGCCGCCTCCAGCGCATCGCGCTGGCCGTCGGGAAGCGCGAAATCGTCGGCGTGCATGGGCGGTTCCTGGTCCGGCGGCCAGCCTACACCGCGGCGGCCGGCCCGCGCCGCGAGCGCGTTTAGCTGAGCTTGTGCGTTGTAACCGTTTCCGTGCGAAAAGTGTGGGAAACAGGGGATTTGAGGGCGTCTGCTCTCATCCGGGATTCATTGGCGCCTGCAATAAATGCACACCTTCCACCAGGCCGGTACACCACCGGGGCACATGACGATGTACAGCTTCCACCCCCTCGTCCCACGCGTACTGGCGATGGCGATCTGCGCCTCGATGCTGCTGGCCAGCGTGACGCCGCTGCGGGCCCAGGACAAGCCCGAGGGCCGTGGCGCGATGATGCGCGAGCGCATCGAACAGTCGCGCCAGAAGCAGGAAAACGCCCGCGACCAGCCGCAGGAGCAACGCCCGCAGCGCGATGACCAGCGCGCGCAGGCCGGGCAACGTGCCCAGCAGCAGCGTGCCGAACAGCAGCAACACGATCGCCAGGACCAACGGCGTGCCCAGGCGCAACAGCGCGCCGAACAGCAACGCCAGCAGGCCGGGCAACGCAATGCGCAGCGCGAGGACGCCATCCGCGTCCAACGGGAACAGCGCCAGCAGCAGCAGGACAACCAGGACGGACAGCGCGCCCAGGCGCGGCAGCAGGCCGAACAGATGCGCCAGCAGTCCGAACTGCGCGACCAGCAGCGCGGCGACCAGCTGCGCGGAATGCGCCAACGCAACGCGCAGCAGCAGGCCCAGCGCCAGCAGGCCGCCGCGCAGCACCAGCGTCGAGGGGACGACCCGCGCGAGGCCTTGCTCCAGCAGCGGCGCGACCAGCAACAGCAGCGCGACGACCACCGCGCGCAGGCCCAACGCCAGCAGCAACTGGCCGAGCAACGGCGGGGTCGCCGGCAGGAGGACGGCCGCGCCGCCTCCCGCGTGCGTGAACTGCAGGCCCGCAGCGACAACGACGCATTGCGCCAGCGCCCGCAGCAGCGGCGCGAGATCTCCAGGATGCAGGACCAGGACCGACGCAACCAAGGCGCGCTGCCATCGGGCACCGGCGATCGAGGCGATCGCGACCGGGATGGGGATGGGCGCCGCAACCACGATCTGACCCGGCTCGACCGCGACCAGCAGCAGCGCCGCATCCGTGAAGAGCGCCACCGCGCCGAGGAGTATCGCCGCGGCGAAGACCAGCGTCATCGCCTGGCCCAACAGCGCGGGCGCGAACTGGAACGCCAGCGCCGCCACGCCCAGCACCGCTACCAGCAGGACTATGCCCGCCGTCTCCATGCGCAGCAGGACCGCTGGCAATCGCGCGGCTACGACCACCAACGTGATCCCTACTACTACACGCCGGCCAGCTATCGCTACGGCTGGGGTGGCGCGTATTACCAGACCAACCGCTACGGCGCCGACCTGCTGCGCCAGGCGGTCAATTACGGCTACAACGAAGGCTTCCAGGCCGGTCGCGCCGATCGCCAGGACGGCTGGAGTTTCAGCGTTGACACGCCCTACGCCTACCAGGACGCCAACTATGGCTACTACGGCTATTACCTCGGCCAGGACACCTACAACCACTACTTTCGCGAAGGGTTCCGCCGTGGTTATGAAGACGGCTATTACAGCCGTTATCGCTACGGCACCGCCAGTAACGGCAGCCACGTCATGCTGGCGGCCGTGCTCGGCACGATCCTGGGCCTGAGCCTGCTGGACAACTGAGCCGGGCATTCAGGCCGGCGCGCCCTCGCCTGTGGGCCGGGCGTGTTCGGTCGCCGCGCGCGCCGGATCGGACCCGGCATCGATGATGCGCACGTCCTGCGCGATGGCCAGCGCGATGTGCTCCTCGGCCAGCGCCTTGAGCAGGCCGAAGAACAGGTCGTGACCAGCGCCCACGGGCCCACCACCAGGATGCCCAGGTAGCGCATCACCGCGGCGACCGAACAAGGCCGACCGCAGCCTGGCGAACAAGCCAACATTGCGGGGCACGACGGATGGACGACCCTGCACGCAGGGTCTTGCACAGGCGGCGATGAAATCAGGCCCGTGCCGGGCTCGCCAAGGCGCCAGCCGGCGACAGGTTTGCCGCCGGCCAAGCCGGATCAGCCGGCCGGCGTGGCCAGGATGTGCTGGACCAGGGCCTGGTAGTCCGGCCGGATCGGATCGGCATGCGCCGGGCGCTGCAGCAGCGCGTTCAGCGCCGGCGGCACGGGCACCGCGCCCACCAGCGGCTCGACCACGCTTTCGAACTTGGCCGGGTGGGCGGTGGCCGCCACCGCCCAGTCGCCCTCCACGCCCTGGTTGCGCAGGTCTTCCAGGACCTTGACTGCGGTAGCCGTGTGCGGGCAGAACACCTCGCCAAAGTGCCGGTAGCGGCGCGCGATCAGCAGGCCGATTGCATCGTCGTCGACGCTGGCCGCGGTGAAGGCCGCACGCAGCGCCGCATCATCGCCGTGGTAGAGCCAGCGCAGGCGCTCGAAGTTGCTCGGCGCGCCCACGTCCATGGCATTGGCGATCGTGGCCACGCTGGGTTGCGGTAGGTAGTCCTTGCCGGCGAAGTAATCCGGCAGCACCCGGTTGGCGTTGGTGGCCAGCACGATCCGGCCGATCGGCACGCCCAGCGCGCGCGCCAGGATCGCGGCCATCGCATTGCCCAGGTTGCCGGTGGGAATGACGAAGTTCAGCGCCTGGCCGGTCTGCGCGCGGTGGCACAGTGCGGCGTGCGCGTAGTAGCTCATCTGCGGCAGCAGGCGGCCCAGGCTGATGCTGTTGGCCGAACTCAGCGGCGCCCGCGCCTGCAGTGACGCATCGGACAGCGCGCGCTTGACCAGCGCCTGGCAGTCATCGAACGAGCCGGCCACGCGCAAGGCGGTGATGTTGTCGCCGAAGCAGCCCAGCTGGTGCGCCTGGCGCGGCGACACCCGGCCGTCCGGATACAGCACCACCACGCGCAGGTTCGGCTGCCGGTGGAAGGCCGCCGCCACCGCCGCGCCGGTATCGCCGGAGGTCGCCACCAGGATCGTCAGCGGCCTGGCATCGGCGCCGCGCAGGCGGGTCAGGCACTGCGCCAGAAAGCGCGCACCGAAATCCTTGAACGCCGCGGTGGGTCCGTGGAACAGCTCCAGCACCTGGTCACCGGGCGTGGCCAGCGGCAACAGCGGCGCGGGAAAGTCGAACGCGCTTTCGCAGATCGCCGCGAGCTGGCTCTCCAGCCGGTCGCCTGCAAAGAACGGCTGCAGCAGCGTGGCGGCGGTCTGCGCCAGGCTATGGCCGGGCTGCAGTTCGCGCGCGTCCGGCATGGCCTGCGGCACGTACAGGCCGCCATCGGGCGCAAGGCCAGCGGCGATGGCATCGCTCAGGGAGACGGCGGGCGAAGCGTTGCGGGTGGAGATGAAGTTCATGGACAGATTCCAAAGTGACTCGGTGAGGCCAGGCCATCTCGCAGCGCAATGCGCCCGACTCGGCCGGTTGAAAAACGCACTTGGTGGGAGCCGCTACAGCGGCGAATGGTGCTTTTGCGGGCTCAAGGCCTGCAGCGGCCGAGCCCCGTTCGCCGCTGAAGCGGCTCCCACAAGCGCAGATCACAGCACCTGCGCGCCCGGCGCGGCGATCCGCGAGACCCAGGCCTGCGACTGCAAGCCTGCCGCCTTGAACGCGGCTTGCACCGCAGGGGCGGCCGCTTCGGCGCAGGCGCGCTGCTCGAACCAGCCGAAGATGCTCGGACCGGCGCCGGAAATGCTGGCGCCCATCGCCCCGCCGGCCAGCATGGCCGCCTTGGCCGCCTCGAAGCCCACGATCAGCGGCGCCCGGCGCGGTTCGACCAGCACGTCCTTCAGGCCGGCACGGACCAGCGCGGCATCGCCGGCATGGCAACCGGCCAGTACCAGCGCCAGGTTGGCGCTCTGGGCGACGAACTCGTTCAGCGCATAGGTGCCGGCCAGCGCGGCACGGGCACGGCGGGTTTCCAGAATCGCCTCCGGATGCACCAGCAGGCTGTGCCAGGCATGCGGCACCGGCACGCTGACCAAGTGCTCGGCGGTGGCCAGCACCAGGCCGCCCAGCAGCATCGGCCCCAGGTTGTCGCCGTGCTTGCCGCCGCTGGCGACCGCTTCGCCGACCAGCGCGAACGGATACAGCGCCTGGCGCGACAGCGGCGCCTCCAGCAGCGCATTGGCCGCCACCAGCGCGGCCACGCAGGAGGCCGCCGAGCCGCCCATGCCCGAGCCCAGCGGTATTCCCTTGTCGATCTCGACCTCGAAGCCGAACGGCAGCGCGAGTGCTTGGCGCATGGCGATCAGCGCCGCGCCGGCGGTATTGGACGGCGCATCCAGCGGCAGGTCGACCGTGGTGCCGCCGATCGCGGCAATGCGCACCGTCGGCGCGTCGATGCGGCGCACGGTGACCGTGTCGCCCGGCCCTTCGATCACGTGGCCCAGGATGTCGAAACCGACGCCGACGTTGCCGACCGAGGCCGGCGCGAACGCACGTGCCTGATCCTTCACAGGCGCGCCCCCTGCCCGGCCGCCACCCGCAGCAGGTCGGCGAACACGCCGGCCGCGGTGACTTCCGGGCCGGCGCCCGGGCCCTGCACGATCAGCGGATTGGCGCAATAGCGGCGCGTGTTGAACTGCACGATGTTGTCGGTCAGGCGCAGCCTGGCGAAGGCGTGGTCGGCCGGCAGTTCCACCAGGCCGACGCTGGCGCCGCCTTCGTGCAGGCGCCCGACATAGCGCAGCACGTTGCCCGAGGCGCGCGCATCGGACAGGCGCTTGGCGAACACCGCGTCCACTTGCCCCAGGCGCGCCATGAAGTCCTCCACGCTGGCCTGGCGCAGGCCCTCGGGCACCAGGCTTTCCACCTGCACCTCTTCCAGCGAGAGGGTCCTGCCGATCTCGCGCGCCAGGATCACCAGCTTGCGGGCCACGTCGGTGCCGGACAGGTCCTCGCGCGGATCGGGCTCGGTGTAGCCCATTGCGCGGGCCTGGGCGACCAGTTCGGAGAACGGCACGCTGCCGTCGAACTTGTTGAACAGCCAGGCCAGGGTGCCGGAGAAGATGCCCTCGATGCTGGTCACCACATCGCCGGTATCGACCAGGTCGCGCAGCGTGTTGATCACCGGCAGGCCGGCGCCGACAGTGGCTTCGTAGCGAAAACGCGCGCCACTGGCGGCAGCGGCCTCGGTGATGGCCTGGTAGCGCGCCAGCGGGCCGGCGCCTGCCTGCTTGTTCGGCGTGACCACGTGGATGCCCGCAGCCAGCCACTGCGCATAGCGGTCGGCCACGGCCGGGCTGGCCGAGCAGTCCACGATCACCGTGTGCGGCAGATGCGAGGCCAGCAGGTGTTCGGTGAAGCGGTCCAGGTCCAGCGCCTGGCTGGCCTGTTCGAAGGGCACCTTCCAGTCGCCCTCGATGCTGCGCTCGGCCAGCAGCATGCGCCGGGACGAGGCGATCGCGCGCAGGCGCAGGTCCACGTTGGCCTTGGCCAGCAGTTGCGGCTGGGCGGCACGTAGCTGCTCCAGCAGCGCGCGGCCGACGTTGCCCGGCCCGATCACGCCCACCGCGAAGGTCTGCGGCGACAGCCAGAAACCGGCATGCGCCGCGCGCAGCGCCTTGGTCGCGTCGCTGCTGGCAATGGCCACCGAGATGTTGCGCTCGGACGAGCCCTGGGCGATGGCCAGGATGTTGACCCGCGCCCGGCCCAGCGATTCGAACAGGCGCGCGGCCACGCCCGGCATGCCGGCCATGCCGTCGCCGACCGCGGCCAGCACGCTCACCCCGTCGGTGAGCTGCACGCGCTGGATCTGGGCGATGGACAGCTCGTGGGCAAAGGCGGTCAGCAGCGCAGCGCGCCCACGCACCGCATCGGCGGACTTGACCACGCAGCAGATCGAATGCTCGGACGAACCCTGCGAGATCATCACCACCGACACGCGCGCATCGCGCAGCGCAGCGAACACCCGCTCGGCCGTGCCCGGCACGCCGATCAGGCCGGTGCCTTCCAGGTTGAGCACGGCCAGGTCCGGCGACAGGGTCAGGCCCTTGACCGGGCCGGCGGTGTCCCTGCGCGCGGTGATGCGCGTGCCCGGATGGTCGGGCTGGAAGGTGTTGCGGATGATGATCGGCAGGCCGCGCTCGATCGCCGGCGACATGGTCTGCGGATGCACGACCTTGGCGCCGAAGTAGGCCAGCTCGCAGGCTTCGTCGTAGCTGAGCGATTCCAGCTGCACCGCTTCGGGCACCACCCGCGGATCGGCCGAGAGCACGCCATCGACGTCGGTCCAGATGTGCAGTTCCACCGCGTCGAACAAGGCGGCAAAGATCGCACCGGAGTAATCGCTGCCATTGCGGCCCAGGGTGGTGATGCGGTTGCCGCGATCGCGGGCGACGAAGCCGGTGACCACCACCCGCCTGGCCGGGTTGGCCGCGCGCCACTGGCGCAGGCGCTGGGCGCTGAGCTCCCAGTCCACGTCCACGCCCAGATCGTTGCGGTCCACCACCAGCACCTCGCGCGCATCCAGCACCGCGCAATCCTCGCCGCGGCTGCGCAGGTGATCGCCGAGCAGCCTGGCCGAATACACCTCGCCCAGGCCCTGCACGCGCTCGAGCACCTCGCGCGGCAGTTCGCCGATCACCGACAGCGCCTGCAACACCTCGGCCAGCATGTCGAACTGGGCATCCAGCCATTCCACGGTCGGGCCCGAATGCTCGCCCAGCAGGGCCACGGCCGCGCCGCGATGGCGGGCGCGCAGTTCGTGCCAGCGCTCGCGCCAGTCCTCCAGGTTGCCGGCCGCGCGCCCGGCCAGGTCGATCAGCGCATCGGTGACCCCCTTCATCGCCGAGACCACGGTGATCTGTTGGTCTTCCTCGCGCGCCAGCAGCAGGTCGGCCACGTGGCGATAGCGGGTGGCATCGGCCACGGAGGTGCCGCCGAACTTGTGGGCGACGGTTTTCAGCGGTTGGGCGTGTGCTGCAGGCGACGACATGGGGACCTCAGGGTTGGGAGGGCCTCGCGCGCATCAGGATGTGGGGGCTCCCGCATCCTGATCCGGGTGCGGGGCGGTGGTTGCGAAAAACTTACGCTTGCACGGCCGACCACACCCGAAGACCCCGGGTGGTGATAATGGTCGTGGTGCCGGGCACGCCCAGGCCAGGGCCCGCGATGGACGCGGTGCAGGCGGCGAAGGGGGAGGCCAGGTGCGACATGGGCGGCTAATGAAACCCAAGCGGGGTGCGCTGTCAAGCGATGGTGGAACAATACATCCTTCAAGCTGCCGATCGTTTCAGGAGCAACATCAACACCGGTCATACAACGCCCCATGCCTGCATCGCCGAGCGTCTTCATTCGGCCCGGATATGTCCGGATTCCCGACCTGACCGGTCAGCCTCTCAGCGTGCGCGAGCTGCGGCAGGGTCACCGGCGCCAATCCAGCGCCTGTGGCGGATGGTTCGCCTGGCACTTCACCAGGACCGGGCGCAGGCCTGCCGAGAAGATCATCGTCGGCACCGACCCACTGGACCGCGGCCGCGGACGTTGCGGCACCACCGCTACAATGCGCGTCATGTCCAACCCCGCCACGCCGCACCCTTCCCTGCAGGGCCTGTTCCTGACCGGCCTGCTCACCCTGTTGCCGATCTGGCTGACCTGGGTGGTGGTCAAGTTCGTCTTCGTGCTGCTGTCCGATGTCAGCAAGCCCCTGGTCGAACCGATCTCGCGGCAGATCGCGCAGGATTTCCCGGGTGCGGCGCCGTGGTTCACCGGCGTGTGGATCCAGAACGTGATTGCGCTGGTTGCCACCCTGCTGGTGATCGTGCTGGTGGGCTTCCTGACCCGGCGCGTGGTCGGGCAGACCCTGCTGCGCTGGTTCGAATCGCTGATTCGCCGGGTGCCGCTGGCCAGCACCATCTATACCAGCGCGCGCCAGTTGCTGGACATCCTGCAGACCAAGCCGGGCAGCACCCAGCGCGTGGTCCTGATCGACTTCCCGCACCGGGACATGAAGTCGGTCGGGCTGGTCACCCGGGTAATGCGCGAACAGGACACCGGGCGCGAGCTGGCCGCCGTGTACGTGCCGACCACGCCCAACCCGACCTCCGGCTACCTGGAAATCGTCCCGGTGGAACTGCTGACGCCGACCGACTGGAGCGTGGACCAGGCGATGAGCTTCATCATCTCCGGCGGCGCGGTGGCGCCGGACGCGATGCCGTTCACCCGCAGCGGCGATCGCCGCGCATGAGCGTGGGGTCGCGCACCCTGGACGACCGCGCGGTGCGGCTGTTCATCGCCCTGGCGGCGTTTCTGTGCGTCAACGCGGTGCTGGCCGAATTCATCGGGGTCAAGATCTTTGCCCTGGAAGACACCCTGGGCATCGCGCCGCTGCAGTGGAACCTGTTTGGCGAGAATGGCTCGCTGAGCTTCACCGTCGGCACGCTGCTGTGGCCATTCGTGTTCGTGCTGACCGACACCATCAACGAGTTCTTCGGCCGTCGCGGCGTGCGCTTCATCTCGTGGGTGGCCGTGGCCCTGATCGTGTACGGGTTCCTGTTCGCGTTCCTGGCGATCAAGACCGCGCCGGCCGGCTGGTGGGTGGGCGCAGCCGCCAGCCAGGGCGTGCCTGACTACCAGGCCGCGTTCGCGGCGATCTTCGGCCAGGGCATGTGGTCCATCGGTGGCTCGATCGTGGCGTTCCTGTTGGGCCAGCTGATCGACGTGTCGGTGTTCCACCGCATCCGCAATGTCACCGGCGAAAAATACGTCTGGCTGCGCGCCACCGGGTCGACCGCCGTGTCCCAGCTGGTGGACAGTTTCGTGGTGATCTACATCGCCTTCGTGCTCGGCCCGCAGCACTGGTCCACGCCGCGGTTCCTGGCGATCAGCACGGTCAACTACGGCTACAAGATGCTGGCGGCGGTGGCGATGATCCCGCTGCTGTACCTGATGCGCCACGCGATCCGCACCTACCTGGGCCGCGCGCGCGAACAACAACTGCGGGCCGAAGCGGCGGCAGATTGAGGCCGGGGAACCATGTCCGATTCAACTGCCTGATTCATAAAGGGATGGGCGACACGCCCTAGAATCGCGCCATGAAGCCTCTCCTGATGTTCGCGCTGGCCGCCCTGGCCAGCACCCCGGTCGCGGCGCGCTCGCCGCAAGTCAGTGCCGCCCCGGACATCGGCCGCAAGCCGGCCCCGGACAGGCCTGCCGGCCGAAGCGGTGGCACTTCGCCCGATGGCCTGCCTGACCTGTCGCAGCTGGCGCCCGATGCCGATCCGCAGGTGCTGGCGCTGGGCCTGTCGGCGATGCAATGCGCGCAGGCCCACGGCACCGGGGTTGATGCGCGGCGGCTGGCGGTGATCGACTACAGCCGTTCCTCGCTGACCCCGCGGTTGTGGGTGTTCGACCTGGCCCAGCGCAAGCTGCTCTACAAGGAGCTGGTCGCCCACGGCCAGGGCTCGGGGGGCGATGTGCCCGACCGCTTTTCCAACGAGGACGGCACCCACGCCTCCAGCCTGGGCCTGTTCTATACGCGCGACACCTACCAGGGCAAGAATGGGTATTCGCTGCGCATGCAGGGCCTGGAGCGTGGCTTCAACGATGCCGCGATGCGCCGCGCCATCGTCATGCACGGCGCACCCTACGTGAACGCCGACAGCGGCAGGAAGATGGGCCGGCTGGGCCGCAGCTGGGGCTGCCCGGCGCTGCGCGCGGCCATGGCCAGGCCGATCATCGAGGTGATGAAGGACGGCCAGTTCGTGTTTTCATATTCGCCGCAGCAGGCCTGGCTGACCCGCTCCTCGCTGGCCCAGTGCGCGATGGCGCGCCTGCACGGGCGCCCGGACCCGGGCAAGGCCCTTGCCACGCGCTGAGGATCACCCCATCAAGGCCGCGGCGCTGAAGCTTGAGGTTGGGATGGGTGCCCGGCACTGCCCCCTCCCTTTCGCATCGCGAAGGGGAGGGAGGGGGCCAGAAGCAGGCAAGGGCCGTGGCGCGAGGGCGAGGGGGCTTCGGCGCACTTGGGACTCGGCCTGCCTTGTACCGACCCGTCCTGGCCATGGAGGCCCGATGCGCCATCGCTTCGCCTTGCTGCTGTCCACGCTGCTGCTGTGCCTGGTGCCGCAGGCCCTGGCGGCAGTGCCGTTCTGGGGCGACAGGCAGTCCAGCCCGGTTGACACGCCCCCTGCCATGCTCAAGCCCGGCCAATGGGTCTGGGCTGGCAGCAGCACCGGAAACGCCGGGCCGATGGCGGTGATCGTCAGCCTGACCGAACAGCGCGCCTACGTGTACCGCAACGGCATCCTCATGGCCTGGACCACGATCAGCAGCGGCAAGGCCGGCTACGAGACGCCCACCGGGGTGTTCACCATCCTGCAGAAGGACAAGGACCACCGTTCCAACCTGTACAACAACGCGGCCATGCCCTACCAGCAGCGGCTGACCTGGGGCGGCGTGGCGCTGCATGCCGGCGGCCTGCCCGGCTATCCCGAATCGCACGGTTGCGTGCACCTGCCCAGTGCGTTTGCGGAAAAACTGTTCGCGGCCTCCAACCTGGGCATGACCGTGGTGGTGTCCGAGGAAGGCAAGACGCCGCCGGCGCTGGTCCATCCCGGCGCACTCAGTCCGATCGATCCAACCACCGGCAAGGACCTGGACATCCCGCTGCTGGAAGACGGCCGCGCCTGGCGCTGGGAACCGGAGCGGGCGCCGGACGGCCCGGTCTCCATCGTGCTCAGCCGCAGCGACCGGATCCTGTTCGTCTACCGCAATGGCATCGAGATCGGCCGCACCCGGATCGCCCTGAACAGTCCGACCCCGCGTACCGGCACCCATGCCTACATCGTCGCGGCCGGCAATGACCCGCCCGCGACCGGCGCAGTCGACGCTGGCCAACACATGCGGTCCTGGATTGCCATCGGCGTGCCCGGGCGCGAGGACGAGGCCGGCGCGCCGTTGCCGGCCGAGGAAGCCAACCAGGTGGTGGTCCCCGATGACTTCAAGGCACTGGTGCTGCCGCTGGTCCAGCCCGGCACGGTGCTGGTGGCCACCGACGCCAGCGTGCTGCCGCAGACCACCGGCGCTCACCTGCAGGTGATCGACTCCGATCCGCCGGAGCAATAACCGGCGGCTCGGGAATCTGGATAGACCACCCTCGCCGGCTGCGCGCCCTTATCGCAAATCCGAAATGACCACCTGTGCGGCATTGTGGCCTGGCGCGCCGGTCACCCCACCACCGGGATGGGTGCCCGAGCCACACAGGTAAAGGCCCGGGATCGCCCCGCGATAGCCCGCCTGGCCCAGCGCCGGGCGCGCGCTGAACAACTGGTTGAGCGAGAGCGCGCCGTGGAAGATGTCGCCGCCGACCAGGCCGAAATCGCGCTCCAGGTCCAGTGGACTGTTGATCTGCCGGCCCAGCACCGATGCAGCAAAACCCGGGGCGTAGCGCTCGACCGTGGCGATCATCAGGTCGGCCACGTGCTCGCGGTGATCGTCCCAGCTGCGGCCGTTGGGCAGTTCCGGCGCGACGTGCTGGCAGAACAGGCTGGCGACGTGTTTGCCGGCCGGCGCGAGCGAATCGTCCAGGGTCGAGGGAATCAGCAGCTCGACGATCGGCGCGCGCGACCAGCCGTGTGCCCTGGCATCCAGGTAGGCGCGATCCATGTAATCCAGCGACGGCGCCAGGATGATGCCGGCGGTGAGGTGGTCGCCCTCGCCCGGCAGCGCGGTGAACGAGGGCAGCCGGTCCAGCGCCACGTTCATGCGGAAGGTGCCCGAGCCGCAGCGCCAGTGCGCCATGCGTTCGGCAGTGGCCGGCGGCACGTGTTCGGCGCGCAGCAGGCGCTGGTAGAGCAGCTTGGGATTGACGTTGGCGACCACGCTGCGCGCGCGCAGGATTTCGCCGGTATGCAGGCGCACGCCGACCGCGCGGCCGCCTTCGACCAGCACCTGATCCACGCCGGCATCGGTGCGGATCGTGGCGCCGGCCGCGCGCGCGGAGGCAGCCATCGCCTGGGTGATCGCCCCCATGCCGCCGATCGCGTGGCCCCAGGCGCCCTTGACCCCGTCGACCTCGCCGAACACGTGGTGCAGCAGCACGTAGGCGCTGCCCGGCGTGTACGGACTGGCGTAGTTTCCGACCACGCCGTCGAAGCCGAACAGCGCCTTGATCGGCGCGCTCTCGAACCAGCGGTCCAGGTACTCGGCCGCGGAGATGGTGAACAGGTCCAGCAGCTCCTGGCGCAGGGTCTGGTCCAGGGCCAGCAGCCGGCGGCCGAGCCCGGCGCCGCGCAGCAGCTCGGGCAGGGCCTTCCACCAGCCGTCGCTGGTGATGTTCGGCGGCGGCTGCAGGGCCAGCGCGCGCAGCACCTCGGCGATGGCTTCAAGGCGTGCCTGGTAGGCGGGCAAGGCCTGTGCATCGCGGGTGGAGAACCTGGCCACCTGCGCGGCGGTCTGGCCGGCGCCGGTCAGCAGGTAGCGGCCATCGGGCAGCGGCAGGAAGTTGTCGCGCCGGCGCTGGACGATGCGCAGGCCATGGCCGCGCAGGTCCAGCTCGTCGATCACCCTGGGCTGCAGCAGCGAGACGGTGTAGGAGGCGACCGAATTGCGGAAGCCAGGATGGAATTGTTCGGTCACCGCCGCGCCGCCGACCACGCTGCGCCGTTCCAGCACGGTGACCTTCAGGCCCGCCCGGGCCAGGTAGGCCGCGCACACCAGGCCGTTGTGGCCGCCGCCGATCAGCAGCGCATCGCAGGGGGAATGGACCGTCATTTTTCGTAGAATCCGTGACCACTTGTACAGTCTGTCGCTGGCGTGCATCCCACCGCGCCGATCAGGGGAAGGACCGCAATGGACCACCACAGGGGTGCCGGCCAACACCGAGCGCGCAGGTTAGCGTGAACAGGCCCCCGGCATGCTTGGGCCACCCGTTTGCCCGATGCGCCCGCTGACCCGGTCGTCGCGGCGCACGCATGGGCAGGTGCGCGCCCGGGTGCTGGCTGCGCTGGGCGCGGTGGCGCTGCTGGTGCTGCTGACCCTGTCGGAGGTGACCCTGCCGCTGGACCAGGCGCTGTTCGACCTGGCCGCGCGCAACGGCCGGCAGCAAGGTAACCACCAGGTCGTGGTGGTGGCCATCGACCCGGACAGCATCGCCCGGCTGGGCCCGTGGCCCTGGCCGCGGCACCAACTGGCGCAGCTGGTCGATCGCCTGTCCGCGGCCGGCACCCGCGCCATCGGCCTGCACCTGCTGCTGGCCCAGCCCAGCCTGTACGACCCGCGCGGCGATGCGCTGCTGGCCCAGGCGATGGTCCGCGACGGCGCGGTGGTCATGCCGGTGGTGGCCGAACCGGCCTCGCCCAACGCACCAGCCACCGCCATCCTGCCCGCGCCCGAGCTGATGGCCGCCGCCGCGGGGCTGGGCCATACCGAGGTGATCACCGACCAGAACGGCATGGGCCGGCGCCTGGCCCTGCACGCCGGCCTGGGTCGTCCGGACTGGCCGGCCTTTGCCCTGGCGCTGAAGGACCTGGCCCAGGCCAGTACACCGCCGCCGCAACCGCGGGCGCTGTTCGAAGGCCCATCGCCAACACCGCAGGACTGGGTCCGCGCCGATACCGTGCTGGTGCCCGATTCCGGCAGTGCCGGCGATATCGCCCGTGTTTCGGCCGCCTCGGTGCTGGCTGGCGCCCTCGGCCCGGAGGCCTTCGCCGGGCGCATCGCGATCATCGGCCGCACCGACCTGGGGCCGGACCAGCGCCTGTCCCTGCCCGGGGCGCCGGGCAGCCTGGCGCGGGTCGAATTCCAGGCCCACGCCCTGGCGCGCCTGCTCGAAGGGAGCGCGGTGTGGCCGATGCCGGTCGGGCCGCAGCTGCTGCTGTCGACGGTCCTGGTGACCCTGCCGCTGCTGCTGCTCGGCCTGCCCGGCCTGCGCGGGCTGTGGTTCCCGATGACGCTGGTCCTGGTGCTGCTGATGTCCTGGACGCTGCTGCGGGCCGGGGTGTGGTTCCCGCCGACGCCGGCGCTGCTGGTGCTGGGGCTCGGCCTGGCAGCGGGCGCGCGCTCGGCCTGGCAACGCGCGCGCCGGCGCGGCCTGACCGATCCGGAAACCGGGGTGGCCAACCGGCTGTGCTTCGAAAACCGCCTGGAAAGCGAGACCCGGCGCGCCCGGCGCGAAGGCCGACCGCTGTCGCTGCTGCTGATCGAAGCGCGCAGCACCTCCTCGCACTCGCCCGGCAGCGTCGGCGACCTCGCTGCGGCGCTGGCCTCGGGGCTGCGCCTGCGCGCGCAGGCGCCGCAGGACCTGATCGCGCGCCTGGATGCCTCACGCTTCGCCGCACTGCTGCCGGGCACGGCCCTGCACGTGGCCGCCGCCCTGGCCACCGCACTGATGGTCGACCTGGAAGGCCGCCCGGGTCGTCCCGGCCCGGCCACCGCCGGCCGGGCGCTGCGCATGGGCCTGGCCAGCCTGCAGCCCGAAGACGCCCGCGGCGCAGACCTGCTGCTGCGCGCCACCCGCGACCTGGTCACCGTGCGCGATCCCATCGCGCGTTGAGCGCTCCTGCGCCGGCGCGCGGCGTCCATGACCTTCGACACCGGCCCCGCGCACCGCCGCCACGCTACAGTCCTGCGGTTGTCCCGGCCCTGCGGGACGCGCCTGTCGTCGCGGCATATCCAACGGAGTCCACGTGAGCACGCCCAAGACCAAGATCCTGCTGCTGTCCCTGTCCATCGCCGCCGCGCTGGCCGCCTGCAAGAAACCCGACGCGCCCACCGCGGCTGCGCCTGCCCCGGCCGCCGACACCGCCGCGCCCAAGGCGCTGCGCGTGGACCAGTCCAGGCTGCCCCCCTTCAGCGGCTTCCAGATCGGCGATCTGGACCCAGCCGTCAACGTCTGCAGCGACCTCAACGCCTATGCCAACGCCCGCTGGCTCAAGGCCAATCCGGTGCCGGGCGACCGCACCAGCTGGGGCAGCTTCGAGGTGCTGAGCGAGCGCTCGGAAGCCATCCAGCGACAGCTGGCCGAACAGGCTGCCGCCGACACCGCCGCCACCGGCGTGGAAAAGATCGTCGGCGACTTCTGGGCCACCGGCATGGATGAGGCCAGGATCGAGCAGCAGGGCCTGGCCCCGATCAAGGACGAGCTGGCTGCCATCGATGGCCTCGGCGACCAGGCCAAGATCACCGACTACCTGCGCACCCGCGCGGCCAAGGGCCAGAACACGCTGTTCGGCTTCGGTGCCAGCCCGGACTTCAACAATTCGGACATGAACATCGCCTATGCCTTCCAGGGCGGGCTGGGCCTGCCCGATCCGGAGTACTACACCGGCGCCGAGAACAAGCCCAAGCTGGACGCCTATCAGGCGCACATCGCCAAGACGCTGGAGCTGGCCGGCGTGGCCGCCGATGCCGCCGCCGCCCAGGCCCGCGACGTGATCGCCTTCGAAACGCGCCTGGCCAAGGTCTCCAAGACCAGCACCGAGCTGTCGCGCAAGGTCGAACTGGCCTACAACCCGGTGTCGCTGGAACAGGCCGACCAGTTGACCCCCAACTGGTCCTGGAGCGAGTTCTTCAAGTCCCAGGGCGTGGCCGCGCCGCAGATGTTCTCGCTGGCCATCCCGGCCTTCCACCATGAAGTGTCCAAGATGCTGGCCGACACCGCGCCGGCGGCCTGGCAGGCGTACCTGCGCTTCCACACCATCGACAGCGCCAGTCCGTACCTGAGCAAGCCGTTCGTGGATGAGAACTTCGCCTTCTGGAACCAGACCCTGCGCGGCCAGAAGGAGCTCCGTCCGCGCTGGAAGCGCGTGCTGGCCACCCTCAACCGCCAGGCCGGCGAGACCCTGGGCCAGCTGTACGTCAAGACCACCTTCCCGCCCGAGGCCAAGGCGCAGATGGGAGCCCTGGTGGGCAACCTGCGCACCGCGCTCAAGGCGCGCATCGAGCAGCTGGACTGGATGAGCCCGCAGACCAAACAGAAGGCCCTGGCCAAGTGGGAGACCTTCACTCCCAAGATCGGCTATCCGGACAAGTGGCGTGAGTGGAGCGGGCTGAACACCGGCCGCGACAGCTACCTGGGCAACGTGCTGGCCGCCCAGCAGTTCAACTACAGGTTCGACCTGTCCAAGATCGGCAAGCCGGTGGACCGCACCGAATGGGGCATGACCCCGCAGACCATCAATGCCTACTACAACCCGCAGCAGAACGAGATCGTGTTCCCGGCCGCGATCCTGCAGCCGCCGTTCTTCGATCCCAAGGCCGATCCGGCCATGAACTACGGCGGCATCGGCGCGGTGATCGGCCACGAAATGACCCACGGCTACGACGACCAGGGTGCCAAGTTCGGCTCGAAGGGCAACTTCGAGAACTGGTGGACCCAGGCCGACGAGCAGGGCTTCAAGTCGCGCACCGGCAAGCTGGTGGAGCAGTTCAACGGCTACACCACCGCCGACGGCGGCCAGGTCAGGGGTGACCTCACCCTGGGCGAGAACATCGCCGATCTGGGCGGCCTGAACACCGCCTACGACGCAATGAAGGTGGCCGAGCAGGGCAAGCCCGATCCCAAGGTCGACGGCCTGACCCAGGACCAGCGCTTCTTCCTCAACTGGGCCACGGTGTGGCGCCGCAACTTCACCCCGGAAGAACTGGCCGTGCGCCTGAAGACCGATCCGCACGCCCCGGCCAACTTCCGCGCCATCGGCGCTCCGTCCAACATGCCGGCCTTCGCCCAGGCGTTCGACTGCAAGCCCGGCGATGCGATGGTGCGCACCGGCGAGCAGCAGGTGGTGATCTGGTAGGCGCCACCAAGGCGATGGTTCTGAGGCGGCGTGGCGGGTCCGGCACGCCGCTTTTTTCTTTGATCCTGTTTCCCGCCCCGCGCGGCTTTCCCGGGCTGCCCGGGCGCTGGGCGACAGGCGGGCGCGGACCGGTGGCTTGCTAGAATCGGCCCTTCCACCGCCGGATATCACCCCAGATGACGCAGCTGCGCCACGCCCGTACCCCCACCCTGCTTGCCCTGGCGCTGCTTGTCGCGCTGGGCAGCGGCGATGCCCTGGCCGCCACCAAGAAGAAAAAAGCCGCGGCCAAGGCGCCGGCCGTCAGCACCGAGTGCAATGACTTCTACGCCGCCGCCAATGCCGACTGGCTCAAGGCCAACCCGCTGCCGGCCGGTGTCGGGGCGATCTCCGCGCTGGGCAACCTGCGCCAGTACAGCCTGGAGCAGCAGAAGGCGCTGTTGGACGGCGCCATGCAGGCGCCGCAGGGCAACGTGCAGAAGCTGCTCGGCGACTTCTGGGCCAGCGGCCTGGACGAGGCGGCGGTGGAGGCCGATGGCGCCAGGCCGATCGCCCCGCTTTTGAGCCGCATCGACGGCATCAAGAAGTCCAAGGACATCCCGGCCGCGATCGCCGCCCTGCACCAGGTCGGCATCCCGGTGGCGTTCAACTTCAGCCCGGACGTGGACCTGCAGGCGCTGGACCGCCACATCGGCTACCTCATGCAGGGCGGCCTGGGCCTGCCCGATCCGGCTTATTACACCCGCACCGATGCCGAGACCCGCGAGCTGCTGGGCCGCTACCGGGCCTACGTCAAGCAGATCCTGGCCCTGACCGGCACCCCGGCCGACCAGCTCGATGCGCAGTCGGCCCAGGTGCTCGACCTGGAAACGCGCCTGGCCAGCGCTTCACGCCCGCTGGACCAGCTGGCCAGCCCGTTCAACAACTACAAGCCGCTGCCGATCAAGGACCTGAAGAAGCAGTACCGCAACCTGCAGCTGGATGCCTTCCTGGAGGCGCAGGGGGTGAAGGACGACACCGTGTCGCTGGCCGACCCGGCGCTGTTCGGCCAGATCGACGCGCTGGTCAAGCAGCTCTCGCCGGAACAATGGAAGGCCTACCTGCGCTGGCGCGTGGGCGATGCGATGGCACCGTACCTGGCCAGGTCCTGGCGCGAGGCCGCGTACAACTTCCACGGTCGCGTGCTGGAAGGCAAGCAGTCGCCGGACCCGCGCTGGGTCCAGGTGCTGGACGCGATCAACACCGCTGCCGGTCCGATGCTGGGCCGCGAATACACCGCCCGCTACCTGCCCAAGGACAGCCGCGACAAGGCCGAAGTCATCGCCGCCAGCGTGCGCGACGCCCTGGGTCGCGCGCTGGAACGCAATGGGTGGATGAGCACCCAGGCCAAGGCCGAAGCCAAGGCCAAGCTGGCCAGGCTGGAGATCGAGATCGGCGCGCCCAGGCGCGACCTGGACTACACCGTGCAGCCGATGGGCCGCGGCAGCTTCGGCGGCAACATGCTGATCGCCAGCACCTGGCGGCATCGCGAGGAGATGAAGCGGATCGGTCGCGGCAACGCCGAGCGCCGCTGGAACGTGCTGCCGCAGCAGCCGGCGCTGGCCTATGACCTGGCCCAGAACCGGCTGATCGTCACCGCCGCGGTGCTGCAGCCGCCGGTGTTCGATGTCAGCCGCGACGTGGCGGCGCTGTATGGCAGCTTCGGCGCGCTGGTCGGCCATGAGCTGACCCGCGGCTTCGATGCCAAGGGCCGCATGATCGATGCCGCCGGCCAGCTGCGTGACTGGTGGACGCCTGCCGATGCCAGCGCCTGGAACGCGCTGGGCGCGCGGGTGACCGGCCAGTACAACGGCTATGCCTATCCGGGCCTGACCGCGACCCAGCTCAACGGTGTCCTGACCCGCGACGAAAACCTGGCCGACCTGTCCGGCGTGGAGCTGGCCTGGGATGCCTACCTGAACACACAGGCCGCACCCAATCCCGGCGCCAAGCAGACCTTCTTCCGCAGCTGGTCGCAGCTGTGGGCCCAGCAGGTGGACCCGCAGGAGGCCAGCGTGCGCGTGGCCACCGACCTGCGTGCACCTGGCCCGGTCCGCAGCAACGCACCCCTGCAGAATCAGCCCGAATTCAGCGCCAGCTTCCAGTGCAAGCCCGGCAACCCGATGGTGCGCCCGGAAGCGGAGCGGATCGGCATCTGGCGCTGACTCCCGGAATCGGCGTGTGTGTGTGTGTAGGCGCACCGCAGGGGCGCGATGGGGCTTGCCCGGTAAAGCCTGTCGCGCCCTAAGGTGCACTCCTACGGGGATGATCGGTGTTGTTGTGCGGTGGGGTGTGGGTTCTTCGGTAAAGCCCCATCGCGCCCCTGCGGTGCGCTCCTACACCACCCGGAAGGTGGCCGTGCTGCGGCGCCTGCCATTGCCGCCGCCACGTCCACCACGCCCACTGCCGCGCCCGAACGGCGGCTGCCCGCGCCAGTAGCGGATCAGCAGCCAGCCAAACAGCATCCCGCCCAGATGCACGAAGTGGGCCACCCCCGGCTGGCGCCCGGTATAGGCGAAGAACAGCTCCATGGCCCCGTAGATGATCACCAGGGTCCTGGCCTTGATCTCCATGGGGATGGGAAACACGATCATGCGCTGGTCCGGGAACAGCATCCCGTAACCCAGCAGCAGCGCGAACACCGCGCCGGAGGCACCGAGCACCGGAATGGGGAACTGACCCTGCGCCAGCAGCAAGGTCCCCACGATCACCTGCAGCACGTTGGCACCGACCAGGCTCACCAGGTAGTAAGTGGTGAACCGACGCGCGCCCCACACCGCCTCCAACGGCGAGCCGAACATCCACAGCGCCAGCATGTTGAAGAAGATGTGGCCGAAGGTGGCGTGCATGAAGCCGGCGCTGACCAGCTGCCAGGGCAGGAAACCGGCGCCGGGCAGCACCTGTCCCGCCCCGACCGGCCACAGCAGCAGCCGCGCCATCAGCGCATCGGGCAGCACCATCTGCAGCAGGAACATGGCCACGTTGGCGATCAACAAGGCCTGGGTGGCCGGCTGCAATCGGGGAAACATCGGAGGGCGACCTCATGGGTAGGAAACCGGCTGCATGATACGTGCGAACGACTGAGCGGCCGCGCAAGCCCGCCTTGCCGCCCGCTACGATGCGATGGGAAGCGGCGGGAGGATGGCCGCGATGCGGATGTTGCCGGGCCGGTTCAGGCCGGTCCCCAGACCTGTTCGTCAACCGATGCGGCCGCGTTCAGCCCGACCACCCGCCCCTTGACCACGCGCACGCCTTCGGCGCGCAGTCAGCATCGACAGCGACGAGAGCCTGGACCAGAGACCTCAACTGAGACAGCGGGCGGCCGCCGCGGCTGCGGGCGGCGGTTGCGCGCGCGACCGCGCCGCATCAGTTCAGCTGGCAGTGCGCAAGCAGCCGTAGATTGGACCGTACCGGGCCGTACCAAGCCCAAGAGAGGATGCTGGCGGACTTGAGCGCGGCGGCCAACTGTGATGCCATGGACTCGCCGCGCGGGAGAACCTTCGGCATCGGCAGAACTCAAAGCGTTGGCGCGCGCTGCGTCACGCAGGCGACACATCGCGTCAAGCCGATGACAGCGGCAGCACGACACAGCGTCGCTGCCGCGGCTACCACTTGCGGTCCTCAGGCGATTATGACAAGACTCGACTGCCAGTGCACTCAGAACACCGTGCGCCTGTCGATGGTTGAAGAAGGGCCCGCGTCTTGCGAGTCATGCTTGGCGGTCGGCTACCGACTTGACCGGTCAGCGCCGACCAGAACCGACGAGGTGAGCTGATGGAGATCTTCGAGAAGTTCCGCGACAACTTCCTCAAGGCGCGCGACGAGGAGATGTCGCTGCAGGATTATCTGATGTTGTGCAAGCGTGACCCGCTTGCCTACGCATCGCCGGCAGAGCGGATGCTGGCCGCGATCGGTGAGCCGGAGATCATCGATACGCGCAACGACGCGCGTCTATCCCGCATCTTCTCCAACCGGATGATCCGGCGCTATCCGGCGTTCCGTGAGTTCTACGGGATGGAGGACGTGATTGCCCAGATCGTGTCCTTCTTCCGGCACGCTGCACAGGGCCTGGAAGAACGCAAGCAGGTGCTGTACCTGTTGGGCCCGGTCGGCGGCGGCAAGTCGTCCATCGCCGAGCGACTGAAGGTGCTGATGGAGAGCTATCCGATCTACGCGCTGAAAGGCTCGCCGATCAACGAATCGCCGCTGGGGCTGTTCACGCCCGACCGCGACGGCGAGATGCTCGAGCGCGAATTCGGCATCCCGAGGCGAGTGCTCACGGGCATCGCCTCGCCCTGGGCCATCAAGCGCCTGTCGGAGTACGAGGGCGACATCACGCAATTCAAGGTGGTGCGTGTACAGCCGTCGGTGCTGCGCCAGGTGGCGATCACCAAGACCGAGCCGGGCGACGAGAACAATCAGGACATCTCGACCCTGGTAGGCAAGGTCGACATTCGCAAGCTGGAGCACTTCGGCCAGGACGATCCGGACGCCTACTCCTATTCCGGTGGCCTGTGCCTGGCCAACCAGGGCCTGCTCGAGTTCGTCGAGATGTTCAAGGCGCCGATCAAGATGCTGCACCCGCTGCTGACCGCCACGCAGGAAGGCAATTTCAAGGGCACCGAAGGCTTTTCGGCGATCCCGTTCCAGGGCGTCATCATGGCCCATTCGAACGAAAGCGAATGGCAGAGCTTCCGCAACAACAAGAACAACGAGGCGTTTCTCGACCGGGTCTACATCGTCAAGGTCCCGTACTGCCTGCAGGTCTCCGAAGAGGTCAAGATCTATCGCAAGCTGCTGCAGCACAGCGCGCTGTCCAAAGCCCCGTGCGCGCCGGGCACGCTGGAGATGATGGCGCAGTTCTCGGTGCTGACGCGTCTGAAGGAGCCGGAGAATTCGAGCATCTATTCGAAGATGCGCGTCTATGACGGCGAGAGCCTGAAGGACACCGATCCGGCCGCGAAGTCCTATCAGGAGTACCGCGACTACGCCGGTGTCGATGAGGGCATGACCGGCGTCTCCACGCGCTTCGCGTTCAAGGTGCTGTCGGCGGTGTTCAACTATGATCAGGTCGAGGTCGCGGCCAATCCGGTGCATCTAATGTACGTGCTCGAGCAGCGCATCCTGCGCGAACAGCTGCCCGAGGAGACGCAGCGCCGCTACCTGGAATACATCAAGGGTTGGCTGGCGCCGCGCTACGCGGAGTTCATCGGCAAGGAGATCCAGACCGCCTACCTGGAGTCGTACTCCGAATACGGACAGAACATCTTCGACCGCTACGTGACCTTCGCCGACTACTGGATCCAGAACGAGGACTACCGCGACGCCGAAACCGGCGAGAGCCTCGATCGCGCCGCGCTCAACAGCGAGCTCGAAAAGATCGAAAAGCCGGCCGGCATCGCCAATCCGAAGGATTTCCGCAACGAGATCGTCAACTTCGTGCTGCGCGCACGCGCCCAGCACAACGGCCACAACCCGCGCTGGACCTCCTACGAGAAATTGCGCCATGTGATCGAGAAGAAGATGTTCTCGTCGACCGAGGAACTGCTGCCGGTGATCTCGTTCAATGCCAAGGCCTCGGTCGAGGATCAGAGAAAGCACGAGAACTTCGTCGGCCGCATGGTCTCGAAGGGTTACACCGAAAAGCAGGTGCGCTTGCTGTCCGAGTGGTATCTGCGCGTGCGCAAGTCGGCCTGAGCACCGGCTGGCGCGAGGAGCGAGGTACCTTGATGATCATTGATCGCCGGCTGAACGACCGCAACAAAAGTGCAGTCAATCGGCAGCGCTTCATTCGACGGTACAAGGATCAGATCCGCAAGTCGGTGTCGGATCTGGTCTCGAAGCGTTCCGTCACCGACATGGACCGGGGCGGGGAGGTCAACATCCCCGCCCGCGACATCTCCGAGCCGCAGTTTCACCACGGCGAAGGCGGCGACCGCGAGATCGTGCACCCGGGCAACCACAGCTTCCAGACCGGTGATCGCATCAAGCGGCCCGACGGCGGCGGGGGGGAAGGCAGCGGCGGTGAGGGCGACGAAGGTCAGGGCAGCGACTCGCAGGACAGCTTCGTGTTCACGCTGTCGCGGGACGAGTTCATGAGCCTGTTCTTCGACGACCTGGAGCTGCCGCGTCTTGCGCGCACCATGCTCGGCGACATCCGCGAGGCCAAATGGGTGCGGGCCGGCTACATGCCGCGCGGCGTGCCGACCAACCTGTCGGTGGTGCGCTCCTTGAAGAATGCGATGGCCCGGCGCATGGCGCTCGCTCGCCCGATCGAGCGCCAGATCGCCGCGCTGGAGGCGGAACAAGCACCGCCCGAGACGATCGAGGCGCTCAAGCAGCGCCGGGCCAGCATTCCGTTTCTGGACGACATCGACCTGCGCTACCGGCGCCGCGAGCGCGTTCCCCAGCCAATCTCACGGGCGGTGATGTTCTGCCTGATGGACGTCTCGGCGTCGATGTCCGAGCAGAAAAAAGACCTCGCCAAGCGCTTCTTCACGCTGCTGTACCTGTTCCTGACGCGCAAGTACGAAACGGTGGAGCTGGTGTTCATCCGCCACACCGAAGATGCGCAGGAGGTCGAGGAGGATGCGTTCTTCCATGACACGCAAAGCGGCGGCACGGTGGTGCTGTCGGCGCTCAAGCTGATGCACGAAATCGTCGTCGAGCGCTACCCGTCCGATCAGTGGAACATCTACGGCGCGCAGGTATCGGATGGCGACGCATTCGGCGCCGACCCCGAGAAGAGCCGCGCCTGGCTGGAGGAGCAACTGCTGCCGGTGGTGCGTTACTTTGCCTACGTGGAGGTACCCGACAACATCGCACGCGTCAGTCCGCTCGCGCATGCGTATCGCCGCATCGATGCGCCGCACATGGCCATGGCATCCGTCGCTGGGCGCCACGAGATCTACCCCGTTCTGCGCGAACTCTTCCGCCGGGAGACGACCGCATGAGCAAGCAGGCCGCCGGTGCGGCGACCGGTCCGATCTCGACCGGCGCGGACTGGACCTTCGAGCTGATCCAGCGCTACGACGAGGAGATCCGCAAGATCGCCGTCGATGAGTATGGCCTGGACTGCTTCCCGAACCAGATCGAGGTGATCGCCTCCGAGCAGATGCTCGATGCCTACGCGAGCCTGGGCCTGCCGATTTCCTACCCGCACTGGTCGTACGGCAAGGAATTCATCCGCAACGAGCAGAACTACCGCAGCGGCGCGCAGGGCCTGGCCTACGAGCTGGTGATCAACTCCGATCCCTGCATCGCCTACCTGATGGAGGAGAACAGCATGGCGATGCAGGCGCTGGTGATCGCGCACGCCTGCTACGGCCACAACTCGTTCTTCAAGGGCAATTACCTGTTCCGCCAGTGGACCGACCCCGACGCGATCGTCGACTACATGGTCTTCGCGCGCCAGTACGTGATGAAGTGCGAGGAGCGCTACGGTTATTCAGCGGTGGAAGATACGCTCGACTCCTGCCACGCGCTGCGCCACTACGGCGTGGACCGCTATCGTCATCCTGCGCCACTGTCGACCGAGGAGGAACGCATCCGGCAGCTGGCGCGCGAGGAGTTCGAGTGGAAGCAGTTTGCCGAGATCTGGCGCACGGTGCCGACACGCGGCGGGGACGACGGCGCGCCCTTCGGGCGGCAGGCGATCTACCCCCCCGAGCCGCAGGAGAACCTGCTGTACTTCATCGAGAAGCACGCGCCCAAGCTGCAGCCCTGGCAGCGCGAGCTGGTGCGCATCGTGCGCAAGACGTCGCAGTACTTCTACCCGCAGGGCCTCACGAAGGTCATGAACGAGGGCTGGTCGACGTTCTGGCACTACACCATCCTAAACCGCCTGTTCGACAAGCGGCTGGTCGACGACGGCTTCATGCTCGAGTGGCTCTCCTCGCACACCAACGTCGTCTCGCAGCGCGGCTACGACCAGCGTGGCTACGGCGGCATCAATCCCTACGCGCTGGGCTTTGCGATGTTCTCGGATATCCGCCGCATCTGCGAGAGCCCGACGGACGAGGACCGCGAATGGTTCCCGGACATCGCCGGCAGCGACTGGCGCAAGACGCTGGACTTCGCGATGCGCAACTACAAGGACGAGTCGTTCATCGCGCAATATCTGTCGCCGCGGCTGATGCGTGAGTTCCACCTCTTTGCGATCGACGACTTCGAGGACAGCGAAGTGCTGACAGTCGACGCCATCCACAACGAGCAGGGCTACCAGCGCCTGCGCCGGCTGCTCGCCAACCAGTACAACCGCGATGTGCAGCTGCCTGACATCCAGATCGTGCGCTACGACATCAACGGCGACCGCTCGCTGACCCTGCAGCACCGCCAATATCGCGGTCGGCCGCTCGCCGTCGATGGCGCCGAGGTGCTCAAGCACGTTGCCCAGCTGTGGGGCTTCACCGTGCGGCTGGAGACGGTGGACGCGGACGGCCAGTTGGTCGACGAGCACGAGGTCCGCCCCGGGTCGCTCGGCTGACCTGGTACCGTCGCCAGGAGATGGCGGAACTTGGTGAAAGTGATGGATTCAAGTGCAGGGCAAGGCTTGCAACGCCGCCCAGGGCTTGAAGAGGCGCTTTCACGTTTCGATATCTTCGGGTTGCGGTGTTGGCTCGCGGATACGTGCTGACGACCGAGCGAGCACGCAAGTCCACCTTCGCCGCCCGTTAGGATGCGCTAGCAAGCGGCGGGAGGATGGCCCGCGATGGGGACGTTGCCGGGCCGCTCAGGCCGGTCCCCAAATTTGTTCGTCAACCGATGCGGTGGCCTTCAGCCCGACCACCCGTCCCTTGACCACGCGCACGCCTTCGGCGCGCAGCCGCTGGCCCTGTTCGCGGTAGCTGCTGGAGCCTGCTGGAAAGGCAATGGACCCATCCGAGCGCAGGATGCGGTACCAGGGAAGGTCCGGCGCACCGTATTTGCGCAGCACCTGCGCCACCAACCGCGCCCGGCCCGGCATGCCGGCACGGCGGGCAATCTCGCCGTAGCCGGCGACATGCCCCGCGGACACCGCGCGGATCTCCTTGAGGATGGCGGCGGCGCGGGCTGCGGGAGTGTCCAGATCCGGGAACATGTCTTGGTCTCGCAAGGGGGCGTGCGCGGTATCGCCCGCCCTCCCATTCAGCGGGAAAGTGCAGGCCCGCTCGGTTCCGGCTGCGGCATCTGCTGTACCTGGACTGCGCTCAGGGCTTGCTGCCGGCTCAGTTGCTCCACCTTCCCGAGCGATTCGGTCACCGGGGATTGCAATGCGGCGGAAAGTTCGACGTCGGTCCGCAGCTGGGCCGGGTCGCCCAGTGCGCCCTGTACCGCGAACACTCGCGCCTGCTCCCCCGTTCCCAGCAGCACATGGTCCGCATGGGTGATTCCAGCCTGTTTGCACTGGAGCAACAACCCTGCAGCGACACGGCTGCCCGATCCGTCGGCCGAGCCGTCCCGGGCACCATCGAAACCCAGCTCCGCAATGCCATCGAGCAGCTGCCGGTGCAACGTCCCATCGGCCGGACGCACCCCGCCGGCCGGCACTGCCAGGGGTGTGCGCCAGTGCTCCGGTCCGAGCGCCTCGCTGCGCTCCATCACCTCACGGACCGCGGCCTGCTGATCGCCCCAACTGCGCGCCTCGCGCCGCGCAGGCTCGCCCGGCTCCAGGGTGCCCTGCAGGTCGCGTATCGCCGTACGCATCACGTCCGGCAAGAGCCCGCCCTGGCCCAGGGTGGTCAGCTCTCCCCGCATGTGCAGCACGTCGGAGCGGTACTTGGCGATCATCGGCGCGTATTCGACCGCCCGCGCACGGGCACGCGGATCGTCCAGCACCGACAGGTCCGGCCGTCCCTGGCCATCGATGTCCAGGAAGTTGTCCTTGTGGTGCGAGTCCAGCCGCGCAATGGCCGGCACCAGCGGATTGCGCGCGTCCAGCAGGCCCGGCGCGTTGTCGTAGCCCCCGAGGTGGCGCAGCGTTTCGATCTCGCGCTCGCTGGCGTAGTAGCGCACCTGCCCGTAGTGCCCACTGGCCGCACTCACCACATCGGCCGCCATGACGTGGTTGACGAAGCGGTCGCCGCCCTCGGGGATCCGCATCTCCAGGCTCACCGCCCCATAGGGATTGAACGCCTCGCCGTACAGCCCGAAGTGGTGCGCGGCCACTTGGGCCAGCGCGCCACCGAGGGAGTGGCCGGTGACGGTGACTTGGGGGACAGGAACATATCCACCTTCATTCTTCTTCGCATAGTCGAGTGCAAGCTTAGTAAGTGCAATTGCAGCGTCAGCTTGCGCGTTGACCCGCCCGAACACCATGCCGCCATCGGCCAGCCCACCGTCCTGCAATGGCTGGCGGTCGAACTCGGTTCCGCGATGCGCCACCACGATGTCACCGGTATCGGCACGCTGGTAGATCGTGCCCTGGTAGCCATTGGCCCGGTCCACGTGCTCGAGCACCTTGTAGGTGACGCCATGGCGGACAATATTCTCGTAGCGGCCATCGGCGCCGCGCACCGGGTCCATGTAGGAATCCGCCATCAAGTCGGCATATCGCTGACTGCTTAGACTCATGGCTCAATCTTCCTTGAAGTGAGAGTAAGTGTGAAAAGATCGCCGTCCTTGAGTTGCTTACTCATTTTATTGCGATCCACTTGTCCAAAAGCCCGCATATTTGGGATATCCGAATCGATAGGATAGAACCGCTTCTGCAGGTACGTGCTAACCCTTCCGCCTGAAGAAAGTTCTTCTCCCGATAACCCCGCAATAAACTCCGTCTCCCCGTCAGCCCCCGTCGCCTTCAGCCGCACGTGCATGCCGGTGGACTCCCAGTGGCACACGCCACGGCCGTAATAATCCGCATCCAGCATCCGGTCGGTGTAGACCGTGGCGACATACTCGGTTTCCGATACCTTGGCGAACTGCACCGGCAGCGATCGCCGCTTCGGCGCCAACTGATCGCCGTTGAAATTGTTGTCGCGCGGCAGCAGGCAGGTCTCGCCCTGGATTTCATAGGTCGCATAGGCCTCCAATGAGGCGAACGGCCCCGGCGCATCGGCGATGGCCAGCGTCACCCGGTAGCCCTGCCGCGGGTGCGGGTTCTCCTTGTAGCGCTTGATGAGTTCGGCCGGGTCAGGCGCGGTGTTCATCGAACACCCCCACAGCAGCGGGAACAGGCACAGGCTGAAGAAGGACCGCTTCCACATTGCATCGCTACCTCCATGGCGCCGGACCAGGAGCACTCTAGCAGTCTGTCGGACTTTGGTCGGCCGGGCTGCGAATCCGCCTGTGCGGTCCATCTTTCCGCCGCTTCTTGGCCCATAGCACCACTATGGGCCGGCGAACCGTCGAAAATCTGACCTCGCACAGCCAAATTCTCGCCTCGACCACCAAAGCCCGACAGGCTGCTAGGCCGTGATTTCCATGCCTGTCAAAACGCCTAACGCTATTCCCTTGCCATGCACCATGCACTCGCGACTTTCACACCGTCGATGCTCCGGAACGGCTGGCCGGAGCCGAGGCAGGTCTGCCGGAAAAAGCACGCCGGGCCGCTCCTGCCACCGGACACCAGGGGTCCGGAAAATGCCTGTCTCCGCACCCGCCTCCCGCAACGGGTTGCCCCCCGGCATCCGCCGCAGCCGCGGCGCACAGGTGCGGTCCTGGCCGGCTCCGGTCGGCCAGCGCGGCCAGTCACCTGCGCTTTGCTAGACTGCCCGCCGCGCCCCTTCAAGGGCGCACCCTATGGAAGACGATCCCACGCCCCCGACCGTCCCGCGCGCGGCCAGCCGCTGGACACATGCCGCCCTTTCACCTGATCGGGAGGGCGCATCGTGCTCGAACTGCTGATCGTCGGTTTCCTGATCGTGCTCAACGCCTTCTTCGCCCTGTCGGAGATGTCGCTGATGACCTCACGCAAGCTGCGCCTGAAGCAGATGGCCATCGAAAGCCGCGGCGCGCGCGTGGCCCTGTCGCTGGCAGAGCACCCGGACAACCTGCTGTCCACCGTGCAGATCGGCATCAACCTGATCGGCATCCTGGGCGGGGTGTTTGGCGGCGATGCGATCGGCGCCATCATCGCCGGCTTGCTGACCGGCTGGTTCCCGGGCATCGAGCCCTACGCCGGCAAGATCGGCGTGGCAGTGGCGGTGACCCTGATCACCATCGGCTATGTGATCTTCGGCGAGCTCATCCCCAAGCGCCTGGCCCTGACCAACCCGGAAAAGATCGCCACGATGGTCGCCCGTCCGGTCCACTGGCTGCTGCGCGCGGCGCGCCCGATCGTGTTCGTGCTCGGTGCCATCAACCGCGCGGTGTTGCGCCTGCTGGGGATCAAGGATGACGCGCGCCATGCGGTGACAGAAGAAGAAATCCGCATGCTGGTGAGCGAAAGCCACGAGCAGGGCGTGATCGACGACGACGAACGCAACATGGTCAACCGGGTGCTGCGCCTGGGCGACCGCACCGCCGACAGCCTGATGACCCCGCGCAAGCGCATCGTCTGGCTGGACGTGGCTGCCGCGTACGAGGAAAACCTGGAGACCATGCGCAGATCGCAGTATTCGCGCTTCCCGGTCTATCGCGGCAACGATCAGGACGTGGTCGGCATCCTCGAGGTGAAATCCCTGCTGGGGCGTATCGCCGACCATTCGCCGGAGCTGTTCACCGAACTGCGCGAGCCGCTGTTCGTGTCCGAGTCCACCCATGCGATGAAGCTGCTGGAGATCCTGCGCGAGGAGCAGCAGTCGCTGGCCCTGGTGGTGGACGAGTACGGCGAGATCCAGGGCATGGTCACCCTGAGCGACCTGATGAATGCGGTGGTGGGCCGCCATCACCAGCTCACCGAGAACCCCGACCCGAATGCGCTGGTGGTCACCCGCGACGACGGCTCGCTGCTGATCGACGGCTCGCTGTCCAACGACGACCTGCGCGAGGTCCTGGGCGGGGTCGCGCTGCCGGACGAGCACGCGCATGACTACAACACCGCCGCAGGCATGGTGATCGAGCACTTTGGCCGCATCCCGCACGTGGGCGAACACTTCGACTGGGCCGGCTGGCGCATCGAGGTGGTGGACCTGGACGGTGCGCGGGTGGACAAGCTGCTGCTACAGAAGTTGAGCGGCGAGGACGATGACGAGATCGTCGGCTGATCCAAACGAACCGGGCCAACCAGCGCAAAGCACCCGCAGCCTGCTCGAGGACATGGCGCGCGGCGATCCGGCCGAGCGCCTGCGCCTGGTGGACATCCTGGCCGACCTGCAGCAGGGCGCGTTCGGGATGTTGCTGTTCATCGGCACCCTGCCCTCCTTCATCCCGATCCCGGGGCTGGCCGGCGGCATCAGCGGGCCGCTGGTGATGCTGGTCGGCGCGCAGTTGCTGCTGGGTCTGCGCGAACCATGGCTGCCACAGTTCATCGCCATCCGCGGGCCGGCCCGGCATTCGGTGGTGCGCTTCGGCGAGGTGATCGCCAGGCCCCTGCGCTGGCTGGAAAGAATGGTGCGCCCGCGCTGGCCGGCGATGCTGGACAGCCGCCCGGCCAGCGCCTTCACCGGTCTGCTGCTGTTGCTGCTTGGCCTGCTGCTGTTACTGCCGATCCCGTTCACCAACTACCTGTTCGGCCTGTTGCTGCTGATCTACGTGTTCGCCCTGCTCGAACGCGACGGCATGCTGCTGCTGGGCGCCTGGATCCTGGGCCTTGTCGCGATCGTCGGCTTTGGGGTGTCGCTGAAGGAACTGGCGCAGGTGGCGCTGGACTGGATCGGCAGGCTGTTGTGAGTAGGGCGGGTCTTGACCCGCCGTGGTCGCACCGCAATCGCGATCCAGGCCGTACCGCGGTGGCGGGTCAAGACCCGCCCTACGTGCTCGATCCATGCATGCGTGTGTGGGGATGCATGGCAATGGCGGGTCAAGACCCGCCCTACGCCAGCAGCTGGATGAACTCGTCTTCGTTGAGCGGATAGCCCAGCCAGAAGCCCTGGGCCAGGTCGCAGCCGCGCTCGCGCAGCAGGTCGAACTGGCCCTGCTTCTCCACGCCCTCGGCCACCACCGAGATCCCCAGCGAATGGGCCATGGCGATGATCGCGGTGGTCAGCGCCAGGTCGTCCGGGTTGCGCTGCAGGTCGGCCACGAAGCTGCGGTCGATCTTGACCCCGTCCACCGGCACACGGCGCAGATGACTCAGTCCGGAGAACCCGGTGCCAAAGTCATCCAGCCACACTTTCACCCCGGCGCGGTGCAGCTTGGCCAGCATGGTGCTGGCGTGCGCCTCATCGCCGATCACGGCGGTTTCGGTCAGCTCCAGGTGCAGGCGCCCGGCCGACAGCCCGGTGTCGCGCAGGGTCTGGGTGACCAGCTCGGGCAGGTCGCCGCTGCGCAACTGGCGCGGGGAGACATTGACCGAAACGAACAGCGTGTCGGTGCCATCGCCGCCGTGGTGCCAGCGCGCGGCGGCGGCGCAGGCCGCGCGCAAAACGCGCGCGCCGATCTGTTCGATCAGGCCGCTCTGCTCGGCCACCTCGATGAACACCACCGGCGAGATCGCCCCCATCTCCGGATGCTGCCAGCGCAGCAGCGCCTCGGCGCCGACGATGCAGTTGTCGGCCAGGCGATAGATGGGCTGGTAGACCAGGGACATCTCGTCGCGGTCCCAGGCCCCGCGCAGCGCCGCTTCCAGGCGCACGCGGCGTTCCACCGCCTGGTCCATCGCCCGACTGTAGAAACGGAAGCAGTTCTTGCCGGCCATCTTGGCCTGGTACATGGCCACATCGCCGTTCTTCATCAATGCGCTGGCGCTGGCGGCATCTTCCGGGAACAGGGTGATGCCCACCGAGGTGCCCAGGAACACCTGGCGCCCCTGCACGGTCAACGGCTGGCCCAGCAGCTGGACCATCTCCTGGGCCAGGCACGTGGCCGCGGCGCGCACGTCGCCACCCTGGATCATGATCACGAACTCGTCGCCGCCAAAGCGCGCCAACACTGCATCGTCACCGCCCAGGCGCTGGACCGCGTCGCGGATGCGCGAGGCGAAGTGCAGCAGGACCTCGTCGCCGGCCTCGTGGCCCAGCGAATCGTTGACCCGCTTGAAGTCGTCGATATCGGCAAACAGCAGCGCCAGCTGTCCGCCGCTGCCGCGCGGCAGGAGCCGATGGTCCAGGCTTTCGCGAAACGCCAGGCGGTTGGTCAGCCCGGTCAACGCGTCGGTGTAGGCCATGCGGCGCACGTCGCGGTCGTGGCGCGAGATGCTCTCGCTCATCTCCGAGAACGCGCGCACCAGCTCGCCCACCTCGTCCCGACGCTGGCTGATCGGCCGCGGCACGTCGTAGTCGCCCACGCCGATGGCGCGCGCCGACTGGGCCAACGCGCGGATCGGCCGGACCAAGGTGCGCTGGGCGTACCAGGCCATGCCCAGGAACACGCACAGCAGCCCGCCCAGCAGGGCGGCGATCCAGCCCAGGTGGCGGCGCGCCAGCGCATCCAGGCGCCCGCGCAGCAGGCCGGCGGCGCGTTCTTCGCTGGCCTTGGCCTCGTCCAGCGAATACCCGATCCGCACGCCACCCAGACGGGCCTGGCCCAGTTCCACACCCTGCGAGACCTCGATGGTCTCGTCGGTCCACTGGGTCAGGCGCCCGGTGCTGGCCAGCGCGCGGGCGGCCAGCGGGTCGTGCATGGGCTGGCCGTAGGAGGCCATGTCCCAGGAACCGTCGTTGACCATGTTGCCGGCAGCGTCGAATACCAGCACGTAGGCCACGTCCGGCTGGCGGCGGGCCTCGCGCACCAGCGTGCCGATCGCATCCAGGTCCGAGTAGTACATCGGGTTGGCCAGCGCGTCGGCCAGTTGCTGGGCCATGGCCGCGCCGCGCCGGGTCAGGCCTTCGGCGGCCATCGCCTCCACCGCCTGGCGGCCAAGCAGGTCCACCTCGGCCTGCATGGCGCGCTGGCGCTGCAGCAGCACGCCCATCAGGGCCAGCACCATGGCCAGGGTCAGGCCCAGGGCCAGGGCCAGCTGCGCCTGCAGGCCGAAGCGCGTGCGCGGGCTCATTCGATCTGCTCGCGCACGCGCGCGGCGGCGTCGCGGACCCGGTCCAGCCCCTGCAGCGCCGCGCTGTCCAGCGGCAGGAACCGGGTGGTGCCGAAGAACCGCTTCATCGCCACCGCCGCGGCCGGGTCCTGCGCCGCATCCAGCAGCACCTGGCGCAAGCGTGCGCGGACCCGGGGGTCCAGGCCGGGACGGACCATTTCCAACGCACGCGGAAAGTCAGGCGACTGCGCCAGCACGCGCATGTTGGCGCGGAACGCCGCGGGCACGCGCTGCGGATCCTGCCAGTCCAGGTTGCTGAGCGCGCCGGCATCGACCATGCCCTTGTCCACCCAGGCGGCGATGTTGAGTTCGGACCGGGCGAACACGTAGCCCACCGAGGTTGCATCGGGCCGGTCCTGCGGCGAGAGCAGGATCTCCATCGGCAGGCCGGCATCGATCAGCATCGCCGCCGGCATCAGGTAGGCGCTGGTCGAACCCACCCCCTGCAGCGCCACCGACTTGCCGCGCAGGTCGGCCAGCGAGGTGATGCCCGAATCGGCGCGGGTGAACAGGAGCGTGTGGTAGGCGCTGGTGCCGCCGCGCTCGGTCAGCAGCAGCGGCTGGGCGCCGGAACGGCGTTGCAGCTCGGTGCCGGTGCCGGCGGTCTCGGTGACCCAGTCCACCCGGCTGCGGCGCAGGTAGCTGCTCATCTGGCGCGCATCGCGCGCCATCAGGATCCGGCCACCGGTGATGCCCACCTCGGTCATGTGCGCCACCACGTAGTCCAGCAGCGGCTTGAGCTGGGCGTAGTGCGCCTTGGGGTCGTCGCTGATGCGGCCCAGCACCAGCACGTGCGGGTCGTCCTCGCCCGGCACCGGGGCGGCGGACAGCGGGAGCGCCAGGGACGCCAGGACCAGCAGCAGGACACGGACAAACCAGGGGCGCAAACGGGGGAACCGGCAAACGGGACGAGGCAGCCTAGCCGAAATCTTCACGCCCCGACAATGATGTTCACCCTTCCGGCTGGGCCAGGCGGGCCATGCGCTGACAGTCGGCCAGAATCCCGCGCAGCAGCCGCACTTCCTTTTCGTCCAGATCGGTGCGCAGGTACAGCCGGCGCAGCTTGCGCATCGCCGATTCCGGCGCGCGGCCCTTGTGGAAGTCGATCTGTTCCAGCGTCTGCGCCAACTGGGCGAAGAAGCCTTCCAGCTGGGCGTGGGTGGCCGGGGCCGGGCGTGGTTCGGCCGGGTCTTCCACTGGCGCTGCGGCGTCCTGCAGCGCCAGACGGGTCTCGTAGGCCAGCACCTGCACCGCCGCGGCCAGGTTGAGCGAGCTGTAGTCCGGATTGGCGTCGATGTGCACCGCCGCGTGGCACAGCTGCAGTTCCTCGTTGGTCAGGCCGGTGCGTTCGCGGCCGAACAGCAGCGCCACCGGGCCTGCGCCGGCGGCCTGGGCCAGGCGTGCGGCGGCCTGGCGCGGGCTGTGTTCCTCCAGCGCCACCCGGCGGCTGCGCGCGGTGCAGCCCAGCACCAGCCGGCAGTCGGCCACGGCGGTGGCGACATCGGGGGCGACGACCGCCTGCGCGAGCAGGTCGTCGGCGCCGGCGGCGCGACGATAGGCCTCTTCGTGCGGGAATTTCTCCGGCTGGACCAGGACCAGCCGGGTCAGGCCCATGGTCTTGAGCGCGCGCGCGGCCGCACCGATGTTGCCCGGATGCTGGGTGCCCACCAGCACGAAGCGGATGTGGGCGGCGAAAGTGATGGCGTGGGAATCCATGCGTGGAATTCTAGGGCAGCGTCGCCCCTGCGCGCCGGAGCCGAATGGGTGGCAATGATAGAATTTGCGGTCCGGCCCAGCGCCGATGCTCCTTCCACGTGTTTCGCACGTTCGCCCTGCCCGAGGTCGTTTTCGCATGCTCAATCCCGTCGTCACCGTCATGACCAAGGCCGCGCGCATCGGGGGCAATGTCCTGCTTCGCAGCATCAACAAGCTCGACGCGCTGCACGTGGTCCAGAAGGAGCGCATGGATTACGCCAGCGAAGTGGATGCCGACGCCGAGAAGGCGGTCATCAAGGAACTGCGCCGGGCCTATCCCGAGTACGGCATCGTCGGCGAGGAAGGCGGCATCGTGCCCGGCAAGAACGGCCGCTACCACTGGGTCATCGATCCGCTGGACGGCACCAGCAACTACCTGCACGGCTTCGGCCACTACTGCGTGTCCATCGCCCTGGTGGACAACGGCGAACCGACCGACGCGGTGATCTTCGACCCGCTGCGCAACGAGCTGTTCACCGCCAGCCGCGGCGCCGGCGCCCAACTCAACGAACGCAAGATCCGCGTCTCCGAACGCAAGGAACTGGCCGGCGCAATGATCCACACCGGCTTCCCGCCGCGCGAGCGCGCCCGGGTCGGCGCGCACCTGGAATGCGTGCGCGAACTGCTCAACCACGCCGAGGACATCCGCCGCACCGGCTCGGCCGCGCTGGACCTGGCCTACGTGGCCTGCGGCCGCGCCGACGCCTACTTCGAGGCTGGGGTGAAGGACTGGGACGTCGCCGCCGGCGTGCTGCTGGTGCGCGAGGCCGGCGGCAAGGTCAGCGACTTCAAGGGCGCCAGCACCGGCCGCATGGACGGGGTCGGCCCGGAAACCCGCCAACTGATCGCTGGCAACCTGCGGGTGGCCGACGCGCTGCAGAAGGTGGTCGCCTCGTCCGGATACGCGGCCGCATTCAACGCCTTCGCCAGCTGATCGCGGCGCTTCGTCCTGATGCATCAGGCCCCGGTTGTCGGGGCTTTGTTGTCTTTGGGCGAATCGATCGCCGCGGCTGCGTGATTGGCTGCAGACAGGAGCCGACGCAAAGCAGCGCGGACAAAAAATTCAGGCCACGCCCAACCCGGGAATCGCCACGATCGCCTCCGGATCAAACCCCGCGATCCGCGCGAACTCCTTGCCGCGTTCCACGTAGTCGCGGTACATGCCAAAGCTCGGCGCGCCTGGCGAGAGCAGCACCACGCCTTGCCCCCCGAGCATGGCTTCGGCCTGCTGCATCGCCGAGGCCAGATCCGGCGCGGATGAAAGCGCAAACCCACCCTGCCCCGCCACCTCTTGCAGCAACGCATGGATGCGCGGCCCGTTGGCGCCCATCGTCACGATCCCCAGCGGCGCCTGCATGCGCATGGCCTGCGCGAAGTCGTGCCAGTCCAGGCCGCGGTCATGGCCACCGACCAGCAGCGCGATGCGCTGGCCGGAAAAGCACTCCAATGCCGCCAGCGTGGCGTGCGGGGTGGTGCTGATCGAGTCGTTGACGTAGCTGATGCCATTGCGCGTGCCGAGGGTCTGCAGGCGATTGGGCAACGGCTGGAAGGTCAGCGCCGCCGGGGCCAGCGCGCTGGCCTCGATGCCGAGCGCCTCGATCGCCGCCAGCGCCGCGCACAGGTTGCCGCGGTTGTGCCGGCCTGGCAGCGGTACCGCGCGCGTGTCGAACACCTCGGCATCGCCGCGATACAGGACATCGCCGCGCAGGTGCCAGCCCTGGGCGTGGTTGAACCAGACGATGCGGCTGTGCGGCAGTTCCAGTTTCGACAGCAGCGGATCGGCGGCGTTGAGCACGGCGATGCGCGGGTGCGCTCGGGTCACCAGCGCCAGCTTGTCCTGGATGTAACGCTGCTGGCTGCCGTGCCAGTCCAGGTGTTCGGGAAACAGGTTCAGCACCACCGCCACCTCCGGCGCAACGCCACCATCGGCGACCGCGCCGGTCTGGTAACTGGAAAGCTCGATTGCCCACAACTGCGGCGCTGGCTGCGGGTCCATCACTTCCAGCAGCGGCAGGCCGATGTTGCCGGCCAGCGCGGTACGATGGCCGCCGGCACGCAGCAGGTGCGCCAGCAGGGCGGTGGTGGTGCTCTTGCCCTTGGTCCCGGTCACGCACACGGTGCGCGCCTCAGGATGCTCGCCGAACCACAGCGCGGTGCCGCCCAAAAGACGCGCGCCGCGTGCCTGGGCTTGCACCGCTTCGGCCGAATACGGGCTGATGCCGGGCGACTTGATCACCACCTCGAAGCCGCCGAGCGCTTCACCGGTGATGTCGGTGCGCGCGGTGAGCAGGCCATCGCCCAGCGCCGCAGCCTGCACGGCTTCGGCCTGGCTACAGAACAGGGTCAGCGGCAGCGATGGCAGCCGGCTGCGCAGCAGCGCATGGGCGGCGCGGCCTTCGCGGCCCCAGCCCCACAGCGCGACGCGCTGGCCTTCAAGCTGCGAAATTCGCACGCAGCATGTTCCACAACGCCGGCGGTACGCGGTGCTCGCCCTCAGGCTGCAGCAACGGGCCGATCTGTAGTTCGTCCGCATCCAGCTGCGGGCCGATCTCGCGATTGAAACGCGCCACCAGCGCGTCCTCGCGCCATTCCGGGCGCTGGCCCAGGGTGGCCATCGCCGCGCGCGCCTCGCGCCCCTCGCCCACGCATTCGAACGGCTTGTGGTCCTGGTATTCCAGCAGCGCGTCGAAGCCTGCGGTCTGCGCCACGTCATCCAGCAGGTTGCGGCCGAAGATGTTCAGCAGCCGCGGCTTGGGCATGAACGGCGCCAGGGCCAGGAACACGAAATGGCACTTGGGGCACACCCCGCACCAGCGATTGACCGGACGCTCGCCCAGGATGTGGAAGTTGCGGTTGCAGCTGGAAAAATGCGCGTCGTAGTGATCGGTCCTGGCGAACTGGCGCGCCACGGCCAGCTCGGAGAACGGACGCAGCAGCGAGTAGTAGTGCAGATCCGCTGCGACATGGCGCTGCACATGGGCGCCGAACAGCGACTCGAACGCCCAGCCCTTGGACCACTGGTGGTTCACCTCACCGGTGCCGGGAATCATGCTGCCGTAGCTGGCCGAGCGTTCGTTGGAGAACACCACCTGGTCCACCCCGCGCAGCAGCGCGGCCACGACCAGGATCGCCGAATTGATCGCAGTGACCGGGATATGCCCGTTGTAGGCGCCCTGGCGGTTGAGTTCGAACAGCTCCGGGGCGATTGCCCGGCCGATGTTGAGCGTCGGCAAGCCGGTGCGCGCGGCGCAGGCGGCGATCAGCTGCGAACTGCCGATCCAGCTCACGGTCTGGGCCACACCGGCACGGCGCAGTGCCTCGATCGACACCAGCGAATCCTTGCCGCCGCCGATGGCCACCAGCGCGTGCGCTGCCAGGCCCAGAGCAGGCGCCCCTGCCCCCGCTCCCTCGCTTGCGGGGGAGCGCTCGAAGTCGCGGCTAGCGACCGAGGGGGTGAGGGGGTTACTTGCGATGATTGACTGCGAAGCGTCCCCCTCACCCTGCCCTCTCCCCCGCTCGCGGAGGCGAGGAGGCGATTCGGAACAGGGAAAACGGATGCGCCCGTGCAGGTCCAGCCCGTTGCGATAGGCGAATTCGCCCAAGCCGTGGCGGTACACGGTTTCCAGCAACGCCGCGGTTTCCGGATCGATGGGATCGCCTTCGATCACCACCTGCGGCGGCACCGCGGCCTTGTAGTAGCTCACCCCGGCGATCAGGTGCAGCAGGCGCACGGCGCGCTGCACGGCCTGCGCCCGCGCACCGTCCAGCGCCAACGGCGCGCCGGGGAAGCTCACCGTCTCGGTCAGCGCCGGGCCGTCATCGAAGGCGTACACCAGCCGCGCCACGCCGGTGGCCAGATCCAGCGAGCAATCGACGAAGCGGAACGCCTTGACCGCCTCGCGCTGGAACTTCAGATCAGACATCCAGGACCTCTTCCTTCGGCAGGCCGCGCAGGTTGTAGTGGCTGGCCATCACGTAGCCATAGGCGCCGGCATCGGCGATCAGCATGACATCGCCGGGGGCGGTGGATGCAGGCAGCGGGCGGCGGCGGCCCAGCACGTCGCTGGACTCGCAGATGGGCCCGACGATGTCGAACGGCGCATCGGCATCCAGGTCCAATCTGGACAGGTTCACCACGTCGTGCCAGGCGTCATACAGCGCCGGGCGCGCCAGGGTGTGCATGCCGGCATCCAGGCCGACCCGGGTGATGCCCTGCTTGGCCACCACCTGGGTGGCATGGCTCAGCAGCACCCCGGCTTCGGCCACCAGGTAACGGCCCGGTTCGATCGCCAGGCCAAAGCCCGGATAGGCGGCCTTGATCTCGGCCAGCCCCGCGCCCCAGGCCTCCAGGTCGAAGGGCTCATCGTCGGCGGTGTAGGGAATGGGCAGGCCGCCGCCGATGTCGATCACCTCCACCGTGCCGATGCGCTCGGCGATGCCGCCGAGCTCGTCGCAGACCTGCTTCCAGTGCTGGGCGGTGTCCACGCCGCTGCCCAGGTGGGCATGCAGGCCGGTGATGCGCACGTCGGTCGCGCTCGCCGCGGCGATGAAGTCATCGACGCGCTCGAACGGAAACCCGAACTTGGAATCCCTGCCGCCGGTGCGAACCTTGGCGTGATGGCCATCGCCGCGCCCCAGGTCCACCCGCAGCCACACGCTGCGGCCTTCGAACATGTCCGGCCACTGCTGCAGCAACTCCAGGTTGTCCACGGTCACGGTCACGCCCAGCGCGAAGGCCTGCGCGTATTCGGGATGCGGAGCGAAGCTGGGGGTGAACAGCACGCGCGACGGTGACAGATCGGGGAGCACTTCGAAGATGCGGCGCAGTTCGCCCAGCGACACGCACTCCAGGCCGAAGCCTTCTTCCACCAGTGCCTTGAGGATGGCCGGATGGGTGTTGGCCTTGACCGCGTAGTAGCGCCGGTCGATGGCGCCGATCGCGTTGAGCGCCCGTGCCCGTGCCCGTACCGTGGGCAGGTGGTAGACGTAGGCGGGAGTGCCGGCGGCGGCAAGCTCGATCAGGCGCGCGCGCTGGCCGCGCCACCACGGGGTTTGGCGCGGACGAACAGTACCGGCGATCTGGCGCCAGCGCGGACCGAACACGCTGGTCTCTTCCACCGGCATCGCCCCGCTGTCGATCAGCTCGGCGTGCAGGATCGGCAGCAGGCCGTCGGCATCGGCTTCGTCGATGACGAAGGTCAGGTTGAGGTCGTTGGAGGACTGGCTGATCAGGTGCACGCGCTCCTTGCCGAAGGTCGCCCACACGTCCGAAAGCTTGTGCAGCAGCGAGCGCATGCCACGGCCGACCAGGGTGATGGCCGCGCACGGCGCGATCACCTTGACCCGGCAGATTTCGGCCAGGTCGCTGGACAGCGCGGCCAGCACGTCGGTGCTGACCAGGTTTTCCGACGGGTCCAGCGACACGGTGACGTTGGTCTCCGACGAACCGATCAGATCCACCGACAATCCGTGCTTCTTGAAACGGGCAAACACGTCGGCCAGGAAGCCGACCTGCTGCCACATGCCGATGCCTTCCATCGACACCAGCACGATCCCGTTGCGGCGGCTGATCGCCTTGACACCCGGTACGGTCAGCGCATTGCCGTCGATGCTGGTGCCCGGCAGTTCGGGGCGTTCGGTATCCAGGATCGCCATCGGCACGCCGGCATCGCGGCACGGCTTGATCGAGCGCGGATGCAGCACCTTGGCCCCGGTGGTGGCGATTTCCTGGGCTTCGAAATAATCCAGCCGGGTCAGCAGGCGCGCGTCGGGCACCTCGCGCGGGTTGGCGCTGAACATGCCCGGCACGTCGGTCCAGATCTCCACGCGCTGCGCTTTCAGCAGCGCGCCGAAGTATGCGGCCGAGGTGTCCGAACCGCCGCGACCCAGGATCGCGGTGCCGCCGTCGCCGTGCCGGGCGATGAAGCCCTGGGTGATCAGCATGCGGTTGGACTGGGCGCAAAAGCGCGCGCGCCAGTCCTCGCTGCCGCGCGGATCGCATGACACCGACAGGCGCTGGGCCCAGGCGCTCTGGTTGGGAATGGTCATCGCCTCCAGCCACTGCCGCGCATCGCACCAGCCGATGTCCAGGCCGCCGGCCGACAGATACGCCGCGCCAATGGTGGAGGACAGCAGTTCGCCCTGGGCCAGCACCTCGGCCTGCCAATCCAGGGTGCGGGCGGTGGCGCGCGGATCGGCCACCAGGCTGCGCAGCACCGCCAGGCGCTGGCCCAGCACCGCCTCGGCGTCCAGTTCCAGTTCGGCCAGAAACTCGCGGTGGCGCAGTTCCAGCGCGGCCACCCGCGATGCGGCATCGGCCGCGCCATCGGCGATGGCGGTCAGTTCGTTGGTGACCCCCGACAGCGCCGAGACCACGATCAGCACCCGCGCGTGGGTGTCTTGGGCCCGTTTTTTCGCCAGCTTGCCGATGGTGTCCCAGCGATGACGGCGCGACACCGAGGTGCCGCCGAACTTGAGCACGATCCAGCGATCGTTCGGGGGGGAAGCTGACATGGGGGTTGGAGATCTACGAAGAGGGAGAAAAACCCGACCGCGCGGGCGGAACCGTTAATTCTAAAGGAAGCGCCCGAGCCAGCGGCCCGTGCGCGACGGAGAATGCGCGCCTCGCGTTTACCCATCGGCCAGCGGAAGACCAGGTGTGGGTCGGCGGCCTGACCCAGCCGGTGATCGAGGGTCATCTGCGCTGGTGAACGCCGGGCGTGCCGGCGGGGCGCTGCTACCCTGCACGCCTTCCACTGCCCCGATTCGACCGCCATGACCAGCCGCCGCTTTTTCCAGGTCGATGTGTTCTCCCCGCGCCCCGGCTGCGGCAATGCGCTGGCGGTGGTGCTCGATGCCCAGGGCCTGGACCAGGCGGCGATGCAGGCCATCGCCCGCTGGACCAGGTTGCCGGAGACCACCTTCGTGTTCCCGGCCGCCGATGCCGCCAGCAGTTACCGCATCCGCATCTTCGCCCCGCACCACGAAGTGCCTTTCGCCGGCCATCCCAGCATCGGCACCGCGCACGCGGTGCTGGCCGCCGGCCTGGCGCAGCCGCGCCAGGGAATGCTGGTCCAGGACGGCATCGCCGGCCGGCTGCCGCTCAAGGTCGAAACGATCGACGGCATCGGGCGCATCGCCATCGGCGTGCCGCGCGCGCAGCTGGTCGAAGTGGTGGACGCCGCAGATGCGCGCCTGGCCGCGGCCATCGCCGGCTGGCCGCTGGGCGCGCTGCCGCCGGCGTTGATGGATGGCGGGCGCAGGTGGTGGGTGGTCGAGCTGGCTGACCAAGCCAGCCTGCGCGGGCTCAGTCCGGACTGGGACGCCATCGCGGCGCTGGCGCAAGCGAGCGCGGCGATGGGCGTGTTCGCCTACGCGCGCGTGGCAGGCAACGCCGACTACCAGCTGGCGGTGCGCGCCTTCGTCGGCAACGGCCGGCGTTTCGAGGATGCCGCCTCCGGCGCGGCCAACGCGGTGCTGGCCGCCTGGCTGGACCGCCAGGGCGCCCTGCCCGGCCAGGACGGCCGCTATGTGGCCAGCCAGGGCCGCGAAGTGGGCTTCGATGCCCTGCTGGAGCTGCGCATCGATGCCGATGGCCAGGTCTGGTCCGGCGGCCAGGTCCAGACCGTGGTCACCGGCATGCTGGACTGGTGAACTCACCCGCCCCGGCCCTGATGCGACCGCACGCTGTCCTGATGCACCTGGCGCGTGGCCGTGTTGATGCGATTTGCCCGACAATGCGCGGCACGTGGCGCTCGGCCAGGACCGTCCAACGCGCGCTTGACTGCCCACATCGGCCCGATGGCCAGGATGACCGGCAACATGAGTGAAAACAGGCGCAAGGCCACCAGCACCATCGAGCGGGCGCTCGATGTCCTGGAGGCGATCGGCACCTCGCCCCAGGGCGTGACGTTCGCCGAGATCGCGCGCAAGGTCCAACTGCCGCGCACCACGGCCTATCGCATGCTGAGCGGGCTGATCGAACGCAACCTGGTGCGCCGCGAATCCACCCGCCGCGCCTACCGCCTGGGCTTCGGCGCGCTGCAGCTCAGCCGCGAATCGCACCCGGCCCCGGCGCTGGTGGCCGCAGCCAACATCGAACTCAACTACCTGCGCGCGATCACCGGCGAGACCACCAGCCTGTGGGTCCGCGACGGCCTGGAAGTGATCGCCCTGGAGCGCACTGGTGGCGCGCACCGCTCGCAGAGCGACACCCACGTCGGCCAGGGCCGGCTGCTGCACGTCACCGCGGCCGGCAAGGCCCTGCTGGCGGCCATGCGCACCGGCGAGCGCAACCCGCTGCTGGCGCGCCTGCCAATGACACCGTTCACGCCCAACAGCGCGACCAGTCGCGAGCAGGTCGATGCGATGATCGCCACGGTCAAGGCGCAGGGCTATGCGATCGACGACGAGGAAAGCCGCCTGGGCGCGCGTTGCGTGGCCGCGGTGATCCGCGACATGCAGGGCGTGGTGCGTGGCGCGCTGAGCCTGTCCGGGGCGACGGTGCGCTTCACCCCCGAGCGCATGGCCCGGTTCGGCACCGAGCTGACCGAAGCGGCCCAGCGCATCGGCGAACGCCTGGCCGGCACGGTCGAAGTCACCCACGACGACCAGGTCCAGCACGTGCCCGGCCCGGCTGCGCGCGGCGGCGACTTCGCCACCTGGTCGACGGTGCGCAACTGCTGGTACTGGGTCGATACGGCCACCGCCACCTTGCACCGCGCCCAGGACCACCAGGACTGCGTGCTGATCGCGCTGGAGGTGCAGGCGCGCAGCCTGCACGCCACCCCCAACGGCCTGGAAGTGGTGCACGAGGGCGGCATCCTGCGCCTGGATTTCGACGGCAAGGCCGTGCAACGTCCACTGGAACGTCGCGGTGGAGCCGCACCGCTGGCTGCCTGCGTACAGCCGGACGGTCGCGAATGGCAGGTCACGCCCGATCCGGCCGGCGGCTATCGCATCGCCACCTGGCTGCACACCGGCGTGGCGGTGCCGGGCTGGCGCATCGACGACCGCATCGACGCGCTGTGCTGGAACCCGCAAGGCACCCGCCTGTTCGCCGCCAGCGCCACCACCGGCACGCTTTACCAGATGCGTCCGGGCGATGCGCGCATCCGCCGCCTGGCCGTGGTGCCCAAGGCTTCCGGCGAAATTCGCGGCGTGGCTGCCGATGCGCACGGCGATGTGTGGGTGGCGCTGTACGGCGGCTGGGCCGTGGCGCGGTTTTCGGCCGAAGGCGGGATGATGCAGGAAGTGGTCGGCCTGCCGGTGGCCTGGCCGACCAGCCTGGCCGTGGGTGGGCGCGATGGCCGCCAGCTGGCCATCACCACCAGCGCCGGACCGGACGATGCCGGGGCACAGGGCGCACCGGCGCTTGAAGCAGCGGCCACCGGGCTGTACGTGCTGACCCGCCCGGCGTTGGCCAAATAGGGCGCAAGCGCGCAACCCCGCCGCGGCTTGGCGATCCCGGCCGGCCCGGCTAGTCCTGGAGCGGGACCACATCCACCCGCACGCGGATCCGGTCGCCGGGGTGATACGCAGTGCGGGTGTGGTACTGGCGGCCGGCATATTCGTAGGTGACCTCGTAGCCGTCCACCTCGCCGTCGGCGCGCGGGTCGGCCAGCGGTTCGCACACGCGCACCGTGCCGCGCGTGGTGTGCGAATTGTCGTAGACCGATTGCCCCATCGCCGTCCCCGCTGCGGTGCCGACTGCGGTGCCGACCACCCGCCCGGTGCCGTCGCCGAAGCTGCTGCCCACCACCGCGCCCAGCACGCCGCCCAGGATCGTGGCACCCACCCGTCCACCGGGTGTGGCCTGGGGTGTGCCATTGCCGACGGCGTCACCACCGCCTTGCGTGTAGCGCTCGTCCGCGTCGCGCTCGTAGCACTGCTGCCGGGCCGGTGGCGGCGCCACGATGATCGGGCCGACGCGTACCACCCGGGCGTAGTCCTCGTTTTCGCTGCCGCGCCGGTCACCGTAGTCACCGTCTGAGCGAAAGCTGCGTGCGTCCTCGCCCGGATCGCCATGGGCCTGGCGGTAATAGTCTGCGTAGCGCGACTGTGCCTGGGCATGACCCATGCAGGCCAGGCCAAGCAGTGCGACGACAAGCGTGGCGCGGATCATGCAGTGTCTCCTGCGCCGTTGCGGCGCGCGCGCATCGTCGAGCTGCTTGGGTGAAACAGTCCTGAACCGCTCCATCAGCCGTGCCCGCATGTAGCGACGCGATCGGCCAGGGTCGCGCAAACAGACCTCTCGCGCGCGGCCACAAGGGCCACGCGTGCCGAGTCAATCAGCCGACGATCTCGCTTTTTCAGGCGCATGGGCTGACGGTGAGGCGTTGGACGGCGGCCAGTTTCAGGCCTTGGGTTCCCGGCGATGTCCCTGACCGCCAACGGACCGGTCATCTGTGGTCCTTGCCTCGCCTTTGGTCGCAATCGGCGCGAAAAGCCGAGAAAAAAGCCTGTTTTCCCCTTGGCGGCACGTCACTCTTGGCCTACATTCCGCATGCCGACCGTTTCGGCTCGAATACTTCACCCAACACGGTACAACAGGAGCCATATGGCAAAGACCACCAGCAAGAAGGCAGCACCGAAGAAGGCCGCCAAGACCGCCGCCAAGCCGGCCGCTCCCAAGCCGATCAAGGAAGCCCTGACCAAGTCGGGTCTGGTCGCCCACATCGCCGACAACAGTGGCGTTGCCCCGAAGGACGTGCGCGCCGTGATGGCTGCGCTGCAGTCGGCCATCCAGGGCTCGGTCAGCAAGAAGGGCGCAGGCAGCTTCACCTTGCCGGGCCTGCTCAAGATCAAGACCGTCAGCGTTGCCGCCAAGCCCAGGCGCAAGGGCATCAACCCCTTCACCAAGGAAGAGCAGTGGTTCGCCGCCAAGCCGGCTTCGACCAAGCTCAAGGCCACCTTCATGAAGAGCCTGAAGGATGCCGCCGCCTGATCCTTGGCGCGGCTTCCTGCATCACCTGCTCGGGACGGCTTCAAGCCGTCCCGAGTGTTTTTGAGGCCGATCTTCTGGCCAGCCCGTGCCCATTGACCGTGTACTCATTGCGCTGCAGGCAGGCTTGAGGCCCATGCAACCGGCCCTCGACATCGCCACGCCCACCCGGCACGCACGGCGCGTGCTGGCGCCGATGATCTTCCTGGCGATGCTGGGCTTTGCCGCCGGGTGGGCCTGGAGGCAGCCATTGCTGGACACGCCCAGGATGCTCTGGCGCATCAGCCGGATGCCGCCGGCCACGGCGCTGCCTTCGCCGGTCCAAGGGGTGCCGGCCAGGGCGATCGCGGCAACCTTCGGCGCGCCGCGCGGCAGCACCCGCACCCATGCCGGGGTGGACATCTTCGCCAGCCGCGGCACGCCCGTGCGCAGCGCCACGGCCGGCATCGTGATCACGGTCGACGAGCGCGGACTGGGCGGAAAGCAAGTCTGGATCCTGGGGCCGGGCCGCGAGCGCCATTACTACGCGCACCTGGATGGCTGGGCCGAAGGCCTGCACGAAGGACAGAGCGTCCTGCCCGGCGACCTGCTCGGCCATGTCGGCACCACCGGCAACGCGCGCGGCACGCCGCCGCACCTGCACTACGCGATCTACGGGCGTCAGGGCGCACGCGACCCACTGCCGGCATTGCGCGCGTGGCCGGGGCAGGACCCGCCGGAACACTGAGTCACGCCCCACTCGGTCGCGGCCGCGGCAACAGCCTCCTACCTTGGAACCCTGTTCCCCAGTCGTCGTGTTCGCCATGAGACCCCGGCCGCACCGCTACCGCATCACTGTCACGCCCGTCGAGGAAGACGGCCATCCATGCCACCATCGCTGCAGCATCGAATTCGAACATCGCGCCAGCCAGGACTGGATGCAGCTGCTGGAGACACTCCAGCGCCATCGCCAGCTCAGTGCCGACGAGCGCGCCGGCACCCTGATCAGCAGCCGCCTGCTGCACGACATCGCCCAGCGTCACCGCGATGCCGGCGGGGACCTTTTCGCCCCGCTGCAACCGGCCCTGGAGCGCTTCATCGCCGGGCTTGATCCGCGCCGTTAGAAGACGGCTGCGCATCGCCGATGCACAGGGCAGGGTGCGCAACTGGTCGGGCTGGTACCGGCTGCGGCGCAGGATCGGCAACGACGGCTGGCAGATTTCCACCGCCTCGATGCGGCCGCAGCTTGATTGAAGCCCGGTTCACCGGCCGCGCCTATGGTGTGGCCAGCGCACCGGGCGCCGCGACCAGCCAAGGACATCCATGCAGACCTCGAACATGACCTCCCTTCGCGCCGCGCTGGCCGCCGCGGCCCTGGTGGCCGCTTCCATCGCCGCCGCATGGGCGCAGACCGGGCCTTCCAGCGAGCTGGCCGTCTCGGCCGCGCAGGTGCAGGGCTACCTGCAATCCGAATTCCCGCGCGATTTCCAGGCGCTGGGCGGGCTGGTGTCGATGACCGCCAGCAATCCGCAGCTGAGCATCCCGGCCGACGGCAATCGGGTGCAGATGCAGTTCGACGCCAGCAACGGTGGCGACGCCCTAGGCCGGGTGTGGCTGAGCAGTGGCCTGCGCTACGACCCGCAGGCGATGGCGCTGTACCTGGACGCGCCCCGCGTGGACCGGGTGGTGCCCGCGTCCGGCCAAGAACTGCGCGAACGCGACCGCCAACTGGTCAGCCTGTTCCTGCAGGACTACGCCAGCAGCGAGCCGCTGTACAGGCTCGACCCCCAGCTGCTGGCCAGCTTCGGCAAGGTGCGGGTGGAATCGGCGCGCGTGGCGAACGGGCGGATCGTGGTGCAGTTGAACCAGCCGGTCAGCGCGCCCGACCTGAGCGAAGCGCAATAGGTTGCATCCACCCGTCAGTGCCCATCCGGCCATGACCCAGCGGCCCGCGCAGCAAGCACGGTGAATTGGCCGCGTTTGGTTGTCTGTGTATCCAACTGGATCAGCCAGCAACAGCGTTTGCGATCGCTTCGCTGAAAGCGGGAATGTCGCCTGGGTTGCGACTGGTGATGATGTTGCCGTCCACCACCACTTCGCTGTCCTGCCATTGGGCGCCGGCATTGGACAGGTCGGTCTTGAGCGAGCCCCACGAGGTCAGCTTGCGGCCCTTGGCCAGGCCACTTTCGACCAGCATCCAGGGGCCATGGCAAATCGCTGCCACTGGCTTGTCGGCTGCGGCAAAGGCCTTGACGAAGTCCACGGCCGTGACCTCCTGGCGCAGATGGTCAGGGTTGATCACCCCGCCCGGCAGCACCAGCGCGTCGTAGTCGCTGGCCGCGACCTGGCCCAGCACCTTGTCCACCGGGACCGCCTCGCCCCAGTCCTTCTTGTCCCAGCCGCGGATGCTGTCCTTGCCCGGCAGCGAGACCACGTCCACCCTGGCGCCCATGGCTTCCAGGCGCCGCTTGGGTTCGGTGAGCTCGGACTGCTCGAAACCATCGGTGGCCAGCACCGCGATCGTCTTGCCGGTGAGATCGGTCATGGGAAGAGTCCTCTGTGAAGAATGGAACCCCCATGCTCGACCCTCCCCCATTGGCCCGCCATGAACGTTGAGCGCCACGCTTGCAGACGCGGCACGAACGTCTGCAGCGGCGCGCTCACCCCATGTGCCAGCCATGGCTGACCAGGATGCTCTGTCCGGTCAGCGCGTTGCTGGGGAACCGGCACAGGAACAGCACCGTGGTGGCCACGTCCTCCAGCGTGGTGAAGGTGCCATCGACGGTGTTGCCCAGCATCACCCGCTGGATCACCTCCTGTTCGCTGATCCCCAGGCTTGCGGCCTGCTCGGGGATCTGCTTTTCCACCAGCGGCGTGCGCACGAAGCCCGGGCAGACCACGTGGCTGCGCACGCCATGCGCGCCGCCTTCCTTGGCCAGGGTGCGGGCCAGGCCCAGCAGCCCGTGCTTGGCGGTGACGTAGGCCGACTTCAGCGGCGAGGCCTCGTGCGAATGGGCCGAGCCCATGTAGATCACCGTGCCGCGCTTGCGCGCATACATGCCAGGCAGCACCGCCTTGGTGGTCAGGAACGCGCCATCCAGGTGGATCGCGAGCAGCTTTTTCCAGGCATCGAAGGGAAAGTCCTGGATCGGATGGACGATCTGCACGCCGGCATTGGCAATCAGGATGCCCACCGGGCCAAGCGCCTGTTCGACCTGGGCGATGCCGGCGTTGACCGCGGCCTCATCGGTGACGTCCATCGCCACGCCCAGCGCGCGGCCACCTGCGGCCTGGATTTCGCCCGCCGCAGCTTGCGCGCCTGGCAGGTTCAGATCGGCGATGGCCACCTGCGCGCCGGCCTGCGCCAGTGCCTGGGCCAGGGCCTTGCCGATGCCGCTGGCAGCGCCGGTGATGACGGCCACCTGGCCATCGAGGGAACCGGACATGGAGCACCTCCACAGATGCGGGGAAGGGCCCAGTGTCTCCCAGCACCGGTGACCGCCGCGCGACTACGCCGCAATGCGATCGCTGAACTCCAGCAGCAGCTGTTCACGCATGGCAGGCTTCAGCGCTTGGGCTGGAGCATGGTCCCGGTGCACTTGCTCGAGCCGCAGCGACAGGCCCAGATCTTCTTCAGGCGCGGGGTATGGCGCTCGGCCAGGGTGATGCCGTAGTTGTAGGTCAGCTCCTCGCCCGGCCTGATGTTGCGCAGGGCCTCGATCACCACCTTGTCCTTGCGCCGGTCCGGACCGTCGTGTTCTTCGATCAGCGCCTCGCAGTTGGGATCGCAACTGTGGTTGATCCAGCGCGCGCTGTTGCCGCCGCGGGTGCCGTCGATCACGTACTTGTCATTGAGCGTGAACAGGAAAGTGTGGCCGCTTTCCACATCACCGCCGCTGCCACGATCGGCCTGGGCGTGGGTGCGCCGTTGGCCCTTGTATTCGATCAGCCGTTCGCCCTTCTTGATGGGCGCGATCGCAAACATGCCGTTGCCGTGGATGGTGGATTTGCGGGTGGCGATCTTGCGCGGCATCGAAGCGTCCGGAGGAGAAGTCTTCAGACATTGTGGCGGCGCGGCGCGCTTGCTGCCAATCGCGGTCCGGCATTCATGCCGATCGGGTCAGCCGAGCGCAGGCCAAGCCCGGGTCTGGCCCTGAGGGCACCGCGACCTCCTGCAGGCAGGGCAGCTTACGTTTTTACCAGCGATCTGCTCGGACCCTCAGTCGCGCACGAGTCTGTCCAACAGAACCGACTGGAGGTCACGCCGGCTGTCCAATACGGCTAGCACGAGCACCGAATGCGCTTGGATGCGGTAGATGATGCGCCAGGGCCGTTCGATGAGTTCGCGATAATGCCGCACGTCCACCGCACATAGCTCGGGTACTGGGCGACCTCGCGCCGGGTGGTTCTGCAAGGCCTCCGCCCGCCGTTCAAGCCGGTCGAGGACGGCGGCGGCATCGGCAGAACTCTCCTCGGCGATGTAATCGATGATCGCCGCCAAATCCCGGCGCGCGGTGCGGGTCCAGAGGACGTCAGTCACTCTTTCTGCCGGGCCCTAGTACCGCAACCCGAAGATATCGAAACGTGAAAGCGCGGCTTCAAGCCCAGGGCGGCGTTGCAAGCCTTGCCAAGGCGGCCTGCCTTGGCGGCAGCTTGCGCCTTGCCCTGGACTTGAATCCATCGCCTTCACCATGTTCCGTTATCTCCGGGTTACGGTACTAGCCGCTGACGCAGATCATCGAAGACAGCCTTCTGCGGGGACACATCGCCCTGCTGAACGTCCGCTTCGCCCTGCACCATGAGCTTGAGCATTAGCAGGCTTTCCTGCTGGCGCTGGTATTGCGCGTAGTCATGCAGCACGGCGCTGGCGCGCCCGTTCTGGGTCAGCACCACGGGCCGCGGATGCTCCTGGAGTTCCTTCAGCAGACGACTGGCCTGCGCCTTGAACTCGCTCAGACTCATGACAGTGTCGATCATCGATGGCACCAAATTCAGACTGAATTCGATCCGATACTAACATCGGCGCAGGAACGTGTCAGTACGGTGCCGGGCGGTCCGGATCGGTCCGCGCAAAGGCAGGGGACAGATCCGGTCTGGCCTGGGTCCCGCGGAAAGAGTACAATTTCGGTCCGCTTTAGCCGTTGCCCCCATCATGCTGCGCGTCACCAAGCTCACCGATTACGCCACCGTGTTGCTGACTGTGCTGGCCAGCCGCGCCGGCGAAGTGCTCAGCGCGACCGAGCTGGCCGAGGCCTCGGGCCTGGAAGCCACCACCGTCAGCAAGGTGCTCAAGCCCCTGGCCCAGGCCGGTCTGGTCGAAGGCCTGCGCGGCGTTCATGGCGGCTATCGGTTGGCGCACGCGGCCGGTGACATCACCCTGATGCAGATCATCGAGGCCCTGGAAGGGCCGCTGGCGATCACCGAATGCAGCCAGCACGATAGTCAGTGCGGCATTGCCCAGCAGTGCGGGGCCCGTACCAACTGGCGGCTGATCAACGACGTGGTCGCCGATGCCCTGCGCGGCATGACCCTGGCGCAGATGCTGCACCCGGCGCCGTTTTCCCCTTCCACCCATGTCCACACGCGGCGGCGCTCCATCACCGCGCGTGTGGCCAGCTAAACCGTAGGCAGCCCAACATGGCCACCGAAGCGACCCAAATCCCCGCGCCACTGCGCAACGTCGAGATCATCGAACAGCTCGGCCGCCGCTACGACGCCGGTTTCATCACCGAGATCGAATCCGATTCGCTCCCCGCCGGGCTGAGCGAGGACATCGTCCGTGCACTTTCGGCCAAGAAGGAAGAGCCGCAATGGATGACCGACTGGCGCCTTGCGGCCTACCGCCATTGGCTGACCATGCCCCAGCCGCACTGGGCCAATCTGAAGATCGCGCCGATCGACTTCCAGGCGCTGAGCTACTACTCCGCGCCCAAGGGCCCCAGGTACGCCTCGCTGGATGATGTCCCCAAGGAACTGCTGGACACCTACGACAAGCTGGGCGTGCCGCTGCACGAGCGCGCCCGGCTGGCCGGGGTGGCGGTGGATGCTGTGTTCGACTCGGTTTCTGTCGGCACCACCTTCCGCAAGGAGCTGGCCGAGAAAGGCATCATCTTCTGCTCGATGTCCGAGGCCATCAAGGATCATCCGGAGCTGGTCAGGCAGTACCTGGGCTCGGTGGTGCCGGTGGGCGACAACTATTTCGCCGCGCTCAATTCGGCAGTGTTCTCCGACGGCAGCTTCGTGTTCATTCCTGCCGGGGTGCGCTGCCCGATGGAGCTGTCCACCTATTTCCGCATCAATGCCGGCCATACCGGCCAGTTCGAACGCACCTTGATCGTGTGCCAGGACAGGGCCTCGGTGTCCTACCTGGAAGGCTGCACCGCGCCGATGCGCGATGAGAACCAGCTGCACGCCGCGGTGGTCGAGCTGGTGGCGCTGGAGGATGCGCAGATCAAGTATTCCACGGTGCAGAACTGGTATCCGGGCGATGAGGAAGGCAGGGGCGGCATCTACAACTTCGTGACCAAGCGCGCCGAATGTCGCGGCGCGCGCAGCAAGGTCAGCTGGACCCAGGTCGAGACCGGTTCGGCCATCACCTGGAAGTACCCGTCCTGCGTGCTGCTGGGCGATGATTCCAGCGGCGAGTTCTATTCGGTGGCCCTGACCCACCACCGCCAGCAGGCCGACACCGGCACCAAGATGATCCACGTCGGCAAGCGCACCAAGTCCAAGATCGTCTCCAAGGGCATCAGCGCCGGCCGCGGCCAGAACACCTATCGCGGCCTGGTCAAGGTCGAAAAGGGCGCCGCCGGCGCACGCAACTTCACCCAGTGCGATTCGCTGTTGATCGGCAAGCAGTGCGGTGCCCACACCTTCCCCTACATCGAGGTGAAGAATCCCGGCGCCACGGTCGAGCACGAAGCCACCACCTCCAAGATCAGCGACGACCAGATGTTCTACTGTCGGGCGCGTGGCATCAGCCAGGAAGACGCGGTGTCGATGATCGTGGACGGCTTCTGCAAGCAGGTCTTCCGCGAGCTGCCGATGGAATTCGCGGTCGAGGCCAAGAAGCTGCTGGAAGTCTCGCTGGAAGGCTCGGTCGGTTGACCTGTTTCCTTCTCCCCTCGGGAGACAAATCGGCAGGATTGCCGATCTGCACGGCGAAGCCGCCCGGAGGGTGAAGCACATGGATGTGCCGAATGCATGCGGCGCCAAGCAAGGGTCCGGGCGAAGCCACAGGCATCAACACCCTGTGGCGCTTTGCTGCGAACCCTCACCCCAACCCCTCTCCCGGTGGGAGAGGGGCTCAATCACTGGACCCAAGAACATGTTGAAGATCGACAACCTCCACGCCTCCGTCGCCGGCAAGGAAATCCTCAAGGGCCTGTCCCTGCAGGTGAAAGCGGGCGAAGTGCACGCCATCATGGGCCCCAACGGCGCGGGCAAGTCCACCCTGGCCAACATCCTGTCCGGGCGCGAGGGCTATGAAGTCACCGCCGGCACGGTGGAATTCGAAGGTGCCGGCCTGCTGCAGCTGGAGCCGGAACAACGCGCCGCCGCCGGCATCTTCCTGGCCTTCCAGTACCCGGTCGAAATCCCGGGCGTGAACAACACCTACTTCCTGCGCGCCGCGCTCAACGCCCAGCGCAAGGCGCGCGGCGAAGCCGAGCTGGATTCGATGCAGTTCCTCAAGCTGGTGCGCGAGAAGCTGGCGGTGCTGCACCTGAAGGACGAGCTGCTGCATCGCGGCGTCAACGAAGGCTTCTCCGGCGGTGAGAAGAAGCGCAACGAGATCTTCCAGCTGGCCGTGCTGGAGCCGAAGCTGGCGATCCTGGACGAAACCGATTCGGGCCTGGACATCGATGCGCTCAAGGCCGTGGCCGATGGCGTCAACGCGCTGCGCTCGGCCGGCCGCTCGTTCCTGGTCATTACCCATTACCAGCGCCTGCTGGACTACATCAAGCCGGACCTGGTCCACGTGCTGGCCGATGGCAGGATCGTGCAGAGCGGTGGTCCGGAACTGGCCCTGGAACTGGAAGCCCACGGCTACAACTGGATCAAGGACCGCATCACGCCGGAAGCGGCGGCATGAGCGCGCTGCTGGACTCGCTCGCATCGGCTTTCCACGGCGACAGCGCGCGCCGCACCGTGCTGGATGAGGCCCTGGCCGCCGGCCTGCCGACCCAGCGCGAGGAGGCCTGGAAGTACACCTCGCTGCGCGCGCTGGAGCGCCGCAGCTTCGCCCCGGTCCAGGCCGCACCGCCGGTCGATGCGGCGCCGATCGCGCACATCCCGGCGCCGCGCCTGGTGTTGGTCAACGGTCGCCATGTCGAAAGCCTCAGCGATCTTTCCGGCCTGGCCGACGGCATCAGCGTGCAGCGCCTGTCGCAGGCGCTGGCCGAAGGCGGCGATGCGGCGCGCTTCCTGGCCCGGCGCTTCGAGCGCGGCGATGAAGTCTTTGCCCGGCTCAATGCCGCCCTGGCCACTGAAGGGGTGCTGGTACGCGCCGAGGCCGGCGTGCAGGCCGCCACGCCACTGCAGCTGGTCTTCATCGGCGCAGCCGATTCCACTGACCGCGCCTGGCACCTGCGCCACCTGATCGAGCTGCGCGCAGGCGCGCAGCTGCGGGTGGTCGAGCACCACCTCGCCGCAGGCGAGCACGCGCACCTGGCCAACACGCTGACCCACGTGCACCTGGCCCAGGGCGCGCAGCTGGTCCACGCCCGCCTCCAGCACGAGTCCGACAAGGCCACCAGCCTGCTGCGCACCGATGCGGTGCTGGCCCGCGAGACGGTCTACAGGCGGCTGGACCTGGAACTGGGCGCAGCCCTGTCCCGCCATGAACTCAACGTCCGCCTGGAAGGCGAACACGCCCGGCTGGAAGCCAACGGCGTGCTGCTGGCCGGCGGCCGGCGTCATCTGGACACCCGCCTGGGCATCGACCACATCGCCCGCGACACCGGCTGCGCGCTGACCTGGCGCGGCCTGGGCACCGGCCGCGGCCGCGCGGTGTTCCACGGTGGCATCCTGATCCGCCAGGGCGCCGACGGCACCGACGCACGCCTGTCCAACAAGAACCTGCTGCTGTCCGACGACGCCGAGATCGACACCCAGCCGGTGCTGGAAATCCACGCCGATGAAGTCCAGGCCGCGCACGGGGCCACCGTCGGCCGCCTGGATGCCAATGCGCTGTTCTACCTGCGTTCGCGCGGCCTGCCGCTGGAGCAGGCCCAGCGTCTGCTGACCGCCGCGTTCTGTCGCCAGCCGCTGTCGGTGCTGGGTGATGATGCTTTGGTCGCGCAGCTGGTCCAAGCGCTGGACGCCGCGTTGCATCAGGCAGGTGCGGCATGAACACCAGCGAAAACATCGGCACCGCCGGGGTGCAGGACCGCGAAGCGGCCACCGCGCAAGCGCCGGACTGGAACCGGGTCCGCATGGACTTCCCGCTGCTGACCCGCGCGGTCAACGACAAGCCGCTGATCTACTTCGACAACGCCAACACCTCGCAGAAGCCGGTGCAGGTGATTGCCGCGGTGGACAGCTTCTACCGCAACCAGAACGCCAACGTCAGCCGCGCGGTCCACGCGCTGGGCAGCGAGGCCACCGATGCCTACGAAGGCGCGCGCAACAAGCTGGCCCGCTTCATGGGCGTGCGCGGCGATGCGCTGATCCTGTGCAGCGGCACCACCTTCGCCATCAACCTGGTGGCCTATGCCTGGGCGCTGCCAAACCTGAAGCCCGGCGAGGTCATCCTGGTCTCGCGCATGGAGCACCACGCCAACATCGTGCCCTGGCAGCTCATCGCCCAGCGCACCGGCGCAAGGATCCAGGTGGCCGAGATCCTGCCCGATGGCAGCCTGGACCTGGAGGCGCTGTACAAGGCCATGACCCCGCAGGTGAAGCTGCTGGCGATCACCCATGTCTCCAACGTGCTGGGCACGGTCAATCCGGTGCGCGAGATCTGCAGGGCCGCGCGCAAGGCCGGCATCGTCACCGTCGTGGATGGCTCGCAGGCCGCCCCGCACCTGCCGCTGGATGTGGCCGCGATCGGCTGCGACTTCTACGCGGTCACCGGCCACAAGATCTGCGGCCCGACCGGTACCGGTGCGCTGTGGGGCCGGCGCGAACTGCTCCAGGCCATGCCGCCCTTCATCGGCGGCGGCGAGATGATCAAGGAAGTCAGCTTCGAGCACTCCACCTTCAATGACGTGCCGTACAAGTTCGAGGCCGGGACGCCGAACATCGCCGGCTTCGTCGGCCTGGGCGCGGCGCTGGATTACCTGGAAGGCGTGGGCATGGCTGCGATCCGCGCGCGCGAGGCCGAACTGCTGGCGCATCTGACCGAGGAACTGAATCGGATCGACGGCCTGCGCATCTTCGGCACCGCGCCGGACAAGGCCGCCGTGGTGTCGTTCCTGGTCGAGGGCGCCCATGCCCACGACCTGGCCACGCTGCTGGACCTGGAAGGGGTGGCGGTGCGCTCGGGCCAGCACTGCGCCCACCCGCTGCTGCAGTACTTCGGGGTGGCCGCCACGCTGCGTGCCTCGCTGGCCTTCTACAACACCCACGAAGAGATCGAAGGCTTCGTGAGTGCGTTGCGCAAGGCGCGCATGCTGCTGGGCTGAGGAGCTTCAAGCGTGGGAGCCGCCATGGCGGCCAAGAGGCTTCATCGCGCGCCTCATCGCCGCCATGGCGGCTTCCACGATGAATGCGATCAGGCGCCTGCCCGCGCGTTTTACAATGCGCCCATGCCCGCCCTGACTTATCGCGACGCCACGCTCGCCGACATCGACGCCATCACGGCGCTGGTGACTTGTGCCTATCGCGGCCCGGCCAGCCGGGTCGGCTGGACCACCGAGGCCGACCTGCTCGAGGGCAACCGCATCGACCGCGGCGTGCTGGAACACGATCTCACCCGCCCCGACAGCCGCGTGCTGCTGGCCGAACGCGATGGCGTGCTGCTGGCCTGCGCGCATGTGGCCATCGAGGATGGCGCCGGCTATTTCGGCATGTTCTCGGTGCGTCCGGACCTGCAGGGCGGCGGCATCGGCAAGCAGGTCCTGGCCGAAGCCGAGCGCATCGCCCGCGATGAGATGGGCGTGGAGCGCATGCGCATGACCGTGATCGACCTGCGCGAGACCCTGATCGCCTTCTACCAGCGCCGCGGCTACCTGCGCACTGGCATCTTCAAACCGTTCCCGTATGGCGATGCGCGCTTCGGCACGCCGCTGCGCGATGACCTGCGGTTCGAGGTGCTGGAAAAATCCCTTGTCTAGGAGCGGCCCGTGAGCGAACCGTGGACCTTGGTCTGCGCCACCGAGGAACTGCTGCCCGGCGAAATGCGCGTGGCCTTTGACGAGGTCACCGGCGCGGCGATCGTGGTGTTCAACCTGGACGGCGAGCTGTACGCGCTGGAAGACCGCTGCAGCCATGCCGAGTTCGAACTCTCGGCGGCCGGGACCTTCGACACGCAGGCCGGCAGCATCGAGTGCATGCTGCATGGCGCGCGCTTCGACATCCGCACCGGCACGCCGCTGTGCGGGCCGGCCTACGCGCCGGTGCCCAGGTTCCCGGTCAAGGTCGAACACGGCGGAGTCTGGGTGCGCGACGACCGCGATTGAGTGGCCGCGCAGGACCGGACAACCCGATCAGCCGATTCCATGCGCCACCGGCCGCGTGCAGCGGAATGTGCGGTGCGGGCGCGCACCCGCCCTGCCCACCGCCATGGCCGGCGAATTCGGTCCACCTCACCCAAGGTTGCTAATACAAATCGTTCTCATTACAATGCGGCGATTCAGGGGCAGCCGTTTGCCGTCGCCGGCCCGTCCGGAGCGAGCGACCGGCCTGCCCCGGCCCGACCCCGTGCACAAAGCATGAGGTCGGCTGCCCGCACTCCCGTCAGCCGTCGCCAATGGGGGAATCCGCTTTCACTCCATTGGAAGAACGTCCGACATGTACATCCGCTCCCGCAAGCACACTTCTGCCCGTCCCCTGGCCGTGGCCGCGCTGGCCACATCGCTGGCCCTGGCCCTGCCGGGCGCGGCGTGGGCTGGCGCGGCCACGCCGGTGGACACCGACACCGACACCGACAGCGGCGCCAAGCACGAGGACCACAAGGACAAGGCGCACCAGCACCAGCCCCAGCCCCAGACCCTGGCCCAGGTCCAGGTCACCGGCTCGCGGGTGCGCGACTACTCGGCCGAGCAGGTGTCCTCGGACAAGTTCACCCAGCCCATCCTGGACACCCCGCAGACCCTGCAGGTGATCACCAGCGCCCTGTTCACCGAACAGGGCGCCACCACCCTCACCGAGGCCCTGCGCAACTCGCCGGGCGTCGGCACCTTCTATGCAGGCGAGAACGGCAACACCTCCACCGGCGACACGATCTACATGCGCGGTTTCGACACGTCCGGCAGCATCTTCGTCGATGGCATCCGCGATACCGGTTCGATCTCGCGCGATGTGTTCAACATCCAGCAGGTCGAAGTGCAGAAGGGCCCGGCCGGCACCGACACCGGCCGCTCCGCGCCGACCGGCTCGATCAACCTGGTCACCAAGCACGCGCAGCTGCAGGACGCCACCTCCGGCACGGTCAGCGCCGGCGTTGACGGACAGCGGCGCGCCACCACCGACTGGAACCACACGCTCGATGCCAGATCCGGCACCGCGCTGCGCGTGAACGGCATGTGGCAGGACAGCGACGTCCCCGGCCGCGACCACGTGCAGAACAAGCGCTGGGGGATTGCTCCGTCCCTGGCCGTCGGCCTGGACACGGCCACCCGCTTCCACCTGGACCTGCTGTACGTCGAGCAGGACAACATCCCCGACGGCGGCGTGCCGACCATCGGCCTGCCCGGCTGGACCGCGCAGCCCGGCCTGGCGCAACTGGCAGGCCGGCCGGTGGATCCGGAGAACTTCTATGGCACCGGCGCCGACCACGACGATGTCACCACGCAGATGGCCACGTTCCGCGTCGAGCATGACTTCTCCGACACGCTGAAGCTGACCAACACCGCGCGCTGGGGCAAGACCGAGCAGGACTACCTGCTGACCTCGTTCACCGGCACCGGTGGCACCGCCGCCGATCCGCTGGCCGGCAACATCAAGTGGACCGACATCGACGACCGGTCGACCTACACGCTGGCGCGCAACCTGCCCACCTTCAAGGACCAGGAAAACACCATCCTCACCGACCAGGTCAACCTGCGCGCGGACTTCAACACCGGCCCGGTCGTGCACAACCTCAGCACCGGCCTGGAGTTCACCCGCGAGGAGCAGAAGACCCGCGGCCAGGCGGTCACCGGCGGCACGGCCTGGACCGCGGCCAGCCTGTACGACCCGGACTGGAACGCCACCGGTCTGGCCTGGGCACCCAACGGCGCCGACAGCCAGGGCAAGACCACCACTTCCTCTGCCTACCTGTTCGACACGATCAAGTTCGGCGGGCAGCTCCTGGTCACCGCCGGGCTGCGCGTGGACCATTACAAGACGGACTTCAGCAGCCTGGTCGCCTGCGGTAGCCGCGGCGCCCCGGCCTGCGGCGCCCTGGCCGCCGGCAGCATCGTGCAAGGCGTCGATGCCGACGCCTCCGACACCCTGTTCAACTGGAAGCTGGGCGCGGTCTACAAGGTCGCCGACCTCGTCAGCCTGTACGCCAACTACGCCATTTCCCAGCAGCCGCCCGGTGGCAACAACTTCACCTTCAGCAACTCGGCCAGCAGCCTGGACAATCCCAACCTGGATCCGCAGAAGGCCAGGACCGCCGAGATCGGCAGCAAGTGGAACCTGCTCGACGACGGCCTGCTGTTGAGCGTTGCCTTGTTCCAGACCGAGGTCACCAACGAGCTGGTCCAGGACCCGACCGATACCGCGGTGTATTACCAGACCGGCAAGAAGAAGGTCGAAGGGATCGAACTGTCGGCCGTGGGCAAGCTGACCGATCACTGGTCGCTGTCGGCTGGCTATACCGCCATGAACACCAGCGTGGAGGAGGGCGCGGCGGTGACCAGCGACGGCTCCAATAACCTGAGCTACACCCCGGACGATGCCTTCACCGCCTGGAGCACCTATCGCCTGCCGTTCGGCCTGACCGTGGGCGGCGGGGTGCGCTATTCCGGGCGCATGCACCGCGGCACCGATGGCGCGGTGGGCACCCCGGCATTCACCAAGTCCTACACCGTGTGGGACGCGGTGGCGACTTACACGGTCAACCCCCACCTGGACCTGCGCCTCAACGCCTACAACCTGTTCGACAAGGAACACGTGGTGGGCATCAACAAGAGCGGCTACCGTTACACGCCCGGCGCGCCGCGCACCGTCATGCTCAGCGCGGACTTCCGCTTCTGAGCCGGCATTGACCCCTTTCGGCCGGGCGACCGGCCACCACGGGCACGGCGCAGGGTCCGCTCTTCCCGCGCCCGCCTCGCAAGGCAGGAAACCGCCCATGCTGCTGCACGTACCCAGGATCCTCGACGCCGACCAGCTCGCCCAGATCCGCACGGCGCTGGACGCGGCCGAGTGGGTCGACGGCCGCCAGACCGTCGGCGCGCAGGGCGCGCAGGTCAAGCGCAACCAGCAGCTGCCGGATGCCTCGCCACTGCGCGAGCGGCTGGGCCAGCAGGTGCTGGCAGCGCTGGAGCGCAACCCGCTGTATTTCGCCGCCGCACTGCCGTTGCGCACCCTGCCGCCGCGCTTCAACCGCTATGCCGGAGGTGGCGAATACGGCTTCCATGTCGATGGCTCGGTGATGGCACTGGAGCGCCCGGGCCAGGCGCGCGGCCAGCTCCGCTCGGACCTGTCGTGCACCCTGTTCCTGTGCGAACCGGAGGAGTACGACGGCGGCGAGCTGGTCATCAGCGACACCTACGGCGAGCACGAGGTGAAGCTGCCGGCCGGCGACCTGATCCTGTATCCGTCCAGCAGCCTGCACAGGGTCGCCCCGGTCACCCGCGGGGCGCGGCTGGCCTCGTTCTTCTGGGTGCAGAGCATGGTCCGCGACGACAGCCGCCGGCGCCTGCTGCTGGAGATGGACACCGCCATCCAGGCACTGGCCCGCACCGGCGCCGACCAGCCATCGGTGCTGCAGCTGACCGGCGTCTATCACAACCTGCTGCGTGGCTGGGCCGAAGTGTGAGGCCTGCGTTTTCGGCCCAGCAACGCCGTGGCTTCTGGCTGCGTACGCTGCACCAGTGGCACTGGATCAGTTCGGCGCTGTGCCTGGTCGGGATGCTGCTGTTCGCCGTCACCGGCATCACCTTGAATCATGCGGCCAGCATCGAGGCCAAGCCGATGGTCAGCCGGCGCACGGCCACCGTCCCGGCCGCCTTGCTCAAGTCGCTGGGCACGCGCCAGCAAGGCAATGCGCCGTTGCCCAAGGTGCTGTCGGACTGGCTGGAGGGCGAGCTGGACATCGGCCTGTCCGGACGCCAGGGCGAATGGTCGGCCGAGGAGGTCTACCTGTCCCTGCCGCGTCCCGGCGGCGATGCCTGGCTCTCGCTGGACCGGGCCAGCGGCGCAGTCGAGTACGAAGGCACCGACCGCGGCTGGATCTCCCTGCTCAACGACCTGCACAAGGGCCGCAACGCCGGCACGGTGTGGAGCTGGTTCATCGATCTTTTCGCGCTGGCCTGCCTGGTGTTCTGCATCACCGGCCTGTTGCTGCTGCAGCTGCATGCCGGCCAGCGCCGCATGACCTGGCCGATGGTTGGCCTGGGTCTGCTGGTGCCGCTGGTGCTCGCCCTGATCTTCATCCACTAAAGGCTCCTTTGAAGGACACCTGCGCCATGACCAAGACCGTTCCGCTCACCCTGACCATTGCGCTCAGTGGCTTGCTGGCCATGCCGGGCTACGCCACCACGCTGCAGGTCAAGCTGGAGATCCCCACGCTCAACGTCGCCGAGTACCACCGCCCCTACGTGGCGGTCTACGTGGAAGACGCCAACGGCAAGGCTGCCGCCAACCTGGCGGTGTGGTACCAGCACCAGGACAACAGGGAAGGCCACGGCAGCAAGTGGCTGCCCGACCTGCGCCAGTGGTGGCGCAAGTCCGGCCGCAGCCTGGAGCTGCCGGTGGACGGCGTGACCGGCCCGACCCGCCCGGCCGGCGTGCACACCCTGGATGTGGCCGCCAATGCGCCGCAGCTGGCGGGCCTCAAGCCCGGCAGCTACACGCTGGTGGTGGAGGCGGTGCGCGAGGTCGGCGGCCGCGAACTGGTCAAGGTGCCCTTCACCTGGCCGGCCACCGCCGCGCAGGCCGCCAGCGGCCAGGGCAGCAGCGAGCTGGGCGCCATCTCGCTGGTGGTCAAGCCGTAACCCATCTTTCGACGCAATCCATTGGAGCATCCCGCATGAAGCGTTCCCTGATCCTGATGCTGGCCCTGGCCACCGCCACCGCCTCGTTCTCCGCCGCCGCCCACAAGATGTGGCTGCTGCCTTCGGGGACCACCTTCTCCGGCGCCGAGCCGTGGCTGACGGTGGATGCGGCGGTGTCCAACGAGCTGTTCCACTTCGATCACATGCCGCTGGGCCTGGACGAACTGACCATCACCGCGCCCGACGGCAGCACCGTGCAGGCGCAGAATGCCGCCACCGGCAAGTACCGCAGCGTGTTCGACGTGGCGCTCACCCAGGAAGGCAGCTACCGGGTGGCCATTGCCAGCGACGGCCTGTTGGCCGCGTGGGAAGACCAGGACGGCCAGCGCAAGCGCTGGCGCGGCACGCCGGCCGATTTCGCCGCCAAGGTGCCCAGGGACGCCAGGAACCTGCAGGTTTGGCAGAACGCGATGCGCGTGGAGACCTTCGCCACCCACGGCGCGCCCACCACCACCGCGCTCAAGCCCACCGGCGTGGGCCTGGAACTGCTGCCGGTGACCCATCCCAACGACCTGTTCGCCGGCGAGGCGGCCAGCTTCAGGCTGGTCCTGGACGGCAAGCCGGCGGCCAACCTGCAAGTCAGCGTGATCCGCGGCGACACCCGCTACCGCAACGCGCAGGAAGAGATCAAGGTCAGCACCGATGCGCAGGGCACCTTCAGCGTCACCTGGCCGCAGCCCGGCATGTACTGGCTCAACGCCAGCGCCGAAGACGCCAAGACCTCGCTGCCACAGGCCAGCCAGCGCCGCCTGAGCTACGTGGCCACGCTGGAAGTGCTGCCGCAATAAGCCGCGCAAGGCACGGTCGCGGCCGGCGCAGAGCCGCCGCAAGGTACGTGCCACGCATGTCGAACGCCTCATGATGCCCAGCCCGCTCGCCGCTTCCCGCACCCTGGCCACGCTCGGCGGCCAGACCATGGGCACCACCTGGTCGGCCAGGCTGGCCATTCCTTCGCACCTGGATCTGCATCGGCTGCAGGACCTTCTGCAGGGTGAACTGGACCGGGTGGTCGCGCAGATGAGCACCTGGGAAGCCAACTCCGCGCTGAGCCGCTACAACCGCGCAGCCGCAGGCAGCTGGCAGGTCCTGCCCGAGGATTTCGCCAGGGTGATGGCCGCCGCGCTGCGCATCGCGCGCGACAGCGAAGGTGCGTTCGATCCCACGGTGGGCGCGCTGGTGCATGCCTGGGGCTTCGGTGCCGGCGGCGGCACGCCCGCGCTGCCGCCGGAGCAGACACTGCAACAGGCACGCGCGCGTCCACGCTGGTCGCAGCTGGCGCTGTGCGGGCAACCGTTGGCACTGCTGCAGCCCGGCGAGGTGCAGCTGGACCTGTCGGCGATCGCCAAGGGCTACGCGGTCGACCTGCTGCTGCAGGCGCTGGGCCGCCGCGGCATCGACGATGCGCTGGTGGAGGTGGGCGGCGAACTGGCCGGCCGCGGCCGCAAACCGGATGGCACGCCCTGGCGGGTGCTGGTGGAAACCGGGGCCGACGAACACGCCACCCTGCCGGCGCGCGTGCTGGCGCTCGATGGCCTGGCGGTGGCGACCTCCGGTGATCGCTGGCACCGGTTCGAACACGACGGCGTGCGCTACGGCCACACCCTGGATCCGCGTTCGGGCCGGCCGGTGCCGCAGGCGGCGGCGGTCACGGTGGTCATGCACAGCGCGATGGAGGCCGATGCCTGGGCCACCGCGCTGACCGTGATGGGCGCCGAGGCCGGGCTGCGGTTTGCCCAGGCGCGGCAGATGGCGGCACGCTTGGTGGTGGCCTCGGCCAGCGGCATCCAGGAACACATGAGCGAGCGCTTCGCCGCGCTGCTGGCGGCATGAGCAGCGCGCCCCGCGCCCGCCTGTCCGGCGCCGGGCTGGGCAACGGCCTGGCGCTGCTCGCGCTGGTTGTGCTGGCGGGCTTGCTGTTCACCTGGCAGCCCGGGCCCTGGTGGCCCGGTCCGCCAAGGCCGACGCGCTGGATCGGCGCCGGCGCGGCGGTGCTGGCCTGGCTGGGACTCAGCGGCGCACTGCTGTGGCGCGCGCGGGCCAGGCGCACGCCGGTCGTGACGGCCGCACAGGTGCAACAGGTCGACACCGACACCGTCCTGGTCGCCCATGCCAGCCAGACCGGCCTTGCCATCGAACTGGCCGTGCGCACCGCGCAGTCGCTGCGGGAAGCCGGCCTGCAGGCGCAGGTGCAATCCCTGGCCTGGCTGGATGCGCCGGCGCTGGCGCGCTACCGACGGGTGCTGTTCGTGGTCAGCACCACCGGCGAAGGCGATCCGCCGGACCTGGCGCTGGAATTCGTGCGCACCGTGATGGCCCGTGCCGAGCCGCTGGACACCCTGCACTATGCGGTGCTGGCACTGGGCGATGCGAGCTACGCGCACTATTGCGCCTTCGGCCGGCAGCTGGATCGGTGGCTGCGCAGCCGCGGGGCGGTCCCGCTGTTCGACCGAGTCGAAGTGGACAACGCCCAGGCCGCCGCCCTGCGCCACTGGCAACACCAGCTGTCGCTGCTGGCCGGCAAGGCCGAGCTGGGCCATTGGCGGGCGCCGGTGTACCAGGCCTGGACGCTGCGCGCCCGCCACCTGCTCAATCCGGGCAGCGTCGGCGGGCCGGTCCATCACCTGGAGTTGATCCCGCCGGCGGCGCTGCCGCACTGGCAGGCCGGCGACCTGGTCGAGATCCTCCCGCGCCACCCACCGCAGCTGGTGCAGGCCTGGCTGCGGCGCACCGGCCTGGATGGCGACACGCCGGTGCTCATCGAGCAGCCCCCGGTGCCCCTGGCACAGGTGCTGGCCGCGCGCCAGCTGCCCGATGCCCTCACCGGCGATGTGCACGCGCAGGCCCTGGCCGACGATCTGCCGCTGCTGGCGCATCGCCAATACTCAGTGGCCTCGGTGCCGGCCGATGGCGCGCTGCACCTGTTGCTGCGCCGCGTGCAGTGCGCCGATGGCCAGCTCGGCCTGGCCAGCGGCTGGCTGTGCAGTCACGCGCCGCTGGGCGCGCCGATCGCGCTGCGGCTGCGGTCCAATCCCAACTTCCATCCACCGGCCCCGTCCACGCCGCTGATCCTGATCGGCAACGGCACCGGCATCGCCGGGCTGCGCGCCCTGCTCAAGGCGCGCATCGCCGCCGGTGCGCGCCGCAACTGGCTGCTGTTCGGCGAACGCCAGCGCGCCCACGACCTGCACTACGGCCAGGACATCCACAGCTGGCAGGCGCAGGGCTGGCTGGAGCGCCTGGACCTGGCGTTCTCGCGCGACGATGCGCCGCCGCGTTACGTGCAGGACGCCCTGCGCCAGGCCGCCGCACCCCTGCAGGCGTGGATCGCCGACGGCGCTGCGGTGTATGTGTGCGGCAGCGTGGACGGCATGGCACCCGGTGTCGAAGCGGTCCTGCACGAGACCTTGGGCCAAGCGCTGGTGGAGCAGCTGCGCATGCAGGGCCGCTATCGCCGTGACGTGTACTGACGCCTGGGCCGCAGCCGGCTCCGGAACATTGATGTGTCCTCGTCGGCATCGCCCCCTCACCCCGACCCTCTCCTCCGCGAGCGGGGAGGACCGTAGGGCGGGTCTTGACCCGCCACCACGAGGACCGTAGGGCGGGTCTTGACCCGCCACCACGACGACCGTAGGGCGGGTCTCGACCCGCCACCGCAGCCGAAGTGATTACCGATGGCGGGTCAAGACCCGCCCTACGTCGTCGGCTGGCCGCAGCGCAAAAAGAACCGCCCGGATGCGTGCGGCGCATCCGGGCGGAGTACTTCCCTGTCGGCATCGTGCCTGGTCCGCCGGCGTCCTGCCTTCCCTCGTCTCCACCCAGCCAGGGCCGTAGGGCGGGTCTCGACCCGCCACCACGACGACCGTAGGGCGGGTCTCGACCCGCCACCACGACGACCGTAGGGCGGGTCTCGACCCGCCACCGAGGCCGAAGTGATTACCGATGGCGGGTCAAGACCCGCCCTACGTCGTCGGCTGGCCGCAGCGCAAAAAGAACCGCCCGGATGCGTGCGGCGCATCCGGGCGGAGTACTTCCCTGTCGGCATCGTGCCTGGTCCGCCGGCGTCCTGCCTTCCCTCGTCTCCACCCAGCCAGTGGTGCGGAGGTACGTCCCTGTCGGCGTCCTTGCCGTGTCACTGTGGCGTCCTGCCCCGTGGCTCGCTGCGGTGCTGCCTGCGCCGCTGCGTCCGTGACGTGTTTCTAGGAGTCTCCTAGCGGCGCGCCACCGGCTTGGCCGGCGCGGCGGCGGCCGGCTTCTTCGGCGCGGCGGCCGAACGGCCCACTTCGATGCGGTCGCGGTTCTTCTCCACGGTCTTCAGGCCGATGCCCTTGACCATGGCCAGTTCCTCGGCGCTCTTGAACGGCCCGTTGGTCTTGCGGTAGTCGACGATGGCTTGGGCCTTGCTCGCGCCGACATTGAGCAGCACGGCATCCAGCGCGGCGGCATCGGCGGTATTGATGTTGACCCGGGTGTCGGCGGCGTGCGCGGCGGCGACCAGCACCAGCGACAGCAACAGCGACTTGATCAGGATGGAAATGGATTTCATGGCAACGCTCCTTGTGGCGATGAGTTCAGTGGTTGGTGGGGCGGTTTCCGAAACCGACGCGGTGCGTCGTCCGGTGTGCACAGTCTCAGCGTCGGCACAGGCTCACGCCATCGGTGCAGGCCCGGGCGCGATGCCGGGAAACATCCCGCTGCCGGGTAGGAAAAGTCCGACGCCGCATCCGGCGGGGGTTGGGTACAGGCCCGGCCGCGTAAAATCCAGTTTTGACTCGCAGGACCCGCATGGATACCGCACGCCTGGACCAGTTCGTGGCTGGCCTGTGGGACGAGGACATCGTCCCGCAGCTGGTCGAATACATCCGCATCCCCAACAAGTCGCCGATGTTCGACGCCGACTGGGTCGCCAATGGCTACATGGCCCAGGCCGTGGCCCTGATGGAAACCTGGGCGCGCGCCCAACCCATCGCCGGGATGCAGGTCGAGGTGATCGCGCTCGAGGGCCGCACCCCGCTGATCTTCCTGGATATCCCGGCCAGCGGCGAAGGCACCGGCGAGGATTGTGTGCTGCTGTACGGCCACCTGGACAAGCAGCCGGAGATGACCGGCTGGGAACAGGGCCTGGGCCCGTGGACGCCGGTGATCAAGGGCGAGCGGCTCTACGGACGCGGCGGCGCCGATGATGGCTATGCGCTGTTCGGTTCGCTGGCCGCGATCATGGCGCTGCAGGAACAAGGCCTGCCGCACGCACGCTGCGTGATCCTGATCGAGGCCTGCGAGGAATCGGGCAGCTACGACCTGCCGGCCCATGTCGATCATCTGGCCGAGCGGATCGGCAAGCCCTCGCTGGTGGTGTGCCTGGATTCGGGCTGCGGCAACTACGAACAGCTGTGGTGCACGACCTCGTTGCGCGGCATGGCCGGCGGCAACTTCACCGTCAGGGTGCTCAGCGAAGGCGTCCACTCTGGCGATGCCTCGGGGATCGTGCCCTCCAGCTTCCGCCTGCTGCGCCAGCTGCTCTCGCGCCTGGAGGACGAAAACACCGGCTCGATCCTCATCCAGGACCTGTTCGTGGAGATCCCGGCCGAGCGCCTGGAGCAGGCGGCCAGGGTCGCCGCGGTGCTGGGCAGCGAGGTCTACGACAAGTTCCCGTTCCTGCCCGGCATGACCCCGATGGATCCGGACCTGACCGAGCTGGTGCTCAACCGCACCTGGCGCCCGGCGCTGTCCATCACCGGCGCCGACGGGTTGCCGGCGCTGGCCTCGGCCGGCAATGTGCTGCGCCCGCACACCGCGGTCAAGATCTCGCTGCGGCTGCCGCCGACCCTGGACGGCAAGCGTGCCGGCGAGATCCTCAAGGACGTGCTGCTGCGCGACCCGCCCAACGGCGCCCAGGTCGAGCTGGTGCTGGAGAAGTCCTCGACCGGCTGGAACGCCCCGGCGCAGTCGCCATGGCTGACCGAGGCGATCGAATCGGCCTCGCAGGCGGCCTTCGGCAAGCCGGCGATGTACATGGGCGAAGGCGGCACGATCCCGTTCATGGGCATGCTGGGCGAGAAGTTCCCCGGCGCGCAGTTCATGATCACCGGCGTGCTGGGGCCGCACTCCAATGCGCATGGTCCCAACGAGTTCCTGGACATCCCGATGGGCAAGCGGGTCACGGCCTGCGTCTCGCAGGTGCTGGCCGCACACCGGGCGGCCAGCGTCGCCGGGCTGACCAGCGGGGTGGCCGCGGTGGCCGGCGGTCAGGCCCATGGCGCGCACGGCTGCTGCTGAGCAAGCCGCGCGGTCAGGCAACCCCTCGAACGGCCGCCCGGTGCGGCCGTTCGACATTCAGGCGCCTGTGGCCGCGGCGCTGGCTATGATCGACACTTCCCTTCGCCAAGAGGCCTGCACATGGACAACCTGTTCGGCAGCGACAGCTGGCTCTACATCATCCTGGTCGGTTTCGTGGTCGGCCTGCTGGCGCGGCTGATCACCCCGAACAACGGCCGCATGGGCTGCCTGTTCACCATCGTGCTGGGCATCGCCGGCGCGCTGCTGGCCGGCTGGTTCGGCCGCAGGATGGGCTGGTACGCGGCCGGCGAGCCGGTCGGCTTTGTCGGTGCGCTAATCGGGGCGGTGGTGATCCTCGGGCTCGGCACGCTGTTCACCCGACCGCGCGGAAGCAACATCAGATAACCAGCCCGCGGTCACTGAGCGGCTAAATGCGAACAGGCCATCGGCGCGCGCCTGCCAGCAGGCCTGGTCGGGGCGTGGATCACCCCTTGTTGCCGTGCCGCGCCTGCAGAGCCCTTTCGTGGTCGAGCCAGTTCTCGTCCTTGTTGCTCAGGAAGAAGATGTAGACCAGCAGCGACACGAACATCACCGCCGTGGCGTAGAGGATGAAGCCGGTCATGTGGCCGCTACTCTTGGCGGCCTGGTACAGCATCGGCGCGGTGCCGCCGAACAGCGAGTTGGCCAGCGCATAGCCCAGGCCCACGCCCAGCGCGCGGATGTAGGTGGGGAACAGCTCCGCCTTGACCACGGCATTGATCGAGGTGTAGCCGGTGAGGATCACAAAGCCCACCACCAGGATCGCAAATGCCGAGCCGGCCGAGGTCTGCTGCGGCAGCGCAGTGATCAGGTACCAGGTGTAGAGCACGCTGCCGACGCCGAAGAACACCAGCAGGCTCTTGCGGCCCACGATATCCGACAGCCAGCCACCCACCGGCTGCAGCAGCATCAGGATGGTCAGGGCGATCAGGTTGAGCACCGTGCCGGTCATGACATCGTCACCGGCAAACAGCGTCTGGATCATCTTCGGTCCGGTCACCGAATAGGTGTAGAACGCGAGCGTGCCGCCGGCGGTGATCATGAAGCACAGCAGCAGCGGCCGCCACTGGTGGACGATCAGCTCGCGCAGCGAGCCGGACCTGCGCGCGCCGCTGGACCTGGCCTCTTCAATGGCCGCCGACGGGAGCGATTCGTCCATGGTCCGACGCAGCCAGAACACCACGATCGCCGAGATGCCGCCGATGCCGAAGGCCACCCGCCAGCCCCAATCGGACACCTGCTGCCTGTCCAGCAGCGACAGCATGATGAACAAGGTCAGCTGGGCCAGCACGTGGCCGCCGACCAGGGTCACGTAATGGAACGAGGACAGCAGGCCGCGGCGTCCGGGCATGGCCGCCTCGGACATGTAGGTCGCGCTGGCGCCGTACTCGCCGCCGGTGGCAAAGCCTTGCAGCAGCCGTGCAAGCAGCAGGATGATCGCCGCGCCATAGCCGATGCTGGCCGCGGTCGGCACCACTGCGATGCCGAACGAGCAGATCGCCATCAGCGTCACCGACACGGTCAGCGCAGCACGGCGCCCGTGGCGGTCGGCAAACCGGCCGAAGAACCAGGCCCCGATCGGACGCATCAGGAAGGTCACCGCGAAGATCGCCCACACATAGAGCGTGGCGTTCTTTTCCTCGGGCGAGAAGAATTTCGATTCGAAGTAGGTTGCGAACACCGAGTAGACGTAGACGTCATACCACTCGACCAGATTGCCGGCCGAACCCTTGAGCGTGTTCGAAATGGAGCGACGCAGGCTCTTTTGAGTGTCGTGCATGGGCATTGCTGCAGAAATCGGTGTGCTCATGCGGGTGCCTCGGTGTCATGGCCTTGAAGATCGGAACTGCGTGTCCGTCGCGAGGCCGGGGCCGGTGGCACCCGCGCACTCGCCGGGCATGATGATCAGCCTGTCGTAAGCGGCACGCGATGGGGGTCGCGCTTGACAAACGCCGAAGGCCCGTGCGATCGCGGGCCTTGGACTTATGGCCATGCGGCGGGCGGACCCGCAGCGCGTTCAGCTGCGCCCGTACTGGTCCTGGAAGCGCACGATGTCGTCCTCGCCCAGATAGCTGCCGGACTGCACTTCGATCAGCTCCAGCGGCAGGCGGCCCGGGTTCTTCAAGCGGTGGGTCACGCCCAGCGGAATGTAGGTGCTCTGGTTTTCGGTCAGCAGGATGACCTCCTCGCCCCGGGTCACCTCGGCGGTGCCGCTGACCACGATCCAGTGCTCGGCGCGGTGGTGGTGCATCTGCAGGCTCAGCGTGGCACCGGGATTGACCGTGATGCGCTTGACCTGGAAACGCGCGCCCATGTCGATCGAGTCGTAGGCGCCCCACGGCCGATAGACCTTGCGGTGCAGGACCGCCTGGCTGCGCTCATCGTGCTTGAGCTGGGCCACGACCTTCTTGACCTCCTGCACGCGGTCCTTCCTGGCCACCAGGATCGCGTCGTCGGTTTCCACCACCACCACATCATCCAGGCCCACCAGCGCGACCAGGCTCTCGGCATAGACGTAGCTGTTGTGCGTATCGATGGTGATGACATCGCCGGCGCAGGCATTGCCGTTGGCGTCCTTGTCGGTGACTTCCCACAATGCCGACCACGAACCGACATCATTCCAGCCCACGTCCAGCGGCAGCACCTTGGCATCGGCGGTCTTTTCCATCACCGCGTAATCGATCGAATCGGACGGCGAGGCAGTGAAGGCCTCCTTGTCCAGGCGGATGAAGTCGCCATCGCGCTTGGCCTTTTCCAGCGAGGTGCGGACCGCGGCGACCATCTGCGGATTGAACTTCTGCAATTCCTCGACGTAGCGGCTGGCCTTGAACAGGAACATGCCGCTGTTCCAGAAGTAGCTGCCTTCGGCAAGATACCTGGCGGCAGTCTGGGCGTCGGGTTTTTCGACGAAACGCAGCACCGGCTGCGCGCCCTGGCCGCCACCGGCCTGGATGTAGCCAAAGCCGGTCTCCGGGCTGCTGGGAACCACGCCGAAGGTCACCAGCGCGCCGGCCTCGGCCGCCGGAACGGCCTGCTCGACCGCATCGCGGAACGCCTGCGGATTGCTGATCACGTGATCGGACGGCAGCACCAGCAGCAGCGGGTCGGCGCCGTCTTCCAGCGCACACAGCGCGGCGGCGGCAATGGCCGGCGCGGTGTTGCGGGCGACCGGCTCCAGCAGGATCCGCGGCTGCGGTGCCTTGATCTGGCGCAGCTGTTCGGCCACCAGGAAGCGGTGGTCCTCATTGGCCACCACCAGCGGCGGCAGCGAGGTCAACGGTTCGACCCGGCGCCAGGTGGCCTGGACCATCGTGTCCCGGCCACCGAGCGGCAGGAACTGCTTGGGATAGGCCTCGCGCGAGAGCGGCCACAGGCGCGTTCCGGAACCGCCCGACAGCAGAACGGGCTGAAGCTGGGTCATATCGGGAAGTCTCGTATGGGGGATACGGGGCCGCAGTGTACCCTGCGCACCCGAATCCGAATGCGGCATGGCGCATGAACCAGACGTCTTCTTCACCGGGCAACGCCCGCGGCGCGCAGCGCCTGCAATGGGCACGGACCGCGCTGGAAGATCCTGGCGCCACCCTGGAACGGGCCAGCATCGATGCAGGCCAGCGCAGCTACTGGCGAAGCGCCGGCCAGGGCCCGTCGCGGATCGTGATGGATTCACCACCGGGCCTGGAAGACGTGCGCCCCTGGCTGCACTGGCATGGGGTCCTGGCCGCCGGCGGGGTGCGCCTGCCGCAGGTCTTGGCACGCGACGTGCAGGCCGGTTTCCTGCTGCTGGAAGACCTGGGCCAGCCGACCCTGGCGCAAAGGCTCAGCCGCGATGGCTCCGATGCCGATGCCTGGGTCGATGCCGCCATCGCCCAGCTGCTCACCCTGCAGGCAATCGTCCCGCCCGAAGGCACGGGCGTGTTCGGCGAGGCACTCCTGCAGCGTGATGCGGGCCTGTTCGAAGAATGGTTCCTGCGCCGCCACCTGGGCCTGGAACTGGACGGCGAGCCCAGCCAGGGGCTGCACCTGGTCCAGCGCCGGCTGATGGACAACGCGCTGTCCCAGCACAGGGTGCTGACCCATCGCGATTTCATGCCGCGCAACCTGATGCCGGTGCTGCCTGGGCCGGCGGTGCTGGATTTCCAGGATTGCGTGATCGGCCCGGTCGCCTATGACCCGGTGAGCCTGTTCAAGGACGCGTTCCTGAGCTGGCCGCTGGCGCGCGTGGATGGCTGGCTGCTGCGCTACCACGCACGGGCCCTGGCCGCCGGCGTGGCGGTGCCGAGATCACCGGACATTTTCCTGCGTGATGCCGACTGGATGGGCGTCCAGCGACACCTGAAGATCCTGGGCATCTTCTGCCGCCTGCATTACCGCGACGGCAAATCGCAATACCTGGCTGACCTGCCGCGCTTCATCGGCTACCTGGACCAGGTGCTGCCCCGTCATCGGCCGCTGCAGCCCCTGCAGCGGCTGCTCGATGCGCACATCCGCCCCGCCCTGCAGGCCCGCGTGGCATGAAGGCACTGATCTTCTGCGCCGGGCTGGGCCAGCGCATGCGTCCGCTCACCGACACCACACCCAAGCCGCTGCTGGAAGCCGGTGGTGCACCCTTGGTCGTGTGGCACCTGCGCAAGCTGGCGGCGATGGGCATCACCGAAGTGGTGATCAACCTGAGCTGGCTGGCCGAACGTTTCCCGCAGGTGCTCGGCGATGGCAGCGCCTTTGGCGTGCACATCGCCTGGTCGTGCGAGGGTGCGGTACCGCTGGAAACCGGCGGCGGCATGCTGCAGGCGCTGCCGCTGCTGGGCAACGCGCCGTTCCTGGCGATCAATGGCGATGTCTGGACCGATCTGGATTTTTCCACGCTGCCGCGCGAACCGGCCGGTGATGCGCATCTGGTGATGATCGACAATCCGCCGCACCACCCGCGCGGCGATTTCCATTTCGACCAGGCCGGTCTGCTGCAGCCGCGCAGCGATTCGGCCGCCAACTTCACCTATTCGGGCATCGGCGTGTACCGGCCCTCGGTGCTGCGCGACTGGCACAAGGTGTTCGAATCCAGCACCAGCCCGGGCCTGGACGGGCAGCCGCCGCGCTTCCCGCTGGCACCGTTGCTGCGCGCGGCGATGCGACGCAAGGCGGTCAGCGGCCAGCGCCATCACGGGCGCTGGACCGACGTGGGCACGCCGCAGCGCCTGGCCGAACTGGACGCACAGCTGGCCGCCGAACCCGGTCACGGCGCGGATTGAGCGATCGCCGCGCGCAGAAGTTGCACGCGGCTCAGAGGCCGAGAAAAATTCGACCGCCGTAGCGAGAGCGCCGCCAAGCGTTCGTGACAAGGTGCGTTGGGGGCAAATCCGGGGAGTTTGGTGAGCCAAATGACCCGGATTTGCCCGCAGCGCGTCGCCGGCACGGGCGTTTGGCGACGGTCGCAGTAGGCGGGCGATTTTCTCAGCCTCTCAACCCTCGCCGGCCAGCACCTGGCGCAGGAACGGCACGGTGACCCGGCGCTGGGCCGCCAGCGAGGCGCGGTCCAGGCGTTCGATCAGTTCGACCATCCGCGCCGGCTCGCGTGCGGTGCGGGCCAGCATCCAGTCCACCGCGGCATCCTCCAGGGCCAGCCCCCGACGCGCAGCGCGGTCGCGCAGCAGCGCGGCCCGGCCGGCATCATCCAGTGCGCGCAGCACGATGCGGGCGCACTGGCCCAGACGCGAGCGCAGGTCCGGCAACAGCAGGCCGATTTCATCGGGCAGGTCACTGGCGGTATAGAGCACGCCGATGCCTGCAGCGCGGGCGCGATTGTGGAAATCGAACAGCGCGATCTCATCGCTTCGTTCGCCGGCGATGGCCTGCAGCCCGTCCAGCACCACCAGCGCATTGCGCTCCAGGCCGTCCAGCGCCTGCTGCGCGTAGCCACGCGCGGCCTGCAGCGGCAGGTAGGCGGCCGCGCGCCCGGCTTCGCCGGCGCTGGCGCAGGCGGCCAGTGCCAGGTGGGTCTTGCCGGCGCCGTGCGCGGCCGACAGGTACAGCCAGTCCGCACCGGGCACCTGGGCCAGCGCCTGCAGCTGCGCCAGGGCGCCGGCAGGTGCGTCGATGAAGCTGTCCAGACGCTGGTCCGGCGGGGTCCGCAGCGCCAGCGGCAGCTGCGGCACGCTCATGGCGGGGTCGGGTCCTGCGGGGTCGGTGGGCCTTGACCGGCGGGCGGGTCCAGCAGGACCACCGGCTGCGCGCCGGCGTAGAGCTGGCTGTGGGTGTAGCGCTCATGCGCATAGCGCAGCAGCACATTGGCCACCGCCGCGATCGGCAGCGCCAGCAGCATGCCCACGAAGCCGAACAGCTGGCCGCAGGCCAGCACCGCAAAGATCACCGCCATCGGATGCAGGCCGATGCGGTCGCCGACCAGCTTGGGGGTCAGGAAATAGCTTTCGAGGATCTGGCCCACGCCGAACACGATCGACACCAGCACCAGGTGCTTGATGTCGCCGTACTGGATCAGTGCGGCGATCAGGCCCATGGCCACGCCGCTGGTCGGGCCCAGGTACGGGACGAAGGTCAGCAGGCCGGCCACCAGCCCGATCAGGATGCCCAGGTCCAGACCCACCGCCCACAGCCCGGCGCCATAGAGCGCGCCCAGGATGATCATCACCAGCAGCTGGCCCCTGAGGAAACCGCCCAGCACCGCGCTGGATTCGGCCGCCAGCTGGCTCACCGTGCCAATGTGGTCGCGCGGCACCATCGAAGCGACCCGGCCCACGAACAGGTCCCAGTCGCGCAGGAAGAAGAAGGCGATCACCGGAATCAGCACCAGGTTGGCCACCCAGCCGAACAGCGCAAAGCCCGAGCGCGACACATAACCCCACACCGTGCGTGCCACGCCGCCGGTGCGTTCCCAGTTGCCGCGCAGCAGTTCCCAGATGTGGGTGAAGTCCAGGTAGTCGGCGATGCGCACCCTGAACCTGGCTTCCAGCCATGGTATGGCCACCGTGTAGATCCATTGCTGGTAGCGCGGCAGCGAATGGATCAGGGTGGTCACCTGGTCCTGGATCAGCGGCACCAGCAGCAGCAGCACGACCACCAGCACCAGCACCATCACGGAGAACACCACCGCCACCGAGGTGTTGCGCGACCAGCCGCGCTCCTCGAGCCGGTCCACCAGCGGGTCACCCATCCAGCCCACGATCGCCGCGCAGGCAAACGGGGTCAGCACCGGCGAGAGGACCCACGCCAGCCAGCCCACCGCCGCGGCCACGGCCACCCATTGCAGCCGGCGCAGAAACTGCGCGATGACCTGCTGTGGCTCTTCGATGATCATGCCTGCGCCGTCCTGGTCGTGCGGTGGGAAATCATTTGAGATGGAACACGGCCGGATCGCCCTCGCCGCCGACCACCGGACCGTCTTCGCCGAGCATGCGCTTGAGCCCTTCCACGCCGCTGAGCAGGTCCAGGTCCGCTTCCAGCGTGTCCCCGTCCACGCGCACCGGCGCGATCCGGCGCACCACCGCCGCCTGCTGCAGCGCAGCCGACAGCCGCAGGTAGTCCTCGCTGCTGCCGATGCCGCGGAAGATCACCCGGTAGGTGCCGGGCACGCCCCCCACGGCCTGTCTTGCGTAGCGCTTGACCAGCGCATCGGCCGCACCATCGGCGCCGCTGGCCATGGCCTGGCGGGCGTCGGGGTTGTCCACCGACCAGCTCGCCAGCAGCTTGCCGTTGTCGAGGAAATTCCAGTCCGCCACCCAGCCGGACTTGCCGCGGTACAGCTTGCCGATCAGCTGCATCGGCGGTGCATAACGGGCCGAGGCGCGCGCCACCGCGGCAGTGTCGCCGCGCCAGATGGCGCCGACCAGCGCAGCTTCGGCGGCCGAACCCTGCGGCAGGCCCAGGCGATAGCCGCGGTCCACCGCCCGGTCCAGCAACGGACGCACCGCCGCCGATTGCTGCACGCTGACCAGGCGCGGACCGCTGCCATCGTCGATGGCCAACCAGACCACCGGCTTGGGACGCGGCTGCGGCCATACCGGCAGGCCCAGGGCATTGGCAAGCACGTCGACTTTCTGCTGATCAAAACGCGCCACCAGGGTGGTGCGGAAGGTCGGCGCGCCGCCGGCCGAGGTGCCCTGGTCCTGGCGGTAGTCATAGCTGTCCACGTAGTTGCTGGCATTGCGCAGTTCGCCGGCCACGCCCGGGCGCGAGGTGGCATCCCTGTCGCCACTGACCTTGGCCAGCACCTGGCCCAGCGCGCGGGCGAAGCCGCCGTTACGGTCCCTCTCGCTCTGGCTGGCGACGGCGACCTCGGCCTCGTACAGGCCCTGGGCCTGGGAAACGTCGCCTTCCGTGCGCATGCCCTCCTGCGCCAGCGCAGGCAGGGCGCTCAGGAGGACGAAAAGAAAGGTGACGACGGCGAAAGCAGGCAAACGGCGCATTGAGCGTCCCGGGAACGGCGAATCGGGGGGAATTGTTGCCCGAACGGGCAGTCGCCGCCAGCAGGTGAGGTTTTTCCGGAAGCGGACACCGGCGCGCATCGCCTAAAATGCGCGCCTGCCTTCCGCCACCGGCCCGCCTCGTGACCCAGTCCAATCCGCCCGCTTCCACGCCCCTGACCTATCGCGACGCGGGTGTGGACATCGACGCCGGCAACGCAGTGGTCGAACGCATCAAGCCGCTGGTCAAGCGCAGCTTCCGCCCGGAAGTGATGGGCGGGCTGGGCGGCTTCGGCGCGCTGTTCGACCTGTCCAACAAGTACGCCGAGCCGGTGCTGGTGTCCGGCACCGACGGGGTCGGGACCAAGCTCAAGCTGGCCCAGCAGCTGGGCCGCCACGACACCATCGGCATCGACCTGGTCGGCATGTGCGTCAACGACGTGCTGGTCCAGGGCGCCGAGCCGTTGTTTTTCCTGGATTATTTCGCTACCGGCAAGCTGGATGTGGACACCGCCGTGGCCGTGGTCGGCGGCATCGCCCGCGGCTGCGAACTGTGCGGCTGCGCGCTGATCGGTGGCGAAACGGCCGAGATGCCCGACATGTATGCCCCGGGCGACTATGACCTGGCCGGCTTCACCGTCGGCGCGGTCGAGAAGGCCGACCTGCTGGACGGCAGTGCGGTGGGCGAAGGCGACGTGCTGATCGGCCTGGCCTCCTCGGGTGCGCATTCCAACGGCTATTCGCTGATCCGCCGCATCTACGACCGGGCCGGCCGCCCGGGGGCGCTGGATCTGGGCGGGGTGAGCCTGGAAGACGCGCTGATGGCGCCGACCACCCTGTACGTCAGGCCGGTCCTGGAGCTGCTGCGCGGCCACGGCGCCGGCCACGGCAAGCCGATCCACGCCATGGCCCACATCACCGGCGGCGGCCTGACCGAAAACATCATCCGCGTGATCCCTGAGGGCCTGGGCCTGGACATCGACGCCCGCGCCTGGCCACTGCCGCCGCTGTTCCGGTGGTTGCAGACCGAAGGCGCAGTGGCCGACAGCGAGATGTGGCGCACCTTCAACTGCGGCATCGGCTTCGTGCTGATCGCCGCCAGGCAGGGCGTGGCGGCGCTGGAAGCCAGCCTGGATGCGGCCGGCATCGGCCATTGGCAGATCGGCAAGGTGGTGCCGGCCGGCACCGGCCAGCGCGTGCGGATCGGCTGAGCGGCGCGGCCTGCATGAACCTCACAAAGCGCGTGGTGCTGGGCGCGCTGGCACTGATATTTGCGCTGACCTGGGTCCATCCGCTGCGACCGCTGGAACAGGCCATGCACGGCAGCCTGGCGGTGGCCGGGGTGCTGGCACTGGTCTGGATCGACCGCCGCTGGCCGCTGCGCACCGGCCACTACATCATGATCTGCGCCTTCATGGCGTTGCACAGCCTGGGGTCCCGCTGGCTGTATTCCAACGTGCCCTATGAACAATGGTTCCAGGCGCTGCTGGGCTGGTCGCCCGGCCAGGCCTTTGGCTGGAAGCGCAATCACTTCGATCGCCTGATCCACCTGCTCTACGGGGTGAGCTTCGCCCCGCCGCTGCGGCACTTTGCAGCCCAGCGCTGGCCCGCGCTGTCCATGCGCCAGGCGTTCGTGCTGGCGGTGATGGTGATCATGTGCTCCAGCCTGCTGTACGAATGGATGGAATGGGCCATCGCCTTGACGATGTCGCCGGAAGCGGCCGAATCCTACAACGGCCAGCAGGGCGATCCCTGGGACGCCCATGCCGACATGCTGCTGGCCACACTGGGCAGCCTGCTGACCTGGCCACGCCGCCGGGACCCGGCATGACGAGCTCGCGCATCGCGGTGCTGGCATCCGGTCGTGGCAGCAACCTGCAGGCGCTGCTGGACGCGATCGCCGCCGGCACCCTGCAGGCGCAGGTGGTCGGTGTGTTTTGCGACCGGCCCGGGGCCCCGGCGCTGCTGCGGGTGCCCTCGGCGCTGCGCTGGAGCGCTAGGCCCGTCGACTTCCCCGACCGCGATGGCTACGAACAAGCCCTCGGCGATGCGCTGGCCGCCTCGGGCGCCGACTGGATCGTCTGCGCCGGCTACATGCGGATCCTGGGCGCGGCGCTGGTCGCGCGTTTTTCCGGGCGCATGCTCAACATCCACCCATCCCTGCTGCCGCGCCACCGCGGCCTGCACACCCATGCTGCAGCGCTGGCAAGCGGCGATGCCGAACACGGCGCCAGTGTCCATTTCATCATTCCCGAACTGGATGCAGGCGCGGTGATCGCCCAGGCCCGCCTGGCGATCTCACCGCAGGACACGGCCGATTCCCTGGCCGCGCGGGTACTGGCGCTGGAGCACCGGCTGCTGCCGGCGGTGCTGCGCCTGGCCGTGGCCGGGCGCCTGGCTGAACGTGGCGGCACGGCGCTTGTCGATGGTCAGCCGATGTTTACGCCACTGACACTAGATTCCCACGATCGGCTCATGCCGTGACCCCCCTCCAGCCGACCTTCGTGATGACCAAGCTGCTCAGCGGACTCCTGCTCCTGGCCTGTGCCCTGCCTGCCCTGGCGCAGGACCCGCCCGCCGCGCCTGCGCCAACCCCGGTGGATGACGGCCAACCTGCGGACGCCATCGAATGGCAGCTGGCACCGTTCACCGCCACCTACGAGGCCTGGTACAAGGGCAAGCGCGCCGGCGATGCGACCCTGCAGGTGGTCCACCAGGACGGCAACCAGTGGCGCATGGACCTGGAGATCCGCGGCGAACGCGGGGTGGCCAGCCTGTTGCGACTGAACATCCAGCAGAGCACGGTGTTCGATGTCAGCGGCGCCAACCACGACCAGTTCCGCCCGCTCAGCCAGAGCACGGTGCGCAAGGCGATCTTCGGCGACAAACGGCAGACCGGCCACTACGACTGGAACACCAACACCGCCCAGTGGGAAGGCAAGGTCGACAAGGACCGGGGTGCGCCTTTGCCGCTGCAGCCGGGCGACTTGAGCTCGCTGCTGCTGGACCTGGCGATCATGCGCGACGCCCGGCCGGGTGCGGCGCTGGAATACCGGGTGGTCGACAACGGCCGCGCCCGCCGGTACCAGTACGCGGTCGGGGCACAGACCGAGATCGTCCAGGTGGGCGAGATGAGCTATGACGCCATGCGCGTCCAGCGCAGCAGCGGCGGCGATCGCGAACAGATCTTCTGGGTGGCCAACGGTGTGCCCACACCGGTGCGCATGCTCCAGCGCAACGATGGTGAAGACGCCATCGACCTGCGCCTCATCGATTACCAGGGAGTGCAATGACATGAAACTTCACCTCACCCGTCCGTTGCAGCGGCTGACCGCCGCGGCCGTGCTGGCCCTGGCCGCCGCCCCGGCCCTGGCGCTGAATGCCTTCACTGCCACCTACCAGGCCAGCGCCATGGGCATGCAGGGCGAGGGCCGGATGACGTTGACCCCGCAGGGCGCCGGCAAGTGGAAATACGACCTGTCCGTGCGCAACCAGCTGGTCAACCTGACCCAGTCGACCACCTTCGAGGAGAAGGGCGGCATGTTCCGTCCGCTGTCTTCCAGCGACAGTTCGGTGGTGCTGGTCAAGCGCAAGTCGGTGAACACCCATTACGACTGGTCCAGCAAGCAGGCCACCTGGAGCGGCGACATCAAGGATCGCCGCAAGGGCCCGGTTCCCCTGCAGCCGGGCGACATGGACGCGCTGCTGGTCAACCTAGCGATCGTGCGTGACGTGCAGGCCGGCAAGCCGCTCACCTACCGCATGCTGGAAAACGGCAAGGCCAGCTCGACCAGCTACCAGACCGTGGGCAAGGAGACGATCGAGGTGGCCGGCAAGCAGCTCAGCGCGACCAAGGTCAGCCAGACCGACGGCAAGAGGCAGACGATCGTCTGGGTGGTGCCGGACATGCCGGTGCCAGCGCGCATCCTGCAGCGGGAGGATGGCCGGGACTCCTACGACCTGACCCTGACCTCGTTCAACTAAGCGACGGTCCTTCGGGATCCGTTTCGCGGGCGATGCGGTGTTGCCAGGAAAGCCCTGGATTTGCCCCCTCTCCCCCCGCTGGCGGGGGGAGAGGGTCGGGGTGAGGGGGGGAGACGAAGACCGATCCGGCCAACTTGCGCGAACGGTGCCGAAGCCCCCGGCATCGCCGCGCGCCACCGACGAAAGAGCCCCGCCCCTCGCCCCAGCCCTCTCCCCCGCTTGCGGGGGAGAGGGAGCCAAGCGCCGGCCCTGATGCTGTGGTTGCGACCAGCCCTCCCCGCACGCGGGTAAGGGCATCTGAAAGGACGTTGCTCCTACTCTGCCGCATCCGGGTGCAGCTCGGTGCGGCATTGGACCCGGATCTCCTTGCCGCTGCCGCGCCAGCGCAACCTCGTGCAGGTGCGGTTGCCCTCGGTGGTCTTGTCCGCGACCACCGCATAGTAGGACTGGGCGACTTCCTGGCTGCTGACCTGGCCATCGCCATCCCAGTCCATGTCCCGGGTGGAGATGCCGCTCAGGCCAGCCGCACCGATCCAGCCCATCCAGGCCACGGCCAGCAGCGCCAGCACCACCAGCGTCAGCAGCGCGCGGCGCCGTGGGCTGAAGCCAGCCTTGGAGAAGCGACGCCTGATGACGGTCATGACACGCGCCGGATCCTGGCACCCAGGGCGCCGAGCTTGCCTTCGATGTCTTCGTAGCCGCGATCCAGGTGGTAGATGCGATCGATCGTGGTCTCGCCCTCGGCAACCAGCCCGGCCAGGATCAGCGAGGCCGAGGCGCGCAGGTCGGTGGCCATCACCGGCGCGCCACCGAGCGAGGCCACGCCGCGCACGATTGCGGTATGGCCTTCCACCCGGATATCCGCACCCAGGCGCAGCAGCTCGTTGACGTGCATGAAGCGGTTCTCGAAGATCGTCTCGTTGATCACGCCCACGCCATCGGCCACGCAATTGAGCGCCATGAACTGGGCCTGCATGTCGGTCGGGAACGCCGGGTAGGGCGCGGTGGTCAGGTCCACCGCCCTGGGACGGCGGCCCTGCATGTCCAGGGTGATGCTGTCCTCGGTGGTTTCGATGCCTGCGCCGGCTTCGCGCAACTTGTCCAGCACCGCATCCAGCGTGTCCGGGCGGACCCGGCGCGCGGTGACCCGCCCCCCGGTCAACGCCGCCGCCACCAGGAAGGTGCCGGTCTCGATGCGATCGGGCACCACCTCGTGGCGGCCGCCCTGCAGCCGTTCCACGCCATGGATGACGATGCGCGCGGTCCCGGCGCCCTCGATCCTTGCGCCCAGCGCGTTGAGGAACACCGCCAGGTCGGTGACCTCCGGCTCCATCGCCGCGTTCTCCAGCACGGTGGTGCCTTCGGCCAGCACCGCGGCGGCCATCACGTTCTCGGTGCCGGTGACGGTGACCATGTCGAACACGAAGCGCCGGCCCTTCAGACGCGCCGCGCGGGCCTTGATGTAGCCGTTCTCCACGCTGATGTCCGCGCCCAGGGCCTGCAGGCCCTTGATGTGCTGATCCACCGGGCGCGAACCGATCGCGCAGCCGCCGGGCAGCGAGACCACCGCCGCGCCGTGCCTTGCCAGCAGCGGACCAAGCACCAGGATCGAGGCGCGCATGACCTTGACCAGCTCGTAGGGCGCCAGGAAGCGGCTGACCGTGGTCGGATCGATCGTCACCACCCGCCCGTGGGCCAGGCTGCCGTCGGCGACGGTGACGCCTGCGCCCAGTTCGGCCAGCAGCCTGGTGGTGGTGACCACGTCGTGCAGGTTGGGCACATTGCCGATCTCCACCGGTGCATCGGCCAGCAGGGTCGCGCACAGGATCGGCAGGACGGCGTTCTTGGCGCCGGAGATGGTGACCTCGCCGTTGAGCGGGCAGCCACCGGTGACGATGATCTTCTGCATGGAACTTGGGGGTTTCCCGAAGGGACGAGCGGCTCAGCCAGCTTCGTCGGGGGTGATGGTCTTGAGCTGCAGGGCGTGGATCGCACCCCCCATCAGGTCGCCCAGGGTGGCATAGACCAGGCGGTGGCGAGCCAGCGGCAGCTTGCCCCTGAAAGCCTCGCAGACCACGGTCGCTTCGAAGTGCACGCCGTCATCGCCCTGCACCTGCGCCCGGGCGCCGGGAAGGCCTTGTTCGATGAGTTCACGGATGATTTCGGCGTCCAACGGCCTTTCCTCCTAAAATGGCCGGCCATTCTACGCCCACGCCAACCTCGCCGATGCCTTCCACCGCGCACCACCGCGTTCCTGCAGACGATGCCGCCCTGGCCGCCAGTGGCCGGCGTGCCGTGCAGATCGAAGCCGATGCGCTGATCGCGCTGGCCCGGCGGATCGATGGCCCGTTCTCGGCCGCCTGCCGGGCGATCCTGGCCGGCAGCGGACGGGTGGTCGCGATGGGCATGGGCAAGTCCGGGCACATCGCGCGCAAGATCGCCGCGACCCTGGCCTCGACCGGCACCCCGGCGTTCTTCGTCCATCCCGGCGAAGCCGGGCACGGTGATTTCGGCATGATCACCGACGCCGACCTGGTCCTGGCGATCTCCTACTCGGGCGAGTCGGACGAGATCCTGATGCTGTTGCCGCTGCTGCGGCGCCAGGGCAATGCGCTGATCGCCATGACCGGCAAGCCGGCCTCGACCCTGGCCCGCGCCGCCGACGTACACCTGGATGTCAGCGTTCCGGCCGAAGCCTGCCCACTGCACCTGGCGCCCACCAGCAGCACCACCGCCACCCTGGCCATGGGCGATGCGCTGGCCGTGGCCCTGCTGGAAGCGCGCGGCTTCACCTCCGAGGACTTCGCCCGCTCGCATCCGGCCGGCAACCTGGGCCGCCAGCTGCTGCTGCACATCAGCGACGTCATGCACACCGGCCAGGAGATCCCCGCGGTCCCGGCCGAGGCCACCCTGGCCCAGGCCCTGGTCGAAATGAGCCGCAAGCGGCTGGGCATGACCGCGGTGGTCGATGCCGACCAGACGCTGCTGGGCATCTTCACCGACGGCGACCTGCGCCGCGCCCTGGATACCGTGGGCCTGGATATCCACAGCACGTCCATCGCCTCGGTAATGACCCGCAACCCGGTCACCATCGGCGCCCAGGCGCTGGCCACCGAGGCAGCGCGGCTGCTGGAAACGCGCAACATCGGCAGTGGCCTGATCGTGGTCGACGCCGAGCGGCGGGTGATCGGCGCGCTCAATGTTCACGACCTGTTGCGCGCGCGCGTGGTGTAAGACGCGTTGCAGTTCTCTCCAGACACCTTCACATGACGACTTGCCTTGATGCCCCATTCCCACCTGCGTGAGGTCACCGATGCACTGCTGCAGCGCGCCACGCGGGTGCGCCTGGCCTGTTTCGATGTCGATGGCACCCTGACCGACGGTGGCCTGTTCCTGGATGCCGAGGGCCGAGAGGGCAAGACCTTCCACGTGCAGGACGGACTGGGCCTGGTGCTGCTGCGTCGCAGCGGCATCGAGGTGTTGCTGGTGACCGCACGCAGCGGCCAGGTGGTCGAACATCGTGCCCGTGAGCTTGGCATCGGCGTCCACCAGGGGGTCAAGGACAAGCTGGCCCTGGTCACCGCGCTGTGCGCCGAACGCGGCCTGGCCCTGGACCAGGTGATGTTCATGGGCGACGACCTGGCCGACCTCACCACCCTGCGCCAGGTCGGCCTGGCGGTGGTTCCGGGCAACGTGCACGCCTGGGTCGCGCCGGCGGCGCACTGGCGTACCCGGGCCGGCGGCGGCCACGGCGCCGCGCGCGAGGCCTGCGACCTGCTCCTGGCCGCGCAGGGCCTGGCCGGCAAGTTGCGGCAGGAAGGGGCGGCATGAACTGGCGCATGGGACTGGGCCTGGCGCTGCTGGTGGCGACCCTGCTGTTCGGCTGGTCTGCGTGGAAGAACCGCACCGGGCCGGCCGCCGCCGCGGCCCATTCCACGCAGTCCGACTACATCCTGCATGACTTCGAGATGGTCGCCCTGGACAAGGACGGCAAGGAGTCGATCACCCTGCGCGCGCCGGAAATGCGCCGCAGCGCCGCCGACCACACCTACGCCATCACCGCGCCGCTGTTCCTGATCCCCGACAGGGAGGGCGAGCACATGGAAGTGCGCAGCAGGACCGCCTGGGTCTCGGCCAAGGGCGAAAAAGCCATTCTGCGCGACGATGTGGTGGGCAACAGCCCGCCGGGCGTGGGCGCCGCGTCGGAGTTCAGGACCAGCCGACTGGACATTTTTCCCGACCAGCACCTGGCCAGCACCGACCAGCCGGTAGTGCTGACCCGGCCCGGGGCAACGCTGCAGGGCACGGGTTTTGAAATCAACTCGCAGACCCAACAATACAAATTCAAGTCCAAGGTGAAATCGCGCTATGTCCCCAAATCCGCGCAATAAGGCCCGCCTGGCCCTGCTGGTGGCTGCTTCGCTGCTGATCACCGGGGCTGCGCTGGCCAAGAGTTCCGACCGCAACCAGCCCATGACGATCGACGCGGCCCGCAGCGAGGGCAGCTTCGAGAACGATGGTGTGACCCATCTGTCCGGCGACGTCGTGGTCGTCCAGGGCACACTGGAAGTCCACGCGGACAACGGCGAGATCCACTTCAGGAACGGCGAAATCGCACGCGCGGTCTTCACCGGCAACCAGGCGCGCATGAAGCAGGTCAATGATGACGGCACCCCGGTCGATGCGGTCGCCGATCGCATCGACTACGACGTCATCAACAACATCGTCACCTTGACCGGCAACTACAGGATCACCTCGCCCAAGGGCTCCAACGCCGGCCAGAAGATGGTCTACAACACGGTGACCGGCAAGATGCAAAGTGGCGGCGACGGCACCCGGGTGCACACGGTGATCCAGCCCAAGAACAAGGCCCCGACCTCGCAAACCCCTGCACCGGCCAGGCCGGGAGCCAAGTGATGCTCTCGGCGCAGGGACTGAAGAAACGCTACAGGCAGCGCGACGTGGTGGCCGATTTCGGCCTGACCCTGGAGCCGGGTGAAGTGGTTGGCCTGCTCGGTCCCAACGGCGCCGGCAAGACCACCTGTTTCTACATGATCGTCGGGTTGGTCTCTTCCGATGCGGGCAGCATCGTGCTGGATGGTCAGGACATCACCGAGGCGCCGATGTACCGCCGCGCCAAGCTAGGCGTGGGCTATCTGCCGCAGGAGCCGTCGGTGTTCCGCAAGCTGACCGTGGCCGACAACATCCGCCTGGTCCTGGAGCTGCGCCAGGACCTGGACTCGGCCGGTGCCGAGAAGGAGCTGGCCTCGCTGATGGACGAGCTGCAGATCGCCCATGTCTCCGGGCAGCTCGGCGCCAGCCTCTCCGGCGGCGAGCGCCGGCGCGTGGAAATCGCCCGTGCCCTGGCCGCCAAGCCACGTCTGATGCTGTTGGACGAGCCCTTCGCCGGGGTCGACCCGATCTCGGTTGGCGAGATCCAGCGCATCATCACCCACCTCAAGCGCCGAGGGATCGGGGTCCTGATCACCGACCACAATGTCCGCGAAACCTTGGGAATCTGCGACCGGGCGTATATCCTCGCCGAAGGCAGCGTCCTGGCGCAGGGGGCCCCGGACGATCTGCTGGCCAATGCCGACGTGCGCCGCGTGTACCTGGGAGATACCTTCCGGCTGTGACGCGCGTGGTGCGGCAGGCCATGCCACACCGTCCGTTCCACGGGTCCTTCCGGATGAAGCCACGCCTGCAGACATCGATGGGCCAGCAACTGGTGATGACACCCCAGTTGCGCCAGGCGATCCGCCTGCTGCAGATGTCCACCGCCGAGCTGGAAGCGGAGATCGCCGAGGCGGTGGAGACCAATCCCCTGCTCGACTGGGCCGAGGACAGCCAGGCGCCCGATGCCCTGTCCGCCACTGGCGGCGACCCGCCGCCCGAGCGCGCCCAGGTCGAGGAACAACCCGAGCGCCCGGGCGACAGCGACGACTGGCAGCCGGAGGAAAGCCCGTGGTCCGAATCCAGCGGCGCATCCTCCGGCGGCTCGTTCGACGATGACGACCTGGGCAGCGCTGCCGAGCGGGTGGCCGAGTCGGACACCCTGCAGGACCACCTGCTCTGGCAGCTGCACCTGTCGCACCTGTCTGCGCGCGACCGCCGCATCGGCGCGGCGGTGATCGATGCGATCGAGGACGACGGCTACCTGCGCACGCCGTTTTCCGACATCGCCCAGACCCTGCTGCCGGAAATCAGCGCCGGCGAAGACGAGATCCACACCGTGCTGCGCCAGCTGCAACGCTTCGACCCGGTTGGCGTGGGCGCACGCTCGCTGGGCGAATGCCTGCGCCTGCAGCTTGACGCCCTTTCGCCCGACACGGCCGGCCGCGCCCTGGCCCTGGTGATCGCCCAGGGCCCACTGCTGGAAAAACTGCCACGCAGCGGCGTGGCCGGCCTGGCCAGCGAACTCAAGCGCAGCCAGGTCGAGGTCGAGCAGGCCGTGTCCCTGCTGCGTTCGCTCGACCCCAAGCCCGGCGTGCAGATCGGCGAACTGACCCAGGACACCTACGTGGTGCCCGACTGCGTGGTCTGGCGCCAGAAGGGCGTCTGGCGCGCGGCCCTGGCCAGCCAGCACCTGCCCCGGGTCACCATCCACCGCGGCTACGAGTCGATGATCCGCCAGTGCAACCAGGCCGACGCCGGCTACCTGCGTGGCCACCTGCAGGAGGCCCGCTGGCTGCTCAAGAGCTTGGAAGCCCGCGGCGAGACCCTGCTCAAGGTCACCCGCTGCCTGATCCGCCAGCAGGCCGGCTTCCTGGAGTTCGGCGAACAGGCCCTGCGCCCGCTGACCCTGCGCGAGGTCGCCGGCGAGGTCGGCCTGCATGAATCCACCGTCTCGCGCGCCATCGCCCGCAAGTATGTGCGCACCCCGCGCGGAACCCTGCCGCTGCGGGCGTTCTTCGCCTCCGGGGTCAGCACCGAGGGCGGCGGCGAGGCCTCCAGCACCGCCATCCAGTCGATGATCCGCAAGCTGATCGACGCCGAGAACCCGCGCAAGCCCTTGTCCGACGCCAAGCTGGCCGACCTGCTGAAATCCTCGGGCGTGCCGGTGGCGCGGCGCACGGTGGCCAAGTATCGTGAAGCCATGGACATCCTGTCCTCGCACGAGCGCGTGCGCATGGCGTGATGTCCATGGTTGGCAGCCGGTTCAGTCGCCGCCTGCCAGCTTTTGAAACCGGACGACCGGTTGCGCCACTGAACAACCGCCCAGCCCAGGAGGAACCAGCAAGGAACCCACACCGGCCCGGTTTGTCCGAGACAACCGATGCACCAACCACTGCAGGAGACAATGCGATGCGAATCGAGACCTACGGCCAGTCGATGGAAGTGACACCCGCACTTCGAGACTATGTCGAGACCAAACTCAGGCGCCTTGAACGCCATTTCGACCAGCCGCTTGAATGCCGCACGCAACTGGGCTTTTCCAAGCCCGACTACGTAGCCGAGGCCACCATTACCCTCTCCGGCCGCACCCTGCATGCCGACGCCGGTGCACAGACGATGTACGCGGCCATCGACATCCTGGCCGACAAGCTCGACCGCCTGGTCCTCAAGCACAAGCGCAAGCTGCTCGACCGCCAGCGCAGCCCGCGCGGAGAGAGCGCAGACTGATTGCACTGATGTGAACCCGCTGCCCGCAACGGCGACCGCAAGGTCGCCGTTCTCGTTTCCGCTCGCGCCCGGGACGCGGTTCGGCGAGCCATCGGCACGTCGTATGATCCAGGCTGTTTCCCCTTCGGCGCCCTGAGTCATGACCTCCAGCATCTCCGCAGGCGAGCTGTTCGACCAGATGAAGGACAAGCTGGGCCTGCGCTGGCTGGCCGGCCGTGCCGGCAGCAGCCGCACGATCGACACCACAGGCAAGGTCAAGCGGCGCCCGTCGCTGGCCGGCTACCTCAACGCCATCTATCCCAACAAGGTGCAGATCCTGGGCACAGAGGAACTGGACTGGCTGGACGGGCTGGATTCGCGCCAGCGCTGGGAAACCATCGAGCGCATGGTCGCCGACCGCCCGCTGGCACTGGTGATCAGCAAGAACCAGCCCTGCCCTGAAGACCTGCGCGCAGCCGCCGAGGAATCGGGCACCCCGCTGTGGACCTCGCCGCGCCGCGGCCACGAACTGCTCAACTTCCTGTCCTACCACCTGGCCCGCACGCTGGCGCCGCGGGTCACGCTGCATGGCGTGTTCATGGAGATCTATTCGATCGGCGTGCTGATCACCGGCGAGGCCGGCTCGGGCAAGAGCGAGCTGGCCCTGGAACTGCTGACCCGCGGCCATCGCCTGGTGGCCGACGATGCGCCCGAGTTCACCCAGATCGCGCCGGACGTGCTCGATGGCACCTGTCCGGAACTGCTGCAGGACCTGCTGGAAGTGCGCGGCCTGGGCGTGCTCAACGTGCGCGAGATGTTCGGCGATACCTCGGTGAAGAAGAACAAGTACCTGCGCCTGATCGTGCACCTGACCCGGCCGATGACCGAACCCACCCATCACGGCTACGAGCGCCTGACCGGCGACTCGGGCAGCCGCCACGTGCTGGACCTGGACGTGCCGCTGATCACCCTGCCGGTGATGCCCGGGCGCAACCTGGCGGTGCTCACCGAGGCGGCCACGCGCCTGCACATCCTGCGCACCAAGGGCATCGATCCGGCGGCGATGTTCATCGCCCGCCACAGCAACCTGCTGGAGCGCAGCACGCCATGAACGCCGGCGCCCAGGACCCGCCGGCCGAAGCCAGGGTCAGCCAGGCGCCCTTGGTCCTGATCGTCAGCGGCCTGTCCGGCTCGGGCAAGTCGGTGGCGCTCAAGACGCTGGAGGACCTGGACTACTACTGCGTGGACAACCTGCCGGTGGAGCTGCTGCCCGACTTCATCGGCAGCCTGATGCGCGGGGACGTGCTGCCGCAGAAAATCGCCATTGGCGTGGACGTGCGTGCCCGCCACAGCGACTTGTCCAAGCTGGCGCAGTGGCGCGCGGCGGTGGCCAGGCTCGGCCTGGAGGCCAGGCTGGTGTTCCTCGATGCCGAAGATGCAGTGCTGCTGCGCCGCTATGCCGATACCCGCCGTCGCCATCCCTTGAGCCACAGCGGCCTGTCGCTGCCCGAGGCGATCGCGCGCGAACGCGAGCTGACTCGGCCGCTGCGCCTGGAAGCAGACGTGCTCATCGATACCGGTCAGCTCAACGTGCACCAGCTGCGCCGGCGGGTGGTGGGCGAGTTCGCCTTCGAAGGCGGCGATGCACCTTCGCTGCTGTTCGAATCCTTTGCCTACCGGCGTGGCGTGCCGGGCGATGCGGACTTCGTGTTCGACGCGCGCGTGCTGCCCAACCCGCACTGGCAGCCGGAGCTGCGTCCGCTCACCGGCCGCGACGGCCCGGTGCGCGACTATCTGGATGCGCACCAGGACGTGCAACGCTACCTCGGCCAGGTCAGCGACTTCCTCGACACCTGGCTGCCACGCCTGCGCGGAGAGACCCGCAGCTACGTCACCGTCGCCTTCGGCTGCACCGGCGGCAAGCACCGCTCGGTCTACCTGACCGAGCGCCTGGCCGAGCACGCCCGCAGCCAGGGCTGGGAACAGGTCGCCACCTTCCACCGCGAGCTGGATTGACCCTGCCCGCAGCCGGCTGCAGCGCTGCTGCCGATGGCTGCGCTCAAAATCCAATTGCGCAGGATGAAGAAACCCGTCCGAGGCGGTCGATGCGCAATCCATCGCTCTGCTAACGTGGCAGCATGACCTGCGGCCTCCTGCTCATCACCCATCCCGGCATTGGCCCCTCGCTCCTGGCGGTGGCCAACGGCCTGCTGCGCAAGCTTCCGCTCAAGACCGAGGCGTTCGAGGTGCCCTTCGACGCCGATCTGGAAGCATTGCTGCCGCAGGCTTCTGCCGCGCTGCGGCGCGTGGACGGCGGCGACGGCGTGCTGGTATTGACCGACCTGTATGGCGCCTCGCCCAGCAACCTGGCGGGCAAGGTCGCGCGCCTGGGTACGCCGGTGCGCCGGGTCTCGGCACTGAGCCTGCCCATGCTGCTGCGGGTGATGAACTATCCGGAACAGGGACTGGACCAACTCCCGGCCATCGCCGCGGCCGGCACACGCAACGGAGTGATTCTCGACGATGCTTGAACGCAACCTCACCGTGACCAACAAACTGGGCCTGCACGCCCGGGCCACCGCCAAGCTGGTGCAGGCCGTGGCGCCATTCCGCAGCCAAGTGACCCTGGCCGCCAAGGGCCGCCAGGTCAACGCCAAGAGCATCATGGGCGTGATGTTGCTGGCCGCCGGCCAGGGCACCGCGGTCACCGTGCGTACCGATGGCGAGGATGAAGCCGCGTGCATGGAGGCGATCGAAGCGTTGTTCGAACGACGCTTCGACGAGGAAGGCTAGGGGCGTGGACGGCAGGAAATGCCGTCGCGGCGCGTTTCCGTTCGAGGCGACCGTGTCCACGACGCGCCCCCTTCGCGTGGGCACGCGCTGATGCGCAGGCTGCTGCCGGGCCATGGCGCTTCGCGCGGCAGTGCCCTGGGACGTGCGCGCGTGCGCAACCCGCATGCGCTGCAGGTGGCCGAGCAGCGCATCCGCTCCAGCGAGGTCGAGCACGAACTGGCCCGCCTGCACACCGCGGTCGATGCGGCCCGTACCGAAATGCACGACCTGCGCGCGCGCCTGCATGGCGCCCTGGCGCGCGAGGTCGGCGAGTTCCTCGAGCTGCATGCCCTGCTGCTGGACGATCCGGAACTGCTGCAAGGCCTGGATGAGCTGATCCGCAAGGGCCGCTACGGCGCCGACTACGCGCTCAGGCTGCAGCGCGACCGCCTGGCGGCGGTGTTCGAGGGCATGGACGATGCCTATCTGAGAAGCCGCATGGACGACCTGGACCATGTGATCGGCCGCATCCACGCGCACCTGCACAACCGCGCCGCCGATGCCGAGGGCCTGGCCGGCGAGATCCTGGTCGCCGAAACCGTGGCTCCCTCCGAACTGGCCCAGCTGCAGGCCCAGGGCGTGGTCGCGGTGGTCACGTCCACCGGCAGCGCGCTCTCGCACAGCGCGATCCTGGCCCGCAGCCTGCACATGCCGCTGGTGGTGGGCGCCAGCCAGGCGCTGAGCCGGATCAGCGACGGCGATGCGCTGATCGTCGATGGCGACAGCGGCCAGGTGGTGGTCGATCCGTCGGCCAGGGACCTGCGCCACTACCGCCAGCGCCTGAAGGATGCCGCCCGCGAGCAGCGCGAGCTTGACCGCCTGCGCGGCAAGCCCACCCGCACCCGCGATGGCGTGGACATCGCCCTGCATGCCAACGCCGAATCGCGCACCGATGTTGCCCAGGCCCATGCGCTGGGTGCGGCCGGGATCGGCCTGTACCGCACCGAGTTCCTGTTCCTGCAGCGCAACGCGCTGCCGGACGAGGACGAACAGTTCCGCACCTACCGCGACGTGGTGCTGGGCATGAGCGGGCGCCCGGTGACCATCCGCACCCTCGACCTGGGCGCGGACAAGGCTGACCGCACCGGCCTGGCCCTGCGCGGCGAGGACAACCCGGCCCTGGGCCTGCGCGGGGTACGCCTGTCGCTGGCCCATGGCGAGGTCTTCGATACCCAGCTGCGCGCGATCCTGCGCGCCTCCGGCTACGGTCCGGTGCGCGTGCTGGTGCCGATGGTGGCCGTGCGCGAGGAGCTGCTGGAGGTGCGCAAGCGGCTCAAGCGCCTGACCGCGCAGCTGCGCAGGGGCGGCCACGAGGTCGCCGCCGAGGTGCCGATGGGCGCGATGATCGAAGTGCCGGCCGCGGCGATCTGCGTGGAGCATTTCATCGACCTGGTGGATTTCCTGTCGGTGGGCACCAACGACCTGGTCCAGTACCTGCTGGCCGCCGACCGCAACAACGATGCCCTGGGCGAACTCTACTCGCCGCTGCGTCCGGCCCTGCTGCGGCTGCTGGACACGGTGCTGCGCACCGGTCGCGAGCACGGCAAGCAGGTCACCGTCTGCGGCGAGATCGCCGGCGATGCGGCAATGGCCCCCATCCTGCTGGCGCTGGGACTGGAGCACTTCAGCCTGCATCCGTCCAACATGCTGGAACTGCGCCGCGCCATCCGCGGCCATGACCGGGCCGCACTGCTGGCCTCGGCCGGCAAGCTGCTCAAGGCCCGCGACCGCGCCGGCATCGAACACTGGCTGGAAAAAGCCACGCGCTGAGCGCTTGGCTGCGCGCGATGGGTGTGCACGGGCCGGTCCCTGGCGTGCGCATGCAGGGTGTCCTTTCCCTGCAGCGGGGGCGATAATGCGCGCATGAACACCTGACCTGCAGCGCATCGTCCTTTGGCGAAGCGGTGCTTCCACCGACCGCACAGGGGGCCACGCGCATGGCAGAAGCCGTCCGCCGCGACAAGACCGCCCGACAGCTGCGCCTGCTGTCCGACGCGCTGGACAGTGGCCGCCTGGGCCCGGTGCGGCGTCTGGTCAACACGCTGTCCCCGGCCGAGATCGGCAACCTGCTCGAATCGCTGCCGCCGGGCAAGCGCGAGGTGGTCTGGGGCCTGGTCGATCCGGAAGACGACGGCGAGGTGCTGGTCCACGTCGGCGAGGAAGTGCGCGAAAGCCTGCTGGCCGACATGGACCCCGATGAGATCATCGCGGCGGTCGAAGACCTGGACATCGACGACCTGGCCGACCTGGTCGAGGACCTGCCCGACACGGTCATCGACGAAGTGCTCAAGTCGATGGACCGCGAGAACCGCGAGCGCCTGGAGCAGGTGCTCTCCTATCCGGAGGATTCGGCCGGACGCCTGATGAACCCGGACGTGGTCACGGTGCGGGCCGACGTCAACATCGAGCTGGTGCTGCGCTACCTGCGCCTGCGCGGCGAGCTGCCCGACCACACCGACCACCTGTTCGTGGTCAGCAAGAAGCACCAGTACATGGGCCGGGTGCCGCTGGCCGCACTGGTCACCCACGAGCCGTCCACGCCGATCAACCGCCTGATCGACGACGAGCAGCCGGCGATCGGCGTGGAGGAAGGCTCGGCCGAGGTGGCGCGCAAGTTCTCCGACCACGACTGGGTCTCGGCGCCGGTGGTGGACGACAACAACATCCTGCTCGGCCGCATCACCATCGACGACGTGGTCGACATCATCCGCGACCAGGCCGAGCACCAGGCCCTGAGCGCAGCCGGCCTGGACGAGGAAGAGGACCTGTTCTCGCCGATCCGGCGCGCATTCCGCCGGCGCATGCTGTGGCTGGGCATCAACCTGGGCACCGCGTTCATCGCCTCCTCGGTGGTCAGTTCGTTCGAAGACACCATCGCAAGGCTGGTCGCCCTGGCCGCGTTGATGCCCATCGTCGCCGGCATGGGCGGCAATGCCGGCACCCAGGTGCTGGCGCTGATGGTGCGCGGCCTGGCGCTGGGCCAGATCGGCGGCTCCAACGTCTACGTGCTGCTGCGCAAGGAGCTGGGTGTGGCGCTGATCAACGGCCTCGGCCTGGGCACGCTGCTGGGCCTGATCGTGCTGGTCTGGTTCCGCCAGCCCGGCCTGTCGCTGGTGATCGGCATCGCCTTGACCCTGAACCTGCTCACCGCCGCGGCCGGCGGGGTGGCGGTGCCGCTGGTGCTCAAGCGCTTGGGCTTTGATCCTGCGCTGGCCGGCAGCGTCATCCTGACCACCCTGACCGATGTCATGGGCTTCATGAGCTTCCTGGGCCTGGCCACGCTGGTCCTGCTGTAAGCGGCGGTGGAGGCCGGCATGCAGGCAGTGGCCGGGCGGACGGGGACCCCCTGTGCGGGATGGCTGCGCCCTGCCTCGCGCCGAGCGTCATCGTCTGGTCCGGCGTGAGCAATGAACCGTCAGGACTTGCTGCCTGGCCATGCAATTTGCACCTTGCGATGCTGCATCACACAGTCACGCAGGTACAAATTGATCAGGCTTTGATACGGAACGCCTGCCTCATTGGCCATGGCCTTGAAGTAATCCACCACGTCCTCCGACAGGCGCATGGAGACCGGCTTCTTGAGCTTGGCTGCGTACGGGTTCTTGCGGGACTTCATTTTGGAGAGATCGTATTCGGCTTTCATGGCGGTCACTGCCCGTAGAAGGAGCTTTCGTGTTGCGTGGCTTTGCGTGCTGAAATGATGCGGATAACGCCGCCACTGTCGCGCTCACAGTGGCAAACCAGGAGAAGATGAGCCCCGCTACTCATGCCAAGCATGAGCAAGCGCTCCTCATCCGAGGAGTGGGATGCATCGTAGAACTGGATGGCGAACTCGTCGTAGAAGACGGATTTGGCTTCTTCGAAGGAAACGCCATGTTTGCGAAGGTTTGAGGCGGCCTTGGCCGGATCCCAGTCAAACTTGATCATCTGTACATTGTATGGATGATCGACGCCCTTGCAAGGCCTGACAGGACCTGGCTGTTCGCACAGCCGGGTCCATGAACCGCGCCGGATCGCGCACGGGATGGCCAGGCAGCCAGGCCTTGCCGCGCGCGGTCCTGGCCCCGGTCCGAGCGTCGTGCGCCACTGCGCCTGTCCGGCGACAGGCGTATAAGAACCCATCCCGTCAGGAGTGCGTCGCATGAAAATCCTGCTCAAGATCGCCGCCCTGGGCCTGGTCGGCACCCTGGCCAGCGCCTCGGTCGCCTCGGCCGCGCTGAAGAACGGCACTCCGGCGCCGGCGTTCAGCGCACCGGCCTACCTGGCCGGCAAGCCGTTCACCTTCAACCTGGCCGATGCGCTGAAGAACGGGCCGGTGGTGGTGTATTTCTTCCCGGCCGCCAACACCTCCGGCTGCAACCTGGAGGCGCACCTGTTCTCCGAGGCCGTGGATGAGTTCAGGACCCACGGCGCCACGGTGATCGGCGTGACCGCCGGCAACACCGAGCAGCTGGCCGAGTTTTCCAGGAACACCGAGACCTGCGGCGGCAAGTTCGCCGTGGTGGCCGACGCCGGTGCCCGCATCGCCAGGCAATACGACGCGCTGCTGCCCATGAAGCCCGGCTGGTCCAACCGCACCTCGTATGTGATCACCGCCCAGGGCACCGTGGCCCACGCCTACTCCGACCTCAACCCGAAGCAGCACGTGCAGCAAACCCTGGATGCGGTGAAGGCGCTGGAGCACGGGAAGGACGGCTGATCGGCCCAAGCCGGCCTGCCTGTCGTGACAGTGGCGAAGGTGCCGCCGCGTTGCCGGTGCACCCCGCCCTCCCGGATGCTCACGCCTGCCAGACTTGCCACATGTCCACGCTGAAGTACATCGCCGGCTATCCCCAGCACGTCCAGGACCAGGTCCGGGCGCTGCTCGACGCCGGCACCCTGGGCCAGGTGCTGGCGCGCCGCTATGGCGAGGGCCACGCGGTGCGCACCGACCGCCAGCTCTACGACTACACCCAGCAGATCAAGGAGCGCTACCTGCGCTCGGCCCAGCCGCTGCACAAGGTGATCTACGACGCCAAGCTGCAGGTCCTCAGGCATGCCCTGGGCACCCATACCGCGGTCTCGCGCGTGCAGGGCGCCAGGCTCAAGGCCAGCCGCGAGATCCGCATCGCCACGGTGTTTCGCCAGGCGCCGGCCGAGTTCCTCAGGATGATCGTGGTGCACGAGCTGGCGCACCTGAAGGAAGGCGAACACAACAAGGCCTTCTACCAGCTGTGCACGCACATGGCCGCCGACTATCACCAGCTCGAATTCGACCTGCGCCTGTACCTGACCCAGCTCGAACAGCGCTGACGCGCGGCAGCCTCGGGCCGCCTGGGCTGCACCATGCCCTGCGGCGCGGTGAGCGGCGCATGCCGCGCAAACGCTAACGCCACGTGTGCTTGCCCTGCGTGCCGGTCACGGCTGGCTGACGGCCAGGCAGATAGCGTCGCCGGATGACTGGCGCTTTTTCTGCAAACAGCCCTGGATCGCCTGGACCTTCGACAACCCAGCCAGTCACCAGCGATGGGCTGGCCGCGATGGCGTTTGAGGTCCTGACGCGCACGCCGTCACTGCCGATGCCGGGCGGCGGTTCGACCTGGGCGCGCTGGCAGGCGCTGTCCGCCCTGGGTGCGCGCGACCTGTGCCTGGTCAAGCTGCTCGAGGCCCATTACGACGCGCAGGCCATCCTGCAGGAACTCGGCGGCGATCCACCGCGGCCGGGCCAGCTGTGGGCGGTGTGGGCCGCCGAACCGCCCGGGGTGACCCTGGAGTTCGCGCCGCAGGATCACCTGTCCGGCCACCTGAGCGGCGAAAAGGCCTGGTGCTCCGGCGCATCGCTGGTCAGCCATGCGTTGCTGACGGCCACCCATGACGACGCGCGGCTGTTGTGCCGCATGGCGATGGACCGCACGCGCCTGGACTACGACGACAGCCGCTGGCAAGCCGTGGGCATGGCCCGCATCAGCAGCGGCACCCTGCGCCTGCGGCGGGCGCCAGCCGAACGGGTCGGTGCGCCCGGCGCCTACCTGGCACGGCCCGGTTTCTGGCATGGCGGCGCCGGCATCGCCGCGTGCTGGCATGGCGGCGCGGTCGGGGTGGCCCAGCGCCTGCGCCGTGATGCCCGGATCGGGCGCAATCCGCACGCCGCCGCGCACCTGGGTGCGGTCGACGTCGCCCTGGCCGCGGCATCGGCCCTGCTCAAGGACACCGCGCGACGCATCGACCAACGACCGCACGATCCGCACCGTGAGGCGGTCACCCGCCTGCGCGCCTGCGTCGCGCAGGTGGCCACCGAAGTGGTCGAACGCACCGGCCGCGCCCTGGGCGCCGGCCCGCTGTGCACCGAAGGCGACCACGCCCAGCGCTGCGCGGACCTGCTGATCTTCATCCGCCAATCCCACGCCGAAACCGATCTGCAGTGGCTGGGCGAAGCGGCCGCGCGCCGGGAGGATTGCCCCTGGACGCTGTGAGTCCGCGCGGCGCGCTCATCCAGGGCGGTGGCACCGGCGAATCGGAGTGGCTGGCTTCGCCCCGGCTGCGCGCCGTGCCGGCCACCAACCTGGCCCAGCTGATCGGCGATGCGCGCCGGCTGGTGGTGGTCGCGCCCCATCCGGACGATGAAGTCCTCGGCTGTGGCGGCCTGATCGCCCTGGCGGTGCAGGCGGCCGTGGATGTGGTGGTGGTCGCGCTGAGCGACGGCGAGGCCGCCTACCCCGATGATCCGCACTGGACCGGCCAACGCCTGGCGCCGGCACGGCGCGCCGAGCTCATCGACGCCTGCCGGGCGCTGGGCGTATCGCCGGCCAAGATCGTGCACGCCGGCCTGCCCGACGGCCGGCTTCGTGCCCACTTGGACAAGGCCGCGCAGCTGCTGGCCGGCCTCGTCCAGGCCGGTGATGCGGTGCTGGTGACCTGGGCACGCGATGGCCACCCCGATCACGAAGCGGCCGCCGATGCCACCCTGCGCGCCTGCGCGCAGGTCGGTGCGCGCTGCATCCAGTACCCCATCTGGGCCTGGCATTGGGGCGATCCACGGCAGCCAGCCTTTCTTGAAGGCGCCGCTGCGCGCCTGCCGCTGCCGCAGGCGGCGTGGGACGCCAAGCAGCGGGCACTGGCCTGCTTCGCCACCCAGACCGGCCACTGCACGCCCGCTCCGGCCCAGCCGATCCTGCCTGCACACGTGCTGGTCCGTTTCGGCCGCGACTTCGAGCTGCTCCTGCCATGAACGCCGACCCGCACGGCGCCCTCGCCCGCCAGCTCGATGCCATGCATGCGCAGGACGATCCATTCGGCTATCGCACGCGCTGGTACGAGGCGCGCAAGCGTCAGGTTTTGCTGGCCACGCTGCCGCATCCGCACTTCGAGCGAGCCTGGGAAATCGGCTGTTCCAACGGCGAACTCACCGCCGCGCTCTCGCCGCGCTGCAGCCACCTGCTGGCCACCGACCTGTCGGCCAATGCGGTGCGCCAGGCGCGCGCGCGCAACGCCGGCGATCCGGTGGTCCAGGTGCAGCAGGCGCAGCATCCGGCGCAGTGGCCAGATGGACGCTTCGATCTGATCGTGCTGAGCGAGGTGGGCTACTACATGCCGCCCCAGGCACTGCAGGAGGTGGCCGGGCGCATCGCCGGTTCGCTCACCGCGCACGGCCTGCTGGTGGCCTGCCACTGGCTGCATCCGTTCCAGGGCGCCTACCAGCACGGCGCGCAGGTGCATGGCGTGCTGGCTGCCGGCGTGCCGCTGCCGCGCGTGTATCGCTACCAGGATCCGGACTTCCTGCTGGAAGGCTGGAGCGCGATGCCGCAGTCGATCGCCCAGCGCGAGGGCCTGCGATGATCGCGGTGCTGATCCCGGCCCATGACGAGGCAGCCACCATCGGCCGCTGCCTGGCCTCGGTCCGCGTCGCCGCCGCACATCCGGCGCTGCTGGACGAACCGGTGATCGTGGTCGTGGCGCTGGATCGCTGCAGCGATTCGACCGGGACCATTGCGCTGGAGCACGGCGCGCGGGTGGTGGTGGTGGATGCACCCGGCGGTGTCGGTGCCGCGCGCGCGGCCGCGGCCAGGGTGGCCATCTCCCTGGGCGCACGCTGGCTGGCCATGACCGATGCCGACAGCTGGGTCCCGCCGGACTGGCTGGCAGCCCAGCTCGGCCATTGTGCCGACGCCTTCTGCGGCCTGGTCGAGGTGATCGACTGGGAGGACTACGCCGCGCCGGTGCGCGAGGCGTTCGGCCAGCGCCAGCACAGCGGCGACGACCATCCCCACGTGCACGGCGCCAACCTGGGGGTGAGCACCGAGCTGTATCTGCGCAGTGGCGGCTTCCTGCCCCTGCGCTGCAGCGAGGACGTGGCCCTGGTCCAGGCGCTGGTGCAGGTGCAGGCGTCGATCGCGCGCAAGGCCCGTCCGGCCGTTCGCACCAGCGCGCGCCGCCAGGCCCGCGCCAGCGGCGGGTTCAGCCATTACCTGCAGGCGCTGGAAGAAAGCCTGCCGGTTGAGCGGTTGCTGCCACCGCATGCGGCTGTCAAGGTGACCGCGGACCCGGCCAGCCAGGACGACGCCTTCGCCGCTTGATGCCCGGGTACACGGGCGGGCCGCAGCGCGCCTGGTCCTCCTGGGAAAATGACCCGGTTGACTTCCGATGGCGCGGCCCCGGCACCGCCGGGCTCGGCGCCGTGATCGTCCGCACAATTCCGGCATACTCCCCGCCAGGGGATCAGAATGCCATGTGCCGACTCGGTGGATTGCTCGGAATGCTGCTGTGCCTTGCCGTCCCTGCGTTCGCGCAGGCACCGGCCGGCGCCGACGGTCAGCCGCGCCCGCTGGACCTGATGGACCTGGGCGCCCCGGCGTTCACCAACTTCACCGACCGCGATGGCCTGCCCGACGCCGGGGTGATGTCCACCTGCGTGGATCGCGAAGGTTTCGTGTGGGGCGCCACGCCCGTCGGCGTGTATCGCTACGACGGCCATCGCTGGCTGGCCAGCGATGATCCGGCCGTGGCGCACTCGGCCACCCACGTCTTCGTTGACCACGCCGGCACGCTGTGGGTCGCCTTTCGCAAGGCCGGCCTGGCCCGCTACGACGGCGTGCGCTGGCACCCCGCCAGCACCGAGACCGGGCTGCCGTCCAACCAGATCAAGCGCTTTGCCGAAACGATCGATGCCAGCGGCGCCCACACCTTGTGGGCACTGACCTGGGACCGCGGCCTGATCCGCCTGGCCGGCGACACCTGGGAGCTGGATCCGGGCAACGCCTCGCTGCCAGCCGACCCGCTGCGCTCGATGACCCAGACCAAAGAGCTGGGCGCGCCCGGCCGCCAGTGGCTGGGCACCAATGCGCGCGGCCTATGGTATCGCGACGCCGGTCAGACCGACTGGCATCGCTGGGAGGGTCACCAGCTCGACGCCATGCAGGTCGAGGACCTGCTGGCGGTCATGCACGATGGGCGCGAGGAATTGTGGATCTCCACCTACGTCAACGGCCTGTGGCGGATGCGCGCCGACGGCATGCGCCGCTGGAGCCAGCAGCAGGGCGACTTCCCCAGCAACGTGCTCTATACCCTGGCCAGTACCGCGCTGGCCGACGGCAACCGCGCGATCTGGGTGGCCAGCCGTGCTGGCCTGCTGCGCGTGCAGGACGACACGCTGCAGGTGTTCAACCGTCGCCACGGCATGCACTCGGAGGTGATCCGCTCCGTCAGCGCCTGGCGCAGCCCGGACGGCCTGGACGTGCTGTGGATGGCCAACGACTCGGGCGTCTCGCGCAGCGCACTGGGCGCCAGTCCATGGGCGATCGCCTCGCTGATGGGGCTCGATTCGCTGGGCGTGTTCGGCTTTCTGGTCGAGCCTGACGGCCGTGGCGGCGAGCGGCTGTGGGTCAGCTCGGCCGGCGAAGGCCTGGCCCTGTACGAACGCGGCCAGTGGCAGCACTTCACCCAGGCCGAGGGCGTGCCGCCGGACGCCAACATCGGTTCGGTCATGGCCACGACCGAGGCCGACGGCCGCAAGACCTACTGGGTCAGCCTGCGCGGTGGTGCACTGCTGCGTCGACGCCCGGACGATGCGCGCTTCGTCCCGATCGACACGCCGTGGCGGCAGACCATCGGCGAGATGGTCTACGACACCCTGGTGCGCACCTACGACGGCCGCCGCGAGCAATGGTTCGCCACGCGCGAGACCGGCCTGTACCGGCTGCGCGACGGGATCTGGACCACGTTCACACCGCCCGATGCCAACGCACCGTGGCGGGCGATGCGGGTGCGCGAGGTGATCGATGGCGATGGCCGTTCGTGGCTGTGGGCGGCGACCAACCAGGGCCTGTCGCGCTTCGACGGCCAGCGCTGGGATCCGATGGCCAGGACCCTGGGCCTGCCGGAAACCAACGCGATCGGCCTGACCCAGATCGACGATGCCCAGGGCCGCCAGATCCTGTGGGTGGGCACCAGCAGCGCCGGGGTTAGCCGTGTGGATGTCACCGACCCGCGCCATCCGCGCATGCTGGCCGACGCCCTGCCCGCGCCGCCCGATCCCAGCGTCTACAACCCCGCCGCCGACAGCGCCGGGCGTGTGTACCTGTGCACCAACAACGGCGTGCAGCTGCTCACGCCGACTGCCGGCGGCTACACCAGCCGGGTCTTCAACCGGCGCGACGGCATGGTCCACCAGGAATGCAACTACGTGCACATGGTCGATGCGCACGACCGCTTCTGGACCGGCACGCTCGGCGGCCTGGCCGTGTACGACCCCAGCCGCGAGGTCCGCGACACCCAGCCCAAGCCGCTGAAGATCACCAGCCTGCAAATCGATGGCCGCCGCGTCACCGGGCCGGTGCTCGACGTGCCTGCCGGCACCAGGGAAATCCGGGTCGACTACGCCCTGCTGTCCTGGTATCGCGAGGCCGATTCGCGCTTCCGCACCCAGCTGGTCGGCTACGACGCCAGTCCGAGCCAATGGAGCGACCAGACCACGCGCACCTTCAACGCACTGCCGCCAGGCCGTTACCAGCTGCGCGTGGAAGCGCACGACCACGCCAACAACGCCAGCACCCCGGTGCTGGTCACCATCGTCATGCACGCACAGTGGTGGCAGACGCTGTGGTTTCACCTGGTGATCGCACTGACGATATTGCTGCTGGTCTATGCGGTCGTGCTGCTGCGCACCCGCCACCTGCGCGCCCAGCGCGCGGCGCTGGAAGCCCACATCGCCACGCGCACGGCCGAGCTCAACCTCGCCAACGCGCGCCTGCTGGAACTGTCCTACCTCGACGCGCTGACCGGCCTGCCCAACCGCCGCCGCCTGCTCGAAGCGCTGGAACACCCGGCCGTGCCCACCATGGCCACGCTGATCCTGATGGATGTGGACCACTTCAAGGCCTACAACGATCGCTTTGGCCATCTGGCCGGCGACCAGGCCCTGCGCCACGTGGCCGACGTGCTGCGCCAGTGCGCCGACAGCGACGTGCTGATGGCCCGCTATGGCGGGGAGGAATTCGCCTGCCTGGTGCCCGGCGACGATCCGACGCGCGGCCTGGTCCTGGCCGAATGCATCCGTCAGACGATGGCCGACTGCGCACTGGCGGTCCCCGGCCAGACCCAACTCATGCATGTGACCCTGAGCGCCGGCATCGCCCACGGGCCGCTGGCCGGCGCAGAGCAAGCCGACCGCCTGCTGCACCACGCCGATCTGGCCCTGTACCAGGCCAAGCGCGACGGCCGCAACCGCGTGCGCCGCCGCGACGTGCCCCTGGCACCAGCAGGGGGTGATGTGCCCGATGCCGGCGGCCCCGGCGGCATGAGCTGAGCCACACGACCCGGCGGCGCACGGCCTGGTTCAATTTCCCTGACACCGCATCGGGGGACTGGGCGTAAAGTGCACGCGCGCGCCAGGCCCTGGCGATGCCAGACCGATCGACCTGCCAACTACGAGGGTGTCATGAGCAAGGGGATGGACCAGAAGAAGAACCAGAAGAAAGAGCCGACCAAGACGCTGAAGGAAAAGCGCGAGGCCAAGAAGGAAAAGAAAGGCAAGTAATCCGCTCGGCCGTGCAAGCCTGGTCGGCTGGCCCAGGACGCGGCGGCGCCCGGCTGACACCCTGGCACTGCTTCTTTGCCCGGCGCGGCGTCGCCGCGTTGGGCGCAGTGCCCTGAGTGCAGGCGGTCGCTGGCCCCACCCGTCCTGGCCGGAAAGTGCACGGCTGACAGACCCGGCCCACATCCAGCGGGGCCATGCCTTCACGGCCGGCCGACGCCGCCGATGGCATTGATGCACCGCACCCACGCGAGACGCCCATGACGACACTGCGCACGACCAAGGCCATGCCACCGGATGCCCTTTTCACCCGGCCACGCGAAGACAAGCGCGCCGCCCACGCAGTGCTTCAGGACAAGCTGGACGCCTTTGAACGCGCCGGCGGACAGATCGAGAAACTCGGCACGACCGTCCCGCGCAAGACGGGCTGAGGCCGGCAACCAGGAAGGCCGGCCCGGTGCCGGCCTTTGCTGCAGCTGGACCCGCAGACTGCCCCAGCTTGCTCCTGCCGATGCACCGCCATGGCGCCGGCGCATCTGCGAAGGCTTGCACCGCAAAATTGGGGCGCAGGTCTGCTCAACCCAACAACATCTCCAATACCGCCATCCGGATCGCCACCCCGTTGCCCACCTGCCGCAGCACCAGCGACTGCGGCCCGTCGGCCACCTCGTCGGTGATCTCCACGCCACGGTTGATCGGCCCCGGATGCAGTACCACTGCATCGGGCGCGGCCTGCTTCAGGCGTGCGGCGGTCAGGCCGTAGTGACGGTGGTAGTCCTCCAGCGAGGTCACCAGGCCTTCTTCCATGCGCTCGCGCTGCAGGCGCAGCATCATCAGCACGTCGGCGCCCTGCAGCGCGGCGTCGAAATCGCCGGTGGTCCTGCAGCCGGCGCTGACGGCCGCCTCCGGCAGCAGGTTGTCCGGCGCGCACAGGGTGATGTCGGTGGCGCCCAGCGTGCGCAACGCCTGCAGGTCCGAGCGGGCTACGCGCGAATGCTTGATGTCGCCCACCATCACGATCTTGCGCATGGAGAAATCCGGGCCCTTGGCCTGGCGGATGGACAGCATGTCCAGCAGGCCCTGGGTGGGATGCGAGGCGCGGCCGTCGCCGGCGTTGATGACGGCGGTGCCTTCATGCGCGTGCCGGGCCAGCATCTGCGCCGCGCCGTCCTCGGGGTGGCGCACGATGAACCCGCGCACGCCCATCGCTTCCAGGTTGCGCAACGTGTCCAGCGCGGTCTCGCCCTTGCGCGCCGACGAGGTGGAAGCGTCGAAGTTGATCAGGTCCGCGCCCAGGCGCTGGGCGGCGATCTGGAACGAGCTGCGCGTGCGCGTAGAAGGTTCGAAGAACAGCGTGCACACCGTGCGCCCGACCAGCGTGTCGCGCTTCTGGGTGCGGCCCAGCGCGGTGTCGCGGATGGCACCGGCGCGATCGAGGATGCGGCAGAGCGTTTGCCTGGGCAGGCCCTCCAGGGTCAGCAGGTGCAGCAGGCGGCCGTCGGAATCCAGTTGGGTCATGGGGTGCTCGTGGTGGGGCCAGGGCGACAGGCGCGCGGGGTTGGCATGGTGGGAACAGGGAATGCTGCTGGACGCGTGCCGCCGTCTGCCGTGGGCGAAAAGGCAACAGCTCACTCGACATGCGTGGCCTCATGCGGGGCCGCCAGCCAGCGTTCGACGATCACCGCCGCGGCCACCGCGTCCAGCGCGGCGGCATCGCGCTTGCGCCTGCGGCCCTGGGCGCGGTCCACGGCGAAGCGCTGGGCGGCTTCGACCGAGCTGGAACGCTCGTCCACCAGGACCACCGGCAGCCTGTAGCGCAGGCGCAGTTCGCGGGCGAAGGCCTGGGCGCGCTTGCGCACCGGCTGGTCGCCGCCGTCCAGGGTCAGTGGGTCGCCGACCACCAGGCCGTCGGGCTTCCATTCGGCGCGCAGCCTGTCCAGCGCGGCCCAGTCCGGGCCGCCGGGATGCACATCGACCACGGCCAGGGCGCGCGCGCCGGTGCCAAAGGCGCTGCCCACCGCCACACCGATCCGGCGCGAGCCCACGTCGAAACCCAGCACGGTGCCGTCCAGCCTCATGGAGCCGCGCCAGCGAGCAGGGAAGGAACCGAATGCGCTGTCTGCCAGGAGCGCCAGGCGCGGGCGAGGAAGGCATTCCTGGCCCGAAGCATCATGCGTGCCCGCTGTAGTCCGTCATGCGGGTCATGTCCACGCCGATCCGGCCGGCGGCGGCCTGCCAGCGCTGGTCCAGCGGCGTGGCAAACAGCAGCTCGCGATCGGCCGGCGCGGTCAGCCAGCTGTTCTCGCCCAGTTCGAATTCCAGCTGACCCGCGCCCCAGCCGGCGCAGCCCAGCGCCACCACCGCGTTGTCCGGGCCCTGGCCGCGGGCCATGGCTTCCAGGATGTCGCGCGAAGTGGTCAGGTACAGGTCATCGCTGATCTGCAGGGTGGAATCCCAGTCGCCACCGCCGTCGTGCAGGACGAAACCGCGCTCGGGATGGACCGGGCCGCCATACAGCACCACGCGGTTGCGCAGGGCCTCATCGTCGGTGTCCAGCTGCATCTGGTGCAGCACTTCGCCCAGGGTGTACTCCGAGGCGCGGTTGACCACCACGCCCATGGCGCCGTCGTCGTCGTGCTGGCAGATCAGCGCCACGCTGCGCGAAAAACGCGGATCGTCCAGCGCGGGCAGCGCGATCAGCAGCTGGTTGGCCAGGTTGTCGGACAGCGCGGGCATGGGGACATTCTAGCCGAGCGTGGCGCCCCACCGCGTCGGGATGTTCAGGTTTTGCCGGTGCGTGCAGCGCCTGCAGCCGGCGGGTGCGCGATTCCAGGGCACTTACGCCTCCAGCGCGATCGGGCAACTCACCCCGGTGCCACCCAGGCCGCAGTAGCCATTCGGATTCTTGGCCAGGTACTGCTGGTGGTAGTCCTCGGCGAAGTAGAACGGCGGTGCCGGGTAGACGATCTCGGTGGTGATCTGGCCGTAGCCAGCCTCGCCCAGGCGCTGCTGGTATGCGTCGCGGCTGGCGATGGCGGCCTGGTACTGGTCTTTCGTTTCGCAGTAGATCGCCGAACGGTACTCGGTGCCGCGGTCGTTGCCCTGGCCCATGCCCTGGGTGGGGTCATGGTTTTCCCAGAAGGTGCGCAGGATCTGCTCGCGCGAGACCTTGGCCGGGTCGAACACCACCCGCACCACTTCGGCGTGGCCGGTCATGCCGGTGCAGCTTTCCTCGTAGGTCGGGTTGGGGGTGAAGCCGCCCTGGTAGCCGACCGCGGTGGTGTACACGCCCGGCAGCTGCCAGAACTTGCGCTCGGCGCCCCAGAAGCAGCCCATGCCCAGGCCCAGGATCTCCATGCCGGGAAACTCGCCCCGCAGCGGATGGCCATTGACGAAATGCACGTTGTGCAGCGGCAGCGGCTGGGCGCGCCCGGGCAGGGCTTCGTCTGCGCGCGGCAGGCGCTGCTTGAACGCGCCGATGCCCAGACGGTTGCTGAGTGTTTCGAACATGGGAAACCTCCGGAGGGGAAGGAGCGCCTTCAGGCGGGCAACAGGCCCGCCTCGGGCAGTCCGTCGAAAGTGGGGTCTTGCGGGCCGTCCAGCAAGCCGCTGGCCTGCAGCGCCGCGCGCGCGTCCGGGAGCGCCACATCGGGCACGCAGACCCGCAGCACGCCGAACAGCGGCAGCTCGCCGCCGGCGCCCAGCAGCGATTCGCCAAACACGAACGCCGGGATGCCGGCGTCTTCCAGCGCGTGCCTGGCCAGGTGGGCGTCGAACAGGTTGTCGGCGCGATAGGCGACTTGCATGGAAGGCTCCTGTGGCCAGGGGGAAACGAGGTGCGGTGAGCATACGCGCACGCACGTGCAGGGCGTGGGAGCGGCCATGGCGGCGAAGGGCTCTGTCGGTCAAGCTTCATCGCCGCCATGGCGGCTCCCACCTGGCTTGGCTTGTCGCTGAGCGGGGCGCCGCGAAAAGCGCCCCGGGGGCGTCCTGCCGGGCAAGGCCGCGACCGAGGGCCATGGCCGGCGGGGCCATCGGCTAGACTTGCCGATTATCCAAGTTGCCTGCCCGATCATGTCCCAAGCCCCTGCCGTTCCCGCCGATTCAACCCCGGAAAAGCGCCTCGACGGCGCCTCGGCGTCGCCGGAAAAAAGGGACTTCATCCGCCAGATCGTGCGCGAGGACCTGGCCCAGGGCCGGCACCGCAGCGTGCGCACGCGCTTTCCGCCCGAGCCCAATGGTTATCTGCACATCGGCCACGCCAAGGCGATCTGCCTGGATTTCGGCATCGCCGCCGAGTTCGGCGGGGCCTGCAACCTGCGCCTGGACGACACCAACCCGGCCAAGGAAGACCCCGAGTTCGTCGCCGCCATCCAGGACGACGTGCGCTGGCTGGGCTTTGACTGGGCCAACCTGCGCCATGCCTCGGACTACTTCGAGGTGCTGTACCTGGCCGCTGAAAAACTCGTCCAGCAGGGCGATGCCTTCGTCTGCGACCTGTCGGCCGAGCAGGTGCGCCAGTACCGCGGCACCCTGACCGAGCCCGGCCGCAACTCGCCCTGGCGCGACCGCAGCCCGGCAGAGAACCTGGACCTGCTGCGCCGCATGCGCGCCGGCGAGTTCCCCGATGGGGCCCGCACCCTGCGCGCCAGGATCGACATGGCCAGCGGCAACATCAACCTGCGCGATCCGGCGCTGTACCGGATCAAGCACGTCGAGCACCAGAACACCGGCAATGCCTGGCCGATCTATCCGATGTACGACTTCGCCCATGCGCTGTCCGACGCGATCGAAGGCATCACCCATTCGCTGTGCACGCTGGAATTCGAGGACCACCGCCCGCTGTACGACTGGTGCGTGGACAAGGTGGACCTGGCCGGCCATCCGGCGCTGCTGCAGCCGCTGCTGGACAAGGGCCTGCCGCTCGAGGCGGCCCGGCCGCGCCAGATCGAGTTCTCGCGGCTCAACATCAACTTCACCGTGATGAGCAAGCGCAAGCTGACCCAGCTGGTGCTCGAGGGCCTGGTCGAGGGCTGGGACGATCCGCGCATGTACACCCTGCAGGGCCTGCGCCGGCGCGGCTATACGCCGGCCTCCCTGCGCCTGCTGGTGGACCGGGTCGGCATCTCCAAGCAGAACTCGGTGATCGATTTCTCGGTGCTGGAAGGCTGCCTGCGCGAGGATCTGGATGCCAGCGCGCCGCGGCGCATGGCGGTGGTCGACCCGCTCAGGCTGGTGCTGACCAATCTGCCGGAAGGTCATGAGGAAACCCTGACCTTTTCCAATCATCCCAAGGATGAAACCCAGGGCACCCGCCAGATCCCGTTCTCGCGCGAACTGTGGATCGAGCGCGAGGACTTCGCCGAGCTCCCGCCCAAGGGCTTCAAGCGCCTGGTGCCGGGCGGCGAGGTGCGCCTGCGCGGGGCCGGCATCATCCGCTGCGATGAAGTGATCAAGGACACCAACGGCACCATCACCGAACTGCGCGGCTGGCTGGATCCGGACTCGCGCCCGGGCATGAGCGGGGCCAACCGCAAGGTCAAGGGCACCATCCACTGGGTCAGCGCGACCGGCGGGGTGGCTGCGGAAATCCGCCTGTTCGACCGGCTGTTTTCGGTGCCCAGGCCGGACGATGAAAGCGAAGGCAAGAGCTACCGCGATTACCTCAATCCGGACTCCAGGCGGGTGGTGGCCGGTTATGTCGAACCGGCCGCGGCCCTGGCCGCGCCGGAGCAGTCGTTCCAGTTCGAACGTACCGGTTACTTCGTCGCCGACCGCCGCGACCATACGGCCGACAGGCCGGTGTTCAACCGCAGCGTGACCCTGCGCGACACCTGGGCGGCCCAGGCCTGATGCGCCTACGCCCGGCCCTGTTCGCGCTGCTGGCGGGCATCGCCTTGATCGCCGGCTGCGCCGCGCCTGCCACCACCGCCACCACCCAGGCAGCGCCGTCCGATACCCGCGCGCCCGCAGCCGCCGCCAACCCGGCGCCCGCATCAGCCACCGGGGCGCTGATCGCGCAGCCGGTCACCACCGCACCCGCGCCGGCCGGGGCCACGCCCGTCAAGGTCGATATCAGCTGCACGAGCGACGCCCAGTGCGTGGTCAAGAACGTCGGCAGCTGCTGCGGCGAACTGCCAGCCTGCGTCAACGCCGACAGTCCCACCGATCCGGCCGCGGTCCAGGCCCAATGCCGGGCCAGCGGCCGGGTGGGCATCTGCGGCTTCCGCCCGATCAGCGCCTGCCAGTGCCAGGCCGGCACCTGCGTGCCGGCCGAAGACGGGCCGGCCCCTTCCCACGATCCGGCCGCCACGCCGGCCCCGGTCCGCTGATGCTCTACGCCCAGGTCCACCTCACCCTGCCGGCCTGGATCCACGATGTGGTGGATGCCGACGCGCAGTTTCCCGGCGACGCGGCCAAGGTCGCGCTGGCCATCGAACTGGCGCGGCTGAATGTCGAACACGGCAGCGGCGGCCCGTTCGGCGCGGCGGTGTTCGGCCCGGACGATCGCATCCTCTCGCTGGGCGTCAATCGCGTGGTCCCGCAGAACACCTCGCTGGCCCACGCCGAGAACATGGCCTACATGCTGGCCCAGCAGCGCCTGCAGACCTACCGCCTCAACGCGGTCCTGGCCAGCCCGGTGACCCTGGCCACTTCGGCCCAGCCGTGCTGCCAGTGCTACGGTGCCACCGTATGGGCCGGCGTGGACCGGCTGCTGATCGGCGCGCGCGCCGGAGACGTGGAAGCGCTGACCGAATTCGACGAAGGCCCGCTGCCGGCCGACTGGGTGGGTGAGCTGGGCAAGCGTGGCATCGAGGTCGTGCGCGACCTGCATCGCCAGGCGGCCTGCGCCGTGCTGGCCGCCTATGGCCAGCGCGGCGGCGCCAGGTATTGAACGTTGCCGTGCAAGGCGTGCTGGCCTATTGCCGCCAGGGCTTCGAACCGGAACTGGCGGCCGAACTGACCCAGCGCGCCGCCGATGCCGGCTTTGCCGGTTACGCGCGCACCCAACGCAATGACGGCTATGTGGTCTTCGCCTGCGAGGACCAGGCACTGCCTGCGGCCCTGCCCTGGCAGCAGCTGGTGTTCGCCCGGCAGAGGCTGGCCCTGATCGCCGAGCTGCGCGGGCTGGATCCGGCCGACCGGATCACGCCGATGCTGGCCGCGCTGGCCGGCGCGCCGCACTTTGGCGATGTGTGGGTGGAGCATCCCGATTCGGACGCGGCCAAGCCGCTGGCCGGGCTGGCGCGCAGCTTCGGCAACGCGCTGCGTCCGGCGCTGCGCAAGGCCGGCCTGCTGAGCCCGAAGGAAGATCCGCGCCTGCCGCGCCTGCACGTGCTTTTCGTCCACGGCGACCACGCGTTTCTGGGGCTCGCCCAGCCCTGCGACGCCGCGCCGTGGCCGCTGGGCATCCCGCGCCTGCGCCTGCTGCCCGAGGCGCCATCGCGTTCGGCGCTGAAGCTGGAAGAAGCGATCCTGACCCTGCTGCGCCCGGACGAACGCGAGCACCTGCTGCGCGCCGGCATGCGCGCGGCCGACCTGGGCGCCGCGCCGGGCGGCTGGACCTGGGTGCTGACCCGCCAGCACCTGCGCGTGACCAGCGTGGACAACGGCCCGCTGCGCCAGCATGTGCTGGACAGCGGCCTGGTCGAGCACCTGCGCGCCGATGGCTTTCGCTGGCAGCCGGCCCAGCCGCTGGACTGGATGGTCTGCGACATGGTCGAACAGCCGCGCCGCGTGGTCGAGCGCATGGCCACCTGGCTGCGCGAAGGCTGGTGCCGCCACACCATCTTCAACCTCAAGCTGCCGATGAAAAAGCGCTGGGACGAAACCACGCTTTGCCTGGGGCTCCTGCAAGAGCAGTCCGGCGGACTGCGCATCGTGCGGGCCAAGCAGCTCTACCACGACCGCGAAGAGATCACCGTGTTCGCCAGCAACTACAGTCCCTCGCAGCTTGACAGGGACATTTGACGTAGCTACATTTAATTCGTGCGCATCACATGCGACCCCGCCAAACGCCGCCTGACGCTACAGGAGCGTGGCTTGGACCTGCTCCGCGCCAAGGAAGTCTTCGCCGGCCACCATTTCACTCGCGCGGACGATCGCCAGGACTATGGCGAGCCGCGCTTCATCACCGCCGGTTGGCTTGACGCTCGACTTGTCGTTTTCGCATGGACGCCGCGCGGCGCCGCAAGGCGCATCCTCAGCATGAGGCACTGCCATGAACGTGAAGCAAAAAAACTCCGCCCCCACTTTGCCTGATCCCGACGCCTTGCCAGAGATCACAGAGGCTTGGATTGCCGGCGCCGATCTTTATCACGGTGACAAGCTCGTGCGGCGTGGTCGCCCCAAGTTGGCCAATCCTCGCCAGCTTCTGTCTTTGCGCTTGCCCCCTCAGATCATTGCGCGCTGGAAGGCCACGGGTCCCGGCTGGCAAACACGCATGGCTGAGGCACTGGAGAAGAACGCTCCCTGACCCAAGGCGTTGCAGCGTGATCCGGCGTTTGGCTGCCGGACGAAGGATTGCATCCCCGCCCACCGCCTGCGCGCTTGCGGCGCGCCGGGTCTCAGGCGGCGTGACGGCGGCATGGCATCCTGCCCATCCTCAGGAGGGATGCCATGTCACCGATCGAACTGAAGGACCCGGCCGGGTTCGCCGAGGCGTTCCTGCGCCTGTCGCTGATGCAGGGCTTCGGCTCGCTCAACAAGCGCGACCTGGAACTGCTGACCTTTGTCCTGCTGGAGCGCGACGGGGCCATTTCCCGCGGCAGCTCCAACGCCGCCGTCGCCTTGCAACTGCGGATCACCCCCGCGCGGGTCAGGAGCCTGCGCCGCGACGGCTATGCGCGCTGGCGGGCGCTGGTGCCGGAGCAATCCGATGCCGCCCTGCAGCGGATCGTGGCCACGGTGCTGACCGAGGACAACCTGCGTGCCGGGGCCAAGCACGTGAGCGAGCGAGCCAGGAAGGAGGGCTTCCTGGCCATCCGTGTCGAGCATCCCGACGATGCCCAGCAGTTCGAGCAGGCGATCCTGGAAGTGGGCGCGCTGCCGGTCTACGAGCGCAACCGCGAGGTGGTGGCGGTGCGCTTCGACACCCTGCTCAGGATCGCCGAGAAGTGGGGCTACCTGCAGCCCGATCCGGCGGCCATCACCCGTGAGCTGAAAAAGCTCCAGCCCACCGCCAGTGAAGTGGCCGACCTGCTGCAGAAGGACCTCACCCGGCTGCGCTGGGAAGACGCACGCAACGCGCTCAACAGCCTGGGCGCCAAGGCGATCGCCTCCACCGCCGAGGGTGGGTTGAAGGGGTTGTTGAAGATCGTGTTCCCGTTCCTGCCGTAGGAGCAACTGTCTTCTCGAGCGTTCGGGGCTCCCTCTCTCCCGCTTGCGGGGGAGAGCTGGAAGTCGCGGCCAGCGGCTGAGGGGGTGAGGGGGGTTTTTGCTTTGAAGCCCAGCAAACCGCAGCCGGCTCCGGGACGTTGATGTGTCGTCGTTGGCATGGCCGTCACCTCTGTCCCCCTCACCCCGACCCTCTCCCCCGCGAGCGGGGGAGAGGGGGCAAAATCCCAGCGATGCGGCCGTAGGGCCCATGGCCGCGATCGGGCCTTACCGGGAAAGCCCAATCGCGCCCCTGCGGTGCGCTCCTACGGGCCGGCGGCCCTGCGCCACAGCAGGTTGGTCAAGGGCGGCAGCTTGCCCGCCAGTCCCAGCAGCGGGCCGCGCGCCAGCGTGGTGTGCAGTTCGTCGTTGGAGAACAGCGTGTTGATGCCATCGAAGGTGTAGGCGGCCACGGTGTTCTCGCTGCGGCGGGTGCGCGCCCAGCGCTGCAGGCGATGCGGGGTGTCCCACTCGGCGCGCCGCGCCTGCGCGTCGGCCACCAGCTGGCGCAGGCCTGCCACATCGCGCAGGCCCAGGTTGACGCCCTGCCCGGCCAGCGGATGGACCACATGCGCGGCATCGCCAATGGCGAGGACCCGGCCTTCCACGTATTGCCGGGCCAGCTGCAGTTTCAGAGGGAATGCGGCGCGCGGCGAGTCGATCTGCAGTTGCCCCAGGCGCGCGCCAAAGGCGGTGGTGAGTTCGCGCGAGAACGCCGCATCGTCCAGCGCCAGCACGCGCGCGGCTTCGGCGTTGGGCAAGGTCCACACGATCGAACTGCGCCCTGCGGTGCACGGCAGCACCGCCAGCGGACCGGTCGGCAGGAAGCGCTGCCACGCGGTGTCCTCGTGCGGGCGCTCGCTGCGCAGGTAGCCGACCAGCCCGCGCTGGGCGTAGTCGTGGCCGTGCAGCGGCAGGCCGGCAAGCTGGCGCACGGTGGAAGCGGCGCCATCGGCGGCCACCACCAGGCGCGCATCCAGCCGCGTGCCGTCGTCCAGGCGCAGGCGCACGCCGCTGGCGTCCTGTGCCATCGCCTCCACGCGCGCCGGGCAACGCACCTGCACGCCCGCTGCCGGCAATGCCGCCCACAGCCGATCGGCCAGCAGCGCGTGCTCGACGATCCAGCCCAGATGGCTGCGGCCCAGGCGGTCGGCGTCGAAGCACAACTCGCCACCGCCGGCCGCATCCCACACGCGCATGCGGCGATAGGCCTGCGCGCGCGCAGCGCGCACCGCTTCCCAGACCCCCAGCTGCGCCAGCAGCGCGGCGTTGTCCGGGGCGAAGGCATAGACCCGCAGGTCCGGCTGCTGGGCCGACCACGGCGCGGGCGCCTGGCCTTCGACCAGCACCACCTCCAGGTCCCGCCCGGCCAGGGCCAATGCGCAGGCCGCGCCGACCACCCCGCCGCCGACCACGATCACATCGCTGCGGCCGCGGCGGTTCATGCGGCCACCTGCCGGCACAGCGCCGGGACATCGCCGGCAAAGCCCATCGCCCCGCCGACCAGCATCGACTGCACCGCCGGCAGGTTGCCGGCGGCCAGCAGGCCGACACTGCGCAACGGCCGCAGCAGCGGCGCGGGGTTGCTGGTCAGGCGCGCCAGGCCGTCGGAGAAGCGCAGCGCGCGCTGGCGATCGGGCGCGCGCCGTTGCAGGTACTCGGCCAGCAGCGCATCGCTGCCCGGGTCTTCGGCCGCGGCGATCAGCTCGGCCAGGGTCAGTGCATCGCGCAGACCCAGGTTGAAGCCCTGCGCGCCCAGCGGATGGAGGGTCTGCGCGGCATTGCCCAGCAGCAGCGCGCGCGGGGCGATCACCCGTTCGGCCAGGACCTTGACGATCGGATAGGTGCTGCGCGAACCGCTGGCCAGGAACCTGCCGGCACGCCAGCCGAAGGCGGCCTGCGCATGGGCCAGCCAGGCCGCGTCATCCAGCGCGGCGATGGCATCGGCCTGGGCCTCGGGCACGCCGTGGACCAGGCCGTGGTGGCGATCGCCGCGCGGCAGCAGCGCGGTCGGGCCAGCCTCGCCCAAACGCTCCCAGGCCGTCCCGTCGGGCGCGCGCGAGGTGCGCACGCGGGCGACCAACAGGCGCTGGCCGTAGTCGTGGCGTTGCGCCCCGATTCCCAGCGCCGCGCGCACCGCGCTGTGGCTGCCATCGGCGCCGACCAGCAGCGGCGTGACCAGTTCGGTTGCACCGGCGCCGGCGTCGATGCGTACCTGGCGCAGGCCGTCTCGGTCATGGGCCAGGCCCAGGAAGCTCGCCGGCCGGTAGCGGGTCAGGTGCCGGCAATCGGCCAGCGCTGCTTCCAGCGCCACGCCGAAATCGCGCGCCACCACCACCTGGCCGAATTCGCTGCGCCCGTAGTCGCTGGCCTGCAGCAGCACCCGGCCGAAATCGCCGGCGCGGCTGACGTGGATCCGGCGGATCGGCCCGGTCGGGGCCTGCAGCCGCTGCAGCACGCCCAGCGCGGTCAGGGCGTTGACCGTGGCCGCGGCCAAACTCAGGTTGCGCTGGTCGAACACCGCCGGCACCTGGCCCGGGGGGGTGGCTTCGACCAAGGCGACATCGCGCCCCAGCCGGTCCAGCGCGATCGCCAGGCTGGCCCCGACCAGGCCGCCGCCGACGATCACCACATCATGTCGTGCACTCATGGCCGCCATGATACGGCCAGGGCCATGGGCAACCTGCACGGACGGGCACACAGGCAAGCCATGTTTGAACGGCGCGTCGGGGAACCAAAGGAAATCGCCCCGGCTCCCACTCCCGCGATAGAATCGCCTCTCGCTTCTCCCGAAAAGCCCCACATGACCCGTCATCTCCCGACCCGCAGCGGCCAGCGCGCCGCGATCCTGGTGCTCCTGGCCGCCCTGATGGTGGCCACGCGCTCGCATCTGCCGGCGTTGCTGACGCACCTGGGCCCGATCCCGGATGCGTCCTGGGCGGTGTTCTTCATGGCAGGCTTCTACCTGCGCAGCTGGTCGCGCTGGGCGTTCCCGCTGTTCATGGCGCTGGCCATCGGCGTGGACTACGTGGTGATCACCGGCCAAGGCGTGGATTTCTGGGCGCATTACTGCGTTTCGGCGGCCTACTGGTGCCTGGTCCCTGCGTATCTGGCCCTGTGGGCAGGCGGCAGTCTCACCGCACGCCTGTCCCAGCAGCTCTCCGACCACCGCACACTGGTCGTTGCCGGCCTGGCGCTGGTCGCCTCTGTCGCCCTGTGCCACCTGGTCAGCCAGGGGAGCTTCTACTGGATCAGCGACAGCGTCAGCCAGCCGACCCTGGCCGGCTGGGCGAAGAACTACGGCGACTGGTTCCTGCCGTTCCTGCGCAGCACCGCCATCTACGTGGGCCTGGGCGTGATCGTCCATGTCGGCCTTGCGCAGGTCGCGCGCCTGGCCCGTGCGCAGGAGCGGACCGCCGGCTGAGGCTGGCTTCGGGATACGCATGGGCAACCGCCTCTCCAGGATCTATACCCGCACCGGCGATGACGGCAGCACCGGGCTGGGCGACGGCAGCCGCACCGGCAAGGATTCGGCCCGGGTCGCCGCCTACGGCACGGTGGACGAAGCCAACTCGGCGATCGGCCTGATCCTGGCCGCACCGAAGGTCGATGAGGCCATCGGCGCGCTGCTGACCACCCTCCAGCACCAGCTGTTCGACCTGGGCGGCGAGCTGAGCATCCCCGGCCACGCGGCCATCACCGCGGCAGATGTGGCCGCGCTGGAACAGCACCTGGACCGCTACAACGACACCCTGCCGCCGCTGCGCGACTTCATCCTGCCAGCCGGCGGCGAAGCCGCCGCGCGCTGCCACCTGGCCCGCACCATCGTGCGCCGGGCCGAGCGCGAGACCGTGGCCCTGGCAAGGCTGGAACCGGTCCGCGCCGAAGCCATCCACTTCCTCAACCGCCTGTCCGACCTGCTGTTCGTGCTGGCCCGGGTCCTGGCCCGCGCCGACGGCGCCGGCGAGGTGCTGTGGAACCACCAGCGCCGCCACGCCACGCCATGATCATCTACACCCACCTGGCCTGCCTGGCCCACGATCCCGGCCCGGAGCACCCCGAGCGCCCGGCGCGGCTGAAAGTCGTGCTGGAAGCACTGCACCGCGACCACGCCGACCTGGACTGGCGCGAAGCGCCGGTCGCCAAGCTGGGCGACCTGCTGCTGGTCCACAGCCAAGAGCACGTGGAGACCGTCCTGGACCAGGATTTCAGCGGCTACCGGATCCTGGACCCGGACACGGTGATCTGTCCGGAGTCGCGCGCCGCGGCCCTGCGCGCGGCCGGGGCGGTGGTGGCGGCGGTCGATGCGGTGATCAACGGCAGCGACCCGGCCGCCTTCTGCGCGGTGCGACCGCCGGGCCACCACGCCACCGGCGATGCCGCGATGGGATTCTGCCTGCTCAACAACATCGCCATCGGCGCGGCCCATGCACTGGAGCGGCACGGACTGGAGCGGGTGGCGGTGGTGGATTTCGACGTCCACCACGGCAATGGCACCCAGGCCATCTTCTGCCACGACCGGCGCGTGGCCTACTTCAGCAGCCATGAATCCGGGCTCTACCCCTACAGCGGCGCGCCGTCCGAGCGCTGCGCCGGCAACGTGATGAATGCCCTGCTGCCGCCGGGCAGCGGCAGCTTCAACTTCCGCAACCTGTGGGAAGACCAGATGCTGCCGGCGATCGAGGCCTTCCGCCCGCAGCTGGTGATGATCTCGGCCGGCTTCGACGCGCACCTGCGCGATCCGTTGGCCGACCTGATGCTGGAGACCGAGGACTTCGCCTGGCTCACCGGGCGCCTGCGCCAGATCGCCCAGGCCCACGCCAGCGGGCGCATCGTCTCGGCCCTGGAGGGCGGCTACGACCTGGAGGCCCTGCGCGAATGCAGTGTCGCGCACGTGGCCCAGCTGCGCTGATGCCCAGCGCGCGGATCGGTCCGACAGGCGCATGAACCCGAGCCGGCCGTTGCCGCGGCGTTTTCATTGCCCCCCGCACGCCGATACGGCAATCTAACGGCCGTTTTTATCCGGACTCCCCCACGCGTGCGTCGAGCCCTCCGCCTGCTGCCCATTCCGTTCAGTATTGCCCTGGCCCTGCCGGCCTGGGCCGCGGACGAAAAACCCGTCAGCTACGCGCTGTGCCCGGTGGAGGACCCGATTCCGGCCTTCGACGGCGCACCTGCCGCGGTCGCGCCCCAGGATCAGGCCGCCCGGCGCCAGCAGATCCAGCTGCTGCCCACCGAGATTTTCGGCGACAGACAGGAAGGCACCAGCAGCACCACCACCTACCAGGGTGACGTGGTGCTGACCCGGGGCGACCAGTTCCTCAGGGCCGACAACCTGCGCCTGGACCAGGAACAGGGCACCTACACCGCCGACGGCAACGTGCGCTATCAGGACGCGGGCATCCGCGTGATCGCCAAGCGCGCCAGCGGCAACCAGGACCAGGACACGCACAACATCGAGCAGGTCCAGTACCAGCTGATGGCCCGGCGCGGCAACGGCATCGCCGACAGCATCCACATGGCCGGCCCCGAAGGCCAGCTGCTGGGCTCGACCTACACCACCTGCGACCCGCATGACCCGGCCTGGCACCGCTGGTACCTGCGCGCCAGGGAAATCGACATCAACACCGACGAGGGTTTTGCCACCGCCCACCACGCCACCGTGCGCATCGGCAAGGTGCCGGTGCTGTACGCGCCCTGGTTCAGGTTCCCGATCGACGACCGCCGCCAGACCGGCCTGCTGTACCCCAGCGTGGGCCTTTCGGGCAAGAACGGCTTCGACTACGAGCAGCCGATCTACCTGAACCTGGCGCCCAACTATGACGCCACACTCTATCCGCGCTACATGAGTAGCCGCGGCATCCTGCTTGGCGGCGAGTTCCGCTACCTGTACCACGGCGGCGAAGGCAAGCTCGAAGGCGCCTGGATGTCCAGCGACGACCTGGTCCGCGAGCGCGCCGACGATTACGCCAATGCCCTGCCGGGCAGTGGCGACGAAGACATCTACGGCGACCCGCTGCAGGACAAGAATCGCGGTTTCTTCCGCTTTCGCGGCCACCACGACCTGGACAGCATCTGGCAGGCGCGCGCGGATTATTCCTGGATCAGCGACTCGCGCTACCTGGAGGACAACGGCGGCATTTCCAGTGGCGATGGCGTGCGCTATTCGGTCCTGACCAACACTGCGGGCCTGTACGGCCGGTCCCGCTACTGGAGCGCCCGCGCCGAGGCCCAGACCTATCAGCTGTCCGACTACACCATCAGCGAGGAGACCCTGCCCTACGATGCCCTGCCGCGGCTGTCCTTCAGGTACGACCGCCCGATCCTGGATTGGCTCAACGTGGGCATGAACACCGAGCTGACCCGCTTCGAACACAGCGACAAGGACGGTGGCAGCCGGCTCGACATCAAGCCCTACGTGTCCATCCCGCTGCGCGGCCCGTCATGGTTCGTCGAGCCGGGCCTGGCCTATCGCTATACCGCCTACGAACTGGACAAGGACCTGGCCGACCAGCTGGGCGGCGAGCGCAGCCCGACCCGCTCCACCCCGATCGCGACCCTGGACGCGGGCCTGTACTTCGACCGCGACACCAGCTGGGGCGGAACCCCATTCCTGCAGACCCTCGAGCCGCGCCTGTACTACCTCAACGTGCCGTATCGCGAGCAGAGCAACCTGCCGTTGTTCGACACCCGCATGATGACCTTCAGCTACGGCCAGCTGTTCCGCGACAACCGCTTCTCCAGTGCCGACCGCCAGACCGACGCCAACCAGCTGACCCTGGCCCTGACCAGCCGCAGCATCCGCCAGACCGATGGTCTGGAGAAGTTCAACGTCAGCCTGGGCCAGATCCTGTACTTCGAGGATTCCAACGTGGTCCTGGACAGCAGCCAGGAGCCGATCAGGAATGGCAAGTCGGCCTGGGTGGCCGATTCCAATTACATGCCCAGTGATCGCTGGACCCTGGGTGCGTCCTACCAGTACGACGCCAACAACAGCCGCGCCGACCTGATCAGCTTCCGCTCGCGCTACCTGATCGGCAGCGACGGGGTGGTCAACCTGTCCTACCGCTACCGCCGCGACGTGCTCAAGCAGGCCGATTTCTCCTTCCTGTACCCGATCAACCCGGTCTGGAGCCTGGTTGGCCGCTACTACTATTCCTTCCAGGACAACAAGACCCTGGAAGCCATTGCCGGCGTGCAGTGGGACAGTTGCTGCCTGGCCGTGCGCCTGGTCGGCCGCCATTACGTGCGCAACCGAGAGGGCGACCAGGACAACCAGCTCCAGGTCGAATTCGTGCTCAAGGGGCTGTCGTCGATAGGCAAGGACACCGACAAAAACCTGCGCCGTAGTATCCTCGGCTATTACCGAGACGACCTCTACCTGGTACCGCCCAGCGTCACCGCGCCGAACGTGGATGACAGCGACGAGACCAGCTCCGCTCCGTTCTGAAGACTCCCATGACCATTCGATCGCTGTTCGCCGCCGGCCTGCTGGCCGCTTTCGCCATTGCCGCGCCCCTGCATGCGCAGGAATCCCAGCCCCTGGACGGCATCGCCGCGGTGGTCAACGAGGATGTGATCCTGCAGAGCGAGCTGGACCGCGCCGTGGCCAACGTCAACGCCCAGTACGCCAACAACCCCGGCCAGCTGCCGCCGCCGGACGTGCTCCGCCGTCAGGTGCTTGAGCGCCTGGTCCTGGTCAAGCTGCAGGTTGGCCGCGCCAACGAGAACGGCATCCGCGTCACTGACGAGGAAGTCAACGCCGCCGTGGCCAGCGTGGCCCAGCAGAACAACACCACCGTGGCCGGGCTGCAGCAACGCCTGGCTGCCGAAGGCCTGTCCTTTGACGAATTCCGTGCTTCGCTCAAGGATGAGATCACCGTCCAGCGCCTGCGCCAGAGCTATGGCCAAAGCCGCGTCCGGGTCAGCGAAGCCGAGGTCGATGCCGCCCTGAAAGCCCAGAGCGACGGCATGCAGTACCACCTGGCGCACATCCTGGTCGGCCTGCCCGAGGGCGCCACCGCCGACCAGATCGCGACCGCGCAGAAGAAGGTCGAAGGCATCAAGGGCCTGCTGGAGCGCAACGAGATGGACTTCGCCGCTGCTGCAGTCCGCTACTCGGACAGCCCCAACGCGCTGGAAGGCGGCGACCTGGGCTGGCGCAGCGCCGATGAGATCCCGGTGGCCTTCTCCGATATCCTCAAGGGCATGCAGGCCGGCCAGGTTGTCGGCCCGATCCGCGGCCCGTCCGGCTTCCAGCTGCTCAAACTGGTGGAAACCCGCGACGCCTCGCAGGCCCCCAGCCAGATGGCCACCGAATACCACGCCCGCCACATCCTGGTACGGGTGACCGACGTGCAGGACGCCAACGCCGCCAAGGCCAAGATCGATACCCTGCGCGCGCGCCTCGCTGGCGGCGCCGACTTCGTCACCGTGGCCAAGGAAGCCTCCGAGGACGCCAACACCAAGAACGACGGCGGCGACCTGGGCTGGTTCACCGCCGATCAGTTCGGCCCGGACTTCGGCCAGCGCCTGACCGCCCTGCAGGACGGCCAGGTCAGCGAGCCGTTCCGCACCGAGGCCGGCTGGCACATCGTCCAGCGCGTCGCTGCCCGCCAGACCGACGTGACCGAGCAGAACAGGCGCGCCCAGGTGCGTGACACCATCGGCCGTCGCAAGCTGGAAGAGGAATACAACCGCTACCTGCTGGAACTGCGCGGCGAGGCCTATGTCAGTTTCCGCACTGGCAATTCCACCATCGACAGCGCCACCCCCGATACCGTGATGAGCGCCCCGGGCGCTGCCGAGGAAGCGGCCAAGGCCGGCAACAAGCGCCGCGACGGCATTGGCGAGGGCCAGCCCGGCTCGGCCTCGTCCAGCCAGATGCCGTAGGGCCTGCGGTTGATGGGCCCGTTGCTGGCACTGGTTCCGGGTGAGCCGGCCGGGATCGGGCCGGAGCTGTGCGTGCGCCTGGTGCAGACGCCGCGGCAGGATTGCCGCCTGGTCGCCTTTGCCGATCCAGTCGTGCTCCAGGCCGCCGCCCAGGCCCTTGGCCTGCCGCTGAACCTGCTCGATTCCGGCGCAAGCGCCGCGGCGCCGGGAGACCTGCCACTGGTCGCCGTGCCCAACGCCGTGCCCTCGCGCTTTGGCCTGCCCGATCCACGCAACGCAGCGGCCGTGATCGGCGCCTTGACCCGGGCCGCCGATGGCTGCCTGGCCGGGCATTTTGCCGGCATGGTCACCGGACCGGTGCACAAGGCGGTCATCAACGAGGGCGGCATCGCCTACACCGGCACCACCGAACTGCTGGCCCGGCATGTCGGCTGCGAGGTGGTGATGATGCTGGCCAACCCGATCGTCCGGGTGGCCCTGGTCACCACCCACCTGCCGCTGCGCGCGGTGCCCGATGCGATCACCGAACACGTCCTACGCCACGCGGTGAACACCACCATGGCCGCGCTGCGGCGCGATTTCGGCATCGCCAGCCCGCGCCTGTGCGTGCTGGGCCTGAACCCGCATGCCGGCGAGGACGGCCACCTGGGCCGCGAGGAACTGGACCTGATCATCCCGGTGCTGGATGCGCTGCGGGCCCAAGGCCACATCCTGATCGGCCCGCTGCCGGCCGATACGGCGTTCCTGCCCGGCAAACTGGCCGGCTTCGACGCAGTCCTGGCTATGTACCACGACCAAGGCCTGCCGGTGCTCAAGTACAGCGGCTTCGAGCAGGCGGTGAACCTGACCCTGGGCCTGCCCTATCCGCGCGTGGCGGTCGACCACGGCACCGCCCTGACCCTGGCCGGCAAGGGCCTTGCCGATCCGTCCAGCCTGCTGGCCGCGGTGCGAAGCTGCGCGGCCATGGCCGCGCGCCGGGGCGCCTGAGCAGCGCGGCACTCAGGTCGCGCCGGCCGGCAAGCGCATCCTCAGGCCGGGGCCGTGGCTCCAGGACGCCCGCTCCGCAGCGGGTAAACTGTCACGATGACTGCTTCCCCCGCTTTCCGCGCACCGGCCAAGAAATCGCTCGGCCAGCACTTCCTGCATGATCGCCGCACCATCGACGACATCGTCCTGGCCGTGGACCCAAGGCCCGGCGACATGCTGGTGGAAATCGGGCCGGGCCAGGGCGCGATCACCTTGCCGCTGCTGCGCAGGCACGGCGCGCTGACCGCGATCGAGTTCGACCGCGACCTGATCGCGCCGCTGACCGAAGCCGCGCGCGGCATCGGCGCGCTGACCATCCTCCACCGCGACGTGCTGGCGGTGGATTTCACCGAGCTGGCCGCCGGCCGGCAACTGCGCCTGGTCGGCAACCTGCCCTACAACCTGTCCTCGCCGATCCTGTTCCACGCGCTGGGCCACGCCGCGGCGATCACCGACATGCACTTCATGCTGCAGAAGGAAGTGGTCGATCGCATGGCCGCCGGCCCCGGCAGCAAGGTCTACGGCCGGCTGAGCGTGATGCTGCAGGCCTATTGCGAGGTGACGCCGCTGCTGGTGGTGCCGCCGGGTGCGTTCCGGCCGCCGCCCAAGGTCGACTCGGCCGTGGTGCGGATGGTTCCCAAGGACCCCGCGCGCATCGGCGTGCGCGATCCGGGGCGGCTGCAGGCGGTCGTGCGCGCGGCCTTCGGCCAGCGCCGCAAGACCCTGCGCAATGCGCTGTCTGGCGTCTGCACCACTGAGATGATCGAAGCGGCCGGCATTGGCCCCGATGCACGCGCCGAACAGGTCCAGGTGGCCGATTTCATCACGCTGGCGAACCTTCCCTGGGGCGATCCGGTCCAACGGCCTTGAACGTTTGAAATACACTGGCAACCATGAGCACCACCGATTACGCCATTGATGTCGATGTGGCCACGCGTTTCCTGGAAGAACGCTCCGAACCAGAGAGCGGCCAGTACGTCTTCGCCTACACCATCGTGATCCGCAACCGCGGCACCAAGCCGGTCCGCCTGGTCGGGCGTCGTTGGGTCATCACCGACGGCAACGGCAAGGTCGAAGAGGTTCATGGCGAAGGCGTGGTCGGCGAACAGCCGCGGCTGCGTCCCGGTGAGCAGTTCAGGTACACCTCCGGTGCGGTGCTGCAGACCGACCACGGCACCATGCGCGGCAGTTACGACATGGTCGCCGACGACGGCACCCACTTCGATGCCCCGATCGCGCCGTTCGCGCTGTCGGTGCCGCGCACGCTGCACTGACCGGCGCACGCGATGACCGTCTGGGCCATCGGCGACCTGCAGGGCTGTTACGACGCCACCGCCAGGTTGCTCGAGAAGATCAGGTTCGATCCTGCGCGCGATCGGGTGTGGTTCTGCGGCGACCTGGTCAACCGTGGTGGCCAGTCGCTGGAGACGCTGCGCCTAGTGCATTCGCTGCGCGATCATTGCGAGGTGGTGCTGGGCAACCACGACCTGTCACTGCTGGCCATCGGCGCACGCAGCGAAACCGAACAGCGCAAGGTCAACCCGGACCTGGGCCGCATCGTGCAGGCGCACGACCGCGACACACTGCTGGAATGGCTGCGCCACCGTGAGCTGGTGCATGTGGAACGCGAACTGGGCTGGATGATGGTCCATGCCGGCCTGGCCCCGCGCTGGACCTGCGCGGCGGCCGAAGGTTATGCACGCGAAGTGGAAGCGCAGCTGCGCGGCCCCGGCTTCGACAGGCTGATGCGCAGCATGTACGGCGACAAGCCCAACTGGTCCACCGGGCTGGCCGGCCCGGACCGCTGGCGGGCGATCATCAACGTGCTCACCCGCATGCGCTTCTGCACCCCGCGCGGTCGCATCGCGATGGAGGACAAGGGCGCCCCCGGCACCCAGGCGCAGGGCCTGTACCCCTGGTTCGATGTGCCGGGGCACGCGCCGCGCGAACTCAGGATCGTCTGCGGCCACTGGTCCACGCTGGGCCTGATGATCGGCCACGGTGTGCATGCCATCGACACCGGCGCGGTCTGGGGCGGCAAGCTCACCGCGCTGCAGCTGGATACTGACGAAGTCCGCCTGGTGCAGGTGCCCGGCAACGATGCGGTGATCATCGCCACCTCCCAGCAGCAGCGACGCGCCTGAAGCTCAGCCCTCGCGGGTGTAGTCGATGAATTCAAACGCCAATGCGTGGCCCGGGTCGGCCGGATGCCGCTGGCGCGCGCTCACCACCCAGTCGTGTGGATCGAATGCCGGGAAGAACGCATCGGCGCCCTCGACCACGGTGTCCACCCGGGTCAGGTGCAGCGCATCGGCCCGGGCCAGCACCTGCGCGTAGACCTGGCCGCCGCCGATCACGCACAGCTCGTCCGCTGACTGCGCCTGCGCGATCGCCTGTTCGATCGAGGCCACCGCGACCATGCCCTCGAACGGCACCTGGCCGCTGCGCGTGAGCACCAGGTTCAGGCGCCCCGGCAGGGCCCGCCCCAGCGACTGGGCGGTCTTGCGTCCCATCAGCACCGGCTTACCCAGGGTGAGCGCCTTGAAGCGCCTGAGGTCATCGGGCAGGCGCCAGGGCAGCTGGTTGTCGCGGCCGATGGCGTGGTTGCGGTCCAGCGCGGCGATCAGCGAGATCCGCACCGCTCAGACCGCCACCGGCGCCCTGATCGCCGGCGCCGGATCGTAGCCGTGGATTTCGATGTCTTCGAAGGTGAAGCCGAACAGGTCGGTCACGTCCGGATTCAGACGCAGCCTGGGCAAGGCACGCGGTGCCCGCAAGAGCTGCTCACGCGCCTGGTCGAAGTGGTTCGCGTACAGGTGCGCATCGCCCAGGGTATGCACGAAATCGCCCACGCCCAGGCCGGTCGCCTGCGCCAGCATGTGGGTCAGCAGCGCGTAACTTGCGATGTTGAACGGCACGCCCAGGAAGATGTCGCCGCTGCGCTGGTACAGCTGGCAGCTGAGCCTGCCGTGGACCACGTAGAACTGGAACAGGCAGTGGCACGGCAGCAGCGCCATCTGCGGCAGCTCGGCCACGTTCCAGGCACTGATCACCAGCCGGCGCGAATCGGGGTTGCGCTTGATCTCCTCCACCAGCCACTGCATCTGGTCGATGGTCTGGCCGTTGGCACCTTCCCAACTGCGCCACTGCTTGCCATAGACCGGGCCGAGCTCACCGTCCGCATTGGCCCACGCGTCCCAGATGCTGACCTTGTTGTCCTTCAGGTAAGCGATGTTGGTCTGGCCCTTCAGGAACCACAGCAGCTCGTGGATGATCGAGCGCAGATGCAGCTTCTTGGTGGTGACCAGCGGAAAGCCCTGGTTCAGGTCGAAACGCATCTGCCAGCCGAACACGCTGCGCGTGCCGGTGCCGGTGCGGTCGGCTTTTTCGGCGCCGTGTTCCAGTACGTGCTGCAGCAGGTCCAGATACTGGCGCATCAGCGGGCCTGGGCAGGCGTGTCGGCGGCCGGCAGCACCGGCAGCAGCACCGGTGCGCGGCGCGAGCGCCACAGCAGGAACAGGCCCAGCGCGACCAGCGGCAGGCTCAGCAGCTGGCCCATGGTGACCCAGCCCAGCGCCAGGTATTCCAGCTGCTGGTCGGGCACCCGCACGAACTCGACGATGAAGCGGAACACGCCATAGAGCAGCGCGAACAGGCCCGAGACCGCATAGCGCGCGCGCGGCCTGGCCGAATAGGTCCACAGCACCAAGAACATCACCAGCCCTTCCAGCAGCGCCTCATACAGCTGCGAGGGATGGCGGGCGTAGCGGTCCAGCGCGCCTGCCGCGTACCGGGCCTGCAGTTGCGCCTGGTCCAGGCGCAGGTTGATCACCTCCGGATCGGTGCCGGGGAAGATCACCCCCCAGCCGCTGCCGGTGTGCTTGCCCCAGAGCTCGCCGTTGACGTAGTTGGCCAGCCGCCCCAGGCCCAGCCCGGCCGGCACCAGCGGTGCGACGAAATCCATGGTGTCAAAGAAATGCAGGCGATGCCGGCGCGACCACAGCCAGGCGGCCACCAGCACGCCGAGCAGGCCGCCGTGGAAGCTCATGCCACCTTCCCACACCTTGAACACCTTCAGCGGGCTGTCCAGGTACACCGGCAGGTCGTAGAACAGGATGTAGCCCAGGCGTCCGCCCAGCACCACGCCGAGCATCGCGTAGAAGGCCAGGTCGGAAAAATGCTCCTGGGTCACGCCCGGCAGGCGCCCGGCCAGGATCCGGCCGCGGCCCAGGAACCAGGCGGCGAAGAAGGACAGCGCGTAGGCGATGCCATACCAGTGCACATCGACCGGGCCGATCGAGAAGGCGATGGGGTCGAACTGGTGCAGAAGGATCATGCGTTGGGCGTCTTGCAGCGAAATCAGCCGCCATTCTGCCGCACCCGGGCGGCCCCCGCATGATCGGCGCCACAAGCCTGCCACGCGGCCCGGCGCGTGCGGCGCCGGCAGGCCTAGCAGCCTGTCGGGCTTTGGTGGTCGAGGCGAGAATTCGGCTGTGCGAGGTCAGATTTTCGACGGTTCGCCGGCCCATAGTGGTGCTATGGGCCAAGAAGCGGCGGAAAGATGGACCGCACAGGCGGATTCGCAGCCCGGCCGACCAAAGTCCGACAGACTGCTAGCGGGCCGAGCCTTCGCCCTCACCCACCACCGGCGCCGGCGAGCGCAGGCGGAACAGGCGCAGGCCGGCGGCCTGCAACGCCGCTTCGGCCTGCACGGCCAGATGCGCTTCGCCGGCCAGCCAGGATTCGACCAGCGTGCGGTCGTTGCGGCAGGCGCGCATCAGCTCGTGGGCCGGCACCGACGCACTGGCCTGGGCCACATCGCGCAGGAAGGTCGCGCGCAGCTTCAGCGTGCCGCGCAGGGCCAGCACGGTCTGCACCAGGATGAAGGCGCCCAGCCCCCAGGCCGCATCGCCCATGCCCTCGGCAGTGCTGAGCCAGGCAAAGGCCACGCAGGCCAGTGCCCGCGCCAGGGTGGCACGGGGGTTCTCGCCAGCCATCGTCCAGCGCTGCTGGCACAGGTATTCAAACCAGGTCAGCACCAGCGCGACCGCGGCCAGCGGGTTGCAGCCCACCGCCACCAGCGCGCTGGAGGCGAGCGCCGCGACGGCCAACGCCCGCTGCCGCGGGCGCAAGGCCTGGCTGTACAGCAACGGCAGGCGGGACAGGGTGTCGGCAATGGCGGGATGCATGATCGGGCAGGTCCTGGCGAGGCGCGGGAAGGCGCATCGGCAGCTCGCCGATGCGGGGCCGGGCGCGGCTGCGCCCTTGCCTCCTCCCCGGCATGGCCTGTGCCATGCCCACGGGAGAGTCGCCAGATGATGCCCCATCCCGGCGTGCCAGTGAAGGATGTGTGATGAACCTGCGCGGTGGCACGCGACTTTCTGTGTTGCAGGTCGCACTGCCAAGCGGCCCGGAACTACTCCAGGACCTGCGGCAGATCCGGCAATTCGTTGCGCCCGGGATCGCCTGGCCGTGCCGGAAAGCTGCGCGCCAGCAGCGCCGAAGCGGCGCGGATGCCGGCGATCACGGCCGCCTCCGGCTGGCCCTGGCGCATGCCGGCCTCCACCTGGGCGCACACCGCCTGCCATTCCTCCGGCGCCACCTTTCCGGCCAGGCCGCGATCGGCCACGATCTCGATGCGGTGGTCGGCCAGCAGCAGGTAGATCAGCACGCCGTTGTTGGCCTGCGTGTCCCAGGTGCGCAGCCGGGCGAAGGCGGCCTCGGCCGCCTGCCGGGCCTGCACGCCGGCCCACAGGGCGCCCGGTGCCAGCGCCGACTCGACCGCGAACATCACCTCGCCGCTGTGCTGGCGCTCGCCCTCGGCGATGGCCGCGGCGATGCGCTGCAGGCTTTGCGGCGGAAACAGCCGCTGCACGGACGGGGCAAACAGATGGCGAAGCCAGCGCATCACCAGCTCCCCGAGGCGCCACCGCCTCCCGAAGACCCACCGCCGCCGCTCCAGCCACCGCCGCCAAAGCCACCACCACCGCCGAAGCCGCCGCCCCAGCCGCCACCAAACCCGCCTCCGCCCCAGCCGCCGAACCCGCCCGGCCCGGCAAAGCGCCCGCCGCCGCCACCGAACAGCCCGATCAGCAAGCCGACCAAACCGGCCAGCCCGCCGATCAGCAGCAGCGAGGAAAACAGCCAGGCCACCGCCCCGCCGGCGATGCCGCCGGCCACCGCCCGGATTGGCCGGGGCAGGACGCCGAGCACGCTGCGGACCATGTAGGCCACGACCAGACCGGCCATCAGCCCGAAAATCCAGTCGCCACCGCCGCGGCCACCCGCAGGGGCATGGGTACTCTGCGGTGCGGGCAGGGCTTCGCCGTCGATCAGCCTGACCAGTTGCGCGGTGGCCTCGATCAGGCCGCCGCCGTAGTCGTTCTGGCGGAAGTATGGGGTCATGTATTCCTGGATCAGGCGGTTGGCGATGGCGTCGGGGATCGCACCTTCCAGCCCGTAACCGGGCTGGATGCGCACCCGCCGATCGTCCTTGGCCACCACCACCAGCACCGCATCGTCCACCCCCTTGCGGCCCAGCTTCCACTGGTCGAACACGCGCTGGGTGTACTGCTCGATGGTCTCCGGCTGCGTGCTGGGGACCATCAGGATCTGCAGCTGGGCGCCCTTGCGCTGCTGCAGCTCCAGCGCCTGCTGGCGCAGCTGGGCGGCCTGGGCCGGGTCCAGGGTGCCGGTGGTATCGATCACCGGCGAGTCCAGGGGCGGGATCGCCGCGTCCTGGGCCAGGCCCGGCCAGGCCAGCAGCCACAGCAGCAACGCGCACAGGCGCAGCAGCGGTTTCATCGGGCGCGTGGCATTCGGTTACTGGACCGGCGCCGGCTGCGGCGGGTTCTGTGGTGCAGGCGCCTGCTGCGGCCGGGCTGGCGGCTGGCTGAAGTCCACGACCGGCGCCTGCGAGATCTGGGCCTCGTTGGCGACCGAGAAGTTGGGCTTCTCCTTGGCGCCGATCAGCTTGGCGGTCAGTGCCTGCGGAAACTGGCGGATGTAGGTGTTGTAGTCCTGCACCGCCTGGATATAGCGGCCGCGGGCCACGGTGATCCGGTTTTCGGTGCCTTCCAGCTGCGCCTGCAGGTCGCGAAAGGACTGGTCGGACTTCAGATCCGGGTAGTTCTCGGTGACCACCAGCAGGCGACTGAGCGCGCTGCCCAGTTCGCCCTGGGCCTGGGAAAACTGCTGCAACGAGGCCGGGTCGTCGGCATTGACCTGGATCTGGCCGACCCTGGCGCGGGCATTGGTGACCTCGGTCAGCACCTGGCGCTCCTGCTGGGCATAGCCCTGCACGGTGCGCACCAGGTTGGGGATCAGGTCGGCGCGGCGCTGGTACTGGTTGAGCACTTCGGACCAGGCGGCTTTCACCGCCTGCTCCTTCTGCTGGATCGTGTTGTAGCCGCAGCCAGCCAGCAGCGCGAACACCACAAGCAACAACGACGAACGGATGGCGATCCGCATGGTGCACTCTCTCCTGATCCGAAGGACGGCAGCCGGGGACGGCCGCAACGCCCGGCACTATGAGCAGGCGCGCATTAAGAAACCGTTGAGCCCGGCCCTGATTTTTAGAACCGCCCGGCTCCGGGAATGTGGTGACGCGCGGCGCGCCGGCGCATCAGCAGGTTCAGGATTTCCACCACCGCCGAGAAGCCCATCGCGAAGTACACATAGGCCTTGGTCACATGGATTCCCAGGCCGTCCATGACCAGCACCACGCCGACCAGCACGATGAAGGCCAGGGCCAGCATCTTCACGCTCGGGTTGGCATCGATGAAGCGGCCCAGCGGATTGGCCGCCAGCAGCATCACCGCCACCGCCGCCAAGATGGCCGCGACCATGATCGGGATGTCCTTGGCGAAGCCGACCGCGGTGATCACCGAGTCCAGTGAGAACACGATATCGATGATCGCGATCTGCAGGATCACCAGGCCCAATACCGATGAGGCCGATGTGGTGGTCGGATCGGCGTCCTCGCCGCCGGTGATCAGGTCATTGATTTCCCGGACCCCTTTCACCGCCAGGAACACCCCGCCCAGGATCAGGATCAGGTCGCGGATGGAAATCCCCATGCCGGCCACGGTGAACAGGTCCTCGCTCATGCGCGAGAGGTAGGCCAGCGACACCAGCAGCGCGATGCGGGTGATGCAGGCCACCGCGATGCCCAGCTTGCGCGCGCCCGGACGCTGGGCCTCGGGCAGGCGACTGACGGCGATGGAGATGAACACCAGGTTGTCGATGCCCAGCACGATCTCCAGGGTGCTGAGCGTCAGCAGCGTCAGCCAGGCGTTGGGGTCGGCGAGGAATTCAAGGTTCATGCGGCAGGTGCGTCCTAGAGCGAAGGGGGGGACAGATACAGGTACAGCCGTGGCCCCAGGATCAGGCCCCAGCATGCCAAGACGTTGAGCATCATCATCAGCACCGCGGCCGAGCCCATGTCCTTGGCGCGTCCGGCCAGCGCATGGAACTCGGCGCCGTAGCGTTCGATCACCGCCTCCACGGCCGAATTGAGCAGCTCCACCCCCAGCACCAGCAGCAGCGAGCCGACCAGCAGCGCGCGCTCCACGCCATCGCCGCCCAGCCACAGGCCGATCGGCGCCAGGATCACCAGCAGCACCACTTCCAGGCGAAACGAGGATTCGTGCATCCAGGCCGCGCACAGGCCCTGCCAGGACCACCTGGCCGCCTTGAGTAGACGCGCAGGGCCGCGCGGCGCATGGCCATAGGTGTCGGCCACGGTCAGCTCCTGGCCCAGCGCGGAGCGACCGGCAGGCAGACCGTCGAGTTGGAACAATCGGGAAGCATGGGCGCACGACCGGACAGATGAACCGCAATTTTGCCACACCCCGGCATCCAGGCCGCCTTGCCTGCTGCGGCGCGGGCTGATTCACTGAGCGCCGCGTTCGGGACTGGGAGGTGGAGGATGGGTGTGCAATTGCGTTGTCTGCTGGCCATCGCAGTGCTCGCGCTCGGACTTGGTGGCTGCGCGCAGGCGCCGGTGTCATCGACAGCGCCTGCGCCGCCGCAGTCCACCCAGGCATCGCCTGCGGTGCCGCCCGAGCTGGCCAGCGGCGCGGTTTCCAGTGCACAGTGGGCCAGGGACATGGAGGATTTCGCCGCGCAGGATGCCGCCCATCCGCCTCCGCGCGATGCGGTGCTGTTCATCGGCAGCTCTTCAATCCGCAGGTGGACCACGCTGGCACAGGATTTCCCCGGAACCGCGGTGATCAACCGCGGCTTCGGCGGCTCGGAAGTACGCGACAGCACCTACTACGCCGATCGCATCGTGGTGCCGTACAAGCCGCGCATGGTGGTGTTCTACGCCGGCGACAACGACCTCAACAGCGGCCGCAGCGTGCACCAGGTGGTCCAGGACACCTTCGCCTTCATCGCCCGCATCCGCCAGGACCTGCCGGACGTGCCGGTGGTGTACATCTCGATCAAGCCCAGCCCGTCGCGGGCCGGGTTGCTGCCCAGGATCGGCCAGGCCAACGCGCAGATCGCCCGGCGCGCGGCGCAGCTGAAGGACGTGCACTATGTGGATGTGTTCACCCCGATGCTCGGCGCCGACGGCCAGCCGCGCGCCGAACTGTTCGAACCGGACATGCTGCACATGAAGCCCGAGGGCTATGCGCTGTGGGCCGAGCTGCTGCAGCCCTACGTCAGCGCCGGGCCGCACTGATCGGCGATGTTCAGGCGCCGAAGATCGCCGTACCGCGGCTGCCATCGCGCGCGATCCAGCCGCGGTACATGCCCGCGGTGTTGAACGGCATGGCGATGTTGCCCTGCACATCGACCGCGATCGCGCCGCCGTCGCCGCCCAGCGCCGGCACCGCCTGCATCACCACCGCCTCGGCGGCCTCCTCCAGGCAGGCCCCGCCATAGGCCATGCGCGCGGCGATGTCGTGGGCCACCGCGCAGCGGATGAAGCATTCGCCCCAGCCGGTGCCCGACACGGCCACGCGCGCATCGGCCCAGGTGCCGGCGCCGATCAGCGGCGAATCCCCCACCCGCCCGTAGCGCTTGTTGGTCATGCCGCCGGTGGAGGTAGCCGCAGCCAGATGGCCATGCAGGTCCAGCGCCACCGCGCCAACCGTGCCGAAATACGCGCCTTTCAGGCTCACCGCCTGTGCCTGACGCTCGCGCGCCTGTTCCTGCAGAAGCTGTGCGTGACGGGTGCGGGTATCGAACCAGGCGTTGTCCACCCGCGCGATCTGCGGCTGGGTATCGGCGAAACGCTCCGCACCGGCACCGACCAGCAGCACGTGCGGCGAATGGTCCATCACCGCCCGGGCCAGCGCGATCGGGTTGCGCACCGTGCGCACGCCGGCCACCGCGCCGGCACGCCGGCTGTGGCCTTCCATCAGCGAAGCATCCAGCTCGTGCGCGCCGTCGGCGGTGTAGACCGCGCCCTTGCCGGCGTTGAAGCGCGGCGACTCCTCCAGCGCCACCACCACGGCCTGCACCGCATCCAGGGCGCTGCCGGCCGCGGCCAGGATGCCTTCGCCCGTGGCCAGCGCGGCCTCCAGATCGGCATGGATCCGCGCGCCTTCCTCAACCGAAAGCCGGTCGCGCTCGATCACCCCGGCGCCGCCATGGAGGACCAGGACGAAGCAAGGCACGGGTTGGGACATCGCAGTGCACCGCTGGCGCGAGGAAAACAGGCGCGCAGCATAGCGATTCGGCCCGATCCACGCCCTGCGGCCTGGATCGGGGGAAGCTCAGGGAACGAAGCGCACCGTGGCCGTGGTGCCCTGCCCCAGCACGCTGTCCAGTTCGACCTTCCAGCCGAAGCGCTGGCACAGGCGATGGACGATGGACAGCCCCAGTCCGGTGCTGTGCTGGCGCGACTCGTCCACCCGATAGAACGGCTCGAACGCGCGCCGCATCGCATCGGTGGTCATGCCGATGCCGCTGTCGCGCACCACCAACTGGTCGCTGTCGACGGTGACCTCGATCCGGCCTTCGTCGGTATAGCTGCAGGCATTGCGCAGCAGATTGCTGACCACCACATGCATCACCCGCGGCGGCGCGTGCAGGCGCGGCTTGGCATTGCAGACCACGGTCAGCTCGACCGGCTTGCCGACCAGCAGGTCGCGCGCGCTTTGCGCCTCGTCCAGGACGATCTCGGCCACGTCGAAGTCCTCGCTCTGCGGCTCGATGTCGGCCTCGCGCGCCAGGATCAGGAAGGCGTCGATCACCGCCTCCATCTCGCGGCTGGAGCGCTGGATGCGCTGCAGCGAACGCACCGCGCGCGGCGGCAGGTCGCCGGCCAGGGCCAGGTCACTGGCCACCCGGATGACGGTCAGCGGCGTGCGCAGTTCATGGCTGGCATCGCGGGTGAAGTCGCGTTCGCGCGCCACCTGGGTGGCCACGCGCTGGGAAAGCCCGTGCAGCGCCTCGGCCAGCTGGCGGGCCTCGCCCTGCACCTCCTTGGGCAGCCTGTCCGGCGCCAGGGCCGAGGTATCGGGCTCGCGCGGGTCCCACTGCGCGACCTGCCGGGCCAGCCACGACACCGGCGAGACCAGCCTGCGGAAGAAGCGATAGGTGATGTAGGAGGCGCCATACAGCACCGCCAGGCACAGCAGCAGCGGCAGCGTGCCCGACCAGAAGAACAGCCGTTCGGCCTGGGGTCCCAGCCACAACAGATACAGCCGGCCCGGGGCGCGTTCGTCCACCAGCACCAGCTCGCGGCCGATGCTGTGCAGGCCTGGCCCAAGCCCGCGCAGTTCCTCGGGCAGGCTCAGTTCCGACTGGCCGCGCAGGACCAGGTAGCCGCGCAGGCCGCGGGTGTTCGGCGGCGGCTGCGCAGGCGAGCTGGCGTAGAGCTCCCAGTAGTGGAGCGCCTCCTCCTGCAGCAGGGTATGGATCAGGCTGTGCTTGACCACCGTGGAGGCGATGAGCACCGTTGCGATCACCGCAAGGCTGGCCAGTGCCAGCCTCAGGATGAAGGCAATCCGGATGTTTCTGGGAAGTCCGTGCGGCACGAGGTGAGCAACGAGCCTTCAGGCCAGGACCCGATGCGCGCGCAATGCTGCGCGCGCGCATCGGGTCAGGCAATGTCTGCGACGCGGTAGCCGGCGCTCTGCACGGTGTGCAGCAGGGGCTTGTCGAACGGCTTGTCGATCACCTTGCGCAGGTTGTACAGGTGGCTGCGCAGGGTGTCCGAGTCAGGCAGGCCATTGCCCCAGATCTCGCGCTCGATCTCCTGGCGGGTGACCACGCGCGGCGATTCACGCATCAGGATGGTCAGCAGGCGCAGGCCGATCGGCGAGAGCATCAGCTCGGTGCCGCCACGGGTCACGCGCATGCTCACCGGATCCAGCACCAGGTCGGCGACCTTGAGCACTTCCGAACCCACCTGGCGGCGCTCGCGTCGGATCAGGGCGCGCAGGCGCGCTTCCAGTTCCTGGATGGCGAAGGGCTTGGTGAGGTAGTCGTCGGCGCCGGTGCCCAGGCCACTGAGCTTGTCGTCCAGGGTGTCGCGCGCGGTCAACATCAGCACCGGGGTGGACTTGCGCGCTTCGCTGCGCAGCCGGCGACAGACTTCCAGGCCATCCATGCGCGGCAGCATCAGGTCCAGGACCAGCACGTCATAGCTGTTCTCGGTGGCCAGGCGATAGCCATCCAGGCCATCGGATGCGTAATCGACCTCAAACCCCTTGCCTTCCAGGTATTCGCCGATCATTTCGGAGATGTTGCGGTTGTCTTCGACCACCAACACCAGACCCGAGGTTTCCTGTGCATGCCGCATGTTGTCACTCTCCGCAGACGTCCAGACTTCAGGTTTGTGAAGCTATCGGCCGCCCAGTGCAGGACGCGTGAAGGGTTGCGCCATTTGTCGGCTCCAGGGAGGACACGGCTCACCCGGCAGCGGCCCTGCACGTCATCGCGCTGCGGCCCTGACCAGACTCGCCGCTCCACATGCCCGCGAGTGCGCCCCATGCTTGACCGTGTCCTGCCGATCCTGATGCTGGTCGGCTCCAACGTCTTCATGACCTTTGCCTGGTACGGACACCTCAAGCACAAGAGCGCGCCGCTGCTGATCACCATCCTGGCCAGCTGGGGCATCGCCTTCTTCGAATACAGCCTGCAGGTGCCAGCCAACCGCATGGGCAGCGCGGTGTACTCGGTGGTGCAGCTCAAAACCATCCAGGAGGTGATCACGCTGGTGATCTTCGCCGGGTTCTCGGCCTGGTTCCTGGGCCAGCCGCTGAAGTGGAACCATTACGCGGCGTTTGCGTTGATCGTCGGCGCCTCGTTCCTGATGTTCTACCAGCCCGGCGCCAAACCAGGCGGTTGAGCCTTCAGATCCGCACGCGCCCGCGCAGGATGTCGACGAACATCACCCAGTCGCCCATCAGCGAATACAGCGGATGGCGAAAGGTCGCCGGGCGGTTCTTCTCGAAGAAGAAATGACCGACCCAGGCAAAGCCGTAGCCACACACCACCGCGGCGACGGCAAACCCCCAGTGACCGGTCCACAACGCCGCCGCCAGCAGGCACAACACGCCACAACTGCCCAGGAAATGCAGCCGCCGCGAGGTGCAGTGGCGGTGCTCGTCCAGGTAGAACGGGTAGAACTGGCGAAAGGAGGCGAACCGGCGCATGGGATCGTCAGGCTGCGGCGATGGCGCAAGTCTCCCGCCGGCGGCCCCATGTGGTCACGCTGCGCTGCGGCGCAGGATCCGGCCGGGGCGATGGCCGGGAACAGCGGCGGACCCGGTCATGGCTCCGGCTCGCCTTCGGCCTGCTTGGCCTGCGCCCACAGCGCTTCGTGCGCCGCAAGATCCAGCGCGTGCAGCGTGGTGCCCTGGCCGTGCGCGATCGCTTCCATCGCCCGGAAGCGGCGCTCGAACTTGGCATTGGCCTGCCGCAGCGCGCTGCCGGCATCGACCTGCGCCTTGCGCGCCAGATGGATGCACACGAACAACAGGTCACCGATCTCGTCCTGCAGGCGCGCAGCGCGCAGCGGGTCGTCGCCGGCGCGGGCCAGTTCCACTTCGACCTCGGCGATCTCCTCGTGCAGCTTGGCGATCACCGGCGCAGGATCCGGCCAGTCGAAGCCTGCCCGGGCAGCGCGCGCCTGCAGCTTGGCCGCGCGCTGCCACTCGGGCATGCCACGCGAGATGCCGGCCAGCGCGGAGGCATCGGTGTGGCCCTGGTCGGCGCGTTCCTGGCGCTTGATCGCATCCCAGTTCTGGACCACGGCATTGGCATCGTCGGCCCGGGCCTGCGCAAACACATGCGGATGCCGGCGCAGCAGCTTGTCGCTGATCGCCCTGACCACGTCATCGAAGCCGAACGCACCCTGCTCGGAAGCCATCTGCGCGTGGAACACCACCTGCAGCAGCAGGTCGCCCAGTTCGTCCTTCAGATCGTCCAGGTCGCCACGGTCGATCGCATCGGCCACTTCGTAGGCCTCTTCGATCGTGTACGGGGCAATGCTGGAAAAATCCTGCGCCAGGTCCCACGGGCAGCCGCCGTCAGGATTGCGCAGCTGGGCCATGATCGACAGCAGGCGCTGGATCTGCGTGCCGGACGCGGTCATTGGATCACCTCGTTGCGATGTGTGGCACCTGCGCGGCCGCGCCTACAGCCAGTCGCGCCACGGCAGCGAGGGGTCGCCCAGGGCGATGAAGTCGCCGTTGAGCAGGCTCTCGCGCCGGTTGTAGCGAAATGCGCGCCCGTCCGGTGCCAGCAGCGCACCGCCGGCCGCCTCCAGGATGCACTGGCCGGCGGCGGTGTCCCATTCGCAGGTGTGGCCGAAGCGCGGATACAGGTCCAGCGCGCCTTCTGCGATGTGGCAGAACTTGAGCGAAGAGCCCAGCGGCACGGTCTGGGCATCTGGCAGGCGGTCGAGCACGGCCTGGGTGCGCGGATCGCGGTGCGAACGGCTGGCGGCCACCCGCAGTGGCGCCACGGCCGGATGGCGGGTGCGCAACTCGCGGTCATTCTCGCCGTCGCGGCGCAGCGCACGGCGGCCGGCTTCGGCGTGCCAGATGGTGCCGGTCACCGGCGCCATGATCACGCCGAACACCGGCTGGTGGCCTTCGATCAGGGCGATGTTGACGGTGAACTCGCCATTGCGCTTGACGAACTCGCGGGTGCCGTCCAGTGGATCGACCAGCCAGTAGGCGTGCCAGTCCTGGCGCGTGCTCCAGGGAATGCTGGCGCCCTCCTCGCTGAGCAGCGGCAGCTCGGGCGTGAGCCGGGACAGGCCATCGGCAATGATCCGGTGCGCGGCCAGGTCGGCGCAGGTGAGCGGGCTGTGGTCGGCCTTGTGCTCGACCTGGAAGTCCTCGGCATAGACCTCCATGATCGCGGCCGAGGCGTCGCGGGCGATGGCAATGATGGCCTCGTGCAGGTCCGCGGTGATGCGGCTCATGCCTGGCCCGCCAGCCACTCCCGGGCAATGAACAACGCCGCCAGCGAACGACCTTCGGAAAAATCCTCGCGCAGCATCAACTGGTCCAGTGCAGCAAGTTTCCAGGGCACGACTTCAAGCTCCTCTGGTTCGTCGCCGGGCAGGCGCTCGGGGTAAAGGTCGCGCGCCAGCACCAGCCACGACTGGTGGTTCATGTAGGTAGGCGCCAGGGTCATCGCGCGCAGCACGTCCAGCTGCCTGGCGCCGTAACCGGCTTCCTCCTTGAGTTCGCGGTTGGCCGATTCGATCGGTGTCTCGCCGGCATCCATGCGGCCCTTGACCAGGCCCAGCTCGTAGCGGTGCATGCCGGCAGCGTATTCGCGCACCAACAGCACCGTTTCGTGGTCGAGCATCGGCACCACCACTACCGCGCCGTGGCCGCGGCTGACCTGGCGCTCGAACTGGCGGCGCTCGCCGTTGGAGAATTCAAGATCCAGGCGCTCGATGCGCATCGGGCCGACGCCGTGCTCGGTGATGCCATGGATGATGGGCAGCTTGCAGTTCATGCGCCCGGCCTGCTACCGGATGTGGCCACGCTCGATATCATGTGCGGATGCAGGACGATCATCAGCGGCGAATGCTAGCAGAGCCCGGCGCGGATTCGGTCCTGTCCCGGCCCATGCATTGCACCGGCGCGCGCATGCCGGCCGCAACCCACAGGCCTCGGCGTCCACCTTCAAGGGATATTGCGTGCGCCTGACCCGCGTGCATGTCGAAGGTGCACTGGTGCCCGGCAGTGAGATCGCCCTGCCCGAGGATGCCGCTGCGCACCTGGCGCGCGTGCTGCGCCTGCGCCAAGGCGATGCCTGCGTGCTGTTCAACGGCGATGGCCACGATTACCACGCGCAGCTGCTGCGCATCGACAGGCGCGAGGTGGTCGCAGCGGTCACCGGGGCGCGCGCGGTCGACACCGAGTCGCCGCTGCACATCACCCTGCTGCAGGGCATCGCCCGCGGCGAGAAAATGGACCTGATCCTGCAGAAGGCCACCGAGCTGGGCGTGGCCGCGCTGCTGCCGGTGGATTCAGAGCGCTCTGAGGTCAGGCTGACTGGCGAGCGCCTGCACAAGCGCCTGGCGCACTGGCGCGGCGTGGTGGTCGCCGCGTGCGAGCAGTCCGGCCGTGCGCGGGTGCCACAGGTCGCCGAGCCGCAGGCCTTGCTGGCCGCGGCCGCCGCGCTGCCGGCCGACAGCGTGCGCCTGCTGCTGGACCCGCAAGGCGCGCACGCGCTCAAGATGCTCGCCGCGCCGGCTTCGGGCCAGGTGGTGATCGCCATCGGCCCGGAAGGCGGCTGGTCGCCACGCGACCGGAAGGCGCTGGAAACCCATCGCTTCCAGGGCCTGCGCCTGGGCCCGCGGGTGCTGCGCACCGAAACCGCCGGGCTGGCCGCGATCGCCGCGGTGCAGGCATTGCTGGGCGATCTGTAGGGCGGGTCTCGACCCGCCGCTGCTGGTCGCCGGGCGTTGCGATGGCGGGTCGAGACCCGGCGTACGCGCGGCGTTGCGATGGCGGGTCGAGACCCGGCGTACGCGCGGCATTGCAATGGCGGGTCGAGACCCGCCCTACGCGCGGCATTGCGATGGCGGGTCGAGACCCGCCCTACGCGCGGCATTGCAATGGCGGGTCGAGACCCGGCGTACGCGCGGCGTTGCAATGGCGGGTCGAGACCCGCCCTACGCGCGGCGTTGCGATGGCGGGTCGAGACCCGCCCTACGCGCGGCGTTGCGATGGCGGGTCGAGACCCGCCCTACGTGGTCGGCGCTACTGCCAGTGCGACAGCTCCTCGGCGGTGATCCTGCCGTCGTGGTTCTTGTCGACCAGACGGAACTCGCTGGACAGGGCGTGATGTTCCGGCAGCTCCTGCGGAGTCACGAAGCCATCGCCATTGGCATCGAGCTGCTCGACGGTCGCCTTGTAGTCGGCGGCGTTGGGCAGGGTGGCTGGCTGGCCCCACTGGACCGTGACTGGCCCCTGCGGGGTCTGCATGGTCATGGTCCGGAAGCCCGGCGGCGGCAGCTCGGTGATCAGCGTGTTGGGCGCCGAGGCCGGCGGTGGCGCAATGGTCTGGGCCGGCGCGGCGCTCTGCGCATGTGCCGTGGCGGCCAGCAGCAGGGCGGCGGACGACACCCCGGAAACAGGGAGGATCTTCATGCAACAGGCCTCACGCGATGGTGGCAGCTGGCGCAAACTCGCATCGGCGCCGCGAATGAGGCGTGAACCCTCGTCCCACCGCACCGGCGCCAGGGGTCTCAGACCAGCTGGACGATCGCGCCGGCGACCATGCGTTCGATCGCTTCCAGGTCCGGCAGCAGTGCCGCCTCGTCACCCAGCAACACCCGCATCTGCACCCCTTCGGGCAGCGATTCCTCGCTGGCGTCAGCCAGCAGGCCATCGCGCGGCACCGAGATCAGCCGCGGAAACGACTGGGTCAGCAGGCCAATGTACGGCATCGCCTCGCCGCCGGTGAGGGTCTTGAGCACCACGATCTTGCTGGCCGCGGTGACCGCCTCGCGGCCGAGCCCGCCCAGGTTGACCATGGAAAACAACGGCACCTGCCAGCCCTGCCAGTCGATCGTGCCCTGCAGCCACGGCGGCGCGTCGGCCACCGGCTGCACCGGCACCCGGGCCAGCACCTCGGCCACCGTTGCGTTGGGCAACAGCAGGCGCTCGTCGCCGGCCTGGACCAGGACGCCGCGGATTTCATCATTGGAACGTGCCATGGTCTTCAGCCTCCCAGGTATTCGATCACGCGCTGCGCCAGCGCTTCGGGCGAGGCCGTCGCGCCGCCGCCATGCTCCAGCGCCTGGGCTGCAGCCCAGTCGTAGCAGCCCTGCAGCGACTGGCCGCCAACCAGCGCACCGCGTGCGCCAAGCATCAGCGCCGGCTCGGCAAGGGCCGCATCAGCGCCGCTGAGCAGCAGCACCGCGGTCTTGTCCGGCGGCAGGGCGCCGAGCAGCCTGGGCACATCGGTGCGGCCTTCGGCGAAGCACACCACGCCGTCCACCGCCTCGGCGGCCACCTGGTCGGGCACCACGTAGACACTGCCGGCGCGCGCGGCCATGCCGGCGCGGGCCAGCAGCACCGGCAGCGGCGAGACGCGCTGGATCTGCTTGGTCAGGTTGTCGTAACGGCCCCCGTCCAGGCGCAGGTGGACCAGCACCGGCAGCGACAGTGACACCGGCAGGCCGGCCAGCACCCGGCGCACCGCGTCCGGTCCACCAATGCCGGCGGACAGCAGCACCGCCCCGGCGACCTTGCTGCCCGGCACATCTTCGGCCACGGCTGCCGGCTCGGAAGACTCCAGCGCTTCCAGTTCCAGGTTCAGACTGCCAAAGCCAGGCGGCAGCGGCGGCGGCACCGTGGCCGCTGTCCGCACCGGCACCACCACTTCGAAATCCTCGACCAGCGACAGCTGCGAGATCGACGGCGTCGGCCCGGAACCTGCCTGGGTCACCGGCGTGGCCGCCGGGTCGGCCCTCAGCGACGGCGCATCCGGCGCATCGGCCTTTGACGCAGGCACCGGGTCATCGACCAGCTCCAGCCGCGACGGCAGCGGCGGCGGCGTCCAGGTGTCCGGGTCGATGGCGAACGCATCGGCCGGCTGCGCATGCGCATCGGCATCGGCCAAGGTCAGCGTGCTGCCGAAGCCATGCTCGTCGGGCAGCGAACCGGACTGGGCCGCGGCCTGGTCCAGGTGCTGCTCCAGCGCCGCGTCCTCCACGAACGCCGGCGCCTGCGGGCGGCCGGGCGCGGGCGACTGCGGCAGCTCGGCTTCGGCGCCCGGCGGCAGTACGTCGCGGTGGCCATGCAGCTTGGCCGACAGGTGCCGCGTCCAGCGCTGGGCATCCCAGCCCTGCCGCGAGGAAGCCAGATCGGCCTCGTCGTAGATCACCGTCAGGCCCGGATCGGCCAGCACCCGGTCCAGCCGCAGCAGCGCGTCCTCGATCGCCGGCTCCAGCGCCACCAGCACCGCATGCGGGCGGCTGGCCGCGAGCGCATCGGCATCCAGCGTATTGGGATCGTCCTCCAGCGTGATCTGTGCACCGGCGCCGAGCAGGGCGCCACGCAGCTGCTGGCGCGCCTGGCCTTCGCGCGCCAGCAGCGCGACCCGGACCGCGGCAGGCAGCCCGGGGTCAGTCGCGGACACGGGCAATCCCCAGCAGGTCGTAGACGTTGCGCATCAGATCCAGCTCCTGGTACGGCTTGCCCATGTAGCGTTGCACGCCGATCTCCAGCGCGCGCTGGCGGTGTTTCTCGCCGGTGCGCGAGGTGATCATCACGATCGGCACACCGGCAAGGCGCGGGTCGGCCTTCATCGCCGTGGCCAGCTCGTAGCCATCCATGCGCGGCATCTCGATGTCCAGCAGCATCAGGTCGGGCACGCGCTCTTCCAGGCGCTCCAGTGCCTCCACGCCGTCGCGCGCGGTGCTGACCTCGAAGTTGTGGCGTTCCAGCACCCGGCTGGTGACCTTGCGCATGGTCAGCGAGTCGTCCACCACCATCACCAGCGGCACCTGGCGCTGCTCGGCCGGCGTGGCGGCCGTGCCGGCCAGGGCCGGCTGGGCGATGTAGCGGCGCACCAGCGGCGCGGCGTCCAGGATCACCACCACGCTGCCATCGCCGGTGATCGTGGCGCCGTAGATGCCCGGAATGGAGCCGATCTGTGGGCCGACCGGCTTGACCACGATCTCGCGATTGCCCAGCACCTGGTCCACCGCCACCGCCGCGCGCAGTTCACCGGCGCGCACCAGCAGCAGCGGGACCTGTGGCTGACCCTCGGCCCTGGCCGGACCCAGCCCGACCAGGGTGCCCAGGTCGTGCAGCGCATACGCCTCGCCGCCGTAGACATAGGACGCGTCGGCCGCCTCGAAGCGCGCGCGGCTGATCCTGCCGACCCCGCCCACCGCCGCCACCGGCACCGCGAACTGGGTTTCGCCGATTCGTACGAACACCGCCTGGGTCACCGCCAGGGTCTGTGGCAGGCGCAGGGTGAAGGTCGTGCCCTGACCGCGGGTGGAGCTGATTTCCAGGGAACCGCCAAGCTGGCGCACTTCGTTGTGGACCACGTCCATGCCCACGCCACGGCCGGCCAGCTGGCTGACTTCCTCGGCCGTCGAGAAGCCCGGCTCCAGGATCAGGCGTTCGAGGTCGATGTCGGCCACTTCGGCGCCGACCGGCAGCATGCCGCGCTGTTCGGCCCGGCGACGGATCGCGGCATGATCGATGCCGGCACCGTCGTCGGCCACCTGCAGCACCATTTCCGAGCCTTCGCGGCGCAGCACCACCCGGACCACCCCTTCCTCGGGCTTGCCCGCCTCGCGCCGCGCCTGCGGGGTTTCCAGGCCATGGGCGACCGCATTGCGCAGCAGGTGTTCAAGCGGTGCGGTCATGCGCTCGAGCACGTTGCGGTCCAGCTCGCCGTGCGCGCCTTCCAGCTGCAGCTGGGCCTGCTTGCCGGTGTCGGCGGCGGCCTGGCGCAGGACCCGGCGCAGGCGCGGCACACTGCCTTCGAAGGGCACCATGCGCGCGCGCATCAGCCCGTCCTGCAGCTCGGAACTGACCCGCGACTGCTGGCCGAGCAGGCTGTCGTTCTGGCGGGCCAGATCGTCCAGCACGCCCTGCAGGCCACTGAGGTCGGCTGCCGATTCGGCCAGCGCGCGGCTGAGTTGCTGCAGGGTGGAGAAGCGGTCCAGCTCCAGCGGATCGAACGCGGTATCGCGGGTGTCCTGCTCGCGCTGGTAACGGGCCACGATCTGGGCCTCGGTTTCCAGGTCCAGGCGGCGCAGCTGGTCGTGCAGACGGATATTGGTGCGGTCCAGCTCGGCCATCGCCGCGCGGAAGGCGCCCATCTGCTGTTCCAGGCGGGCCCGATAGATCGCCACTTCGCCGGCGTGATTGACCAGCCGGTCGAGCAGGTCGGCGCGCACCCGCACCTGCTCCTGGCCGCTGCCGAGGGGGGCATGTTCGTCCTCGCCTGTCGCCTCCAGCTCGATCGGTGCCGACAGCGGCGGCAGCGCCGGGATCGGCTGCGGCACCAGCGGCGGCGGTACAGCCGGGACGAACACCGGAACGGGCGCGGACTCGGGAAGCGGGCCGGCGTCGGCAGCAGCAACCACGGCCGGCGCGGCAGGTTCTTGCACATCCGGCGCGGCCGCCGCAGGCGCCTGCGGCGCGGCCGCATCGGCGCTGTTGCCATCGGAAGGGCCCCACGCGGCGTCCAGCGCGGCCAGCAGCTCGGCATCGAGGAACTCGTCGTTGCTGGATTCGGAGGCGGGTGTGGCCGATGCCGACTGCGGCCCATCGGCGGGCGCGGGCGCGGCATCCTGCGCATGCTCGGACCCATCGGACACCCACGTGGTGTCGGCCTGCGCGGAGTCAAACTCCAGGCCCTGCGTGTCGGACACCGGCGGCGAGGCCTCGACCGAGCCGACCTCGTCCAGCGATGTCGCCTGCGCGTCGTCGGGCGTGGCGAAGGCATGCGAGATTTCCAGGTCCAGCGGTTCGACCAGATCGACCGCAGTGCCGCGCAGGGCCTGGTCCGGACCGGTCGCGCCGGTCGGTTCACCGCGGGCCCGGGCATCGAACTCGGCCACCAGCTCCGGGCGCGGGGTGGCCAGGCAATAGGCCGCCGTGCGCGCCAGCATGCCGTGCAGCGCATCGAAGCCGCGCTCGAGCAGGCCGAGCACGTCGCGATCCACCTCGGCGCGGTGTTCGGCGATCTGTTCCAGCAGGGACTCGATGGCGTGGCCGAGGTCGCCGATCGGCTCGATCCCGGCCATGCGCGCGCCGCCCTTGATGGTATGCAGGTCGCGCTGCAGGCCGATCACCAGGCCGCGGTCGTCCGGCGCGCCGCGCAGGCGTGCCAGCAGGCCGTCGGAATGGTCGAGCAGGTCGTTGCCCTCCTCCACGAAGATATCGACCAGGTCGCGGTCGAGCACGGTGAAATCCAGCATCTGCTCGGCCATGGCCGCCGTTTCCGTCGTTTCGGGGATGGGAGGCAGGTCCGGCGCATCCTGTGCGGATGACGCGGCCAGCTCCGCCTCGGGGGCGACGGATTCGGTGTGGCGGTGATCGGTTTGCGCGGCAAGGAACGCCGACCCGGCCATGGCGGCGTCCGGCACGGCCGCCGGCGCCTGGTGGGTGGACGCGGCGTCCTCGCCAACCAGCCCGGCAGCGGGCGCGGCCGTCTCCGGCAGGTCGACGAAGGGCGCGTGCAGCGCATCACGCGCGGGTTCTTCCTGCGGCGCGGGGTTCTGTGCAGCGAGCGACTCGGTGGATTCTGCGTCAGCCAGGTCGGCCTCGCTGCTCAACGGCCCCTCGGTTTCAACCGCGGCCTCGCCCTGCGTCGCAGCTTCGGCGTCGGGCGCCTGTGTCGGCGCCTGGGCGTCGGCTTGGGTTTGGTCCGGGGTTGTGGCCTCCATGTCGAAGGACTCGGCGTCCGACGCCGACTCGGCGTGGACCTCGGCGGTGTCGATCAGGTCCTGCGCGGCAGGCTGCCCGCCGCTGGCGTCGGGCGGGGTTTCGGCTTCGGCGACAGGTTCCGGCGCGGCGACTTCGGTCGACGCGAGCAGAGCCGGCGTCTCGGGCGCGGCCTGCAGGTGTTCGGCCAGATTCATCGCCTCGGCGGCCGCCTCGGTCGGGGTCGTTTCGATGTCGGCACCGGCATCGGGCGCCTCGCCCCCGGCCGGCGTGCGTTCTTCAGCCGCCGCCTGGGTATCGGACCAGTCCGGTGCAAGCGGATCGACGGCCGCCGGCTCCTGGTTCCAGGAATCGGCTTCTGCCGCGGCACCGGTGTCATCGCCCGCGGTCGGCGGCAGAGCCTGGGGCGACAGCGCCTGGACATCGACGCTGGCATCGCGTTCGGCATGGGCCTCGAGCGACTCGGACAGCGGCGCGGATTCGGCCGCGGCAGCGGCGACCGCCGCCGGATCCAGCGTACCGGCCTGGCCCGCCGTGACCTGCGCATCGGCGCTGGTCGGGGCAGGGGCATCGGTCCACTTCGGCTCGGTCCGGTACTCGAGCCTGAGGTCGAACCAGGCGGCCTGGCCGTCGTCGGGCAGCGGCGCCGGCGGCACGGCACCGTCGGCGCTCAGGTCGGGCGCCTGGATGTCCGCAGCGTCCGGCGCCGGCCCGGCCTGTTCGGCGACAGGTCTTTCGGTCGGGTCCTGCGGCAGCTCGGCGGGATGATCGAGGAAGCGCGACAGGTCCATCGCGCCGGTCAGTTCCATCGACGAGGGCACGTCCGGCGTATAGACCTGCTGCGCGCCCTGGCCGGCATAGGTGTGCTGGCTGCGGTCATCGACCAGGGTCGAGACCGGGCGCGCGACCTGCGGCAGGGCGTCGCGCAGTGCCGACAGCTGCGCGCGCAGTTCGGCGAACTGCGGAATGCGCGGCTGCGCCGACTGCAGCGCCGCGATGGTGGTGCGGATCGCCTGCGCGGCCGCGGCCAGTCCGGCCACGCCGGCCGCGCTGGCAGGCACGCCGTTGGCGAGCAGGCGCTTGACGTACTGCTCGGCCCGTCCGGTGATCTCGGTGATCTCCGGCACGTCGGCCATGGCGAAGGCGCCGTTCATGGTATGGAACGCACGCAGCAACGGATCGCTGGCAGGCCCGGCCTGGACCGACTGGACCGACTGGACCGAGGCCAGCCACGCATCGACGGTGTGCAGGTGGTTGCCGACTTCGGTTTCCAGGATTTCGCGCAGCACGCTGTCGACCGCGGCCGGGGTGCCGTCCAGGTCGGGAACAAAGTCGTCCAGCGCCGGTGCTTCGGTCTCCGCCGCCAGTGGCGCGGCCGTGGCGGCGCCGGGTGCGCTGTACAGCGCTTCCTCACCGGCGGCCAGCCGATCGGCAACCGCTTCGATACCGGCCAGATCGGCGCGCGCGCCGGGTTGGCCACGCAGGGCGGCGTTGAGCTGCGGCAGCGTGTCGGTGGCCTGTTGCAGCAGCGCCACCACCGCGGGCGTGGCCGGGCGGGACCCGTCCAGCACCCGGTTGAGCATGTTTTCCACCTTCCACGCAAACTCGCCCAGCAGGCTGGCGCCGACCAGGCGGCCGCTGCCCTTGAGCGTGTGGAACACGCGCCGGATCGGCCGCAGCCGATCCAGGTTTTCCACGTTGGCGACCCAGACCGGCAGCATCTGGCGCAGGTTGTCGATCTCCTCGTCGAATTCCTCCAGGAACACCTCACGGATCTCGTCGTCGATGTCGTGGCTGCCGCCCAGGTCGAACCCGCCCTGCAGCGACGGGGTGTCTTCCGCGGCCAGCGCGTCCTCTGCAGCGGACAGGACCTGTTCGAATGCAGGCGTGGGCTCGGGCGCGGCAGGTGCGGACGCCGCGGACGGGCTGGATGCCTCGACCGTTCCGAAGGCTTCGAAGGCAGCTGATTGGCCGGTGTCCTCGGCTGCATCCCCTGCGGGCGAAGCCACCTCGAAGGGCGCCTCGAATGGTGCTTCCACCTGCGTTGCCGCCGCTTGGCTCGATTCGCCCGACGGCGCGGCAAAGGCCGCGTCGATCTGCGCCTGATCATCGCTGCCGATCCCCTCGAACTCGCCGGCCACCGGATCGAAGGCGCTGGCGGTGTCGGCGGCCGGCACGAAGGCCGGCAGCGCCGGACCGCGCTCGATGTCCAGGTCCCCGGCGAGCGTGGTCTGGGCCGGGTCCGGGGTGAACTCGGGCTCGAACGCCAATGGCGTCGCGTCGGCAACGGGGCTGGCGAGCGTTTCGCCAGCCGGCTCGCCTGCGCCCGGCAGCGGCCAGTAACGCAGCGACTCCAGGCTGGAACGGGTGATGTCGAGGATTTCCTCGCGGTTGGGGCGATGCTCGCGCAGCGCCTCCAGGTAGTACTCCAGGCTGGCCATGGCGTCGGCCAGGGTATCCAGCTGCACGCCACCAGGCACGCGCCGGCGCTCGACCAGCTCGGTGCCGATGTAGCGGCCCACGCCCTCGACGTAATCGGCCGGCGCTGACAGCTCCAGCATGCGCAGCGCGCCGCCCACCTCGCCCAGCAGCCGCGGCACGGTGTCCAGCTGGGCGTGTTCCCAGCCGGTCTCGATGAAGGCCACGAACTGCTGGCGCGCCTGGGCGAAATTGCGGATGGCCTCGCCGGCCAGCGCCTCGACCGTGCGCTGCGATTCGGCCGCCTGGGCATCAGGTGCGCTGCCGTCGCCCAGGTGGGCGACCTGGTCGTCCAGCGAGGCGTCCACATACAGCAGCGCGCCGGCGATGTCCAGCAGCGCACTTTCATCGCAGGCACGGCGCCCTTCGACCAGCTCGGCCAGCGATTGGCGCTGTTGCAGCACCACGTTGCGTGCCAGGCCCAGGCCCATCATCCCGAGCGTGTCGGCCACGCTGCCCAGCTGGGTCACCTGCGGCGCCAGGCCGGCGATGTCGGCGTTGGTGCGCAGCTGCAGGTCCAGCACATCCTTGACCCGCATCAGTTCTTCCTTGACCGCACCGCCGACCGTGTCCAGCAGGGCGCGATTGCGGCCGCTGATGCTGCTGCGGGCGTGTTCGATCTCGGCTTGGCTGGGCGAGGCGGCCTGCAGGTCAAACGCCTTGCGCAGGTCCTCCAGCGCCGGGTGACGCGCGGCCGAATGCGCCACCTGGTAGAGCAGCTGGCGGGTCGGCTCCTGGCCTGGCGCGGCGCCGGGGACCAGGCCCTGCCTGATCTGGCGCACCGCGCGCAACACGCCGCTGAAGCCTTGATGCAGCGCTGGGGTGGGCTGCAGCGCGCCATCGCGCAACGCTTCGGCCACGCACCCGGCAACCCACAGCATGCGCCGGGCGGCGGTGTGCTCGGCCAGGCGTTGCAGCGCGGTCAGCGCCGACACCAGGGCGCCGGGATCGGCTGGAGTACCGTCCTCGGGCCAGCCGGCCAGCACGCGCTCGAGGTGCTCGCAGGCCTGGGCAAGGCGCGCATCGCGGGTGTGGCCGGGCATCGGTTCGGTCGAGGGCACCTCCTGCGGCAATGGCCGTTCCAGGTCGGGCGCGAACAGCACGCTCTCGCTCAGGCCAGCTTCGCCGCGCGCAGCACGGATGTCGTTGAGCAGCGGCAGCAGCACGATCGGGATGTCGCGATGGCCGCCCTGCAGGCGCTCCAGGTAATCGGGCAGCAGCACGGTGCCGCGCATCAGGGTGGCGCAGGCCTCGTCGGGATCGGCGACCCGGCCCTCCTGCAGCGCCTGGGCGAGCTTTTCCAGCTCCTCGGCAACCATCGCCGGGGCGTACAGCTCGACCATGTGCAACGTGCCCTGGACCTGGTGCAGATAGCCCACGCACACCTGCATGCGCGAGCTGTCGGCCGGGTTCTCGGCGAAGGACTCGATCTCCCCGCGCACCTGGCGCAGGGTCTGGTCCAGCTCCGGCTTGACCCAGCCGAGCACGGCATGGCTCATCGCCTCGCGAAGCGCGCTCATGGCTGGCCCCGCGGTTCCAGGGTGGCCAGGTTGTCGCTCATGCACTTCATCGGTATCGATCCTCAGCCTGGCAGCTTGAAGTCAGCCACCGAGCGGCGCAGGTCCGAAGCCAGCTGCGTCAGGTGTCCAATCGATTCTGCAGTCTGCTCGGCGCCCTTGGACGTCTGCAAGGTGATGCGCCGGATCACGCCCATGGTCTGGGTGATGTCCATGGCCGCGGTGGACTGCTGCTGGGCGGCTCCGGAGATGTTCTTGATCAGCTCGTTCAGGTCGCTGGACACCCGCTCGATCTCGCCCAGTGCGGTGCCGGCGTCCTCGGCCAGGCGCGCGCCGGAGACCACCTCCGAGGTGGTCTGCTCCATCGAACTGACCGCCTCGTTGGTGTCGGCCTGGATGGCCTGGACCAGCGATTCGATGCGCCGGGTCGCGCCGGAGGTGCGCTCTGCCAGGCGCTGCACTTCGTCGGCCACCACCGCAAAGCCGCGGCCGGCCTCACCGGCCGAGGCGGCCTGGACGGCGGCATTGAGCGCCAGGATGTTGGTCTGCTCGGAAATGTCGTTGATCAGTTCCACCACCGAGCCGATTTCCTGCGAGGACTCGCCCAGGCGCTTGATGCGCTTGGAGGTTTCCTGGATCTGGTCGCGGATCTGGTCCATGCCGCGGATGGTTTCGCGGACCACGCCGGCGCCCTCGGTGGCAATCAGCACCGAGCGCTGCGCCACTTCGGCCGAATCGCTGGAGTTGCGCGAGACCTCTTCGATGCTGACCGCGATCTCGTTGATGCGCTCGGAGGCGGTGGTGATCTGCTCGGCCTGGTGGTTGGCCGCTTCGGCCAGCTGCAGCGCGGTGGCCTGGGTTTCCTGGGTCGCGGCCGCCACCTGCACCGAGGTGTCGTTGATCGTGGTCACCAGGTTGCGCAGTTCCTCCACCGCGTAGTTGATGGCGTCGGCGATCGCGCCGGTCATGTCTTCGGTCACCGAGGCCTTGACCGTCAGGTCGCCTTCGCCCAGCGAGGAGATTTCATCCAGCAGCCGCATGATCGCCTGCTGGTTGCGGCTGTTGTATTCGACCTGCTCCTGGTAGCGACGCTCATCCAGGCGCTTGCGGCTGATGTAGAGGCTACGCAGCAGCATGACCAGCGAGATCACCAGGACCGCGCCGCCGACGACGGTGTACCAGAGGTTGGGAAACAGGCGCGTATCGCGCACCGAGCCAAACGCGGAGAACGCGTCGAACAGCTTCTCGCTGTCATCGAGCATCTTGCCCGAGCCGTTGGTGATGGCCGCCGCGGCCGACTGTGCGGCGAACAGGTCGCGCGAGCTGCCCAGGATCGCGTCCAGGTCGCGCTTCATTGCCGTCCACAAGGTCTGCGACTGTTCCAGCGCCGCTAGCGCAGCCGGCGCGCGCAGCGGCGCGATGCCCAGCTCCTGGCTGCCCTCGCGCAGGCCGTCGAGCACCTGGCCGAACACCAGCGCGTCACGCGCCAGGGCGTCGCCGGCCATGGTCGCGGTGCTGCCGCCGGCCCGCATCTCGGTCACGTTGCGGGCCATGCGGCCGGCGACCACCACTTCCTGCAATGCACTGTAGACCTGCGAGGCCGGCGCGCCACTGGCGGACATCGCACGCACGACTTCATTCAACTGCGCCTGCAACTGCGGCACCTGCGCGCCGAAGCGGTTGGCGTTGCCCGACAGCGCCAGCACGGCCGGTTCTGCCTTGACGATCTGGTTGGCGCTGGCGTCCAGCGCTTTCCAGGTGGCCAGCAGCTGCCCCAGCGCGCCCTTGACGCCCGGCTCGGCGCCGAACCGGCTCTGGAGCGAGCCGATGGTCTCGTTGATCCGGCCGCGGGTGGCCTTGAAGGCGGTGTAGGCCTGCGCGTTGCCGGCGACGGCTTCGTTGCCCTGGTTGGCCAGCTGCTGGGAAAGCACCTGCAGCGCGGCCGCACCGGTTGCAGCGCCGGACAGGCGGCTGCCCTGGTAGGTGGACACGGCCGTATTGGCGGCCACCACCAGGAACGACAGCACCAGCAGGACCCCCCAGAACGTGGTCCCCATGCCGCCAAGCCTGGCCTTGGGAGTTTCCACAGCAGTACTCATTGCGCTACCCCTGAAAAGTGCATCCGTGAAATGCGGGCACGGCCTCCCCGGCCCTGCGCCCGCCGACCATCCCGCCGGTTACTGCGCGGCGTGCCTGAACTCGGGCGTGCGCGCCAGCAACGACAGCGCGAACACCCCCCACTGCTGTCCGTCGCCGGCAAAGGCCTGCGACACGAAATGCCCGAACCGGCCATCGGCCAGTGCCCCCGGATCCACCGCCTGCCCGGCGCCAAAGCTGCGCTGGCCGTACAGCTCGTCGATGGTCAGGGCCACATCGCCGCCGCTCTGGCGGATCACCAGCACACGCTGGCCTTCATGCAGCACCGTGCGCTCGCCCTGCAGGAACTGCTTCAGGTCGATCACCGGGAACAGGTTGCCGCGCAGGTTGCCCACGCCCAGCAGCCAGGGCTGCGCGCCCGGGACCGGGGTCACCGGCGGGATCGGCACGATTTCCACGACTTCATCGAAGCTGGACACCAGCCGGCGCGAACCGACGCGGTAGGCCACCCCGCGCCACTGGTCGGTGCCGGTGCGCACCTCGGGCAGGACCACCGCATGGGCCAGGCTGCGCCGCTCGTAGTCGGCCAGGATGTCAAATGGGGTGCGGATCATGCCTGGGCCTCTGGCGGGCGACAGGCGGCGCGGCGCATCGGGGTCGGGGTGTGGGAAGCAGCGTCCATGGGTTTCCCTTTTCTGCTCAGGCCGCCACTGCGTGGGTGCGGATCGCGTCGAGCAGTTCCTCACGGGTAAATGGCTTGGTGAGGTATTGCTCGGAGCCGACGATGCGCCCGCGGGCCTTGTCGAACAGGCCGTCCTTGGAGGACAGCATGATCACCGGGGTGGACTTGAATACCTGGTTGTTCTTGATCAGCGCGCAGGTCTGATAGCCATCCAAGCGCGGCATCATGATGTCCACGAAGATGATCTGCGGCTGCTGGTCGGCGATCTTGGCCAGCGCCTCGAAGCCATCGGTGGCGGTCACCACCTCGCAACCCTCGCGCCTGAGCAGGGTCTCGGCGGTGCGCCGGATGGTCTTGGAATCGTCGATCACCATCACCCGCAGGCCGTTGAAACCACCGGCCTGGCTGTCATTGTCTGTCATCGCAGATCATTCCCCTTGCGCGCGGCACTTCTGGATGGAACCGCTGCGAGGCCGTCTATATCCCACCCGGCGACGCGGCCTGTCAAGACGGCGCAGCGGGTTGATCACACTGTGTGACGTGGATTGCAGAATGGGCCGCTTTCCGCGGGCTGCTACTATCGCCCGTTGCCGCCCGCTTCCCCAGCCTCGAACAATGCGCACCGACGTCATCGTGGTGATGGACCCCATCGGGTCGATCAAGATCGCCAAGGACACCACCTTCGCCATGCTGCTGGAAGCCCAGCGCCGTGGCCATCGACTCCACTATGTCATTCCCGGCGGCCTGTCGCTGCACGGCGGGGTGGCCCTTGCCCGCACCGCGCCGCTGGCGGTGGTCGAAGACAAGGCCGGCTGGTACACGCTGGGTGCGGAAACCGAAACCCGCTTCGGCCCCGGCCAGGTGGTGCTGATGCGCAAGGATCCGCCGGTGGACACCGAATACATTTATGACACCCAGGTGCTGGACCTGGCCCGCAGCGCCGGCGCGCTGGTGGTCAACCACCCGCAGGGCCTGCGCGACTACAACGAGAAACTGGCCGCGTTGCTGTTCCCGCAGTGCTGCCCGCCGACCCGGGTCAGCCGCAACGCGGCCGAACTAAAATCCTTCGTGCTCGAACACGGCCAGGCGGTGCTCAAGCCACTGGACGGCATGGGCGGGCGCTCGATCTTTCGCACCGGCACCGGCGACCCCAACCTCAACGTGATCCTGGAAACCCTGACCGAAGGCGGGCGCAAGCTGGCCCTGGCGCAGAAGTTCATCCCGGACATCAGCGCCGGCGACAAGCGCGTGCTGCTGGTCGACGGCGAGCCGGTGGACTACTGCCTGGCACGCATTCCGCAGGGCGATGAGTTCCGCGGCAACCTGGCCGCCGGGGGCCTGGGCGAAGGCCGCCCGATCAGCGCGCGCGACCGCTGGATCGCCGCCCAGGTGGGCCCGGAGATGCGACGCCGGGGCATGCTGTTCGTCGGCCTGGACGTGATCGGCGACTATCTGACCGAGGTCAACGTCACCAGCCCCACCTGCGTGCGCGAGCTGGACGCCCAGTTCGGCCTGAACATCGCCGGGCTGCTGTTCGACGCCATCGAGCGCAGGCTCGCGGCCTGACCGGACCCCATGTCCGCGCCGCTGGCCGCGCCGAGGATCGACGAAAACGCGCGCCTGGGCGCGACCCTGGCGCTGTCGCTGCTGGTCCACGGGATCGTGCTGCTGGGACTGGGCTTCACCCTGGATGACGCCGCGCCGGTGGTGCCCACGCTGGACGTGATCCTCAGCCAGACCCGCACGCCGCTCACGCCCAGGCAGGCCGACTTCCTGGCCGCGGCCAACCAGCAGGGCGGCGGCGACCGCGACAAGTCCCGACGCCCGCGCGAGGCCCAGGCCGGCTGGGTCCCGCAGACCCAGGCCGGGGTGGCGCCCGAGCCACTGCGGGCACAGTCGCCCCAGGCCGCGCCGCCGCCCCAGGCACGGGTGATCACCACCGGCGATTCGCCATTGACCGTGCCGCCGCAGCAAGCACGCCCGCAGCCGGAGCGCCCCGACCTGGACCGCGGCGAGCGCAAGATCGAGCACGACGCGCAGATGGCGCGCCTGGCCGCCGAGATCCACCTGCGTTCGGAGCTGTATGCCAAACGGCCCAAGCGCAAGTTCGTCTCGGCCAGCACCCACGAATACGCCTGGGCCAACTACCTGCGCGCCTGGGTGGACCGCGCCGAGCGGGTGGGCAACCTCAACTATCCCGACGAGGCCCGGCGCAAGCGGCTGTCGGGCCAGGTGGTGATCTCGGTGGCGGTGCGCCGCGACGGCACCGTCGAGCAGAGCCGGATCATCCAGTCCAGCGGGGTGCCGCTGCTGGACTCGACCGCACTGCGCATCGTCACCCTGTCCGCACCGTTCCCGCCACTGCCACCTACCGAAGAAAACGTGGACATCCTGCACGTCACCCGCACCTGGGTGTTCCTGCCCGGTGGTGAAGTGCGCGACCAGTAGGGATCCCGTTCCCGGCAGATTGATGTCGTGCCCGCGTCGCTGGCGCCGCCGCCCCTTCTGCGCGCTGGCGCCACCCCTTCTCCAGGCCCCTCTCCGCTGGCGCCGCCCCTTCTCCCCCGCCCGCGGGGGGAGAAGATGCCCGCAGGGCAGATGAGGGGGGCTCTTGGCTTGAGGGCAAGCACGACACAGCCAGCCCCGGACCTGCCGTGGCGACACAGCGCCACCCCCTTCTCCCCCGCCTGCGGGGGAGAAGATGCCCGCAGGGCAGATGAGGGGGGCTCTTGGCTTGAGCGCAAGCACGACACCGCCCGCCAGCCCCGGACCTGCCGTGGCGCGACACAGCGCCGCCGCCCCTTCTCCCCCGCCCGCGGGGGAGAAGATGCCCGCAGGGCAGATGAGGGGGGCTCTTAGCTTGAGCACAGGCCCGACCAGCCAGCCCCGGCCGTCGAACGCCATCGTCAGCATGGCCCCTTCGTCCCGGCGCCAAGAAGGCAGTCCTAAGAGGTGCCCTTCGCCGCCCGCGCCGCCCGCTGTTCCTCCAGGGTCAGGGCCACGTTGTTGCGCAGGTAGGCCGGTTCGGCCGACTCCGGCGCCGGACGCTCGCCGCGCGCGTAGGCCTGCAGCGCCAGCACGGCGACATCGGCCGCATGCGGCAGGGCCGCGGCATCGATCCTCGCCAGCTGCGGCGACAGGCGCGCGGCGAGCACGCCTTCGGCCGCACCGAAGCCGGTGCCGACGGCCTGCCAACCTGCACGCGCATCGGCCAGCCGGACCGCATCGGGCGCGCCGACGGTTTGGTCTGTCAGCGCGACCAGCGCAGCGCCTTCGCGTCTGAAACAGGCCGCATACACCTCGCCCATGCGCGCATCGATGGCCGCCACGATCCGCTCGGCATCGGCCGGGGCGCGCAGCGCCAGCGCCTGCAGGGTCGAGACAGCAAGCAACGGACGATCCAGCGCCAGCGCCAGGCCCTGCCCCAGCGCGATTGCCAGGCGCACGCCGGTGAACGCCCCCGGTCCACGCCCGACGGCAATGGCATCGAGCTGCGACTTGGCCACCCCCGCCTGGTCCAGCAGCGCCTGCGCCCACGGCAGCGCCAGCTCGGCATGCCGGCGCGGCGCGATCTCGAAGCGCTCGATCAGATGGCCATCGACATGCAGGGCGACCGAACAGGCTTCGGTGGAGGTTTCGAACGCGAGCAGGCGCATGGGGTGGCGACGGAAGGAAAACAGCAGATATTTTGCGCCTTCCACGGGAGGCGCCGGTGACCCCGCGGTCTGCTGCACTTCGACGAGCAAAAAAAGTCCCGCTCGCCCCTCAGTCGCGCCCCGCCCCGCAAACGGCGCAGAGGGGGCGGAGTAACCCATCCGGGAACAGCCTTGCCCCTTCTCCCCCGCCTGCGGGGGAGAAGATGCCCATCGGGCAGATGAGGGGGCGCTTTTCGCGTGAAGGCAGGCGCCGCGCAGCGGCCCTGGACGTCGCCGGCAGGGCCGCCCAGTCACTCGCCGCGACTTCGAGCTCTCTCCCGCGAGCGGGCAGAGGGATTCGAAACGCGCGTCGAAGACCGGCGCCAATCCGGCCACTTCCACCCCGCCACAACGACAACGGGCCGCCCGCAGGCGACCCGTATCGAACCACCACCAAAGGCGGCGTACGGCTTTACTTCACCAGCGCCGCGATGGCCGCGCCCAGGTCGCCGGGCGAGCGGACGGTCTTGACCCCGGCCGCTTCCATGGCCGCGAACTTGCCGGCGGCCGTGCCCGAACCACCCGAGGCGATCGCACCGGCGTGGCCCATGCGCTTGCCCGCAGGCGCCGAGGCGCCGGCGATGAAGCCGACCACTGGCTTCTTGACGTGGGCCTTGATGTACTCGGCGCCGGCTTCCTCGGCGTCGCCGCCGATCTCGCCGACCATGATGATGCCCTCGGTCTGCGGGTCCTCGTTGAACAGCTTGAGGCAGTCGACGAAGTTCAGGCCGTTGATCGGGTCGCCGCCGATGCCGATCACGGTGGACTGGCCCAGGCCGGCGGCGGTGGTCTGCTTGACCGCTTCGTAGGTCAGCGTGCCCGAGCGCGAGACGATGCCGATCTTGCCCTTCTGATGGATGTGGCCGGGCATGATCCCGATCTTGCACTCGCCCGGGGTGATCACGCCGGGGCAGTTGGGCCCGATCAGGACCACGTCCGGATGCGACTTGAGCACGTTCTTGACGCGCAGCATGTCCAGCACCGGGATGCCCTCGGTGATGCAGACGATGACCTTGATGCCGGTCGCGGCCGCTTCCAGGATCGCGTCGGCGGCAAACGGCGGCGGCACGTAGATCACCGAGGCATTGGCGCCGGTGGCCTGGACCGCTTCACGCACGGTGTTGAACACCGGCAGTTCGATGTGGGTGGTGCCGCCCTTGCCGGGCGTGACGCCGCCGACGACCTGGGTGCCGTACTCCACCATCTGGGTGGCATGGAAGGTGCCCTGCTGGCCGGTGAAGCCCTGGACGATGACCTTGGTGTTCTTGTTGATCAGAACGGACATGGAGAATCCTTGATGCGTAGGGCGGGTCTTGACCCGCCTGATGTAGGGCGGGTCTTGACCCGCCTGACGAAGTGCCCAGTTACCGATGCGCGCGTGATGGCGGGTCGAGACCCGCCCTACGTTCACGCGGCCTGCTTGACCGCGGCCACAGCCTTCCTGGCACCGTCGTTGATGTCGTCGGCCGCGGTGATGGCCAGGCCCGATTCGGCCAGCAGCTTCTTGCCGGCTTCCACGTTGGTGCCTTCCAGGCGCACGATCACCGGGACCTTGACGTCCACTTCCTTGACCGCGGCGATGATGCCCTCGGCAATCATGTCGCAGCGGACGATGCCGCCGAAGATGTTGACGAAGATCGCCTTGACCTTGTCCGAGGACAGGATCAGCTTGAACGCCTCGGTCACCCGCTCCTTGGTGGCGCCGCCGCCCACGTCCAGGAAGTTGGCCGGCGCACCGCCGTTGAGCGCGATCACGTCCATGGTGGCCATCGCCAGGCCGGCGCCGTTGACCATGCAGCCGATGTTGCCGTCCATGGTCACGTAGTTCAGGTCGTACTGGCTGGCCAGCACCTCGGTCTCGTCTTCCTGGGTCTTGTCGCGCATGGCGGCCAGATCCTTGTGCCGGAAGGTGGCGTTGTCGTCGCTGTTGACCTTGCCGTCCAGCGCGTACAGGTTGCCGTCGGCCAGGATCGCCAGCGGGTTGAGTTCGACCAGGGCCAGATCCTTGTCGTTGAACAGCCTGTACAGCCCGCCCATGATCGCGGCCAGCTGGTTGGCCTGTTTGGCAGTCAGGCCCAGCTTGAAGGCGATCTCGCGGCCCTGATAAGGCTGCAGGCCTTCGACGAAGTCCACGTTGAGGGTCTGGATCTTGTCCGGGGTCTCGGCCGCGACCTGCTCGATGTCCACCCCGCCTTCGGAGGAGGCGATGTAGGTGATCGAACGGGTGCCGCGGTCCACCAGCACCGACAGGTACAGCTCCTTGGCGATGTCCCCGGCCTCGGTCACCAGGACCAGGCTGATCGGCAGGGCCACGCCGGCGGACTGGTAGGTTTCCATTTTGGTGCCGAGCATCCTGGCGGCGGCGGCCTTGACCTCCTCGGTGGTCTTGCAGAACTTCACCCCGCCGGCCTTGCCGCGACCGCCGGCGTGGATCTGCGCCTTCACCATCCACGGGCCTGCGCCCAGCGCCTTGGCCGCTTCGACCGCTTCATCCGGCGTGGACGCGGTGCGTCCGGCCGGCACCGGGATGCCGTATTCGGCAAACAGCTGTTTTGCCTGATATTCGTGGAAATTCATGCGTCACCGTATTGATAAGGTCAGTACGCATCGTGCGCCGCCGCGCGTCCCGCAATCGGGGACAGCCAGGCGCCGATGGGCCGGGCATTGTCGCCCAAGCGCGTGTTGCGACGCAAAAGCGTCGGTTTCGCCCGGCGCCTCTATACTCCGGTTCGTTCCATCCAGTGGAAGGATTGCCCCAACTTGAGCACCGGGCCCGCAAAGCCGCCTGCCCTGGCCTTGGCCCTGGCCTCGGCGCCACGTCGCGAGCTGTATTCCCTGGCCCTGTACCGCGTGCTGGAAGCCGGGATCCTGGCCGGCCTGCTGTTCAGCCCGCTCTCGGACATGCTGGGTGCCAGCGGCAACCAGTCGCCGGTGCTGGCCACCTGGGTGACCGTGTTCTACCTGGTCTTCTCGCTGGCGATGCTGATCCTGGGCCGCAACGAGAAGTCCCTGCTGCCGATCGTCATGATCGGCGCCTGCGCCGACATCGCGGTGGCCAGCCTGATCACCTACGCCCTGCCCGAAGCGGCCCCCGGGGTGGCCATGCTGTTGCTGTTCAACGTGGCTGCGGCCTGCTCGCTGCTGCCGCTGCGCTGGGGCATCGGCGTGGCCGTGGCCGCCACGGTCGCGCATTTTGCCGAATACCTGGTCGCGCTGTTGGGCACCAATCCAGACCGTCCGCTGGCCGAAGTGGTGATGTTCTGCATCAGCTACCTGGCCGTGGGCCTGCTGGCGGTGCAGATCGGCCTGCGCGCCCGGCGCAGCCAGCAGCTGGCCGACGACCGCGGCCTCGAGGTTGCCAACCTGGTCGAAGTCAACGAACTGATCATCCGCCGCATGCGCACCGGGGTGCTGGTGGTCGACCTGGAAGGGCGGATCAGGCTGGCCAACGAGGCGGCCACCGGCCTGCTGGGCAGTGCCACCGAACACCCCGACTCGGACACCGGCACCCTGCTCCAGAACGTCGCCCCGGAGCTGGCCCGGCGCCTGCAGCGCTGGCGCAATGGCTGGCAGAACGAGGAAGCGCCGCTGGCCCTGGCGCCGGACCAGCCCGACATCCAGCCCCGCTTCGCCCGCCTGCTGGCCGGCAGCGAGCTGTCGCTGGTGTTCCTGGACGATGCCACCGTGGTCTCGCGTCGTGCCGAATCGCTGACCCTGGCCGCGCTGGGCCGGTTCTCGGCCAGCCTGGCCCACGAGATCCGCAATCCGCTGGCCGCGATCAACTACGCGGTCCAGCTGCTGGAGGAATCGCGCGAGTTCAACGCCAGCGACCGGCACCTTTTGGGCATCATCCACCAGCAGTGCCAACGCACCAACGGCATCGTCGAAAGCGTGCTGGGCCTGGCCCGGCGCGAACGTGCCATCCCCGAGCACACCGATCTGAATGCCTTCGCGCAGGACTTCGTCTACGAGTACCAGCAGTCGATGTCGATCGAGACCGACAGCCTGGAGGCGGTCACCGGCAACCGCCCGGTCAGCGCCCTGGTCGACCCGCGCCACCTGCACCAGGTGCTCACCGTGCTGGTCCACAACGCCCTGAATTACGGGCGCATGCCCGGCGAACCGGCGCGGATCCGGCTGCGCGTGTTCCAACTGGACCAGCGCGCGATGATCGACGTGCTCGACCGCGGTCCGGGCATCCCGGCGGCGGTGGCCGCGCAGCTGTTCCGGCCGTTCTTCACCACCTCCGAGCATGGCACCGGGCTGGGCCTGTACATCGCCCGCGAGCTGTGCCGGGCCAACCAGGCCACCCTGGAACATGTCGCCGTGCCCGGTGGCGGCAGCTGCTTCCGCATCTCCATGCCCGGCCCCAACACCCTGCTGTCGGCGTAGGGCGGGTCTCGACCCGCCATCACGGTGCATCTGGCCGGTCATGGGCTGTCGGCGTAGGGCGGGTCTTGACCCGCCATCACGGTGCACTGGCGGTTATGGGCGGCGGGTCAAGACCCGCCCTACAGCCGCCGCGAATCTCCCCCTTGGGCACATCCAGCAGGTAGACTGCGTCGCACGCAACGCGAGACCATGATGAGCGACCCCCGTAGCGCCCTGATCGTCGATGACGAACGCGACATCCGAGAGCTGCTGACCCTGACCCTGGGTCGCATGGGCCTTCGGATCGACACCGCCGCCAATGTCGGCGAAGCCCGCGAGCTGCTGGCCCGCAACCCCTACGACCTGTGCTTCACCGACATGCGCCTGCCCGACGGCAATGGCATCGAGCTGGTCGAGGAGATCTCGCGCAATTTCCCCCGTACGCCGGTGGCCATGATCACCGCCTTCGGCAATGTCGAACTGGCGGTGGAGGCGCTCAAGGCCGGCGCCTTCGACTTCGTCAGCAAGCCGGTGGACATCAACGTGCTGCGCGGCCTGGTCCGCCACGCGCTGGAGCTCAACAACAGCGAGCGCCCCGCGCCTGCGCCCGCCCCGGCCCAGCACGCCATGCGCCTGCTCGGCGACTCGCCGGCCATGGCCGAGCTGCGCCAGACCATCGCCAAGGTCGCCCGCAGCCAGGCCCCGGTCTACATCCTGGGCGAGTCGGGCGTGGGCAAGGAGCTGGTTGCCCGCACCATCCATGAGCAGGGCGGCCGCGCGGCCGGTCCCTTCATCCCGGTCAACTGCGGCGCGATCCCGGCCGAGCTGATGGAAAGCGAGTTCTTCGGCCACAAGAAGGGCAGCTTCACCGGCGCCCATGCCGACAAGCAGGGCCTGTTCCAGGCGGCCAGCGGCGGCACCCTGTTCCTGGACGAGGTGGCCGAGCTGCCGCTGCCGATGCAGGTCAAGCTGCTGCGCGCCATCCAGGAAAAAGCCGTGCGCCCGGTCGGCGCCTCCGGCGAGACCCAGGTGGACGTGCGGATCCTGTCGGCCACCCACAACGACCTGGGCGAACTGGCCCAGGACGGCCGCTTCCGCCACGACCTGTACTACCGCATCAATGTCATCGAGCTGCGCGTGCCGCCGCTGCGCGAACGCACCGGCGACCTGCCGCTGCTGACCGGCGCCATCCTCACCCGCCTGGCCGGCCACCAGCAGCGCAGCGCGCCGCACCTGACCGCTGCCGCGCTGGAGGCCCTGGCCCGCTATCCCTTCCCCGGCAACGTGCGCGAGCTGGAAAACATCCTGGAGCGGGCCATGGCCATGGCCGACGGCGAGGCCATCGACGCCGGCGACCTGCGCCTGCCCCAGGCCGAACGCCGCGCCCCAGCGCCACTGGCCGCCCTGCCGCCCGCGCAGGACCACGACCCGTTCCGCCCGAACCCCGCCCCGTTCGGCAGCCCGCCCCCGGCCAACGGCGCCCCGGCCGGCAACGGCGATGCCGAGGGCCCGCTGCCCTCCTACATCGAACAGATGGAACGCGCCGCCATCCACAAGGCCCTGGAAGACAACCGCTGGAACAAGACCAAGGCCGCCGCCCAGCTGGGCATCACCTTCCGCGCCCTGCGCTACAAGCTCAAGAAGCTCGGCATCGAGTAGCCGTCCTTGCGCGATGGCCCATCGGCCTTTGAAACAAGAACGCTGGACGACCCCGGCGGAGCACACCCGCAAACAACGCAGCTACAATCCACGCGTCCCATGCAGCAGGTCACCCCATGAAGCGCCCCACGCTCGACATCATCCTTCGCTACTATCATCAGAACCGCCGGGCGAATTTCGCGGCCAGCCAGCGCCTGGAAGGCATCGAGATCGCAGCACCCATCGCCGACAAGGCCAATACGCTTCCCAACGCAGCCGAATTGAAGAAAAAGTACGCTGTCACGCGCCGATGAGCGACAAGTACGGCGCCGAAGACGACCCGGCCTGCTATCCAGGGACGACCGTACTGCGCAATCTTCTGGACATCCGCGATCCAGACCAGCTTCAACAGGCCGAAGCGGAATTTGCCGCCGCCGCTGCCGATACCATCGAAATCGGAGTCGGCCCATTCGACCTGGACTATCTGCGCCAGCTTCACCGAAATCTGTTCGGGGAGGTCTATCCGTGGGCAGGCCAATTGCGCCAAGTGGATATCTCCAAAGGATCGCAAGTTGCGTTGCTGCAGTCCACTGCGACTACACCGGATTACAGGCAATCTTCCGCCGCGCCCTGGTCGAGCTATAAGCAACGCCCACGGCCAGAGCGACCCATCGCCGCCATCCACAAGGCCCTGGAAGACAACCGCTGGAACAAGACCAAGGCCGCCGCCCAGCTGGGCATCACCTTCCGCGCCCTGCGCTACAAGCTCAAGAAGCTGGGCATCGAGTAATCGCCCCGTCCATGCGTCTGCGGTGGCCAAAAACAGGCCGCACAAACACCCCCGTAGGAGCGCACCGCAGGGGCGCGAGAGGCTTTACCGGTAAAGCCCATCGCGCCCCTGCGGTGCGCTCCTACACCCCAAGCGTAGGGCGGGTCTCGACCCGCCGCCCAGGCCGGACGGAAATGCATCCCCGGCCGATCCCCGCCGCCCCTTCCACGCCCCCCCCCGCACGGCCGCCGATGTCTTCGCGCGCGCGCGGGCGACCACGCCATCAAGGCATTTTCCGCTTGCTCTTCCGCCCCTCCCATGTCACGCTAAGTGTGACATGGCCTTGGTCCAGGGATGGCCGCATGAAAGTCTTCAAGAACGGTTGGTTCGAGCGATTCGCCCGCAAGCAACGGATTACGAACCGGGCGATGCTGGATGCCATCGACCGCGCCGAACGCGGGCGCATCGACGCCGACCTGGGCGGCGGCGTCATCAAGCAGCGCCTGGCAAGGCCGGGGCAAGGCAAGTCGGGCGGCTTTCGCACCATCGTCCTGTACCGCACGAGCGAACGCGCGTTCTTCGTCTATGGCTTCGCCAAGAGCGACCGTGCCGACATCGACGCTGACGAAGCAGCGATGTTCAAGAAGGCGGCGACCCATGTGCTTGGATTGTCAGATGCCCAACTGGCGGAGTTGATCGCCAAGGGCCAGTTCTCGGAGGTCAAAAGAAATGGTGAAGAAATATCGGAGTGAAGCCTTCGCCGCCATCCATGAAACGATGGAGGCGCTGCACGAGGCAGGCGCAGTGGACAAGCAGACCATGCGCGAATTCGACGAGGGGTGCCTGGCCCCCGTGCAACCCATGCCACCGGAACGCATCCGCGCCCTGCGCGAGCGCGAACACCTGTCACAGCCGGTTTTTGCCCGCTACATGAATGTCAGCAAAAATGTGGTTTCGGATTGGGAGCGCGGCGTCAAAAGGCCAGGTGGCCCGGCGCTGCGTCTGCTCACCGTGGTCGAGAAGAACGGCATCCAGGCCATCGCCTGAAAAGAACAAGAGCGAAACCGTAGGGCGGGTCTCGACGCGCCACTCGGATCTCGACCCGCCACCCACGCCGGACGGAAACGCGTCCCCGGCCGATCCCCACCACCCCTTCCACGCCCACATCCGCCACGGGAACGTGAGATATCCCCCATTGATATCGTAGGGCGGGTCTCGACCCGCCGCTCGTCTCGACCCGCCGCTCGTCTCGACCCGCCGCCCCGGTCTCGACCCGCCGCTCGTCTCGACCCGCCGCTCCGGTCTCGACCCGCCGCTCGTCTCGACCCGCCGCTCCGGCCCCACGCATAGGTATGCTCAACACACAACGCCATCAACCAGGCCACCACCATGACCACCACCGCCAAGCTGTTCACGCTGGGCAAGGCGCAAGCCGTCCGCATTCCCGCACGCTACCGCCTGCAAGCCGATGAAGTGGAGATCACCGAACAGGACGGCGCACTGATCCTGCGCCCACTCCCCCGCACGGCCGCCGACGTCTTCGCGCGCGCACGGGCGATCGCGCGCGGGGCTTTCGACGACTGGCAGCGCTCCCCGTAGGAGCGCACCACAAGGGCGCGAAAGGCCTCACCGACCAACCCACAGCCCCACGATCCCCACCCCCACCGCGCAACAACACCAATCACCACGTAGGGCGGGTCTCGACCCGCCGCTCAGGCTTCACCGGTCAAGCCCATCACACCCCAAGCCGCATAAACGCCGATCACCACGCAGGACGCTCAGACAACCCGGACCGGATGGTTCGCGTATTGCCCGATCGCAGCATCGTCGGTGAGCAGGACGATCCCCTCGACCGTGGCCTGGGCGATCTGGATCCGGTCAAACGGATCTGCGTGGTGCCCCGCCAGGCCACCGACCGCCGCGGCGTGCTCGCTGCTGATGGGCAGTTCCAGGTAACCGTTGTCCAGCAGCGCCCGCCGCAGCACGTTGGCATCCACGTTGAAATCCGGTTTTCCCAGCGCCGACTTTATGCAAACCTCCCAGATCGCGGCGGCACTGAAGAAAAGCGTGTTGTCCAGGTCCTCGATGACCGCGATCGCTTCCACCGTGAGGCCCGCACGGGACTTGCGGCTGCTTGTCTGGCCCACCGCAGCCCAGAGCAGCAGATGCGTATCGACCAGATATTTCATGGATCGCCGCCAAACATGGCCTCGATGTCCCCGGCTCCGATCTCATTGAACCTTTCCTGCGAGGGGATCCTGAAACCGGCCCCGCCCAGGAACCCGATCCGCCTTGTCGGCTTCGGCTCGGGTGCATCGAAGGGGACCACCTTGGCCACCGGCTTGCCCGCCTTGGCGATGACAAAGGCCGTCCCTTGCGAGGCCTGGGCGATCAGCGCGGAAAAATGCGTCTTGGCGTAATGGATGTTGAAGCTTTTCATGGCGACCGATCATGACTAAGTCCATTAACCTTAGTCCACCTGGACCGCCAGCGCAACCCAGCCGCCAGCACCGCGCACCCCCGTAGGAGCGGCGCCCCCGTCGCGATCGCCCCAGATGCGACGCGGCGGGGACGCCCCTTCTCCCCCGCGTGCGGGGGAGAAGATGCCGTAGGGCGGGTCTCGACCCGCCGCTCGACCCCGCCCGACCCGCCGCTCGACCCACCGTCCGATGTGAACCTCCCTCGCCCCTTCTCCCCCGCGTGCGGGGGATTGAAGATGCCCGCAGGGCAGATGAGGGGGGCTTTTGGCTTGCGGGCGGGGACCGCCCTGCCCGCCGCGAGGGCAGATGCAAGACCGGCCACCAACCCCAGCCTCCAGGCGACTTGACCGTATCTCTCATGAGATACATGATTGATCGAATCCAAGGATTTCGAGGAAACCCCTATGGCCGCCCGCACTTCGATGCTCCATGTCCGCATTGACGATCAACTCAAGACGCAGGCCACCGAGGCCTTGGCCAAGGTCGGCCTGACGGTGTCCGATGCGGTGCGCATCCTGCTCACGCGCGTGACCAGGGAAGGTGGCCTGCCCGCAGGCCTGGCCGTCGACCCGCAGGCGCACGATGCCTGGTTCCGCGCCAGGGTGCAGGAGGCTTTGATCGATCCCCGCCCTCCCGTTCCGCACCCGCAGGTCATGGACGAAGCCCAGGCCCTGATCGACAAAAAGCGTCGTGCCCGTTCTTGAATGGCGCCAAGGCGCACGCCTGGACCTCTTGACGATCATCGACTACATCTCCGACGACAACCCTGACGCGGCGCAACGACTGAAAGACGAGGTGGAAACCAAGGCTGCCACCTTGCCGCAGCACCCCCGGCTATATCGCGCCGGCCGCGTACCCGGCACGCGCGAGATGGTGGTGGGTTCGAACTACATCCTCGTCTATGCCGAGGATGCCCGCGCCGTGACCGTCCTGCGTGTATTGCACGCCGCCCAACAGTGGCCGCCGGCCTCGGGATGAGCTGCGGTCTGTAGCCCGCCGCGTCAGACCAATTGTCCCTTCTCCCCCGCGTGCGGCGGAGAAGATGCGTAGGGCGGGTCTCGACCCGCCGCTCCCTCGCCCATTCTCCCCGCCCGCGGGGGAGAAGATGCCCGCACAGCCGCCCCCTGGCCGCCGATCACCCTCGTCGAGCGCGATCCAGCACCCCGTAGGAGCGGCGCCCCGCCGCGATCGCCCCCACGGCACGCGCCCACACCCTCGCAATCTGACGCGGAACGCGGCGGACCAGCGCGGCAAGACCATCGGTCAACTGATCGACGAAAGCCTCGAGTCCTACGGCATCAAGTCCCGCCAGGACGCCCGTGCACTGGTGCGCAGCGTCCGCAAGCACGCCAACCGAGATCCTTAAGCGCTACGAAAAGTGGAAAGACATTGCCATGCTTTCCGGGCCGCAAGGGCTCCGCGCCATCAAGGGTTTCCGGGACCAGGCACGCTCTGGCGACTGGAAAGGCTTTAGGTCATCCCGGCTAAACGAGCAATGGCGGGTCATCTACTCCGTAGAGGCTGACGTCATGATCGTCCAAGTCGTAGGTGTCACATCCCATGACTATCGGAAACGCTGATATGCGCAAGCTCATTCCCGCCAAAAAGCGCATCGATGTCACTCCTGGTGAGTCGGTGCGGATCATCCGTGCGTTGCAAGGCCTTAGCCAGACTCAACTCTCTGCCCTGTGCGGCCTTCCCCAGCCCACCATCTCCAGCATCGAGAATGGCCGCGTCAACTTGGGCGTGGAGCGGGCCAAGGTGCTGGGCACTGCTCTCCACTGCCATCCGGCTGTCCTGGTGTTCCCTGGCTGGCAACTCGGGTCTGCCGCCTGACAGTTCAACCCGAACTGGCCTGGCCAGTCGGCTGACTGCAAATGGACACAGCCGCGCGCCTTGTCGCAGGAGGACTGCGGGACACGGCGCCGCTCCCCAGATGCAACGCCCCTTCTCCCCCGCGTGCGGGGGAGAAGATGCCCGCAGGGCAGATGAGGGGGGCTTTTGGCTTGAAGGCAGGCCACAGCCGCCCCCTGGCCGCCGACTGCCGTCGTCAAGCCCGATCCACCATCCCCGCAGGCGCGGCGCCCCCGCCGCGATCGCCCACAATGCCCGCCTCACACTCTGACGCGCCGCGTCACCTTGTGACCCATCCGGTCAACAACGCGCCACACGTCCCCGCCCTCCAGGGCGGACAGATGCAGCTGAATGCATCCCCAGCGGCGGCGCGTGGGCCGCCGCTGGCTTGGCACGATTCATGCTGCGGACACCCCGCACGTGGGGCGTCCACGGCACCCACGGTCCGCGTCAGTCCGGGGGACACGGGGAGACGGTGTCCCCTTGCAACTCCATCCAGCCAATCCATCTTTAAGGAACAACTTCATGAAGAAGAACATGCAGGGCGGCTTCACCCTCATCGAACTGATGATCGTGGTCGCCATCATCGCCATTTTGGCGGCCATTGCGTTGCCGGCATATAGCGACTACACCAAGAAGGCCAAGGTGTCCGAGGTGTTGCTCTCGGCCTCTTCGCTGCGCACCGCCGTGTCCGAATATGCAGCTTCTAACAATTCGCTGCCGCCTAGCAGTTACAGTGGCTTTGAGAGTCAGTCTTCCAAGTTCGTTTCCAGCGTAGGTTGGAATGGCAGCGTGATTACCGCCACCGCGCAGAGCATTGGTGCCGGCGTAGACGGCTCGACCATTACGCTAAGCGCCACGTTGAACGCCTCGACCGGTGCGGTGGACTGGACCTGCGCCGGGTCAATTCCGCAGAAGTACCGCCCTGGTAGCTGCAAGGGCTGAGTGCCTGCTATCCCTACGGGATATGCGCGGTTTCGTATTCGAACAAACCCCGCCCCAGCGGGGTTTGCTTTTATGGATCTTCCCTTGGCGTCGCCCCCTCTCCGTTTGCAGCGCTGGACCTTCTGGCTGTTCGCACTGGCCGTTCTCCTGTACCTGCGTCCCTACACCGGCATCCGCCACGATGCGCCGCTGTACTTGGTCCAGGCGCTCTATCTACTGCATCCAGACATCTACGCACATGACATCTTCTTCGTCGCGGGCAGCCAGGGCGACTACACGCTGTTCCCTCGCCTCATCGCGCTGCTGATTGCGCATTTCAGTCCCGGGGAAGTATTCCTGTGGCTGACGCTGCTGGGACGCGTGCTGTTCTATGCCGCAAGCTGGATATTGCTGCGCGCGCTCTTGCCAAATCGCTGGCGGATGCCGGCGCTGTTGGCGCTGCTGGCCATGCCCACGCGCTACGGCGCATATGGCATCTTCAGCTACGCCGAACCATTCCTGACTTCCCGACCGTATGCCGAAGCGCTCACCTTGGTGGCAATCGGTTGCACGGTGCGGGGGCGCCTGCTGCTGGCCGCACTTGCCCTGCTCGTTGCGGGCATGCTGCATCCATTGCAGGCGCTGGCAGGCGCCATCTTCGCCTGGTGCTGGCTGGTCCGTTCAGATCGGCGCTGGCTGTGGTGCCTGCTGGCGCTGCTACCGGTGTGCGGCCTGGCGCTGCTGGGAATCAAGCCGTTTGGACAGTTGTTTCAGCACATCGACAACGATTGGCTGGAATTAATATCCACTTACAGCAGCCATATTTTCCTGAGCAACTGGCGACCCACCGACTGGTGCATTGCGCTGACGGATTTCTACCTTCTGTATTCTGTAGCAATCCGTTCGGACATAGATTGGGCTGTGGGGCGGATGGCAAAGAGCGCCATGCTGGCGATGGTGCTCGGCCTGGGGATCACGTTGTTGCTGGCTGACACGCTGAAGCTGGTGTTGCCGACCGGCCTGCAACTCTGGCGCGTGCTGTGGTGTACGCATTGGACGGCTATCGCCAGCTTGCCCTGGCTGCTGGGGCGCGCCTGGAAGAACGACGGCCGCATGTCCGCGCTGCTGCTCGGGGCCACGGCCGTACTCGGAGCCAGCCTGCCAGGCTCCGAAGCCACCTTGCTGGCAACAGTGACTATCCTGCTGCATATCGTCTGGAGATACTGGGGAGGGAGCGTGCGCCCCTCGTTGCGCAAGGTGATCGCGGCGGCGGTGATGGCAATCATGGTCGTCAGTTTCCTGCGTTACGCGATGTCGAGCTGGATGGTCTTCAACATGTATGGCGGTGTACTTTCTCGGGTCAGGCAGGACGTGGTGCTGTTGTCTCATCCACTGCTGCTGGGGGTGGTTGCGTTATGCCTGTGGTGCGTACATAAGCGTGCCGGGCGACTGGGCGCGGCGGTGCTTTTCTGCGTTGGTGTGCTGGCAGTGGCCGGATCGGTCTCGGCCTGGGATTCGCGCAGCCCATGGACGCGCACCTTCGAACGGTATGCGGATGAAGCCGACGTGTTCGGCGCCTCCATTCCCGAAAAAGCACAGGTCTATTGGTATTCGGCGGAGAAACTTCCGCTAGGCGCATGGCTGACGCTCAACCGTGCCAGTTATTTCAGCATATACCAGATGTCCGGGCAAATGTTCCACCGAGAAACCTCCATCATGGGAATCAAGCGCCATTTGCAAATTATCCCGGCGGAAAAGGCCATCCAGGAATGCGAGTGGAAACAAACCAAGGCCAAGCCCGAAGCGTGCGAGGTCGGAAAGAGTGAATTGGCCCATCTGTGCACGCCCTACGGCGATCTTGCGCCACCGGACTACTTTGTAATGCCCATCAGACAGTCTCGCGCAGTGAATGGCCAATGGCAGGTGCACGATGCCGCCAGCGGCAAACTTCAGACGACGCTGTATCTATACCGTTGTTCCGATTGGGAAAAGAGAAAGCGAGGGGATGACGCATCATGATTTCAAGCGTGACCCAATCGATCCGGCGTTCCCCGTCGCTGTGGGCGATGTTGTGGCGACTAGCGAACGCACAGCTCCTGCGCTACTTGGCTGCCTCGCTGCTGGCGCTGGCGTTGGATCTCAGCCTGTTCTCGCTCGGGTTGCGGGTATTCAGCTGGCCTTGGTGGCTGTCGGCGACGATCAGTTTCGCAGGAGGTGCTGTTCTGGCCTACCTGTGCAGCATCACATGGGTTTTCGGCGAACGCCGCCTGGAGCGCCGCGGCGCCGTGGAATTCACCAGTTTCGTGGCCATCGGCGTGGCGGGACTGGCGCTGACGCAGGCTGCCTTGTTCGTCGGGATTGAAGTACTGCACCATGTCCCCGAGCATGTCCGCCTGATGGCTTCGATCGTCACATTTCTGTTCAATTACCTATTGCGGTCGATCTTGCTATTCAAAAGGAAGCATGTCGCATGATGAACATCATCATCATTGGCGCAGGACCCGCCGGGCTCACCGCAGCCCTCGAACTGCAGGCCACCGGAATCAAGAACATCATCGTGCTGGAAGCCGCTGCGCAGGTCGGCGGCATATCGCGCACCGTCAACCACAATGGCAACCGCATCGACATTGGCGGCCACCGTTTCTTCTCCAAGTCGGACTGGGTAATGGCGTGGTGGCAGGACCTGCTTCCAGTCGCCGCGCCAAGCGGGGACGAACCGCGCGAGCTGCGTTACCAAGGTGGACGCCGTGCCGACCTGCCTGCCTGTGACGCCACCGTGGCAGACAAGCAGGTGATGTTGCTGCGCAACCGCCAGTCGCGCATCTACTTCAACAAGCGCTTCTTCGATTACCCGCTGAAGATCAACCTGGACAACCTGCTCAAGCTGGGCCCGTGGAAAAGCTTCACCTTCGGCCTCAGCTACATGCGGGCACGCCTGCATCCCATCCGACCGGAGACCTCCCTGCGCGATTTCATGGTCAACCGGTTCGGCTGGCGGCTGTATCGTCAGTTCTTCAAGGAATACACCGAAAAGGTATGGGGGGCGCCGTGCGCAGAAATCAGTGCTGCCTGGGGCGCCCAGCGCGTCAAGAGCCTTTCGATTACCAAGGCGATCTCGCATGCGTTTCGTAACGCGATCGGCAGGAACGCACAGCAATCTGAGCAAACCTCACTGATCGAAAGCTTCCTTTATCCCAAATACGGTCCTGGACAGATGTGGGAAGCAGCGGCGCAACGTTTCACGGAGAAGGGTGGGACCTTGCTGATGCAGTGCCGGGTTGACCGCATCGACATCGAAGATGGAAAGGTCCGCTCGATAGGGTATCTGGATGCTCACGCCAAACGACACGAGATTGCTTGCACCCACCTGATTTCAACAATGTCCATCAAGGATCTGGTGGCGGCCTGTGCCGATGCCTGGCCTGCGCACATTCGCGACATCGCGCTGGGACTGTCGTATCGGGATTTCATCACCGTGGGCCTGCTATATCCCAAGAGAGCGATCAGGAGGCAGTTGGATGACAACTGGATTTATATCCAGGAGCCAGGCGTCAACGTCGGCAGGGTGCAGGTGTTCAACAACTGGAGCCCCTACATGGTGGCAGACCCGGACACGGTATGGCTGGGGCTGGAATTCTTCTGCCGCGAAGGTGACCCCCTTTGGAACCTGGCGGACGCCGAACTACAGGCGCTGGCACATCGAGAAATGGTCGAGATAGGCTTGGTCGAAGCCGAAAAGCCCGCCGACGCCGTGGTCATCCGCGTTCCGAAAGCTTATCCGGGCTATTTCGGCGAGGCCTACAAGTCCTTTGATGCTCTGCAGCGCGCGCTGGACGCTGTCGAGAACCTGTTCCTTATCGGCAGGAACGGCATGCACCGCTACAACAACCAAGATCATTCGATGCTGACCGCGAAGGAAGCGGCCCGACAAATCGCGGCCAACGAGATAGACAAGGCTGCGATCTGGGCGATCAACGTGGACGACGAGTATCATGAGGAAAAGTAATTGAACGGTTCGCAGCCACGGAATCATCGTGGTGATAATCAAGCACTGCTCGACTCAATCACCCTGTTGTACTTGGCGGTTCCGGCCCTCCTATTCAGCACATGGCTTAAACCAATATTCGCTATTCCAGTCGCGCTCCTTTATTGCTACGGGGCATGGCAGACTCTTGGAAATATGAGATGGTCCTGCGGCAAAACATCTAAATTAGGGCTGGCCGCGCTCTTTGTAGTCGCCATGGTCTGGACATCCTTGAGTGGGATTGGCCATTGGTTCTATGCAAACTCTGATTGGATTTTTAGAGACGCGTTGTTACGGGACCTAACATTCACCGCTTGGCCCCCTGCATACCCATCGGCCAGCGCGTCCCCACTTATTTTGCGCGCGCCTGTTGGATACTATCTGCCGGCCGCATTGATAGGGTCAATATGCGGACTAAAGACAGCTGAAGTAGCACTTTATTTATGGACGTCGTTGGGTTTTTTTCTTGTCCTGTGCGGGGCAATATCGTTATTTGAAAAAACGGCCCAAAGAGTTTTAGCTGTACTCCTCATGCTTGGATTTGGAGGACTTGATTTTTTGGGCTATGCGTTAATCCATGCATCCCTTCCGGGCCTCGGACAGCACATAGAGTGGTGGGCAGCATTTGCCCAATATTCGTCAAACTCGACCTTGTTTTTTTGGGTGCCGAACTACGCAATACCCGCTTGGCTATGTACGCTCATTATTCTTCGACACTGGCGCAGCCCACAGCTTGCCAAACTGACTCCTTTGCTGGGAAGCAGCATTTTAATTTGGTCCCCTTTCGCCGCGCTTGGTACAGCTCCATTCTTCCTTGTCGGCATTAATTGGAAAAATGACATAAGGGCGGTTATTTCCCCAAAAACTGCTCTTCCAATTGCGCTTCTAACGTTGGTGTGCCTTCGCTATCTGACAATGGGTTCCACCCATATCCCAGGAGGCTGGATATTTCCAGATGACGGCAGAAACATTCGCCCATTGAGCACACTCTACCTAGCTTTTTGCCTTCTCGAATTTGGTCTGCTGGCGATTGTTCTCTGGCGGCTAAAAGTGTTCGATATCAGGATCAGTATATCCGTAATTATATTGGCTTTACTTCCACTCTACAAATTCGGCTACGGCAACGATATTGTCATGCGGGCCTCTATTCCTGCGTTAATGATCCTCGCTCTTTCGGCGGTCATGCCGCTTTGCAGGCCGGGCCCCAGAAACTGGAAACTGGCTCTCGCTGGAATTCTATCGATTGGACTGCTGGGTTCCATACAGGAGCCAGTTCGAGCTTTAACTTCACCAAGATGGCGCCCAAGTGATATCACGCTGCTTGAAGCGTGGACGAGATACTTAGGTATACCCGAGCCATCTACCTATGTTACACATCTTGAACAGGCAGATATGAGGATGATCCTCCACAGGCCGGCAGCGGTTCCACTAGCGGACGGGGAGTTATCGCCCGTCGGGCCGGCCCTTAGGCCGAAATAGGACCACAGGGCGGGTCCCGACCGTCAAGCCGGCCGAAGGAATCCCTCTTTGGCACCTTTTCGACGCCGATTATTTCCTGCCCTATGTCGAGCGGATCCTCACGAGACAGGGCGGGCATGGATAGGTGATCGTCGTCTTATGGCCCGTGCACGCGCGTGTGCCGGCGCCCGGGGTGGCGGGTTGTGCGGTGGCGGGTCGAGACCCGCCCTACGTTTGTCGTTTCCGCCGTCGTCCCGGGGCCGGATGCGAAGATGTGGAATATGATGTGATACTTCATCAAATATGATTCGGGGCCCTGCCATGCGCACCACGATCACCATTGAAGACGCGCTGTACGAGAAGGCCTTGGAAATGGCCGATCCGGAGATGGACAAGGCCGATTTGTTCCGCGAGGCCATCCGCACCTTCGTCCGCATTCAGGCGGCGAAGCGGCTGGCTGCGCTTGGTGGCAAGGCTCCGGACATGGCCGGCATCCCGCGGCGCCGCCAGAAGTCTTCGCGCTGATGGACGTACTGGTCGATACCTTGGTCTGGGTCGATCACTTCCGCCACCACAACGCGGCACTGGTCAGCCTGATGTCCCAGGACAAGGTCCTGATCCATCCATTTGTGCTGACAGAACTTGCCTGCGGCACGCCGCCGGCACCACGCAAACGCACCTTGGCTGACTTGGCCTTGTTACGCATGGCGCGCCAAGACGTAGGGCGGGTCTTGACCCGCCGCTTTTGGCCCGCCGGGACGGCGTCGATTCATGCATGTGCGTGGGCGGATGCATGGTGATGGCGGGTCGAGACCCGCCCTACATCCATGCATGTGCGTGGGCGGATGCATGGCAATGGCGGGTCGAGACCCGCCCTACATCCATGCATGTGGGTGGGGGGAGGCATGGTGATGGCGGGTCGAGACCCGCCCTACGGTTTCTCGCAAACCGTGCTTCGGCGGGAACCGGTAATCCCGGCGGCACGCTGGGCGATTTCACGCTTGCTCTGCCGCAACAATGCGATTTCGGATGGTGTCAGCATCCTTGGTGCGGGCGAGGTACCGAGCCTCTGATTCAGTAAGCGCGTCGAAGGCGTGAGCGAATCGCTCCTTCCACCATTTTTCGAGATCTGCGCCATGGGAATTCCTCAGGTGGTCCAGCGTTTTCGCGGTGAGCGCAAGGCGCGCCGAGTAGTCCTTCCCCGTCAGGACGACGGCTGCCAGGACCGTAGGGCGGGTCTTGACCCGCCGCTCTCGACCGCCAAGACGCCGTCGATTCATGCATGTGCGTGCATGCGTGGGCGGATGCATGGCAATGGCGGGTCGAGACCCGCCCTACGTGCTGTCCGAAGCTTAAAGCATTGCCGGGGGTTGGCCGGCCTGGACCTCATCCAGGAGCAAGAGGGCGGCCGGCGCGCTGTCAGGCCAATTGCACGATCTGGTTGAGCACCGCCAGGACGTAGGGCGGGTCTTGACCCGCCGCTCTCGACCCGCCAAGACGCAATGGCGGGTCGAGACCCGCCCTACGGTTGCAATCGATCCAGATGACCTCCTGGCGACCGGGCACCCAGGGCGCCAGCGGCTTCTTCACCACCGCTCCGCCCCCACGCGCTCGCTCACCAGCGCCTGGCCCCCATGCCGGTCAGGGTTGAACCGTGCCAGCCGCTGCTCCAGGGTCAAAGGCGTTTCCTGCACGCGCTCGATCACGACCCGTTCGCCCTCCACGCTCACCCGCACGCGCTGGTCAGCGCGCAGGCCGGCGGCCCGGGCCACCGCTGCGGGCAGGCGCACCCCCAGGCTGTTGCCCTGATACTTGAGAAAGGTGTCGGTCATTGTCGCCTCGTCTTTGCCTGAACATGCCAATGTATAGGAACGTAGGGCGGGTCTTGACCCGCCGCTCTCGGCTCGCCGGGACGCCGTCGATTCATGCATGTGCGTGGGCGGATGCATGGCAATGGCGGGTCGAGACCCGCCCTACATCCATGCATGTGTGGGGGGATGCATGGCGATGGCGGGTCGAGACCCGCCCTACGTCCATGCATGTGCGTGGGCGGAGGCATGGCAATGGCGGGTCGAGACCCGCCCTACGTTCCGCCTTCGATCGACGCATGCGTGGGCGGATGCATGGCAATGGCGGGTCGAGACCCGCCCTACGTGCTCGAGCCGCCTGCCACGGCCATGGCATGGCATTTGCGGTAACCTTTTGGCCATTTCCCTGGGAAGCCGCATGAACGCCCAACCTGCCCCCAACCTGGTCGGCATCACCGGCATCGCCCGCCGTCTGGTCATGGATGGCGCCCTGGAAGAGGGCGCCGCCCGCACCGCCATGGCCGAAGCCACCGGGGCCAAGGTGCCGCTGGCGCAATGGATCCAGGAAAAGAAGCTGGTCACCGCGGCCAACCTGGCCGCGGCCAATGCCATCGAGTTCGGCATCCCGCTGATGGACGTGTCGGCCTTCGATCCGGCCCAGAACGCGCTCAAGCTGGTCAGCGAGGAGCTGTTGCAGAAGCACCAGGTGCTGCCGCTGTTCAAGCGCGGCAACAAGCTCTACGTGGGGGTGTCCGACCCCACCAGGATGCAGGCGCTGGACGAGATCAAGTTCCACACCAACCTGGTGGTCGAACCGATCCTGATCGCCGACGACCAGCTCAGGCGCACGCTGGAGGCCTGGCATAACGCCTCCGATACGCTGGGCGGGCTCGGCGGAGACGAAGAAGGCCTGGACAACCTCGATACCAGCGGCGGCGAGGATGAGGTCACCGGCGACACCGGCGTGGACGCCAAGGGCGATGACACGCCCGTGGTCAAGTTCATCAACAAGGTGCTGGTGGATGCGATCCGCCGCGGCGCCTCGGACATCCACTTCGAACCCTACGAGACCGACTACCGCGTGCGCCTGCGCATCGACGGCATCCTCAAGCAGGTCGCCAAGGCGCCGCAGAAGCTCAACCAGCGCATCGCCGCGCGCCTGAAGGTGATGGCGCAGCTGGACATTGCCGAAAAGCGCGTGCCGCAGGACGGTCGCATCAAGCTGAATCTGTCCAAGACCCGGCAGATCGACTTCCGCGTCAGCACCCTGCCCACCCTGTTTGGCGAAAAGGTGGTGCTGCGCATCCTGGATGCCAGCGCGGCCAAGCTGGGCATCGACAAGCTGGGCTACGAGCCGGACCAGCAGAAGCTGTTCCTGGATGCCATCCACAAACCCTATGGCATGGTCCTGGTCACCGGCCCCACCGGCTCGGGCAAGACCGTGTCGCTGTATACCGCGCTGGGCATCCTCAACGATGAGACGCGCAACATCTCCACCGCCGAGGACCCGGTGGAAATCCGCCTGCCCGGGGTCAACCAGGTGCAGCAGAACACCAAGCGCGGCATGACCTTCGCCGCGGCCCTGCGCAGCTTCTTGCGCCAGGACCCGGACATCATCATGGTCGGCGAAATCCGCGACCTGGAAACGGCCGAGATTGCCATCAAGGCCGCCCAGACCGGGCACATGGTGCTCTCCACCCTGCACACCAACGATGCCCCGCAGACCATCGCCCGCCTGATGAACATGGGCATCGCCCCGTACAACATCACCAGCTCGGTCACCCTGGTCATCGCCCAGCGCCTGGCCCGGCGCCTGTGCCCGCGCTGCAAGCGGCCGCACCAGCTGCCCGCCCATGCCCTGCTGGCCGAAGGCTTCAGCCAGGCCGACCTGGACGGGGCCTTCACCCTGTACGAGGCAGTCGGCTGCGACGAGTGCACCGAAGGCTACAAGGGCCGCGTGGGCATCTACCAGGTCATGCCCATGACCGATGAAATCAGCGCCATCGTGCTGGCCGGCGGCGGCGCGATCCAGATCGCCGAAGCCGCCGAGCGCTCGGGCGTCCGCGACCTGCGCCAGTCCGCGCTGTGGAAGGCCAAGCAGGGCCTGACCAGCCTGGCCGAGATCAACCGCGTCACCAAGGATTGACCCGGCAGTGCCGTCGTAGGAGCGCACCGCAGGGGCGCGAGAGGCCTTACCGGTAAAGCCCCATCGCGCCCCTGCGGTGCGCTCCTACAAACACCCTGACCCAGAACGCCGCAGGGAATCCAGCTTGCGCTCGACGATCAGCCTATCCATGCCCGTCTTCTCTCCTGCAGCATCCGCTCGACGTACGGCAGGAAATCCTCGGCATCGAAGAGGTGCCGGCGAATCAGCTCGGCCCGCTCGGCATCGCTGCCGACCACACGCCGGCCATGCTTCAGGATCTGGCCCAGCAGCGGCTCGCCCACCGTCCTCAGGTCGATCAGATCCACCGCACGTCCCGTGGCCGCGGCCAGCGCCTGGATCAATCCGATCCTTGCCGCCGCGTCCAGCGGCCGTCCGGCATCCACCGCAATATCCAGGTCGCTGTCGGCCCGTGCCATCCCCGAGGCGACCGAACCAAACACCAGGGCCTGGCGGATGCCTGGCTGGCGTTCGAGGACATCTCGCACCTGTGAAAGCGTCGTGGACATGCCAGTCCGGAAGAGAAAGGATCATCAGCAAGATAGCTCCTTTCCAGCCCGTTTTTGTAGGAGCGCACCGCAGGGGCGCGATGGGGCCTTACCGGTAAAGCCCCCATCGCGCCCCTGCGGTGCGCTCCTACGAGAAGGGCGGTGCGTCGGCGGGGTCAGGGGTGTTCGTAGGGGAACGGGGTGGCGGATTGCCAGCGCAATCTGACAGTTGCACGTTTTTTTGCTGGCCGAACCGGCTACCATGCGGGCTGAGCTACCCGGCGTGGGGATGCCGGCAACTGGGGAACCAACAATGGCCGTAACCCGTTCCGCCGCCCGGAAATCCGTCCCGGTCGCGCGCAGCACCAGGCAGCTGGTGATGTTTGTCTGGGAAGGCACCGACAAGCGCGGCACCAAGATGAAGGGCGAGCAGGAGGCGCGCAATGCCAATATGCTGCGCGCCGAGCTGCGCAGCAAGGGCATTACGCCCACGGTGCTCAAGCCCAAGCCCAAGCCCTTGTTTGGTGCCGCCGGCAAGCCGATCAAACCCGCCGATATCGCCTTCTTCAGCCGCCAGATGGCGACCATGATGAAATCCGGCGTGCCGATCGTGACCTCGCTGGAGATCATCGGCGAGGGCCACAAGAACCCGCGCATGAAGAAGATGATCGGTGCGATCCGCACCGACATCGAAGGCGGCTCGTCCCTGTCCGAAGCGATCAGCAAGTTCCCGGTCCAGTTCGACGAGCTGTATCGCAACCTGGTGCGCGCCGGTGAAGGCGCCGGTGTGCTGGAGACGGTGCTGGACACCATCGCGAACTACAAGGAAAGCACCGAAGCCCTGAAGGGCAAGATCAAGAAGGCCATGTTCTATCCAGCCATGACGGTGGCGGTCGCGCTGATCGTCAGCGCCATCCTGCTGATCTTCGTGGTACCGAGTTTCGAGACGGTATTCAGGGACTTCGGGGCCGATCTGCCTGCCTTCACCAAGATGATCATCGCCGCCTCCAACTTTGCCACTTCGTACTGGTGGCTGGCAGCCATCGTCTTGGTGGGCGGCGGCATTGCCACGGTCATGGCGTTCAAACGATCGGCCGCGTTCCAGCACCTGGTTGATCGGGTGATCCTCAAGGTTCCGGTGATCGGCCAGATCATGCACAACAGCGCGATCGCCCGGTTCTCGCGCACGCTGGCGGTGACTTTCAAGGCGGGCGTGCCGCTGGTCGAAGCCCTGGATACCATTTCGGGAGCCACCGGCAACACCGTCTACGAGAAGGCCGTCCTGCGCATCCGCGACGATGTCTCGGTGGGTTACCCGGTCAACATGGCCATGAAGCAGGTCAACCTGTTCCCACACATGGTGATCCAGATGACGGCCATCGGCGAGGAGGCCGGCGCCCTGGACACCATGCTGTTCAAGGTCGCCGAATACTACGAACAGGAAGTCAACAACGCCGTCGATGCGCTGAGCAGCCTGATCGAGCCGGCGATCATGGTGATCCTGGGCGTGCTGGTCGGCGGCATGGTGATCGGCATGTACCTGCCGATCTTCAAGCTCGGCGCGGTGGTCGGCTGATCCATGGCATTTCTTGATCAACACCCCGGGCTGGGGTATCCGGTCGTGGGCGCGATTGGGCTGATGGTCGGCAGCTTCCTCAACGTGGTGATCCTGCGCTTGCCGCGCCGGTTGGAGTGGCAGTGGCGGCGCGATGCCACCGAGATCCTGGAGCAGCCGGACCTGTACGATCCGCCGCCGCCGGGGATCGTGGTCGAGCCCTCGCACTGCCCGCACTGCAAGCACAGGCTGTCCTGGTACGAAAACATCCCACTGCTGAGCTGGCTGGCGCTGCGCGGCAAGTGCCGGCACTGCCATGCGCCGATTTCGCTGCAGTACCCGGCGGTGGAACTGCTGGTCTGTCTGCTGGCGCTGGCGTGCGCGTGGCGGTTCGGGTTTGGCTGGCAGGGCTTTGGCGCGGCGGTGCTGAGCTATTTCCTGGTGGCGCTGTCGGGAATCGACCTGCGCACGCACCTGCTGCCCGACAGCCTGACCCTGCCGCTGATGTGGCTGGGGTTGATCGCCAGCCTGGAGCATCTCTATGTGCAGCCAAAGGCGGCGCTGCTGGGGGCGATCGCCGGCTATGTCTCGCTGTGGTCGGTGTGGTGGCTGTTCAAGCAGCTGACCGGCAAGGAAGGCATGGGTCATGGCGACTTCAAGCTGCTGGCGGCCATCGGTGCGTGGACCGGCTTGAACGGGATCCTGCCGACGATCCTGATTTCCTCGCTGCTGGGCGCGATCATCGGCGCGAGCTGGCTGGCCATCAAGGGCCGCGACCGTTCGACCCACATCCCGTTCGGGCCGTATCTGGCCGTTGGCGGGTGGATCGTGTTCTTCTGGGGGGACCAGATCGTGGAAGCCTACATGCGGATGTCGGGGCTGCGCTAGACGCATTGGTAGGAGCACCGCAGGGGCGCGATGGGCTTTCCCGATGAAGCCTCTCGCGCCCCTGCGGTGCGCTTGTGTCTGCGCGAAGGTCTAGAGTTTGGGTGGAGAGCGATGTGCGGCAGGCCGATGGGGCGCAGTGTTGCCAAGCACGTGTAGGAGCCCGGGCCGCCGCACATCGACCTCGTCCCTAGCCCGAACAGTTGAACGAGCTCAAGCTCGAACTTCACAAGCGTGGGCAGGATCGAGGCGGCTCTCTCC
>NZ_RDQN01000007.1 GCF_003703395.1 Pseudoxanthomonas spadix
AGACGCGATACGAAGCCCTGCGCCAACGGGGCAAGTGCGCCAAGGTCGCCATCACCGCCTGCATGCGGGTACTGCTCACCCGCCTCAACGCCATGGCCAGAGACCAAACTGAATGGAGAATGACAGGCGCCTGAGAAGACAGTTGCTCCTACGAGGGATTGGGAATCGTCTGATGGCGCGGGGAGCCTGGGTCGAGCAATGTCGCGGCATGCCAATCTGCTCGCATCCGCCACACACCGGCCACCGTGCGCTGCGCAAAGGGCGGCCGGACGCTCCTGACTGGGTTTACGCTGCCGGAGTGTGCTGTCCGCAGCGGCTTTTCATGCCCTGCCGGCCCCACGTCCCGGGATCGCGATGGACACCTGAGATCCCGGCGCTCTAGCATGCCGGCGCGGCGCTCATGGGGAGTGCCGGCGCAACACGGGTAGCAGGGGATGAAGGCAGCGCCGGTGGTATTGGGCATGGTCGCCGTGGTCGCCGGCGTGGCCTGGTGGACACTGCGCGATCGCAATACGGCTGCCCCGCAAGGGGTGCAAGGCGCATCGGCCTGCAGCCTGCCGCCGCGCGTGCCTGCCGGCGACAGTCCGCTGCAAACGCCGATCAGCGGTCGCCCGGGGACGTTCGCGCACAACGGCTACACGCTCACGCCGCTGGCCGGCTTCAGCATCGATGCGCGCGTGCTGTCGCGCCAGACCTATCGATTCGGCCGCGAGGCACAGTTGTCTCCCCTCGACCTGGCCCTGGGCTGGCAGCGCATGCGCGAGGATGCGGTGCTCTCGCAGCTGCGGATCAGCCAGTCGTCGCGCTGGTACCACTACAGCTGGGCCAACCAGCCGCCACTGCCGGTTGACGAGATCGTCAGCAGCAGCGCGAACATGCACATGATTCCGGCCAACCAGGCCATCGCCGCGCAACTGTCCAGGGTCGAGCGCGACGACAACGTGCGTCTGGATGGGTGGCTGGTCGAAGCCAGCGCAAGCGACGGCTGGCACTGGCGCAGCTCCACCTCGCGCCAGGACAGCGGCGGTGGCGCGTGCGAAGTGGTGTATGTCTGCGCAGTCACTCTTGCCCCCGCGCGTTAGCCGCGCATCATTTCAGCAGCTGCAGCAGCCGGTCCAGGCCCCCCTGGTCGAGGGCGACATCGGCCACCTCGCGCACCTTCGGCTTGGCATGAAAGGCCACCGACAGCCCCGCCGCCTGCAGCATCGGGATGTCGTTGGCGCCATCGCCGACCGCGATCGTCTGCGCAGGATCGATGCCCATCAGCGAGGCCACGTCCAGCAGCGTGGCGCGCTTGACCGCGCCATCGCAGATCTCGCCCCAGACCTGCGGCAGCACGCGCCCGGTCAACGCGCCGTCGGCCACTTCGAGCAGGTTGGAGCGCACGAAATCCAGGCCCAGTCGCGCGCGCAGGCGCTCGGCGAAGAAGCTGAAGCCGCCCGACACCAGCAGCACCTTCAGGCCCGCAGCCTTGCATGCGGCCAGCAGGGTTTCGGCGCCTGGCGTCAGGCCCAGGCGCTGGTCATAGACCGCCTGCAATGCGTCCACCGGCACGCCCTTCAACAGCGCCACCCGCTGGATCAGGCTCTGGCGGAAGTCGGCAATCTCCCCGCGCATGGTCGCCTCGGTGATCGCGGCGACTTGCTCCTTCAAGCCCACCGTCGCGGCAATCTCGTCGATGCACTCGATGGTGATCAGGGTGGAGTCCATGTCCAAGACGATCAGCCGGTAGTCGGCCAGCGCCCGCACGGTGCGGGCCCGGCGAATCGACAGGCCAGGCGCGAGTTCGATCCAATCGGTCATGGGCAAGGCAATGGTCGGCGTGGGGTTGCAAGGGTAAGCATCCGGCCGGGCGCCGGATAGGGGCGCTCAGCCGGAAGCGGCAGCCTTGCGCCGCATCCGGCGCAGGAGCCGTCCAGCCAGCTTGTCGAGCTCGCGCAGCCACAGCACCGAGCTTGCGGCCGCGGCACAGGCCGCCCAGTCCGCCGCGCTCAGCGCGGTGGTCGAAAAGGCCTGCTGCAGGGGCGGCAGGTAGATGACGGCAGCGTGGAGCAGCAGCGACAGGGCGACGGCCGCCCACAGCCATCGGTTCGCCAACAGCCCGCCGAACGCGCTGGCCCGGTCCGAGCGCGCGTTGAACACGTTGAACAGCTGGGCCATCGTCAGCGTGGTGAAGGCCATGGTCTGGGCATAGCCGATCGTGCCGCGTCCTTCGATCAGGCCGCCGGGCAGGCATGCGTCCAGCATCAGCAGCGTGGCGGCGGCCATCACCACCCCGACCGACACGATGCCGGCCCACATGGCCGGGGTGATCACCCGCTCGGACCGCGGCCGCGGCGGCTCGCCCATCACCCCAAGGCCTGCCGGTTCGACGCCCAGGGCCAGCGCCGGCGCGCCATCGGTCACCAGGTTGATCCACAGGATCTGGGTGGCCAGCAGCGGCAGCACGAGCTCCCCTTCGCCTGGCGAGGCCAGGCCAATCGAGCCGGCCAGCAGCACCCCGAAAAACATCACCATGACCTCGCCGATGTTCGAGGAGAGCAGGTAGCGCAGGAACTTGCGGATGTTGGCGTAGATCGCCCGGCCTTCCTCAACCGCCGCGACGATCGAAGCGAAGTTGTCATCGGCAAGCACGATGTCGGCCGCCTGCTTGGACACGTCCGTGCCGGTGATGCCCATGGCGATGCCAATGTCGGCCGTCTTCAGGGCCGGGGCGTCGTTGACCCCGTCACCGGTCATGGCCACGGTCATGCCGCTGCGCTGCAGGGCCTTGACGATGCGCAGCTTGTGCGCCGGATCGACCCGCGCGAATACCGACACCGCCGGCACGACCGCATCCAGCGCCTGGTCGGACATCGCCTCGATTTCAGCGCCGGTCACGACCCGGCCATCGGAGACCCCCAGCTCGACGGCGATGACCGCTGCCGTCACCGGGTGGTCGCCGGTGATCATGATCGGGCGGATCCCCGCCGCCTTGGCCTTTCCAATCGCCTGCCTGGCCTCCGCGCGTGGCGGATCGATCATGCCGGCCAGCCCCAGGAACACCAGGTCCTGCTCCAGCCCCTCGTCGAAGACCTCGCTCGCCGCGGCATCGCCGGGGAGCGCGCGGAATGCGAGCCCGAGCGTGCGCAGGGCCTGACCGGCCAGCGCGTCATTTACCGCTGCGATCTGCTCGCGACGGGCCGCGGTCAGCGCCTGCGCCTGTTGGCCCACCCATTCGTGCGAGCAGCGCGCCAGTACTCTGTCCGGTGCGCCCTTGGTCAGCACCAGGCACCGATCCGACGTTTCGGCGTCCAGGTGGACGGTGCTCATCAGCTTGCGTTCGGAGGAGAACGGCACCTCGCCAATGCGCCTGAAGCGGGCGCCGAGCGTGGCCGGGTCGAGTCCGGCCTTGCGCGCGGCCACGATGAGTGCGCCTTCGGTCGGATCGCCCTGCACCGTCCAACGCCCGTCCTGTTCGACCAGGACCGCGTTGCTGGCACGATCGGCCACGGTCAGGGCGCGGAGAAGTTCGGCGCGCAGGTCCTCATCCAGCGCAGCGCCATCCTCGCGGCTGACTTCGCCCTGGGGGCCGTAGCCGGTTCCGCCGAAGACCACCCGTCCGCTGGCGGTGGCCAGGATCCGCACGGTCATCTCGTTGCGGGTCAGGGTCCCGGTCTTATCCGATGCGATCACGTTCGCCGAGCCCAGCGTTTCCACCGCCGCCAGGTGGCGCACGATGGCGTGCCGCCTGGCCATGCGCTGGACCCCCAGCGAGAGCACCGCAGTGACGATCGCCGGCAGGCCCTCCGGCACGGCGGCCACGGCCAGCGCCACACCCAGGATCAGGACGTCAAAGACCGCGGAAAATCCGCGCACGTCCTCGACCATCAGGATGGTGGCGATCATCACCACTGCGATCGCCACCACGATGGTGCCCAGCAGCCGGCCAACCCGGTCCAGCTCCTGCTGCAGCGGCGTGGTCTCGCTCGGCACGCTCTCCAGCATGCCGGCGATGCGTCCGATCTGGGTCCGCATGCCGGTGGCCGTGACCACCGCGCGGCCGCGCCCATAGGTGACCGTGGTGCCGGAGAAGATCATGTTGTGGCGATCGCCGACCGGGGCCTCGCCCGGGATCGGCGCGACGCTCTTGCTCGCCGGCTGGCTTTCTCCGGTCAGTGCAGCCTCGGCCATCTGCAGCGAGATCGATTCGATCAATCGCGCGTCGGCCGCGATGGTGTCGCCCTCCTCGACCAGCAGGAGGTCACCAGGCACGATCTCGGCGGCCGGGATGCGCTGGCGCACGCCATCGCGGATCACCGTGGCCTGGGCCGCCGACAGCTTCTGCAGCGCGGCCACCGCGCGCTCGGCGCGGGCCTCCTGCAGGTAGCCCATGATCGCGTTCAGCAGGACGATAGCAAAGATCGCCAGCGCCTCGAAAGGCAAGGCGGAGTCGCGTTCGACCAGCCACAGCCCGGCCGAGATCAGTGCCGCCACCAGCAGCAGCACGACCAGCACGTCGGTGAACTGGGCCAGGAATTTCCGCCAGGCCGATGGCTGGGCCTGCTCGGTCAGGGTGTTCGCCCCCAGTTCCTGGAGCCGCCGCGCCGCTTCCTGCCCGCTCAGCCCGGCGTGCGCGTCGGTCTGGAGCGAGGCGAGGACTTGTTCGGCGCTCTGCCGATGCGGTTCGCTCGCAACCGGCTGGGACATGGTGTGCTGCATCGCCGTTTCCAAATTCGTAGCGCGGTCGGTGGATCAACGCGATGGCCCGGTGCCGGGAAGAAGCACCGTGCCCGGGCGCGGAATGCCCGACCCAAGTCCGGTCCAACGGGCCGCAAGGCCGCCTGACTTTAGTCGATGCGGCGTGCATCCCTTCATCACCTGAACTGCGCGCATGCTGATGCCATGCTTGACTCGCAGCAGAGCCAGTTGCCGACGAACGGCACCTTCTGCTGTTGACTTGTTAAATAAACATAAATCGAATATGGTTTGACCCCATCACGCTGCGGGAACTTCTTCCCACCGGCGTCTGTCAGAGCAGAACCATGCGCCTGCGCCCCCGTCGACCGCTACTTGCCCTGATGTTGGCCTTCACCATGGCCAGCTCCGGCGCGCTTGCGCAATCGCGCAGCGGCACGACCATGCTGCCGGTGTGGAACAGCAACGGCCAGGTGGAAGGCGCACTGATCCTGGAACCGACCAGCGAGGCCGCCACCGGCGCGCGTTGGCGGCTGGGGCGCAACACGCTCAGCGCAGCCTTCGGACTGGACTCGGGTGATTCGCTGGGCCTGCTGTGCAACAACCGCAACGGGATCGGCAACAGCATCAGCAGCCTGATCACCACCTGCAACGTGGCCATGCTGGACGATGACACCAACAGCCAGCGCCTCAGTGCCGCCACCACCTTGAGCCGTCCCGGCGGCAAGGTCGGCCTGAGCGTGGGCAACGGCCACGACAGCCTGCCGGCCTGGATGAGCCCGGGCACCTCCAACCCGAGCGCCGGCCGTTTCGAGCAGAACGACCTGGCGGTCTTCGGCCAGAAGAACATCGGCCGCGAGGGCTTCGTCACCATCGGTGGCACCATCGCCCACGCGCGCCTGGTCCCGGCCTCGGAGCTGGGCAACATCCCGGACCAGTGGAACAGCCGCAGCCTCAGCGTCGGTGGCGGCTACGGCGCCTTCAGCGGCAGCATCGTCGGCCGCGTGGTCGATGCCCCGGGCCAGCCCGGCAAGTGGGAAGGCCTGGGCGTCGGCCTGACCTGGCGTACCCCCTGGAGTGGCCGGCTCACCGTGGGCGCCGAGAACATCGTCACCAGCGGCAAGAACCCCTTTGCGCCGGACAACGCCCTGGAAGCCGAGGGCGCCGTGCCGTACGTGCGTTACCAACAGGACCTGTAGCCCGCATCCGCAGGCCAAGGACAAAAGGCGCCTCCTGGCGCCTTTTTTGTTGGGCGAACATCGCGAATTTGTTACGCGATTGTCACGATATCTGCATCTTTAACGGGACTTTAATTTACCAAACCACCCGGTTACCATCGATTCACCTGGTGGTTGGGTGCGCTCGCCTGCTCCCGCCTGGGCCCCACCCCTTCGGGTTACAAATCCACATTCTGGAGAGAACCAATGAACTGCAAGACCCACAAGCTGCGCGACGCGGTCGTCCTTGCGCTGTTCGCAAGCACCGTCAGCGCAGGCAGCGCCCTTGCCCAGGAGTCGACGACCCCCGACCCCACCACCCTTGACCGGGTCGAAGTCACCGGCTCACGCATCAAGCGCACCGAAACCGAGACCTCGCAGCCGGTGTTCACCCTGACCCGGCAGGACATCCAGGCCCAGGGCCTGACCTCCATCGGCGACGTGATCCAGAATCTGACCGCAAACGGCACCACCCTCAACACCACTTACAACAATGGCGGCAACGGCGAGACCCGGGTCAGCCTGCGCAACCTGGGCTCCAACCGCACCCTGGTGCTGGTCAACGGCCGCCGCTGGGTCGCCGGTACTGGCCTGGGTGGCGCCACCGACCTCAATACCATCCCCACCGCCGCGGTGGAACGCATCGAGGTGCTCAAGGATGGCGCCTCGGCGATCTACGGTTCCGACGCCATCGCCGGCGTGGTCAACGTGATCCTGCGCACCGATTTCGACGGCGCCGAAGCCAATGCCTATTTTGGCCAGTACGACCAGGGCGACGGCTCGCGCGAGTCCTACGACATCACCATCGGCAGCAGCGGCGAACGCTTCAGCGCGATGTTCGGCGCCACCTACGTGAAGGAAGATCCGGTCATGGCCGGTGATCGCAAGATCTCGGAATTCCCGGTGTACAAGACCGGCACCGCCTTCGGCAGTTCGACCAGCCCCAACGGCCGCTTTGCCGTGTGCAACGGCACCTTCTCCAATGGCCGTTGTTCGGGCACCCAGACCCGCCCGGACGGCAGCGCAGGCCAGTTCGGCTACGACGCCGGATCGACCCCCTCCAACTGGCGCAACTGGGGCACCGGCGAAGACGATCTGTACAACTTCGCGCCGGACAATTACCTGGTGACTCCGCAGGAGCGCAAGTCGATCTTCGGCTCGGCCAGCTTCGACATCACCGACAACGTGCGCTTCACCACCCAGGCCACCTACAACAACCGCCGCTCCGAACAGCTGCTGGCCTCCATGCCGATCGTGCTCGGCACCGGCCCCGGCGCCGGCGTGCAGGCCCGGACCATCAGCATCAGCGCCGACAGCGTCTACAACCCGTTCGGCCGGGACGTGTCGCGGATCCAGCGCCGCGCGCAGGAAACCGGCGGCCGCAGCTTCAACCAGAACGTGGACACGTTCGGCTTCGTCGGCGCCCTGGAAGGGCACTTCGAATTTTCCGAGCGCTACTTCTCCTGGGACGTGGGCATGAGCTATGGCCGCAACGACCAGAACGACACCACCTATGGCCTGTTCAACGTGCTGGCGCTGCGCAACGCCCTGGGCCCGTCGTTCTACGACGCCAGCGGCGTCGCGCGCTGCGGCACACCCGGCTCGGCGATCGATGGCTGCGTTCCATTGAACCTGCTGGGCGGCCAGGGCTCCATCACCCAGGACATGCTGGACTACTCGTCCTTCGTCGCGCACGACGAATACCAGTACAAGATGAAGCAGTACTTCGCCAACCTGTCCGGCGAAATCGTGGAACTGCCGGGCGGCATGCTCGCCTTCGCGGCCGGCCTGGAGCACCGCGAGGAATCCGGCTACGACTCCCCGGACGCGCTGATCGCCTCCGGCAACACCACCGGCAACGTCCGCAGCCCAACCGAAGGCGAGTTCAAGCTGGACGAGGCCTACCTGGAACTGTCTGCTCCGCTGCTGCGCGACGTGTTCCTGGCCAAGGAGCTGGAGATCAACGTGGCGACCCGCTACTCGGACTACGACACCTTCGGCGACACCACCAACAGCAAGGCCGGCTTCAAGTGGCGTCCGTTCGAGGACCTGCTGGTCCGCGGCAACTGGGCCGAGGGCTTCCGCGCCCCGTCCATCTCCGAGCTGTACTCCGGCGTCGGTGACTCGTTCTCGCAAATTGCCGACCCCTGCTCGACCACCTTCGGCGGCATCTACAACCTGCTGTCGCCGGAGCAGCAGGCGCGCTGCCACGCGCAGGGCGTGCCGGTGGGCGGCTATGACCAGGGCAACTCGCAGATCCGCATCAGTGTGGGCGGCAACCCCAACCTGGAGCCGGAAACCTCCACCAGCAAGACCCTGGGCCTGGTCTGGAGCCCGGCCTTCATCGAGGGCTTCGACGCCTCGCTGGACTGGTGGAACATCGAGATCGAAGGCGGGATTTCGTCCTACTCCGGCCAGTTCATCCTGGATGAATGCGTCGAGAACGCCAACGCGCAGGCATGCTCCCTGTTTGTCCGCGCCCCCGGTGGGTCCATCGACACGCTGCTGTCGGCCGGCCTGAACCTGAGCGTCATCGAGGCCGAGGGCTACGACCTGACCTTGAACTACCGCCTGCCCGACACCCGCTTCGGCAGTTTCAGCTTCACCCTGGACAACACCTACTACGCCAAGTACGAGCAGAACGGCGACGGCGACAACCTGGTCGGCGAGTACTTCGACGGCAGCAACAACTGGCGCATCCGCAGCAACCTGATGGCCCGCTGGGAGAAGGGTGACCTGGGCGCGACCTGGATGGCCCGTTACTACTCCCGCCAGGAAGAAGGCTGCCCGTTCTATTACAACGACTACGGCTTTGGCGAGCTGTGCAGCGACGCGGTGCTCGATGCCGACGGCATCGTCGATCCGGACCAGTCCTTCAACAAGATCGGTGCGGCGACCTACCACGATGTGTCCCTTTACTGGAATGCGCCGTGGAACGCCAAGATCACACTGGGCGCCAACAACGTGTTCGACAAGACCCCGCCGGTGTCCTACACCACCTTTGCCAACAGCTTCGATCCGGCGTACGACATCGACGGCCGCTTCCTGTACATGCAATACACCCAGAAGTTCTGATCCGGCCTGGATCAGCGATATCGCGTGATCGCTACGGCCCCTTTCGGGGCCGTAGTGCTTTTCGCTACCCTGTCGATGACATCACTCCCGCACACCCCATGGCCCTGCAGATCGCACCCGTGTTCGCCGTGCCGCTGGCGCAGGCCTTCCTGCCCGAGCCGCAGGCGCTGAATGCCGAACTCAGGCAGCTCCTTTTGGATCGGGAGGCCCAGGGCGGCAAGTATGCCAATGCCACCCCGTCGCTGAAGCAGCAGGCGGGCGTGTTCGAAAGCGACTTCGAGCTTTTTTCATGGCCCGAGCGATGCATCCAGCAGCTCAAGGCGTTCTGCTGGACCTCGCTGGGCGAGGCGCTGCGGGACGTCAATGGCTACTCCGCCGCCGAGATGCAGCGCATTGAGATCTTTTCCCACACCTGGTTTCATGTCACCCGCGATGGCGGGTTCACCGTCCTGCACACCCATCCGATGGCGTCCTGGTCGGGGGTGTACTGCGTGACTCCGGGGGCAAGCGTGGCCGATCGACCCGAGTCCGGCGTGCTTCGCTTCCATAACCCGCACTACTACAGCAATTACTTCATGGATGCCGGCAATGCACGGCAGCAGGCGCCGTATCACCATGGCACCTGGTCGATCATGCTGCAGCCCGGCCAACTGGTGCTGTTTCCCTCATGGCTGCAGCACGAGGTGCTGCCGTTCTACGGCCATGACGAGCGCATCACCATCGCGTTCAACTGCTGGTTCGGGATCAAGCCCGCGCTCCGGCGATAGTCTCAGAGGCTGAGAAAAATTCGACCGCCGTAGCGAGAGCGCCGCCAAGCGTTCGTGACAAGGTGCGTTGGGGGCAAATCCGGGGAGTTTGGTGAGCCAAATGACCCGGATTTGCCCGCAGCGCGCCGCCGGCACGGGCGTTTGGCGACGGTCGCAGTAGGCGGGCGATTTTTTCTCAGCCTCTCAGTACAGCGGCCGCAAGGCCTCGGCCAGCGGCCGCAGGTGCGCCTGGTAATGCTTCCACACCTGGCCCCGGTCGCGGCGCACGCCCTGCCTGGCCAGCGCCGCACTGGCGGTGGCGACCCGACCCGATTCGCGCTCCACCTCGGCCATGGAAGCCTGGTAGGACAACCCGCAGTATTCGGCGACGCGCTCGCCCACCGCCTGCGGGTCCGCCACCAGCTCGTCGTAGCTGACCTGCAGGATGCGGCCGGGCATCACCTCCATCCAGTGCCGCATGAGCCTGGCGTACTGCAGGTAGAAACCGGCCAGTTCTTCCTGCACGTAGGAATAGGTGGCGACGCCGGCAAACAGCGTCCTCAGGTTGGAGAAGCACGTATCCATGGGATCGCGCACCAGGTTGATGATCCTGGCCTGCGGCAGCGCCCTGGCGATGAAGCCGGCGTTCCAGAAGTTCATCGGCAGTTTTTCGGTGAAGAAGGGCTTGCCCCGGCTCAGCCATTGCCCCGCCGAAGCGTAGCCTTTGGCCACCGCATCGTAATCCAGGCCGGCGGCACGTTCGACGATCTCGAAGTCAAGCCGGTTGGCGTACTGGCGGTTGGCGGCCAGCTGCATCTGCGCATCGAACGAACCGGTTTCTCCGGCATCGGCGACCTGCGAGTGGCCCGACAGCATGCGCTCCAGCAACGTGGTGCCGGAGCGGTGCATGCCGAGTATGAAGATGGGGACCGCCGGCTGGTGGACACCACTGGCCGCTTCCACGAAGGACCGGTCGCAACGCTCGATCAAGGCGTCGACCAGGCGTGCATCGTCGCGGGGCACGTATTGCACGTGGCTGCGCTTCACCCGGCAGCCGCGCTCCAGCGCCTTCCATGCTTCCTCGTAATCGCCCAGGTCATGCAGCTCCTTGTGCAGCGCGTAGCACAGGTATGCCTCGCCTTCCTTGCCCGGGTTGGCTTCCTTGACCTGGCGCCGCAGGCGGTCGACATGATTGGCCTGGCGCGTCTGGGTGCGCACGCTCGCCAGCATCCATGAGTTCTGGTACAGCCTGGGATCGGCCACCAGCGAGGCTTCGTAGCACTGCTCGGCCTGCTCGGGTTCGCCGGAGAACAGGTGCAGGTTGCCGCGCACGTAGAGGATCGCCGCGTTGTTCGGGTCGCGCGCCACGCCGCGTTGGGCCATGCGCACCGCGGCCGGGTGTGCGCCGATCGAACTGAGCATGACCACGCCGCGGGCGACCACCGGGACCGGCGCCTGTTCGGCGAACCGCGCATCGGAGAGGCACTGTTCCAGCGCGGCAAATTCATTGAAGAAACGCAGGCGCTGGGCCAGTGCGTAGATCAGCGCCGGATTGCCCGGACGCTGCGCCCATGCGGCCATGATGGCTTCATGCGCCTGCACATGCCGCCCCTGCGTGCTCAGCACACTGGAAAGCCCGATCAACGAAGGCACGTGCGACCGGTCGCTGGCAAGCGCGCGTCGATAGGCGCGCTCGGCTGCGTCCCACTGCTTGCGATCCACCGCCTTTTCCGCTTCCACCCACAACTGATGAGCTGCCACGACATCACCGCCTGATCATGATCGCCGAACGCTTCCGGCGCCCGGTTTGCCGGGGCCGACCGCTCGAATGCGCCATGGTATCTCGCAGTGAAAACCAAAAACCGGGGTCAGAGTCGACTTTCTCCTGCAGTGCCGCCGAGCCCGGTGCAGGCGGGGAGAAAGTCGACTCTGACCCCGGTTTTGGACCCCGGTTTTGGTCAGCTCGGAATCAGCACGGCGATCATGTGGCTGACGTAATCCTCGAACTCCTCGTGCTGCATCCGCGGCTGGTGCAGCTGCAGCGACAGCTGCAGGAAGCCGACATAGGCCGCGTAGGCCAGCCGCGCCCGGTGCCGGGCATCGGTGCGGCCCAGGCCGGCCTGGCGGAACGAGGCGATCAGGTAGTCCAGGCGCCGCTGTGACACCCGCTGGATCACCGGCTGCACCGCCGGGTGGTCCAGCGCCTTGAGCAGCTCGCTGTAAACAATGTGCGACTTGGCCTCGTGGGCGACCAGCAGGAACAGCTGGCGCAGGCGCTCGCGCGGGTCGGGCACCACTTCCAGGCTGCCGAACACGCTTTCCTGTTCCACCATTTCCCAGCGCTCCAGCGCCGCCTGCAGCAGCGCATCGCGGGAAGGGAAATGCCAGTAGAAGCTGCCCTTGGTCACGCCCAGGCGACGAGCGAGCGGTTCCACCGCGACCGCGGCGACGCCCTGTTCGGCGACCAGGTCCAGCGCGGCCTGGGCCCAGTCCTCGGCGCTCAGGCGCGGGGCACGGCTGGACGAAGTGGGACTGGGTGTGGCAGCGGAGGGGTTCATCGCGCCATTTAACCATACGCCAAAGCATGTACAGGTATGTTTTATGCAAGGCAGCGGGGACGTCTTTCGATCAAACGCTTGTATGGTTTGACGCGGATTTCCAGGGTGGTCCATACTTATGCGTATGGTCAACGCCAAACCCACTGGAAAACAGCCGCAGGCGACCTTGGAGACGGTGCGCCTGACCGGGGCATGCGGCACTGGATTGAATGCGACCATGTTCCGGCCGCCAGCGGCGGCGGGTCAGCGGCCGGCGATCCTCTATACCCACGGCTTCGGCCAGAGCGGCGGTGCCTGGCGCAAGAGTGCGATGGCACTGGCCAGCCAGGGCCACGCCGGGCTGACCTACGACGCGCGCGGGCATGGCGATTCCCAGCGCAACGCGCCCGAGCTGCGCTACGACGCCGAACAGTTCGTCGACGACCTGATCATCGTCGCCGGCGAACAGGCCGAGCCGCCGGTGCTGGTGGGGGCGTCGATGGGCGGGCTGTTCGGGCTGATCGCCGAAAGCCGCTGGCCGGGACTGTTCACGGCGCTGGTGCTGGTGGACATCACCCCGCACTGGGAGCAGGCCGGGCTGGCGCGCGTGCTGGAGTTCGCCACTGCGTTCCAGGACGGATTCGCGTCGCTTGAGCAGGCCGCCGACCTGGTCGCCGCCTACCTGCCTCACCGCCCGCGCCGCGCGGCGCAGGCGCTGGCCCCGCTGATGCGCCAGGACGCGGATGGCCGCTGGCGCTGGCACTGGGACATGCGCCTGATCGACGAACTGATCCGCGACAGCGCCCGCCACCAGGACGCCATCGCCGAGGCCGCACGCGGCGTCCGCTGTCCGGTCCTGCTGATCAGCGGCGGACGCAGCGAGCTGGTATCCGAAGACAACATCCGCACCTTTCGCTCGCTGGTGCCGCAGGCGCGGCACGTGCAACTGCCGCGCGCCGGGCACATGCTGGCCGGCGATGACAACGACGCATTCACCGACGCGGTGCTCGACTACCTGGGCACGCTGTCGCGCGCCCGGCACGCCCGCTTCTCCAACACCGACTTCGATCCTGCTTCCGGAGCACGCTCATGAGCATCCTGGTTCCGTTTCTCGCCGTGCTGCTGGCTGGCGGCCTGGCCGCCTACCACCGCATGCGTCTGGCCACCTGGGCGGCGATCAGTGCCTGCGCGCTGGTCGCCTGCTGGCTGCTGGGCGCCAACGCCGCCGCCTGCATCGTCGCGGCGGTGATCGTGGCGGCCATCACCGTGCCGCTGCTGCTGCCGCCGGTGCGCAAGGCGCTGGTCACCGCGCCAATACTGAAGTTCTTCCGCAGGGTGCTGCCGCCGCTGTCGCAGACCGAGCGCATCGCGCTGGAAACCGGCTCGGTCGGATTTGAAGGCGAGCTGTTCACCGGCGATCCGGACTGGCGCAAGCTACTCGATTATCCCAAGCCACAGCTCACCGCCGAGGAACAGGCCTTCCTCGATGGCCCGGTCGAGGAACTGTGCAGGATGATCGACGACTGGGACATCACCCACGTGCGCGCCGACCTGCCACCGGAAGTTTGGGATTTCGTCAGGCAGCACAGGTTCTTCGGCATGATCATCCCGAAGGAATTCGGCGGCCTGGGCTTCTCGGCGCTGATGCACCACAAGGTGATCCAGAAGATCTCCTCGATCTCCTCGGTGGCCAGCTCCACGGTCGGGGTGCCCAATTCGCTGGGCCCGGGCGAACTGCTGGTCCATTACGGCACCCAGGAACAGAAGGACTACTACCTGCCGCGCCTGGCGTCGGGCCTGGAAGTGCCCTGCTTCGGCCTGACCGGTCCGTTTGCCGGCTCCGATGCGACCTCGATCCCCGACTACGGCATCGTACGCAAGGGCGAGTGGAACGGCGCCAACGTGCTGGGGGTCAGGCTCACCTTCGACAAGCGCTACATCACCCTGGCGCCGGTGGCCACGCTGATCGGCCTGGCCTTCCGCATGTACGACCCCGATGGCCTGCTCGGCGACACCCGGGACATCGGCATCACCCTGGCGCTGCTGCCGCGCGACACCCCGGGCGTGGACATCGGCCGCCGCCATTTCCCGCTCAACTCGCCGTTCCAGAACGGCCCGATCCACGGCAAGGACGTCTTCATCCCGCTGAGCCAGCTGATCGGTGGCGCGGACATGGCCGGCAAGGGCTGGAACATGCTCAACGAGTGTCTGGCCGTGGGTCGCTCGATCACCCTGCCTTCCACCGCCTCGGGCGGTGCCAAGTTCGGCGCGGTGGTCACCGGCAGCTATGCGCGCATCCGCAAGCAGTTCGGCCTGTCGATCGGCCGCTTCGAGGGCGTGGAAGAAGCCCTGGCCCGGATCGGCGGCAAGGCCTACGCGATCAGCGCGCTGGCCCAGGCCACCGCCGCAGCCGTGGACCGCGGCGATGTGCCGTCGGTGCCCTCGGCGATCGCCAAGTACCACTGCACCACCATGGGCCGCGAGGTCGTCTCCGATGTGATGGACGTGGTCGGCGGCAAGGGCATCATCCTGGGGCCGAAGAACTTCGCCGGCCGCTCCTGGCAGGCCGCGCCGATCGGCATCACGGTCGAAGGCGCCAACATCATGACCCGCAGCCTGCTGATCTTCGGCCAGGGCGCGATCCTGTGCCACCCGTGGGTGATGAAGGAAATGAAGGCCGCACAGGACCCGGACCACGGCGCCGGCCTGGAAGCCTTCGACCGCAGCCTGTTCGGCCACATCGGCTTCGGCATCTCCAACGCAGTGCGTTCGTTCTGGTTCGGCCTGACCGCCGCGCGCATCGGCGCCGCGCCGGGCGATGCCTACACCAGGCGCTTCTTCCGCAAGCTGGATCGTTACTCGGCCAACCTGGCACTGATGGCCGACGTGTCGATGCTGCTGCTCGGCGGCAAGCTCAAGTTCAAGGAATCACTGTCCGGTCGCCTGGGCGACGTGTTGAGCCACATCTACATGACCAGCGCGATGCTCAAGCGCTACCACGACGATGGCGCCCCGCAGGCCGAACAACCGCTGCTGGCCTGGGCCTTCCACCACAGCGTGCATGAGATCGAACTGGCCCTGTCGGCGGCGCTGCGCAACTTCCCGGTGCGCCCGGTGGGCTGGCTGCTGTGGGCATTGATCTTCCCCTGGGGCCGCCGCGCCGAGGCGCCGGGCGATCGCCTGGGCCATCGCGTGGCCGCGCTGCTGATGGCGCCCAACGCCGCCCGCGACCAGCTGGCCGACGGGGTCTTCCTCACGCCCTGCGAGAACAACCCGGGCGGCCGCATCGCCAGCTACCTGGCCAAGGCCGTGGCCGCCGAGCCGGTGGAACGCAAGTTCATCAAGGCGCTCAAGACCAGGGGCATCCAGGCGCTGGACTTCTCCTCGCAGCTGGACGAGGCCGTGCGCGAGGGCCTGATCACCGCCGAGGAGCGCCTGCAGCTGGAAGAGCTGCGCACGCTGACCATGGACGCCATCAGCGTGGACGACTTCGATACCGAGGAACTGCGCTCGGCCGGCTATCGCCCCGGTCCGATCGGGGCCGCCTCGCGCGAAGCGGCGTAAGCACGCCGCTCAAGGTGGATCTGCAACGGCGGAGCTGGTGTCCGCCGTTGTGCTGTCTGCAGTCTTGCATGGCCCACCGCTGAAGCCCGATCCTCGCAGTCCGGCGCATGCCCGGTCGGAAAAAAACGCCGCCGGCTGCAGTGGGCACGGAGCTGGCTGCCACGATCAAGACGTGTGCGGGCGCTCTGCCGGCAGCTTGCTGGCCTGGCGCAGCAGGCACAACGCACCGGCGGTCATGCCCGAGGCAACCACCAGCCCGGCACCGAAGACCACCTGCGAGCCGAATGCCGACAGCAGCTTGTGCAACCACACAAAGCTCAGGTCACCGCCGCGGTAGATCACCGTGTCGATCGCCGCGCCGGCCTTGTAGCGCCACTCGCGCGGCACGCGGGTATAGATCGTCTCGCGTGCCGGCTTGGCCAACGAGAATTCGCCGGCGCGCGTGACCACCTGCACGATCGCCACCATCATCGGCAGCGGCGAGGCAGCCAGCGCCGCGTACCCCAGAATGATCGCCGCGCCCGGGATCAGCAGTGCCGGGGCGATGCCGTAGCGGGTTAGCAGCATGCGGGTGAGCAGTAGCTGCACCACCAGGGTCAGGCCGTTGACCGCCAGGTCGATGCCGGAAAAATAGCGCGTGCTCTGGTCGGCCGTGCTGAAGGCAGCGCGCGCGATGGCGGCCTGTTCGTTGTACAGCAGGGTGCCCACGCCGACGCCCGACACCACCATCACCGCCATCCAGCGCAGCAGCGGCTCGCGCGCGATCAGCTTTAGGCCGCCGAGGATATCCCCGCCCATCGGCACCTCGCCGCTGGCCAGGTGGTGCGCCTGCTCGCGCTGCACCGCCCACCACCGCAGCCGGTAGATGCACAACAGGCACATCAGCAGGAAGCCGGCTGAAACCAGCATCAGGTTGGCGATACCGATCCGGTCCACCAGCAGCCGCGTCAGCAGCGGTCCGGCAAGCGCGCCCAGGGTGCCGGCCGCGCCGATGTAGCCGTAGCTGGCGCGTGCCTGGGCATCGCTGAAGACATCGGCCATGAAGCTCCAGAACACCGCCACCGCAAACAGGTTGAACACCGTGATCCACAGGATGAAGGCCATCCCGCGCCCCGCGACGCCGCTGTCGAACATCACGTAGAAGCCCAACAGCGTGACGATGAAGAACCCGTACACCACCGGCAGGAACACCCGCCGCGGGAAGCGGCTCACCAGCGCGCCATACAGCGGCTGCAGCAGCAGCATGATCAGGAACACGCAGGTAAAGATCACCTGCAGCGTGAAGTCCTTCAGCGCCATGCCGCGCGCGGCGAAGAAGGCGATCATCTCCGGCGGGAAGATCGTGCGGATGTCATTGGACGAGGACATCGCCTCGCGCACTGGCCGCAGGATGTAGTACCCGGTGAGCAGGCAGAAGAAATACAGGAAGGCCCACGCCAGCGGCGGGGAGGCGCGCAGTGCCTGGCGGAAACGGCCGATCATCCCCGGACTGCCGGTGGCCTGGTTCACCGCGCGGCCGATCCCGACCGCTGCACAGACACCGACATGGGCGCGCACTCCAAGGCCATCACGCGCGCACGGTAGCCGATGCACTGCAACATCGCCAGACTGCGCACCGGCGAGCTCGCACGGTGACGGATCAGTGGCCTCCTCCGGCCTGCGGGCGCGTGGCCAGCCACACCCCGAAAGCCGCGCAGGCAAAGCCGGCGCCCTTGAGCCAGGTCAGGTGCTCGCCCAGGGTGAAGTGGCCAAACACCGCCGTCACCGGCGGCATCAGGAAGAACAGCGCCGCCACCTGCGTGGCCGCACCGCGCCGGATCAGCAGGAACAGCAGCGCGAAGCCACCGATCGAGTTCACCAACACCAGCCAGCCCAGCGGCAAGTAGAACGCGAGCGTGTTGTCCAAGTGCAGCCCTTCGCCCAGCGCGAACGGCAGCAGCACCAGCGTCGCCGCAGCGTTCTGGACAGCCAGGGCCAGGCGCATGTCCAGCTGCGCGGCGTGCCGCTTCTGGTAGAGCGTGCCGGCGGTGATGCCAACCAGGCCCAGCAGCAACATGCCCCAGGCCGGCAGCGGGGTGGCGCCGTCGACCCGGTCGGCCACCACCAGCGCCACGCCCAGCAGGCCAAGGGCCATCCCCAGCCAACGCCACAGGCCCAGCCGTTCGCTGCCGTCCAGGGTGGCCACCACCGCCACCAGCAACGGCATCGCGCCGATCACCAGCGCCGACACGCCGGCGTTGGCGCCCATCCGAAAGGCCACGTAGACCGCACCGAAGTGCAGCGCCAGCATCAGCACGCCGGTGACCGCGCTCTGCCACAGCTCCACCCGGCTGCAGCGGCGCACCCGCGCCACCGCCGCCATCGCACCGAACAGCAACGCGGCCAGCCCGAAGCGCAGCACCAGCGAGGTCAACGGCGCCGCATGTGCCACCACCGCCTTGCCGGCGATGTAGCCAGTGCACCAGACCAGGACAAAGCCGGTGCCCAGCAGGGCGTCGCCGCGGCCGCGCGGGGAGGGGACAGTGGGGTCTGACATCGGGATGATCATGGCCGAACCGGGTCGGGCGGTCTTTACCGCTTTGGTCGCGCAGCAGCGCAAGGATGCAACCGAGGATGAAGGCCAACCCCGCCATGGGCGTCGCCGCGCGCGCAAAAGCCGTATTCAGAAAACCGTACAAAATCCAGCGCGATGAACAAGATGGCGGGCCTTGTTCGCACGGTTTGTGCATTCGCGCGCGCCAGCGTTATGATCCGGCCAAGCGAGAGCGCAGGGGTGTTGGACATGAAAGAACACAGCGGACAGCGTCGTGCGCGGCCCTGGCGATTGAGCTCTTTGGCCATGCTGTTGCCACTGGCGCTCTCCTCTACCGCCCAGACCCCTACCCTTGCGGCGCCGCTGCCGGCCGTGGGCGGCACGACGGGCCAGGTCTCCAGCGCCGCTGCCCAACGCTGGCGCGCCGCGCCGGCGCCTTACCAATCCCCGACCAAGCCGCTGCCTTATCGCACCGCGTTGAACCCCGCGCAGGTGCGCCCGGTTGCACCGGGCTTCGACGTGGCCGCATTCGAAGCACTGGCCAATGACCTGACCGTTGGCCAGCGCGTCCCCGGCCTGGCCATGGCCATCGTCCAGGACGGCCGCGTGATCAGCGCCCGCGGTTACGGCGTGACCGACGTGCGCAACCCGCAGCCAATCAACGCCCACACCGTGTTCCGCCTGGCCTCGCTGTCCAAGGCCTTCGCCGGCACGATCACCGGCCTGCTGGTCAACGACGGCGTGCTGCGCTGGGACAGCAAGGTGGCCGACTACGTCCCCAGTTTCCAGCTGATCGATCCGGTTGCCACCGGCCAGGTCACCGTGGCCGACGTGCTCAGCCACCGCACCGGCTTGCGTTGGCACAACGCCTTCGACCGGGATATCGAGGCCAACGCCGACTACTACTCGGTCTCGCAGAAGCTGGCCACCGCGCCGCTTGGCTGCAAGCCGGGCCAATGCTACGAGTACCAGAACGTGGCCTTCAGCCTGGTCGGTGACGTGGTGTTTGCCGCTACCGGCAGCTTCTACGACCAGGCCGTCGATCGCCGCCTCTTCAAGCCACTGGGCATGAACGATGCCAGCATCGGCCTGGCCGGCATCGAGCACAGCCCCAGCTGGGCGCGTCCGCACGTGCGCGCACGCAGCGGCTGGGCCTCGCTGCAACCCAAGCCCACCTACTACCGTCTGGCACCGGCCGCCGGTGTCAATGCCAGTGCCAGCGACATGGCCCAGTGGCTGCTGGCGCACCTGGGCCATCGCCCCGACGTGCTGCCGGCACCGCTGCTGGCCACGCTGCACGCGCCGCTGATCAGCACCCCTGGCGAGATGCGCGCCGGCTGGCGTGGCGCGCGCGTGGATTCGGCCAGCTATGCCCTGGCCTGGCGCGTGCTGGACTATTCCGGCCAGCAGGTCGTCTTCCATGCCGGCGCGGTCGAGGGTTACCGCGGACTGGTCGCGCTGGTGCCGGGGCGTGATTTCGGCGTGGCAATCCTGTGGAACAGCAGCAGCCCACTGCCATCGGGCCTGCTGCCTACTGTGCTCGATACCGCACTGGGCCTGCCGCCGCAGCAATGGCTCCACACCGAGCTGGGCAAGCAGCTGCTGCTGGCCCAGACCAACGGCCATCCGCTGCCGCAGACGCTGCAGATGGCTGGCAACGACGATGCCGCCGCCGACGAGCCCGGTGTTTCTTCCGGCGAGGCCGTGGCCGCGCCGCACTGACCGCCCGCTGCGCCTCGATCACCCCACAACGCCGGGCTTGCCCCGGCGTTGTGGTTTCAGGCCATCGCCTGAGCGATGCCGTCGTGTGCGATGCGGTGCATCCGGTCCGAGCGCGTCGCCGACGCACAAGACGCAGACAAAAAAAACTTCCTCCCCGCTGGGCACCGGGAAGGAAGTTTCAGTGAGTCTTGCGATCCAGCGTCTTGCGGTTGCCGCGATCCTGTTTAGATCAGCGGAGCCGGCGTCGCGGGGAGCGCGACCGGAGCGGCCTTCTTCTTGGCAACCTTCTTGGAAGGCGACTTCTTGGCAGCCTTCTTGGCGACCTTCTTCGCCGGGGCCTTCTTGGCTGATGGCTTCTTGGCGACTTTCTTGGTTGCGGCCTTCTTGGTGGCCTTTTTGACGGCCTTCTTTGCGGCCTTCTTTGCCGGCGACTTCCTGGCGACCTTCTTCACGGCCTTCTTGGCAGGCGACTTCTTGGCAGCCTTCTTCACGGCCTTCTTGGCTACCGATTTCTTGGCGACTTTCTTGGTGGCCTTCTTGGCCGTTTTCTTTGCAGCTTTCTTCGTTGCCATGTGATGGCTCCTCGTCAGTGATTGCTTTGGATGAAACATCCAGTACCAAGCCCAGTACTCGAAACGCTGCGGGAGTCGGACCCGCATGCAGCCGCCGACGCGCCATGCGCGCTGGGGCGGATCTTGCTGGATGGCGGCCAGGGCCGACGTCCTGCACCGGACCAGGCAAAGACACCCGCGCTGGATGGGCAGGTGTCGTGGCGGATCAGGTGCTGAATTTGCTCGGGGGAAGCGAAGCCTTCGACCATCCTCAGCGGGGTACGGGCGGGCGACCTTGTCGTTGTGCGCTTCGTCGCGATGACCGGCTCGCTTGCTTGATGATGCGTGGGCTGCGTTGGGGCGAAACCTAATCACGGTTTTTATAGGTGTCAACCGTTTTGCATAAAAATTTCGCATCGCGTTTTGCATGGGCATCGCGACCGCGCAGCGCGACCTTACGCCCCGGTTCGCACGTGGATGCACGTTGCATGCTGCGCAAGCTCACGGCATTTTTTGCAGAGTGCTTTTTTTATGCTGTTTTGTGCATGCCAGATGTCGCACGCTGTAGATCGGGCCATGGGCTTGAAGCAGGGCGCCATGGAGGCCATGCGCATGCCCGGCAGTTGAATCGCGACTGATCCGCACAGCTTCAAAGGCGATGATTTTTGCGTCGCGCAGATGGCGATGCCCGCGAACTGCGCAAACTTTTCCGGCATGTGCGGCGTCCATCAACGCATCGGGGATCCACGTTGCATGTACCGACGCGCCCGGCGACGACGCCGAAGGTCGCTCGCTGCGAGTGCCGGACGAAACGAAAAACGCCGCTTCGAAGAAGCGGCGTCGTCGGATGCAGTGTTGCCCGCGGACCGAAGGCGAACTCAGTCTTCCTCTTGGTCCATCTGCTCGGCGTACTCGTCCGGACCCAGCAGTTCGTCCAGCTCTTCCGGCTTGCTGATCTCCACCACGTACAGCCAGCCTTCGCCGAAGGCGTCTTCGTTGATGGTCTCCGGCTTGTCGGCGAGCGCCTGGTTGACCTCGACCACGGTGCCCGACACCGGGCTGTAGACGTCCGAGGCGGCCTTGACCGACTCGACCACGGCGCTGGCCTCACCGGCGGTCACCGTGTCGCCAATGTCGGGCAGCTCGACGTAGACCAGGTCGCCCAGCAGGCCCTGGGCATGATCGGAGATGCCGACGGTGACCCGTCCACCTCCTTCGACGCGGGCCCACTCGTGGGATTTGAGGAATTTCAGATCGCCAGGGATCTCGCTCATGGGGTGCTCCGGCCGAAGGCGGTAGTGGGGAATGGCGGGGAGTTTAGCGAAAGGCGCCGGTGCCTTGTCACCTGGCGTGAGCAGCGCGGCACTCATCTCGCGCAAAACGTCTGACGCCCAGCAACGACCAGGGCAGGTGCAGGAAGACGAAGTGTTCCCACGAATGGGCCATGGCCGCGCCCTGGACGCTCAGTCCAGCACGCTGGGCTGCGCCTGGCCCTCGCGCACGAACGGAGGCTTGACCACCCGCACCGGCATCTGGCGGCCGCGGATGTCCACGTGCACCGCGCCGGGTTCGCCAGCCGGCACGCGGGCCAGGGCAATGGCCTTGCCCAGCGTCGGCGAGAACGTGCCGGACAGGATCTGGCCATCGCCCTGGGCGGTGATGACCTTCTGCCCATGGCGCAGCACGCCCTTTTCATCCATCACCAGGCCGATCAGCTGGCGCGGCGCGCCCTGCAGCTGCTGGGCCTGGAGCACCTGACGGCCGACGAACTCACGGCCTTCGTCCAGGGTCACGGTCCACCCCATCGCCGCCTCGTAGGGGGAGACGGTTTCGTCCATGTCCTGGCCATAAAGGTTCATGCCCGCCTCCAGGCGCAGCGTGTCGCGTGCCCCCAGGCCGGCTGGCTTGACGCCGGCTTCGATCAGCGCCTCCCAGAACGCCACCGCGCCTTCGGCCGGCAGGATGATCTCGAACCCGTCCTCGCCGGTGTAGCCGGTGCGCGCGACAAACAGCGCTGTGCCGGACGTGCTGATCGCATCGAGGGCGGCGAAGCGGGGCAGCTTGGCGGCGGCCGCGCGGTCCTGTTCGCGCAGCAGGCCGATGACCTTGGTGCGCGCGTTCGGGCCCTGCACGGCAATCATCGCCAGCTCCGCCCGCTCGATCACTTCCACGCCATAGGCGGCGGCCTGCTTGTTGATCCAGGCCAGGTCCTTCTCGCGCGTGGCGGCGTTGACCACCAGACGGAAGAAGGCTTCATCGAGGAAATAAACGATCAGGTCGTCGATCACCCCGCCGTTGGCGTCCAGCATCGCCGAGTACAGCGCCTTGCCCGGCGTCTTGAGCTTGTCGACCGAATTGGCGAGCAGGTAACGCAGGAACTCGCGCGTGCGCGGGCCGCGCAGGTCGACCACGGTCATGTGGCTGACGTCGAACATGCCGGCGTCGGTGCGCACGGCGTGGTGCTCCTCGATCTGCGAGCCGTAGCTGATCGGCATGTCCCAGCCGCCGAAGTCCACCATCCTGGCGCCCAGGGCGCGGTGGCTGTCGTTGAGGATGGTCTTCTTGGTCATGGCCGGGTCCTTGCAAAGAGACCGGCATTATTCCAGATGGGCCATGCGGCGGCGGCCTGGCCACCGACACGCAGCGATCAGACCTCCTGCACCCGCAGGGTCATGCCGTCGGTGGCCACGATCCGCACGGCGGCGCCAGCCGGCAGGTCCGGGCCTTCCACGCTCCAGTAGGTATCGGCCAGCTGGATGCGGCCGCGGCCACGCACGATGGCCTGCTCCAGCACGGCGGTCTGGCCGATCAGCTGGTCGGCGCGGCGGTTGAGCAGCGGCTTGTCGCTGACCTGGGCGCGGGCACGGAACCAGCGCCGGTAGATCAGCACCGAGGCGATGGCGAACACCGCGAACAGGATCGCCTGCGCCAGGATGTCCAGGCCCGGCGCGATGAGCATCACCGCCATCATCGCCGCGGCGGCAAAACCCAGCCACATCAGCGAGGCGCCAGGCAGCAGCGCTTCGGCGGCGAACAGCACCAGCGCCAGTACCGCCCAGAACGCCAGGCGCAGGGTCATGGGGTCAGACACCGCTGCGCGGCGCGCGCGGCGGGATCGCCGGCGGCTTGGGACCATCGGCGCCCAGTGCCTCGCGCGCCAGCTGGGCGATGCCACCGAGCGAGCCGATCATGCCGCTGGCTTCCATCGGCATCAGCACGAACTTCTGGTTGGGCGCGGTGGCCAGCTCGCGGAACGCCTCCACGTACTTCTGCGCGATGAAGTAGTTGATCGCCTGCACGTTGCCCTCGGAGATGGCCTGGGAGACCAGCGTGGTGGCCTTGGCTTCGGCCTCGGCCAGGCGCTCGCGTGCCTCAGCTTCGCGATAGGCGGCCTCGCGGCGACCTTCGGCCTGCAGGATGGCGCCCTGCTTCTCGCCTTCGGCACGCAGGATCTCCGACTGGCGCGAGCCCTCGGCTTCCAGGATCGAGGCGCGCTTGTCGCGCTCGGCCTTCATCTGCCGGGCCATGGCATCGACCAGGTCGCGCGGCGGCTGGATGTCCTTGATCTCGATCCGGTTGACCTTGACGCCCCACGGACTGGTGGCATGGTCGACCACGCCCAGCAGGCGCGCATTGATCACCTCGCGGTTGCTCAGCGATTCGTCCAGGTCCATCGAACCGATCACGGTGCGGATGTTGGTCTGGATCAGCGCGACCATCGCCTGGTCCAGGCTGGACACTTCATAGGCAGCCTTGGCCGCGTCCAGCACCTGGAAGAACACCACACCGTCGACCTTGACCACCGCGTTGTCCTTGGTGATGACCTCCTGCGAGGGCACGTCGAACACCTGCTCCATCATGTTGACCTTGCGGCCGACGCCCTGCATGTAGGGGATCAGGATGTGCAGGCCGGGCGAGAGCGTGTTGGTGTACTTGCCGAACTGCTCGACGGTGTACTCAAAGCCCTGCGGCACCACGCGCACGCCCTTGAACAGCGTGACCACGACGAAGACCACGATCACCGCGGCCAGGATCATTCCGATGCCCATCGCATTCCCCTTCCCTTGCTGCGTCCTGCGCCAGGACGCTCGCTCCAGCAAGTATAGGCGCGCATCGGCTTGCCGGTCCTGGGGTCTGGGCACGGCGGCAAGTCCAGGCAGCCCCGCACACGCAACAACGGGCACGGGCATCGCGGTCGAACAACGGCAGGCGCCCACGGCTGCCAGGCCACCTGCTGACCCGGGTCACAGCGCAGTGGAACCGGCAAGGCGGCGGGCGCCTGGTGCTGGTGGGCCTACTTGGTGAGGATCAGCTTGTCGTTGCTGGTATGGCGCAGGCGGTAGGTGCGATCGCCGTGCTGGATCAGCATCTCGCGGCGACCCTTGAGCAGCGCCTGGCTGCTGAGGATTTCGGCCGGCGGCACGACGCACGGGGTGTGCTCGGCGGCGCGCAGATCGTTGTGGGGGACGACGACGGTGTGGACATTCATGGCAACTCCGTTGGCGGGTTCTGAGATGATGGTAATCATTCTCATTAGAGAGTCAATGCCGTTGATCGTCCCGGCCAATGGAAGCCGCCCCGCCACCCTGTCCCCGCGCGCGGCGCAAGCCAGATGCAACGAGCTGCCCATGTCAGACTTCGCCCGTGTGATGCCTCAAGGAGGCGCGGTGACGCCACGCGGCCGATTCAATCTGGTCATGGGCCTGCTGGTGGCGGGCGCGCTGGGGTTTGCAGGCTGGCGCTGGCGGCAGCAGGCGCAGAACGCGGACGCCATGTCCGCGCAGATCGCTGCGCATGCGGCCCAGGCCGGGGCCCACGCCGAAGGGAAAACGCCGGGCGACGCGAACGAGGCGCGTGGCCTGCCCTTTGGCGCGCCGTCGATGCCCTCGCCGCTGCCGCCGTGGGGCCAGCCGCTGGGCGCGAACCTGGCCCTGGTGCGCCAACGGGCCGATGCCGGTGATGCGCGTGCCGCCTGCAGGCTTGGTGTCGAACTGGCCCTGTGCGGCCAGTCCGGCGCCAACCACGCGCCGCAGATCGAGGCCGCACGCAGGCTTGCGCTGCAACAGGGCCAGTCGCCGGCGCAGGCCGATGCGGCCGCCGATGCCGCACGCGGGCAGCTGGTCCAGCGCGACCAGGACCTGGCCCGCTACTGCGAGGGCATGGACCGGTCGCTGCCTGGCCAGGCGGGCGCCTATCTGCGCAAGGCCGCGCTGGCCGGCAACCGCGACGCGCTGCTGCGCTATGCGCAGGGCGCGTTCTTTGGCCAGGCCGGCAGCGACCAGGACCAGTATCGCTACCTGCATGACCCCGCCTTCGGCCACTGGTATCGCGAAGCGGTGCCGATGCTGCAGCGCGCCCTGCGTGCCGGCGATCCGATGGCCGCGCAGCTGCTGGCCGACGCCTATGCCGACGATCGCGTCCCGCTCGATGCCCTGCTGCCCGACGATCCGGTCCAGGCCTACAGCTATCGCCTGCTGCTGTCCTGGCTGCGTGGCGAACCAGCGCCGGACGCTGGCGCCCTGGATCCCCGCCAGCGCGCCGATGCCGAACAGCAGGCCCAGCGACTGTACCGCGAATCCTTCGGCAGTCGTCCAGTTCCGGGCGGCGTGCCACGCGCGTTGACCCTGCGGCCGGACGATCCCGCCGCCGCACCCTGCCAATAGCCGGCCGCAGCAACCGCCCCACTCATTGGCGCAGACGTCCGGCATCTGCCCACCACATCGCCACAGCGGGCGCGGGCGCTGCCGACTTCACCTTGCCGCGGCCGGCGGCCTCACTTAGGCTGGCCGATTCGAGGTCGCGCGTTTCCTGGGGAAGCAGATGCTGGAAGGTGTGTGGCGGGCCGCCTTCGGCCTGTTCGGTCTGGTCGTGCTGCTGGGCATCACCTGGCTGTTCTCCAACAACAAGCGCGCGGTGGACTGGAAGCTGGTGCTTACCGGGGTGGTCCTGCAGATCGGCTTTGCCGCGCTGGTGCTGCTGGTGCCGGGCGGCCGCGAGGTCTTCGACTGGCTGGGCAGGGTCTTCGTGAAGGTGCTGAACTTCGTCGGCGAAGGCTCGAACTTCATCTTCGGCAGCCTGATGGACGTGTCCAGGGTCGGCTTCATCTTTGCCTTCCAGGTGCTGCCGACCATCATCTTCTTTTCGGCGCTGATGGGGGTGCTCTATCACCTGGGAGTGATGCAGGCGGTGGTGCGGATGATGGCCTGGGCGATCACCAAGGTGATGCGCGTGTCCGGTGCGGAAACCACCAGCGTGTGCGCCAGCGTGTTCATCGGCCAGACCGAGGCGCCGCTGACCGTGCGCCCGTACATCTCCAGGATGACCGAGTCGGAGCTGATCACGATGATGATCGGCGGCATGGCCCATATCGCCGGCGGCGTGCTGGCCGCCTACGTGGGCATGCTGGGCGGCGGCGATCCGGCCGCGCAGGCGTTCTACGCCAAACATCTGCTGGCCGCCTCGATCATGGCCGCGCCGGCCACGCTGGTGATCGCCAAGATCCTGATCCCGGAGACCGGCACGCCGCTGACCCGCGGCACGGTCAAGATGGAAGTGGAAAAGACCACCAGCAACATCATCGACGCGGCGGCGGCCGGTGCCGGCGATGGCCTGCGCCTGGCGCTGAACATCGGCGCGATGCTGCTGGCCTTCATCGCCCTGATCGCGCTGATCAACGCGCCGCTGACCTGGCTGGGCGATGTCACCGGCCTGGCCGCGATGCTCGGCCGTCCGACCAACCTGTCGACCCTGTTCGGTTACCTGCTGGCACCGCTGGCCTGGGTGATCGGCACGCCATGGGCCGATGCGACCACGGTCGGTGCGCTGATCGGCCAGAAGGTGGTGATCAACGAATTCGTCGCCTACTCCGAGCTGGCGCAGATCGTCAATGGCCAGCTGCCGGGGGTGTCGCTGAGCAGCGAAGGCCGCCTGATCGCCACCTACGCGCTGTGCGGGTTTGCCAATTTCAGCTCGATCGCGATCCAGCTCGGCGGCATCGGCGGCCTGGCCCCGGAGCGTCGCGCCGACCTGGCCCGCTTCGGCCTGCGCGCCGTGCTGGGCGGCTCCATCGCCACCTTCATGACCGCGACCATCGCCGGGGTGCTGACCCACTTCAGCTGAAGCTCCGTGGTGACGGCGGGCGGCCAGGCGGGCAGCGGCTCGCGTCCAGGCATCCGCGACCGCGACGGCGGCTACACCACCGCCTGCGGCATACTTGCGCCCCCCCTGAGCGGCAGCGCACAGCCGCCGTTCCCGAAGAAGAAGAGATCCACATGAGTTCAATCGTTGTCGTCGGCTCGTTCAACGTCGACCACGTATGGCGCTGCGAGACCCTGCCGGTCGCTGGCGCCACCGTCGCCGGGCGCTACAGCTCCGGGCCGGGTGGCAAGGGCTTCAACCAGGCCATCGCCGCCGCGCGCGCGGGTGCATCGACCGCGTTCGTCTGCTCGTTGGGCAGCGATGCCGGCGGCGCCATGGCGCGCGAGCTGGCATCCCAGGACGGGGTCACCGTGGTGGCCGAATCCAGCAACGAACCCACCGGCACCGGCGGCATCTATGTCGATAGCCACGGCCGCAACACCATCGTGATCGGCCCGGGCGCCAACTTCACCTTGAGCACCGGCTTCATCGCGGCCCAGCAGCCATTGCTGGCTGGGGCACAGGTGGTCCTGGCGCAGCTGGAATCGCCGCTGGAAAGCATCGAAGCGGCCATCGCCGCGGGCCATGCCGCCGGGGTCACCACCATCCTCAATCCGGCGCCGGCCAACGCGGTGGCCAGCATCTCGCTGCTGCGCCAGAGCGACATCCTGACCCCCAACGAGACCGAATTCGCCGGTCTGCTCGGCCGTCATGTCGGCCATCGCATGGAAGCCGACGATGTCGCCGCGCTGGACGGCAACACCCTGCACGGCCTGTGCCGGCAGCTGCTGCCCGGTGGCACGGTGGTGATCACCCTTGGTGCGGTCGGTGCATTCGTCTCGCACGAGGACGAGCAGCTGCGCGGCGACACCCAGCCCTACTACCGCGTCGCCGCCGAAAGCGCGCAGACCGTGGACACCACCGGGGCCGGCGATGCCTTCAACGGCGCCCTGGCCGCCTCGCTGGCGCACGCACCGCAGGCCGCGTTCAACCTGCACGTGCGCTTTGCCAACCGCTTCGCCGCGCGTTCGACCGAACGCGAAGGGGCCGCGGCGTCGATGCCGCGGTTGACGCCGGAGGATTGAGAAGCCGGGGCCCGGGACCCGGGACCCGGGAGTCCAAAGCAAGATCTTGGGTCTCGATTTCCAGTCAAGACTTTTTAAGCAAATTTTCGTCGGAGCCGAAGAGTCCAAGCTCAACTGCCCGGCCAACGAGCAAATTGCCACGACTGGCGCCCTGGCTCTTCCGGGTCCCGGGTCCCGGGTCCCGAGTCCCGAGTCCCGCATTCCGAGTCCCGATCAAATGCACATCGGCCCCTACACGATCGATCCACCGCTGATCCTGGCGCCGATGGCCGGGGTCACCGACAAGCCGTTCCGGCAGCTGTGCAAGCAGCTGGGCGCGGGCCTGGCGGTGTCGGAGATGACCATTTCCGATCCGCGTTTCTGGAACACCGGCAAGTCGCTGCGACGCATGGACCATGCCGGCGAGCCGGCCCCGGTCAGCGTGCAGATCGCCGGCACCGAGCCGCAGCAGCTGGCCAGGGCGGCGCGCTACAACGTCGACCACGGTGCCCAGATCATCGACATCAACATGGGTTGCCCGGCCAAGAAAGTGTGCAACGCCTGGGCCGGCTCGGCGCTGATGCGCGATGAAGGCCTGGTGGCGCGGATCGTCGAGGCGGTGGTCAAGGCCGTGGACGTGCCGGTGACGCTGAAGATCCGCACCGGCTGGGATGCCGGGCATCGCAACGCGCCGGTGATTGCCCGCATTGCCCAGGAGGCCGGCATCGCCGCGCTGGCCATCCACGGCCGCACCCGCGACCAGCACTACACCGGCACCGCCGAGTACGACACCATCGCCGCGATCAAGGCGGCGCTGTCGATTCCGGTGTTCGCCAACGGCGATATCGATTCACCGCAAAAAGCCGCGCAGGTGCTGCACGCCACCGGTGCCGATGCGGTGCTGGTCGGACGCGCCGCGCAGGGACGCCCATGGATCTTCCGCGAGATCGCGCACTTCCTGGCCACCGGCCAGGAACTGGCGCCACCGTCGATCAGCGAGGTGCGCCAGATCCTGCTCGGCCATCTGCATGCGCTGCATGAGTTCTACGGGGAACTGCAGGGCGTGCGCATCGCCCGCAAGCACCTGGCTTGGTATGTGAAGAACCGCCCGGAACAATCCACTGAAGAGATGGCCGCCTTCCGCGCGGTGGTCAACCGTGCCGAAACCGCCGAGGCGCAGTTGCGCCTGACCGTCGATTACTTCGACGCGCTGGAAGCTGCCGTGCCGTCCGGATTCGCCACCGCAGCCTGAGCCTGCGGCGCGAGGATCGCATCGCGCAGCGGCGCATCACTCTGGTGCCAGGTGCGCCGCCATACCGCCCCGATGAGCCTGCCGAGACCCGATGCGCCCGAGATCGGCAGCGGTGCCTTGATCTGCTGCGGCGCGATCGCCTGCCATTGGCCCGCGCGCCGTTGGGCCACGGCGAAATTGAAGGTGTAGTCCGGATCCAGGCCCATGCGCAGGTCAGACAACACCAGCTGCCCATCGCGCACCTGGGCACGCATGAAGCCATGGTTGAACCAGTCCAGCCGCCTCACCGCGGGAATGGCGGCCGCCCGCGCCTGGGCCAGCGCCTGGGTGTCGGAGGCGTGGCCGTGGAAGACCATCGGCCCCGCGTCGAACAGCGAGCGTTCGGCATCGACATAGCCACCGGGCGTCATCGCCACCACCCGCCACAGCAGCACGGTGAACGGCAGCGGCGTGGAAAAGCGCGGCGCGTGTGCCAGGCCCAGTGCAGCCAGGTTGCGCTCGGCCTCGCGCTCCACCTTGAGCTTGGCAAGACCGGCCACCCCAAGCACCGCCGCGGCCAGTGCCAGCCCGGCAATGGCGCCGCGCCGGCCCCCGGGGGCTTTCGGGATGCACCAGGCGATCACGCAGCCCAGCAGCAGCCACAGGGTGAAGCCCGGTTCGATGATGAACAACAGCGACCACATCGCTGGCTGCACTTCCAGTGGCCACAGCAGCCAGGTGCCGTAGACGGTGCAGGCATCGATCAGCGGATGGCTGAGCAGGCAGGCCTGGATCAGCCAGAACCAGCGCACCGGCGCCGCCTGCACCCGCTTGCCATGCATTCGACACGCCCACCACACCAGCCAGCCGATCAGCGGCAGCACAAACACCGAATGCAGGAAGCTGCGATGCCATGTCATCCAGGTCACCGGGTCGTCGGTGAGGGTCAGCAGCAACGGCACGTCCAGGTCCGGCACGGTGTTGAGCGCCGCGCCGGCCAGAAGCGCGGCGCGGCGCTGGCCGGCCGGTGCGATCGCCGCACCGATGGCGCCGCCGAGAACCAGGTGAGTGATCGAGTCCATGGGCGCCGATGCTAGCAGCGGACCCAAGTCCTCTCTCCCGACCCGTCATTCCCGCACAGGCGGGAATCCATGGACGTCCCCCACCGAGAGCAACGTCCTTGGATCTTCGCCTCTCGGGGATGACGAAGGTCAATGCCAATCAGGCCGGGGAAAGCCCACCGCTACGCCGCCCTGGGCAGCGGCCGCTCCGGTTCCGGCACCAGTCGCAGCCGCGCCGGCACCTCGCCGAGCACCTGGCCGGTGTGCGCGAGCAGCTGCAGCGTGCCGTCGGCGGTCTCGCACAGGGCGGTCAGGCTTTCGACCCAGTCACCGTCGTTGGCGTACACCAGGCCGTCCTGGCGGATCAGCGCGGCGCGATGGATGTGGCCGCAGACGATGCCATCCAGCCCGCGCCGGCGCACGTCGTCCAGCCCGGCCTGCACGAAGCGGGCGATGTAGCGCTCGGCTGCCGCGCTCTTGCGCTTGAGGTATTGGGCCAGCGACCAGTAGCGCAGGCCCAGGCGGCGGCGCAGGCGATTGATCAGCTTGTTGCCGGTGAGGATGCGGTAGTACAGCCAGTCGCCGAAGCGTTCCTGCAGCCCACCGAAATGCGTCACCGCGTCGTAGTCGTCGCCATGCACCACCAGCAGGCGACGGCCGTCGGCGGTGGTGTGGATCACCCGCCGGCGCACCTGCATGGCCGGCAGCATCAGCCCGCAGAAGCGGCGCGCGGCGCGGTCGTGGTTGCCCGGCACGTAGATCAGCTCGGTACCGCTGCGCGCCAGCGCATGCAGGGCCTCGACCACGCGCTGATGGGCCGCGTCCCAGCGCGCGCGGCGCTGTGCCATCCACCACAGGTCGACGATGTCGCCGACCAGGTACAGCTGCCGGCACTGCACACGCCCGAGGAAATCGGCGAACTCGGCCGCATGGCAGTGGGTGGAGCCCAGATGCACATCGGAGACGAAGATCGCGCGGTTCATGCGGCCTGCTCCTGCGATGAAGGTGCCAGATAGCGCTGGCGCTTGCGCACGTGCATGCGCGCCAGGTCCAGTTCGATCAGGCCATCGACGCAGCCAGCGAAATCCGCGTCCACCCCGAAGGCCAGAAAGCGCGCACCGCCCGGTTCGCACAGCTCGGTGTACTGGCGCAGCAGCATCGGCAGCTGCGCGCCCAGCGCGTCCAGGTTGCCGCGCAGCACCGCCAGGGCGGTGGCCGCATCCATTGCTTCGAACTGCGGCGGGGCCTGGGTGAAATGGAACGGCTTGCGCGCGGTGGCACAGGCCTGGCCATGCCCATGGAACTGCTGGTAGTAGGCCACGATCTGTTCGCGCGCCGCGCACGGCAAGGCCGCGCTGATGGACACCGCGCCGAACAGGTAACGCACCTGCGGATAGCGGGCCAGATAGGCGCCGATGCCCTGCCACAGCTGGTCGATGCTGCGACTGTTCCAGTAGGCCGGGGCGACGAAGCTGCGGCCCAGCTCCATGCCTTCGGCGATGCGCGGCAGTGCGCTTTCGGCCCAGTCGAACAGCGAGGCGGTGTACAGCCCGGCCAGGCCGCGCTGGGCCAGCACCGGGGCGCCGCGGGCGACCCGATACGCACCGGCGATGGCGCCGGCCTGCTCGTCCCACAACACGATGTGGTCGTACCAGGCGTCGTACGCGTCCAGGTCCAGCGCACGGCCGGTGCCCTCGCCGACCTGGCGGAAGGTGAGCTCGCGCAGGCGGCCGATCTCGCGCAGCAGCGGCGACTGCGGGTCCAGGCGGCCGGCCACGATCGTGCGGCCTTCGCGGGTGCTGCCCAGGTTTGGCAGGGCGGCCACGGCCGCCCGCAGCTGCGCCACCGGCACCGGTTCGGCCAGCGCCGCAGGCGCCTTGCCCTGCCCGTCCGAACGCCGGCCCAGGGCATACAGCGCGCGCCGCAACTGGCGGATCGCCGCCTGGTCACCGATGCCGGCCTCGAGCAACCGGGCCTGGCCCACGTGCAGCTTCAACGGCTGCTGGCGACGGGCGAACATCTCGCGTGGCAGCAGCACCGTGCCGACCGGCTTGAACACCGCCGAGGCGCCGTAGAACAACGCCGAATTGCGCGCCTGCACCCGCACCGGCAGCACCGGCGCGCCGCTGGCCCGGGCAAAGCGGGCGAACCCGGCGCGCCAGCGGCCATCACGCACGCCCAGCGGATGCAGCCGCGAGACTTCGCCGGCCGGAAACACGATCACGCATTGCCCGGCCGCCAGCGCGGTGCGCACCGCGCGCAGGCTGCCGGCGTCGGCGCTGCCGCCGAACACGCGCACCGGCAGCAGCAGCGGCGCGAGCGGGGCGATGTGGGCCAGCAAGTGGTTGGCGATGATGCGCACATCGCGCCGTACCTGGCCGATCAGGCCCAGCAGGGCGATGGCATCGCGCGCACCGGAAGGATGGTTGGCGATCACCAGCAAGGGCCCGCTCGCCGGGATCCGGGCCAGCGCCTGCGCGTCATGCTGCTGTTGCAAATGCAGGAAGCCGTGCGCGGCGGCGACGAACTCCCAGGCCTGCAGCCCTGCGTTGTCGCGCACGAAAGCCAGCGCCTGGTCGATCCCCGACCAATGCCCCCAGCGCCGCAACAGCGGCTGGGTCAGCGCGCCGCGGCGGCCACCGAACCAGCGCGGATAACGTTCGATGAGGGTATCTTCCAGAGGTCGCATGGCGGGCCTGTCGCGGCAGCGGCGTATCTGGAACGCCAGACTGGGCCGCGCCGGCGACAGGCACATTGCGTGGCCGCGACAGCGCGATGACAGCGCCGCCGCGGTCCTGTCATGGGCGCAGGCCAAAGTCGCCTCGCGGCAGCAGCACGCCAGTGCACATGCGCCGAGCCGCGTGCGCGTGTATCATGCGCGGCCATCTTTTCATCCGCATTGAAGGATATAAGCCTGATGTCCAGCTACCTGTTCACGTCCGAATCGGTCTCCGAAGGCCATCCGGACAAGATTGCAGACCAGATTTCCGACGCGGTCCTCGATGCGATCCTGCAGCAGGACAGGCGCGCACGGGTGGCCTGCGAGACGCTGGTCAAGACCGGTGTGGCGATCGTCGCCGGCGAGGTCACCACCAGCGCCTGGATCGACCTGGAAGCGCTGACCCGCAAGGTGATCCTGGACATCGGCTACAACAGCTCCACCGTCGGCTTCGACGGCGAGACCTGCGGGGTGCTGAACCTGATCGGCAAGCAGTCGCCGGACATCAATCAGGGCGTGGACCGCAAGCATCCCGAGCAGCAGGGCGCCGGCGACCAGGGCCTGATGTTCGGCTATGCGACCAACGAGACCGAAAGCTTCATGCCAGCCGCGATCCACTACGCGCACCGCCTGGTCGAGCGCCAGGCCGCGGTGCGCAAGAAGAAGAACTCGGCGCTGCCGTGGCTGCGTCCGGATGCCAAGTCGCAGGTCACCCTGCGCTACGAGGACGGCGTGGCCACCGCCATCGACGCGGTGGTGCTGTCCACCCAGCACGATCCCGGGGTCAGGCAGAAGGACCTGATCGAAGCGGTGCGCGAGGAGATCATCAAGCCGGTGCTGCCGGCCAAGTGGCTGCACAAGGACACCAAGTTCCACATCAACCCGACCGGCAAGTTCATCATCGGCGGGCCGGTGGGCGACTGCGGCCTGACCGGGCGCAAGATCATCGTCGACACCTACGGCGGCTGGGCCCGCCACGGCGGCGGCGCGTTCTCGGGCAAGGATCCGTCCAAGGTGGACCGTTCGGCCGCCTACGCCGCGCGCTACGTGGCCAAGAACGTGGTGGCCGCCGGCCTGGCCGACCGCTGCGAAGTGCAGGTCTCTTACGCCATCGGCGTGGCCGAGCCGACCTCGATCTCGGTCACCACCTTCGGCACCGGCAAGATCGAGGACCACAGGATCGAGAAGCTGATCCGCAAGCATTTCGACCTGCGCCCCTACGGCATCATCAAGATGCTAGACCTGATCCACCCGATGTACCAGCCGACCGCCGCCTACGGCCACTTCGGCCGCAAGCCGAAGGAATTCAGCTACACCGACGGTGCCGGCAAACAGCACACCGCCACCGCGTTCTCGTGGGAAAAGACCGACCGCGCCGAGGCCCTGCGGGCCGAGGCCAAGCTGAAGTAAGTTCTTCAGCCAGCTGCACCAGCACAAAGGCCGCGCAGAAGCGGCCTTTGTGCATTCTGGAACCGGCGCACAAGGCTGGGCCATGCCAAAGCGGTGCCAGCGGTCTTCACAAAAAACTCGAAGCGTCATCCCCGCGAACGCGTCGAAGCGCTTTCAACAGACCTGGTGTCTGGTCACCCAGCGGCTTGCATTTCGATCACGGCAACGTCCCTGGATTCCCGCCTACGCGGGAATGACGATCGTGAGGTGCCTGCGGTGGCGCGCGATCGCGCGCATCGGCTGCTGGGCGTGGCTCAGGCCACCTCTTCGTACAGCGCCATCCACGCCGCTTCGGCCTTGGCCAGATCGCTCGCGGTCATCTCGCGCTGGCGGCCCAGGTCGACCAGCCGGCTGCCGTCGGCGGCATTGGCCGGATCGGCCAGCTGCGCGTCGATGGCGGCCAGTGCCGCTTCCAGTTGGGCCATTTTTTCCTCGGCCGCCTTGAGCTTGTGCGGATTCGGCGGCTTCTTCTGCGGCACCGGCTTGGTCGGCGGCGGTGGCGTGGGCGCGGCGGCGGCCATCTTCTGCTTGGTGCCCTGGGCGTTGGGACGGCTGCGCAACCAGGCGGCGTATTCGTCCAGGTCGCCGGCGAACGGCGCGACCACGCCATCGGCCACGCGCCAGAAGGTGTCGCAGACCAGGCCGATCAGATGACGGTCATGGCTGACCATCACGATCGCGCCTTCGAACAGGCTCAGCGCCTCGGCCAGGGCCTCGCGCATTTCCAGGTCCAGGTGGTTGGTCGGCTCGTCCAGCAGCAGCACGTTGGGCTGCTGCCAGGCGATCAGGGCCAGCGCCAGGCGTGCGCGCTCGCCGCCGGAGAAGCCGTCGACCACTTCGAATGCGCGGTCGCCCGGGAAATTCCACTTGCCCAGGAAATCGCGGAACGACTGGGTCGAGGCGTCGGGGGAGAGGTCGCGGAAGTGGTCGATCGGCGAGCGGCCTTCGTGCAGCGATTCCACCGTGTGCTGGGCGAAGTAACCGATGCGCAGGTCCGGGTGCGCGCTGCGCTCGCCGCGCAATGGCGCGATCTCGCCGACCAGGGTCTTGACCAGGGTGGTCTTGCCCGCGCCGTTGGGGCCAAGCAGGCCGATGCGGTCGCCCGCCTCCAGGCCGAAGCCCACATCGTGCAGAATGAGGGCGTGCTGCTCGCGAGCCACTGGCTCGCGCACGCCCGAATGCCCCGCGTGCCTGGCGGGGCCAGATGGCGAACCGTCCGCAGTCCCACCAAGTGCATAACCACAATCAACATCATTCAGCCGGATCAGCGAATACGGCAGGCGCGCCGGCGCGGAGAACTCGATGCGGAATTCGCGCTCGGCGCGCACTGCCTCGGTACCGGCCATCTTGGCCAGGCGCTTGATCCGGCTCTGGGCCTGGCTGGCCTTGCTGGCCTGGGCCTTGAAGCGGTCGATGAAGGACTGCAGGTGGGCGCGTTCGGCTTCGGATTTTTCGTGCTGGATCTGCTGCTGGCGCAGGTGCTCGGTGCGCTGGCGTTCGAAGTCGGTGTAGCCGCCCACGTACAGCTTGGCGCCGCCGCCATGCAGGTGCAGGGTGTGGGTGGCGACGTTGTCCAGGAACTCGCGGTCATGGCTGATCAGCAGCAAGGTGCCGGGGTACTTGAGCAGCCACTGTTCCAGCCAGAACACCGCGTCCAGGTCCAGATGGTTGGTCGGTTCGTCCAGCAGCAGCAGGTCCGAAGGCATCATCAGCGCGCGGGCCAGGTTCAGGCGCACCCGCCAGCCGCCGGAGAAATCCTTGACCGCGCGGCTGTGGGTGTCGGCCGCAAAGCCCAGGCCATGCAGCAGCTTGCCGGCGCGCGCCTGGGCGTCGTAGCCACCGACCTCCTCCATGCGCAGGTGCACCGCGGCCACCGCTTCCCAGTCCTCGGCGGCGATCGCGTCGGCCTCGGCCTTGAGCACCGCGGCCACTTCGGTATCGCCACCGAGGACGAAATCCAGCGCCGGATCGGGCAGCGCCGGGGTTTCCTGCGCCACGCTGGCGATGCGCACCTTGCCGGGCAGTTCGACATCGCCCTTGTCGGCTTCCAGCTCGCCCCTGACCGCGGCGAACAGGCTGGATTTTCCGGTGCCATTGCGCCCCACCACGCCGACCCGATAGCCGGCATGCATGGTCAGATCGACGTTGGACAACAGCAGGCGCTCGCCGCGGCGAAGGGCGAAGTTGCGAAGCGAAATCACGTGAGGTTCCCGGGGGAGGTATCCAGCAGACGTCCCAGTGTATCGGGTCTTGCTGGCAGGATTGTTCGTTAAGAAACCGTTGACTTTGTGCTCACCTGGCGGTTATTCGTGTCCTGCGCCGCAGCAAGACGTGACATCGGGACAAACAAGATCCCGGGTGCTGGACACCATCACGGGCGGCCATCTTTTTACCCACCGGAGCATCCATGATGTACAAGCCCACCCTCCTGACCGCCGCCATCGCCCTTGCGCTGGCGGTCCCCGCGCTGGCCCAGCAAGGCCAGCAGACCGCCAAGACGCTGGACAACGTGATCGTCACCGGCACCCGCGTCACCGACCGCACCCTGGCCGAATCGCAGTCGCCGATCGACATCATTTCGCGCGAGGCCCTGCAGGCCACCGGCACCACCGAACTGGCCACCGCGCTGGCGCGCGCCCTGCCCTCACTGAACTTCCCGCGCCCGGCGCTGGTGGACGGCACCAGTGGCGTGCGTCCGGCGCAGCTGCGCGGCCTGTCCCCGGACCAGGTGCTGGTGCTGGTCAACGGCAAGCGCTACCACAGCTCGGCGGCGCTCAACCTCAACGGCAGCATCGGCCGCGGCTCCTCGGCCGTGGACCTCAACAGCATTCCGGTGGCCTCCATCGAGCGGGTGGAAGTGCTGCGCGACGGCGCCTCGGCACAGTACGGCTCGGACGCCATCGCCGGGGTGATCAACATCGTCCTCAAGGGCGCCGGAAAGGGCGGCAGCCTGGCGGTGAACTATGGCGAATATTCCAAGGGCGACGGCGCGCAGTTCCAGCTCTCCGGCGACACCGGCGTGCAGTTCGCCGACGGCCGCGGCACCCTGCACGTGGCCGGCCAGGCCGGCTACCAGGATCCGACCAATCGTTCCGGCGCCTACGCCGGCACCACGCCCAACACCGGCAACTTCCCGGGGGTGGGCGAGAAGGCCTTCATCATCGGCGATCCGGAGGTGGACGCCGGCGCGGCCTCGGCCAGCGCCAGCTTCGATTTCGCCGACAACATCACCGGTTACGCCACGGCCATCGCCAGCAACCGTGACATCAATTCGTATGCGTTCTATCGCTCCAGGAACCACAACAACCAGGCCGCGCTGCTGGCCATGTATTACCCGGACGGCTACGTGCCGGTGATCAACCAGTACTCCAAGGACCGCTCGCTCATTGCCGGGCTCAAGGGCAATACCGAAGGCGGCTTTGCCTGGGATGTCAGCTACAACTACGGCTACAACAGGATCGATTACGCCACCGACAACACCATCAATTACACGCTCGGCGACACCAGCCCGACCCGCTTCTACGACGGGGCGCTGGAGTACACCCAGAACATCCTCAACGCCGATTTCACCCAGGCCCTGGACTGGGGCCTGGCCTACCCGGTGACGCTGTCCTTCGGCGCTGAATATCGTGAGGAGAAGTGGAACCAGTCGCCGGGCGTATATGGCTCGTACGCCAATGCGGGCCTGGGCATCCCCGGCTCCAGCTCCGGGGCACAGGGCTTCGGCGGCTTCACCCCGGCCAACGCCGTGCACGCCGACCGCCACAACTACGCGGTCTATGCCGGTGTGGAAGCCGACTTCACCGACAAGTTCTCCGCCGGCCTGACCGGACGCTACGAGGACTACTCCGACTTCGGCAGCAAGGCCTCGGGCAAGCTGTCGGCGCGTTACGCGTTCACCGACATGGTTGCGCTGCGCGGTACGGTCTCCAACGGCTTCCGCGCCCCATCGCTGGCCCAGCAGAGCTTTCAGGCGATCTCCAGCACGATCACCAACGGCGTCTTCTACCAGAGCGGCACCTTCCCGGCCGACACCGCCATCGCCCAGGCCCTGGGCGCCAAGCCGCTGGACGCCGAGACCTCCACCAACTACAGCCTGGGCCTGGTGCTGCAGCCGACCGACCAGTTCTCGCTGACGGTCGATGCCTACCAGATCGAGATCGACGACCGCATCCTGCTGTCCTCCAACATCAACACCAATGCCGCCGCGCAGGCGCTGCTGTCCAGCCTGGGCGTGGACCAGGTGACCCAGTTCCGCTACTTCACCAACGCCGCCGACACCCGCACCAAGGGCGTGGACGTGGTCGGCAGCTACACCGTGCCGTTCGCGGCCAGCGCCCTGGACCTGACGGCCAGCTACAGCTATGGGGAGACCGAAATCACCCGCCTGGAGGCCTCGCCGGCCGCGCTGGCGGAGCTGGGCATCAGCACCCCGCTGATCGCCCGTGACGAAGTCGGCCGCCTGGAAGACAGCTTCCCGAAGAACAAGACGATCCTGGGCGGCACCTGGCATTCGGACCGCTGGAACCTGAGCCTGACCGGGACCCGCTACGGCAGCGTCACCGTGCGCAACGCGACCGTGCCGGCCAACGACCAGAGCTACGATGCCGAATGGCTGGTGGACGTGGCGGCCAGCTACAAGCCGACCCAGCAGTGGACCCTCACCCTGGGCGCAGACAACGTGTTCGACACCTACCCGGACGAGAACCGCTACGTGAACTCCACCAGCGGGATCTTCCAGTACAGCAACTACTCGCCGTTCGGCTTCAACGGCGCCTACGTGTATGGCCGCATCGCCTATACCTGGTAAGCCCGCACGCCACCGCGCGACCCGACCAACCCCGGCTTCGCGCCGGGGTTGTTTTATGGCGAAGCGTCCGCGCGGCGCCCCGCCATTCAGGGTGGGGGTGTTCTTGCCAGGCCGTTGGTTGCCTATCGGCTGTGAAGATTTCAGAAAAGTGACCGAAAACGCACATGTTGGGTTTACGATCGGCTAACTTGACTGGCGGCTTAACGGCCTCCCTTTCTCATTCATACAACACGGAGTGACGCATCAATGGCGATCAGCACGCGGTTTGGGGTTCTGGCAGGTGCAGTGGTAGCGATTCTGGGTGTGTCGTTTTCGGCCCAGGCCGCGGGTAGGCCCGACCTGGTGGCCCAGTCCCTGAAGGCCGGGCGTCTGCACCAGCCCGATGAATTGCTGATCAAGTACCGCGACGGCGCCACCGCCGCCGATCGCGAGGCGATCGAGCATGGCCTGGGTGCCAGCAAGCTGGACATCGTCCGCCCCGGCAATGGCAAGCAGGGCGAACTGGCGCTGTTGAAGCTGCGCAGTGGTCAGGACCTGGCTGCGGCCATCCAGGTACTGAGCAGCGACCCGGCCGTCGACTACGCCGAGCCGAACTGGGTCTACACCATCGGCGCGACCTCCAACGATACCTACTACTCCAACGGTTCGCTGTGGGGCATGTACGGCGACGGCACCAGCCCGGCCAACCAGTACGGCTCGCAGGCCGGCGAAGCCTGGACCGCAGGCCACACCGCCTGCAGCAACGTGCTGGTCGGGGTGATCGACGAGGGCATCTACTACAGCCACGACGATCTGGCACCGAACATCTGGTCCAACCCCTATGACGCGGCCGATGGCGTGGACAACGACGGCAACGGCTATGTCGATGACATTCGCGGCTGGGACTTCGACGGCGGCAGCAACAACATCAACTCCGGCGGCGCCAGCGACGACCATGGCACCCATGTCTCCGGCACCATCGCCGGCGTGGGTGGCAACGGCAAGGGCGTGGCTGGGGTGTGCTGGAGCGGGATCAAGCTGATCAGCGCCAAGTTCCTGGGCCGCCGCGGGGGCACCACCGCCAATGCGGTCAAGGCGGTGGACTACATCACCGACCTCAAGACCCGCCACGGCCTGAACATCGTCGCCACCAACAATTCCTGGGGCGGCGGCGGCTTCTCCCAGGCGCTGCAGGACGCCATCACCCGCGCCGGCAGCGCCGAGATCCTGTTCGTGGCCGCCGCAGGCAACGACGCGGTCGACAACGACACCACCGCCAGCTACCCGTCCAACTACCCGAACGCGAACGTGATCGCCGTGGCCTCCATCACCAACACCGGCGCGCTGTCCAGCTTCTCGCAGTGGGGCAAGACCACCGTGGACCTGGGCGCGCCGGGTTCGGCGATCTACTCCACCGTGCCGGTCAGCAACAAGGGCAAGGTCACCGCCGGCTACGCCAGCTACAACGGCACCTCCATGGCCACCCCGCATGTAACCGGCGCCGCGGCGCTGTACGCCTCGACCCGTCCCGGTGCCAGCGCGGCGGACATCAAGGCGGCGATTCTCGACAACACCGTGCCGACCACCTCCCTGCAAGGCAAGACCGTCACCGGTGGCCGGCTCAACGTGAGCGGCTTCTAGCAGCAGGTACCGCAGCGCCCGGCGGAAGACCGGATCCGGTTTTCCGTCAGCGCTTCGGTGCAAGCGCCGATCCGGACGGCCTGATTTGGCCAAGGCCCCGATGCATGTCGGGGCCTTTTTCATTGCGCGGACCAGAACCCGCTCGATCCGGTTTGCCACCGGTCAAGCGCATGCGCACACCCGCTGCTTCCGGTGTCAGCCGCCGGTGTCCTGCTGCCGGCGGCGTCCGTCTTCGATAGATGACATGAACCGGCGAGTCAGTTTCGATTTTCCCGGCCTGTGCCGATTGCGCGAAACTCGGGCCACGAGTACACGAGCCTAACGGGGGACACGCCATGCACCACGACACCAGCCTGATCGACATCATCGCCGTCGGCCTGGTCGTGGCGTTCGTGTTCGGTGCGCTGGCCAACAGGCTCAGGCTCTCGCCGCTGGTCGGCTACCTGGTGGCGGGCATGGTGGTCGGGCCGTTCACGCCCGGCTTTGTCGCCGACCAGGACCTGGCCACCCAGCTGTCCGAGCTGGGGGTGATGCTGCTGATGTTCGGCGTCGGCCTGCACTTCTCGCTGGAAGACCTGATGTCGGTCAGGAAGATCGCCGTCCCCGGCGCGATCGCGCAGATCGCCGTGGCCACGGCGCTGGGCTTCGGGCTGGCCTGGTGGATGGGCTGGAACGCGCTGCAGGGCCTGGTGTTCGGCCTGGCCCTGTCGGTGGCCAGCACGGTGGTGCTGCTGCGGGCGATGGAAGACCGGCGCATGCTGGACACCAGCAAGGGCCGCATCGCCGTGGGCTGGCTGATCGTGGAAGACCTGGCCATGGTCCTGGCCCTGGTGCTGCTGCCGGCGCTGGCCGGCGCGCTGGGCGACGGCGCCACCGCGCAGGCCGTGGCCGAGGCCGGCGGCGGCGCGGCGGTCAAGGCTGCCCAGGCCGAACCGAACGCCTGGCTGTCGATCGCCAAGGCCATCGGCATCACCCTGCTGCAGGTGGCCGCGTTCGTGGCGGTGATGCTGGTGGTGGGCAGGCGGGTGATCCCGTGGACGCTGGAGAAGGTCGCGGCCACCGGCTCGCGCGAGCTGTTCACCCTGTCAGTGCTGGCCATCGCCCTGGGGGTGGCGTTCGGCTCGGCCAGGCTGTTCGGGGTGAGCTTCGCGCTGGGCGCGTTCTTTGCCGGGATGCTGCTCAACGAGTCGGAGCTGAGCCACAAGGCGGCCAGCGATTCGCTGCCGCTGCGCGATGCGTTCGCAGTGCTGTTCTTCGTCTCGGTCGGCATGCTGTTCGACCCGGCCATCCTGGTGACCTACCCGCTGCAGGTGCTGGCGAGCTTCCTGATCATCGTGGTCGGCAAGTCGGCGGCGGCCTACCTCATCGTGCGCGCGTTCGGCCATCCCAAGGGCACGGCGCTGACCATCTCGGCCAGCCTGGCGCAGATCGGCGAGTTCTCCTTCATCCTGGCCGGGCTGGGCCTGAGCCTGAAGATCCTGCCGCAGCAAGGGCACGACTTGATCCTGGCCGGGGCGCTGCTGTCGATCGTGGCCAATCCGTTCCTGTTCACCGCCCTGGACGCCTGGAACAAGCGCCACGGCATGAACACCGCCGGGGTCACCCCGGCCGCCGAACCCGAGCCGCGGCCCGGCCCACCACTGGAGGGGCACGAGCACGCCATCGTGATCGGCTACGGGCGCGTGGGCAGCCACCTGGCGCGCTTGCTGCGCGAGCGCGGGGTGCCGCTGGTGGTGATCGATGACAACCGCGACAACGTGGAAAGGGCGCACGCCGCCGGCATTGCCGCCATCCGCGGCAGCGCGGCGGCCGATGCGGTGCTGGCCGAGGCGCAACCGGACAAGGCCAGGATCGCGGTGCTGGCCATCGCCCAGCCGCTGGAAGCCGGCGAGGCCATCGCCAAGTTGCGGGCGCTCAACCCGAACCTGACCGTGCTGGCGCGCGCCCACAGCGAAGCCGAGGTTGCGCACCTGCTCGCACACGGCGCCGATGGCGCGGTCCTGGCCGAACGCGAACTGGCCCATTCGCTGGCCGAGATGATCCTGGCCACCCCGCCCTACCGCGCCCTGCGCGCGCAGCCGGTGCCGTAGCGCCCGCTCAGGCCTGGGCCAGGGCCTGTTCCAGGTCGGCCAGCAGGTCGTCGATGTGTTCGATCCCCAGCGACAGGCGCACCGTGTCGATGCCCACCCCGGCCTTGTCCAGTTCCTCGGGCGAGAGCTGGCGGTGGGTGGTCGAGGCCGGATGGGTGGCCAGCGACTTGGCATCGCCGATGTTGACCAGGCGGGTGAACAGCTGCAGCGCGTCCAGGAAGCGGGCGCCGGCCTCGCGCCCGCCGGGCAGACCGAAGGTGAGCACGCCCGAGCCGTGACCGCGCAGGTATTTGCGCGCCAGCGCATGTTCGGGGTGATCTGGCAGGGCGGCATAGTTGACCCACTGCACCCGGGCATGCTGCTGCAGGTAATGGGCCACGGCCAGGGTGTTGGCATTGATCCGGTCCATGCGCAGGGCCAGGGTCTCGATCCCCTGCAGGATCAGGAAGGCATTGAACGGCGACAGCGCCGCGCCGGTATTGCGCAGCGGCACCACGCGCGCACGACCGATGTAGGCCGCCTCGCCCAGGGCCTCGGTATAGACCACGCCGTGGTAGCTGACGTCCGGCTCGTTGAGGCGGCCGAAGCGGGCCTTGTGCTCGGCCCACGGGAAGCGCCCGGAATCGACGATCGCCCCGCCCAGGCTGTTGCCGTGCCCGCCCAGGTATTTGGTCAGCGAATGGACCACGATGTCGGCGCCGAAGTCGATCGGGCGCAACAGGTAGGGCGTGGCGACGGTGTTGTCCACGATCAACGGCACGCCGTGCGCATGGGCGATTGCGGCCACCGCCTCGATGTCGGTGATGTTGCCGCGCGGGTTGCCGATGGATTCGACGAACACCGCCTTGGTGCGCTCGTCGATCAGACCGGCGAAGGCCTGTGGATCACGATAATCGGCGAAGCGGGTGCTGATGCCGAACTGCGGCAGGGTGTGCGCGAACAGGTTGTAGGTGCCGCCGTACAGCGCGCTGGAGGAGACGATGTTGTCGCCGACCTCGGCGATGGTCTGGATCGCGTAGGTCACCGCCGCCTGCCCGGAGGCCAGCGCGAGCGCACCGATCCCGCCCTCCAGGGCGGCCATGCGCTGCTCCAGCACCTCGTTGGTCGGATTCATGATCCGGCTGTAGATGTTGCCCGGCACCTTCAGGTCGAACAGGTCCGCGCCGTGCTGGGTGCTGTCGAAGGCGAAGGCCACGGTCTGGTAGATCGGCACGGCGACCGCGCGGGTGGTCGGGTCGGGGCTGTAGCCACCGTGCACGGCGATGGTTTCGGGCTTCCACTGGGGCTGGGTCATGGCACAGGTTCACTGGGGCAGAAGGAAGGCGACGATAGCCCAGCCCGTCGCGCCGGGGGTGGCCTCCACCACCCCGGCTCATGTCCAAAGGCAATCAGCGCATGAGCGATCCGACTACGCCGGTACCGACACGGCGCGTTTGCGCGCAGGCTGGCCGCCACCGACAGGTCATCGGCTATCGGTGGTGTGGACGAACGTGCGCCTCCAGCGCGCCTGCAGGCCGTGCTGCTTCACCAGGCGGCGGACCCGGTGACGGCCGGCAGGACCTGGCTGCTGCTCGCCACCGCCAGAACCCGGCCATGGCCGGAACCTGTCCTGCGCAACGCCCTGTGTTTTTGCTGAAAGCTCGTGCCAATCAGGTCAAATGATGGCCTGCAGGCCTTTGTCTGCAATGACGTTGAGCAGCTTGAGTGCGGGGCCGGTCGGGTGAGTCTGACCTTGCTCCCACTTGCGCACCGTCGAGGCGGTGGTGTGTAGGTGGAGCGCAAACACCGGCTGGCTGAATTTCAAGGTTTCGCGCAGGCGCTTGATGTCGGCAGCGCCGAACTCCCGCACTGGCGGCGGGCAAAGGGTGTCGAACTTGCGCATCGTCACCTTACCGATCGCTCCGGCTTCGTGGAGCGCAGCCAGGTCGCCACGCAGGGATTCAATGATCTTGCTCACAATGCACCTCCAGTAAGACGCCCGATCGCAATGCCTTGGACAAAGCATCGGCAGACAGTTCCAAGAACACCTTGCCGGCAAATTGCAGTGCCTTCTTCTCGTCTTGCGTGACGTTCGCCTTGTCGCTCTTGGGGAACCCATGCAGGAAAACATAGCTGCTGCCGATCCGAGCCGACAGCAGCGTCCGATAGCCACCGCTCTTGCCTGCACCTGGGCGGGCTACCCGCTTCTTGTAGAGGAAGCCACCCAGGTCGGCGTCGACCAAGCCACTTTCCATCTCTTGAACTGCCTTGCACAAGGCAGCATCGGGCAGCTTTTCACCCACCTGCCACCGTGCAAAATCTTTCCGTTTGAGGATGGGCGTCATCTTGGCCACAAAATCATACCCGATACGGGCACATTTCTCCAGACTCCGCAGCACACCGACGGTGCAGTTGGCCTGCACCACGGGGCTTCGGCAGTGACTGCGGACCTGGTGAGTTTTATCTTAAAAAACGCCATCCCCGCGCCGTTGAGCGCGGGGATGGCGACATACAGCAAAGAATTCAGGCCTTCTTACGCCTTGGCGAACACCAGCCGCCCGCCTGCCGCGTCGACCTGCACGGTGTCGCCGCTGACGAACGCGCCGGACAGGATCTTCTGCGCCAGCGGGTTTTCCAGCTGCGACTGGATCGCGCGCTTGAGGGGCCGTGCGCCGTAGACCGGGTCGAACCCGATGTCGCCCAGGACGCTCAGGGCCGCATCGGACACCTCCAGCCCGATCCCGCGATCGCGCAGGCGCGCTTCCAGCCCGCGCAGCTGGATCCTGGCGATCTGGCGGATCTGGACCTTGTCCAGCGGATGGAACACCACGATGTCATCGAGCCGGTTGATGAACTCGGGCCGGAAGTGCGCCTGGACCACGCCCATGACCGCCGCCTTGATCTTGGTGTAGGACTCGGCGCTTTCATCGTGCGACATCTCCTGGATCAGCTGGCTGCCCAGGTTGGAGGTCATCACGATCACGGTGTTGCGGAAGTCCACGGTGCGGCCCTGGCCATCGGTCAGGCGGCCATCGTCGAGCACCTGCAGCAGGATGTTGAACACATCGCCGTGCGCCTTTTCCACCTCGTCCAGCAGGATCAGCGAGTACGGGCGACGACGCACCGCCTCGGTCAGGTAACCGCCTTCCTCATAACCCACGTAGCCCGGGGGCGCGCCGATCAGCCGGGCGACCGAATGCTTCTCCATGAACTCGCTCATGTCGATGCGGATCATCGCCTCGCTGCTGTCGAACAGGAATTCGGCCAGCGCCTTGCACAGCTCGGTCTTGCCCACGCCGGTCGGGCCCAGGAACAGGAACGAACCGCTGGGCCGGTTTGGATCGGACAGGCCGGCACGCGAGCGACGCACCGAATCGGACACGACCTTGATCGCCTCCTCCTGGCCGACCACGCGCTCGCGCAGCTGGTCTTCCATCTTGAGCAGCTTCTCGCGCTCGCCCTCGAGCATCTTGGACACCGGGATGCCGGTCCAGCGCGAAACCACCTCGGCGATCTCCTCGGCAGTGACCCGGTCCTGGACCAGCTTGAACTCCTGCTGCTCGGCCGCCTGGGCTTCGGCCAGCTGCTTCTCCAGCTGCGGCAGCACCCCGTACTGGATCTCGCTCATGCGCGCATAGTCCTGGCGGCGCTGGGCGCCTTCCAGTTCCACCCTGGCCGCCTCGATCTGCTCCTTGATCCGGGTGGCGCCCTGCAGCGCGGCCTTTTCCGATTTCCAGACTTCGTTGAGGTCGGAGAACTCGCGTTCCAAGGTGTCGATGTCCGCTTCCAGGTCGGCCAGGCGCTTGGCCGATTCGGCGTCCTTCTCCTTCTTCAGCATCTCGCGCTGGGTCTTGAGCTGGATCAGGCGGCGCTCCATGCGGTCCAGTTCCTCCGGCTTGGAATCGATCTCCATGCGGATACGGCTGGCGGCCTCGTCCATCAGGTCGATGGCCTTGTCCGGCAGCTGACGGTCGGCGATGTAGCGGTGGGACAGGGTGGCCGCCGCGACGATGGCCGGGTCGGTGATCTCCACACCGTGGTGCACGGCGTAGCGCTCCTTGAGGCCGCGCAGGATCGCGATGGTGTCTTCCACCGACGGCTCGCCGACAAACACCTTCTGGAAGCGGCGCTCGAGCGCGGCATCCTTCTCGATGTACTTGCGGTACTCGTCCAGCGTGGTCGCACCGACGCAGTGCAGCTCGCCACGGGCCAGCGCCGGCTTGAGCATATTGCCCGCATCCATCGAGCCCTCGGCCTTGCCGGCGCCGACCATGGTGTGCAGCTCGTCGATGAACAGGATGATCTGGCCCTCGCTCTTGGCCAGGTCATTGAGCACGCCCTTCAGACGCTCCTCGAATTCCCCGCGGAACTTGGCGCCGGCGATCAGCGCGCCCATGTCCAGCGACAGCACGCGCTTGTTCTTCAGGTTCTCCGGCACCTCGCCATTGACGATGCGCTGGGCCAGGCCTTCGACGATCGCGGTCTTGCCCACGCCCGGCTCGCCGATCAGCACCGGGTTGTTCTTGGTCCGGCGCTGCAGCACCTGGATGGTGCGGCGGATCTCCTCGTCGCGGCCGATCACCGGATCCAGCTTGCCGCTCTCGGCGCGTGCGGTCAGGTCGATGGTGTACTTCTCCAGCGCCTGGCGCTGGTCCTCGGCGTTTTCGGACTGCACGCTCTCGCCGCCGCGGATCTTGTCGATGGCCGCCTCGATCTTCTTCTTGTCGGCACCGGCCGCGCGCAGGGCCATGCCCACCGCACCGCCGTCATCCACTGCCGCCAGCACGAACCACTCGCTGGCGATGAAGGCATCGCCATGTTGCTGGGCCAGCTTGTCGGTCTGGTTGAGCAGGCGGCCCAGGTCGTTGCCCACCGACAGGTTGCCGGCCTGGCCGGTGACCTTGGGCAGTGCCTCCAGCGACTCGCCCAGGCGCTCGCGCAGCACCGGCACGTTGACCCCGGCCTGCTGCAGCAGCGCGCGGGTGCTGCCGCCGGACTGATCCAGCAGCGCCACCATCAGGTGCACCGGTTCGATGAAGTTGTGGTCGCGGCCCACGGCCAGCGACTGGGCATCGGCCAGGGCTTGCTGGAAGCGCGAAGTGAGTTTGTCCATCCGCATTGGGAAATCCTCGAAGGGGGGGCCGGCAAGGCCGGCAATGTCACCGACATGGCGTTGGCAGGGCGGGTTTCAAGGCGGCTGCGCCAACCGATTGAACCCGCTGCAGGGTGCCGGCCTGACCGCTGGCGCGCCTTGATCCTGCGCAAGGGCGCGCCCCGCCTGCGGCATCATGACCCTCATGCCCACCCCCACCTCCTGGTCGGTCTACCTGCTCCAGTGCCGCGACGGCAGCTATTACTGCGGCATCAGCAACGATGTGCAGGCCCGCTTCCAGGCCCACGTGCAGGGCCGCGGCGCGCGCTACACCCGCGCCCACCCACCCGTGCGCATCCTGGGCAGCCGGCCCTACCCCGACCGCGCCAGCGCCGCGCGGGCCGAATGGCAGGTCAAGCAGCTGCCCCGCGACCGCAAGCTGGCTTGGTTGCTGGGCGAGGACCGGGGTGGTCGCATTGACGTGATCCACGCGTCCCTGATCACGCCGTACGTGCCGACGCTGGCCTAGCCTGGGTGCCCCCCGACTGCGGAGCTGCACCATGCACTACGACCTGTATTACTGGACCGGGCTGCAGGGCCGCGGCGAGTTCGTCCGCCTGGCGCTGGAAGATGCGGCCGCCGACTACACCGATGTGGCGCGCGTGGAAGGCGATGCGGCCATGAACGCCTTCCTGGAAGGCCAGCACGAGGGCGCGCGCCCGTTCGCACCTCCATTCCTCAAGGCCGGTCGCCTGGTGATCGCCCAGGTCGCCGGCATCCTGCATTACCTGGGCCCGCACCTGGGGCTGGTGCCGCAGGCCGAATCGCGCCGCCTGCAGGCGCTGCAGCTGCAGATGACCATCACCGACCTGGTCGCCGAGGTGCACGACACCCATCACCCGATCGCCAGCGCGCTGTACTACGAAGACCAGAAGACCGAAGCGCGGCGTCGCGCCGAGGACCTGCGCAGCAACCGCCTGCCCAAGTTCCTGGGCTATTTCGAGGACGTGCTGGAACAGGGCGGCGGCAGGCACGCGCTGGGCCAGCACTCCTACGTGGACCTGTCGCTGTTCCAGGTGATGAGCGGGCTGGAGTACATGTTCCCCAAGCGCATGGCCACCCTGGCGCCCACCCTGCCGCTGCTGCAGGCGCTCAGGGCGCGCATCGCGCAGCGACCGAACATCGCCGCCTATCTGGCCTCCGAGCGGCGGGTGGCGTTCAACACCCGCGGCCTCTTCCGCCACTATCCTGAGCTGGATGCGGCGTGAGGCAGCGCGCCTATCGAAGGCTCGCCGTGGACTGCAGCGACAACGCCGCCATCAACGCCGCCAGCGCGGCATAGGCGCCAGCGAACTGCCAGCACAGCGTGCGCCCCAGCCCTTCCAGCTGCCAGGGCAGGGTCAGCGCGCCGTTGGGGGCCACCGAATGGATCACCCCGAACAGGGTCATTGCCGCAGCCACCGCCCAGAAGACCGCCGCCCGCCGCAGCGCGCCATCGACCATCGCCGCCACCGCGCTGATCCACAGCATCGCAGTGAGGATGAAGCCGTTGCCCAGCACCAGGATCACCGCCATTTCCGGCAGGCCCTGGCCATTGACCGTGGTGGTCATCGCGACGAACTGCTCGGGCCCGATCCAGCCATGGGCCTTGATCAGCAGCAGGTAGGCCACCGAGGGCAAAAAACCCAGCACCATCGCCCCGGCATGCCGGTGCGGGGTGGCCTGGAAGGCCTGGGTGGTGATGTCGATGGCCACGTACACGATGATCGGCGAGAGCACCGCCAGCGGCAGCCACTGCACCAGCATCGACACCACCCCCAGCATGCCGCCGATACCGATGAACAGGCCCGTCAGCAGCGTGTAACCGCTGCGCGCGCCCATGTGCTTGTAAGCCGGCTGGCCGATGTAGGGCGTGGTCTGGGCCACCCCGCCGCAGACGCCGGCGATCAGGGTGGCGATGGCTTCCACCAGCAGGATGTCGCGGGTGCGGTAGTCGTCGCCGGCCGCACGCGCGCTTTCGGACACGTTGATCCCGCCGACCACCATCAGCAGGCCGAACGGCAGCAGCAGCGGCAGGTAGGCAAGCGCATCGGCCATGCCGGTGACGAAACCCAGCGACGGCAGCGGCAGCGCGATCTGCGGTGGCACCAGTTCGGGCAGCTTGAAGCCCGGCGCGCCCAGCCCGGCCAGGCCCAGCGCGTAATACAGCAGCGTGCCGACCACGAAGGCCACCAGCACCCCCGGCAGCTTGACCGGCAGCCGGCCCTTGGCGATCAGCACATACAGCAGCAGGCCCAGCGTCAGCAGGCCCACGACCGGCGACTTGAGCGTTTCCAGCAGCGGCAAGAAGCCCATCAGCACCAGCGCGATCCCGGCGATCGATCCCAGCAGCGCCGCACGCGGCAGCGCGCGGGTGACCGCTTCGCCAAAGAACGAGAGCACCAGCTTGAACAGTCCCATGATCATCAGTGCAGCCATGCCCAGCTGCCAGGTGGCCATCGCCGCCGCCTCGGGCGTCATCCCGCCGGCCTTGAAGCCGGCAAAGGCCGGGCCCAGCACCAGCAGCGCCATGCCGATGCTGGTCGGCGCGTCCAGCCCCAGCGGCATCGCGGTCACATCCTCGCGCCCGCTCCTGGCCGCCAGCCTGCGCGCCATCCAGGTGTAGGCCAGGTTGCCCACCAGCACCCCAAAGGCCGTGCCCGGGAACATCCGCCCGAACACCACCTCGGCCGGAAACCGGAAGATCCCCACCAGCGCCATCGCGATGAAGCCCAGGATCGACAGGTTGTCCACCACCAGACCGAAGAACCCATTGAGATCGCCGGCGACGAACCAGCGCGGGCGGAACGGAGAGGGCGAAGCGGCGTGGGACATGTCGACGTTCGCAAAAGCAGGGGAGGGCGATGCTAAGGGGTCGGCTTCGCGGCGAACAGCGCCGCCACGGCCGATCGCCACACTCGAGCGCCACGAACACCGGCGCACGCGCTCAGAACGAGACCTCGACCGGCTGGCGCGACCACAGCACCGACTGGTGGCCGGTGGCCTGCTTCCAGGCCAGGCGGATGGCCTCGATGTCGGCGCGGCGCGCGGGCGTGTCAGGGTGCAGCACCACCAGCACCTTGGTCTCGAGCCGGCTGGGCTCGGCCGCGCGGAACAACCACTGGCCCTCGGCATCGAACACGGTCAGGCCATCCGGGAAACGCGGGGTCACTTCCTTGTCCAAGAAGGCGCGCCACCGGGCCTCGCTGATCGGTGCACCCTGAGGCCGATCAACCGCGCCGCTCTCCTGGCCCACACCGAAGTACAGCTCGCTACGGATCCAGCCGGTGGCAGCCGCCGGGCGCAAGGCATCGCCCTGCAGTGAGGCGGTCGTGCCGACCTGCGGCGCAGCAGTGCCCTGCGTGGTGACGCAGGCGCCCAGGGTCAGCAGGGAAAGCAGCAGCGCGGCACGCAGCAACATCGGCACAAACTCCGGGAAACAGCTGAAGAAGAGGCGCACGGTGACGCACCTGGCGGCGCGCTGTCATGGCGGGACAACATCCGCCAACCTGCGCAGATGCCCCGATTGTCCGATCTGAATCGCGCTGGGGGAAGTCTGGAAAAGCGGAGCGCCCAGGCCCGTGCAGTCCAGCACCCGACACGTCGCTGCGAGGTCGGGGCGTGCAGGTGGTGGCGCCGGCAGCGCGTTGAACGGCGCCTCGCTCAGCACGCTGGCACAGCGGCGGCAGAGTGGAAGCAGCAGCGGTGTGACTGGCCTTCATGGCCAAGGGGCACGCCGCGCTCAGGGGGCGCGCCAGACCAGCGTGGCCAGCCGCCCGCTGCGGCCGTCACGTCGATGCGAGAAGAAGCGGCCGGGTGCGGAGATGGTGCACAGGCCGCCGCCATGGACATCGGTCACGCCCACGGCCGCCAGCCGGCGCCGCGCCAGCGCGTACAGGTCAACCCGCCAGTGGCCAGGCCGGGTGGCAATGAAGGCGGCTGCAGCCTCCGGATCGGAGGCGGTGAGCGCATCGAACACCTCCCGGCCGATCTCGTAGGCCTGCGGTCCGGCCGCCGGCCCCAGCCAGGCGCGGATGCGCGCAGGCGCCGTGGCCATAGTCGCAACCGTGGCTTCCAGCACGCCACCGGCCAGTCCGCGCCAGCCGGCATGCGCGGCCGCCACCTCGCTGCCATCTGCCGCGGCCAGCACCACCGGCAGACAGTCGGCGGTGAGGATCGCCACGACCACTTCAGGCCTGGCGGTGACCGCCGCGTCGGCCTCGGGTTCCTCGGAAGCCGCGCGCGGCACCGCCAGCGGCACATCCAAGCGCGCCACGCCGGTGCCATGCACCTGGCGCAGCCAGTGCGGCAGCGACGGCAGCTCGACCAGCATCGCCAGTTCGGCACGGTTGGCTTCCACCTGGGCCGGCCTATCGCCGTCGCTCGCGCTGCGGTTGCCCAGGTTGAAGGTGTCGAACGGTGGCGCCGAGCCGCCGGCCCCGAAGCGCAGCGTGCTCAAGGCCCGCACGCCGGGCGGCGCCGGCCAGTCGGCGGGCAGCAGCGCGCTCATGCCGGCAGGCTCATTTGGCCTTGTGCGCGGCCACGTCGGCGCGCAGGGCCGCCATCAGCGCCAGCATGTCGGCCGGAACCGGCGCGCTGGTACGCACCGGCTCGCCGGTGGTGGGGTGGGTGAATTCCAGCGTCTCGGCGTGCAGCGCCTGGCGGCGGAAGCCGCGCAGCCGGGCGGTGAGTTCCTCGTCGGCGCCGCGCGGCAGGCGCAGCGGGCCGCCGTACAGCGGATCACCCACGATCGGGAAGCGCAGGTGCGCCATGTGCACGCGGATCTGGTGGGTGCGGCCGGTTTCCAGGCGGCACTCGACCGCGGTGTGGCCGCGGAAGCGTTCGCGTAGGCGCACGTGGGTCACGGCATCACGGCCATCCTCGCGCACGGCCATCTTCAGGCGGTCGCGCGGGTGGCGGTCGATCGGCGCATCGACGGTGGCGCCGGAGACCATCGCCCCCACCACCACGGCCAGGTACTGGCGATGCACCTGGCGCGCGGACAGCTGGGCCACCAGCGAGGCGTGCGCCGGCAACGTCCTGGCCACCACCATCACCCCGGAGGTGTCCTTGTCCAGGCGGTGGACGATGCCCGCGCGCGGCAGCGCCGACAGCGACCGGTCATGGAACAGCAGCGCGTTGACCAGGGTCCCGGTCGGATTGCCGGCGCCGGGGTGCACCACCAGCCCGGCCGGCTTGTCCAGGACGATGACCTCGCTGTCCTCATACAGGACCTGCAGCGCAATGTCCTCGGGCTGGGCGTGGGTCTGGGTGTCCAGCACCACCTGCAGGCTGGCGACCTGCCCGGGGGTCACCGGATCGCGCGTGCGCGCCTGCTCGCCGTCCAGCAGCGCATCGCCGGACTTGATCCATTCGGCCAGGCGCGAGCGGGAAAACTCCGGGAACAGCTCGGCCAGGACCGCGTCGAACCGGCGCCCGGCGGCATGCGCAGGCACCACCGCGGTGCGCGGACCTTCGTCACTGGCCGAGTCCGGCAGGGTGTCGTGGTCGGGGGAAGCGGTCATTTCGTCACAGGGCCGTCGGGTTCGATTGACCGGACATTCATGGCCCGGCAGCGGCCTAGGCTATCATCGCCGCCTCGTTTCCCCGACGCGGCCCAGGCCGCCAGCCCATGTCCCAGCGCCTCGCAGCCCAGTTCACCCGCCCCGCCGTCCGCGTCCTGCTCCTGCTCCTGGTGGTGGCCCTCACCGCCACCGGCTGTGGCCGCAACAACAAGGACAAGGTCGCCGAGTCCCGCCCGGTGGAGGCCATCTACGCCGAAGCCCACGCCGACATGACCCACGGCAACTGGAGCGGCGCGGAGAAGCAGTTCCAGGCGCTGATCGCCCAGTACCCATACGGCCCGTACACCGAGCAGGCGCAGATGGAAATCGCCTACGCCCAGTACAAGTCCGGCAAGATGGACGAGGCGGTGTCCAGCATCGACCGCTTCCTGCGCACCTATCCCACCCAGCGCAACGTGCCCTACATGTACTACCTGCGCGGCCTGGCCAACGCCAGTCGCGACACGGTGTTCCTGCAGAAGGTCTGGCGCCTGGATTCCAGCCGCCGCGACCTGTCCACCCCGCTGCAGGGTTACAGCGACTTCAACACCGTCTCCGAGCGCTACCCCAACAGCCGCTACGCCGAGGATGCACGCCGGCGCATGATCGAGTTGCGCAACACCTTCGCCCGCCACGAGATGGACACGGCCCTGTATTACCTGAACCGCGGTGCCTACATCGCGGCGGCGACCCGGGCCAAGTACATCCTGGAAACCTACCCGCAGAGCAAGTACCAATACGACGCGGTCGCCGTCCTGGCCGAGGCCTACACCAGGCTGGACAACAAGACCCTGGCCGACGATGCCCGCCGCGTGCTGCAGATGAACGACCCGCAGCACCCGTGGCTGAGTGGCAACTGGCCCGACTATCCGATGACCATCCGCAAGCTCAACCCGTTCGCCGGCGAGAAGTCCGCGCTGGACAACGAGGACGCGCGCAGGCAGTGATCCGGGCCGCGCCAGCGCACGCACGGAACAGGGGCCGCAAGGCCCCTTTTCCGTCGCAACGCCCCCTGTGGGAGCCGCTTCAGCGGCGATGAGGCATTCCCGCAAGTGAGATCCCATCGCCGCTGAAGCGGCTCCCACGGGGGCTTTGTCAGCCCAGGCTCCTACGCCGGATAGCGGTTGCTGATCGGATAGCGACGTTCGCGGCCGAAGGCGCGCTGGGAGACCTTGGGGCCGGGCGCGGCCTGCTGGCGCTTCCATTCGCTCATGCGCACCAGGCGCAGCATGCGGTTGACCACCTCGGCGTCGAAACCGGCGGCGATGATCTCGGCACGCGACTGCTCCAGGTCCACGTAGCGGGTCAGGATGGCGTCCAGCACGTCGTAGGGCGGCAGCGAGTCCTGGTCCAGCTGGTTCTGGCGCAGTTCGGCCGAGGGCGGGCGCTCGATCACCCCCTGCGGGATCACCGGCGCGCCGCCGACGGTATTGCGCCAGCGCGCCAGCGCGAACACCTCGGTCTTGTACAGGTCCTTGATCGGCGCATAGCCGCCGCACATGTCGCCGTAGATGGTGGCGTAGCCGACCGCGTACTCGCTCTTGTTGCCGGTGGTCAACAGCAGCCCGCCGAACTTGTTGGACAGGGCCATCATGATCGCCCCGCGCGCGCGCGACTGCAGGTTCTCCTCGGTGGTGTCGGGCTGGCGGCCCTCGAACATCGGGCCCAGCGCGTCGAGGAAACCGGTGAACGCGCTTTCGATGGCGATGGTCTCCATGCGCACGCCCAGCGCCTGGCACTGCTCCTGGGCCAGCGAATTGGACAAGTCCGCCGTGTAGCGCGAGGGCAGGCGCACGGCGGTGACGTTCTCGGCGCCCAGCGCCTCGACCGCCATCGCCAGCACGATCGACGAATCGATGCCGCCGGACAGTGCCACCCACGCCTTGGAGAAGCCGTTCTTGCGGCAGTAGTCGGCGATCCCGCGCACCACCGCGCGCCAGGCCAGCGCATCGCGGCTCTCGTCGCCTTCGTCCTGCCACTGCACCGGCGTGAACATCCGGCTGTCGGCCTCGTAGTCCACCACCAGCCACTGCTCGGTGAAGGCCGAAGCCGCTGGCGAGATCTCGCCGTTGCCGCTGGCCACCACCGAGGCACCGTCGAACACCAGCGCATCCTGGCCACCGACCAGGTTGATGTAGGCCAGGGCCACACCGGTCTCGCGCACGCGCTGGGCCAGCAGCGCATCGCGCTGGGCGTGCTTGTTGTGTTCGAACGGCGAGGCGTTGGGCACCAGCACCAGCTGTGCGCCCTGCGCGGCGGTCTCGGCCAGCGGCTCGGGGAACCACAGGTCCTCGCAGATCACCAGGCCGACCGGCACGCCCTTGACCTCGAACACGCACGGGCCGCCGTCGGGATCGACGTGGAAATAGCGGCGCTCGTCGAAGACGTTGTAGTTGGGCAGCTCGCGCTTGCGATAGTTGGCAATGACTTGGCCATCGCGCATCACGCAGGCGGCGTTGTAGAGCACGCTGCCGGCACTCTCCGGCCAGCCCACCACCGCGGTAATGTCCCCGCCGACCGCCCTGGCCACTTGCTCCATCGCCGCGTGGCAATCGGCCAGGAACGAGGGCCGCATCAGCAGGTCTTCCGGTGGATAGCCGCTCAGGGCCAGCTCGGGGAACAGCACCAGGTCGGCGCCGAATTCCTCACGGGCCAGCGCGATCTGGTCGATGATGCGGGTGGTGTTGCCCGCCAGGTCGCCGACCGGGAAATCGAACTGCGCCATCGCGATGCGGAGCGTTGCGGACATGGGTCACCTGGAGCGGAGGAAGCGGGAGAGACAGCCGCATTATTTCAGAACACGCAGGCCGGCTTGGTGGGAGCCGCGACAGCGGCGATGAAGCTTGACCGGTAACGCCTCATCGCCGCTGTAGCGGCTCCCACGGCAGGCCGCTTCTTGATTGGTTACTGGCCGAAGAATGCCTGCACATCGGCTACCTCGCGGGTGCGCGCAAACGGCGGCAGCGACTGCAGAAAGGTGCGGCCGTAGGCCTTGCTGGACAGGCGCGGGTCGCACAGCACCAGCACGCCGCGATCGGACTCGCTGCGAATCAGCCGGCCCACGCCCTGCTTGAGCGCGATCACCGCCTGCGGCAGCTGCTCGTCGCGGAACGGATTGCCGCCGGCGTTGCGGATCGCTTCCAGCCTGGCCTCGAACACCGGATCATCCGGCGCGGCGAAGGGCAGCTTGTCGATGGCCACCACGCTCAGCGCCTCACCAACCACGTCCACGCCTTCGCGGAAACTGGCCGAACCCAGCAGCACGCCGTTGCCCGATTCGCGAAAGCGCTGCAGCAGCGTGGCGCGCGGCGCCTGGCCCTGCACGAACAGCGGCCACGGCGCATCGCGCAGGGCTTGCGCGGCCTCGCGCAGCGCCCGGTGCGAGGCAAACAGCAGGAACGCACGGCCGCCGGAGGCATGCAGCACCGGCAACAGCGCGGCGATCAGGGCGGTGCCGTAGCCGCGCGCGTTCGGATCGGGCAGGCCGGGCGGCTGGTAGCACAGCGCCTGGCGCGGCCAGTCGAACGGGCTGGGCTGCAGCAGCGTGTGCGGATCGTCCAGGCCCAGCCGGGTGGCGATGTGGTCAAAGCCGCCACCCACCGCCAGCGTGGCTGAGGTGAAGATCCAGGCCGCGTGCGAGGCCTGCCGATGCTGGCGCAGCGGCGCGGACACATCCAGCGGCGTGCGCTGGCAGCGGAACCCGCGCGCGGTCAGCTCGTACCAGAACACGTCGGAGGAGCCGGGAGCCGGGACCCGGGACTCGGGACCCGGAATGGCAAAAGCCGCAGATGCCACGCCGTCCTGGTCTTCCCCGGGTCCCGGCGCTTGGCCCAGCCAGCGCTGCAGCCGGCCGCTGATCTCGCGTGCCCGGGCGTGGCAGGCATCCAGGCCCGGCGCGGCCGCGGCCAGCGGCGCCAGCACACCGGCCAGGTCCTGCAGCGCGATCATCAAGGTGTCAAAGCCCTCGGCCACCGCCGGACTGCCCAGTGCGCGCTGGCGGGTGCCGCGCGGTGGCAACCCTTCCATCGCCGCGCGCAGCTGACGCACGGAAAAGTCCAGGGCGCGCGCCAGCGGTTCGACCTGGGCCAACGCACCAGGCACCGCGCGGCTTTCGGCGAAGGCATCGCCGACCAGTTCCTGCAACGGACGCAGGCCGAAGGCTTCGCCGAAGAAGTTGGCCGCCAGTTCCGGCAGCTGGTGGGCCTCGTCGATGACGAAGGCCTGGGCACCGGGCAGGATCTCGCCGAAGCCTTCCTGCTTGAGCGCCAGGTCGGCCAGCAGCAGGTGGTGGTTGACCACCACGATGTCGGCGGCCTGCGCGCGCTGGCGCGCCTGGACCACGAAGCAGTCGTCCCAGAACGGGCATTCGGTGCCCAGGCAGTTGTCCACGGTCGAGGTCACCAGGGGCAGCAGCGGCGAATCCTCGGGCAGCGATTCCAGTTCGGCCATGTCGCCGTGGCGGGTGCGCCCGCTCCAGACCACGATCCGCTGGAACTGGTCGACCTGCTCGCGGCTGGCGAACTGCGGCGCGCCGCGCGCCTGGCCCAGCCGATAGCGGCATAGATAATTGGCGCGCCCCTTGAGCAGCGCCGCGCTGTGGCCCACGCCCAGCGCCGCGCGCACCCGCGGCAGGTCGCGGTGGAACAGCTGGTCCTGCAGCGCGCGGGTGCCGGTGGACAGGATCGCCTTCATCCCCGACAGCAGCACCGGGACCAGATAGGCGAAGGTCTTGCCGGTGCCGGTGCCGGCCTCGGCCAGCAGGGTGTCGCGCGCTTCCAGCGCATCGGCGATCGCGGCGGTCAGGCTCAGCTGGGCCTGGCGCGGGACGAACTGCTCCAGCCGCACCGCCAGCGCCCCGCCCTCACCCAACGCCTCGCGGCTGGCCTGGGACAGCTGCGACATCAGGCGCGGTTTCCCTGCCCCGCCAAGGCGGACCGGGCCGGCGCCGGTGCGCTCGGCAGTGGCTTGCCCGGCACGGCCCGGCTCACATCCGGTTGAACCCGGCCACGGTGCAGTTGGCGATCTGCGCGTGGGCCGAGATGGCGTTGCGGTCTTCGCCCCGGGCCAGCTGCGACTGCTCGATGGTGGCCCAGTGGCGGCGGCACAGCGGCCCGGTCCGCGAGCCCAGTGCCAGGGCCTTGCGCGCAAGCGTCTCGGCCCGCTCCCATTCGCCCAGGGCCAGGGCGACCTCGGCGCGTTCCTGCAGCACCGCCGGATCGTCCGGAGTGATCAGCAGCGCCTGGTTGAGTGCATCGGCCGAGGCCTTCCAGTCGCCGCGCCGCTGCGCGTCCAGCGACGCCTGGCGCAGGTCTTCCACTTGCGGATCGCGCACCGGTTGGATCGCCACCTCGCGGTCGTCGGCCCCGGCCACGGCCAGCACCGCGTTGAGCGCCTGGGTCGGGGTGAGCCGCGGCGGGGCCGGGGCCGGCGCTGGCGGTGGCTCGGTCACGCAGCCAGCCAGTGGCAGCAGCAGCGCAGCAGTCAGGGCAAGGCGGAAGGCACGGTTCATAGCGGGCTCGTGGACGGTGGCGGCGGTGGCAGGGACGGCAGTTCGCGCGCCGGCTGGTCCGGCTCCCTGGGCGGCAGGCCGAACCAGCGGCGCCAACCGCCGCTGCTGCTTTCCTCGCCGGTGTCGTAGAGCGGGCATGGCTGCTGGGACGGTGCAAAGCCGGCCACGAACGGGAACCGGCGCGCACCCGGGCAGCTGGCGTCGACCGCAGCCGATTCGGCTACCCACCTCCACTCCAGGCCTTCGCTGGAGACCTGCAACGGCGCACTGGGCAGGCGCGAGAAGATGCCCGACCAGACCCGCATCGCGCCGGTGGCGCCATACAGGCCGGTCTCCAGGTTCTGGTCGTTGCCCATCCACACCACGGCCAGGTGGTCGCCGGTGTAGCCGGCAAACCAGCTGTCGCGCCCGTCGTTGCTGGTGCCGGTCTTGCCGGCCGGCGACAGGCGCCCCAGGCCGTCGGACAGCAGCTGGCGGCCGGTGCCGTCGGTGACCGCCTCCTGCAGCGCGATGCTGATCAAGTGTGCAGCGATGGAATCGCCCTTCTGCGCCGCGGTCGGGGTCTTGTCGTAACGGTTGAGCACCCGGCCCTGGGCATCGATCACGCCGCGCACCGCGTGCAGCGGCTGGATCTGGCCGCCGGAGGCCAGAAACTGGTACGCCTGCGCCATCGCATACGGGCTCTGGTCGGTGGCGCCCAGCAGCAGCGAGGGATTGGGATCGGCCTGGATGCCGGCCAGCACCTTGAGCAGCTCGGCCACCCGTTGCGGATCGACCTTCATGCCCAGCGCTACGGTGGCCTGGTTGTAGGAACGGGCCAGCGCATCGATCAACCGGACCCGGCCATGGCTGCGGTTGTCTGCATTGGCCGGGCGCCAGCGCTTGCCGCGGCCCAGCGGCACGGTGATCGGCGCATCGTCGATCCAGCTGGCCAGCGACCAGCTGTCCGGCTGGGCCAGCGCCAGCAGGTAGACGAACGGCTTGATCAGCGAACCGACCTGGCGCTGGGCCTCCAGCGCACGGTTGAAACCGGGCGCGGCCACCTGGCGGTTGCCGATCACCGCCAGCACGTCGCCATTGTGCACGTCGGTCATCACCAAGCCGGCCTGCAGCGGCGGACGCTTGCCCTTTTCCAGCCGGGTGATGGTGCCGGTCACCGCGCCTTCGGCGTAGGCCTGGGCCGAGGGCGACATGCCGGTCATCACGGTCAGCCCAGCGCCCTGCAGCGCGTCTTCGGGATAGTCATGGGCCAGCTGGCGGCGGACCAGGTCGACGTAGGCCGGGAACCGGTTGGCCGCGGTGATCCCCGGTTCCCGGGTCACGCCCAGCGGTGCGGCCACGGCGCGGTCGAACTCTTTCTGGTCGATCAGTTTGGTCGCCAGCATCCGGCGCAGGGCCAGGTCGCGGCGTTCCCTGGCGCGCTCGGGGTGGCGGCGCGGATCGTAGTAGGACGGGCCTTTGACGATCCCGATCAGCAGCGCCATCTGCTCGGTGGACAGGCTGTCCAGCTCGCGCCCGAACCAGAACTCGGAAGCCGCCGACACGCCATGGATGGCCTGGCCGCCGCGCTGGCCCCAGTACACCTGGTTGAAGTAGGCCTCCAGGAGGGTGCGCTTGTCGTAGCGCGCCTCCAGGATCACCGCATAGAGGATCTCGTTGAACTTGCGGCCAAGGGTCTGCTCGCGGCCGATGCCGAGCAGGCCACTGCGGGCCAGCTGCTGGGTCAGGGTGCTGGCGCCCTGGCGCACCTGCCCGGCGCTGGCGAGGAACTCCCAGCCCGCGCGCGCGATGCCGGACAGGTCGATGCCGTGGTGGGTGGCAAAGTCGCGGTCCTCCACCGCCTGCAGGCCGGTGACCAGCAATTCCGGCACGTCCTCCAGGCGAACCAGGCGGCGCTCTTCCTGACGCTTGCCGTACAGGGTGGCGATGCGGGCCGGGTCCAGCCGCGAGGACCTGATGTTGCGGCCACGGGCCAGGTCGCGCAGGCCCAGCACCTCGCCATTGGACAGGGTCACCTGCACCCGGGTGGCCGGGATGATGTGGTCCACGTCGGTGAAACCCCGGCTGGCGATGGTGAAACGGTTGCCGCTGCGGGCGTAGGTTCCCGGTGCCTGGCCGGTGTCGTCCTCCTGGTAGGAGGCCGCGTCCAGCTCGGTCTTCAGCGTGGCCGCGTCCAGTGCCTGGCCCGGGGCCAGCGGCAGCGGACGGGCGTAGACCCGCGTGGGGATCTGCCACTGCAGCGCACCAAAGCGCTGGCTCACCTGGTGGTTCAGGTAGGCCACGTAGGGAATCATGAAGCCCAGTCCCAGTCCGGCCAGGGCCAAGGCAAGGGTGATCAGGCGGCGGCGCCACACCGAAGCGGGCCGTGCGTGAGCTTCGTCTTCCTGATCGTCGTACGTGTCGTCGGCGTCGTGTTCGTCGTCGTTGCGGGCCACTTCGGATGCGACAATGGAAAGGACTGGAGAGTCTAGCAGGCCGATGAACCCCGGACTTGCAAGGCCCGCCGCCCGATCAGCTGGAGTCAGGACCGCCCATGTCGATGCTGCTGGATGACGCGCGCTTCCTGTTCACGCGCGCGACGTCCACCCTGCGCCGGATGGTGGCCAGCGCCCGGACCCGCGGCCTTGCGCCCACCGCCCACCGCGCCTGGCAGCGCCTGGCCGGGCAACTGCGCCGCCCGCTCGCCGCCGCGCCGCTGTGGCTGCCGGCCTGCGAACCCTTCGCCCCGTTTGCGGTGCCGTGCTCGGAAGCGCCGCGGGCGAGCATCGTCATCCCGGTCTACGGCCAGCTGCAGATGACCGTGGATTGCCTGCGCGCGCTGGCCGCGCATCCGCCAGGGCTTGCGGTGGAGATCATCGTGGTCGACGACGGCTCGCCCGACGCCAGCGGCCAGTGCCTGCCGCAGGTGCAGGGCCTGCGCTACCACCGGCGCGCGACCAACGGCGGCTTCATCGCCGCCTGCAACGACGGCGCGGCGCTGGCGCGCGGCGACTACGTGGTGTTCCTCAACAACGACACCCTGCCCCAGCCGGGCTGGCTGGAGGCGCTGCTGGCCACTTTCACCAGCCATCCGCAGACCGGCCTGGCCGGGGCCAAGCTGGTCTATCCCGATGGCCGCCTGCAGGAAGCCGGCGCGGTGGTGTTCGCCGATGGTTCGGCCTGGAATTACGGGCGCTTCGATGCGCCACACGATCCGCGCTACAGCTACGTGCGCCAGGCCGATTACGTCTCCGGGGCCGCGATCGCCGTGCCGCGGACGCTGTTCGAACGCCTCGGCGGCTTCGACGCCCGCTACGCGCCGGCCTACTACGAGGACACCGACCTGGCCTTCGCCGTGCGCGCGGCCGGCTACCAGGTGCGCTACCAGCCGGGCTCGGTGGTGGTCCATCGCGAAGGCGCCACCGCCGGCACCGACGAGAACACCGGGATCAAGGCCTGCCAGCTGCGCAACGCCGGCGTGTTCGCCGACAAGTGGCGTGCGGCCCTGGCCCGGCAGCCGGCGCAGCGCAGGCCACCTTCGCCGGCCAGCCTGCATGCGCGCCAGCGGCAGGTGCTGGTGATCGACGCCTTCACGCCCAGGCCCGATCGCGATTCGGCCTCGCTGCGGCTGGTCAACCTGATCGCGCTGCTGCAGCAGGAAGGCGCGCACGTGTGCTTCATCGCCGCCGATGCGGGCCTGGTCCCCGGCTACACGCCGGCGCTGCAGGGCATGGGCGTGGAGGTCTGGCATGCGCCTTTCGTCAAGGGCCTGCCGCAGTTCCTGCGCCAGCACGGTGGCCGCTTCGCGCGGGTGCTGGTGTGCCGCCACTACGTGGCCGATGCGCTGCTGCCACTGTTGCGCAAGCACGCGCCGCAGGCCAGGGTGATTTTCGACACGGTGGACCTGCACTACCTGCGCGAGCGCCGTGGGGCGCAGACCCTGGGCGATGCGGTACTGCTCAGGCAGTCCCAGGCCACCCAGGCGCTGGAACTGGCGGTGATGCAGGCCGCCGATACCACGCTGGTGGTCAGCGCCGTCGAACGCGAGGAACTGGCGCGCCAGGCGCCGGCGGTACACGTGGAAATCCTGTCCAACCTGCACCAGCCCGGCGGTGCCGGCGCGGCGTTCCAGGCGCGCCGCGACCTGCTGTTCGTCGGCGGCTTCCACCATCCTCCGAACGTGGACGCGGTGGGCTGGTTCGCGCAAGCCATCTTCCCGCTGGTCCGCGCGCAGCTGCCGCAGGTGCAGTTGCACATCGTCGGCATCGCGCCGCCGCCGCCGATCCAGGCGCTGGCCAGTCAGCCCGGCATCCTCGTGCACGGTCACGTCCCGGACCTGCTGCCGCTGCTGGAAGGCAGCCGCATCGCGCTGGCGCCGCTGCGCTACGGCGCCGGGGTCAAGGGCAAGATCAACCAGGCCATGGCCCACGGCCTGCCGGTGGTGGCCACCACGCTGGCGGTCGAAGGCATGCACCTGCGCGATGGCCTGGATGTGCTGGTGGCCGATACACCGCAAGAGTTCGCTGCCGCGGTGGTGCGCCTGCATGGCGATGCGCGGCTGTGGCAGCAACTGGCCGCCAACGGCATCGACAACGTGCAGCGGCATTTTTCGCTGGACGCGGCGCGGGCCACGGTGCGGCGCGTGTTCTTTGACGAGCCGACGCCCTGATCGGGTGGACGTGCCGGTGACAGCTCGCACCGGCCACGTCGACCCCATTGCCCGGCCTTCTCTCAGACGCGGCCAACCAACGCCTCAGCCGCGGATCACGCTCTGCGCCGCCTCCACCACATGGTCGGCGGTGAAGCCGAAATACGGGAACAGCTGTTCCGCCGGGGCCGACTCGCCAAAGGTGGTCATGCCCACCACGGTGCCGTCCAGGCCCACGTACTTGAACCAGAAATCGGTCGAGGCCGCTTCCACCGCCACCCGGGCGCGGATCGAGGGCGGCAACACCGACTCGCGGTAGCCCAGGTCCTGGCGGTCGAACACGTCGGTCGAGGGCATCGACACCAGGCGGGTGGGGATGCCCGCGGCCTGCAGCTTCTCGCGCGCCTGTGAGGCGATGCCCACTTCCGAACCGGTCGCGATCAGGATCACCTTGGCGGTGCCGCCCTCGGCCTCGGCCAGCACGTAGCCGCCGCGGTAGATGCCGTCGATGCCGGCCTTGTCGCGCGGCTGCGGCTTGAGGTTCTGGCGGCTGAAGACCAGGCAGCTGGGGCCATCGGTGCGGGTCACCGCGGCTTTCCAGCAGGCCGCCGTTTCCACCGCATCGCACGGGCGCCACACATCGTTGCCCGGGATCAGGCGCAGGCTGGCCAGGTGCTCGACCGGCTGGTGGGTCGGGCCGTCCTCGCCCAGGCCGATCGAGTCGTGGGTGTACACGTGGATGGCGTGGCTGCGCATCAGCGCGCTCATGCGCACCGCGTTGCGCGCGTAGTCGCTGAAGGTCAGGAAGGTGGCATCGAAGGGAATGAAGCCGCCGTGCTGGGCCACGCCGTTGACGATGGCACTCATGCCGAACTCGCGCACGCCGTAATGCACGTAGTTGGCGCCCGGGTCGTCACCGACGGCGGTCTTGGCGTTCTTCCACAGGGTCAGGTTGGACGGGGCCAGGTCGGCCGAGCCGCCCAGCAGTTCGGGCAGCAGCGCGGCGAAGGTCTCGATGGTCTGCTGGGAGGCCTTGCGCGAGGCGATTTCCGGGCTTTCGGCCTGCAGCCTGGCCACGTAGGCGTCGGCGGCCTGGACGAAGTCTTCCGGTAATTCGTGGTGCGAGCGGCGGATCAACTCGGTGGCCTGGGCCGGGAACTGCCTGGCATATTTGTCGAACAACTGCTCCCACTCGGCCTGGCGCAACGAACCGGCACCGCCGGCGCGCCAGCCGTCGTAGATCTCCTGCGGGATCTCGAAGGCCGGGTACGGCCAGTCCAGCGCCTTGCGCGTGGCTTCCACTTCCTCCTTGCCCAGCGCCGAGCCGTGGCTGGATTCCTTGCCGGCCTTGTTGGGCGAACCGAACCCGATGGTGGTCTTGCAGGCGATCAGGGTCGGGCGATCGGTGATGGCGAGCGCTTGCTCGATCGCGGCCTTGATCCGGTCCGGGTCGTGGCCGTCGATCGGGCCGATGGTGTGCCAGCCGTAGGCGGCAAAGCGCGCCGGGGTGTCGTCGGTGAACCAGCCTTCGGTCTCGCCGTCGATGGAGATCTTGTTGTCGTCCCAGAAGGCCACCAGCTTGCCCAGGCCCAGGGTCCCGGCCAGCGAGGCGGCCTCGTGCGAGATGCCCTCCATCATGCAGCCGTCGCCCATGAACACCCAGGTGCGGTGATCGACGACGCTGTACTCGGGGCGGTTGTAGCGCTGGGCCAGCAGCTTCTCGGCCAGGGCGAAGCCGACCGCGTTGGCAAAGCCCTGCCCCAGCGGACCGGTGGTGGTCTCGATCCCGGGGGTGAGGTGGCTCTCCGGGTGACCCGGGGTCCTGGAATGCAGCTGGCGGAAATTCTTCAGCTCCTCCAGCGGCAGGTCGTAGCCGGTCAGGTGCAGCAGCGCGTACTGCAGCATCGAGCCGTGGCCGTTGGACAGCACGAAACGGTCGCGGTTGAACCACTTGGGATTGTTGGGGTTGTGGCTGAGGTAGTCGTTCCACAGCACTTCGGCGATGTCGGCCATGCCCATGGGCATGCCCGGATGGCCGGAATTGGCGGCCTGGACCGCATCGGCGGCGAGGAAACGGATGGCGTTGGCGAGCTGACGGCGGGTGGGAGCGGGCATGTCGGGGACGGGGCAAAAGACGGCGCAAGCAACGCCAGGAACCCGCATTGTCCCATCCCGGCCCGTTCCGGTGAAATGAACCCTCGCCCGCACGTCCGGCCGGGCCGGTCAGGCGTTGATGGCGTCCGGATCGGGCGCGTCCTGCTCGCCCCGGGAGACCAGGGTGGCCAGCACCAGGTCACCGGTGGTGTTGAGGGTGGTGCGGCACATGTCCAGGAACCGGTCCACGCCCAGGATGATGCCGATCCCTTCCGGCGGCACCCCGACCATGCCGCAGATCAGCGCCACCACCGGCAGCGAACCGGCCGGCACCCCGGCGGTGCCGATTCCGCCCAGGATGCACACCAGCATCACCGTGACCTGCTGGGTCAGCGAAAGCTCCACCCCGAAGAACTGGGCCAGGAACAGCACGGTGACACCTTCGAACAAGGCCGTGCCGTTCTGGTTGGCGGTCGCGCCCACGGTCAGCACGAAGCGCGAGACCTTGCTCGGCAGGTGCAGGTTTTCTTCGGCCACCCGCAGCGAGGTCGGCAGGGTGGCATTGGACGAGGCGGTGGAAAAGGACAGCACCATCACCTCGCGCACCGCGCCGAACCATCTCAGCGGCGACCAGCCGGCCCACTTCAGCAGCGCCGAATAGACCACGAACATGTGGATCGCCAGGGCCAGCACCACCACCCCGACATAGGCGCCGAGCCTGAGCAGCAGGTCCCAGCCGAACAGCGTGGCCAGGTTGAACATGAAGCAGAACACCGCGTACGGCGCCAGCCTGATCACCAGGGTGATCAGGGTCATGGAGATCTCGAACAGGCCTTCGACCGCATTGCGGAACACGGCGGTCTTCTCGCTGCGGGTCAGGACCACGCCCACCCCGATCATCAGGGCAAAGAACATCACCCCCATGATCTGGTCGTTGGCGGCGGCACTGACCACGTTGGCCGGCACGATCGACAGCAGCATGTCCGCCCCACCCGGTGCGGCCTTGCCCTTGCTGATGATCGCCTGGGCACGCTCGGCGCCGGCGTCCAGCATCTGCCGGGCAACGACCGGGTCGGTGCCGGCCCCGGGCTTGAACAGGTTGACCAGCACCAGGCCCAGGACCACGGCCAGCCCCGAGGCCAGGATGGTGTAGCCCAGGGTCTTCCAGCCGATCCGGCCAAGCGCGCGCACGTCGCCCATTTCCGAGATGCCGCACACCAGCGCCGAGAACAGCAGCGGCAGCACCAGCATGAAGATCAGGCGCAGGAAGATGGTGCCCGCCGGCTGGGTCACGCTGGTCACGTGCCTGACCCATTGCGCATCGGCGCCCACGGTGCCGTGCACGATCAGGCCCAGCACCAGGCCCAGCATGAATCCGATCAGCATCTTCCAATGCAAGGGGAGCCTGGACTTGCCGGAAGCAGCTTCGGTCATGCGAAAGATCCTGGTGGGTACTGGCAAGCACGGGAGCTTAACAAAGGTGTCCGTCGCGCTTCGGCCACACCCGCACGGGGCCGCGCCGGCGGGCACGGGCTCAGCGCTGCGGATACAGCGGCGGCAGTGGATCCGGGTCAGCGTTCCCTGCACGCGGGCTGATCCACCTGGGCCCGCCTGCAAACGCCTCGCGCAGCGCATTGCGCGCCTGGGTGCCGTCGCCGCCGGCCCAGCGGGCACGGCGCAGGCTGTCCAGCGCCCGACGCTGCGCCGGATCGGCCAGCCGGGCGGCCACCGCGTCCAGGTCGGGCGCCGGCGGCGGCGCCATGCCGACCAGCACCTGGCCCACTTCGTCCAGGGTGCCGGTATCCAGCGCCCGGCGCAGGTCGGGCAGGCCGAAGCGCGCGCGCGCTTCGGGCGCAGGCGCAGGGCCGGGCGCCACGCGCGCGACCGCACGCGTCGGCGCGCGCCGCGCTCGCAGGAAGATCCAGCCCAGGGTCAGCAGCCACAGCAGCGCGAAACCGCAGGCGGCCAGCATCCAGAGCCGGGGATCGCGCAGGCCGCTGGCCGGCGCCGTGGCGGTGACCACCGAGCTGTCCCGGCGGCCGCTGTCCTGCACTCCGGTTGGCACGCTGGCCGCCGCCGGCTGCGGCAGGGTCGCATCGGCGAAACTGCCCGAGCCCGCCGCGACCTCCAGCTGCAGGTCCGGCAGTGACGCGGTCCTGGCCCGATCGGCCTTGACGTCCCACCAGTCCATCTTCAGGCCCGGCAGCGCCAGCCTGCCGGCGCCGTTGGGCACCAGCGAATACTGACGGGTGACTTTCACCACGGGCGTGGGGCCGTCGAAGCTTTCGGCGAACTGCGGCGGCTCGGCGAATACCTGCGCGCCGTCCACCCTCGGCGTGGGCAGCTCGGGCAGCTGCGCGCGGGTGGCGCCGCGCGCGGTGGCTTCGACCGCGAAACTGCTGGCCTGGCCGGCCTTGAGCTGGCGCGGGGTGCTGGCATAGCGCAGGCGCAGGTCGGCCAGCGGCAGCCACGGCTGCGGGGCGTCGGCCGGCTGGGCCTGCACGTGCAGGGTCTGCTCCTGGCCGACTGCGCTCAGGTCGCTGCGCTGGCCCATGCCCAGCATCGAATCGAACAGTCCGCCGCCGCCGGCACCGCGCCCGGAGAACCGCGCCGCCGGCAGGGTCAGGTTGCCGCTGCGGTCGGGCACCAGCAGGAAGCGCCGTTCGACCACGCTGTAGCGCCGGCCGTTGACCTCGCGGGTGGACTGCACGTCATCGCCCACGCGCTGCAGCGAGGTGCCCTGCGGCGGATCGATGTCCAGCTGCCCGGACACCAGCGGCACGGCGTAGTACAGGCGCAGGGTCACCCCGACGGTCTGCTGCACATAGGGCGTCAGGTCGTCGACCACGGTCTCGATATAGGCGTTGGCGTTGCCCGGTTGCGCAGCCGGGGCCTCGGTCACGCGCAGGCCCAGGATCGGCGTGCGTTGGCCCTGGATGTCCAGCGCCGGCACGCTCAGCTCGCCGGTGCGGCGCGGCTGCAGGGTGATGGCCAGCAGGGTGCTGCGGCTGACCCGGCCGTTGACCATCTCCATCCGCCGGCTGCTGGACGTGTCGACCACCTCGAAGTCGCGCTGCAGCGGGGCCAGGTCAGGCTGGCCGATGTCCTGGTCGCTTTCGATGTTCAGCACCACCGGCTGGCCCATCGCGGTGCGCGAGCGGTCCAGCCAGGCGCGCGTGGCAGCCAGCGCCGGTGCGGCGCTGGCCAGCAGCAGGACCAGTGCCAGCACGACCCTGGACGACAGGCACGCGGCGGCCCGCTGGCCATGGGCCTGCCCGAAAGCGGCGGCTCGCATCATTCTCCTTCCCTCTGGCGTCGCTGGTATTCGAGCTGGAACTTGGCCTTCAACAGGCCGCCCGGGTCGTCGGGCACGCGTCGCAGCCAGGCTTCGGTGGCCTGGCGCTGTTCGCGCTCGGCCGCGGTCTCGGGTCTGGCCTGCGCCTGCCCGGGCTGCGCTGGATCCTGGCCGTTGCGCTGCATGGCCTGCTGCATCCTGCGCCGTTGGGCCTGGTCGGCGGCCTGCTGGCGTTGCTGCTGTTCGGCGGCCGACTGGGGCGGGTCGGCCTGGGCGTCGGAGGCCTGGTCCTTGCCGTCCTGCGGCTTGCCCGGATCGGAGCTGTCCTGGGCGGGCTTCTGGTCGCCGGGATCCTGCTGGCCCTGGCCACCCTGCTGCTGCGACTTGTCGCCCTGCTGGCCGCTCTGCGACGGCGGCTTGTCCTGGCCCTTGCCCTGCTGGCCGCCCTGCTTGCCCTGCCCGCCCGGCGGCGGCGGCTTGCGCGCGGCCTGGACTGCGGCGCGGTTGGCGATGGCGTCCTCCATGCCGGGCTGTTTTTCCAGCGCGGCATCGTAGGCGGCGATGGCCTGGTCGTACTGGCCCTGCCTGGCCAGCGCGTTGCCCAGGTTGTACAGGCCATCGGCGCTGTCGATACCCTGAAACTGCGCCTGCGCCGCGGCAAAGTCACCCTTGCGATAGGCCTGCGCGCCCTGTTCGAGGCGCTGCTGGATCTTCTGGTCGGCGCGCGCCCACCAGTCCACAGCCGCGGCCGCGGCCGGCTGCGCCACCGGCAGGGTCAGGCACAGCAGCAGCGCAGCCAGCACGCCACCGCGCCGGAAGCCGAACAGGCACACCAGCATCAGCAGCGGTAGGAACCAGTAGCCCTGGTCGCGCCAGGCGATCCCCTTCTCGCCCTTGGCGGCGCTGGCGCTTTCCGATTGCGGAGTCAGCACGCCCAGCGCCTTGAGGTCGCCATCGCCGCCAGTCAGTGCCTGGTAGCGCCCGCCCCCGGCCGCGGCCAGGCGTTGCAGCGAAGCGGCATCCAGTTGCGCGCGCCCGATCCTGCCATCGGCATCGCGGTATGCCGCGCCGGTCGGCGTGCCCAGGCCCAGCACCGACACGTTGAAGCCGGCGCTGGCCGCGCGCCGGGCCGCGCCTTGGGCTTCGCCGTCGGCATGGTCGGTCAGCAGCAGGATCTGGCCCCGGTCGAACCCGGCCCGGCGCATCAGCGCCTGCGACAGCGCAATGGCCTTGCCGGCATCGCTGCCGGCGGCCGGCATGATGCCCGGGTCCAGCGCATCCAGAAACAGCGCCACGTTGGCCGCGTCATCGGTCAGCGGGGCCACGGTGAAGGCCTCGCCCGCGTAGACCACCAGCGCGACCTGGCCGCCAGCGCGTTCGCGCAGCAGCGTGGCCAGCTTGGCCCGCGCCTGCAGCAGGCGCGAGGGCGGCAGGTCGTTGGCGTTGATCGTGCCGGACAGATCCAGCGCGATCACCAGCGGTGCGCGGGTCTGCCACAGCGGTTGTTCGTCCTGGCGCCAGCTGGGCCCGGCCAGCGCGACGCTGCCCAGCACCCAGGCAGCGATGCTGCCGAGCAGCGCCAGCCGCTGCCGATGCCCGCCGCCCGCCTGCAGGTGCGCCAGCAGGTGCGCGTCCACCAGCCCGCGCCAGGCGTTGGCGCGGCGCTGGGTCTGTTGCCACAGCCACCACAGCAGCGGCAGGGCCAGCAGCGCCAGCAGCCACCACGGCCGCAGGAAGTGGAACTCCTTGAACCCGGTCACGAACCATTCCCAGCCGCGGTTCATCGGCGCAGTCCTCGCCAGGCCAGGGCCAGCAGTCCGCAGCCCAGGGCCAACGCCAAGGGCAGCGGGTAGCGTTCGATGCGCGGCTGCACCGCGCGACCAGGGCGCGAGATCGGCTCGATCCGATCCAGCTCCGAATAGATGCCCACCAGCTCCTCGGTATCGCGGGCGCGGAAAAACCGCCCGCCGGTGGTGTCGGCGATCGCGCGCAGGCCCTCCTCGTCGATGTCGTCGGCCCCCTGGCCCGGCAGGCGCATGCCGAACACCGACAGGCCGGCCCCGTCACCGCCGAAGGCGATGGTGTGGATGCGCACGCCCTGGTTCCTGGCCAGCTCGGCGGCTTTCTGCGGGTCCAGCGCGCCGGCGGTATTGACCCCGTCGGTGAGCAGGATCAGCACGCGCTGGCCGGCCGGCTGCTGGCTCAGGCGCTTGACCGCCAGGCCGATCGCATCGCCGATCGCGGTCTCGCGCCCGGCCAGGCCGCTGACCATGTCGCGCAGCTGGTCGCGCACCGAATCGCGATCCAGGGTGAGCGGGGCCACCGTGTAGGCCCGGTTGCCGAACACCAGCAGGCCGACCCGATCGCCAATGCGCCGATCCAGGAAGTCGGCCAGCACCGCCTTGGCCGCGGTCAGACGATCGACCGGGCGGCCGCCCAGCTCCATGTCCGGCTCGCGCATGCTTCCGGAAAGGTCCGCTGCCAGCATCAGGTCGCGTCCGGCCTGCGGCGGGGTGATCGCCGCGCCCAGTTGCTGCGGGCGCGCGGCGGCCAGGCACAGCAGGACCCAGGCCAGCGCCGCCAGCCAGTTCACCCGCAGCCGGCGCACCGAAGCGCCGGTGGTGGCGATGCCGTCCAGGCGCTCGCCATAGGGCACGCGCAACGCCGGCGACTGGCTGCGCGCAGCCGGCGCCAGCCAGGCCACCAGCCACGGCAGCGGCAGCGCCAGCCACATCCACGGCCAGGCAAAGCCGCCGAACACCTGCCTGAATTCCTGCAGCCATTGTGCGGCCAGGCTCATCGCCGGCCTTCCATCAGCTGCACGAAGCGCGCGCGCGCGAGCTCGCGCAGCTGTTCAAGCTGGCGCGGATCGACCCGCCGCCGGTAGCCGCCGTCCTCGAGCAACCGGCCCGGACCGGCACTGAATGGCTGGCCGTTGGTGCCGTCCAGGAAGGTCAGCCAGGCCTGGCCCTGCAGCCGGTCGGCATGGCGATCGACGTTGCGCGCGGCGCGGCGCAGCAGTTCGGAGGCCGCGGCCACCTGTACCGGCGGCGCCGACGCCGCATCGCAGTCGCGGTCGAACAGCGCCGCCCAGCGCCGCCGGCGCGCGCGCCGGCGCTGCTGCAACAGCAGCGGGACGCCGACCGCCAGCGCGATCACCAGCAGCGCCAGCCACCAGCCCGGCGCGGGCGGCCACCAACCGGGCGCAGGCGGCACGTGCACGTCGCGCAGGACCAGCGGTTGCGGCGCCGCGGCGATCATGCGGTGGCCGGCGCCGGCGCGCGCCCCAGCAGCGGCAGCCAGGCGTCGCTGGCCGCATCGGCGCGCAGCGCGAACACGCGCACCCCGCGCGCCGGCAGGTACTCGAGCGCGGCGTGCAGCGGCTGGACGAATTCGCGCCCCCAGCGCTGGCGCTGCGCGGCATCGCCCAGGTCCAGCTCGACGCGGTGGTCACCGGACTGGAACGGCAGCGTGGCCTTGGGCGGGGCCTGTTCCAGGGCATCGGTCAGCAGCAGCACGATCACCTCGTGGTGCCCGGCCAGCGACGGCCAGCGGATCTGGGGCACTTGCGCCACGCTGCGCGGATCGGCCAACACCACCAGCCGCGAGCCGGGCCGCAGCACGCGCTGGGCGTGTTCCAGGGCTGGCGCCAGGCCCAGATCGTCGTCCGGTCGCTGTGCATACCAGCGCATCAGGCCGTCCAGGGCCCGCAACGCGCCGCGGGTGCCCGAGGCCGGTGGCACCGGCGCCTCGCGCCCGGCGCCGCGCAGCACCGAGATCCGGTCGCCATCGCGCACCGCCGCCCAGGCTGCCAGCGCTCCGGCGCGCGCGGCCTGCACCGACTTGAAGCGCACCCGGGTGCCGAAGTACAGCGCCGGCGCGGTGTCGGCCACGATCAGGGTCAGGCGCTCGCGTTCGGCCTGGAACAGCTTGGTGTGCGGCTTGCCGCTGCGCGCGGTCAGCCGCCAGTCGATGTGGCGGGCATCGTCTCCGGCCACGTATTCGCGCGACTCGGCATACTCCATGCCGCGCCCGCGCAGCGGCGAGGCCGCCGGCCCGGTCAGGTGATGGCTGCCGCGCCGCGCCGCAGGTCGGCGTTGGGCCAGGGCACGCAGCTGGATCAGCTCGGCCAAGGTTGGCCTGAGGCCGTCGCCGGCCCCGGGGACAGGGGAACCTGGCGCGGGAACGCGTCCATCGGCAAGGCCACTTCGGCGCCTGCGCGTGCTTTCGCCGGACCCCGGTTCCGGGTCCCGGGTCCCGACGCTCATGGCAACGGCACGCGTTCGATCAGTGCCTCGACCAGGCGCGCGCCATCCCAGCCTTCGGCCGTGGCTTCGTAGCTGGGCAGCACGCGGTGGCGCAGCACGTCCGGCGCCACGGCACGGACGTCTTCCGGGGTCACGTAGTCGCGCCCGGCCAGCCACGCATTGGCCCGCGCGCAGCGTTCCAGGGCGATCGAGCCGCGCGGGCTGGCGCCCCAGGCAATGCGCCGGGCCAGCGCCGCGTCGTAGCGCGCGGCATCGCGCGAGGCCAGGACCAGCTCGATCAGGTAACGCTCCAGGGCCGGCGCCATGTGCAGTTCCAACACCTGCCGGCGCGCCGCGAACACATCCTCCAGCGGCATGCGCGCCAGCTGTTCGCCCGCCGCCGGTTCCAGCGCGTCGCGCGCACGCTCGCGGGCCAAGCGCAGGATTTCGGTCTCGGCCGAGGCCTCCGGGTAGCCGATCTTCACGTGCATCAGAAAGCGGTCCAGCTGCGCCTCGGGCAGCGGGAAGGTGCCTTCCTGCTCGATCGGGTTCTGGGTGGCCATCACCAGGAACAGCGGCGGCAGCGGATAGGTGTGCCGGCCGACGGTGACCTGGCGCTCGCCCATGGCCTCCAGCAGCGCCGACTGGACCTTGGCCGGGGCGCGGTTGATCTCGTCGGCCAGCAGGATCGGATGGAAGATCGGACCGGCCTGGAACTCGAAGCGCCCATCCTGCGGGCGCCAGACCTCGGTGCCGGTCAGGTCGGCCGGCAGCAGGTCAGGAGTGAACTGCACTCGGGCAAAATCGGCCTCCAACCGCGCCGCCAGCGCCCGGATCGCCATCGTCTTGGCCAGACCCGGCGCACCTTCGACCAGCAGATGCCCGTCGGCCAGCAGCGCGATCAGCAGCCGGTCCACCAGCGCCTGCTGGCCCACGATGGTCTGCGACAGCGAGGCCCGCAGCGCGATGAAGGCCTCATGCAGCCGATTGTCCGAAGTCGCCTGGGGCACAGGCGCCGCAGGAGGAAGCACGTCGGGGGAAGAGGCCATTGGGTGTCTCACAGTCGGGACCAATGCGGGATTGGACCGGCGCCAGTCTGCGGGGTTGCGCCCTGCACCATAACCCGAGATCGGTGTTTAACGAAGGCCCTGGCGTCCGTGGTCCGCGCGATCGCCCCCGATCGGCTGACGGGCAACCGCACATCCCAATGGGAAACGGGACCCGAAGGTCCCGTCCATGTGGCGTCAGCCGCCGGTGCCGCTACTGACGAACCGCAATCACCTTCGGCGTCACGAAGATCAGCAATTCTGCCTTGTTCTTCTGCTTGCCCTGCTTCTTGAACAGGTTGCCGAGGAAGGGGATGTCCGCCAGGAATGGCACCTTGGCCACCGAGGCGTCGTCGGTGAATTCGTAGACACCACCGATCACCACGGTCTGGCCGTCCTCGACCAGTACGGCCGTGTTGATCTCGCGTCGATTGAGCTCAGGCACGGTCCCGTAACCCGGAAGATCGATGTAGCGGGCAATGTCGTCCTTCTTGACGAACATATTCAAGAAAATGCGCCCATCATGCGTGATGGTCGGCGTGACCTTCAGCTCGAGCAGCGCTTCCTTGAATTGAACGTTCGGTGTGGCGGCCGTGCCCCCGGTCCCACCGGTGATGGTCACATAGCCCACTTCCCTGCCCTGCTTGATGTCACCTTCGCGCTGATTGGCGGTGATGATTCGTGGATTGGAGATCACCTCGCCACGGCCCTCTTCCTGCAGCGCGGAAAGTTCAACATCCAGGCTGAAATTGGTCCCAAGCAAGGTGTAAGCCAGACTCGCGGCATTGCCATTCGTATAAGTGCCTGCAGGCAGGTTCACGTTGTAGGCATCCGGAAACTGGCGATCATTGCCATTGGCGATGTTCACGACATCGGCTGTGTTGCCACCGATGATCTGGGTCCGGTCGCCGACCCGGGTACCGGCCACGCCGAATCTTGCTCCCAGATCACGCGCGAAGGTGTCCGTCGCCACCACGATCCGCGCCTCGATCAGCACCTGGTCCACCGGGCGATCGATCACGCCGATCAGCTCGCGCATCGAAGCGACCTTCTTCGGAATGTCGCTGATCATCAGGGTGTTGGTCCGCTCGTCGGCCACCAGGCGACCGCGCTGGGACAGAAAGCCATTCTCGTTGTTGCTGCCAGCACTGCCACTGCCACCGCCGCCGCTGCCGCCAATGCCCTTGGCCTCGGTCAATGCCTTGTAGATTTCGGTTGCGCTGTGGTAATTGATCTGAACGTAATCGGTAATCAGGTCCTCGCGGTTCTCGATCGCGATGCGCGCGTCTTCCTTGTCCTGCTCGAACTTGGCCAGCTCAGGCTGCGGCGCGACCCAGACCACGCTGCCATCGCGACGCTTGTCCAGCCCCTTTGCACGCAGGACGATGTCCAGCGCCTGGTCCCACGGCACGTTGACCAGGCGCAGCGTCACGCTGCCCTGGACCGTGTCCGAGGCGACGATGTTGAGGTTGGACTCCTCGGCGATCAGCTGCAGGACCGTGCGCACCGGCACGTCCTGGAAGTTGAAGGTCACCGGCTTGCCTGAGTATGGCTTGACCGCCGCCACGCCCAGCTGCGCCGAGCCTGCGACCTGGTTCGAGGCGGCACCGACCGCCAGCTTCCCCGTCCTGGGGCTGATCTCGACCACGTATTGGTCTTCGGTCTGGTAGGCCAGCGACTCGACCACGCCCTTGATATCAAGCACCAGCTGCGACCCCTTGCCCACAGCGTGCGCATCGATGCGCTGCACCGGCGTCGCAAAATCGATGACGCTCATCGGCTTCTGCAGCGAGGCCGGCATGGCCACATTGGCCAGGTCCACGATCACCTTGCCTTCCTCGGTGCGCAGGTCAGGCGATGCACCCTCGCGGTCGAACTTCAGGATCAACCGCCCCGATCCGTCTTCCGCGCGGCGGAAGTCGATGTCCGAAACCTGCACCGCACTGGTCTGCGCAGCACCGCCGGGCGTGGAGGGCTGCGCGGCGAATGTCGGCGCAACGCCGGCCACGGCGGCAATCGCCAGTACCAGTGCGTATTGCCAGTGGGTGGCCGCGCGCCGCAAAGGCCGCTGGCTACGAGCGTTGGAAGCGGTCATCGTGTATCCCCTAATCATTGATCTAACGTCACAGCAGCTGGACGCTCCAGCCAGCCGCCGGCACCGTCTGGCACCAGCTCAACAAGATCGACGCGGTCGGCTTGCACATCGGTGACCCGGCCATCGCTCTGGCCCATGTAGTCGCCCGGAGAAACGCGATAGGTCACCTTGTCCGGCGCCATCACCAGCGCGACCAGTCCGGGACCGCTGCCGATCGTCCCCACCATCTTCAAGCTGTCCAACGGATACTGCTCGAGCGTTTCCTTGCGGCGATTGGGGTCCGGGCGCAGGCCACCGGCGTCGGTGGTGCTCCAGGCCGCGCTGAACGGGTCGCGCAGTCCCTGCGCCGCATATTCAAAGGTCTCGAACTGCTGCATGACCGGCAACGGCTCCAGGGGCGGTGCCGGGCGTGCGCGCACGTTGGCCACCCAGTCCTCCAGGTTGGGCGCATCACCAGGGGTGCTGGTGATGCCGCGGGTGCAGCCGGCCATGGCCAGCGCGGCAACAGCGACCGACAGGCGAAGCAGCATGACCGAGAAGGCGCGACTCATGGCTGTGCTCCTGCAGGCCGCGTGCCGGCGGCCGCCTTCTCCTGCGCGGCGGTTTCTTCCTCGTCCATGTAGCGATAGGTCTTGACCGTACCGGACAGTTCCAGGCTGCCGTTGCTGGTGGCGCCGGTCTTCGGGTCGACCGGCTGCAGCGAAATGTCATGCATGGTCAGGATGACCACGCGCGGCAGCGACGCCACGCCACTGACAAAGGCGCCGAACTGGTGGTAGCTGCCCACCATGCGCAGCGCGATCGGCTTTTCGACGTAGAACTCCTTGGGCGTTTCCGGGCCGGGCTGGAACAGCTCATTGGTCAGGCCGCTGGACAGGGCAGTCTGCGAGATGTCCACGATCAGGTCGGGCATCTCGGTCTTGCTGGGCAGCTGGCGCAGCATCTGCTGCAGCACCTGCTCCATTTGCGCCAGCTGCTGCTTGAGTGGCTGCAGGTTTGCCGCGCGCCCGGCCTTCTGCTCGAACTCGGCGCGCAGGGTCGATTCCTGGCTCTCAAGGCCCTCCAGTTCTTCGCCCTGGCTACGGAACACCAGCAGGTAGGCCAGGATCAGGATGAACAGGCCGACGAGGGTACAGAACCCGATCTTGTAGTTCTGCGGCCAGCCGCCGATATTGCTGAAATCCAGCTCGTTGAGCTTGACTTTCTTCTGACTCATGACGCCGGGCTCCCTTGCGTCTGCGTGGGGGCTGGCGGAGGCGTCGTGGTGGCCGGCGCGGCCGGCGCGCCCGGGGCCGCCGGCGTTGCGGTCGGGTCAACGACCGGGACCGCGCCTGGATCGGCAGGCGTGGCCAGCTCGACCTTCAGGGTGAACACATAGGGCAGCGCGCGGCCAGCAATCGGCACCGGCACCCCACCGGACTGGCCTTCGGCCTTGGCCTCGATGATCGACAGGTCTGGTTTGGTCATCCAGCCCGAACCTTCCAGATTGCGCATGTAAGTGCTGACCCGCGCGTTGGACTGCGAGCGGCCCTGCAGGGTCAGGATGTTGCCGTCCTGCTTGAGGCTGGACAGCACCACCCCATCGGGGATGGTGCGCACCAGCGAATCGAACAGATGCACCATCTGCGAGCGGTTGGCCTGCAGCTCCTCGATGACCTTCTTGCGCGCCAGCAGGCGACCCTTCTGCTTGTCCAGTGCATCGATTTCCTTGATCTGGGCATCGACCTCGGTGATCTTGCCCTGCAGGAAGGCGTTGCGTTCCCTCTGGCCGTCGATCTGGCCGTTGTAGTAGAACCAGATGAAGAGCGCCAGCACGACCGCGATGGCCGCGGCCATGCCCAACATGCCGTAGAACTCCTTCTGGCGCTGCGCGCGACGTTCCGCGCGCCACGGAAGAAGATTGATCTTTGCCATCAGTCGAAGCTCCGCAGGGCCAGACCGGTGGCGATCATCAGCGCCGGCGCATCCTGCGCCAGCGCATGCGCCTGCACGCGCGGACCTAGGGTCATCTGCGCCAGCGGATTGGCGACCACGGTCGACACGCCGAGCTGCTCCTCCACCATCTCCGGCAGGCCTGTCAGGGCCGCGCAACCGCCGGCCAGGACGATCTGGTCGACCCGATTGAATTCACTCCCTGCATAGAAGAACTGCAGCAGGCGGCTGATCTGCTGGACCGTGGCTTCCTTGAACGGCTCCAGCACCTCGACCTCGTAGCTTTCCGGCAGGCCGCCCTGGCGCTTGGCCATGCCGGCTTCCTCGTAGGTCAGGCCATAGCGACGCATGACCTCGTCGGTGAGCTGCTTGCCGCCGAAGACCTGTTCGCGGCTGTACAGGCTGCGGCCGCTGCGGATCACGTTGAGGGTGGTCATGGTGGCACCGATGTCCACCAGCGCGACCACGCCGTCATGCGGCACCGGCAGATCGCCCGCCAGCAGCGCAAAAGCGTTCTCGACCGCAAAGGCCTCCACGTCCATGACCTTGGCGGTCAGTCCACCGAGTTCCAGCGCGGACTGGCGCAGTTCCACGTTCTCCGAGCGCGAGGCGGCCAGCAGAACCTGGACCATTTCCGGGTTGCTGGGCAGCGGCCCGAGCACCTCGAAATCCAGGTTCACTTCCTCGATGGGATATGGAATGTAGTTGACTGCCTCGAGCTCGATCTGGGCTTCCATCTCGTTCTCGTCCAGCTCGGCGGGCATCGGGATGATCTTGGTGATCACCGCCGAACCGGCCACTGCAGCGGCGGCATTCCTGGTCTTGGTTCCGGCCCGGGTCACCGCACGGCGGATGGCCTCGCCGACCGCCTCGACCTCGACGATGTTCTTTTCCACCACCGCATTCGGCGGCAGCGGCTCCACGGCGTAGTGTTCCACGCGGAAACGATTGCCGACCCGCGACAACTGCAACAGCTTGACCGCAGTCGAGCTGATGTCCACGCCGATCAGCGAAGACTGACTTTTCGGGATGAGCCCCACGGTATATCCCCTTCCGACCGGCGGAACCTGAGCGAGCGGATTCAGCCCACCCTCACATTAATAATGAATTATTCACAACCCGCAAGCACTTGTACAGCAACCCGTGACGCCTTACGCGTTCTTGTAAGGATGTAGCCCAAGTGTTTGTTTCCCCCAAGGAAGCCAACCCCGCTTCCGGAAGCATCTATACTCGCGTGCCACGAATTGTGCAATCGGAAGCTCCCTGATGTCCCGTTTCCGCCGCCTGCTGCGCTGGGCGATTGGTCTGTGCCTGGTCGGCGCCCTGGTGGGCGCGGTGATTCTAGGCTTCTTTTATTACTCCATTTCGTCCAGGCTGCCCTCGATCCAATCCCTGCGTGATGTCCAGTTGCAGGAACCGATGTATGTCTATGCCAGCAATGGTCAGCTGATCAGCATGTTCGGCGAGACCCGACGCTATCCGGTCGCCATCGCCCAGGTCCCCCGGGAGGTCCAGCAGGCCTTCGTGGCGGCCGAGGACGCCAACTTCTACACGCACCGCGGGATCGACCCGAAGGGCATTTCACGGGCGGTGTGGCAAACCCTGACCCGGGAGGGACGGGTGGCAGGTGGCAGTACCATCACCCAGCAGGTGGCGCGGCAGTTTTTCCTGAGTTCCGAGTACAGCTACACCCGCAAGCTGGCCGAAATGCTGCTGGCCATGCGCATCGAGGCGATGCTGAGCAAGGACCAGATCCTGGAGCTGTACCTCAACAAGAGCTTCTTCGGCAATCGCGCCTACGGCGTCGCCGCGGCGGCCGAGTTCTACTACGGCAAGCCGCTCGAGGAGCTGACCCTGGCCGAGGCGGCGACCTTGGTGAGCTCGCTGAAATTCCCCTCCAGCGGCAATCCGATCAGCAACCCGGTGCGCAACCAGCAGCGCAGCGTGTACGTGATCGAGCGCATGCGCGAGGACGGCTACATCACCCAGGCCCAGGCCGACGCCGCCAAGGCCGAGCCGCCGCACGCCGCACCGCACGAGCGCCCGGTGGAAGTCTATGCGCCGTACATCGCCGAGATGGTGCGCCAGGAAATGCTCGCCAGGTTCGGCGGCGACGTCCTGGAAAAGGGCTACCACGTCACCACCACGATCGACCCGCTGCTGCAGCCGGCCGCCGACAAGGCGGTGCGCGACGGCCTGGCGGTGTACGACCACCGCCATGGCTGGCGCGGCGCGGAGAAGCATGTCGACCTGGCCTCCGATGCCGACGCCGAGTCGCTGGCCGCGCACCTGGCCGGGATCGCCTCCGAAGGCGGGCTCGACCCGGCGATCGTCGCCGGTACTTCCGGCGACAGCGCCACGGTTGTCACCCGCGACGCGCGCCAGATCGTGCTGGGCGCGGCAGCCAGCAGGTGGACCGGCCGCACCCCGGGCAAGCTGCTGGCACGCGGTGACCTGGTCCGCGTCGGTGCCAAGCGCAAGGCGCTGGCCGATGCCGACAGCAAACCCGCCCAGCCCGATGCCACGGCCGAATACGTCTATACCCTGGAGCAACTGCCGCAGGCACAGTCGGCGCTGGTTTCGCTGGACGCCAACAACGGCGCGATCCGCGCGCTGGTCGGCGGCTTCAGTTTTGCCGCCAACAAGTTCAACCGCGCCACCCAGGCGCGGCGCCAGCCGGGTTCGAGCTTCAAGCCGTTCCTGTATTCGGCCGCGTTCGAAAAGGGTTTCAACCCGCTGTCGATCGTGCTGGATGCGCCGGTGGTGTTCCGCGACCGCCGCGGGCATGTCTGGCGCCCGGGCAACGACGACGGCAAGTTTGCCGGTCCCATGCGCCTGCGCGAGGCGCTGGTGCGATCCAAGAACCTGGTCTCGGTGCGCTTGCTCGATGCGATCGGCGTGGACTTCGCACGCAAGTACATCAGCCAGTTCGGCTTCGACATCGCCGAGCTGCCGCCGAACCTGTCGATGGCGCTGGGCTCGGCCTCGCTGACGCCGATGTCGATGGCGCGCGGCTATGCAGTGCTGGCCAACGGCGGCTCGCTGGTGACGCCGTGGCTGGTCGATGTGGTCAAGGACCGCGACGGCAAGGTGGTGTTCAAGGAAAACCCGGCCACCGCCTGCCGTGCCTGCGGTCGCCATGGCGCCAACGCGCCGGCGCCGAGCCAGGTGGTCGATGGTTTCAACTTCGGTCCGGTGCAGACCCAGCAGCCGACCAGGCCCGCGCCGCTGGCCACCTCCGAACCCGACCCTGCCCCGCAGACGCCGCCGCCGGGCACCAAGGTGGCGCCGCGTGCGATCGATGAGCGCACCTCCTACCAGCTGGTGTCGATGATGCGCGACGTGGTCCGGCGTGGCACCGGCACCGCAGCCAACGTGCTCGGCCGCGAGGACACCGCCGGCAAGACCGGCTCGACCAACGACCACCGCGATGCCTGGTTCTCCGGCTTCGCCGGGCCATACGTGACCACGGTGTGGGTGGGCAGGGACAACTTCCGCTCGCTCGGCTACCGCGAATACGGCGGCAAGGCCGCGCTGCCGATCTGGATCGACTACATGCGCGTGGCCCTGAAGGACAAGCCGATCACCCCGAATGCGCCGCCCGAGGGCATGGTCGAGGTCACCAGGAACGGCGCAACCGAATGGATCAAGATCGAGGACCTGGAGCGCATGCAGGGCGATGATGCGCTGCAGGACGAGAACGCCACCGACGAGGCCGCGTTCGACATCTTTTGAAGCCAGGAGTGAGTGGGGAGGAGTGAGAAGAGAGCAAAAGCAAAAGCCCAATCCATCTTTCGCTCACTTCTCACTCCTCCTTGCTCACTGCTCGAAGCCAGAGGCCCGCCATGCACCACGCCCGCCAGCACGCCCAGATCCACACAGCCGAGCGCCGGCGCCGGCTGGCCCACGAAGCAGCCCGCCTGATCGCCGAAAGCGGCATCGGTGACTACCAGCTGGCCAAGCGCAAGGCCGCCAGCCGGCTTGGCATCCACGACGATGCCTCGCTTCCGCGCAACCACGAGGTCCAGGCGGCGTTGCGCGAGTACCAGCGCCTGTTTGCCGGCCCGGATCATGCCGCACTGCTGCGCCGGCTGCGCCAGGCCGCGTTGCAGGCGATGGACTTCTTCGCCGCGTTCTCGCCGCGCCTGGTCGGTCCGGTCCTGGACGGCACCGCCGATGCGCGCTCGCCGGTGCAGCTGCACCTGCACAGTGATGACCAGGAAGCCGTTGCCCGTTTCCTGGACGACCAGCGCATTCCGGCCGATGCGCGCGTGCGCCGGCTGCGCATGGACCGCCAGCGCAATGCCGAGGTCACGGTGTGGGGTTTTGCCGCCGACGGGGTGCACTTCGAACTGGCCGTGTTGCCGCGCCAGGCATTGCGCCAGGCGCCGCTCTCGCCGGTGGACCAACAGCCGATGGCGCGTGCCTCGGCTTCCCAGCTCGAGCGCCTGCTGGCCGGCTGAGGGGCGCAGGGGGTCCATGGGCGCCTGTTGGTCCAAACGCGTCCGGTCCGGACCACCTGCCCCGCTATACTTGCTGGCTTCCTGACCGCTCATCAGCGCCCGTGCCGGCGCCACCACCATGTCCGATGTCTCCCGCGAAGCCGCGCGCCGCCGCACCTTCGCCATCATTTCCCATCCCGACGCCGGCAAGACCACCCTGACCGAAAAGCTGCTGCTGTTCGGCGGTGCGATCCAGATGGCCGGTTCGGTCAAGGGCCGCAAGGCCGCGCGCCATGCGACCTCGGACTGGATGGCGCTGGAAAAGGAGCGCGGGATCTCGGTGACCTCCTCGGTGATGCAGTTCCCGTACGAGGGCAAGATCGTCAACCTGCTCGACACGCCCGGCCACGCCGACTTCGGCGAGGACACCTACCGGGTGCTGACCGCAGTGGACTCGGCGCTGATGGTCATCGACGTGGCCAAGGGCGTGGAGGAGCGCACCATCAAGCTGATGGAAGTGTGCCGGCTGCGCGACACCCCGATCATGACCTTCATCAACAAGCTCGATCGCGAGGGCAAGGATCCGATCGAGCTGCTGGATGAAGTGGAAACCGTGCTGGGCATCCAGTGCGCGCCGGTGACCTGGCCGATCGGCATGGGCCAGCGCCTGAAAGGCGTGGTCCACCTGATCACCGGCCAGGTGCACCTGTACGAGCCGGGCCGCAACTTCACCCGCCAGGACTCGACCATCTTTCCCTCGCTCGACGCGCCGGGCCTGGCCGAGAAGATCGGCCAGACGATGCTGGCCGAGCTGCGCGACGAGCTGGAGCTGGTCCAGGGCGCGAGCAATCGCTTCGACCTGGACGCCTACCGCGCCGGTCGGCAGACGCCGGTGTTCTTCGGCTCGGGCGTGAACAATTTCGGCGTGCAGCCGCTGCTGGATTTCTTCGTCGAACACGCCCCGCCGCCGCAGCCGCGTGCCACCACCAGCCGCCAGGTGCAACCAACAGAAGACAAGCTGTCCGGCTTCGTGTTCAAGATCCAGGCCAACATGGACCCGCAGCATCGCGACCGGGTGGCGTTCATGCGCGTGTGCTCGGGCAAGTTCACTGCCGGCATGAAGGCCTTCCACGTGCGCACGGCCAAGGAGCACAAGCTGGCCAACGCGCTGACCTTCATGGCCTCCGACCGCGAGATCGCCGCCGAAGCCTGGCCGGGCGATGTGATCGGCATCCACAACCACGGCACGATCTCCATCGGCGACACCTTCACCGAAGGCGAATCCTTGAGCTTCACCGGCATTCCCAACTTCGCCCCGGAACTGTTCCGCCGCGCGCGCCTGCGCGATCCGCTCAAGCTCAAGCAGCTGCAGAAGGGCCTGGCCCAGCTGTCCGAGGAAGGGGCGACCCAGTTCTTCCGCCCGTTGATGAGCAACGACCTGATCCTGGGTGCAGTGGGCGTGCTGCAGTTCGAGGTGGTCGCCTACCGGCTGAAGGACGAATACGGCGTGGATGCGATCTTCGAGCCGGTCGCGGTCACCACCGCGCGCTGGATCGAGTGCGCCGATCCAAAGAAGCTCGAAGAGTTCCGCGAGAAGAACGCCGCCAACCTGGCCATCGACGCGGCCGGCCAGCTGGTGTATCTGGCGCCAACCCGGGTCAACCTGCAGCTGGCCCAGGAACGCGCGCCGGAGGTGGTCTTCCGCGCGACCCGCGAGCACGCCCACAGCGCGCTGGCCGACTGATCCAGGCAGATCCAGGCATCGATCGACCAGCGACCCGCCGCATACACAAGCTCAACCTGACTTGGGTGCAGTGCAGCCTCTCCGCCCATTCTCACATCTGGCCGGGAATGGGCTGCGATAAAGTCAGGACATGGCGCTGCAGGCACATCCCAAGACCAACGTCCGCGACGAGATCGCCAGTGCCCTGACCCACGGCCTGGGCGCGATCGCCGCCCTGGCCGGCGGCGCGGTGCTGATCACCCTGGCGGCGCTGTATGGCGATGGCTGGCAGCTGGGCACGGCGATCGTGTTCAGCGTGACGCTGTTGCTGCTGTACGTGGCCTCCACGCTGTATCACGCCATCCAGCATCCGATGGCCAAGGCGCGGCTGCAGGTCTTCGACCACTGCGCGATCTACCTGCTGATCGCCGGCACCTACACGCCGATCCTGCTGATCGGGCTGCGCGGCCCATGGGGCTGGGGCATGTTTGCCGCGGTCTGGACGATCGCGCTGTTCGGGGTGGTGTTCAAGCTGTTCTTCACCGGCCGCTTCAGATTGCTTTCCACCGGCCTGTACCTGGCGATGGGCTGGCTGGTGGTGGTGGCGATCGAACCCCTGCTGAAATCGGTCGATGCCTTCACCCTGGGTTGGCTGCTGGCGGGCGGGATCTTCTACACCCTGGGCACCTATTTCTACCAACGCGACTCGGTGCGCTACTTCCACGCGATCTGGCACCTGTTCGTGCTGGCCGGCAGCGTCTGCCACTTCGTTGCAGTGACCGGCCAGGTGGTGGGACCACGGCTGCATCACGGCGGTTGATCGGCTTCGCGGAGCGTCAGGGCGGGGCTGAACGCCTGCTCCTGCCTTCGCAGCACGTAGACACCCAGGCTGTCGATAGTGGCCCCGCATGAGCCCTGCCAAGCCGCCCTCGCGCAATGTCGCCCGCGCCCATCCAGTCCTGACCGCGCTGGCCATCGCGGCAGTGTTGATCGTGCTGTTGATCGGCTTCTGGGACTGGAACTGGTTCAAGGGCCCGGTGGAGCGGGCCGTGGCGGCCAACACCGGGCGCGCCTTCCATATCGACGGCAACCTGGACGTGGACCTGGGCCGCATCACCACCATCGGCGCCGATCGCCTGCGCCTGGCCAACGCCGATTGGGCGCGCAAGACCGCGCCGGAGATGGCCACTGCCCAGCGCCTGGAAACGACGTGGCACTGGGCCAGCTGCTGTTCCAGCGCAGCCTGTTCCTGCCGGCGATCCGCATCACCCAGCCAGTGCTGGAACTGGAATCGCGCCCGGCCAGCCAGGGCGGTGGCAACTGGGTCTTCCAGGGCGACACGCCCGATGACGGAAAAGGCGGCATGAGCCCGCGCTTCGGCGCGGTCGTGGTCGACCGTGCGCGCCTGCACTATCTGGATGCCGCCAACGAGACCGACCTGCAAATCCAGGCCAGCAGCGGCAAGCCCAACGCCCAGTACAGGGCACCGCCGATCGACCTGACCGGCGCCGGCCGCTGGAGCGAGAACCCGTTCACCCTGGGTGGACGCATCCAGTCGCCGCTGGACCTGGCCAACAGCCAGCGCCCGTATCGCGTCGATCTGCATGCCGCCGCCGGCGACACCAAGGCGCGCGCGCGCGGCACCTTGGTCGACCCCCTGCACCTGCGCCAGTTCAACCTGCGTCTGGCGCTGTCCGGGCAGAACCTGGCTGACCTGTATCGGCTGATCGGCGTGGCCCTGCCCGAATCACCGCCGTATGCCATCGACGGCGACCTGGCCCGCGATGGCCACACCTGGCGTTACGACCACTTCGCCGGCAAGGTCGGCGACAGCGACCTGGCCGGTTCGACCACGGTGATCCTGGGTCGACCGCGCCTGAAGCTGCAGGCCGATCTGGTGTCCGAGCGGCTGGATCTGGATGACCTGGCTGGCTTCATCGGCGCGCCGCCCGAAGGCGGTGCCGGCGAAACCCGCAACGCCGAGCAGGAAGCCAGGGCCGCCAGGCTGGCCGCCGACCCACGCGTGCTGCCGCAGGATCCCTATGACCTGTCCAAGCTGCGTTCGATGGATGCCGACGTCCGCCTGCAGGCCGGGCACATCAACACCCGACTGCCTCTGGACAACATGGAGGCGCACCTGCTGCTCAACGACGGCCTGCTGCAGCTGCAGCCGCTGGACTTCGGCGTCGCCGGCGGCAAGATCCGCTCGAACATCGGCATGGACGCGCGCGCCCCGACCATCCGCACCCGCGCCGACATCCAGATGCACACGCTCGACCTGGGCCGGTTGTTCCCCCAGGCCCAGATCGCCCAGGCCGCCACCGGCCGCATCGGCGGACACGTTCGCGTCGACACCACCGGCAACTCGATCGCGCACATGGCCGGCAACGCCAACGGCGAGGTGGCGGTGGGCATGGGCAAGGGCCAGATTCCGCAGCTGCTGGTTGAACTGGCCGGCCTGGACGTGACGCAGTCGCTGGGTTATCTGTTCAACCAGGACAAGCAGGTGCCGATCCGCTGTGCCTTCGCCGACTTCGGCGTCACCAACGGGCTGATGCAGACCCGCAGCATGGCCTTTGACACCACCGACACCATCGTGCTCGGCAGCGGCCAGATCAATCTGAAGGACGAATCGCTGGCGCTGGAACTGAACCCGCGTCCCAAGGACCGCAGCATCCTGAGCTTCCGCACACCGCTGAAGATCGGTGGCACGTTGAAGGACCCCTCGTTCCACCCCGACCCGGGCAAACTGGGCCTGCGCGGCGCCGTGGCCCTGGCGCTGGGCGCCATCGCGCCGCCGGCGGCCCTGCTGGCCACCATCGACACCGGGGCCGGCCAGGACAGCGACTGCGGTGGCAAGTACGCCAAGTAGGCGACCGCGCTCAGGAGGCGATGTAGCGCTGCAGCGCGTCCAGATCGGCCTGCTGGTCCTCGATCACCGCCTTGACCAGGTCGCCGATCGACACGACCCCGATCACCCGGCCCTCCATCACCACTGGCAGGTGGCGGAAGCGGCGCCTGGTCATCACTTCCATGCAGTGGGCCACGCTCTGCTGCGGTTCCACCGTCACCACCTCGGTGGTCATGATCTGCTCGACCCGGGTGCTGCGCGAGGAGCGCTCCAGCAGCACCACCTTGCGCGCGTAATCGCGCTCGGACAGGATCCCGACCAACACCTGGCCGCGCATCACCAGGACCGCACCGACACCATGCTGGTCCATCTTGCGGACCGCCTCGAACACCGGTTGATCCGGTGTCACCGTGACCAGTTCAGCGGTCTTGCCCGCCAGCAACTGCCTGACTGTGCGCATGGCGCGCTCCGTCTGCTTCGGTTGGCTCGAAGGATACGCCTTCGCGCGCCGGCTGCCACTGCTGGACCAGGTACAGCGGCCGCTGCTTGGCTTCCTCGTAGAGCCGGCCCAGGTATTCCCCGATCAGGCCGAGCGCGATCAGCTGGGTGCCGCCCAGGAACAGCACCACGGTCATCATGCTGGGCCAGCCGGCGACCGGGTCGCCATGGGCCAGCGCGCGCGCGATGACGATCACCGCGTAGACGAAGGACAGCACCGCCACGATCAGACCCAGGTAGGTGGCCGCGCGCAGCGGCGCGGTGGAGAAGCTGGTGATGCCTTCCAGGGCGAAGTTCCACAGCTTCCACGCGCCAAACTTGCTGCGCCCGGCGATGCGCGCCTGGCGATGGTAGGGAATGGACAGCGGCCCATAGCCGACCCAGCCGAACAGGCCCTTCATGAAACGATGGCGCTCGCGCAGTTGCCTCAGGGCCAGGTGCGCACGCGGCGACAGCAGGCGGAAATCGCCGGTGTCGGCCGGTATCGGGGTCTTGGACAGGCGCCCGATCAGGCGGTAGAAACCGTGCGCGGTGAAGCGCTTGAGCCAGCCTTCGCCATCGCGTTCGACCCGCGTGCCAAAGACGTTGTCATGCCCTTCGCGCCAGGCCGAGACGAACTGCGGGATCAGCTCCGGCGGGTCCTGGCCATCGGCATCCAGGATCATCACCGCGCTGTCCTCGGCGACCAGGTCCAGGCCGGCGGTCAGCGCCGCCTCCTTGCCGAAGTTGCGCGACAGCCGCAGCAATTCCACCTGTGCGTCGCGGGCGGCCAGTGCCTGCATGGCCTCCCAGGTGCGGTCGGTGCTGCCGTCGTCGATGTACAGCACCCGGGTGGAGATGGCATCGAGCCGGTCCAGCACCGCGCGCAGGCGCTGGTGCAACCGCGGCAGGGCTTGCTCCTCGTTGCGTGCGGCGATCACCACGGTCAGGCGGTCTTGGGCCATCAGCTCACTCCAGGGTCTGCAGGTAGCCGATACCGCCGATCTGGCGGGTCTGGCGCTGGATCCAGGCCGCGCGGCGGGAGACGTACGGGCCGGGGCGCACCGCGCTGTAGGTGCGCGGCGCAGGCAGCACCGCGGCCAGGCGCGCGGCCTGCTCGGCGCTGAGCCGCGACGCATCCACGCCCCAGAAGGCGCGTGCGGCCGCCTGCGCGCCATACACGCCATCGCCGAACTCGGCGATGTTCGCGTAGACCTCCAGGATTCGCCGCTTGGGCCACAGCAGCTCGATCAGCATCGTGTACCAGGCCTCGACGCCCTTGCGCAGGTAACTGCGCCCGGACCACAGGAACAGGTTCTTGGCCACCTGCTGGCTGATCGTGCTGGCGCCGCGGACCCGGCCACCGCGCGCGTTGTGGGCGCGCGCCTTCTCGATGGCCTGCAGGTCGAAACCGGCATGGCTGGCAAAGCGCTGATCCTCGGCGGCGACCATCGACAACGGCAGCGCCGGGGCGATCTGGCCCCAGTCGCGCCATTGGTAGGCCGGATGGAAGCGCCACTGGCCCTGGCCCCACGCTTCGAACTGCCGGGCGATCATGAAGGCCGACACCGGCGGATCGACGAACCGCAACACCGCCACCTGCAGCGCGCTGCCGGCCGCGATCAGCAAGGGCAGGGCCAGCAGCCAGCGCAGCCAGCGACGCGGTCGGGCGATGGCGGGCATGGGGTCGATGGCCGGGCTCCTGGGCGATGATGCGGAAGCGGCAATGTTACTTGCTGGTTCCACTGCGTTGACGGCCAGGATCCGGCGCCGCCTTGGAAAGTGCCGCGGCCGCCCGCACGCTAGGGATTCTGACGGACCTCCAGGCGAGGCCGCTGCCCTTGGATGCACCCGTGAACTCGATCCCGTCTTCAGACGACCTGCGTACCCGTTTCCTGCTCCCCCAGGCCGGTGTGCGCGGGGTCAGCGTGCGCCTGCGCCAGGCCTGGGCCGACCTGCGCGAACCGGCCCATTACCCGCCCCGCGCCCGGGACCTGCTCGGCCAGGCCGTGGCGGCAGCGGCACTGTTCACCGGCCACGTCAAGATCGACGGGCGCCTGTCGGTACAGCTGCGCAGCAGCGTCGGCCTGCGCACGCTGTTTACCGAGTGCACCGCCGCCGGCACCGTGCGCGGGATTGTCCAGCTGCGAGATGGCCACGACGCGCCTGCCGACCTGACCGCACTCGGCGACGATGCGCTGCTGGCCATCACCATCGAGAACCCCGGCCTGGACCCGCGCGAGCCGCAGCGCTACCAGAGCCTGGTCGAACTCAGTGCGGCCACGCTGGACGCTGCCTTCCAGGATTACTTCCTGCGTTCGGAACAGCTGCCCACGCGCTTGCTGCTGGCCGCCGACGGCGACCAGGTTGCCGGAATCATGCTGCAGAAACTGCCCGGCGACGAAGGCGATGCCGACGGCTGGCAGCGCGCCGGCATGCTGTTTGACACCCTGGGCCGCGGGGAACTGCTGGCTACCGCGCCGACCGCGCTGCTGCACCGGCTTTTCCACGAAGAGTCGGTGGTGGTGCTGAACCAGCAGCCGCTGCGCTTTGCCTGTTCGTGCTCACGCGAGCGGGTCGAAGGCATGCTGGTCTCGCTGGGACGCGAGGAGGCCATGGCCGCCGCTGAGGAGGGCCAGGCCGAGATCCGTTGCGAGTTCTGCGGCCGCCGCTATCACTTCAGCCCGGATCAGATCGCACAGCTGTTCGAAGGCGCACCGCTGTTGGCCAGTGGCTCCGAGCGCCTGCAATGATGTGCGACCGGCACCGGCCTGGGGTGCGCGACCGGAGAACCGGCCAGGACCGATGCGCTCGATGCCCGCGCGGTGTGCCGGTTTGCTGATCACCTGGGCGGCCCGGGAGTGGCCACCTCACTGGCAAGAACAACGGTGCCAGACCGACTCGCCAGCTGTTTTTCCTGCGCCGTGATGCAATCGAATTCCCCGCTCAAGCGTCAAGTCTGCGCGGGTTCTCTGCTTTCGAGTCTTGCAGTTACCGTCAAAGTTACCGCCACAATGCGCCCGCTCACAGCTCTGGCATGGGTGCGATCCAATAGCAGCCTGGCCCCTGACAGGTAGCCCGGGCTAAGGGGTCCGGCACCGCCAGCCATTGCAACCGATCGCGTGCTGGTGGGGGACGGGAGGACATGCAGCGCGGCTGTTGCCTTCGGCCGGCTGTCGGCTCGGCTCGGCGGGCCGTGGTCCGCCGGACGGTCCGGATCGCATGCAGTCTCGACCCGCCGGCATTGCCTGGCAGCACGTGGCCGGAATTTCGGGCAGCAGCGGTGCGGACTCGGCTGGACTTGATCGGACGATTGTTGTCCCGGGCAAGCCGGTTGCCCGGGACAAGCCCGGGACGCTGAAACCCTTATGGGACAAGGTGTCCCGGGTGTCCCGGGTCGCGAACGCAAAGGGCGGAGGACATGCGCGAAAGTCCTCGCGGCCGACCTTGGCGGATGTGCGTTTTGACAATGGACCTTTGTATATAACCCGGGACAACCCGGGACACCCGGGACAGCAGGCGGGCATTGGCTTTCAGCGCCCCGGGTTTGTCCCGGGTTGCGCATCTACCCGGGACAAGTTCGGCACGTGTTCCAGCTCGCCGGCCATCTCGTGGCGGTATTCGTCCAGGTCCAGCCCAAAAAAAGCCACGGCCACCATCTCATCCAGCCATTGGTCCAGGTGGCCCTTGGCATGCGCTCCGACTGCGGCCTCGGACTGCGCCATGAGGGCGTCCGTGAAGCATTGCAGCTTCCGCACGGCCTCCGCTTCGGCACCGTATTTGGCCGCGGCGGTGCGGGCATCGTTCATCTGGCGCTCCTGCGCCAACTCGGCCTCCAGATCACGGATGCGCGTGCGCAGCTCGGCGTGCGTTGAGGTCGCGTGCTTGAACACGCGCGCCCGCAGCCGGGTCGGGTCGGTGCGCTCGATGACCTGTCGTGCCGCGCGCTTGGGTTCCAGGCGTCCGTCGGCTTCAAGCTGGATGATGCCCCGCTTGATCCACTGCGACACAGCTTGCTTGGAGACTCCGACCATGCGCGCGAACTGCGCCGGAAGGACGCGCATTTCCAGCAGGTCGCCAGGGTCGAAGGGCAGGAGTGACGGGCGGGCTTCGGCGCCGGCTTCATTCGGGCATTCAATTGCGCGTGTCATCGGGTACTCCGTTGGGTCAAGTCAAAATCGACAGGGGCTATCTACACAACAAACGGGGTCCGAATTACCCGGGAGGGGTGCCCTCTCGGGAGGACCCGCAGGCCCGCACCGCGCTGCCAATCTCCCGTCCCAGCACCACCCGGCGCGCATCACGGCCCAGCCGCCGGGCGGGGAATGGGCAGGCCGTGCAGTCGGTTGAGACACCACGGGCAGGCGAGCACCCGCAACGGTGCGTCATCCCACAGCAGCACCGGCCCGCATCCTTGGCAACGACATGCCGATGTCCAGTCCACAGGCACCGCACCCCGCCGCCGCCCATCGCTCGCAAGCAGCGCACGCGCATATGCCAACAGGGTGCAATCGGCGTAGTCGGCCAGGCCGTTCAAGTCATCACGCGCCAGCCGCAGGACGCGGCGCACGTCCAGATCCGCGGCCTGGCATATGCGGATCAGTTTCAACCGCTGCGCCTCTTGTGCGGCCACGTGGGCGGCACTCACGCCACATCCTCATCGTCATCCCACAGTGCCGGCAGGACCACGTATACGCGCGCGCTGCGGCCGTCCGGTAGCCGTTCCTTGCGGGTGAACTCCCCGCCGCTTCCCAGCCGCAGCGCGCCCGCATTGGCCAAGGCGCGCGCAACTTGTCGCGGGTCGAATCCGGCGCACACCTCGCGCCGGAACACCTCCCCGTCGATGTAATAGGCGGTTCCGCCGTCATCGTCGGTCCCTTTGCGGAAGCCTGCGCGGTTGATCGTGCGTGGCTTGTGGTTCTCGCCGTTGTCCCTCCATGGACTGAACCGGCCCTCTCCATGCAATTCAAGGAACAGGCGCACTTGCCCAAGCATTGCCACAGGCTCCGATGCGCCGGCGGTTCCACGCATTCGCAGCCAATCGCCGTAGCAGGCGCGAGCCGCCCAGATGGCTTCACCACGCTGCCAACCGGTCAGCCCCCGGCAAGTTGCCATCTCCCCAGCCGCGGCCACCAGGGCGAAGCGTTGCGCGACTCGGCGGACCTGGCCGGAAGCCAAGCCGTCGCAAAGCGAATCGAACACCGCATCACGATTCGCCCGCAGCTCGCCCTGCGCCGCACCGGGGTCCCGCGTGAGCATGTCCAGCCACTGCGCCAGCACGTGGCCGTGGTGGGCCGCTGCGGCGCGTTTGAGCGCATCTGCAAACTCCCCGGGCGTGGTCCCGTCGGGCACGCGCTCGAAGATGCCGGCAGCCCCCTCGATGTCCGCCGGGACGTCGATCACGCGCACCTCATGCCCGGCGCGCAGCTTGTTGCCCGATGCGGTCACCAGATCGCCCAAGCCTATTTCACCGGCGGACAGGAACAGCACGCGAAACCGCTGCGGCGCGCGCGCCGTGCCGTCGCGGTTGCTTCGACCCTTGCCGTGGCCATTGGCCAGCAAGTAGGCGGCCGCACCGGCGTTACGTGGGTCAAGCTGCCCGATTTCGTCCAGCGGCAACAGAAGATCCGAATACATCGACGCCACAGCTTCCAGGGCGTTGTCGGTGGCTCGCCAGGTGCGCGCATAGGCTGGCGGACCGAACACGCTTGCCGCCGCCGCAAGTGCCGTACTCTTGCCGCTGCTGCTGCCGCCCCGCAGGTGGAAGCCGCCGCCCTCGCTGTCCAGCAGCCCAAGGCATGGGCCAGCGAATGCGGCCGACAACGCCAGCACCAGGCGCGAATTGCCGGCGCAGGGTGCGGCCACAAGCGTGCGCCACTCATCCACGGTGCCCGCGCAACCAAGGGCGACGCCATCGGACATGGCGCCCTGAAACAACAGGGGTTCACCCGCGCTTTCGCCATAGGCCATGGACGGCAGCACGAATGCGCCCCCGTGCCAGCCGGTGCGCAGCACACAACGCGCCTTGGCTTCCGGGCGGGCCTGCGCGATGTACTCGGCCAACTTTCCCCGGCGCACCGCAACCGGCGTGACGTCCAGGCCCTGCCGCAGCAGCTCGGCCCGCAGTTCCTCGCCGCTGCCGGCCAACATGGACATGGGCATTGGCCAGCGGTGTTCCTGTCCGTCGCGGTCACGGAACACCAGCAGCCGGCCCCATTCGCTGCCCTGTGCATCGCGGGTGAAGGCACTGATTTCCAGCGGCCCGCAGATCCATTGCGGTTCCCCTTCGCGGTGTTCGCCGGTCATGGGGTCCTGCGTGGCGCCGATCCAGTAAACGCCCGGCGGGTCGAATGCCTCGCCGTCAGCATTGACGAACCGGGAGCGCAGCGCACGCACCGACCTGGCCCTGCGCGCCTGTCGCGTGCTGGGCTTGGCCTTGACGGCGCGCGCAGCTTCCATCCGTGCCAGGTCGCGTTCTGCGCGCTCATCAAGGGGTGAGGTCATGTCAACACCTCACGGGCCGCATCAATGCGCGCAAGGGCCTGCAACAGCCGGTCCCGGTCCTCATCGCCCAGCGTGCGCCCGTCCGCCAAGTCACGGGCCGCCAAGGAGACGATGAGTGATTCCCGGGCCAGGACGCCCAGTGCAGCAGACCACCCACTCTGTCGCCAGGCATCGCGAGCACTGGCACGGCCGCCGGGACTTGTGTCCACGGGGCGCGGCGGGAACAGGTCTGCCATTTCAAGGCCAAGGGCACGCAGCACGTCTGAAACATCGCACCCGGCAAAGCACTTCACCAGCGCACAGCCGTTGCGGCCTTCGGCAATGGATAGCGATGCACTGCGGTCCTTGTGCGCAGGACAGCGCGCGGTCCACCCGCGTCCGCTTTGACGCACGCACTCCAGGCGCGCCAGCAGGATCCCGGCCGGGCCAACCGCCGAATGCGGAACGGCATGCATCACCGCACCTGCCCGCGCCGCTGGCGTGTGATTCTCTTGAAACCTGATTCCGGCGTTGCGATCGTGCCCGCAGTGCCATCCTCCGGCACCACTGCAAACAGCCCGGCCCAGGTGCCATCAGGGCACACGCAATCGGCCCAGGCGATCACCTCCAACTGGAATTCCTCGACGCCATCGGCATAGCACGCATACCAGGCGCCATGGGGAACAGGCAGGACGGCGCGCACGACAAGGCCGGAACAGTGATCCGCGCCCGGCGTGGCTGCTGGCGCGATGGCGCGCGCTGCGGTCATGGGCGCGCTCATGCTCGCGCTTTCCGTTGCGCCGCCGCTGCGATCAGTTCGCGAATGTCCTCGGCACGCCAGGCCGTGGTGCGCTCGCCCAGCTTGAACGGTTGCGGATAGCGGCCAGAACGCACGCCAGCCCACCAGGTGGAACGGGAAACGGGGAACAGGGCCAGGACCTGCGGCAGGCGCAGGTAGCCGGTTTCAGGGAGTGTTTGCATGGCTTCGGATTCCTTTTGACGCCGTAATGTCCGGCGGCGGAATCTTCAGCCATCATCGAGAATCGATGTGCCAATTAGGAATTCAGATTGCTAATTAGCTTTTTTCATCCGGCAGCAGCGCTCGCGCACGCATCACAACCTGGCTGGCGATCTCGTCCTTAGGACTTCTGAACCCCAACAATTGCAGTTGTTTTTCAACGCTTTTCCCTACCGCCTTGTCCGGCAGCTTTGCCATCACGTCCAGCGCACGAATGATCCGTAGCAGGTTTGTGCGCTCACGCGCGGCCAATGGCTTTTCTTCGGTCGCGACCGGTCCGGCTTGCTCATCTTCTGCAAAGAAACGCGGCAACGGCCCTTGCAGGCGCAGCCATTCGACCAGCGCCGCGCGCGGGACCTTCCCGTATTCGTCCCATGCGCCTTTTGTTCCCTGAGGGTAGCGTTCACCGTCGATGGTGGCCCCGTACACCTGCCGTGCCGGATGGTGCCGCACAACGGTCACGCCCAGCGCGCCCCTCGCATCTGCAAGGCGCCGCTTCCAGCCGTTCAGGGCGGCAATTTCCTCTTGCTCGGCTTTGTCACGTTCCCTCAAGGGACGGAACAGGCGGCCGGGAACGATGCCGCAGCACAGGGCCGCCGCGTCATCCAAGGAATATTCGGACAGGCCCCGCCACGCGGAGAACGGATCTTCAATTGCCATGTGCGCACCTTCCTGCGCCCTTCAAAAAAGGACGCCACGGCAACGGGTGAAGGTGTCCCGCTTTCAGCTGGCCGGCCTAGCCGCGGCGTTTTGAAGCAATCAGCGCGCGCTGTTTTCCGCAATTTCCATACGCGCCCGGTGGATCTTCTGCGCTAGCTCGCGCGCCATCCTCAATCCAGCCTCCCGCCCTACGGCTTGCCCTGTAGCGCGGTCCGTTGCCTCGCTGAGGATCTCGGCAAGGCGGGCCAGGCGCGCGCGCTGCGCCGGTGTCATGCGGTCCATGTTTTCCAGTATTTCGCGCACATCGTCGGGAGGCGCCGCGGCGCCATGGGTCGTGCCGTCATCATTGGCGGCCAGGGCCTTGGCAAATAGCTCCAGCGCGGCGCCCTTCCGTTCTGCCGCGCTCATGCCTTGCCCCGCCAGGTTTGGTTGCTGGCGAGCACTTCGGGCCCCTGCGCTTGACGCGCTCGCCGGGTGTTGCCCTTGACCGGCGGCGCGCCGTAGGTCCCGGGATCGATTGCCAGACTTTGTGCTGCCATGCTTGCTCTCCTGTTGAGCGGTCGTGGAAGGCGCGGCGGAGTGCGCTATCACCCCGCCGCGCCGCTTGCCGGACGTTGCCCGTTTCTGCTGCCGGCCGGCGCGACGCGTGCGACTCAACCCGCTTTCGCCCGCAATGGCACGACGTTGCCGCCAACGCGCAGGCTGTCCAGGTAGTCGGCCCAGCCCTGCATCATCTTGCGACGCTCTGCCAGGTGCGCCGTGCGGTTGTAGGCGCGGCCGTTGGGGTCGCGTACCGCATGCGCCAACTGGTGTTCGATGTAGTCGGGCCGGTAGCCCAGCACTTCATCCAGGATGGTGCGGGCCATGGCGCGAAACCCGTGGCCAGTCATCGTGTCGCCGTCGAATCCCATCCGGCGCATGGCTGCGTTGACGGTGTTTTCGCTCATCGCCCGGTCGCGACCGCGCACCCCGGGGAACACGTATTGTCCGCGCCCGGTCAGGGCGTGCAGCTCGCGCAGGATTTCCACCGCTTGCGTGGCCAACGGGACAACGTGGGGCGTTCCGGTCTTACTGGCCGTGTATCGCCATTCGGCAGCGTCCAGGTCGATATCGGCCCAGCGCGCGCGACGCAGCTCGCCGGGCCGGACGAAAAACAAGGGCGCCAGCTTCAACGCGGCCATGACCACCGGGGTGCCCCGGTAGCCGTGCAGCGCCCGCAACAGCGGCGCCACGTCCGCCGGTTCGGTCAGGCTGGCGAAATGGCTGCCTTGCGGCTGCGACAGCGCGCCCAGCAGATCGGCCGCCGGGTTGCGCTCGGCCCGGCCGGTGGCGATGGCATAGCGGAACACCAGGGACGCCAGCATGCGCGCGCGGTGCGCGGTCTCCACGGCGCCGCGCGCTTCAATCTTGCGCAGTGCCGCCAGCAGCTCCGGGGCGGTCACATTGGCAACGGGGCGATCCCCGACGTACGGGGTCAGGTCGCTTTCCAGCAGGCGCCGTTCCCGCACCACGGACGCAGGGGCCAGCTTCTTCGCGCGCTGCGCCAGAAGTTCGGCGGCAACCGCCCCGAAGGTGTTGGCGGTGCGCTCGGCCGTCGCCGCCTTTTCCGCCTTGCGTTGCTCGCCCGGGTCGATACCGGACGCCAGTAGCTTGCGGGCCTGCGCGCGCCGGTCCCTGGCGTCGGCCAGGCTCACATCCGGATAGGTGCCCAGACTCAACGTGTTGCGCTTGCCGGTGACGGGCCTGCGGTAGTCCCAGCGCCACCAGCGCGCGCCGTCTGGCTTCAGCAGGAGGTACAGGCCGCCGCCATCGGCAAGCTTCATCAGCTTGCCGGCAGGCTTTGCCTTGCGAATCGCGGTATCGGACAGGGCCATGACGGTAACAGGGTCGGCGGGATGCCGGGTTACCGGCAAAGCTACCGTCAGTTACCGTCGGTTTTCAATAGCCGGCATCGGACTGAAGCGAACGCAAGACAACAAAAAACCCGCATTTCAGCGGGGTTTCTTGGACTTCTTCGGATGCTTCCGGACCTTGATTTGGTGGGCCGTGATGGATTCGAACCATCGACCAAAAGATTAAAAGTCTTCTGCTCTACCGACTGAGCTAACGGCCCGGGCACTGCGGCCCCGGCCTTGCGCCGGGCCGGGAATTTTACCGCATCGATACGCCGATGCGCGAATCGCATCTATCACGCCCGATCAGGCGTAGCGCGTCGGATCGGCCACGCCGGCCTCGGCAAAGCCGGCCGCGCGCAGGCGGCAGGCATCGCAATGGCCGCAGGCCCTGCCGGCCGCATCGGCGTTGTAGCAGGACACCGTGCTGGAAAAATCCACGCCCAGCGCCACCCCTTCGCGCACGATCTGGGCCTTGCCCATGAACTGCAGCGGTGCATGCACGACGATGCCCGCCCCTTCCACGCCGGCCTTGGTCGCCAGGTTGGCCAGTGCCTGGAAAGCGGCGATGAACTCCGGCCGGCAGTCCGGGTAGCCCGAGTAGTCCACCGCGTTGACGCCGCAGAAGATGTCGGCCGCGCCCAGCACTTCGGCCCAGCCCAGTGCGATGGACAGCATGATGGTGTTGCGCGCCGGCACGTAGGTGACCGGGATGCCCTCGCCGCCCGGCTCTTCACCGGTCCGCACGGGCACCTGGATGTCATCGGTCAGGGCCGAGCCGCCGATGCTGCGCAGGTCGACATTGACGACCTTGTGCGCGGCCGCACCGAGCGCGGCGGCCATGCGCGCGGCCGCGTCCAGTTCGGAGGTGTGGCGCTGCCCGTACTGCACACTCAGGGCGTAGGGCACAAAGCCCTGCGCGCGGGCCATGGCCAGGACCACGGCCGAATCCATCCCGCCGGAGACGAGAACCACTGCATTTTTCATGGGCGTTTGTTCTTGCCGGCTCGAGCGGGCGGGGGATGCATAGCCTAGTACCGCAACCCAAAGATATCGAAACGTGAAAGCGCGGCTTCAAGCCCAGGGCGGCGTTGCAAGCCTTGCCAAGGCGGCCTGCCTTGGCGGCAGCTTGCGCCTTGCCCTGGACTTGAATCCATCACTTTCACCATGTTCCGTTATCTCCGGGCTACGGTACTAGCGCCAGGACGCGCGGCCGGTGACTCAGCGACCGGGTTCGTCGTTCCACAGCAGCTTGTGCAGCTGCATCTGAAAGCGCACCGGCAGACGATCTTCGACGATCCAATCAGCCAGATCGCGCGGACTCAACTGATCCTTGGACGGCGAGAACAGCACGCTGCAGCGGCCGGACAACGCGTGCTCGCGCACCAGTGCGCGCGCCCATTCGTAATCGCTGCGCCCGCACAGGACAAACTTGAGCTGGTCGCGCGCGCTCAGCAGCGCCAGGTTCTCCCAACGGTTGCGGTGTAGCTCGCCCGAGCCCGGCGTCTTGATGTCGACCACCCGTGACACCCGCGGATCAACCTGTGAGACATCGATCGCGCCGGAGGTTTCCAACGAGACTTCGTGGCCAGCATCGCACAGGCGCTCGAGCAGGCCGATGCAGCGCTTCTGCGCCAGCGGCTCGCCGCCGGTCACGCACACATGGCGCACGCCCTGGCGCGCGACCTCGGCCAGGATGTCGTCGATCTCCCACCAGGTGCCGCCATGGAAGGCGTAGGCCGTATCGCAGTAGCTGCAGCGCAGTGGACAACCGGTCAGGCGCACGAACACCGTCGGCCAGCCGACCGCATCGGCCTCGCCCTGCAGCGACAGGAAGATCTCGGTGATCTTCAGCCGCTCCTGCGGTGATTGTTCGATATCGCCGGGAAGGGCGGCGGCAGTGGCGTTCATCTCACGGGGCCTCCAACAGGTGCACCACCGCAGACCCCGCAGTGGCGTTCAACGATCTTCAGCACAACAGGTTCGAGCGGCCCGGATGAAGCCATCCACCTCAGCGCATCTGGCCGACCTGGATCGAATGCAGGCGGTCTTCGGCGGTGCGTGCGACATCGCTGTTGGGATATTGCTGGATCACCGACTGCAGGGTGCCCTCGGCGTCGTTGACCTTTCCCAGGCCGTACTGCGCCAGGCCCAACTTCAGCAGCGCACCCGGCGCCTTGTCATGGGTGGGATAGCGCGCGATCAGCGCGCTGAACTGGTCGGCGGCCATCTGGTAGTTCTGGGTGACGTAATAGCTCTCGCCCAGCCAGTACAGCGCGTTGGGCGCATACACGCCGCCGGGATACAGCTGCAGGAAGCTGGTGAACAGGTTGGCCGCGTCGGCGTACTCGCCCTTCTTCAGCGCATCGAAGGCCACGCCGTAGGCGGTGCGCTCGTCGCCGGCCTGGGCCAGCGCGCCGGCATCGCCGTGCACGGACGGGGGCGCTTCCACCGCCGCGTCCGCGACCGGAACGGCCGTCGGCGTGGCGGCCGAAGCACCCCCTGAAGCCGGCGGCGGCACGACCGAAGGCACCGCACCGGCAGCTGCAGGCGCTGCGCCACCTCCGCCCTCCAGGCGGCCGATGCGCCCGTCCAGGTCCAGATACTGGTCCTTGGCGCGCTGCTTGAGCTGGGCGTTTTCGTTCTGCAATTGCTCGACCATGCCGCGCAGCTCGGCCAGTTCGCTGCGCAGTTGGTTGAGCTGGTTGAGCTGGTCGATGTTGCCGCGGCTGTTGGCCGACTGCGCTTCGAGCGCGGCAACCCGATCGGCCAGGCTGGCGCGCTGGGCCAAGGCAGTGGGCACCAGTCCCAGCGACAGCAGCAGGACCGGCAGAAGCACACGGAAATGGATTGGACGCATGGGGCTCACGTGACGAAAGGGATGCGCATGGCACGGCAGAAGCGGCATTGAATCATGGCGGGCCAATGAGAAGGGCCGGTGCCAGGTCGGGCAGACAGGTTGTGTCCTGTTGCCCGCTCCGGTCACCGGCCCTGGTGGACCACCGCAAGCGGTGGCCTGAAGTTCAGCCGTCGATTACTTCGCGGTGTACACGATCTCGACGCGACGATTCCTGGCCCAGCAGTCTTCGTTGGACTCGGTGCAGGTCGGACGCTCTTCGCCGTAACTCACCACCGACAACTGCGCACCCGAACCGCCGGCGGCCTGCAGGGCGGAGGAAACCGCGTTGCCGCGACGCTCGCCCAGGCCCAGGTTGTACTCGCGCGAACCGCGCTCGTCGGCGTTGCCTTCCAGGTTGACCCGGGCCGAAGGACGGTCACGCAGGTACTTGGCGTGGCACGCCATGATGGCCTGGAACTCCGGCTTCAGCGAATCCTGGTCCAGGTCGAAGTAGACCACGCGCTGACGCAGGCAGGCGTCGGTATCCAGATCGCTCGGACCATACAGACCGGAGGTTTCGACCGGCTGGGTCATCGCCGGCGGCGGCTCGACGGCAGGCGGCGGCGGGGTTTCCTTCGTGTTTTTCTTGCAACCGGCCAGAACGGCCACAGACATCAGGGACAGAGCAGCGACGCGAAACGTGGTGTTCATGTGGGTTCCTTGTGACACGAATCCGGGATGGTGGGATACAAACGTGCGCTAGTTTAACGCAATATTAAGCCAGCGGAAATGCCCGACCGGGTTATTTTTGCGGAGTAGCGTTGCGGTACGGCGACCAGGCCGGTTCACGCACATCACCCTGGGCCAGCACCAGTCGCTGACGGACACGGCCATCTGCGGAAACGGCGTACAGCACGCCCCGGCCACCCTCGCGTGCGGCGTACAGAATCATCGAGGCGTTGGGGGCAAAGCTCGGCGACTCATCGAGCGAACCGGGCGAAAGCGTGGTCCAGCGCGGCGAGCCGAGGCTGGTGTCCATCATGGCGATGCGATAGGTGCTGCCGCTGCCTTGGGCCACGGCGATCTTCTTGCCATCGTAGGACACGGTCGGGGTGGCGTTGTAGTTGCCTTCGAAGGTCACGCGGGTGGCACCGCCGCCACCGGAAGAGGCCTTGTAGATCTGCGGCCGGCCGCCGCGATCGGAGGTGAAATAGAGCTGACTGCCGTCGGCGCTCCAGGTCGGCTCGGTATCGATGCCGTACTGGTTGGTGATCTGGGTCAGCGCCTTGCTGCCCAGGTCCATCACGTAGATCTCGGGGTTGCCGCTGCGCGAAAGGGTCAGGGCCAGGCGGCGGCCATCGGGCGAGAACGCCGGCGCCCCGTTGATCCCGCGGAAGCTGGCGACCAGCTCACGCGCGCCGGTGGTGATGTCCTGCAGGTAGATCGAGGAGTTGCCGCGCTCGAAGCTGACATAGGCCAGCCTGCGGCCATCCGGGCTCCAGGAGGGCGAGAGCAGCGGTTCGGCCGAACGCACGATGGTCTGCGGGTTGAACCCATCCGAGTCGGCAATCATCAGCGCGTAGCGCGCGTTGGCGCCCAGGCCGGTCTGGGTGACGTAGGCGATGCGGGTCCAGAAGGCGCCACGGATGCCGGTGATCTTTTCGTAGATCGCATCGGCCATCTGGTGGGCGACATCGCGCATGGCGCTGGCGCGGCCGGTCATGGCCAGGCCGAGCAGACGCTCCTGCTTGGCGACGTCGAACAGTTCGTACTCGACGCGGAAGACGCCGTTGCCGCCATCGATGACGCGGCCGACGACGATGTAGTCCTGCTTCAGCGCGCGCCAGGTCGGGTACTGGATCTCCGAGCCGCGGGTCGGCTTCTCGACGATGCTGGCCTCTGGCAGGGTACGGAAGGCACCGGAGCGCTCCAGGTCCGCGCGGACCACCTGCGAGACGTCGGTGGTCGGAGCCGCGCCGGAGCCCTGGTAGGGCATCGGCACGATCGTGATGGGCAGCGCCGAGGCGTTGCCGCCGACGATGTTGATCTCGAGGGCCTGATCCTGCGCCTGGCCCAGGGCCGGGAGCAGCAGGACGATGAGCGCGACGAACCAGTGCGACAATTTCTTCATGAAGGCGTTGGTCTTGCGAAAGGCCGCTAGGGATAGCAGGCTGGACGTGAACATTTTCGCAATCATGAACGCCAAGGGGGCGTGAACCCCGCAAGGCGCGGCCTCAGCGATCCTGCGCCTCGAAGATGAAGGTGAGCTTGCGCCGGAACACCGGTTCGAACCCGCGATACGGCAGCGGCTGGGCCTTGAGCACGGCGGCCTCGATCGAGCGCTGGCCGGCCGCGTCCATCGGACAACCCGGGCGCACTTGGGCTTCCATCACCTCGCCGCCGGGCAGCTGGGTGATCTCGACCACGCATCTGGTCCCCACCGACACGCTGTCCGGCCGGGTCCACTGCTGGGTTACCACACTCTGGATCGCAGCCTTGTACCTGGCCCCCAGGCCTTCGTCGACGCCGTTCTGGCCCGGCGGGGCGGACGGCGCAGCCGCCTGCGCCGAGGCCTGCTTGGCGCGCGCGTCGGCCAGCTGGCGCAGCTTCTGTTCGGCCAGCCTGGCCTGTCTGGCGGCCTGCTCGCGCTGGGCGCGGATCGCGGCCAGCTTCTTCTGGCGGTCGTCCTCCAGCTGCTGCTCGGCCAGGCGCTGCTTGCGCTCGGCTTCCTCCTGACGCTTGCGTTCGGTCAGGTCGATCTGCTCCTGGCGGCGTTTGGCCTCCTGTTCCCTCTCGGCCTTTTCCTGGGCGATGGCCAGGCGGCTGGCTTCTTCCTGGTTGACCTGGTCCGGATCAGGCACCGGCTCCTGCGCCTGCTGCTGTTGCGGCACCTGCGAATCCTGTGGCCTGGGCTCGGGCAGCGGCTGCGGCGGCGGCACGGTGTCCTGTTCGGCCACCGGCTGTGGCGTGGGCGTGGGCGGCTCGGGCTTGGGTTCGACCTTGGAGGCTTCGCGGATCGCCTGCTGGGCGGCGCGCATGTCCGAAGCCGACATCTCCAGCGACGCCTCGATGGCCGGGGCGCCGGCCGCGGCGCTGGCCTGGTCGGTGTTCCAGTTGAAGTACGAGGACAGCACGATCAACAGCAGCAACAGCAGGTGCATGGACACGGCCAGCACCACCGCGGTGCCCGGACGGTCGCGTGGATCCCTGCGGTCGAAAGACGACGCCTCAGCGTGCATTGCCGCCCGTGCCGCCCGGCTTGCTCATCAGGCCCACCTTGGTCACCCCGGCCTTGGAAATGATGCCGGTCGCGTCGATCACCTTCTGGTAGTTGGCATCCCCCGGGGCGGCCAGGAACACCGGAATGTCCTTGTTCTCGCTGACGAAGGCCGCCAGGCGCGCCTGCAGCTCTTCGGCCGAAAGCTCCTGGATCGGGGCATCCTTGAGCTTTAGAAAGAAGCGCCCGTCACCGTCCACCGTGACGATCACCGGATCGGCCTTGCTGTCCACCGAGCGCGCGGTCGACTTGGGGATGTCCACGTTCACCGCCAGGGTCAGCATCGGCGCGGTGACCATGAAGATGATCAGCAGCACCAGCATCACGTCGATGTAGGGCACCACGTTGATCTCGGACTTGAGCTTGCGGCGCTTGCGCCGGGAGATGGCCGATTGCATGGGCGGCCCCTTACTCTTCGCCGGGCTGGCGCTGCAGGATGGAGCTGAATTCCTCGGCGAAGGTTTCATAGCGCACCGAGATGCGCTCCACGCGCGTGGTGAAGCGGTTGTAGGCCCAGACCGCGGGGATGGCCACGAACAGACCGATCGCGGTGGCGAACAGCGCTTCGGAAATGCCCGGAGCCACCGCCGCGATGCCGGCCTGCTCGCCGCTGTTGAGCATGTCGTGCATGGTCACCATGATGCCGAACACGGTCCCGACCAGGCCCACGTAGGGCGCGTTCGAGCCGATGTTGGCCAGCAGTTCCAGGTTGCGTTCCAACGCGTCGACCTCGCGGGCGAAGGTGGTGCGCATGGCACGCTGGGCACTTTCGAGCTGGACGCGCGGGTCGCCGCGGCGCTTGTCGCGCAGGCGCGAGAACTCGCGAAAACCGGCCTCGAAGATCGCCTCCAGCCCGGTCACCACACGGTTGCGGTCGGCAGCGGCCGAATACAGCTTGTTGAGGTCGGCGCCGGACCAGAACCGGCCTTCGAACTCGTCCGCATCGCGGTTGGCGCGCTTGAACACGCCGGCCTTGCGGAAAATGATCACCCAGCTGACCAGCGAGCCGACCAGCAGCAGCAGCACGATCAACTTGACCGGCAAGCTGGCTCTGGACAGCAGCTCGAAGTAGTTGATGCTGGTGTGGGTCACCTGCGCGGTGGCCTGGGCGGCTGCGCTGGCGGTCTGCGCCGGCAGCGCCTCGGTCACGGTGTCCTGCAGCGCCAGGAGCAATCCAATCATCCGTCGTGTTCCTCGGTGTTCTACGCGTGTAAGGGGTTAACTTGCAATTTCCAGCGATTTGAATGCCTGGTACAGCGGCTCGGCCAGGGCCACCGGGCGAAACGCGGTAGCCGAGACCGCGGCCACCTTGACTTGCGCGCTGAGCAGCAGCTGATCCTCGCGCCAGATCTGCTGGGCAAAGATCACGCTGGCCCGCCTGACCTGCTTGACCGCCGCGGTGACCGCCAGCAGGTCGTCCAGCCGCGCGGGCCTGAGAAAGTCCACCTGCATGGCCCGCACGACGAAGACCAGGTCGTGGTCCAGGCGCAGCTGCTCCTGCATCTGTCCGCGGGCGCGCATCCATTCGGTGCGTGCCCGTTCCAGGAAAGCCACGTATTGCGCGTGATAGACCACCCCGCCAGCGTCGGTATCTTCCCAATAGACGCGTGTCGGCCAACTGAATAAAGGCCGGGACTCGGGGCCCGGGACCCGGGACCCGGCGGTCATGACCCGCTCCTTCTTAAAGGGCGGGACTCGGGGCCCTGGACCCGGGACCCGAAGGCCATGACCCGCTCCTTTTCATCGGCAAGGCCCTTGCGCAAGAGCGCTGCATGGCCATCAGAACGGCCTCCCCGGGACCCGCTCCTTTTCATTGGCAAGGCGCGGGCGCAGGAGCGCTGCACGGCCATGGCCATCCACTGCGCGGCCTTCATCAGAACAGCTCCTCCGGGTCCCGGGTCCCGGGCCCCGGGTCCCGAGGCGTCAGCCCCAAATGCAGATAGGCCTTGCGCGTGGCCATGCGCCCGCGTGCGCTGCGCACCAGGAAGCCCTGCTGGATCAGGTAGGGCTCGACCACATCTTCCAGGGTGCCGCGTTCCTCGCTCAGCGCCGCAGCCAGCGATTCGACACCGACCGGGCCACCGTCGAAATTCTCGATGATGGTGTGCAGCAGCCGGCGGTCGATCTCGTCGAAGCCTTCCGGGTCCACCTTGAGCATTTCCATCGCCGCCTTGGCCACGGTGTGGTCGATGTGCCCGCCGGCGCGGACCTGGGCGTAGTCGCGCACCCGCCGCAGCAGGCGGTTGGCGATGCGCGGGGTGCCGCGCGAGCGCCGGGCGATCTCGGCCGCGCCCTCCGGCTCGCAGGTGATGGCCATGATCTGCGCCGAGCGGCGCACGATCCGGGTCAGCTCCTCGGCGCTGTAGAACTGCAGGCGCTGGACAATGCCGAAGCGGTCGCGCAGCGGCGCGGTCAACAGGCCAGCGCGGGTGGTGGCGCCGATCAGGGTGAACGGCGGCAGGTCGATCTTGATCGAACGGGCCGCCGGGCCTTCACCGATCATGATGTCCAGCTGGAAGTCCTCCATGGCCGGATACAGCACCTCTTCGACCACCGGCGAAAGCCGATGGATCTCGTCGATGAACAACACATCGTGCGGCTGCAGGTTGGTCAGCAGCGCGGCCAGGTCGCCGGCCTTCTCGATCACCGGGCCGGAAGTGGCGCGCAGGCTCACGCCCAGTTCGTTGGCGATCACCTGGCTCAGGGTGGTCTTGCCCAGGCCCGGCGGACCGAAGATCAGCACGTGGTCCAGCGCCTCGCCGCGGCCCCTGGCGGCCTGGATATAGATGTCCATCTGCTCGCGCACCGGCTGCTGGCCCAGGTAATCGGCCAGGCGCCGGGGCCGGATCGACGCCTCCAGGGCGTCATCCTCGCCGGTGGCGTCGGCGGCAATGAGGCGGTGCTCGTTCATGCGGCCATGGTCGCACGCGCCGCCGCCGCGGCGCAGGTCACGCGCATCAGATCTCCACCTGCGAGCCCAGCTCGACCAGCCGGTTGCCCGGGATGCGGAAAAATCCGGTCGCCGGCGCGGCATTGCGGTGCATGGCGGCGAACAGCTTGTCGCGCCAGATCGGCATGCCGCGGCGGGCGCTGGCCACGATCGTCTCGCGGCTGGCGAAGAAGGTGGTGTCCATGGGGTCGAAGTACGGCCCGCCCTGGTCGCAGCTGCGCATCAGCGCCAGCGGCACGTCGGGGGTCTCCATGAAGCCGAACCTGACAACCACCCGGTAGAACTCGTCGCCGATCGACTCCACCTTCAACCGTCTGTCGGCCGGCGCGTACGGCAGCGGCAGGGTGTGCACGGTCAGGAACACATTGCGCTCGTGCAGCACCTTGTTGTGCTTGAGGTTGTGCAGCAGTGCATGCGGAACCACGCCGGTCTGCGCGGTCAGGAACACCGCCGTACCCGGCACGCGCACCGGCGGGGCCAGCATCAGCCCGGGCAGGAAACTGTCCAGGCCGATGCCGTCCTTGCGGATTTCGGCGGCCAGCAGTTCGCGGCCGCGACGCCAGGTGCGCAGCAAGGTGAACACGATCAGGCCCAGCGCAAGCGGGAACCAGGCCCCGTCGAAGAACTTGGCGCCATTGGCGATCACAAAGCCCACATCGACGATGAAGAACAGCACGCACAGCGGCAGCACCCACTTGCGCCCCTGCGGCCACAGCGCCCGCGCCACCAGTGCCAGCAGCAGGGTATCGATGAGCATCGTGGCCGACACCGAGATGCCATAGGCGCTGGCCAGTGCCGTGGAGCTGCCGAACGCCAGCACCACCGCCAGCACCGTGATCATCATCATCCAGTTCACCCCCGGCACGTAGATCTGGCCGATGGTGTCGTGCGAGGTGTGCTTGACCTGCATGCGCGGGATGTAGCCCAGCTGCATGGCCTGGCGGGCCACCGAGAAGGCGCCGGTGATCACCGCCTGCGAGGCGATGATGGTGGCCATGGTGGCCAGCACGATCATCGGATACAGGCCCCACTCGGGCACGCCTTCGTAGAACGGATTGCTGACCGCAGCCGGATCCTGCAACACCAGCGCGCCCTGCCCCAGATAGTTCAGCATCAGGCATGGCAGCACCATGAGGTACCAGGCATAGCGGATCGGGCGGGCGCCGAAGTGGCCCATGTCGGCATACAGCGCCTCGCCACCGGTGACCGCCAGCACCACCGCGCCCAGGATCAGCACCGAGTGCCAGCCGTGGGCGATGAAGAAGTCGATCGCCCACATCGGATTGAAGGCCTTGAGCACTTCCGGCGCGTCGATGATGTTCCACACGCCCAGCACCGCCAGGGCCAGGAACCACAGCGCCGTCACCGGGCCGAAGACCTTGCCGACCTTCTGGGTGCCGAAGCGTTGGGCGACGAACACCATGATCAGGATGGTCACGGTGATCGGCACGATCCAGCGCTCCAGGCCGGGCGCGGCCACTTCCAGGCCCTCCACCGCCGACAGCACCGAGATGGCCGGCGTGATCACCCCGTCACCGAAGAACAGCGAAGCACCGAAGATGCCAAGAATGCCGACCACGTAGGCCGAGCGCGAGCCCTGCGGCAAGGTGCGCTGAGCCAGGGTCATCAGCGCCATGATCCCGCCCTCGCCGTCGTTGTCGGCGCGCATGATGATGGTCACATACTTGACCGTCACCACGATCACCAGCGCCCAGAACACCAGCGAGAGGATGCCCAGGATGGTGTCGTGGTTGCCGACCAGGCCGAAGTGCGGCGAAAACGCCTCCTTCAGCGTGTACAGCGGACTGGTACCGATGTCGCCGAAGACCACGCCAACGGCCCCAAGGATCAGGCCGGGCAGGCCCTGGTTGCCGTGATCATGATGGGACGCCGCGCTGTCAGCAGCCGAGGAAGTGGGGTGCGCTGTGGACATGGCGAAAGTTAGCCTACTGCTGGGGAGGTGAGGAAGGCCTGCACTCAGCGCAAGGCTGAGCGCAGGGCCTTGCGGATGATCCCGGCGGCATCATCGCCCGGGGCGGCCACCTCGCGCGCCATCCGTTGCGCCTCGACGGGCTTGTAGCCCAGCTGCTGCAGGGCGGTGATCGCCTCGGATTGGGGATCCACCGGTAGCGCGGCCCCCCCGACCGGCCCTGCGATCAGCCCGGCGGCGCGATCGCGCAGTTCCACCACCATGCGCTCGGCGGTCTTCTTGCCGATGCCGGGGATGCGGGTCAGTGCGGTGACGTCGCCGGCCTGCACCAGCCGGGCGAACTGGTCCACGCTCACCCCCGACAGGATCGCCAGGGCGATCCTGGCGCCGATGCCGGTGACCTTCTGCACGTCGCGGAACAGCCTGCGCTCGCCCTCGCGCAGGAAGCCGTACAACGACACGCTGTCTTCCTTCTGCGCGTAATGGGTGAACAGCGTGACCTCCCGGCCCAGCTCGGGCAGGTCGTAGAAGGTGCTCATCGGCGCTTCGAGTTCGTAGCCGATGCCGCCGCCGACTTCGATCATCAGCCACGGCGGCGACTTGGTGATCAGGATCCCGCGCAGGCGACCGATCATGGCAGCGCTCCGGGAAGCCGGGACCCAGGAAGCCGGGACCCAGGAAGCCGGGTCCCGGGACCCGGGACCCGGGACCCGGCAGAGCCCGTCCCGGTGCACCCGAAAGCGCCGTTGCCCTGATCGGGTCCCGGGGCCCGGGACCCGGCAGAGCCCGTCCCGGTGCACCCGAAAGCGCCGTTGCCCTGATCGGGTCCCGGGTCCCGGGTCCCGGGTCCCGGCTTCTTCAAGAGACTCATTTCCTGCTCCAGGCCGCGCGCGCATCCACGCCCATCCGCTGCGCGGTGGCGCGCACGTGCGCGTGGGTGATGGCCACGGCCAGCGCGTCGGCCGCGTCGGCCTGCAGGCTGCCCTTGAGGTTCAACATGATGCCGACCATGTGCTGGATCTGTTCCTTGTCTGCGCCGCCGCGCCCCACGATGGCCAGCTTGACCTCCCTGGCGGCGTATTCGTGCACCGGCAGGTCGCGCATGACCACCGCGGCCATCGCCGCGCCGCGGGCTTGGCCCAGCTTGAGCGCCGAATCGGGATTGCGGGCCATGAACACCTGTTCGATCGCCACTTCGTCCGGCCTCCACTCTTCCAGCAGCTCACCCAGCCCCAGCAGCAGGCGCTTGAGCCGCTGCGGAAACCCGCCTTCGCCCAGCAGCACCAGCGGGCCATTGAACACGTGTGCGGTCTGGCCGGCGGCATCGACATCGATGATGCCCACGCCGGTGCGTTGCGAGCCCGGGTCGATGCCGAGGATGCGGATGGAGCCGGGACCCGGAAAACCCTGTTCCCGCGCGCCTGCCATCGCCGCTGCCGCAGCCGAGCCCCCAGTCCCGACTTCCCGACCCTTCCCAGTCCCGGCCACCGCCACTTCAGCTCACGCCGCCAAGCGAGGCCTGGTCGACGTTGGAATACACCTCCTGGACATCGTCCAGGTCTTCGAGCATGTCCAGCAGCTTGCGCACCTGCACGGCGGTCTCGCCGTCCACGGCGATGTCGTTGTCGGCGCGAAAGGTGATCTCGGCATAGCCCGGCGTGAAGCCAGCCGCGGCCATGGCCTGCTTGACCGTCTCGAAAGCCTCCGGCGCGGTCAGCACGTCGATCGAGCCGTCATCCGGATAGACCACCACGTCCTCCGCCCCGGCCTCGATGGCCGCTTCGGTCACCGCATCCTCGTCGGCGCCCGGCGCAAAGCTCAGCACGCCCACGCGCCTGAACATGAAGGCCACCGAGCCTTCGGTGCCCATGTTGCCGCCGCACTTGGCAAAGGCATGGCGCACATCGGCCACGGTGCGCACGCGGTTGTCGGTCAGCGCATCGACGATCACCGCCACCCCGCCGGGCGCATAGCCCTCGTAGCGGATCGATTCGTACTCGACGCCTTCCAGCTCGCCAGTGGCCTTCTTGATGGCGCGCTCGATCACGTCCTTGGACATGTTGGCCGACAGGCCCTTGTCCATCGCCGTGCGCAGGCTGGGATTGTGGTGCGGATCACCGCCGCCGGCGCGGGCGGCCACGCTGATCTCGCGGATGATCTTGGTGAAGATCTTGCCGCGCCTGGCGTCGCTGGCGTTCTTGCGGGCTTCGATCGAAGGGCCTCGACCCATGACACACTTCCGTTGGGACACGAACATGAAGCGATAATTTTACTCCAATGCGCCGCGCGCGCCGGCCACTGACAGCCCGGTCAGCGCTGGAACCGCCCGCAGCGCAGGAACGCGGCCACCTGGCGCGCGGCCTGCGGTGAGAACGCCAGCCCGGTGTGGCTGGCCGGTACGCAACAATGGTCGGCCAGACCCGGCAGGCGGGTTTCGGCCAGGGCCACGGTGCCGTCCGAATCGGTGCCGACCGCGCCCAGCAGCCGCCCCACCCCGCGCGGCACGAGGCCGGCGACCATCGCCACCTGGGTCGGCCCGTGCCAGGGCTGGCAGCCATGGTCCAGCAACGGCCCGCTGCGCCCCAGCAGCCCGCCCCAGCCACGCTGCAGCAGCGCACGGGCGGTGGCACTGCCGCGCAGCGGCGAGCCCAGGCACACCAGCCGCGGCACCGGAAGCTGCGGATACCGGCGCAGGGTTTCCAGCGCAATCAGCCCACCCAGGCTGTATCCGACCAGATGTGTCGGCGGGCCATCGCCCAGGCATTGGGCCAGGCAGTCGATCGCCGCCTGCGGCACTGCGGTGATGCTCCGATAGCCAAACACCTGCGCATCGAAGCCCCGGGCCGACAACCGCCAGGCCAGCGGGCGCACCCACGCTTGAGCATTCCAGATGCCGTGCAGAACCCGCACCGCCGGCAAGGGCAGTTCAGGCTGCTGGACGGCATGGGCGCGCGCCGGTCTCAGTCGCAGGTCACTGCACTGACCCGGTTGCGCGCGTCCACGTGCACCGTGACCCGGTCCATGCCGATGTCCGAGGAGGTCTGGTCGTCGGCCAGGGTGCGGAGTTGCCGGGCGCCGCTTTCGGCCTGGATGCGGTCCAGGGTGGCCTGGTCGGCAACCCGGCCGATGGCCCAGCTGCCCGAGGCCGACGTGCAACGCGCCATCTCATCGTGTGCGCAGCCACTCAACGCGGCGGGCACCAGGACCAGGCACAACAGGGGACGCAGCAGTGACATCGGCATTTCCTCCATGAAGTGGCCGCAGCATGACCCAGGCGTCGCGCCCGCTCAACCCGGACGCGGCTTTCAGGACCGTGCCGGACGTCGCAGGATGAACTCGTCATCCACGATCTTGCCGACCGGAAACTTGTACTGGCCCACCCGCTCGAACCCGTGGCGGGCGTAGAAGCGCTGGGCGCCGAAGTTCTGCGACCACACCCCGATCCACAGCGCGCGCGGGCCGTGGCGCTGGAGCCAGTCCAGGGTGGTGTGGAACAGGCGCGAGCCGATCCCGCGGTTCTGGTAGCCGGACAACAGGTACAGGCGCTTGAGCTCGCCATCCTGCGGCTGCACGTCCTGGTGCGGCAGCCCGCACGGACCGGCGGCCGAATGACCGATCGCCACGCCGTCCTCTTCGGCCAGGAAGATCGCGTAGTCCGGATGGGCCAGCACGATCCTGGCCCGGTCCAGCGCATAGCTTTCCTCCAGAAAACCGTGCAGGTCTTCGGCCGGATACAGGTGGCCAAAGGTCTCGGTGAAGGTGCGCGCAGCCAGGTCGGAGACAGCCTGGGCATCATCGGGCGTGGCTTGGCGGATGATCATGGGGTCAGGCAAGGAGCGAATGTAGAGAAGTGAGAGTGAGAAGTGAGCGACGGTGATGCGCTGGCGCTCTGCTCACTCCTCGCCCCCCTCGCTCACTTCTCGCCGCCACGCACCTGGACGTGCAGTTCGGCCAGCTGCTCGTCGGGGATCGGCGAGGGGGCGTCGGTCATCAGGTCCTGGGCGCCGGTGGTCTTGGGGAAGGGGATCACATCGCGGATCGAGTCGGTACCGGCCATCAGTGCGGCGATGCGGTCGATGCCGAAAGCGATGCCGCCATGCGGCGGGGCGCCGTAGTTCAGCGCATCGAGCAGGAAGCCGAACTTGGCGCGGGCTTCCTGCTGGCCGATGCCCAGCAGCTCGAACACCGCGCTCTGCATGTCCGGGCGGTGGATGCGGATCGAACCGCCGCCGATCTCGTTGCCATTGAGGACCATGTCGTAGCCGCGCGAGACCGCGGTCCTGGCGTGCGCACGCAGCTGGGCGATGTCGTCCACCGCCGGCGCGGTGAAGGGGTGATGCAGGGCGACGAAACGCTGGGCCTGCTCGTCCCACTCGAACATCGGGAAATCAGTGACCCACAGCGGCCGCCAGCCATCGGACACAAGACCGAAGTCCTTGCCCGCCTTCAGGCGCACCGCACCCATGAAGTCGCAGACCGTGTTGTAGCCACCGGCGCCGAAGAACACGATGTCGCCGTTGCCGGCGCCGACGTGGGCGATCAGCGCGGCCAGTCGCTCCTGGGCAAAGAACTTGGCGATCGGCGAAGCGACTTCGCCGGCCTCGCTGAGCTTGATGTAGGCCAGGCCCTTGCTGCCGTACTTGGCCGCGTGGGCGGCGTACTCGTCGATCTGCCTGCGCGACAGCGAGGCGCCGCCAGGAATGCGCAGCGCGGCCACGCGGCCTTGGGCATCGTGGGCGGCGGCCGTGAACACGGCAAATCCGCAGTCCTTGACCAGCTCGGCCACATCGACCAGTTCCAGGTCGATGCGCAGGTCCGGCTTGTCCGAACCGTAGCGGCGCATCGCCTCGGCCCAGCTCATGCGCGGGAATGGCGCGGCCAGCTCCACGTCGATCACTTCGGCGAAGATCGCCCGGATCATCTGCTCGACGAAATCCTGCACGTCGCGCTCGCCCACGAAGGCAAACTCCATGTCCAGCTGGGTGAATTCCAGCTGGCGGTCTGCGCGCAGGGCTTCGTCGCGGAAGCAGCGCGCGATCTGGTAGTAGCGGTCGAAGCCGGCCACCATCAGGATTTGCTTGAACAGCTGCGGGCTCTGCGGCAGGGCGTAGAACTCGCCCGGATGCATGCGCGCCGGCACCAGGAAGTCGCGCGCGCCCTCCGGGGTGGCCTTGGTCAGGATCGGGGTCTCGATGTCCTGGAAGCCGCGCGCGTCCAGATACCGGCGCAGCGCCTGCACCAGCCTGATCCGGGTGCGCTGCATGCGCTGCATCTGCGGGCGGCGCAGGTCCAGATAGCGGTACTTCAGGCGGGTTTCCTCGCCCGGGTTCTCGTGCGCATGGAACGGCAGCGGCGCGGCCTTGTTGAGCACGGTGATCGCGCTGGCGATCACCTCGACCTTGCCGGTCCTGAGCCTGTCGTTGACCGCATGGCGGGCGCGGACCACGCCCTCGACCTGCAGCACGTCCTCATAGCCCAGCGAGGCGGCGATGGCGAAGACCTCGGCGTTGTCCAGCTCCACCGTCACCTGCACGATGCCCTCGTGGTCGCGCAGGTCGATGAAGCAGACCCCGCCCTGGTTACGGGCCACATCGGTCCAGCCGGCCAGGGTGACGGTCTGGCCGATCAGGGTCTCATCGACCAGGCCGCAGAAGTGGGTACGCATTGCAACTCCAGGCTGGCCGCGAAGGAGCGGCCGCAAAGCCGGCTATTTTGCGGCCGCCGCCGCGGTGCGGCAAATGCCCGCCCTTTCGGCGAACGCGACCGTTGCGCGTATATAGTCCGCCCCACCTCGATCCCGCCGGAGCCGTGCCATGTTGCGAGTGTTTGCGGTCGTCCTGTTGGCCCTGGGACTGCATGCAGCCGGGCCGGCCCGCGCCCAGGACGCGGTGACCTGCGAAAGCCGTGACAACAGGTACCGGGAATGCCGGGGCTTTGAGGGCCGCGCCCGCCTGGACCGGGCCCTGTCCGATGCGCCCTGTATCGAAGGCCGCACCTGGGGCACGCGCAAGGGCATGATCTGGGTCGACCAGGGCTGCCGGGGGCGCTTTGTCCCCAGCTGGCACGCCGGTCCCGGCGGCGCCGGCAAGGGCCGCACGATCCGCTGCGAAAGCACGGACGACCGCACCCGCGAGTGCGCCGCCGGCTTCCGCGGCCGGGCCGTGCTGGTGCGTCAGCTGTCCGACAGCCGCTGCGTGGAAGGCCGCAGTTGGGGCCAGCGCGGCAGCAGCATCTGGGTCAGCCAGGGCTGCCGGGGCGAGTTCGCCGAAGATCGCGGCGGCGGCCACTGACACGGCCGCTGGCCCTGGCAGTGCCCGCAATGGCGCCCTGACCGGCGCCGGTCATCGCTCGCCGCTGCCAACACGGTCGACCCGGGCAGACCGGCAGCGCCGGGCGCGCCCACCGGACCGCGAGCGTGCCGCGGGGGGAGCTGTTTGTCAGCTTCCGGCGGCAGGCCAGCGCGGCTTCAGTCGGGACTGCCGCTGGCACCGGACTTGGGCTTGCTGGCGCTGGCCGCCGGTGCGGGCTTGCTGTCACTGGCCGCCGGCGCGGGCTTGCTGTCGCTGGCAACCGGCTTGGACTCGCCGCCGGAGCCGCCTTCGACCAGGTTGCGCTTCTTGTCCCCGTCCTTCTTGAAGTCGGTCTCGTACCAGCCGCCGCCGGCCAGCCGGAACGAGGGCGCGGTGACCTGGCGCCTGACCGTGGCGGCGCCGCAGCTGGGGCAGGTGGCGGGGTCGGCGTCGGACAGTTTCTGCAGCTTGTCGAAGTGGTGGCCGCAGGTGCTGCATTCGAAGGCGTAGATCGGCATGGCGTGCGTTGCTCAGGCGATGTGCGGGGTCGCCACGGTGGGGGCTGGCGGTCTGCGAATCAAGCGGTGCGCGTTCCGACCCGGCACATGCGGCAGCATGATGTTGCGGCGCAGTATGGCCAGGCATGGCGCGGGTCCAGACGCGCCGCAGCCAGGTCCCCCGGCAGCGGCCTTGAACGCCTGCCGCAGCGGGCTTTGCGGCCAATCCAACCCCACTTTTCCACGACGAGATTTTCCCTAAATGAATCAATATGTTATGATTTCATTGGTGACCAGCTCCCCTTCCCCAAGAAGGTCGCGCTGATGCTGCGGCTCACTTCACTCCTGCTCGGCGTTGCCCTGCTGCTGACCGGCAGCGGGCTGCTCGGCACCCTGCTGGCGGTGCGTGGGGCGCAGGCCGGCTTCGATGACCGGACCCTGGGTCTGGTGATGTCCGGCTACTTCGCCGGGTTCTTCTTCGGCACCTTCCTGGGGCCGCCGATGATCGGCCGGATCGGCCATATCCGCGCCTTTGCGTTCTTTGCCGCCCTGGCGGCGATCGCGATCCTGCTGCATCCAATCTGGGTCAACCCCTGGGCATGGGGCCTGCTGCGGCTGGTGACCGGGGTGGCGCTGGTGGGGCTGTACACCACCATCGAAAGCTGGCTCAACACCGAGCCCAACGCGGACACCCGCGCACGGGTGTTCTCGGTCTACATGATGATCAACCTGTCGGGGCTGGCCCTGGGCCAGCTTCTGCTGGGCTGGGGCGGCATGGAACTGGCCACCCTGTTCAACCTGACCGCGATCCTGATCTGCGCCTCGGTGATGCCGGTCTCGGCCACCCGGCTGGTGCAGCCGGAGATCCCTTCGCTGACCCGCTTCAGCCTCAGGCACCTGTATGCCCTGGCACCGGCGGCCACGGTGGGCGCCGGATTGTCGGGGCTGGCGATGGGCGCATTCTGGGGCCTGTCGCCGGTCTACGCCGGGCGCATCGGCCTGGATACGCGGGGCGTTGCCCTGTTCATGCTGGCCGCCATTGCCGGCGGCGCGCTGCTGCAGGTGCCGATCGGCCGGATCAGCAACGGTCACGACCGGCGCCTGGCGCTGGCCATCACCGCGCTGGCCGCGGCCGGTGTGGCCCTGGCGATGCTGCTGCCGGCGGTGCAGGCCAACCACCGGGTGTTGTTCGGCTTGTTCTTCCTGTTCGGCGGGCTGAGCTTCTCGCTGTACCCGTTCGCGGTGGCGCACATGCTCGATTACCTGCCGCGCGAACACCTGCTCTCGGGCTGCTCCAGCCTGCTGCTGGTCAATGGCGTCGGCTCGGCCATCGGCCCGGCACTGGCCGGCGGGGCAATGCACCGGTTCGGCCCGTCGGCCTTGCCGGTGTACTTCGCGGTGATGCTGGTCGCGCTGGCCGGCTATCTGTTTGTGCGGCTGCGTTTCCGCCGCGAACGCACCTTCGCCGCGCCGTTCCGGCCAATGCTGCGCACCACCCCGTCGGCGCTGGAACTGATGCCCGAGACCGAACCTTCCCATCCACCCTCAGAGGATTCTCATGACTGATCTGACCACCACATCCCGAAACACCTCACCCCGCTCCACCCAGGCCCGGCCCGACCCACGCCTGATCCTCGCCACCGACCTGGACGGCACCTTCCTGGCCGGCAGCGCCGAACAACGCCACCACCTGTACCGCCTGGTGGACCAGCATCCGGAGATCTGCCTGATCTTCATCACCGGGCGCGGCCTGGAAGCGGTGATGCCGCTGCTGACCGACCCCTCCATTCCCCGCCCCGACTACGTGGTCTGCGACGTGGGCGCAACCGTGGTCGACGGCCACACCCTGCAGCCGCTGCAGCCGCTGCAGAGCAGGATCGACGCGCGCTGGCCCGGCGACCAGACCGTGGCCCAGGCGATGCGCGCCTTTCCCGCCCTGGCCCGCCAGGACGTGCCCCAGGAACGGCGCTGCTCGTACTTCTGTGATCCGCAGACCCTGATGCCGCTGCGCAGCCAGATCGAGGAGGCCGCGCGCGCGCTGGGCTGCTCGGTGCTGTATTCGGCCGACCGTTACCTGGACATCCTGCCGCCGGACACCGACAAGGGCCGCACGCTCTCGGCGCTGGCCGCGCAGCTCAAGCTCAGGCGCGAGCACGTGCTGGTTGCCGGCGACACGCTCAACGACCTGTCCATGTATGTGGCCGGCTTCCGCGGCGTCTGCGTCGGGGAGTCCGAGCCGGCACTGATCGAGGCCACCGGCTCGCTGTCGGACGTACTGCATGCGCAGGCACCGGGCTGCGGTGGCATCCTGGAAGCCATCGCCCACTTCGGGCTGCTGGCCGAGGACGACCCGTACCTGCCGGCCGCGCGCACCCTGTCCACCGGCAAGGCCGACCTGGTGATGGTCTACCATCGCCTGCCCTACGAGGAAGTCATCGAGGACGACCGGATCGTCCGCCGCCAGCCCAAGTCGCCCAACGGCATCATTCCCTCGCTGCTGGGCTTCTTCGCCGGCGGCCAGAAGGGCTCGTGGGTGGCCTGGGGCATCGATGACCCCAAGCGCGTGGCGCCGCCGACCCACAGCGCAGTGGATGTGGACAAGTATCCGCAGCTGACCGTCACCCGCGTGCCGCTGACCAAGACCGAGGTGGACATTTTCTACAAGCGCTTCAGCAAGGAAGCGTTCTGGCCGATGCTGCACGTGTTCTGGGAACGGGCCAAGTTCCGCGAGGACGACTGGCAGGTGTTCCTCAAGGTGAACCGCAAGTTCGCCCAGGCCACTTCGGCCGACGCCGCTGAAGGCGCCACGGTCTGGATCCACGACTACAACCTGTGGATGGTGCCGGCCTACCTGCGCGAGCTGCGCCCGGATCTGAAGATCGCCTTCTTCCATCACACCTACTTCCCTTCGGCCGACGTGTTCAACGTGGTGCCGTGGCGGCGGGAGATCATCGGCAGCCTGCTCTCGTGCGACTACGTGGGCTTCCACATCCCGCGCCAGGTGGAGAACTTCGTCGACGTGGTCCGCGGGGTGGCCCCGGTCGAACGGGTCTGCACCGAAAGCTGCGCCCCGCGCTTTCTCACCTATGGCTGCGCGGTGGGCCTGGACACCATGACCACGCGCCTGCGCGTGCCCGGCCGCGAGATCGCCCTGGGTGCGCATCCGGTCGGCACCGACCTGCGCCGGATCAAGGGCGTGCTGGCCAACCCGGAGGTGCGCAACAACATCTACAAGCTGCGCCGGGAGATCGGCGCGCGCAAGCTGGTGCTTTCGGTCGAACGCCTGGACTACACCAAGGGCACCCTGGCCAAGCTGGAAGCCTTCGAACGCCTGCTCGAAGCCCAGCCCAGCCTGCACAACAAGGTGACGTTGCTGATGATCTGCGTACCGGCCGCACGCGAGATGACCGTCTACCGCCAGCTGCAGAACGCCATCGAGCAGGCCGTGGGCCGCATCAACGGCCGCTTTGCACGGATGGACTGGACGCCGGTGCGCTTCTTCGCCCAGGCCTTCCCATTCGAGGAGGTCGTGGCGCACTACGCCGCCGCGCAGGTCATGTGGATCACCCCGCTGCGCGACGGGCTGAACCTGGTAGCCAAGGAATTCGTCGCCACCCAGGGCATGGAGGGCGGCAGCGGTGTGCTGGTGCTGAGCGAGTTTGCAGGCGCCGCGGCCGAGCTCAAGGGTGCACTGCTGACCAATCCGCACGATCAGGCCGACCTGACCGCAGCCCTGTCACAGGCGCTGCAGATGCCCGAAGAGGAGGCCAGCGGGCGCCTGCGCCAGCTGCACGACATCGTCGAGTACCACGACGTGGATCGCTGGGGCCGTGAATTCCTGGATGCGGTGCGCCTGTTCACCCAGCCCGCAGCGGCGGTGCCCCAGGGCGAGGCACCGCCGCTGCCACAGCAGCAGGAAGCGGCCGAACCGGGCTGAGCCCGCACTGCGCCGTTGGCGCGTGGAACCCAACGGAAAGCCGTGCGCGGCGCCGGAGCATGGCGCCAGGGCGCCATGCCATCGAAGCGTCGGTTGGATGACGCCCTCAGCGTTGCAGCGACCGGGCCGGGCAGGGCACGCCGTGCCGGGCCATGCAGGTGGCCGCCTGCATGGCCCGGCGACGGTCAGAGCAACGCGCTGAAGGCGATCCGCCAGCACGCCAGCGCCGCCACCAGCCCGACCACGCCTTGCTGCATGCGCGGGCCGTACACCTGCGGCACGCGCGCCAGCAGGCGCACCCCGACGATGGCAAGGCACAGCAGGCACAGGAACGCGATGCGCATGCCCGACAGATACGCGGTCGGCGAGAAGCCCATCATCCCCAGCGATGCCAGGCCCAACAGCAGCACCCCGAGCATGCGCAGCACCTCGCCCGGCCGCGGCCAGAAACAGCACGCGCAGGCGATCACCAGGCAACCGGCGCTGAAGGCCAGCCACGCCGACAGCAGGTAATGCCGGCCGAAGGCAACCGCATCGCCGTCCAGGCGCCTGGGCAGCCACAGCTGCAGCGGATCGCCGGGCACGCCGGGCACGAACAACACCAGCTGCACCAGCAGCGTCGCCAGCACCAGCCCCAGCACGGCCTTGACCAGCCGCGACAGCGGGCTGGGCCACAGCAGCAACAGGGCCAACGCGGCGACCACGCCGACCAGATAGGCACGCGGATCGGCCAGCGCGCGCGCAATCAGGCCCAGGCCGATGCGCAGTTTCTCCAGCACGTCCTGGTCGGCGAAGTTGGGAAAGCGCATGCCCTGCTCTTCCAGGAAGCGGCGCGCGTTACCCGGCGCACCCAACGCAACGGCCGCGTTGGCGCACAGCACCACCGCCTGGACCACATCCCAGGCAGTGGCGCGGCGCTGCCAGCCGCGCCGGGCCAGCAGCCCCAGGCTCAGCGGCACCAGCACCAGCGCCAGCTGGTCGCAGTACGCGGCCCAGGCCGCGGCCAGCACGAAACCCAGCCGCTGCGGCCAGCGATACGCCCCGCCTTCCACCAGCGGCACCAGGCTCCACAGGCCCAGGGCGATGGGCCACAGGTAGTTGAGCGAACCGGTCAGCCACCAGGCCGATTCGAAGATCGCCTGCGGCGTCATCAACATCACCAGCATGAAGGCCAGCACCGCAGCGCCGCTGCGCGACAGCTCGGTCCCGACCCGGGCCAGCCGCCCGCTGGCCACGCACAGCAGCACCAGCATCGCGCTGTTGCACGCCCGCCACAGCCAGGGATGGTGGACGATCACCACCAGCACCGCCTCGATCGGCAGGCGCCCGGTCCAGGTGTGATAGCGATGATCCAGGTATTGGGCCAGCGTGTACCTGGACAACATCTGCGCGAAGTAGCCATCGTCGGCCACCGGCGCCAGGCTGATGCCGAAGGCATGGATGCAGACGATGCTGGCCAGCATCCACGCCCAGCCCAGCGCCGGCCAGGAACGCAGCCACGCCTTCATCGCGCCAGCGCCGGGCAGTCCAGCGGCAGCAGCGCGCGCACCGGGCCTTGCTCCCAGAGCAGCAGCAGCCGGGCACCGGCCGGGTCGATCCGGGCCACCGAGGTGTTGAGCGAGGCGGCAAAGCGCGGCGCGTAATACACCACCTGATCGCCGGTGCGCGCGTGGATCGCCCTGGCCAGCGCCGGCTGCTGTCCCAGCCAGGCCGTGTCCAGGCCCACCGCGCGGCCATCGGCCAGGCGCAGCACCACCCGGCTGTGGGTCAGCGGCCAGCTGTGGCCCTTGCGCACCGCCCAGCCGCGCACCACCAGCGTGTGGGCGCTCACCCGGCAATGGTCCAGGTGAAAGAAGAACTGGCCGGCCGGCGCCGGCGCGATCCCGGCCAGGTCGATCGCCGGGGCCGCGTTGTCGCGCCGGAACAGCCCCAGGTAGAACAGCGCGAACCCGACCGCGCACGCCGCGATCCCGATGCCCGCCCAGGGTGACAACCGTCTTGCCCCATCCCGGTGTTCAGACATTGGATGTTCCGGCGCTGCTGCAGGTGGCCCGGCTACAATGGTCGCATGTCCCTACTGCAACTCCAGCGCGTCGACTACAGCGTCGGCGGCCCGCTGCTGCTCGAGCAGGTCGAGCTGTCCATCGACCCCGGCGAGCGGGTGTGCATCGTCGGCCGCAACGGCGCCGGCAAGTCCACCCTGATGAAGCTGATCGCCGGCGACATCCACCCCGACGACGGCGAAATCCGCCTGCGCTCGGGCGCGGTGGTGGCGCGCATGGCCCAGGAAGTGCCGCAGGACACCGCCGGCAGCATCTTCGAGGTGGTGGCGGCCGGCCTGGGCGCGCTCGGCCAGATGCTGGCCGACTACCACCACGCCCTGCACGCCGGCGACATGGACGCCATGGGCCGCGCCCAGACCCGGATCGAGGACAACAACGCCTGGGACCTGGACCAGCGCGTGCAGGCCACCCTGGACCGGCTGGAGCTGGATGGCCAAGCCGATTTCGCCGCCCTGTCCGGCGGCATGAAGCGCCGGGTGCTGCTGGCCCAGGCGCTGGTGCGCGCCCCGGACATCCTGCTGCTGGACGAACCGACCAACCACCTGGACATCGAGGCCATCGACTGGCTCGAAGGCTTCCTGAAATCCTTCGAAGGCAGCCTGGTCTTCGTCACCCACGACCGCAGCTTCCTGCGGGCGCTGGCCACGCGCATCGTCGAGATCGACCGCGGCCAGGTCAGCAACTGGCCGGGCGACTACGACAACTACCTGCGCCGCCGTGAGGAACGCCTGCACGCCGAAGCACAGGAGAACGCCCGCTTCGACAAGCTGCTGGCCCAGGAAGAAGTCTGGATCCGCCAGGGCATCAAGGCCCGCCGCACCCGCAACGAGGGCCGCGTCACCGCGCTCAAGGCCATGCGCCGCGAGCGCGCCGCCCGCCGCGAGCTGACCGGCAACGTGCGCATGGAAACCTCCGCCGCGCAGTCCTCCGGCAAGAAGGTCATCTGCGCCGAGCACATCACCCAGGCCTATGCCGGGCGAGTCCTGCTGGACGATGTGTCGATCAACATCATGCGCGGCGACCGGGTGGGCATCATCGGCCCCAACGGTTCGGGCAAGTCCACCCTGCTGAAGATCCTGCTGGGCGAACTGTCCCCGGATGCCGGCAGCGTCCAGACCGGCACCAACCTGCAGATCGCCTACTTCGACCAGCACCGCAGCCAGCTGGACCAGACCCGCAGCGCGCTGGAAAACGTCGCCCAGGGCAGCGACTTCGTCCAGATCAATGGCGCGCGCAAGCACATCATCGGCTACCTGCAGGATTTTCTGTTCTCGCCCGAACGCGCGCGCGCGCCGATCACCCGCCTGTCCGGCGGCGAGCGCAACCGCCTGCTGCTGGCCAAGCTGTTCGCCCAGCCGTCCAACCTGCTGGTGATGGACGAACCGACCAACGACCTGGACGTGGAGACCCTGGAGCTGCTCGAAGAACTGCTGGCCGACTACACCGGGACCCTGCTGCTGGTCAGCCACGACCGCGACTTCATCGACAACGTGGTCACCAGCACCCTGGTGCTGGAAGGCGGCGGGCGGGTGGGCGAGTACGTGGGCGGCTACAACGACTGGCTGCGCCAGCGCCCACGCGGGCGCAGCGGCTTTGACAGCGCCGGGGTGATCACCGACCGCACCGCGCAGGAACGGGCGGTCGCGGCCAATGCCGCAGCGGCCAGCGCAGCGCCCGCAGCTGCCGCACCGAAGAAGAAACTCAGCTTAAAGGACCAGCGCGAGCTGGAACAGCTGCCGGCCCGCATCGAGCAGCTGGAAGCGGACATCGCCGCGCGCACCGCCGCGATGAGCGAGCCGGCGTTCTTCCAGCGCGATGCTGCCGCCATCGTCGCGGCCAACGAAGCCCTGGCCGCGTTGAACGCCCAGCTGGAAACCGCCTACGCCCGCTGGAGCGAGCTGGACGGCTGATGGCATCGGCGCCCGGTCCCCGGGCCGTTTGCTCAGGGGCGCGGCTGGTCCGAGGCCAGCTGTGCATGCAGGATGCGGCGGATCTCGAGGATCGCCTGCGGCGTCTCCTGCACGCTGTGCCAGGAGGTGATGACCTTTTCCGATTCCGCCCCATCCAGGTGGGCGCTGCGGTAGGGCACCAGGCCATCGTCGGATTGCTCCAGCGGCACCTGCGGGTCCCGCCGCGCGATGATGGTGTGGTAGCGCACGCCGGGCGCGACCGGCAGCTCGGCGGTGGCGCGGATGAACGGATCGGTGTCGCGCAGGTTGTCGATGGCATTGGGCACGCCTGGCTTGCCAGCTGCGGCGCCGTCGTGCCCGGCCAGGTCCTGGAGCACATCACCGAACCGCGCCAGCATGGTCACCGGCAGCCGCACCAGGCGGCCCAGGAAGCGGCCCAGCCTGCTCCCGGCCAGCGCCGTGCCACGCATGGGTGCGGCGATGAAGATGGCCCGGTCCACCTGCGGCAGTGGCGAAAAATTCAGCAGCGGCTTCAGCCGCTCGCGCACCCGCTGGCGCCTTGCGGCATCCAGCTCGCGCCCGGCCACGAACCGGTTCCAGAGCCCATCCCCCGACGAACTCACCAGCAGCCGGCCGATCACCCCGCCCATGCTGTGGCCGATCAGGGTCATCTCGCGCGAGGCGCGCGCGGTCGCCTGCGGATCGAAGTGCTGCAGGGTCTGTTCCACCAGCGCCTGGATCTGCGCGCGGTTGATCGCGATGGGCACGTTGGTGGGGTAGTAGACCTGCCAGATCTGGTACTCCTGGCGCAGCAGCTGGTCGCCCATGATCTCGTTGGCCACGTTCACCCATGCCTCGGGACTGCTGCCCAGTCCGTGCAGCATCAGCACGATGCGCCGGTCGGGGTCGTAGCGCTGCATCAGGTACAGGTGCGGGCGCTCGATGCCGTTCTCGCGGCCCAGCATCGAGCGCAGCGACTGCCGGGCGAACCCGGACTGGGCCAGCCACAGCCCATAGGCGGCGGTGAAGTTGCCGGCCAGCGGCACGCGCTGCCCGTTCAGGGACACCTGTTCCACACGATAGGGATCGTAGGGGTGCAGGACCACTTGCCTGGAGGCCAGCACCGTGCCCAGGTCCTGGCCCTGGAAATCCAGCAGGACCGTGGCCGGCGCGTACGGGATTTCATTGTATGCGGGCGTTTGCTGGCTGCGTGGGCGCAGCGGGCCCTGGCCGGTCGCGCTCGGGTCGCCGACCTGTCCGGGCGGCACCCGTGCCACCAGTTCGGCGCCGAAGCCGTCGCGACGGTAGATGCTGAGCAGCCCGCTGAAGCGCAGCATGCCCGCCGGCACCAGCGCATCGGGCCTGGCGATGCCGCCGGGCAGGCGGAAGTCCTGCATGTCCGTGCGCACGCTCCACTGGCCGATCCGCACCGCGCCGGCGGTGCCATCCGGCGCGCCTTCCAGCTCGCCACGCTGGAACAGGCCTGCGCCCACCTGTTCGGCCGCGTAGTTGTAGTAGTCGCGCACCTGGGTCTGGCGGTTCTCGAAGGCCCGTTCGCCGGGCATGCGCTCGGTAAAGAACAGGTAGGCGTAGGCATAGCGCGCCGCGCGCAGCCACGCATCCAGCGCCACTTGGTCCGGTGCCTGCCCGCGCTCAGGCATGTGCGTCAACGCCTGCCCGGTCCACATTTCCGCCAGGGTGGCCATGCGCCGTTCGGCACTGACCCCACTGACCGCTTCCAGCTGGCTGGCACAGGCCTGCAGTGCGCGCAGGCATTGCTCCGGCTCCAGGCCCGACACGCGCAGGGTCTCCAGCCCGGCCTGGCTCAGCGCGCCGGTGCTCAGCACATCACCACGCACCTGGCCGACGTAGTCGCCCGGCTTGCGCGCCTCCACCTGCACCATGGCGCACGAAGCCAGGCCCAGCAGCACAGCCGCCCCGGCCAGCGGCCGCAGCCAGCCCAGTGCCTTGCGCCAGCTGCTCATGGCGCCCGCGCGCCGGGCACGCCCTGGCGAATGCGTTCGGAAAACCGGTCCGGGTCCCGGCTCGCGCGCGCCCGGGCGGTCACGTTGCCGCGGTCGCGCAACGTGGCCAGATCCAGGCCAGGGGCCAGGCCGCCCAGCGCGTAGACGTAGCGGTCGAAGTAACCGGACAGCAGCAGGCGCCAGTCCAGCGGCAGGCTGGGATCGAGGGTCCTGGCCAGCTCGAACACCACCGTGGTGCAGTTGCTGGTGAGCGTGTTGTAGAACGCGGGCCTGGCGCGCAGGGCGTCGGCCTGATCGAGATAGGCCAGGAACAGCGCGCGCGCCGCTTCAGGCGGCATGTTCAACCGGTACAGCTGCATGTCCTCGCCGCGAACATTGGTCCGCACGCGCAGGATGTCGCGCTCGTCGGCGGCCACCAGCACCTTCTCGAACTGGCGGAAGAAGCCGCCCAGCGCGGAGAACGACTCGCCGCGCTCCTTGCGGATCTCCAGCGACAGGACCACGCGCTGGCCATCGGCGAACTCGAAGGACAGCAGCGTATGGGCGATCGCCGGACCCATCCAGTAGGACATCGCCAGGTCGACCCCGCGCAGCTGGTCCAGGTCGTACTGGCGGGTTTCCCACCTTGCGCTGTAGTCGTGGTCGCTGCGCCAGTCGAAGTTGCGCACGTTGTGCAGCACGACCTGCGTGCCGTTGACCTGCGGCTGCAGCAGCCGGGCCACGTCATCGGCCCAGTCCCGGTCCTGCCGCGGCTGCTGCAGCAGCCAGCCAACCACGAACACCAGCCACGCCGCCAGTGCCAGCCAGGCCCAGCGCCTTCCATCCGGGCAGGCCCGACGCCACAGCACCACCACGGCCAGCGCAAGCCACAGCACTGCCAGCGACCCGCGCAGCGCGGCCGGCGCGTGGTCCAGGTACAGGCTGGCCAACAATGCCCACAGCGCCAGCGGCGCAACCAGCCACCAGGTCAGGACACGGCGCAGGCGGGACCCATGACGGGCAGGAACGGACACGGGCGATGACGGCATCGGGCCATGATGCCTGCCTTGCGCCATGCAAGACCACCGGCCAGTGGCGTGTTGTCGGGACTTCGACATCCACACCGCTAGACTGGAGGGCCCAACCCACCGCACCCGGAGCCTTCCATGCCCAACGTCCCGTTCCTGGAAATGCTCGACGGCCGGACCATCCCGCAGTTCGGCCTGGGCGTGTTCCAGACCCCGCCCGAGCAGACCGCACAGGCCGTGCGCACCGCCTTGGACGCCGGCTACCGGCACATCGACACCGCCGCCATCTACAAGAACGAGGAAGGCGTCGGCCAGGCCATCGCCCAGGCCGGCATCGCCCGCGAGGACCTGTTCATCACCACCAAGCTGTGGAACGCCGACCAGGGCTACGACAGCGCGCTCAAGGCGCTGGACGCCAGCCTGTCCAGGCTGGGGCTGAAGTACGTGGACCTGTACCTGATCCACTGGCCGTGCCCGGCCAATGGCAGGTTCATCGACAGCTGGAAGGCGCTGATCCAGGCCCGCGACCAGAGCAAGGCAAAGTCGATCGGCGTGTCCAATTTCCGGATCGAGGACATCGAGCACATCGTCGCCGAAACCGGGGTCATGCCCGCGGTCAACCAGATCGAATTGCACCCGCTGCTGCAGCAGAGCGCCCTGCGCGACTACCACCAGGCCCACGGCATCCTGACCGAGTCCTGGAGCCCGATCGCCCAGGGCGGCGAGCTGCTGCAACACCCGGTGCTGAAGGACATCGGCAAGCGCCACGGCAAGACCGCCGCCCAGGTGATCCTGCGCTGGCACATCCAGCTGGGGCTGGTGGTGTTCCCCAAGTCGGTCACTCCGGCGCGGATCAGGGAGAACATCGACATCTTCGACTTCAAGCTCAGCCACCAGGACATGGCCGCCATCGCCGAGCTGGATGCCGGTCAGCGTCGCGGTCCGGATCCGGCAACCCTCAATTGAGCTGAAACCGGCGCGCCACGGGCGCGGAAGAGGCGTCATGGCGCCTTCGGCTGGCCACGTGCCAGCAAGGGCCTTCGCTGGCCGGCGTCGTTGGGCTCAGCCAAACAAAACCGGCGCGGGGAAGTCCCCCGCGCCGGCGATCAAACGACGTGGCGGCCAGCGCCGCGTGGTCTCAGGCGGCCTCAGGCGGCCTTGCCGACCGGGATGCGCACCGGCGTGGCAATGGCGCTCTCGCTCTTGGGCAGGGTCACGCTCAGCACGCCATCGCGGAACTCGGCGCGCGCCTGGTCGACCTGCACCTCCACGTCCAGCGGGATGCGGCGCTCGAAGCGGCCGTACCAGCGTTCGCTGAAGCGGCGCTCCTTGTCCTCGTGCGCGCCACGACGTTCCCCGCGCAGGATCAGTTCGCCATTTTCGAAGGTCACTTCAACATCCTTGTCCTGCATGCCGGGAAGTTCCGCGCTGATCACGATCTCGCGCTCCTTTTCGACCACCTCAACGCTCGGCCAGCCGGAAGCGAAGTTGCCGTTATCCGCGGCGCGGCTGGGCAGCAACTGGTCGGCCTGCCGCAACAGATCGTCGAACAGGCGATTCATTTCGCGATGCAGCGACACGAATGGGTCCGGGGTTTCGCGCAAGGCCGATTGCGGGGCGGCGGCGACGCGGTTGCGGTTCCAAGGAATCAACTGACTCACACTCATGACAGTCATCTCCGGAAGGGTTTCGGTAAATGCCGACCCGGTCCGCGCGACCGTGCTGGTCGGCGAAGCCTTCCGCCGCGGCCAGGCGCACCGGACTGGCGACGGCACAGATAGGCGCACGCAGCGCATTTTCAAGCCGGCAACCAGCGCCGGGATTCAGCGTTCGGACAGCGACGTGCAACGCCGGGGGTGCACGTTTTGCCAGCGCGACCGGTCGCTTCCAGCGGCCACTTCCCAGGGGCCACGCGGCACTGGCCGGGGGGCGCGTTCAACCGGTGTTCTGCACGCCTTGCGAAACGCCGTTGACGCTGGCCACCAGCGCGCGCAGCAGGCCTTCGTCCTCGCGCCCGGCGGCGCGCCAGCGGCGCAGCAGGTCCACCTGCAGCAGGCTCATCGGGTCCACATACGGGTTGCGCAGGCGGATGGACAGGTCCAGGCGCTGGTCGTGCTGGAGCAGGGTGTCGCTGCCGTTCAGGCGCAGCAGCCATTGCCGGGTCAGCGCATGCTCGGCCTGGATCAGCGGAAAGAACCGCGCGTGCAGCTCGCCGGACAGCTGCGAGAACAGCGCGGCGATGCCCAGGTCGCCCTTGGCCAGCACCATTGCGATGTCGTCCAGGAAGGTGCGCACGAACGGCCAGTCGCGGCCCATCTCGCGCACTGCGTCCTCGCCGAACTCGGCCACCGCCGCGGCCAGGCCGCTGCCCACGCCGTACCAGCCGGGAATGGTGGCGCGCGCCTGGCTCCAGGCGAACACCCACGGGATCGCACGCAGGTTGTCCAGGGCCGCGTCCTGGCCCAGTCGGCGCGAGGGGCGCGAGCCCAGGGTCATGCGTTCGATCACGTCGATCGGGGTGGCGCTGCGGAAGTAGTCCATGAAGCCGGGCGCGCCGACGAAGTCCCGGTAGGCACGATTGCTGGCCCTGGACACGGTGTCCATGATCCTGCGCCACTGCGCCTCGCGCGGCTCGGGCGGACGCGGGCGGATGCTGGACACCAGCACCGCGCCCAGCGACTGCTCCAGCGAACGCACCGCCAGCGCGCGGATGCCGTACTTGCGGTGGATGACTTCGCCCTGCTCGGTCACGCGCAGGCGGCCATCGACGCTGCCGCGCGGGGAGGCATCCACCGCCCGGGTGGTCTTGCCGCCGCCGCGGCTGATCGAGCCGCCGCGGCCATGGAAGAAGGTCAGCCTGATGCCCAGCGCGTGCGCCGTTTCCAGCAGCTCCACCTGGCCACGCTGCAGGCCCCAACGCGAGGCGGTCGTGCCGCCGTCCTTGCCGCTGTCCGAATAGCCCAGCATCACCATCTGGGTGTCGCCGCGCGCGGCCAGGTGCCTGCGATAGACCGGATCGGTGGCCAGTTCGCGCAGCACTTCCGGGCCGTGGCGCAGGTCCTCCACGGTTTCAAACAGGGGCGCGATATCCAGCGGCACCTGGCCCTGATCGTCCACCAGCCCGCCGCGACGGGCCAGGGCGAGCACGGTCAGCACGTCGGCGCGGCTGTGCGCCATCGAGATGATGTAGGCGCCCAGCGCGTCGGCACCGTGCAGGCGCCGCGCCTGGCTCAACGCGGCGAACACCGCGTCCAGGCGCGAATTGCCCTCCTCCGTGCTGGCCGGCAGGACCTGTTCGCCCGCGGCATAGGGCTGCAGCAACTCGGCGCGCGCGCTGGCATCGCGTGCCTCCAAGCCGGCATCGCCCAGCGCCGCGGCGAGCGCGCGCGCATGCACGCCCGATTCCTGGCGCACATCCAGCCGCGCCAGATGGAAGCCGAAGGTGCGCACCCGCCAGGCCAGCCGCCGCACCGCGAACCAGCCGGCATGCACGCCGCGATTGGCTTCCAGGCTGTGCAGGATCAGCGCCACGTCCTGGCCGAAGGCCTCGGGCCCGGCATAGCCGCGATCCTGCTCGTCCAGGGTGGCGTGCAGGCGCGCACGCATCAGGTCCAACAGCAGGCGGTAAGGCATGTCGGCGTGGCGCGGACGGGCGCGGGCGGCCGCCTCCGGCAGCAGCGCGCGGTATTGGTCCACGCGCCGGAGCACCTCGGGTGAGACCTGCACCAGTTGCGTGGACTGACTGAGCAGGCTGCCCAGCGCCTTCAGCTCGGCCTGATAGCGATGCACGATCGCGTGCCGCTGCGCGCGCAGGGTCGCGGCAATGGTGCCGGCATCCACGTTCGGGTTGCCGTCCATGTCGCCGCCCACCCAGGTGCCGAAGCGCAACACGCGCGGCAGCTCCGGGGCGCTGCCGTAGGTTGCGGTGAAGGCGTGCTCCAGTGATTCGTAGAACACCGGAATGACCCGGTACAGCACTTCGGTCAGGTAGAAGCCGACATGCTCGCGCTCGTCGTCCACGGTCGGCCGCACCGGCGAGGAGTCGGCGGTCTGCCAGGCCGCGGTCAGCGCCATGCGAAAGCGCGCCGCATCGGTGGCCGCCTCGCCCGGCGTGCGCGCCCCGTCCAGCCCGGCGACCAGGCTGGCCACCATCAGCTGTTCCTTTTCCAGCAGCGCCCGGCGTACCGCCTCGGTCGGATGCGCGGTGAACACCGGCTCCAGGTCGATCCGCTCCAGCCAGGCGCTGGCTTCGGCCAGGTCCACGCCCTGCGCCCTGAGCTTGAGCAGGCTGGCATGCAGGCCTTCGGGCTGCGGCGCATCGCCCTGGCGCTGGTAATCGCGGCGGCGGCGGATGCGATGCACGCGCTCGGCGATGTTGACCACCTGGAAGTAGGCGCTGAAGGCACGGATCAGCGCCTGTGCGTCGCCGGCAGGCATGCCGGCCAGGGTCTGGGCCAGGCCCTGGGTGCTCTCGCCTTTCTGGCGACGGGCGATGGCGGCGGTGCGGATGGCCTCGACCTGGTCAAGGAACTCGGGCGAGACCTGCTCGGCCAACATGTCACCGACCACCGCGCCCAGCCGGCGCACGTCATCGCGCAGCGGCAGGTCGGGCGCGGCGTACTCGGAAACCGGCGAGGATGCCGACACAGTTGCAGATGAATTCATCGCGAGAGCCACGCTGACCTGGTCACAAGGGGACTTCAAGCCTACTGCAAGTGCCAGCGGCGCATTCATCCCTCGCCCTGAGGGGGCGATATACTGCGCGCCTCGCTCAAGGGGCGCTGCGACCTGACTTCGTGCCATGCACGCAACCCGGGCCAGGCTTGGCGATGACACCGCACAACGGCGCCCGGCAACCGCGAGCTTCCAGAGCCCGCCCTTGACCGGAGCACACTGCATGAACGCACGACTGAAGAGCTTTTCCACCGACGGCGACTACAAGGTTGCCGACATTGCCCTGGCCGACTGGGGCCGCAAGGAAATCGACATCGCCGAGCACGAGATGCCCGGGCTGATGTCCATCCGCCGCAAACACGCCACCAGCCTGCCGCTGAAGGGCGTGCGGGTGACCGGCTCGCTGCACATGACCATCCAGACCGCGGTGCTGATCGAGACGCTCAAGGACATTGGCGCCGACGTGCGCTGGGCCTCGTGCAACATCTTCTCCACCCAGGACCACGCCGCCGCGGCGATCGCCGCCACCGGCACGCCGGTGTTCGCCTGGAAGGGCGAGAGCCTGGAGGAGTACTGGGACTGCACCCTGGACGCGCTGACCTTCACCCTGGCCGACGGCACCCTGACCGGCCCGCAGCTGGTGGTGGACGACGGCGGCGATGTCACCCTGCTGATCCACAAGGGCTACGAGCTGGAAAATGGTTCCAGCTGGGTCGACGAGCCGGCCGCCTCGCACGAGGAAGGGGTGATCAAGGCCCTGCTCAAGCGCGTGGCCGTCGAGCGCCCGGGTTACTGGACCCGGGTGGTCGCCGACTGGAAGGGCGTCTCGGAAGAAACCACCACCGGCGTCCACCGCCTCTACCAGCTTGCCGAAGCAGGCAAGCTGCTGGTGCCGGCGATCAACGTCAACGACTCGGTCACCAAGTCCAAGTTCGACAACCTCTACGGCTGCCGCGAGTCGCTGGCCGATGGCCTCAAGCGCGCGATGGACGTGATGCTGGCCGGCAAGGTCGCCGTGGTCTGCGGCTACGGTGACGTGGGCAAGGGCTCGGCCCATTCGCTGCGCGCCTATGGTGCGCGCGTGATCGTCACCGAGATCGACCCGATCTGCGCGCTGCAGGCGGCGATGGAGGGTTTCGAGGTCAACACCGTCGAGGACAGCCTGGGCCAGGCCGACATCTACGTCACCACCACCGGCAACAAGGACATCATCACCCTGGCGCACATGCAGGCGATGAAGGACCAGGCCATCGTCTGCAACATCGGCCATTTCGACAACGAAATCCAGGTCGAGGCGCTGTATGCCTGCGGCGCGCAGCGCATCAACATCAAGCCGCAGGTGGACAAGTTCGTGTTCGCCGATGGCCACGCGATCTTCCTGCTGGCCGAAGGCCGCCTGGTCAACCTGGGCTGCGCGACCGGCCACCCGAGCTTCGTGATGTCCAACAGCTTCTCCAACCAGACCCTGGCGCAGATCGACCTGTGGCAGAACCGCGAGGTGTACGAAAAGGCCGTCTACCGCCTGCCCAAGCGGCTGGACGAGGAAGTGGCGCGCCTGCATCTGGAGAAGATCGGGGTCAAGCTCACCACCCTGACCAGGGAGCAGGCCGACTACCTGGGCGTGGACGTGGCCGGCCCGTACAAGCCGGAGCATTACCGCTACTGATCGACCTGCGGTGCCTTGCCGCGATGCAGGAAACGGGCGCCGCAGGGCGCCCGTTTTGCTGTTGCGCGACCGAAAGCCGCGCTGCGCATCCGGGCGATGCGCGTGCATCAAGGCCCGTGCCCGGCCGAAGCCCTCGGCCGGGCACGGGCGCGTCGGACGGCCGGCCGCGTTGCCTGCAGGCCACATCGCGACCGGATCAGGGCTTGATTGCAGGGACCTGATTGCCGGCGTGGGCGCAAGCGCCGAGAATGGCGACCACATTCCATCCCGGTGCATCCCAACCCCATGACGTCGAAAAACACCAACCTGGCCGCCATCGCCGAAGCCAAGGCCAAGCTGGCCGAAGAACTGCGCGCGCTGGAGGCTCAGGAAGTCGAGCTGCTCAGCCAGCAGTCCAGCGAGGCCTTCGAGCAGATCACCTCGCTGCTGAAGCACTTCGCCGAACAGTTCAATGCCAGGCAGAAGGCGGAAATCGCCGGTTACGTCGTGGCCGGCGCCAAGGCCAGGAAGCCCGCCACCGGCTCACGCCAGCAAGTGGCTCCCAAGTACTGGCTACCGCACACCGGCGAGACCTGGAGCGGCCGCGGACGCCCGCCGCGCGCGTTCTCCGCCTGGGAAGGCACCGCTGCCTATCACGAGTGGAAGAAGAACCATCCGGACGAGAAGTTCCCCAAGTTCCCCGGCTGAGCCGTGCCCCTACCGGCGCATGTCAAGGGAGTTATCGCCTGATTCATGCGGCTTTTGGAGTGTTCGGTCGCTGCCGCGACGGCCGCCTTGTCCCGGTATTCAACGCCATTGCGTCGATTACGATCCCGGTTTTGGGGGTTCGGCCGCTCCAACCTGCCGGGTTGGCTTGACGTGCTTGCTGGAACAGCACATTGCGCACCTGGCTGCTGGCCATGTAGCTGCCGGACCAGAGCAAGGCCCCCTGCCCGCGGCGGCGGGTGCGCCATCTGGGGGTGCGCCATCCGCGGTCATCCAGTCCCCCGCCACGAGCTGACGCCAGAAGTGGACCTGTCTCGTCGCCTGACCCGAGGGGATTCCATGAAGAAGTCCGGTTTTTATCCAGAGCCAGATCATCGCCGTGCTGAAGTGGTCGAGTTCGAGGCGACCGGCCTGCCGTTGGAGCAACTTCAATCCCAGCTCTACCTGCGGATCAGGGCAGGGCCAAGGGCGGAGGCGAGCGATTCGTCCCGCTCGATACGCCGGAGCGGATGGCGGCGCTGGCGCATGGTCAGCAGATCGCCGTGACCACGATGCCGCACATGGGCAACCCGGCCCGCGATCCCAGGTACACCCTGCACCGCTTCAGCCACGTCCTGGAGCGGTTCGGGATCACCTGGAGGGCGCGCTGGGCGTCACTGCGCACGCAACTGCATCACCAGGCGCTGATCGACCACTCCAGGCAGATCCCGGGTGGGGAGCCGCCGGCCCGTGGTGGCGCCGCCGCGCCAAGAGCGCTCGACCGGCCCGCCCGCTGGCGGACCTCGGCAGTCAAGTCGGTCAGTCGTGACACAGTGGCCCCTGTAACGTGTTCATACATTGCCCAACGACAAATACAACGTATGCGAATTCGCCGTGGCTTCGCGGAAGCCATAGGCGCGATAGAAACCGGCCGCGTCCTTGTGCAGCGCATCCACCAGCAGCACGCGCACACCTAGCTTGTCGCGCAGCCCCAGGCTACGCGCCACGGCATGCGCCAGCAGGTAGCCACCATGCCCCTTGCCCTGCTCACTGGTCGAGACGGCTAGTCGTCCCATGCGGATGGCCGGCGCCGGGTAGGTGGGCAGGCGCTTTCGATCCGCCTCCTGCAAGTCAGTGAGCAGAAGCTGGGCAGCGGACAGGCTGTAGTAACCGAGGATGCGGGCCGGATCGCCGTCATCCACCAGGACGTGCGTGGTGCTGATGCCGGCGCGATGGTGCTGGGCGGCCTGCTGCCGCAGGTAGGCATCCAGCGTGGGCTCGCCACACGCAAACCCCTCGCGGTCATGCCGCCTGGATTTGAGTTGCTCGACAACGAGCACGTATCAGACCTGTAGCGCAGGCGCGAATGGTGGGCCCACCAGGACTCGAACCTGGAACCAAAGGATTATGAGTCCTCTGCTCTAACCATTGAGCTATAGGCCCGCGGGGAGCGCATTGTACCGGCGGCGCTGGCGCCTGGCGCGCGTGGAAGGCTGCTGCTGCGGTCAGGCGCCGGGGGTTGAAGCGGCAGCGGCCGCCTCGGCTTCGGCCTCGATGCGCTGGCGCAGGCGAGCTGCGCGCACCAGGATCGGCGGCGGCACGGTTTCTTCCGGAATGCTGAGCAGGTGCAGGCGCCGCAGCAACCGGCCGGCGCCACGCGAGGACGTCAGCGCCACGATCGGGATGGAGCACACCAGGCCGATGATCACCGGCGACATCCAGGCCAGCAGTGCCGGCGAGACCACGTACGCCGCCGCGCCCATCAGCGCACCGAACAGCGACAGCCCACCGTAGCGGCGCACCAGCGTGGACCAGGGCATGCTGCCGTCATCGCGGCGCTGCGCGTCCCAGCCCGAGTCGCGCCCGGCCAGCACTTCGGCCACGCCACGCGATTGCACGTACATCACGATCGGCGCCATCAGCGCGGCCAGCACGCTCTCCACCAGGATGCTCACGACCATGCGCAGCGCGCCACCGCAGCCGCGGCGCACCTGGGGATCGGCCAGCGCGGCCAGGTAACCCATCACCTTGGGCGCGAACAGCGCGAACATCGTGGCAAGGAACACGTAGACGATGCGCTCGGGGTCCAGCGATCGCCAGTAGGACATCGGCGAGAAATGCTCCAGCGCCTGCAGGCTGACCAGCGCCCCGGCCTGTTCCAGCGGGATGGCGATGCCGATCAGCAGCATCATGGCCCACATCGGCGCGGTGAAGTAATGGCCGATGCCGATCATGAAATGGGTGCGGCTGATCCAGTGCAGGCCACGTGCGGGCAGCACCGCGATATGCTGGATGTTGCCCTGGCACCAGCGGCGATCGCGCACCAGCAGGTCGGTCAGCGACGGTGGGCCTTCCTCGAAACTGCCGCCCAGTGCCGGGGTCATGTGGCAGGCCCAGCCACCGCGGCGGATCAGCGCGGCCTCGACGAAGTCATGACTCAGCACATGCCCCCGGAACGGCCTGATGCCGCCCAGCTTGGGCAGGCCGGCGTGGTCGGCGAAGGCCTTGGTGCGGATGACCGCATTGTGGCCCCAGTAGTTGCTCTCAGTGCCGTGCCACCAGGCCACGCCGTGGGCGACTACCGGGCCATACACGCGCCCGGCGAACTGCTGCATGCGTGCGAACAGGGTGCTGCCGTTGACGATCAGCGGCAACGACTGGATCAGGCCCACGTCCGGGTGCTGCTCCATGCCCCAGGCCAGGCGCACGATGGTATCGCCGGTCATCAGGCTGTCCGCGTCCAGGATCAGCATCTGCGGGTAGGCGGCGCCAAACCGGCGCACCCACTCGGCAATATTGCCGGCCTTGCGCTCGACGTTGTCGGCGCGGTGGCGGTAGTAGAGATTGGTCGCCCCGCCCAGGCGCTCGCGCAGGCGATGGAACTCGATGACCTCTTCCATGCGGATCGCGCCGCGGGTGGTGTCGGACAGGATGAAGAAGTCGAACTGCGCCAGGCGCCCGGTATCGCGCACCGACTCGTAGATCGCCTGCAGGCCGGCCATCAGCCGCTGTGGCTCCTCGTTGTAGGTGGGCATCAACAGGGCGGTGCGCACGGTCGGGGTGGGCAGCGGATCCTCCGGGCGCAGGCCCAGCCGTCGCCGACGCCTGGTGACGATCAGCACGAAGCCGGCCAACGCGCTGACGAACGACAGCGCCACCCAGGCGAACAGCAGCGTGAACAGGGCGAGGAACACCACCTCCAGCACGCCCAGTCCGTCGGTGGCCATCACCCGGAACATCTGGTACAGCGCCACCAGGGTGATCGCCGCGGTCCCGCCGAAGATGTAGATCCGGCGCGCGACCATGTTGGGCGGCGCCGAGGGCATCGGCGGATTCTGCAGCTTGCCGGCGCGCAGCGACTGCTGCGGCATCGGCAGCGGCGCCGGCGGCGGCATCAGTTCGTAGGCCACCGCTTCTTCGCTGATGGGCGGCTCGACCTGCCAGACGTTGATGGGCGCGACGGTCTTCATTGGGTCCAGCACGGCGGCCGGTACTCCATGACAGGGGGAAGGGCGGCCGCGGCGACAGCGCATGGCAAGGACACCGGCAGCTGCCGGCGCGGCATCGCGATGCGGGCGCCTGGCGTCCGGGCCAGGTTCAAGGATGGGTTCAAGGACGCAATGACAGCGGGGGCATGGCTGCAAGAATACAGCTGCAGTGCAACAACCGCCGTGGACAGCTCAGGGCCGCGGCAGCACGACCTGGATGAAGTGGGGCCGGTGGGCCGTGTCGGGGACACCGGCCGCCGCGGCGTGGCGGCGGTGGCGGTGAAGGCTTCGCATCGGCGCACGCGTTTTCCTCAAGGTGGGGGGCAACGCCTGCCGATGCTACTGCGCGATGCGTTAGCGTCCGGGCGTGGTGGCGCCCATGGCCTGGGATGACAGAACCGGCCGGCCATCACGCAACAGGCCCGCCGATGGCGGGCCCGTGCGGACGGCAAGCCTTGCTCGCAAGGAATGCGTTCAGAGGATCAATCGATGTCCAGGAAGCTGCGCAGGGTTTCCGAGCGCGAGGGGTGACGCAGCTTGCGCAGGGCCTTGGCCTCGATCTGGCGGATGCGCTCGCGGGTGACATCGAACTGCTTGCCGACCTCCTCCAGGGTGTGGTCGGTGTTCATGTCGATGCCGAAGCGCATGCGCAGCACCTTGGCTTCCCGCGGGGTCAGGCCCGCGAGCACGTCGCGCACCGTTTCCATCAGGTTGATGTTGGTGGTGTTCTCCACCGGGGACTCCACGTTGGTGTCCTCGATGAAATCGCCCAGGTGCGAATCCTCGTCGTCGCCGATCGGGGTTTCCATGGAGATCGGTTCCTTGGCGATCTTCATGACCTTGCGGATCTTGTCCTCGGGCATGTCCATCTCCTTGGCCAGCTCCTCCGGCGTGGCCTCGCGGCCGTACTGCTGGAGCATCTGCCGGGAAATGCGGTTGAGCTTGTTGATCGTCTCGATCATGTGCACCGGGATGCGGATGGTGCGCGCCTGGTCGGCGATCGAGCGGGTGATGGCCTGGCGGATCCACCAGGTGGCGTAGGTGGAGAACTTGTAGCCGCGCCGGTATTCGAACTTGTCCACCGCCTTCATCAGGCCGATGTTGCCTTCCTGGATCAGGTCCAGGAACTGCAGGCCGCGGTTGGTGTACTTCTTGGCAATGGAGATCACCAGGCGCAGGTTGGCCTCGACCATTTCCTTCTTGGCCTTGCGTGCCTTGGCCTCGCCATAGGCCATCTGCCGGCTGATGTCCTTCAGCTCGGCCAGGCTCATGAACATCGCCTGCTCCACCGCGATGGTGGCCCGCTGCTCGGCGATGATCTGGTCCTTGACCTCACGCAGGCCGGAAGACCACTTCTGCTTGCGCTTGAGGGCTTCGTCGACCCATTCCAGGTTGGTCTGGTTGCCTTCCCACGAACGGATGAAGTCCTTGCGTGGCATCTTGGCAGTGACCGTGGACAGGTGCAGCACCCGGCGCTCCTGGTCCTTGATCTGCTGCAGCACCTCGCGCACGTTCTTGACCAGGGTATCGGTCAGCGCCAGTGGCAGCTTGAGGGTTACGAACATGTCGGCCATTTCCGCGCGCAGCTTGGCCCCGGCCTTGTTGTCGGCACCGGCCTTGGCGTAGCCCTTCTTGAACTTGGCCAGGGTCGAGGCCAGCATCTCCATGCGCCGGGCGACTTCCTCCGGATCCGGACCGGTCGGGCCGGCCTCTTCCTCGGCAGCATCCTCATCGACTTCCTCGTCGACGCTCTCGGCATCGGCCTCGTCGGTGGCGTCGACCGCATCGGCGACGACGGCCGGCGGTTCCGGCTCGTCGACCTGGTCGTTGAAGCCCACGATCACTTCGGCCAGACGCTTCTTGCCGGCCTTGTGCAGCTCGTAGTCTTCCAGAACGCTTTCGATGATGGACGGCAGCAGGCCCAGCGAGGCCTGGACCTTGCCCAGGCCTTCCTCGATGCGTTTGGCGATGGCGATTTCGCCCTCGCGGGTCAGCAGTTCGACCGTGCCCATCTCGCGCATGTACATGCGCACCGGGTCGGTGGTGCGGCCGCCTTCGGTATCCAGCGAGGTCAGCGCGGCAGCGGCTTCCTCAGCGGCGGTCTCGTCGACCTCGCGATTGCCCGAGGCCTCGCCGGCCAGCAGCAGGGTCTCGGCGTCCGGGGCCACTTCATGGACAGCGATGCCCATGCCGTTGATCATGCCGATGATGTCTTCGATCTGCTCCGGGTCGACCATGTCGTCGGGCAAGTGATCATTGACCTCGGCATAGGTCAGGTAGCCTTGTTCGAGGCCTTTGCTGATCAACAGCTTGATGTCGGATGCCTGGGCAGGACGTTCGTTGGCCATGAGTGCTTGCGCCGCCTTAAAGGAAAAGTCAGGAGAACCACGTATTATACCAGCCCGGCCGTGCTCAGTCTGGCCGCGTGGCGTTCAGGTTTCAGGGTCCTGCCGCGAAAAAATCAGCTCCGCAACAGGAAGGTCACCGGTCCGTCGTTGACCAGCTCCACCAACATGTGGGCGCCAAAGCGCCCGGTTTCCACCCCGGCGTAGCGTTGTCGGCAGATTTGCACCAGCTGGTTGAATCCGCGTTCAGCCTGTTCCGGTGGTGCGGCGGTGGTGAAGCTGGGCCGCATCCCCGAGCGCGTGTCGGCGGCCAGGGTGAACTGGCTGACCAGCAGCAACCCGCCGCCGGTCTCGGCCAGTGAGCGATTCATCTTGCCGGCCTGGTCAGCGAACACCCGATAGCCCAGCAGCCGTTCGGCCATGCGCGTGATCTGGGTCGGGCCGTCGTGCGGCTCCAGTGCCACCAGCGCAAGCAGGCCCGGGCCGATCGCACCGACGCGCTGCCCTTCCACCTCCACCGAAGCGCGGATCACGCGCTGGATCAGCGACAACATGGGAGCAGGCTTCCTTGGGGGGCGGACGGGCTGCACAAGGTGTGGACGCGCCGGCCGCTTTGCAATGACGGGCCTGCGGCATCTGCGCGGCCGCGCTGAACGCCCGGATCGAGCGCATGGCCCGGCGCGATCCAGCCCAGTACCCGTGGACCTACGCGTTACACGCTGCGGGCCGCCGGGCGGCGGCCAGGCCGATTCCCACCGGCCAGGCACTTGCATTGACGGGGCCGACGTGAACGGCTTGTTCGCGGCGGCTTGGCTGGACTGGGCAAGGGGCGCGTAGAGTGCCCTGCACCGTTCTGCCGTCGTGCTCGTGCCGGCAAGGGGCAATGACGGAAAATGGCCGTCCGCGCGCTGGTTCGTGTCCTCCGGCAAGGGCCGAAAGATGTGTCAGCGGTGAACAGCCGCTTATCATGGGCACCTGCATTTCATTGACAGAAGGATCATCCGCGCTTTCGCATCGCAGTCATGGCTGCGCACCGAGCTTGAATTTCGGCGACGCGATTGCATCCCATGCAGCGACAGGCGCGTCTCCGGAACGACGCCGAGCCTTTTCCAGGCGGCCATTCCCGGTTTCGTCAGTCCTGAAAGGAGTCCCTGCATGTCTGCCTACCCGCTGCGCGCACCTGCCATGAGCACTCCCACCGTCCCCTTGCCCGCCCCGTTCGGCCACCCCGCCGCGATCGCCTGCGAACGCGCGGCGGCCGAGTTGCGCAGCGGGCGTCCGCTGGTGCTGCACGAGGGCACCGGCGCGCGCACCGCGGTGCTGGCGCTGGATGGCGCCACGCCGGCGTCCTACGCGGCGTTCGTGGCCGCCGCAGGCGCCGGGGTGTCGCTGTTCGTGACCGGCATCCGTGCCCGCGTGCTGGGCATCGATGCACCGCGCGGCGCGCGTCTGGAAGTGGCCGGCCGCCACTTTGACAGCCTGGCTGCACTGGCCTACCTGCCCTCCGAGGGCGCTCCGCCTGCATGGACGTCCCCGACCGGCCTGGATGCCGGGGCGGCCGAGATCGCGCGCCTTGGCCTGCTGCTGCCGGTGCTGCTGGTGCACGACCTGGAGGCGGCGCCCTCGCCCTTCGATGCCTGCGCGCAGCTGTCGCTGCAGGAGCTGGCTGCCGGCGCCGCGCACGCCAACCGCGACTGGGAACTGGTGGTGCGCACCGAGGTGCCGCTGCGCGAGGTCGGCCCGGCGCAGTTCGTGGTATTCCGTGGCGGGGTGGCCCAGCGCGACCAGGTGGCGATCATCGTCGGCCAACCCGACCTGACCCGACCGGTGCCGGTGCGGGTGCATTCCTCGTGCCTGACCGGCGACCTGTTCGGCTCGCTCAAGTGCGACTGCGGCGATCAGTTGCGCAACGGCCTGCTCAAGCTGGCCGAGCTGGGCGGCGGGGTGCTGCTGTACATGGACCAGGAAGGCCGCGGCACCGGCATCGCCGCCAAGCTGCGCGCCTACGGCTACCAGCATGTGGGCATGGACACCATCGATGCGGACGCATTGCTGGGCTTCGGCCCGGACGAGCGCCGCTACGAAGGCGCGGCGGCCATGCTGCGCGGGCTGGGCGTGAACCAGGTGCGCCTGCTGACCAACAACCCGGCCAAGGTCGAGCGCCTGCGCGCGACCGGCATCGAAGTGGTGGGCCGCATGCCGGTCACCGGCCGGATCACCGCCGACAACGAAGGCTACCTGCGCACCAAGGCCGCACGCGCCGGCCATGCGCTGGATGTGGATGCACTGATCGCCTCGCTGTCGTAGCCCGGTTTTCGACCACCCGCTTGCGGCGCCGGCGCGCATGGACGCAGGCGATGAACTTCAAGTCAAAAAGCCGCCATGGGCGGGAACCGCCAACAATGGCAACTCCTTGGCTCCTGGACGGGCACGATGGACCGCATGCGGGCCCGGCCCCTGGCGCGCTGCGCGCCGTTGCTCACCAGCGCAGGCGTCGACGGGCCAGCGTCAGGCTGAGCTGTGCGTACAGCGCGCGGGCTTGCTCCAGCGGCACCAAACGCAGCTTCAGACGCGGGCCATCGCCGAACGCGCCGGCCGTATCCAGCAGCAGTGAGGCGGTGCCGCAACGCCGGTCCAGGGGCGAACGGCTCAGGCGCAGCGCCTGCAGCTTGTCGATTTCGGCAAAGCGCCACCAGCGCGTCCACCAGCCGCCGCGCACGGCGACCAGACGCGCGTCCACGCTCCAGCCCATGCGCCGCACCTGGCGATGCGCCTTGAACGCCGACCACGGCAGCCACAGCAACACCAGCAGCGCGGACTGACCGGCCAGCGGCCACAGCGCCGCGGCGATCAATGCCAGCCAGAACGCCGGCCACAGGCACAGCCGCCACCAGTGCCGGATCGGCACCGCATGCCAGTGCGTGGGCGGCCACTGCACGCCGGGCAGCACGTGCCGCACCAGCGCATCGCAGGTGTCCGGTGTGGCCAGCGGGACCAGTTCGCGGATCGACTTGCGGTGCTCGCCACGCGACTCGACCACCGCGGTATCGATGTTCAGGCTGCGCCGGTTGAACCAGCGATGCAGCACGCCCTCGCGCAGCGTCCAGGACTGGATGCGTCGCCGCGCGGCGCTGGTGCGCACGCGCGCCAGCAGGCCGCGCTCGACGGTGAGCCGGCGCTGCGATTCGCTCAGGCGAAAGCCGTGGTACTGCAGCGCGGCCAGCGCGATGGACAGCACCCGCAGCAGCGCGATCGCCCACACCAGCAGGCTGGCCGCGGTGATCAGGCCGGACATCCAGCCCAGGTGCAGCTGGCCGGCGTAACCGAACACCTGCTGGCCATAATCCTCGATCGCACTGGCCGCCATCTTCTGCGGAAGCACCTGGTAGAGCGCGCCGGCGGTGGCGGCCATGGCGATCATGCCGCGGTTGGAGATCAACCCCAGCCGCACGATCTCGCCTGGCGCCAGGGTCAACAGGGTGATGCTGTCGGCCACCTGGGTCGCCTGCTCCGCGGTTGCCTGGCCACGGTGGCGCACCAGCTGTTCCAGGGCCAGCGCCTGGTCCAGGCGCAGCACCCGCATCTGTGCTTCGGGTCTGACCCCGCCGGCCGACTCCAGGCGCAGTTCGGCCACGCCGAAGATCCGGTGCAGCAGCGATTGGTGCACCACCACGTTGTGGATCCGGGCGAACGGGATTTCGCGGCGGTTGCGGCTGAGCAGCCCGCTGCGGATGCTCAGGCCATCGGCACCGATGCGGTAGCGATAGGTCAGGTAACGCACCAGCGAGACGCCGACCAGGATCGCCATCACCACCAGGGTGGCCACGTTCTCGTAGACATCGCGCTCGCCGTCGCGGCCGCCGAATACCACCAGCACGATCAGCGGCAGCAGGAACTGCTTGAGCTGCTGCAGCAGCACGAACAGCCACGACCACGGATGCAGGCGCTGCTCGCGCATCGCTGCCGGGATGGCGGCCGCCTCGCTCACAGTGCGTCGTCGTCGCGGTCCAGCTGGCGCGCCAGGCGCTCGCGCAGGCGCTCGGCGTCGCGCTGGTCCAGGCCGGACACCGACACCGCACTGAGCCGGGTCCCGGCCGTGTGCACCACCAGCGTGGCCAGGCCCGCGGCGCGTTCCAGCGGGCCGCGGCGCAGGTCCAGGTGCTGCACGCGCGAAAGCGGGACCTGGGTTTGGCTCTGCCACAACCGTCCCTGCCTCAGGGCAAGGCCCTGCGCGTCCAGGCGCCAGCGCGTATAGCGATGGCGGCGGTAGGCAATCCCCCCGGCCAGCACGGCCAGCACCGCGCTGGCGGCGACGAGCCACCGCCACGGCAAGGCGAGCGGCAGGGTCAGGTGCGCCACCAGCAGGGCCACCAGCCCTGCGCCCAGGGTGCCGAGCAAGGCACCGGCGGCGGCCAGCTTTGCCCCGCGCGCAGGCAGTTGCTGCCAGCCTTCGGGCAGGCCCGTGCCGGTGTCCGGATCTTCGCCGAGCGGTGGTGGCAGACGGTCGGGAGCAGGGATGTCGTGCAACGCGCGTGACCTGGCGGGAAGTGCAAAGAAACGCCAGGTCGAGGGAACTCGGTCCGGCATGTGTGCCGTCCGGTGCTCCCGGCGGCGGTCATCGCGCAGGAGCCTACCATCGGCTCAAACCGTTGCGATGGGGCCGTGGACCCTCGCGCTGTTGCCTTGCTGATCCGCGCACGCGTCCACGCACGTGACGCGGCGGCCCAGGATGGCCGGCCCAGACCCGCGCTACGACAGCCCCGGCTCGAACAGCGCCCGCATCGTCGACCGCGCGCGCCAGCGCCGCCACGGGTGAGCTGGCCGCGACCGCAGCGGACCAAAGCCACCTTCGAGCAGGCGCTCGGTGGCGGCCACCACGCGCTGGGCGGCGTGGCCATCGCGCGAGGGATGGATTCGCGCGCCATACTCCCTGGCGGCCTGCATCTGCGCCGGCGGTTGCGCCAACGCCGCATCGATGGCCGCATCGACCTGTTCCGGTGCCTGCACGTCCAGCAGGTACGGCTGCGGGCGGCGGGTGCGCAGGGTGACCACCGGCTTGTCCAGCAGCACACATTCCTCGATCACCGAGGAGGTATCGCAGACCAGGACGTCGGCGGCCCGCAGCATGTCGACCACATCGGGCGATTCCAGGAACCGGGCGTGGGCACCGGCCAGGGCGCGATAGGCGTCGAACAGCGGCGGCGGGCATTTGGGGTGCAGGGTCAGCAGCCAGTAGCGGTCGCCGCGGGCGATCAACTCCGGCAGTACCGACAGCAGTGCCGGGGCCGCGCTCAGCGATCGGGTGAAGGTCGAGGCCACCATCACCACCGGCCTGCCGCCGGCGGCGTCGCGCAACGTCGGCCTGCCCGCCGCGGGCGCGAACAGCGGATCGAGCTTGGGCCAGCCGGTTTCGGCCACGGCGAAATCCCCATGCTCGCGCGCCAGCGCGGCAAACCGCGGCGTGGTCGCCGGACCATGGGTGCAATACAGGTCGAACAGGTCGCGGATGCGGAAATGGCCGCGGCCGCCGTCGTCGCGCTTGTCGATGTTCAGGCCGTGGAACAACTGCACCTGCTTGCCCGGCAATTGCGGGGGGATGCGGTGCACGGTGGAAAACGTGGCGTCGGCCGCGAACGCGGCCAGCGCGGCGCGGTCGGCGATGCGTACTTCGCCCGGGCCCAGCCGTGCTGCCAGGGGGGCGGCACAGAGCCAGCCGACGCGGTGGCCCGCCGCCTGCGCGGCAGCGGCGACCGGGCGCAGCACAGGCAGCGAATACAGCTCCGAGGCAAGCAACAGGTAGGCGGACATGCGCGGCACGATACCAGCGCCGCCTTTCCATGGGACCGCCACAGGCTTCCGATAAACTGTGCGCCGTTTTGCCAGACCAGCCCTGATGTCGCAGCCGCCGTCCCTGCAAGTCCCGAACCGGCCGTTGGCCCTGGCCGCGATCGTGGCTTGCGCCGCGCTGGCCATCGCCCTGGACCATGGCATCCAGGTCGGGCGTGAGAACCACGCCGGCCTCATCCCGGTGGTGCGCCGGCTGCTCGATCCGGGCTACCTGCCCGGCGATTTCGGCATCCAGCTTCGCGCCCACCACCATCGCATCTTCGCGCTGCTGGTGGCGGCCCTGGCCCTGCCGCTTGGCGAACGCGCCGCCTTTGCCGTGCTGACCTGGTCCGGCTACCTGCTGGTGTTTGCCGCGCTGTGGCAACTGGGTGCGGCCCTGGCCCTGGCGCGGGGCCGCCGGATGCTGCTGGCGGTGGCGCTGGCCAGCGGCTTTGCGTTCCTCGATCACGGCGTGGAAGCCAACCGGTTCCTGGGCAACGGCCCGATCATGCCGCCGACTTTCGCCCATGCCGGGATCGTGTTCGCGCTGGCCGCGCTGGTGCGCGGGCGCTGGAACCTGGCCCTGGCCCTGTCCGGCGCGGTGGCGCTGGTGCACCTGCAGATCGGCGGCATCTGGATGCTGGTGATGGCCCTGGAAGCGACCCGGCAGCGAATCTGGCGGCGGCCGGCTCGTTGGCTGCCGGGACTGGCCGCGGCCCTGCTGATCGCCGCGCCGGCGCTGTTCGACCTGGTCGCGCTGGCGCAGCAGGGCCTGACCCGGCAGATGGGCGCGCTGCAGGACGTGGCCTTCCGGATGCCGCAGCACTTCACCTTCCATGGCAACCGCATGGCCGTGGTGCTGCTGTACCTGGGCCTGTTCGCCTGGACGTGGCGGCGCTGGCGCAGCCGTGGCGATGCGCGCGCGACACGGTTCGCACCACTGCTGTCGGTCGCGCTCATCCTGATGGCCTTCACCGTGCTGCACTATCTGGATTACTACCTGCTGCGCAGTGGCTGGATCGCGCGCGCCCAGCTGTTGCGGCTGAGCATGTTCGTGCCGGTGCTGGCCGCGTGCGCGCTGCTGGCGCAGGGCCCCTGGCCTGCGCCCCGGGCCGAGCGCTGGCCGTGGCTGGCGGCAGCCCTGTTTGCGCTGGGGGCCCTGGGTGTGGCGTTTGCCAAGGGCGAGCCGCCAAGCCTGCGCGTGGTCGATGCCGCCCGCATGCGCGGTGACTGGACCGAGCTGTGCGACTGGGTGCGCGCACGCGGTCCACAGGTGCTGTATGCAACCCCGCCGGGACATGTCGGCTTCACCGCGTGCAGCGACCGCTCCACCCTGGTCGAATTCAAGATCAACCCCGACGGTGGCGCCGGTCGCGAGCAATGGCTGGAGCGCCTGCATGCAATCACCGGCGGCGCCCTGCCGACCGGAGCCGGGCGGATCGAAGTGGCCCAGGCCCTGGATGCGGCCTATGCGCGCCTGCCGGCCAGCGGCTTGGCCGCGCTCGCCCGCGATTACGGCGTGCGCGCCGCAGTGGTGCCTGTGGCCAGTCCGTTGCGCGGGCCCGAGCTGTACCGCAACGCCGGCTACCGGGTGGTCGCCCTGGATGCCACGCTGGCCGCGGAACCGAGCCGGTGAAGCGGGCCGCGGTGCCAATCTCGGCGTGCGTGATCACCCTTGAGGAGGCCGACCGGATCGGCGAGTGCCTGCGCTCGCTGGCCTTCTGCGAGGAGATCATCGTGGTCGACTCCGGTTCCGCCGATGCCACCTGCCGGATCGCCGAATCGCTGGGCGCACGGGTCCTGGTTCGCGCCTTCGACGGTTATCGCAGCCAGAAGGACTTTGCCGTGCAACAGGCGCTGCACGACTGGGTGCTGTGCCTGGACGCGGACGAGCGCGTGGACCATGCCCTGCGCGCGTCGATCCTGGCCGCTCGCGATGGCGGGTTTGCCGGGGCGGCGGGCTACCGCTTCAACCGGCTTTCGGACTATTTCGGCAGGTTCCTGCGCCACGGCAACGCCTATCCGGACCGGGTCCTGCGGCTGTTCGACCGGCGCCGTGGCGGCTGGCGCGGCAGCCGCCAGATCCACGAAGCGGCCAGCGTCGATGGACCGGTGCGCACGCTGGCCGGCCATCTGCTGCATTTCCCGTACCGCTCGCTGGAACAGCAGCTGGCCAAGACCCAGCGCTACGCCCTGATGATGGCCCAGCACGAATTCGCCCGCGGCAAGCGCGCCTCGTGGGCCAAGCTGGTGGTGTCACCGGCCTGGCGGTTCTGGCGCGGCTACGTGTTCCGGCTGGGCTTCCTGGATGGCTGGCGCGGCCTGGTCTACGCCTACGTGCGCGCCAACTACGTGCGCCAGAAGGCGATCATGCTGTGGCTGCTGCAGCACGGCCAGCCGGTGCGGGATCCGTAGGAACTCCTAAGCCTTGTGCGGGTCTTCGCGCAGGCTGAAGCCCAGCAACACCCCGACCAGGACCACGAAACTGCTGCCGGTCAGCTGGTGCGCCCACATCGACTGGCTCAGCCCGCACAACACGAACACCACCACCACCGCCAATCCGGCCAGCGCGGCACTGCGCGACCGGCGCGGGAAGGGCTGGACCAGCAGCTGGCGGGCGAACAGCCAGGCCGGGACGCCGTACAGCGCCAACAGCGCCACCAGCCCGGGGATGCCCATCGTCGCGCCCCATTCGGGGAAGTCGCTGTGCGCGTGGCGCAGCCGGCACCAGTCGTCCGGCGCCGGGACCCGGCATTGCGGCGCGGTCTCGAGCACCCGCTCGAAACGGCCCACGCCCACGCCGGTCCAGGGATCGGCGATCAAGGCCTCGGTGGCCAGGTCCAGCAACTGCAGGCGTGCGCCCGAGGACGAATCCGGATCGCCCGCCGCATAGCGCATCAGGTCCACCCGCAGCGCCTCCACCCGCTGCTGCACCTGCGGCAGGACGAGCGCGATGCTGAGCAGCGCCAGCACCGCCAGCGCCCAGGCTTCCAGGCGATGCCCACGGCCACTGGTGGCGCGCACGAACAGCGCCATGATCACCACCATCGCTGCCGCCGGCCAGGCCCCTCGGGTCCCGCTCAGTCCGATCGCCACCACCCCGGCACAGGCCGCCAGGGCAGTGATCGCGAACCGACCGGAAGGCCGCAGGAACACCACCAGCGCCAGCAGCATCGCCGCGGCATCGGCGAAGGTGATCGCGTTGGTCCAGCCATCGGCGCGCGGAAGGTGCTGCCGGATCTGCAGGATCGCCACCACCGCCGCGCCCAGCAAGCCGAGGACCGCCCCGCCCCACAGCGCGGCGCGCGGCGGCGCCAGGCCCAGCACCATCAGCGAGGCCAGCGGGATCAGCAGCACCCGGCCGCGGCTGCCGGCTTCGTCCCAGCTATCGTGGTGCACCAGCACCGAAAAGCTCACCACACAGGCGACCGTCACGACCACCCCGGTCATCATCAGCACCGGCCAGCCGGCAGCCTTGCGCGCGGCCCAGATGCGGTCCGGCGCCAGCAGCACGGCGACCAGGGTCAGGCATGCGGCCGGGGTCAGCCCCCACGGGGTGGCGATCATGCATGCAGGCATCAGCAGCAATGCCAAGGCGTAGAGCGCACGCGCCGTGCGCAGCCGCCGCGAGTCGGGGAACGGCTGGTCCAGAAACATCCTGTGGCGGGGCGCGAGCATCGGATTCATCTACGCCGCGAAAGCCGAACGCCAGCTCACCCGTCTTCGGCCTGGGTGGCGCCGGCGGCCCCGTCCACCGGCAGCTCCGGCGAGACCGGGCAGTTCACCCGGGCGGCCATCGGCACCAGCCACCAGCCGCGCCGGTTGGAGTTGACCAGCTGCTCGGCCACCTGGCGATCCACGCAGCTGGGCAAGGCCACATCCTGCACCAGCAGCCAGCGGCGGGCCGGCGCCTGGGCCTGCCAGGCCAGCCCGCGCCGCAGCTGTTCCCTCCACGGCGTCTGGTTGAAGCCGAAGGTAGTGGTGCGCGACTGGCTCATCAGCAGGTTCTGCTCCTTCCAGGCCACCATCCCCAGCTCGGCCTCGGGCCCGATGCGCATGGCCACCTCGCGCATCACCCCGCGCGCGGAGCTGGAATCATTGAGCAACGGCGCCACGGCGATGCCGTACAACACCCACACCCCGCCCAGCACCGAAAACAGCGCCGCGGCCGGGCGCCGGGCGAACCACAGCAGGCTGCCCACACCCCAGCTGCCGATGGCCAGCAGCACCCAGGCCAGGGCATCGGTGACCGCCCGGTCCAGGCCGCGTTCGGCATGCAACTTGCGTTCAAAGCCCGGTTCGCCGGTGAGCATCGTCACGCCCAGCCCCAGCATCACCGCCACAAGCACCCCTGAAAAGGCATAAAGCACGCCTCGCGGCACCCGCTGGCGCAGGATCCCCGGCAGCAGCGGCGCCAGCGCCAGGCACAGCATCGGCAGGGCCGGCATGATGTAGACATCGCGCTTGCCCCGCGGAATGGAGAAAAACACCATCACGATCAACCACCACGCGATCGGCAGCAGATAGCGCGGGTCGTGGCGCAGGCGCAGGCGCCGTGCCCACGGGGCGATTGCCCACGGCAGGGCCAGGATGGTCGGCGCCCACATCAGCAGCACGCCCAAAAAGTACCAGGCCGGCTGCGGATGGTCCCAGGACTGGGCATAACGCTTGGCCGTCTGCCGGAACAGGATGTCCTCCAGGTAGGCGCGGTGCTCGGGATTGGCCGAGGTCAGCACCGTACCCACCATCGGCACCAGCCAGATCGAGACCGCCACCAGGAACGCCAACGGCCCCAGCCAGAAGCGCCTGTCGCCCGCTCCGACCCTGACCCCCGGCCAGCCGCGCACCGAGGCCAGCGCCGCCGGCAGGATCATCAGCAGCGCCAGGAACCCCACCCCCTTGGTGATCGTGCCCAGGCCGGCGAAGAACCAGCCCAGGACCCACATCTTCCAGTCCGGGCCCTTGATCAGGTGGCGGATCAGGCCGTAGTTGGCCAGGGTGACCATGCCCAGCACCAGCGCATCGATCTGTGCGCGCTTGGCCTGGTAGGTGAACTGGAAGGCGAACAGCAGCGCCCAGCCCGCGTACAGCCCGACCTTGCGCGTCCACAGGCGCTGGCCGAGGTCCTTGACGCACCAGATCGCCAGCAGCGAGGCCAGCAGCGAAGGCATCAGGAAGGCCACTCGCCAGTTGCCGGTCAGCAGGTAGAACAGGCCCTGCAGCCACATCAACATCGGCGGCTTGTCCGAGTACAGCTCGGTGCCGCGATGCGGGAACAGCCAGTCGCCGCTGGCCACCATCTGCTGGGCCACCAATGCAAAGCGCGGCTCGTCGGCCGGCCAGGGATCGCGCAGGCCGATGCCCGCACCGATCACCAGCAACGCGGTGATGAACAACAGCCAGGCATCGAGGGGACGGGGACGGGCGAAGGACAGTGGGCGCATGGCGGGAAATGATAGCGGGGCGATGTCAGAGGGCCGTGCGCTTGCGCAGCGGTGCGGACGCGGCGACTCAGCCGGCGGCCTTGCGCAGGCGCGCATAGAAGAAGCCGTCCATGCCGTCCTCGCCGGTGAGCCGCTGCCGACCCGCACCGCTGGCATGGCCGAAGGCGGAGCCGGGATCGTCGGCTTGCGCATCGACGTGCCGAGTCAGGAACGCATCGATCTGACCGGCGTTCTCCTCGACCAGCAGCGAGCAGGTCGCGTAGACCAGCGTGCCGCCAGGCCTGAGCACGGCCCAGGCCGCATCGAGCAGGCGCGCCTGCAGCGCGCTCAGCGCGGCGATGTCGTCCTGGCGCCGGTGCAGCAGCACGTCGGGCTGGCGGCGCACGATGCCGGTGGCCGAACAGGGCGCATCCAGCAGCACCGCGTCGAACGGCACCCGGTCCCACCAGGCGTCCGGGTCGGCGGCATCGGCCGCGCGCACGGTGGCCTGCACGCCGACCCGCTCCAGGGTCTGGCGCACCTGGCGCAGGCGCCGCGCGTCCACGTCCACCGCCGTCAGCGCCAGGCCGGGGAAGCGTTCGAGCAGGTGCGCCGACTTGCCGCCCGGCGCGGCGCAGGCATCGAGCACGCGTGCACCGTCGGCCAGCGCGAACAGGTCGGCCACCTGCTGGGCCGAGCCGTCCTGCACCGACACCGCGCCTTCGGCGAACCGGGGCAGCACCGCGGTCGGGACCGAGCCGGCCAGGCACAGCGCGTCGGCCAGCACCGCGCTGGGCTGCGCGTCGATGCCCGCCCCGGCCAGTTCGGCCAGATAGGCCTGGCGCGTGCCCAACTGCCGGTTGACCCGCAGCCAGGTCGGCGCGGCCTGGGCGCTGGCGGCGAAGATCGCCTCGGCCTGCGCCGGCCAGGCGGCGCCGATGCGGGTGCGCAGCCAGGCGGGCCAGGCCTGGGCCGGATCGCCTTGCCGGACCCCTTCGCGCTGGGCGCGGCGCAGCAGCGCGTTGACCATCCCGGCCTGGTGCGGTCGACCCAGCGTGCGCGCGGCTTCGACCGTGGCCGACAGCGCCGCGTGCGGCGGCAGTTCCAGCGCGTCCAGCTGGGCCAGGCCGGCCAGCAGCAGCGCGCGCAGGTCACCATCGCGCGGGCCCAGCGGCCGGCTCATCCAAGCCTCGAGCACCGCGCCGTAGGCACCCCGGCGGCGCAGCGCGGCAAAGCAGATCGCCTCCAGCAGCGCGCGGTCGCGCACGTCGGCCAGCTGCGGCAGGGCGGTGGCCAGCTCGCCCTTGAGTGAACGCCCCCGGTGCAGCACTGCATCGAGCACGCGTGCGGCCATCACCCGCACCGCCACCCCGGCCTGGCTGGTGCTCATGCGCCGGCCAGGTCGCGGCGCGCGTTGAGGTAATCGGCCGCGGTGATCGCCTTGCCGCCTTCGCGCTGGACCACGCGCAGGCGCAACGCACCGGCGCCACAGGCGATGTCCAGGCCCTGGCGGGTCGCGGCCAGCAGGGTCCCCGGCGCGGCCTGGTGGTGCAGGTCCAGGGCGACGGCGCCATGGATGCGCAGGCGCTCGCCGGCCACCGTGGCCTCGGCGATCGGCCAGGGCATGAACGCCCGCACCTTGCGCGCCAGCGCGGCGGCAGGCTGACTCCAGTCCAGGCGGGCTTCGGCCTTGTCCAGCTTGTGGGCGTAGGTCACCCCTTCGGCCGGCTGTGGGGTGGGGATCGGCCGGATCCCGGCGCGCAGCAGGCCCAGGCCATCGGCCAGCACCTGCGCACCCAGCTCGGCCAGGCGGTCGTGCAGCAGGCCGGCGGTGTCGGTTTCGCTGATCGGCGTGGCCTGCCTGAGAATCACCGGGCCGGTGTCCAGGCCGGCGTCCATCTGCATCAGGCACACGCCCGATTGGCTATCGCCGGCCTCGATCGCACGCTGGATCGGCGCGGCCCCGCGCCAGCGCGGCAGCAACGAGGCATGCACGTTCCAGCAGCCATGGCGGGGGATCTCCAGCACCGCCCTGGGCAGGATCAGGCCATAGGCGACCACGACCATCAGGTCCGGCGCCAGCGCCCGCAGGGCGGCCTGGGTGCCGGGATCGCGCAGGGTCTGCGGCTGCAGCACCGGGATGCCGCGCCTGAGCGCCTCCAGCTTGACTGGGGAGGCGGACAGCCCGCGCCCGCGGCCGGCCGGACGATCCGGCTGGGTATAGACGGCGACCACTTCGTTGTGGCGCGCAGCCGTGCGCAGCGAGGGCACGGCAAACTCCGGGGTGCCGGCAAAGACGATTTTCATCGGTGAGCGACCAGGACGGGGAAGGAAAACGCGAAGGGAATCGCCCACCGGCGCGGGCGACGGCGCCGGCCAGCACCTGCCACGGCCATCAGGCCGCGCTGCGCTTGGCCTTGGCCAGCTTCTTCCTGACCATCTCGCGCTTGAGCGGCGAGAGGTAATCGACGAACAGCTTGCCGTCCAGATGATCCAGCTCGTGCTGGATGCACACCGCCAGCAGGCCTTCGACCTGCAGCTCCTGCGCCGCGCCGGTGCGGTCCAGGAACCTGACCGTGATCGCCTCGGCACGGGTCACGTCGGCGAAGATGCCCGGCACCGACAGACAGCCTTCCTGGCAGACCTGTTCACCGGACTTGTCGACGATTTCCGGGTTGATGAACACCTGCGGGGTGTTCTTCTCCTCGCTGACGTCGATCACCATGAAGCGCTGGTGGACGTCCACCTGGCTGGCGGCCAGGCCGATCCCCGGCGCCTGGTACATGGTTTCGAACATATCGTCGAGCAGGGTCTGGAATGCCGGCTCGGCCAGACGTTCGGCGGTCACCGGAACGGCCCGGGTGCGCAGGCGCGGGTCGGGGAATTCGAGAATGGGCAGCAGTGCCATGGTGAACACCTAGATGGGGTGCCAGCGCGGGTCCGGCAAGTGGCCGGCCATTCTAGTACCGCAACCCGAAGATATCGAAACGTGAAAGCGCGGATTCAAGCCCAGGGCGGCGTTGCAAGCCTTGCCAAGGCGGCCTGCCTTGGCGGCAGCTTGCGCCTTGCCCTGGACTTGAATCCATCACTTTCACCATGTTCCGTTATCTCCGGGCTACGGTACTGGCGCAGGGCGCTTGTGCCTTCGCTTGGTTTGTGGACTATAGTGCGGACCGCCTGTTGGGGAATCAGGTACATACCGCCATGTTCAAACACTTTCGTACAGCTGCGGCTGTCGCGTTCCTGACCCTTGCCGCCTATGCGACCGCGCAGGAGCTGGCCGGCGATCACCCGGACACCTACGTGGTGCAGAAGGGCGACACGCTGTGGGACATCTCGGCGCGCTTTCTCAAGAAACCCTGGCTGTGGCCGGAGATCTGGCAGGCCAATCCGCAGATCGCCAATCCGCACCTGATCTATCCCGGCGACATCATCAGCCTGGCCTACCTGGACCGGGTGGCGGTGCAGCCCGGTCCGCGCCAGGAAGCCCCGCTGACCGGCCTGCCGCTGGCCGACATCGAGCCGTTCCTGCGCAACATGCGGGTGGTGGACAGCTTCGAGGAGCTGCCCTACGTGGCCGGACTGCAGGAGGACCGCCTGCGCGCCTTCGGCGATCTGGACCTCTACGCCGTTGGCCTGCAGGCCCCGCAGCTGGGCCAGCGCTACGCCGTGGTCCGGCCGACCAGGCTTTACGACGAGCCCAGGCCCAGTTCGGATCTTGACCGGCGCGGCAAGCGCACCCTGGGCGAAGGCAGCCTCTGGAAGCAGACCGAGGTCCCCAACGAGCACAGCGACTTCCTGGGCTACGAGCTGGAGCAGATGAGCGTGGGCACGGTCACCGCGGTCGATGCCGAAGGCAACATCACCACGCTCAAACTGGAAGGCGACGGGCGCGAAGTGCGCGCCGGCGACCGCCTGATCCCGGTCGAGGCCCAGCCCTACGACCTGCAGTTCTTCCCGCACCCGCCCAGGACCCCGCTGGTCGACGGCAAGGTCCGCGTCATCTCGGTGGCCGACACGCTCAGCCGCGGCGGCGAGCACGACGTGGTCGCCGTCTCGGGGGGCCGCCGCGAAGGCTTGGACAACGGCACCGTGCTGTCGATCTGGCGCCCGGGCAGCTACAGGCTGGACCCGCTCAAGAGCCCCAGCTCGCGCATCGAGGAGACCAGGAAACCCGGCCAGGGCCGCAACAAGCTGCCCGACCAGTACACCGCGCACGTGATGCTGTTCAAGACCTACGAGAAGGTCAGCTACGGCCTGATCATGAAAGGCTCGGCGCCTTCGCGCGTGGGCTACTTCCTGCGCGATCCCGATGCCGGCCAGGGCTCCACCGCGACCGCCAGCCTGCACTGAGTTTCAGGCTTTTCCTACCCAATACCGCGACGGCGCCCGAGTGCGCCGTCGTCGTTTCCGGGCCAGGCTGGCCGCATGGAAGATGAAACCTGCGCCCTGCTGACCCTGATCCTGGCCGGCGGCGCCACCGCGCCGCGACGGCTGCTGCTGGACACCCATGGCAGCGCCCAGGCGGCGCTGGCCGCCGGCCCGGCTGCCTGGCGCGCGGCTGGCCTGGATGACAAGCGCTGCGCGCGCCTGCACTGCCCCGGCGGCGCCGCCCTGGATCGCTGCACGGCCTGGCTGACCGCACCGGGCCACCATCTGCTGCACTGGCAGCATCCGGACTACCCAGCCCTGCTGCGCCAGATCGGCTCGCCGCCGCTGGCGCTGTTCGTCGAAGGCGATGCCGACCTGCTCTGGCATCCGGGGGTGGCCGTGGTCGGCAGCCGCTCGCCCACTGCCGGCGGGCGCGACAACGCGCGCGCCTTCGCCCACGCACTGGCCGCGGCCGAGTTGGTCGTCTTCAGTGGCATGGCCGCCGGCGTGGACGCGGCCGCGCACGAGGCGGCCCTGGCCCTGCCGCAGGGCCGCACCGTGGCGGTGGTCGGCACCGGCCCGGACCTGGCCTATCCGGCCGCCCACGCACGGCTGCGCGAGCGGATCGTGAATCAGGGCGCGGTGGTGAGCGAATTCCCGCCCGGGACCCAGGCGCGCGCCGCGCACTTCCCCAGCCGCAACCGGCTGCTGGCCGGGCTGAGCCTGGGCACAGTGGTGATCGAGGCCGCCGAGCGCTCGGGCGCCCTGATCACCGCCCGGCAGGCGGCCGAGGCCGGGCGCGAGGTGTTCGCCGTGCCCGGCTCGATCCACAACCCGATGGCCCGCGGCTGTCATCGCCTGATCCGCGATGGTGCCACCCTGGTCGAGCGGCCGCAGGAGATCGTGGAGGGAATCGGCGGGTTGGCTGGCGAGCTGGCCCAGGCCCTGCGCCAGCGCCTTGCGGAAGGGTCCGGGAGCCCTCATCCAGAAGTCTCTGCAGATCCCGCGCTCCCGGATCCGGACTACCAGCGCTTGTGGAAGGCCCTCGGCCATGACCCAACCGGTATGGATGCACTGGTCGCGCGGACCCGATTGACGACCGCCGAGCTGTCCTCCATGCTGCTGGTCATGGAACTGGATGGGCGGGTCGCGGTCGAACACGGGCGCTACTCACGCAGATCGTAGTTTTCCCACCTCCACAGTGCTTTGGAAGCACAGGCCGAGGGCAATGAAAGAGAGCATCCTGGATGTCCTGCTGTACCTGTTTGAACACTATTTCACCGAAGACGCCGACCCGGTCCGCGACCGCGACTCCCTTCAGAACGGCCTGATCCAGGCCGGCTTCAGCCCCACCGAAATCAACAAGGCCTTCGACTGGCTCGATGCGCTGGCCGAACAGCGGCCAGCCGCGACCGAGCCGCGCGTGGATGGCCCGATCCGCATCTTCCATGGCCTTGAGCTGGAAAAACTGGACGTGGAGGGCCGCGGATTCCTGATGTTCCTGGAACAGCAAGGCGTGCTGGACGGGGACCAGCGCGAGCTGGTGCTGGACCGGGCCATGGCCCTGGACCAGGACGAGCTGGACCTGGACGACCTCAAGTGGGTGGTGCTGATGGTGCTGTTCAACCAGCCGGGTTCGGAAGCGGCCTACGCCTGGATGGAAACCCAGATGTTCGCCGACGAACCCGAGCCGGTTCACTGAACGTCCTCAGCCGGGACCGGGAACCATGTCCAACGCCTGAATCAAGCCGGCCCGCGAGGCGGGTTCGGCCTGAACGAATTGTCAGCGCTGCCCTGGCTCGGTGATGCCCAGATCACGGCATATCTTGCGAGCGAGATGATCATTGATTTCGGTGTGGCGCGGGACGGCGCTGCGGTTGCCAAGTGCCGGATTGTGCCACCAGGAATGGCGAGCGCCCTCACGGAGCAGACTGCAGCCGTTGGATGTCAGATGTTGAAGAAAATCGCGGCGCTTCATACCGCGATAGGCAACTCTTCAAATCCATGACCGGCGGCGTCGATTGCATCGGCGCGGTTGAACTCGATGGCCTCGGCCAGGGTGACCCGGAGAGACTCAAGAAGCTCCTCGCGGGTTGCCTCTTGGCAATTCACACCAGGAACCTCTTCGATCCACCCGATCCAGGCGTCGGCTTCACGTTTTACGACTGCCGTATAGGTCTGCTGCATGGCTTTGCTCCAGATCTTCTGCCAAGGATAGCTGAATGCTGGCAGGGGGCAACTGGTACTACGCGGGCCGCAACCGGCAGACCCACGGCCCGATGCAGGCACAGGCGCTGGCGCAGCGCGTTCGGCACGGCCACATCGGCCTGGACGCACCGACCAGCCCGAACGGCAGCGTCGCGAACTGGGCACGGTGACCATCGCCATCCTGGTCGCCGCCGGCGCCCTGATCCTGCTCGGCATGGCGCTGCTCGGGGTGTTGGCTGTCACCCTGGCCTCCGGCCGCTTCGGCCAGTAGACGCACCTGCCGCAACGGACCGCGCTTGACAGCCGGCCCGGGCGCGTGATTCCACTATAAATAGAGAAAGGCTGAACGCCCGGCGCCGCCAGGCCCGGGCCTGGCCCGCTGTCCCCCGTCCTTCTGGCGCACACTCGCCGCTTTCGCGCGGCCCGTCCCGAACCCAATCGAACCCCACTGATGCCCAAGCACCTGCTCATCGTCGAATCGCCGGCCAAGGCCAAGACGATCAACAAATACCTCGGCAAGGACTTCACCGTCCTGGCCTCGTACGGGCATGTGCGCGACCTGGTGCCGAAGGAAGGCGCGGTCGACCCCGACAACAACTTCGCCATGCGCTACGACCTGATCGAGAAGAACCAGAAGCACGTCGAAGCCATCGCCAAGGCCGCCAAGGGCGCCGACGACATCTATCTGGCGACCGACCCGGACCGCGAGGGCGAGGCGATCAGCTGGCACATCGCCGAGATCCTCAAGGAGCGCAACCTGATCGGCAACAAGCCCATGCACCGGGTCGTGTTCACCGAAATCACCCCGCGCGCGATCAAGGAAGCCATGGCCAGGCCGCGCGCCATCGCCGGCGACCTGGTCGATGCGCAGCAGGCGCGCCGCGCGCTGGACTACCTGGTCGGCTTCAACCTCTCGCCGGTGTTGTGGCGCAAGGTCCAGCGCGGGCTCTCCGCCGGCCGCGTGCAGAGCCCGGCGCTGCGCATGATCGTCGAGCGCGAGGAGGAGATCGAGGCCTTCATCGCCCGCGAGTACTGGTCCATCGCCGCCGCCTGCGCACACCCCTCGCAGCCTTTCACCGCCAAGCTGGTGAAGCTGGACGGGCAGAAGTTCGAGCAGTTCACCGTCACCGACGGTGACACCGCCGAAGCGGCGCGCATGCGCATCCAGCAGGCCGCCCAGGGCGTGCTGCACGTGACGGATGTGACCAGCAAGGAGCGCAAGCGCCGCCCGGCGCCGCCGTTCACCACCTCCACCCTGCAGCAGGAAGCCTCGCGCAAGCTGGGCTTCACCACACGCAAGACCATGCAGGTGGCGCAGAAGCTGTACGAGGGCGTCGCCCTGGGCGATGAAGGCGCCGTGGGCCTGATCAGCTACATGCGTACCGACTCGGTGAACCTGTCGCAGGATGCGCTGAATGAAATCCGCGACGTGATCGCACGCGACTACGGCACCGCCTCGCTGCCGGACCAGCCCAACATTTACCTGACCAAGTCCAAGAACGCGCAGGAAGCCCACGAAGCCGTGCGCCCGACCTCCGCACTGCGCACCCCGTCGCAGGTGGCCAGGTTCCTGTCCGACGACGAGCGCCGCCTGTATGAGCTGATCTGGAAACGCGCCGTGGCCTGCCAGATGATCCCGGCCACGCTCAACACGGTCAGCGTCGAGCTGGCCGCCGGCAGCGCGCACAGCTTCCGCGCCAGCGGCACCACCGTGGTGGTGCCCGGCTTTCTGGCCGTGTACGAGGAAGGCAAGGACACCAGGAGCGCCGAGGACGAGGACGAAGGCCGCAAGCTGCCGGCCATGAAGCCCGGCGACAGCGTGCCGCTGGACCGCATCGTGGCCGAGCAGCACTTCACCCAGCCGCCGCCGCGCTTCACCGAAGCGGCGCTGGTCAAGACCCTGGAGGAATACGGCATCGGCCGTCCCTCGACCTATGCCTCGATCATCCAGACCCTGCTCTTCCGCAAGTACGTTGAAATGGAAGGCCGCAGCTTCCGTCCCTCCGACGTGGGCCGCGCGGTGTCCAAGTTCCTGTCCGGGCATTTCACCCGCTACGTGGACTACGACTTCACCGCCAAGCTGGAAGACGAACTGGACGCGGTCAGCCGCGGCGAAGAAGACTGGATCCCGCTGATGGCCCGCTTCTGGGGCCCCTTCAGCCAGCTGGTGGAAGAGAAGAAGGAATCGGTCGACCGCGCCGAGGCCAGTGGCGCGCGCGAGCTCGGCACCGACCCCAAGACCGGCAAGCCGGTCAGCGTGCGCCTGGGTCGCTTCGGGCCGTACGCGGCGATCGGCAGCACCGCCGAGGACGCCGAGGACAAGCCCAGGTTCGCCTCGCTGCGTCCGGGCCAGTCGATGCACACCATCTCGCTGGAAGACGCGCTGGAGCTGTTCCTGATGCCACGCGCGCTGGGCCAGGACAAGGGCGAGGAGGTGAGCGTGGGCATCGGCCGTTTCGGACCCTTCGCCAAGCGCGGCAGCAGCTATGCCTCGCTGAAGAAGGAAGACGATCCGTACACGATCGACCTGGCCCGCGCGGTGTTCCTGATCGAGGAGAAGGAAGAAATCGCGCGCAACCGGATCATCAAGACCTTCCCGGACAGCCAGATCCAGGTGCTCAACGGCCGCTTCGGCCCGTACATCAGCGATGGCAAGCTCAACGGCAAGATCCCCAAGGACCGCGATCCGGCGTCGCTGACCGGTGAGGAGGTGATCAGGCTGCTGGAAGAAACCGGCAAGCCGGTGCGCAAGGGCTTCGGCGCCAAGACCCCGCAAAAGGGGGCCAAGACCGCGGCCAGGAAGGTCACCAAGAAGGCCGAGCCGGCCGAGAAAAAGCCCGCCGCCCGCAAGGCCGTGAAAAAGGCGACCGGCAAGACCGCCAGGAATCCCGGGAAGGGGACAGGCGCGGCCAGCAAGCTCGCCGCGAAGAAGACCGTGGCCAAGAAGTCGGTGGCCAAGAAGGCTGCCAGCCAGGGCGCCGCGCCGTTCTGAAGTCGCGCGATGGCCGTCCCCATGCTGTCGCTGGATGCTGCCGCTGCGCTGTTGCGCGACGGCGGCGTGCTCGCCTATCCGACCGAAGCGGTCTGGGGCCTGGGCTGCGATCCGATGTCCGAGGCTGCGGTCCGGCACCTGCTGGCGATCAAGCAGCGTCCCCTGGACAAGGGCCTGATCCTGATTGCCGCGCGCGTGGCCCAGCTCGATGCGCTGCTCGACTGGTCGGCGCTGCCGGACGATCGTCGCCGCGCGGTGCTGGACAGCTGGCCGGGCGCCAACACCTGGATCGTGCCGGCCGCGCCGGCCGCGCCGCGCTGGGTGACCGGCGTGCATCGCGGGATCGCGGTGCGGGTGAGCGCGCATCCGCAGGTGATCGCCCTGTGCGAGGCATTCGGCGGGCCGCTGGTGTCCACCAGCGCCAATCTGAGCGGACGGCCGGCCGTTTCGGCGCAGGATGCACTCGATCCGGCCTTGCTGGAACGCCTCGATGGCCTGCTGCCGGGCGCCACCGGTGGGCTGGATCGCCCCAGCGTGATCCGCGACGCCCTGAGCGGCCAGGTTCTGCGCGGCTGAACATCGCGGCGGACAGGCCCTGTTGCGGCCGCCGCCGATCGCGCAAGATGCCGCCATGTCGCCTGCCTCGCCCCGGCTCTTTTCCTGCGTCCTGGCCGGTGTGCTGGCTTTGGTGGCGGCACAGGCCAACGCCCAGGTCACCGTCTATCGCTGCCAGGGCAACAACGGCAATGTCACCTTGAGCGATGCGCCCTGCCCGGCCGGCCAGCGCCAGGAAGTGCGGCAGATGCTGCGCCCGCAGGATCCGCCACCGGCGCCGACGCCTCCAGCGCCGCCACCGGCGCCCCCGCCTGCGGCGCCGATCGTGCGCGAAGTGGTGGTCTACCGGACGCCGCCACGCCCCATGTACGAATGCACCACCGAGGAAGGCAAGACCTACACCAGCGACAGCGGCGACGGCAATCCGCGGCTGGTGCCGATCTGGTCACTGGGTTATCACGGCCGCGGTGCGGTGGCGATCGGCAACACCTGGGTGCGCGACGTTTGCCATCAACTGCCCCAGGCCGAGGTCTGCGATCGCCTGCGCGACCGGCGCTATCAGATCCAGCGCCAGTACCACAGCGCACTGCAGAGCGAGCGCCATGCACTGGACCAGGAACAGCGTGCCCTGGATGCGCGGCTGGCCAACGATTGCGGAGCAGACTGATGTCGTTGAAGGAGTGGGCGTGCATGGCGCTGCTGTCGGTCCTGAGCCTGTGCGCCGTTGGCGCGGCGCGGGCGCAGACCACCATCTACCGCTGCACCGACGCGCAGGGCCAGATGACGGTGCAGAACGCGCCTTGCCCGCAAGGCAGCAGGCAGGACAGGCGCCAGGTCAAGGACGTGGCCACCCAGCCGCTGCCGTCTTCGCTGAAATCCACCGAGCCGGCACCGGTGCGGGCCACGTCCGCCTCCGAGGCGCCGGCCGCCACCGCGTCATCGAGGACCAGGGCGCCGCCGCCGCTGCACCTGAGCGCCAGACCCGATCCGGCCGTGGACCCGCCGGCCCCGAGCGGCCCGGCCACCACCCTCTATCGCTGCACCGATGCCACCGGCGCCCTGACCGTACAGAACAGCCCCTGCCCCGCTGGCAGCAACAGCCAGAAGATGGCCGTGCAGGGCGTGCCCAGCATGCCGCTGCCGGGCAATGCACCGGCTGCGGCCGCACCTGCGGCCACGGCCACCCCGGCGCAAGCGGCCGAACAGCCGCGTTCGGACGCGCTGGGCCTGCCAGCGCCGGACCAGGCCCAGACCATCCAGACCATCGGCGGCATGACCCTGATCGAGGACCCCACGCTGCACAGGGACGATGCCGTCGCCGATGCACCGGCCGGCAATGCGGCGCCGGAGGACGAGGGCCCGGCCGGCAAGGTCACCGGCACCGCCCCGCCGATCCTGTTCCAGTGCACCACCTACGACAGCGGCACCTACCTGAGCGAAGACGCCGCGCCGCAGTCGCGCTGCGCGCCGCTCAAGACCGTCGGCCTGGATGGCAATGCCTTCAACGGCTCGGGCAAGGCCTGCCAGGTGATCTACGACGTCTGCGCGCGCGTGCCCGACCAGCGCCTGTGCAGCGCCTGGAAAAAACGCCTGGGCGAAACCGAGGTGGCCGCCCGCTACGCAAAACCGGAGAACGAAGCCCGCAACCGGGCCGAATACCAGCGCGTACTGCGCATCGTCACCGAGGCCGGCTGCGCAGCGCAATGAGGGCGGTCGTGCGACCCAGCGCCGCCGAAACCCTTCTCCCCCCCGTAGGAGCAACTGTCTTCTCAGGCGCCTGTCATTCTCCATTCAGTTTGGTCTCTGGCCATGGCGTTGAGGCGGGTGAGCAGTACCCGCATGCAGGCGGTGATGGCGACCTTGGCGCACTTGCCCCGTTGGCGCAGGGCTTCGTATCGCGTCT
>NZ_RDQN01000008.1 GCF_003703395.1 Pseudoxanthomonas spadix
GTACCTCGCGCATCACAACACCAAACCCAAGCCGTTCATCTGGACCAGAAGCGCCCGCGACATCCTGCAGAAGGTGATCCGCGCCAATCAGCGCTTAAGTTCCAAACAGAATGGAACACTACACTAGCGGCTGTCCGCGCGACCCTGCAACAGCAACGCCCTGAGCACCGGCGCCTTCCAAGCCATGGTTCAAGCCATGGTTCAAGCCAAGACCCAACGCTTCACCGGCGTCAGACCGCTCATCGGACGCGAAAGACCATCGCCGCCGGCTACAAGTCAACCTGACGCCGTTAGTTCGTTGTTAGTTGAATTTATGATTTATGTCATTTATCGTTGAGAAAGAGTCAGACGACGCCATAGATGTCTGGACAACTATTGGATGACAGGATGTCGCAGCCTTTATTCAGGCAAGAGGTTTTGGAAGCCCAGCGAGGAAGTTGGCTGGGCGCGGTGTTACTCGCCCAACCTCTCAAGCTCTGGGTGCTGACCGTGTTTGCCGCGGTTGCTGCGACGGTCGTTGTGCTGTTCTTCGTGTTGGGGACCTACACCCATCGTTCCACCGTCGCTGGACAATTGGTGCCAACCACTGGGCTGGCAGTAGTTGCTGCGCCGGCGAGCGGTGTGGTCAGTAGTGTCCCGGTGATCGAGGGGAACCAGGTCAAAGCTGGGGAGCGATTGGCTATCGTAGTGGTGCCCCGTGCTACCCCTCTGGGTGGCGATACCCAAGTAGAACTTGGCAAACGGCTGGAGCAACGCCAGGCGGGGATCGAAGGAGCTGGTAAGGCGCAGCAGGCGCAGCTTCTGGCGCAAGAGGCTGGGTTACGCGCCCAATTGCTCACCGCCCAAAATGAACTGTCCCAGATCAAGCACCAAGTGAGTACCCGTCAGAATCAGGTCAAGATCGCCAATGAGACCTTGGACCGACTCACTTCTTTACAAGATGATAAGTACGTCAGCCTGCTGCAGATCAGTCAGCAGAAAACCAGCATGCTGGAATACACCAGCCAGGTCCAAACACTCCAACAACAAGCTGCGGCGGCACGCCGCAACATCGCTCAATTGCAGCAATCCCTCGCTGAACTTCCTAGTCAAAGGATCGCCGCAGAAGCCAATCTTCAGCGCGATTTAGGTCAGATATCTCAAGAACGGGTGGAGACCGAGGTCCAGGGCACCTTGGCTGTTAGCGCACCTGTATCAGGTGTCATCACCACTCAAATGATCAAGCCAGGTCAGGCGGTCCAGACAGGCAATACGTTGATGAGCATCCTGCCAGGCAATGGCATCTTGGAAGCTGATCTGCTTGTCCCGAGCCGCGCCATTGGGTTCATCCAACCAGGCGATAAGGTGCAATTGCGGTATCAGGCGTATCCCTACCAGAAATTCGGACATCAAGAGGGCCGGGTTTCCAAGATCAGCCGGAGCGCACTGAGCTCAGGGGAGCTGGGCGCCCTGATTGGGAAAGCGGATCAGGGAGAGCCCTACTACCGCGTGACGGTGACACTGGCCAAGCAAGACGTGATCGCTTATGGGAAGAGCGAAAAGCTCAAGCCGGGCATGCTGCTGGACGCGGACATCATGGGAGAAAAGAGGCGGCTGATCGAATGGATCTTCGAGCCGATTTACGCGCTTAAGTACAAGGGTTGAGGAAACTAGAAATGAGGGCACGACCAATCGTCCAATCCGAAGCATCCGAGTGCGGCCTGGCGTCGTTGGCGATGGTGGCTGATGCTCACGGCATGCGGATTGGCTTGGCAGAGATGCGTCGGCGCTTCCCTCTATCGCTCAAGGGCGCCAAGCTCAGTCATCTGATCCATATCGCCCAACAGCTGGGGTTCGCGACACGCCCCCTGCGCCTGGACATGGATCATCTGGGGCAACTGAAGCTGCCTTGCGTGGTTCATTGGGACTTGAACCACTTCGTGGTCCTGATCAAGGTTGGCCGATCGAAGATCACCCTGCTGGATCCTGCGTTTGGCGAAAAGATCTTTTCGCCATCAGAGTTCTCGGAGCACTTCACGGGCATTGCGCTGGAGTTGACGCCAACGGCTGAGTTCAAGCCGCAACGAGCGCCTTCACGCATTACGGTCCGTCAACTGACTGGACCGATGCGGGGGCTAGGGTCAATACTGTTCAGATACGCAACACCGGCGTAGGCTGATGCCGCTGGTGAAGCAGTTCGCCGCGATGGCGCACATGGAAGTTGCTCATCTTGCGTTTGACGCCACGCGGGTTGAAGCGCCCGCGACTGCTGACACAGCGCCCGCTCGCGATTTCGCTGAGCAGCGCGTCACGCCACGCAGCCAACCGCTCAGGGGGGAACGGCCGCAGCTTGCGGCATCTTGCGCTTGATCACGCGCACCGCGTGGATGAAGCTCAAGCGATCGGGGTCGAGTCCGCGCGGCCATGCGGCCTGGGTCATCAATTGCCGGATCGCGAAGTGCGCCAGCAGCAACCCCCACAGCTCCTGCAGTACCAGATCCGGGGTCTTGCTGCGCAGCACCGTGCTGTTGGCCCGCAGGTGCGTCTTGAACTCATCGAACACCCCCTCGATCTCCCAGCGCTCGTGGTACAGCGCGGCCAACTCCAGCGCCGGCGCCGCATCGGGCGCGAGGATGTTGGTCACCAGCCGGTAGCTGTCCTGGGGCGGCGTGGCCGAGTCCTGCAGGGTGTAGTCGATGACGCGCACGATCTGGCCCGCACTGCGATGCCTGTCGGCGCTGTCGAAGACGCGGCTCAGGTACGAGCCGTCGGCCAGCAACTGCTCGACCGGCAGCTTGAGGTTGGACTTGACCCGCCAGGCCAGCCTGGCACCACTGGCGCAGGCGATCTGCCAGAGCTTGAAGCTGTAGAAGTTGCGGTCGGCCAGCACCAGCATGTCCGCCGTGAGCTTGGCCGGCAGCAGCTTGGCGGCCATGGCCTGCTCGCTGTGGTTGTAGGGCGCCACCTCGGCGGCCACCACGGCGTGCGTGCCGCACTCCACCAGACCCAGCAGGCGCGCCTGCGGGAAGGCGCTCTGGCCGCGTGAGGCACCGGGGTAGCCGAAGTACCGGGCGTTGGCCGCCTCGTCGGCCACGTCCATGCAACTGCCGTCCAGCGCCATGACACGCAGCCCCCGATACCACGCGCCCGGCGCCCCGGGCACAGCCAGCGGGCGCAGCACGCGCTCGGCCAGTTGACGCATGACCTCGGGCCCCAGGCGGGTGCGCGCCTGGGAGATCGCCGATTTGCTGGCCTGCACCGCTCCAGCCTCGCTCCCGCCGAGCCACTGCAGGCCTTCGCACACCACCCGCAGCACTTCCTCCAGCGGGGCTTCGCGCCACAGGGCGAGCGCCATCACGTAGTACACGACCGCCGGCGCTGGCAGCAGTCGCTCGCGCTGGCTCGCCCGTCCGGTATCGGCCAGCACTTCCTCGATCAGCGTCCTGGGGCAGACGCTGGCCAGCACGCCTGCGCTGATCAGATGCGCGACGTCCGCCCTCGCCGGGAGGGTCTTGCGGGTTCTCGCCATTGTCCATGTCCACCGAAGCTTCGATGGACATGGATTGTCAATGATCTCTTTCTATCTGAACAGTATTGGGGCTAGGGTGGGTGCTCACGCAGATCTTCTTGCTATCCGTGGCGTTGCAGGTTTTTGTGGTGCTCGCACCGTTCTTCCTGCAGTGGACGGTGGATGAAGTCTTGGTATCGGCCGACAAGGACCTGCTGACTATCCTTGGGCTGGGCTTTGGTTTGGCGCTCCTGCTGCAGGTCAGCATCGGGCTGTTGCGCGGATGGTCGGTCGTGCATCTGTCATCCCAGTTGGGGGTGCAGTGGATGGGCAACGTGTTTGCGCATCTGATCAAGCTTCCGCTGGACTTCTTCGAGAAACGTCACCTCGGCGACATCACCTCGCGGCTGGGTTCAGTCCAGACGATCCAAAGGACTCTGACGACCAGTTTTGTCGAGGCCATCATCGATGGAATGATGGCTATCGTCACGGTTGGGCTGATGTTCTATTACAGCTGGAAGCTGGCGTTGGTGTCGGTCCTGGCCATGGCTATTTACCTGGGGATTCGTGCCATTGCATATCGCCCGGTCCGGGTACGCAGCGAGCAGCAGTTGATTGCCTCGGCCAAGCAGCAAAGTCACCTACTTGAGTCGCTGCGCGGGATGCAGAGCGTCAAGGTGGCAGGGGAAGAGTCGAAACGACGCGGTACCTACGACAACCTGATGGTCGATACGGTCAATCAGGAGGTGCGTCTGGCGCGGATGACGCTGGGATTCAGCGTGACAAGCCAGGCCGTGTTCGGAGTCGAACGGATCGCCGTGGTCTGGATCGGTGCGCTGTTGACGTTGGACAACGTGTTCTCTGTCGGCATGCTGATCGCCTACCTTGCTTACCGCGACCAGTTCTCGCAGCGGATCGGAAGTCTGATTGATAAATGGGTCGAGTTCCGGATGCTCAGGCTGCATGGGGAGCGCCTAGCTGATATCGCGCTGACGCCACCCGAAGCACATTTTGACAAGGTCGAAGCGCTGCCCCCGGCGGAGCCTCGGATCGAAGTAAAGGGGCTGTCGTTCCGGTATGGAGAGGCCGAGCCCTGGATAGTCAAGGATTGCAGTTTCGTGGTGGAGCCAGGTGAGTCGGTGGCCATCATCGGTGCTTCTGGATGCGGCAAGACCACGCTTGTCAAGTTGATGTTGGGGCTACTGCTCCCTGCAGAAGGGACCATAACTGTCGGCGGACTAGATCTACAGAAGGTGGGACCACGCAACGTGCGATCAGTCGTCGGCGCAGTGATGCAGGACGATCAGCTCTTCGCTGGCAGCATCGCCGACAACATCAGCTTTTTCGACACAGCCCATGATCAGGTTCGTATTGAGGGCGCTGCGCGGCTGGCCGCCATCCATGAAGAGATTGCTGCCATGCCGATGGGCTATCACAGCCTGATAGGCGATATGGGCAGCTCGCTCTCGGGGGGACAGAAGCAGCGGATCATCTTGGCGCGGGCGCTCTACCGCGAACCCAAGCTACTGTTCCTGGATGAGGCTACGAGCCATCTGGATGTCGTTCGGGAGCGTTTGGTCAATGACGCCGTCAAGCAGTTGAAACTGACCAAGATCATTGTCGCCCATCGGCCAGAGACGATTGTCAGTGCGGATCGCACGTTGGTTATGGAGCGAGGTCGAATAATCCATGAAATAAAGCGTAACAGCTTGACAGAAAATGAATTCGAATGGGCGGATTAAGCCGAGATTTTCTAGATAAGAATATAGGGAAGTATAATACACTAAGGACCATGAAAAATTCAAACATTTGATGCTTGAAAAATTAACTCGGTAAAAATAATTTTAGCTATAAATTAAACTTTCAGAAGTCCATTCTGGAGCCTCGCGCAAGGCGTGCGCAAAAGGAGTTAGAAAATGCAGGAACTGTGCTTTAACGAAGTGGAAATGGTTGATGGCGGCATGAATGCCGTCGACGCATTCTTGCTGGGCGCTGGCGCTGGCGGTTTTGCTGGTGGATTTGTCGGCGCGTTGCCTGGTGCCGCTGCCGGAGCTCTAATTGGCGGTGCAATTGGTGTTGGTCTCTACTATCTCTAATTCAAAAAAGGAATTTTTTATGTACGAGCTTGAAAATAATGAAATAGATATGGTTGATGGTGCTAATGCAAATGCTGTTAATGGCTTTGCCGCCGGAGTAACAGCTGGCGCCGCAATTGGCTTTCTTGTAGGAGGTCCTGTTGGGGCTCTGGCGGGCGCAATCAGCGGAGGCTTGCACGGCGCGATCCTCGGGCAGGCCTGGTAAAATCCATTAGCTACCGGAAATCCCAAGAAACTTATCGCTTGGGATTTCTTAATAAATCTGAGGTTTATATGTACAAATTAGGAAGGCTTCAGTACGGATTGTCTTTGACAACATTATCTATTTTAATAGCTACAGCAAGACCAAGTGGTTGGTGGAAAGTATATGCAGCACTGGCAATACTAATGACAGTTTGGTTTTTATTTTCTATATTATCCAAGAATACTAACTGGAAGAGTTAAGAACGACGCCCCCCGCCATGAGCAGCAGGGGGCAGGACGCCAGGGCCGAGGACTGCGTCAACGCGGTCGGCGTGGACGTCAACACCGTCTCGGCCGCGCTGGTCACGCGCGTGTCGGGGTTGTCTTTGACCGTGGCCGAGAACATCGTGATCTACCGCGACCAGCACGGCCATTGAACTTGGCCGGGTTGTGCGTGGTGCCAAAACCTCAGGGACGGAGGCAATTAAGCCGCCTGCGGCTCCCGCCCTTGCCCAGCGCACGTTCCACCATCGCCTGGAAGCGCGGGTTTCCCATGGAACGCTCCTGTATGAGGTGCTTCCGCACCTCGTCTTCGTCTTTCGGGAGCTGGCCTTGGCGCTTAATTACCTCCGTCCCTGAGGTTCGAGGTTCGAGGTTCGGGGAGTTGTGAAAGAAGCCCTGGCCAAAGCCGGGGCTTCGCCGTTTCAGGTGGTTACGGTGCGCGCTTGCTCAGCAAATCCGCCATCCGGGTTTGCCAGCCTGGGCCGCTTGCCTTCCAGCGTTCCAGTGTCTCGGGCGGCAGCCGCAGGGTGGTCAACGCCTTCGATGGCCGCTTCCCTGGGCCGCGTGTGCGCTTTGGTTTGAGCATCTCTGCAGCGAGTTCAGTCGGGAAAACTTCCCGCAGCACTTCTGCGGCGGGCCGCGCCCTAGCGAAGGTCTCGTTCGTCCATTCGGGGTTGTCGGTGTCGATCATCTCGGGATCAGGGCGTTTGCTCATAGCGGCGAACCTCTCGTTTGTTGGCCTTGCGTAGGCTGATGACCCGGATGCCGCCGGCGATGGGGGCGAACACCAGCATGTACAGGCGGTCGGCCAGCAGGCCCAGCGCCTGGAAGCGGCGCTCCGGGTAGTTCTGGCGCGTGTCTTCCACGATGCGCGCCGTGCTGAAATCGAACTGCGAAGCCTGATCGAACGAGATGCCGCGTTCGGCGATGTTCCGTTCGTTCTTTGCTGGGTCGAATTCAATTTCCATATGCAAATTGTAGTAACGAAAAGTGCGGGTGTCCAGGCAAAAGGGGACGCAGGCAAAAGGGGACGGAGGCAATTAAACCGCCTATGGCCCCGCCCTTGGCCGGCCACGTGCACGGCAAGCGGCCGGACGTCCCAGCGCACGTTCCACCATCGCCTGGAAGCGCGGATCTCCCAGGGCACGCTCCTGCATGAGGTGTTGCCGCACCGCGTCTTCGTCTTCCTGGGTCTGGCCCCGGCGTAGCCAGGCGCCGTAAGCCTGAGCACGTGCGGCAGCATCCGCGCCCAGGCGCAGGTAGACCTCGTGCTGCGTGATCAGCGGATCCGCCGCGCGACCCAAGTGGGTGAGGACACTTGACCATCGATACTCCTCTGGAAGCGCCACCATGCGGGCGCGCGTCGGGTTGCGCTCGATGTAGCGCAGCACGGTCAGCGCGTAGTGGTCGGTCTGGACAAGACAGGACTTGAAGCGCCCCTGCCACAACGTCCCACTGCGGCGGTGTCGGGTGTTGAAGGCCTGCACGTAGGACTGCCCGCTCAACCGCATGGCCGCCGAGACCGCACCGCTACGGTCGGCCGAGACAAACAGATGCACGTGATTGTCCATCATCACGAAGGCATGGACCCGCATACCAAAGCGCTCACATGCCTGGCGCAGCAGATGGTGATAGTGATGCCGATCTTCGTCGTCCAGGAAGATCGCGCAGCGGTTCACGCCGCGCTGGACGACGTGCATCGGGATGCCTGGAAGCTCCAGGCGCGGCTGACGCGGCACGGGCTTACCCCCACGATGAGAAAGATCCAAGCCTGCTCGTCGCAGACCGCGCATGCGATCAGACATTGCCGCAACAGCCCGTAGGATTTGCGGCTTACTGTAATTACCTCCGTCCCTTTTGCTGTAATTACCTCCGTCCCTTTTGCTGCAACGCTGCAGTCCTCCGCTCGCCCAACCCCCGCTGGCCTGCGATGATGGCCGCTGCCAACGCCGCTGCCATGACATGACCGACGCCATCACCGCTCCCGCCGTGCGCACCATCGCCGTCAAGGGCGTGGTGATCGGCGAAGGCATGCCCAGGATCATCGTGCCGATCACCGCGGCGACCGCGGCCGGGGCGCTGGCCCAGGCCGGGCGCATCGGGGCCAATGCCGACACCGACCTGGTCGAGTGGCGGATCGATTACCTGGACATCGCCGGCGATGCCCAGGCACTGATCGAACTGGCTCCGCAGGTTGCGGCGGCGGTCAACGGAAAGCCGGTGCTGCTGACCTTGCGCACCCGCAGCGAAGGCGGCGCGGCCGCGATCGACGATGCCGGCTACGGCAGGCTCTACGCGGCGCTGATCCAGGCCGGCGCCGCCGACCTGTACGACGTGGAGATGTGTCGCGATCAAGCGGTGGTCAGGCAGATCGTGGCCGCCGCGCACGCCGCCGGTGCCTGGATCGTGATGTCCAATCATGACTTCCAGGCCACCCCCGACACCGCCGAGATCGTCTCGCGCCTGCGCAGGCAGCAGGCCCTGGGCGCGGACGTGCTGAAGATCGCGGTCATGCCGCACGACCCGGGCGATGTGCTCAAGCTGCTCGCCGCCACCTGGCAGCTGCGCCAGTCCAGCGACCGGCCGCTGCTGACCATGTCGATGGGTCCGCTCGGGGCGGTCTCGCGCCTGGCCGGGGCCACTTTCGGCCAGGCCCTGACCTTCGGCATGCTTGGTGCCGGCTCGGCGCCGGGCCAGATCGAAGTCGGCACGCTGCGCGCGATCCTCACCGCGCTGGGCCATGGCGGCAGCGCGACGCCGTAGGCGAGGCGGTCGTTGCAGCGGCGCGCGCGCCCTCGCGACCGCAACCGCAAGTTTTGACGCCGTGCTTCTCGTTTCCGGCGCAGCATCCCCCAGCGCTTTGCGCCCGCGCCCAGGTGACCCTTCATTCTGTCAGGAGCAACCCAGCATGGCTTTCCTCGACCTGCCCACCCATCGCCTGCACTACCGCATCGACGGCGCCGAAGGTGCGCCCTGGCTGACCTTCTGCAATTCGCTGGGCGCGGACCTGTCGATGTGGGACGGCCAGGTGGCCGAACTGGCCGGTGACCTGCGCATCCTGCGCTACGACCGCCGCGGTCATGGCCGGTCCAGCGCTGCGCAAGGCCCGTACACGATCGACCAGCTCGGCGGCGACGTGCTCGCGTTGTGGCAGGCGCTGCAGATCGAGCGCAGCCATTTCTGCGGGCTGTCGCTGGGCGGCCTCACCGGCCAGTGGCTCGGGCTCAATGCCGCAGATCGCCTGGACAGGCTGGTGGTCTGCGCCACCGCGGCCAGGATCGGCACTGCCGAAAGCTGGGCCGAGCGCATCGCCACGGTGCGCGAAAAGGGCCTGGAGCCGCTGGTCGAAGGCACGGTGGCGCGCTGGTTCACTAAAGGTTTCAGCGACCGCCACCAAGCACAGGTCAAGGCCATCATGGACGTGTTCCTGGCAACCGCGCCGGAAGCCTACATCGGCTGCTGCAATGCGGTGGCCCAGGCCGATTTCCGCGATGCATTGCCCGGGCTCGGCGTGCCGCTGCTGGCCATTGCCGGCGACGATGACCCGACCTGCCCGCCAGCCGACCTGCAGCACATTGCCCAAACCGTTGCCGACGGCCGCTGTGCGCAGGTCCCCGGACGCCACCTGTGCAATGTCGAGTCGGCCGCCGCGTTCACCGCTGTGCTGGGGGATTTCCTGCGCGTCTGAGCCCGTGCCACGGGTCACGGGTTTCAGTCGCGCCTGTCCTGATTGCCGGCGTCGAAAAAGCGAACGGCGCCGCAAGGCGCCGTTCGCGTGCGTAACGCCTTCGCGCTTGCGCGTTACATCTTGTTGGCGACCTTCAGCTTGCTGGCGTCGACCTTCTTGACGCCCTCGATGCCCTTGGCCTCGGTCACGGCCTGATCCTTCTCGGCCTGGGTGGCGACCGTGCCGCTCAACCAGACCACGCCGTTGGTGGTCTCCACGCTGATGTCGGTGCCCGAGGTCTTGCCGCTGGCCAGCAGGTCGGCCTTGACCTTGGTGGTGATCCAGGTGTCGGTACCGGGCTGATCGGACTCGGCATCACGGTCCATGCTGCCATGCTCCATGGTGTCATCGTGCTTCATGCCCTCGGCCGCCATCGCGCTGCTGACCTTGAGCTTGCTGGCATCGACCTTCTTGACGCCTTCGATGCCCTTGGCCTCGGTCACGGCGCGCTCCTTCTGGGCCTGGGTGGCGACCGTGCCGCTCAACCAGACCACGCCGTTCTTGGTCTCGACGCTGATGTCGGTGCCCGGGGTCTTGCCGCTGGCCAGCAGGTCGGCCTTGACCTTGGTGGTGATCCAGGTGTCGGTGCCGGGCTGATCGCTGTCGGCAGTGGCGTTCTGCGAGGTCGAGCGGTCCGCGGACTGGGCCATGGCCGGCGCGGACAGGCCCAGCGTGACCAGGATGGCGAGTGTGAGTGAAGTGCGTGTGTGGTTCATCGTTGGCTCCCTGTAGCTCCCGTTTTTGGGATGGAGTCATCATCCCCGGGGGGCCGTTCAACGACCGTGACTCAGCGGACCAGGCCTCATCGCGGAAGCTGAACAAGGCGAACACGCGTCGCTCACGCATGGCGCCGCCTGTTGTTGTTTTTGCCCTCTCTGCCCCGCAAGCGGGGGCGTTTCAGGCAAGCCCCGGTTCGTCCAGGCGCAGGGTCAGGCACTTGGCCGAACCGCCGGCCTTGAGGAACTCGTCCAGCGGCGTTTCGCGCACCCGGTATCCGGCCGCTTCAAGCTGCGCGCGCAGGGCCGGGGTGGCGCGGTTGAGGATCACCACCTCGTCCAGGTTCACCGCGTTGCAGGCGAAGGCCAGGGCGTCGCGCTCGGAGACGGCGATGCGCTTGTCCTGCGGCACGCGCGCGGCGATGGCGGCCTGCGCGGCCGGGTCGAATGCGGCCGGGAAGTACAGCAGGCGGCCGCCGGAGAGCGGGCACAGGCAGGTGTCCAGGTGATAGAAGCGCGGATCGACCAGCCGCAGCGGCACCACCTCGATGCCCAGCAACGCGCCCAGCGCATCGCCGGCGCGCGCATCGCTGCGATGGCCATGGCCGAACCACAGCCGCGGCGCGGCGCGGTCCAGCAGCGCGTCGCCGGCGCCTTCGAACTCGATTCCCTCCAGTGGGCCCAGCTCGAAACGCTGGGCCGAGAACCACCGGGTGAAGTGCGATTGCTCGCCGGCGCGCTCGGCATGACGGAAGCGGCTGGGCACGGCCAGGTCGCGGTAGACCAGGCCGGCGTTGGCGGTGAACACCATGTCCGGCAGCCCGGGCACCTGTTCGATCAGTGCCACCTCGGCCGCATCGGCCACCAGCTCGCGCAGGGCGTCCCACTGGCGCGCGGCGCGATCGCGGTCGGCCAGGTCGCGGTTGCCGGTCATCCAGGGGTTGATGTCGTAGTCCACCGAAAAGTGGGCGGGCGGGCACATCAGCACGCGCGGACGGGGCGAAGTGGACATGGCGGCAGCTCCGGGGAATGGCGATATGGCATGCTAGGCCGCGCGCCAGAGAGGCGACAGCAGGCAGATCGCCATTGTTTTGCGCAAAGCTGTCAGTTCGATGACAACTGCTGGCAGATCGCCAGGTACCCCACAGCAACGCCCGGACTGCCCATGGCCGATGCACTCGACGCGCTGGATCAGGATCTCATCGCCCTGTTACGGGCTGACAGTCGCACCCCGGCGGCGCTGCTGGCCAAGCAGCTCAAGGTCTCGCGCAGCACCGTGCAGAACCGCATCGCGCGGCTGCAGCGCAGCGGCCTGCTGCTGGGCTTCACCATCAGGCTGGCCAGCGAGACCGGCCTGCACGGGGTGCGCGCCATCACCCAGATCGAAGTGCGCGGCGGGTCCAGCGACAAGGTCATCGCCGCGCTGCGCCGCCTGCCCGAAGTGGTGAGCGTCTATTCCACCAATGGCCGCTGGGACCTGGTGGCCGAGGTCCGCACCGAGGATCTGGCCGGCTTCGACCAGGCCCTGCGCCGGCTGCGCGACATCGAAGGCATCGCCTCATCGGAAACCAGCCTGCTGCTGGCCGAGCAGGGCTGAGCCTTCAGGCCAAGAGGGATCACTCAGCTGCCGTACAACTTCGCCGCCGGCTGGAACAGCACCCAGCTGGTGGCGATGTACTTGTCGCCGCCCTGCGGACGGTTGCCGCGGTGGGTGTGGGTGAAGGCGGCCGGGGCGATCAGCAGGCTGCCGGTGCGCGGGGCGATGCTGCGCCGCTGGTGGAAGAACTCGGTCTGGCCGGCCTGAAAGTCGTCGTTGAGGTACAGCGTCCACAGCAGGTGGCGGTGCAGGGTCTCGGCCTGGCCGTCCTTCGGGTACAACTCGCAGTGCCAGTACGGATAACCGCCTTCGCCGGCGCGGTAGCGCTGCAGGTTGATGCGTCCGGGCCGGAACACGGTCATCAGCAGGTGCGAGAGGGTCGCATCGTCCATCGATTCGAGGTCTTCGTAGACGATGCGTCGCGCGCTGCCGCCGGCGGGCGTGTACTGCAGCATGACCGGCGCGATCAGCGCGAACGGATAGGTCCGCAGGTACTGCTTGAGACCGTGGAAGACCGCCTGGTTGAGCATCTGCTCGACGTCGGACCAGCCTGCGCGGCCGCTGATGGCGATGTCGCTGGAGCGCTTGAGGTCGGGAAAGTGGCCGCCGCCGACCCGGCCCGGGGCCTCCTGGCCGCTGGCTTCGAAGCGCTTGATGATCGCCGCGCAGGCCGCCGGGTCGAGCGCCTCGGGGATCACGGCGATGAAGTCCTGCTGGTGCGCATGCATGGCCGCCACGATACCAGTGGCCCCGCACCATCGGCGTCAGACCGGCCTGGCCTGGCCCGGAAGCGTCAGCTTGGCACCCCGGGCGACGCCAATAGGGACGCGTCGGCGGGCTGGAAGTAGCGCTCGGCCGCCTGGACCTCGCCGCGCGAGCCCAGGAACACCGGCACGCGCTGGTGCAGCCCCTGCGGCGCGATGTCCAGGATGCGCGCGCGGCCGGTGCTGGCCAGGCCGCCGGCCTGTTCGACCAGCAGCCCCATCGGGTTGGCCTCGTACATCAGGCGCAGCTTGCCGGCCTTGGCCGGGTCCTTGTTGTCCCACGGATACATGAAGATGCCGCCGCGGGTCAGGATGCGGTGCACGTCGGCCACCATCGAGGCGATCCAGCGCATGTTGAAGTCCTTGCCGCGCGGGCCGTCCCGGCCGGCCAGCAGGTCGGCCACGTAGGTCTGCATCTGCGGTTCCCAGTGGCGCTGGTTGGACATGTTGACCGCAAATTCGGCGGTTTCCGCCGGGATCTGCATGTTGGCCTGGGTCAGCACGAACAGGCCCTGCTCGCGGTCCAGGGTGAAGGCGTGGGTGCCATGGCCGGTGGTCAGCACCAGCATGGTCTGCGGCCCGTAGATGCAGTAGCCGGCCGCCACCTGGGCATGGCCCGGCTGCAGGAAGTGTTCGTCGCGCGGGTCCTGCACGCCCTGCGGCGGGCAGCGCAGCACCGAGAAGATGGTGCCGACCGAGACGTTGACGTCGATGTTGGAGCTGCCATCGAGCGGATCGAACAGCAGCAGGAAATCGCCCTTGGGGTATTCGGCCGGAACCGGCTGGCAGTGGTCCATTTCCTCCGAGGCGCACGCGGCCAGGTGGCCGCCCCAGGCATTGGCTTCCAGCAGGATGTCGTTGCTGATCACGTCCAGCTTCTTCTGCACCTCGCCCTGGATGTTGCCGGTGCCGGCCTCGCCCAGGACCCCGCCCAGTGCACCCTTGCCCACGGCAATGGAGATGGTGGTGCAGGCGCGCACGACCACCGAGATGAGCTGGCGCAGCTCGGCGCTGATGCGCCCGTGGCGCTGTTCTTCAACCAGGTAACGGGTCAGGGTGACAGGCTGCATCGGCGACGGTGCCTCGTGACGGGGGGAGGCCCGCATTGTCGCCGCAATCGCATGACCAGGCGATGTGCGGCCCATGAAGGGGGCCAGGCACCGCTGCTGGCTTTGCCATCGCGCCAACCAGGGCGTGTGCCGGGCCATGCCGGCAAGGTCGGCACGCACGGCCATGGACCAAAGTTGCTTTGCCAAAACCGGCGCACCGGGCGTGCAATGGGCGCCTGCACGCCCTGGCGCTGGCCGCGTAGCGCATCGGCGCGTTGCCCCTGCCGCCTGCGCGCGCCGGATGAAGACCAGGCCTGGCACCTGGCTGCTCGGTGCCTTCCCACCGCCGTTGAGACGCCATGATCATTTCCGCCTCCACCGATTACCGCGCCGCCGCGCAACGCCGGCTGCCGCCGTTCCTGTTCCACTACATCGATGGCGGCGCCTACGCCGAGCACACCCTGCGCCACAACGTCTCGGACCTGGCGGACATCGCCCTGCGCCAGCGCGTGCTCACCGACATGTCGGCGCTGGACCTGCGCACGCAGCTGTTCGGTGAAACGCTGTCGATGCCGGTGGTGCTGGCGCCGGTGGGCCTGACCGGGATGTACGCCCGGCGCGGCGAGGTGCAGGCCGCGCGCGCGGCGGCCTCGCGCGGGATCCCCTTCACCCTGTCGACCGTGTCGGTGTGCCCGATCGAGGAAGTGGCTCCGGCCATCGAGAGGCCGATGTGGTTCCAGCTGTACGTGCTCAAGGATCGCGGCTTCATGCGCCATGCGCTGGAGCGCGCACAGGCCGCCGGCGTGACCACCCTGGTGTTCACCGTGGACATGCCCACGCCGGGGGCGCGCTATCGCGACGCGCACTCGGGCATGAGTGGGCCCAACGCGGCGCTGCGCCGGCTGTGGCAGACCGCGACCCATCCGCGCTGGGCCTGGGAGGTGGGCCTGCACGGCCGCCCGCACGACCTGGGCAACGTCTCGGCCTACCTGGGCAAACCGACCGGGCTGGCCGACTACATCGGCTGGCTGGGGGCGAACTTCGACCCGTCCATTTCGTGGAAGGACCTGGAGTGGATCCGCGCGTTCTGGAAGGGTCCGATGCTCATCAAGGGCATCCTGGACCCGGACGATGCGCGCGATGCGGTGCGCCTGGGCGCCGACGGGATCGTGGTCTCCAACCACGGCGGCCGCCAGCTGGACGGCGTGCTGTCCACCGCACGCGCGCTGCCGGCCATCGTCGATGCGGTCAAGGGCCAGATCAGGATTCTGGCCGACTCGGGCATCCGCAGCGGCCTGGACGTGGTGCGCATGCTCGCCCTGGGCGCCGATGCGGTGCTGCTGGGCCGGGCCTGGGTCTATGCGCTGGCCATCGCCGGCCAGGCCGGCGTGGCCCATCTGCTGGACCTGATCGAAAAGGAAATGCGGGTGGCGATGGTCCTGACCGGCTCGCGGACCATCGCCGATATCGGCCCGCACACGCTGGTGCCGCGCGGCGCAGTCTGAGCCCGGGCGTGGGAGCCGCCACGGCGGCGATCAAGCCTTCCCAGGCCCCCATCGCCGCCGTGGCGGCTCCCACGCAGCGGCGGGCGGCAGCCTCTCAGCCCTTGACCACCGCGGCGATCGCCTTGGCCACCCGCTCCAGGTTGCCCGCGTTGAGCGCGGCCACGCAGATGCGGCCGGAGGTGATGGCGTAGATGGCGTGCTCTTCGCGCAGGCGCTCCACCTGCGGCTTGGTCAGGCCCGAGTAGCTGAACATGCCCGCCTGCCGGGCGATGAAGCTGAAATCGCCGGCGCCGGCGTCGGCCAATTTCTGCACCAGGCCGGCGCGCAGCGCATGGATGCGCTCGCGCATGGCGGTCAGTTCGGTTTCCCAGTCGGCGCGCAGCTCGGCGTTGTTGAGCACGCCGGCCACCAGCGCCGCACCGTGGCTGGACGGGCTGGAGTAGATGGTGCGGATGATGCGCTTGACGTGCGACTGCACGGCCTTGGCCTGCGCGGCGGTGGCGGCCACGATCGACAGCGCGCCCACCCGCTCGCCATACAGCGAGAACGACTTGGAGTAGGAGCTGGCGACGATGAAGTCGCTGATGCCGGCATCGACCATGACCTGGATTGCGGCCGCGTCTTCACGGATGCCCCTGTCGAACCCCTGGTAGGCCATGTCGATGAACGGGAACAGCTCGCCGTCCTTCAACACCTGCGCCACCTGCTTCCACTGGGCCACGGTCAGGTCGGCCCCGGTCGGGTTGTGGCAGCACGCGTGCAGCAGCACGGTGGTCCTGGGCTTGAGCGCCTTCAGGTCGGCCAGCATGCCGGCAAAATCCACGCCGTGGGTGCCGGCATCGAAGTAGCTGTACTCGCCGACCTCGAAACCGGCGGCCTCGAACACGGCGCGGTGGTTTTCCCACGAAGGCTTGCTCAGGGCCAGGGTGGCGTGCGGCAGCAGCTTGCGCAGCAGCTCGGCGCCCACCCGCAGCGCACCGCTGCCGCCCACGGTCTGGGTGGTGGCCACGCGGCCGGCGGCCAGCAGGGCCGAATCCTTGCCGAACAGCAGTTCGCCGGTGGCCTGGGTGTAGGCGGGCAGCCCGTCGATCGGCAGGTAGCCGCGCGGCCTGGCTTCCAGGGCCAGCGCTTGTTCGACCTTGGCCACCGCCCTGAGCAGCGGGATGCGGCCGGACTCGTCGTAATAGATGCCCACGCCCAGGTTGACCTTGCCCGGGCGGGTGTCGTGGTTGTAAGCCTCGGTCAGGCCCAGGATGGGATCGCCCGGAACCTGTTCAACGGATGCAAAGGAAGACACGGCGTGACTCGATGAGGGAGATAAGGAAGGGCGCGCCCCGGGCCGCTGGCGCGCGGCGAAAGGCGGCCGGGAAAAATGGGCCGCAATCTTAACAGGCGCAGGCGCTGGAGACCCGGCGTTGGCGGGGCCTTCGGCGCTCGGCAGATGGTTGCAGGCGACAACGTTCAGCCCGCCGCCACTGGCGCGGGCCGATGCTGTTGTTGCATGGCGGCAGCCCCCAGACTGCCGCTTCCACCGTGGCCACAAGGGGAACACCGATGGACACCGCCAACCTGATCTGGGGCATGTTGTTTGGCGCCATCGGCGGCGGCTATCTGGTCTATGGCCTGCGCCAGAAGCTGCTGGTGCCGGCGCTGTGCGGATTGGCGCTGGGGCTGTTGGGCTGGTGGGTGGACGCGGCGTGGCTGACGCTGAGCATCGGGATCGTGCTGATGGCAGTGCCGTATTTTTTCCGGTTTTGATGGGGCCGGCCGGCGCTGACCCAGGCCCGGCGCACACGCGCCGCTACACCTTGCCCTGCGCCTGCAACGCCGCGAACTCCTCGTCGGTGAACAGCCGCGAGCGCACCAGGAAGCGCACCCCTTCGCCGTTTTCCAGCGAAAACATCCCGCCCCGCCCCGGCACCACGTCGATGATCAGCTGGGTGTGCTTCCAGTATTCGAACTGCGGGGCGCTGATGTAGACCGGCGCCCCGCCGATTTCGCCCAGCTGCACGTCGCGGTCGCCGACGATGAAGTCATCGGTGGGGAAGCACATCGGCGAGGAGCCGTCGCAACAGCCGCCGGATTGATGGAACAGGACCGGTCCGTGGCGTGCGCGCAGCTTCTCGATCAGCTGCAGGGCGGGCAGGGTGGCGATGACCTGACGGGTGTCCATGTGATCTCCTGGTTCGATGGATTGCACAATCGGGCTCAGCCGCCGTCGCCGCCCCAGGTCCAGCGGGCACCGGCCATCACTCCGCGGCCCGGGCCGGGTTCGTAATAGCGGCCATTGCCTTCGTTGACGATGACCGAACCGATGTACTCCTGGTCCAGCAGGTTGTCCACGCGCACAAAGCCGGTGAGTGCGCCGTGGGGGAAGTCCCAGCGGTGGCCGGCCTCCAGGTTGGCCAGGAAGTAGCCCGGCGAGGATGCGCTGCCCTGGTCGTTGACCGTGACATCGCCCACGCCTGCGCCTTCCAGGCGGGCGTTCCAGGCGCCGTGGCGCCAGCCCAGGGTGGCGCTGAGCTGGTTGCGCGCGGTACCGGGGATGCGGGTGCCGGCGGCCACCAGGGTGGCGGGGTCGGTGCAGCCGCTGCCGGTGCAGATCGGGAAGCTGTCGCGGAAGACCGCGTCCAGATAGGTGTAGGCCAGCTCCAGCGACCAGTCCTGGGCCAGTGCCAGGCCGGCGCCCAGTTCCACCCCCTGGCGACGGGCGCGGCCGACGTTGCGGTAGCTGCTGCGGCCGCCGACGTTGCGGGCCACGGCCAGTTCGTCGTCGGTGTTGGCCTGGAACAGCGCCAGCTCGGCATGTGCGCCGGACCGGGCGCGCCACTTGGCGCCCAGCTCGTCGTTGCGGCTGACCGAGGGCTTGAGATCGAAGGCCAGCCCGGCGCCGCCGTCGGCGCGGTAGCCGATTTCGTTGAAGGTCGGCGTCTCGAAGCCACGCCCGGCCGACAGGTACAGGCGCAGGTCGTCGCCGGCGGCAAACACCAGCCCGGCCACCGGCGTGGTCTGCGAATACTCCCTGGCGCCGCTGTCGTCGGGGTTGGCGCCGACGATGTACAGGTCATGCGAGTAAAAGCGCACCTGGCTGTGGCGCGCGCCCAGCAGCAGCGACCAGCGCGGCACCAATTGCCAATAGGCCTGCGCGTACTGGTCGAAGTTTTCCACCGTGTCGCGCTGGTTGCGGCGCAGCCGGCCGCGCACGCCCAGCACATCGCCGACGAAGTTCTCATGGCCGGTGCGGTGCTGACGCTGGCGCTCGAAGTTGCTGCCGGCGGTGAATTCCAGCGGCCGGCCGGCCAGTTCCCCGTCCCACGACCAGCGTCCGTCGGCGCCGCCATAGTCGCTGTCCAGGTCGATCACCGCGCCATTCTGCAGCGGGTTGCCTTGCGCGGCGATCGGAATGGACAGGTACTGCACGACCTTGCGATTGCCGCCCCAGGCGCTGACATGCAGCTTCTGGTGCGCGCCGAAGGCAAGCGTGTACAGCGCCCCCAGCTGGTTCTGCTGGACCGACTTGCGGGTGTTGTACTCGGTGGCCTGCGCCGTGGCCTGGGTGCGGTCTTCCTGCACCTGCGCCCAGGTCAGGCCCAGCGGATCCTGCGCATCGGACTGAAAGCCGTTGCCGACCAGAGCCAGGATGCCGGCGCTTCCCAGGTCGAAGGTGAACCTGGCATTGGCCGAGTTGCGGTCGGCCGCGCTGTGGTCGCGGTAACCGTCGGTCATGAAGCGCTGCACCGCCACGTTGTAGCCCGCCGGCCCGGAGCTGCCACGCACACGCGCCCCGGCGGTCCAGCTGTCATCGCGGCCATAGGTGCTCTGCACGGTCAGTTCCGGGTCCTGCGTTGGCGCGGCGCTCCACAGCTGGATCACCCCGCCGGCGGAGTTGCCGTACAGCGCCGAGAACGGCCCGCGCAGCACTTCCACCCGCGCCCCGCCGAGCAGGTTGAAGTGCGAGAGCTGGCCCTGGCCGTCGGGCATGGTCGCCGGGATGCCATCGGAATACAGGCGGATGCCGCGCACCCCGAAGGTCGCGCGCGCACCGGCGCCGCGGATGGAGATCTGCGTGTCCTGGGCGTAGTTCTGGCGGTCGCGCGCAAGCAGGCCGGGCACACCGCCCAGCTCATCGGACAGGTTGACCTGGTTGTGGCCACTTTCGCCCAGGTCCACGGTGGTGACCGAGGCCGGCACATCGAAGGCGGGCACGCGCTCGAGCCGGGTGGTCACCAGCACCCGCTCCAGGGTGAGCGGATCGGCCGAGGGCGGGACTTCATCGGCCCGGGCCGGCGCGCTGGTCAGCAGGACGGCCAGGCAGGCCGCCTGCAGCAAGGGGATACGCGGGGAATTCATGGAGGGACGGGCTTCGTCTGCGGGGGTTGCGGCTGGAGCGCCAACGCGCGTGACCAGTGCGGACGGAACAAGCGCCGGCCGCGCGCCCAGATGCTACGACTTTGCTCGCGCCGCTGATGTCAGCGCAGCCCCGCAAAGATGCACATGCATCCACTGGCGCTGCAATGCATTGCGTTGACCGGAGGTGGAATGCTGGAACAAGGCGATCCGCCGACCGAACTCCAGCGTCCATGTCCACGCTGATGCCGCCCAAGGCTTCCGAACGCGTCCGGCTGCCTTCCAGCGCCAGCCTGACGGACTTGGTGATTTGCCGGTACGCACCGAGGGTGAGCTTGGCGTTGGACTTCAGGTCGCCGGTGGCCAGGATGTCCTCACGGTTGCCGCTGATGCCGTCGTTGGCGCCAGTTTCACTTTTCCAGTGATGCCCAAGGCAGGTCGCACCCCGACGAGAAGGTGCGACCGCCGGCAACAACCCGATCAGAAGAACCCGAGCTTCTTCGGCGAGTAGCTCACCAGCAGGTTCTTGGTCTGCTGATAGTGGTCGAGCATCATCTTGTGGTTCTCGCGGCCGATGCCCGACTGCTTGTAGCCACCGAAGGCGGCATGCGCCGGATAGGCGTGGTAGCAGTTGGTCCACACCCGCCCGGCCTGGATCGCGCGGCCCATGCGGTACAGGCGCGAGGCATCGCGGCTCCACACCCCGGCGCCCAGGCCATAGAGCGTGTCGTTGGCGATGGCCACCGCCTCGGCCTCGTCCTTGAAGGTGGTCACCGAGACCACCGGGCCGAAGATCTCCTCCTGGAACACGCGCATCTTGTTGTGGCCCTTGAACACGGTCGGCTTGACGTAGAAGCCGCCGGCCAGATCGCCCTCGAGCTTGTTCTGCTCACCGCCGATCAGCACCTGGGCGCCTTCCTGCTTGCCGATGTCGATGTAGGACAGGATCTTTTCCAGCTGCTCGCCGGAGGCCTGCGCGCCGACCATGGTGTTGGGGTCCAGCGGGTTGCCCTGCTTGATCGCCGCCACCCGGGCCAGCGCCTTCTCCATGAACCTGTCGTAGATCGACTCCTGGATCAATGCACGCGAGGGGCAGGTGCAGACCTCACCCTGGTTGAAGGCGAACAGCACGAAGCCTTCCACCGCCTTGTCCAGGAAATCGTCATCCTCGGCCATCACGTCGGCGAAGAAGACGTTGGGCGACTTGCCGCCCAGCTCCAGGGTCACCGGGATCAGGTTCTGGCTGGCGTACTGCATGATCAGCCGGCCGGTGGTGGTCTCGCCGGTGAAGGCGATCTTGGCGATGCGCGGGTTGCTGGCCAGCGGCTTGCCGGCTTCCAGGCCGAAGCCGTTGACGATGTTGAGCACGCCGGCCGGGAGCAGGTCGCCGATGACTTCCATCAGCACCAGGATCGAGGCCGGGGTCTGCTCGGCCGGCTTCATCACCACGCAGTTGCCGGCAGCCAGCGCCGGGGCCAGCTTCCAGCACGCCATCAGCAGCGGGAAGTTCCACGGGATGATCTGGCCGACCACGCCCAGCGGCTCGTGGAAGTGGTAGGCCACCGTGTCCTTGTCGATCTGCGAGATGCCGCCTTCCTGGGCGCGGATCGCGCCGGCGAAGTAGCGGAAATGATCGGCGCACAGCGGCACGTCGGCGTTGAGGGTCTCGCGGATCGGCTTGCCGTTGTCCCAGGTCTCGGCGTAGGCCAGCAGCTCCAGGTTCTGTTCGATGCGGTCGGCGATCCTGAGCAGGATGTTGCTGCGCTCGGTGGCCGAGGTTTCGCCCCAGGCGGTCTTGGCGGCATGGGCGGCATCCAGCGCCGCCTCGATGTCGTCCTTGCCCGAGCGCGGGATCTGGGTGAAGACCTTGCCGGTGATCGGGGTGATGTTGTCGAAATATTCACCGCCCTTGGGCTCGACCCACTTGCCGCCAATGAAGTTGGCGTAGCGCTGCTTGAAGATGGAGCGCGGGTCGGTGGACAGCGGCTTGGTACTGGTGACGGCATTCATTGCTTGTCTCCTGGTGCGGATGTGTTGGTGCACATTTGAGTCTGCGGTACTGCGCACGGCCCGTGCCAGAAAATCCATGCTGCATCGCGTCACCTGCCGATCGCAGGCCCTCGCGCGTTTTCCGACTGAAACCTGTTGCGGCGCATCACCGCTTCCCATTGCCAAGCGCCTCACGCTGTGATGTTTATTGACACAGCACACTGTTGCGCTGTCGCAGGTTGCGACACCTGGAGGGCACATGGCACAGCAGCAAACCCTGTCGGACCGGCATCTGGGCCTGGCCCGACGCGCATTCTTCGAACACGGCGGCGCGCCGGTGGGCAAGGTGCCCGAGACCATCCTGCGCTCGTGGGTGCGCTGCCAGCGCCAGGGCCTGGCCGCCGAGCAAGCCCCGCACATCGAGCCGGTTCCGGCCGCGCGCCTGCAGGAAATGCGCGAGCGCCACGAGAAACTCTGGCGCCTGGCGCGCGCCGAACTGGAACTGCTGTCTTCGGACGCGGCCGCCACCGGCAGCATCGTCATCCTCACCGACGAGGACGGCTGGATCCTGGATGCCGAGGGCAGCGCCAGTTTCCTGGACCGCGCCGGCCGGGTGGCGCTGATGCCGGGCGCGTGCTGGAGCGAGGCGCAGGTCGGCACCAATGCCATCGGCACCGCGATCGTGGAAGGCCGCTCGGTGGTAGTCCATGGCGGCGAGCATTACCTGACCCCGCACGGGATCCTGAGCTGTTCGGCCTGCCCGATCTTCGATCCGTACGGGCTGCCGGTGGGCGTGCTGGACATTTCCGGCGATTCCAACGTGCAGCACATGCACGCGTTGGGATTGGCGCGGCTGGCGGTGGCCAACATCGAGCATCGTTACTTCGACGAGGGTATTCCCGACGCGGAGCTGCTGCGCCTGCACCGCGATCCGGCGCTGCTGGGCACCGCGCGTGAAGGGCTGCTGGCCTTCCGCAGCGGCCGCCTGGTCGCGGCCAACCAGGCCGGGCTGCAGTTGTTCGGCCTGGACCGCAGCGAGCTGGGACGCGCCCCGTACGCGGCCCTGTTCGAAGATGCACTGGGCAAGTTGCGCGACGACGGCGTGCTGCTGGACCGCCAGGGCCGGGCGCTGCATGGCCGGGTGGAGGACGGCCAGGCACGCCCCAGGCGCCCGGCCGCCCGGCCGCCGATCACCGTCTCGGCCGCGCTCACCCCGCAGCCGGCCGACGCGCCGCTGTTCGACCCGCTCCAGGAAGCCGACCTGGTCCGCGCCTGCCGGGTGCTCGATGCCGGCCTGTCGGTGCTGGTGCAGGGCCAGACCGGGACCGGCAAGGAAGTGTTCGCCCGCGAACTGCACCGACGCTGCGCGCGCGCCGGCAAGCCGTTCGTGGCGGTCAACTGCGCGGCCCTGCCCGAAGGCCTGATCGAAGCCGAACTGTTCGGCTATGAGGACGGCGCCTTCACCGGTGCGCGCAAGAACGGCAACCCGGGCCTGCTGCGCCAGGCCGATGGCGGGGTGCTGTTCCTGGACGAGATCGGCGACATGCCGCTGGCCCTGCAGCCGCGCCTGCTGCGGGTGCTGCAGGAGCGCGAGCTGTCACCGTTGGGCGGCGGCAAGCCGATCAAGCTGGATTTCGCCTTGGTCTGCGCGACCCACCGCGAGATGCAACAGGCCATGGGCGAGGGCCGCTTCCGCCCCGACCTGTACTACCGCATTGCCCACCACACCGTGCACATCGCCCCGCTCAGCGCCAATGCCGATCGTGCTGCCGTGGTGGATGCGCTGTGGCAGCGCTTGGGCCAGGGCCGCAGGCTCACCGAGCAGGCCAGGCAGCAGCTGGCCGACTACAGCTGGCCGGGCAACCTGCGCCAGCTCGGTGCCTGCCTGCGCACCCTGGTGGCGTTGAGCGAACCCGGCGCGCTGGTCGGCGTCGAACTGCTGCCGGCCTACCTGCACGACCTGCGCCCGGCAGCCAGCCGCGCGCAAACGCCGGCCAATCCCATGCTGGCCAGTCCCGCAACGTCGGCTTCACCGCTGGAGGCGCTGGCCGAGGCGGCCATGCGCCAGGCCCTGGCCGAATGCGATGGCAACGTCAGCCGCGCCGCACGTAAGCTGGGCATCAGCCGCAGCACCCTGTACCGCCGCCTGGGCCAGGACCTGCACGGCAAGCCGCATTAGCCTGACCGCTTGCGCCTGGCCGCCTGCGTGCAGTGTGCATGCCCCCTCTCCCCCGCAAGCGGGGGAGAGGGCTGGGGTGAGGGGGAGGCGCACGGCGCCGGGAACGCCACGCAGCCGATGGGCCAGCCGCCATTGGACCTGCCCCGGCCACCGTGGCCGGGCAGGCACTCCCAGCCAGCCGTCAACGCCCAGGCAGCGTCGATCGCATCCTTTGACTCAGGCCGCGCTCGCCTGCGCCGCCTGGCGGCGGAACATCGCATCGAGCAGTGCGCGCATGCGGGCCAGATCACGCATCGCAGCGGCACAGGTGGCGGCGTCGCGGGTTTCCAGCACGCGCTGGGCGGCATCGGACAGGTCGTGCAGGACCTGCGCCGCATCGATGTCCAGGAAGATCCGCAGGCAGCGCACGTGCCGCTGCAGGGACTGCTGCAGGGGCAGGTCGGCGCTGCCGGGCTGGGCGGCGATGGCGTTCAAGGTCAGGTCGAGCTGGGCGAGTTCGTCGAACAACTCATCGGTATCTGGACGCATCTGGTGATATCCCGTGGGTGGCCCCGTCGGTCAAGCGAACGGGGGTTGCGCGATCCTCGGGTCAGCCACGTGAACGGGCGGTTACGGCGGCGGTGGGGAGACCATCGCGATGCGTCCGGCCTTCAGCCTGGCACGCCGGCCGCGGTGCCATCCAGTTGCCATCTCCGGCCAGCACGGCGTGCCCGATTCAGGTCGCTGCGCGGCGCACCTGCGCATGCCGGCACTCATCCCGGGCGGCGTCGCTCGCGTTGCTGGCCCGATGTCGGCGGCCCGGGCCCCTGCCAGGCCCGGTCCTACACGTCGCCAGCGTCGGCCCAGCCCGCGCCGGTGCCGCGGTGCAGGATGCGATCGTGGTCCTGCACGCGCCCGGCCGGCAGCGCCTGGGCCTGTTGCAGCTGCGCGTAGAGCGCGGTGAAGTCCGCTGCGGTGGCCTGGATCAACGCATCGAAGCTGTCGATCACGAAGTAGGTCTTCTGGAAATCGTCGATGCGGTAGCGCGTGCGCATGACCCGCATGAGGTCGAAGCCGATCCGGTTGGGCGCGTCCGATTCGAGCGCATGAAGCGATTCGCCGCGCGAGGAGACGATGCCGCTGCCGTAGATGCGCAGCCCCTGCGGCGTATTGATCAGGCCGAACTCCACCGTGTACCAGTACAGCCGGGTCAGGTTGACCAGCGCGTCGGGGCCGATGCGGTGCGCCTTGACCCCGCCGCGGCCGTAGGCCTGCATGTAGTCGGCAAAGCGCCGGTCCATCAGCAGCGGCACGTGGCCGAACAGGTCATGGAACAGGTCCGGCTCGGCAAGGTAGTCGAGCTGCTCGGGCCGGCGGATCCACCAGGTCACCGGGAAGCGCCGGTTGGCCAGGTGCTCGAAGAAGGTCAGCTCCGGCAGCAGGCCCTCCACGCCCACCAGCTGCCAGCCGGTGGCCGCACCCAGCACCACGTTGAGGTCGTCAAAGCGCGGGATCTGCTGGGCGATCATGCCCATCGCATCCTGCGCCACCAGGAACTCCTCGCAGGCCCGGCCTTGCAGCACGCTGCGCTGGCGCTCGAACAGGCGGCCCCAGGTGGCGTGCTCCTGCGGCGTGTAGCGGTCCCACCGCTGGTCCACCACGGCGGTGGTGTAGACCGGCACGTAGCCCTTGTCGGTGAGCGGGTTCGCGGCGCGGCGCGGGGGCGTGTTCATGCGCGTTTCCAGGCAGCCAGGCAGGCCTGTCACGCTACCGGCAAGGCGGCGCAACGGGCTTGCGAAAGTTGCGCTGCGCAGCCGTGCGGGCGCAATCTTGTTGCGTCACTGCATGTTGCAACGCGAGAAATGGACGCCAATCCCCTGCTGGACCGCACGGATCTTCGCCTGCTGGCGCTGCTGCAGACCCAGGGCCGGGCCAGCAATGCCGAGCTGGCCGCGCAGATCAACCTGTCACCCTCGGCCTGCCTGCGTCGCACCCAGCGGCTGGAAGCGGCCGGGGTGATCAGCGGCTACGGTGCCCGGCTGGAGGCGCGCGCGCTGGGCCTGGGCCTACAGGCCTTCGTGCGCGTGCAGCTCGAACACCACGACCAGCCGGCCATCGACCGCTTCGCCGCGGCGGTGACCTGCTGGGACGAAGTGGTCGCTTGCCATGCGCTGGCCGGCGACATGGACTACCTGCTGCAGGTGCTGGTGCGCGACCTGGATCATTTCTCGCGGTTCCTGCTGGACAAGCTGCTTGCGTCGTCGGGTGTGGCCGACGTCAATTCCAGCTTCGTCCTGCGCACGGTCAAGGACGCCGTCGGCATTCCGCTGCCAAACCACTGAGGGAACCGATGCAGGCGCTGGTTCCCGGCGCGCCGGCGCCTGGGCTGCTGGCGACCCCGTACGGTGCCAGTCCAGCACGATCTGCCGCTCCCTGGCTGCGCGCGCAGCGTCACGACCTGCTGCCAGCCGATCCGCTGGCGCTTGCGCGGACCGGACAGTGGCTGGCAGGCCACCGGCCGCAGCTGCGGTGAAATGAAAACCGGCCCGCTTCCTCGCAGGAACGGGCCGGTCGGATCACACCTGGCGCGGGTTACTTGCCCAGCAGCGCCAGGGTGTCGTTGAAGGTCTTGCTCGGGCGCATGGCGCGGGCGCACTTGGCCAGGTCCGGGTGGTAGTAGCCGCCGATGTCCTGCGGCTTGCCCTGGGCACCGTTGAGCTCGCCGACGATGGTGGCTTCGTGCTCGGCCAAGGCCTTGGCCAGGGCGGTGAACTTGGCCTTCAGCTCGGCGTGTTCGTCCTGCGCGGCCAAGGCCTGCGCCCAGTACAGGGCCAGGTAGAAGTGGCTGCCGCGGTTGTCGATCTGCCCGACCTTGCGCGCCGGCGACTTGTCGTTGTCCAGGAACTGGCCGGTGGCCGCGTCCAGCGTCTTGGCCAGGGTCAGGGCGGCCGGATTGTCGTAGGTCTGGCCCAGGTGTTCCAGCGAGGCGGCCAGGGCCAGGAATTCGCCCAGCGAGTCCCAGCGCAGATAGCCCTCCTGGATGAACTGCTGGACGTGCTTGGGCGCGCTGCCGCCGGCGCCGGTCTCGAACAGGCCGCCGCCGGCCATCAGCGGCACCACCGAGAGCATCTTGGCGCTGGTGCCCAGCTCCAGGATCGGGAACAGGTCGGTCAGATAGTCGCGCAGCACATTGCCGGTCACCGAGATGGTGTCCTGGCCCTTGCGGATGCGTTCCAGCGAGAACTTCGTGGCTTCCTGCGGCGGCAGGATGCGGATGTCCAGGCCGCTGGTGTCGTGATCCTTCAGGTATTTTTCGACCTTGGCGATCACCTGCGCGTCGTGGGCGCGGGCCGGGTCCAGCCAGAACACCGCCGGGGTGTTGCTCAGGCGCGCGCGGGTCACCGCCAGCTTGACCCAGTCCTGGATCGGCGCGTCCTTGGCCTGGCACATCCGCCACAGGTCGCCGGCTTCCACGGCGTGCTCGAACACGGTTGCGCCCGACCCATTGGTCACCACCACCTTGCCGTCACCGGCGATCTGGAAGGTCTTGTCGTGGCTGCCGTATTCCTCGGCCTGCTGCGCCATCAGGCCCACGTTGGGCACGCTGCCCATGGTGGCCGGGTCGAACGCGCCGTGTTCGCGGCAATCGTCGATGGTGGCCTGGTACACGCCGGCGTAGCAGCGGTCCGGGATCACCGCCTTGGTGTCCTGCAGCTCGCCCTTGGCGTTCCACATCTTGCCGCTGTCGCGGATCATCGCCGGCATCGAGGCGTCGATGATCACATCGCTGGGCACGTGCAGGTTGGTGATGCCCTTGTCCGAATCGACCATCGCCAGCGCCGGGCGCGTGGCGTACTGGGCCTCCAGGTCGGCCTTGATCGCCGCGGCCTGGTCGGCGGGCAGCCTGGCGAGCACCGTGTACAGGTCGCCGATGCCGTTGTTGGGGTTGAAGCCGACCGACTTGAGCGCTTCGCCATGTTTGGCCAGCACGTCCTTGTAGAACTCACCCACCACGATGCCGAACATCACCGGATCGGAGACCTTCATCATCGTGGCCTTCAGGTGCACCGAGAACAGCACGCCCTGGGCCTTGGCATCCTCGATCTGGGCGTCGATGAAGCTGGCCAGCGCCTTCTTGCTCATCACCGCGGCATCGACGATCTCGCCGGCCTTGACCGGCACCGAGTCCTTGAGCACGGTGGTAGTGCCGTCATTGCCGACGAAGCTGATCTTCAGGGTGTCGGCCCCCGCCAAGGTGACCGACTTTTCGCTGCCGAAGAAATCGCCCGATTCCATGTGCGCCACGTGGGTCTTCGAATCGGCCGACCACTTGCCCATGCGGTGCGGATGCTTGCGCGCGTAATTCTTCACCGACAGCGGCGCGCGGCGGTCGGAGTTGCCTTCGCGCAGCACCGGGTTGACCGCGCTGCCCTTGGTCCGGTCGTAGCGCGCCTTGATGTCTTTTTCGGCCTCGGTCCTGGGTTCGTCCGGGTAGTCCGGCAGCGGATAGCCCTGGTCCTGCAGCTCCTTGATGGCGGCCTTGAGCTGCGGCATCGAGGCGGAGATGTTGGGCAGCTTGATGATGTTGGCTTCCGGCCTGGTGGCCAGTTCGCCCAGCTCGGCCAGGTCATCGGCGACCCTCTGCTCGGCGCCGAGCAGGTCCGGGAACTGGGCCAGGATGCGCCCGGCCAGCGAGATGTCCCGGGTCTCCACCACGATGCCGACCGTGTCGGTGTAGGCATCGATGATGGGCAGCAGCGACTGGGTGGCAAGGAAGGGAGCTTCGTCGGTCAGCGTGTAGATGATCTTGGGTGTGCTGGACATTGCGGGTCTGTCTCTCTTGCGGATGCGGGAATGTGCGGATAAAAGCCGGGAGCGCGCAGCACGCCGGCGCGGATCGCACCGATGCGCGTGACGGGCGTGCCGCTGGACTTGGCAGGTGCCTTGCCAAGGGGCGGCCGTGAGCGGCCAAGCACGCCATTGTCGCCGCTGGCGGGTGACAGGGCAAAGCGGCGCCGCCGTATGGCGTGGGCTGCTGTGTTGCAGCGGTTCTGCGCGAACAGTTGGTTGCCGGCGAAAACATCGCGTCCCCCGACGACCGTGGGAGCCGCTTCAGCGGCGAAAGGCTTTCCCGGTAAGGCGCCTTCGCCGCTGAAGCGGCTCCCACGACCGCAATGGCATGCCCGTGCGCAGCTCCAGGCTTGGCGACGGCTCGGAAAACCACGCGCGCCTTCTACAATGGCCCGATGAATCCGCCCAACCCCGCCATCCGCCTGAAGAACGCCTGGCGTTCCAGCCATCCCTGGATCTTCCAGAAACTGGTGGACAAGCCGCCGCAGAAGCCCAAGCCCGGCACCATCGTGGATGTGTTCGGCGTGGACAACGCCTGGGTCGGCCGCGGCTTCTACAACGGCCATTCGCGCATCGCCGTGCGCATCCTGGAAACCGACCCGGACGTGGCGGTGGACCAGGCCTGGTTCCACGACAAGATTGCCCAGGCCGTGGCGCTGCGCCGCGAGTTCCTCAAGCTGGATGAGGTGTCCGATGCCTGGCGGGTGGTCCACAGCGAGGGCGATGGCCTGTCCGGGCTGGTGGTGGACCGCTACGGTGAGCTGATCGTGGTCGAGTTCTTCGCTGCGGGCATGTTTCGCCATCGCGAATGGATATTCGAAGCCCTGCGCGCGCAGTTTCCCGGTTGCCGCTTCCATGCCTTTGCCGAGGAGCACGTGCAGAAGCAGGAAAGCTTCGATTTCCACAGTACTTCGGGCACCGAGGCGGAAATCATCACCGAGTACGGGGTGAAGTTCCGCGCCGACCCGGCCGGCGCGCACAAGACCGGTTTCTTCGCCGACCAGCGCGAGAACCGCCAGTGGCTGAGCCAGCTGGCAGCCGGCAAGACCGTGCTGGACCTGTGCTGCAACACCGGCGGCTTTGCCGTGTATGCGGCCGCGCGCGGCGCCAGCGAAGTGATCGGCGTGGACATCGACCAGGACGTGATCGCCATCGCCAAGGGCAACGCCAGGCTCAACGGCGTGCGGCCCAAGTTCGTCCAGGCCGACATTTTCCCCTACCTGCGCGATGCCGCCGCCCGTGGCGAGGCCCACGACATCGTGATCCTGGACCCGGCCAAGATGACCCGCGACCGCGAGCAGGTGATCCCGGCGCTGAAGAAATACCTGGACATGAACAAGCTGGCCCTGGGCGTGGTCAAGCCCGGCGGCCTGCTGGCCACCTTCTCCTGCACCGGCCTAGTGGCCGAACACGAATTCCTGGACATGCTGCGCCGCGCGGCCTATTTCTCCGGCCGCACCATCCAGATCCTGAAAGTCTCCGGCGCCGGCCCGGACCATCCGTTCATGGCCCACGTGCAGGAGTCACGCTACCTCAAGGCGGTGTTCTGCCGGGTGCTGGACTGAGCGCGCGCGGGCGCGTGGCGGCATGGTCAGCGATCCAGTGGACTGACCACGCCACGCGCGCCGCGGTTCAGGACGTGGGTATAGATCTGGGTGGTGGCCACGTCCTTGTGGCCGAGCAGTTCCTGCACCGTGCGGATGTCGTAGCCGGCTTCGATCAGATGGGTCGCAAAGCTGTGCCGGAAGGTATGGGCGGTCACCGGCTTGAGCAGCTGCGCGCGCGTGCGTGCAGTCTTCAGTGCCCGTGACAGCACCGCCTCGCCGAAGTGGTGCCGCCGCTGCACCCCGCTGCGCGGGTCGACAGCCAGATGGTGCGAAGGAAACACGTACTGCCAGCCCGGTTCGCGATTGGCGTTTGGGTACTTGCGTTCCAGCGCATGCGGCAGCCATGCATGGCCATGGCCTTGGGCCACATCGCGCCGATGCAGCAGCAGTGCCCGTTCCACCTCGCGCTGCAGCGGCTCGGCCAGCGACCTGGGCAGCACCGTGCGGCGATCCTTGCCGCCCTTGCCGTCGCGCACGGTGATCTCCCCGCGGGTGAAATCCACGTCCTTGATCCGCAGCCGCAGGCATTCCATCAGGCGCATGCCGGTGCCATACAACAGGCTGGCGACCAGCCAGGCACGGCCGTCCATGCAGGCCAGCAACGTGCGGGTTTCCTCGACCGACAGCACCACCGGCAGCCGCTGCGGGCGCTTGGCGCGGGTCAGGTTCTCCAGCCAGGGCAACTCATCTCCAAGCACTTCCCGGTACAGGAACAGCAGCGCGGCCAGTGCCTGGTTCTGGGTGCCAGCAGCCACCGCGTGCTCGTTGGCCAAAGCGGACAGGAAGGTTTCCACCTCGGCCGCGCCAAGCTGGCGCGGATGGCGCTTGCCATTGGCCAGGATGAACCGCCGGATCCAGCCCACGTAGGCCTGCTCGGTGCGCACGCTGCAATGCTTGGCCCGCAGACGCCGGCGAACCTGCTCCAGCAACCGCGGCTTCTGCCCGTCCGCCGCCGGCACCATTACACCCATCTCCCGTTGCCCGTAACTCATACATCCCCGCTTCCCGTCCATGGCGCGGACAGCGTGGATCCACGCGAGCGCGCCCACCATCAGCAAAGTGGCTGGTGCGGAGTAGGAAAATGCCTTGACTTGCAGGACCGGTCGCCTGAACAATCCGTGCAACACCCCGGTTTCGGGGTCGAATAGGTGTTAGGCCGCAGGCGACAGAGCACACACCTTCAATTCTAGGGAGAGCAAAATAGATGCAACGAGCACAGCAGTTCCTCTTGCTTTACTCAGGCGTTTTAACCGCGGCCTTCGTAGCCACTGTATTGTTCGCATTCGGGCCATGGAGAACCGAAAGTTTTCGGGAACTCACTGTGGAGCGGCTTAATGTCGTCGAGCCCGACGGAACTCTCCGGATGGTCATCTCCAACCACGACATGCTTCCGGGCATCATTGTTCGCGGCCAAGAGCGAGCGCTTGATCGGCCCCAGGGAGGTATGCTGTTCTACAACGACGAAGGCTCGGAGATCGGTGGCCTCATCTTTGGCGGGCATCGAAATGACAAGGGTGCAATCGTCGATTCAGGTGTCAGCCTATCATTCGACAAGTACGAGTCTAACCAGATCGTTTCTCTCTATGGAGTCGAAGACAGCGAGAATCGATTCGCGGGCTTGTCTGTCGCAGACAGCCCCAGCGGCTCTGAGGTAAATCGCAGGATTTGGCTGGGGCGTGGTGAAGACGGCATCGCGACGCTCGCTCTAATGGATGCGAAAGGCAATAAACGCCTGTTGATGCAAGTCGAAGCGGACGGTCAAGCGCAATTCAGCATCTTGGATGAAAAGGGCAACGTCATTCAAAACCTTTTACCGCCGGCCGCTAGTGAATAGCTAATCAGCGGCTGCTAACGGTTGTTCGTGCATTAGATGGTGCGAGCATCCGGGTTGCGGCCTAACAATTCGTTCAAGCCGAACTTGCTTCGTTACACCAAAGCCATGGCAGGAAAAGCTTGCCATGGCTTTGGCTCCACTACGCAAGTCGGCTTAACTCAGGCGTTAGGCTGCAGGAGAGATTCATGGGGAAGCATGATTTTTCGCAATTGTTCGCTCTGTATCCAAAGTTCATTGCGGACATGCCCGACGTGTTCTCCAGTCACGAGTTCATCATTAGACTGGTACAACAGAACCAGACCGCCTACGTTGAAGCACTAAGCTCGTACAAGGATTCAGGGGAGCCCTTCATGGTTGTTCACCAGCAGCTCTCGGCCCAACTCAAGAAGTTTCCTGATCTGGTTGAACCTCATGGGAGAGCGTCCAGCCGTGACATATTTGGCAACTCCAACAGCTGTAGCCAGTGGCGTAAGCGGGCTGCAGCCTAACAATTCATTCAAGCCGAAGCCGCTTCGCGGTTCGGCTTAATTCAGGCGTTAGGTGGTGATGCGGATGGATTCGCATGGCTTCTGCTTCGGGCAGATCGCCACGTCGGCCAGGGTCGGCGCCGGTGACGGCGTTGACCTGGCTGCGAGCGGGTCGTCCACCTCGGTCTCGGGGCGTCGGGCCTGCTGCACTCGGCATGTCATCACTTCGGTGGCATCGCGCGCCATGGCATCCCGGGCAAGCTCCAAGCTGCGGCGTTGTGGCATGCTTGGCTCAAGCGGTGACGGTGCTCCGGCATCACCACCTAACAGTTCATTCAAGCCGAACTGGCTTCGCCAGTCGGCTTAATTTAGGCGTTAGAGGGCACTGATGGCACAGTACGTAGCTGAAACGATCTGGATTCGCGGTGACCAAGACTTTCTTGGAAACCGTTACAGCCGCCGGCACACCTTACGGTTTGATGCGGGCTTTGATATAGCGGGATCTTCGTCGCCGCACGTGGTGCCTATCCCTTACTCGGATACGGCTGCTGTAGACCCGGAGGAGATGTTCGTATCCTCATTGTCCAGTTGCCACATGCTGTGGTTTCTATCTATAGCTGCAAAACGCAAATTCGTAGTGGAATCCTACAAGGACGTTGCTGTTGGCGTCATGGAGAAGAATTCGCAAGGAAGAGTGGTTATGAGCGTGGTTACACTCCGCCCTGACGTTCAATTTTCGGGTGGCAAGCTACCGACTCGCGCAGAGCTTGATCAGATGCACCACGAAGCACACGAGGAGTGCTTCATTGCTAACTCTGTCAAGAGCGAAGTCCGTTGTGAGCCCGTGTATGGTGCCCTCTAACAATTCATTCAAGCCGAACTGGCTTCGCCAGTCGGCTTAATTCCGGCGTTAGGTGGTGATGCGGATGGATTCGCATGGTTCCTGCTTCTGACGGTTTGATGCTTCGGCTAGGGTCGGCTCCGGGGGACGGCGTTGACTTCGCTGCGGGCGGATCGTCGGCCTCGGTCTTGGGCGTTGGAGCTGCTGCACTCGGCTTGTCATCACTTCGGTTGCATCGCGCGCCATGGCACTCCGGGCAAGCCAAAGGCTGCGGCGTTGTGGCATTGTTGGCTCAAGCGGTGATGGTGCTCCGGCATCACCACCTAACAGTTCATTCAAGCCGAACTGGCTTCGCCAGTCGGCTTAATTCAGGCGTTAGGCAAGGGGTCGAGGTATGGGTGCGACTGGGCATGCAACAGGAATGGCGGGCGAGTTCCATGCAATGGAAATATTGCATCGTTTAGGGCATCAGCCCGCTTTGACGTTAGGAAATGCCAAGACAATTGACATCCTGTCAAAGGCGCCATCTGGGAAGATATACGAAGTATCAGTAAAAGCGATTCGTGGTGGTGGCAAATGGGGGATTGGCAGCGAAAACTACAGTGTCTATGACAAACTGGTATTCATGCTGTTTTGGTATAAAAGCTTCGATGACATAAGCTCACATCCGGAAACATGGATTATTCCTGCCACTGAGGCGGAGAAGATCAAGCTCCCTTGGCATGCGCAGCATGGTTTGTATCTATACAAGAAACACATTCATTTGCTGGATCCATATAAAGATGCCTGGCAGCATCTTGCCTAACAACTCATTCAAGCCGAACCCGCTTCGCGGGTCGGCTTAATTCAGGCGTTAGGCACCATGGAAATATTCCTGTTCTTTCTGGGAGCACTCGTCGGCTTCCTTGTTTCCCGTCACTACTATCAGCGCTCGAAAGATGACAGCGACTCTGCGGAAGCGAGGAGAGAAGCCAAAGACAACTGGCGCCGCTCCAGCAACTATTTCGAGCACATGCTCACGGCAAGCACGTGGAAGCAGAGTTACCTCAATGACACGGTCACTTGGACCTGCCCTAAAGACGTCACGCTTAAGATTGTTGTCCCAGACTCCACGGACGACTTCGTTGAGCCGTGGACCGAGCGCTACCCAGACAAACGTGGGCGTCGCACAGAGGTGCAGCTCAAGGTCAATGACTCAACAATTGCGGAGCTGTCTTTCATCAACCTTGATGGCGGACGTATTCTGGTCCCTATGCCTCGTAGGGTTGTGACTGACGGCGTCCAAACCTTCTTCTGGGAGCGGGACTCTATTGAGTTCAAAGTCGGACAAGTCGTCGGGCACTACTACATTCACAACTCTATTGAGGGCATTGCACAGATCTCGGATATTTCAATACTGAGAGGACCGGCTGGTGCCTAACAATTCATTCAAGCCGAACCCGCTTCGCGGGTCGGCTTAAATCAGGCGTTAGGTGGTGATGCGGATGGATTCGCATGGTTCCTGCTTCGGGCCGTTCGCCGCGTCGGCCAGGGTCGGCTCCGGGGGCCGCGCTGACCTCGCTGCGGGCGGATCGTCCGGCTCGGTCTCGGGGCGTTGGGCCTGCCGCACTTGGTTTGTCATTACTTCGGTGGCATTGCGCGCCATGGCGTTCCGGGCAAGCCCAAGGCTGCGGCGTTGTGGCACTCTTGGCTCAAGCGGTGAGGGTGCTCCGGCATCACCACCTAACAGTTCATTCAAGCCGAACTGGCTTCGCCAGTCGGCTTAATTCAGGCGTTAGGTGGTGATGCGGATGGATTCGCATGGTTCCTGCTTCGGACGGTTTGATGCGTCGGCCAGGGTCGGCTCCGGTGACGGCATTGACCTCGCTGCGAGCGGATCGTCCGCCTTGGCCTCGGGGCGTTGGGCCTGCTGCATTTGGTTTGTCATTACTTCGGTTGCATTGCGCGCCACGGCATCCCGGGCAAGCCCAAGGCTGCGGCGTTGTGGCATTGTTGGCTCAAGCGGTGATGGTGCTCCGGCATCACCACCTAACAGTTCATTCAAGCCGAACTGGCTTCGCCAGTCGGCTTAATTCAGGCGTTAGGTGGTGATGCGGATGGATTCGCATGGTTCCTGCTTCGGGCAGGTCGCCGCGTCGGCCGGGGTCGGCTCCGGTGACGGCATTGACCTCGCTGCGAGCGGATCGTCCGCCTTGGCCTCGGGGCGTTGGGCCTGCTGCATTTGGTTTGTCATTACTTCGGTTGCATTGCGCGCCACGGCATCCCGGGCAAGCCCAAGGCTGCGGCGTTGTGGCATTGTTGGCTCAAGCGGTGAGGGTGCTCCGGCATCACCACCTAACAGTTCATTCAAGCCGAACTGGCTTCGCCAGTCGGCTTAATTCAGGCGTTAGGTGGTGATGCGGATGGATTCGCATGGTTCCTGCTTCGGGCCGTTTGATACGTCGGCCAGGGTCGGCTCCGGTGACCGCGCTGACCTCGCTGCGAGCGGATCGTCCGCTTCGGCCTCGGGGCGTTGGGCCTGCCGCACTCGGCTTGTCATCACTTCGGTTGCACTGCGCGCCATGGCGTTCCGGGCAAGCCCAAGCCTGCGGTGTTGTGGCACTCTTGGCTCAAGCGGTGATGGTGCTCCGGCATCACCACCTAACAGTTCATTCAAGCCGAACTGGCTTCGCCAGTCGGCTTAATTCAGGCGTTAGGTGGTGATGCGGATGGACTCGCACAGTTCCTGCTTCGGGCAGTTCGCCGTGTCGGCCAGAGTCGGCTTCGGTGACGGCGTTGATTTCGCTGCGAGCGGATCGTCCGCGTCGGTCTCGGGGCGTTGGGGCTGCTGCATTTGGTTTGTCATTACTTCGGTTGCATTGCGCGCCGCGGCGTCCGGGCAGGCCCAAGACTGCGGCGTTGTGGCATCCTTGGCTCAAGCGGTGACGGTGCTCCGGCATCACCACCTAACAGTTCATTCAAGCCGAAGTCGCTTCGCGGCTCGGCTTAACTCAGGCGTTAGGTGGTGATGCGGATGGATTCGCATGGTTCCTGCTTCGGAGAGTTCGCCGCGTCGGGCTGGGTCGGCTCCGGTGACGTCGTTGACGTCGCTGCGAGCGGATCTTCTGCCTCGGCCTCGGTGCGTTGGGGCTGCTGCACTCGGCTTGTCATCACTTCGGTTGCATCGCGCGCCATGGCGTTCCGGGCAAGCCCAAGGCTGCGGCGTTGTGGCACTGTTGGCTCAAGCGGTGACGGTGCTCCGGCATCACCACCTAACAGTTCATTCAAGCCGAACTGGCTTCGCCAGTCGGCTTAATTCAGGCGTTAGGCCTTTCTTGGGGAGTCCAATGGATCGTCGCAAATTCTTGAAAAGCACAGGCGTGTCGTTACTGGCAACATCTCTCCCTGCACCAATTCTAGCTGCGTCGCTTGATGAGTCACTGGAGTCCGCTCTTTCCCGCATTGCCGATCAATCCATCAAAGAAATGGTCACGCCTGGAATCCAAATTTCCGTATGGCAGAACGGTATTCCCGCAACGGAAGCAGTACGTGGATTAAGCAACCTTGAGACGGCCACTACTGTTACGCCATCCACGATCTTTCGCGCGGGCTCTATAACAAAACAATTCACAGCAGCTCTAATTGCCAAGCTTCAGGACGAAGGCCGACTTTCGATAAACGACGGTCTAGAAGAACATCTTGTCTTCTTCAAGGGGAAGGAAACACCGACCCTGCTTGAGCTTATTCATCAAACGGCGGGAGTTCATGAAGAGAATGAAGATTGCTTCTCCCAATCACCCACCACACAATTAGAGCTTGCCAAGAATATTGCGGATCAGAAGCCCCTCTTTGACTTCCACCCCGGAGCCGCGTGGCTCTATAGCAACGCGAACTACATTTTGCTCGGTGCCGTCGTAGAGTCGGTCACAAAGCAATCGTTACCCAAAACCGCGCGTGAACTTATATTTGAACCATTAGGGCTAAAGCATACCGAATTTGACGATCACTCCGAAGTCGTTAAAAACCGAGCCTCCGGCTACATGGGGACTGGAAGTAGCGAAACACCATTTGTAAACGCTGACTTTATTCCTGTTGAACAGACCGGTGGCGCCGGTGCAATCAGAACAAACGCAGATGATCTATGTCGGTGGCATCACTCTCTCTTCTACGGAACTTTTTTGTCCGCTGGGGCACGCAAAGCTCTCCTCGAGCCGGCCAAGCTCAGAGATGGTCGCCCTATAACAAAGGGCAGATTCGATCCAAACGACAACAACATGGGGGAAACTAGTTATGGCTATGGACTCATGTTGGATCGCTCAACAAGGAATCACGGAGTTATTGCTATGCACAATGGTTTCGTGAGCGGATTTTCTGCGTATCTAGCCACTCATGTGCCATCCAAGCTTACTGTGGCTTGCATGTGCAATACGGATCCAAGCCAAAAACTACCATTTCGGCTACTGCGAAAAGCAGTTTTCTCTAGCTACTTATGAGAAAGGCCTAACAATTCATTCAAGCCGAACCCGCTTCGCGGGTCGGCTTAATTCAGGCGTTAGATTGCCATGACGGTTTCGATCCGCCCGTTCCAAGAAGCCGACTGGCCCAGCCTTTGGCCAATCTTGCAGGGCACATTCGCCAAAGGTGATACCTACACCTTCGCGCCCGACTCCACAGAGGCGGAGATCCTCGCTGTGTGGACCAAGATTCCGAAGGCAACCTATGTCGCCTGCGACGACACTGGGCACATCCTCGGCTCGTATTACATCAAGGCCAATCAGCCTGGCCATGGAAACCACGTCAGCAACTGCGGCTACGTAGTCTCGGAGCTCGCCCGCGGCAAGGGCGTCGCTTCGCTCATGTGTGAGCACTCACAGGCTGTCGCGGTTCAGCTTGGCTTTCTCGCCATGCAGTTCAATTTCGTTGTCTCCGCTAACGCCGGCGCCGTGCGTTTGTGGCAGAAACTGGGCTTTGATATTGTCGGCACACTGCCGCGAGCGTTCCGCCACCCCGAGCTGGGGCTGGTAGACGCGTTCGTGATGTACAAGTGGCTGGCAATCTAACAATTCGTCCAAGCCGACGCCGCTTCGCGGCGCGGCTTAACTCAGGCGTTAGGTGGTGATGCGGATGGATTCGTATGGTTCCTGCTTCGGACCGTTCGCCGCGTCGGCCGGGGTCGGCTCCGGTGACGGCGTTGACCTCGCTGCGAGCGGATCGTCCGCGTCGGTCTCGGGGCGTTGGGGCTGCTGCACTCGGCTTGTCATCACTTCGGTGGCATTGCGCGCCACTGCATCCCGGGCAGGCCCAAGGCTGCGGCGTTGTGGCACTCTTGGCTCAAGCGGTGACGGTGCTCCGGCATCACCACCTAACAGTTCATTCAAGCCGAACTGGCTTCGCCAGTCGGCTTAATTCAGGCGTTAGGTGCTGAGGGATAGTCCATGGAGTCTTGGGGGCCAGCAATTAGTGGAGTCATCGGCGGCACGTTAGCGACACTACTTTGCAGTGCCTGGGCAAAGTGGGTTCCTACCGTCTGCAACCGCAAGAGTGCTGAAACCCTCCTGCGCCAAAACCGCACGGCAATCTTCTTGGCCAATTCAATGTTCTTTGCCGGGCTTGCAATCGCGATTACGGTATATGTGTTGGGCTACTTCCCTAGCAACGACTGGCGTGGATTCGGCCTTGGCGCTGGCTTCGCATTCACAGCCCCTTTGGTTGTGTTGCCAATTTCCGCCATCTTGGCTAGGCGCGACCCACGTGAGACGCTTGTCGCCTTCGCAATATCACAAAAAACTCCTATGCTTGCCCTGTACTTACTTCTAGTAGCTGGTGCTGTTCTGTTTATCACGTCCGTGGCTAGCGTGCTCAGCACCTAACAATTCATTCAAGCCGAACCCGCTTTGCGGGTCGGCTTAATTCAGGCGTTAGGTGGTGATGCGGATGGATTCGCATGGTTCCTGCTTCGGGCAGCTCGCCACGTCGGTCAGGGTCGGCTCCGGTGACGGCATTGACCGCGCTGCGAGCGGATCGTCCGCGTCGGTCTCGGGGCGTTGGGGCTGCTGCACTCGGCTTGTCATCACTTCGGTTGCATCGCGCGCCACGGCATCCCGGGCAAGCCCAAGGCTGCGGCGTTGTGGCACTCTTGGCCCAAGCGGTGGAGGTGCTCCGGCATCACCACCTAACAGTTCATTCAAGCCGAACTGGCTTCGCCAGTCGGCTTAATTTAGGCGTTAGGTGGTGATGCGGATGGATTCGTATGGTTCCTGCTTCGGACAGTTCGCCGCGTCGGCCAGGGTCGGCTCCGGTGACGGCGCTGACCTTGCTGCGAGCGGATCGTCGGGCTCGGTCTCGGGGCGTTGGGCCTGCCGCACTTGGTTTGTCATCACTTCGGTTGCATCGCGCGCCACGGCATCCCGCGCAAGCCCACGGCTGCGGCGTTGTGGGATCCTTGGCTCAAGCAGTGACGGAGCTGCGGCACCCGCACGGTATGCTTGTCGCATGAAAGTCAGTGAAATCCTGCGACTATTGCAAGATGATGGTTGGTTCCTCGCAGCAACCCGCGGGAGCCATCGCCAGTACAAGCACCCGTCCAAGCCCGGCCGGGTCACCGTTCCGGGCAAGCCCGCTGATGATTTGGCCCCCGGCACGCTCAGCAGTATCCTCAAGCAAGCCGGCCTCAAGAGGTAAGTCCCATGCGCTACGCAATCGTCATTGAGCAAGCTGCGGCTAATTACTCTGCCTATGTTCCCGATCTTCCTGGCTGTGTCGCCACTGGCAGCACCATCGAAGAAGTCGAAGAGCAAATCCGTGAAGCTATCGCCTTTCATCTGGCGGGGCTTCGCGAGGATGGGTCGCCGGTGCCTCCTCCACGCAGTCACGTTGAGTACGTGGACATTGCCGCCTAACAATTCGCTCAAGCCGACGCCGCTTTGCGGCTCGGCTGAACTCAGGGTTTAGGCCTTGAGAAGAAGGGTATTGCGGCGTGAAGAATTTTTTAGTGCTCGTAATCATCGGTGCCATCGCCTGGTACGGCTACGGCAAGTACAAGGCTATGAGCGCTCGGGAGGCAGCCGCTCACTATCCTGCAGCGGCTACCCACGCATCGCCTTCCGCTGCATCAGAGACAAAACAGTTCAGCTGTGATGGTCGCACGCACTGTTCACAGATGCGCTCTTGTGCGGAGGCCACGTATTTTGTGCAGCACTGCCCTAACACCGAGATGGACGGAAATAGTGACGGCGTGCCTTGCGAGCGGCAGTGGTGCCAGTGAGCGGCGCAATGCCTAGTTCATCCAAGCCGAGCCCGCTTCGGGGGTCGGCTTACAGTAATTCAGGCGTTAGACGTAAGAGGGAAGCAGCAATGTACTTGAAGGACTCAAAGCTCTGGGTTGCCGTCGCGGCGGCATTGGCGGGGTATCTCAACGTCCGGCTCGTCGAGACGTTCTGGGTATTCTGGCTGCCCATCAATCCGATCGCGGACATGCTCTTTGGGCACCGACCTGTGTCGCCCTATTACGGGTGGGTGCTCTATCCCACCGACGCGCTCGCGTCTGTGCTGGTCAGCCTGCCGCTCGGTGTGTTCATAGCTTGGCTGGGCACTCGGCACTATCGCTGGGCAGTTGCGTTCGCCACGCTGCCCTATCTGAGTTCAGTTTATTGGTTCGGCCTTCTCGAGATCGTCCCGGCCGCACGCCTTGAGGCTGCGGCCATTGCCGTCATCTCTGTCGTCGTGACTCCGCTGGCCTGTTGGAGCGGGCGTTTGTTGCTCAATCGCTTCACGCCCAACACCTCGTCCAAGCCGAATCCGCGTCACCAGTCGCCTTAATTCAGGCCTTTGGCGACAAGCGGCGACACATGCAGGCTTGATATCTTGGCGATGGTCTGGAAGCTTGCCCAGCCTTCATCAGCACCCACCCGCCGGGCCGGGTGCTGGATTCGCTGGTTGCTCCGCATCTTCCGTTTCTTTCCCACCGAGCTGTGCTGGCTTGCAGCGTTGGTGGCCTACTACTGGAAAAACGCTGCGGCGCGTCCATCCTGCAACATGCATTAACCTTTGTCGCGCTGGCGTTCTGGTTCATTTTCATCGCCGGTTGGATTGTCAAAAACGGTACGTTGCAAAAATGGTTGAGCGGGTAGGTGCAAGCACGCAGTTGAGACACCGCTGTGATGCTGCCTGAATTCATTCAATCCGAATTGGGTTCGCCAGTCGGCTTACAGTAACTCAGACGTTGGGGGCCACATCATGCATCCGGTGATCCACTTCCAGTCACGGCTCTTCGATGTGTCTGTTGAGCCTGAGAATCCCAATAACCCGGTCGCGGGCACTTCATTATTGGAGTGGCTTCGCGTACGCGTTCCGGCTGACGTTGCCATGTCTGCACCCCAATCCGAGGATTGGGGCTGGTATTGCGACGTCACTTGGCGGGGCCGTCATTACATGATCGGTGCGAGCGCAAGCCAGAGCACAGACGGGAATCACGAGTGGGTCTTGCAGGTCGTCAAGTTCAGATCATTCAAAGAGCGGCTCCTTGGCAAAGCCAGGATGTTGCCTGATGATCCATGCTTCGCTTACCTCAATGGCCTCATCCTGCAAGAGCCGGCGTTCACTGACGTATCGGTCGCACGTTGACACGTAGGGGGCCCTAACAATTCAGGCCGCCGCCCCTTCGCGGGTGGGCTTAATCCAGGTGCCAGTCCTCTGTCTGGTCTGCTCGGCTTGTGGAGTTCCAGAACACTGAAAAGCATCACGAAAGGTCAGGGGCGTATTGCGAGTCTCGCGGCGCTTCCTTGGCACCTGATGACGGTCCTGTTGCAGGCTGCAGGGCCCTCCACGGGTTTGCGGCCGCTCAGAGTTCGATCACGTCGAACTTCACCTCGGGGTTGACCTCGGCGTCGTAGTCCACATCGTCGCGTTCGAAGCCGAACAGCCTGAGGAACTCGTGCTTGTAGTTGGCGTAGTCGGTCAGCGCAAACAGGTTCTCGGTGGTGACCTGGGGCCAGATCGCCTTGGCCGCGGCCTGCACCTCGGGCTTGAGCTCCCAGTCGTCCAGGCGCAGGCGGTTTTCCTCGTCGACCTGTGCCGGGGCACCGTCGCTGCGGTACATGCGCGCGCGGAACAGGCGGTTGAGCTGTTCGATGGCGTCCTCGTGCAGGCCCTGCTGCTTCATCACCTTGAAGATGATGGAGATGTACAGCGGCATCACCGGGATCGCCGAACTGGCCTGGGTGACCACCGACTTGAGCACCGCGACGTTGGCGCTGCCGCCGTTGGCCGAGAGCCTGGCGTTGAGCCGCCGGGCGGTGGCGTCCAGGTCGGCCTTGGCCTTGCCCAGCGCGCCGTGCCAGTAGATCGGCCAGGTGATCTCGGTGCCGATGTAGCTGAAGGCCACCGTCCTGGCCGCCGGTGCCAGCACGCCGGCTTCGCCCAGCGCGTTGATCCACAGCTCCCAGTCCTGGCCCCCCATCACGGCCACCGTGTCCTGGATCTCCTGCTCGCTGGCCGGCTCGATCGAGGCGTGGATGATCGTGTCCTTGTTGGTGTCGATGGCGGTGGACTGGTAGGTGCTGCCGATCGGCTTGAGTGCCGATCGCTTGAGCTCGCCGGTGGCCGGCAGCCTGCGTACCGGGGAGGCCAGCGAATACACCACCAGGTCCACCTGGCCGCCCATTTCGGCCTTGATCAGTTCGATCACCTTGGCCCGCGTCTGGTCGGAGAAGGCATCGGCGTTGATCGAGCGGCTGTACAGGCCCTGGGCCTTGGCGAACTTGTCGAAGGCCGCCGCGTTGTACCAGCCGGCGGTGCCGGGCTTGCTCGGGCTGCCGGGCTTTTCGAAGAACACGCCCAGGGTGTCGGCGCCGAAGCCGAATGCGGCGGTGATGCGTGCAGCCAGGCCGTAGCCGCTGGAGGCGCCGATCACCAGCACCTTCTTCGGGCCATCGCTGCGCACGCCCTGCGCGCGCGTGGCGGCGATCTGGTCGCGCACGTTGAGTTCGCAACCGAGCGGATGGGCGGTGGTGCAGATGAAGCCGCGGACCTTGGGATGGATGATCAAGACGAATGCCTCAGCTGGAATGTCGTGCGCGCGGCATCTTAATCCCCGGGGCGTCAGACGGCCACGTGCGCGGGCGTATGGGTTGGGTGTGTGCGGGCAGGAAACAACCCGCTTCCATGCGGGTGTGCGAGCGCATGGAGCAAGGCGGGAGCCGCTTCAGCGCCGATGTGGCCTTGCCGGGGAACCGCTTCGCCGCTGAAGCGGCTCCCACGCAGGCGCTTGTGCCTGCCCCGGTGCTGGCCAGTGGCCAGCGGCTGACAAGACCCCGTCGCGATGATCTGCTAGTTTCGCCGGTCCCGCCTGCTCTTGTGATGTGCGATGTCCCAGCCGCGCCGTGTCCTGTGCTGTCTCCTCCTCGCCGTATCGCTGGGCAGTTGCGCCAGCCAGGCGCCCAGGCCGGCCCTGGCCGATGGCGCCACCGCGCGGGTGGCGATCCTGGAAACCACCGATGTGCATTCCAGCATCCTCAGCTACGACTACTACAAGCAAAAGGAGGACCCCTCGCTGGGCTACGAGCGGGTGGCCACGCTGATCGGCCAGGCGCGCGGCGAGTTTCCCAACAGCCTGCTGTTCGACAGCGGCGACACCATCCAGGGCACGGTACTGGCCGATTTTCAGGCCAAGGTGCAGCCGCTTGCCTGCGATGAGGAACTGGGCATCTACCAGGCCTTCGACGCAATGGGCTACGACGGCGGCACCGCCGGCAACCACGAGTTCAACTACGGCCTGGGCTACCTGTCGCAGGTCAGCGGCACGCCGATGAACGTCGAGGGCGGCACCACGCACAAGTGCAAGGGCCCGAACTATCCGCTGGTGCTGTCCAACGTGTTCAGCGCCCGCGATGGCCAGCCGATCTTCAAGCCCTGGACCATCGTCACCAAGACCATCACCGTGACCGCGGCCGACGGCAGGACGCAGACCGTGCCGCTGCGGGTGGGCATCATCGGCTTCACCCCGCCGCCGATCATGGCCTGGGACAAGCAGAACCTGGAAGGCAAGGTCACCGTCACCGGCGTGGTCGAAGCCGCCCGGCGCTACCTGCCGCAGCTGCAGGCCCAGCATCCGGATCTGGTGGTCGGCATCCTGCATGGCGGGCTCAATGCCGCGCCGTACACGCCGGACATGGAAAACGGTGGCTGGCACCTGGCCGGGGTGGACGGTATCGACGTGCTGCTGCTGGGCCACTCGCATGCCCAGTTCCCCGGCCCGCGCTACAAGGATCTGCCCGACACCGACGCCACGCGCGGTTTCGTGCGCGGCAAGCCGGCGGTGATGGGCGGCTTCTTCGGCAAGGACCTGGGCGTGATCGATCTGGTGCTGGTGCGCAGGGACGGCCGCTGGGTGATCGACCCGGCCACCAGCCACAGCGAAGTGCGCCCGATCTGCAAGGCCAAGGGCGACTGCGTGCCGGCCGATCCGGCGATCGCCCCGCTGGTGGCCCGCGCCCACGCCGCCGCGCAGGCCTATGTCAACACGCCGATCGGCACCAGCCAGGTGCGCTTCACCAGCTACTTCACCGACCAGGGCAACAGCAGCGCGCTGGCGGTGGTCAACGCGGCCCAGCGCGACTACGTGCGGCGCGAACTGCCGCGCCTGCATCCGGAGCTGGCCGAGGTGCCGGTGCTGTCGGCCGCCGCGCCGTTCCGCAGCGGCTTTGGCGGACCGGACGACTACACCGACGTGCCGGCCGGCACCCTGACCCTGCGCAGTGCGGCCGACCTGTACTTCTTCCCCAACACGCTGGCGGCGGTGAAGGTGGACGGGGCCGGGGTCAAGGCCTGGCTGGAAAGATCGGCCGGGCGCTACAACCGGATCGACCCGGCCAAGGCCGGCGCGCAGGCGCTGATCAATCCGCGCCATGAGAGCTACAACGCCGACCAGCTGCAGGGCGGCATCGCCTACGTGGTCGATGTCACCAAGCCGGTTGGTGCGCGTATCACCACGCTCACCTGGCAGGGCAGGCCGGTCAGGCCCGAGCAACCCTTCATCGTGGTGAGCAACAACTACCGCGCCAGCGGCGGCGGCAACTTCCCCGGCCTGGATGGCCGCAACGTGGTGCTGGCCGCGCCCGAGGGCAGCCGCGAGATCCTGGCCGCCTGGCTCAAGGACAAGGGCACGGTGACCGCTGCGGACATCGAGCCGACCTCATGGCGCTTCGCCCCGATCAAGGCCGCCGGCCCGCTGACCTTTGCCTGCCCGCCGGGCAAGCTGGACGTGGCCAGGGCGCAGAAGCTGCCGCCGATCCGCGAACTGCAGGACAACGGCGACGGCACCGCGCAGTGCGTGATCGATCTGTCGGGGAAGTGAGCCATCGGCGCGCCAGGTGAAGTCGCGCGTGCGTGGTTGCTGTCGGATACGCGTCTGCTCGAAGCCGTCATTCCCGCGCAGAGCCTGCCTGCAGTTGATCACGCCGGCGGCGACGATTTCCCCAGCACCGCATTGCGCCGCCCATACGCCACATACGCCACCAGCCCGACCGCGTTCCAGAGCGCAAAGTAGAGCTGGGTGCGGCTGGGCAGGCTGAAGAACAGATACAGGCAGCCGGCGATCGCCAGCGGGCCGACGAACCACGCCAGCGGCGTGCGGAAGCTGCGGGGGCGGTCGGGCTCGCGCCGGCGCAGGACCAGCATGCAGGCGGCCACGGCGGTGAAGGCGGCCAGGGTGCCGGCGTTGGCCAGCGCGGCGATCTCGTCCAGGCGCGCCACGCCGGCCAGCGCGGCCACCAGCACGGCGGTGAACGCCGTGGTGGCAATCGGCGTGCCGGTGCGTGCGCTGACCCTGGACAGGCCGCGCGGCAGCAGGCCATCGCGCGACATCACAAAGAAGATCCGGCTCTGTCCGTACAGGAAGGCCAGCAGCACCGTCGGCAGCGCGATCACCGCGGCCGCGCCGATCACCCTGGCCGCACCTGGCGCACCGAGCTGGCGCAGGATCATCGCCAGCGGTTCGGCGCTGTGGCCGAACACGGTGTAGGACATCGCCCCCACCGCAGCCAGCGCCACCAGCACGTAGATCAGGGTGCAGCCCACCATCGCGCCGATGATGCCGATGGCCAGGTCGCGCTCGGGGTTTTTGGTTTCCTCGGCGGCGGTGGAGATCGCATCGAAGCCGTAGAAGGCGAAGAAGATGATCGCCGCGGCGGCCATCACCCCGTGTTCGACACCGTCGGCGCCGACCGACTTGGCAAACCCGTACGGCATGAACGGCTGCATGTGGCTGGCATCGAAGTGCGGCAGCGCGATCGCCACGAAGATGCCCAGCGCGATGATCTTGACCACCACCAGGATCGCGTTGAGGGTCGCGCTTTCCCTGGTGCCGGCCATCAGCAGCCCGGCCACGGCGAAAGTGATCAACACCGCCGGCAGGTTGAGCAGGCCGCCGGCATGCGGGCCGGCGCTCAGCGCCAGCGGCAGGTCGACGCCAAGGCCTTTCAAAAAGCCCACCGCATAGCCCGACCAGCCCACCGCGACGGTGCTCACCACCAGCGAGTACTCCAGGATCAGGCTCCAGCCCACCACCCAGGCGATGGTCTCGCCCAGCACGGTGTAGCTGTAGGTGTAGGCGCTGCCGGCGGCGGGCATCATCGTGGCCATCTCGGCATAGGCCAGCGCCGCACACGCACAGACGATGCCGGCGGCCAGGAACGAAATCAGCACCGCCGGCCCGGCCAGGTTGGCGCCCACCCCGATCAGGGTGTAGATGCCGGTGCCGACGATCGCGCCGATGCCCAGCGCGATCAGGTGCGGCCAGCCCAGCGTGGGCACCAGCTGGCGCCCGGCCTCGTGCACGGTGACGGTGTTGATGTCCTTGCGGCGCAGCCAGCTCGACATGCGGGGTGCCTGATGCGATGAACAGGCCGCAAGTGTGGCCGATGCCAGGCCTGCGTTGCACGCCGGGGTGCGGCGCCGGCGCGACCTGGCCCGCGCGTGTCCGGGCGGGCGCCGTGCGCGGACAGGCCGTGGTCGGCGCCTGCCGGCCCTGGCCGCCCGGTTCGTCCCCGGTGTGCCCGGCGCAGTACGATGCGCGTTCGCATCGCAGGAACGCCCATGAAGTCCAAGCCCTCGCTCAAGGCCGACACCGACGACGACCAGCAGCGCCTGGCGGTGCTGATCGATGCGGACAACGCGCAGCCGTCGGTGATCGAAGGCCTGCTGGCCGAGGTGGCCAAGTATGGCGTGGCCAGCGTCAAGCGCATCTATGGCGACTTCACCAGCACCCGCATGACCCAGTGGAAGGCCGCGCTGCTCAAGCATTCGATCGCGCCGGTGCAGCAGTTCGCCTATACCAGCGGCAAGAACGCCACCGACAGCTCGCTGATCATCGATGCGATGGACCTGCTGTACACCGGTCGCTTCGACGGCTTCTGCCTGGTCTCCAGCGACAGCGATTTCACCCGCCTGGCGCAACGGCTGCGCGAGGAAGGGCTGGTGGTCTATGGCTTCGGTGAGGGCAAGACGCCCGATCCCTTCGTCCAGGCCTGCGACAAGTTCATCTACAACGACGTGCTGCGCGCAGACGCGGCCAGCGCCCCGGTCGAGACACCCAAGCCGGCCGTGCCGACCAGGCGCTCTGGCAGGAAACCGGCGGCCAACGCCCCGGCCACAGCCGCCGCGCCGGCCACGCCCGAGCCGCCGGCGGCCAAGGGCAACACCCCGCCGCTGGCCCTGCTGCGCCAGGCGATCGAGGAAGCCTCCGACGAGGAAGGCTGGGCCCCGCTGGGTGCGGTCGGCAGCTATCTCACCAAGATTCGCCCGGATTTCGACCCACGCCTGTACGGCCATCGCAAGCTCAGCGACCTGTTCCGCAAGCAGCCCAGGCACTTTGCCTTGCAGGAGCGGCCCGGCGGTGGCAGCGGCGGCGCACGCCTGTTCGTGCGTGCGCTGCCGTGACCTGAGCGCGCGGGTGACAACGCGGCCCGCTCACGCCACACATGCATGCGCTACCCACTAGACTCACGGACCGCCGCCTACGGTGGCGGCGTGCCGATCCGTCGCACGCTTTCATGAGCTTAAGGAGTACTTTCATGTCCAAACTGATTCCCCAGGGCACTCTGGTCGTGGTCGCCGATGGCGGCTCGGCACGCGTGTTCACCAACGTCGGCACCGATTACAAGCTTGCCTTGAAGCAGGAGGCATGGCTGGAAGGCCAGAACCTGGACGACGAAGGCCCGTCCGGGTCCATGCCCAGGGATTCGAGCCAGGCACAGCTGGATGAGGCGACCTTTGCCAAGCAGCTGGCCGGTGCGCTCAATGCCGGCGCCCTGAACAACCGCTACAGCCACCTGGTGCTGGTGGCCGACCCCAGGACCCTGGGCCACGTGCGCCCGTTGCTGCACAAGGCCACCCTCGATCGGCTGCTGGCCGATGTGGCCAAGGACCTCACCAACATGCCGCTGGAAGACATCCAGCACGCCCTGTCCTGAGGCCATGGCCTTCACCGGCCGCTACGCGCAGCAGGAGCCCAGCCTGGCGCAGGTGGAGGCCATGGCCGGCGTCGTCGCGCTGGAGTTCGGCACGGCTTGGTGCCCGCACTGCATGTCCGCGCAGCCGGCGCTGGAGCAGGCGCTCGGCGCGCGCCAGGACATCATCCACCTGAAGGTGGAGGACGGGCGCGGCCGTGCACTGGGCCGTGCATTCGGGGTCAAGCTGTGGCCCACGGTGGTGCTGCTGAAGGATGGACGGGAAGTGGCGCGGCTGATCCGTCCGCGTTCGGCACAGGACGTGCAGCAGGCGCTGGCGCAGGTGCCCGGGCAGGCGGTCTAGCAGCGCGGCCCCAGCCTGGGCCGGCGCAGGCCCAGGCGCCCGGCCCCAGCCTTCAGCGCCTGGGTGGCGGCGTGGCCGGCTGGACGATGTCCATGGCGAATTCCCAGATCCGGTCGGCCAGCGCCATGCGCTGTCCCAGCGGCGCGGCGCCGGCACCGAACAGCGGCAGCAGCAGCAGGATGTCGCCCGGCCCCAGGTCGGGGCGACAGCGGCCTTCGGCCACCGCGCGCCTGACCAGCGGTTCGAAGATCGACAGCAGCCGCAGCACGGCCGCCTCGATCTGCGGCTGGCCGCGGCCGACGGTCTGCCAGTACTCCACCAGCGGGGCGCGCACCATCACCCGCTCCAGCACGTGGTGCAGCAGGTGCACCAAGGCATCGGGCGTGCCCTCCAGACGCGCGGCTTCGGCGGCGACGCTGTCCAGGCCGCGTTCGAGCAGCGCGATCACCAGCGACTGGCGATCGGGGAAGTTGCGGAACAGGGTGGCCCGGCCGACGCCGGCCTGGCGCGAGACCGCTTCCAGCGGCGCCTGCACGCCGTGTTCGGTGAATACCTTTTCGGCCGCCTGCAGCAACAGCATGCGGTTCTGCGTGGCATCGGCGCGGCGTCGGGGCAGGAGCGGGCGGACAGGCATCGGGGCAACGGGCGGCGTGACCGCTGCACCTTACCGGCAAACACCGCGCCGGTGTGCGTCGCAGGCCTCACAGGCCGCGCAGCGCCGACCATGTCGCCACTTGCGTGGTGGCTGGCCTGGCCGGCGGAGCGGTCACGGTGACTGCGGCTTCAGCCAATCACCCGTGCAAAGGGCGGCAGGGCGTCGATGATCTGGCGGCCGTAGCGGCGGCTGAGCAGGCGCGAGTCGAGGATGATCACCCGGCCGCTGTCGGTGGAGGTGCGGATCAGGCGGCCGGCGAACTGGGTCAGCATGCGCAGCGCATGCGGGATCGCGATCAGGTTGAAGGCGTTGTGGCCGCGGCCTTCCAGCCATTCGCTCAGGGTCGCGGTCTGTGGATCGGTCGGCACCGCGAACGGCACCTGGGTGATGACCACCGTGGTGCAGGCCTCGCCGGGCAGGTCCAGGCCTTCGCCAAAGGAATTCAGGCCAAACAGCACCGAGCCTTCGCCGGCGCCGATGCGGCGCAGGTGTTCGGCGATGATCTGCGACTTGTTGCCTTCGCCCTGGACCAGGACCCGGTTGCGCTGGGTGACCGGCAGCAGGTCGGCGACCTTTTCCATCTTCCAGCGCGAGGTGAACAGCACCATCGAGCCCTTGCCCCAGTCCAGCTCGCGCACCAGGTACCTGGCCACTTCCTGCGGATGGCCTTCGCGGTCGTCCGGCGCGGCCGGAAACCTGGGCACCACCAGCTGCGCCTGGCGGGCCAGGTCGAACGGCGAGCTCAGGCTGACGGCCTCGGCGTGCTCGGGCAGGCCGGTATCGATGGCCAGCGCGGTGAAGCCGTTGCCACCGGTCAGCGTGGCCGAGGTCATCACCACCGAATCGACCTGCTTCCACAGCAGCTGGCCCAGCACCTGCGCGGCCGACACCGGCGAGCAATGACAGACCAGCTCGCCATCGCGCTCGCGGGTCATCCAGCGCGCCATCGGCGGGACGCCCTCGGGGTCCTGGCGCTTCCAGCCGGCCCACAGCGCGTGCTGGGACTGGATCATCTCCAGGGCGATCCCCAGGTTGCGCTGCACGCGCTCCTTGCTGGCATCGTCCTGCTTGGACTTGCCGACCAGCGGGGCGGCGGCGCTCACCCAGTTGAGCAGGTTGCGGGTGTCGTCGGCCAGCGCCTCGATCGCCGGCGACCAGTCCGGCGGCAGGCGGCCGTTGGGCGCGCGCCACTGCGGCTGGCGTTCTGAAGGATCCGGCGTCCAGGCCGCATCCAGCGCCTCACGGAAGGCCTTGAGCTGGCGGCTGACGTTGGCCGCCAGTTCGATCGCCTCGTTGGGATGCAGCTGGCTGATGGTGTCCTTGTCGACCATCCGGTAGGTGGCCGCGATCAAGGTCTGCAGGCGGCTGGTGCGCCGGCTCATGTCGTCCATCGGCAGGCGCGCCGCGCCCTGGCCGATGGCCACCCCGGCCACGTGGTGGCCTTCGTCCAGGACCAGCAGCATCTGGTCGGGCGGGGCGATCAGCGGCTGGCCGTTTTCGCCCTCGCCCAGCGACAGCGTCGACAGCAACAGCGCGTGATTGGTGACCACGATCTGCGCCTCGCGCACGTGGTTGCGCGCCTTGAGCACCGGGCACTGGCCGGCGTAGGAACACCGGCGGCCCGCGCAGCCGGCGGCATTGGTGGTGATGCGCGCACGCAGGGTCGGGCTGACCGGCTCGGGCGAGGCATCCAGGTCGCCGTTCCACTGGCTGTCGGTGAACAGGGCTGCCAGGCGGTTGGCCAGGGCGGTGTCGGCCGGGGTCAGCGGACGGTCGTAGAGCGCGCCTTCATCGCCGAACATCGATTCCTGGCCGCCCACCTCGCCCTGCAGCTCGGCCACGTTGCGGGTGCACAGGTAACGGGTGCGGCCCTTGGCCAGGGCGACGCTGGCCTGGATGCCGGTGGCCTTGAGGAAAGCGGGAATGTCGCGTTCCACCAGCTGCGCCTGCAGCGCCACCGTGCCGGTGCTGATGACCAGTTTCTTGCCGGCGGCCAGCGCGATCGGCACCCCGGCGGTGAGGTAACCCAGGCTCTTGCCCACGCCGGTCGGTGCCTCGATCACGCCGACCCCGCCGCTGGTGCCCAGCGCGCGCGCCACCACGCCGATCATCTGGCTCTGCGCGCGGCGGGTGGTGAACCCGGGGGTGGCATCGCGCAGGGCGGCGTAGGCATCGCGGATGCGGGTTTTCAGGGCCTCGTCGAGGCTGCGCCCGGTGCTGGCCGTGTCGTGGTCTGCCGCTGGGCCGGTGCGGTCACTCATGGGGGGTATGTTCGCATGGGGTGTGGCGGGGGCGGAGATATGGGGTGCGAATTTTGGCTGTTCAGCGATTTTGCGACTGCCCGATACCGCTTCGCTGCTTTTTTTCCAGAAGGCAAAGGCTTTCATGCCGCTTTGCGGCGCGAGCTACTTTTGTGCTTGGCAAAAGTAGCCAAAACCGCCTGCGCCTGACGTTCGCCGATGCTGCGCATCGGTGCCCTGCGCTCCTCGCCGGAAACGGCACGGCGCGGGAACTCGCTGCGCTCAGACACCCGCGCCTCTTCGGCCGTTTCCAGCTGCGGTGCTCGGCTCCCTTTGAAGGCGCTGAAGATCAAGAGCAGAGCAACAGTAAAAACCAAAGCCGCCGAGCAAGCTCGGCGCTGGACGCGCATATTTGATCAAACGTCGAACAGGACAGACTTTCTCGCTTTTCGCTTTTCGCTTTTCGCTTTTCGCTTTTCGCTTTTCGCTTTTGCTTTGGTCTGTGCTCTCAATCCTCCGTGAGGCACGGCGAAGGGACGAGGTGAAGACCCGCAGGGCGACGTGCATGGATGCACGTCGTTTTTGGACGGGACAGGATGTCCCATCCAAAAATCCCTCGTCCCGTAGCGGACCTGCGCCAGGCGCAGGCGTGCCGCCCGGAGTGTGTTTCTTTGCCTAGCTTTCTTTGCACAAGCAAAGAAAGTAGGTCGGGCGGCGAAGCCGCACGAAAGCTTTTCTTGGGGCGTGAAACCGCCAAGGTTTAATAGGCAAGCGCCCGAAACCCTCAAGCCGCCTTCGGTTCCGGCGTTGCCTGCCGCAGCAGTGCATACACCGCATCGGTGTCCGGCCGCACCCCGTGCCACAGTTGGAAACTCTCCGCCGCCTGTTCGACCAGCATGCCCAGGCCGTCGATGATGGTGCGCAGGCCGGCGCTGCGCGCCCAGGCCAGGAAGGCGATGGCGACATCGCCGTAGTTCAGGTCGACCGCGGCGGTCATGTCATTGCACAGGGCCAAGGGCAGCATCAGCGCCGAGCCGTCATGGCGTCCGGCCGAGGTGGCGTTGATGATCAGTTCGAAGTCGCCGATGGTGGCCAGGTCTTCCCAGTAGCGGGTATGGGCGCGGGCTGGTTCGCCGAGCATGTCGGCCAGGGCGTCGGCGCGCTCGGGGTGGCGGTTGACGATGACCAGCTCGCCCACGCCGGCCTCCAGCAGCGCCGGGGCCACCCCGCGCGCGGCGCCGCCGGCGCCCAGCAGCAGGGTGCGGCGACCACGCAGGTCCAGGCCGTGGCGGTCGGTGAGGTCGCGCACCAGGCCGGCGCCATCGGTGTTGTCGCCGTACCACTGCCCCTGGTCCAGGCGCAGGGTGTTGACCGCCCCGGCCTGGCGCGCGCGGTCGCTGAGCCGGGCGCAGCGGGCGAAGGCGGCTTCCTTGTGCGGGACGGTGATGTTGGCGCCGCGACCGCCGCCGGCGACGAAGGCCTCCAGCGCCGCGCCCAGGGCCTGCGGTTCGACATCGATGGCGGTGTACTCCATCGCGATGCCGGTCTGGCGGGCAAAGGCGGCGTGGATCCTCGGCGAAGGCGAGGAGGAGACGGAGCGGCCGAACAGGGCGTAGCGACTCATGCAGGAACTCATGTGGACCAAAGTGGCTAGTGTCCCACACGCCTCGCCTCGGGCGGCCGGCACACGCTGGCGCGCGTTAGCTGATCCCGTCGGCGGCGGCCCTGGCAGTGCGCAGGAAGCCGGCCGCCAGCAGGCAGATGCCCGCCACCGCCACCACCCCCAGGCCCAGGTGGATCACGCCGAGCAGCAGCTGCGCCTGGCGCATGCCGGCGCCGCTGGACAGGCTGTGCTGGAGCAGCGTCATCTGGCCCACGCTCACCGTCAGCGCGCCCAACTGGCTGACCAGCATCAGCGCTGCGCCCCAGCGGGCCATGCCGCGGCCTGGCACCTGCGGGGCGATCAGCGCCAGCACCAGCGCGAACCCCGTGGCGCAGACCATCGGCAGGCCCAGCAGCGCCTGCAGGGCCATGGCGGTGTTCATCGGCCGTGGATCTGGCGCAGCTGCCTGGCCGCGTCCAGGGCGAAGTAGGTCAGGATGCCGTCGGCACCGGCACGCTTGAACGCGGTCAGCGCTTCCATCACGCACCTGTCCTGGTCCAGCCAGCCGTTCTGGAAGGCGGCCATGAGCATCGCGTACTCGCCGCTGACCTGGTAGGCGTAGGTCGGTACGCCGAACTCGTCCTTGACCCGGCGCACCACGTCCAGGTAAGGCATGCCCGGCTTGACCATGACCATGTCGGCACCTTCGTCCAGGTCGGCGGCCACTTCGTGCAGGGCTTCATTGGTGTTGGCCGGGTCCATCTGGTAGGTGGCCTTGTCGGCCTTGCCCAATGCGCCGGCGCTGCCGACCGCATCGCGGAACGGGCCGTAGAAGGCCGAGGCGTACTTGGCCGAATAGGCCATGATCCTGGTGTGGATGTGGGCGTCTTCTTCCAGGGCGGCGCGGATCGCGCCGATGCGGCCGTCCATCATGTCGCTGGGGGCGACGATGTCCACGCCGGCGCGCGCATGCGAGAGCGCCTGCTGGACCAGCACCTGGATGGTGACATCGTTGATGACATAGCCGGTGTCGTCGATGATCCCGTCCTGGCCGTGGCTGGTGTAGGGGTCCAGGGCCACGTCGGTCATCACCCCCAGCTGCGGGAAGCGCTGCTTGACCGCACGCACCGCGCGCTGGCACAGGCCGTCATCGTCGCAGGCGGCGGCGGCATCGAGCGACTTGGCCTGCGGGGCGGTCACCGGGAACAGCGCCAGCACCGGGATGCGCAGCTCGGCGGCCTGTTCGGCCACTTTCAGCAGCTCCTCGATCGACAGCCGTTCCACCCCCGGCATCGAGGCCACCGGCGCACGTCCGGCCAGCTCGTGGACGAACACCGGGTAGATCAGGTCGTCGGTGGTCAGCACGTGCTCGCGCATCAGCCGGCGGGAGAACTCGTCGCGGCGCATGCGGCGCGGGCGATGGGCGGGATAGGGCATGGCAAGGATTCCGACGAAAGCGCGGGCATGATACGCCGCAGGGCATGGCGGGCCGGGTCATGATCCTGGTGCGTTGCCGGCGCGGTGCAGACCGCCGCGGCGTCGGGCCGGATTCAGTGGCACGGGCCGATGATCGGGCGCGCTGCATCCCTCTTTCCGTCCTTGTTTTTCGTCTGACAGGTGTGCCATGACCCTGCGTTCCGTCCTTGCCACTGCCCTGCTGTTGTCGCTGGCCGCCTGCGCCGGCACCTCCAGGGTCATGCTGTCCGATGCGCGCCCGCCGGTGGATCCGGCCACGGTGCGCATCTACACGGCAGTGCCGCCCGGCGCGATCCAGATCGCCCAGCTCGATGCCCGCAGTGCGGTCGGCTTCGGCACCCAGGGCCAGACCGACGCGGTGGTCCGGCGGCTGAAGAACGAAGCGGCCAGGCTGGGCGCCAACGGCGTGGTCCTGATCGGCGTGGGCGGCGATGGCGGCCGCTCGCCGGTGGGGGTGTCGGTGGGCGGCGGCAGCTACGGCGGCCATGTCGGCGGCGGGATCGGCATCGGCATCCCGACCCAGCAGAAACAGGGCGCCGGGATCGCGATCTACGTCCCGCCCGGGGCGCAGGACCCCTCCGGCCCGCGCCCGCCGATGCCACCGCCGCCCACCCGCTGAAAGCCGCGGCAGCTGGCGTCGATGCGCCTGCAAGGCGCGGCTCAGGGCCGCAGGTGGCGGGCGAAGAAGGCGTCCATCAGCCGATAGCGGAACGCCAGGTCCGTGCCCTGCAGGCCATGCCTGGCGCCGGGGAAGGCCATCAGCTCGAACGGCGTGCCGGCCGCCTGCAGCGCGCTCATCAGCCGGGTGCTGTTGGAGAACAGCACGTTGTCGTCGGCCATGCCGTGCATGAGCAACAGGGCGCCGGGCGCGATCGCGCTGGCGTGGGTGAATACGCTGGCCTGCGCGTAGCCGGCGGCGTTGGCCTGCGGATGGCCCATGTAGCGCTCGGTGTAGTGGGTGTCGTACAGCGCCCAGTCGGTCACCGGCGCGCCGGCCACGCCGCAGGCATACACCTGCGGCGCCTGGCCCAGCAGCATCAGGGTCATGTAGCCGCCGTTGGACCAGCCATGCACGCCGATCCGCGCCGGATCCACCCACGGCAGGGTCTTGAGGAAGTCGATGCCGGCCAGCTGGTCGGCCACTTCCACCGTGCCCTGGCGGCCATGCAGCGCACCGCCGAACGCGCGCCCGCGTCGCGGCGTGCCGCGGTTGTCCACGCTGAAGACCACATAGCCGCGCTGGGCCAGGAACTGGTTGAACAGCGCGTCGCTGCGCGCAGCCCAGGCATCGGTGACGGTCTGCGCGGCCGGCCCGCCGTACACGTGCACCACCACCGGATAGCGCCTGGCCGGATCGAAACCGGCCGGCCTGATCAGGCTGTAATGCAGCGGCGTGCTGCCGTCGGCGGCGCCGAGCGTGCCGAACTCCAGCGGACGATGCGCCTGCAGGTACGGCGCATACGGATGGGCCGGGTCATGCAGGTCGTTGGCGACCAGCGTGGCGAGCTGCTCGCCGTCGGCCCGGTGCAGGGTCAGCTGCGGCGGCACGCTCGTGCTCGACCAGCTGTCCACGTACACCCTTGCATCGGCTGAGAAGCTGGCCGCGTGCATGCCCGGCGTGCGCGAGAGCTGCCGTGGCGGGCCGCCGTCCAGCGGCACGCACCACAGCTGGGACTGGGTCGGTGCCGGCGCGCCGTGGTCCAGGCCCGCGCTGAAATAGACCAGGCCGGCCTGGGCGTCGATGGCCAGCAGCGCATCGACCGGCCACGGGCCGCTGGTCAGCGCGCTCAGCGTGCTGCCGTCCTCGTTGCCCAGGTACAGGTGCAGGAAACCGCTGCGCTCGGAGGCCCAGAGCAGACGGCCATCGTCCAGGAACCGCAGCGCATCGTGCAGCGGCACCCAGGTCGGCGAGGTTTCGGTCAGCAGCGTGCGCTGTGCGCCGGTGGCCAGGGTGTGCTCGATCAGCTCCAGGGTCTGCTGGTCGCGCGACTGGCGCTGGAAGGTCAGCCGGGCGGCGTCGCGCCAGTCCACGCGCGCCAGGTAGATGTCCGGATCCTCGCCCAGCTCCACCCATTGCGGGCGCGCGCCTGCAGCCGGCGCGACCACGCCCAGCTGCACACGCACGTTGGCCTGGCCCGCGGCCGGATAGCGCTGGGCGATGACCTCGGTCCGGTCGGCATGGACCTCGTGGCGCTGCTTGACCGGCACCGGCGATTCGTCGATGCGCGCGAACGCAATCGCGCTGTCGTCCGGGGCCCACCAATAGCCGGTATGGCGGCCCATTTCCTCGTCGGCGACGAACTCGGCCACGCCGTTGCCGATCACTTCGCTGCCATCGAAGGTCAGCTGCACCTGGGCGCCGTCGGCCAGGTCGATCAGCCACAGGTTGCGCGCGCGGATGAAGCTCACGTATCGGCCCTGCGGCGATAGCTTGGGGTCGGTGGCAAAGCCTTGGCCATGGGTGAGCTGGCGCACCGCGCTGTCGCTGTCTGCCTGCAGGTCCAACAGGTACAGCGCGCCGCCCAGGGCGAACAGCAGCCGCCGGCCATCGGCTGCGCACTGGTAATCGACGATGCCGCGGTAGGCCGCCAGCCGCTGGCGCTCGCGGCGGGCCTGTTCTTCATCGCTGAGGGTTTCGCTGCCCGGCAGCAGCCGCGTGGCATCGATCAGCAGCCGGTGCCGCGCGCTGGCGATGTCGTATTCCCACAGGTCCAGCCGATGCCGGTCCAGCTGGCTGCCGCGCAGGTAGATCACGCGCGTGCCGTCGGCGGCGAGCCCGGGCTTGAGCAGGCTGGGGCCGCTGAGCGGCGCATCGCCGGTGATGGCCGCGATGGTCAGCGGCGTCGGGGGTGCGGCGCGGCCCTGGGTCATCGGCGCTTACCTGGCCGGCTGCCCGAACATGTGCCGGCGCTGGTCCTCGGTCAACGGCGCGCCCAGCGCCGGATTGACCTGCGGGCCCAATGCGTAGGCCTTGGCCGTGGCCGGACGCGCGCCGATCGCCTCGAACCAGCGCTGCACGTTGGGGAAGTCCAGCAGGTCCATCTTCTGCAGGGCGTGCGGCACGATCCACGGATAGGCCGCCATGTCGGCGATGGAGTAGTCGCCGGCGATGAAGTCCCGGCCGGCCAGGCGCTTGTCCAGCACCCCGTACAGGCGCCGGGTCTCGTTGGTGTAGCGGTCGATCGCGTAGGGGATCCGTTCCGGCGCGTACTGGTTGAAGTGGTGGTTCTGGCCCAGCATCGGCCCCAGGCCGCCCACCTGCCAGAACAGCCATTCCAGCGTCTGCACCCGCCCGCGCAGGTCCGCGGGCAGGAACCGGCCGGTCTTCTCGGCCAGGTACAGCAGGATCGCGCCGGACTCGAACACGCTGACCGGTGCGCCGCCATCGGCCGGGGCATGGTCGACGATGGCCGGCATCCGGTTGTTGGGCGAGATGGCCAGGAAGTCGGCGGCGAACTGTTCGCCGGCGCCGATGTTCACCGGCTTGATCGTGTAGGCCAGCCCGGTTTCTTCCAGGAACAGGGTGATCTTGTGCCCGTTGGGCGTGGGCCAGTAGTACAGGTCGATCATCGGGCGCTTTTCCTGAAGTTGCTTGAAGAGCGCGATGTTACCTGCGGGCATCGGGGTCGGTTCGCGTCTCTCCGCCGGGTGCGCCGGTCCGCCGCGCGACGGAGTGTTCCGCGCTGGCCCGCGGCGGTGCCTTGCGTGGGGCTTGCGAGCGCGGGCGCGCAGCCTCGAGCAGCGCATGAACCAGCAGCGCCACGCCCAGCGGCACCAGGTAGTACAGGCCGCGGTAGGCCAGCAGCGCGGCCACCACCGCAGACTGGCCCAGTTCCCTGCCCAGCGTGAACATGAAGGCCGATTCCCAGGCGCCCAGACCGGCCGGGGTGTGCAGGATGATCCCGATCAGCGCCGCCACCAGGACCACGGCCAGTACCCGCGGGTAGCCCACCCCGTCCGGCAGCAGCAGGAACATCAGGGCCCCCAGGATGGCCCAGTTCAGCGACGACAGCAGCAGCTGCAGGGCCGCCATGCGCAGGCGCGGCACCTCGAACGTGCGCCCTCGCACCTGCAGCCGGACTCCACTCCACCGTGCGCACACCAACAGGTAGGCCAGCGCCAGCGCGACCATGACCGCCCCCAGCACACGCCACAGCACCGGGCTGCCGGCGCGGGCGGGCAGTGGCACCACGCCGGCCGCCAGGGCGGCGCCGGCCAGCACGCAATAGCCCAGCCAGTTGGTCGCCACCGCGAACAGCGCCAGCCGCACCACCTGGCCGGCGGCCACGCCCTCGCGCCCGTACAGCCGCAGGCGCAGGCCGCCGCCGCCGACCAGCGCGCCGAGGTTGAGGCTGACCGCGTAGCTGACCAGGCCGATGGCCGCGGTGCGCAGCGGCGGCAGCGCAAGCCCGACCTGCCAGCGCGAGAGCAGTTCGTAACCGCAGTACAGCAGGTAGCTCAGCGCCACCAGGCCCAGGCAGGCGGCGATGCGGGCCGGGCCGTAGCCGCGCAGGGCCTGGCCCACTTCGGCCCAGTCGGTGGAGCGTGCGTAGCGCACCAGCAGCACCACAACCACCGCCAGCACCGCCAGCATCAGCCCCCTGGCCAGGCGCGCGCGCCACTTCGGCGGCGTCCGCTTCATCCTTCCGTGCCCGCCGTCAGCTGGCGGTCGCCGGCCTCGGTGGCGCCCGGCTCTGGCGGCGTCACCGGCTCCGGCGCCACCACCGTCTCGGGCGGCGTCAGGGTGACCACGCGCTGGGTATGCGCCGGCAGCAGCCCGGCCCAGTAGGGGAAACGCCGCAGCACGTGGTACAGCAGCGGCGCCGGTAGCCTGGCCGCCAGCCGCCAGTCCGGGTTCCGTGCCAGCATGCCGATGTCCACCTGCCGGCAGTGATCGCGCCACAACCGTTCCAGGCACGCGCTCAGCTGACGGTTGAAGGCGCGATCGCGCACGACCAGATTGGCTTCCAGGTTCAGCGACAGGCTCAACGGGTCCAGGTTGCTCGAGCCCACCGTGGCCCAGTCCTGGTCGACCAGGGCGACCTTGCCGTGGAACGGCCGCACGTTGTATTCGTGGATCAACACGCCGTCCTGCAGCAGATGCCGGTACAGCGAACGCGCCGCCAGCGTCGCCGCCGGCATGTCCGGTTCGCCCTGCAGGATCAGTCGCACCACGACCCCGCGTCGCGCGGCCCGGCGCAGCTCGCGCAGGAAGCCGTAGCTGGGAAAGAAATACGCATTGGCGATCACGATCTCCGAGCGCGCCGAACGGATCGCGATGCGGTAGATCCGTTCGATGTCGTTGGTGTGGCGCGTGTTGTCACGCAGCACGAAGGCGGCATCGGCATCGCCGGCCTGGGCGACGGCTGGCGCCGGCGATGCCCCGTCCTGACCGAGCACGAAGCGGTGGATGTCCGCGACCACCGGCCCCTCCACCTCCACCGCATAGTCCTGCTTGGCCTTGGGGCCGAAGCCGGACAGATGATCGGCCGAATAGTTGATGCCGCCGACAAAGGCCACCTGCCCGTCCACCACCAGCAGCTTGCGGTGCATGCGCCGGAAGATGTGCAGACGCACGCCGAGCAGGGTCGGGTGGGGGTCGAAGGTGCGCAGCACCACCCCGGCCTCGGCCAGCGCCTGGAGGAAACCGGCGGAGAATGCCGGCGAGCCGTAGCCATCGACCAGGACCTGGACCCGCACCCCACGCCGGCCGGCCGCCACCAGCCGCGCATGCAGCTCCATGCCGACTTGGTCCTCGAACAGGATGAAGGTCTCCAGCTGGATCTCGCGCTGGGCCGCGTCGATGGCCGCAAACGCACGCGCGTAGAAGGCCTCGCCATTCTCGAGCAGGCGCAGCCGGTTGCCCGGGCGCCAGCGCAAGCGCCGATCGGCGGCGCTCACGCGGCCGCCCCCGGCCAGGACAGGTGCGCCGACAGCGGCAGGTGGTCGGACAGGCGCGACCACGGCGCTGCGCCATGCACGGCCACCTCGTGGACCGCCAGGCCGCGCACGTAGAGCCGGTCCAGCGGCAGCAGCGGCCAGCGCGCCGGAAAGCTGCGCGCCAGCCGCCCGCGCTTGAGCTCGAAGGCTTCCACCAGGCCGCAGCCGCGCAGGCGCCGATGGCCGGTGGCGCGCCAATCATTGAAATCGCCGGCCACCACCACCGGTGCCGCGGACGGCACCCGCTCCGCCAGTTCCTCGCACAGCAGGTCCAGCTGGCGGCGGCGATGGGCCTCGCGCAGTCCCAGGTGCACGCAGATCGCATGCAGGGTCTGGGGATGACCGGGCAGCTCCAGCTCGCAATGCAGCAGGCCGCGGCTCTCATGCCCGGCCACCGAGACGTCGTGGTTCTGGTGGCGCACGATCGGCAGCTTGGACAGCAATGCGTTGCCGTGGTGGCCGTCCGGATAGACCGCATTGCGTCCGTAGGCGAACTGCGGCCACAGGCTGTCGGCGAGGAACTCGTAGTGCGGCGCATCCGGCCAGGCGCGCCAGCGTCGCGCATGGCGGCTGTGGCTGCCGAGCACTTCCTGGAGGAACACGATGTCGGCCCCGACCGTGCGGATGGCCTCGCGCAGCTGCGGCAGCACGAAGCGCCGGTTCAGCATGTCAAAGCCCATGTGGATGTTCGCGGTCAGCACCCGGAACGCCGGCAGTGACGGCGTGCGCGGCACTGCGACCGGCGTGACCGGCAGGGAAGTCGCGTCCATCGGCATCAGGGCCTGCCGCGCCAAGGCGTGGCCAGGGGCCGGTGCCGCAGTTGCGGCGGTACCTGCGCCGACGCGGTCGGCGCGCCGGCGCGCGTCTGGCAAATGGAGCGTACCGAAGGTGGCATGGGATCACCGGCGCGTGGGCGCATGGACCAATCCTTGAACCTAGCGGCACCTTTGCGAACTGGCGATGAAGCCGCCTCGTCAGGACCGTGGCGCCCATCGCGGCAGCCATCGTTCTTCGCCGCCTGCCGGTGTGGTGGCCACGGCGCTGCGCGGCCGGGCTGAGCGGCTCATTGTGAGCCGGCCCGGTAGAATGGCCGGGCGATGGATGTCTCCCACCTGCTCGATGATCTGAACCCGGCCCAGCGTCAGGCCGTGTCCGCCCCTGCCGGGCATTACCTGGTCCTGGCCGGTGCCGGCTCGGGCAAGACCCGGGTGCTCACCCACCGCATCGCCTGGCTCAACGAGGTCCATGCGGTGCCCACCCACGGCATCCTGGCGGTGACCTTCACCAACAAGGCCGCCGCCGAAATGCGCCAGCGCGCCGATGCGCAGCTGCGCAACGGCGGCCGCGGGATGTGGATCGGCACCTTCCACGGCCTGGCCCACCGCCTGCTGCGCCTGCACTGGCAGGACGCGAAGCTGCCCGAAGGCTTCCAGGTGCTGGATGCCGACGACCAGCAGCGCCTGGTCAAGCGCGTGGCCCAGACCCTGGAACTGGACGAGGCCAAGGTCCCGCCGCGCCAGATCGCCTGGTGGATCAACCAGCAGAAGGACGAAGGCAGGCGCCCGCAGCACATCCAGCCCGAAGGCCGCGATGCGTGGCTCAGCGCGATGGTGGCCGCCTACACCGAATACCAGGCCCGCTGCGACCGCGCCGGGCTGGTGGATTTCGCCGAACTGCTGCTGCGCGCCCATGAGCTGCTGCGCGACACCCCGGCGCTGCTGGCCCATTACCGGCACCGCTTCGGCGAGCTGCTGGTGGACGAATTCCAGGACACCAACGCGATCCAGTACGGCTTCATCCGGCTGCTGGCCGGCGACACCGGGCACGTGTTCGTGGTCGGCGATGACGACCAGGCCATCTACGGCTGGCGCGGGGCCAAGGTCGAGAACGTGCAGCGCTTCCTGAAGGATTTCCCCGGCGCCCAGACCATCCGCCTGGAGCAGAACTACCGTTCCACCGCCAACATCCTGGGCGCGGCCAATGCGGTCATCGCCCACAATCCGGACCGGATCGGCAAGCAGCTGTGGACCGATGCCGGCCAGGGCGACCCGATCGACCTGTATGCCGCCTACAACGAGATGGACGAGGCACGCTACGTGGTCGAGCGCGCCTATCAGTGGGTGCGCGACGGCGGCAGCTATGGCGATGTGGCCGTGCTCTACCGCAGCAACGCGCAGTCGCGGGCGCTGGAAGAGGCGCTGCTCGCCCAGCAGGTGCCGTACCGGGTCTATGGCGGGGTGCGCTTCTTCGAACGTGCCGAAATCAAGGACGCGCTGGCCTACCTGCGCCTGATCGCCAACCGCGCCGACGATGCGGCCTTCGAGCGTGCAGTCAACACCCCGCCACGTGGCATCGGCGAGCGCACCCTGGATGAAGTGCGCCGGCAGGCGCGCGCCGATTCGGTATCGCTGTGGGAGGCCGCGCGCCAGTGCGCGCAGGGCGGCCAGATGGCCGGGCGCGCGCGCAATGCGCTGGCCGCGTTCGTGCAGCTGATCGACCTGCTGGAAGAGCAAACCGCCGCGCTGGACCTGAAGGAGAAGATCGACCACGTGCTGCTGCGCTCGGCGCTGCGCGAGCACTGGGCCCGGGAGAGCAAGGGCGGGCTGGATGCCGATTCGCGCACCGAGAACCTGGACGAACTGGTCTCGGTGGCCTCGCGCTTTGCCCGCGCCGACCACGATCCGCTGGCGCTGGACGATGCGCCCGAGGCCGAGCGCATGAGCGAGCTGGTCGCCTTTTTGTCCTACGCGGCGCTGGAGGCCGGCGAAGGCCAGGCCCAGGCCGGCGAGGATGGGGTGCAGCTGATGACCCTGCATTCGGCCAAGGGGCTGGAGTTTGCGCTGGTGTTCCTGGTCGGACTGGAAGAAGGCCTGTTCCCCAGCGCGCGCTCGGTCGAGGAAGCCGGCAAGCTGGAAGAGGAGCGCCGCCTGGCCTACGTGGGCATTACCCGCGCCCGCCAGAAGCTGGTCCTGACCTACGCCGAGTCGCGCCGGATCCACGGCATGGACAACTACAACGTGCCCTCGCGCTTCCTGCGCGAGATCCCGCGCGAACTGCTCCACGAGGTGCGGCCCAAGGTGCAGGTCTCGCGGCCGGCCTCGCTGGGCGCTGCGCGCGGCGGCTTCGGCCATGCGCCGCTGGAAACACCGGCGCTCAAGCTCGGGTCCAACGTGTCGCACCCCAAGTTCGGCGTCGGGGTGGTCGTCGATTATGAAGGCGCCGGCGCGCATGCACGGGTGCAGGTGCAGTTCGACGAAGGCGCCAAGTGGCTGGTGCTGGCCTACGCCAACCTGTCCCCCGCGTAGGGCGGGTCTTGACCCGCCATTGCCATGCCCGACGAACCGGTAACGGCGGGTCGAGACCCGCCCTACGGAAACGGGTGTTGCCCGCCACACGGCGAGCGATAGATCCGGCCTTGATCACGATCAAGGCGCGCTCGCGCCGGCAGGCGTCCAATGGACGGCACCACACACGCTGGAGCGCCCCATGTACGCACGCATCCTGATCGCCATCGATGGCTCGGACCTGTCCCTGCGCGGCCTGGAGCATGGACTTGAGCTGGCGGCCAAGCTGGGATCCAAGGTCGACATCCTCACCGTGTCCGAACCCTGGGCCGGCGGCATGACCGATGTCCAGGGCTGGACGGTGGGCTACGAGTCCGGCCCGGAATATCGTGCCGAACGCGAGGCTTCGGCCAACCTCATCCTGCAGCCGGCGCTGGACCGGGCGGCGCAGATGGAGGTCGATGCCACGCCGGTGCACGTGCTGGACCGTTATGCCGCCGAAGGCATCCTGGAGACCATCGCCGAACGCGGCAGCGAGCTGGTGGTGATGACCTCGCACGGGCGCCGCGGCCTGACCCGGGTGCTGCTGGGCAGCCAGACCGTGGAAGTGCTGACCCGCAGCACCGTGCCGGTGCTGGTGGTGCGCTGAGGGTCCAGGGGCTGCCGCCGACGGTGCGGCGGTGATGCGCGCCCGCGGCGGTCATCGCGTCATGGCACTCACGGCGCGTGCGTGGCGCTGTGCCCGGGGGCGCGGCGCTGCTCGTGCCTGAAGAACCAGTGCTTGGTCGCCTCCGATGCAAGCAGGTACAGCGCCGTGATCGTCACGATGCCCGCCATCACCATGGGCGGCAGGGGCACGAAGCCGAGCCGGCCTGCAGCAGGCAGGTAGGGGATGGCCACCGCCAGCGCCAGCACCGCCACGCTGAGCCGGGCCAGCAGCGCGCTCGGCCGGCTGCGCCAGAACGCCCTGCGGGTGCGGATGACCAGGACGATGGTCAGTTCGGTGATCAGCGATTCGACGAACCATGCGGTCTGGAACGTTTCGGCACTGGCCCGCGCGATGCCGAGCAGGAAGCCGAAGGTGATGAAGTCGAACAGCGTGCTGACCAGGCCGAAGCACAGCATGAAGCGGCGGATGTAGCCGATGTCCCAATGCCTGGGCGAGCGGGTCTGGTCCAGGTCGACATTGTCCGAGGCAATGGCCAGCGCGGGCAGGTCGGACAGGAAGTTGTTGAGCAGGATCTGCTTGGCCAGCAACGGCAAAAACGGCAGGAACAGCGAGGCGAAGGCCATGCTGATCATGTTGCCGAAGCTGGCGCTGGTGGTGATCGAAATATATTTCATGGTGTTGGCGAAGGTCTTGCGGCTGTCGTCGATGCCGGCCAGCAGCACGCCCAGGTCGCGTTGCAGCAGGATCATGTCGGCCGCCTCGCGCGCCACTTCCACCGCGCCCTCCACGGAAATGCCGATATCGGCGGTGTGCAGGGCCGGCGCATCGTTGATGCCGTCGCCCAGGTAACCCACCGCATGGCCGTGCTGGCGCAGCGCCGCAATGATCCGTTCCTTCTGGTTGGGGTCGATTTCGACAAACAGGTCGGTGCGCGGGGCAAGCCCGAACAGCGCCTCCTTGGTCATGTGCGAAAGCTGTTCGCCGGTGATCATCGCGTGGGCCTTCAGGCCCACGGCGGCGGCCAGGTGCTGGGCGACATAACGGTTGTCGCCGGTGATGACCTTGACCCCGATCCCGCGCGCGGCCATCGCCGCCAGCGCCTGCGCCACTCCGGGCTTTGGCGGATCAAGGAACAACAGGAAACCGGCGAAGGCCAGCCCGACCTCGTCGGCGCGGCCATAGGACCGCTGCCGGGGCAGATGCCGGATCGCCAGTGCCAGCACCCGGTAGCCTTCGGCGCTCCAGGCCTTGAACCTTTCCTCCAGCGCGGCCCGTCTTTGCGGGTCCAGCGGCACCGGCCCGGTCGCGGTCAGGACCCAGGTGCAGGCGGCGGCGACGTTCAGCACCGCGCCCTTGCAGATCATCAGATCGTCCTGGCTGTGCGCCTCGCGCACCACCACCGAAAGCGACTTGCGCACGAAGTCGTACGGGATTTCGTCGACCTTGGTGCATCGGCCAAGGTCGGCGTTGCCCGGGGAAGCGGCGGCGATGGCCTCGTCGAGCGGGTTCTTCAGCCCGGTCTGGAGCATGGCGTTCAGCCGCGCCCAGCGCATGACCTGGGCCGAGCTGGCGCCCTCGGCATCCAGGCAGCCGTCCAGGTGGATGACGCCTTCGGTCAGCGTGCCGGTCTTGTCGGTGCACAGGATGTCCATGCTGCCGAGGTTCTCGATCGCCTCCAGGCGCCTGACGATGACTCCGTTGCCGGCAAGGGTCCTGGCCCCGCGCGAGAGGGTCACGCTGATGATCGCCGGCAGCAGTTCGGGCGTCAGCCCCACCGCCAGGGCCAGCGAAAACAGCAGCGAGTCGATCAGCGGCCGCTCCAGCAGCAGGTTGGCCACGAACACCAGGACCACGATGACCAGCATGATCTGGGTCATCAGGGAGCCGAACCGCCGGATGCCCGTGCCGAACTCGGTCTGCGGCGGCTTGCGCTGGATGGCGGCGGCGATCCCGGCGAAGACCGTGTGGTTGCCGGTCTGGACCACCAGCACCGTGGCCGTGCCGCTGCGCACCGAGGTGCCGGCGAACACCACGTTGCTGCGCAGCGCCAGTCCCGCCTCCGGTGCGACCTGGCCCGGCGATTTCACCACCGGGAAGGTCTCGCCGGTCAGCGCAGCTTCGCTGACATTGAAGTCGCGGGCTTCCAGGATGACACCGTCGGCCGGGATCAGGCTGCCGGCCGACAAGGTCAGGACATCGCCGGCCACGATCTCCTCGGTGGGGATGCTGACCGGCCGGCCATCACGCAACACGCTCGCCCTGGTGGAGATGCGCCCCTTCAGCGCTTCCATGGCCCTGGAGGCGCTGTACTCCTGGGTGAAGCTCAGGATGCAGCTGGCGAGCACGATCGCGCCGATGATCGCGGCTTCCTGGCCTTCGCCGACGAAGGCGGACACCACCGCGGCGAAGATCAGGATCAGCACCAGCGGGCTGTAGAACTGCCTGGCGAACAGACGCCACGGCGACGCTGCGGCGCTGCGGCCCAGACTGTTGCCACCATCGCGCGCCAGACGCTCCCGGGCCTGGTCGCTGGAAAGGCCGGTGGCCGTGGTCTGCAATTGGCCGATCAGTTCGGCAGCGGGTCGGGACCAGTAGCCGGCCGCGGGGGTGGCACCTGCGGCCGGCGACGAAGGGTTGGCCGGCGCGGCTTGCGGCATGTCGTTCTCCTGCCGCGATTGCAAGGACCCGGGGGATGCCTGGCGCGCGCTGGGCCGCAGCGCGGCGCTACGGTCCGGCCTGCCCACGCCAGCAGGACATGCGAAGCAAACGCCGCATGTCCCTGCATGGAGACGGCCATTGTCGCGCGGCCAGGATGACAGCTTGACCGGCCTGCCGCGCCGATGGGCAGGGCCCGCGCCGTGTCGTTCCGCCAGGGCCAGCCCGGCCGGCCAAAGTCCGACAGGCTCCTAGGCGGCGACCGCGTCGGCCGTGGTCGCGAACAGCGCGGCCTGTTCGGCGCGCAGGCGGTCGATCAGGCGACCGTGCGGCAGCGTGACGTCGTCGTAGGTCAGCACCGCGTCCCTGGCGATCGCGCGCTTGAGCACGCAGCCTTCGGCCACGCCCATGGGCAGCAACGCCTCGCGCGCGGTGACATCGGCGCGTTCGCACTGGCCGTAGGTGAGGTAGCCGCCGAGCGCGTCGAGGGTTTCGCCCGCCTCCAGGTCGCGCTTGGCCGTGGCCACCACCTCCACCAGCGGCCCGTCCAGCGGCTGCAGCACCGCATCGCGCAGCAGCACCACGCGCGCCACCGACAGCGGCACTTCGAAGTGGCACAGGTGGTAGGGCGTGTAGAAGCTGTACAGCGGGCCCTCGCCGAGCTTGTAGAGGTTGAGGTAATGCCGCTGTTTGGAGTCGTCGTGGGTGGCCAGCACGTACACGCCCGGGCCCGGCTGCGCGCCGACCACGTAATCCACCGCGCCGCCGACGGCCTTGAGCGCATCGATGTCGTAGCTGCGGGTCAGCTCGTCGACATGGCCGCGATGGTCGAGGCCGGTCATGCCGCGCTTGAGGATGGACATGCCGGTGCCGTTGGCCACGATCGCCTGCTCGAAGCTGATCTTGGTGCCGTCGGCGAAGCTGGTGACCATGTACGGGTCCTGGCCCCACTTGGCGGCAAAGCCGGCCTGCGTGGTCGGCGTGCGATACGGGTCCTGCAGGCCCTTGATGTTGCCGCACATCAGTGGGGTCAGGCCGATCGACCTGACGAAGCGGAACAGGTTCATCTGCACCCCTGGCTGGTCGCCATCGCATGCAGTGAAGATCACCCCGGCGGCGTCGGCCTTCTTCTTGAGCAGCGGGCCGACGGTGCCATCCAGCTCGGCATTCATCGTCACCATGTCGCGGCCGTAGGAGATGGCCGCCAGGCTGATGTGGGCGCCGTACTCCACCGCGCCGGTGGCATCGACCAGGCAGTCCAGCTCGTTGCATTCGTACAGCAGCGCCGGGTCGTCGGTGATCGCGGCGGCGCCGCTGGCGATCGCTGCGGACAGCGCACGGCCGGTGTCGACGATCCGCGCCTCCACGCCCGCCTGGGCGAACGCCGCCAGCGCCTTGTCCAGGTTGCGGTTGCAGATCACCGACAACACCATGCCCGGGACCGAATGCACGATCTGGTTGACGATGCCCTTGGCCATGAAGCCGGCGCCGTAGAGTCCGACGCGGATGGGCATGCCAGCGGCCTGGCGTTCACGCAGCAGTCGATCGTTCACCATGTCTTGCTCCTCGTTGCGCCGCCTACAGGCCGCGCAGGTGTTCGACGCCGTGGTAGCCCGGATCGAAATCCGGCCACGCGGCGTCCTTGTCGGAAATGATCGTGCCCACGGCCGGCCATTGCACGCCGATCGCAGGGTCGTTCCAGCGCAGGCCACGTTCGGCGCTGGGTTCGTAGAAGGCACTGGCCAGGTACAACGCCTCGGTATCCGGCTCCAGGGTCACAAAGCCATGGGCAAAACCGCGCGGCACGTAATAGGCCAGGCGGTTCTCCGCGGTCAGTTCCACACCGTGCCATTTCAGGTAGGTGGGCGAATCCGGGCGCAGGTCGACGATGGCATCCCACAGCGCGCCGCGCACGCAGCGCACGATCTTGACCTCCGGCGCCGGCGGCAGCTGGTAGTGCATGCCACGCAGCGTGCCGGCCTGCGCGTTGTAGGAGTTGTTGACCTGGACGAAGCGCTCGACCAGGCCGGCGGCAGCCATCTCCTTCTCGCAGAATATGCGCGCGAACCAGCCCCGCTCGTCGCCGCGTTTTTCCGGCTCGATCACATAGGCGCCCTTGAGCGGGGTCTGGTGGAACTTCATGCGGCCGCCCGCAGCTCGGGCGCGCGCAAGTCCGGCAGCAGCTGGCCGCTGTCGACCAGGCCTTCCAGGATGCGCAGGCGGATGAAGCCGGACTGGCGGAAATTGCGGTCGGAGAACGCGGTGCGCTGCAGTTCGTCGCGCAGTTCGGCGATGGTGCCCTCCAGCGTCTCGATCGGCTGGTGGTCGGGCGCGAGTTTTTCGAACAGCGAAAAGTCCACCCGGTACGAGCGACTGTCGGCCGGGGCGTTGGTGGAAATGGTCACTTCCGCGGTGGGAATGGCCGCGCCCACGGCATGGGCCAGATCGCGGACCTGCACGTTCCAGCGCTCCGATCCGGCATTGACGAACAGATAGCGGCCGCCGGTGTCGGCCGGGCGCTGGATCGCCCATTCGATGGCGCGCGACATGTCGCGCACATGGATCAGCGGGCGCCACGGCGTGCCGTCGGACAGCACCTCGACCTTGCCGCTGGCCACTGCGCCGGCAACGAAGTCGTTGAGCACCAGGTCCAGGCGCAGCCGCGGCGAGGCGCCGCAGGCGGTGGCAAAGCGCAGCGCGGTGATGACCATGTCGGTGTCCATCGCCGCCAGGCCGGTTTCGGTGTCGATCTTGGAGCGAGCGTAGGCGGTGAGCGGGGCGATGGCGCTGGTTTCCGAACGCGGCGTGCCGTCAGCCGCCGCGCCATACACGCTGCAGCTGGAGGCGAACACGAAGTGCTTCACGCCCGCCTCGGCCGCAGCCCGGGCCACCGACAGGCTGGCCTGGCAGTTGATCTGGTCGGTGACGGTCTCGAAGCGCTTGCCCATCGCATCGTTGGACACCGCGGCCAGGTGGACCACCGCGTCGAAGCCGGTCAGGTCCTGCGCGGTCAGGTCGCGCACGTCGCGAAACCATTGCTCGTCCAGCACCACTTCGGGCAGGCCGCGCTTGTCGGACAGGCAATGGGCGAACCAGCCGCGATCCACGCCGACCAGCCAGGCCTGCGGGAAGCGCTGGCGCAGGTGGCGGGCCAGGACCGGGCCGATGTAGCCCATGTTGCCGGTGATCAGGATACGCATCGTCTTCACTCCCACACGCGCCACGGCGCCTTGTTGTTGGTCCACAGGTCGTTGAGGTAGTTCTTGTCGCGCAAGGTGTCCATCGGCTGCCAGAAGCCGGCGTGCCGGTAGACGCTCAGCTGGCCCTGGGCGACCAGGGTTTCCAGCGGCGCGTTCTCCCACACGCTGCTGTCGCCTTCGATGAAGTCGGCCACCTTGGGAGACAACACGAAGAAACCGCCGTTGATCAGGCCATCGCCATCGGCGGGCTTCTCGCGGAAGCCGGTGACCTGGTCGGCCTGCACGTGCAGCGCGCCGAAGCGGCCCGGCGGCTGCACCGCGGTGACCGTGGCCAGGCGGCCCTCGCGCCGGTGCAGTTCGATGCCGGCGGCGATGTCCACGTCGGACACGCCGTCGCCATAGGTCAGGCAGAAGGCTTCCTCATCCTGCAGGTAGGGCATGACCCGCTTGAGGCGGCCCCCGGTCATGGTCGCCGCGCCCGTGTCCACCAGGGTCACCCGCCACGGCTCGGCGCGGGTGTTGTGCAGGGTGGTGGTGTTGGTGGACAGGTCGCAGGTCACGTCCGATTCCATCAGGTGGTAGTTGATGAAGAAATCCTTGATGACCTCGCCCCGGTAGCCCAGGCACACCACGAAGTCGTTGATGCCGTAATGGCTGTAGATCTTCATGATGTGCCACAGCACCGGCTTGCCGCCGATTTCCACCATGGGCTTGGGGCGGATCGCGGTTTCCTCGGAAATGCGGGTGCCCAGGCCGCCGGCCAGGATGACAGCCTTCATTGATGCTCCTTTCGATTCATTGCTGGGTCCTTGGCCGATCAATCGGCTGGATGGTTGCTGGCGCGCGGTACGGTGGCCGTGTGCGCAGGTGTGAGTGGCGGTGGCGCCGCCGGATGTGTCCCAATCCCTAGAAACGTCATGCGGTCACGTCGTGCCGTCGCACCCGCGGTGCGCCATGGGCGACTTCCACCATGCCGGCCATGCTGGCAAGCTGCTCGATGCGTTGCTGCAGCCGCGCACTGCGTGGCAGGCCAACCGTATCCAGCAGCTGATCCCAGCGATGCGCCCAGTCGTGGCGCAGCAGCGCCTGGCTGACATTGGTGGCGCGTGCGCGTTCAAGACGTTCGGTCTGGCTGCCCAGGTCGCGGAAGAATGCGCCCAGGTCCGGTGTGCCCGGCGGTAGTTCGATCACCGCATCGGGCCAGTCGAAATGATCGGCAAACTCCGGGCATTGCTGGCGCGAGCCCAGCACGATGGCGCCGCCGGCGGTGCCTTCGAAATAGCGCGTGGCCAACGCGTTCTTGCGCACGCCCTTGAACACCCCGACCGTGTCCACGGTGAAGTCGTAGGCGATGAAGTACTTGGCACGCTTGATCATGGCCGCCGACTGGCTGCGGTGTTCGGCCCAGTCCACCACCGCGCCGGCCTTGAGCACGTCGTGCACGTAGAAGAAGTTGCCGTCGCGCGCGGCCAGGGCAGCCAGCTTGGTGTGCAGCTCGGGGATGCGCCGGCCCAGGCTGAGCACATCGATGCTGCGCGCCGGCGTGTCCGGATACGGGCAGGCCAACAGCGTGTCGCAGGCGCTGGGCAGGAACGAGATCGGGGTGGAGGTGTACTGGCGCAGCGCCGGGATGCTCTCGGCATTGAGCACGAAGACGTGGTCGAATGCGTCCAGCATGCGCAGCTCCTGTGCCTGGTGCGGGAAGCGCTCGGGCCAGCCTTCCAGCAGGTAGGCGTAGGCCTTGCCGCAGCGCTTGCGCCAGTTCTTCATGCGCCGCAGCGCGGTCAGCTCTAGCGGGAACTGGCACACGAACAGGAACACGTCGTAATCGCGCGTCACCGTGACCGGCGTGGCATTGGACAGGCCTGGCCGGCCAAGCCGGCGCCAGGCCTGGGACATCACCCGATGGCTGAGCTCATGCCACAGGTAGCCCAGGCTGGGATTCACGCCGCGGCCGGCGCTGTGCGGGGCGGGGCCGGGCATGAGGAAGTCCGCGTCCTCGACCTGGGCGATCACGTTGAGGAAGGCATATGCCTGGCCGTTGAAAGGCTCCGGCCACGCGTTGTAGTTGGATGACAGCAAGACAGACCGGTCGGCCATATCCATTTCCTCGCCAAGCTGGGGGATTTCCTGACGCACCTCGCGGTTGCCGTGACCGGGCATGGCTGCTGCACGGGTGCGTGCGGGGCAGCCTTAGGATCCCGTTGATCTGAAAACCGCCGACATCACGCTGTGCCGAACATGCACCCATGCCACCGACCTCAGCGCCTGGGGAACCCCGCCTTGCACACCCCTGGCAGCACCGCGTCGTGTGCACAGGAGGTCGCAGGCGCCGTCCCCGGGCGGCCACATGAAAGGTCCAACGCAGGAACGCGGTGAAATCGGCCGCGCCGGTCGTGGGGCGGGAAAGGTTTTTCCGAATGCGCCGCGCCGGCCGGGTCAGTAGAGCCTGCGTTCGGCCAGCGGCGGCGGGCTGAACTGGTAGAGCCAGGTTTCGCTCAGGGTCGCGTCGGCGTGCCTGAGGTACAGGCGCAGGTCGATCTGGCTGCTGTCGTCCTTGGCCGGGACCACGTCGAACATCACCCGGTAGCCCTTGATCTCGCGCAGCGGGCGGCAGGACACCGTTTCCAGCGTGCCGCCGGTGATCTGTAGGACCGGTTCGAGCACGGCATCGGCCGCTTCCAGCGCGGCCAGCGAGCCGCCGGCGAAATCCACCGCAAAGCGCTGCGACCAATACCTGCGCTTGTGGCCGACCACGCCACCCAAGCCGGTGCGGGTGGCCACGCAGATCGCCTGGCTGGGTCCGGCCGGCGCGGCCGAGCCCCAGGACAGCCTGTAGCCGAACAGCAGCTCCTGGCCGGCTTGCGGTTTGTCCTTCGGGTTCCAGAACGCGACGATGTTGTCGAAGGTTTCATCGACGGTCGGGATCTCGATCAGCTGCACCGCCCCTTGGCCCCAGCCGGACTTGGGCTCCACCCACAGGCAGGGGCGCTTGTCGTAGAACACCCCGTCGTCCTGGTAATGGTCGAAGTTGCGGTCGCGCTGGAGCAGGCCGAAGCCCTTGGGATCGGTGTCGCCGAAGGCATTGAAGCGCAACTGCGCCGGGTTGGTCAGCGGCCGCCAGATCCACTCGCCGCTGCCGGTGTGCAGGGCCAGGCCGTCGCTGTCATGAATTTCCGGGCGCCAGTCCCAGGCCATGCGGCGGTCGTTTTCGCCGGTCTGGTACATGCTGGTGCACGGGCCGATGCCCATCCGCTCGATGGTGGTGCGCGGGTACAGTGCGCAGTCGATGTCCATGGTCAGCGGCTCGCCCGGGGTCAGGGCGAAGCGGTAGGCGCCGGCCACGCTGGGCGAATCCAGCAGCCCGTAGACCAGCAGCGTGTCCGAACCCTCGGCCGGCCTCTCCAGGTAGTAGGCGACGAAGTCCGGGAATTCCTCGGGCCCGCCGGTGCCGGTATCGATCGCCAGACCGCGCGCGGACAGGCCGTACTGGCCTTCCCTGCCGACCGCGCGGAAATAGCTGGCGCCCAGGAACGCGGCGAAATCGCGATTGGGGTCGGCCTTGGTGTTGAGGCGGAAACCGGCAAAGCCCAGGTTGTCAGCCAACCTGGCCTTGCCCAGGCCGCTGCTGCCGTAATCGAACATGTCGGCGTTGTACTTGATCTCGCGCGCCTGGCCGTCGGCGACCTCGTGCATGGTCACCGGTTTCTTGAAATACAGGCCCATGTGGAAGAACTGGGCCAGGAATGGGTTGTCCTGCCCGCTCCACAGCGCATGGTCGCGGCGATAGCCGATGGCCTGGTACTGGTCCCAGGTCAGGCCTTCCAGCGCCGCCGGCAGCGGGCCGCCGTGCACCTTGTAGGGCTTGCCGGCCAGCGCGCGCGCCTGGCCCTTGAGGCTGGCGTAGTCGAACGGCTGGGCGGGTCCGAACACCAGGTTGGAGGCGCCGGCCCGGGCTGCGGCAAAGGCCGACCCGGACAGCAGCAGGCCCGGTGGCAGGCCCAGGGCGGCAAGCGTGCCGGCGGCACGGGTCAGGAACTGGCGTCGGATCATGGGCGGCGGTTCGGTTCGGTCAAGGCATCAAGCCACGCATCGTAGCCAAGGCCGATGCCTGGCAGGGTGACCCCGACGATATTGGCCCATCGGGGCGGTGCGATCTGCGATAATGAAACCGGTTACATGGCACTGCCTGCGCGGCGCCGGGTGCGGGCACCTGACCCACGCACGGCGGCCTCGCGAAAATGAACAGGCACTGGCGGAAGGCGGCAATTTTAACGATGTTTTCACGCTCGGTCGGATGCGATAGCGTTTGGTTTTGTGTGTGTCCTGTCATCACGGGGTTTGAATGCGGCAACGGTTGGCCCGCGTCGAGTGGGATCGGTGGCGACTGCCCTTCATCGGGGTGGCCGTGCTGCTGATCGTGGTTGCCCCGGCGCTGCTGCGCCAGCGGTTGCAGGATGAAAGCCTGGCCGCGGCCGATCGGGTGGCCCATACCCGCCTGATCCAGGCCGAGGTGAACGCCCTGAACGTGGAAGTGCGCGAGGTCGAGCAGTCCGCGCTGCTGGTCAGCCTGGGCGCGGACCTGCCGCGCCTGCGCGCCCGGGTCCAGGATGCACGCCAGCACTTGCCCGTGCTGTTGGCGCGGGTGATGGAACTGACCCGCGATTCGCCCGAACAGCAGGTCAGGCTGGGCCAGCTGAAGGAACTGCTGGAACGGCGCGTGGGCATCGCTGAGCAATTGCTGGTGGCCGGGCCCGGGCAGCGCCAGGCGCTGGCGGCCGACCTGGCGGCCAGGTATCCGGTGCGGCCATTGATGCTGGAGATCCAGCGCGCCGAGCAGGCGCTCTCGGCGCGCCGGGTCGAGCGTGCGCTGCAGGCGCGCAAACTGGCCGACTGGGTCGGCTGGGGGGCGATGCTGGTCCAGCTGGCGCTGCTGACCGCGGTCACCGCGGTGCTGGGCCGGCAGATCGCCAGCCGCCTGCGCGCCGAGGCCGACGCCAGCCGCGCCCTGGCGCGCTCGGACGCGGTGCTGCAGACCGTGCGCGAGCCCATCGTCCTGCTCGATGGCCAGCAGCGCGTGCTGATGCACAACCCCGCCTTCGCCGAGCTTTATCAGCTGCAGGGCGAGCTGCAGGATCATCCGCCGCTGCACCAGATCAGCCCGAGCTGGCGCGACGAAGTGGTGCGCCAGCGCCTGACCGATGTGCTCACCCGCGGCCGCGAGCTGTGGGACTACGAGGTGCACCAGGAAACCGCCGGTGGCGTGCCGCGGGTGTTGCTGCTCAATGCCCGGCGCATGTCGCTGCCCGATCGCAGCGACGATGCGGTGCTGATGACCATCAGCGATGTGACCACCCAGAGGGTCAGCCAGCAGCGCATCATCGAGCTCAACCGCCAGCTGGAAGGCAAGGTGGAGCAGGTCTCGGACGTCAACCGCGAACTGGAGGCCTTCAGCTATTCGGTCTCCCACGACCTGCGCGCGCCGCTGCGGCACATCTCCGGCTTCTCCGACAAGCTCGCCCGCCACCTGGGCGAGAGCGCCGACGAGCGCAGCCGCCACTACCTGCAGGTGATCGGCGACTCGGCCCGGCGCATGTCCTCGCTGATCGACGACCTGCTGGTGTACTCGCGCCTGGGCCGCAGCGCGCTGCGCCTGCAGGCGGTGGACATGCAGTCGCTGGTGGCCGAGACCCGGGCCATGCTCGATGCCAACGTCAGCGCCGAAAAGCACACCCTGCCGCTGCGCGTGGACTGGACCATCCAGCCCATGCCGATCCTGGTGGGCGATGAGAACATGCTGCGCCAGGTCTGGCAGAACCTGCTGGGCAACGCGGTCAAGTACAGCGGCAAGCGCGAGGTCGCGCGGATCGAGGTGGGCTACGCGCTGGAAGGCGAGGGGCACCATTTCTGGGTCAGGGACAACGGCGCCGGCTTCGACATGACCTACGCCGGCAAGCTGTTCGGCGTGTTCCAGCGGCTGCACAAGGCCAGCGACTACCCCGGTACCGGCATTGGCCTGGCCAGCGTGCGCCGGGTGGTGTCGCGCCACGGCGGCCGGGTCTGGGCCGAGGCCGAGCCGGAGCGGGGCGCCACCTTCCATTTCGTCATTCCCAGTGCCCACGACACCGGCCTGGTCACCGGCTACCTTTCACCTTCAGAGTTCAACGCATGAGCGCCATCCGCATCATCCTGCTGGCCGAAGACAGCGCCGCCGACGCCGAAATGGCGATCGACGCCCTGCGCGAGGCCAACCTGGCCAATCCCATCGTGCATGTCGAGGACGGGGTGGAAGTGATGGATTACCTGCTGCGCCGCGGCGCCCATGCCGACCGCGCCGAAGGCCTGCCGGCGGTGCTGCTGCTGGACATCAAGATGCCGCGCATGGATGGCATGGAAGTGCTGCGCAGCATCCGCGCCGACGACGCGCTCAAGACCATGCCGGTGGTGATCCTGTCCTCCTCGCGCGAGGAAAGCGACATGGTGCGCAGCTGGGACCTGGGCGCCAATGCCTATGTGGTCAAGCCGGTGGACATCGACCAGTTCTTCACCGCGGTCAAGACCCTGGGCACCTTCTGGGCACTGTTGAACGAAGCACCGGGGCTGGATTGATCCGATGCCACTGACTGCCGCCCCGATCGGACCGGTCCGCATCCTGCTGGTGGAGGATTCGCCGGAGGATGCCGAGCTGACCTGCGAACAGCTGCTCGAGGCCGGGCTGGAGGCCGAGTTTCAACGGGTGGATTCGGAGCCCGGGCTGCGCCTGGCGCTGGAGCGGTTCAAGCCGGACCTGGTGCTGTCGGACCTGTCGATGCCGGGCTTTTCCGGGCACGATGCGCTCAAGGCGGTGCTGGCGCTGGACCCGCCGGTGCCGTTCATCTTCGTCTCTGGGACCATGGGTGAGGAGACCGCGGTCCAGGCGCTGCGCGATGGCGCAGCCGACTACATCCTCAAGGACAAGACCGCGCGCCTGCCTTCGGCGGCGGCGCGCGCGATCCGCGAATCACGCAGCCAGCGCGAGCGCGAACGGGTGGAGAAGGAGCTGCTGCGCTCGCAGCGCCTGGATTCGATCGCGATGCTGGCCGCCGGCCTGAGCCACGACCTGCGCAACATCCTGCAGCCGCTGCTGATCGTGCCGGAGCTGCTGGCCCTCCACAGTGACAATCCGAAGATCCACAAGCTCGGCGAGGTGATCGCCGAGTCCGGTCGGCGCGGTCACGAGATGGCCGAATCGATGCTGTCCTTCGTGCGCGGCGCGCGCAAGGCGCGCGAGGCGGTGCCGGTGGCCGAGCTGTTCCAGGCCGTCCAGGTGCTGCTGCAGGGCAGCCTGCCGGACGGGGTCAAGCTGCGCCTGCAGCCGCCGGCCACGCCGATGGAGATCGACGCCAACTACGTCGAGCTCCAGCAGGTGCTGATCAACCTGTGCCTCAACGGCATTCAGGCCATGCCCCGCGGTGGCACGCTGACCCTGGCCGCGCAACCGGCCGACGGCGGTGGCGCGGTGTCCCTGTCGGTGTCCGACGAGGGCGTCGGCATGGACGAGAAGACCCGCGGGCAGCTGTTCACCCCGTTCTTCACCACCAAGCCCGACGGCACCGGCCTGGGACTGATGTCGTGCCTGCGCATCGTCGAGCAGTACCAGGGCCGGATCGAGGTGGACAGCACGCCGGGGGTGGGCACCACCTTTGCCATCACCCTGCCGCTGCTGGACCCCAACGCCGCCCGGGCTTCGCCGGCGCCGGCGCCGGGCCAGGGCCAGCGCATCCTGCTGGTCGATGGCGATGCCACCCGCCAGTCGCTGCTGAGCACGGCCCTGGAAAGCCAGGGCTACGCCCCCGGCCGCGCCCCGGACGGTGCCTACGCGCTGCACGCGGCGGCGGTGGACGGCATGCCGGAGCTGTTCATCATCGACAGCGAGCTGGTCCTGCTGCCAGCGGTGGCGCTGGTGCGGGCGCTGGCCCAGCGTGGCTATCGTGGCCCGGTGATCCTGCTGCAGGACCCGGCCAAGCCGTTCGACCAGACCGAGCTGCCGCCAGGCCTGCCGGTGTACCTGCTCGACAAGCCCTTGGCGATGGACCAGGTGTTCGAGGCGGTGGCCGAAGCACTGGCCACCGGCACGCTCTGATTGCGCGACGTGAGCGGTTCCACCGCGGGCACCAATTGCCACCTGATGGCGGATTGACAGGCTTGGAAACCGCAGCCTAGATTGCTCGCGGTCCTGATGCCATGGAGGTAGCGATGCAATGTGGAAGCGTTCGTTCTTCACCCTGAGCCTGTTCCCGCTGCTGTGGGGGGGTGTTCGATGAACACCGCACCTGACCCGGCCGACCTCATCAAGCGCTACAAGAACCCGCACCCGCAGCAGGGCTACCGGGTGACGTTGGCCATCGCCGATGGCCGCTACGAAGATATTGTCCGCCATGGCGTGACTTACAAAGTGTTGGGGCACGTGGACCTGGTTAGTGGCGACCAGGGCACGATCTACCGGCGTGCCGATACCGGTGAGGTCGTCGCGGCCCACCGCGGTACCGAGTTCGATCGCCAGAAGCTGCAGGATCTGGTGCATACCGATGGCAGCATGGTGTTGGGTCGCCTCAATCCGCAGGCCGATGACGCCATCGCATGGCGGCGGTCCGTGGCGGACGATCGAATCAGAGCGGCTAACGCGGCATGTTGATAAAGAAGTTCACGGCCAGCGCAGTCATCGCCGCATTTGCGGTGTGGGTGCTGATCGCGGCCGCAGCGGGCTGCGCGCCTGTCTCGCAGGGCCCAGTGAGCACACCCGCTCAAAAGGAGAAGTCCAAGATGGAATACAGACAGAACCCCAATCCCACGAAGGCGCATCAGCTGATAATGCGCATCGACAATGCGCCGGGCGAGTTCGGCTGGATGCATGGATTCATGCAATACGACGTGACCAACCGGGAGTGCCTGCCGCCGCCGGACGAGAACCACGGACACCTCTCGCCGATTCCGACCCGATCGGTCGAGTTCGATCTGACGCAGGAGTCGCCGGGCGAATACAGCGGGATCGTCTATACCGACGGCATGATCGATGAGGATTACCACGGGCGCGGCGTCTGTCGATGGAAACTCATGAATGTGCAAGTACAGCTGAAAGCTACCGGTACCGAGGGCGAGACCTTGTTCATGGCTGACATTTTCGGCGAAGAACTATTGGCCGGTAAGACAAAAACGCTTTATTTCTGGAAAGGTGGTTACCCGCATTCCAGCGTAAGAGACTTTCCCGACTCCGGCGAGACCGATCAGGATAAATTCAAACTGGAGCTGCGTGATGACCTGTTCACCATCACCCTGGCGTCGAAGGAGTTGACGCCATGAGCCTGACGTCTCAGCAATACGCCGATCTGGCGGAATACACCTATGACCGGCAGGGTGATCTGACGCGTGTGGCCAGATCGCAGGAGGCCTTCAGGCTCGACGGGGTGCCATACAAGGTGCTCGAGTACGTCGACAACCCGCGCAATGGCTATCAAGGGGCGATCTATCAGCGGACGGATACGGGCGAGGTTGTGGTGGCGCACCGCGGCACCGAGTTCGGGCGCGAGCCGTTGCAAGATGGTGCACTGACCGATGGCGGCATGGTGTTCGCTCGTGTCAATGCACAGGCGGATGACGCCATCGCGCTGACTGAGCGTGCCAAGGAGATCGCTTGGGGAATTGGGCATCGTATAGGGCACGCCCCCGAAGTCACCGTCACCGGCCACTCCCTGGGCGGCGCGCTGGCCCAGATCACCGCGCATTATTTCGATCTGCGCGGCGAAACCTTCAACGCCTATGGCGCAGCCAGCCTCGATCGACGTATTCCCGAAGGCGGCGATCGGGTCGTCAACCATGTGACGGCCGCCGATATGGTCAGCTCGGCCAGCCCGCACTACGGACGGGTGCAGGTGTACGCCATGCCGCAGGAGGTCGCCCGGATGGAGGGCCTGGGCGGATACGCGAACAACGACAGCCGCCTGTTCGACGTCCGTCGTTCGATCCAGGTTGCCGCCGGTTCGCTGGGCTCGCATGACATGCACCACTTCCTGAAGGTGGATGGCCAGGGGCGCCCGGACGTGTCGGTGCTGGGGGATCCCAGGACCCGGGAGCTGGCCGCGCAGTACGCCCCGATGATCGACAAGTACCGGGACGACGTGCAGGGCATTCGCGCCGGCATGACCGGGGTCGTCCGTGCGGCCACCCCGCTCGGACAGGTGCGAGACGGCATCAACGAGCTGCGCGGCGACCTGGAGCCCGGCGAGCCTGTGCGGCGCGAGGCGGACAGCTGGGGTCAGCAGCAGGCCACGACCCGCAAGGTGATGGGGCGCAGTGAAATGTTGGGGCCGGATCACTGGCGCACGCCGCTGGTGGTGCCGGCACGACCGGCGGATACAGCGCTGCACCGACAGTTGCTGGAGGGCGTCTCGAAGCTGGGCTTCGCCGGCGCCCAGGACACTTCGCCCGACGGACCGGGCAGTCGCGTCGCGGCGGAACTGCTGCGCCAGTCCAGGGAAGCAGGACTGACCGGTGCCGACCACGTGCTGATGGGCACGGGGGAGCAGCCGCGGGTGTTCGCGGTGCAGGGCGCACTGGGCGATCCGGCCCACCTGCGGACTCATGTCGAACTCTCCGCGGCGTTGCAATCGCCGGTGACCGAATCGCTCGGGAAGGTGGAACAACTGAGCCGGCAGCAGGCCGAGCAGCAGGCCTTGAGCGCGGTCCAGGCGCAGCAGATGCCGCAGCCGGAACCGAGTGGGCCTTCGCTTTCCCGCTGAATCGGGGAGGGCCGCGATGGGGTGCTTTGCGTTGAAGCGAGCCGGCCCGGGGCCTGACCTACAATCGCCGGGTCGTTTCCGCTGCAGAGTCTTCCATATGCCCTGTATCGCTGCGCGCTGCTTCTCAGCGGCGCTGGGACTGCTCGCATTCTCCGGCCAGGCCCAGCAGGCACCGGCGCTGCCGAGCCCGGACCAGCAGCGCGCCTTCGCCAGCTGCCGTGTGCAACTGCGTGGCCTGACCGCGGACAGTGGCGTGGCCGGCGATGCGTTCGACCGCTTCATGGCCGGCATCGTCCCGGACATGAGCGTGCTGCCGCTGCTGGACGCGCAGCCGGAGTTCTCCACCCCGATCTGGGACTACCTGGCGCCGCTGGTCGATGACGCACGCATCGAAGACGGCAAGGCGATGCTGGCGCAGTACTCCGACACCTTCGCGCAGGTGGCCCAATCGCGTGGCGTCGATGCCGCCACCGTGGCGGCGGTGTGGGGCGTGGAAAGCGACTATGGCCGCGTCCAGGGCACGCGCCCGCTGCTGGTGTCGCTGTCCACGCTGAGCTGTTTCGGTCGGCGCCAGGGGTTCTTCCGCGGCGAGCTGATGGCCACCCTGGCGCTGCTGCAGGCCGGCGACCTCAGCCCCGATGGCCTGACCGGTTCCTGGGCCGGTGCGTTCGGGCAGACCCAGTTCATGCCCAGCACCTACCGCCGCATCGCGGTGGACGGCGATGGCGATGGCCGCCGCGACCTGGTCCACAGCGTGCCCGATGCGTTGGCCTCCACCGCCAACTACCTGGTGCGCGCCGGCTGGCAGCCCGGCCAGCCGTGGGGATACGAGATCAAGCTGCCGGCCGGTTTCGACGCGGCCCTGGCCGGACGCACGGCCAAACGGCCGCTGCGCCAGTGGCTGGCGCGCGGGATCACACGTGCAGATGGCAGCGCGATTGCAGCCAGCGAGGTGCCGGCCGCGGTGCTGCTGCCGGCCGGCGTGGCCGGGCCGGCGTTCCTGGTGTTCTCCAACTTCGATGCGATCTATCGCTACAACGCGGCCGAAAGCTATGCCCTGGCCATCGCGCTGCTGTCCGACCGGCTGCGCGGCGGCGGCCCGCTGATGGCGCGCTGGCCGACCGACGATCCACCACTGGATCGCGCCGGGCGCAAGCGGCTGCAGACCCTGCTGCTGGCCCGCGGCCATGCGATCGGCCCGGCCGATGGCCTGCTCGGCACCCGGACCCGGCGCGCGATCGCGCAGGAGCAGCAGCGCCTGGGCTTGGTGCCGGCCGATGGCCGCGCCGGGCAGAAGATCCTGCAGGCGCTGGCCGCGCCCTGAGGATTGGCAACACGGCGCTGCGACCTGTGCCAGCATCGGCGCATGCCGACCTTCTCCCTGCAACAGGTCACCCACCGCCACGGCCAGGCCATTGCCCTGGACCAGCTGGACCTGGACATCGCCCGCGGCCGCACCACCGCCTTGATCGGGCCCAGCGGCGCCGGCAAGTCCAGCGTGCTGCGCCTGCTGCTGGGGCTGGAGTGGCCCGAGCGCGGCCAGGTGCGGTTCGAAGGGGTGCCGCTGCAGCGGGCGACCCTGCTGCAACAGCGCCGCCGGATCGGCTACGTGATCCAGGAAGGCGGGCTGTTCCCGCACTTGAGCGCGGGCGAAAACGCCGCGCTGCTGGCGCGCTCGCTGGACTGGCCGCGCGCGCGCATCGGCGCACGCCTGGCCGAGCTGGCGCAGCTGTGCCAGCTGCCGATGGAGCTGCTGGCGCGCTTCCCGGCCGAACTCTCCGGCGGCCAGCGCCAGCGGGTCGGCCTGATCCGCGCGCTGATGCTCGACCCGCCGGTGCTGCTGCTGGACGAACCGCTGGGCGCGCTGGACCCGGTCGTGCGCCATGACCTGCAGACCCAGATGCGCGAACTGTTCGGCCAGCTGCACAAGACCGTGGTGCTGGTCACCCACGATGTGGCCGAAGCGGCCTACCTGGCCGATACGCTGGTGCTGATGCGTGCCGGCCGCGTGCTGCAGCAGGGCAGCGCGCGCGAGCTGCTGGAGCATCCGGTCGATGACTTCGTGACCCGCTTCCTCACCGCCCAGCGCACCCTGGAAGAGGCGGCATGAGGCCGCCGGTCGGCTGGGTCTACATCCTGCTGCTCGCCCTGCTGTGCCTGCCATCGGCCGCCCGAGGCGCCGAGCAGGCCGCGGTGGGCTCGAAGAACTTCACCGAAGCGGTGATCCTGGGCGAGCTGGCCGTGGCCGCAGGCCGCAGGGCCGGCGTGGAGGTGACCCACAAGCGCCAGCTCGGCGGCACCCGCATCTTGTGGCGCGCGCTGGAAGAAGGCGACATCGATGCCTACGCCGAATACACCGGCACCCTCAAGCAGGAGCTGCTGCAGCAGCCCGATGCCGATGCCGCGCAGGTCAGGGCGGCGCTGGCCCGGCGCGGCCTGGCCATGACCCAGTCGCTGGGCTTCGAGAACACCTACGCCCTGGGCATGCGCAGGCAGCGCGCCCGGCAGCTGGGCATCGGCGCGGTCAGCGACCTGGCCCGGCATCCGGCGCTGAAGCTCGGCCTGAGCAACGAGTTCCTGCAGCGCGCCGACGGCTGGCCCGGGGTGCGCGCCGCCTACCACCTGCCCCAGCAGCCCACTGGCCTGGACCACGACCTGGCCTATCGCGCCCTGCGCAGCGGCGCGATCGATGTGACCGACCTGTACAGCACCGATGCGGAGATCCCGGACTACGACCTGGTGGTGCTGGACGACGACCGCCATTACTTCCCCGATTATCAGGCGGTGTTTGTGTATCGGCAGGACCTGGCCCGGCGCGCGCCAGGATTCGTGCAGGCCTTGCAGTCGCTGCAGGGCCGGATCGATGCGGCGACCATGCAACGCCTCAACGCCCAGGTGAAGCTGCAGCACCAGAGCGAAGCGCAGGCCGCTTCGGCCTGGCTGGGCGTGGAGGCCCCGCAAGGCGGCGGTCGTCCCGCACGGATCGCGCAGCGCACGCTGGAGCATCTGGCGCTGGTCGGCATCTCGCTGGGCTGGGCGCTGGTCGTGGCCGTGCCGCTGGGCATCGTCGCCGCGCGCCGCCCGCGCCTGGGCCAGGGTGTGCTGTCGCTGACCGGCCTGCTGCAGACCCTGCCGTCGCTGGCGGTGTTCGTCTTCATGATCCCGCTGTTCGGCATTGGCGCCAGACCGGCGATCGCGGCGCTGTTTCTGTATTCGCTGCTGCCGATCGTGCGCAATACCCATGCCGGCCTGACCGGCATCCCGCGCGAGCTGCGCGAAACCGCCGCCGCCATCGGCCTGCCGCCGCGCACCCGGCTGTGGCGGGTGGAACTGCCGCTGGCCCTGCGCACGATCCTGGCCGGCGTCAAGACCGCGGCGGTGATCAATGTCGGCACCGCCACGCTGGGCGCGCTGATCGGCGCCGGCGGCTACGGCCAGCCGATCCTGACCGGCATCCGCCTGGACAACCTCGGCCTGATCCTGGAAGGCGCGGTCCCGGCGGCCATGCTGGCGCTGCTGGTCCAGGGCGCCTTCGAGCTGTTCGAACGGCTGATGACGCCCAGGGGACTGCGCCTGGCCGCCAGAACATAGCCTTGCTGTTGCTGTTGCTGTTGCTGTTGCCGTTGCTGTTGCTGTTGCTGTTGCCGTTGCCGTTGCCGTTGCCGTTGCCGTTGCCGTTGCCGTTGCCTTTGATCTTGATCTTGATCCTCAGCGCCTTCAAAGCGAGCCGAGCACCGCAGGCCGAGCGGGTCGAAGAGGCGCCCTGTCTGAGCGAAGCGAGTTTGGCCGCCGTGCCCGCTCGGGCGAGGAGCACAGGGAACCGGGCCGAAGGCCCGGCGAGTGTCAGGCGCCAGCGGTTTTGGCTACTTTTGCCAAGACAAAAGTAGCTCGCGCCGCGAAGCGGCGTGAAAGCTTCTGCTCCTGCCTGATTGCACCTTGTTGCTTTGCTTGATCGTCCTGAAATGCGTCAGCAGAGCAAGGCCACGCCGGAGCAGGTGCGGATACGCTCGTTCGACGGGCGCATGCCGTCCGGCAAGGTGATTGTGGCCATCGCCAACACACATGCACGGCAGATCTGGGCGATGTTGGCGCACGACATCGACCACGACCCACGCGCCTGTCTCAATCATCCGATGCACCAGCAGACCCGCGTGGCCCAACAAGACCGTCCAAAAAAAGCAGTTTGATAATCGCTGCAGCACGTGAAGCCCTGGCACGCGGCAAACAAGACAACACGATCACCAGCAGCGGCCCCAAAGCTCAGGGCAAAAGCATCATTCGCCCGGGGTTGACCGGAAGTCCTCCAAGGAATTGTTAGGCCCGCTACGCGGCGCCTGTCTTATAGCCAAGTAGCGATCGTAGTTCTTCTGCGTAGCCTGCTCTAGGCGCATCGTGTCTTCGCGGAGAGCGGTGAAGTCGTGGAAGAATCTCTCATACAGCTCCAAGCCTTGGTTCACAGGTGTACCTACCAACCTCGAATACATTTGATCGAAGCGCGCCTTCATAGTCGAAATCTTGGACCGGCTTACCAGTTCGCTCCCAATGTCGTCGCCGATGGTGTTTGCATGGAGCAGCATGCGCTCGTTGAGGTCATGGACATTGTTGAGCTGCCCAAGCACTTCTGCTGCTCTAGCGAGCACGTTTGCCCTGAGTTCGGCCACCTTGACTCGCCGATTGAAAACGAAGGTGCGAATGGAAAACGCTAGGCTGACGAGTGAAATGGCCAATGCAGCCGTTGCAAGGTAGTCACGTAGTTCCATTGCGGGGCCTAGTGAACCGCCCCGGGATTTGAGGAGGCTGTTTGGTTTAAGTCAGGCATCCGTCATGGCTGCCTGACTGGCGAGTTGCCGGTAGTAGTTTGCCTCGGCCTCGGCCGGCGGGATATAGCCGATAGGTTCGAGCAGTCGGTGGTGGTTGAACCAGGCTACCCATTCCAGCGTGGCAAGCTCCACCGCCTCCTTGGTTTTCCAAGGTGCTCGGCGGTGGATCAGCTCGGCTTTGTAGAGGCCGTTGATGGTCTCCGCGAGCGCGTTGTCGTAGCTGTCGCCTTTGCTGCCCACCGACGGTTCGATGCCGGCTTCGGCCAGACGCTCGCTGTAGCGAATGGAGACATATTGCGACCCGCGGTCGCTATGGTGAATCAGGCTGCTGTCACGCTCAGGCTGACATGCGTAGAGCGCCTGCTCCAACGCGTCGAGCACGAAGTCCGTGTGCATCGAACGGCTGACACGCCAGCCCACGATGCGCCTGGCAAACACATCAATGACGAAGGCCACATAGAGCCAGCCCTGCCAGGTTGAGACGTGGGTGAAATCCGAGACCCAGAGCTGGTTCGGTGGCTCGGCACGGAACTGCCGATTGACCCGGTCCAGTGGGCACGGCGCCTTGCCATCGCTGACCGTCGTGCGCACCACCTTGCCGCGCCTCACACCGCGCAAGCCTTGTCGCCGCATCAAGCGCTCGACCGTGCACCGCGCTACAGCCATCCCCTCGCGTGCCAGCTGCCGCCAGACCTTGTCCGCACCGTAGACCTGCATGTTGCCTCTCCAGACACGTTCGATCTCCGGCACCAGCATCGCGTCGCGCTTGGCTCGGGCACAGCGTCGTTGCGGGTCGTGCTGAAGCGCCACATGACGTCGATATCCCGACGGGGCGACCTGCAGGACCTTGCAGATCGGCTCGACCCCGAAGGTGCGTCGATGTTCGTCGATGAAGTCCCTTAGGACTTGAGTCGGCGGTCGAGCTCCGCCTGGGCAAAAAACGCGCTGGCCAGCTTCAGGATCTCGTTGGCCCGACGCAGCTCCTTGACCTCACGCTCGAGCTCTTTCACGCGCTGCGCTTCGGCGGTGGTCACGCCGCCGCGAACACCGGTGTCGACCTCGTGCCGCTGGACCCAGCCCAGCAACGTCTGCGGCACACAGCCGATCTTCGGCGCTATCGACTCCACCGCGGCCCACAGCGATGGATACTCTCCGCGGTGCTCCTGCACCATGCGCACCGCACGCTCACGGACTTCGGGGGAAAACTTGATGGACTTGTTCATGGCTCCATTCTCTCAAGAGTTAGAGCCTCCTCAAATCCCGGGGCGGTTCAGAACATTCAACGCGGTAGCTGATGTGGAGCTAAGCACCGGCCGCGATCTCCACCACCCGCACCATCTGCTCGACCGACACGCTCAGGCACGGTGCCAAGCGCAATCCGCTGCCGCGCCGAATGCAGATGACCTGGCGTGCCGCCAACGCCGCGGCCACCGCGTCCAGGCGATCTGCCGGCACGCGCAAGCCGGTGATGTGCGGCGCATGCCCCGGCGTCTTCCATGCCGGCAGAGCGTGCGCGTCCAGCGCAGCATCCAGCGCCGAAGTCAGCTCGCCCAGCGCGCCGGCCACGCGCGACAGGCCCCAGTGCCGCAGCTGGGCCAGGCCGCCGGCGGCCATCACCAGGCGCAGCGGATCGACGATGCCCCCGGCATCGAAGCGGCGCGCACCGGGCATGAATGGCGCCAGCGCGTCACTGGCGAAGGTCCAGACCCGGCCGGGGTCGCGGGCGCCCCAGTGGTGTTCGATCGGGACGCCCTCGCGGCGCCAGCGCGGCGAGGCCCACAGCCAGGCCAGGCCCTTGGGCCCGAGCAGCCACTTGTAGCCCACGCTGATCACGAAGTCCGGCTGCCAGCGCGCCAGCGCCACCGGCAGCACGCCCAGGCTCTGGCTCAGGTCCAGCACCAGGGCTGCGCCTGCGGCATGGGCCGCCGGCGCGATGCGGTCCAGGTCCAGCAGGCGGCCGTCATGCCAGTGGCAGTGCGGCAGCGTCACCACCGCCAGGCGCGGGGTGTCCTGGATCCGCGCCAGCACCGCCTCGGTCAACGACTGGCCTGAAGCGGGCCTGGCGGCGATCACCCGCGCGCCGACCTGTGCGCAGCGCTGCTGCCAGACCAGCAGGTTGGAGGGGAACTGATCGGCCAGTACCAGCACCGCCGCGCCGCGTTGCAGCGGCAGGTTGTGCGCGGCGGTGGCCAGTCCATAGGCCGCCGAAGGCACCATTGCCAGCCCATCCACGTCGCCGCCGAACAGCAGCCCGGCGGCCAACCTGCGGGTCTGCTCGACCCGCTCCAGCAGCGCGGCATGCGGCAATTGCCAGGGCGCCGCCTCGGCCTCGATGGCCGCGTGCGCGGCGGCCTGGACACCGCTCAGGCGCGGCCCATCCGAGGCGCCATCGAGGTAGCAGGTGCCCGGCGGCAGGGCGAATGCGGTCTGCCGCCGGGCCCAGTCCACCGGCGTGGGGATGAAGTCATCAGGGCGCATGCCGTGAGCTTAGCGCGAGGTGAAACCGTGCTCTAACGGCAATTTCACCCGCGCTGGCCAAGCATGGGCCGATGCATGCCAAGACACCGGCGGCCGTTGCAGGCCACGACCGCACATCCCGGACCGAAGATCTGCGCGCGCGCTTTGCCGCGATGCGTGCGACCACGCGCGCGTTGGCCGCCCCGCTCAGTGCCGAAGACGCGATGGTCCAGAGCATGGACGATGCCAGCCCGGCCAAGTGGCACCTGGCCCATACCACCTGGTTCTTCGAGCGCTTCATCCTGGCTGGCGATGCGCAGTACCGCCCGTTCGATCCGGCCTGGGACTACCTGTTCAACAGCTACTACAACAGCGTCGGGCCGATGCATGCGCGGCCCCGGCGCGGGCTGCTGTCGCGGCCGTCGCTGGAGCAGGTGCGCGCCTATCGCGAGCACGTCGAAGCGCGCCTGCAGCAACGCCTGCGGGCGCACGCGCTGGACCATGCCGCGCTGGACATCCTGGAGCTGGGGATCCAGCACGAACAGCAGCACCAGGAGCTGCTGCTGACCGACATCAGGCACGCACTGTGGAGCAATCCGCTGCAGCCGGCCTACCGGGAGGATCTGCCCGGCACCCGGGCCGGTGCCAGCCCGCTGCGCTGGATCGCGCGCGAAGAGCAGATCGTGGAGATCGGCGCAGCTTCGTGGCCGGCGGTGAAGGATTTTGCCTACGACAACGAATCGCCGCGCCATCGCGCGCTGGTGCCGGCACATGCGCTGGCCAGCCGGCCGGTGAGCAACGCCGAGTTCCAGGCCTTCATCGACGATGGCGGCTACCGCACGCCCGCGCCGTGGCTCAGCGATGGCTGGGCCACCGTGCAGGCGCGCGGCTGGCAGCGGCCGCTGTACTGGCACCAGGATGGGGTGCGCGAATTCACCCTGGGCGGCTGGCGCGAGCGCGACCCCGATGCGCCGGCCTGCGGGCTGAGCCTGTTCGAGGCCGACGCCTTCGCGCGCTGGGCCGGTGCACGCCTGCCGACCGAAGCCGAATGGGAGCAGGCCGCCACCGGCCTCGCCGTGGACGGCAACTTCATCGAAACCGATGCGCTGCATCCGCAGTCGGTGCCAGCGGCTGAAACCGGCTTTGCCCAGCTGTTCGGTGATGTCTGGGAATGGACCGGCAGCGCCTACCTGCCGTATCCGGGCTTTGCCCCGTGGCCGGGCGCCCTGGGCGAGTACAACGGCAAGTTCATGAACGCGCAGTGGGTCTTGCGCGGCGGCAGCTGCGCCACCGCGCGCAACCACATCCGCGCCAGCTATCGCAATTTCTTTCCCTCCGATGCACGCTGGCAGTTCGCCGGTGTCCGACTTGCCAAGGATCTGACGTGAACGTCGCCGCCCATGCCCTGCAGCGCGCCCGCGATGCGCTGACCGACCTGCGCCCGCAGCCCGATGACATCGCCGCCGATGTCATTGCCGGCCTGTCCAGGAGCCCCAGGACGCTGCCGTCCAAGTATTTCTATGACGCCCAGGGCTCGCATCTGTTCGAAGAGATTACCCAGCAGCCGGAGTACTACCTGACCGGCACCGAGCTGGCGCTGCTGGAAGCGCGGCTGCCCTCGATCGCCCAGGCCATCGGCCCCGGCGCGCACGTGGTCGAATACGGCAGCGGCAGCGGGCGCAAGACCGAGCTGCTGCTCGAACACCTGCGCGAACCGGTCGCCTACACCCCGGTGGAGATCTCGCGCACCGCGGTGCTGGAGGCCACCGCGCGGCTGTCCCAGCAGTTTCCACAGATCCAGATGCTGCCGGTCTGCGCCGACTTCACCAAGCCGCTGGAGCTGCCCACCAGTACCGTGCCGGCGCAGCGCACGGTGATGTTCTTCCCCGGCTCCACCCTGGGCAACTTCACCGACGAGGACGCCGTGCGCCTGCTGGACGCGATGCGCCAGACCATGGGCGCCCACGGCTGCGCCCTGATCGGCATCGACCTGGACAAGGATCCGGCGCTGATCGAGGCGGCCTACAACGATGCCGCCGGGGTCACCGCCGAGTTCACCCTGAACCTGCTGGCGCGGCTCAACCGCGAGATCGGCAGCGATTTCGACCTCGATGGCTTCCGTCATCACGCGGTGTATGCCCGCCAGCGCGGCCGCATCGAGACCTTCCTGGTCAGCCAGCGGGCCCAGTCGGTGCATGTTGCCGGCAGGACCTTTGCCTTCGAGGCCGGCGAGTCGATCCAGGTCGAATACAGCTACAAGTACACCGATGCCGGCTTTGCCGCACTGGTCGCACGCGCCGGGTTGAAGGTCACCCACGGCTGGAACGATGCGCGCGACTGGTTCGGCCTGCGCCTGCTGCAGCCGGCATGAAGCCCCGGATGCACCTGCCGCCCACGCTGCTGACCCGAGATCAGGCGCGGCAGCCCACAGGCGATGCCGCCTGATTGCGCAGGAACAGGCGGTAGACCGGATTGTCGGTTTCTTCCACGTACGGATAGCCCAGGGTGTCCAGGAAGCGCTGGAATGTCGCATCGTCCTTGCTCGGCACCTGCAGGCCGACCAGGGTGCGGCCATAGTCGGCGCCCTGGTTGCGGTAGTGGAACAGGCTGATGTTCCAGGTCGGCTTGAGCAGATTGAGGAACTTGAGCAGGGCGCCGGGCCGTTCCGGGAAGACGAAGCGCAGCAGGCGCTCGTCCTGGGCCAGCGGCGAATGCCCGCCGACCATGTGGCGCACGTGCTCCTTGGCCAGCTCGTCGTGGGTCAGGTCCAGCGCGGCAAAGCCGTGGCGCACGAAGTTGGCGGTGATCCGGGCCGACTCGCCCTTGCCCTGGGTGGTCAGGCCGACGAACACGTGCGCCTGCTGCGCATCGCTGATGCGGTAGTTGAACTCGGTGACGTTGCGCGGCCCGCCGGGCAGGTCTTCGACCAGCTCGCAGAAGCGGCGAAAGGAACCGCGCTCCTCGGGGATGGTCACCGCAAACAGCGCCTCGCGTTCCTCGCCCACCTCGGCGCGCTCGGCCACGAAGCGCAGGCGGTCGAAGTTCATGTTGGCCCCGCACAGGATCGCCGCGTAGGTCGCACCCTTGGTCTTGTGCGTGGCCACGTACTGCTTGATCGCGGCCACCGCCATCGCCCCGGACGGTTCGACGATGCTGCGCGTGTCGACGAACACATCCTTGATCGCCGCGCACACCGCGTCGGTATCGACGATCACGAATTCGTCCACCAGCCCACGCGCGATGCGGAAGGTTTCCTTGCCGACCCGCTTGACCGCGGTGCCGTCGGCGAACAGGCCGACATCGGACAGGGTCACACGCCTGCCTGCGGCGATCGAGCGGAACATCGCGTCCGAATCGGCCATCTGCACGCCGATGACCTTGATCTCCGGGCGCACGGCCTTGATGTAGTTGGCCACCCCCGAGATCAGCCCGCCGCCGCCGACCGCGACGAAGACCGCATCCAGCGGTCCCTGGTGCTGGCGCAGGATCTCCATCGCGATGGTGCCCTGGCCGGCGATGACGTCGGGATCGTCGAAGGGATGGACGAAGGTCAGGCCCTGCGCCTGCTGCAGGATCAGCGCGTGCTCGTGGGCGTCGGAATAGCTGTCGCCGTGCAGCACCACCTCACCGCCCAGCGCCTTGACCGCATCAATCTTCAGGCGCGGGGTGGTCACCGGCATCACCACCACCGCGCGGGTCCCCAGCTTGTGCGCGCCCAGCGCCACGCCCTGCGCATGGTTGCCGGCAGAGGCACAGATCACGCCGCGCTGCAGCTGTTCGGGCGTCAGGTGCGCCATCTTGTTGTAGGCGCCGCGCAGCTTGAAGCTGAAGACCGCCTGCTGGTCCTCGCGCTTGAGCAGGATCTTGTTGTGCAGGCGCTGGCTGAGCGTGCGCGCAGGTTCCAGCGGCGATTCCACTGCCACGTCGTAGACCCGGGCGGTGAGGATCTTCTGGAGGTAATCGGCGGGTTTGAGGAGCTTGGACATAGCCGCCCATGCTACCGCGCGACCGGCCTGTGCATGTGCCATGGTTGCCAATGAAAGTGGCGTGCGGTGCGGTGCGGTGCGGTGCGGGTGCGGTCGGCACGTGCGCGGTGCGTCTGCCAGTGTTCCCGCGTGTGGTCGTTGTCTGGTGGGCCGCTGGGCGGCGCGTTGGCGGACGCGGCCAAGGTCAGGGCGGCGGTGCTGGTCATGGCCCGGCCAGGCTGAGGCGGCGTGGCCATTTGCCCGTGCCGCTGCGCACGCGGACAATGCCGCGACGCGGCGCAAGTGCGTCCTTATCTTCAGCGGGAACCTGCCGTGGCCTTTGATGCCTTCGCCCTGATCCTGGCCATGCTCGCGCTGGGGATGCTGTTTACCCGGTTGAAGGTGTTCCCGGAGGGCGCGGCCAACGTGCTCAACCTGGTGGTGACCTACGTGTGCCTGCCGGCGGCGGTGCTGACCTTCGTCCCGCGCCTGCACCTGGATCGGTCGCTGCTGGGCCTGGTCGCCACGCCGTGGCTGCTGATGGGGGCGGCCGTCGTGCTGGTCGGCCTGGTCACGCGGGCGCTGAAGCTCTCGCGCGGGGAACATGCCGGCCTGCTGCTGTGCGTGGGATTTTCCAACTCCGGCTTCGTCGGCTACCCGATGGTGCGCGCCCTGCTGGGTGAGCACGCACTGCCCCATGCCGTGGTCTATGACCAGTTCGGTACGTTCCTGATGATGTCCACGCTGGGCATCTACATCCTGGCGCGCTACTCGGGCCAGGCCACCCCGAGCACGCGCCAGATCGTGCTGCGCATGGCCAGGTTCCCGCCGCTGTGGGCGCTGCTGTTTGCGCTGACGCTGATGCCCGAAACGCCGCCGCACTGGATCGGCAGTGGACTGCAGCGGCTGTCCGACACAATGCTGCCGCTGGTGATGCTCGCGGTGGGCATGTCGATCCGGCTCAGGCTGCCGCGTCGCGAGCTCAAGCCGCTGGCCCTGGGTGTGGTCCTGCGGCTGGTGGTGATGCCGCTGATCGCGCTGCCGATCAGCTATGCGTTCGGCCTGCGTGGCGAGCTGTTCCAGGTGAACATGCTGGAGTCGGCCATGCCCACCATGATCACCGCCGCGGCGCTGGCGATCTCCCACAACCTGGCCCCGCGCCTGTGCGCCGCCCTCACCGGCTATTCGATCGTACTGTCGATGCTGACCCTGCCGCTGTTGACGTGGCTGCTGCCGCATCTGGCGCGTTGAGCCGCCGCTGGCCGTGCGGCGCGCCGGGCCTCGGCGCAGGGGCGACAGGCGTGGCTGCATGCTGGGGTGACCCCCCCCAGGCATCGCCCGCTACAGGATCGACCGGGTGGGCTTGCTCCCGACGCCCTGGTCGGCGCCAGCGGTAGGCACGCGGACTCCATCCGGCTCCATCGCCAATGCCGTCGGCGCGCGGTCTTCCTGCAGGTCTGCTCGGTCTGCCTCCATCAGCGCGCGGATCTGGGTGGTCACCGCATCGAACACCGTGGCTGGAATGGCCAGCATCACCAGTTCGGCGCCGAGCTGGTGATCGGCCCGTGCCGCTTCCGCCTGCGCGCTGGCGTGCCAGGCGGCCAGGTCGGACAGGGCGACCATGTTCAGGCGCTGCCCGGTGCCGGAAGGGTTGCCCAGTTCCGGCGCGGCCGCGGCACGGACCAGCCGCACGGCGCGATCGCGGAAGCCGGCGTCCCGGGCGAAGCAATGGGCGAAGCAGTGCAGGTTCACCACCTCGGCGAACCGGGCGATGGCCGCCTCGGTGGCCCGCTCGACGACGGTGAAGGCTTCCAGGCCGAGGCGATCGGCGGCGCGCTGGCGCACCCAGGCGTAGCGTGAACGGCCCAGCCGATAGCGCGACCAGCGCAGCGGCGCCAGCGCGTCCAGGGCGCGGAACACCCGGCTCTTGTGCGTCCAGGGCGCGCGCAGCGTCAGCCCGGCCGGCAGCGCATTGATGAGCCGGCACGCCGCGGGCGGCGGCAGCCGTGAAATCACCGCGTGCAGCAGCACCGGCGCCTGCACGTTGCAGGCCTGCGCGGCCGCGCCCAGCTGGCGGGCCAGGCCGCGGGTGGCCACGCCGCCGTCCTCGCGCTGGTGGCTCAGGATCAACCGGGCGGCCACGCGCGCGAGCACCTCGCCAGCGTCATCGGGGCCAGCGGCGTCCAGGCTGCCGGGGTACTGCAACGGCCGTTCCATGTCCTCGTCCCAATCCTTCGGTCCGTGCGGGGACGCCGAGCGTACTGCAGCGCAGCGACACGTTGCAAGCGATAAGTCCATGAAAGTACAGGGGTTTGGTGACGATCGGTAGCGGATTTGTCCGCGCTCACGGGTCCTGGCGTGGCGTGCCGCGACCAGCCAATGCATGGCCCGATGTGGGCATGGGATTCCCGCGCGCCGGGCCGCTGGCCGCGCGTACATCCGGGCCCGCTGGATCACGCTGTTGCCGGTGGGGGCTCGGCCATCACCGGCGATCGGCGCTGGCCCGGCCGCGGGCGTGAACCTCCGTGCCGGCATGGGCGAGTCGCCCCGTCGGCGCCGGATGCGCACCAGGCCCAGTCATCGCAGCCCCCGCAGGTGCTGACCTGCGGGGCCGTCACGGTGTGCGGGCGGGACCGGAAACGCAGCTGACCGAAGTCCGCATGGCCGGGCCGGCGTGATCGCATTCACGTGCGCGCCCGGTGTACGCTCCGGCTTCCCGGACGATTGCAAGGCGCGCGCGCATGAAGACGATCCTGGTCGCCAGTTCCAAGGGCGGTGCGGGCAAGACCACGGTGGCCACCAACCTGGCGGCGTGTTTTGCCCTGCAGGGCCAGCACACGGTCCTGGTCGACGCTGACCCGCAGGGGTCTTCGGCCCGCTGGGCCGAGCGTCGGGCCGGGCTGGAAAGCGCGGTGTCGTCGGTCAGCGGGACCGGGCGCAAGTGGGCGTCCAGGCTGCCGCCGGGCACCGCCACGGTGATCGTCGACGGCCGCGCCGGGGCGATGGCTCAGGACCTGGAGTCGTTCCTGGAAGCGGCCGACGCGGTGGTCGTGCCGGTGCTGCCCTCGGGCCTGGACATCGAGGCCACGGTCGGCTTCCTCAACACCCTGGCCAAGGTGCCGCGCGTGCGCAAGCGCAAGTTGCCGGTGGGCCTGGTGCTCAATCGCGCCAAACCGTGGACCAACACCGCCCAGCAGGCGCTGGAAATGCTGGGCCAGTGGCCGTATCCGGTGGTGGCCACCCTGCGCGACACCCAGGGCTACGTGGTCATGGCTGGCTTGGGCCGCAGCCTGTTCGACTACCACTCGGCCCATGTGCGTGATCATCAGCAGGACTGGCAGCCACTGCTCAAGTGGCTCGCCCAGGCCTGAAGCCCGAGGCGGCCGTCCCCATGCGTGAACTGATCCTGCTGCGCCACGCCCATGCCGAACCGGCCCTGCCGGGGCAGTCGGACTTCGATCGCCCGCTGGCCCCGCACGGGGTGCTCGAGGCCGAGGCCGCCGGCCGTTGGCTGGTCCAACACCGGCTGGTACCCGACCGGGTGCTGTATTCGCCGGCCCGGCGCACCCGCGAGACTCTCGAAGCGGTCGTGGGCGTCACCGGCTACGTCGAGCAGTGCCTGGAGGAAAGCATTTACGAGGCCACCGCCGGCACCCTGATCGGGCTGGCCGATGCGCACCGCGATGTCGACCGCCTGCTGCTGCTGGGCCACAACCCGGGCCTGGAGCGGCTGGCCGCGCTGCTGCACAGCGGCAGCAGCAGTCAATACCGCGGCATGCCGCCCGGCTCCATCGCGGTGCTGGCCTTCGCCAGCGAAGGTCCGGTTGAACCCGGTGCAGCCACCCTGTCGGCGTTCTGGTGGCCCTGAAGCTTGACCGCGTGGCCCGTGTCTGCGCGTGGATCGGGCTGACACTGTGTGTGGCGGCCGCGGCGCAGTCGCCGGCCATGCCCCTGGACAAGCAGCACACCCGGCTGGGCTTCGCGCTGTCCACCCGCTGGGGCCAGACCCTGGAAGGCCGGTTCCCCCATTACCAAGGCGTGGTCACGGTGCTGCCCGACGGGCGCCACCAGGTGACGTTGCGGATGTATACGGCGGACGTGCAGATCAACGATCATGAGCGCTATGCGCGATGGGCGCGTGGCAGTGCGTTCTTTGACGCGGACAAGTGGCCTGAAGTGGTTTTCATCTCCGATCCCTACGACACCGCGGTCCTGCGCGACGGCGGCCAGATCACCGGTGACCTGGTGATCCGTGGCATCCGCCGCCCGGAAACGCTGACCGTGCAGCCGGCCGCCTGCAGCCGGCCGGCGCTGGATTGCGACGTGGTCCTGTCCGGCGCGGTGCGCCGCAGCGACTACGAGATGGACAGCCTGAAGCTGGCCATCAATGACCGGGTGGTGTTCCTTCTGCACGCGCGGGTCGAGCCGCCGGAGAGCACGCCTTGAGGCAATCGTTGGGGGCCCTGGCCCTGCTGCTGTCCCTGCTGGGCAGTGGCTGCGCCAGCCTGTCCCAGGCCGAGCACGCGCGGGCCGTGGCCATCGCCCAGGCCGCGCGTTCACAGGTGGTGGCATGCGACCAGGCCAATGCCTGCGCCGAGGCCTCGCCGCTGCGTGCGCTGGCCGATACGGCCATGGCCCAGTCCACCCCGACCGCGCCGCACCACTATGCGCTGCTGCTGGACCGCGGCGAAGACGCGCTGCTGGCCCGGCTCAACCTGATCCGCGCCGCCCGCCGCACCGTCGACCTGCAGACCTACATCTTCGACACTGACGACAGCGCGCGCATGGTGCTCGATGCGCTGCTCGCCGCCGCCCGGCGTGGGGTGCGGGTGCGGCTGTTGATCGACCAGCTCTCGGCGATCTCCAACCTGGACATGCTGGCGGCGCTGTCCGGCGCCCATCGCAACTTCGCCCTGCGCATCTACAACCCGACCTTCAACCAGGCCGTGCCGGGCTATCTGGACTACGCGGCCAGCGTGCTGTGCTGCTTCCGCCGTTTCAACCAGCGCATGCACACCAAGCTGCTGCTGGTCGACGGCGTGGTCGGCATCGTCGGCGGGCGCAACTACCAGGACGACTATTACGACTGGGATGCCGAGTACAACTTCCGCGACCGCGATGTGCTGATCGCCGGCCCGGAGGGTGCGGACATGGCGCGCAGTTTCGCGCAGTTCTGGAACGCGCCGCGCAGCATCGTCGCCGAGCGCCTGGACGATGTCGGCAGGGTGCTGCTGGACAAGGGCGTGCCGACAATGCCGGCCGAACCCTTCAGGCGCCCGGACCGGGTCGAGGACATGGACGCCGACGCCAGTGATCCGGAGGTGATCGACGGACGCCTGGTGGCCCATGCGTTGCCGGTGGGCAAGGTCAGCTACATCGCCGACACCCCGCGCAAGCACCGCGCCGACGATCCGGAAACGGCCGCGCCCTCCGACAGCGAGCTGGGGACGCTGCTGCGCAACGCGCAGGACCAGATCCTGATGCAGACCCCGTACCTGATCATGTCCGATCGCGCCCGGGCATTCTTCAAGGACCTGCGCAAGCGGCCTGATCCACCGCAGGTGGTGGTGTCCACCAACAGCCTGGCGGCCACCGACAACCCGATCGTGTATTCGGTCTCGGCCAAGTACAAGCGCCTGTACCTGCGCACGCTGGGCTTCCGCCTGTATGAATACAAGCCGTTCCCGCAGGATCCGCCGGTGAACTACGCGACCATGCTGCCGCCGGGGACCTTGCCTGATGGCAGCACACCCACCGCATCGCCGGCGCAGGATGTCCGCGACACCCTCATCCGCACCTCGATGCCGGGCAGCCGGCCGTTCGGCATGGTCGATCGCGACGAACAGGCCGACCGCGCCAGCCGCCGCGCGCGTCAGAAGAACCGCGTGGACCGGCGCCTGCAGCGCACCGAGAACCGGCCCTCGTTCCTGAGCAAGGGACCGGCCAGCGACCCACTGCCGCTCAAGCGCGCCGGCGTGCGCATGGGTCTGCATGCCAAGTCGATTGTGATCGACGATGACATCGCGGTGATCGGCACCCACAACTTCGATCCGCGCTCGGTCGACTACAACACCGAGGCGGTGGTGGTCATCCCCGACCGCGCCTTCGCCCAGCAGCTGGAAGCCAGCATCCGGCGTGACATCGCGCCGGAGAATTCATGGGTGATCGCCCCGCGCGAAAAGCCGCCGATCGTGTCCGGCCTCAACTACAGTCTGGACAAGGTCTCTTCGGCGTTGCCGCTGTTCGACATCTGGCCCTGGCGTTACGCCACCAGCTACGAGTTCATGCCCAGCGAGCAGTGTCCGCAGCCGCTGCAGGTCAATGACCCGATGTTCAACACCTGCTACAGATCGGTGGGCGATTTCCCGGAAGTGAGCATCGGCCCCAAGCGGCTGTACGCGCGTATCCTGATCGCCTTCGGCGCCGGTCTGGCGCCCATCCTGTAACCGGCAAGGACAGAAGGAAGGTCTCATGGTGTTTCGCGCCCCGATCGATCTTGACGCCATCAATGCAATGTCCGCCGGCAACCTGGTCGGGCACCTGGGCATCGTCATCACCGAGGCCGGCGAGGACTGGCTGCGCGGGACCATGCCGGTCGAGCCGCGCACCCACCAGCCGTTCGGCCTGTTGCACGGCGGCGCCTCGGTGGTCCTGGCTGAAACCCTGGGCAGTCTGGCCGGTGGCCTGAGCGTGCCGGACCCCGAGCGCCAGGGCGTGGTCGGTCTGGAGATCAACGCCAACCACATCCGCAGCGAGAAGACCGGCCTGGTGACCGGCACCGCGCGCGCCGTGCACATCGGCCGCAGCACCCAGGTGTGGGACATCCGCATCGAGAACGCGCGCGGCAAGCTGGTGTGCGTTTCGCGCCTGACCCTGGCCGTGGTGACCAGGCCGGCCTGAGGCGGGCGCTGGGTGGCTTCGACACCGGTCAGGTGCAGATGAGGTCAAGCCTGCAGGCCGGACCGAACGCTGCCTTCGGTCGTTCCGGTAGCAGGACGCCGAGGCGTTCCGGTATTGTGCCCTCATGATTTCCACCCCCACCTCGGTGCCCGCGGCAGGCGGCGCCGGCCGCGCGTTCCGGTACCTGCTGCGCACGCCGCTGTTGCTGGTGCATGTGTTGGTCATGCTGCCGCTGCTGATGTTGATGATGGTGCCGCTGTGGGCGGACCTGCCGGTGGCCGGACGCACGCTCAAGCAGTTCTCGGTGGAACACTGGTCGGCGACGTTGCTGCGGATCTTCGGCTTTCGCCTGCGCCGCCGCGGCACGCCGCTCAAGGGCGCGGTGCTGTTGGTCTGCAACCACGTCAGCTGGGTGGACATCGAGATGGTGCACAGCCAGCGCATGGTCGGCTTCGTGGCCAAGCAGGAAATCCGCGGCTGGCCGTTGGTGGGCTGGCTGGCCGCGCGCGGTGAGACCATCTTCCACCAGCGCGGCAGTACCGAGTCGCTGGGCGGGGTGATGGAGGCCATGACCGAACGCCTGAAGGAAGGCCGCCCGGTGGCAGTGTTCCCCGAAGGTCGCACCCGCGATGGCCACGAAGTCGGGCCGTTCCATGCGCGCATCTTCCAGCCGGCGGTCGAGGCAGGGGTGCCGGTGCAGCCGGTGGCGCTGCGCTACGGCGCGCATGGCCAGGCGCAGACGGTGGTGGCCTTTGCTCCGGGCGAAAGCTTCTTCGGCAACTTCCTGCGGCTGTTGGGCGAGCCCTCGCGCCAAGCCGAAGTGTGCTTCCTGGAGCCGATCTACCCGGACCAGGTGCAGGGGCGTCGCCAGATCGCCGAAACCGCGCGCGCGCGCATCATCGCAGCGATGGGCGCCTGAGGTGTTCGGCTTGAGCGGCCGGCCCGAACTGTCCACGGCGCACCACGTGCCGCCGGCGCAGACCAGCACCAGCAGCCAGGGCCAGGAGCGCGACCCAGCCTCGCCCGATGACTACCTGCCACCGCGCTGGCTGCGCAACGCGCACCTGCAGTCGATCCTCAGTTCCAGTGACCTGCGCCGGCGACGCGGCCTGCGCCGGCTGCAGGCGCTGGGCGCGCAGAGCACCGAGCACATCTTCGATGGCGGCGCCGGGGTGCGCCTGCAGGGCTGGCACACGCTGATCCCGGGCATGGAAGTGCGCGGCCTGGCGCTGCTGCTGCATGGCTGGGAAGGCAGTGCCGAATCCAGCTACATGCGCATGACCGCCGCCAGCCTGCTGGAGGCGGGCTATGAAGTGGTGCGGCTGAACTTCCGCGACCACGGCGACACCCATCATCTCAACGAAGAGATTTTCCACTCCTGCCTGCTGCCCGAAGTGCTGCACGCGGCCTGCGACGTGGCCCAGCGCTTCCCGCAGCGGCCGATGGTGGCCGCCGGCTATTCGCTGGGCGGCAACTTCGTCCTGCGCCTGGCGCTGCGCGCGCCGCAGGCCGGCCTGCCGCTCAAGCACGTGGCCGCGGTGTGTCCGGTGCTGGACCCGCATTCGGCACTGCTCGGCATGGAACGTGGGCTGCCGCTGTACCACTGGTATTTCCAGCGCAGGTGGCGCCGTTCGCTGGAGCGCAAGCGCGCGCTGTTCCCCGAGCGCCATCTCTATGACGACCAGACCCTGTCGCTGAGCGTGCGCGAACTGACCCGCTGGATGGTCGAGCACGAAACCGACTTCGGCACCCTGGAAAACTATCTGGACGGGTATTCGGTGGCCGGCAACCGGCTCGCCAACTTGGCCGTGCCGGCCAACATCCTGATGGCCCAGGACGATCCGGTGATCCCCTTCGCCGACTTCGCCCGCTGGCAGCTGCCGCCGATCGCCAGGCTGGAAGTGGCGCGCTGGGGCGGGCATTGCGGCTTCATCGAGAACGCGCAGTGCGACGGCTTCGGCGAACGCTGGGTCACCGACCGGCTGACCCGCTGCTGACCGGCCATCCTCGGACCGCCGGGTGAAGGGGGCCCGTGTCGATTGCCGCACCTGCCCCAGGTGCTGGTGATCGGCCTGCATGATCCACGCGTGGTGCGGCTGGACGGCCGGCCCTGGAGTGCGACCAGCACGTTCGCCCCGCCCTCACCGCAGGCCGCGGCACACTGGCGTGCAAGCCCTCTTCTTCCAAGCAGGAGACCTGCATGCGCATCCACAGTGACAGCTTCGCCAATGGCGCCCTGATCCCGGCCGAATTTGCCGGCGGCCACGCCCACGGCTTCGCCCCCGACCGCAACCCGCACCTGGCCTGGGACCAGGTGCCCGAGGGGACGCGCTCGTTCGCCCTGCTGTGCGTGGACCCGGATGTGCCGACCGTGCCGGACACCACCAACCGCGACGACATGGAGGTACCGGTCGAGCAGCCGCGTGCGGACTTCTTCCACTGGGTGATGGTGGACATTCCGGCCGAGGTGCGAGAAATCCCTGCGGGCAGCTGCAGCGATGGCTTCGTGGCCAAGGGCAAGCGCAATCCATCCGGCCCGGCCGGATCGCGCCAGGGCCTGAACGACTACACCGGCTACTTTGCGGGCAACGCCGATCTGGACGGCCAGTACTTTGGCTACGACGGCCCGTACCCGCCGTACAACGACCTGCGCCTGCACCACTACCATTTTCGCCTGTACGCGCTGGATGCGCAGACGCTGCCGCTCAAGCCCGGTTTCACCGGCAAGGACGTGCGGGCGGCGATCGAAGGCCACGTGCTGGCGCAGGCCGAATGGGTCGGCACCTACACCCTCAACGGCAAGGTCCTGGCCGGCTGACGCATCATTTTGGTGCGAAGAGGGAGGCCCGCACCATGCGGGCCTTTTCGTCGCGCAGCCCGGTGGCTCAGGCGCCGCTGGGCAGGAACAGCAGCAAGGCCGCGCCCAGGAGCATGCGGTATACCGCGAACACGGTGAAGCGGTGGCTCTGGATGTAGCCCAGCAGCCACTTGACCGCGATGAAGGCGGTCACCGCGCTGGCGATGAACGCCGCCGCGAACAGGCCCCAGTCCTCCTGCGCGGCCTGGCCCGAGCGCACCACTTCCATCAGCTGGTAGCCGCTGGCGGCGAACATCGTCGGGATCCCGACCAGGAAGGCGAACTCGGTCGCCGAGGCGCGCTTGGTGGTACCGGCCAGCAGCGCCATGAAGATCGTCGCCGCCGAGCGCGAGGTGCCCGGGAAGACCCCGGCCACCACCTGGGCGATGCCCACCAGGATCGCCACGGTCCAGGTGATGCGCGCCCGTTCACCCAGCGTCAGCGCGCGCCGCTCGGCGAAGTACTCGGCCGCGATCATCCACACCCCACCGATGATCAGCGCCCAGGCGATCGGCGTGACCGTCTCGGGCAGCGCGAACCCGAGCTTCTTGACCACCAGTCCCAGCACGGCGGTGACCAGGAAGGCCAGCGCCAGCTTCAGCGAATAGCCGCGCGGGCTATCGCCGTCGATGCTCGGCAGCGCGGCCTGGTCGGGCTTGAGGAAGCCTGCGAGCAGCTGCCACAGCCGCTGCCGGTAGATCAGTACCACGGCCAGGATCGCGCCGGCCTGGATGCCGATGTTGAACAGGTCGCTGCGGTGCCCCAGCCAGCGCTCGGCGATCAGCAGGTGGCCGGTGCTGGAGATGGGCAGGAATTCGGTGAGGCCTTCAAGGATGCCAAGCAACAGCGCGGCGAGCAGTTCGGACATGGGACCAGGCACGACAGGGGGGTACCAAGAATACGAGGATTTCTGGATGCACGTCCATGGTGCTAAAAAACACGATATGCACCAGAAAAGCGCAAATCCCTGATGCGGCGTGTGAAGGGGTTGTATACAAAACAGTCACTTACGAGCCAAACGACTTGGCACGCGCCTTGCGATACACCCGTCACACAATTCCACCACACCAAAGATCCTCAGGAGCAAAGATGTCCGTCGACAAAGTCGAAAAGCTGATCAAGGAAACCAAGGCCGAGTTCGTCGACCTGCGCTTCGTTGACCTGCGTGGCGTGCAGCAGCACGTGACCTTCCCGATCAACATCGTCGAGCCGGGCCTGTTTGAAGAAGGCAAGATGTTCGACGGCAGCTCCATCAGCGGCTGGAAGGGCATCAACGAATCGGACATGGTCCTGATGCCCGACGCCGACACCGCCTACCTGGATCCGTTCTACGCCGATCCGACCATCAACCTCACCTGCGACGTGCTGGACCCGGCCACCATGACTGCGTACTCGCGCTGCCCGCGTGGGGTGGCCAAGCGCGCCGAGGCGTACCTGCAGTCCTCGGGCATCGCCGACCAGGCCTTCTTCGGCCCGGAGCCGGAGTTCTTCATCTTCGACTCGGTGCGCTTTGCCAACGACATGGGCAACACCTTCTTCAAAGTCGACTCGGAAGAGGCGGCCTGGAATTCCGGCGCCAAGTACGAAGGCGGCAACAGCGGCTACCGGCCGGGCGTCAAGGGCGGCTACTTCCCGGTCCCGCCGACCGACTCGCTGCACGACATCCGCGCCGAGATGGTCAAGACCCTCGAACTGGTCGGCATCTCCACCGAGGTCCACCACCACGAAGTGGCCACCGCCGGCCAGTGCGAGATCGGCACCCGCTTCAACTCGCTGGTCAAGAAGGCCGACGAGCTGCTGGCGATGAAGTACATCGTCAAGAACGTGGCCTTCCGCAACGGCAAGACCGCCACCTTCATGCCCAAGCCGATCGTCGGCGACAACGGCAGTGGCATGCACGTGCACCAGTCGCTGGCCAAGGGTGGCACCAACCTGTTCACCGGCGACGGCTACGGCGGCCTGTCGCAGCTGGCGCTGTGGTACATCGGCGGCATCTTCAAGCACGCCAAGGCGATCAATGCCTTCGCCAACTCCGGCACCAACAGCTACAAGCGCCTGGTCCCGGGCTTCGAAGCGCCGGTGATGCTGGCCTACTCGGCGCGCAACCGCTCGGCCTCGTGCCGCATTCCGTGGGTGGCCAATCCCAAGGCCCGGCGCATCGAAGTGCGCTTCCCCGATCCGCTGCAGTCCGGCTACCTGACCTTCACCGCGCTGATGATGGCCGGCCTGGACGGCATCAAGAACCAGATCGACCCGGGCGCGCCTTCGGACAAGGACCTGTACGACCTGCCGCCGGAAGAAGAAAAGCTGATCCCGCAGGTCTGCTCCTCGCTGGACCAGGCCCTGGCCGCGCTGGACGGCGACCGCGAGTTCCTCAAGGCCGGCGGCGTGTTCTCCGATGACCTGATCGATGGCTACATCGACCTGAAGATGCAGGAAGTCACCAAGTTCCGGGCAGCGACCCACCCGCTGGAGTACCAGCTGTACTACGCCAACTGAGCAAACGCGGCGCTGGCGGTGGACCTCCCCTCCCACCCACCGCCAGCGCTGCACCTTTTCTCCGCACCTGGCCTCGGCGATCGGCCAGGTGCAATGGACAGGGGTGATCGCGCACTGGAATTGCAGTACCGGGGAAAGGCAAACGTGGGCGCCCATGGGTCGCATCGTCCCTCCCTCCCACGCCGAACCCGACCGGTCCTTGTCCTGTCGGTCCGGCGCGGCCCATGGGTCGTTCCATCATCACCCGTCGGCGCGGGATGCGCCGGGGCTGAGCACGCAGTACACCAACGTCGGCCGGCTGCGCCGGTCGTTCCATCCACCATCGGGGAATGCGCATGAAACTGATCACCGCCATCATCCGCCCGTTCAAGCTGGACGAAGTCCGGGAGGCGCTGTCGCAGACAGGCGTCTCGGGCATCACCGTTACCGAAGTCAAGGGCTTCGGACGCCAGAAGGGCCACACCGAGTTGTATCGCGGCGCCGAGTACGTCGTCGACTTCCTGCCCAAGATCAAGATCGAAACGGTCGTCACCGACGAGCGCCTGGAGGCGGTGATCGAAGCCATCCAGCAGGCCGCCGGCACCGGCAAGATCGGCGACGGCAAGATCTTCGTGACCTCGATCGACCAGGTCATCCGCATCCGCACCGGCGAAGTCGGCGCCGACGCGCTCTAGCCCCCACTCGGAGATCCCCACATGAAAATGCATTTGTTCTCCGGGTGGAAAACCCGCCTCCAGGTCCTGGCCCTCGCGGCGATGTGCAGCCTGACCTTCGCCACCGTCGCCTACGCCGCACAGGACCCGGCCGCGCCAGCGACCGAAGCGGCCACGACCGAGGCCGCGCCGGCCGCGGCAGCCGAGGCCGCCCCTGCAGAAGCGGCACCGGCCGAAGCCGCGCCGGCCCCTTCGGTCAGCAAGGCCGACAACGTCTGGGTGCTGGTCAGTGCGGCGCTGGTGATCTTCATGACCCTGCCCGGTCTGGCCCTGTTCTACGGCGGTCTGGTGCGCAGCAAGAACGTGCTGTCGATCCTGATCCAGAACCTGGTGGTGTTCTCGCTGGTGGCGGTGCTGTGGTCCTTGTATGGCTACAGCCTGGCCTTCACCGAAGGCAATTCGTTCATCGGCGGCTGGGACCGGTTGTGGGCCAGCGGCCTGACCTCCAGTGGCGTCGGGGCCACCTTCACCAAGGGCGTGTACATCTCTGAATTGACCTTCTTCGTGTTCCAGGGCGCGTTCGCCTGCATCACCTGCGCGCTGATCCTGGGCGCGTTCGCCGAGCGGGTGAAGTTTGCCGGCGTGCTGCTGTTCACCGTGCTGTGGTTCACCTTTGCCTATACCCCGATGGCGCACATGGTGTGGTTCTTCCCGGGTCCGGACGCCTTCACCGACGCCGATGCGGCCACCGCCGCGCTGGGCAAGTCCGGCAGGCTGTTCGCCCTGGGCGCGCTGGATTTCGCCGGCGGTACCGTGGTCCACATCAATGCCGCAGTCGCCGGCCTGGTCGGTGCCTTCGTCATCGGTAAGCGCACCGGCTACGGGCGCGATGCGATCAAGCCGCACAACCTGACCATGACCATGGTCGGCGCCTCCATCCTGTGGGTGGGCTGGTTCGGCTTCAATGCCGGCTCGGCGCTGGAAGGCAGCGGCACCGCCGCGATCGCCTTCGTCAACACCTTCCTGGCCACGGCCGCGGCGGTGCTGGCCTGGACCTTCGTGGAATGGATCACCAAGGGCAAGCCCTCGTTGCTGGGTGCAGCTTCGGGTGCGGTGGCCGGTCTGGTGGCGATCACCCCGGCGGCAGGCTTCGTCGGCCTCAATGGTGCGCTGGCCATCGGCGCCATTGCCGGGGTGCTGTGCCTGTGGGGCGTGACCGGGCTGAAGAAGCTGCTCGGCGCCGATGACAGCCTGGACGTGTTTGGTGTCCACGGTGTGGGCGGCATCACCGGGGCACTGCTGACCGGCGTGTTCGCGGCGCCCTCGCTGGGCGGGTCGGGCATCTGGGACTACGTCACCGAGACCGCGCTGCCGGAGTACTCGATCGGCAGCCAGGTCTGGATCCAGGCCCAGGGCGTGCTGACCACGGTGATCCTGTCCGGCGTGGTGTCGCTGGTGGCCTTCATGATCGTCAAGTTCACCGTCGGCCTGCGCGTGAGCGAGGAAGCCGAACGCGAGGGTCTGGACATCACCTCGCACGGTGAATCGGCCTACGAGGCCTGAGTCACCCCGGACGGCGGCATTGCACTAAGATGGTGCAATGCCGCTCCCGCACGCCGAACATCCCGAATCCGAAGATTCCGCAGCACCGATGACCGACGCACCCGCCCCGGATGCCCTGAGCACACCGGTGGCCTGGGCAGATGCACAAGGAAAGGTCCTTGGCGCCAATGCCGCATTTGCACGCTGGCTGGGCATCAGCCCCCGGCGCCTGCTGGGGCGTCCCCTGGCCGCATTGGAAATGGATGGCGATGCCATGGCCCGATTCATGGACAACACCGACCGCGACCTGCTGCGCCTGCACCGGGTCGCCATCGGCTTTCCCGGCGAGACGCCACGCTTTGCCGAAGGCTGGCTGTCACGCACCGACACCGGCGGCTGGCTGCTGGAAGCCCATCCGCTCGACGATTTTCCCGCGCTGGACCCGGCCCAGGCGCTGCCCAGCGCGCTGGCGGCGGCCCTGCGTGGCCTGGCCCATGAACTGCGCAACCCGCTGGCCGGCCTGAAAGGCGCTGCCCAGCTGCTGTCGCGGCGCGCCCGGCAGCGCAACGACAACGACGACGAGCGCGAGCTGATCGGTCTGATCCAGGCCGAGGCCGAGCGCCTGAACAACCTGCTGGATCGGCTGCTGTCGCCGGCCTCGCAGCGTCCGCACGCGCCCTTGAACATCCATGCCGTGCTGGAACGGGTGCTGCGCCTGGCCGAGAACGAAAGCCACGGCCAGGTGCGCCTGCAGCGCGACTACGACCCCAGCCTGCCCGAGCTGCACGGCGATGCCGACCGCCTGACCCAGGCGGTGTGGAACCTGGTCGGCAACGCCATGCAGGCCGGCGCCAGCCTGATCACCCTGCGCACCCGGGTCGAGCACGGCCTGCGCATCCATGACCAGCTGCACGCGCGTGCGCTGCGCCTGGAGATCATCGACGACGGTCGCGGCGTGCCGGAGGAACTGGCCGAGCACCTGTTCCTGCCGCTGGTGTCCGGGCGCGCCGAAGGCAGCGGCCTGGGCCTGGCCCTGGCCCAGCAGGTGGCCCGCGAGCACCGCGGTTCGCTGGCCTTCCGTTCGCGCCCGGGCCACACCGTGTTCACCCTGCTGCTGCCGCAGTCGCGCGACGCCGGCCAGGAGCCACACCATGCCCACTGAAGACAACCAGCGCATCTGGGTGGTCGACGACGACCGCTCGGTGCGCTTTGTCCTGGCCACCGCGCTGCGCGATGCCGGCTACGACGTGGATGGCTTCGACAGTGCGGCCTCGGCGCTGCAGGCGCTGGGCACCCGCGGGGTGCCCGACCTGCTGTTCACCGACGTGCGCATGCCGGGCGAAGACGGGCTCAAGCTGCTCGACCGGCTCAAGCATGCCCATCCGCAGCTGCCGGTGATCGTCATGTCGGCCTATACCGATGTGGCCAGCACCGCCGGTGCATTCCGCGGCGGCGCCCAGGAATTCCTGTCCAAGCCGTTCAACCTGGACGATGCGGTCGCGCTGGCCGCACGCGCCCTGCCCAGCGTGGAAGCGCACGAGGCCGAGTTGCCCCAGGCAGTTCCCGCCACCGGTGGCGGCACGTCCGAACTGATCGGTGATACGCCGGCCATGCGCGCGCTGTTCCGCGCAATCGGCCGGCTGGCACAGGCGCCGCTGTCGGTGCTGATCACCGGCGAGACCGGCACCGGCAAGGAGCTGGTGGCGCGTGCGCTGCACAACGAGTCGCCGCGCGCGCGCAAGCCGTTCGTGGCCCTCAACACCGCGGCCATCCCGGCCGAACTGCTGGAAAGCGAGCTGTTCGGCCACGAGGCGGGCGCCTTCACCGGCGCCCAGCGCCGGCACATCGGCCGCTTCGAGCAGGCCGACGGCGGGACCTTGTTTCTCGATGAAATCGGCGACATGCCGCTGCCGCTGCAGACCCGCCTGCTGCGCGTGCTGGCGGAGAACGAATTCTTCCGGGTCGGCGGGCGCGAGCTGATCCGGGTGGACGTGCGGGTGGTCGCCGCCACCCACCAGGACCTGGAGGGGCTGGTCCAGCAGGGCCGTTTCCGCGCCGATTTGCTGCATCGCCTGGATGTGGTCCGCCTGCAGCTGCCGCCGCTGCGCGAACGCCGCGGCGACGTGCCGCGGCTGGCCGAGAATTTCCTGGCCCAGGCCTGCCTGAAGCTGGGCACCCCGGCCAAGCGCGTGGCGCCATCGGCGCGCGAGGCACTGCGCGCCCACCACTGGCCCGGCAACGTGCGCGAACTGGAAAACGTCTGCTGGCGCCTGGCCGCGCTGGCGCCATCGGACACCATCACCGTGGGTGATGTCGAGCAATCGCTCACCCACACCACCCAGCCGGACCTGCAGGGCGCTGGCGAGTGGGACGCGCTGCTGGGACAGTGGGCGCGTGCGCGTCTGGCCGAAGGCGCCGAAGGCCTGCATGCCGAAGCGCGCGCGCGGCTGGACCGGATCCTGCTGGAGGCGGCGCTGCAGTTCACCAACGGCCGCCGCGCCGATGCCGCCGCGCGCCTGGGCGTGAGCCGCAACACGGTCACCCGCAAGCTCGGCTCGGGACGCAGGCGCCGCTGATCGCAGCGCGTCCAAGCAGGCCGCGGCGTGCGGCCATTGGCCCCGGTGGTCACCATGGCACAGGTGTTTCATGACGCCTGAACGCCACCACCGCTAGCGTTGCCGGTCATGTCACCACCCTGTCCCCGCCGCCGCCTGCTGCGCGTGCCGACCCTGGCCGGCGCGCTGGCGCTGGCAGCCTGCAGCAGCGCGCCCAAACCGCTGCCGCCCGCGCCGCCATCGGCGACGGCCACGCCGATGGCGCAGGGAGCGCAGGCGATCATGCAGTCGGCCTCGGCCAGCCTGGTCAGCGGCAAGCTTGAGCTGACCCCGGCGGCTGCTGGCGTGCGCATCGCCGGCACCATCGGCGGCTTGCCGGCGCTGGGGCGCTTTGGCTTCCACGTGCACGAGACCGGCGACTGCAGCGCGGTGGACGGGTCCAGCGCGGGCGGTCATTTCAATCCCACGCACCAGCCCCATGGCAATGCCAAGATCGGCGCCCACCACGCAGGCGACATGGACAACCTGGTGGCCGATGCCGAAGGCATGGCCCATGTCGACACCCAACTGGCCGGCGTGACCCTGGGCGGGGGCGCGATGGACATTCTCGGCCGCGCGCTGGTGGTGCACGCCGACCCTGACGACTATGCCACCCAGCCTGCCGGCAAGTCCGGTGCGCGGGTGGCCTGCGGCGTGATCAAGGCGATCCGCTGAACGCATGCATCCTGCATGCATCCGACCCACGCGACAAAGGAGAAACCACCCATGCGACTGACCCGTTCCCTGCTGTGTACCGCCACCCTGCTGGCGCTGACCGCCTGCAGCAAGCCCGAGTCCAACCAGGCGCCTGAAGCGGTCACCGAGCCGGTGGCCTCGACCCCGGCCTCCGCGCCGGCGACCAGCGCCCCAGCCAGCAGCGCTCCGGCCACCAGCGAGGCGGCGATGGCCATGGCCAAGGCCACCCTCAAGCCCACCGCGGGCAACACCGTCGCCGGCGAGCTGAGCTTCACCGCAGTCGATGGCGGCGTGCGAGTCACCGGCACCCTGAGCGGCCTGAGCCCGGGCGAGCACGGCTTCCATATCCACGAGAAGGGCGACTGCAGCGCGCCGGACGGCACCAGTGCCGGCGGCCACTTCAATCCCGACAGCGTGGACCACGGCCAGGTCACCGCCGACCCGCACCATGCCGGCGACAGCAACAACCTCACCGCCAGTGCCGACGGCAACGTCACCGTCGATCAGATGCTGTCGGCCAACGTCGACATCGGCAAGGGCGACAAGTACGACATCGTCGGCAAGGCGGTGATCGTCCACGAGAAGGCCGACGACTACAAAACCCAGCCCACCGGCGACGCCGGCGGCCGCCTGGCCTGTGGCGTGATCGAGGCCGCACCGGCGATGTAAGCTGGCCGCGCATGCCGCGGCCGGCATGGGCCACGTCAGGACATGCTGCAAACGCACAAGGCGCCTTCCGGCGCCTTGTGTCGTGTTCGGGGCGAAGCAACCTCGCTCAGCGCATCAGGTATTCAGATGCGCGCACAGGTCCTGGTCATCGGGGCAATGGGCATGGGTGACCGGAATGCCGTGGGCGCCCAGCACCGCAGCCAGTTGGCGCTGGCGCATCAGGTAATGCTCGTAGCCAAGGGCCAGGCGCTGGGGATCGTCGGTCGCCGGGGCATTGCGCTTCCTCCAGGCGGCCGGATCCAGCAGCGCCATGCGCACCTCGCCGTCGGCATAGCGCAGCAGTGGCTCGGGCGGGGCGTCCAGCCACTGCGTGTCTTCCGGTGCCAGCAGCGCAGTCTCGATCAGCGGCCACAGGCCGCCCAGGTGCTGGTGCTGGTACTGCAGGGCCATCATCGCGGCCAGGTCGTGCAGGGTCATGAAGCGCACGTGCTCGACCCTCGCCCCCAGCCCGTCCTGCAGCTGCAGCGCGGTGTCGGCGCCGGCCATGCCGCGCTCGATCAGGACCGCTTCCAGCGCTTGGCCGACCGCATCGACGTCCCCGGGCGCGCCACTGAGCAGCAACGGCAGGACCCGCAGCGCGCCGCCGACCAGCTCCGGATCGGCCTGGAACGGCCGCGGCACCGCGCCATCGGCCGCGGCGCCAAAGGCGATCACCCGCGGTCCCTGGTCGCGGCCCGGCGCGCGCTGGCGCAGTTCGTCCAGGCGCCGATGCAGCGGCCAGCCCGGGCGCAGCGCCTCGGCCGGATCGAAGTGCGCGGCGGCCAGGGTGAGTTCCAGCGTGGTGATCTGCGGGACCAGGCCGACCAGGTCGCGGGCAATCCTCTCGGCCAGCGCGCCGGCCGCGTCCTGGTCCAGCGCGGCCCGGCGGGGCGGGGCGCCACCGGCCAGTTCCAGGGCCACCAGGCCCATGACCTGCGCGGTTTGGGGTGCGTGCGTCATGCGATCGATCATGTGGGGCAGCAGCGTGTGAACCCATTCTAGCCAGCGGCGCGGACATCACCGTGACCATCTCCGGCCACGGCGCATTCACATGCCAGCGCGGAAGGTCAACGTCCAGCGTGGCCGGCCCGCAAACGCGCCGCTACACTGCGCCATACGCCAGCGCATGCGCGCTGGCGCCTGTTCGAACACGGCCGCCCACCGAGGTTTCTCCATGCCAGCTGTCCGTCCCGTTGCCATTCTTGGCGGAGTCCGCATTCCGTTCTGCCGTCAGAACACCGCCTATGCGGACGTGGGCAACCTGGGCATGTCGGTGCGCACGCTGGGCGCGCTGGTCGAGCGCTACGGCCTGCACGGGCAGGTCCTGGGCGAGGTGGCGATGGGCGCGGTGATCAAGCACCCCAGCGACTGGAACCTGGGCCGCGAGGCGGCGCTGTCCTCGGGCCTGTCGCCGCTCACGCCGGGCATCACCCTGCAGCGCGCCTGCGGCACCAGCCTGGATACCATCGCCTACATCGGCAACCGGATCGCCCTGGGCCAGATCGAGTCGGGCATCGGCGGCGGCTCGGACTCCACCTCCGAGGTGCCGATCGTCTATGCCAAGAAGCTGCGCGCGCGGCTGTTGGCGGTCAACCGCGCCAAGACGCCCCGGGACAAGGCCCGCGCGCTGCGCCAGGGCTTCAGGGTCTCCGAGCTCAGGCCCGAGTTCCCCGGCGTGGGCGAACCGCGCACCGGCAAGTCGATGGGCGAGCACTGCGAGGACATGGCCAAGGAATGGAACATCTCGCGCGATTCGCAGGACGAGTGGGCGGTGTCCTCGCACCACAAGCTGGCCGCGGCCTATGAGCGCGGTTTCTTCGATGACCTGATCGCACCGTTCCGCGGGGTCAGCCGCGACAACATCCTGCGCCCGGACACCTCGCTGGAAAAGCTGGCCACGCTCAAGCCCGCCTTCGACAGGGCGTCGGGCCGCGGCACCCTGACCGCGGCCAATTCCACGCCGCTGACCGATGGCGCCGCCGCGGTGCTGCTGGCCAGCGACGACTGGGCCGCCGCGCACGGCCACGTGCCGCTGGCCTACCTGCGCGATGTGCAGAGCGCGGCGGTGGATTTCGTCCACGGCGAGGGCCTGCTGATGGCGCCCACCATCGCCGTGCCGCAGATGCTGGCCCGGCATGGACTGGGCCTGCAGGACTTCGACATCTACGAGATCCACGAGGCGTTTGCCGCGCAAGTGCTGTGCACGCTGCGCGCGTGGGAGAGCGAGGACTACTGCACCCATCGGCTGGGGCTGCCCGGACCGATGGGGCGCATCGATCCGGCCAGGATCAACCCCAACGGGTCCTCGCTGGCCACCGGCCATCCCTTCGCCGCCACCGGCGCGCGGATCATCGCCACGGTGGCCAAGGAACTGGCCCAGCGCGGCGGTGGGCGCGCACTGGTGTCGATCTGCACCGCCGGCGGCATGGGCGTGGTGGCCATTGTCGAACGCTGAGCTGGATACCCTTCCCAAGCCCAGGGCCAGGGCCGAGGGCGGTCAGTCGCGCAGGCGCGGCAGGCCGTGGACGTCGCGTTCCTCGGGCACGGCGTGGTCGTGGATGTGCTGGCGCAGGTTGCGGTCGGGTAGCGCTGCGGCCGGCTCGCCGCGGCCGCTGGACAAGGCATTGGCGTAGCTGCGGCGGGCCAGCAGTTCCTCGCCAGCGGCGGCGTAGCCGTGGCCCAGTTCCTCCCATGCGTCGGCGCCGGCGCCCTGGGCCAGGGCCCGATGCAGGACCTCCTGCGCCTGTGACCACTGGCCCTGCTGGCGCATCAGCCGGGCCAGGGTGAGCAGCAGGCCCGGGCTGTCGGGGTGACTGTGCAGCCAGCGCTGGACACTGGCCCGGCGCGAATCCGGCTTGCCCACCGGCAGGCGCCCGTAGAGCACGATCAGCGATTCGTCCCAGCGGCTGTCCAGCGCCTGTTCCAGCGCATGGGTGGCCGCATCGTCCCAGCGCAGCGCGGCAGCACGCTGGGCGTAGGCGGCCACCACGTCCGCTTCGGTGCGCAGCGGCCTGGGCAGCGATTCCCAGCGTTCGGCCAGGGCGTTGGCATCGTCGGCCTGCAGCAGGGACTGGGTGGCCAGGCGGGTTTCCAGGTCGGCGTAGGCGTTGGCCGACAGCGCCTTGTGCTGGCGCAGCGGCCCGAGCAGGCCCCAGGCATCGCCGGCGCGGCCGACCTGGGCCAGGGCTTGCGCTCGCAGCGCCAGGCCGCGCGGCGGCAGCGGCTGGGCGTCGGCTGCATCCAGTGCGACCAGCGCCTGGGCCGGCATGGCGCGCGCCAGGGCGTCTTCGGCCAGCAGCAGGGCATGGGCGGTGGCGCTGCATTCGGCCAGGGCCTGCAGGTGGCGTTGGATGGAAGGCGCATCGTCGCGCGCCTGCGCGGCGCGCACGGCGGCGGTGCGGGCGATGACCTCGACCTCGCTGTCCTGCGCGGCGCGATCGAGCAATTTCTCCGCGCGCTGGTAGTGGCCCTGCTGCAGGGCTTCCAGACCGTCGATCAACCGGGCGCGGGCGCGCTTGCGGCGGTGCCGGCCCCAGGCGCGGAACGGCAGCACCAGCAGCGTCCACACGATCCACAGCACCAGCGCGGTGGCGATCAGGACCACGATCGCGCCGGGCACGGTGGCGGTGAGGTCATAGCCACCGACGCGCACGAACACCTGGCCCCAGTCGCGCAGGTCCTCGCGCGCGAGCCACTGCGCGCCAAGCACGCCCAGGGCGACCAGCACCAGCAAGACCAGGCAGATGCGCAGGGCCTTCATGGCGCGCCTTCATCGGACGCGGCGGCCGCCGGCTGCGGCGCCAGCGGCGGGGCCGGTGGTGGCGCGGGCTTGCCACCCATGGCCTGCAGCTGGCGCAGGGTGCTGCCCAGTTCCGGCAGCGGCGCGGTCAGCGGCAGCGCGGCCAGCCGGGTCAGCCGGGCTTCCACGGCCCTGGCCTGCGGCGAGGCCGGCCACAGCCGCGGCAGCCAGGCCGCCGCGCGCAGCACCGCAGCCTGGAGGGCCGGCGCGTCGTTGCGTTCCAGCGCGGCGCGGGCCAGGGTCAGTTCCAGCTGCAGGGCGTTTTCGAAGGCCGCGCGCTGGGCCGGCGCGATGGCCACGCGTGCGCCGCTGGGACGCACGTCGATCAGCGGTGCAAGGATGCGCTGCCAACGCGGGCGTGCGGGGTCCTCGTCAGCCACCTTCTGCGGCAGCTGCGCCAGTGCGGCGCTGACCTGTTCCAGCTGCTGCACCGCCTGGGCGCGCGGGCCTTGGCCGAGGCGGCCGATCGCGCTGCGTTCCTGTTCCAGCGCCTGCCTGAGGTTGAGCAGGCGCGGATCGTCCAGCCCGGCCAGGGTGTCGGCGGCCAGCGCGTAGGCCTGCTGCGCGCCGGGCAGGTCGCCGGCGATGGTCAGGCGCTGGGCGGCCAGGTGCAGTTCCAGCTCGGCCTGATCCAGGCGCAGCGCGGCCGCGCCCTGGCGGGTGGAATCGGCCAGCTTGGCCACGCTGTCTTCCAGCAGGGCGCCGCGCTGGCTCAGGCCGAGAATTTCGTCGCGCAGCACCCGGTTGGTGGCGGCCAGGTCCCGGAGGCGCTCGTTCTGCGCGCGCAGGTCGCGGCGCAGGGTTTCGATGCGGGCCTCCAGTGCGTCGACCTGCTGCTCGGCCTGGTCCTGCTGGCCGGTGGTCCAGGCCTGCCACTGCTGCCAGCCGTACCAGGCGGCCGCGGCCAGGGCCACGAGCAGCAGCAGGACCACGATCGGCAGCCCCAGGCGACGGCGCGGACGTTCGATTGGCTCGTGCTCGGCGGCGAACTGGTTCAAGGGCAACTCCGAAGTGCGGGCCGGCGTGATGCAACGGCCGCCATGCTAACGGAACCCGGGTGAGAACAAGGCCTTGGCCGCGCTCAGCAACTGCGCCGGGCGCGGGCCCTGCGCCTGCACGACCCGGGCGAAGCCGGCATCGGTGGCCGCCTCCATCAGCCGCGCGCTGGCCGCGACCGCCGGATGAATGAGCAAGGTCCGCTGCGCATCGGCCGCAAGCTGCTGCTGCACCTGACGCAAGGCGCCGGCACTGGTCAGCGCCACCCACGCCGGTGCCTCCAGCTCCCGCAGCCGCTGCAGCCCGGTGGCGGACACCGGCAAGGGCTGGCGCAGGTAGATCTGGGCCAGGTGCAGCCGGGCGCCGCGCGCCTGCAGCGCCGGCGCCAGCAGGCCGCGGCCATCGGGCGCGGTCACCAGGCCGACACTGCGCCGGGCAAGATCGGACAGCGCGGGCAGGGCGAGCAGGCCTTCGCTGTCCATGCGCGCCGGCGCGATCGCCGCTTCGATGCCATGCCGACCCAGCGCCGCGCGCGTGCCGCTGCCGGTGGCGATCCACGCCTGGTGCGCGCGCATGGCCAGCGGCTGCATGGCTGCGGCAAAGCGCACCGCCGCCGGGCTGGTGAACAGCACCACGTCGGCCTGCAGGGCCTGGCGCAACTGGTCGCGCGCGTCAGCGTCGTCGCGCGCGACCAGCTTCCATGGCGAAAGTGCGATCAGGCCGGCGCCGCAGCGCGCCGCGGCCTGGCGCAGCGCCGCGTGCGTGCCCTGCGGCCGCAGCGAGATGACGTACCATGCGCGCGCTCGATCCGGACCCATGAATACAAGACTACGCGATGGATCTCGACGACCTGCTGGTGCCGCTGCGCGCGACCTGCGCCTCCATGCCGCCCCTGGTGGCCATGCAGCTGGAGCTGCGCCATTTCGACGGGCAGCGCCTGTACGTGTACGCGCCGCTGGCGGCCAACGTCAACGACAAGGGCAGCGCCTTCGGTGGCAGCCTGAGCGCACTGATGACCATCGCCGGCTGGGCCCTGGCCACGCTGAAGCTGCAGCAGGCGGGCCTTGCGGCCGACGTGTACGTGGCCACCAGCAGCGTGCGCTACCGCGCGCCGCTGCTGGACGACCTGCATGCGCAGGCCTGGCTGGAACCGGACGCCGACTGGGCCGATTTCATCGACACTTTCGGTCGCCTCGGCAAGGCGCGCGTGCCGCTGCTGGCGCAGGTGCTGCTGCCTGAAGGCGGGGTGGCCGCCGAGCTGTCCGGGCGCTATGTGGCGCTGGCCAAGGGTTAGCATGCCCGGCACAGGCAAGGGGACGATCACCGTGGCACGACTTTTCTGGATGACCCTGGCGGTGCTGCTGCTGGCCAGCAGCGCGCTGCCTGCGCAGGCAGCCACCAGCCGGGCCAAGCAGCGCAAGCTGACCGACACCCAGATGCTGTTCTCCAAGGCCATGCGCTGGGGCGATTTCGAACAGGCCTGGGGCGTGGTCGATCCGAAAGTGCGCGAGCAACGCCCGCTGAGCGCGCTGCAACTGTCGCGCTACCAGCAGGTGCAGGTCAGTGGCTACAGCGAGATCGGCAGCCTGGGCGGAGCCGATGGCGTGGTGGTGCGGCTGATGGAGATGCGCGTGGTCAACCGCAACACCATGGCCGAACGCACCCTGCGCATCCGCGAGCGCTGGCGCTGGGATGACGCGGCCGGCCAATGGTGGCTGCTGGACGGCCTGCCCGACCCCTGGCAGGGCCAGTAAGCCCGTCCTGGCCGCGCTGTGCGACAATCGCCGGCCTTTTCACGCCCACCGATGCCTCTTCTGCCGTGAACTTCGAACAACTCAAGGCGTTCGCCGCCGACAACGCCATGCTGTCGCTGGCCCTGGCGGGCCTGACCATCGCGCTCATCGTGACCGAGGTCATGCGCCTGTTCCGCGGCTACACCGGCCTGCGCCCGGCCCAGCTGACCGCGCTGGTCAACACCGAGAACGCCCTGGTGCTGGATCTTTCGGCCACCGGCGAGTTCGAAAAGGGCCATATCCCCGGCAGCAAGAACCTGCCCGGCAAGTTCGATCCCAGGCACAAGCTGCTGGCCGGTGCGACCGAGCGCCCGGTGGTGCTGGTGTGCCGCAGCGGCCAGACCGCGCCGGCTGCCGCGGCGCAGCTGAAGAAGGCCGGCTTCACCAGGGTCTACGTGCTCGAAGGCGGGGTGGCCGCCTGGCAGGCAGCCGACCTGCCGCTGGCCAAGGGCCGCGCCTGAGCGCTGAACAGGCGCGCCGCCCCTGAACCGGGCCGGACGCGGCGCCACCCCATGCGATAATCCCGGGTTTTCCACCCATCACTGCACGATTTTGCGGAGTACATGATGTCCGACCAGACCACCAATGGCGCCACCCAGGCCGCTGACCAGGCCACCGGCCCGAACTTCACCGTCGAGAAGATCTACGTCAAGGACGTGTCCTTCGAGGTGCCCGGCGCCCCGGCGATCTACTCGGAGAACATCGCGCCCGAGCTCAACCTCAACCTCAACCAGCGCGTCCAGCGCCTGGCCGAGAATGCCTTCGAGGTGGTGCTGGGGGTGACCCTGACCTGCAAGGCCGGCGACAAGACCGCCTACGTGGCCGAAGTGCAGCAGGCCGGGGTGTTCGGCCTGGCCGGTTTCGATGCGCAGACCATCGACGCGCTGCTGGGCACCCAGTGCCCGAGCATCCTGTTCCCGTACGTGCGCCAGCTGCTGAGCGAGCTGATCCAGGCCGGCGGCTTCCCGCCGTTCTTCCTGCAGCCGATCAACTTCGACGGCCTGTACGCCGAGACCCTGCGCCAGCGTTCGCAGCAGGGCCAGGTGGGCACTATCGAGAACGATCCGCCGGTCGGCAACGTCTGATCTTGCCGCGGTCTGTGCTTAAGCTTGGCCCCCTGCGCCATGCCAGGGGGATGCAATGAAACCTTTGAAAGTCGCGGTGCTCGGTGCCGGTTCCTGGGGAACCGCGCTGGCCGCCCTGATCGCCCGCCACGGCCACCAGGCCGTGCTGTGGGGACGCGATCCAGCGGTGGCCCGGGCCATCGATGCCGGCCACGAGAATCCGCGCTACCTGCCCGGGATCGCGCTCCCGGTGAACCTGCACGCCACCACCGACCTGGCCGCGGCCATGGCCGATGCCGACCAGGTGCTGGTCGTGGTGCCCTCGCACGCCTTCACCGAAACCCTGCACCTGCTGGCCCCGCTGCTGCCGGCCGGCGTGGGCGTGAGCTGGGCGACCAAGGGCTTCGAGCCGGGCACGGGCCGATTCCTGCATGAAGTGGCCGAGGACGTGCTGGGCAGCGGCGTGTCGCTGGCCGTGGTCACCGGCCCATCCTTCGCCAGGGAGGTTGCCCAGGGCCTGCCGACCGCGGTGACCATCCATGGTGCAGACGAGGCTTTCTGCCAGCAGGTGGCCGACGTCCTGCACGGCCCCACCTTCCGCGCCTACACCGGCAACGACATGGTCGGCGCCGAGCTGGGCGGGGCGATGAAGAACGTGCTGGCCGTGGCCACCGGCGTGTCCGACGGCATGGGCCTGGGCCTCAATGCCCGCGCCGGCCTGATCACCCGCGGCCTCAACGAGATGCTGCGCCTGGCCGCGGCGATCGGCGCGCGCCCGGAAACACTGATGGGCCTGGCCGGCCTGGGCGACCTGGTCCTGACCTGCACCGGTGACCTCTCGCGCAACCGCCGCCTGGGCCTGGCCCTGGGCCGCGGCCAGGCCATCGCCGAGGCGGTCAGGGAAATCGGCCAGGTGGTCGAGTCGGTGCAGACCGCCGACGAGGTCATGCGCCAGGCGCGCAGGCACCGGATCGACCTGTCGATCACCGAGGCGGTGGGCGATGTCCTGCACGGCGACATCACCCCGCGCGAGGCCCTGGAGCGACTGCTGGCCCGCGAGCAGAAGCCGGAATATCCGCAAACCCTGTTCAAGGATGCAGCTGGCTGAGCGCCACTGCCGCCCGGGAGGCCTTGCGCCTGCCTTCGCGCCGGCTTCGCATGGCCTGCCGATGGGGAGGCCATGTTTTCCGGTGCACCCGACGCCTTCAGGCAGCGCTTCCGGGGAGCGAACCCGGCTTTCAACCGGCTGTGATCTTCGAGAGGACGACAACCGATCATCAGGCCGGTCAGATAAAGGAATCGGCCAGCCGCGCGATGCCTTCGCGGCTGCGCTTCCAGGCCGGCCGCCGGTTCCACGCCTCCAGGGTCAGCACGTCGCTGTGGGCCAGGTAGTCGGCCTCGATCTGGCGCATGCGCGCCACCACGCCCTGGTCGTAGCAGAGCATGCCGATTTCGGCATTGAGCGCGAACGAGCGGATGTCCAGGTTCATCGAGCCGACCAGGGCCATGTGCTCGTCCACGCTCAGATGCTTGGCGTGCAGGAAATGCGGCCGGTAGTGGGCGATCTTGACCCCGGACTGCAACAGGTCGCTGTAGTAGGACTCCTGGGCCCAGGTGGTGAGCTGCTGGTTGTTGCTGGCCGAGAGGATCAGCTGGGTGTCAACGCCCGACAGCGCGGCGATGCGCAGCGCGCTCAGGGTGCCGTCGTCGGGGACGAAGTACGGCGTGGTCAGCACCAGCTTCTTCTGCGCCAGGTGGATCAGCGCGCAGACCACGTCGCGCGCGTTGGAGAACGGATACGCCGGCCCGCTGGGCAGCAGCTGCGCGGCCACGTTGGCATCGCGCACCGGGGTGGTGGCGATCACCTCAAGTCGCTGCCCGGTTTCCAGATACCAGTCGCTGGCGAACACCGCTTCCAGGTGGGACACGGCCGGGCCTTCCACGCGCGCGACCAGCTCGCGGTTGGGGTAGCCGCGCACGAACCCGCCCGGATCGGCCAGGTTCTGCGAACCCACGTAGCCGGCGCGGTTGTCGATCACCGCGATCTTGCGATGGTTGCGCAGGTCGATGCGGCCGCTGCGGCGCCAGCGCAGGCCGCCGGGGAGCAGTTCCTGCACCTGCACGCCGCCAGCGCGCAGGCGCCTGGCATAGGCGCCGATGCCGCGCTTTGCGCCAACCGCATCGAGCATCAGCCGGCATTCCACGCCGCGCGCCGCGGCCTGCAGCAGCGCCTGGCACACCATGTCGCCGACGCGGTCATCCAGCATCAGGTAGTACAGCAGGTGCACGCGCTCGCGCGCGCCGGCGATGTCTTCCAGCAGCGCGCGCAGCGATTGCTCGTAGTCATCCAGCAATGCCACGGCGTTGCCGTGGGTGGGCATGAAGTCGCCCAGCCGTTCGACCAGCGGCACCATCTCGGTATCGGTGCCGTCGCCCTGCGGTTGCCAGCGCAGTTCGCCCAGGGGTTTTTGTTGCTCGCGGATCAGCTGCGAGGCCTCGGCCTGGCGGCGCACGCGTTCGCGCGAGAGCCACGGATGGCCGAACAGCAGGTACAGCGGCAGCCCGGCCAGCGGCACGAAGAACACCAGCAGCAGCCAGCTGCGCGCGGCGGCCGGGGTGGTGCGCGAAGGGATCCATGCCAAGGCCGCCAGGCGGATCACCCAGTCCAGGATCAGCAGCCAGCTGCCGATGGAAGGCGGCTCGGTCATCCAGGGTTCGGTGATCGGGTCATGTTCGGATTCTGCCGGTCAGGCGACGGCGGCGATAGCCATGAGCGGCGGTCACGCAAGGCCCGGCTGCGGCGGAGCAGGCCTGGTCAGGCCTGATGGTCGGGAGAGTGGGAGAGGAGCCATGCGCGCAGTTGAATGCGAGCGGTGGTTGGCCGTTGGCCTGTGGCGAACGGAGCCAAGAACAAGAAAAAGCCCGCCGGGAGGCGGGCTTTTTCTCAAAGGCGCTGGACCCCCGCCTTCGCGGGGGTAACGCAATGGCAAAGGCGGGCGCGGGCGCCCGCGCCATTGCGTTACTTGATCTTGCCTTCCTTGTAGACCACGTGCTTGCGCACGACCGGGTCGTACTTGCTCATTTCCATCTTGCCCGGGGTGTTCTTCTTGTTCTTGTCGGTCGTGTAGAAGTGACCGGTGCCTGCCGAAGAAATCAGGCGGATCTTGTCGCGCTTGCCTGCCATGATCGATCTCCTTTAGATCTTTTCGCCGCGCGCGCGCAGCTCAGCCAGAACGGAGTCGATGCCGTTCTTGTCGATGGTGCGCAGGGAGTGCGCGGAAACCTTCAGCTTGACCCAGCGGTTTTCGCTGGCGACCCAGAAGCGGCGCTCGTGCAGGTTGGGCAGGAAACGACGGCGGGTCTTGTTGTTGGCGTGGGAGACGTTGTTACCCGTCATCACTCGCTTGCCGGACACTTGGCATACGCGGGACATCTGTGCACCTCGATGAGTTGAAAGTCTGGCCAGCAATGGCCAGGCTCCTGCGGAAAGGGATCCGCAGATCTATGTCGCCCATAGCCTGGGAGACGGCGGCCCCGGCCGGTGCCGCGGATGCGGATCAGGCCATGCGATACGGGAGAAGTTTCCACTGCAGGCGGTGCGGGAATCGCGCTCCCCGCCCCTGATCCGGCAACAACCGGACGCAGCCAGCCGCCGATTATGGAGGGCTTTCCCTGCCCGTGCAAGCACTTAGGGGATGGTTCGCCCGACCGACCGGTGGGCTCCGCGCGCTGCCATGATCGCCGCGGCTGCCTTGCTAGCCGCGGACGGGCTGCTGTCGGTCAGGGCTGCAGGCCGAGGGCAAGTCGGCGCAGGCCTGCTGGGCGGCTCCGGGCGCCGGATCGATTGCTTCAACCGGCGCGCGGCGCGGGTCACTGGCGCTGATGCGGTCACCGGCGGCTTCAGCCGCAGGCGATGCCGGTCCGCCCGGGCCGCTGGCCGCGGTGCCAATCGCCAGGCCCAGCGAGAAGAACAGCGCGGAGGAAAGCAGTCGCATGACGCACATCCCAAGAGCCTGGGGAGCCAGCCTCTCGCCATCGCCGTGGGGGATGCGTGATGGCCGGGGGCGGTGAAAAAGGCGTGTCACAGCGATCCCCCCGGCGTCGGTTGTTTTTCCGCCGATCAGCCAGGGCGTGGTGCTCGGCGGCAGCGGCGCGGGCCGCGTCGGGCGTCAGGCGGGCAATGCCTGGCCGACCTTGGAGCGCGTCGGGCGGCCCAGGACATCGCTGATGAACCGGCCCACCTGCGCCAGTGCCTGCAGATCGATGCCTGTTTCGATGCCCAGGCCGTGCAGCAGGTAGGTCAGGTCTTCGCTGGCCAGGTTGCCCGAGGCGCCGGCCGCGTAGGGGCAGCCGCCCAGCCCGGCCACCGAGCTGTCGAATACCGCCACGCCATGCTGCAGCGAGGCCAGCACATTGGCCAGCGCCTGGCCGTAGGTGTCGTGGTAATGGCCGGCCAGGCGCGAGACCTCCACGCGCCGGCTCACCGCCTCGAGCATGCGCTGGGTCTTGAGCGGGGTGCCCACGCCGATGGTGTCGCCCAGCGAGATCTCGTGGCAGCCCATCTCAAACAGCGCGCCGGCCACCGCGGCCACCGCCTCCGGGGTCACTTCGCCCCGGTACGGGCAGCCGAGCACGCAGGACACGTAGCCGCGCACGGGGATGCCGGCGCGCTGGGCGGCTTCCAGCACCGCCTCGAAGCGCACCAGGCTCTGGGCGATGGAACAGTTGATGTTCTTCTGCGAGAACGCCTCGGAAGCCGAACCGAACACGGCCACTTCCTGCGCCCCGGCCGCCAGCGCCGCCTCGAACCCCCGCAGATTGGGCGTCAGCGCCGAATAGGTCACCCCCGGCAGGCGCGGCACCGCGCGCATCACCGCGTCGTGGTCGGCCATCTGCGGCACCCAGCGCGGCGAGACGAAGGCGGTGGCCTCGATGTGGCGCAGCCCGGCTTTGGCCAGGCGCTGGATCAAGGCCAGCTTGGTTTCGGTCGGGATGACCGTGCTTTCGTTCTGCAGGCCATCGCGCGGGCCCACTTCGACCACCTTGACCCGCGTGGGCAGGGACCAGGTGGCGCTCATGGCGCGGCCTGGAAATCGATCAGCTCCATCCCGGCCTGGACCTGCGCGCCCTCGTCGTGCAGGAAGGCCTGGACGGTGCCCTTGGACGGCGCGCTCAGGGTGTACTCCATCTTCATCGCCTCCATCACCAGCAGCGGGGTGCCCTGCTCCACGGTTGCGCCGGGTTGCACCAGCAGCGCGATGATCCGGCCGGGCATCGGCGCCAGCAGGCCGGCCTGGCTATCGTGCGCATCCTCGGGCGGGGCCAGCGGCCGGTGCGGCTTGAGCCGGGTATGGCCCTGGGTGGTAAACACATGCAGGTCCTCGCCCTCGGCGAACACCTCGGCCACCACCACGTGTCCACCGATGTCCAGCTGCAGCCGGCCAGCTTGCGGCGGCTGGACCAGGCGCACCGGCTGTCCGTCCAGCTTCCATGCCTGCGCGCCCTGATATTCAAGCGCGACCTCCAGCGTGTCGGCGGCGTGGACGAAGCTGAGCGTGCGCCGCGCGGTGCCGTTGAGGCGCCAGCCATCGCCCAGGTCCCACGGCGAGGGCGGCTGGGTGGCATCGGGCGCTTCGGCCAGCACGGTCCAGATCGCGGCGGCATGCAGCGCGTCCTGCGGCGGCGCGCCGGCGGCGGGCAGCAGCGCGGCGCTCTCGCGTTCGATCAGGCCGGTGTCCACCTGGCCTGCGACGAACGCCGGATGCCCCACCAGCCGCTGCAGGAACTCGACGTTGCTGGCCACCCCGACGATGCGCAGCTCGGCCAGCGCGCGCTGCATGCGGGCGATGGCCTGCGGCCGCGATGGGCCATGGACGATCAGCTTGGCGATCATCGGGTCGTAGTACGGGCTGATCTGATCACCCTGTTCGACGCCGGTGTCCAGGCGCACCTGATGATCCTGCTTGCGGGGAGCGACGAACACCGACAGGGTGCCGATCGAAGGCAGGAAGCCGGCAGCCGGGTCTTCGGCATACAGCCTGGCCTCGATCGCATGGCCGTCCAGTGCCACCGCGTCCTGCGTCAGCGGCAGCGGCTGGCCGGCGGCAATGCGCAGCTGCCATTCCACCAGGTCCAGGCCGGTGACCAGCTCGGTGACCGGGTGCTCGACCTGCAGGCGGGTATTCATTTCCATGAAGTAGAACGCGCCATCCTGGCCGACGATGAACTCCACCGTGCCGGCGCCCACGTAACCCACCGCCCGCGCCGCGTCGCAGGCCACCTGGCCCATCTGCGCGCGCCTGGCGGCGGTCATGCCGGGCGCGGGCGCTTCCTCGACCACCTTCTGGTGGCGGCGCTGGGACGAGCAATCGCGCTCGTTGAGATGGATCACCTGGCCGCCGGCGTCGGCGAACACCTGGACTTCGATATGGCGCGGCTGCTGCAGGTAGTGCTCGAGCAGCACCGTGTCATCGCCGAAGCTGGCGGCCGACTCACGCTTGCACGAGGCCAGCGCCGCGGCAAAGTCGGCGGCCTGGGTCACCACGCGCATGCCCTTGCCGCCGCCACCGGCCGAGGCCTTGATCAGCAGCGGATAACCGATCGCCTCGGCCTGGGCCTGCAGCTGCGCCGGATCCTGGTCGGCGCCGTGGTAGCCGGGCACCAAGGGCACGCCGGCGCGCTGCATGATGGCCTTGGCCTGGGACTTGGACCCCATGGCCTGGATCGCGCCCACCGGGGGTCCGATGAAGACGATGCCGGCGGCCTGGCAGGCCGCGGCGAAGGCCGCATTCTCCGAGAGGAAACCGTAGCCGGGATGGATGGCCTGAGCGCCACTGCGGGTAGCGATCTCCAGGATCGCCTCGCCCTTGAGGTAGCTGTCCACCGCCGGCGCCGGACCCAGCCGCCAGGCTTCATCGGCCAGGCGCACGTGGCGTGCGCGCGCATCGGCATCCGAATACACCGCGACCGTGGTGATGCCCAGGCGCCGGCAGGTGGCGATGATCCTGCAGGCGATCTCGCCGCGGTTGGCGATGAGGATCTTCTCGAACATCTACAGGCTCCAGGACGGCGCGCGTTTGTCGAAGAAGGCGGCGATGCCTTCGCGCGCGTCCGGGCTGGCACGCGCCTGGGCGATGGCCTGGCAGGTCAGGGCGATCAGGCGCGCGTCGATCGGCTGGCCGGCCACGTCCGCGATCAGGCGCTTGATCGCCGCCGCCGCCGTCGGCGCACCGGCCAGCAGCGCCGAGGCGATCTGATCCACCCGCGCATCCAGTGCCTCGGCCGGTACCACCTCGTGCACCAGTCCAAGCGCACGGGCTGCCTCGGCGTCGAAACGCTCGCCGGTCAGGAAGTAGCGCTGCGCCGCGCGCGCGCCGATGGCGCCGATGACGTACGGGCCGATGGTGGCCGGGACCAGGCCCAGGCGCACTTCGGTGGTGCCGAACACCGCCGAGGTCTCGGCGATGGCGATGTCGCATGCCGCCACCAGCCCGGTGCCGCCGGCCAGCGCCGCGCCCTGCACGCGGGCCACGGTCGGCTTGGCCAGCGTGGCCAGGATGCGCAGCATCTCGGCCAGGGCGCCGGCATCGCGCAGGTTGTCGTCGAAATCGTGGTCGGCCATGCGCCGCATCCATGCCAGGTCGCCGCCGGCGCAGAAGCTGCGCCCACGCCCGGCCAGCACGACCACGCGCACCGCCGGGTCCTGCTCGACCTGCCGCAGCGCGCCGGTCAGCGCCTGGATCAGGTCCTCATCGAAGGCGTTGTGCCGCTGCGGGCGGTTGAGCCAGAGCGTGGCGATTCCGCGTTCGCCGGTGATTTCGACATCGGCCATGGCGGTCACATCCTGAACAGGCCGAAGCGGGTCGCCTGGCGCGGCCCATGCGCGGCGGCGGACAGGCCCAGCGCCACCAGCCTGCGGGTCTGGACCGGATCGACGATGCCATCGTCCCACAGCCGCGCGGTGGCGTAGTACGGGTTGCCCTGGTGTTCGAACCGGGCGCGGATGGGCTGCTTGAAATCCTCTTCTTCCTGCGCGCTCCACGTGCCGCCGCGTGCCTGGATGCCGTCGCGCCTGACCGTGGCCAGCACCGCGGCGGCCTGCTCGCCGCCCATCACCGAGATGCGCGCATTGGGCCAGCTCCACAGAAAGCGCGGCGAATAGGCCCGGCCGCACATGCCGTAGTTGCCCGCGCCGAACGAGCCGCCGATCAACACGGTGAGCTTGGGCACCTGCGCGGTGGACACGGCGGTGACCAGCTTGGCGCCGTCCTTGGCGATGCCGCCGTGCTCGTACTGCTTGCCGACCATGAAGCCGCTGATGTTCTGCAGGAACAGCAACGGGATCTGGCGCTGCGCGCACAGCTCGATGAAATGCGCGCCCTTGAGCGCGCTTTCGGAAAACATCACCCCGTTGTTGGCGATCACCCCCACCGGTTGTCCGTGCAGGTGGGCAAAGCCGGTCACCAGCGTGGTGCCGTAGCGGGTCTTGAACTCGTCCAGGCGCGAGCCATCCACCATCCGCGCGATCAGCTCGCGCACCTCGTAGGGCTTGCGCGTATCGCACGGGACGATGCCGTAAAGCTCCTGCGGGTCATAGCACGGTGCCTCAGGTGTCATGGCATCGGGATGCGCCGACGGCGCCTGGCCCAGGTTGGCCACGATCTGGCGCAGGATCGCGATCGCATGCGCGTCATGTTCGGCGTAGTAATCGGCCACGCCGGAAATGCGCGTGTGCACATCGGCCCCGCCCAGCTCTTCGGCGCCCACCACTTCGCCGGTGGCGGCCTTGACCAGCGGCGGGCCGCCCAGAAAGATGGTGCCCTGGTCCCTGACGATCACCGTCTGCTCGCACATCGCCGGCACGTAGGCGCCACCAGCGGTGCACGAACCCATCACGCAGGCGATCTGCGGGATGCCCAGCGCCGACAGGTTGGCCTGGTTGTAGAAGATCCGGCCGAAGTGCTCGCGATCGGGAAACACCTCGTCCTGCAGCGGCAGGTAGGCGCCGCCCGAATCCACCAGGTACAGGCAGGGCAGGTGGTTGTGCAGGGCCACTTCCTGCGCGCGCAGGTGTTTCTTGACCGTCATCGGATAGTAGGTGCCGCCCTTGACGGTGGCATCGTTGGCCACGATCACGCAGGCGCGGCCATGGATGCGGCCGATGCCGGCGACCACGCCGCCGGCCGGCACCTGGCCTTCGTACATGTCGTGGGCGGCCAGCGGGGACAGTTCGAGGAAGGCCGAGCCGGGATCGACCAGCAGATCGATCCGCTCGCGCACCAGCAGCTTGCCGCGCGCCACGTGCCTGCTGCGCGCCGCCTCGCTGCCGCCGCGCATGACCGCCTCGGTGGTCTGGCGCAGCTGGTCCACCAGCTGTTGCATGGCCTGGGCATTGGCGCAGAACTCCGGCGTGCCGGTGCGGATCCTGGAGACGATCGCCCCCACCTCAGAGCGCCTCGTTGAACAGTTCCCGCCCGATCAGCATGCGCCGGATCTCCGAGGTGCCCGCGCCGATCTCGTAGAGCTTGGCATCGCGCCACAGCCGCCCGGTGGGGTACTCGTTGATGTAGCCGTTGCCACCCAGCGCCTGGATTGCCTGACCCGCCAGCCAGGTGGCCTTTTCGGCCGAGTACAGGATGGCGCCGGCGGCATCCTTGCGCGTGGTCTGGCCACGGTCGCAGGACTTGGCCACCGCGTACACGTAGGCCCGGCAGGCGTTGAGGCCGACGTACATGTCGGCCAGCTTGGCCTGCATCAGCTGGAACTGCCCGATCGGCTGGCCAAACTGCTTGCGGTCGTGCACGTAGGGCACCACCACGTCCAGGCACGCGGCCATGATCCCCAGCGGACCGCCGGACAGCACCACGCGCTCGTAGTCCAGCCCGGACATCAGCACCTTGACCCCGCCGCCGACGCTGCCCAGCACATTTTCCTGCGGGACTTCGCAGTCGGTGAACACCAGTTCGCAGGTGTTGGAGCCACGCATGCCCAGCTTGTCCAGCTTCTGCGCGGTGGAGAACCCCTTGAAGTCCTTCTCCACGATGAAGGCGGTGATGCCCCTGGAGCCGGCGCTGGCATCGGTCCTGGCGTAGACGATCAGGGTGTCGGCATCGGGCCCGTTGGTGATCCACATCTTGTTGCCGTTGAGCACGTAACGGTCGCCGCGCTTGTCGGCGCGCAGCTTCATGCCCACCACGTCCGAGCCGGCGCCCGGTTCGGACATGGCCAACGCGCCGATGTGCTCGCCGCTGACCAGCCGCGGCAGGTAGCGCTGCTTCTGCGCCACCGTGCCATTCTTGCTGAGCTGGTTGACGCACAGGTTGGAGTGGGCGCCGTAGGACAGGCCGATCGCCGAACAGGCCCGCGAAACCTCTTCCATCGCCACCACGTGCGCCAGATAGCCCATGTTGCTGCCGCCGTAGGCCTCCTCCACGGTCAGTCCCAGCAGCCCCATCGCTCCGAGCTTGGGCCACAGCGCGTTGGGGAAGCGGTTGTCCCGCTCGGCCTGCCCGGCCAGCGGGGCGATTTGGCCCTGCGCGAAATCGTGCGTGGCCTCGCGCAACGCGTCGATCTCCTCGCCAAGGCCGAAATCCAGGTGTTTGAAGTGCATGCCGGTGACGCTCCCGTCGGCCCCGTCTGCAGGGGTTGATCGCGCGCATGCTACGGCCGGACCATTTGGAAGTGAACCAATATTCAAAAATCTGAGGTAGATTCATACCATCGTCGTAGAGGCGCACAGACCATGGCATACCGGCGCTCTGCGCTGATGGAAGAGCGATTGGCCGGAAACCGGGTTCGGATCACCAAGGCCGCCCGGCAGTTGGTGGCGCAGGGCGGGTTCCGCGGCGCGTCGATCGCCGCGGTGGCCAAGGCGGCAGGCCTGTCCACCGGCGCGATCTACCGCTATTTCCCGTCCAGGGCTGCGCTGTTCGTGGAAGTGCTTGAAGAAGCGGTGCGGCGCGAGTGCGAACTGCTCACCGCCATCACCGGCGGTGCCGGCTCGGCCGAGCAACGGCTGTGCGCGGCGGTGGAATCGTTCACCCGGCGCGCGGTCGAGGGCCCCAACCTGGCCTATGCCTTCATCGCCGAGCCGGCCGATCCGCAGGTCGAAGCCGCGCGCCTGCTGGCCCGCGAGGCGTTCAGCGACATCTTCAAGCGCCTGCTGCGCAGGGGCGTGGCCTCCGGCGAGTTTCCCAGGCAGTCGGTCGAGGTGAGCGCCGCGTGCATCGTCGGCGCCTTCACCGAGGCGCTCGCCCATCCGGCGCCCAGGGCGATCCGGCGCATGGACAGTGGCAAGCGGATCGAGGCGATCGTCGAATTCTGTCGCCGCGCCGTGCTGGGACGGCCGCGCGCCACGGGCTGAGCCTGCGGCCAGAACACTCGCGCCGCGCGGCGTGGTGTCGAGGTCGCGCTGGGCCGGTCCACCCACAACGACCGCGAGTGGCAAGGCGTGGCCCGGCGCTCAGGCCGGGCGCTCGGGCCCTACTTGGCCGGTACCCGCTGAAACTCGTCGCTGCCGGTATTCAGGTGGCCGCTGGCCTGGTCGATGGCGAAGTTCACCGTCTCCCCGTCGTTGCTCACCTGCAGCACGCCATCCTTGTAGATGGCCGGGTAGTTCTCGGTCTCCGGCTTGCGGCTGAAGAACTTCGGGGTGGTGCTGCGGACCATGAACGACTCGCCGTTGCGCTCGATATCCATCGTCTCCTCCTGCGCCTGCACGTTGACCCAGTGGCCCACGAACTCCTCGCCCTTGGTCCTGGCGCAGCCGGCCACCAGCATCGTCGCGCCCAGCGCGATCCCCATCCACTTGATCATTGTCGTTCTCCGGTTTCGAAACTGGGGCGAGGATGGCGGCTGGGGGATGTACGCAGGGTCAAGGGCGTTTCCGGGAAATGAACAGCTCAGCCAGGGCGTTAGCGATACGGCCCCGGTCCCTTCCACACCAGCTGGCCCTGCTTGTAGACCTGCAGCATGGTGATGATCTCGCGCGAGTCGCCGATGCCCTGCATCTGCGGGTCGCCCGGATCGAGCGCGCGGCACTTGCCCGAGCCGTGCCTGAGCACGATGTCCAGGGTGCAGACCATGTAGTAGCGGGTGCCGGGCAGAGGGATGAAGAATTCCTTCATGCCCTGGGCCATCCAGGCGCGCACCTTCTCTTCGGCGCGCGGTTCGTAATAGGCGTGGTAGCCGCCGATCTCCAGGCTGGGGCCGCTGGCGCCCAGGTCGCGCTGGTTGCCACGATCGGTGGCGAGGCTGTCGGCCAGGCCGTCGTCCATGGACGTGTCGCGCTCCAGCAGGCCGGGCGGGCGGCCCCAGGTGGCGGCACGCCCGGGGCTGGGCGGCGGGTTGGCCGGCGCCTGCGCCTGCTGCGGCGTGCGCCGGGACTGGCTGGGCATCGACCAGCTGTCGTCGGCGGTGGTGGTGGGGATGTCGGCCTTCTGGTCGGGCACCGGGTCGGCCGGTCGCGGGACCAGGCTGGTCTGCAGCGGCGTGGTCGCCGGCTTGCGCTGGGCGAGGGGCTTGCTGGGCGCGACACGGGCCGGCGGGGCGGGCGTGGGCGGCGGACTGGGCGGGGCGTTGCTGGCCGGGTCGGTGCTCTTGCCGATGAACTCCATCTTCATCCGCCCGCCGCTGGCCGCGCCCTGCGGGGTGGTGAAGGTGGGCTTGGGGTCGTGCAGCAGGGCCAGCAGCATCAGCACGTGCAGCAGCGCGCTGAGCAGCGCCGCGATCCATGGCTGCAGGCGCTCGCTCCTGGGGTCGGCCTGGGGTCCGAGATGCGGCGACGCCTCGTTCATGCCACCAGCGCTGCGTCAGGGGTGCGGACCTTCATGTGGGGATGGACAGCGTGCAGCCGGTGGGGGTTTGACATCGTAGCGCGGGCGCGCGTGGCCTCACGTGTCGGTGGCGCGAGCGTCAGGTGGCAAGAACCCGTGGAGGTGCGCCGGCGCCACCACGCCGGTGACGAACGGTCGATCCAGGTGCAACCAGAATCCGGCGCCTGACACTTTTGCGTCACACGAAGTCCAGCATGGACGCGGGTTGGAAGGCGACTTGACGAAAATTCGCCATAAAGGCGCGTCGTCGTCGTCTGTATCCATGGTCGAACCGACGCCCGCCACCTGCCTGCCTTACAATCGCCTGCTCAAGACACACACACCGGCTGCCGCGCCTGCGTCGCGGCGCATCAGGCGAGGAGACGGCGATGAACTGGTTGAACGAGGTGCTGCAGAGTGATCCGGATCCGGCAGAGACCCAGGAATGGATCGAAGCGCTCAAGGCGGTCATCGACACCGAAGGCCCGCAGCGTGCGCATCAGTTGCTGGAAGACCTGGTCGAGCTGACCCGCCGTTCTGGCGCCTACCTGCCGTTCTCGCCGACCACCGAGTACGTCAACACCATCGCCCCGGCGCTGGAGGCCAAGTCGCCCGGCGACAGCGCGATGGAGTGGAAGATCCGTTCGATCATCCGCTGGAATGCCATGGCGATGGTGGTGCGTGCCAACCGCAAGCCCGGCGACCTGGGCGGCCATATCGCTTCCTTCGCCTCGGCCGCCACGCTGTATGACGTGGGCTTCAACCACTTCTGGCGCGCCCCGTCGGACAGGCATCCTGGCGACCTGCTCTACATCCAGGGCCACAGCGCCCCGGGCATCTACGCCCGCGCCTTCCTCGAGGGGCGTATCAGCGAGAACCAGCTGGACAACTTCCGCATGGAAGTGGACGGCAAGGGCATCTCGTCCTATCCGCACCCGTGGCTGATGCCGGACTTCTGGCAGACCCCGACCGTGTCGATGGGCCTGGGGCCGCTCAGCGCGATCTACCAGGCGCAGTTCATGAAATACCTGGAGCATCGCGGCCTGATCGAGAAGTCCGACCGCAAGGTGTGGTGCTTCGTCGGCGATGGCGAGACCGATGAGCCGGAGACCCTGGGCGCCATTGCCCTGGCCGGCCGTGAAGGGCTGGACAACCTGATCTTCGTGGTCAACTGCAACCTGCAGCGCCTGGACGGCCCGGTGCGCGGCAACGGCAAGATCATCCAGGAACTGGAAGGCGTGTTCCGTGGCGGCGGCTGGAACGTCATCAAGCTGCTGTGGGGCTCGTACTGGGATCCGCTCCTGGCCCGCGACACCGACGGCATCCTGCGCAAGCTGATGATGGAAACCGTCGATGGCGAATACCAGAACTGCAAGGCCTTCGGCGGCGCCTACACGCGGGCCAATTTCTTCGGCAAGTATCCGGAGACCGCCGCCATGGTCGCCAACCTGTCCGATGACGACATCTGGCGCCTCAACCGCGGCGGCCATGATCCGCACAAGGTCTACGCCGCCTATGACGTGGCAGTGAAGACCACGGGCATGCCCACCGTGATCCTGGCCAAGACGGTCAAGGGCTACGGCATGGGCAGCGCCGGTGAATCGCTCAACCCGACCCACCAGACCAAGAAGCTGGACGACGACGCGGTGCGCCATTTCCGCGACCGCTTCAACATCCCCCTGAGCGACAAGCAGCTGGCCGAAGCCGAGCAGGTGCCGTTCTACCACCCCGGAGCGGATTCGCCGGAAGTGAAGTACCTGCAGGAACGCCGCGCAGCCCTGGGTGGCTACCTGCCCAAGCGCCGGCGCAAGGCCGACCAGTCCTTTACCGTGCCGGGCCTGGACAAGTACGAGCGCCTGCTCAAGTCCAGCGGCGAGCGCACCTATTCCACCACCATGGCCTTCGTGCAGACGCTCAACATCGCCCTGCGCGACAAGCAACTGGGCCCGCGCATCGTGCCGATCGTGGCCGACGAAGCGCGCACCTTCGGCATGGAAGGCCTGTTCCGGCAGATCGGCATCTATGCCCCGTTCGGCCAGAAGTACAAGCCGGTCGATGCCGACCAGCTGATGTACTACCGCGAGGACCAGTCCGGCCAGGTGCTGCAGCAGGGCATCAGCGAGCCGGGCGCGATCTCCTCGTGGATGGCCGCCGGCACCAGCTACTCGGTGTCCAACGTGCCGATGCTGCCGTTCTACATCTACTACTCGATGTTCGGCTTCCAGCGCGTGGGCGACATCGCCTGGCAGGCCGCCGACATGCGTACCCGCGGCTTCCTGCTGGGCGGCACCGCCGGCCGCACCACGCTCAATGGCGAAGGCCTGCAGCACGAGGACGGCTTCAGCCAGGTCGTCGCCGGCGGCATCCCCAACGTGCGCAGCTACGATCCGACCTTCGGTTACGAGGTCACCGTGATCCTGCAGCACGGCATGAAGTCGATGATGGAAGAGCAGAAGGACGAGTACTACTACCTGACCCTGATGAACGAAAACTACGCACACCCGGACATGCCGGCCGGTGCGGAGGAAGGCATCATCAAGGGCATGTACCTGCTGCAGGATGCCGGCAGGCCCAAGAAGGGCGAACTGCGCGTGCAGCTGCTGGGCAGCGGCACCATCCTGCGCGAGGCCATCGCCGCGGCCGAACTGCTGGACAAGGATTTCGGCGTCACCGCCGACATCTGGTCCTGCCCCAGCTTCAACGAGCTGCGTCGCGACGGCTTCGCCGCCGAGCGCTGGAACCGCATGAACCCCGAGGCCAAGACCCCGCGCAAGGCCTACGTGACCCAGCTGCTGGAAGGCCGCTCTGGGCCAGCGATCGCCGCCACCGACTACGTGCGCGCCTTCGCCGACCAGATCCGCGCGTTCGTCCCCGGCCACTACACCGTGCTGGGCACCGACGGCTTCGGCCGCTCGGATACCCGCGCCAACCTGCGGCGGTTCTTCGAGGTGGACCGGTACTACATCGCCCACGCGGCGATTGCGGCGTTGGCCAAGGAGGGGAAGATGACGGGCAAGGATGTGGCCCGGGCGATCAAGCAGTACAGGATTGATGTGGAGAAGGTGAGTCCGGATGGGGCTTGATGCTGCGTTGAGGTGAGACCAGGAAAAGCGGCCTTCGGGCCGTTTTTTCTTCTCCTCAGCGTGGAGTCCGGCTGCTCCTTCTCCCCCGCCTGCGAAACAGGGGTCAGAGTGCACTTTCCCGAGCTGCTTTGACCTTGGGTGGTCGCCCGATGCGGGCAGCGGGTCCGGCGCGTCTGCCCAGTTGGTGTTCAATGGCTGCGCGGAAGCAGTCATTGCCCAGCGCGTGCTGGCGCTGCAGGTTGAGGCGAATGGCAGCGGTTTCGTCGGGATGGATGGCCTCCAGCACGAAGCGCCGAAACAGGGGTCAGAGTGCACTTTCCCGAGCTGCTCTGGCCTTGGGTGGTCGCCCGATGCGGGCAGCGGGTCCGGCGCGTCTGCCCAGTTGCTGTTCAATGGCTGCGCGGAAGCGGTCATTGCCCAGCGCGTGCTGGCGCTGCAGGTTGAGGCGAATGGCAGCGGTTTCGTCGGGATGGATGGCCTCCAGCACGAAGCGCCGGTAGATCTCCGTCCGCATATCGGCAGCGGCGATGGCGGTATAGCGCGGATGTGGCTGTACCAGCGCATCGGCCTGGCCGAGTCCGTTGCAGCGATGACTGGACCATGGGGAGTCCGCGGGATCGGCGACCATGCCGGCGCGGACCGGGTTGAGTTCGATGTAGCGGTAGCAGCGCAGCAGATAGGTTTCATCCTGCACCGGGCACGATTTGTAGCGGCCTTCCCACAACGTGCCGGTCCGTCGATAGTGATCGTTGATGTAGCGCACGTAGCGGCGACCGAAATAGGGGTCAGAGTGCACTTTCCCGAGCTGCTCTGGCCTTGGGTGGTCGCCCGATGCGGGCAGCGGGCCCGGCGCGTCTGCCCAGTTGGTGTTCAATGGCTGCGCGGAAGCGGTCATTGCCCAGCGCGTGCTGGCGCTGCAGGTTGAGGCGAATGGCAGCGGTTTCGTCGGGATGGATGGCCTCCAGCACGAAGCGCCGGTAGATCTCCGTCCGCGTATCGGCAGCGGCGATGGCGGTATAGCGCGGATGTGGCTGTACCAGGAGGTCGGCCTGGCCGAGTCCGTTGCAGCGATGACTGGACCACGGGAAGTCCGCTGGATCGGCGACCATGCCGGCGCGGACCGGGTTGAGTTCGATGTAGCGGTAGCAGCACAGCAGATAGGTTTCATCCTGCACCGGGCACGATTTGTAGCGGCCTTCCCACAACGTGCCGGTCCGTCGATAGTGATCGTTGATGTAGCGCACGTAGCGGCGACCGAGCGACTGCATCAGCGTCGACGCCGCGCCCGCGTGTTGGCTGGTCAGCAACAGATGCACATGGTTGGTCATCAGCACATAGGCATGCACGGCGATGCCGAGCTTGAGCGTCAGCTCCCGCAGGTCCTGCAGATAGCGCGTCCGGTCGATGTCGGCGAAGAAGCACGGCTGCCGATCATTGCCCCTTTGCACGATGTGCTGGGCAACACCGGGAAGATCCAAGCGGGGCTGGCGTGGCATGGGCGATCCTTCGCGCTACGGTTCGGCCAGCGTCACCCACCTGCCGCGCCCGTACGATCAGGCGACGACCCGAGCCCGGGTAGGAAAAGTGCACTCTGACCCCGGTTTTGGTCGTTATAGTTGCGTCCATGGCTCAACCCAACGAATCCGCGCTCCATTATCCCCTTGGCGACACCCTGCCGGCATCGGCCGAAACCCTGGAGCTTGCGCCAGGGGTCAGGTGGATCCGCATGACCCTGCCCTTTGCCCTGGATCACATCAATCTCTGGTTGCTGCGTGATCGTCAGGAAGATGCGTACGGCAAGCTCGTCGAGGGCTGGACCGTGGTGGACTGCTGCGTCAACCGCGACCAAGCACGAGCTCAGTGGGAGGCGATCTTCTCGACCCAGCTCGAAGGCCTTCCGGTACTGCGCGTCATCGTCACCCACATGCATCCCGACCATATCGGCCTGGCCGGCTGGCTCTGCCAGCACTGGAAGGCGCCGTTGTGGATCAGCGCCACCGACTACAACTTCGCCCGCGTGGCCATGCAGGGCCGGGAAGGCTTCGGCGATGAAGCCGATGCGGACTTCTACAGCCTGCACGGGCAACACGACCAGACCTTCCTCAACCACGTGCGTGGCCGCGGCAGCTATTATTCTTCGCTGGTCGCCAGCATCCCCGGGACCTACCACCGCATCCTCGACGGGACGGTGATCACCATCAACGGCCGCAGCTGGCACTGCATCGCAGGCTATGGCCACGCCCCCGAGCACATGGCCCTGCACTGCCCCGAGCTTGGCGTGCTGATCAGCGGCGACATGGTCCTGCCCCGCATCTCCACCAACGTCAGCGTCCACGCCTCCGAGCCCGAAGCCAATCCGCTGCAGCTGTTCCTGGATTCGCTGCAGCGCTACTTCGCCCTGCCGCAGGACACCTACGTGCTGCCCTCGCACGGCAAGCCCTTCACCGGCCTGCACCAGCGCGTCCAGCAACTGCTTGACCACCACCAGGAACGCCTGGACGACATCATGCAGGCCGTGCAGACCCGGGTCCTGAGCGCGGCGGACATCCTGCCGATCCTGTTCAAGCGCCAGCTCGACCCCCACCAGATGACCTTTGCCATGGGCGAAGCGCTGGCCCACCTGCACTACCTCTGGTACAGCCGGCAACTGCAGCGCAGGCGCGATGACCAGGGTGTGCTGCGCTTTGGGCTGCCCGGCTGACGGGGTAGACGTTCGGGGCGGATGACAAGAAAGGGCACCTTGAGGGTGCCCTTTACAGCCCGGTCAACACCGTGTTTCAGGCGGTCGGCAGCTTGTGATCGGCGAACATCTGGCGCAGCTTGAGCTTGTAGAGCTTGCCGGTGGCGGTGTGCGGCAACTCATCGACGAAGACCACGTCATCGGGCGTCTGCCAGTTGGGGATCTTGCCCTTGAAGAAGGCCAGCAACTCCTCGCGGGTCACCTTTGCCCCGGGCTTCTTGACCACCACCATCAGCGGCCGCTCGTCCCACTTGGGATGGTGCGCGGCAATCGCGGCGGCCTGTTGCACCGCCGGGTGTGCCATCAGCACGTTCTCCAGCTCGATCGAGCTGATCCACTCACCCCCGGACTTGATCACGTCCTTGGAGCGGTCGACCACCTGCATGTAGCCATCGGCATCGATGGTGGCCACGTCCCCGGTGGGGAACCAGCCCTGGTGCAGCGGCGACTTGTCGACGTTGAAGTAGCTGTCGATGACCCAGTGGCCACGCACCTCCAGATCACCCGAGGCAATGCCGTTCCAGGGCTGCGGGTCGCCTTCGGCGTCGACGATGCGCATGTCGACGCCGAACACCGCCCGGCCCTGCTTCTCCAGGATCTTCTGCCCGGCTTCCAGCGGCAGGTTGGCGTGCTTGCCCTTGAGGCGGCAGATCGTGCCAATCGGCGACAGTTCGGTCATGCCCCAGGCGTGGACCACCTCGACGTTGTAGTCATTCTCGAAGGTGCGCAGCATGGACGGCGGGCAGGCTGAGCCGCCGATGATCGTGGTCCTGAAGGAGCTGAACCTGAGGTTGTTGGCCTGCACGTGGTTGAGCAGCCCCTGCCAGATCGTGGGCACGCCCGCCGATATGGTGACCTGCTCCTGCTCCATCAGCTCGTAGAGCGAAGGCCCATCGAGGTGATGGCCCGGCATTACCAGCTTGCAACCGACCAGGGCAGCCGAGTACGGCACGCCCCAGGCGTTGACGTGGAACATCGGCACCACCGGCAGCATGGTGTCGGTGGCCTTCAGGCACATCGAATCCGGCAGCGCCGAGGCATAGGCGTGCAGCACCGTCGAGCGGTGCGAATAGACCGCGCCCTTGGGATTGCCGGTCGTGCCGGAGGTGTAGCAAATGCTGGCCGCGGTGTTCTCGTCAAACGTGGGCCAGGTGTAGTGGCCGTCTTCGGCTTCGATCAGCTCTTCGTAGCAGAGCAGGTTGTCCAGGACATGCTCGCGCGGCATGTTGTCGCGACCGCACATGAGCACCACATGCTTGAGCGCAGGCAGGGTGGGAGCCAGCTTCTCGACCAAGGGCAGAATGTTGAGGTCCACGAACAGGATCTTGTCCTGGGCATCGTTGATGATCCACGCCACCTGCTGCGGAAACAGGCGCGGGTTGATGGTGTGGCAGACCAGCTCCGAGCCGGAGACCGCGTAGTAGATCTCCAGGTGGCGGTAGCCGTTCCAGGCCAGGGTGCCGACGCGGTCGCCGGGCTCGCAGCCCAGCCGCTGGAGCGCCTGGGCCAGCTTGCGCGAGCGCAGTTCCACCTCGGCCCAGCTGGTGCGGTGCATGTCCCCCTCGACCCGCTTGGACACGATCTCGGTATCCCCGTGATGCCGCGCTGCATGGATGAGCAGCGAAGAAATCGACAGGGGCATCTGCATCATCTGACCCATCAGGCTCATGAACCACCTCCGGAAATTAGCGCAGGACAAAGGCTCTGGACGCGCCGAGCTTTTGAAAAATGAAAATCCGCACAATCATAGACCCGATTACCGGGGCCACGCCGTTCCAGGGCCCTGCGGCAGGGGCGATGGATGGAACATCCGCGCCATGCGGCGGTGCGGCACAGGTCGAGCCCGACGGGTTCAGGGGCGCTTTGGCCCCGTGGCGTGCCGCGCCGCACCGCTGCGTTCCGCGCCCTGCGCGCAGACGCCTGCAGACCCATCCGGTACGATGCCGGCCCTGTTCTGCGCCCGGACAAGGCTGCGCCCATGAGCGATTCCGACAACACCCGCGGCGGCGTCAGCCGCGACCAGGCCGAGGACGCGGTGCGCACCCTGCTGCGCTGGGCCGGCGAGGACCCGGCCCGCGAAGGCCTGCTCGATACGCCCAAGCGGGTGGCCAAGGCCTATGGCGACTGGTTCAGTGGCTACCGCAGTGACCCGCATGAGTACCTGGCCCGGACCTTCGAGGAGGTGGCCGGCTACGACGAGCTGATCGTGCTGCGCGACATCGAGTATGAAAGCCATTGCGAGCATCACATGGCGCCGATCATCGGCAGGGTCCACGTCGGCTATCTGCCCAACGGCAAGGTGGTGGGCATCAGCAAGTTGGCGCGCGTGGTGGACGCCTACGCCCGCCGCTTCCAGGTCCAGGAAAAGATGACCGCGCAGATCGCCCAGTGCATCCAGGACGTGCTGGCCCCGTGCGGAGTCGGCGTGGTGGTCGAAGGCGCGCACGAGTGCATGACCACCCGCGGTGTGCACAAGCGCGGGGTCAGCATGGTCACCTCCAAGATGCTGGGTCAGTTCCGCAAGGACGCGCGCACCCGCGCCGAGTTCCTGCGCTTCATCGAAGTCGGCAGCGCCAGGCGCTGACGGCGTTGTCATCCGGCCCCGGGCGAGCGCGCGGCTGCCCGCGGTCCGGACAGTTCGCCATGAATCCAGGTGATGTCCACGCGATACGCCGGTTGCGCGTCTTCTGCTGGCTGACCGCGTTGCCGATCGCCGCCACCGATGCGCACGCGCCGCTGGCGCGCGAGCTGCCCGAGCGCACGCCGGTGATGCCTTCGCACCTGCGGTTTGCGGTGGTCCAGCACGCGCCGCGCGTGCCTGTGTATACTGCGCGCCCCGTCCGGCGATGCCCGGTGGGGAACCTCCTTGGGGAGTAGCCGGCTCTTCCGCGCAGCGGAGCGAGCGTCGCCGTCAACATACTTGGCCTGAACCGGCCATGGCGGTTGCAACCAGTCTGGTTGGCGAGACCAACGAGCAGCCCAGCACGGCTGATGGCCGGCGTGCGGGCCGTTCGTTTCGTCCGCGTTACCGGCCTGGTGATCCCATTCCAATGAATCCGATTTCCATCCTCCTGCTCGGCCTGGCCATGTCCACCGATGCGTTCGCCGCTGCGCTTGGCAAGGGCGCAGCCATGACCAGGCCCACCCTGCTGCAGGCGCTGCGCGTGGGCCTGATCTTCGGCGTGGTTGAAGCGATCACCCCGGTGATCGGCTGGCTGATCGGCTCGGCCGCCTCCCGCTACGTCCAGGCCTGGGACCACTGGATCGCCTTCGTCCTGCTGGGTGCGCTGGGCCTGCACATGATCTGGAAGGGGCTGACCGACAACGACGAAACCGGGGACAGCGCCGGTCATGGCAACGGCAACGTCTTCACCCTGGCCCTGACCGGCCTGGCCACCAGCATCGATGCGATGGCCGCGGGCGTGGGCCTGGCCTTCGTGCAGGTGCCGATCCTGGTGGTCGCCGGCGTCATCGGCAGCTGCACCTTCGTGATGGTGACCCTGGGCGTGCTGGCCGGCCGCGCGCTGGGCGCGGTGATCGGACGCCGTGCCGAGCTGGTGGGTGGGGCGATCCTGATCCTGGTCGGCGTGGCGATCCTGTACGAGCACATCGGCGGCGCGGCCGGCGGTTGATGTGACGGCCCTGCCCAAAGCCTGCCCTTGCGACAGCGGCGCGCCCTACGCGCGCTGCTGCGGCCCGTTGCATGCCGGCGCGCCCGCGGCCGATGCCAGGGCGCTGATGCGTTCGCGCTACAGCGCCTACGTGCTGGGCGATGCAGATTATCTGCTGGCCAGCTGGCACCCCACCACGCGCCCGGCGGCGCTGTCGCTGGCCGATGCGCCGGGCAGGCGCACGGTGTGGCTGGGGCTGAAGGTCCAGGCGCATGCGTCGACCGGCCCGGACACGGCCGAAGTCAGCTTCACCGCGCGCCTGCGCGTGGGCGGTGGCTCGGCCCGGCGCCTGCACGAGCGCAGCCGTTTCGTGCGCGAGGACGGGCACTGGTTCTATGTGGATGGTGATGTGAGCTGAGCGCCAGCATTGCACGTGCCGATGCCGTGAAGGCTGCAACAGCCGTGCGCAATGCTGCGTTGCAGGCCGCTTCCCGCGGTTGGCGTCTAGCATTTGCACCATGCCGCGCAGCGCGCGTGGCGAGCCTGATCGTTCAACCCCCACCGGAGTCTTCCCCATGTCCCATGCCCATGGCTATGCCGCCCAATCCGCCCACAGCCCGCTGGCGCCGTTTTCGTTCGAACGCCGCGCACCCGGCCCGCACGATGTGCGGATCGACATCCTGTACTGCGGGGTCTGTCACTCCGACCTGCACACCGCGCGCGACGAGTGGCACAACACCCGCTATCCGTCCGTACCCGGCCACGAGATCGTCGGCCGGGTCACCGCCGTCGGCAGCGACGTCAGGAACTTCAAGGTCGGCGACCTGGCCGGCGTGGGCTGCATCGTCGACAGCTGCCGCAGCTGCCCGTCCTGCCAGGCCGGCGAGGAGCAGTACTGCGATGCCGGCTTTACCGGCACCTACAACGGCCCGATGTTCGGCGGCGGCGAGAACACCTACGGCGGCTATTCGGACCACGTGGTGGTCGATGAGAAGTACGTGCTGCGGGTAAGCCACGACACCGACAACCCCGGATCAAGTCCGGAGCAGACTCTGGCCGCCGTGGCACCGCTGCTGTGCGCCGGCATCACCGTGTATTCGCCGATGGCGCACTGGAAGGTCGGTTCCGGCCAGTCGGTGGGCGTGGTTGGCCTGGGCGGCCTGGGCCACATGGCGGTCAAGATCGCCAAGGCCATGGGCGCGCACGTGGTGCTGTTCACCACCTCGGAGAGCAAGCGCGAGGACGGCAAGCGCCTGGGCGCCGACGAAGTGGTGATCTCCAAGGACGCCAAGCAGATGGAGGCGCAGGGCAGCAAGCTGGACTTCATCATCAACACCGTGGCCGCCTCGCACAACCTGGATCCGTTCCTCAATGCGCTCAAGCGCGATGGCGCGATGGTGCTGGTCGGTGCACCCGAGCATCCGCATCCCACGCCCACCGTGTTCAACCTGATCATGCGCCGGCGCACCATCGCCGGCTCGCTGATCGGCGGTATCGCCCAGACCCAGGAGATGCTGGATTTCTGCGCAAAACACGGGATCGTGGCGGACATCGAGATGATCGCCCCGGCGCAGATCAACCAGGCCTACGAGCGCATGCTCAAGGGCGATGTCAAGTACCGCTTCGTGATGGACCTGGCCAAGCTGGACAAGGCCGCGTAAGCCTGCGCCAGGCAAGCCTGGAACCGGCGGGCGGCTACACTGGCCGCCGGTTTTTCATCCGTGATGCCATGGCCCACACGCTGACCGAATCCACGCTGCATGGCCTGCCTGTGCTGCGGATCGAAACGCCGCTGTGCACTGCTGCGCTGTCGCTGCACGGCGGCCAGCTGCTCTCGTTCGTGCCGGCCGGTGCCGGTGAGGTGTTGTGGGTCTCGCCGCTGGCCACCGGCGCGCCGGCGGCGATCCGTGGCGGCGTGCCGGTGTGCTGGCCGTATTTCGGCAGGGAAAACCAGCCGAGCAACGTGCCGCAGCATGGCTTCGCCCGCAACACGCGCTGGACGCTGGAAGCACCGCGCGAGGACGCAGATGGCAACCTGCATCTGGGCCTGTCGCTGCCCGGGCACCCCGGCACGCCACTGCGCCTGCGCCAGATCCTGATCCTGGGCACCGGCCTGCAGCAGGCGCTGATCACGCACAACCCGTCAGAGCGCACGCTGTCCCTCACCCAGGCCTTGCACAGCTACTTCGCCGTGGGCGATGCCCGGCAGGTGCATATCGAAGGCCTGGACGGGCTGGACTACGACGACAAATACAGCGGCCAGACCCTGACCCAGCGCGGCCACTGGCACCTGTCCGATCCGCGCGATCCCGGCCGCAGCGACCGCATCTACCATGCGGCCGGCGGCCACTATGTCCTGCACGATCCAGTGCTGGACCGGCGCCTGCGCATCACCACCACCGGCAGCCATGCCGTGGTGGTGTGGAATCCCGGCCAGGCCGGTGCCCAGGCACTGGCCGATGTCGCCGATGCGCACTGGCCGGCCTTCGTCTGCGTGGAAGCGGCCAACGCCGCGCGCGATGTCGTCCGCCTGGCGCCAGGTGCCAGCCACACCCTGGCGCAGGCGGTGGAAGTGCTGCCCGCGGCCTGAATGCGCAGCGCTTGGCCAGCAGCGCAGCAGCTTGGACGCCACTGTCCCGCGCGCGGCGTGCGCAGGGCCAAGCGCGTGTCCGGTGCGCCACTACAGGCGCGCGTAGGCGAAATGGCCGAGTTGGACGAGCTTGTCCAGTGAGGCATCGCGCTGCTGTTCGTCCAGGGCGTCGGTGAGAAACACCAGGGTCTGGCCGTTGCGCGCGATGGACAGCACCGCGATGTCCGAGAGCAAACCGGCCGACGGATCGCGCGCCTCGACCACTGCCGTGGCGTAGTTGCCCAGGTCCCTCGGCGACACCATCCGCACGCGCTGCGCCGCACCCGGGGACTTGGGGTCGATGAAGCCGGCCACCAGGTCGCGGACCTCGTCCTGCGGGGTATGGCCCTTGGAGGCCCATTGCTGCACCAGCAGCCGGCCGAAGTCGCCGTTCCACTCGCAGGTGGAGATGCCGAAGGCGGCGTGGTGCTCCGGTGCGCGAGTGACCTCACCGGGGAACACCTGGCGCAGCTCGTCCAGGCTGATCAGGTCGCAGGGAGTGGCCGCCCTGGGCGCGGTACCCGTGGCGGCCACGGTGTAAGACGGCGGCGTGCCGGCGGCCGGCGCCGTCGGCGGCGTCCGCTCGCAGGCGGCCAGCATGATCAGGACCAGCCCCAGCTGCCATCGCGGGCAGCAAACCGATGCGCGTGGGTGCGCATCTTGGGCACGAGGAAGGGGCATGGACGACCTGGGGACTGCTGGTGGGGGAAAGCCAGCTTCTGCCTAGGACCAACCCCGTTTGCGGCCAAAACAGGACACCGTGCACATTTTTCCCTTTTGAACCCCCCGCTCAGGCCGCCCGCCGCGGCAGCCTGCGCTAACTCATTGCGCCGCCAGCGCCAGCTCAGTCGCTTTCTGCGTTCAGCACCGAGCCGTCCTTCGGGCTCAGCTGGACTTCCACGTTCTTGCCGTCGCTGCGCTCGACCTTGGCTTTCCACAGGCCACCGTCGAAGTCGACGTCGTGCACCTTGGCATAGCCGGCCGCAACCAGCTTGGCCTTGATGTCGTTCTCGCTGAGGTTGGAGACCTGGGTATCGGTGAACACCTGGCCGCTGGCCGGATCCACGCGCACGTCGGTGCGGTTGCCGTCGGCGCTGGTGGCATCGGCTTGCCACATGCCGTCTTCGAAATCGATGTCGGCGATCCTGGTGTAGCCCTGCTCGGTCAGCAGCTGGCGGACCTGCGGCTCGGTCAGCCCTTTGGTTGGGGTGTCGGTGGCGCTGGCGGCGCCGGCCATGGCAAAGGCCAGCATCAGGGCTGTGGCGCGGAAGGTTCTCATGATCGTGCTCCGGTGATTGGACGGGCGACCACTGGGCCAGCCCAGCCGTCAACGGCAGGTCAGGATTTGCCTGCGCCTGGCTGAACAGGCGGCCTGGCGCACTGATTCGGCCGGAGGAAAGCCTTGCAGGCGAAGGCTTTCGCCGCCCTGGTCAGGTTTCTGAACAAACTGCCCTTGGCCAAGCCCCAGGTGCCCTGTTGCGGCCTTGCGCGCCCCTTCCAGGCAAGCCCCGTGCTGCCGAAGCCCACCCCGCGCCGGGCCGTGGCGGCGCCAGCCCTGGCCGCGCACGATGGTTGGTTCATTGGCGCGCGCGCTGCTAGCAGCCTGTCGGACTTTGGTCGGCCGGGCTGCGAATCCGCCTGTGCGGTCCATCTTTCCGCCGCTTCTTGGCCATAGCACCACTATGGGCCGGCGAACCGTCGAAAATCTGACCTCGCACAGCCGAATTCTCGCCTCGACCACCAAAGCCCGACAGACTGCTAGGCTCGCCTTGGCCCGAACGCCCGCTTGCCGACGCCGGGCATTGACCTTTGCTTCCGCCGCGCCCGCATGTCCCCAGTTCCCCAGGTTGAACCGCAGTCTGCCGCACGTTTCCTGCGTGAGGTCACCGCGCAGGCGCATGCCCGGGTCGAAGCCTTGCCGCACATGCCCGCGCTGGCCGCCGGCACCCTGGATCGCGCGCGCTACGCGCAGGTGCTGGGTTGCCATCTGGCGGTCTTGGCCCCGTGGGAATGCACCCATGCGCCCTGGCTGGACACGCTGGCCGCGCACGGCTGGCCGTATCGCCGCCGTGCCGCTGCCCTGCGCCATGACCTGGCCGCGCTGGAGGCCAGCGCCCCGATGGCGCCGCAACCGGCTCTGCCGGCCGACGGCCCGGCCCGCGCGTGGGGCATGTTGTACGTGGTCGAAGGCGCGCTGCTGGGCGGCCGGATCATCGCCCGCCAGTTGCGCCTGCAGCAGCCGCAGCTGGCCCCGGCGCTGGCCTACCTGGACATGGGCAGCCAAGATCCCTCGGCCTGGCGCCGCTTCCAGGGCTGCCTGGAAGCGGCGCTGGCCGATCCGCCTTCGCGCGCGCAGGCCGCGGCCGGCGCCAGGGCGATGTTCGCGCGTTTCGCCCACCATCTTTCCGCGGGAGTGCGTGCATGAGGGGCGCGTTCGACCCGGTGGACATGGACGCATGCGCGCGCGAGCCGATCCACATCCCCGGTTCCATCCAGCCGTACGGCGTGCTGCTGGTGATCGACCCGGCCAGTGGCCGGGTGGTGCAGGCCAGCGCGACGGCGGCGGCGCTGCTGGGGGTGGACGCCGGCGCGCTGCTTGGCCAGCGCTGGGACGCGCTGCTGGACCTGGGGGCGCGGGTCCTGCCGGCCGCCGACCCACAGGCCGAGCCGCTGCATCTGGCGCATGCGCCGGTGACCTTCCCGCAGCGCGGCCAGCCCACCGCCGAGCCCTGCGTGGCCGCCTGGCACCTGTCGCCGGAGCAGTGGCTGGTGGAGATCGAGCCGCGTGATTCGCAGGCCTGCGATGTCACCGCGCGCGATGCGCTGCCGGTGCTGCGCCTGCTGGAGCGCGATGGCTCGGTGGCCGAAGCCGCCCTGCGCGTGGCGCGCGAGATCCACGCCATGCTGGGCTACGAGCGGGTGATGGTCTATCGCTTCGACCAGGACTGGAATGGCGATGTGATCGCCGAAGCCAGGGCGGCGCATCTGCAAGGCTACCTGGGCCTGCATTACCCGGCCACCGACATCCCGGCGCAGGCGCGGGCACTGTACCTGCGCAACCGCGTGCGCCAGATCGCCCACGTCGGCTATCGCCCGGCGCCGATCGAGCCGGTGCTCAACCCGCACAGCCAGCAGCCGGTGGACCTGAGCGATGTCAGCCTGCGCAGCGTCTCGCCGGTGCACCTGGAATACCTGGGCAACATGGGCGTGCGCGCCACCCTGGTGACTTCGATCGTGGTCAATGACGTGCTGTGGGGACTGGTGTCCTGCCACCACGACCGGCCGCTGTTTGCCAGCCACGCCATGCGCGATGTGGCCGACGCGCTGACCCGCGGCCTGGCCGCGCGCATCGGCGGGCTGCAGGCGGTGGAACGGGCGCGCACCGAATCGGCCCTGCTCACCGTGCGCGAGAAGCTGATCACCGCGTTCAACCAGATCGGCACCGGCACCGCAGACATGCTGGCCGACATGGCGCCGGAGCTGATGGACGTGATCGATGCCGATGGCGTGGCGATCTTCCACGGCCATCAGGTGACCGGCCACGGCCAGCTGCCGGCAGCGCAGGACCTGACCCGGATCCGCGCCCGGATCGAGGCGCGCAACGACCAGAACCTGCGCGAAGGCGCGGTCGGCGCGCTGCAGACCGATGCGATTGGCACCACCTTCCCGGAACTGGCCGACCTGGCACCGCTGGCCGCTGGCGTCCTGTTCGTGCCGTTGATGCCACAGGCGCGCAGCGCACTGCTGTGGACCCGGCGCGAGCAGGTGCAGACGGTCAACTGGGCAGGCAATCCGCAGCTGGCCAAGCTGCCGGATATCCCCAATTCGCGCCTGTCGCCACGCAAGAGCTTCCAGCTGTGGCAGGAAACGGTGCGCGGGCGTTCGCGCCCGTGGTCGAGGCTGGACCTGGAATCGGCGCGCAGCCTGCAGGTGCTGATCGAGCTGATGGAGCGCAAGCGTTACCAGCAGGACTTCACCATGCTGGAGGCTTCGCTGGCGCGGCTGCGCCAGGCCGTGGCGATCATCGAGCGCGGCCCGACCGGCATCGCCCGGGTCGTGTTTGCCAACGACGCCTTTGCCCGGCTGGCCGATACCGACACCTCGGACATGATCGGGCGCGACCTGCGTACGCTGCTGGATCCCTCGCTCCCGCCCCGGCAGCTGGCGCAGCTGGAAACCCGGCTGGGCCAGGGGGAAGCCAGCGGTGCGGTGCTGCCGCTGCGGGTGGCCAATGCCGATCCGGTGGCCTGGCAATTCGATTTCGAACCGCTGCCGGCAGCGGCCGGCAAGACGGTCAGCCACTGGCTGCTGCAGCTGCGCGAGCCGGATTGATGCCGGCCCGCGCGGCGGTCACCGCGTGATGCCTACTTGCCGGTGACCTCGCGGGCGTGCGCCGACAGGACCGCCAGTTGCGGCTTGGCCACGCCATCGACCGGCTGCACGCTGAAGATATAGCTCGGGTTCCACCAGGCACCAGCGGCCCAGTAGGTCCAGCCCAGCCACACATCGCTGTTGGTCTGCATGTACGCGAGCATGCCGTCCAGGGCGGCCATGCAGGTGGGGTTGTCGGCCGCGCCGAATTCACCCAGGAAGCCGACCTTCTGGTTGGCACGCAGCCAATCGGTGAAGCCCTTGAGCTTGTCGGCGCCGATGGTGGTGCTGACACAGGTGGCCGAGGTGCCCGAGTAATCCTTGTCCAGGTACTGGTGCACTTCGAAGGCCAGGTGATTGGCCGGGTCGCTCAGCTTGGCCAGGGCATCGCCATTGGAGATGCCGCCGCCGGCCGAGGCGCTGTTCCAGCTGTGCGCGCCGGTCCATGCCACGCCCGGAACCAGCACCAGGTTGCCGGCCCCGGTGGCGCGGATGGCATTGATGCCGGCCTGCGCGGCGCTGGCCCAGGTGGTGGAGGACAGCCCGGCCGGCTCGTTCATCAGGCCGAAGATCACTGCATCGTCGTTGGCGAAGGCGCTCGCCAGCTGCCGCCACAGGTCGGCGAAAACCGTTTCGGGCACGGTGCTGCTGCCGATGGCGGCGCCGTTGTATTTGCCGTAGTTGTGCGGGTCCAGAATGATCTTCAGGCCATGGTTCCTGGCGCGGGTGACCGCGGTGCGGATCTGGCCCAGCTGCGCGGCATCGAGGGTGACGCCGGCGTTGGGCTGCAGGCGCTCCCACAGGAACGGCAAGCGGATCACGTTCATGCCCTGATCGGCGAAGTATGCATAGTCCGCATCGGAGGCATACATGTAGTCCTTGAACAGCACGCCTGGCTTTTTGGACGAGTTGAATTCGGCCCCGGCCAGATTGACGCCTGCGTACTGCAGCGTGGTCTGTGCGTGGGCGCTGGAGGCGCAGGCCAGTCCGGCAGCCAGGGCCAGGGTGTTCAGCAAAGTGGTGATCGAAGGGCGCATTGGGGGATCTCGGTGGTGTCGTGCGGACGCGCTCGGCGTGTCGCAGCAGGGGGATGGATTTGTCTTGCTGAACCGGTGGCTGGCGTGACGTTCGTGCCAGACCGACAGCCATCGTGGGCGTGTCATCTGCAAGCGGTGGCGCCGGCATCGGGGCTGACCGTTGCCGGCTCGACTTCGTCGCGCGTGGACCGCCGCAGTTCCAGCGTCCGTGGCGTGGCGTGCGGATCAGTTCCTGATTCCACCCGTGGCGAGGTCGGGTGGAATTTCGCAATTGGCATGCCAGTCAGCGTCCCCGCCCGCACCGCAATGTGCGTAGCGTGACAGAGTTCGATCGATCACCTGGATGACCCGCACACGCATCGAGATGGCATCGCCGCACGCGTGGCCGGCGGCGCCTGTTGCTGCCCGCGCGGGCGAGCATGCAAGAAAACAGCCGCACTGCATGCGGCTGTCGGGTGTCGAAAGGGGTCGGTTTGTGCCCTCAGTGGGCGTGCTTGTTCGACTGGGTGATCTGGCGGGCGTACCTGGACAGCACCGCCATCTGCGGTTTGTCGTTGCCCTCCTTGTCCGGCTGGACATTGAACATGTAGCTCGGCGGCCACCAGCCACCCGCGGCCCAGTAACTCCAACCACGCCACACATCGCCATTGTCCTGGATGTAGGCCAGCATTCTGTCCAGCGCGGCCAGACAGGCCGGGTCGGGACTGGCGCCGAATTCGCCCAGGAACCCGGTCTTGCCGTTCTCGCGCAGCCAGCGGGTGAAGCCTTCCAGGCGGCGCACGCCGATGTTCTGGTCGTCGCCGCACTCGGGCTTGGTGCCCGACGAGTCCTTGTCCAGGTACTGGTGCGCTTCGAACACCAGCCGGTTGGCTGGATCCTTGAGCTTGGCCAGCGCATCGCCGTTGGAGGTGCCGCGCCCGGCGACCCGGCTGCCCCAGCTGTGGGCCCCGCTCCAGGCCGTGCCCGGCACCAGGATCAGGTTTTGCGCGCCTGCCGCGCGGATCGCATCGATGCCGGCCTGGGCGATCCTGGCCCACTCGGTGGCGCCCATGTCGTGCGGCTCGTTCATCAGGCCGAACATCACCTGCTTGTTGTTGGCAAACGCCGGCTCCCTGGCCAGGCGCGCCCACAGGTCGGTGAACACTGCCACCGGCACCGCCTCGCTGCCGATCTGCGCACCGTTGTAGTCGGCGTAGTTGTGCACGTCCAGCAGCACGGTGATGCCACGCCTGGAGGCGTTCTCCACCGTCTTCTGCAGCAGCTTGAGCTGGATGGCGTCGAACTCGCCCCTGGGCTGCGGTTGCAGGCGTTCCCACAGGAACGGCAGGCGCACCACGTTCATGCCCTTGGAGGCGAAGTAGTCGAAGTCCTTCTCGGACGGGTAGGTGTAGTCCTTGAACAACGTGCCTGGCTTCTGGCTGGCCTTGAACTCGGCGCCGGCCAGGTTGACCCCGGCGTACTGCAGCACGCGCTGCTGGGCGCTGGCGGCCAGCGGGGTGGCCAGCAGCAGCGTGGCCAGGGCCAGGCTGAGCGTTCGGCAAAGGTGGGTGCGCATGGACGTCTCCGTGGGGTCAAACCATCGTCATGCCCGGCGGCCGACAGGCGTAAGCGACCACCAAACGGCACGATGCATGGACGGTGCAGGTGGGGGAAGCGACCGCATTGCAGACATGAGCCTACGACATCCAACGCAACACGCCGATGAAACGGCCGGCGCCAGGCCTGACCATTGCGTCATCGGTGAACGATCAGCCGGTCTTGCGCGGACGCAGCACCAGCAGCGCGACGCCACCGCCCAGCAGGCCCCAGAACGCGGCGCCGATGCCGTGCACGCTCAGTCCGGAGGCGGTGATCAGGAAGCTCAGCAGCGCCGCCTCGCGGCTGCCGTGGTCTTTCAGCGCCCCGCTCAGGTTGCTGCCCAGCGCGCCCAGCAGGGCGATGCCGGCCATGGCCATCACCAGCTCCCTGGGAAACGCGGCCAGCAAGGTCACCACGGTCGCGCCGAACAGGCCGACCACCAGGTAGATCACCCCGGCCCAGACCGCGGCCATGTAACGGCGCTGCGGATCCGGGTGGGCTTCCGGCCCCATGCAGATGGCCGCGGTGATCGCCGCCAGATTGAGCGAGAACGCCCCGAACGGCGCCAGCACCACGTTCAGCGCGCCGGTCCAGCCGATCAGCGGCGAAACCGGCATGTGATAACCCGAGGCACGGATCACTGCCACGCCCGGCACATTCTGCGAGGCCATGGTCACCACGAACATCGGCAGGGCGATCCCCAGCAGCGCGGCGAAGGAGAAGGTCGGGGTGACCCACACCGGGCGCGTGGGCGTCAGCACGACGCTGTCCAGATGCAGCAGCCCGCCGCCGGCTGCCACCGCAATCCCGACCAGCAGCGTGGCGATCACCGAATAGCGCGGCCACAGCCGGCGCATCAGCAGGTAGCTGGCCAGCATCGCCAGCACCAGCAGCGGCTGGGTCCTGACCGCGACGAAGGTGTCCAGGCCGAAGCGCAGCAGGACCCCGGCCAGCATGCCCGCGGCCAGCGGCAGCGGGATGCGCGAGAGCATCTTCTCGAACACCCCGGAAAATCCCGCCACTGCGATCAGCGCCGCGCACACCACGAACGCACCGATCGCATCGGACAGCGGCAGCGCGGTGGTGGTGGCCGCCAGCATCGCCGCCGCCGGTGTCGACCAGGCCGTCACCACCGGCATCCGATAGCGCAGCGACAGGCCGATGCAGGTCAGGCCCATTCCCACGCCCAACGCCAGGATCCACGAACTGGTCTGGGCCTGGTCGGCACCGACCTGGCGCGCGGCCTGGAACACGATCACCGCCGAACTGGCAAAGCCCACCAGCACGGTGACCAGGCCGGCGGCCAAGGCCGAGACGGAGGAATCACGCAGCAGGCGGGCAGGTGTCAGGGCAGACATGGTGGGCACTGGAAGTCGGCCGTGGCAACGCGCGGCAGATGGAAGGCGCAGGCACGGCCAAGACCGCGCCTGGGTGCGGATCGTGGCTCAGCCCAGCAACAACTCCGCGATGCTGGCTGCTGCGTCGCGCCCCTCCGCCACGGCGGTGACCACCAGGTCGGCGCCGCGCACCGCGTCGCCGCCGGCGAACAGCTTCGGGTGGGTGGTCTGGTAGGGCAGGCGCTGGCTTCCATCAGCGTTCACGCCGCCGGCCACGATCCGGCCGTTGGCCTGGCCTTCCACGCCCAGCGCGGACAGCCACTCGGGCAGGGTCGGCGAGAAGCCGAAGGCGATGATCACCACGTCCGCGTCCAGCAGCGATTGGCTGCCTTCGATTGGCTCGGCGGTGCGGCGGCCGCGCGCGTCCGGTTCGCCCAGGCGGGTCTGGACCACGCGCACCGCGCAGGCCTTGCCGTCCGGGCCGGCTTCCACTGCCAGCGGCTGGCGGTTGAACAAAAAGCGCACGCCTTCCTCGCGGGCGTTGGCCACCTCGCGCGCGCTGCCGGGCATGTTGGCCTCGTCGCGGCGATAGGCGCAGGTGACCTTGGCCGCGCCCAGGCGAATGGCGCTGCGCACGCAGTCCATGCCGGTGTCGCCGCCGCCCAGCACCACCACGCGCTTGCCGGTCAGGTCGGGCAGGACGATCTTGTCTTCCCAGCCGGCGATCGGCCGGCCCCAGGTGTCGCCGCCGGTGACGATGCGCGCGTTCTGGACCAGGAACGGCAGCGCCGGCAGCACCCCTTCCAGGTCCTGGCCGGGCAGCCCGCCGTCGGTGTAGCGATAGGCGCCGGTGCCCAGGAACACCGCGTCGAACTCGCCCAGCAGCTGCTCCATGGTCACATCGCGGCCCACTTCCACGCCCAGCCGGAATTCCACGCCCATGCCTTCCAGCACCTCGCGGCGGGTGGCGATCACCGACTTGTCCAGCTTGAAGCTGGGAATGCCGAACTGCAGCAACCCGCCGATCTGCTCGTAGCGGTCGAACACCACCGCATGGATGCCGGCATGGGCCAGCTGGTCGGCGCAGGACAGGCCGGCCGGACCGGCGCCGATCACCGCCACGCGCTTGCCGGTGGGCGTGACGCTGCCCATGTCCGGGCGCCAGCCGGTGGCCAGGGCGGTATCGACGATGTACTTCTCGACCGCGCCGATGGTCACCGCGCCGAATTCCTCCAGCGTGCAGCTGCCTTCGCACAGGCGGTCCTGCGGGCACACCCGGCCGCAGACTTCCGGCAGCGGGTTGGTGGTGTGGCACAGGGTGGCCGCCTCGTGGATGCGGTTTTCCTGGACCAGCTGCAGCCACTGCGGAATGGCATTGTGGACCGGGCATTTCCAGCTGCAGTACGGATTGCCGCAGTCCAGGCAGCGTCCGGCCTGGTACTGGGCATCGGCCTTGTCGAACTTGCCGTACAGCTCGCCCCAGTCGCCGGAGGTGCGCAGTTCCACCGGGATGCGCTGGGGCATCTGGCGGGGCAATTCGAGGAACTGGAAGGCTTGCTTGCGGCTCATGGAAAATTTCTCGGATGGTCCCGCTCGGGGAGCGTAGGAGCGGACCGCAGGGCCGCGAGAGGCTTCACCGGGAAAGCCCCATCGCGCCCTGAGGTGCGCTTGTGTCTGCGCGAAGGTCTAGAGTTTGGGTGGAGAGCGATGTGCGGCAGGCCGATGGAGCGCAGTGTTGCCAAGCACGTGTAGGAGCCCGGGCCGCCGCACATCGACCTCGTCCCTAGCCCGAACAGTTGAACGAGCTCAAGCTCGAACTTCACAAGCGTGGGCAGGATCGAGGCGGCTCTCTCC
>NZ_RDQN01000009.1 GCF_003703395.1 Pseudoxanthomonas spadix
GTACCTCGCGCATCACAACACCAAACCCAAGCCGTTCATCTGGACCAGAAGCGCCCGCGACATCCTGCAGAAGGTGATCCGCGCCAATCAGCGCTTAAGTTCCAAACAGAATGGAACACTACACTAGGGCCTGGCACCGGTCTTGCCGCTGCGCGCCATGCTGGAGAACACCCCGTCGCGCCGCACCCAGGCATGGAACAGGGCCGCGCCCAGGTGGCCCAGCACCATGGCGAACAGGACGTAGGCCAGCACCGTGTGCGCAGGCCGCAGCAGCGCATACAGGTCCGGGCTGTGCGGGGCGATTGCCGGCAGGTGCACCCCGCCGAACAACACGACCGGGTAGCCGCCGGCCGAGAGCATCGACCAGCCGATCAGCGGCATGGCCAACATCAACCCATACAACAGCCAGTGCGAGGCGTGGGCGGCCCGCTTCTGGATCGCCGGCAGGTCCGCGGGCAAGGGCGGCGGCGGGCTGCGCAGGCGGTTGACCAGGCGCACGATCGCCAGCAACAGGATCGCGAGACCGAGCGGGCGATGCAGGTCCAGCAGGGTCGGGCGCCAGGCCAGCGATACCACCATGCCGGCGCCGATGAACAGCATCGCCAGGATCATCGCGGCCATCAGCCAGTGCAGCATGCGCGCCAGTGCGTCGAAGTGTCCGTGGCGGTTCATCTGGTCTCTCCCTTGGCGCCGGTCGCCGCGGGCGCCTGACCGGTACCGATCTCGTGCATGCGCCGGTTGAACGACACCGAGTACACCGCCGCGCGCGCGGCCAGGATCGGGTCCTTGGATGGCGCCATGCCGTCGGGCAGCACGGTCGGGTCATAGTTGATGTCGCGGCAGGCGCCGCTGTCCTGCGGCGTGGTGCCGGTGAAGGTCACGGTGCCGGCCACCACCTGGGTGCGGTCGGCGGGCCAGGGCTGCGAGGGATCATCGATGGGGTCGCCCTCCCTGGCTTGGGTCACGACCAGGTCCCACTTCACCGGACCCCTGGCCAGGCGCGTGTTGAATTCCTCGCTGAGAAAATCGGCATCGGCCTGCGCGCGCTGCCCGGCGCTGAGCTCCTCGAATGGCGCCTGCGGCCGCAGCGACCAGCGCACCGCATGGCGTTCACCAGCGGCGTTGGTAAACCAGAAACTGTTGACGCCGTTGAACCGGGTGTTGGCCCAGCTGTTGGACCACGGCGCCGACTTGGCCCAGGCCATGAACTTCTTCGCTTCCGGATACTGGTCCAGGAACGCGGCCATCCTGGCCGGGTCGGGCTTGCCGGTGGCCGGGTCCGGCGCCGAGGCGAGGTTCTGCGCCTGGAAGCCTTCCGGCGTGGCCACCACGAAGAACGGAAAGCTGTTCATGGCGGTGCGCCATTGCTGGCCGTCGTCGGTCTTGAGCAGCAGGGCGACGCTGCGCACGCGCGCCTTGGCGTCGGCGCCGTGCGGGTCGCCGCCGCCGATCGACAGCCGCCCCAGGATCGGCGTGTTTGCCTGGGTGAACACGCGCGCCCTGGACAGCTGCGGCGCCTGCGCGCTGGGGGTAAAGCTGCCGGCGACACACACGCCCTTGGCGTGGGCCCGGCGGAAGCCGGGGTGCGGCTTGCCGGCTTCGATGGTGTTGGTCATCTGCTGCGCCGTGAGCCGCGCGCCGAACCCGCCGCCAACCCAGGCAAAGGCGCCGGCCAGGGCGGCCAGAAGCGCGACGATGCCCAACAGGGCCGGCACCGGGCTGGGTTTGCCCGGCGCTCGGGATGAGGAAGATGGCTGGGACATGGGGTTTGCTGGCGCTGGGAGTCGAAGGTGGGACGCGGCGGGCGTGGAGTTATTCCATCTGCCTGTGGCGGCCAAGCTGCGGCCGCGGCGGTGATGGCCTCGTCAGACCCAGGGAATACCCTGTCGCCTCGCCCGTCCCACCCACAGACCCGTCCGGCATCGCGCCCATGACCGCTCCCGCCACCGACCTGGATGACGCCACGCTGCACGCGCTGATCCCGCGCCTGCGCCGGTTCGCCCGTTCGCTGGTGCACGAGCCGGCGGCGGCCGACGATCTGGTCCAGGCCACGCTGGAGCGCGCGCTCGTCCATGGCCGCAGCCGGCACACGCCCGCGGCGCTGCAGGGCTGGCTGTTCTCGGTCCTGTACCGGCAGTTTGTCGACGAACACCGCCGCGCCCTGCGCTGGCGCCGGCTGGCGCAGCTGTTCGGCCAGGCCGAGCCCGAGCATGCGCCGTCGGCCGAGCGCGTCACCGCCAGCCGCGCCACCCTGGCCGCCTTCGACACGCTGCCGGCCGAGCAGCGCGCCTTGCTGCTGCTGGTCAGCGTCGAGGGCTTCAGCTACCGCCAGGTGGCCGACACCCTGGGCGTACCGATCGGCACGGTGATGTCGCGCCTGGCCCGTGCCCGCCAGGCCCTGCGCGTGGCCAGCGATGCCGCGCCCGGCCCGACCCGGCCGGTGCTGAAGGTGCTGCGATGATCCGCCTGGCGCCGAGCGAGGCGGACCTGCACGCCTATGTCGACGGCCAGCTGGAGGCCCCGGCGCGCGCCGAGATCGAGCGCTGGCTGGCTGCGCACCCGGAGCGCGCGGCCGTGGTCGCCGACTGGAAACGCGATGCCAAACGCCTGCGCGTGAGCCAGGCCCTGCCCGAGCAATGGCCGGCCAATCCGAACCTGGAGCCGGCCCACCTGCGCCGCCGCGTGCGCGCCCGCGGTCGTGCGCGGCTGGGGGTGGCCGCCGCGCTGCTGCTGTCGCTCGGGCTGGGGACCGTGACGGGCTGGCAGGCCAGGCAGCTGCAGGTGGCCTCGGCGCGGCTGCCGATGGCCGATGCGGTCTGGGCCTATCGGCTGTTCGCCGTGTCCGACCGCCCCGATACGCTTGATGCGGCCGCTCGCGCGCAGCTGCAGGACTGGCTGGGCCAGCACTTCGGCGCGCTGGGCGCCATGCCCGATCTGCACGCGCAGGGCTTGCACCTGGTCGGGGGACAACGCCTGTCCACCGAACAGGGCGCGGCGGCGATGCTGGTCTATGCCGATGCCAGCGGTGCGCGGATCGGCGTGTACCTGCGCCCGGGCGGCCGCTTCGGCCAGCCGGGCCAGCGCCGCGACGGCGAGCTGCTGGCCCAGTACTGGTCGCGCGGCAACACCAGCTTCGCGGTGGTCAGCCCGTTCGAGGATGCACGCGCGCGCAACGTGGCGGCGGTGCTCGCGCCAGGCGGCTGAAGGCGCTTCGATCAAGCCGGTTGCACGGCGTTGATCTCCACCGTCACGTGGACCAGTTCCTCATGGATGGCCAGCGCCGCGCGCACGTCCTGCGGCGACAGCGGCCGGGTGGTGACCAGGCCGAGGATGGCCGCGTACTGGCCCCGTCCCACGCGCCAGACGTGCAGGTCGCTGATCGCGGTGGGCTGCGGCAGTTCGGCGATCACCTCGCGCACTTCCTCTACCACCGGCGCGTCCATCTCCGCATCCAGCAACACCCGGCCGGTGCTGCGCAGCAGGCCGATTGCCCACACCGTCACCAGTACCGCGCCGGCGATGCCCATGACCGGGTCCAGCCAGGACGCACCGAAGAACCGGCCGGCGAGCAGGGCGACGATCGCCAGCACCGAGGTCGCCGCATCGGCCAGCACGTGGACATAGGCCGCGCGCAGGTTGAGGTCGGCATGGGGGGCATGGTGATCCTCGCCGGGGTGCCCATGTGCGTGGTGGCCGTGGTCATGACCATGGTCGTGCCCGTGATGGTGGTGGCTGTGGTCGTCCTTCAGCCACCAGGCGCAGACCAGGTTCACCGCCAGCCCGAGCACGCCCAGCACGATGGCCTGGTCGTAGTGGATCGGCAGCGGATTGACCAGCCGCTGCAGCGACTGCACCGCCATCAGCAGCGCCACGCACAGCAGCAGCACCGCGCTGGTGTAGCCGCCCAGGATCTCGATCTTCCAGGTGCCAAAGGCAAAGCGCCGGTCGCGCGCGAACCGGCGCGCGCTGGCATAGGCCAGCAACGACAGGCCCAGCGCCAGCACGTGCGAGCTCATGTGCCAGCCATCGGCCAGCAGCGCCATCGAGTTGAAGATCCAGCCGCCGGCAATCTCGGCCAGCATCATCGCGGCGGTCAGGACCACGGCCCGGCGCGTGTTGCGTTCGCCAGCGGTATTGCCGGTGACGTAGCTGTGGTCGTGACGATGCGCGTGCAGCGCCGGGTCCAGGGACATGCGGAAAACCTGGTGTAGGATACCCCCCCATGGTATCCGAGATTGGTCCCGCATGACCCACCTGATCCACGACGTGGCCAGGCTCACCCCGCGCATCCGGCGCCTCAAGGGCCAGGTCGCCGCGCTGGAAAAGGCGCTGGCCGGCCAGCCCGAGTGCATCGCCGTGCTCACCCAGATCGCGGCCATCCGCGGCGCGGCGCAGGGCCTGCTGCTGGAAGTGCTGGAAGGCCACATGCAAGCGCACGTGGCCGGCGAGAAGAACCCCGCCAGGCGCAGCGCCGAGGTCGCCGCGATCCACAAGGTGCTGCGTTCCTACCTCAAGTAGCGCGCAGCTCGCGCCGCGTTGCCGCCATCGCCACCTGCGCACGGGCATGCTGTGGGTCTGTCTCCCTCAAGGCGTCGACATGGGCAACCTGCATTTCTACCGTCCCGGCCAAGGCCACGGCCTGGCCCACGATCCGTTCAAGGCGATCCTCGCCCCGCGCCCGATCGGCTGGATCGGCTCGGTCTCGGCCGACGGCGTGCGCAACCTGGCGCCCTACAGCTTCTTTGGCGCCTTCTGCGACACGCCGCCGATCATCGGTTTCAGCAGCTCGGGCTGGAAGGACAGCGTGCGCAACGTGCAGGCCCGCGGCGTGTTCACCTGGAACCTGGCCAGCCGCGCGCAGGCCGAGGCGATGAACCTGAGCTCGGCGCCGTTTGCGCCGGAGGTCGACGAGTTCGAACGCGCCGGCCTGGTCGCGCTGCCCGGCAAGGTGGTCGATGCGCCGTTCGTCGAAGGCGCGCCGGCCGCCTTCGAATGCAGGTTGACCCAGCTGCTCCAGCTCACCGACGCCGATGGCCACGCACTGGAACAGTGGCTGGTGCTGGGCGAGGTGGTGGGCGTGCACATCGACCGTCGCTGGCTGGTCGATGGCGTCTACGACACCGCCGCGGCCGGGCCGATCCTGCGCGCCGGCGGCCTTGACCGCTACGCGCAGATCACGCCCGAGGCGATGTTCGAGATGGCGCGGCCCACAGGCGTGTAGCGCGCCGGTGGCGCAGCCTGTGCAGCCCCTTGCGATGCGCAGGCACCGCCGTGCCCTGGTCCGGACCGACCTGCAGGCCGCCCGCATCGATGCCTTCGGTGCCGCCGTGGCTCGCGCGTGGCGTCAGCCCTTGGGCGGGCACAGCTCGAACTGCACCGGGGTGCCGTTCGCCGACGAGTCGGTGATCCACACATCGAACAGGCCCGGCTCGGCCCGGCACACCAGGTCCATGCCGGTGAAGGCCAGCAGGCTGCGGTCCAGCTGGAAGCTGACCTGGGCCGATTCGCCGGGCCGCAGCGCGATCTTGTTGAAGCCCTTCAGCTCGCGCACCGGGCGCACCCGGCTGGCCACCCGGTCGTGCACGTACAGCTGCACCACGGTTTCGCCGGCGACCTCACCGGTATTGGTCACGGTCGTGGTCGCGGTCAACGTCTGGTCCCAGCCCAGCTGGGTGGTCGACAGCTGCGCCGGGCCGTACTCGAAGGTGGTGTAGGAGAGTCCGTGGCCGAACGGATACAGCGCATCGGCCGTGACCTCGCGCCAGCGCGACTTGAACTCGCGCATGTGCGGCAGCTCGGGGCGGCCGGTCCGCGAGCGGTTGTAGAACAGCGGCTGCTGGCCCGAATCCTGCGGGAAACTCACCGGCAGGCAGCCGGCCGGGTTGTAGTCGCCGAACAGCACGTCGGCCACGCCGTGCCCGGTCTGGCTGCCCAGGTACCAGGTCACCACGATCGCTGCAGCCTTGCGCACCGCGCCGTGCAGGGCCAGTGCGCGACCATTGCGCAGCAGTACCACCAGCGGCTTGCCGGTGGCGGCCAGGGCTTCGGCCAGGGCCTGGTGTGCGGGCGGGACCACGATCTGGGTCCGCGACTGCGCCTCGCCGCTGTAGGACTGCGGCTCGCCGATCGCCAGCACCACCACATCGCTGGCATGTGCGGCGGCCACGGCGGCCTCGATGCCACCGTCGATCGGCTCTTCCAGGCCGCAGCCGTCCTCGACGATCAGCTGCGCGTGCTCGCCCAGGGCGGCGCGCACGCCGGCTTCCAGGGTGACATAGCGCGTCCTGTCGCCGAACAGCGTCCAGCAGCCTTCGATATTTTTGGTGTCGCGCGCGAACGGGCCGACCAGCGCGATCTTCTGCCCGGTCTTCTTCAGCGGCAGCACCGCGCCCTGGTTCTTCAGCAGCACGATCGATCGGCGCGCCGCATCGCGCGCAAGCGCCTCATGCGCGGCCAGATGCGACTGGTCGGCTTCGCGCGCCGGATCCAGCGAGCGGTATGGATTGTCGAACAGGCCGATCTGCTGCTTGACCCACAGCACCCGGCGCACGCTTTCATCCAGCTGGGCCAGGGTCACCTCGCCGCTTGCCACCAGCGAGGCCAGGTTGCGGTCGTAGAAGCCGCTCTGCATGCTCAGGTCCAGGCCGGCGGTGAACGCGCAGCGGGTGGCGTCGCGTTCGTCGGCCGCATAGCCGTGCGCGATCAGCTCCATGTCGGCGGTGTAGTCGGACACCACCAGCCCGGGGAACTGCCAGGCCCCGCGCAGCAGGTCGGTCATCAGCCAGCGGTTGGCACTGGCCGGCACCCCGTTGATGTCGTTGAAGGCGCTCATCACCGTGATCGCACCGGCGTCGAAGGCGGCCTTGAACGGCGGCAGGTGCACATCGCGCAGGGTCTGCTCGGAAATGTCGACCGTGTTGTATTCCAGGCCACCGGCGACCGCGCCGTAGGCGGCGAAATGCTTGGGCGTGGCCAGCAGGCAATCATCGGCAGTCAGCCCGGCCTGGCCCTGAAACCCCTGCACGCGTGCACGGGCGAAGGCGCAGCCCAGCAGCACGTCCTCGCCGGCACCTTCGGCACCGCGGCCCCAGCGCTGGTCACGGGCCACGTCCACGGCCGGGGCGAAGGTCCAGTGGATGCCCGCGGCGGTGGCTTCGACCGCGGTGGCGCGCGCGGTGCGGCGGGCCAGCTCCGGCTCGAAGCTGGCGGCCTCGCCCAGCGGGATCGGGAACACCGTGCGCATGCCGTGGATCACATCGGCGCCCAGCAGCAGGGGAATGCCCAGGCGCGACTCTTCCACCGCCAGGCGCTGCGCCTGGCGTCCCTCGGCCGCGCCCACCCCGTTGAACAGCGCACCGATCTTGCCGGCGCGGATGCCCGCACGCACCTCCGCCGCACCGCGGGCGTTGGCCTCCGGATTGACCTCCGGGGCGAACGGCCGCAGCGCGTCGGCAAAGATGCCCAGCTGGCCCACTTTCTCTTCCACCGTCATCTGCGCGATGAGGGCCTCAATCCGTTCCGAGTTCGACATCCGGTCCTGCCGTGAAAACGTTTACATGTATTCTAGGCCAAGCCCGAAGGATGCCAAGCCCGCGGGACGCCAAGCGGGCAAGGCTGCACCGCCCCGGGCGCCCTGTCGAGGCCTTGCTGCCAGCGCCGCCGCGGGCCTGCGCCCGGCCAGGCGACTACTGCAGCTGCTCTGGTCCCTGGTCCTCGCCCCGGGGCGGCGGCGGATCGCCGGCCTGCAGCAGCGGCGGGATTTCGCCGGCGCCGGGTGGCAGGACGGGATAGGCATCCCATTCAAAGGGCATCTCGAACTCGGGTTCAAACGCGCGACCGGGCATGGCGACCTCCACGCGTCGGCATGCGAGGGTGCGCCGGCGCTGCCCGGTACTGTCCACCGCCGTTCGTCACGATCAGGTGCAGGCCTGCTGGCGGCGGGTTTCACGCCGCCGGCCGCCGGACACGCGCTCAGGGCGCGCTGGCCTGGTCCAGCGCCTGGATCTGTGCCGGGGTCAGGGTCAGGCGCGCGGCCTGCAGGATCTCCTGCAGCTGCTCGACGCTGCTGGCGCTGGCGATCGGGGCGGTGATCGAATCGCGCGCCATCAGCCAGGCCAGCGCGATCTGCGCCGGCGTGGCCTTCTGCGCCTCGGCCACCGCATCGAGCGCCTCGAGGATCGCCTGGCCGCGCGGATTGAGGTATTGCGCGACCACCTTGGCCCCGCGCGCCGGACTCTTGGCCGCATCGGCCGGATCGCGGTACTTGCCGGTCAAAAAGCCCGATGCCAGCGCGTAGTAACTGATCACGCCCAGGCCCTGGGCCTTGACCAGCGGCTCCAGCTCGGTCTCGTAGCCGGCACGGTCGTAGAGGTTGTACTCGGGCTGCAGGGTTTCATAGCGTGGCAGGTTGTGATCCTGGGACACCCGCAGCGCCTCGGCCAGGCGCTCGGCGCTGTAGTTGGAAGCACCGATCGCGCGCACCTTGCCCTTCTCGATCAGCCGCGAGAACGCGCCCAGGGTGGCCTCCAGCGGCACGGACGGATCGTCCTCGTGCGCCTGGTACAGGTCGATGGTGTCGATGCCCAGGCGGCGCAGCGAATCGTCCACCGCCGCCTCGATGTTCTCCGGCGACAGGCCCGGGCGCTCGCCCCACTTGGCCACCTTGGTGGCGATCACCACCTGGTCGCGCTTGCCGCTGGACTTGAGCCACTGGCCGATCAGCGTCTCCGATTCGCCGCCCTTGTTGCCCGGCACCCAGGCCGGATACACATCGGCGGTATCGATCAGGTTGAAGCCGCCATCGACGAAGGCGTCCAGCAGCCTGCCGGTGCCGGCCGCATCCTTGACGCTCCAGCCAAACACATTGCCGCCAAAGGCCAGCGGCGCGACGGTGATGCCGGATCTGCCCAGCGGGCGTCGGGGAATGGAACTCATCGTGGTATCTCCAGTGCGCGCGGAAAAAAACGAGCCCAAGCGTATGCGCCCGGCGTTTAAGCCAGCGTGCACAGCCGTGGCCAAAACCCGCTGCGTGCTAGGCTCGGCGCCACTTTTCCGCCGGGAATTGCGTCATGCGCCGATCGCTTGCCACCCTTGCCCTGTGCGCCGCGCTGGCGCCGCTGGTGCCGGCCCTGGCCCAGGTCGCCACGTCCGCCACGCTCCCCGTCCCGGCGCCGCTGCAGGCGGCCATCGACGGCCCCTGGCGCAAGCCGGCCGACGTGGCCCGCGACCGCTATCGGCATCCGGGCCAGACCCTGGCGTTCTTCGGTGTGCAGCAGGCCGACACCATCATCGAAATCACGCCCGGCAACGGCTGGTATTCGGCGATCCTGGCGCCCTACGTGAAAGGCCAGGGCCAGTACGTCGCCGCGGTGGTCGACCCCGACGCGGTGCCCGAGTCCTCGCGCGCCTACCAGCAAAAATCCAGGGACAGCCTGGAAGCGCTGTACAAGGCCGACGCCGCCCGCTACGGCCAGGCCAGGATGGTGGCCTACGCGCCGGCCACGCCCAGCTTCGGCCCGGCCAATTCGGCCGACGTGGTGCTGACCTTCCGCAACGTGCACAACTGGCGCATGGCCGACAACGCCGAGGCGATGTTCAAGGGTTTCTTCGCCGTGCTCAAGCCCGGCGGCACCCTGGGCGTGGTCGAACACCGCGCCGCCACGGCCGTGCCCGATGGCGACAGGAGCGGCTATGTCGGCGAGGACCAGGTGATCGCGCTGGCCACCGCCGCCGGCTTCCGACTGCAAGGCAAGAGCGAAATCAACGCCAACCCGCGCGACACCAAGGATTATCCGGGCGGGGTATGGACCCTGCCGCCGACCAACAAGCACGACCAGGCCGACGACGCCAGGTTCCAGGCCATCGGCGAAAGCGACCGCATGACCCTGCGCTTCGCCAAACCATAGGCACCCAGCCTCGTTGCGGCGAAGCCTGCGCCGAGCGCGTGCAGCGGGTGCATGGATTCGGGCATCGACGGCGCCGCCTTGAAAAAGATCGACCCGCGCGCAATGAGCAGTGGCGGTGCCGACCACCCACAGCGGTCGCTGTGTTCTGCCTTGCCCAACCCATGTGATGTCGCAACGCTGGGCGGCGGCGTGGGGCGCAGTCGGATCCAGCAGCTCCCACGCGGCGGGCATCGATAATGGGCCCCCACATCCCGTCGCGGTCACCACGCCGGTCAACGCCTTGCTCATTGCCTTCAACAAACCATTCAACGTGCTGTGCCAGTTCACCGATCGCAGCGCGCCGCCGCGGCGCACGCTGGCCGGGTTCGGCCTGCCCAAAGCGGTGTATGCGGCCGGGCGGCTGGACTACGACAGCGAAGGCCTGCTGCTGCTCACCGACGAGGGCGCCCTGGCCCACCGGCTCACCGATCCGCGCCACAGGCAGGACAAGACCTACCTGGTGCAGGTCGAAGGCACGCCCCATCCGGACCAGTTGCATGCCCTGCGCGATGGCGTGGGATTGAACGACGGCCCGACCCTGCCGGCGCGCGTGCGCCTGCGCGAAACGCCACCGACGCTGTGGCCGCGCGATCCACCCGTGCGCGTGCGCAAGACCGTGCCCGATGCCTGGCTGGAACTGACCTTGCGCGAAGGGCGCAACCGGCAGGTGCGGCGCATGACCGCCGCGGTCGGCCTGCCGACCCTGCGGCTGGTCCGCGTGGCAATGGGTGGGGTGGCGCTGCAGGACCTGCAGCCGGGACAGTGGCGCATCCAGCAGCCATGAGCGCTGCATGGCAACGCCGAAACGGCACGACGCCCGGTCGTGCCGGGCGTCGCCTCAACCTCGGGAAGCTGGCTCGACCGCCCGGCCCCCGCGGTGGCGAGGGCCAGACGGCCGAGGACTCAGCATTGCAGCTCAGCTTTCGCTGGGCGTCTTGGCGGCTGCCCGGCTGTAGCGTGCGGCGCGCGAACGCAGCCCGGCGTTGCCCCGGCTGGTGGCCGGTTGCAGCCGGCGCGCGCTGCCGTCGATGGCGGCCATGTCCTGCTTCTGCCTGTACCTGCGGAACACCGCATAGCCGATCAAGCCGATGCCGACCGCGGCCGCGGCGCCCACCGCGACCGGGTTGCGCTTGACGAAGCTGGTGGCGACCTTGCCGCCGGTGCGCGCCACGCCCAGCGCAGCGCTGCTCTTGAGGAACTTGCCGGCGGTGGACCGGCGCGAAGGCACCAGGTCGCGCACGCTGCTGCCGGCGCTGCGCAGTCCGTCGCCAGCCTGGTGGACCAGCTCCAGGGCGGTCTCCAGCGCGCGGTCGCTGATGTCAGTGAACTTGCTCATGACGGAACCCTGATGAGGAGGAAGAGGTGCAGTGTCCGGGCAGCCATGTAGACGGCGCGTGTGCGGCGCCGCGCCAGCCCATCCACAGCCTGAACACGCTGCGCGCAAGGTCGCTTCAAGCCCGGGCGATTCAGCTGCCGCGGGGCTTGGCCCGGTGGGTGGCGGTGGCGCTCCAGGGGTCGTCGGGCCAGGGATGGCGGGGGTAGCGTCCCTTCATCTCCTTCTTGATCTCGGCATAGGTCTTGGCCCAGAAGCTGCGCAGGTCGCGCGTGACCTGCAGCGGCTTGCCGCCGGGCGAGAGCAGGTGCAGGGTCAGCGGCACCCGGCCCTCGGCAATGTGCGGGGTATCGCCCAAGCCGAACAACTCCTGCAACTTGACCGCCAGCACCGGCGCGCGCGGGCTGCCGTCATGCTCGACGCCGTAGTCGATGCGCCGCTCCAACCCGGAAGGCACGGTGATGTGGGTCGGCGCCAGGGCGTCGATGCGCTGGCGCATGGCCCAGTCGGTGAAGGACTTGAGCGCCTGGGCCAGTTCGCTTTCGTCCAGTGCATCCAGCGCGGTCTTGCCGGCGAAGGCGGGCCTGAGCCAGTGGTCCAGGGTGGCCAGCAGCGCCGCGTCGGACAGGTCGGGCAGCGCCAGCTCCGGCATCCAGGCGCGCAGGTTGCGCACGCGCGCGCGCCATTGCTGCAGGCCCTCGGTCCAGGGCAGGGCGTCCAGGCCCAGCGCGCGCACCGCGTCGGTGAGCGCGGCGGCGGCGTGCTGCGGGTCGATCCTTCCGGCCGGGCGTGCGTCCAGCACGATCGCATCGAAGCGCGAGGTGCGCTGGGCCACCAGCGCGCGCCGCTCCACATCCCAGCGCACCTGGTCGGCGGTGGAAAAATGCGCGGCGAAGTGCTCGCGCAGGAACGCCTGGTCCACCGGCGCGGCGCGCAGGACCAGGCCATCGCGCGCTTCCCGGCGCAGTTCGCTGGCCACGATCCACGGCTCGCCGCGCAGCGCGCTGTCATCGAACAGGCGCGCGGTGCGGCCGTTGGCCAGCGCATAGCGCAGCGGATCGGTGGGATGGCGATAGCCGATACGATCGGGAAAGGCCTGCGCCAGCAGGTCGCCCAGCGCGTGCGCTTCGCTCTGGCGCGGTGGCGTGGCGTCCTCGCGCAGGCGGCGGCGCCACTGCCTGGCGGCCGCATCGATCGCCGCCAGCGCCGAACGCTGCGCATCGGCCGGGACGCGGCCATCACGGAAGGCGGCCAGCGCACGCCAGCGCGCGGCCAGCGCATCGCCGCCGCCACGCAGCGGGTCGCGCGCCTCCACCAGCGCGGCCAGGTCGCAGGCCAGCGCGCGCGACGTGCCCGCCGGGGCCGCCAGCAGCATCGCGGCCAGCCGTGGATGGGTGCCCAGCGCCAGCATGCGCCGGCCGAGCGGGGTGATCGGCCGGCTGGCATCCAGCGCGCCCAGCCGCTGCAGCAGCTCGCGCGCAGCGGCCAGCGGGCCGGACGGCGGCGGATCGACGAAGCGCAGCTCGTCGCTGCCCCACGCCGCCAGTTCCAGCGCCAGGCCGGCCAGTTCGACCTGGGTGATCTCCGGGCGTCGCTGGGGTTCCAGCCGCTGCGAGGCCGGCCACAGGCGCCAGGCCACGCCTTCGGCGACACGGCCGGCGCGGCCGGCGCGCTGGTCGGCCGAGGCCTGGGCGATGTGGACCACGTCCAGCCGCGAGAATCCGCTGTTGGGATCCAGCCGCGGCTCGCGCGCCAGCCCGCTGTCGATCACCACCCGCACGCCGGGCAGGGTCACCGAGGACTCGGCCACATTGGTCGCCAATACCACGCGGCGTCGGCCCTGCGGGTCGGGCTGCAGCACGGCCGACTGCTGCTGCACCGGCAGCTCGCCATGCAGCGCCAGCACGCTGACCCCGGCCAGTGCAGGACTGTCGCCCAGCGCCGCCTGCACGCGTGCGATCTCGCGCTGACCCGGCAGGAACACCAGCACGTCGCCGGGATGGCTGGCAATGGCCGCTTCCACCGCGCGCCGGGCCTGCGACTCCAGCGCCTCGTCGCGCCGCGCGGGGAAATGCGAAACCTCCACCGGATAGCTGCGCCCTTCGCTGGACAGGCGCGGCGCGTCCAGCCACTGCGCCAGGCGCGCGCCATCCAGGGTGGCCGACATCACCACGATGCGGAGGTCTTCGCGCAGCGCGGCCTGCACGTCCAGCGCCAGGGCCAGGCCCAGGTCGCCGGCCAGGTGGCGTTCGTGGAATTCGTCGAACAGCAGCGCGCCGACCCCTTCCAGCAGCGGGTCGTCCTGCAGCATCCGGGTCAGGATGCCCTCGGTGACCACCTCGATCCGGGTGCGTGCGCTGGTCCTGTTGTCGAAGCGGATGCGGTAGCCGACGGTCTGACCGACCGGCTCACCGAGCTGCCCGGCCATGAAGCCGGCGGCGGCACGCGCGGCCACCCGGCGCGGTTCGAGCATCACGATCCTGCGGCCGGCCAGCCACGGCGCGTCCAGCAATGCCAGCGGCACCTGGGTGGTCTTGCCGGCACCGGGCGGGGCTTCCAGCACCAGCCGCGGATGATCGGCCAGCGCGGCGGTGATCTGCGGCAGCAGCGGCGAAATGGGGAAGAACGGCGCGGACATGGCACACAGGATAAGGCGCGTGTCCGCCGCGCCCTACACTATGGCGCTCCCAGGTCTTCGCTCCACGCGCCATGCAGCTCATCGATATCGGTGCCAACCTCACCCACGAGGCCTTCGACCGCGATCGCGACGCAGTCCTGCAGCGCGCGCGCGCTGCCGGCGTGGCCCAGCTGGTGGTCACCGGGGCCAGCCGCGAGCATTCGCCCAGGGCGCTGGAACTGGCGCGCGCGCATCCGGGGTTCCTGTTCGCCACCGCCGGCGTGCATCCGCACCACGCCAGCGAATACACCGCCGAGTGCGATGCGCAGATGCGCATGCTGCTTGCCCAGCCTGAAGTGGTGGCGGTGGGCGAATGCGGGCTGGACTACCACCGCGACCTCTCCCCGCGCCCGGCCCAGCGCCGCGCGTTCGAGCACCAGCTGCAGAGCGCGGTGGACACCGGCAAGCCGCTGTTCCTGCACCAGCGCGAGGCGCATGCCGATTTCATGGCGATGATGAAGCAATTCGACGGTCAGCTGCCGGCCGCGGTGGTGCACTGCTTCACCGGCACCGGCCAGGAGCTGTTCGATTACCTGGACCAGGACTGGCACATCGGCATCACCGGCTGGCTGTGCGACGAGCGCCGCGGCGCGCATCTGCGCACGCTGGTGCCGCACATCCCCGCGCACCGGCTGATGCTCGAGACCGATGCGCCGTACCTGCTGCCGCGCACCCTCAAGCCGATGCCCAAGGACCGTCGCAACGAACCGGCCTTCCTGGCGCACATCGCAGGGGAAGTTGCCCGCGAGCGCGGCGAGGAACCTGCCGTCACCGCCGCCAGCACCACCCACACCGCGCGCGCGTTCTTCGGCCTGCCGGTTGCCTGAGCGTGCCGGCCGCCGGGCTCACTGGGCCTGGTCGTCTTCCTGCTTGGCCTCTGCCATCGCCTCCGGTTCCAGGTCTTCGGCGACGCGGTTGAACTTGACGAAAGCGCCCCAGGCGATCAGCAGCACCGCGGCGGTGAGGCCGATGGCCCCGGCATAGGGCAGTTTGGTGGGATCTTCGTGGCCCAGCTCGAAGGTCATCACCAGGGTCTCGATGCTCAGCGCGATCACCACCACCAAGAACCGCGACAGGTAGCGGTGCGTGGATGGCGCCGCAGCATGGCCAGCGCCGCGTGCGGGCGGCGCGAAGGCGTTCAACTGCTCACCCAAGCTGGGCGGCGACCAACACCTGCAGGTGGATCCACGCCGTTTCCAGCCGCGCCACACGCAGGCCGGCGTGCGCAGCGCGATGGACCATGTCGCCGACGATGTGCGCCGCTTCCACCCGCTGGCCCGATTGCAGGTCGCGCAGCATCGAGGCGGTCAGCGTGGAACCGGGCTGGGTCAACGCCTCCAGCATCGAGGCCTGCGCGGTCTGCGGCACCTGGACCCCGGCCGCGGCGGCCACCTCCAGGCATTCCGCGTACAGGCCGGCCATGAACGCGTGCCCGCCCTCGGCGGCGACGATCTGGCCGACGCTGCCGCGCATCAGGCAGGTGGCCGCCGCCAGCGCGGTCACGAAGCTGTACTTGCTCCATTGCGCCACGGCGATGTCGGCTGCGTGTTCGAACTTCAGCCCGGCCTGCCGGCACAGCGTGGCCAGCGCCTGCGTGCGCGGGCTGTCGGTGTCGCCGCTGCGCTCGCCGAAGGTGATCGAGGCGGTCCTGCCCAGGTGCAGCACCTGGCCATCCGGGCCCTTCATCGCACTGATGAAGCACAGCCCGCCCAGCACGTTGGCCGCGCCAAAGCGCGCGTCCAGCGCGGCGTAGTGCAGCAGGCCGTTGAGGATCGGCAGCACGCTCGTGCCCGGGCCGACCGCAGGGGCGATCGCGTCGATGGCGCTGTCCAGGTCATAGGCCTTGCAGCTCAGCAGCACCAGGTCGAAGGGTTTGCCGGCAGCCAGCGCCGGCAGCGCCTCGGCGGTGACATGGGCCACCGGAAACTGCGCATCGCCCTGCGCGGTCCTGATCACCAGGCCGTCGCGCTCGAGCTGTTCGGCACGCGCAGGACGCACCAGGAAAGTCACGTCCGCGCCGGACTGCGCCAGCCGTCCGCCGAAATAACCACCGGTGCCACCGGCACCCAATACCAGGATCCGCATGTGCCGTTCTCCAGAGCTTGCAGGATCAGCTGCGCAGGCCGATGCCGCGCTTGAGCAGGTGCAGGCCCAGTGCGCCCAGTGACACCACGAAGCCCACCATCAGCACGTAGGCCACCCACAGCGGCACGTCGGAGCTGCCCAGCAGGCCGTAGCGGAACGCGTTGACCATGTAGAAGATCGGGTTGAGGTGGGTCAGCGCCTCGGCCCAACCCGGCAGCAGCTCGACCGAATAGAACACCCCGCCCAGATAGGTCAGCGGGGTCAGGATGAAGGTCGGCACGATCGCGATGTCATCGAACTTGCGCGCGTAGGCGGCATTGACGAAGCCGGCCAGCGAGAAGATCGTCGCGCCCAGCAGCACCGTGCTCAGGGTCACCAGCGGGTGCGGGATGCGCACCGGGGTGAAGAACATCGCGATGATCAGCACGATCACGCCCACCATCAGCCCGCGCAGCACCGCGCCGGCCACGTAGCCCAGCAGGATCACCCAGTTGGGCACCGGGCTGACCAGCAGTTCTTCCACATGGCGGCCGAACTTGGCGCCGAAGAACGACGAGCTGATGTTGCCGTAGCTGTTCTGGATCACGCTCATCATCACCAGGCCCGGGACGATGAACTGCATGTAGGAGAAACCGCCCATGTCGCCCACGCGCGAGCCGATCAGGCCGCCGAAGATCATGAAGTACAGGGTCATGGTGATCGCCGGCGGCACCAGGGTCTGGCCCCAGATGCGCAGGATGCGCGCCACTTCGCGCCGGGCGATGGTCCACAGCGCGGTCAGGTTGCGCCGGGTGTTGCTGGCAGGCGGCAGCAGGGCCTGGTTGCTCATGCGGAAACCTCCGTGGGCGTGGCGGCGGGCGCGGCGGTCAGGCGCACGAACAGCTCCTCCAGCCGGTTGGACTTGGTCCGCATCGAACGCACGCGGATGCCGGCCGCGGCCAGCGCTTCGAACACCCGGGTGAGGTCCATCGCCCGCGGCATGTCCAGGTCCAGCGTGTGCGGGTCGGCGGCGGCCAGCGTGGCGCCTTCGATCACCGGCAGCTGCGCGGGCAGTTCGCCCTCGATGTCGAACAGGAACCCCTCCACGTCCAGCTGCGCCAGCAACGTGCGCATCGGCCCCTGCTGCACGATCCGGCCGTGATTGATGATGGCCAGGTTGCGGCACAGGCTCTCGGCTTCCTCCAGGTAGTGCGTGGTCAGGATGATGGTGGTGCCGGCGATGTTGATGTCCTTGAGCGTCTTCCACATGCCGCGGCGGATCTCGATATCGACCCCGGCGGTGGGTTCGTCCAGGATCAGCAGGCGCGGTCGGGTCATCATCGCCCGGGCGATCATCAGCCGGCGCTTCATCCCGCCAGACAGGGTGCGGCTCATCAGGAAGGCCTTGTCCCACAGCTGGGCGCGCTTGAGCTCGTCCTCGGCAAGCGGCACGGCCTGGCGGCGCGGGATGCCGTAGAAGCCGGCGTAGTTGACCAGGATGTCGAAGGGTTTCTCGAACAGGTTGAAGTTGATCTCCTGCGGGACCAGGCCGATCAGGCGCATGGCCGCGTCGCGGCGGGCCGACAGGTCGACGCCGAACACCTGGACCTGGCCTGAGGTCTTGTTGACCAGCGAGGAAATGATGCCGATCAGGGTCGACTTGCCGGCGCCGTTGGGGCCGAGCAGGGCGAAGAAATCGCCGGGCGCCACGGTCAGCGACACGCCCTTGAGCGCCTCGACGCCGTTGCTGTAGCGCTTGGTCAGATCGACGATGGACAGCGCCGGGACGTTGCCGGCCGCCGCGGAAGGAGCAGTCATGGAGTGGGCCTTTGCGCGGGCGAAGGCCCGCAGGACAAGCGATTACCTATTATAGGCGCCCCGCCTGGCTGCCCGGGCACCAGAGCGCTCCACTTGGCCATTGCCCAGTTCCGCCGACGCTGGGCGAACGCGGCATGATCGCGCCCAGCGTGGGCCACGATGTGTTCGCCTGCACCCAGGGCACCCGATGGCGTTCGTGCCCGGCCAGTTCATCCTGCAGCCGGGCGATGCCAACGCGCGAGATGCGGTACCACGACCCGCTGCGCGCCTTCGCCGTGGCGCATCCGGGCTTGCGCTGCCTGCCGTGCCTGTCGCGAGAACGGCCGGCCGCCGCGCACGCCCGGATGCGCGGCGGCTACGTGCAGCAGGTGCTGGCCGGGTTCGCCCCGGACCCGACCCGCGACATCGCCTGCCTGTGCGGCAATCCGGACAGGATCGATGCCCCGTTCCCAAGGCGCGCGTGCTGTTCGAACCGTCATGCCCCCTGCCTTCGGTCACATCCGCCGGCGCCCCGGGTCATGTCAGCATCCACGCAGGAAATTTCCGCTGTCTTCCAAGGAGTTCGTCATGCGGCACCGCTGGTTGTTCCCCGCCCTGATCCTGGCCGCATGCGCGCCAGCGGCGCAGGCCCGCACCCTGGGCACGCTGGAATTCAAGCCGTGCGCGCTCAGCGCACCGCTGTCGGCCAGCGTCGTCCAGGCCCAGTGCACCACCCTGGCGGTTCCGGAAAATCCCAAGGCGCCCGATGGCCGCAGGATCAGCCTGCGCATCGGCTGGATCCCGGCCGGGCGCGAGGAGGCGGCCGAGCCCGATCCGGTCTTCATGCTCGCCGGCGGCCCGGGCCAGTCGGCGCTGGACAGCTATCCGCAGGTGCAGCCGGCGTTCGCCGAAGTGGTCAGGAAGCGCAACCTGATCCTGGTCGACCAGCGTGGCACCGGCGGCTCCAACCCGCTGCAGTGCGCCAACCCGACCGATGCCATGGACCCTGACTCGCCGCAGGCGGCGGCGGACTACGCGCGCCAGTGCATGGCCACGCTGGAGAAGAAGGCCGACCTGCGCCACTACACCACCGGTCAGGCCATCGCCGACCTGGACAGCGTGCGCCAGGCCATCGGTGCGGACAAGATCAACCTGGTCGGCGTGTCCTACGGCACCCGCGTGGCCCAGCAGTACGCGGCCGCCTATCCGCAGCACACCCGCGCGATCGTGCTGGACGGGGTGGTGCCCAACTCGCTGGTGCTGGGCAACGAGTTCGCGGCGAACCTGGAACACGCACTGGACCTGCAGTTCGGCCGCTGCGCCAGGGACGCCAAGTGCACGGAGAAACTCGGCGACCCGCGCCAGCGCCTCAACGCGTTGATGAAGACCTTGAAGGACACCCCGCCGACGGTCAGCTTCCGCGATCCGGCCACTGGCGTGGCCCGGCAGGAAGTGCTCACTGCCGGCGATGTGGCGATGCTGGTGCGCATGTCGGCCTATCTGCCGTTGATGACCGCGACCCTGCCGCTGCAGTTTTCCGAAGCCGCGCAGGGCCGCTACGACACCCTGGCCGCCAGCGCCAACATGATCGGCGATTCGCTGGCCGATGCGATGGCCATCGGCATGCAGCTGTCGGTGATCTGCACCGAGGACGGCAGCGAGCTGAAGGCCGATCCGGCACAGGACGGCACGCTGCTGGGCAACGCCATCGTCGAAGGCCTCACGGCCCAGTGCGCGGTATGGCCCAAGGGCACCCGCGCGGCGAACTTTCGCAAGCCGCTGTCCACACAGGTGCCGGCGCTGCTGCTGAGCGGCCAGTTCGATCCGGTCACCCCGCCGCGTTATGGCGAGGAAGTGGCCAAGGCCCTGCCCAACGCGCGCCACCTGGTGCTGCGCGGCCAGGGCCACAACGTCATCGCCGCAGGCTGCACACCGCAGCTGCTGGGCAAGTTCCTCGATGGCCTGGATCCGAAGGCACTGGATGCCAAGTGCCTGGACCGGCTGACCGACACCCCGCCTTTCACCGGCTTCTACGGATGGGACCCATGATCGCCCTGCGCAATCTCCACAAGACCTTCAAGACCAAAAAGAGCGAGGTCAAGGCCGTCAATGGCGTGGACTTCACCGCTGCCGATGGCCAGATCACCGGCCTGCTGGGGCCCAATGGCGCCGGCAAGACCACCACCCTGCGCATGCTCTACACCCTGATGCAGCCCGACGCGGGCCAGGTGCTGGTCGATGGCGTGGACGTGGCCGCCAACCCGCAGGCCGCGCGCCGCGCGCTGGGCGTGCTGCCCGACGCGCGCGGGGTGTACAAGCGCCTGACCGCACGCGAGAACATCGCCTACTTCGGCCAGCTGCATGGCCTGGACAGCGCCACCATCAACGCCCGCACCGAGCGCTTGGTGCAGGCATTGAACATGGCCGACTTCATCGACCGCCGCGCCGAGGGCTTCAGCCAGGGCCAACGGACCAAGACCGCGATTGCCCGCGCGCTGGTGCATGACCCGCGCAACGTGGTCCTGGACGAGCCCACCAACGGCCTGGACGTGATGACCACCCGCAGCCTGCGCGAATTCCTCAAAGACCTGCGCGGCGAAGGACGCTGCGTGGTGTTCTCCAGCCACATCATGCAGGAGGTCGCCGCGCTGTGTGACCGCATCGTGATCATCGCCAAGGGCACCGTGGTCGTCGCCGGCAGCGCCGACGAACTGCGCGCGCACTACGGCGAGCAGAACCTGGAAGACGCCTTCGTCAAGGCGATCGGCTCCGAGGAGGGTCTGCTGGCATGAACAGCCTCAAGACCGTATGGATCGTGATGCGCAAGGAGCTCAAGGATCTGTTCCGCGACCGGCGCACGGTGTTCCTGTCGCTGGCGCTGGGGCCGATCCTGATTCCGGTGATGCTGGTGGGCATCTTCACCCTGACCGAGAACCGGATCCGCGACCTGACCGAAAAGCCGCTGGAGCTGCCCGTCATCGGCAAGGACAACGCGCCCAACCTGATCGCCTGGCTGGAAGGCCAGAACGTCACCATCAAGGCGCCACCGACCGACATCGCCGCTGCCATCGCCGAGCAGAAGGACGATGTGATCCTGCGCATCGGCGACGACTACGCCGAGAAGTGGCGCAGGAGCGAGCCTGCACCGGTGGAGGTGATCAGCGACAGCACCCGCCAGAACGCCCAGGTGCCGGTCAAGCGCGTGCAGGCGCTGCTCAAGGCCTACAGCGGGCAGGTCGGGGCGCTGCGCCTGCTGGCGCGCGGGGTCAGTCCCTCGGCCGCCGCACCGCTGCAGATCGGCGAGACCGACATGGCCTCCGATGCGGCCAAGCGCGGCCAGCTGGTCGGGATACTGCTGCCCTACCTGCTGATCCTCAGTGCGTTCATGGGCGGCGCCTACCTGATCATGGATGCCACGGCCGGCGAGCGCGAACGCCAGTCGATGGAACCGCTGCTGGCCACGCCGGCCGCGCGCGGCGCGATCGTCAGCGGCAAGGTGGCCGCGGCGTGCGCGGTGGCGCTGCTGTCGCTGGCCTTTACCCTGCTGATGTTCAAGGCCACCGCGGTGATCTCGCCGACCGTGGGTCGGCAGATGTCGGTGAGTTTCATGACCATCGCGATGCTGCTGCTGATCCTGATGCCGATGGTGTTCATCGGCACCACCCTGCTGACCTATCTGTCGGCCACGGCCAAGAGCATGAAGGAGGCGCAGAGCCACATGAGCTACCTCATGCTGCTGCCGATGCTGCCTTCGATCATCCTGATGGTGAACCCGGTCAAGACCCAGCTATGGCAGTTCGCGGTGCCGTTCCTGGCGCAGAACCAGCTGATCCTGAAGGTCGTGCGCGGCGAGGCGATCGACCCGATCCAGTGGGTGGTCTACTTGGCGGCCAGCTTCGGCCTGTCGGGCTTGATGTGGTTCCTGGCCGTGCGCCGCTATCGCGGCGAGCAGCTGGCGATCTCGGGCTGAGCCCCAGGGTCTTCGCAAAACGAGGAGGGGCCGGCATTGCCGGCCCTTCTTCTTTTGCCACGTGCTGGCCGATCAGCCCGGATTGAACGCGATCGTGCGCCGGGTAGTGCTGGTCGCGCCGGTGGGTTCGAACTTCCAGCGCTTGACCGCGGTCAGTGCGGCGCGGTCGAACACGCGCGGCGGAGTCGCCTCGACCACCCGCGCATTGGTGACATCGCCGTCGCCGCCGATGGTGATCTCCACCACGACGGTGCCGCTGGTATTGGCGCGCAGGGCCTCCATCGGATAACGCGGCGAGGGCGCGCTCAGCAGCCGACGTTCGCCCGCCGGCGGGACCGGCTCGGCGGCCACCGGACGCGGCGCCGGGGTTTGGGTGGCCGGGGCCGGCGCCGGGTTCGGGGCGTCTGCCACGGGCTGGCGCGCAGGCGCGGCGGCCGGAGGCGTCTCGGTCCGGGCCGGCTCGGCCCGAGCGGCTGGCGTTTGCTGCGCCTGCTGGGCCTGCGCCTGCTGCGCCTGCTGGGCCGCCAGGGCGTCGGCGGCCTGCTTCTGCTGGGCGGCCTGTTCGGCCAGGCGCTGGGTTTCCCTGGTCTTGGCCTCGGCGGCCGCCTTGGCCTTGCTGGCTTCGTCGGTGGTCTGCTGGGCCAGCAGCTTCTCGCCGCTGGCGATGGCCTGGCCCAGGCGGGGCAGGGCCGGCGCCTTGGGATCAGCCTTGCCGATCAGGGCCAGCAGGCGCCTGGCCTCGTCGAAGTCCTGGCGGCCAATGCTCTGCTCGGCGGCGATCACCGTGTAGGGCATCAGGTCGGTCAGGGCGCTGGTGGTGGCCGGATCGTCGGGCTGCTTGTCACGCAGGGCCAGGTAGTACTCCATGGCGTTGTCGCCGCCCGGGGCGTAGATGCGGTTCTGGCTCAGCGCCTTGCTGGCGGCGGCGCGCAGGTCCTCGGCGCTCATCGCCTGGACGCTGGCGGCCACCGCTGGCTTGGGTGGGCTGTCGGCGGCCACCGCCTGCGCGGCACTGGCCTTGTCGGTCGGTGCGGCATTGCCGGGCTGGCTGCCGTCGGCGGCCGGCGGTGGCTTGGAACAGGCGGCCAGCAGGCCGAGCAGCGCGAACGCTGCCACGGGCCGCAGCGCGGTCGGTGTGAGCTTGGACATCTGGTATTTCCCCTGGGTGCGCATTGCCTGACGAATGCCTGCAACGTGAAAGTCACGGAAATCGCCAGCGCTTGTCAACAGGCGCCCGCTCCTACTTGCCGATGCAGAACGTGGAAAAGATCCGCCCCAGCAGCGCGTCGGGCGAGGTTTTGCCGGTGATCTCACCCAGCGCGTCATGGGCAAGCCGCAAGTGTTCAGCGGCCAGTTCAAGCGTTTCATGATCAATCTCGCGTTTTGCAAGGTCCAGGTGCGCCAGGGCCTGCTCCAGCGCCAGCACATGGCGGGCGCGGGCGGAGAACTCACCCTCGGCAGAGGCGAGTGCCGGGCCACTGACCAGCGCCTGCAGCCGCGCCAGCAGGGCCTGGATGCCGGCGCCGGTGCGGGTCGAGATGCCCAGCGCCTGGTCCGGCAGCGCATGGGTCGCCGGCAGCAGGTCGGTCTTGTTGTGCAACCACAGCTGGCGAAGCTGCGGGTCGAGCAGGTCGGCGAGCGCGGCGTGGCCGGCCTGCGGATCGCGCGCGTCGACCACCACCAGGGCCACGTCGGCGCGCTGCAGTTCCTCGCCGGCCCGACGCATGCCTTCGCGTTCGATCGCATCGCCACCGCTGCGCAGGCCGGCGGTATCGACCAGGGTCAGCTCCAGGCCATCGACGCGGATCACTTCGTGCAGGGTGTCACGGGTGGTGCCGGCCAGCGCGCTGACGATGGCCCGCTCGCGTCCGGCCAGTGCATTGAGCAGCGAGCTCTTGCCGGCGTTGGGCGGGCCGACGATCACCACATGCAGGCCGTCGCGCAGGCGCCGGCCGCGCTCGGCCTCGGCCAACAGCCCGGCCAACGCGTCGCCCAGCTCGGCCAGGCCGGAGCGCACCGCCGCGCCGCCGAGCGTGTCCAGCGGCTCGTCGGCGAAATCGATCGCCGCCTCCACATGCACGCGCAGCCGCAGCAGCTGTTCGGACAGTGCCTGGATGCGGCGCGAGAACACCCCCTCCAGCGAACGTCGCGCCGCGCGCGCCGCGCGGGCGTCACCGGCGGCGATCAGGTCGGCGATCGCCTCGGCCTGGGCCAGGTCGAGCTTGCCGTTGAGGAAGGCGCGTTCGGAAAATTCGCCCGGCCGCGCCGGGCGCGCGCCCAGCGCGCAGGCGCGCGCCACCAGGGCGCGCAGCACGACCGGGCTGCCGTGGGCCTGCAGTTCGACCACGTCCTCGCCGGTAAAACTGGCCGGGGCGAGGAAGGCCAGGGCGATGCCATCGTCGATCACCTCGCCGTCGCCATCGAGGAAGCGCGCGTAACGCGCCCGGCGCGGCCGCAGCTGGCCGGCGCCCATCGCCGCGGCGATCGCCAGCGCCTGCGGCCCGGACAGGCGCACGATGCCCACCCCCCCGGCGCCGGGGGCGGTGGCCACTGCGGCAATGGTGTCGGTGGTCGCGGCCGCTGCGCTCACGGTTGCTCCGGTTGGACAGGCGTTCGGTCCAGGGTCGACGCGATCCTGGTCAGGTCCGGAATTGCCGCCCGGCTTACTTGCCCTTGGTCTTGAGGTCGTCCTTGGTGTGGCCCTTGCCATCGGTCTCGGGCCTGGCCAGCACCGGCTGGCCGTGGATGCGGCCCATCCACCACTGCTGCAGCAGGCTCAGGCCGCCGTTGGTGACCCAGTACAGCACCAGGCCGGACGGGAAGAAGGCCATGGTCGCGCCGAAGATCAGCGGCATAAGCTGCATCATCCTGGCCTGGGTCGGGTCCATGCCCGGGTTGGGCGTCAGCCGCTGGGTCAGGAACATCACCGCCACGTTGAGCAGCGGCAGGACGAAGTACGGATCGCGCGCGGTCAGGTCCTGGATCCACAGGATCCACGGCGCCTGGCGCAACTCCACCGATTCGTTGAGCACCCAGTACAGGCACAGGAAGATCGGCATCTGGATCAGCGTGGGCAGGCAGCCACCCATCGGATTGATCTTCTCCTTCTTGTACAGCTCCATCATCGCCTGCTGCAACTTGGCGCGGTCATCGCCATAGCGCTCCTTCAGCTGCGCCATGCGCGGCTGGAAGCGGCGCAGCTTGGCCATCGACTTGTACTGGGCCGAGGACAGCGGGAACAGCACCAGCTTGATCACCACCACCAGGCCGATGATCGACCAGCCCCAGTTACCCAGCAGGTCGTGCAGATGGCTCAGGATCCAGAACAGGCCCGAGCCGATCACCGCCAGCGGCGCGAACCGGCTGTAGTCCACCGCGCTGTCCAGGCCCGGAATGCCCGAGGCCTGGATCGCCCTGACCAGCTTCGGGCCAACCCACAGGCGCGCCTGGACGGTGCTGGTCTGGCCTGGTGCCACGCTCACGGCCGGACCGGTCTGGCTGATCAGGTACCGCGGGGTGCCATCGACCACGCGCTGGTCCAGCGAAACCTTGGTCGGCTGCGTCGGATCGGGCACCCAGGCGCTGAGGAAGTGGTGCTCCAGCATCGCCGCCCAGCCGCCGGTGGCATCCTGGTTGAGCTTGCCCCCTTCCAGGTAGTCCTCGTCGAACTTGCGTCGTTCATAGGCGCCGCTGGCGGTGCGCCAGGCGGCACCGACCAGGCTGAAGGCATGCGGATTGGTGAAGCCGCCCTTGACCGGCGGCGGCGGCACGCGTTCGAGTTGGCGATAGACCACCCCGCGCCACGGTGCCTGGCCGGTGTTGGTGACCTGGTCGGACACGCCTACCAGGTACTGGCCGCGCCTGACGGTGAAGGTGCGCACGATGCGCACGCCATTGCCTTCCCACACGAACGGGATGCTCAGGCTGTCCTGGTCGGCGCCCAGACTGTAATCGCGCTGCGGCTGCATCGGGCGAAAGACCGAGCTCTGGTCCGGGGCCGCGCCGCTCTGGGCAATCCAGGCCACCGCGGCGGTGTAGCGCTGGGCCGGGTCGTCCTTGAACAGCTCGACCGGTGGGGCGCCGGGATCACGGCTCTGCGGGTACTGCAGCAACTGGGCGCGCAGGACCTTGCTGCCGTCAATCACCAGCTTGAGCGTGTCGGTACTGACGGTGACCTGGGTGCCCTGCGTCGCCGGCGCGGCGGCCGCCGCATGGGCCGGCGCGGTGGTCTGCTCGGCCACGTTGGCCGACGGAATGGTCAGGCCCTCGGTGCTGGGCACGCCATTGCCCTGGTCGGATGTGGTGCCCGGCGCGGTCGCAACCGCAGTGGCGGGTTGGTCCTGGGCGCTGGTCCACTTGCCCCACTCCATCCACAACAAGGTCGCCACCATCAGCCAGGCGAAGATCAGGAAAACACGGGTCTGGTTCATCAGGCAGGCAGTCTCAGCCGGTGGTCGGGTCCGGCGTGGAAAGGGAGGAGGGAGGGCTCGAAGGCGCGGGGCGCATTGTGCCGCCCGCATCCGGAGGGGGCAACGCGCCGGCGCGCACCAGCAGCCCGCAGAAGGCCTGGCGCAGCTGCGTGGACGAAGCGGCGGCCGCCGGTGGGCGGGCGACCAGCACGTAGTCGCCCGGCTCCAGCTGCGCGCGCAGGGCGCGGAACTGCTCGCGCAAGGTCCGCTTGATGCGGTTGCGGCCGACGGCGTGCTTGTCGACCTTGCGTGACACCGCCAGACCCAGCCGCGCCCCGTCGCCGCCAGCCGCGTAATGCAGGGCCAGCATCGGCGCCGCGGTCCGGCGTGCGGTGGCGAACACCCGGGCGTACTCGGCCGAGGTGCGCACCCGGGCCGCACGGGGGAAGGTCCTGCGGGGAAATTCAGAGCTCATGGCACGACAAAGCCCGCACCGTTGCCGGGCGCGGGCTTGGGGTGCAGACGCATGGCAATGTCAGAGCCGCGCACCGGGCGCGGCCCCGGCATCAGGCGCAGAGCGTCTTGCGGCCCTTGGCGCGACGGCGGGCGAGGATCTTGCGGCCGTCAGCGGTCTTCATGCGTGCACGAAAACCGTGGTCGCGCTTGCGCTTGAGATTGCTGGGCTGGTAGGTGCGCTTGGTGGCCATGGGGCACTCTAAGGCGTATGCGTGGAAAGAACCGGAAATTCTACGGGGCGCCGGTTTGCTGCGTCAAGGGCAGGGTGTGGACCAGGCTGTGGATGGGCGGTGGGCCGCCGGTGCATCGTGGTAACCTGCGCGGCCCCTTTTTCGCTTGTGCCACGCAGGTTGTTGCCACGCCTGCGCCGGCCGGATGATCGATCTCGCAAATGGATGCCTGGCCCCGCTGCCTAGAACGCCTGGAAGCCGAATTGCCGGCTGAAGATGTCCATACCTGGCTCAAGCCGCTGCAGGCCGAACAACGTCCCGACGCGGTCGTGCTGTACGCGCCCAATGCCTTCATCGTCGACCAGGTGCGCGAGCGCTACCTGCCACGCATTCGCGAGCTGCTGGACCACTACGCCGGGCTGGACCAGGTCTCGCTGGCGGTCGGCTCGCGCGCCAGGACGGCCGCGCCTGTGGCTGGCGCCGCGCCGGCCTCGCTGGGCACCACCGCCACCGCGCCGACCGAGCCGTTCGCCGGCAACCTGGATACCCACTACACCTTCGACAACTTCGTCGAGGGCCGCAGCAACCAGCTCGGACGCGCCGCGGCCTGGCAGGCGGCGCAGAAGCCGGGCGAGCGTTCGCACAATCCGCTGCTGCTGTACGGCAGCACCGGCCTGGGCAAGACCCACCTGATGTTCGCCGCCGGCAACGAGCTGCGCCGGCAGAACCCGGCCGCACGCGTGCTGTACCTGCGTTCGGAACAGTTCTTCAGCGCCATGACCAAGGCGCTGATCGACCGGACCATGGACCAGTTCAAGCGTCGCTTCCAGCAGGTCGAGGCGCTGTTGATCGACGACATCCAGTTCTTCGCCGGCAAGGACCGCACCCAGGAAGAGTTCTTCCACACCTTCAACGCGCTGTTCGACGGCCGCCAGCAGATCATCCTGACCTGCGACCGCTATCCGCGCGAGGTCGAGGGCCTGGAGCCGCGGCTGAAGTCGCGCCTGGCCTGGGGCCTGTCGGTGGCCATCGACCCGCCCGATTTCGAGACCCGCGCGGCGATCGTGCTGGCCAAGGCGGCCGAGCGCGGGACCCACATCCCGGACGATGTGGCCTTCCTGCTGGCCAAGAAGATGCGCTCCAACGTGCGCGACCTGGAAGGGGCGCTCAACACCCTGGCCGCGCGCGCCAACTTCCTGGGCAAGGCGATCACCCCCGAGTTCGCCCAGGAAACCCTGCGCGACCTGCTGCGCGCCCAGCAGCAGGCCATCGGCATCCCCAACATCCAGAAGACCGTGGCCGATTACTACGGCCTGCAGATCAAGGACCTGCTGTCCAAGCGCCGCACCCGTTCGCTGGCGCGTCCGCGGCAGATGGCCATGGCCCTGACCAAGGAACTGACCGAGCACAGCCTGCCGGAGATCGGCGATGCCTTTGCCGGCCGCGACCACACCACCGTGCTGCATGCCTGCCGGCAGATCCGGACCCTGATGGAATCGGACGGCAAGCTGAAGGAAGACTGGGACAAGCTGATCCGCAAGCTGAGTGAGTGAACACGCGCCCGCGGGCCGGGTCAGGTGGCTATGCTGTACAAGGTCGGCCCGAGGGGTGAACAACCGGTGGGCCGAAGGGTCTTGAAGCTGTGGACAAGGGGTGGATCAAATCCTGCGGCAAAACTGTCCACAGGTTTCCCCGGCAGGCGCGGTGCACCTGTACACCGGGTTTTAACCACTAAAAATATCGCAATATCAAATGGTTACAGGTGCTTTCCCGCGTAATGGCGGCAACCATCACCACCAGTTTTAAAGATTTATACACTTCTAAAAACATAGAGCACCGGGACATACACGATGCGTTTCAGCCTGCAGCGAGAAGCTTTCCTCAAACCCCTGGCGCAAGTGGTCAACGTGGTGGAACGTCGCCAGACGCTCCCCGTGCTGGCCAATTTCCTGGTCCAGGTGCACAACGGCCAGTTGTCCCTGACCGGCACGGACCTGGAAGTGGAAATGATTGCGCGCAGCGCGGTCGAGGACGCCCAGGACGGGGAGACCACGATCCCGGCCCGCAAGCTGTTCGAGATCGTGCGCGCCCTGCCCGACGGCAGCCGGATCACGGTCAGTCAGAGCGGGGACAAGGTCAGCGTCGCCGCCGGGCGCAGCCGCTTCACCCTGGCCACCCTGCCGGCCAACGATTTCCCGTCGGTCGATGAAGTCGAAGCCAGCGAGCGGGTCACCGTGCCCGAGGCCGCGCTGAAGGAACTGATCGAACGTACCTCCTTCGCCATGGCCCAGCAGGACGTGCGCTATTACCTCAACGGCTTGCTGTTTGACCTGCGCGATTCGGCGCTGCGCTGCGTGGCCACCGATGGCCACCGCCTGGCGCTGTGCGAATCGGGCCTGGACACTGGCACCAGCCTGACCAAGCGCCAGATCATCGTGCCGCGCAAGGGCGTCACCGAGCTGCAGCGCCTGCTCGAGGGCGGCGAGCGCCTGCTGGAGCTGGAGCTCGGCCGCAGCCACATCCGGGTCAAGCGCGACGATGTGACCTTTACCTCCAAGCTGATCGACGGCCGCTTCCCCGATTACGAAGCGGTGATCCCGATCGGCGCGGACATCGAGGTCAAGCTGGACCGGGAAGTGCTGCGTGCGGCCCTGCAGCGCGCCGCGATCCTGTCCAACGAGAAATACCGCGGCGTGCGCGTGGAACTTTCGCCCGGGCAGATGAAGATCAGCGCCCATAACCCGGAGCAGGAAGAAGCCCAGGAGGAAATCGAGGCCGACACCAAGGCTGACGGGCTGGCGATCGGCTTCAACGTCAATTACCTACTGGACGCCTTGTCTGCCTTGCGTGACGAGCACATCGTGATCCAGCTGCGCGATGCCAATTCATCGGCCCTGGTGCGAGAGGCCAGCAGTGAGCGTTGCCGCCACGTGGTGATGCCGCTTCGGCTGTGATGCATTGGTGGCTGTTCCACGTGAAACCCAGACAACGCCCGGACCGATCCGGGCGTTGTCATTAGCGAACGCGAAGCGATGCACGTGACCCGACTGGCCGTGGGCGGCTTGCGCAGGTTCGCGCAGGTTGAACTTGCCCCGAAGCCCGGCCTGAACCTGATCACCGGCGACAACGGGGCCGGCAAGACCAGCCTGCTCGAAGCCCTGCACCTGATGGCCTGGGGCCGCAGTTTTCGCGGGCGCGTGCGCGATGGATTGATCCGAACCGGTTCGCAGGCCGTCGAGGTCTTCGTGGAGTGGCGCGAAGGCCAGGATGACCGGATCCGCCGTGCGGGTCTGCGCCACAGCGGGCAGGAATGGAGCGGCCGCCTGGATGGCCGCAACGTCGGTCAGCTCGGTGAGCTGTGTGCGGCGCTGGCGGTGGTGAGCTTCGAGCCGGGCAGCCATGCACTGGTGACCGGCAGCGGCGAGCCACGGCGGCGCTTTCTGGACTGGGGCCTGTTTCACGTGGAACAGGATTTCCTCCCGGTCTGGCGCCGCTACAACCGGGCGCTGAAGCAGCGCAACGCCCTGCTCAAGTCCGGCGGCGGCGGGAAACAGCTCGATGCCTGGGACGTCGAGTTGGCGGACGCCGGCGAAGCGGTGACCGCGCACCGGCAGGCGTACCTGGACCGGCTGCAAGGCCAGGTCCAGGACGTTGCCAACGCGCTGGTGCCGATGCTGGGCCGGGCGCAACTGGAATTTGCGCCGGGCTGGCGTCGCCAGGCGCTGTCGCTGGCCGATGCGCTGCTGGTGTCGCGGGAGCGCGACCGCCAGTTCGGCCACACCGGCGTGGGCCCGCATCGGGCAGATTGGCGGGTCGATTTCAGCGCCCTGCCCCAGCGCGAAACATTGTCTCGTGGCCAGGCCAAGCTGACCGCGCTGTCCTGTCTGCTGGCCCAGGCCCAGGACTATGCGGCCCAGCGTGGGGAGTGGCCGGTGCTGGCCCTGGATGACCTGGCCTCCGAGCTGGACCGCCGTCACCAGGCCAGTGTGTTGGCTCGGGTGATCCAGTCCGGCGCCCAGGTCCTGGTCACCGGTACTGAAATGCCGGCAGCACTGGAAGCTGTGCCGCTGGCGTGGTTTCACGTGGAACACGACACCATCGTCGGCCGCTGAACCGCGCGACTGGGCCCCAAGGAGGCCGCACCGGTCGCGGTGGTACAATTCATGCTTCCTTATCAAGCGTCGGCGGCCTGCGCGAATCCTCTCGTCGCGCGCCCCCGGCCGTGCAGGCGATCGACACCGAATGACCGAACAGACCCCCCCGGCAACCGCCGGCCAGACCGGCACCTACGACGCCAACAGCATCACCGCCCTCGAAGGCCTGGAGGCCGTGCGCAAGCGTCCGGGCATGTACATCGGTGACGTGCACGATGGCACCGGCCTGCATCACATGGTCTTTGAGGTGGTCGACAACTCGATCGATGAGGCCCTGGCCGGCCATGCCGACAGCGTGGTGGTGACCATCCATGCCGATGGTTCGGTGTCGGTCTCGGACAATGGCCGCGGCATCCCGGTCGGCAGGCACGCGCAAATGAGCGCCAAGCTCGGCCGCGAGGTCTCCGCCGCCGAGGTGGTGATGACCATCCTGCACGCCGGCGGCAAGTTCGACGACAACAGCTACAAGGTTTCCGGCGGCCTGCACGGCGTCGGCGTCAGCGTGGTCAATGCACTGTCGGAGAAGCTGCTGCTGGATATCTTCCAGGGCGGATTCCACTATCAGCAGGAATTCAGCCATGGCGTCGCGCTCGCCCCGCTCAGGCAGCTCGGTGCCAGCACCAAGCGTGGCACCACCCTGCAATTCTGGCCCTCGGTCACCGCCTTCCATGGCAATGTCGAGTTCCACTACGACATCCTGGCCCGGCGCCTGCGCGAGCTGTCCTTCCTCAACTCCGGCGTCAAGATCGTGCTGGCCGACGAACGCGGCGAAGGCCGCCGCGACGACTTCCACTACGAAGGCGGTATCGCCAGCTTCGTCGAGCACCTGGCCAAGGCCAAGAATCCCCTGCACCCGCACGTGATCTCCACCGTGGGTGAATACAACAACATCGTGGTCGACGTGGCCCTGCAGTGGACCGACGCCTACCAGGAAACGATGTACTGCTTCACCAACAACATCCCGCAGAAGGACGGCGGCACCCACCTGGCCGGCTTCCGCGCCGCCCTGACCCGGGTGCTGAGCAACTACATCGAGCAAAACGGCATTGCCAAGCAAGCCAAGGTTGCTCTGACCGGCGATGACATGCGCGAAGGCATGATCGCGGTGCTGTCGGTCAAGGTGCCCGACCCCAGCTTCTCCTCGCAAACCAAGGAGAAGCTGGTCAGCTCCGAGGTGCGCCAGGCCGTGGAGAACGCCTTCGGCGCGCGCCTGCAGGAGTTCCTGCAGGAGCATCCGAACGAGGCCAAGGCGATCACCGGCAAGATCGTCGACGCCGCCCGTGCCCGCGAGGCCGCGCGCAAGGCAAGAGACCTCACCCGCCGCAAGGGCGCACTGGACATCGCCGGGCTGCCCGGCAAGCTGGCCGACTGCCAGGAAAAGGATCCGGCGCTGTCTGAGCTGTTCATCGTCGAGGGCGACTCGGCCGGCGGCTCGGCCAAGCAGGGCCGCAACCGCAAGAACCAGGCGGTCCTACCGCTGCGGGGCAAGATCCTCAACGTCGAACGCGCCCGTTTCGATCGCATGCTCGCCTCCGACCAGGTCGGCACCCTGATCACCGCGCTGGGCACCGGCATCGGCCGCGATGAGTACAACCCGGACAAGCTGCGCTACCACCGCATCATCATCATGACCGACGCCGACGTGGACGGCTCGCACATCCGCACCCTGCTGCTGACCTTCTTCTACCGGCAGATGCCCGAGCTGATCGAGCGCGGCCACGTCTACATCGGCCTGCCGCCGCTGTACAAGCTCAAGCAGGGCAAGCAGGAGCTGTACCTGAAGGACGATGCGGCGCTCAACGTCTACTTGGCCAACAGCGCGGTGGAGAATGCCGCGCTGATCCCGGCCGCCGGCGAGCCGCCCATTTCCGGCGAGGTCCTGGAAAAACTGCTGATCCTGTTCGCCAATGCACGCGATACGATCGCGCGCAATACACATCGCTACAATCCGGCCCTGCTCGAGGCGATGATCGATGCCGCGCCGACCGATGTCCTGCCCAGCCTGGACCCTGCGGCCCTGCGCAAGGAGCTGGACACCCTGGAAGGCGCGCTCAACAGCCCCAGCATCGGCAGCCCGCGCTATACCCTGGAACTGCAGACTGCCACCGACACACGCCCGGCCGCGCTGCTGGCCACCCGCCACCACATGGGCGAGGAACTGACCCAGGTGCTATCGCTGTCGGCCTTCGAAACCGGCGAACTGCGCCCGCTGCGTGAAGCGGCCGCGCAGCTGCACGGCCTGGTCCGCGACGGCGCCCGGATCCAGCGTGGCGCCCGCAGCCAGGAGATCACCAGCTTCGCCCAGGCCCAGGCCTGGCTGCTGGAAGAAGCCAAGAAGGGCCGCCAGATCCAGCGCTTCAAGGGCCTGGGCGAAATGAACCCCGAGCAGCTGTGGGAAACCACGGTTAATCCCGATACCCGGCGCATGCTCCAGGTCCGGATCGAGGACGCGGTGGCCGCCGACCAGATCTTCAGCACGCTGATGGGCGATGTGGTGGAGCCGCGCCGCGAGTTCATCGACGCCAACGCGCTGAAGGTGTCCAACCTGGACATCTGAGCCTGGCGCGCATGGAAGCCGATCCGGTCCAGTCCGGCGGCGGGCAGGGAGCCTCTTCCCGGCCGGGAAGAGCACTGCCGCTGCGCCAGGCGTTGTCGCGCTTCGCGCTGGAGGTGCTGATCGTGGCGGTGCTGTTTGGCCTGCTTTCGCTGTCGGGCGCCTTGGCCTGGGGCCTCTGGCGCGGCGTGCAGCTGGCGCTGCAGGGCATGCCCACCGCCGATCCCGGCGCGATCATGCAGGCCGTCGGCAAGCCCGGCCCGCTGGCGACCATCGCCATGAGCGTGCTCGGGGTGGGCGGCACGGCGCTGGCGGCCATGCTCTGGCGCGCCCCGCCCCGTGGCGATGAACGCCGCCGCTCGCGTGCCGCCCTGCGCATGCCGGCGACCTGGCTGCTGGCGTTGTTCACCGCCGCGGGGGTGATCTGCTTCAGCGCGGTCGTCGCGCAGATCGCCGCGGCCCTGCGCCAATCGCTGGACCCCACCAACATGACCCTGGTGCGCGGCACGCTGGCCCAGCATCCGGGGCTGCTGCTGCTGTTCGCCGTGGTCGTCGCGCCGATCTACGAAGAAGTCCTGTTCCGGCGCGTGCTGTTTGGCAGGCTCTGGCGTGACGGCTGGCCGTTGCTGGGCGCGGTGTTGAGTGGGGTGCTGTTCGCCTTCATGCACGAACCGCCATGGGTGGGCGACAAGTCACTGGCCGTGCAACTGCCGCTGTGGGTGGTCTACACCTGCATGGGCATCGCCTTTGCGTGGGTCTACCGGCGCACTGGCTCGCTGGGGGCCTCGATCATCGCGCACGGGCTCAACAACGCGTTTGCGCTCGGCCTGATGATGGTCTTCGGCGTTGCCCGCTGAGCGCGGAAGCTTGACGGAAAGTTCATGTGTGCCAACACTGATCCGCATGAAAGCCAGACCCCGACTCGTCCTCCCGCTGTTGTGCTGCTTGGTCGCCGGCGTGTTGCTGGCCGGTTGCGCCACCATGACCTCCTCGACCGGCCGTCGCCAGAATGTGGGCGCGGTCTCGCAGCAGGAACTGGATCAGCTCGGCGCCCAAGCCTTCGCCGAGGCCAAGCAAAAACAAGTCATCAGCAGGGATCCCGGACAGAACGCCTACGTGCGCTGCGTGGTCAACGCGCTGGTGGCCCAACTGCCGGCATCCACACGCGGCATCGCCTGGGAAACGGCGGTGTTCGAGGACAGCGACGCCAACGCCTTCGCCCTGCCCGGCGGCAAGGTCGGAGTGAATACCGGCATGTTTCCGGTGGCCCGGACCCAGGATCAGCTGGCCGCGGTGATCGCCCATGAAATCGGTCACGTCGTCGAGCACCACTTTGAAGAGCGCCTCACCAACCAGGTCCGCACCTCGCAGGCGCTGCAACTGTTGGGCGCGCTGGCCGGCGACTACGGTTCGCTGGTCACCCAGGGCGGCAGCATCGCCGCCAGTGCAGGCTTTCTGCTGCCCAATTCGCGCGCGCAGGAAAGCGAGGCCGACGTGGTCGGCCAGCGCCTGATGGCACAGGCCGGGTTCGATCCGCGCCAGGCCGTGGACCTGTGGCAGAACATGCTGGCCGCCGGTGGCAGCCGGCCACCGCAGTGGCTGTCCACCCATCCCGATCCAAGCGCCCGCATCCGCGAGCTGCAAAGCCGCGCCGATACGCTGGTGCCGACCTGGCAGGCCGCGCGCGCTGCAGGCCGCACGCCGCGTTGCCGCTAATGGCCAGTTGCGCCGAGCGCGCAACGAAATCCGTACACATTGTTAATTCTATTCTGCTAGTTTTCCCGGCGGTCATCATTGGCCTGCTGTTCAGCCCCGTGCCCACGCAAGACCCCCGTTTCCGCAAGAGGTGATCCATGTTGTTGCGCACCCCCAAACATGCCCTGCTCTCCCTGGCCGTCCTCGGCCTGCTCGCCGGCACGGTCGCCGTCGACGCCTCGGCCCAGCAGACGCGTGAGCGCGCAGAACGCAAGAGAGGCGGCGATACCAAGCAGGAAGTGCTCTTCCCCGACGCCACCCGCCAGGTGCCGGAGGCCAAGAACTCTCGCAAGATGGCGTCCAGGGCCGAGAAGCTGATCAAGGCCTACAACGACCAGGACTGGGCCGCCGCACGCACCCAGGCCGATGAAATCATCGCCAGCCCCGACGCCAACGACTACGACAAGGCGCTGGCCGCGCAGATCGCTTCGCAGGCCGCCTACAGCACCGACGACCCGGCTGCGGCCAAGGCCTACCTCAAGCAGGTCCTGGACCTCAATGCGCTGGACAACAACGGCCACTACCAGGCCATGTACATGCTGGCCCAGCTGCAGCTGCAGGACGAACAGTACGCCGAAGGCCTGGCCACCCTCGACAGATATCTGGCCGAGACCAAGTCGAGCAAGCCTGAAGACCTCGCCCTGAAGGGTCAGGCCCTGTACCAGGCCGAGCGCTACGCCGAGGCGATCGAGCCGCTGAAGCAGGCCATCGCCACCTCGCCCGAGCCCAAGGCGCAGTGGAGCCGGGTACTGATGGCCAGCTACGAAGCCAACAACCAGCCCGCCGAGGCACTCGGGTTGGCCGAGGACATGGCCGCCAAGGCGCCAAACGACAAGACCGCGCAGATGAACCTGGCCGTGGTGTACTCGCAGAACGACCAGCCGGAGAAGGCCGCGGCGATCCTGGACAAGCTGCGCGCCTCGGGCCAGCTGACCGACGAAAAGGAATACCGCCAGCTGTACGCCACCTACAGCAACATGGACAAGCACGAAAAGCAGACCATCGAGGTCATCAACGACGGCCTGGCCAAGAACATCCTCAAGCCGAACCTGGAGGTGTATCAGATCCTCGCGCAGGCGTACTACTATTCCGAGCCGCCGCAGATCGCGCAGGCCATCGAAGCCTGGAAGAAGGCGGCGCCCCTGGATCCGACCGGCGAGACCTATCTGAATCTGGCCCGGGTGCAACTGCAGGAAGGGCACACCGACGAGGCCAGGAAGGCCGCCCAGGCAGCGCTGGACAAGGGTGTAAAGAAACCGCAGGACGCGAAAACGATCATTGGCGTCAAGTGATCGGTTGGAAGCGATTTCACAGCGGTGGATCACTGCTGGAATCGTGATGAAGGATTGGGTTAAGCTGGCAATTCCGCTGCGGTTCTGCAGGGGAATCCGAATCGAATCGACATTCCGGTGCGCCTGACCGCGCACCCCGTTTCCATTGAGTCCATTGGCGCATGGCTGAACAACTCGTCATCAACCGCTATCGGGAGCAGGAGGGTCCGCAGGGGCTCAACTGGTCGCGCATCATCGGCTACGCATTCGTCATCGCGCTGCATGTGGCGGTGTTCCTGCTTCTGTTGATCCCTGCGGTTGCACCGCCGGCGCAGAAGGAGGAGGAACAGAAGATGCTGGTTCAGATCGTCGACCCGCCCCCGCCCCCGCCGCCGCCCCCGCCGCCGCCGCCCAAGCAGGAGACCCCGCCGCCGCCGGTGAAGGAGCTGTCCCCGCCCAAGCCGTCGCCGGTCCCGCCGCCGCCGGAAGCCCCGCCGGTGGACGTGCCCGATCCGCGTCCGATGGATACCTATGCCCCGCCCGCGCCGCCGGCCCCGCCCGCGCCGTCCCCGGACATCGGCGCCAGTGTGGACATTTCCTCCAAGAACATGAACCCGCCGCGCTATCCGCCGGCCGCTGCCCGTGCGGGCGTGGAAGGCACGGTGATCCTGATCATCGATGTCGACGCCAACGGCAACGTCACCAACGTCTCGGTCGAGAAGTCCAGCCGCAACCGCGATCTCGACCGCGCCGCGACGGAAGCAGCACGCAAGTGGCGCTTCAATCCCGGTAAATCAGGCGGCCAGAGTGTCGCCGGGCGCGTGCGCGTCCCGGTCGACTTCAGCATGGGCGGCTGAGCCGGACTGCTTCACCCAATGAGCGTCACCTAACCCCACCAAATTTCCAACTAAAGGTAAGCGTCATGCTGCAGGAAACTCTGATTGTTGCCGCCGCGGGAGGCACCAACGCCGCCGCGGCCCTGAACCAGATGGGCTTCTCCCACCTGATCTCCGAAATGACCAGCAACCCGGGCGCCTTCGTGGTGTCGTGGGTGGTGCTGCTGACCCTGGTCATCATGTCCGCCGCGTCCTGGTACTGGACCATCGTCAACATCATCAAGAGCGTGCGCCTGCGCTCGCAGGCCGATCGGGTGACCGCGGCCTTCTGGGAGGCCAAAAACGCCCAGGACGCCATCCGCTTCATGGAGGAGCAACCGCGCAACGAGCCGTTTTCCAAGATCGCCCTGGATGCCGCCCAGGCCGCCGCCCACCACCAGCGCGCTGAAGGTACCGGCACCGGCGAGGCCCTGAGCCGTTCGGAGTTCGTCGACCGGGCCCTGCGTCAGGCCGTCACCCGCGAGAGCACCAAGATCCAGTCCGGCATGATCCTGCTGGCCACCGTCGGTGCGACCGCTCCGTTCGTGGGTCTGCTGGGAACGGTGTGGGGCATCTACGGCGCCCTGATCCGCATCGGTGCCACCGGCAGCGCCGGCATCGACGCTGTCGCCGGCCCGGTGGGCGAAGCGCTGATCATGACCGCCATCGGCCTGTTCGTCGCGATCCCGGCGGTGTTTGCCTACAACTTCTTCAGCAAGATCAACGCCACCACGATCGCCAACTTCGATACCTTCGCGCACGACCTGCACGACTTCTTCGCGACAGGCGCCCGCGTGCGCTAACGCGTCGAAACAAAACCCCACGACAAGAAGTATCCGGAGGCCGTATGGCATTCAGTAGCGGGGGCGGCGGTAGCGGCCCCATGGTAGACATCAACGTGACGCCCCTGGTGGACGTCATGCTGGTGCTGCTGATCATCTTCATCATCACCACGCCGCTGATGTCGCAGAAGGTAAAGGTGGAGTTGCCCGAAACCACGTTCATCCCCAATCAGGATGAACTGGCCAAGCGCACGCCGCCGATCAACATCGCGGTCAAGGAAGACGGTTCGATCTACTGGAACGACGAGCCGGTGACCAAGGACATGCTGGAGTCACGCCTGTCTTCGGCGGCTCAGCAGACGCCGCAGCCGTCCCTCAATCTGCGCGCCGACAAGACCACCAAGATGTCCACGATCAACGAGATCACCAGGATTGCGCAGGGCCAGGGCATGTTGGATATCGGTTTCGTTTCCACCAAGCAGAAGGGGCAGTAACCATGGCCTTTAGTAGTGGTGGTGGCAAGGGCGCCATGTCCGAGATCAACGTGACCCCGTTGATCGACGTGATGCTGGTGCTGTTGATCATCTTCATCGTGACCGCGCCGATCATGACCTACCCGATCGATGTGGCGCTTCCGCAGCGGTCGACGACGCCGCCGCCCACCCAGGAACCGCCACCACCGATCGATCTGCGGATCGACGCTTCCAACACGGTGTACTGGAACAACAACCCGGTGTCGGTCAGCGCCCTGCAGGGCATGATGGAGAACGAGGTCCAGAAGGACCCGACCAACCAGCCGCAGCTGCGCATCGACGCCCACCCGGACTCGCAGTACGAAACCATGGCCCGTGTGCTGGCCGCTGCGAAGAACGCACAGATGCTCAAGATCGGTTTCATGCAGCAGTAGTCGATCCGCCGCATTGGATGAGAGACAACGCCGCCTGCTAGGGCGGCGTTGTTGTTTGGTGGCACTACGGGCATGTCCGGACCCGCAACCACCGAGCGCGGCAGCTGGCGCGGCACCGCGCCTGCATCGCTGGGTGCTCCGCTCCCACGCGCGAAAAATCCGGCCACGCCGGTGTGCCATGAGCCGATCTCAACCCTCCCGGACCGCGGCCGTGCTCAGGGCTGCCCAGGCGCAACGGCTGCACCTCGAAGCGGCGACCGCCGGGCGCATCGCCATCGCCGGTTATTGCGCTGGACCTACGCGCTCAGCGCCTGGATGATCGCCAGATAGCGGCGCACGGTTGTTTCCAGGCCTTCATACAGGGCCTCGCTGATCAGCGCATGGCCGATGGAGACCTCCTGCACCTGCGGCACCCCGGCCAGGAACATGCCCAGGTTGTCCTGGCTGAGGTCGTGCCCGGCGTTGACCTGCAGGCCCAGCAGCTGAGCTTCCTGCGCGGTGGCGCGGCACGCGGCCAGGGCCGGGTCGGGCGCGCCGGCGGCCCAGCCTTGCGCATAGGGGCCGGTGTAGAGCTCGATGCGGTCGGCGCCCATGGCCGCAGCCCGCTCCAGGCCCACGCAGCCGGCATCGACGAACAGGCTGACCCTGCAGCCCAGCGCCTTGAAGTGGGCGACCAGCCGGCCCAGCTGGATGGTGTCCCCGGTGAAGTCGAACCCATGGTCGGAGGTGAGCTGGCCATCGCTGTCCGGCACCAGCGTGACCTGGGCCGGGCGGGCCCGTTCGCACAGCGCCAGCAAGCCGGGATAGCCCTGGCGCGGCGGTGCAAATGGATTGCCTTCGATGTTCAATTCCACCTGGAACTGCGCAGTCAGCCCGGCCAGCGCCAGCACGTCCTCGGCAGTGATGTGGCGCCGGTCCGGGCGCGGATGCACGGTGATGCCGTGGGCACCGGCGCGCAGGCAGGTGCGCGCGGCGCGGACCACGTCTGGCTCGCCGCCGCCGCGCGAATTGCGCAGCACGGCGACCTTGTTGACGTTGACGCTGAGCGCGGTGCGCACTGGGTCAGGCGTCATCGCGCGGCTGCTGCGGCATGGCGCTGGCTTGTGGTTGCCGGGCGGCCTTGCGCGCCTGGGCCTGCTCGCGCAGGCGGTGCAGCTCGACCGGGTCGACCATGCCACGGCCGTTGCGATCGCGGTTGCCGGCCCTGGCCCAATACCAGCCCATCGCCCAGGCGATCAGCAGGCCCAGCGCGGCCAGCAGGCTGACGGCCATCAGCGCCATCGAGGGGGTGCGCAGGGCCACCGCCATGGCGCCCAGGGAAAGCAGCAGGAAGAGCCAGTACATGACACGCGCTCGGTGCAAGGGAGGGGACGGGAATTCTACCGATCCGCCTGCGCCGGCACGCTACAGCAGCGGTGAGCCCAGCCGCGCCAGCGCCTCGGGCAAGCGGTTGCGCCACAGCGAGCGGTTGCGCGCATCCTGCACACGCGCAGCGCTGGCGAACTCGCCCTCCAGCAGCTGTGACAGGCGCGCGTTGAAGGTCGGTTCGCGGAACAGCAAGGCCACCTCGAAATTCAGCCGGAAGCTGCGGTGGTCGAAGTTGGCGCTGCCCAGCACCGCCAGGGCGTCGTCGCACAGCAACGCCTTGGTGTGCAGCATGCGCGGGCCGTACTCGTAGACCTTGACCCTGGCCGCCAGCAGCTCATCGAAGTACGAGCGCGCCGCGTAGGTCACCACCCGGGAATCGCTCTGCTTGGGCACCAGCAGGCGCACGTCCAGCCCGGCCAGGGCGGCCGATGTGAGCGCCATCATCGCCGCCTCGCCAGGGACGAAGTACGGCGTGACCAGCCACACCCGCTGCCTGGCCTCGTAGATCGCACCCACCTGCAGGCGGTGGATGGCTTCCCAGTCCGAATCCGGGCCGGAGGTCAGCACCTGCGCGGCGATCGGGCCCGGTTCGGCCTCGGCCGCCGGCGCCCACAGCGCCGTGCCCCTGAAGTTCTCGCGTTGATGGCCGCTGGCGTACAACCAGTCCTCGACGAACACCTGCTGCAGGCTGCGCACGATGTCGCCTTCCAGGCGCATGTGCAGGTCGCGGAAGGCGTCCGGGCGCAGGGTCTCGTTTTCCTCGTCGGTGATGTTGATGCCGCCGGCGAAGGCCACCGTGCCGTCGATCACCACGATCTTGCGATGGGTGCGCAGGTTCAGCCAGGGCCGGCTGAAGGGGCGGAACTGGGTCGGGTGGAACCAGCAGTGCTCACAGCCAGCCTCCAGCAGCGGTGCCAGGAACTTGCGGTTGAGCTTGCCGGCGCCGACCGCGTCCAGCAGCAGGCGCACGTGCACGCCGGCCCTGGCCCGCTCGATCAGCGCATCGCGCACGCGCGTGCCGGTGCGGTCCGGCTCGAAGATGTAGTACTCCAGGTGCACGTGGTTGCGCGCCTGGCCGATCGCCTCCACCAGCGCCTCGTAAGTGGCCGCGCCGTCGACCAGCAGGTCTACGCGCGTGGCCGAAGAGGGCGGCAGGCCGGTCACGGCCTGGCCCAGCAGCGCCAGCTCGGCGCATTGTGCGTTGGGCGGACAGGTGGCCTGCTGCGAATCCATGCCATCGCGCGAGCGGTCGCGTCGCAGGCGCTGGCGCTTGATCTTCTGCGGGCCCAGCGCGAAGTAGATGAGAAAGCCCACGTACGGCAGCACTGCCAGCGACAGCACCCAGCCGAGCGTGGCCACCGGCTCGCGCTTCTGCAGGATGATCCAGCCGGACAGGATCAGCAGATAGGCTACCCAGGCCGCGGTGAGATAGGACTTGAGGTGCGGGATCTGTGCGATGTCGTGCCACACGGTGGCGAGCAGGGCGAGCATGGTCCGATTCTAGGCGTCTGTCGGGCTTTGGCGGTCGAGGCGAAAATTCGGCTGCGCGAGAACAGATTTTCGCCGATTCGCCGCCCCATAGTGGTTCTATGGGGCAAGAAGCGACGGAAATATGGACCGCACAGCCGGATTTGCAGCCCGGCCGGCCAAAGTCCGACAGGCTCATAGGGCAGTCGCGTTCGCTGAGACGCACCGGCGCTAGGCTTGCAGGCATGGGTGAGGCGATCAAAGGGCGCGGGTCGACCGGCTGGCTGCCGGGACGCTTTGCCGTGACCACGCCGGAAGTGGCCGACGATGGCTGGCACCAACGCGATCACGATGGCGAGCTGGACCTGCTGCCCCGCACCCAGGTCACCGAGGAACGTGCGCGCAGCATCATCAGCCGCAACCGCTCGCCGGACATCCCGTTCTCGCAGTCGGTCAATCCGTACCGCGGCTGCGAGCACGGGTGTTCCTATTGCTTCGCCCGGCCCACCCACGCTTACCTGGAGCTGTCGCCGGGCCTGGATTTCGAGACCCGGCTGTTTGCCAAGACCAATGCCCCGGCGCTGCTGCGGCGCGCGCTGGCCAGGCCTGGCTACCAGGTCAGCCCGATTGCGCTGGGCATCAACACCGATGCCTACCAGCCGCTGGAACGCAAGCTGCAGCTCACCCGCCGGCTGATCGAGGTGTTTGCGCAGACGCGCCATCCCTTCACCCTGATCACCAAGAACGCGCTGGTCACGCGCGATCTGGACCTGCTCGCACCGCTGGCCGCTGACAATCTGGTGCACGTGGCGTTTTCGATCACCTCGCTGGACAACGCGCTGTCTTCGAAACTGGAACCGCGCGCCTCGGCACCGCACGCCCGCCTGCGCGCGATGAAGGCCCTGAGCGCGGCCGGCGTGCCGGTCGGGGTGATGTTCGCCCCGGCCATTCCCTGGGTGAACGATGCGCACCTGGAAGGCGTGCTGGAAGCGGCGCGTGAGGCCGGCGCGCGCTCGGCCGGCTATGTGCTGCTGCGCCTGCCGCATGAAGTGGCGCCGCTGTTTCGCGACTGGCTTCAGACCCATCTGCCGCAGCGGGCCGCGCACGTGATGAGCACCGTGCAGCAGCTGCGCGGCGGCAAGGATTACGACAGCACCTTCGGGACGCGCATGCGCGGGCAGGGTGTGTACGCGGACCTGCTGGAACGGCGCTTTGCCCTGGCCTGCAAGCGCCTGGGGTTCGACCGCGATCGCGGGCCCAGGCTGGACTGCAGCAGGTTCGTGGCGCCGCGCGCGCCTTCGCCACAGGGCCAATTGTTCTAGGCCGGTGCGCTGGGCCAAACCGGGACGCCGCGTCGGTCTGGGCGCAGGCAGTGCGGCGGCCGCCGACCAGGCGCCGGCAACGACCGCGCGAACAACTCAGGCCACCGCACCGCGGCGCGCGCGCTCCAGATGGACCAGCAGCAGCGAGATCGCCGCCGGGGTCATGCCGGGGATGCGCTGGGCCTGGCCGACGGTCTGCGGCTGCACCCGGCCGAGTTTCTGCTGCACTTCCAGCGACAGGCCGCGCACGCCGGCATAGTCGAAGCCGGGCGGGATCGGCGTGCCTTCGTTGCGCTGCTGGCGGTCGATCTCGGTGCGCTGGCGGTCCAGGTAGCCGGCGTACTTGACGCTGATCTCCACCTGCTCGGCGACCTGCGCATCGGCCACGCCCGGGCCCAACGCCGGCACCTGCATCAACCTGGCGTAGTCCAGCTCGGGGCGCTTGATCAGGTCCAGGGCGTTGGTTTCGCGGCTGACCGCGATGCCCAGGGTGGCCTCCAGATCGCGACCCACGCCATTGCCCGGCGAGGCCCACAGACCGCGCAGGCGGGCAGTCTCGCCTTCGACCGCCTCGCGCTTGGCTGCAAAGCGCGACCAGCGCGCATCGTCGACCAGGCCCAGGGCGCGGCCGATCGGCGTCAGCCGCGCGTCGGCGTTGTCCTCGCGCAGCTGCAGGCGGTATTCGGCGCGGCTGGTGAACATGCGGTACGGCTCGGTGGTGCCGTGGGTGATCAGGTCGTCGACCAGCACGCCCAGGTAGGCCTGGTCGCGGCGCGGCGACCAGGGGTCCTTTTCCTGGACCAGGCGCGCGGCGTTGACGCCGGCCAGCAGGCCCTGCGCGGCGGCCTCCTCGTAGCCGGTGGTGCCGTTGATCTGGCCGGCGAAGAACAGCCCGGACACCTGCTTGGTTTCCAGCGAGGTCTTCAGCCCGCGCGGGTCGAAGAAGTCGTATTCGATCGCATAGCCAGGCCGGGTGATGTGCGCATTCTCGAAGCCGCGGATCGAGCGCACCAGCTCCAGCTGCACATCGAAGGGCAGCGAGGTGGAGATGCCGTTGGGGTAGATCTCGACCACGTCCAGCCCCTCGGGCTCGACGAAGACCTGGTGGCTGGCCTTTTCCGCAAAGCGCACCACCTTGTCCTCGATCGAGGGGCAATAGCGCGGGCCGATGCCTTCGATCTGGCCGCTGTACAGCGGCGAGCGGTGCAGCGCGGCGCGGATGATCGCGTGGGTGCGCTCGGTGGTGTGGGTGATCCAGCAGCTGACCTGGGCCGGGTGCTCGGCGCTATCGCCCATGAACGACATCACCGGCAGCGGATCATCGCCAGGCTGCTCGTCCATCACCCCGTAGTCCAGGGTGCGACCGTCGATGCGCGGCGGGGTGCCGGTCTTGAGCCGGTCGATGGCGAACGGACGCTCGCGCAGGCGCGCGGCCAGGGTGGTCGCCGGCGGGTCGCCCATGCGCCCGGCCGGGTACTGGGTCTGGCCAATATGGATCTTGCCGGCCAGGAAGGTCCCGGCGGTCAGCACCACGGCCGGGGCGTCGAAGCGCAGGCCGGTCTGGGTCACAACCCCGCGCACTGCGTCAGCCTCGATCACCAGGTCCTCGACCGCGGCCTGGAACAGGGTCAGATTCGGCTGTGACTCGACGATGCGCCGGATCGCGCTGCGGTACAGCGCGCGGTCGGCCTGGCAGCGCGTGGCCCGCACCGCCGGCCCCTTGGAGGCATTGAGCGTGCGCCACTGGATCCCGGCCAGGTCGGCCGCATGCGCCATTACCCCGCCCAGTGCGTCGATTTCCTTGACCAGATGGCCCTTGCCGATCCCGCCGATGGCCGGGTTGCAGCTCATCGCGCCGATGGTCTCGATGTTGTGGGTCAGCAACAGCGTGCGTGCGCCGGCGCGGGCCGAGGCCAGGGCAGCCTCGGTGCCGGCGTGGCCACCGCCGATCACGATGACCTGGTAGGAATGGAAGGACGTGCTCATGGCGCGGATTTTCTCATGCCGGTGGTGCCGCTGGCCTAGCAGCCTGTCGGACTTTGGTCGGCCGGGCTGCGAATCCGCCTGTGCGGTCCATCTTTCCGTCGCTTCTTGCCCCATATAACCACTATGGGGCGGCGAATCGGCGAAAATCTGTCCTCGCGCAGACGAATTTTCGCCTCGACCGCCAAAGCCCGACAGACTCCTAGCGGCGCCACGCGCGGCGAAATCAGGCGGCGCGATGCCTCGGCCTGAGGCGAAGCGGGTACTGGAGGCGGGACGCGAAAAGTTGGCACGGCTTCTGCGTCATACATCCTGCACCCATCGTGGCAAGCGACTTCGGGCGCCCAAGGCTGGTATTGGAACAGGGGCCAGCCGCTAGCGCACGTTGGGGATGCAGGGGCCGGTAGTCGGGGGACTGCCGGCCCCATTTTTTTCCGGGCCAGATCCGGTGGGATCGGTCTTTGGAACAACGAAGCAAACAACAACGCCCGGGCAATGCCGGGCGTTGTTGTTTTTTGGGCGCCGACGACCGGCAAGGGCCGGAACAGGGGGGATCCAGATTTCCCCACCGGACGTCGGCATGGACGCTTTGAACATTTATACCCGGGTTACGTCATAAAACGACGCAACCGGTCAACCAGCGCTAGCTTGAATGGAGCGCACGGCACACGCAAGGGTTCAGCGCTCGTGACTGATCGGCCGAGTGCGGAAGTGAGACTTCCTTGGCAAAGACGGCGGCGCCGGGCGCGACTGCGCCGGGCCGGCCGATCCAGCAGGCATTGGTGGTGACTGCGGCATTTCGCCTTCGACAGGGGGCGGCATCGGTCGGCCGTTCGGCGAGCGCTGGCGGTTGGGCGATTGGGCACGTGCGCGGTGCTCATCGCGCATGGACGGTGGGCGCTGGTGACCTTCAGCGGGACGCCACGGGCGCGGGCCCCCGGTCGCTGGCCGATCGCCACGATTCCCGCCATCGGCAACCGGCGGCGGACGCTGGCCATGGCGGTGGTCATCATGGCCGTCGTGATGATCACGCCGCCGCGCCGGCGGATGGATCACATAGGAGGGACGGCTGTAATACCCGTAGAAGCCGGGCCAATATCCATAGCCACCGTAGCCGGCGCCATATCCGCCGTATCCATAGCGGTAGGCACCGCCGTAGCCGCCGTAATAGCCGCCCGGATAGGAATACCGGTAGCTGGGACTGCCGCTGTAGTAGCCACCGGCTGCGCCGCCACTGACCTGATCATAGGTCGCGCAGCCGCCCAGCCCCGCCAGGGCAATGGCGGAAAACAGGAGACGTTTCATGGTGGACCCCCCGGTCCGCACCGCTGTATGGATGCCAGCCTGGGCGCCGGGCATTGAACCGGTGATTAATTCCTGCCGGGAATGGCCCGTGTGCCGCGGCCCTGGGGTACGCCGGAGCCGAAGACCATCGGGTAGTCTTGGGCCATGCCGTCCGCCCTTCCCTGTTTCGACGACGTCCTCGACGCCGCCGCCCGGATCGCGCCCCACGCGCGCCTGACCCCCGTGCTGACCTCCACCACGCTCGATGCGCTGAGCGGGGCGAGGCTGTTCTTCAAGGGTGAGCACCTGCAGCGCAGCGGCGCGTTCAAGTTCCGCGGCGCCTGCAATGCGGTCTGGGCGCTGGATGAACACCAGGCCGCGGCCGGTGTGGTCACCCATTCCTCCGGCAACCATGGCGCCGCGCTGGCGCTGGCCGCGCGCAGCCGCGGCATCGCCTGTCACGTGGTGGTGCCCGAAGGCGCGGTCGAAGCCAAGCTGGCTTCGATCCGGCGCTACGGCGCGCTCGTACACCGGTGCGCGCCAACCATTGCCGCGCGCGAGACGCTGTGTGCCCAGGTCCAGGCGCAGACCGGGGCGACCCTGGTCCATCCCTACACCGACTTCCACGTGATCGCCGGCCAGGGCACGGCTGCGCTGGAACTGCTGGCCGCCGCCGGCCCGCTGGATGCGGTGGTCACGCCGATCGGTGGCGGCGGCCTGGCCTCGGGCACGGCGCTGTCGGTGCGCGCCAACGCCGCGCAGGCCGCGCTGTGGTGCGCCGAACCGGAAGGCGCGGCCGATGCGGCGCGCTCGCTGGCCGCCGGCCGCCTGCAGTTGGACTTCATCCCGGACACGCGCTGCGACGGTTTGCGCGGCACCTTGGGTGCGCCCAACTTCGAGCTGCTGCGCCGGCATGGCGCGCGCGTGGGAACGGTATCCGATGCCGGCACGCTGGCCGCGATGCGCCTGTTGTGGCAGGTGACCAAGCAGACCGTGGAACCTTCCTCGGCCATCGCCCTGGCGCTGGTGCTGGCGCGACCACGGGACTTTGCCGGCAAGCGCGTGGGCATCGTGCTGTCCGGCGGCAATGTCGACCTTGACGCGCTGCCCTGGATGGCGGCATGAAACCGGCCCGGCGGCGCCGCGGCCGGTGGGGATGGTGCTGGCGGCTGGGCTGGCTGGTGCTGCTGTGGCTGGCTGGCGTTTCGGCCTACATCGTCTGGATCGGCCAGCGCGACCAGGCCGCGCCGGCCGACGTGATCATCGTGCTGGGGGCGGCCGCCTACGACGCGCGGCCCTCGCCGGTATTCGAAGAACGCCTGCGCCACGGTGTTGAGCTGTACCAGCGCGGCCTGGCGCCCAGGATGCTGTTCACCGGCGGCTTCGGCGGGACCGGCGCGCGCTTTGCCGAATCCCAGGTCGGCCGGCGCTACGCGCTCAAGGCTGGCGTGCCGGTCAGGGCGATCCTGATCGAGACCGTCTCGCGCACCACCCGTCAGAACCTGCAGCAGGCCGCCATGCTGATGCAGGCCAACAGCCTGCACCGGGCGATCATCGTCAGCGACCCGCTGCACATGGCCCGGGCCATGCGCCTGGCCCGCAAGGAAGGCATCGATGCGCTGGCCTCGGCCACCCCGACCAGCCGCTTCCGCACCTTCAGCACGCGCTGGCGCTTCTTCCTGCAGGAGCTGTACTTCTTCCACCGCGACCTGTTCCTGGAAGCAGTCTGATCCGCCCTGGCACGCAGCAGGAAGGTCCGGGCGTCGTGCGCCAGCGGCCCCTTGACGCCGTTCACCGGGTGCCCATGAAGATCGACGGAACCGCCCACCGCGCCACCGATCCGGTGCTGGACTTCGGCAGCGTCTACGAAAAGCGGCCCGCCGATTCAGGCCGGAGTCGAGCGGCGCCGGATCGGGATGCGCGACAGCGGCACGGCGGCCACGTCGTGGCCGTCTTTGCGAATGGGCGTGCCGGCCTGTGGAGCCCAGGCGTGGGCGTAGAGGACTTCCCAGGTGCTGGGCAGGCGGCCTTCGGCCGTGCGCAGGGGTTCATACGCCTGCGCGGCGTCGGCAAAGCGGCTGCGGCCGGTGAGCGAGGCGCGGCGCATGGACAGCGCGTTGGTGGCACCGATCGCGCGCAGCTCGGCCATCAGTGCCGGCAGGTCGGGATAGGTCAGGGTGAACTGGTCGCGGTCCAGCACCGGATCGCGGAAGCCGGACCGCATCAGGGCATCGCCAAACTGGGCGATCGGCGCGAACGGGCTCACGTGTGGCGCCGGGTCGGCGGCGAAGGCCTGGCGCAGTTCGATCAGCGTCTGCGGGCCGAAGGTCGAGCACAGCAGCAGCCCGTCGGGCTTGAGCACCCGGCGGAAGCCGGCGAACACCGCCGGCAGGTCTTCCAGCCATGGCAGGCACAGGTTGCAGAACAGCACGTCGGCGCTGTGCTCGGCCAGCGGCAGCGCGCGCGCATCGGCGGCCACCCGCGCGAACGGCTTCCACCAGCCGGCCTGCTTGCGGGCCTGGCGCAGCATCGGCAGGGCCAGGTCCAGCGCGATCACCTGCGCCCTGGGCCAGCGCTTGCGCATCTGCGCGGCGGCCGTGGCCGGGCCGCTGCCCACGTCCAGCACCACCTGCGGCACGCGCTGGCCCAGATAGTCCAGCGATTCGAGCAGGCGCTTTTCCACCTCGTGATGGAGCACCGCGGCATCGGCGTAGGTCGTGGCCGAGCGCGAGAACGCGCGGCGGATCTGGCGGCTGTCGAACATCGGCATGGCGCCATTGTCCGCCATTGCGCGCGGCGCGACGAGCCGATGGGCCGGACGCTGGGCCAGGCAGGGCGCAATGATTGCCAGGCACGGCGCCGGCCTCGCCTCGACCCGGTTCCCGGTGGCGAGCTGCTTCAGGCCACGCTCACCGCCAGCGACTGCGGCGCGCGGGCACGCACCAGGGCATCGACCAGGCCGTCGACCTGTTGGGGGGAATGCAGCGCCGAGAGGGTCACCCGCAGGCGCGCCTTGCCTTCGGGCACGGTCGGCGGGCGGATCGCCGGCACCCAGTAGCCGGATTCCTCCAGCGCGGCCGACCAGGCCAGCGCCTGCGCATCGGCGCCGCACAGCACTGGCTGGATCGGGGTGTCCGAGGGCAGCAGGTCCAGCCCGGCGACGGTGGCGCGGGTGCGAAAGCGCTCGATCAGGCCGGCGAGCTTGTCGCGGCGCCAGTCGTCGCGGCGCGCCTGGCGCAGGGCCTCGCTGCTGGCCGCGGCCAGGGCCGGCGGCAGCGCGGTGGTCTGGAGGTAGGGACGCGCGGTCTCGGCCAGATGCTGGATCAGGGCGGCATCGCCGATCACCGCCGCGCCGTAGCCGCCCAGCGCCTTGCCCAGGCTGACCAGCTGCAGAGGGACTTCCTCCACGCCCAGCCGGGCCTCGGGCACGCTGCCGCGGCCGTTGGGCCCGCGCACGCCGACCCCATGTGCGTCGTCCACGTACAGCAGCGCCTGCTGGACCCGCGCCACCAGCGCCAGCGCGCGCAGCGGGGCGACATCGCCGTCCATGCCGAACACCCCGTCGGTGGCCAGCATCGCCGCACCGTCGGGCACGTTGCGCAGCTGGCGGATGGCGCCCTCGGCATCGCCGTGCGGATAGCGGCGCAGGCGGCAACCGGCCAGACGCGCGGCGTCGAGCAGGCTGGCGTGGTTGAGCCGGTCCTGCACGCAGGCGTCGCTTTCTTCGCCCAGCAGCGCCTGCTGCACGGCCAGGTTGGCCAGGAACCGGCTGCCGAACAGCAGCGCGGCCGGCGCCTGCAGCCAGTCGGCCAGTTCGTGTTCCAGTGCCGCGTGCGCGGCATGGTGGCCGCTGACCAGGGGCGAGGCGCCGGCGCCGACGCCGTCGCGCGCGGCCGCGTCCTGCAGCGCGGTGGTCACCTGGAACTGCTGGGCCAGGCCCAGGTAGTCGTTGCTGCAGCATTCCACCAGCCAGCGCCCGTCCACTTCCACCCGCACGCCGTCGCGGCGGCTGACGATGCGGCGCACCCGGACCCGGTCCTGGGCCACGCGCAATTTGCGCAGCGACGCGATGCGGTCGTGCAGATCGGGGCGGGCCATGGGACGTCCTGTGCAGTGGCGGGCTGAGCGGGCTAGCGTAATCCACGCGACATCGGTGGTGATGACCGATTGGCCGGCGCTTTGCTGCCGCGTGTCCGCAGCTACACCCGGCGGGCGGGCGCGGGTTAAAGTCGGTGCGTTTCGAACAGGGACGCGCGCGCATGGATGCCAAACGGGTCGAGCGCTGGCTGCGACAGGCCGGCCGGGTGCTGCTGGCGCCGCGCTGCCTGGTCTGCGGCGAAGCCGGCGTTCACGGCCAGGACCTGTGCGCCGCCTGTACCGCCGCCCTGCCCTGGAACCACACCGCCTGCCCGCGCTGCGCCCTGCCGCTGGCCCATGCCGCACTGTGCGGTGCCTGCCTGCAGCGGCCGCCGCCGGTCGCGGCCACCTGTGCGGTGTTCGTCTATGGATTCGCGCTGGACCGGCTGGTGCCGCGCTTCAAGTTCCACCAGGACCTGGCCGCCGGCCGGCTGCTGGCCGAACTGATGGCCCAGGGCCTGGTCCAGGCCGAACGTCCGGCTGCGCTGGTCCCGGTCCCGTTGCATCCGGCGCGCCTGCGCACCCGGGGCTACGACCAGGCGCTGGAACTGGCCCGGCCGGTCGGCCGCGCGCTCGGCCTGCCGGTCCTGTCCGAGGTGCTGCATCGCCGGCGCGACACCGCGCCCCAGTCCGAGCTGGATGCGGCGGCGCGCCGGCGCAACCTGCGTGGCGCCTTCGCCGTCTCCTCGCCCACAGCGCTGCCTGACCATGTCGCGGTGCTGGATGACGTGATGACCACTGGCGCCACCGCCCACGCCGCTGCCCGCGCCCTGTTGCGCGCCGGGGTGAAACGCGTCGACGCCTGGGTCTGCGCAAGGGCGCCTTGATGGGCGGCCGTCCCTGCAGTTGCCTCAACCTGCAGGCGCCGGCATCACCGGCGGCACGTACGCCAGGGTCAGGCCGAGCAGCCACAGCAGGCCGATCACCAGCGGGATGTGGACCAGCAGCTGGATGAAGGTGAAGCCGACGATGTCGCGCGCCTTCAGCCCCAGCACGCCCAGCAGCGGCAGCATCCAGAACGGATTGATCAGGTTCGGCAGGGCCTCGGCGGCGTTGTAGACCTGCACCGCCCAGCCCAGGTGCGCGTGCAGTTCGTTGGCCGCCTGCATCACGTACGGTGCCTCGACCAGCCACTTGCCACCGCCGGAAGGCACGAAGAACCCCAGGATCGCCGAGTACGCCCCCATCACCGCAGGAAAGCTGTCCTGGGTGGCCACCCGCACGAAAAGCTGCGACAGGTGATGGGCCAGGCTGTCGCCATCGGCACCCTTTGCGCCGGTCAGGATCATCGCGATGGCGCCGTACAGCGGAAACTGGATCAGCACCCCGGTCGTGCTGGGCACCGCGCGTGCCACGGCGTTGAGGAAGCTGCGTGGCCGCCAGTGCAGCAGCAGGCCCAGCGCCAGGAACAGGAAGTTGTAGGTGTTGAGGTTGGCGATGGCGGTGATCACCGGCTTGGCGGCGAACTCGCTCGCCAGCCAGCCAAAGGCCAGCAAGGAGAGCAGCACGGTCAGCAGCGGGCTGTATTCCAGCCACTCGCCCGGACGGGTGCGCGGTGGCAGTTCGGGCCTGGCTTCGCTGGCCACGGCTTCTTCGAATGCCTCGACCGTCCGCGCCGAGCTGCCGGTGGGCGCGGTCAGCCAGCAGATCAGCAGCGAGACCAGAATCAGCACCGCGGTGAGCACGATCGACTGCCACAGGAAGATCGTCTCGGTGAACGGCAGCACGCCGGTGATTTCCACCAGGCCCGGCGGCATCGAGGCCGGATTGGCCTGCAGCTGCGCGGCCGAGGAGCTCAGGCCCATCGCCCAGACCGCGCCCAGGCCCAGATAGGCCGCGGCGCCGGCGGCCCGGTAATCCATCTTCAGATCGCTGCGACGGGCCAGCGCGCGCACCAGCAGGCCGCCGAACACCAGCGAAAACCCCCAGCTGAGCAGCGAAGCCAGCATGCTCACCAGGGCGACATACACGATCGCCCCGCGCCCGCTGCGTGGCACCCTGGCCAGCTGATCGATCAGGCGCGCCACGATCGGCGCGGTCGCCACCGCATAGCCGCCGATGACCACGAAGGCCATCTGCATGGTGAAGGGGATCAGGCTCCAGAAGCCGCCGCCGAAGGCCTCGGCCGTGGCCTTGGGGCTGGCTCCGGCCAGCATCGCCGCGACCGCCACGATGACCACGCCCAGCACCGCGAACACATAGGCATCGGGGAACCATCGCTCCGCCCAGGCTGCCGAACGCAGCGCCGCGCGCGCCATCACCCCTTGTCGTCCCAGTCCCGGATCGCTTGCCATCGCCCTGCCCCTTCCTGCGCCAGCCTGCATTCTCGGCCGGACCTGGGTCAGCGTCTGCCCCACCTTGGTCCAAGCCGGTCGCGCCGCCCACCCTGGCGTGATCCGGGATGCGCTAGGCTCGGCCGTGCTGTCCCGCCAGGCCGCTGCTTGTGCTGCCGCACCCCTCCAGCCAATCCAAAGGAGTTCCCATGACGCCTTTCCCGCTCAATGGCCTGGGCCGCGCCTGGTGGCTGCTGGTCCTCTATGGCGTGCTGGCAGTGCTGTTCGGGGTGCTGGCGGTGGCCCGGCCCGTGGCGGCGACCGCAGGTCTGGTCTGGGCCTTCGGCATCCTGGCCATCGCCGAAGGCATTGCCACGCTGGTGGCGCTGTTCACCCGCGATACCGGCCTGTCCAAGGGCTGGACGGTGCTGTACGCGCTGGCCTCGCTGGCGTTTGGGGTGCTGGCGGTGATCGACCCGTTGTCCACCGCCGGGGCGCTGGCGATCCTGCTGGCCGCCTGGATGATGGTGGCCGGCATCTACCGGATCGTGTTCGCCGTGCGCGTGCGCCGGCTGATACGCGGGGAGTGGCTGATCGCGCTGTCCGGCGTGCTGTCGGTGGTGCTGGGCGTGCTGTTCGCCATCGCGCCGCTGGCAGGTGCGATGGTGGCCACGCTGTGGGTGGGCATCGGCGCGTTGATCTACGGCGTGATCCAGATCGTGGCCGGGGTGAAGCTGCGCAAGTTCGGGCGCACCGCGGTCTGAGCTCAGCCCAGCCACAGGTCGGCGGCGACGCCGGCGAACACCGCCGCGCCGACCCAGTTGTTGTGCAGGAACGCGCGCAAGCACGGCCCGCGCTCGCGCTTGCGGCAGAGCACGAACTCGTAGACCACCAGGCACACGCCCACACCCAGCCCGGCCCAGTAATACGTGCCCAGACCGGCCTGGCGTCCGACCAGCAGCAAGGTGGCAAAGGTCAGCGCGTACAGCAGACCCTGGATGACCAGGTCCAGGTCGCCGAACAAAATCGCAGTGGACTTGGCGCCGGCGCGGATGTCGTCTTCGCGGTCGACCATCGCATACCAGGTGTCGTAGGCGGTGGCCCACAGGATGTTGGCCGAATACAACAGCCAGGCCAGGGTCGGCACCTGGCCCTGGACCGCAGCGAAGGCCATCGGAATGCCGAAGCCGAACGCCATTCCCAGGTAGACCTGCGGCAGGTAGGTGTAGCGCTTCAGGTAGGGGTAGCTGGCGGCCAGGAACGCGGCGATCACGCTCAGGCCGATGGTCAGCCGGTTCATCGTCATCACCAGGGCCAGGGCGGCGAGCATCAGCAGCACGAACACCCACAGCGCTTCGCGCCCGCTGACCTGCCCGGTTGCCAGCGGCCGCTCCCGGGTGCGCTCGACCTTGGGGTCCAGCCAGCGGTCGGCGTAGTCGTTGATCACGCAGCCGGCCGAACGGGTCAGCCAGACCCCTGCGGTGAACACCAACAGGGTCCACCACGGCGGCACCCCGCCGGCAGCCAGCCACAGCCCCCACCAGGTCGGCCACAGCAGCAGCAACACGCCGATCGGCCTGTCGCCGCGAACCAGCTTCCAGTACAGCGCCAGCCGGCCCGGCGGCCGCACTGCCGGCACATCGAAACGTTCGTAACCCATGCGCAAAGCGTAGCAGGCGCGCGCGGTCGCCGGCTTGCGCCCGGCTGCTCAACCTCGAGCGCTGGCACCGGCAACCAACTCCGCAACGACCAGGCTCGGTTCGGGCACACGATCGGGGCCGGGCAGGGGCGTGCCGGGCTGCGCGCGCGCGAGCTGCACAAGCCAGCGGCAGAGCCATTGGCCACCGATGCGGGCCAGCCGCGTCGCAATGTTTTCTTCAGGGTGTGCCGGCCGGCACCCGCATCGACACGATCTGGCGTTCGCGGCGGCTGATCCCGTACAGCATGCCCGGTTCACTCTCGTCCCAATCGATCGCTTGCCCCTCCACCGCGATGCCGAGGGTGTCCAGGTGGTCGAGCACCGCGCCGCCTTCGCGCGGCAGCGCCAGCACGTACAGTTCCGGCCGGTCGTGTCCGGTGGCGTACAGGCGTCCATCCGGCCCCCAGCCGCCGCCGGAGATGCTCGACGGCGCGATCCGCTCCAGCACCGAAGCCGGAAACGCCCAGCTCTCGGTGCGACGCCAGGCCTCGTCCAGGCGCACCAACAGCGTGTGCCGGTGATCGCGCGGCGCCTCGCCGCCGCGCCCGTCGTAGTTGGCAAACAGCGCCCACCAGGCACCGTCCTTGCGATCGACCCAGGTCAGCGAGCCGGTGCCCAGCCCCAGCGACACGCTGCGCAGGTGGTCCAGCGTGTCAGGATCGAAGAACTCCACCGAACTCCAGTGCGGCGTGGCCGGATAATTGGAACTGGCGCAGACCAGTTCGGCGGCGATCAGCGCGCAGGAGTTGATGTGCGGGAAGCGCTGCGGGTCGCCGCGCCACTGGCCCAGACGCTCGCCGCTGTGCTTGTCGTACTTGACGATTTCGTGATTGGACACCGCGTAGAGGAACTGGGCGCCGACCGCCACGCCCTGCCGTGCCTGCGGCGCCGGATAGCGGCGCAAGGCGGTGGCGCTGCGCGCCGGCGCATCGGCCAGCGCTTGCGCCGGCCCCTGCACGGGCCCAGCAGGGGCGGCCGGGCCGGAGCCAAGAGCGGTTGCCGCGGCCAGTGCGGCGGCCAGTGCCAGTGCTGAAGGCATCGTGGTCTCCTCAGAAATGGCCGGACAGGCCGACCCAGTAGGTGCGGCCATAGTCGGCCGATTCCTGCAGATATTGCTTGCCCGGGCCGGTCACCTCGCGGCGGCCGGTGTCTGACAGGTTCTGGCCCTGCACGAACACAGTCAGACGATCGCTGAGCTGCCAGTCCACGCTGGCGTCGTAGGTGTGGCGGCCCTTCCAGTACTGGTCGGCATTGGGAATGGTGTCGTTGATGGTCTCCAGGAACCCGCCCAGGTAGTTGTGGGAGACGCGGAACTCGACCGGGCCGTACTGGTAGAACAGCGCGGCGTTGGTGATCACGTCCGGCTGCATGTACAGGCCGGTCTCGCGCAGCCCGGCGCTGGTGATGAAGGCAAACTCGGTGTCCAGGAAGGTGGCGTTGAGGTTGAAGCCCAGTCCGTCGAACGGCGCCGGCAGGAAGCTCAGGGTCTGCTGCCAGGCCACCTCCGCGCCGGTGATCTTCGCCGACTGCGCGTTCATTGGCTGCTGCACTTGGACCATTTCCACCCCGCGGCCGATGCCCAGGTCCATTTCCACGTTCGAGGTCAGGGTGAAGATCTCGTTGTCGATGCGTTTGCGGAACAGGCCCAGCGCGACCAGGCCTTCGTCGAGGTAGTACTCCAGCGACAGGTCGAAGCCCTCGCTCTCGCGCGGCTTCAGGGAGGGGTTGCCGCGGGTCAGCACGGCCACGCTGCCGTCGAAGTTGATCGACGAATTGGCGGTGATGTCGGCGAAGTCCGGGCGGCCGATGGTATTGGTCCAGGCCGCGCGCAGCACCAGGTTGTCGGTCGCGTCATAGCGCAGGTGCAGGCCCGGCAGCCAGTTGTGGTAGGAGCCCGAGTCACTGACCGGCAGATAGACGTCATCTGAAGCGCGGGTGGAATCGGTGTCCACCTCGGTGCGCTCGTAGCGCATGCCGGCAATCACGGTGAACGGGCCGCGCTTGATCGTGGCCTGGCCGTAGCCGGCGTAGACGTCCTCGCTGACCGTGAAGTCCGAGCCGATGTTGTCCAGCGCGGCGTTGAAATTGCCGATGTTGGCGTTGAGGAAGTCATTCGCGGCCCGGTAGTCGATCCGCGGCGACAAGAGGTAGCGCCCCTTGATCAGCTTGTCCGGCCCGGCCCGGCTGACGCTGTCCAGGGTCCAGTTGAACCCGCTCCTGGTGCTGTAGGTGATCCGGTCCTGGTCCAGTTCGCGGTCGGTGAAACGCGCCACCCCGCCGAACTTCAACTTGAAAAAGTTCTCCAGGCCGCCGTTGTCGTATTCCAGGTCCAGGCGCGCCTGCTGGCTCTCCTCGATGCTGTCCAACTGGGTATCGCGGTACTGCTGGAACCTGTAGTTGGCCGGGTCGCGCGCGGCGGCCTGGTCATAGGGGGTGAAGATCGGATAGAAGTCCGAGGTGTCGTAGCTGAAACCGAAGTCCCTGGCACGCGTGCCGGTGGGGGTGCGGAATTCGATCGCGGTCGTGGTCTGGTCCAGTTCGGCGCGCGAATAGATCACATCGCCGCTGACCTTCAGCCGCTCGGCGGCCGTCCACTCCACCGCGCTGCGGCCCAGCCAGATGCTGCGCTCGGTGTCGGGCAGGTTCAACTGGATGAACTGCCGGCCGCTGGCGAAATCGCCGCTGGTGGCGGTCTGGTTGGCGACGTTGCCGATCGGCTCCAGCCGGTTTTCGATGCGTTCCTCGTCGTCTTCCATGGTGTTGTAGGCGGCCGAGGTGTCCCACCTGAAGTCCGGGTTTGGACGCCATTCCAGCTTGGCATTGAGGCCGCTGCGGTTCTTGGTGTTGTTGTACCAGAACAGCCGGCGCTGGGTCGGCACCTGGATGCCATTGCCGAGCGCACTGCCCGAATCCACCGGGGCGCCGGCGGCGGTGTATTCGCGCACCGACGGGCTGGCCGATTCGACCTGCGGGATGTCGTAATCGAGCTGTTCGTCCGAGGCACTGACCACGATGCCGAACTGGTCGTCGGCGCCAAACAGCCGGCCGGCGGCGAAATTGACCCGGTACGGCTGCTTGTCGTTGCGCACATCGCCATGCTGTTCGGCAAAGCCCAGCGAGCCGGTCGCATCCAGGAACGGCTGGCCGGTGGAAAACGCGCTGCGGGTGACGATGTTGATGATGCCGCCGATGGCGTTGGCGTCTTGATCGGGGGTGACGGTCTTGATGACTTCGATCCGGTCGGCCATCACCGAGGGCACGATGTCCAGTGGCACGTTGCGACCCTCCTCGGACACCGAGGACACCAGCGCGCCGTCGATCGTGGTCCGGTTGTAGGTGGAGGTGAGGCCGCGGATGATCGGTTCGCGCGGCTCGCCCTGGTCTTCCCATACCGCCACGCCGGGGACCCGCTGCAATGCTGCGGCGGTATTGTGGTCGGGCAGCTTGCCGATGTCGTCCGAGGCCACCACGTCGCTGACTGCGAAGGTCTCGCGCTTGGTCTGGATCGCTTCCCGCTGCGCCTGGCGCTGGCCGGTGACGATCACCGTGTCGAGCTCGGTGGGCGTGCTGGCGGGTTCTTCCTGCATTTGCTGGCCGGCAGTGGACTGCTGGGCCATCGCTTCGGGCAGGGCCAGGCTTCCGGCAGCAAGCAGCATCGCCAGGCTTCGGGCGTGTAGGGGGGAGGGGGCCATTGGAAGCTTTCCGCTGCGTGGGGTACGGCGACCTTAGGTTTCGCCGGTGACGCGTCCATGACCGATTGATCAGCCACGCGGCCGGCCACGACCCGATGGCTCAGCCAGCCCGCTGCGCCCCCTGCGTCATCCACGGCGATGCCGGCGAGGGCCGCCGCCCCAGCCAGGACCAGCGGCCGAGGCGCGCCTGCCGCCAGCCGGCACCAGCGCGAACAGGGGCAGGGGCGTGCAGATGCCCTTGGCGACCAGAGCCGGTACGCGCTGTCGCCACTGCAATCACAGCGCGGGGACTAACACCGGGATGAGCGCAGTCGCAATGTCCACGCTCGACCAGAACTCCGCACAGCACTCTGAGCCGGCCGCGCAGGCCGGGCGATCGGACCGTGGGCGCCGGGCAGGGCCTGGCGCAAGGGCTTCAGGCGAAGACGCGGAAGCGCTCGGCGTCGTCGATGAACGTCTTTTCGCCGAACGGTGCTTGGTTGGAACCGAACGGCATCTGCGCGCGCAGCTTCCAGCTGGCCGGCAGGTTCCATTTGGCGGCGGCGGCGGCATCCGGCAACGGGTTGTAATGCTGCAGGCTGGCGCCGATGCCGACCGTGGCCAGCGCGGTCCACACCGCCAGCTGGGCCATGCCGCTGGCCTGCTCGGACCACACCGGGAAGTGCTCGGCGTACAGGGCGAACTGCTCCTGCAGGCCCTTGACCACGGCCTGGTCTTCGTAGAACAGGATGGTGCCGGCACCGGCGGCGAAGCTGTGCAACTTCTGCTCGGTGGCGACAAAGGCCTCGGCCGGCACGATCGGGCGCAGTGCCTCGGCGGTCAGGCCCCAGAAGGTGTCGCTCTGTTCGCCGAACAGGATCACCGCGCGCGCGCTCTGCGAATTGAACGCCGACGGCGCGTGCTTGATGGCCTCCTGGATCAGGGCGGTCACCTGGTCCTGCGGCAGCGGCAGGGTCTTGCCGAGAGAATACTGGGAGCGACGGGTCTTGAGGGCGGCAATGAAGGCGTTGGTCATGTGGGGTGGGTGTGGTGGGGAAGCGACAAGCCTAGGGACACGGCCGCAGTGCGACCAGATTGCTGCGCGAGACAATCCATTTCCGCAGGGTGGCGGTGACGGCCGCGGGCGAGCGGCGGGTCCGGTGTCCTCCGCGCCGGCGGCAAAAAGGCAGTGGTCGGCAGGCGGCCAACAGCCGGCGCCTGCACGGCCTGCGGGCGGTCATGTTTCGTTCGGTTTGCCTACACCCGTCGTGAACGATCCAGGGACCACCATGCCGCCACTTTCAGTACCCGTGGCATCGCATGAACGCAGTCAATCGGTCGCTGGCGCAGGCCGCATCGGATGTGGAAACCCGCATTTTCCGCCGTGGCGTCAGTGACCAGGAGGTCCACCAGGCCGTCGAGCTGATCCGCGAATACGTCTCCACGCAGGTGCGCAGCAGCGGCAGCGAGAGCGACTGGTGGACCGCCTTTGCCGAGGTCTACGACGACCTGTCTCGCAACTTCACCCCGCAGCAGACCGCAGCCTTCGAGATCGCCACCGACACCATCCTGGTGGGCTTCGGCTGCCCCCGCTGGAGCATGGCCCGCGAAGAGCTGCTCCCCGGACCGAAGCGGCGCCCCGGGCCGCGTTGACTTGCCGTCCCAGCGCCGCCGGTGTCGGCTGCTGATCCAATCCTGCACGGCCGGCTGCGCAACCTGCCCCGGCATGATGGCCGGTGCGGCCCACCTGGGCGCTTGCCGGCCCATGTGGATCAGCGGCGCTGCCAGCAGACCCAGACGCGGCCATAACACGGCGCCCATCGCCACCCGTTTAGACTGCCTGGCCACTTCATTCTCCCACCTGCCGCAGGCCCGCCATGACGACTCTGTACGACATCCCGCTGAAGACCATCCAGGACCAGCCCACCACCCTGGCCGACTACCGCGGCAAGGTCCTGCTGGTGGTCAACGTGGCCTCCAAGTGCGGCCTGACCCCCCAGTACGAAGGGCTGGAGGCGCTGTACCGGGCCAAGCACGATGCGGGCCTGGAAGTGCTGGGTTTTCCGGCCAACAACTTCATGGAGCAGGAGCCGGGCAGCAACGCCGAGATCGCCAGCTTCTGCAGCGCCAATTTCGACGTGACCTTCCCGCTGTTTTCGAAGATCTCGGTGGCCGGCAATGCCGTGCATCCGCTGTACCAGGCGCTGGTCGACGCCCAGCCGGTGGCCACCGGCGAAGGCCCGCTGCGCGAAAAGCTCAAGTCCATGGACATCAAGGTCAACCCGGCGCCGGGGGTGACCTGGAACTTCGAGAAGTTCCTGATTGGCCGCGATGGTCGGGTGCTGGCGCGCTTCGCCCCGGACGTGGCGCCGGACGATCCGCGTCTGCTCCAGGCGGTGGACGCGGCGCTGGCCGCGGGCTGATTCGGTCATGAACAAGGCCGCCTCTCCAGGCGGCCTTGTTGCTTGCAGCATCCGCGGCCGGGGCCGGTTTCAGCCGCCGCCCGGGAACACGCTGGGAATGGCGTCCATCGGCACGGTCGGGTTGTCGTCTTCCTCGCGCAGATAGGGCGGCAGGTCGTCGTCGGACTTGCCCTTGCGCCGGTTGCGCTCGCCTTCGTCACCGATCTGGTAGTTGCGGCGCTGCAGCCAGCCGTCGCGGAACAGCGCGTACTCGTCCAGCGCACCTTCGCGCAGCGAATCGAGCGACATCAGCTGGGTGCGCACATCGACCAGCCGCAGGCCCTGCAGGAAGACGCGCGCCTTGTCGTCCTCGATACGCTGTACCGGCGACAGCGGTGCGTCGCCAACCAGGCCGAAGGTATCGCGCACGGTGCGCGGCCCGAACAGCGGCAGCTCCAGATAGCGCGAGCGCTTCCAGCCCCACACGCCCAGGGTCTGGCCAAAGTCCTCCCGGGTGTTGGGGACCTGGTCGTGGCTGGCCACGTCGAACACGCCGGCTACGCCGACGGTGGTGTTGATCAGGAAGCGGCCCAGGGCATCCCAGGCTTCGCCCGGCTTGGCCTGCAGCAGGCTGTTGACCACCGTCAGCGGCTGGCCGAGGTTGCCGAAGAAGTTGTGCACGCCATTGCGCACCGGGCGCGGCACCACGTTGACATAGGTGGTGGCAAGCGGCTTGGCGACATAGCGATCGATGCCGTTGTTGAACCTGTGGACCTTGCGGTTCCACTTTTCCCACGGGTCGTAGCTGGGCGGCGCGCCGGCGGCCGGCGGTGGCAGGGTGGGATCGGCGACCGGGTCGTACGGCGAAGTGCCGTAGATGGTGCTGAAGTCGTTCTCCGCGCTGGTCGGCGGTGGCCCGTCGCTGGCCGCGCGGGGGGCGGCCTGCGGCTCGGCCGCAGGTGCCTGCACAGGCGGCGGCGCCTGGGCCGGTGCAGCCACGGAGGACGCCGGCGGGGCGGAGGCGGCCGGCTTGTTGGAGGCACAGGAGGCGACCAGCGCGCTCAGCAGCAAGGGAAGGAGGTGCAGCGGTTTCATTTTCCAGATCCCTCTATGGGAAGCCCGCACGCGATGTGGCGTGCACACGGTGCCGGTCAGGCCGGCTATGACGCCGGCACATAGTCCAGCGTGGGGGTCAGACGGTAGGCGGCGCACAGTTCGGCCAGACCGGCAGGGGCGCCCTCGATCGCCACGGCGCCCATGCCGGCCGCACGCAGCCGCGCGGCAGTGGCCACCAGCAGGGCCAGGCCGGCACTGTCCACGCGCGGCACATCGGTCAGGACAAGCCGCTGCGCGCCATCCAGGGCGCGCAGCGTGGCCGGCCACAAGTGCTGCGCCGCGGCCCGGTCCAGCTCACCGGCGAACACCAGGGCAGGGCCGTTGCGTTGGACCGAAGCCGGGCGCATGGCGGCACTCAACGCTGGTTGCCGGCGGCATCGGCGCTGGCGGCCTGCAGGCGGCCGGCGCGCAGGTCGGCGGCCACCTGCCGGATCGATTTCTGCCGCAACGGCGCGTCGAACTGGTTCTTGAAGGTCTGTACGTAGGAGACGCCCTCGATCATCACATCGAAGGCCTTCCACTGGCCGTTGACGTTGCGCAGCAGGTACTCCACCGGCACCGGGTCGCCGCTCTCGCGCAGCATCTCGGTGGACACGCGCACGCCACGGTTGCCGGGCAACGGGCTCTCGGACTTGATGCGCACGCGCAGGCGCTGGTTGAAGTCCAGCAGCGATTGACCATAGCGGGCGGTCAGGTTGTCGGCCAGCGCACTGGCGAAGTCGGCGATCTCGGCCTCCGAGGCGCCGCGGCCGTGCAGGCCCAGCACCAGGCGCGCGGCATAGTTGCCGTCAAAGCTGGTGTTGAACTCGTCCTTGATGAAGGCTTTCAGCGCAGCCGGGTTGGATTTGAACTCGGCCCGGCGCTGTTCCAGGGTGGACAGCACGCGGGTGCTGCTGCGCAGCACCAGGGCACTGGCCGAGCCCTGCGCGGGTGCGGCAGCAGTGCTGGCCTGGGCCTGGGCCAGGCCCACGGCAGGTGTCGAGGCGGCCAGGGCAGCGGCCAGGACCAGGGTGAACATGGAACGCTTCATGGAGTCTCTCCGTTGGGGGCGGCCGGCGCCGGCGCGTCGGGCGCGTCCGGGGCGGCTGCCGAATCGTCACCGGCGGGTTTGCCGCCGCCGCTGAACATGTACTTGCCCACCAGCTGCAGCAGGTCTACCGCCGGTTGGGTGAAGGCGATCTCCTCGCCGGGCTTGAGGGTCTCGGGGTCGCCACCAGGCGACAGGCCGATGTAGTTCTCGCCCAGCAGGCCACTGGTGAAGATGCCGGCGGAGGTGTCGGCCGGCAGATCCTGGTACTTGCCATCGATACGCAGGGTGACGACCGAGTCGAACCGCTGGGGATCCAGGCTGATGTCGCTGACCTGGCCGATCACCACCCCGCCGATCTTGACCGGCGCCTGTACCCGCAGCTGGCCCAGGTTGGTGAAGCGCGCCTTGAGTTCGTAATGGTCGCCGCCGCCGAAGCCGAAGGAACGGTTGGTCGAGGCCAGCGCCAGCACCAGCAGCGAGGCCAGGGCCAGCAGCAGGAAGGCGCCGACGGCAAATTCGAGTCGTGGTCCGCGTGCGGCCATGGTTATTCCACCTGTGTACTGAAAAAGGCCACGCCCTGGATCGAAGCCGGCGTTTGGTTGCATCCCCGCACAGCAAGGTGCGGGCCCCTGCCCGGGATCGGCATGAACACCTGCGGGTTCCGAGCGACGGGCATCATTGAAACAGCAGCGCGGAAAGGACGAAGTTCAGCATCAGCACCAGCAGCGAGCCATTGACCACCGCCCGGGTGGTCGCCACCGAGGTGCCTTCGATCGTGGGCTCGGCATTGAAGCCGACATACGAGGCGACCAGGGCGGCCACCGCGCCGAACACGGCCGATTTCAGCAGGGCCACGCCGAAGTCCTCCCACAGGTCCACGCTGTCCTGCAGCGAGGACCAGAAGGTGCCGTTGTCCAGGCCCAGCACCTTGACCGCCTCGAACCAGCTGGCGCTGATGGCCAGTGAGCAGAACAGGCCGGTCAGCAGCGGCACGGTCACCACCGCGGCCCAGAAGCGCGGCGCCACTGCCTTGGCAATCGGATCGATGGCCATCAGTTCCAGCGCCTTGATCTGATCGGTGGCCCGCATCAGGCCCAGCTCGGCGGCGATGGAGCTGCCGGCACGACCGATGAACAGCAGCCCGGTCAGGACCGGGCCCAGTTCGCGGTACAGCGACAGGCCCAGCAGCGTGGACAGCGCGTCGGAGGCGCCGAAGGTCACCAGCGTGCGGTAGCTCTGCAGGGTCAGCACCAGGCCCACGAACGCCCCGCCCACGGCGATGATCGGCATCGAACGTGCACCGATCTTGTAGATCTCGCGGACCAGCTCGGCGCCGAAGTCGCGGTTGGGCACCGACGCGCGCAGCACCGCGAGCGAAAACAGCCCGGCGGCGCCCAGCGAACGGATCGACGCGGCAAAGGCCATGGACATGCCCTATGCCGCCCGCGCCGAAGCGGCGCTGTCGAAGGGGATCGGACCATCGGGCGTGCCGCGCAGGAACTGGCGCAACAGCGGGTCCTCGCTGGCCTCCAGCTGTGCCGGGGTGCCGGAGAAGACCAGCCCGCCATTGGCGATCACCAGCGCCTGGTCGCAGACCGGCAGGGTTTCATGCACGTGGTGGCTGACGATGATGCTGGTCAGCCCCAGCGAGTCGTTGAGCCGGCGGATCAAGGACATGATCACGCCCGAGGCAATCGGGTCCAGCCCGGTCAGCGGCTCGTCGTAGAGCATCAGCGGCGGGTCCAGGGCCAGCGCCCGGGCCAGGGCCACGCGCCGGGCCATGCCGCCGGACAGCTCGCGCGGATACAGGTCTTCGGCTGTGCGCAGGCCGACCGCATTGAGCTTCAGGTCGACCAGCTGGTCGATCAGGGCGTCGGGCAGGCGGGTGTGGGCGCGCAGCGGCAGGGCGATGTTTTCGGCCACGGTCAGGTCGGTCAGCAGGCCGTTGCCCTGCAGCAGCACGCCGATGTTCTTGCGCAGCTCGCGCAGCGGCCGGGTGGCGCGCGGGACCGGCTGGCCGAACAGTTCCACCGTCCCGGCCGCCGGGACCAGCTCGCCGGTCAGCGCCGCCAGCAGGGTGGACTTGCCGCTGCCCGACGGACCCAGCACGGCGGTGACGCTGCCGTGCGGCGCGGTCAGCGTCACATCGCGCAGAATGACGCGGCCACCACGCTCCAGGCGCAGGTCGGCAAGGCGAATGGTCGGTGTCGTGGAGGTCATCGGCAGCTGTGGGTGGCCTGGTCGGTCGGGATCGGCGCGCGTGCCGTAGGCAAAACGACGTGACAGCTTCGTCGTGCCGCCCTGAATAAAACCGCACTGGTCAGTACGCTTATTGTGCCAGATCGGACCGGCCCGCCGTGATGGCCCGGAGGTCATGGTTCTCAGGACGCGCTGTTGCGCAGGTCTCGCCGCCTGCGACGCGCATGTCGCATCATGCGCCGATGCAGGACGCGCGCCCGGATTTCCGCCTTTATCCCGCCAATTCGCTCGAGGTGCTGGCCGGCCTGCTGGCGGCCGAACTGCGCCAGCCGGTGCCGGGCCAATCGCTCCTGGCGCCGGAGGTGGTGCTGATCCCGCAGGTGGCGATGCGCCGCTGGCTGCAGGCCACCCTGGCCGCCGCCCATGGGGTGGCCGCCAACCTGTTGTTCCTGACCCCCGGCGAATTCGTCGCCGGCGCGCTGCAAGCCAATCTGGGCCCTGCCCATGACGAACTGGACGCGGCCAGCCTGCACTGGCGCCTGTATGCGGCGCTGACCGACCCGGCCGTGCTGGCCCAGCCGGCGCTGGCCGCGCTGCGCGCGTACCTGTGCGGCGACGATGCGCTCAAACCCTGGGCGCTGGCCGGGGAACTGGCCGGGGTGTTCGAGAAATACCAGGCCTGGCGCCGCGACTGGCTGCTGCGCTGGGAGGCCGGCGCCGATCCGCACGATCCGCAGGCGCTGCTGTGGCGGCAGGTGGCCGGCGGCCAGGGCCACCGCGCGCGGCGCATCCAGGCGTACCTGGAGCGCTTCGGTGGCGACACGGCCGCCTTGCCGGTGGGCCTGCCCAGGCGGGTGTTCGCCTTCGCCACGCTCAACATCTCGCCGGACGTGCTGCGGGTGCTGGCGACCCAGGCGCGGGTGGGCACCCTGCACTTCTACCTGCCCACCCCGGCACAGGGCTACTGGGGCGACCTGCAGGCGCTGGCGCCGCACCGGCGCGCGCGCGGCGATGACCGCGCAGAGCCGGACCTGTTCGACGGCCACACCGGCGAAAACCCGCTGCTGCAGGCCTGGGGCGCGGCCGGGCGCGACTTCATGGCGATGCTCGGTGGCTACGAAGTGGTCCATCCGCGCGCCGAGATCGAGGTCTACGCCGACCCGATCGCCTCCGGCCAGCGCCCGCTGGCCCAGGGCGGCCTGGGTGACAGCCTGCTGCGGCGGATGCAGAGCGACCTGTTCCGGCGCGTGCGACCGGCCGTGCCGGCGCCGCTGCCGGCGCTGGACCGCACCGATCCCAGCCTGCAGATCCATGCCAGCCACACCCGCCTGCGCGAGCTGCAGGTGCTGCACGACCAGCTGCGCGGCCTGCTCGAGGACCCGCGCTTCGATCCGCCGCTGCAGCCGCGCCAGATCGCGGTGCTGGCGCCGGACATCGACCCCTACGTGCCGTATCTGGAAGCGGTGTTCGGCGGATCAAAACCGGGGTCAGAGTCGGCAAAACCGGGGTCAGAGTCGAGTTTCGTGCAGAAACTCGACTCTGACCCCGGTTTTGACCCCGGTTTTGCACGCATTGGCTACGCCCTGGCCGACACCAGTCCGCTGGCCGGCGAGCCGCTGGCCGAGGTGTTCGTGCGCCTGCTTGGCCTGCCGGTCTCGCGCTTCGGCCTGAACGAAACCCTGGACCTGCTGGCCAGCCCGCCGCTGGCCGAAGCCGCCGGACTGGATGCGGCCAGCTTCGAGCGCCTGCATGGCTGGCTGCAGGCCGCCGGTGCGCGCTGGGGCCTGGACGCCGAGCATCGCGCCCGGCACGCCGCCCCGCGCGATGACGCCTACACCTGGCAATTCGCGCTGGATCGGTTGCTGCTGGGCCATGCCAGCGGCAGCGAGCAGGACATCGCCGGGCTGGCCCCGTGGCCGGCGCTGGAAGGCAGCGCGCTGTCGGCGCTGGATGCGCTGATCCGGCTGCTGCGGGTGCTGTCGCGGGCGCAGCAGGCGCTGGGCGAGGCGATGCCGCCGCAGGCCTGGCGCGAACGCCTGCTCGGCCTGCTCGATGCGCTGCTGCCGCAACCGCCCTCGGCGCCGGGCACGCAGCGCGCATTGGACCGCCTGCGCAAGCTGATCGACGCCTTCGCCAGCGCCGCCCAGCGCGCCGGCTTCGATGCGCCGCTGCCGGCCGAGGTGGTGCGTGCGCATTTTGCCGGCGTGCTGGCCGAGGCCGACACCCGCGCGCCGCTGCTCACCGGCGGGGTCAGCATTGGCCGCATGGTGCCGATGCGGCTGCTGCCATTCCGGGTGATCTGCCTGCTGGGGATGAACGACGGCGACTTTCCGCGCCGCGATCCGGCCGCCGGGCTCAACCGGCTCACCGCCCAGCTGGGCACCGACCAGCGCCGCTACGGCGACCGCTCCACGCGCGAGGACGACCGCTTCCTGTTCCTGCAGCTGTTCGCCTCGGCGCAGGACGTGTTCTACGTCAGCTACCTGGGCGCCGACCCGCGCGATGGCAGCGTGCGCGAGCCGTCGGTGCTGGTCAGCGAGCTGATCGCCGCGGCGGCGGACTATCACGCCGATCCGGGACAGGCCGCCGCGGCGATGACCGTGCGCCATGCGCTGCAGCCGTTCGCGCCGGCCGCGTTCGGCGCCGATGGCGACCCGCGCCAGTTCAGCTACCGCGGCCAGTGGCAGCCGGGCGCCGGGCGCCTGGGCGGCAGGCGGGCAGGGCTGGGGCCGTGGTGCGATGCGGCGCTGCCTTCAGGCGATGCGCTGGAAACGCGGGTCTCGATCGACGCGCTCAAGCGCTTGCTGATCGCGCCGGCCGAACAGTTCCTGAGCCAGCGCCTGGGCCTGCGCCTGGCCGAGCAGATCGAAACCAGTGAGGATGTCGAGCCGCTGCTGATGCCCGGCGCCGGGCTGGAGAAACATGCGCTGCAGCAGGCCGTCTTTGCGGCCCTGCTGGAGGACCGGCAAGCCGGCCTGGCCGCGCGCCTGCGCGCCCGCGCGCTGCTGCCCTCCGGCGCCCTGGGCCGACGTGCGCTGGAAGGCCTGCTGGAACAGACCCGGCCCTACGCGCAGGCATTCAGGCACTGGCGTGGCACCGCCCAGCCCGAGGCGCGCCTGCTGGAAGTGGACCTGGATGGCCTGGTCCTGCATGGCCGGCTCGGCGAGCTGTATGCGCATGGTCTGGCGCGCACGCGCCTGGGCCCGGTGAGCGGCGTCAGCGCGATCCGCGATGGCCTGGACTGGCTGCTGGCCAGCGCCGCCGGGTTGCCGCAGCCGCTGGTGCAGTTCGACGATCGTGGCGATGCAGGCGCAGGTCCGTTCCTGCGCGAGCCGCTCGATGCCGCGCAGGCGCGCCTGGTGCTGCGCATGCTGCTGCAGTTGCGCGCCGATGGCCTGCAGTCGCCGCTGCCGTTCGCCCCCTACAGCGGCTGGGAGTACTTCAACGCCCAGACCGCCGAACAGGCCCTCAGACGTGCTGCCGGCAAATGGCGCGGCGGCGAGCGCCAGTGGGCCGAGGGCAGTGCCAACAGCTACCAGCTCGCCCTGCGCGGCCGCGATCCGTTTGCCGATCCCCGCACCCTGCAGCAGTTCGCCCACCTCAGCTTCACCATCTACCAGGCGGTGACGCGCGGGGTGATCCATGAAGGATTCGACGATGGCCGCAGCTTTGTCGCCGAAGCCGATGAAGCACAGGAGGACGCATGAGCAGCGCATACGGCTTCGAAGCATCGCCCCGCCCATCGACTCGGGCGCACGCGCCAGGTTGCGTTGAATGTGCAGGCCCGGCCGCCGCCGGCATCGACAACTGGCATTCCCGCGAAGGCAGGGAGCCGGTGGGCTTGCGCATTGCACGTCAACGTCCATGGATCCCCGCCTGCGCGGGGATGGCGGTAGAACCGTGGTGGACGGTCTTTGCGCATCGCGCCCGTGAGGAAACAACGCGCCGCCTTGTTGCGGCCACTGCCTGTGCGTTGGCTGCTGTGCCTGCTTGTGTTGCCTGGCCCAGGTGCAAGGCGCCCGCATGACCACCGTCGATCCCTACCTCACCCTCCCGCTCACCGGCACCGCCCTGATCGAGGCTTCCGCCGGCACCGGCAAGACCTTCACCCTGGCCACCCTGGTCACCCGCCTGGTCGTGGAAAAAAACCTGCGCATCGGCCAGATCCTGGCGGTCACCTTCACCGAGGCGGCCACCCAGGAACTGCGCAAGCGCATCCGCGAACGCCTGGCCCTGGCCGCGCGCGTGATCGGCACCGAGGCCACCGCCGAGGAGCCGCCGGAACTGGCCCTGAGCCGGGCGATCATCGCCGCGCACCTGGCCCGCACCGACGAAAGCGCGCCGGCGGTGCAGCGGCGCCTGCAGCAGGCCGTCGACGAGATCGACCTGGCGGCAATCTTCACCATCCACGGCTTCTGTGCGCGGGTGCTGCGCGAGCATGCCCTGGAGAGCGGCCAGACCTTCGCCCCACCCGAACTGCTGGCCAGCGCGCGCAAGCTGCACGCCGAATTGGCCGCCGACCTGTGGCGCGTGCACGCCGCCGACATCGGCAGCGCCGATGCGCTGCTCGGCCTGTGGAAGGAAGGCCCCGATGCACTGGCGCGCGACCTGGGCACGCTGATCGCCCAGCCCGTGCTGCATCCGCTGCCCACGCCGGGCGACGCCGAAGGGGATCCCGAAGCCGAGCTGCACGCGGCCGCACGCGCACTGGCCGAGGGCTTCACCGCCCATGGCGAGCCGTTCCTGGCCGATCTGCTGGCCGCGGTGGACAACAAGATCCTGCACGGCGGCAGCTACAAGGCCGCCTGGATCACCACCCTGTGGCGCGAACTGGACCAGTGGTGCAGCAGCGGACAATGGTCGAGCCCGCTGAGCGACCGCCTGGCCCAGCTCACCCCGGATGCGCTGCAAGCCAGGACCAACAAGGCCCATGCAGGCCGCACCCCGGACTCGCCGCTGTGCGCGCTGATTCGGACGTACCTGCAGGCGGTGGACGGTTTCAAGGCCGCCAGCGAACGCGCACAGGTGCGCCTGCTGCATCAGGTGCGTGACGATGCGCGCCTGCGTCTGGCCCAGCTCAAGCGCCAGCGCCGCGTGCAGACCTACGATGACTTGATCGATGGCGTGGCCGACGCCCTGGCCGGGCCACATGCCGATGCGCTGGTGCAGCGCCTGCGCGCGCAGTATGCATTCGCGCTGGTCGATGAATTCCAGGACACCGATCCGCGCCAGTGGCGCATCTTCCACACCGTGTTCGGCGATTGTCCCGCCACGGCCGCACTGGGCCTGGCCCCGGCGCTGTTTCTGATCGGCGATCCCAAGCAGGCCATCTACGGCTTCCGCGGCGGCGATGTGCAGACCTATCTGGCGGCCTGCGCGGTGGCCGAACCGGCGCCGCCGCTGGACCGCAATTTCCGCTCGCGGCCCAGCGTGCTGGCCGCGATCCAGGCGCTGTATGCGCAAGCCGGCGAGCAGGCCTTCATCGAAGCCGGCATCAGGTTCCGCCCGGTCGCGCCCGGCGGCCAGCGCGTGGATGCCGATTACCTGCGCGGTGGCGCGCCGGCCCCGGCGCTGACCCTGTGGCAGGCGCCGCCCTCGGAAGCACGTGATGCCAAGGGCCAGCCCAAGGCGTACAGCGCCTCGCGCTCGCGCGAAGTGGCCAGCGATGCCTGCGTGGCCGCGATCCATGCAGTGCTCACCGATGCGCGTGCCGGCAAGGCGCTGATCAACGGCCAACCCGTCCAGCCAGGCGACATCGCGGTGCTGGTACGCAAGCATGGCGAGGCCACCCGGATCCAGCAGGCACTGGCCGCCGTTGGCATTCCTGCGGTGGCCGCCGGCAAGCAGAGCCTGTTCGCCACGGCCGAGGCGCATGAACTGCTGACCCTGCTGCTGGCCCTGCTGCACAGCGCCGACGACGGCCGCCTGCGCGCGGCGCTGGCCACCGTGCTGCTGGGCGTGGATGCCGCCGGCATCGCTGCGCTGGAAGCCGATGGCGCTGCCCATCGCGCCTGGCAGCTGCAGGCGCTGGACTGGCGCGAGCGGGTGCAGCGCGGCGGCCCGCTGGCCCTGATCGGCGCGCTGTGCGCGGCCCAGGCCGAACGCCTGCTCGGCCTGCTCGATGGCGAGCGCCGGCTGACCAACTACCTGCAGCTGGGCGAACTGCTGCAGCACACGCAGGCGCGCGCGCTGGGCCTGCATGGCCTGGTCGACTGGCTGGGCCGGCAGATCGCGCAGGCCGACAGCGATGACGAAGCCCAGCTGCTGCGCCTGGAATCGGACGCCCGTCGCGTGCAGATCGTCACCCTGCACAAGTCCAAGGGCCTGGAGTACCCGCTGGTGTACCTGCCATTCGTGGGCATCGGCGGCAGGTCGCCCGACCCGGGCCGGGGCTGCGTGGTGCAGGACCCGGATTGCCAGCGCGTGCTGCACTGGAAGCTGCAGGTGGAGACCTCCGGCTGGGAAACCGCGCGCCAGGCGTGGATCCGGGCACAACGCGCCGAAGACGCGCGCCTGCTCTATGTGGGCCTGACCCGCGCCGAGCATGCGCTGTGGATCGCCACCGGCGACTTCTACAACGCCCGGCAGACCGCACTGGCGCCGATGCTGGACGCGCCGGAGGCGCTGTGCGCGCAACCGGGCATCGTGGTCGAAGGTGGCGCACTGCCGAGCCAACCGGACTGGCTGCCGCCGGCGGCCGAAGCCGCACCGCCACAGGCACGCCAGGTGACCCGCACGCTCAGCCAGGACTGGTGGGTCTACAGCTTCACCCAGCTGGCCAACGCCGACAGCGGTGGCCAAGCGGTAGCCAGCGCCAGCACGCTGGCCGCCGCCGGTGGCAACGACGAGCCGGCCAGCGACGCCGATGCCGATGCACTGCAGCCAGCCGAAGCGTTCGACCCGCGCTTTGCCGGCAACCGCTTCGGGGTGGTGATGCACCAGGCACTGGAGAACGCCGACTTCGCCCGCTGGCAGCAATGGCAGCCAGGCGATGCCGCGCCGGCACTGGAGCTGCCCGTGCTCGAAGGCGCGCTGCGCGCCGGCGGCTACCCGGCCGAGGAGATCGCCGACGGCGTCGAGGTCCTCACCGCCCTGATCGGCCAGACCCTCACCGTCGCCCTGCCCGAAGGCGTGCGCCTGTGCGCGCTGCCGGCCGAGGAGCGTCGTGCGGAAATCGAGTTCCAGTTCGCCCTGCAGCCGACCGCGGTCCAGGCGCTGCTGGCCCTGCTGCACGCGCACGGCGTGGTGTGCGAACGCCACAGCTTTGGTCTGCGCCGCCAGCTGGAGGGGCTGATGACCGGCCTGATCGATCTGACCTATCGCCACGATGGCCGCTGGTACGTGCTGGACTACAAGTCCAATCGCCTGCCCGGTTACGACCACGCCGCGCTGCAGCAGGCGATGGCGCACAGCGAATACGACCTGCAGGCGCTGATCTACACCCTGGCCCTGCATCGCTGGCTGGGTTTCCGCCTGCCCGGTTACGACTACGCGCGTGACGTCGGCGGTATCCGCTATCTGTTCTGCCGCGGCCTGGATGCCCGCCGCGCCGATTCGCCCGGCGTGCACGCGCAGCGCTTCGCGCCCGAGCTGATCCACGCCCTGGACGCGCTGTTTGCCGGCCACCCGGCCGAGGCTGCGGCATGAGCCTGCTCGCTGCCCTGCTGCGCGCAGGCACCCTGCGCACGCTGGATCACGCCTTCGCCCAGAGCCTGCGCCGGCTCGATGCCGACACGCCCGAGGAAGTGCTCGCCGCCGCTGCACTGGCCTCGCTGGCCGTGGCCCAGGGACATGCCGGTTTCGATCCCGCGCGCCCGCAGCTGCTGGTCGATGCAGCGCTCGACTGGCCCGATCCCGCGTCCTGGCAGGCGGCGATCACCGCTTCGCGCTGGGTTGCCCAACCCATGGCCGCGCAGGACCAAGCGCCCGCCGACCGGCCGCTGGTGTTCGAACATGGCCTGCTCTATCTGCGCCGCTACCGCGAATACGAGCGGCGCCTGGCCGTGCAGCTGCAGCGCATCGCGGACCAGCCGCTGCACGCCGCCGGCAGCGCGGAGGTGGCCGATGTGTTCGCCCTGCTGTTTCCGCCCCCGCAAGGCACTGGCCTGGCTGCGCAGGCGGGCAGCGGCCAAGACCGCCAGGCGCGCGCGGCGGCGCTGGCCCTGCGACGGGCCCTGCTGCTGGTCACCGGCGGCCCCGGCACCGGCAAGACCACCACCATCACCCGGCTGCTGGTGCTGCGCATCGCCCACGCGCAGCGCGCCAACACGGCCTTGCCCCGCATCGCCCTGGCCGCGCCCACCGGCCGCGCCGCCGAGCGCATGGCCGAGAGCCTGCGCAAGGCCGCTGCGCAGATCATCGCCAGTGGTGTCGATGCCGCGCTCTGCGCTGGCCTGCCGGGCAGCGCCAGCACCGTGCATCGCCTGCTCGGCACCATTCCCGACCAGCCCACCTTCCGCCACAACGCCGACAACCCGCTGCCGTTCGAGGTGATCGTGGTCGATGAGGCCTCGATGGTCGACCTGCCGCTGATGTGCAAGCTGGTCGAAGCGGTCGCCGATGGCGCCCAGCTGATCCTGCTGGGCGACCCGGACCAGCTGCCTTCGGTGGAAGCCGGCGACGTGCTGGCCGCGATCCTGGCCGCTGCCGGTCCCGGTGATGCGCTGGAAGCCGACGACGCCCGCGCACTGCAACCGCTGCTGGGTGATGCGCTGCCGGTGGTCGCCCAGGCCGGCGGCCTGCACGGCAACCGGGTGCAGCTGTTGCGCGGCTATCGCCAGCAGGCGGACTTCGACCTGTCGCCGCTGGCGCTGGCCGCGCGCGATGGCGATGCCGAACGTGCGCTGTCGCTGCTGCGCGGCGGCCAGCTGCGTGGCGTGAGCTTCCACGAGGACGTGCTGGACCCGCTGCAGGCACAGGGCGAGCTGTTCCTGGCGCACTGGCGCGCGCTGGCCGCCGCGTCCGATCCGGCCAGCGCCTTGCAGCTGGCCCAGCGCCTGCGCCTGCTCACCGCCGTGCGCCAAGGCCCACAGGGCGCGCGCGGCCTGAACACGCGCATCGAGCAGCTGCTGTCCGGGCGCCGCACCGGCAGCGCGCCGGCCTACTTCCACGGCCGCCTGCTGCTGGTCACTGAAAACAGCTATCGCCATGGCCTGTTCAACGGCGACATCGGGATCTGTCTGGGCGATGGCAGCGGCGCGCTGATGGCCTGGTTTGCCGGCGGCGAAGACGGCAGCGTGCGCCCGTTCCATCCCGCCGCCCTGCCTGCGCACGAGAGCGCCTTCGCCATGACCGTGCACAAGGCCCAGGGCAGCGAGTTCGACCAGGTCTGGCTGCAGCTGCCGCGCCTGGAGAGCCGGGTGCTGTCCCGCGAGCTGGTCTACACCGCCCTGACCCGCGCCCGCAGCCGTCTGCACGTGGCCGGCAGCGCGCACGTGCTGCGCGCAGCCCTGGCCCGGCACGCCGAGCGCATGTCGGGGCTGGCCTGGCGCCTGGAGCGGGGGCAGAGCAGGGCGCGGCCGACGGACGGATCCGCCCAGGGTCGCCTGTTCTAGCAGCCTGTCGGGCTTTGGTGGTCGAGGCGAGAATTCGGCTGTGCGAGGTCAGATTTTCGACGGTTCGCCGGCCCATAGTGGTGCTATGGGCCAAGAAGCGGCGGAAAGATGGACCGCACAGGCGGATTCGCAGCCCGGCCGACCAAAGTCCGACAGACTGCTAGGAGCCTGCGGTCGGGCGTACGGGGCCGGCCCGGCGCCGGCGAAGACCCGCGCTGACGCACGCGGCTGCTTGATTCAGGCGTGGGCGGGCGCGACCGGCTCTCGCCCTGGCCGAGTGACGGGATTGTCAGCGCCTGGTCAGGAGGGCGATGGGGGGCGACGACCAGAATCGGCGCCATCGCCCGAAAGCGCCTTCCGCAGCGACCGTGGCACCGCGCCCGGTCATGCCGCTCGCCACGGGGATGCCGGCTGCCGGATGCGTGCACGCCGGGCCAAGCTCGCCCCCCTGGCCGCAGGTGCCGCGGGACGGCTTTCTTACCCCCGCCGCAGATGCGGTTTGCGCCTGCGCACCTGAATGGATCGACGCTGCATGAGCCAGCTCCCGACGCCGTACCATGACGCCATGAAACTGCTGATCATCGAAGACGAAGCCAAGACGGCCGGCTACCTGACCCGCGGCCTGGGCGAGGAAGGCTACAGCGTGGACCATGCGGCCAACGGCGTGGACGGCCTGCACCTGGCCCTGACCGGGGACTACGATGCGGTCGTGCTGGACATCATGTTGCCGGGCATGGACGGCCTGCAGGTGCTGCAGGCGCTGCGCGCCCAGCGCGACACCCCGGTGATCATGCTCACCGCGCGCGACCAGGTCGACGATCGCCTGCGCGGCCTGGGTGCAGGCGCCGATGATTACCTGGTCAAGCCGTTTTCCTTCCTGGAACTGCTGGCGCGCGTGCAGGCCATCACCCGCCGCGGCCGCGCCCACGAAGCCACCCAGATCCAGGTCGGCGACCTGCACATCGACCTGCTGGCCCGTCGCGCCACCCGCCGCGGCCGGCGCCTGAACCTGTCGGCCAAGGAGTTTGCACTGCTGGCCGCGCTGGCCCGCCGCCGCTCGCAGATCCTGTCCAAGACGGTGATCACCGAGACGGTGTGGGACATCAACTTCGACACCAACACCAACGTGGTGGAAGTGGCGATCAAGCGCCTGCGCGCCAAGCTGGAGTACCCGGGCGAGACCAAGCTGCTGCATACCGTGCGCGGCATGGGCTACGTGCTCGAGGTGCGCGAGGACCAGGCCGAGTGAACACCCGCTCCATCGCGGCACGGTTGGGGCTGATGTTCGGCCTGGCCGCCACGGTGGTGCTGGCGGTGCTGGCCGTCTCGCTGTTCCTGTTCCAGTCCTACGAACTGCAGCGCCACAACCGTGAGGAACTCCACGCCCGGCTGGTGATCGTCGAGCGCCTGGCGGCACGGGCCGACAAGGACGCGCAATGGGGCATTTTCCGCGACAAGCTGGCCGACTTCACCCCCGAGGACGGCAGCCTGTACTTCCTGGTGGAAAGCCGCGATCCGCGCTACCGCGTGGGCAGCGGCTTTCTGGACCAGGCGCGGTTCGACGGCCACGTCGAGGGCTTCGGCAACGCGGTGCTGGCCAACGGCCAGCAGTACCTGACCCTGTCCCATCCCCTGCCGGCCGCCGGTGAGCGCCCGGCGGTGCAGCTGATCGTGGCCGAGGGCAAGCGCGACATCGAGGCGGCCGAGTGGCTGCTGGCGGTGGGCATCGTGGTGCTGTCGCTGGTGGCCGTGGCCGCGGTGTCCACGCTGGGCTGGTGGATCGCCCGGCGCGGCCTGGCGCCGGTGGACCGGCTCAGCGCCTACGCGCGCAAGCTGGACGTGCGCGACCTCACCCTGCGCCTGCCGGCCGACCACCTGCCGACCGAGCTGGAAGGCCTGGTGGTCTCGCTCAACGAGGCGCTGGATCGGCTGCAGCGCGCCTACGAGCAGCTCAACGCGTTCAATGCCGACGTCGCCCACGAATTGCGCACCCCGCTGGGCAACATGATCGGCGAGACCCAGGTGACCCTGACCCGCGCGCGTTCGTCCGATGCGCTTCAATCCACGCTGCAGTCCAACCTGGAAGAGCTGGAACGGCTGCGCAACATCGTCAACGCGATGCTGTTTTTGGCCCGCGCCGACCGCGGCGAATCGGCGCGCGACCTGGTGGAAGTCTCGCTGCGCGAGGAAACCACCAAGGCCGCTGAGTTCATGGACATGGTCATGGAAGATGCCGGCATGTCCCTGCGCGTGGAAGGCGATGCGCGCGCGCGGGTGGAAGGCTCGCTGTACGCGCGCGCCATCACCAACCTGCTGGACAACGCGCTGCGTCATGGCGCCCCGGGCGGCACCATCGAGGTCTTCATCACCGAGGCCGGCGACGCAGTCAGCGTGAGCGTGCGCAACCGCGCCGCGCCGATCCCGCGCGAGGCGCTGGAGCATCTGTTCGACCGCTTCTACCGCGCCGATCCGTCGCGCACCGGCAGCGACCAGAACCACGGCCTGGGCCTGGCCATCGTCAAGGCCGTGGCACAGCTGCATGGCGGCACGGTGTTTGCCACCTGCGAAGATGGCCATGTGTGCATCGGCCTGCGCCTGCCGCGGGTGGCGCAGGCGGCCCCGCCGCCAGCCGCGCGTGCCGGCGGGCGTGCAGGTCGGGCGCCACGGGTCAGTCCGCAGCCTTCGGCCTGAACCGGCGGCGCTGGCCGGCAGTTGCCGGCCGCCGGTAAAGTGGCCGCCAGATGGGCGTTGTGCTGCGCCTTGCTTGCGCCGGGACCGGAGAGCCCATGTTCGCACCCGTGATGTCGCTGTTGCTGGCCGCCGCAGCCGCCACCGCGCCGGCCGCCACTGTCGTGCAGCTGCGCACGGCCATGCCCGTGCGCTGCATTGCGCTCTATCAGGGTTCGCTCAAGGGCTCGCACGTGCTGGTCTCGGCCGACACCCTGCAGACCCTGGCCGGGGGCGATGCCGATGGCCTGCCACTGGATGCGCGCATGACCCGGATCATGGCCAGACGCGCCAGCGACCTGCTGGCCATGACCCGGGACCTGGCGCGCGACGCCCGCGGCTGCCAGCAGCTGAGCCTGACCCAGGTCGGCGATGCCGGCCTGGTGCTGATCCCGCTGATCGAGGCCGGCCGGGTGGCGGTCTGGTCGGAGGTCAGGCATGGTCTGGTCCCGGACATCCGCATCGAACAGGGCGCGTGCAGCCTGGAGCATCCGGTGGCCGGTTTCAGCGCCAGCATCGACGGCGAGGCCAAGGCCTTCCTGGTGCTGATGACCTGCATGGTCTGATCGGCCGCCTGGCCGGCGGCGCCTGCGGGCGGGAGGTTTTCGGACCCCTGTGCCACCGGTTTGCAGTCCTGGCGGGTTTTCCGCGGCGCGCTGCGCGCCGACAATGGCCTGCAGATCCGTCCTCCGAGGGAGTCCTTCGCCATGAAAGCCGTCGCCTACCTCCACGCTGGCCTGCCGATCGATGACCCGGCCGCGCTGATCGACATCGAGCTGCCGATCCCCGAGCCCGGCCCGCGCGACCTGCGGGTCAAGGTCCACGCGGTGTCGGTCAATCCGGTCGATACCAAGGTCCGCCACCGCGCCCAGGTCAGCCAGCCGCGGGTACTGGGCTGGGACGCGGTCGGCACGGTCGAGGCCGTCGGTGCCGCGGTCACCCTGTTCAAGCCGGGCGATGCGGTGTTCTACGCCGGGGTGATCGATCGCCCCGGCAGCAACGCCCAGTATCAGCTGGTGGACGAGCGCATCGTCGCGCGCAAGCCGGCCAGCCTGGACGATGCCCAGGCCGCGGCCCTGCCGCTGACCGCCATCACCGCCTGGGAGTTGTTGTTCGACCGCCTGCGCATTGCCGAAGGTGGGGGCCAGGGCCAGGTGCTGCTGGTCACCGGCGCAGCCGGCGGCGTGGGCTCGATCCTGGTCCAGCTGGCGCGCAAGCTGACCTCGCTGACCGTGGTCGGCACCGCCTCGCGCCCGCAGACCCAGGCCTGGGTCAGGGAGCTGGGCGCCCACCACGTCATCGACCACAGCCAGCCGCTGTTGCCGCAGCTCAAGGCCCTGGCCATCGACCAGGTCCAGCACGTGGCCAGCCTCACCCATACCGGCAGCTACTACAGCCAGTACCTCGACCTGATCGCCGCGCAGGGTCAGCTGGGCCTGATCGACGATGTGCCCTCGCTCGATGCGATGCCGCTCAAGCCCAAGAGCATCTCCCTGCACTGGGAATCCATGTTCACCCGCCCGCTCTACCAGACCCCGGACATGCAGGCCCAGCACGTGCTGCTGACCCGGGTGGCCGAGCTGGTCGATGCCGGCGTCCTGCGCACCACCTTCAGCGAGCACTACGGCACGATCAACGCCGCCAACCTGCGCCGCGCCCATGCCCTGATCGAAAGCGGCAAGGCCAAGGGCAAGATCGTGCTGGAAGGTTTCGGCTGAGCCAGGCCGACAGGAGCAGGCGGCCTCGGCATGCCGCGCGCCTGCACCATGACCGGCACTGCGCGCGCGCCGGGTCGTGCCGGGGCCGGATGGACACCGCCATCCGGCGCAGTGGCTGAGACCTGCCGCCGATACACTGGCCTGCATGCAACCTGAAATCCTGATCCTGGGCGGCTTGGTCCTGGCCGTCATCGTGCTGCAGCTGGTGCTGCTGCTGCGCCGTTCCAACACGGACGCACTGGAAAACGCCCTGCGCGAGGAACAGCGCAGCGGCCGCGGCGAGCTGCGCGAGCAGCTCGAAGGCCTGGCCCGCCAGCAGGACGCACGCATGGAGGCCTTCGCGCGCAACCTGACCGAGTTGTCCAGCCGCACCGATACCCGCCTGGACCTGCTGCGCCAGGCCCTGGGCGAGGACGCGCGCAAGGCCCGCGAGGAAGGCGCGCAGGCCCAGCAGCGCAGCGCCGAACAGCTCGGCAGCCGGCTGGTGGAGATGCGCGCCCAGCTGGACGCCTTCGGCGCGCAGCAGGAAGCCCGGATCGTGGCCTTCGGCCAGCAACTGAGCGAGCTGATCGCCCGCAGCGACGCGCACATGGCCGCCCTGCGCGAAGCGCTGGCCGAAGACGCGCGCAAGTCGCGCAGCGAGGCGGGCCAATCGCAGCAGCGTTTTGCCGATGCCCAGGGCCTGCGCCTGGCCGAGCTGACCCAGCGCAACGAGACCCGCATCGCCGAGATGCGCGCCACCCTGGACCAGCAGCTGCAGCGCCTGCAGGCCGACAACGCGGCCAAGCTGGAACAGATCCGGGTAACCGTGGACGAGAAGCTGCAGGGCACCCTCAACACGCGCCTGGATGCGTCCTTCAAGCTGGTGTCCGAACGCCTGGAGCAGGTCCAGCGCGGGCTGGGCGAGATGCAGCAGCTGGCCACCGGCGTGGGCGACCTCAAGCGGGTGCTGACCAATGTCAAAAGCCGCGGCGGCTGGGGCGAGGTGCAGCTGGAAAACATCCTCGAGCAGACCCTGACTGCCGAGCAGTACGCGCGCTGCGTCAAGGTGCGCGCCGACAGCAACGAGATGGTGGACTTCGCCGTGCGCCTGCCCGGGCGCGGCGACGGGCAGGCCACGCCGGTATGGCTGCCGCTGGATTCCAAGTTTCCGCACGAGGACTACGAGAAGCTGCTCAACGCCCAGGAGCTGGGCGATGTGGAGGCCGTGCGCGTGACCGGCGTGCAGCTGGAGCGCGCCATCCGCATCCAGGCCAAATCGATCAGCGACAAGTACATCGCCCCGCCGCACACCACCGATTTTGCGGTGATGTTCCTGCCCACCGAGGGCCTGTACGCCGAAGTGATCCGCCGCCCCGGCCTGGTCGACCTGCTGCAGCGCGAGCACCGGGTGGTGATCGCCGGCCCGACCACGGTCACCGCGCTGCTCAACAGCCTGCAGATGGGCTTTCGTACCCTGGCCATCGAGCAGCGCTCCAGCGAGGTCTGGGCGCTGCTGGGCGCGGTCAAGAGCGAGTTCGGCAAGTTCGCCGGCATCCTGGAAAAGGCCGAGAAACAGATCAACACCGTCAGCAAGAGCCTGGGCGATGCCAGCCGCAAGACCCGCACCATCGCCCGGCGCCTGCGCGGGGTGGAGACGCTGGGGCAATCGCAGTCCCAGGCCCTGCTGGGCGAGCTGGGCGCCGAACTTGACGAGGAAGCCGAACCGGCAGGCGAGGACCCGCCGGCCTGAGGCGAAGGCTTTGCCGCGTCGAACGGCGCGCGGCGGGGCGCACCATCGGCCCATCGCCCCTGGCCGCAAGCGGCGCTCCCCGGCGATGGCCGGATCCGGCGCGCCTGGCCGCCCGTCAGGGCGACAGGCGCGTCAGCCGTCCAGCATCGCCTTGTCGCGCACCGCGCCCTTGTCGGCGCTGGTGGCCAGCAGCGCGTAGGCCTTGAGCGCAGTGGTGACCTTGCGCGGGCGCGCCTGGGCCGGTTTCCAGCCCCTGGCGTCCTGCTCGGCGCGGCGGGCGGCCAGTTCGGCATCGTCCACCAGCAGGTTGATCGCGCGCTTGGGGATGTCGATCAGGATCCTGTCGCCGTCGCGGACCAGGCCGATGGCGCCGCCAGCGGCCGCTTCGGGCGAGGCATGGCCGATCGACAGGCCCGAGGTGCCGCCGGAGAAACGCCCGTCGGTGAGCAGCGCGCACTGCTTGCCCAGGCCCTTGGACTTCAGATAGCTGGTCGGGTAGAGCATCTCCTGCATGCCCGGGCCGCCCTTGGGGCCTTCGTAGCGGATCACCACGACCTCGCCGGGCGCGACCAGGTTGGCCAGGATGCCCTTGACCGCCGAATCCTGGCTTTCGAACACCCGGGCCCTGCCTTCGAACACGTGGATGGATTCGTCCACGCCGGCGGTCTTGACCACGCAGCCATCGACGGCCAGGTTGCCGTACAGCACGGCCAGGCCGCCTTCGGCCGAATACGCGTGTTCGACACTGCGGATGCAGCCTTCGCTGCGATCAACGTCGAGCGTCTTCCAGCGCGTGGCCTGGCTGAAGGCCACCTGGGTCGGCACCCCGCCCGGGCCGGCCTTGAAGAAGGTGTGCACCGCCTCATCCTCGCTCTGGGTGACATCCCACCTGGCGATGCCCTCGGCCAGGGTCTTGCTGTGCACGGTCGGCACGTCGGTATGCAGCAGGCCGCCGCGGGCCAGTTCGCCCAGGATCGCGAAGATGCCGCCGGCGCGGTGCACATCCTCCATGTGGTACTTCTGGATGTTCGGCGCCACCTTGCACAGCTGCGGCACCTTGCGCGAGAGCCGGTCGATGTCGCGCAGGTCGAAGGCCACCTCGCCCTCCTGCGCGGCGGCCAGCAGGTGCAGGATGGTGTTGGTCGAACCGCCCATGGCGATGTCCAGGGTCATCGCGTTCTCGAAGGCCTCGAAGCTGGCAATCGTGCGCGGCAGCGCGCTGGCGTCTTCGCCGCCGTACCAGCGATGGCACAGCTCCACCACCAGCCGTCCTGCGCGCAGGAACAGTTGCTCGCGGTCGGCATGGGTGGCCAGGGTCGAACCGTTGCCCGGCAGGGCCAGGCCCAGCGCCTCGGTCAGGCAGTTCATCGAGTTGGCGGTGAACATGCCGCTGCACGAACCGCAGGTCGGGCAGGCGCTGCGCTCGTAGGCGGCGACCTTTTCGTCCGAGGCATGCGCGTCGGCGGCCACCACCATCGCATCGACCAGGTCCAGGCCATGCTCGGACAGGGTGGTCTTGCCCGCTTCCATCGGCCCGCCGGAGACGAACACCACCGGGATGTTCAGGCGCAGCGCGGCCATCAGCATGCCGGGGGTGATCTTGTCGCAGTTGGAGATGCACACCAGCGCATCGGCGCAGTGCGCGTTGACCATGTACTCGACCGAGTCGGCGATGATCTCGCGGCTGGGCAGCGAGTACAGCATGCCGTCATGGCCCATGGCGATGCCGTCGTCCACCGCGATCGTGTTGAACTCCTTGGCCACCCCGCCGACCCGTTCGATCTCGCGCGCGACCAGCTGGCCGAGGTCCTTCAGGTGCACGTGGCCGGGCACGAACTGGGTGAAGGAATTTGCAATCGCGACGATCGGCTTGTGGAAGTCGTCATCCTTCATTCCGGTGGCCCGCCACAGCGCGCGCGCGCCGGCCATGTTGCGGCCAAAGGTGGAGGTCCTGGAGCGGTACTCGGGCATGTCGGTGTCTTTGGGCCGGCGCAGGGCCGGCGTGATGCGGGAAGGGCGGCATTTTCCGCGCTTTTCTCGGTTGCTGCTGCAACTGACGATTCAGCCATGTGCAGCAGGCCGTTGGTGACGGCAGGCATCATGGGCCATCGCATGACCTCGACCGACCCAAGATGAAACGCTCCCGAACCACGTCCCTGCTGCTGATGGGCGCCGCGCCATTGCTGTTCAGCGCCTGCCAACGCGAACCGGAAGTGCGCCAGGGCCTGTACACCTCGGTGGACGCCTGCGCCCGCGAGACCGGCGACAAGGCCAGCTGCCAGGAAGCTTTCGCCAGCGCCCGGAAACAGGCCAGCGAGCAGGCGCCGCGCTATGCCTCGCAGGAACAGTGCAAGACCGATTGGGGCCAGGACCGCTGCGTCGAGCAGCGCGACAGCCAGGGCCATTCGTTCATCGGCCCGATGATGGCCGGCTTTTTCATGTCGCAGATGCTGGGCAATCGCCGTGGCTTCAACAGCGCGCCGGCCTTCCAGGATCGCAACCGCGGCTGGCTGCGCCCCACGCCAGGGGCCCGCCCGGACACGTCCAATGCGTTCCGCGCCGGCAACACCGGCATGACCCCGATCACCAGCGCGCCCAACCGGGCGGTGACGGTCAGCCGCGGCGGCTTTGGTGCGCGCAGTTCCGGCCGCAGCAGCTTCGGCGGCTGATGCGTCGGGTTGCCATCACCGAGCGTGGCGATTGGCGCGCGCAGGCGGGCGCATGCGGGTTCGATTTCCACACCATCGGCGGCGCACCGTACTGGGACGAGACGGCCTACTACGCCTTCACCCTGCGCCAGATCGAGGATGACCTGGAAGACCCCAGCGCCGAGCTGCACGCCATGGCGCTGGACCTGGTGGACGAGGTGCTGCGCGATGAGGCCAAGCTCAAGCAGCTGGCCATTGCGCAGCCGTACTGGCAATGGATCGCCGACAGCTGGCAGCAGCGTCAGCCGCATCTGTACGGGCGACTGGACCTGGCCTACGACGGCAACGGGCCGGCCAAACTCTATGAGCTGAACTACGACACGCCGACGTCCTTGTTCGAGGCGGCGTTCTTCCAGTGGCAATGGCTGGAAGACCAGCGCGCGGCCCGGCGCCTGCCAGCCCACGCGGACCAGTTCAATTCCCTGCACGAGGCACTGGTGGCGCGCTTCGGCCAAATCGCGCCTGAGCTGAAGCACCCGTTGAAATTCGCCGCGGTGCGCGGCTCGAACGAAGACCAGGGCACGGTGGCCTACCTGCGCGACTGCGCGGCGCAGGCCGGGTTGCATGGTGAGCTCATCGCGCTGGAAGACCTGGGCCTGTCCGAGGACGGCCGCTTCACCGATCTGGATGATCTGGTGATCGGCACGCTGTTCAAGCTGTATCCGCTGGAGGATCTGTTCGGCGAGGCGTTCGGCCAGGCCCTGCCGGCATCGGGCCTGCAGCTGCTGGAACCGCCATGGAAGGCGGTGCTGAGCAACAAGGGCATCCTGCCGCTGCTGTGGCAGCGCCATCGCGGCCATCCCAACCTGCTGCCGGCCCACTTCGACGATGGCAGCGCCCTGCAGCCCGGCTGGGTGCGCAAGCCGCTGCACTCCCGCGAGGGCGCCAACGTGGCCCTGCACCTGGCCGACGGCAGCTGGCAGGAAAGCCAGGGGCCGTATACCGGCCCGTGCATCATCCAGGCCGCCCATCCGCTGACCGCCTTCGACGGCCGCTATCCGCTGATCGGCTGCTGGGTGATCGGCGAGAGCGCCTGCGGCATCGGCATCCGCGAGGACGACAGCCGCATCACCGGCGACAGCGCCCGCTTCGTGCCCCACGCGATCATCGATGACGCGCCGGGCGTGTTGTATGCGTAGCGGTGGCCGGGCAGGGCACCTGGCTTGCGCGCCACGGTCGCGGCCGGCGCCCGTCTTGCCCATCGCGGTGCGGCCATGGCCGATCACCGGCAGCCTTACACTGCCGCGATGTCGCCGCCTTCCACCCTGGCCTGCCGCAGCGGCTGCGCCGCCTGCTGCATCGCGCCTTCGATCAGTTCGCCGATTCCCGGCATGCCGCAAGGCAAGCCGGCCGGCGTTGCCTGCGTACAGCTGGATGCGCACCTGCGCTGCCGGCTCTTCGGCCAGCCCGAGCGCCCGGCGGTGTGCGTGCGCCTGCGTCCGGAGGCGGCCATGTGCGGCGCCTCGCGCAGCCAGGCGCTGGCCTATCTGACCGCGTTGGAAACCGCCACCCGCCCGGCCAGCCAGGGGCCCGGCTGATCTTTCAGCCGCTGGGACGACCCTGGTCGGTGTCGCCGGCGCCGGCCCCGAACCCGGTGATCGGCAACCGGGCGGCTCAGTCTTCGGGCTGGGCCAGGTACTGGTCCTTCAGGCGCACGTAGTGCCGGGCCGAATACAGCAGGCCCTCGATGTCCTTCTCCGAAAGTTGCCGCGCCGGGCGCGCCGGATTGCCAAGCCACAGTTCGCCGCTGCCGACCTTCTTGCCCGGGCCGACCACCGCGCCGGCACCGATGAAGGCGTTCTTTTCGAGCACCGCACCATCCAGGACGCACGCGCCCATGCCGATCAGGCAGGCATCGCCGATGGTGCAGGCGTGGAGGATGGTGCCGTGGCCGACGGTCACGTCCTCGCCGATCAGGGTCGGATAGCCGCCCTTGTTGTAGGGGCTTGCGTGGCTGACGTGGATGATGGTGCCGTCCTGCACGTTGCTGCGCGCGCCGATGCGCACGTGGTTGACGTCGCCGCGGATCACCGTGCCCGGCCAGACCGACACGTCATCGCCCAGCACCACATCGCCAATGACCGTGCAGGCCGGGTCCACGTACACCCGTTGCCCCAGCACGGGGCGCTTGTCCAGGTAAGGGCGCAGGGCTTTCATGCGGCCAGTGTAGCGCTGCGCCTGCGCCGATCCGGCGGGTTAGGCTGTGCCGCCTTCGCACACGCCCGCCTTGCCCATGAAGATCGCCAGCTGGAACGTCAACTCGCTCAACGTGCGCCTGCCGCACCTGGAACAGTGGCTGCGCCAGTTCGGGCCGGACATCGTGGGCCTGCAGGAAACCAAGCTGGAAGACCACAGGTTTCCCGACGTGGCGCTGCTGGCGGCCGGCTATCGCAGCGTGTTCGCCGGGCAGAAGACCTACAACGGCGTGGCGCTGCTGGCACGCAGCGCGATCCAGGACGTGCAGATCGGCATTCCCGGTTTCCAGGACGTGCAGAAGCGGGTCATCGCCGGCACCGTCGATGGCATCCGGGTGATCAACCTCTACGTGGTCAACGGCCAGGACGTGGGCACCGAGAAATATGGCTACAAGCTGCGCTGGCTGGAGGCGGCGCGCGAATGGATCAAGGCCGAGCTGGCGGTGCATCCGCAGCTGGTGGTGCTGGGCGATTTCAACATCGCCCCCGATGCGCGCGACGTGCACGATCCGGCGCTGTGGGATGACACCCACATCCTCACCTCGGCGGCCGAGCGCGAGGCACTGCGGGCGATCCTGGACCTTGGCCTGCACGATGCCTTGCGCCTGCACCATGATCAGGCCGGGATCTTCAGCTGGTGGGATTACCGGATGGCCGGCTTCCGCCGCAACCTGGGCCTGCGCATCGACCTGACCCTGGTCTCCGATGCGTTGAAGGCGCGCGCCACTGCCGCCGGGATCGACCGGCAGCCACGCACACTGGAACGCCCCAGCGACCACGCCCCGGCCTGGACCCAGCTCGATTAGCCAGCCACCGCATCTCGTGCCGCGCACGAAAAAGCCCGGGACATGCCCGGGCTTTGGCTTTCGATCCGCCACAACCGCTGGTGCGTTGTTAGCGCACGCTCTTGCGGGTGAACAGGTTGACGATGGCCAGCAGGACCACCGCACCAAGCAGCGACCACAGGAATGTGCCCACGGTGACGCCCTGGTTGATGCTGCCGCCGCCGAGGAAACCGGCGATGGCGGCACCCACGATGCCGACCACGATGTTGAGGATGATGCCCTGCTGGGCGTCACGACGCATGATGATGCTGGCCAGCCAGCCAACCACGCCACCCACGATCAACCAGATGATGATGCCCATAGCCGTTCTCCTTGTTCGATGATTCGGATGCCCCGCGCTTTGGGGTGCGCGATGATTTGGCCGGTCACGCCGTGAAACCGCCGTATACACAACCGGCCGGTACATGATGAAGACCGCTCCAGCAAAGACGTGTCTCGCCCGCATGGCGGCGCCGCCTTCACGCGCGCAAGGCCACCTGGCCGGCACCTGCTTGGCTCACCCGGTGCCACCTGCACATGACTGAACTGCGCGAAACCTTTTCCGCGTCCCAGCGCATCGGACCGCTGCAGGTGTGGTGGACGACCCATCCGCCGCGCAGTTCAGGCGAACTGACCGCCCGTCCGCTGCTGGAATCGTGGTTCCAGCTGGCCCCGGGCACGCTGCCGCTGCAGCGCGATGCGCGCGGCAAGCCGCACCTGGAAGGCGCGCTGCAACGCCATGACGTCAGCTGGAGCCACAGCGGGCAGGCGCTGCTGCTGACCACCGGGCCGGACGTGCAAGTCGGTGCCGACATCGAGCGCCTGCGCCCGCGGCCGCGCGCGCTGGAGCTGGCCCAGCGCTATTTCGCGCCGGAGGAAACAACGGCCCTGCGCGCCCTGCCCGAAGCCGGGCGCCCGCTGGCCTTCCTGCGCCTGTGGTGCGCCAAGGAAGCGGTGCTCAAGGCGCACGGGCACGGGATCTCGTTCGGGCTGCAGCGGCTGGTGTTCGCGCCAGCGGCGGCGCTGCACACCCAAGCCTGGGGCCCGTTGCGACTGGTGGCCTGCGACCGGCGCCTGGGCGCGCCGCCCGATTGGACCCTGCACCAGTGGCAGCCGCACCCGAAATACCTGGCCGCGGTGGCCTGGCGCGCGCGGCCGGGCTGAAAGCCCAAGCGACCCCGCGCCGGGCTGCGCTAAGCTGCGGCCAATGACCCACGATGCCCTGCCCCCTGGCCTGGACGCGCCACTGCGCCACGGGCTGGCCGAACTCGGCCTGTCGCCGGACCTGGCGCCGCCGCTGCTGGCCTACCTGGCCCTGCTGGTGCGCTGGAACGGCACCTACAACCTCACCGCCGTGCGTGACCCGCGGCAGATGGTCACCCGCCACCTGCTCGATTCGCTGGCCATGCACCGTTTCGTGTCCACCGGCACCCTGGCCGACCTGGGCTCCGGTCCCGGCCTGCCCGGCATCCCGCTGGCCATCGCCCACCCGCAGCTGCAGGTGACCCTGGTGGAGAGCAACGGCAAGAAGGCCCGCTTCCTGCGCCAGGCCGTGCGCCAGCTCGGGCTGGACAATGCGAAAGTGGCCGAAAGCCGCGCCGAGGCGCTGGACGCACCGGCTGCCTACGACCACCTGACCGCGCGCGCGCTGGACACCCTGGCCGGCATCGTCGCCGTCGGCGGACACCTGCTCAAGCCCGGCGGCACGTTGCTGGCGATGAAGGGCGTGATCCCGCACGAGGAGATCGCCGCACTGCCGCCGGGCTGGGCCCTGGTCCAGGCCACGCCGCTGTCGGTGCCCGGCCTGGACGGCCAGCGCCACCTGGTCACGGTGGGACGGGTCGCGGCGAAACCCGCATAATCCCCGGTCCCGCCCCTTTCCCCAAAGAGCCGACTGCATGGCCCGCATCATCGCCATCGCCAACCAGAAAGGGGGCGTCGGCAAGACCACCACCGCCGTCAACCTGGCCGCCGCGCTTGCGCGCACGCCCCAGCGCGTGCTGCTGGTGGACCTGGATGCCCAGGGCAACGCCACCATGGGCAGCGGGGTGGACAAGCGCCAGATCGAGACCTCCACCTTCGAGGTGCTGCTGCAGGAAAGCCAGGCGCGCGCGGCGATCGTGCGCACCGCAGAAGATTTCGACCTGATGCCGGCCAACATCGACCTGACCGCCGCCGAGATCCAGCTGATGGATGCACCGGCGCGCGAGCAGCGCCTGAAGTCCGCGCTGGAGCCACTGCGCCCGGACTACGACTGGATCCTCATCGACTGCCCGCCGGCGCTGTCGGTGATGACCCTCAACGCGCTGACCGCGGCCGATTCGGTGCTGATCCCGATGCAGTGCGAGTACTACGCGCTGGAGGGCCTGAGCGCGCTGATGGAGACGGTCTCGGCCATCCGCGGCCGGCTCAACCCGACGCTGGAGATCGAAGGGGTGCTGCGGACCATGTTCGATGTGCGCAACAACCTGGCCAACGCGGTCTCGGCCGAGCTGACCGAGCACTTCGGCGAGCAGGTGTTCCGCACCATCGTGCCGCGCAACGTGCGCGTGGCCGAAGCGCCCAGCCATGGCCAGAGCATCGTCGGCTACGACCGGGCCTCGCGCGGGGGCGTGGCCTACCTGGGCCTGGCCGGCGAGCTCATCCGCCGCCAGCAGGAACGCAGCCGACCCGCGCCCCCCCGCATGGAGACCCATTGATGCCCGCCCCGAAGAAGCGCGGCCTCGGCCGCGGCCTGGAAGCGCTGCTCGGCCCCAAGGGCGCCGAAACCCCGCCGACCGAAGCCCAGCCCGGTGAAGCCCTGCGCAACGTCCCGGTTGGCCAGCTGCAGCCTGGCAAGTACCAGCCGCGCATGGCGATGGACCCGGCCAAGCTGGACGAGCTGGCCGACTCGATCCGCGCCCAGGGTGTGATCCAGCCGATCGTGGTGCGCGCCAGCGGCAGCGGCGGTTACGAGATCGTCGCCGGCGAACGCCGCTGGCGCGCCGCCCAGCTGGCCGGCCTGGCCCAGGTGCCGGTGGTGGTGCGCGAACTGGACGACCGCACCGTCATCGCCATGGCGCTGATCGAGAATATCCAGCGCGAGGACCTCAACCCGCTGGAAGAAGCGCAATCGCTGCAGCGGCTGATCAGCGAATTCTCCCTGACCCACGGCCAGGCCGCCGAAGCGGTCGGCCGCTCGCGCGCGGCGGTGTCCAACCTGCTGCGCCTGCTGGAACTGCCGCCGGCCATCCGCGCCCTGCTCGAGGCGCGCCGCCTGGAAATGGGCCACGCCCGCGCCCTGCTCACGCTCTCGCCGGAACTGGCCAGCAAGCTGGCCGGCGAAGCGGCCGACGGCGGCTGGTCGGTGCGCGAGGTCGAACACCGCGCCTCGCAGTTCGCCGCCGGCCGCGTCCCGGTCAATGGCAAGCACAAACCCGCCAGGGCCGCGCCGCAGGCCGACATCGCCTCGCTGCAGACCGAGCTGTCCGAGACCCTGGGCACCACCGTCAACATCGCCCACGGCCGCAACGGCAAGGGCAAGCTGGTGATCCATTACACCGATCTGGACACGCTGGATGGCGTGCTGGAGCGGTTGCGGGGCAAGCGCGCCTGAACCGGCAGGATCGGCCGATGGCCGCGATGGGCATCACCGGGAATGCCCATCGCTCCTACCGCGTCATCGCATCGCCCGCCGCCACCGCGTGTGCCGACGGCGCCGAGGATTGCCCATCGCGCGCGCGCTTGCGTTCGGAGACCTTTTCGCGCGCAGCGTGTTCGCGGGCACCGACCACCATCTCGGTCAGCCACCTGACCAGCACCGCGGTGTAGGTGCGCTGCGCCGGCTTTTCCGAAAACGCATGGTCCGCCCCGGCGATCACCCGCGCGGTGCGCGAGCGGGCGCGGGTGAAGGCGGCCACGTAGTTCTCGATGACCTGGTGCGGAATGATCTGGTCCAGCTCGGCTTCGACGATCAGCGCATCGCCGGTGAATTCGGCGCAGGCGCGCAACGCGCGGTTGTCCTTCCATGCCACCTGGCGATGGCGGAAGGGAATCAGGTCCGGGTCCTGGTGCAGCTGGCGCTTGGGCAGTTCCCAGCCCTGGTCCTTGTACAGCGCCGGGGTCCGCAGCGCCAGCCAGCGCACCGGCCGCAACGAGGACAGGATCGCCGCCAGATAGGCGCCATAGCTGATGCCGACCACGGCAATGGCGTTCTCATCGACATTGGGCTGCTGCACGAACCAGTCATAGGCGGCCAGCAGATCGTCCAGGTTCTGCTGGCGACTGACGCGTTCGAGCATCTGCGCATCGCCTTCATGGCCGCGCAGGTCGAAGGTCAGGCAGACGCAGCCCAGGCCCGCGGCGTCGCGGGCCCGCGCCAGGTCATGGTCCTGGCTGCCGCCCCAGCCATGCACGAACAGCACGCCGGGCAGCGCGCGCGCCGGTGCCAGCAAAGTGCCGGACAGCTGAACGCTTTCGACCGGAAAACCGATGTGTTCAAGGGTCACGTCCATCAGCGGTGACCCTAGCGTATTTGGTCAGACGGCCAAGTGAAGCCACCTGATCCTGGAAATACACCAGCGCATCGCCGGGCACCGGTTCGTCCTCGTAGGTTTCGTAGGTCATCGCATCCAGCCACGGCACCTCCGGCTCGGCGCAGAGCACTTCCAGCGCGAGGATTTCGGCCGGGCTGGCACCACCGAAGCGCCAGGATTGCTCGAGCACACCGCAGCGCTCAATGCCTTTCGCATCGCGGCCATGGACCACGTCGTAATTGCGGCGCGAGGCGAAGAAGCCCGGATAGGCCTGCACGATCGTGCTTTCGTAATGCTGCACCCTGGCGATGGCATCGCCGGCATGGCGCGGCAATGGTACGTGCCGGAGCTGGTCCAGGCCCCCGCGTGCCACGCGCAGGACCGAGCCGCCGTAGACCACCTCGCCGCTGGGCGTGCCGATGGTGCGCTGGGTGCCGAAGTAGGCGATCGACGCGCCGCCCACCTCCACGCAGCCGATGCTGAAGGTCAGTGCCGACTCCAGGTTCAGCTCGATCACCACCCCGTCGGCGATTTCCGCGTCGCTGACCTGCGCCAGCCAGGCCTCGAGGTCTGCCTGCGAGGCCATCACCCGCTGGCCGTGACCGCCGCGGGCATGGGCCAGCTTGCCGCGCACCTTGCCCAGCGGCAGCAGCGCCACCAGCGCGCGGCGCGCATCATCGGCGCTGAAGACCGAATACCCAGGCAATACCGCATCGCCGAGCGCGGCGCCCAGCTGCGGCGCCCAGCCCGGCGGCGCGCCCGCACCGTTTGCGACCAGTCCGTGGCTGACCAGCTTGCTGGCCACGAACGCATGCGGCACCACGCCGCCAAACAGATCCTGCGCGCAGGTGATGCCGCGCATCGCCGCTTCCTCGCAAGTCAGTGTGTCCAGCGGAATGAAATAGCCTGGCAAGCCAGGCAGCGCCTGATCGCGGAATGGGCGGCCCAGCAGCGTGGCCAGGCGCCTCCCGAAGTACTCGACGCTGGCGCACTCGTGGCGCGCGCGCGTAGGGTCGGTATACAGCGGCGTCACCGCAGGTGGGGCCATCGGTACAAGGCTGGTGGGATTGCCGGTCGGCAGCGGTTGAAGGTCGATGATGGCGGCCATGTGTGGGTTCCCCTTGCTGCGCGGATGGAACGGCGGTGCGGACACGCGCGAGGCGGTCCGAGGCGTTTGGTTCGACAGGACGCAGGGCATCGCGGGACTGCATGCAGCGCTTGCAGGTGATTGCCGGATGGGCCGGCACATGGGCGCAACGCGTGGTTGTGGTAGGGCTTACAGCGTCATGCGGGGATGCTGGGTCGCCGGCTGGTACGGCCGGCTGCACCAGCAGCCAATTGATGGCGGTCTGCAGGTGCGGTGAGACCACCCAACTGCGTTTCAAGTTTCATGAACAGCGCCGGGCAATTCGTGATCAGCGGTCCTTGCTGACCTGGCGGTGGTGCCCGATGCGACGTCATGGGCGAGTCTTAGCACGCCACCGTGAATCCGGCGCGAACAATCGTTTCCCGGCCGCTCACGATGCCGCAATGCCGGCGGCGGCACCTTGGTCGCTGCATGCGATGGACATGGCGCCTGATCATGACCGTCCTGTGCGGACTGTGCGACCCATTCCAGCCCGCCCGCCGATTGCGGACAGGCATTCGCAGCAGTGCCCTTCCTGCCGGCACGATCGAGAGGCGCGCCATGCACCAGAAACTTCTTGAGCAGCAGCTGAACCAGCTGCAGGACAAGGTCATCGCCGGCGTAGAGGCGCCGCTGGAGCAGGCCTTCTTCGACGATTGCGCCGCCGATGCCGCGGCGATCCTGGCGCAGGTGCGCGATGCCACGCAGGCGCGCCATGCGATCGAGCGGATCGGCGAGATCTTCGATGCGGTGGGCGTGGACGCGCAGCGTCTGCTGTCGGCTGGACAGCGTGGACCGCTGGCGGTCGACTGAGAGGCTGAGAAAAAATCGCCCGCCTACTGCGACCGTCTCCAAACGCCCGTGCCGGCGGCGCGCTGCGGGCAAATCCGGGTCATTTGGCTCACCAAACTCCCCGGATTTGCCCCCCAACGCACCTTGTCACGAACGCTTGGCGGCGCTCTCGCTACGGCGGTCGAATTTTTCTCAGCCTCTGAGCACGATGCCCGCGGGCGTCGCACCGGTCGCGCGATGGGGTGAAGGCGCCAGGTGGTGGCTTTGCTGACGCTCAATCGCTCTGCAGTTCTGCCACGAAATCGTAGGCATCGCCGCGATAGAACGAGCGGGTGAATTCCACCACGCGACCATCGGCCAGGAACGCACGCCGCTCGACCAGCAGGCCGGGGGCGCCGGCTTCCAGCTGCAACAGTTGCGCCGCTTCCTGTTCCAGCGCCACCGCGCGCAGGCGCTGCAGGGCGCGGCGCGGGCGATGGCCGTAGGTATCCAGTGCTTCGTAGAGCGAGCCGCCGATGCACTGCGGATCGGGCAGCAGGCTGTGCGGCACCAGGGTGCGTTCGGCCGCGATCGGTGCGCCATCGACATGGCGCAGGCGGGACAGGCGCACCACCCCGCTGCCGGGCGAAAGATTCAGCGCCATCGCCTCTTCCGGCGTGACCTCGCCGATGCCGCGTTCCAGGAAGGTCACCTGCGGATTGAGCCCGCGCTCGCGCAGGTCATCGGTGAAGCTGGTCAGGCGCGAGAAGCTGCGCACGATCCGCTCGGACACGAACGTCCCTGCGCCCTGGCGCTGGCTGAGCAGGCCCTGGTCGATCAGACCGGACAACGCCTTGCGCACGGTCACCCGCGACAGTTGCAGGCCACCGGCCAGGTCGCGCTCGCTGGGCAGGCCGTGGCCAGGGCCGAGCACGCCGGTGTCGATCAGGTGCTGGACGGCGCGGCGCAGGCGCAGGTAGGCCAGGGTACGGCTGGTTTCGGCCGACTGCAGGCGCAGGTATTCGGTGGCGATGGCGGAAAGCATGCCCGTGAAAGTACCAATGAGATACCAAAGTTGCAATGTACGCGCCATGGTGGGCACAGTCAGGTGCAGGACTGGGACGCGTGGTAGCGCGGTGGTATCGTCTTGCCCGTTTCCTCATCCGCTTCCGACGAGGCCTTGCCCCGTGACAGCCAAGACCGTTCCCGTGGACAGCTTCGACCTGGTGATCTTCGGCGGCACCGGAGACCTGGCCCTGCGCAAGCTGCTGCCTGGCCTGCTGCGCCGTTATGCCGACGGGCAGATTCCCCAGGACAGCCGCATCATCGGCGTGGCCCGCGACCGGCAGAACGGCGCCGAGTACCGCGCCCGGATCGGCGAGGCGCTGGAAAAAATCACCGAAGCCGAGCCGCTGCTGCGCGCGCGGGTGCCGGCCTTCCTGCAGCTGCTGGACTACCGCCCGCTGGATGCAACCAGGGAAGAGGGCTGGGAGGAGTTCGGCGAGCTGCTCAGGCAGACTGGCCCGGACCGTATTCGCGTGTTCTACCTGTCCACCAGCCCCAACCTGTTCGTGGACCTGTGCTCGCGCCTGCGCGATGCCGGGCTGAACACCGGCAACGCACGGGTGGTGGTGGAAAAGCCGATCGGCCGGGATTCGGCCAGCGCCGCGGCGATCAACGATGCCGTCGGCGCGGCCTTCGCCGAACACCAGACCTTCCGCATCGACCACTACCTGGGCAAGGAGACGGTGCAGAACCTGCTGGCGCTGCGTTTTGCCAACATCCTGTTCGAGCCGCTGTGGAACGCCGGCCGGATCGACCACGTGCAGATCACCGTGGCCGAAACCGTTGGACTGGAAAAGCGCGCCGGCTACTACGACAGCTCCGGTGCACTGCGCGACATGGTCCAGAACCACCTGCTGCAGCTGCTGTGCATGGTGGCGATGGAACCGCCGGCCACGCTGCAGGCCGACGCGCTGCGCGATGAAAAGCTGAAGGTGCTGCGTTCGCTCAAGCCGATCACCGCCACCGAGGTCGGCCATGTCACCGTGCGCGGCCAGTATCGCGCCGGTGCGTCAGGCGGCGTGGCCGTTCCCGGCTATCTGGACGAGCTGGGCCGCCCGGATTCGCGCACCGAGACCTTCGTGGCGATCAAGGCCGAGGTGGCCAACTGGCGCTGGGCCGGCGCGCCGTTCTACCTGCGCACCGGCAAGCGCCTGCCCGAGCGGGTGTCGGAGATCGTGGTGGCATTCCGCCCGGTGCCACACTCGATCTTCGATGCCAGCGCCGGCCCGGCCCAGCCCAACCGCCTGGTCCTGCGCCTGCAGCCGGACGAAGGCGTCAAGCTGTGGTTGATGATCAAGGATCCCGGTCCGGGCGGGCTGCGCATGAAGTACGTGCCGCTGGACATGAGCTTCGCCGAGGCCTTCGGCGTGCACCAGCCCGAAGCCTATGAGCGCCTGTTGATGGACGTGGTCCGCGGCAACCAGTCGCTGTTCATGCGTCGCGACGAAGTCGAGGCCGCCTGGGCCTGGATCGATCCGATCCTGGAAGCCTGGGAACAGCTGCCCGAAGCACCCAAGCCCTACACGGCCGGCTCCTGGGGGCCCAATGCCGCCGTGGCCCTGATCGAACGCGACGGCCGCACCTGGCATGAGGACGCCGGCACATGAGCCTGAGCCTTCCCGACAGCCTCGCCCACGTCCACGTCTGTCCCAACCACGAGCTACTGGCCCAGGCGCTGGCCGCCGCGGTCGCCGACGACCTGCGCGCGGCGCTGGCCGAGCGCGGCCGCGCGGTGCTGGCCCTGTCCGGCGGGACCACGCCGGTGCGCTTCTTCCAGGCCCTGGCCGAACAGCCGCTGCCGTGGAAGCAGGTCGCCGTGACCCTGGTCGACGAGCGCTGGGTCGACGAAACCAGCGCCCGCTCCAACGCCGCATTGGTGCGCCAGCACCTGATGTATGGCGCGGCCGCGGTCGCCAGCTTCCTGCCGCTGTACCGCGACTACGGCCACGGCCCGGAACAGGCCCTGCCCGAACTGGAAGCGGAACTGGCCCAGCTGCCGCTGCCGCTGGACGTGGCGGTGCTGGGCATGGGCAACGATGGCCACACCGCCTCGTTGTTCCCGGGCGGCGACTGGCTCGAACGGGCCCTGGACCCGGCCGGCAGCGCGCGCGTGCTGCCCATGCACGCCGAGGCCGCCGGCGAACCGCGCATCACCCTGACCCTGCCGGTGCTGGCAGCCGCGCGCCATCTGTACCTGCACATCGAAGGCGAGCACAAAGCCCAGGTGTTGCAGCAGGCGCTGGCTGCCGAGGCCGGTCCGCCGATCGCCACGGTGCTGCGCGCGGCCAGGACTCCGGTGCAGATCTACTGGTGTCCCTGAAGGGACATCCGCGGCCCTCGGGCCGGGCGCCGGCGCGGCGGATCGACGCATGTCCGGCACCGGATCGCCCGCTGCGTCTGCGCTGCCCGGCTCTCATCCCAAGGTGGGGATGCGCGTCCGGCGCTCCTGCTTATAATGCGGGCAGCCGCTTCCGGAACGGGGGCAGCGACCGGGCGCCCCCACGACCGGAACATTCGTTGGATACCCGAGTGTTTTTCAGCCACGCCGGCGACGGCGCTGCCAAAGGTGGACTGTGCGCAATTATGACCTGGAGTTTCTCAAGCGCTTCTCGATGGTGATCGGCTTGCTGCTGCTGGTCACGGTGGGGTTGGCGATCGGGGCGTTTTTCCTGTCCAAGGCGATTCCGCCGGAAGTCTCGCCGGTGGCCGCCAGGCAGACCCAGGCCCGGATCGCACCGGTCGGTGCAGTCTATGCCGGCAGCACCGGCGCCGCCGCACAGGCCGCCGCCGCGGCGGCGGCGGCCGCTGCCCAGGCCGCCCAGGGCGCCTACGGCGGCACCCTGGACGGCAAGACGATCTACGACCAGCTGTGCACCGCCTGCCATACCACGGGCGTGGGCATGGCCCCGATGCTGACCCCGGCGGGCCTTGGCGCGCGCCTGTCCAAGGGCAAGGACACCCTGTACAAGCATGCCATCGAAGGCTTCACCGGCCCCGATGGCGGGGTGATGCCGCCCAAGGGCGGCAATGCCGGCCTGAGCGAGGAACAGATCCGCGCCACGGTCGACTGGATGCTGGAGCAATCGAAGTAATCACCGTCACCAGCGCCTGTTCCGACGCCGCCTGCGGGCGGCGTCGTCGTTTGCGCCCGTTTCCTCCCCGGCTCGGAAATGGAGCGGTGCGCATGCCCGCCAATCGCCTGCTGCGATCCTGCCGTTCTGGCCGCCGCGTGCCTGCACCAGTGCGCCCAGCCCGGCGCTGGGCAGGGCGGTACGGTCAAAGGCACAATGTCGAGGTGCCCGGCACCGATCAGGAGCGCAACGGCGAGGGCCGGTGGCGCAGCGCCGACCACGCCCCGCCGCTGCTGGGATTTGATCTTTAGGCTCAGCCCATCCCGCGCCCGATCAGGGCGATGGCCAGGATCGCCAGCGGGATCGCCAGCAGGTTGAGCCGGCCCAGGCGTTCGCCGAAGGCCAGCGCGCCGACCAGCGTACCCAGCAGCACCACGCCGATGTTCATGCTGGCAAACACCGTGGCTGGCGCGCCCGGCAGCGCGCGGTGCGCGCCCAGGTAGAAGCCGATGTTGCCGAAGTTGAGCAGGCCCAGCAGCAGTCCGCCGGCCAGACTGCGCAGGTCCAGGTGCACGCCCCCGCGCAGCTGGCGCCACAGCTGCCAGGCCAGCATCGGCACGAAGGCGACGGTGAAGGTGGCCAGCAGCGAGGCCGACAGCGGGGCGCCGTCGGCGGCGATGCGCTTGAACAACACGTCGGTCGTGGCCCAGCCCACCAGCACCACCAGCGGCAGGCGCCAGTGGCTGGCATCGGCCGCCGCCGCGGCGCGCGGCCGCGCCAACAGGCAGGCAATGGCCGCCAGGCCCAGCACCAGCCCGGCGATCTGCCAGCCGCCGGCGCGCTGGCCGAACAGGGTGAAGGCCGCGATCAGCGACAGCAGCAGCGACAGGCGCTGGGCGATCTCGGTGCGCACGATCCCGGCCCGGCGCACCGAGGCGGCCAGCACCAGAAACAGGCCCGGCAGCAGCAGTCCCAGCGGCAACCACCAGCGCCACGGCGCATGTTCGCCGTGCAGGGCCTGCAGCGGCGGGTCCAGCAGGCCCAGCGCCAGCAGCGCGCCAACCAGGTAGTTCCAGGTCACCGCCTGCGGCAGGTCCAGCCGCAGACGCGGCGCCAGGCGGAACAGGACCGACACGGCCACGCTGCACAGCACGGCCAAGGCAACAAACCACATGGGGCGCAGACCGGTGGGCAAAGAGGACGCGCATTATCCCGGCCGGCGCATCGATCAGGGACGCGGGATTCGACCTCAAGCACCCCGAACCCTGGGAAGCTGCGGGCCGCAGGCCCCCCTGATTCCGGCCTCACTGCGGCGGGGCGGCCAGTTCCCTGGCATCCAGCAGGCCGTCGTGGCTGCGGTCCTGCCTGGCAAAGCGCTGGCGCAGCTGCAGGACCAGCGCGGCGCGCGTGATCGGCTTGCCGCGGCGACCCGGCAGTTCGGCGCCTTCGAGCACGCCGTTGTGGTCGCCATCGCGCTGGTCGAAGGCGTAGCTCATCCAGGCGATGTATTCGTCCACCCCGACGCGGCCATCGTGGTCGCTGTCCATGCGCGCCAGGTAGTCGGCGGTGCCGGTCGGGACCTGCGCCAGGATCGGCGCGGCCCAGCAGCCCAGGACCAGGGCCATCAGCCAGCGCATGTGCCCGGCGTGCAGCAGGGCCCGGTCTGCGAATGGCGCCGCGGACGGGCCAGGGGCAGGTGCGCCATTGCAGTGCGATCGGCAGGTCAATGCGCCAGCGCGTAACCCTTCAGGCGCTGCGAATAGGCCTGCAGCGCGGCGATTCCGCTTTCCTCGGCCTCCTTGCACCAGGCCTGCAACTGGCGCAGGCGCTCGGCCGCATCGTGCGAACGCGTCTCCAGCAGCACCGCCAGGCGCTTGCGGTGTTCGACCAGGGCCTGCATGCGTGGGCGCTGGGCGACCCAGCGGTTGAGCGCATCGCGTGCCTCGGGCTTGAGCCAGCGGCCGTCATCGACCAGGCCGCGGCGCATGCGGCCGGGCAGCAGCTGGCGCAGCTTCTGCCCGGCGATGGCCGCTTCCTCGGCCAGGGCCGGCCTGAACACGTTGCGCTGGTAGTCGGTCATGGCCTGGAAACGATGCGACAGCAGTGCCCTGAGGGTGTCGGCGTCGGGCACGGCGATGTTGGGGCGGATGTCCAGGCGCGGGGCCACCCGCAGCACCTTGGCCAGGCGCAGCGCTTCCAGGCCCTTGATCGCGGCCCAGCCGATGTCGAACTCCCAGCGGCGCATCGCAAAGCGCGCCGAGCTGGGGAAGGCATGGTGGTTGTTGTGCAGTTCCTCACCGCCGATCCAGAACCCCCACGGGGTCAGGTTGGTCGAGGTGTCGGCCGATTCGAAGTTGCGGTAGCCCCACCAGTGGCCCAGGCCGTTGATCACGCCGGCGGCCCAGAACGGGATCCATGCCATCTGGATCGCCCACAGCGCGATGCCCGGCAGGCCGAACAGCGCGAACTGCACCGCCAGCAGCGTCACCGGGCCCCAGCTGGCCAGCGGCGTGTAGAGCCGGCGTTCGATCCAGTCTTCCGGCGCGCCGCGGCCGTACTGGGCAATATCCTCGCGCTGCCGGCGCGCTTGGCGGTACAGCTCCACGCCTTGCCAGAACACCTTGCCGATGCCCTTGGCCTGCGGGCTGTGCGGGTCCTGGTCGGTCTCGACCTTGGCGTGGTGCTTGCGATGGATGGCCACCCACTCCTTGGTGATCATGGAGGTGGTCAACCACGTCCAGAACCGGAAGAAATGGTTGAGCAGCGGGTGGAAATCCACGCCCCGGTGCGCCTGGCTGCGATGCAGGTACAGGGTCACCGAGAAGATGGTCAGCTGGGTGCATACCAGCAGCACCAGCAGCAGTTGCCACCAGCCGAACTGCAGCAGGCCACCGGTGAGCAGGTCGATCAGGGACGGATGCATGAAGTTCCCCCTCCAGGGAAGACGGCGCCGGGCAAGGACCCGCCGCACCTGGCCATAATGGCGGCTCTGCCCGCAAACTTCACCCGTCGCGCCCGATGGTGTTCAGGCGAGCGCACGGTGTGCCCAGGACCCCATGCTGCCCGTCACCGCTTCCGACCCCGCAACCGAGCCCCTGATCGAACTGGACCGCGCCACCGTGGTGCGCGGCGACACCACCGTGCTCGACCAGCTGAGCCTGCGCATCGCGCTGGGCCAGAACACCGCGCTGCTGGGCCCCAACGGCTGCGGCAAATCCACCTTCATCAAGCTGATCAACCGCGAGCTGTATCCGCTGGCGCGCCAGGGCCAGGCGCCGGTCAAGGTGTTCGGCCAGGACCGCTGGAACGTGGCCCAGCTGCGCACGCGCCTGGGACTGGTCACCAGCGATGCCACCGGCGACCTGCAGCAGATGCCGCAGCTGCGCGTGGATGAGGCGATTGTCACCGGCTTTTTCGCCAGTTTCGTCCTGCCGATCGACCAGCAGGTCACCCCCGCGATGCGCGAGCGCGCCGCCCAGGCGCTGGCGCGGGTCGGCGGACAGGGTCTGTCCGGCCGCCTGGTGGCCGAGCTGTCCACCGGCCAGATGCGCCGGGTGCTGATCGCCCGCGCGCTGGTGCACCAGCCGCAGGCGCTGCTGCTGGACGAACCCACCGCCGGCCTGGACCTGGTGGCCCAGCAGCAGTTCTGCACGCTGATGCGCGCGCTGGCCGGGCAGGGCATCACCCTGGTGCTGGTGACCCATCACCTGGAAGAAATCGTGCCGGAGATCGACCGGGTGGTGCTGCTGCAGGACGGGCGCATCGCCGGCGACGGCACGCGCGCGCAGACCCTCACCTCCAGCCTGCTTTCGCAGGTCTATGGCGGCCCGATTCACGTCCACCTGGACCAGGGCGTCTACCGCGCCGCGGCGCAGTGAGCCGGCCGCCGCGCCTGACATTCCCACCCTCGGCTCCACCCGAGCGCTGACCCCTCCAGGCCCGCCGCCATGCCCGAACTGCCCGAAGTCGAAACCACCCGCCGCGGCCTGGCCCCGCACCTGGAAGGGGTGATCGTGCGCGCAGTCCTGCAGCGGCGCGAGGACCTGCGCTGGCCGATCCCCGACCAGATCCGCGCGCACCTGCCCGGGGCGCGGATCGAGGCGGTGCGTCGCCGCGCCAAGTACCTGCTGCTGGACACCCTGGCCGGCAGCGCGCTGCTGCACCTGGGCATGAGCGGCAGCCTGCGGGTGCTGCCGGCGGCCACGCCGGTGAAGGCGCACGACCATGTCGACCTGGCCCTGGATGGCGGGCGGGTGCTGCGCTTCAACGATCCGCGCCGCTTCGGCAGCCTGCTGTGGCAGGCGCCGGGCACCACCCACCCGCTGCTGCAGGGGCTGGGACCGGAGCCGCTGTCGGAGGAGTTCGATGGTGCATGGCTGTTTGCACGCAGCCGCGGCCGCAGCGCCCCGGTCAAGAGCTTCCTGATGGACCAGCGGATCGTGGTCGGGGTGGGCAACATCTACGCGGCCGAAAGCCTGTTCAGGGCCAGGATCCACCCGCTGCGCGCGGCCGGCAGGGTCTCCCGCGAACGCTATGAAGCCCTGGCGATGGCGGTAAAGGACATCCTGGCCCACGCCATCCAGCGCGGGGGCACCACCTTGCGCGATTTCATCAGCCCCGATGGCGTGCCGGGCTATTTCGAGCAGGAACTGTGGGTCTACGGCCGCGGCGGCCTGCCCTGCAAGCGGTGCGCGGCCGCCCTGAAGCAAGCCCAGGTCGGCCAGCGCACCACGGTCTGGTGCCCGCACTGCCAGCGCTGAAAGCAGTGATGCCGCATCGCACCAGCGGGAGATACACCCGTCACGTTTGCAGGCGGTATAGTCGGCCCCTGCAGCAATGCAAGGAGGGGGTTCATGGAGGGGGGGAGTGATATCACGGTCTGGTTGGATGCCGCGCGTTCGGGCGACCGCGCCGCGCTGGATCGGGTGCTGTCCACGCTCTACCAGGAACTGCATTCGATGGCCCGGCGCCAGCTGGCCGGCCACCAGGGCCACACCCTGGACGCCACCGCGCTGGTCCACGAGTCCTACCTGAAACTGCTTGGCGCCCAGGGCGGGGCCAAGTTCGACGACCGCGCGCATTTCTTCGCCTATGCCGCCTCCTCGATGCGCTCGGTGGTGGTGGACTACGCCCGCAGCCGCCTGGCCCGCAAGCGCGGCGGCGACCTCAAGCGCGTGGCGGAGATCCCCGAGGACGTGGAAAGCAACCTGCTGCGCCTGGACGAAACCACCCTGGCGCTCAATACCGCGCTGGACCAGCTCTTCGACGCCGATCCACGCCTGGCCAAGGTCGTGGAGATGCGCTATTTCGCCGGCCTGTCCGAGCTGGAGATCGCCGAGCTGATGCAGCGCTCCGAGCGCAGCGTGCGCCGCGACTGGCAGAAGGCCCGGCTGTTCCTGCTGGCCGCGATGCAGGACGAGTAAAGCGGAGCGCCTGCGCGATGGACGCCGCCCAGTGGCAACGCCTGTCGCCGATGCTGGACCTGCTGCTGGACATGAATCCGCAGCAGCGTACCTACCAGCTGCAACTGATCGCCCTTGAAGATGCCGGGCTGGCCGAGGAGATTGTCGGCCTGCTGGCGCTGGAAGCCGCCGCCGAAGGCGCCTGGCCGCCGCCCCTGCACGAAGCCCCGGCCGCGCTCTGCGAAGGCGCGCGCCTGGGTCCCTATCGCCTGGAGTGGCTGCTGGGCGAAGGCGGCATGGGCATGGTCTGGGCGGCCAAGCGCGCCGGCAGCGGCTACCAGCGCCGGGTGGCCCTGAAGCTGCTGCATGCGGGCATCGCCGATCACCGCCTGCGGGTGCGTTTCTCGCGTGAGCGCGACATCCTGGCGCGGCTGGAACACCCGCACATCGCGCGCCTGCTCGATGCCGGGGTCGGCGAGCAGGGCCAGCCCTACCTGGCGCTGGAATACGTCGAAGGCATTTCCATCACCGACTATTGCCAGCAGCATGCCCTGGCCATCGAGGCGCGGCTGGTACTGTTCCGCCAGGTCTGCCAGGCGGTCAGCCACGCGCATGCCAACCTGATCGTCCACCGCGACCTGAAGCCTTCCAACATCCTGGTCACCGCCAGCGGCGAAACCCGGCTGCTGGACTTCGGCATCGCCAAGCTGCTCGATGCGCCCGATGGCAGCGGCGCGCGCACCGAGTTGCGCGCCTTCACCCTGCACTACGCCGCGCCCGAGCAGGTCCGCGGCGAGCCGGTGACCACCCGCACCGATGTGTATTCGCTGGGCGTGGTGCTATTCGAACTGCTGGCCGGCACCAAGCCCTATCGCCTGCAGGGCGACAATGTGCTGGCCTGGGAACAGGCCATCATCGACGCCGAACCGATGCGCCCATCGCAGGCGCTGCTGCAGGGCGCGCCTGACCGGGCGGCGCAACCGGACCTGCGCCGCCAGGCCAGGCGCCTGCGCGGCGACCTGGACCGGATCGTGCTCAAGGCCCTGGCCAAGAAGCCCGAGCACCGCTATCCCTCGGTCGAAGCGCTGTCGGCTGACCTGCGCCGCTACCTGGAAGGCATGCCGGTCCAGGCACAGCGGCAGAGCGTGGGCTACCGGCTGGGCAAGTACGCGCTGCGCCATCGCTGGTGGCTGCTGGCCGGATCGATGATGTCGCTGGTGCTGCTGGGCGCGGCGGCCATCAGCCTGCGCCAGGCCCGCGAGGCGGTGCACGAGGCCCAGCGCGCGCAGGCGATGCAGGATTTCGTGATCGGCCTGTTCGACAACGCCGGCGCCGCACCGCGCGGCGATGCATTCGATAGCCGCAAGCTGCTCGACGCCGGGGTGGCGCGCGGCGCGCGCGAGCTGGCCAACCAGCCGCTGGCCCATGCCGAGCTGCTGGGCGTGGTCGCGCGGCTGCGCATCGGCCTGGGCGATTATGCGCAGGCGCTGGCGTTGCTGGAACGCGCCGACGGCCTGCTCAACGGCCGCGGCGATGTCTCCGCGCAGCTGCGCCTGCAGATCGCTGCCCAGCACGGACGCGCGCTGCGCATGCTCGATCGCGGCCAGGCCTGCGCCAGCCAGCTGGCGCCGCTGGAACCGCTGACGCGCACCCTGATTGGCCATGAGGCCGAAACCGCCGAGTTCCTGTCCCAGTACGGCCGCTGCCTGCGCCAGCAGGGCGACCTGGTGCCGGCGCATAGCCTGTTCCAGCGCGCCCTGGCGCGCCGCCAGGCGCTGGGCGACGATGCCGGTGTGGCCGAGAACATGCTGGACCTGGCCTTGCTGGACACCGACCGGGGCCGGGAACAGGACGCGCTGAACGGCTACCGCGCCGCGCTGGATTACCTGTATCGCCATGTCGGCCACGAACATCCGCTGGCGGTGGAAATCCTGCGTGCGCGGGGCGCCGCACAGCGCGCCGGCGGCGACACGATCAACGCCCAGGCCGGCTTCCGACAGGCGCTGCGGGTGTCCGAACAGATCCACGGCTCGGACCATCCCCTCACCCTGGGCCTGCGCCGGCAGCTGGTGGCGTTGCAGGTGGATCTGGGCCAGTACGCCCTGGCCGCCGAGCAGATGGAATCGCTGCTGGCGCGCACCCGCCAGGTCATGGGCGAGCGGCACCGCGAGACCGGCCTGGCCTGGAACACCACCGGCGTCATCGCCTGGGAACGTGGCGAGCTGGCCACCGCCCAGCGCGATATCGCCCGGGCCGTGGCCATCTGGCGCCAGCCCGAAGGCGCGCGGCAGCTGGCGGGCGGGCTGGCCAACTACGGCAGGGTCCTGCATGCGGCCGGCCATGACAGCCAGGCGTTGGCCGCCCTGCAGGAAGCGCGCGCGCTGCGCGTCGCCAATTTCGGTGCCTCCCACCCACTGGTCGGCGACACCGACCGCATGATCGGCGAGGTCATCGCCGACCAGGGCGATGCGCGGGGCGCGCAGCCCTGGTTCGAAACGGCGGTCGCGCTGACCCGGCGCGGCTATCCGGCCGATCATCCGCGGCGGCTGTTCGCCGAACTGTCGTTGGCCCGCAACCGCGGGCGCCTCGGCCAGCCCGACGCCGCGCTGGCCATGCTGGATCGCCTGGCGCGGCACGGCGGCGACGGCAGTGAAGCGGCCAAGCTGCGCTGGCGCGCCCGTGCCTACGCAGCCGAAACCCGCTGCACCGCCAGCCCTTCACAGGGCACGTTGCAACAGCTTGACGCCCTGCTGGCGCAGCTGGCCACCGTCCAGCCCGATGGCGGGGTGATTCCACGCGAGGTGCGGGCCATCCGCGAGCGGTGCGCCGAACGCCTGCTGGCGGCGCCCGCGGCGCGGCGACCGCTCAAAACGGCAGCAAGGCCTGCTGCGGCGCCATCGTCGACTCGCCGCGGGTGATCTTCTTGTACTCGGCGCGGCTGACCGAGACATAGCGCTGGTTGCCGCCGATCTCCACCTGCGGCCCGTCCTGGACCACGCGCCCGGCTGCATCCACGCGCACGGTCATCGTCGCCTTGGCCCCGGTATGGCAGATGGTCTTGATCTCGCTGAGTTCGTCGGCCCAGGCCAGCAGATACTGGCTGCCCTCGAACAGCTCACCGCGAAAATCGGTGCGCAACCCGTAGCACAGCACCGGGATGCCGCGCTGGTCCACCACCTCGCTCAGCTGCCAGACCTGCGCACGGCTGAGGAACTGCGCCTCGTCCACCAGCACGCAGTGCAGCCGGCCGGACTCGGCCAACTCGCCATCGACCAGGCGCAGCAGGTCATCATCGCCGGTGAAGGTGGTGCCTTCGGCCTGCAAGCCGATCCGCGAGGCCACCACGCCGGGGCCGGCGCGATCATCCAGCCCCGGGGTCAGGATCAGCACGCGCATGCCGCGTTCGCGATAGTTGTGCGCCGACTGCAGCAGCGTGGTGGTCTTGCCGGCGTTCATCGCCGAATAATAGAAATAGAGCTTGGCCATGGAGCGAGGAGTGAGAAACGAGCAGCGAGGAGTGAGGAGTGAGAAGTGAGAAGTGAGAAGTGAGCGCAGTGCGGAGCGGGTGCAAGTGCGCCGCGGCCAGCTGCCGGTGACAGAATACCCGCCCTGCCAGACGCAGCTGGCTTTGCTCGCTTCTCGTTTCGCATTCATTCTTCCCCCCCCTGACTCCTCGCCTCCCCGATGGATTTGCTCAACCCCCCGCAGCGCGCCGCGGTGCTGCACGTGCACGGTCCACTGCTGGTGCTGGCCGGCGCCGGCAGTGGCAAGACCCGGGTGATCATCGAGAAGATCGCGCACCTGATCGCCTCCAGGCGGATGCCGGCCAAGCGCATCGCGGCGATCACCTTCACCAACAAGTCGGCCCGGGAAATGCGCGAGCGCCTGGCCAGGCGGGTCAAGGGCGAGGCGGCCGAAGGCCTGACCCTGTGCACCTTCCACGCGCTGGGGCTGAAGTTCCTGCAGATCGAGCACGCCGCGGCCGGGCTGAAGCGCAATTTCTCGATCTTTGACGCCGACGATGCCAACGCGCAGTTCAAGGACCTGATGCCCGGGGCCAAGCCCGATGCGATCGAGCTGATGAAGACCCTGATCTCGCGCGCCAAGAACGCAGGCCTGTCGCCCGAACAAGCAGCCGAACGGGCGCGCAGCCCGCGCGAGCTGGAAGCGGCCGCGCTGTACGCGCGCTACCAGGCGCGGCTGGGCAGCTTCAACGCGGTGGACTTCGATGACCTGATCCGCCTGCCGGTGCAGATCCTGGAACACGATCGGCAGATCACCGCCGGCTGGCGCGAGCGGATCGGCTACCTGCTGGTGGACGAAGCGCAGGACACCAACGATGCCCAGTACCGCCTGCTCAAGGCGATCGCCGGGCCGGGCGGCCACTTCACCTGCGTGGGCGATGACGACCAGTCGATCTATTCCTGGCGCGGGGCCAACCCGGAAAACCTGCTGCAGATGGCGCAGGACTATCCGGCGCTGGAAGTGATCAAGCTGGAGCAGAACTACCGCTGCTCCAACCGCGTGTTGCGCGCGGCCAATGCGCTGATCGCCCACAACCCGCACGCCCATCCCAAGCAGCTGTGGTCCGACCAGGCCGATGGCGAGCGCATCCGCGTGTGGGAGTGCCGCGACAACGAGCACGAGGCGGGAAAGGTCGCCGCCGAGATCGCCTACCTGCAGGCCGCCAGGCAGGTGCCGTGGAGCGAGTTCTGCATCCTGTTCCGCGGCAACTTCCAGTCGCGGGTGATCGAAAAGGCGCTGCAGCTGCTGCGCATTCCGTATCACCTCACCGGCGGCACCGCGTTCCTGGAGCGCCAGGAGGTCAAGGATGCCCTGAGCTGGCTGCGGCTGGTGGCCAATCCGGACGACGATGCAGCGTTCCTGCGCGCGGTGCAGAGTCCCAAGCGCGAAGTCGGCGCGACCTCGCTGGCCAGGCTCGCAGAGCTGGCCCAGGCCCGGCACCTGCCGATGGCACGCGTGGCCGAGATCCCCGGCGCCCTGCAGGCCTTGCCGGCGCGCGCGGCCAACGGCCTGGCCGCCTTCAACGATGCGCTGCAGGAAGTGCGCGCGCAGGCGCCCAGGCTGCCGGCGGCCGAGCTGGTGCGGCTGCTGGCCGAACGCTCGGGCCTGCTGGCCGAGCTGCGCGTGCAGTGCAAGGACCAAGCCTCCTTCCAGCGGCGCAAGGCCAACCTGGAGGAACTGGCCGACTGGTTCAGTGGTGGCCCGCGTGGCGCCAGCGCCGGCGACCTGGCCGCGCAGCTGGCGCTGCTGTCGCGCAATGACAAGGACGACGGCGGCAACCAGGTGCGGATGATGACCCTGCACGCGGCCAAGGGGCTGGAGTTTGGCTACGTGTTCATCGTCGGCTGCCAGGACGGCGTGCTGCCGCACGAAGCGGCGCTGGAGGAAGGTGCGCTGGAGGAGGAGCGGCGGCTGATGTACGTGGGCATCACCCGCGCCAAGCAAGGGCTTTACCTGAGCCACAGCCGGACCACGCGCAAGTTCGGCGAGCTGATGCGGCTCAAGCCCAGCCGTTTCATCGACGAGCTGCCGCAGGCCGAACTGCAGCGCGACGGCGCCGATCCGGTCCTGGACGCGGCCAGCAAGCAGGCGCGTGCCAAGGCCGGGCTGGCGGCGATCCAGGCGTTGTTCGACGACTGAAGCGGTGGCTGTCCTACGCGCGGCGAAGGCAAACGCACCGGCGCCTAGGAGTCTGTCGGGCTTTGGCGGTCGAGGCGAAAATTCGGCTGCGCGAGGACAGATTTTCGGCGATTCGCCGCCCCATAGTGGTTCTATGGGGCAAGAAGCGACGGAAATATGGACCGCACAGCCGGATTTGCAGCCCGGCCGGCCAAAGTCCGACAGGCTCCTAGTGTACTGTTCTATTCTTGATGGAACTTATATGAAATCCATCGTTCCAACACTCTACGAGGACGAAGAGTGGAGAGTGCAAGTGCGAGTTGCCCCTGAGATTGTGCTGAGCGACGAGGAGCGA